>NZ_JANFLS010000001.1 GCF_024385465.1 Arthrobacter sp. zg-Y844
CCTTTTCTTCTTCGCTGCAATGTTTTATATCTTATTCCATTCCGGCGTTATTTGCAATTCGCGGTTTCCCTTGTCGGGAGCCCGTGAAAGGCGTTTTCCGCCGTTCCGGACCCAGCATCCAACGGAGTCTTTTCCACCGGCCCCGCGAAGGGCGCGCACTGGTTGGACTCTGTTTTTTGTTGGGGTTTGGCCGCCATGCTCGGGCGCTTTTCCAGCGTCCCGGCCGCGGCGACTCATGTAACTCTACACATCGCTTCCGGTCCTTGCAAACCGGATCGAAGTGACCTGCCGCACTGGGCCCGGGAACAGTTTTCCGTCCCCTGCCCTGCAACCGATGTTTCCATTTTAGGACTGTCCCGCTGCCCCCATGCAAGCCCGCAGCCGGTTTTCCTCGTCACACCCGCGCGGACAGCTCCGGGCCGGAATCTCCTTCGTCAGCTGCCGTTCCGCAGATAGGCGAGCTGCGCGGCCACCGAAAGTTCCGCCGCCCGGCGGACGTTCGCCGGCACATCGGAGTAGACCAAGTCAGCGATCTCCCCCGCGCCGGCGTCCGGCCCGGCTTGTGCCAGGGCTGCCCGGATCTGTTCCAACCTTTCTTCTCGGTGGTCGCGGTAGGTCAGGACCAGGGAACTAAGGTCCGCCTGGACCGGTCCGTGTCCGGGAAGGACCATGGCCGGTCCAAGGTTGGAGAGCATATCCAGTGTGTCCAGGTAATCGCCGAGGTTTCCGTCCGGATAGTCCAGCACGGTAGTACCCCGCCCCAGGATGGTGTCCCCCGTCAGGACGGAACCGTTGGCGCCGTCGTCGGGAAGCCAGAAGCACACCGAATCGGACGTGTGGCCCGGAGCCGCAAGGACCCGGATGTCCACACCTGCAGCGGAGATCTCTTCATCAGCCGCCAGTGGTTTGCCCGACACACAGAAAGCGGGATCGAAGGCCCGCACCGGAGCGCCGGTCAGTTCGGCGAACCGCCGGCTGGCCTCCGTGTGATCGGAATGCCGGTGGGTGATGAGCACCAGCTCCACGGTTCCGGCATCCGCCAGGGCCTGCAGGTGCTGCTCGTCCCGGGGGCCCGGGTCCACCACCACCGTGCTTCCGGATCCGGGGGCAGCCACAATGTAGCTGTTGGTACCGTCCAGCGACATGGGACCCGGGTTCGGCGCCAGCCTTACGCGGGTCAGGTCACTGCTGCGGACCACTCCGGACTCCGGAAGCATTGGCATGTTTGTCCTAGGCCAGGCGGGTCAGCCAGCCGTGGGTATCCTCCACGGTGCCGGTCTGGATGCCGAGCAGCTGCTCGCGGATGGACATGGTGACCTCGCCGGGCTTGGAGTCGGCGGAGCCAATGACCTCGTCCTCGGACTTCAGCTGGCCGATCGGGGTAATGACGGCAGCCGTACCGCAGGCGAACACCTCGGTGATCTCGCCGGAGGCAATGCCCTCGCGCCATTCGTCCAGGGTGATCTTGCGTTCCTGGACGTCCATGCCGCGGTCGCGGCCCAGCTGCAGCACGGACGAGCGGGTAATACCGTGCAGGATGGTGCCGGACAGGGCCGGCGTGACCAGACGGCCGTCCTTGAAGACGAAGAAGACGTTCATGCCGCCCAGTTCTTCAACGGCGTTGTCATTGAATTCGTCCAGGAACAGCACCTGCTTGCAGCCGTTCGCTTCGCCTTCCATCTGGGCAATGAGCGACGCCGCGTAGTTGCCGCCGCACTTGGCTTCCCCGGTGCCGCCGCGGCCTGCGCGGGCGTACTTGGAGGAGAGCCAGATGGATACAGGCTTCAATTCCCCGCCGAAGTAATTTCCGGCCGGGGAGGCGATGACCCGGTAGGAGACTTCACGGGCCGGGCGAACGCCAAGGAAGGCCTCCGTGGCGATCATGAAGGGACGCAGGTACAGCGCGGCACCGTCGCCGTCGGGGATCCAGTCCTGGTCCAGTGCCACCAGCTGGCGGATGGACTCCAGGAAAAGTTCCTCGGGCAGTTCGGGCAGGGCAAGCCGGCGGGCGGAAAGGTTCAGGCGGGCTGCGTTGGCCTCCGGACGGAAGCTCACCACTGAACCGTCGGCATGGCGGTAGACCTTCAGGCCCTCGAAAATCTCCTGGCCGTAGTGCAGCACGCCGGCGGCAGGATCAATGGAGATGGGACCGTAGGGCTCAATCCGAGCGTTCTGCCACTCCTGCTCGCCGGACTCCCCCGCCTTCCAGTCAATGACGGCGGTGTGATCCGTGAAGTAGTCGCCGAACCCGGGGTTTGCCAGGATGGCTGCACGCTCGGCGGCGAGCTTGGGATTGCTGGAAAGCTCCTGGGAAAACTCCAGTGCGCTGACGGTCATGATTCCTCCACTGTGAACGGCAAAAGCCCGTTCTACGACTGCTTATTGGCTATGCACGAGCTTATGACACCGCGGTGGCAATGGCATCGCCGACCTCAGCGGTGGAACGCCGCGTTCCGTCCCTGCCGGCGAGGTCTTTCTCCACTGCCCGTTCCACTCTGGCCGCTTCTTCGTGGAAGCCCAGATGCTGCAGCAGGAGCGCGGCAGAAAGAATGGCTGCGGTCGGGTCGGCCTTCTGCTGCCCGGCAATATCGGGAGCGGAGCCGTGGACCGGCTCGAACATGGAGGGGAAGGTCCGGTCCATGTTGATGTTTCCGGAGGCCGCCAGGCCGATCCCGCCGGTGATCGCCGCTGCGAGGTCCGTGATGATGTCGCCGAACAAATTGTCGGTGACAATCACGTCGAAGCGTGACGGATCGCTCACCATAAAGATCGTTGCGGCATCCACGTGCAGGTAGTCATGCGTCACCTCCGGGAACTCGGCGGCCACCTTCTCCACGGTGCGCTTCCAGAGCCTGCCCGCATTCACCAGCACGTTGTGCTTGTGGACCAGGGTCAGGTGGCGGCGCGGCCGGGCAGCGGCCCGACGGAAGGCGTCGCGCACTACCCGTTCCACGCCGTACGCGGTGTTCAGGGATACCTCGGTGGCGATTTCCTGCGGGGTGCCCTCCCGCAGCACTCCCCCGTTGCCGGCGTACGGTCCCTCGGTACCTTCGCGCACCACAACGAAGTCCACGTTGCCCGGAGCAGAAAGCGGGCTGTGCACACCCGGGTACAGGCGGGACGGCCGCAGGTTGACGTAGTGGTCCAGGCTGAACCGCAGCTTCAGCAGCAGTTCGCGTTCTATCAGGCCCGACGGGACGAGCGTGTCCCCCGGTGCGGCACCCACGGCACCGAACAGGATGGCATCGTGCCCCTTGAGCGCTTCCAGTGTGTGCTCCGGAAGCGTCTCGCCGGTTTCCAGCCAGTGCTCCGCTCCCAGCGGGTATTCCGTCAGCTCAAACCGGACGGGGCTGCCGCCGGTAACCGCCAGCAGCACCTTCACTGCTTCGGCGGTGACTTCGGGGCCAATCCCGTCGCCGGGGATGACGGCCAGGGAAATGGTTCGGGGTGTGTCTTCGCTCATGCTGCCCATCCTAGGAAACTGGTCCAGATACCGGGCAACCCGTCCCGCATCGTGGACACCCGGGACGGACCTCCGGGACGTCACCCCCGGGAGTTCAACCCGCAGTATGACGCGCGGACGCCCGAACACCCCTAAAGTTGGTTTCCATGCTCGTACACCGACGACTCTATGCCTGGCTGCAGGCGAACTCCGGGAAAGTGAACTTCTGGCAGGCAATCGCTGCCACGCTCATCTTCGCCGTCCCCTTCCTGCTGACGGGAGGAGGACAAAACGTCGAGTTCTTCCTGTCCGCGGCCATCTGCATGAGCCTGGCCTGGCGCCGCAGCCGCCCGGTGGCGGCAGCCGCCGTCCAAGCCGCCGCCTGTGTCCTCCAGCTTTTCCTGGTCCCGGTCACCGGTCTGCCGGCAGACATCTTCGTTCTGGTCACTGTGTATTCCCTGGCTGCCTTCGCCCCGCGCTGGGCGAGCATTGCCGGGCTGGCCCTGGCCGCCATCGGCGGGGCACTCTTCCTGATCCGGTATATCTTCCCCGACATCGCCGGGGAGGGCATTTCCGTCATCGCCGTCATCGACCTCGTCGCCGTCGAAGCGGTGGTCCTGGTGGCATGGACGTTCGGCGACCTGACCCGCACCCGGCGGCTGGCCGTGCAGGCCCTCCAGGACCGCGCGCATCGGCTCGAAGTTGAACGCCAACAGGAACGTGAACTCGCCGCCGCCGATGAACGCAGCCACATCGCCCGCGAAATGCACGACATCGTGGCGCACTCGCTGTCCGTGATCATCACCCAGGCCGACGGCGCCCGGTATGCGAGCGCCGAGGACCCGGACATCGCGCCGAAGACGCTGGGCGTCATTGCAGAGACCGGCCGAAGTTCCCTGCGGGAGATGCGCCGACTGCTTGGCGTACTGCGCGGCGACGAAGCCGCCTCTACCCGTCCCCTCCCTTCCCTCGCCGACATCGACGAACTGCTTGAGTCCGTTCAACGGGGCGGGCTGGAAGCCGCCTTCAGCGTTACCGGTACGCCGCGGCGCGCCTTGCCGCCGGGGGCGGAGCTTACCGCTTATCGGGTGATCCAGGAGTCGCTCACCAACGTGCTCAAGCACGCCGGCCCGCGGGCGCGTGCCGACGTGGCCCTGCGGTGGACCCCTGCCGGACTGGAACTGGATGTCCACGACGACGGGCTGGGCGCGGCGTCGGCCCTGCACGACGACGGCGCCGGGCAGGGCATCAAGGGCATGGCAGAGCGGCTGTCCCTCTACGATGGAACGTTGAAGGCCGCCCCTGCGGCCGGCGGAGGATTCCGCATTGAAGCATTCATTCCCTACACGGAGGCCTAGCCACAGTGCCGGATTCCCCCTGGACTGCAGCGTCCGACCCGTCCACCGAGCCCGCAGCCCCCATCCGGGTACTCCTCGTTGATGACCAGCAGCTGGTGCGCGGCGGGTTCCGGATGCTGATCAATTCCCAGCCCGACCTCAAGGTTGTTGCCGAAGCCGGTAACGGGCGGGAGGCGCTGGCCGCGCTGGCAGCCGTGTCCGCCGACGTCGTACTGATGGACGTCCGTATGCCCGGGATGGACGGCATCGAAGCCACCTCCCGGATTCTGGACGGCGACACCGGCAGCAAACCCAAGGTCGTAGTCCTGACCACCTTCGACCTGGATGAATACGCGCTCACCGCTATCCAGGCCGGAGCCAGCGGATTCCTCCTGAAGGACGCACCGCCCGAGGAACTCCTGGAGGCCATCCGGACCGTGTACCGCGGGGACGCCGTCATTGCACCGTCTACTACGCGCCGCCTCCTGAACCACGTCGCTCCCCTGCTGCGCACGGCCGGTGCGCCGGGCAGCCGGCATGCCGACGCCGTCGCCTCCCTGACCCCGCGCGAACACGAGGTGTTCACCCTGATTGCGCAGGGCCTGTCCAATCCGGAAATCGCCGCGAAGCTGTACCTGTCCGAAGCGACCGTGAAAACCCACGTGGGGCATATCCTGGCCAAGCTGGAGGCCCGGGACCGGGTACAGGCCGTGGTCATTGCCTACGAGACGGGGATTGTCGCACCCTAGGGAGATGGTCACGGTCGACGACGTTCGCTCCATCTGTCTCTCCCTCCCGGGCGTGACGGAGCGCCTTAGCTGGAAGCAGCCGGCCTGGTTCGCCCGTACCCTGATGGCCCGGATGTGGGAGGACGGTGTCCTGACCGTGAAGAGCGCCGAACGCGAGGCGCTGGCGGCGCTGCAGCCGGACCTGTTCTATTGGACGCCGCACCACAACCGGTCCCCCTTGCTCCTCCTGGCCCGGCTGGAGCATCTGCCTCCGGATGAGCTGTCCGAGCTGCTCCGCGAGTCCTACCGGCTGGCCGGCCCCCTTCCACCCACGGTATGAGACGCTGAGAAAAATGACCTCCTGCCCTCCGATGTAACCGCATCCGCCTCGGCAATACTGTGGCGGTATGACATCACTTGCACAGCATTCCCCTGCGGCCGGCGCCGGAAAACCGCGTCTGGCCGCCGCCGCACAGCTCCTGAACAAGACCTACGGAACCGGCGACACCCGCGTCCACGCCCTGAAGGACGTGGACGTCAGTTTCGAAACCGGTACGTTCACCGCCATCATGGGCCCCTCCGGCTCCGGCAAATCCACACTGATGCACTGCCTCGCGGGCCTGGACACTTCAGACTCGGGCCGTATCTGGGTAGGCGGCACCGAAATCACCGGTCTGAAGGACGCCGATCTCACCCGCCTGCGCCGCGACAGCGTGGGATTCGTGTTCCAGTCCTTCAACCTGGTGCCCACACTGACCGCGGAGCAGAACATCACGTTGCCGGTCTCCCTGGCCAACGGCACCGTGGACCGTGAATGGCTGGACTTCATCACCGAAACCCTCGGCCTGCGGGACCGGCTTCGGCACCGCCCCCACGAGCTTTCCGGCGGGCAGCAGCAGCGCGTGGCCGTGGCCCGGGCCCTCCTGACCCGCCCGCATGTCCTCTTCGGCGACGAACCCACCGGCAACCTGGATTCCAAGTCCGGTGCCGAAGTACTCTCGCTCCTTCGCCGCTCCACCAAGGAGTTCGGCCAGAGCATCATCATGGTGACGCACGACCCCGTGGCCGCTTCCTACGCTGACCGCGTGGTCCTGATGAACGACGGCGAGCTGGTCGGGGAACTGGCGCAGCCGACCCCCGAGTCCGTGCTCGCCGCCCTCACCCAGCTGGGGGCATAAGCATGCTGCAGGTAGCCCTGGCGCAGGTGCGCCTGAATGCCCGGCGGTTCATCGCCGTTTCCCTGGCGGTGCTGATTGCCGTCGGCTTCCTCACCGCCACCCTCATCATCAATTCCTCGTCCAAGGCCTCGCTGACGCAGAGCGTCGGCGAGGCGTACCGGAACGCCGATCTGCTCGTCACCAGCGATATGTACAGTGCGGACGCGGCCGTATTGGATGAAGACACCGCCGCCCTGGTCCGGGAGACCCCCGGCGTGGAGGGTATCTACGCGGCCCGGCAGACCTACGTCGCCTTCGGCAAGGACCTGAACGTCGCCCAGCTGGGCAACACCTCGGAGCACGCGGACCTCTTCCCCGTGGACGTACTCCAGGGAACGCTCCCGGTCGCCGACAACGAAGTAGCCGTGGACAAGGACACCGCCGAGCGCCAGGAGCTGACCGAGGGGTCGGTGCTACCCCTCACCGCCTTTATCGATGACCCCGCAGGTGAGCAACAAACGGCCGAGCTCACGGTCACTGCCCTGGTGTCCGCGTCCAAGGACCCGCAGCTCATGGGAACCCCGCAGCTGTATTCAACCTCTGCCACGGCGGCTGAGTTCGGTGAGCCCGGGTCCGGTTTCACCAGCATCCAGGTGGCACTGGCCGACGGCGCCTCAGTGGAGGACGTCCGCGCAGCACTGCAGCAGGACATCAGCGGCCTGGAGGGTGTGTACGTCCGCACCGCGCAGGAACAGACGGACGCTGTGGTTGCCTCCTTCACCGGAGGGGAGAACATCCTCACCACCATCCTGCTGGCCTTCGCTGCCGTAGCCCTGCTGGTCTGTGCCCTGGTGGTCTCCAATACCTTCTCGGTGCTGGTGGCCCAGCGCACGCGGGAACTCGCCCTCCTCCGGTGCATTGGCGCCGCCCGCTCGCAGATCCGCCGCTCCGTCATCGTGGAAGCACTGATCGTTGGCATCGTGGCGTCAGTTGCCGGAGTCCTCGCAGCCATTGCACTCGTTGGCGGCATTATCGCCTACCTGAAGAACATCCCGGAGAGCGGCTTCGCAACACTGTCGGTCTCCCCCCTGGCCGTTGTCGCCGGGCTGGGTGTCGGCATCGCGCTGACAGTCCTGGCCTCGCTGGTTCCGGCACGCGCCGCCACGACCGTTGCACCTCTGGCAGCCCTGCGTCCGGCGGACGACGTCCGTGCAGGAACTCGACGTGGACGCGTCCGCCTGGGCATCGGGTTGGTACTGCTGGCGGTCGGCGCCGCACTGCTGGCCGTCGGCGCGGTAAAAGGGAACCTGCTCATTGCCTTGCCCGGCGGGATGCTCAGCTTCGTGGGCGTGCTGATGTGCGCCACGTTGTTTGTTCCGTCCCTGGTGCGCACCGTCGGCAGGATCGCGGCGCCGTTGGGTGTGCCGGGCAAGCTGGCGGCCCTCAACGCCGTCCGCAACCCCCAGCGCACCTCCGCCACTTCCTCCGCCCTGCTGATCGGCGTCACCCTGGTGACCATGATGATGACCGGCGCTGCGACCGTCCGGACCTCCCTGGACGGTGTGCTGGCGGCGGAATACCCGGTTGATGTCAGCATCAGCGGTCCCATCGACGACTCGCCGTTCACCTCCACCGACGAGGACGCGGCCCGTGCCGTGAAGGGTGTGCAGGAAGCGGTACTGGTGCCTCCGGCCGGCATGACCGAGACGGAGTACGGACCGTACGGTGTCTATGCCCTGGACCCTGCCGACGCCGCGAAGGTGCTGCAGGATTCCACCCTGGTACTGGAGCCAGGCGTCATCCTGATGCCGCAGGGAACCACGGAGAAAACCCTTACGGTTCAAGGAGCGGCCAAGAGCGTCGAACTGAAGGTGGTGGTCTCGGACAGCAGCCAGCTGCAGCCGCTGATCAGCAGCGAGACTGCCGAAACCCTCGGCGGTCTGCCGGCGGCGGAAGCGGATACCTATCCTGTGCAGCCGCAGCTGTGGCTGACCGTGGCGGACGGCCTGAACACCAACGAGCTGATGGACCTGCGCACCGACCTTGCCGCGGCGGTGGACGTGGAGGACTACGCCGTCTCGGGCTCGGCCATTGAGCGGGGGGCTTTTGAACAGATCATCAACGTCCTGCTGATGGTGGTCACCGGGCTGCTGGGAGTGGCAGTGGTGATTGCCCTGGTGGGTGTGGCCAACACCCTCTCCCTGTCCGTCCTGGAACGCACCCGTGAGTCCTCGCTGCTGCGCGCATTGGGCCTGACCCGCGGACAGCTGCGCGGCATGCTTGCCCTGGAGGCCGTGCTGATTGCCGGTGTGGCCGCCCTGATGGGCAGCATCCTGGGCTCACTGTACGGCTGGTTGGGAGCGGAATCCGCGCTGGGTTCCTTCACCACTGTGGCACTGTCGCTGCCCTGGCTGCAGCTGCTCGCCGTCCTGGCCGTGGCGCTCCTGGCGGGGTTGGCTGCGTCGGTGCTTCCCGCCCGGCGTGCGGCCCGGCTCTCCCCCGTGGCCGGGCTGGCCGCGGACTAGCTCCTCGCGGTCCGGCCGCGGATCTGCAAGGATACTGAACAGGATGAATTACTAAGCAGGCTGATTTCAGCCGGCACGACGAGATGCATCCGGACGACGTGAGGAGAGCACATGCAGCAGTCACAGACGGAACACGAATCGCTGGCCGCCTACCTGGACGACCATCTGGTCGGGGCGGAAACGGGCGTCCGCCTTTTCACAGCCGCGCAGCGCACCTGGGAAGGATCCCCCTATGAGGAAACCTTCGCCCGGCTCGCGGAAGAGATCGCCGATGAACGCGACGAGCTGGAATCCCTGATCCATGCGCTGGGCTATTCGCGCAGCAAGGTGAAGGCGGCTGCGGCCATGGTGGGGGCTGCAGCAGGCAAGCTGGGTCCGCTGAATCCGCTCAGCACCGGCGGCGGCGCCACGGGGCAGCTGGAACTGGAATCCCTGCAGTCCCTGGTGCGGATGAAGGAATCCCTGTGGCGGACCCTGCTGGTGCTTTCCGCCACGGATCACCGGTTCAACACGGCGCGGCTGCAGGAACTCACCGAGACCGCCCGACGTCAGCAGGAAGACGTGGCCGGCGTGATGGAACGCACCGCCGCGCAGCGGTTCCTCGGCTCCGCCGAATCCATCTGACCTGCCCAGGAACCAAAAACACCCCCGGCAACCGCCGGGGGTGTTTTTATGTCTTAGGCCTGTTCGGCCGGTTCCTCGTACTTCGGGAAGATGGGGGTCGGAGCCGGCAGTTGGGTACCCGGCACCAGCGGCGCGCCGATCGCACTGAACTGCCGGGCGGCGTCGTCGTCCTGGCCCAGGACAGTGAGCAGCTTCGACGCACTTTCCGGCATCACCGGCTGGATCAGGATGGCCACAATGCGCAGCACTTCCAGCGTCACGTAGAGCACGGTGTTCATGCGCTCGACGTCGGTCTTCCGCAGCACCCACGGTGCCTGGTCGGCGAAGTAGGCGTTGGTGTCGCCGAGGACCTTCCAGGTGGCTTCCAGTGCGCCGTGGAAATCCTGGACCTCGTAGGCCTCGCGGGAGATCTGCAGCAGGTTCCCGGCCGCTTCCAGCAGCGCTGTGTCCTCGGGGGTGAACGCTCCGGGCTGCGGCACCGCTGCGCCGCAGTTCTTGGCCACCATGGACAGTGAGCGCTGGGCGAGGTTGCCCAGGTTGTTGGCAAGGTCGGAATTCATCCGGCCCACGACGGCGTCGTGGTTGTAGGAGCCGTCGGCACCGAAGGGCACCTCGCGCAGCAGGAAGAACCGGACCGAGTCCAAGCCGTACTGCTCGGCCCAGGCCTTCGGAGCCACCACGTTGCCCAGCGACTTGGACATCTTGACGCCCTTGTTGTGCAGGAAGCCGTGGATCATGATCCGCCGAGGCAGCTCCAGCTTGGCGGACATCAGGAACGCCGGCCAGAAGATGGCGTGGAAGCGGGAGATGTCCTTGCCGATCACGTGCACATCGGCTGGCCAGTACTTCTTGAACGCTTCGCTTTCCGTATCCGGGAAGCCGACGCCGGTGAGGTAGTTGGTCAACGCGTCCACCCACACGTACATCACGTGATCCGGGTTGCCCGGCACGGGCACGCCCCAGTTGAACGTGGTGCGGGAGATGGAAAGGTCCTCCAGGCCTCCCTTGACGAAGCTGATGACTTCGTTGAACCGCGAGCGCGGGGCTGCGAAGTCCGGCTGGGATTCGTACAGGGCCAGCAACCGGTCCTGGTAGGCGGAGAGGCGGAAGAAGTAACTTTCTTCTTCCGTCCAGGTCACCTCGGTGTCGGTCTCCTTGGAGTAGCGCACGCCGTCCTCGCGGACTTCGGTCTCGTCCTCGGTGTAGTACGCCTCGTCCCGGACGGAGTACCAGCCGGCGTACTTGGAGAGGTAGATGTCGCCGTTCTCCTCCATCCGCTTCCAGATGGCCTGCGCTGCGGCGTAATGGTCGGCGTCGGTGGTGCGGATGAAGCGGTCATAGGAGGTGCCCATGTCCGCTTCCATCTGTTTGAAGGCGGCAGAGTTTCGGTCCGCGAGTTCCTTGGCGGTAACGCCTTCCTTATCCGCGGACTGCTGCATCTTCAGGCCGTGCTCATCCGTGCCCGTCATAAAGAACACGTCGTAGCCGTCGAGGCGCTTGAAGCGGGCCATGGCGTCCGTGGCGATGTGTTCGTAGGCGTGCCCGATGTGGGGCTCGCCGTTCGGGTAGGAGATGGCCGTGGTGATGTAGAACGGGGTCTTGGAATCGGAAGAAGTCACATAAGAAAATTACCCTGTTTTAGCGGGACTTGTCGCTTCGGTGCCGGTACGGCGGGCGATGCCCAGCAGGACGGCGGTGTAAAAAAGGCTGATGGTGCACGCCGTTCCCACGATGCTGCGGTAAGGCAACCAGGAGTCCCCCTGCGGCAGGAGGACGAACTCAGCCCCTATACACGCCGCCAGCAGCACCGCCAGGAAAATCTCCACCGCCGCCCTGAGCCTGCGTTGCCGGTAGCGGGGCCCAAGCAGCAGCATCAGGGGCAGTACGGGCATAATCCACACCAGTTCGTTGACCCACACCGTGGCGATCAGCAAACAGCCGGCCGCACCTGTTCCGAGATAGGCCAGGACGAATCTCCATCCCGTCGGAAGTCCACACCGGACCCCGTAGAGCGCGGTCAACAAAGCCCAGGGCGGCAGCAGCGCGACCAGCAATTCCATAGAGCTGGACTGCGCCGGGACCAGCCACAGCAGCAGGCTCAGCGGAGCCAGATAAACCGCCAGCCGGATTCCGACGGCGGGCGGCCGGGCCGGCGCAAAAACCGTCAGCCCGGTCAGGACCACTGCCAGGGCGAAAACCATCCGGTTGACCAGGACAACCGCACCTTGATCGTCCCAGCCCCAAAGGACCTGCGTGTTAAGGAAGACGGCGGCATAGGAGCCGATGCCCACCAGCAGCAGGGCGCCCGCCGTCCAGGGCCGTTCGTGCGCCGGCATGGCCTGCTCCGCCGGGGGCTGTGACATGGCCCCAGCATAGCGAGAAGGCCGGCCCTGTTCGGGACCGGCCTTCCGGCAATACTGGCGCTGCCCTCCGGACAGCGGGCGTGCTGCTAGTCCTGCAGGTCCACCTCGCGGGCCACGGTGGCACCGATTTCGAGCTTCAGTGCCTCCAGTACGTCCTGCGGCACGGAGGAATCCACGGTGAGCAGGGACAGTGCCTGTCCACCCTCGGAGTTGCGGGCCACCTGCATGCCGGCAATATTGATTTCCTTTTCGCCCAGGACCCGGCCCAGGGCGCCGATGACGCCGGGACGGTCCTGGTAGATCAGCACAATGAGGTGCTCGCTGATGGGGATTTCCAGGTCGTACCCGTTCACGCCCACGAGCTTCTGGATCTGCTTCGGACCCGTAAGGGTGCCGGAGACCTCAAGCCGCGTCCCGTCGGACAGGGCGCCGCGGATGGTCAGCAGGTTGCGGTAGTCATCCACGTCCGGGGTGGTCAGCAGCCGGACCTCGATGCCGCGCTGCTCGGCGAGGACCGGAGCATTCACATAGGAGACCTGCTCGGACACGATGTCCGTGAAGATCCCCTTCAACGCCGCCAGTTCCAGTGCCTTCACATCGAGGGCGGCAATTTCTCCGGCTACTTCAATGTCGATGGCGGTCACGGAATCCGAGGCCAGGGCGGTGAAGATCCGGCCCAGCTTTTCGATCAGCGGGATGCCCGGCCGGACGTCCTCGGCAATGACGCCGCCGGCCACGTTCACGGCGTCGGGCACCAGTTCCCCGGCCAGCGCCAGGCGGACGGACTTCGCCACCGAGATGCCGGCCTTTTCCTGGGCTTCGGCGGTGGAGGCGCCCAGGTGCGGGGTGACCACCACGTTGTCCAGGGCGAAGAAGGGCAGGTCGGTGCTGGGTTCCTTGACGAACACGTCGACGCCGGCGCCGGCGATCTTTCCGGCCTGCAGCGCCTCGTACAGGGCTGCTTCGTCCACGAGTCCGCCGCGGGCCACATTCACTACGTAGGCGGTGTCCTTCATCTTCTCGAACGCCTCGGCGCCGAGCATGCCCACCGTTTCCGGGGTCTTGGGCATGTGGATGGTGACGAAGTCGGACTCGGCGAGCAGCTCGTCGAGGGACACCAGCCGGACATTCAGCTGGGCGGCGCGGGCGGAGGTGACATACGGGTCATAGGCGAGGATCTCGGTGCCGAAGCCCTGCATGCGTGCGGCCACCAGGGCGCCGATGCGGCCCAGGCCGATGATGCCGATCTTCTTTTCGAACAGTTCGGTGCCGCTGTACTTGGAGCGCTTCCATTCGCCGTTCTTCAGGGCGGCGCTGGCCTGCGGGATGTTCCGGGCCAGGGACACGATGTGCCCCACCGTCAGTTCCGCCGCGGAGATGATGTTCGACGTCGGCGCGTTGACCACCATCACGCCGGCCTGCGTGGCGGCCTTGATATCCACGTTGTCCAGGCCCACGCCGGCCCGGGCAATAACCTTCAGGTTCCTGGCGGCGGCGATCGCTTCGGCATCCACCTGCGTGGCGGACCGCACGAGGATGGCGTCGACGTCGGCAATCGCTGCCAGGAGCTGGGAGCGGTCGGCGCCGTCGGTGGTGCGGATGTCGAAGTCGGGGCCCAGGGCCTCGACGGTGGCGGGCGAGAGTTCCTCCGCAAGGAGTACGACTGGTTTGGTGGCAGACACCGATGACCTCTTTACACTTGGAAGATTTCTTTGCACTGGAAGATTGTGTTGGGGCATTTCGTGCAGGAGGCCGGACCCGTGGGGTCCGGCCTCCTTGCCGATTCGGCTTGCTTTTCGAGCTTATCGCGCAGGTGCGGGCGCAGGGCGAATCGGCGCCGGAGATTACGGTCCGGCTAGCGGGCTACCGAACCCTCGGTGTAATCGTCTTCATTCTTGATCCAGGAGAAGAGCTTGCGCAGGTCGCGGCCGGTGGCTTCGATGGAGTGCTCCTCGCCCTTCCTGCGCAGCTCCTTGAACTCCGGGGCACCGGCATCCTGGTCATCGATGAAGCGCTTGGCGAAGGCACCGTTCTGGATGTCCGCGAGGACGGCCTTCATGTTCTCCTTCACGCTCTCGTCAATGACGCGCGGGCCGGAGACATAGTCGCCGTATTCGGCGGTGTCCGAGACGCTCCAGCGCTGCTTGGCGATGCCGCCTTCGACCATCAGGTCCACGATCAGCTTCAGCTCGTGCAGCACCTCGAAGTACGCGACCTCCGGCTGGTAGCCGGCCTCCGTCAGCGTTTCGAAGCCGTACTGGATCAGCTGCGAGGCGCCGCCGCAGAGCACTGCCTGCTCGCCGAAGAGGTCGGTTTCGGTTTCTTCGGTGAAGGTGGTTTCGATGACGCCGGCGCGGGTGCCGCCGATGGCCTTGGCGTAGGACAGGGCCAGTTCCTTGGCGGTACCGGAGGGGTTCTGCTCGACGGCGATCAAGTCCGGGACGCCGCGGCCGGCTTCGAATTCGCGGCGCACAATGTGGCCCGGGCCCTTGGGTGCCACGAGCGCGACGTCGACGTCGGCCGGCGGCTGGATGTAGCCGTAGCGGATGTTGAAGCCGTGGCCGAAGAACAGGGCGTCGCCGGCCTGCAGGTTCGGGGCGATGTCCTCGGCGTAGACGAAACGCTGCACCTGGTCAGGGGTAAGCACCATGATCAGGTCCGCTTCGGCGACGGCGTCCGCCACGTTCAGCACGCGCAGGCCCTCGGCCTCTGCCTTGGCACGCGAGGCGGAGCCTTCCTTGAGGCCCACGCGGACGTCCACGCCGGAGTCGCGCAGGCTGAGGGCATGGGCGTGGCCCTGGCTTCCGTAGCCGATGACGGCGACGGTACGGCCCTGGATGATCGACAGGTCTGCGTCGTCGTCGTAATACATGTCAGTCACTTTGGTTATCTCCTACTGGTTTCTAAGGACAAGGGTCTGTGGGGGAACTCAGGCGCTGCGCAGTGCGCGGTCGCTCATGGATTTTGAGCCGCGGGCAACGGCCAGGGTTCCGGATTGGACTATTTCGCGGATGCCGAAGGGCTCAAGCACCGAGAGCAGTGCGTTGAGCTTGTCGGCGGTGCCTGTTGCCTCGACGATGAGCGAGTCGGTGGAGACATCCACTATCGAGGCGCGGAACAGCTCGGCTGCCTGGGTTACCTGCAGCCGGGTTGCGGCATCCGCGCGGACCTTGACCAGGATGTGGTCCCGCTGCACGGAAGAATCCGGAACCAGCTCGACAATCTTGATGACGTTGATGAGCTTGTTCAGCTGTTTGGTGACCTGCTCGAGCAGGTCACCCTCGGCGTCGACCACTACGGTGATGCGGGACATGCCCGGCACCTCCGAGGGGCCCACAGCCAGGGAATTGATGTTGAATGCCCGGCGGGCAAACAGCGAGGCGACCCGGGTCAGCACGCCGGGAACGTCTTCTACCAGCACGGAAAGGGTGTGGCGGGCCATTTCCTAGTCCTCCTCTTCCCAGGTGGGAGTCATGTTGCGGGCAATCTGGATCAGGTCGTTGCTGACACCGGTGGGAACCATCGGCCACACCATGGAGTCGCGGCTGACCACGAAGTCGATCACTACGGGGCGGTCATTGATCTCCAGCGCCTGCGCGATGGTCGCGTCGATATCCTCGTCGCGTTCGCAGCGCAGGCCTACGCAGCCGTACGCCTCGGCCAGCTTGACGAAGTCCGGGATCCGCACGGTGTCATGCCCGGTGTTGAGGTCCGTGTTGGAGTAGCGGGACTCGTAGAAGAGCGTCTGCCACTGCCGGACCATGCCCAGCGAGGAGTTGTTGATGATGGCGACCTTGATCGGAATGTTGTTGATCAGGCAGGTGGCCAGTTCCTGGTTGGTCATCTGGAAGCAGCCGTCGCCGTCGATGGCCCAGACCACCCGGTCCGGTGCGCCCACCTTCGCGCCCATGGCCGCGGGCACCGAATAGCCCATGGTGCCCAGTCCGCCGGAGTTCAGCCAGGCCCGGGGTCGCTCGTACTTGATGAACTGTGCGGACCACATCTGGTGCTGGCCCACGCCGGCCACGTAGACGCCTTCGGGGCCGGTCATCGCACCGATGCGTTCGATGACCTTTTGCGGGGCAATCAGTCCGTCTTCGGGAGTGGCGTAACCGATCGGGTAGGTTTCGCGCAGCCGGTTCAGCACGGCCCACCAGGCCGAGATGTCGGGTTTCGCGGTTTCGAATTGTCCGCGCACGGCGTCGGCCAGTTCGGGGGTGATTTCCTTCACCGAGCCGACAATCGGTACATCCGCCGGACGGTTCTTGGAGATCTCCGCCGGGTCGATGTCCGCGTGGATGACTTTGGCGCCGGGTGCGAAGGAGCTCAGCACCCCGGTTACCCGGTCATCGAAACGGGCGCCGAGGGTGATCAGCAGGTCCGACTGCTGCAGGGCGGTCACGGCGGAAACCGCACCGTGCATCCCGGGCATGCCGACATGCAGTTCGTGCGAGTCGGGGAAAACGCCGCGGGCCATCAGCGTGGTGACCACCGGGGCGCCCACCAGTTCGGCCAGTTCGAGCAGCTCCGCCGAGGCGTTGGCCTTGAGCACGCCGCCGCCCACGTAGAACACGGGCCGCTGCGAGGCGGCAATCAGGCGGGCAGCCTCGCGCACCTGCTTGGAATGTCCGCGGACCACGGTGCGGTAGCCCTGCAGATCGATCTTCGGCGGCCAGGAGAAGGTGGTCTTCGCCTGCTGCGCGTCCTTGGCAATGTCGACGAGGACCGGGCCGGGACGGCCCGACGTCGCAATGTGGAAGGCCTCGGCCAGCACCCGGGGGATGTCGGCGGCATCGGTCACCAAATAGGAGTGCTTGGTGATGGGCATCGTGATGCCCACGATGTCGGCTTCCTGGAAGGCATCGGAGCCGATGAACGCGCTGGAGACCTGTCCGGTGATGGCGACCATCGGCACGGAGTCCATGTGGGCGTCGGCAATGGCGGTGACGAGGTTGGTGGCCCCGGGTCCGGAGGTCACAATGCAGACGCCGGCCCGTCCGGTCACCATGGCGTAGCCTTCGGCTGCATGGCCTGCGCCCTGCTCGTGCCGGACCAGGATGTGCCGGATCTTGGTGGAATCCATGAGCGGGTCATAGGTGGGCAGGATGGCGCCGCCGGGCAGACCGAAGACTTCGTCGACGCCGAGTTCCTCAAGCGAACGGACGATGGCCTGCGAGCCGGTCATCTCGGTGGGCGGAACGGTGTTGTTGGGCCCCTGGATGCGCTCATCCGCGGCTTCCGGATGCGCAGACACGGAACTGGCTACGTCTTTGGTCTTGGCTGCTGCCGCGCGTGCAGCGGCATTTGCCTTCGAGGCCATCAGCGAAGGGCTGATTGGCGATCCCTTACTCATCGGAACTTCCTTTGCGGATGCTAATCCATGGTCAATGCGGTCATGCGACGGCCGGCCCGGGTTGTGCCCGGTACGGCTTCTGTGTTCAGCGAAGCCAAAACTGACGATGCCAATAAAAAAACCCCTCGTGCCTGTTGGCTCCGTAGGGGTTCGCGCGTGACGTCTTAGACAAGTCGGGCTGTTACGCCACGCGCTTGATAAGGACGACGGGTACGATCTGCATACCGTTCAGTCTTGCGTTCCCCTACGGGGGTGTCAATCTTATGAGACGTCCGTCTCACTATCTGGACGTGTGTCTCGGCTATTAAGCCCTGCCCACGGAAGGCGGCAGGGCTTAATAAGGCTGCAAAGGCCTGAGGGGGCGATGCCCCTTAGGGCCCCTGGGGCGCGGGCGATCCAACGCCCGCGCCCCAAGGAGGGGCTCACCCGCAGTACGCCCCGGTGGACGCGGAGTTCACCATCTTGGCGTACTTGGCCAGTACACCCTTGGTGAACTTGTGCGGCAGCGGCTGCCAGCCGACCTTGCGGGCTTCGAGCTCGTCCGGGTCCACCAGCAGGTCAAAACTGCGGGCGGCAATGTCCACCCGGATCCGGTCGCCGTCCTTCACGAAAGCAATGGGACCGCCGTCGACCGCTTCGGGTGCAACGTGGCCGATGCACAGGCCCGTCGTGCCGCCGGAGAAGCGGCC
This sequence comes from Arthrobacter sp. zg-Y844, assembly GCF_024385465.1. Lineage (GTDB taxonomy): Bacteria > Actinomycetota > Actinomycetes > Actinomycetales > Micrococcaceae > Arthrobacter_B. The sequence continues at coordinate 18,219 of NZ_JANFLS010000001.1, forward strand.
GTCGGTCAGCAGCAGGACATCCTTGCCCAGGCCTGCACCCTTGATGGCGCCGGTAATGGCGAGCATTTCGCGCATGCCCGGTCCGCCCTTGGGGCCCTCGTAGCGGATGACCACAACGTCGCCGGCAGAGATCTCGCCGGCGTCCAGGGCGTCCAGGGCGCCCTGTTCACGCTCGAAGACGCGTGCGGTGCCTTCGAAGACGTCGGCGTCGAACCCTGCGCTCTTCACCACAGCGCCTTCCGGAGCCATGGACCCCTTCAGGACGGTGATGCCGCCGGTCTTGTGGATGGGGTTGTCCATGGCACGCAGGACCTTCCCGTCCGGATCCGGCGGGTTGATGGCCGCGAGGTTCTCCGCCACGGTCTTGCCTGTGACCGTGAGGCAGTCGCCGTGGATCAGGCCGGCGTCGAGCAGTGCCTTCATGATCACGGGCACGCCGCCGATCTTGTCGACGTCGAACATCACGTACCGGCCGAACGGCTTCAGGTCGCCGAGGTGCGGGATGGTGTCGCCGATGCGGTTGAAATCCTCGAGGGTGAGGTCCACTTCGGCCTCGCGGGCGATGGCCAGCAGGTGCAGCACGGCGTTGGTGGAGCCGCCGAAGGCCATGGTGACGGCGATGGCGTTTTCGAAGGCCTTCTTGGTCATGATGTCGCGGGCGGTGATGCCCTTGCGCAGCAGGTTGACCACTGCCTCGCCGGATTTGCGGGCAAACTCGTCGCGGCGCCGGTCCGCGGAGGGCGGCGCTGCCGAACCGGGCAGGGACATGCCCAGCGCCTCGCCGATGCAGGCCATGGTGTTGGCGGTGTACATCCCGCCGCAGGCACCTTCACCCGGGCAGATGGCCCGTTCAATCGAGTCGAGGTCCTTCAGGCTCATCTTGCCCGCGGCGCAGGCACCCACGGCTTCGAAGGCGTCGATCAGGGTGACTTCCCGCTCGCTGCCGTCCTCCATCTTGGCGAAGCCGGGCATGATCGAACCGGCATAGAGGAAGACGCTGGAGAGGTCCAGGCGCGCTGCCGCCATCAGCATGCCGGGCAGGGACTTGTCGCAGCCGGCAAGCAGCACGGAGCCGTCCAGGCGCTCGGCCATCATCACCGTTTCCACCGAGTCCGCTATGACTTCGCGGGAAACCAGGGAAAAGTGCATGCCCTCGTGGCCCATGGAAATGCCGTCCGAGACGGAAATTGTGCCGAACTGCATGGGGAAGCCGCCGCCTGCGTGGATGCCTTCTTTGGCACCGGTGGCGAGGCGGTTCAGGGATAGGTTGCAGGGAGTGATCTCGTTCCAGGAACTGGCGACGCCGATCTGCGGCTTGGCGAAGTCGTCGTCGCCCATGCCTACGGCACGGAACATGCCGCGGGCAGGGGCGGCGTGTATGCCGTCCGTAACGACTCGGCTGCGGGGTTTGATGTCCGGTGTGTTGTCCACGCTCATGGGTAGATCGTAGGACTTAAGCCTGCCGGGGTGGTCTCTGTGACGGACATTCGCGTCTGTTGTTACGGCCTGTGAACAGCAGATGAAGATCAGAGGCAGGGACAGCACGGGCTTCCCGAATAGGGGGACGGTGTTCATAGACTGGGGGTATGACATCGGATACAGGATCCACGGATCCGGGCGTACATACTGCGGAGACGGACACTGCAGACCTGGGAAACCCCGCCAGCAACCAGCTGAAGCGGGTGCTGCGCCGCGTCTTCGAATCCCAGATTCCCAATTACGGTGACTACAACCTGGTGCTGGCCACGCCGGGCCTCGACGGTGAAACCGGTTTTTACGTGCTGGGCTACCGGTGGCGTCCGGCCGAGGTTGTGTTTGCTCCGTTCGACGTCGATACCCTCGCCGGGCTGGAAGTACCCACTTCGGTGAACACCACCAATCTGAGCCACACCGACGAGCTGGACACGGACGCGTACGAGGTGGGCACAAGCACCGGCCGCGTCTTCCAGTTTGCCGTGGAAGCGCAGGCCACCCTGCCGGCCACGGCTTCAGCGGGCGAGCGGCTGCTGGAGCAGTCCGCCGACTGGGAAGATTTCCGTTCCTTCGTGGACTCCTACCTGGAACTGGCCTAGGGGGCAGGCGGTTCGCCTACCCCCACGGGCCGGGGCGGACGAGGTTCAGCGGTTCTTTTCCTGCTGCCAGCCGCTGCACCTGTTCGCGCAGCAGGGCCTTGATCCGGGGTTCGAAGGCTGCGGTGTTTCCGCCCCAGTGCGGGGTAATAATCGCCCCGGATGCCTGCCGCAGCGGATGCTCTGCCGGCAGGGGCTCCGGATCGAAGACGTCCAGAGCCGCGCGCAGCCGTCCGGACACCACTTCCTTGGTGAGGGCTTCGCTGTCCACCACGGCGCCGCGGGCAACGTTGACCACCAGCGCCCCGTCCGGCAGGGCGGCGAGTACGCGGGCGTCGATGAGGTGGCGGGTCTGCGCGTTCAAGGGTGTGATGACCACCAGGATCTCGGCCCGGGCCGCCAGATCGGTGAGTTCGTCCGTACCGTGCACCGCGCCGTCGTCATCCGTCCGCGCCGTGCTGCCCACCCGGGTGAGTTCGACGTCGAACGGGTGCAGCCGTGCGGCAATCTCCCGGCCGATTCCGCCGACCCCCACGAGGAGCACGCGGCGGTCCGCCAGCCCCGGATACCGGATCGATTCCCACCGGCCCTCATGCTGGGCGCTCAGCGCAGTGTCGATTCCCCGCTGCGCGGACAGGATCAGGGTAAGGGCCATCTCGGCCGTGGCGGCGGCATGGACGCCGGCGGCGCTGGCAATGGCCGTACCCTCACCGACCAGCTCGGGCAGCCCGTCATAGCCCGTCGACTGCGCCTGCAGGAACAGCAGGTTCGGCACCCGGTCCAGCGCATCTCCGTAGTCTGATCCGTTGGCGTAGGGAAGCACCACTGCATCGATGTCCGGATACGCCACCCCCTCGGGTTCACCGGCCAGGTCCCAGACTGCTGCCTTCATGCCGTCGGGCAGGGGCTGCAGGGCTTCCAGAAGTTCGGGCGTGGGCACGGTCAGGGTGCGCACCGGAACATTGCGGGATTCAGTGTCGGCCATGCCAGCCAGCGTAACCGGGTCCTCGACTATGGACAGCGGCAGGCGCCGGCCGTAACGTGAAAAACGTGCCTTCCGCCGATCGAAGGAGGCCGCCGTGGCCCGGAAATCCTTTCTCTTCACAGCCCTGGGGGTTGGGTCCGTTGCGGCTGTCTGGGCAGCCCGGACAGCTGAGCGGATGCTGGCCCACGGTGCCGTGCGGACCGCTGCGGGGATCGACACTTCCGGTGTGCCGGACCCTGACCTTCCGGTTACCCCGGTCCCCGGCGACGCCGTTACGACAGTGACCACCGGGGACCCGGCGTCGAACCTCCCCGCACGGACCTGGGTGGTGGACAGCAGCGGCGACTGGGACGGTAATCCGGGCGAATTGGTGGTCCTCCCCCATCCAGGCGGTACGCCGGAACGGAATGCAACGTGAGACGGGACACAAAAGCTGCCGGAATTTCGTTCTCCGGCGGAACTGCTGGTAGTGTTTCATGTCGTTGCTGATGCCGACCACGGAGAAAATCCACTGGTTTCCATCACCTCGAATACGCACCTCTAGCTCAATTGGCAGAGCAATTGACTCTTAATCAATGGGTTCCGGGTTCAAGTCCCGGGGGGTGCACCAATTACCCCGTCCGATCAGGCTCTTCGCCTGGCCGGGCGGGGTTTTTTGTTGCCCTGGCGGGCAGCGGCTCCGGGCATGCAGGCCGGATTTCGTGGAGCCTGCCGACACGTGGTAATGTTTCATGTCGTTGCGGAGAACGAACCGCGCCTCACGGCGAAGGTCTTCCTTCCAACAAAGTGCGCACCTCTAGCTCAATTGGCAGAGCAATTGACTCTTAATCAATGGGTTCCGGGTTCAAGTCCCGGGGGGTGCACCAGTGAAAACCCCGTCTGACCAGGCATTGCGCCTGTCGGACGGGGTTTTTTCGTTTTGCCGCCGGGAATCTCCCACCTGCCCGCGCACCGTCAAATGTCGACGAACAGCTATTACGGATCGTCAACAATATTGGTACCGTTCGGCCAGTGGCAGCGTTGCCACGGTCTTGGGGGGAGGCCTCTACCTCAAAGGAGACCTGATGCACCGATCCGGATCCACCACTCACTCGCTTTTCCTTTCCCCGCAGCACCCTCACTCCGAACGTACGATGCGGCGGCCTGGGCTCAGCGCCTTCGTATGCCTCCTGGCCGTGCTTGCGGTGTCGCTTTTCCCCGCGCCGGGCGCTGCGGCTGACCACCGCAGGCCCGCACCGCCCCCAGCCGTCACGGAGGAGGGGCTCCGGGTGCTGCCGGCGGTCGCGCCCGTTATGTCCTGCGGCGACGTCACCGGACTGGACCTACGCCGTGCGGCCGGAGCGGAAGTCACCCTCTCCTCCGCCGTCGTTGTCAGCGAAAACACGCCGAACCCCTACTGCGAGGTGCGCGGCACCATCGCGCCGGCCAACACGATAGTGGTCCGGCTGCCGCTGGAGGGATGGACCCAGCGGTACCTGCAGACCGGCTGCGGCGGTCTCTGCGGCAACGCCAGCATCAACTACGGCCAGGCGGCGGATTGCCCGGTGGTGGAGGACGGCACCGTTGCCAGCGCCACCACCGACATGGGACACCAGGGGCAGAATGACGGGTCCTGGGCGGCAGATAATCCACAGGCGCAGATCGACTTCGCCTACCGCGGTGTACATGTCACCGCCCTGACGGCGAAGGCGCTGATCACGAAGTTCTACGGCCGCTCCCCCGCCTACTCCTATTTCACGGGCTGCTCCGACGGCGGCCGTGAGGCGCTGATGGAGGCGCAGCGCTTCCCGGACGACTTCGACGGGATTGCAGCCGGCGCCCCGGCGAACAACATGGCCGTGCAGAACACCTACCACCACGCTTGGAATGTCCTCGCCAACAAGGACGCCGACGGCAACGACATCCTGCTCGCCGGGAAACTGCCGTTGATCCACGACGCGGTCCTGGCGGCCTGCGATACGTTGGACGGCCTGGCCGACGGAGTCCTCGATGACCCGCGCGCCTGCAGTTTCGACCCGGCGTCGCTCATCTGCGCAGTTGGACAGGATCCCGCAGCCTGTCTGTCCGCTGCCGAGGCCGAGGTGGTCCGGAAGCTGCATGACGGCGCCGTTGACGATCAGGGCAGGCGGCTGGAACCGGAAATCTCGCACGAGTGGGGCTCGGAACTGGCGTGGACGCTCTTTGTTCCCGAGGCTCAGGGCGATCCGGTATCCAGTGAGCAATTCGCGTTGTCTTACCTGCGCTACCTGGCCGATCCGAACAACCCCCGGCCGGACTTCGAGCTGACCGATCTCGAATTCACCAAGCAGGCCTTCTGGGAAACCATGCAGTCCTCCAGCTACATGTCCGCCATGGATCCGGACCTCGGAGCGTTCAAGCGGAGCGGCGGCAAACTGCTGCTGTGGCACGGCTGGAATGACCACCACATTTCGCCGCAGTCCACGTTGGCCTACTATGACGCCGTCCGCGGAACCATGGGCAAACATTCCGTCAACGACTTCGCCAGGCTCTTTATGTTCCCCGGCGTCGAACACTGCAGCGGCGGCGAGGGACCGGACAGCTTTGACGTCCTGACCCCTGTGATGGCCTGGGTGGAAAGCGGCCGGGCGCCGGCGTCGATTATCGCTTCGAAAATAGAAACTGCCGACGACGGCGCCGAGACGGTTTCACGCACCCGGCCCGTCTACCCGTATCCCGCCGTGGCCCGCTATGACGGTTCGGGCAGTACCGACGACGCCGCGAACTTCGCTTCCTACACGCCGAAACGGGAGATCGGGCCGGACTACAAGTGGCTGGGGTCCCGGCTGTATTCGTCCGACTACCAGACGTGGTGCCGGGCCGAGGGAACGGAACTCGTCTGCGGGCAGCACCGCGGCGGCCGCAACTGGCTTTCCCGGGAAGCCGGCCGGCACTAGCGGCCAGCGCTCCGGCTCCTGCAGCTACGCCTCCGCACGCCAGAGATACGGCGTTGTGGAGGACACCTTCAGGAAGCCGGAGCGCTCCAGGATCGGGCGGGAGTACTCCGTGGAATCGCTGTGGATCAGGGTCTTGCCCGCTGCCAGCGCGGACCGGGCACGGGCTGCGGTAAGTGCACGGTAGATACCCCGGCCGCGCCAGGGCGCCAGCGTTGCACCGCCCCAGATGCCTGCGAACTCCGTGCCGGCAACCGGTTCCAGGCGGCCGGCGCTGACGATCGTGCCGCCGCTTTCCGCCACCCAGAGTTCCATCCCGTCGCCGCGGGACAACCGGCGCAGGAGGGAGTCCGCCGTTGCAATGGAGACCGGATCACCGAATACACCGTCCGCCATGGCACTCATGGCGCGGATATCCTGCTCTTCCGTGACGCGGCGGAGGGCAACCCCTTCGGGAACCGGGACATCCACCGCCAGGTCCGCCGCGCGCCCGATCATGATGGATTCGGGTTCGTCCGGTTCGAACCCGTTGCGCAGCAGTGCTTCGTGGAGTCCGGGTGCCCGGTCATGGCTCCGGGTCTTCCACTCCACCTTCCGGATCTGCGGATCGCTCCGGTAATACGCGAGGGCACCGGCTACCCAGCCGGCAATGGTCTCGGCATCCGCCCCGTCCAGGGCGGCGTAGGTGATGAAGCCCCGGCCGCCGTCGAACGTCACCAGGCGCAGGGGTCCCAGCCGTTCCACGGCGACTGCGCCGGGAGTTTCCGCATCGGTGCGCAACTGGCGGTCATAGGCGGCAAGGAGCTCTGCGGGTCTGGTCATGGGTCCATACCCTACCGTTGCGGGCCCGTTGCACTGGATTCGTGGCTTAGTTTCCCTTGACGTTCACGATCTGCCGCAGCACGTGCTTCACCGTGACCAGATCCTTCGCGTCCGCCATCACGGCGTCGATGTCCTTGTACGCCGCCGGGATCTCGTCAATGAAAGCGGGGGTGTCGCGGAATTCGATCCCCTTCATTGCCTTCCGCAGCTGCTCCTGGCTGAAGGTCCTGCGCGCTTTCGTCCGGGAATACTCCCTGCCGGCGCCGTGCGGTGCGGAGTTCAGCGACGGCGCGTAGCCCTTGCCTTCCACCACGTACGACGCCGTGCCCATGGATCCCGGGATCAGCCCCGGACGTCCCGGCGAAGCGTCGATGGCGCCCTTCCGCGAGAGCCAGACGTCCCTGCCGTAGTGGTGCTCAACCTCGGTGTAGTTGTGGTGGCAGTTGATCCGCTCCCGTTCCTGCACGGCCTCCCCCGTCCAGGCACTGAAGCATCCCACGACCCGGTCCATCATTTCCTCACGGTTCAGCAGGGCGAACTTCTGGGCCCACATCAGTTCCGCAATGTACCGGTCGAACTCCTCGGTCCCCTCCTCCAGGTACGCCAGGTCCCGGTCCGGCAGGTCGATGGAGCGCTTGCCGCAGTAGTTCTGTGCCGACCAGATGTGCTGCTGCGCGATCTTGTTCCCGACGCCGCGCGAGCCCGAATGCAGGAACAGCCAGATCGCGTCCTCTTCATCCAGGGACACTTCGATGAAGTGGTTCCCCGAGCCCAGGGTGCCCAGCTGGAGCCGCCAGCCGCTGAGGTAGGACGCGGGGTCAAAGCCGGCGGCAGCGGCGTCGTCGGCCAGTTCCTCGACCCGGAGACGCGCCGAATCGGTGAGGCTGCGGTTGTTGTTGCCGGCTGAGAGCGGAATGGCATGTTCTATCGCTTCGCGGAGAACCCGGCGGTTCAGGCCCGCAATGTCCGCGGCAAAGAGCCGGGTGCGGACGGCGATCATCCCGCAGCCGATATCGACGCCCACCGCCGCAGGGATGATTGCCCCCAGGGTGGGGATCACGGATCCGACAGCTGCACCCTTCCCCAGGTGCGCGTCCGGCATGGAGGCCAGGTGCGGATAGATGAACGGCATCCGGGCCGTCCTGGTGTTTTGCTCCAGGGTGACGTCATCAATGACGCTCGCGAAGTTGATGTACTTCGCGTTGACCTTATGCTCCATGGGCAGCCCTTTCGTCAGCGTGCTTACCACTGAGGCTAACGGCCAAACGAAAAAAGAGGCACATCCAGCGGATGTGCCTCTTCGTACGTTTTCGGTGCCGCTCCGGCGGTCAGCGGCGGTCCGCCGGGGCTTCCGCAGCCTCCGTGGCGTCCGCACTTTCCGGCAGGATCACCAAACCGCTTTCGGGCGGGACCGGAAGTCCGGGGACGTCGACGGCGACCTGCCACCGCGGGCTTCCCAACTCGCTGATGACCTTCCGCAACTGGGTGCGCAGTGCCTCTGACAGCAGCTCTCCGCCGTCGAGGAGCGTGCGCTCGATGTTCTGTGCTTCGTGGAGTGCTTCCTTGCCCTGCTCGGTGATCGTCACCATGTGGCTGCGCTTGTCGAGGTCATTGCGCACACGGCTAACGTGTCCGTGGGTCTCCAGGCGGGCGAGGGTCTTGCCCATCGTCTGGGCCTGAACCCGCACAAGCTGTGCCAGGCGTGCCTGCGTCATTGGCCCCTGGGAGTCAAGAACACCCAACGCGATAACGCCTGCGTGGGTCAGGCCGATGCTGACCAACCGCTCGTTCCAGGCATGCTCTACTAGGCGTGCAGCTGTAGATAGCAGGCGCCCGGTGGGCCAGCGCTCCATATCCGGCATAAAATAAAACTCTTCCTCTCGGCGACGGATCCGTCCGCAAACAGTCAGTTTGCTGATTACGCCCCGATCCACAGTCTAGGATAGCCACCGCACGTTGGAAATGTCGCGTTATGACGCACCAACGGCGAAATCGACACCAAGGAGAGACCTAATGCCCCGTCTGAGCCCGGATGAAACCGCACCGGAATTCGCGCTTCCCGCCGCCGATGGGACAACCGTGTCATTGGCGGACCTGCACGGCAGCAGCACCATCGTCTACTTCTATCCGGCCGCGGCCACGCCCGGCTGCACGAAGGAGGCCTGCGACTTCCGCGACAACCTGAACAGCCTCAAGGGCGCCGGCTACACCGTCCTGGGTGTCTCCCCCGATCCGGTGGAGAAGCTGGAGAAGTTCGCGGCATCCGAAAACCTGAACTTTCCGCTGCTCTCCGACGCCGACCACGCCGTGGCCGAAGCCTACGGAGCATGGGGCGAGAAGAAGAACTACGGCCGCACCTACGAAGGGCTGATCAGGTCCACCGTGGTGGTGAACCCTGAAGGCAAGGTTGCCCTCGCCCAGTACAACGTGAAGGCGACCGGGCATGTTGCCAAGCTCCGGCGTGACCTGGGGCTCGACTAACCTCGGGTAGACTAAGACCGGTTTCCCGGCTGCGCAATACAGCAGGCAGGGGAAATCGGCGCGAGTGGCGGAATTGGTAGACGCGCTGGATTTAGGTTCCAGTGTCTTCGGACGTGTGGGTTCAAGTCCCTCCTCGCGCACCGGATATCAAAGCCCCGGTCTTCGGACCGGGGCTTTTTTCATGCCCGGGCTCATCGCCCGCGGCCCCGGCGTTGCCGAATCGTGACCACGCCGACGGTGACGAATGTCACGTAACAGAAACACTTCCGCATTAGGCTCTGTCCATACGTGTGCGTCCAACAGACGCATCCGGGCCGGCTTTCCGGCCGCAGGCAGCACTCGCATAGCGTTCATCCGCCCTTGAGGAGTACCCAAAACATGTTTTCAGCAGACAGTGTCCGGAAAGGCCGGTCCGTGAAGAAGCGCGCGTCCGCCCTTACCGCCGGCCTCGCCCTGAGCGCGCTTGTGCTTTCGGGCTGCGCCCAAAGCAACCGCGAGGAAGGGGCCGACGGCGGCTCCAGTGACGTGGACGGCACCTTCGTTTTCGCCGCTTCATCCGATCCCAAATCCCTGGACCCCGCCTTCGCGTCCGACGGCGAGTCCTTCCGCGTCAGCCGCCAGATCTTCGAAGGCCTTGTCGGCGTCGAACCCGGCACCGCGGACCCGGCCCCGCTGCTGGCGAAGTCGTGGGAGGCTTCGGAAGACGGCATGACCTACACGTTCGACCTCGAAGAGGGCGTCAAGTTCCACGACGGCACCGATTTCAATGCCGAAGCGGTCTGCGCCAACTTTGACCGCTGGTACAACTTCACCGGCATCCAGCAGGCCGAAAGCCAGGCCTACTACTACGGCATGCTGTTCAAGGGCTTCTCGGACACACCCGAAGAGGCAACCTACAAGTCCTGCGAAGCGACCTCGGATGCCGAAGCCGTGATTACGCTGAACAAGCCCTTCGCCGGCTTTGTTGCCGCGCTCTCGCTGCCTGCATTCAGCATGCAGAGCCCGGCCGCCCTGGAGGAATTCGGCGCCAACAACTCCTCGGGCACGGCCGAAGCCCCCGAGCTGACCGAATACGCCAAGGAACACCCCACCGGCACCGGTCCCTACAAGTTCGACGGCTGGGACGTGGGCAACCAGCTCACCCTGTCCCTGAACGAGGATTACTGGGGCGGCGACGACGCCCAGGTCACCGACATCATCTTCCGCGTCATCGACGATCCGCAGGCCCGCCGCCAGTCGCTGGAGTCCGGCGACATTGACGGCTACGACCTCGTGGCCCCCGCCGACACCGAGGCACTGGCCGACGCCGGCTTCAAGGTGATCCCGCGCGATCCGTTCACCATCCTGTACCTGGGCATCAACCAGCAGGTGCCCGAGCTGGCCGACCCCAAGGTCCGCCAGGCCATTGCGCACGCCATCGACAAGGAAGCACTGGTCAGCCAGACCCTGCCCGAGGGCACCAAGGTGGCCACCCAGTTCATCCCCGACGTCGTCAACGGCTACAACGAAGACGTCACCACGTACGAATACGACCCGGCAAAGGCCAAGTCCCTGCTGGCCGAAGCCGGCTACCCGGACGGTTTCACCGTGCAGTTCAACTACCCCACCGGAGTCTCCCGGCCGTACATGCCCACGCCTGAGCAGGTCTTCACCAACCTGAGCGCGCAGCTGGCTGAAGTCGGCATCACGGTCACCCCCCAGTCGGACAAGTGGTCCCCGGACTACCTCGACCGCGTGCAGGCAGGCTCCGATCACGGCCTGCACCTGCTGGGCTGGACCGGCGACTACAACGACACGGACAACTTCGTAGGCGTGTTCTTCGGCCAGGAGAAGCCCGAGTTCGGCTTCAACAACCCGGAGATCTTCAACGCGCTGGAAGAGGCACGCCAGGTTTCCACCCTCGAGGAGCAGACCCCGCTCTACGAGCAGATCAATGAGGACATCGCCCAGTTCGTGCCGGCCATCCCGCTGGCACACCCGGCGCCGTCGCTCGCCTTCTCCGAGCGGGTCGAGTCCTACCCGGCCAGCCCGGTGAACGACGAAGTCTTCAGCGAAATCAAGCTCTCCAAGTAACACCTAAGCGGAGGCCGGGGACCCCGCGGGGTCCCCGGCCTCCTACGCGCCTCGACTTTTCCTCCCCAGATCCTCCAGCCCCACGGCTGGGAAAGGACACTCGTGCTACGAGTCATCGGCAAACGCCTTCTTATGCTGATCCCCACCCTGATCGGCCTTTCGATCCTGCTGTTCCTGTGGGTCCGCAACCTGCCCGGCGGTCCGGCCACCGCCCTGCTCGGTGACAAGGCCTCCCCCGAAGCCATCGCCAACATCAACAAGGCCTACGGCTTTGACCGCCCGCTGATCGAGCAGTACTTCACCTATGTCGGAAAGCTGCTTAAGGGCGACTTCGGTACCTCAATCGTCACCGGGCGCCCGGTGCTGGAGGAATTCGCCACCCGCTTTCCCGCCACCGTGGAGCTGGCGGTCGTGGCGCTTATCTTCGCGATCGGCATCGGCATCCCGCTGGGTTATCTGGCCGCCCGCCATTACGGACGTTTCTGGGACCACTCCTCGGTGGTCCTGTCCCTGATCGGCATCACCGTCCCGGTGTTCTTCCTCGCCTTCATCCTCAAATGGGTGCTGGCCATCCAGCTGGGCTGGTTCCCCACCGACGGGCGCCAGGATCCACGCATCGATGCCACGCATGTTACCGACTTCTACGTTTTGGACGGTCTGCTCACCCGGGAATGGGACGCGTCCTGGGACGCCGTCATGCATCTGGTGCTTCCCGCCATCGCCCTCGGGACCATTCCGCTGGCGATCATCGTGCGCATTACCAGGGCATCGGTCCTGGAGGTCCAGGGCGCCGACTATGTCCGCACAGCCCGCGCCAAAGGATTGATGGAGAAGACCATCCGCGGCCGTTTTGTGCTGCGCAACGCCATGCTGCCGGTAACCACCACCATCGGCCTGCAGACCGGCCTGCTGATCTCCGGCGCAGTGCTGACCGAGACCGTCTTCGCGTTCAGCGGTATCGGCAGGTTCCTGAGGGACGCGATCTTCGCCCTCGACTATCCCGTCCTGCAGGGATTCATTGTCTTCATTGCCGTGGCATATTCACTGATCAACCTGCTGGTTGACGTGTCCTACGGCTTCATCGATCCAAGGGTGCGTGTCCAGTGAGTACTACTCTGCCCCCCGCAGCCGGCGGGTCCATCCTTCCCGACGGTGCTCCCACCGCCAAGCCCGCCACCGGAAGCGGGATGTGGAAAGACGCTTTCCGCCGCCTGCGCCGCAACCCTGCCGCCGTCGCCGGCGCCGTCATCGTGGGGCTGTTCATATTGGTGGCCATCCTCGCCCCGCTGCTTGCCCCCTTTGGCGGCGACGACCTCCCCGGCCGTACGGAGATCACCCCCACGAACATCCCCGGACCGGGAGACATTGACGGTTATCCCCTGGGCCTGGACCGTTTCGGCGGCGATGTCCTCTCCAAGCTGATCTGGGGTGCCCGCGCGTCGCTGATCATCGGCGTAGTGTCCACGGCGCTGGGCCTGGCCGGCGGAGTGCTGCTCGGGGTCATCGCCGGCGGCCTGGGCGGCTGGGTGGACAGCGTGATCATGCGCTTTGTCGACATCCTGCTCTCCGTACCGAACCTGCTGCTCGCCGTGAGCATTGCCGCCCTCCTGGGCCAAAGTTCCCTGGCAATCATGATTGCCATCGGTGTCTCACAGGTACCTATCTTCGCCCGGCTCCTGCGGTCGTCAATGATCTCCCAGCGCAGCGCCGACTACATCCTGTCTGCGCAGACCCTGGGGCTAAGCCGGCGGACCATCACCATGAGCCACCTGCTGCCCAACAGCATGGGTCCGCTGATCGTGCAGGCCACCCTCACCCTGGCGACAGCGGTCATCGACGCCGCCGCGCTGGCCTTCCTGGGCCTCGGCGGCGGCCTGCCGCAGACCGCCGAGTGGGGCCGGATGCTTACCTACGCACAGGCCGAACTGGCCGTGGCACCGCAGCTGGCCTTCCTCCCCGGTATCTGCATTGCCATCACCGCGCTTGGCTTCACCCTGCTGGGCGAGTCCCTCCGTGAGGCCTTGGACCCCAAGACACGGCGAAAGTAACCAGCGCGGACGGCAATGCCTCCGTCAACGAAGAAGGGCCCTCCGTTTGGAGGGCCCTTCTTCGTTGACCGGCTTCGTTGGCCCGGCTTCGTTGGCCCGGCGTCGTTGTCCGGCTTGGTTGGCCGGGTACGGGTTTAGGCGGGGTGGCCGGCCCCGCCGTCGAGCGAAGCGAGGTAAGCCGCGTTGCCGTGCAGCGCCGGGAGATACCGTTCCAGGTCTTCCGAGGAAACATTCTCCGCGAGCAGGACCAGGAGACCGGCGAGCGCCGCGTTCGCTTTGCCCGCGGCATGCAGGGTCAGGGCCTCGAAGACCCCCAGCGACACTGATCCGGGAAAGCTCTGCCGGGCGCGGGCGAAGACCGCCAGCGATTCCTCCGAGCGCCCGAGCAGCCGCAGGGTGCTGCCGTACTGCAGATAGCAGCGCCGCAGCACATCGCCTTCCAGGCCCAGCGCCAGCGCCTGTTCGTAGTATCCGGCAGCCGTTGCCTCTTCCCCTGCCGTGTCATAGGCGCCGCCCACTTCATAGCGGACGCGGGCATTGTCCGGATAGCGGTCCCGGACATCCAGCAGCGCCGCGATGGTGGGGGCCATGTCCTCCCGGTTCCGGGCTGCGAGCAGCTGCCGCAGCTCTGCTTCCAGGTCCGCTGCGGAACCCGCCGGCGTTTCAGCCATGGTCAGGAAGCCAGCTCGCCGTCGATGTTGAGCTCATTGCCGGGAATCGAGGCCAGGAGTTTTCGCGTGTAGGGGTGGCGGGGATTGGAGAAGACCTCCTCGGAGGTGGCGGCCTCCACCAGCTCCCCGTCCTTCATCACGCACACATAGTCGGAGATCAACCGGACAACCGCCAGGTCGTGGGAAATGAAGAGGTAGCTGAGGCCGAACTCGCGCTGCAGGTCCCCCAGCAGCTGGAGGATCTGCGCCTGTACCAGGACGTCCAGTGCCGAGACCGGCTCGTCGCAGACAATCAGTTCGGGCTTGAGTGCCAGCGCACGCGCAATGGCCACGCGCTGCCGCTGCCCGCCCGAGAGCTCGGCAGGGTAGCGGTGCAGCATCTCAAGAGGCAGCGCCACCTGCTCCATCAGTTCCCGCACGCGGCGCTGACGCTCTGCCTTGTCGCCGCGCCGGTAGGTTTTCAGCGGCTCTTCCAGGATCCGCTCAATGGTGTACATCGGGTCCAGGGAGGAGTACGGGTCCTGGAAGATCGGCTGCACGCGCTGCCGGAATTCACGCAGCTGGACCTTGTCCAGGGTGGCAACGTCCATGCCGTCGAAGGTCATGGTTCCGCTGGTGGGTTCAATCAGTTTCAAGAGCATCCGCGCCGTGGTGGTTTTGCCCGAACCGGACTCCCCCACGATGGCTACGGTGCGGCCGCGGGGAATGTCCAGGGTGATGTTCTTGGCGGCATAGAAATCATCGGAGCGGCCGCGGATCTTGAACACCTTGGTCAGGTCACGGAATTCCACAATGTTGTCCGGTGCGGTGCCGGCGCCCGCGGGTTCCGCAGCCAGTTCACCCGCTGCCGACGTCGCGGCAGCGGCCCCGCTCTTGGAACCGGCATGTCCGGCAAAGGCACCCGGGCTCAGCCGCACGGCTGCCACACTGGGAGCTGCACGGACCAGGGCCTGGGTGTACGGGTGCTGCGGGTCCTCCAGGAGCTGGCGGGCGGGACCCGTTTCCACGACCTCGCCGCGGTGCATAACCACCAGTTCGGAGGCACGCTCGGCTGCCAGTCCCAGGTCATGGGTAATCAGCAGGACGGACGAACCCAGTTCCTCCGTCATCCGATCGATCTGGTCCAGGATGGTCCGCTGGACGGTGACGTCCAGGGCGCTGGTGGGTTCGTCGGCAATCAGCAGCCGGGGACGGCAGGCCAGGCCAATGGCAATCAGGGCACGCTGGCGCATGCCTCCCGAGAATTCATGGGGGTACTGCTTAGCGCGCTCCGCGGCGTTGGGCAGCCCGGCCGCGGTCAGGACCTCCACTACCTTCCGGTCCACGTCCTTGGACGTGGCCATCCCGTGCACCAGCAGGGTTTCGGCAACCTGGGTGCCGATCTTGGTGACCGGATTGAGGTTGGACATCGGGTCCTGCGGCACCAGGCCGATGGAACGCCCGCGGATTGCCCGCATCTTGGATTCCGGAAGGCCCACCAGTTCCTGGCCGTCGAAGCGGATGCTGCCCGAAGCCACGGTGCCGTTACCGGGCAGCAGCCCGATGACGGCCATTGCGGTAGTGGATTTCCCGGACCCGGACTCCCCCACGATGGCCAGCGTCTTGCCTGCCGGGAGGGAGAAACCGGCGTTGCGCACAGCGGGAACTTCTCCGTCCATGGTCCGGAAATTAACCGCGAGGTTGCTCACCTCGAGCAGGGGCGAATCAGTGCTCAAATCAGTCATTTCCCCATCCTGCCCCACTCGCGCCCCTTGTGACGCGTGTCTCACAGCGGTTTACCGGTTTTTAATCATTTAGAATGAAGAATCACTGAAAAATGAGGGATGGAGCGTCCCGGAGGAGTATTACCGTGACCAAATCCGGCACCGCTAAATCCGGCCCTGCCAAAGATCCAGGCACCGGATCCGGCGCTCCCGCCCTTTCCCGACGCTCCGTCATCCGTGCCGGGGCGGTGGCTGCGGCGTTTATGCTCGCCGGCTGCACTGCCGAAGCTGATTCTCCCACCCCCACTCCCACACCCACGGCAACCGGTCCGGCGGGCCCCAATGAGCGGTTCACCTTTGCGACGGCGGCCCGCCCGGTCACGTTGGACCCCGCGCTTGCTGCGGATACCGAGTCCTACCGGGTGACCCGGCAGGTTTTGGAAGGCCTGGTAGGAGTTGACGCCCTGACCTCGGCACCGATTCCCCTGCTGGCAAAGAGCTGGACCAAGTCCGAGGACCGCAGGACGTACACGTTTGACCTGCGGCGCGACGTCACGTTCCACGACGGCGAGCCCTTCAACGCAGAAGCCGTGCGCCGGAACTTCGAACGCTGGTACACGCTGCCGGAATCCGTGCGCAACGACTCCCTCATGTACAGATCCGTCTTCCGGGGGTTCTCGGACTCCCCGAAGACCGCGGTCTACCGCGAATGCGTAGTGGAGGACGAGTTCACGGTGCGGGTGGAGCTTACCGAGCCGCTCGACAGCTTCATTCCCGCCCTGGCCGCTCCGGCGTTCGCCATGTCTTCCCCGAAGGCCCTGGCTGACGCCACGGCCGATGCCCTCACCCAGGAACGCAATGGCCGGAACATCTCGGCCTACGGCGCACATCCGGTGGGCACCGGGCCGTTCCAGTTCGTCAGCTGGAACGAGGACACCGTGGAGCTGGCAGCGTACCCGGACTACTGGGGCGAAGCCGGACAGATCGGCACGGTTGTCTTCAAGACTCTTTCCAGCCCCGAGGGCCGGCTGCGGGCGCTGAAAAAGGGCGAGGTGGACGGCTATGACCTGGTAACCGTCAACGACGTCGGCGACCTGGCCCGCAACGGCCTGCAGATCCAGCAGCGGGATCCGTATTCCATCCTCTATCTGGGCATCAACTCCAATTTCCCCGGGATGGACAACGTACTGATCCGCCGGGCGGTCGCCCATGCCATCGACAAGCCCGCAGTGTTGGACGGCCTGTTCCTCAACGGCACCAAGACCGCCAACCAGTTCCTTCCGCAGAAGCTGGGCCTGACCTCCGACACCGTTGCCGGCTATGGGTACGACGTCGACAAGGCCCGTGAGCTGCTCACGGAAGCCGGCTACGACGGGCGCGAGCTGCCCTTCTACTACCCCCGCCGCGTCACCCGCAGCTACCTGCCCGCCCCGGAACGCGTCTATGCCAGGCTCAGCAGCCAGCTCACCGCAGCCGGCTTCAACATCCGTCCGGTCCCCGTGGACTGGTCCGAGGGCTACCTGGAGAAGGTCCAGGGCAAGGAGGACCGGGCCTTCCACCTGCTGGGGCTTGCCGGGACCTACGAGGCCGGGGACAACTTTGTCGGAACCCTGTTTGGCCGGTATACCGACGAATTTTCCTATAACGATCCCGAGGTTTTCAGCGGCATCGCAAAAGCGCGGAGCCTCGTGGAAGGCCAGGAACAGACCGACGCCTACCGGGCCATTACCGACCGGATTGCCGAACGCGTGCCGGCGGTTCCCCTCGCCTTCCCGATTTCCGCCCTTGCGCTGTCTCCCCGCGTGGCCGGCTATCCCACCAGCCCCGTCCTCCACGAAGTGTTCAACCGGATAACGCTGGCCGATCGCTGAGTCCGACCCCTCCCGCGGAAGGGCTACGGGCAGCGATAATTTTAGGAAGACATGTGGTCGGGGATACGCTTCTAGGGCTAGCGCCCACGCGACTGGAGAACAAGTTGACTGCTAATAGCCCGGCGGATAATTCCGCAACGAAAACTGATGTACTGCTGATCGGCGGCGGCATCATGAGCGCCACCCTTGGTGCGTTCCTGAAGCAACTCCAGCCCGATTGGGACATTTCCCTCTACGAGCGCCTTGACCGGGCGGGGCTGGAAAGCTCCGATCCCTGGAACAACGCGGGAACCGGCCACGCCGCGCTCTGCGAACTGAACTACAGCCCGGCCGCGGCCGACGGCTCCGTTGACCCGGCGAAGGCGGTGGGCATCAACGAGCAGTTCCAGGTTTCCCGGCAGTTCTGGTCGCATCTGGTGTCTGCAGGCCACATCTCCAACAACTTCATCAACCCGCTGCCGCACATGAGCTTCGTCTGGGGTGACGCGCATTCCGAGTACCTGCGCCGCCGCTACGAGTCGCTGAGCGCACAGCCCCTGTTCAAGACCATGGAGTTCTCCGAGGACCCGGCCAAACTGGCTGAATGGGCACCCCTGATCATGGAAGGCCGCGACCCGTCACAGCGCGTCGCTGCCTCGCGCGTCGCCGGAGGCACCGACGTCGACTTCGGTGCGCTGACCCGCGAACTGACCAACTACCTCGGCGCCAACGGCGTGAACCTGCACTTCGGCCACGAGGTCGGCAACGTGTCCCGCTCTTCCACCGGCGGCTGGGATGTGAAGGTCAAGGACCGTGCCAGCGGCACCACCCGCACCGTCTCCGCCCGCTTCGTCTTCATCGGCGGCGGCGGCGGAGCCCTGCACCTGCTCCAGGCATCCGGCATCCCCGAGGGCAAGGGCTTCGGCGGCTTCCCGGTCTCCGGCCAGTTCCTGCGCTCCACGGACGATTCGATCATTTCCCGGCACAACGCCAAGGTGTACGGCCAGGCCTCGGTCGGCGCCCCGCCCATGTCCGTGCCCCACCTGGACACCCGCTTCGTGAACGGGAAGCGTTCGCTGCTGTTCGGCCCGTACGGCGGCTTCTCCCCCAAGTTCC
The DNA here is from genome assembly GCF_024385465.1 of Arthrobacter sp. zg-Y844. Classification (GTDB taxonomy): domain Bacteria; phylum Actinomycetota; class Actinomycetes; order Actinomycetales; family Micrococcaceae; genus Arthrobacter_B. The sequence continues at coordinate 36,949 of NZ_JANFLS010000001.1, forward strand.
TGAAGACCGGTTCCTACCTGGACCTGCCCCTTTCGGTCCGGCCGTCCAACCTGGTGCCCATGCTGGGTGTAGCCAAGGACAACATGAGCCTGGTCAAGTACCTCGTCACCGAGGTGATGAAGACCCGCGAAGGCAAGACGCAGGCACTCCAGGAATTCATGCCTTCGGCGAAGACCGAGGGCTGGGACCTCATCACGGCAGGCCAGCGCGTGCAGGTGATCAAGAAGGATCCGAAGAAGGGCGGTGTGCTGCAGTTCGGCACCGAACTCATCACTGCTGCCGACGGCTCCATCGGAGCCCTGCTGGGTGCTTCACCCGGCGCTTCCACGGCACCGCCCATCATGATCAACCTGCTCAAGCGCGCCTTCCCCCGCCAGTTCGACGGCTGGGAGCCGAAGATCAAGGAAATGATCCCGGGCTACGGCGTAAAGCTCAATGAGAACGAGCAGTTGGCGGCAGAGATTGAAGCCGACACCAACAAGGTCCTGGGACTTTCCTAGCACCAGTTTTATCCGCGGCGCAGGTTCCCCTTCCGGGAGGACCTGCGCCGCACAGCGATTTACGACGCCGGCACAGCCGCGTCGCCCAACTCCAGTTCGCCCTTCCTAAGGCAGGATCATGGACCGTTTGGCCAAGCTGTCCCTCTCCAACCGGGCGCTTATTGCCCTGATCACGGTTTTCGTGGCTGTTTTCGGAGTCATTTCCATGACCTCCCTGAAACAGGAACTGATCCCGTCACTGGAGTTCCCGCAGATCAGCGTGATCACCGCTTTGCCGGGGGCCTCCCCCGATGTGGTTGATGCCCAAGTCAGCGAGCCGCTGGAAGGTGCGCTCACTGCAGTGGAAGGGCTCGAGTCGTCCACGGCCACTTCCCGCTCCGGCATCTCCACCATCAGCCTTACCTTTGCCTACGGCACCGATCTGGACCGCGCACGCGGCCAGGTGGACCGGGCCATTTCGAACTCCCGGCAGCTGCTTCCCGAAGACGTGAATCCGCAGTCGCTGGCCGGAAGCATCAGCGATTTCCCGATTGTTTACCTTGCCGTGTCCTCCGACGAGCCGCTCGCGGAGCTCAACGCCGACCTGCAGCGCCTGACCGTTCCCCGCCTGCAGAAGATCGAGGGCGTGCGTACCGCGGAGGTCACCGGCGGTGCCACCCGCCACGTAGCCATCCTGCCTGACAACGCCGCGCTTGCCGCCTCCGGGGTCACCCCGGCAGCCATCGTGGAGGCACTGGAAAACAGCGGTGCCCTCCTGCCGGCCGGAACGGTCCAGGAAGACGGCCGGACCCTGTCCATCCAGGTCGGCGCCCCGCTGGACAGCCTCGAGAAGATTTCCGCATTGCCGGTCGAGTCCACGGAATCGTCGCCCGGCAGCACTCCGGTCACCATCGGCGACGTGGCCTCGGTGGACGTCACCGAGGACGAGGCCAGCTCGATCACGCGCACCAACGGCGAGGCCACGCTGGCCGTATCCATCACCAAGACGCCGGCCGGTGACACCGTGGGCATCTCCCACGAGGTCATGGACCTGCTGCCTTCCCTTCAGGATGAACTGGGCAACGGCGCCGTCTTTACGGTGATCTTCGACCAGGCACCGTTCATCGAAACATCCATCTCCGATCTCACCACCGAGGGCCTGCTCGGCCTTGGCTTTGCCGTGCTGGTGATCCTGGTCTTCCTGCTTTCCATCCGCTCCACGCTGGTCACCGCGGTTTCCATTCCGCTCTCCCTGCTGGTGACCTTCATCGGGCTGCTGGCCTTCGGCTACTCCCTGAACATCCTCACCCTCGGTGCGCTGACCATCGCGATCGGCCGGGTGGTGGATGACTCCATCGTGGTGATCGAAAACATCAAGCGCCATCTGGGCTACGGCGAGGATAAACGTTCTGCCATCCTCACTGCCGTCCGCGAGGTTGCCGGTGCCGTCACGGCGTCGACCCTCACCACCGTGGCGGTATTTGCGCCCATCGCCTTTGTCGGCGGGCTCGCCGGCGAACTGTTCCGCCCCTTCGCTGTCACCACGTCCCTGGCGCTGCTGGCTTCGCTGCTGGTTTCCCTGACGATTGTGCCGGTGCTGGCGTACTGGTTCCTCAAGTCCACCCCTCCCGTGGCCGATCCGGCCGCGTACCGTGCCGAAGCGGAAGAACGGGAGTCCCGGACCTTCCTGCAGCGCGGTTACCTGCCGATCCTGCGCACCACCCAGCGCCATCCGGTCTACACGGTTACCGCCGGGCTGATCATCCTGGTGGCGACGGCGGCTTTGACCCCGCTGCTGCCCACCAACCTCCTGGGCGATACGGGGCAGAACACCTTCAGCGTGCGGCAGGAGCTGCCGGCGGGCACCTCCTTGGAACGCACTTCCGAGGCTGCCGGGGAGGTGGAACAGATCCTGGGTGACATCGAGGGCGTCAAGGACGTCCAGGTCACCATGGGCACTTCCACCTCCGGGCTGGCGGCGTTTACCGGCGGAGGCTCCTCGGTTGCGAACTTCACCGTCATCACCGAGGAAGGGGTGGACCAGGTGGCCCTGCGGGATACCGTGCGGTCCGCCCTTGAGGACGCCGACGACGCCGGAGAGGTCACCCTGGGCAGTACCGGCGGCGGTTTCGGCACGTCCAACACAGTGGATATTTCCCTGTCCGCCGGTGACCCGTCGGAGCTGCAGCCGGCCAGCGACGCCATCGTTGAGGCGATGTCCGACCTGCCCGGCGTCGCCGAGGCGAGCAGCAACCTCTCATCGTCCCAGCCGGTGGTGCAGGTCAGCATCGACCGGGGCAAGGCTGTTGCTGCCGGCCTGAACGAGCAGCAGATCGCCGGGCTGGTCGCCTCCACGATCAGCCCGCTGCCGGCCGGGACGGTCCGTCTGGGCACCGATGACCTGCCGGTGCTCATCGGCGAGGGTACCCCCATCACGTCCTTGGAGCAGTTGAACGGCATTTCCGTGCCGGCCGGCTCCGGCTCCGTGCCGTTGAGCGCGCTGGCCACGGTCGAAGAGGTGGAGGTGCCGACGTCGGTCTCCTCCTCCGGCGGCGAACGCACCGCCGTCGTCTCCGTCTCTCCCGACGGCGACAACCTTGGTGCCACCATCACCGAAGTCCAGTCACGGCTGGCGGAAGTCGACCTTCCGACCAGCGTCACGGCCGAGCTCAGCGGTGCTGCCACCCAGCAGAACGAATCCTTTACGCAGCTGGGGCTGGCCCTGCTTGCAGCCATTGCCATCGTCTACGTGATCATGGTGGCGACCTTCAAATCCCTGCTGCAGCCGCTGATCCTGCTGGTCTCCATTCCGTTCGCGGCCACCGGTGCCGTTCTGCTGCTGCTCCTGACCGGGGTTCCGCTGGGACTTCCGTCCTTGGTGGGCATGTTGATGCTGGTGGGCATTGTGGTTACCAACGCGATTGTGCTGATGGACCTGATAAATCAGTACCGGCAGCCTCGGGGCAATGAACCCGGCATGAACGTGGAGGATGCCATCTTCCGCGGCGCCCGGCAGCGCCTGCGCCCGATCCTCATGACCGCTCTGGCCACCGTCTTTGCGCTGACGCCGATGGCCCTGGGTGTTACGGGTGAGGGAGGCTTCATCTCCCGCCCGCTGGCCATTGTGGTGATCGGCGGACTGATTTCCTCAACTGCACTGACCCTGATCCTGGTGCCTGTGCTCTACCGTCTGGTGGAAGGATCCCGGGAGAAGCGGCAGGAGCGGAAGGAACAGAAGCCGGTGAGCGAGGCCGGGGCTCGCGCCTAGGCGAGCAGGCGCGTCGGCGGTCTGGCGGTACTGGTCGGGGGTCTGTGTTGTGGGTCTGGTTTGGCCCCCATCCGATGCATGCGCAGCCGCGCGGGGCTGGCTCGGGCGCGCGGCAAGTTCAGAGCAGCAGCGGGCCGGCCGGTTCAGTGCGTGGCAAGGCCAGAGCGGGGCATGCTCAGAACGGGCGCAGGTTCAGAACGGCGGCAGGTTCAGAACGGCGGCACCTGTTCCGGTTCCTTCTGCTCAGGGTTCCTTCGCCTGTGGTCCTTCCGCGGATCAGGTGCAGTGCCCGGCGGGCCTAGTTCCAGGAAGGGCTCGGTTCGGTAGACACGGCCGGTCGGCGAAGTCCACTCGATCACCCCGGGGGTGGGTTGGCAGGCCTTCCAGAAGCCGAGGGTCTTAAATCGGTGGTGCCGGCGGCAGAGGTGTTCGAGGTTCCCGTGGTCCGTGGGACCGCCCTTCGCCCAGTCGATGGTGTGGTCAATGTCCGCATTTGCGGTGCTGACCCGACAGCCGGGAAACCTGCAGGTTCCGTCCCTTGCGCGGAGCCAGCGACGAAGCCCGGCAGGGACTTTCCTGCGCCGTCCTACGCCCAGGATCTCTCCGGTGTGCGGATTTTGGGCCAGTCCGGTCCATCCGACGGCGTTGCGGGCCAGTCGGCGGGCTTCTTCGGCGCTGATGGGTCCGTAGCCATGCAGTTCTGCCGGCTGGTCGTTGGCGCCGAAGAGGGTTTCGGCGTTGATCAGGACCATGATTTCCGCCCTCGGGATGATTCCCTCGTCCGGTCCTGTTGTGCGATCGGGTGCGCCCTCCGGGCCGTTGCCAAAGCCGGTTCCGTCCTCGTCCCGGGTGGCTGTGCCAGTGTCATTGCTGGTGTGGCCGGTGCCGGGTCGGGTTCCGGACGCGTCTCGGGTTGCGGCCTCTTCCGGGGTGCCGGGCAAATGTCTCCGGCTGCCGCCCATCAGCAGCTGCGCCAGGATGTCGGCACGCAGCTGGTCGGTGGTCCGGGAATCTCCTCCCGCCTGCTCACCCCGCGCCGCGGTACTGAGAGCCGTGTAAATCTGCTGTGCTTCCGCAGCACGCAGATGAGCCGACAGACAGGACATGCCGTCTTCTTCACGGTCCAGGGTGACCTTGCGCTGTTCGAAGGCGGTCAGGTGCCTTTTGCTTATGGTCTCCGGGAACGTCTTTTCGCGCAGCCGGCGCGCCTTGGCGGAGAACTGCGCCCGCGTTTGACCCGGAGCTGCTGCCAGTAGGTCGGCCTCGAACCCGGGCAGTTTCGCGGCGGGAACGTTCTGGCACTGCTCCAGCACCACCTGCGCATGCTGGTACGAGAACCGTCCCTCTTCCAGCCCGGTCAGGGTCGCCGTATGGGTGCCGCACAGCTGCCCGGCCTCGCTCAGCAGCCGCTGACCGGTCACCTGCGGAACATTCAGGATCGCGGCACATTCGGCAGCCGCGAGGCTGAAAGCAATCCCCGGTTTTTCCCGCTCCGACGGGGCGAAGAACTTGTCCCGGAAGATTTCCTCCATCCGGTTCAACAGGCGGGCCTGCAGCGCCTGCCCCCAGGAAATCAGATGCTCCAGCCGGGCCAAGGCCTCACCGACCGCGGCTTCGTCGAAGGCTTCAAGGTTCTGCAACGCAAGGGTCCCGGTGAAACCGTCCGGGTAAGCATCAGCAGGACTTTCGACAGGAGTGGCACCACCTCCGCCGTCACCGACAGTTACTGCCAGCGCCGCGCGAAACACCGCCAGAGTTACGGGAGAGCAGGGCGCCTCCGCGTCACCAGCCGGCCTTGTCGGCGGCTGGTCCATGCCTGGCTCTTCAGTTGTCGGTTCGGTGTTTCCGAGCTGATCCATACCTCAGGATTTCATCCGGCACTGACATTCCAGGGTCGAAAACAGGCCTGAAACAGCCCCTTCAGGAACCTGGATTACCCGTCTTTTCGCCCCGACTACCTACCCGAAATCCGGGTCAGCCGAGGAGGTGGCCAAGCACGATTGTCGAGTCCCCACGGCACCAATCGAACCTGCACGGGACCCCGGCACTCTGCGGCACCCCACCCCACCTCAGCACCCACCGAAACCGAACCCGGGAATGAACCGGAGCAGGTAACGGTTAGGGGAGATGTATGCATATGCATATACTTTTAGGAACACTCGAACTTCCGGAGGCAACCATGCAGATCGGCGTCTTCAGCGTCAGCGACATCACCCGGGACCCCGTCACCGGGCGCATCCCGACCGAAGCGGAGCGGATCAAGGCCGCCGTGGCCATTGCCCGCAAGGTCGAAGAGATCGGCATGGATGTCTACGCCACCGGCGAGCACCACAATCCGCCGTTCTATGCCAGCTCCCCCACCACTCTGCTGGGCTACATTGCCGCACAGACCGAGCGGATCATCCTCTCCACCACCACCACGCTGATCACCACCAATGACCCGGTGAAGATCGCGGAAGACTTCGCCATGCTCCAGCACCTCGCCGACGGCCGGGTGGACCTGGTCCTTGGCCGCGGCAACACCGCGCCTGTCTATCCGTGGTTCGGCAAGGATCCCCAGGACTCGGTGGAACTGACCGTTGAGAACTACAACCTGCTGCGCCAGCTGTGGGATAACGACACCGTGAACTGGCAGGGCAAGTTCCGTACTCCGCTGCACAACTTCACAGCCACGCCCCGCCCGCTCGACGGCGTCGCCCCCTTCGTCTGGCACGGCTCCATCCGCACGCCGCAGGTCGCCGAAATTGCCGCGTACTTCGGAGACGGTTTCTTCGCCAACAACATCTTCTGGCCGAAGGAGCACTACATGCAGCTGATCGGCCTGTACCGCGAGCGCTACGAACACTACGGCCACGGCCGCGCCGACCAGGCCATTGTGGGACTGGGCGGACAGTTCTTCATGCGGAAGAACTCCCAGGACGCCGTCAACGAGTTCCGCCCGTACTTTGACAACGCCCCGGTCTACGGCCACGGGCCGTCCATGGAGGACTTCACCGCCCAGACCCCGCTGACGGTGGGCAGCCCGCAGGAGGTGCTGGAGAAGACGTTGAGCTTCCAGGAGTACTTCGGCGATTACCAGCGCCAGCTGTTCCTGATCGACCATGCAGGACTGCCGCTTAAGACGGTGCTGGAGCAGCTGGACCTCTTCGGCGAATACGTGCTGCCGGAACTGCGGAGGGAATTCGATTCCCGCCGCCCGGACGACGTCCCCGAAGGACCCACCCACGCCGCACGGGTCGCCGCCCGGAAGGCGGACGCGGAGCCCGCCCCGTCATCTGCATCGACGTCCCCTGCGGTTCAGTAGGCTGGGACAATGCATTCAACAAACGACGTCACGGCGAAACAGGCAGCCGAAGCGTGGGAATCATTGTTCCGTGTCCAGGTCGGCGTTATGCGGCGCCTGCAGCGGGATCCGGAATTCCGGGAGCTCACCATGCGGGAGTACGACGTCCTGTTCAACCTGACGCGTTGCCCCGGCGGCTGGATACGGCTCAACGAGCTCAACGAGCACCTGCTCATCAGCCAGCCCAGCCTGAGCCGGATGGTGGACCGGCTTGAAGCCCGGGGCCTGGTGCAGCGCCGGCCGGCAGAACAGGACCAGCGCGGCGTCGAGCTCTCGCTGACCGAGGAGGGGCGGGCAGTCCAACGGCGCCTGGGCCGCATCCATGTACGTGGAATCCATGAACTCCTGACGCCGGCCCTGGACAACACTGAGCTGGCACGCCTGAAGGAACTGACGGACAAGGTCCTGGCGAGCCTGGAGGACTAGGCGGCCGCCTCAGTCAGCGGCGGATCGGCGAACGCCAGCCGGGGCACCAGCAGGAGGAGTGCTGCCGCGATAAACGCAGTCACCGAACACACCGCCCAGACCGTCAGGTAGCCCTGCAGCGGTGCCACAGTCCCGGCGTCGGCCGCTCCGCTCGAAAGGGCGTCCGCAGCTGCGCCGGCCAGTGCAATTCCGAAGACCGCCGAGGCGAAGGACCCGCCGATGGTCTTGGTGGTGTTGGTCAGCCCGGTTGCCATGCCGGTTCGGTTCAGCGGTGCCGCCGCGGCAGCAGCCGAGGGAAGCGCCGCCACCAACGCCCCGGAACCCAGCCCGGCGACCACCATGTTCATCAGTGCCTGCGGCAGGGTGTCATGGAAGGGCAGGAAGAGCCCGTACCCGACACCGACCAGGAGCGAGGCACCCACCAAGGTGTTCCTCGGCGTGGTCCGCCGGGCGGCCAAGGGGAAGAGCAGCGCGCCGGCGAGCAGGGCGAAGACGTAGGTCCCGATGATGATGGACACCTGCGAGGCCGCCAGCCCCAGGCCGTAGCCGTACAGTGCGGGATCGGTGCGGGCGAACGTGGACATGGGCGCCTGGGCGCCGAGCACCGAAATGCCGAACAACCCCGCGGTCAGCTGGACCGGCCACATGGACGGGATGCGCAGCATCCGGAAATCCACCAGCGGATCCTTCTGCCCGAGCTCGTAACGGACAAAAGGAATGAACGCGGCGGCACCGGCAGCCAGGACGGCCCACACCCACCAGGTCTCCGGACCGTTGATCCGCAGGAAGGTCAGCCCGGAGGTAAGCAGGAGCAGCCCGACCGCCAGCAGTACGAAGCCGGTGCGGTCCACCGTGCCGCCGTCCAGGGAGCTGGATTCCGGCACCCCGAAATGCACGGCAAAGATACACAGCGTCACCGCGGCGGCGGGGACGCACAGCGTGAGCCAGAGCGGGAGGTGCTCCACCAGCACCCCGCCCAGCAGGGCTCCGCCGATCACCCCCAGCTCGAGTGCGCCGACCAGCAGGCCTGCCGCCTTGCGGGTAAGCACGGCCCGGTTGGGGGTGTGGCGCACCCGGCTGAAAATCAGGGCGATCTCCATCGGCAGCCAGACCACGTAGAAACCCTGGAGCGACCACGCGGCCAGGAACGTCCAGAAATCCGGTGCCACGGCGACTCCCCAGGAGGCCGCCGCCGTCAGGACCGTGGAGACCAGCAGGATGCGTTTGTGCCCGTAGATGTCCCCCAGTTTGGCCAGGATCGGCACGGCCAGGGCACTAAGCATCAGCTGGGCGGACTCAAACCAGTTGACGTCGCCGTCGTCGATCCCCAGGTGGCGGGCAATGTCGGTGAGCAGCGGCGTGTAGTAGCCCTGCAGGATGCCGCTGGTGATTTCCACCAGCACCAGGAACCCGACGAGGGGGCCGATCATGCGCAGTCCGGGCAGGGACGGCGCGGACATCAGAGCGCACCCATCAGGGCCTTGTAGAACGTGATGCCCTCGCCGAACGTCTCGATGCCCAGGCGTTCGTTGTCGGCGTGGATGCTGGCCCGGTCCGCGGCGCTCATCCGGAACGGGGCAAAGCGGTACACCGCTTCGCAGATGGAGGTGAAACGCCGCGCGTCGGTTCCGCCAAGCATGATGTACGGCACCGGAACAGCGTCTGGGAAACAGGTCCGGATGGTTTCCGCCAGCAGGGCGAACTGGGCGTTGTCCGTCGCGGAGACCGGCGAGGGCTCATTGCCCTCCACCACGCGCAGGCTCACCTTGGGGTCCCGGATGATCGACCGCAGCCGCGACACAGTGGACGCCACCGTCTCGCCCACAGCCACCCGGACATTGGCGTTGGCCGTGGCGCGCGTGGCCAGGACGTTGGATCCCTTGCTTCCCCGCAGCTGGGTCACGGCCACGGTGGTGCGGGTCATGGCGTTGGGCTCCCCGCCGAGCATCCCGAACACCCGGGTCAGCGCACCGCGCAGGTGCCTGGCATTGCCCAGCACCGGACGGAGCGGCAGCGGCGCCGAGCCGGAGAGCCGCTGGACCATTTCCACGCTGACATCCGGAAGGGCGGCCGGGAAAGGACGGCGGTCCAGGCGGACGACGGCGCGGGCCAGGCGCGCCGTTGCACCCCTCCGGTTCGGCGTGGACGCATGCCCGCCGGCGTCCTCCACCGCCAGTTCGACGTCGAGGATGCCCTTTTCTGAGACGCCGACGACGGCGAGCGGCGCCGACACGAACGGGAACGCACCCGAGGCCACCGCTCCCCCTTCATCCAGCACCAGCCAGGGACGGATGCCGCGTTCCGCGAGCAGGGCAGCGGCAGCGGCAGCCGTATCGCCGGCGGTTTCCTCGTTGTTGCCGAAGGAGAAGTAGATGTCCCCTGCGGGCGCGAACCCCTCGGAGAGCAGCTGTTCAGCCGCTTCCAGCAGGGCTGCCAGCGCCCCCTTGTCATCGAGGGCCCCGCGGCCTTCGATGGAGGTTTCCGTGACCGTGCCGGCAAACGGCGGGTAGTCCCACCGCGACGGGTCCTCCACCGGGACCACGTCATAGTGGGCCATCAGCACCGCGGGACCCCTGCCGTCCGCGGCATCAACAGCCGCGCCATCAACCGCCGCGGCGTCACCGGCCGCGGCGTCGGGCGAGGCCGTCCCGGGCCAGCGGTACAGGAGCCCGAACCCGTTGACCCGTTCCAGCTGCAGGCCGGCGGAAACAAGGGGAAAGAGTTCCGGCAGTGCTGCGATAAAGGCCTCGAACTGGTCCGGCTCCATTTCCTCGGGCACCCGGGAGGAAACGGTGCGGTACGTGAGGAGCCGGGCGAGCTTCGGAGCGGCCGCGCGGCCTAGTGCAACGGCGGATAGCGCCGTGGGAGAGCTGGGCATGGGAGCGAGTGTAGCGGCTGTGGCATGCATCACAGTCCAGTGGGCAGAAGATTAAGTTACCAGGCGGTAACCACGCGGTGAGGCTCAGGCCTCCGGAGTTGCTGCCGCATGCAGCAGGGGCAGCATCCGCCCTTCGAAATGCGTGTTCAGCACAATCACGGAGGAGGTCCGCAGGACCGTGTTGGTGGCGACGATCGCGTCGATCACCCGCTGCAGATCAGAATTGGACCGCGCCGCCACCCGGGCCAGCAGGTCGCTCTCCCCCGAGACGGTATGCACCTCCTGGATTTCCGGAATCCGGGACAGTGCCGCAACCACTGCGTCATGGCCGGTGTCCTGGCGGATGGTGAGCGAGCAGTAGGCGACGACGTCGTACCCCAGGGCCTCAGCGTCGATCCGCGGACCCCAGCCGGCGATCACACCGGTCTCCTGCATCCGGTCCAGGCGGGCCTGGACCGTGGCCCGGGCAACGGCGAGCCGGCGCGAGGCCTCCAGTACCGACATCCGCGGGTTGTCGGTAAACAGGGTGACGATACGGGCGTCCAGCGCGTCGGTGGGCATGGGGTCCTTTCCGGGACTAAGCACAGGCAGTGTACAAATTGTAAAGGCAGCACGGCCGACTGCCGGAACCGACGGCACACAAACCGGCCTTAAGATGGAATCCGGTGTACAGTCCTGCAGCGGCATCCCTGCCCGCGGACGGCACGCACCGGCAGCCAATCCGTTCGTTCTAAGGCCTCTCCCGTTATGCCCAGTTCCGCCCGCCCGTCCAGCACTGACACTGCGCTTCCGGCCGGGGAACCGTCCTCCGCGCGGAAGATGCAGCCGAGGCACCTTGTCCTGATGAGCCTCGGCAGTGCCATCGGCACCGGCCTTTTCGTAGGGTCCGGCGAAGGCATCGCAGCGGCCGGCCCGGCAGTGCTGATCTCCTTCCTGATCGCCGGAACCATGGTGATTCTGATCATGCGCATGATGGGCGAGATGGCGGCGGCCGACCCCAGCAGCGGTGCGTTTTCCGTATATGCCGAGAAAGCCCTGGGGCGCACGGCGGGCACCACGGTCGGGTGGATGTGGTGGTTCCAGATCGTGATCGTCATAGCCGCGGAGGCCACGGCCGCTGCGGCCATCGTCGCCTCCCTGGTCCCCGGCATCGAGCAGTGGATGCTGGCCCTGGCCTTCATCATCGTGTTTACCGCCGTCAACCTGGCCGGAGCTGCCAGCCTGGGCGAATTCGAGTACTGGTTTGCCATCCTGAAGGTTGCCGCAATCATCATCTTCCTAGCGGTCGGCGTCGCCTTCGTGGCCGGACTGCTTCCCGGCGTCCCGTCGCCGGGCACCTCCAACCTCTTCGACAACGGCGGCTTCATGCCCAACGGCCTGACCGGGGTGGCCTCGGGACTGCTGCTGGTGGTCTTCGCTTTCGGCGGCACCGAGATCATCACCATCGCCGCAGCGGACACGGAGGAACCGTCCAAGAACATTGCCGGAGCGATCAACTCGGTGATCTGGCGGATCCTGGTCTTCTACATCGGTTCGGTGCTGGTGATGGTCACCGTACTGCCCTGGGACAGTGAAGCGCTGAGCACCGGTCCGTTCGTGGCCGTCCTGCATGCAGCGAAGGTCCCCGGTGCGGACACGGTCATGGCGGTCGTCATCGTCATCGCGCTGCTGTCCGCCATGAATGCGAACCTGTACGGCGCGTCCCGGATGATCTACTCCCTGGGCGAGCGCGGCCGGGCTCCGGCCTCCCTGGGCCGCCTCGGCTCCGGCGGAGTGCCCCGCCGGGCGGTGCTGGCGTCCGTGGTCTTCGGCTTCGTTGCCGTGGTGCTGAACTACCTCTACCCCGACACCGTGCTGATGATCCTGCTCAACACCGTCGGTTCCACCTGCCTGGTGGTCTGGGGCATCTCCATCGTTTCCCAGATCATCCTGCGGCGTCGGGCGGAAGCGGCCGGCGTCGAACTCACGTTCAAGATGTGGGCCTTCCCCTGGCTCTCCTACTTTGCGCTGGCACTGCTCGCGGGAATCGTGGTCCTTGGCTTCTTCGACCCCGATGTGCGGATCCAGCTGCTGGCGACGGCGGCCCTCAGCACCGTGCTGGTCCTGCTGGCCTGGTCCTTCGAACGGCGCAGCGCTGCCAAGGCCCGCACCGCACCCGGGGACCGAGCCGACCAGGCCTGATAGGCAAACTGCCAAGCACATCCGGCGGCTGAACGCTACATTTGTACAGACTGCGTCATGTTCGGGGCGCTGTTTGCTCACTGTGGCGTGAAGCACTAAATTGCGGACCATGGACAATAATCTGCAACCTGCGGCCCTGCCGGCGGAGGAACTCCGGGAGCTGTACCGCCTGGTCACCGCCGTCCGGCAGCTGGACCTCGCCGCGATCGCCTGGCAGCGCCAGGGCATCATCCCCGGATACGCCCCGGAACTGGGCCAGGAAGCCGCCCAGGTGGGCAGCGCCTTCGCCATGGATCCCAAGCATGACTTCGTTTTCCCCACGTACCGGGAAATGGGCGTGGCGCTCACCATGGGCGTGGATATGACCGCCTATATGTCCACCCACAAGGCCAGCTGGCACGGCGGCCTCTACAACCCGGTGCAGACCCGGCTTGCGCCGATCCAGGCAGTGGTCGGCGGATCCGTGCTGCACGCCGTGGGCTGGGCGCACGGCCAGACCCTCGCCGGGAACCCCTGCGTGGCCCTGACCTACTTCGGCGACGGCGCCAGCTCCCAGGGCGACGTCCATGAAGCAATGAACTTCGCAGGCGTCCTGAAGGCTCCGGTCATTTTCTTCGTCCAGAACAACGGCTGGGCCATTTCGCTGCCCACCGAGGCCCAGGTGGCCGGCGGAACCGTCGCCGCCCGTGCCGCCGGGTACGGAATGAAGGCGATCACCGTGGACGGCAACGACGCCGCCGCCGTCGTCCTCGCCACCCGCGAGGCCGCCGCTCATGCCAGGGCCGGACACGGTCCGGTACTGATCGAGGCCATGACCTACCGCCGCGGCCCGCACTCCACCAGCGACGATCCCGGCAGGTACCGGAGCCTGGCGGAGGAACGGCGCGACGAAGGCGTGGATCCGGTCCAGCTGCTGGCGGACCGGCTCCTGACGGAAGGCCTGGCGGACGCCGACTTCCTGGACACCGCGCTGCAGGACGCCAAGGCCCATGCGGACACCGTCCGCGAGGGAGTCATGGCGCTCGGCCCGCGTCCCGGACGGGAAATGTTCGACTTCGTTTTTGCCGAGCCCACCGAAGCACTCAAAGCCCAGGCCCGCGCCTGGCGGGAGGAATCCGAACATGTCTGAGCAGCTCAGCGACGCCGTGGCGTCCTCCGACCTGGAAGCCGCTGCCCGGAACACGGAGCAGACCGCCGCGCAGGAGCAGTCTCCCCTGGCCCCGTCCCCGGAGGACGGCGACGGCCGGGTGGAAAACCTCTCGATGCAGGCGGCCCTGAACCGGGCCCTGGCGGAAACCCTGGCCGAGGATCCCAAAGCCGTGGTCCTGGGCGAGGACGTGGGACGGCTCGGCGGAGTCTTCCGCATCACCGACGGCCTGCAGAAGCGCTTCGGTCAGGACCGCGTTTTCGATACTCCGCTGGCGGAATCGGGCATCCTGGGCATGTCCGTGGGGCTGGCCATGGCCGGGTTCCACCCGATCCCCGAGGTGCAGTTCGACGGCTTCGCGTATCCGGCGGTAAACCAGATCGTCACCCAGCTGGCCCGGATGAACTACCGCAGCCGGGGCACGATGCCCATGCCGGTGACCCTGCGGGTCCCCAGTTTCGGCGGCATCCGCGCCCCCGAACACCACGGCGAGTCGCTGGAGGCGCTCTTCGCCCACGTTCCGGGATTGAAGGTGGTTTCCCCTTCCAGCCCGCACGAGGCCTACCACCTGCTGAAGCACGCCGTAGCCGTTCCGGACCCGGTGATCTTCATGGAACCGAAGTCCCGCTACTGGCAGAAGGGCGACGTATTCCTGGACGACGCCGGCCCCCTGGAGGGTGCCAAGGTGGTTCGTCCTGGCAAGCACGTCACGCTGGTCGCGTGGGGCGCCATGGTGGCCCGTTGCCTCTCCGTGGCCGAGCTGGCAGCCGAGGACGGCATCGAGGTGGAGGTCCTGGACCTGCGGTGGCTGAAGCCGATCGACGCCGAGGGGCTGGCCGCCTCCGTCGCCCGGACCCGGCGCGCCGTCGTCGTCCATGAAGCGCCGCTGACCTCGGGCCTCGGCGCCGAAGTGGCCGCCCTGATCACCGAGCGCTGCTTCGATACCCTGCGCGCTCCGGTTGGGCGGGTCACGGGATTCGACGTACCGTATCCCTCAGGCGACCTTGAAGACGAATACATCCCGAACATCGACCGCATCCTGTTCGGGATCCAGCGAGTATTGGAGTACCGGCGTGGCTGAAATCCCCTTCCCCCTTCCCGACCTCGGCGAAGGCCTGATCGAGGCCACCGTGCTGGAGTGGCTGGTGTCCGTGGGCGACCAGGTGGAACGCAACCAGCCGCTGGTCGAGGTGGAAACCACCAAATCGGCAGTGGAGCTGCCCTCCCCGCAGGCCGGACGCGTTGCGCGCACCTACGGCGAGCCGGGTGAAACGATCAACGTCGGCGAACCGCTTATTGTCTTCGAGGTTCCGGACAACACCGCCGGCATCGTGGGTACGGTGCCGCAGGAAGCTCCGGCGCGCCGCCGGGTCCGGCTGACCGCCGCGCTGGACGAGGACTAGGCAGTGGCGGATTACGGCTCCCTGGTGGAAGGCACCGACCCCCGCCTTTCGGTGGAGAGTATCGACCCGGCCGAAGATGCCGGGGGCACGACGGCGCTGCGTCCCGTACTCCTGCTGCACGGCTTTGCCTCCAGCGCGCAGCTGAACTGGCATGACTCCGGATGGATCACCGCGCTGGCCGCCGCGGGACGCCGGATCATTACCGTGGACCTGCCCGGCCACGGCGGCAGCGCCGCACCGGAGGACCTGGATTCCTACCGCCCCAGCCGCATCCGCGCGGACCTGCTGCAGGTACTCCAGGACGCCGGCGTTTCTCCGCTGGCCGACGGCGACCCGGCCAGCGGCCTGGACGTGGTGGGGTACTCCCTCGGTTCCCGCCTGGCCTGGGAATTCGGAGCGACCCAGCCCGAACTCGTGCACCGCATGGTGCTCGGAGGGCCGGGAAGCGGTGACCCGCTGGCGGACTTCGACCTCGATGCCGCCCGCGAAGCAGCGGCGGGCGGGGCGCCCGTGGCGGATCCCCGCACCGCCGAACTGCTGCGCATGGCCCAGCTGGTTCCGCAGAACCGCCTGGCCGCGCTGTTCCGGATGATCGAGGCCATCAAGGAGGAACCCTTCTCCCCCGCAGCGGCGGTTCCGTCCATGCCGCTGCTCCTTGTCGCCGGGGAACGCGATGACCTCGCGGCGACGGCGCCCGAACTGGCCGCCCTGAGCGGGCAGGCCGGGATGCTCTCGCTTCCCGCCCGCACCCACACCAACGCCGTGACTTCGCGGGCATTCAAGAATGCTGCGGTGGAATTCCTGGCGGGCTAATAACAGCTTGGTCACGACGGCTCGTTATCCGCCAACATTTCCGGGTGCACGCTAAGATGAAAAGGCTAGTGGACTCGCCTGACATTGATCAGCCTACTGATTAATGCCAGGCGAGATTCCCTGCTTTCATCTTTGACCCTCAAGGGAGGACACCCGTGGATGTACTCCTGGGGCACCGTTACCGCACCACCGAACTCATCGGGTCCGGCGGCGCTGCCGCTGTCTACCGCGGGGTCGACGAAAACCTTGGCCGGGAAGTGGCCGTCAAGCTTTTCAACGCCGGGTTCCGCGAGGATGACGAAACCCGCCGCCAGCAGATCGAAATGCAGCTGCTGGCAACCCTGAACCACCCCGGCTTGGTCACCCTGCTGGACGCCGGCGTCAACGTTGACGACGAGGGCCGCAGCTCTAGCTTCCTCGTGATGGAGCTGGTGGACGGACCGGACCTGCGCGGCCTGCTCAAGGAAGGTCCCCTCTCCTCCTCCGCAACGGCGGCGCTGGGTGCCGATCTGGCCGATGCGCTGAACTACGTGCACAGCAACGGAGTGATCCACCGCGACGTAAAGCCTGCGAACATCCTGCTTTTCCCCCAGGAAGACATGGACACCCGCCTCTACCCGAGGCTCACTGACTTCGGGATTGCCCGGATGGTCGAAGCCACCGTTGCCACCGCCAACGGCGCAACCATCGGAACAGCGAACTACCTGAGCCCGGAACAGGCGCAGGGGGCTGCCGTGGACCCGCGGACAGATGTCTACTCGCTGGGCCTGGTGCTCCTGGAGTGCCTGACCGGGGAAAAGGCCTTCCCCGGACCGATTGTGGAAGCAGCCGTGGCACGCCTGCTCCGTGACCCCGAGATCCCCGAGTGGGTGGGGCCGGATTGGACTGGCATCCTGCGGGCCATGACGTCCCGCCTGGTGGACGCACGCCCCGAGGCCCACGAAGTGGCAGTGGCGCTTCGTTCCCTGGCCTCTGAAGCCATGGTGCTGGATGGACCGTCGACCGTTCCTTCGCCGGACTCCGCGCTCAGCGATCCGGACACCGGTGAATCCGCAACGGGCGGCGTCACCACGGGCAACATCTATATTCCGGCGCCGCCGCAGCACGCCCCCAGTCTGGGCTAGGCCGGACGGGCCGGAGAAGACATAAAAAACGGATCGGTCCTGCTGGACCGATCCGTTTTTCGTCGAGGGGCGGAAGAGGCTACTTGCCGTCGCCGGCCGCTTCATCCTCTTCGGGCTCGAAGTTCGAGGCTTCCTCGGTGCTCGCAGCCGAAATACCGTCCTCGCTCTGGGGGATGGTGCCTTCGGGTCCGCCCTGCGAACCCGTCTTCGACTGATCCCCCTGGCCGGCTTCCTTTTCGGTATTTCCCATGGTGTTTCTCCTTTGTGGTGCTCGCTGGCCTACTTATTCGATACTAGGCCAACTGTGGCCCGGCCAACACCTGCGGACGGATCGGGCGGCTGCCCTGGTCAGGCGGCCGAGCGTTTGCTGGCTGCGCGGACAGCGACCAGGCTCAGCAGCAGGAGCGCTGCGGCCGAAGCGGTCGGAACAATGAAGGCGTGGCTGTAACCGAAGGAATCCGCCAGCCCTCCGGCCACGGATGAACCCAGCGCCTGGCCGGTGACGACGCCGCTGGCCAGCAGGGTCATTACGGTGCCCATCAGTTCGCGCGGGGCCACGATGGCGCCGATGCCGAAAATGCTGACCATGGTCGGTCCCACGGGAAGACCCAGAATCAGCAGCACAACCAGCATCATGCCGATGCTCGAGGGCAGGAACAGCAGCAGGGTAAACGCCAGCATCGCCGCGGCGCACAGTACCCAGCGGCCCGCGGTGCCGAAGCGCTCGGGCCAGAAGGCCACGGACAGGGCGGCAACGGCGGAACTCAAAGCCATGGCCGCGTAGATGAGGCCGGCGGAAGTGGCCATGTCGAAGCTGCCGGCGAACGCCGTGAGGCTGGTCTGGGTGGAACCGAAGAACGAGCCCATGGCGACCATGCCGAGCACCGGAACCATGATGAGCAGCCACTGCGGACGTTCCCGCTGGGCCGGTGTTTCCGGATCCGGTCCGCTTCCTGCCGGCGTCGCTCCCTTGCGGGAAATCTTCGGGCGGCGCGAGGTGGGGACAACGTGCTCCACCGTGTGGTGCACGGCAAAGGCGGTCACCATCGTGGCCGTCAGCACTGCCGCCAGCACAAGCGGCAGCCAAGGGGCGACGGCGGCGGCGAGCAGGCCGACGAGGGCCGGGCCGAGCACGAAGGTCAGTTCATCCGCGGTTCCTTCGTAGGCCAGGGCGGTGTCCATCTCGCGGCCCTGCGGACGGCGGGCGGTCATGGCCATCCAGCGGACGCGTGCCATGGGCCCGACCTGCGGGCAGGAAGCACCCATGAACAATGCGGCCGCAAGCATCCAGAACGGCGCGTCGGCCGGATCCAGGAGCGCAGCGGACAGCAGGAACAAGCCGATGGCCACGGGGTTCAGGACGGCGGTGCCGAGGAGGACCGGCCGCTGTCCGATCCGGTCCGCCAGATACCCCAGCAGCGGAGCACCCACTGCGGACCCGACGCCGACGCCGCCAGCGGCGAGGCCGCCGAGTGCGTAGGAGCCGGAAACCTCTGTGATCAGGGTGAGTGCGCCGACGGTGAGCATGGCCAGGGGAAGCCGTGCGAGGAAGGCGATGGGGAAGAACGACTTGCCCGCCAGGGCGAAGATGACCTGGTAGCGGCCGCCTGCGGACGGGGTTTTCACCGGGTCGGCAGGGGCAGAGTCAGGGTTGGAGTCAGGGCTTGGTGCCTGAGTGGGGGTGGAGGTGTCTTGGGTCATGGTGCGGTATCCAGATACGTCGAACCGCGCACCGTCCCCCCTCCCGGTGCGCACAACCCGTGTAACGGGTCCAATTTTACCCATGCCGAGCCGGTGGACCTAACCAAAGACCCCCAAATCGACGGGAACGTCAGTGGATAAGGGCCTCGCCGGCGCTGTAACGGACCGAGGAACCGTTGCGGCCCTTGAGGATCTGGAGCTGCGCCGGGATCCGTTGTTTCATTTCCGCCACGTGGCTGACAAGCCCGACCACCCGGCCGCCGTCGCGCAGCCCTTCCAGCGCGTCCATGACCTGCTCCAGGGACTGCTCGTCGAGGCTGCCGAACCCTTCATCCACGAACAGGGTTTCAATGTTCACGCCCCCTGCTTCCTGCTGGACCACGTCAGCCAGTCCCAGGGCAAGGGCCAGGGAGGCCATGAAGCTTTCGCCGCCGGAAAGGGTGGAAGTATCCCGGTGCTGGCCGGTCCACTCGTCGGTGACGTGCAGGCCGAGGCCGGCCTTGCGGTTGCCGGACTTGGAATCGCTGTGTACCAGCGCGTACCGGCCTCCGGTCATGGCAGCCAGCCGTTCCGTGGCGGCCGCTGCCACCTGCTCCAGCCGGGCAGCCAGGACGTAGGTACTCAGCGTCATCTTGTATTGGTTTTCGCCGCCGCCCCGGGCAGTATCCGCCACCGACTGCAGCAGGTCCCGCCGGGCGCGAAGGGGCGCGGTGCGTTTAAGCGACGCCTCCAGCTCGGTGGAGTATTCAGCGAGCCGCCCGGCGGAGCCTTCCAGCAGGCGGACGAGCAGGGCGGCCTCTTCCTGTTCCTTCCGTGCAGCCGCGGCCGCCTCTGCCGCCTCTGCCACGTCTTCCTCGTCCGGTACGGCCAGCGGCTCCCCCGCGGCGTCGTCCGGTCCGGCCGCTGCCTGGGATTCCCGCCGCAGCAGCAGCCTGCGGCCCTGCTCTTCCCAGTTCGAAACTGCCAAGGCGTAGGCGTCTGCGGTGGCGGCGTCGAGCAACGCAGCCTCAACCTCGGCCGCCGAAGCAAAGGCTGTTCCGGCCAGGGCGGCATCCAGTTCAGCGCTGACCCGGCCCGACTCGTCTTCGGCCGCGGCAGCCGCGCCTGCCGCCTCGCGGGCGGCGGCGGCAAGCTCCGCGAACAGCGTCAGGGACTGGACGCGTTCGCTGATGCTCGGGAAGCCCTGAAGGGCCTCGCCGATGCGCGCGGACAGTTCCGCTGCCTGTTCACGGGCTGCGGCGGCACGCGAATCCGCCTGTGCAGCAGCAATAAGGGCCTCGGAACGGGCAGCCTCGGCGGTCGCCAGTTCCGCAGCGATCGCCGTCAGGCGACGGTCTGCTTCGGCCAGCGACCGGACGGCGCCGCGGGCTTTCTCCAACTCTGCGCGGGCCACATCGAGCTGTTCCTGTGCGGCGGCGGCATCTCCTGCACCGCCGCGGGCGCGAAGGGCTGCGGTTTCCTCGGCAGCGGTACCGGCCAAGCGCCGGGCTTCTTCGTAGGCCGCTTCGGCCTTGCCCGCGCGTGCCTTGGCTGCCTGCTCGGCTTCGCGGGTGACCGGAGCCTCGCCGTCGGGCAGCGCCGCCGGGCGCGGGTGCTCGAGTCCCCCGCAAACCGGGCACGGCGCGCCGTCTGCGAGTTCCTGTGCCAGCTCCGCCGCTGCCTGGTCCAGGCGTGCCTGCAGCAGATCCTGCCACTGCTGCCGCAGATCCTGATACTCCTGCCGGGCGTCGGCAGCCGCCGTCGCGGTCGCTGCTGCGCGCTCGTTGGCGGCGGCATAGCCGCTGATGGTCGCGACCAGTTCTTCGGCGGCGGCCAGGGCGGTTTCTGCCCGCGGTTCCCCTTCCGCCAGCCGTCCCAGCGCCGCGGCTTCAGCGGCCAGTTCCGTCTCTTCCGCCCGCAGGGAGTCCAGCGAGGCGTCGGCGTCGATGGCCTGCGCCCGATGGGCTTCCGCAGCGTCCTGGTCCGCTCCGGCACGGGCGAGCAGGGCCACGTTGCGTTCTTCGTCTTCCAACGCCGCGCGTACGGCTGCGAGGTCCGCACCGACGCGTGCCTCCACACCGTCCGGCAGCGTGGTCCCGGCGGCCGCCGACACACCGTAGACAGGGGCCAGCACATGCTCGGCCAGCGCCTGCAGGGCGCCGGCCGCTTCGGTGCGGCGGTTTTCTGCACGCCGGGTAGCGGCTTCCGCGGCCCGTACGCTGCCTGCCAGCAGGGAGGCAGCCGCGTGGGTCGCAAGCGCGGCCCGCTGCGGCTCAATCTCCGCTTCGGACCGGGCATGTTCCGCTTCGTCCCGGATCAGCTGCTGCAGGGCAATGCCGCGGGCACGGCGGTGCTCGAATTCCTGCAGGTGCTTCTCGGCGCTTTCCCGTGCCGTCATCAGCTCCGCGAGTTCCTTGCGGGCCGCGGCGCTTCGGGAGTCGAGCTCCGCCTGGAACTGTTCGAGCTCCGTTTCCCCGCCCTCGGCCTCGACAACCTCGTTATCCGCTCCGCTGCCTTCTGCCAGTTCGCCGCGGTAGCGCCGGATTTCGTCACGTGCACGACGCAGCACGTGTTCGGACTGCTCCTGCGCTTTGTCAAAGCGGTCGGTGGCTTCGACAAGCTCGGCCTTGAGCCGGCGTTCTATGTCTTCAAACCGGGAGGTGCCGAAGAGCTGCTGCAGCAGCTGCTCGCGCGAGGCCGCATCGGCGCGCAGGAAGGCCGCAAAATCCCCCTGGGGCAGCATTACCACGCGGGTGAACTGCTCCCGGTTCATCCCGAGCAGCTCGGTGATTTCCGCTGAAGCTTCGTCGTTGCGGGACGACTTCTGGACCCACGCGCCGTCAACGAATTCGCTCAGCAGGGTCTTGGCCTGCTCGGTGACGGTGCTTTTCCCGCCCGCCCGCTTGGCCGGACGCTCCCACTGCGGGCTCCGGACAACTTCGAAGCGGCGGACACCGGAACTGAACTCGCAGACCACTTCGGGGGCCGTGTCCTGGGCAGCGTGGTCGCTGCGCAGCCGGCGTCCCTGCTGGCGGGCACCGGGGACGGTGCCGTAGAGGGCGAAGCAGATGGCGTCGAGCACGCTGGTTTTCCCCGCACCCGTGGGTCCGTTCAACAGGAAGAGCCCGTGGGCGCCCAGCTCGTCGAAGTCGATAACCTGCCGGTCTGCGAACGGGCCGAAGGCCTGCATTTCCAAGCGGTGGATTCTCACTGTGCTGCCTCTGCTTCGCGGACCTTGCCCAGGATTTCGATGAAGAGGTCCTTTTCCTCATCGGCTGCGCTGCGCGAGCGGACGTGCTCAAGGAAGCCGCAGCAGATGTCGAGATCGTCAGTCGCCTTCGCCAGCCGCTGGCTGTACGTCTGGTCCGGCCCCCGGGCGCCGCCCTCCGGATCGAAGGCCAGGACGAGGGTGTCCGGGAAGCGGGTGCGGAGCAGTTCCATGGCCTTGGCGGGCCGCTGGCTGTCTGTCAGGGTGACCTGGCAGTAGGCATCCTGGGCCTCGGCAAGATCCGGATCCGCCAGGAGATCGTCGAGCTTGCCGCGCAGCACCGCCAGCCGGCGCCGGGCCGGCCAGGTGACCGCCTCTACGGAAGCGAGGCCGTCGCCGTCGAACTCCAGCAGCCATCCGCCCTTGGCCTGCCGTGCCTCGGAGAAGGAATACGGGAGCGGTGAGCCGCTGTAACGGACCGCGGGGCTCAGCTGCTGCCGGCCGTGCAGGTGTCCCAGGGCTGTGTAGGAGAACTCGTCGAACAGGTCCAGTGGGACGGCACCAAGCCCGCCCACCGCCAGGTCGCGTTCGCTGTCACTGCTGATGCCGCCGCTGGCGAACGTATGGGCCATCACTACGGATGCGACGGGCGCCCCGGCCTGTTCGCGGGCAAGGATGTCCGCGCGGATGCGCCGTACGGCCGCCTCGGTGACGGAGAAGTGGTTCGGGACCTCAACGCCCAGCTCCCCGGCGGCGAGGCGGGGCTCCAGGTACGGGATGCCGTAGACGGCCACCGGCCTGCCCTCGGCGGGCAGCAGCACGGGGCGGGCAATGTCTTCATACCGCGTGCGCAGGTGCACGCCGGCCCGCTCGAAGAGTGCGCTGCCAAAACCCAGCCGGGCGGCGGAATCATGGTTGCCGCTGGACAGCACCACCACCGCGCCGGCACCCGTGATGCGCTCCAGCGCCGAATCCAGCAGGCGCACGGTGTCCACCGCCGGAAGCGCGCGGTCATATACGTCTCCCGCGATCAGCACGGCATCCACCCGCTGTTCCCGGACAGTGTCCACGAGGCGGTCGATGAAGTCCGCCTGGGCATCGAGCATTCCCACGCCGTGGAAGGATCGGCCCAGGTGCCAGTCTGAAGTGTGCAGTAAACGCATGTCTTAAAAACTACAGCCCGGCTCCGACAGTTAACGGATCGGGGGCAGCGGCGTGTGCCGCTGCCCCCGGGGGTCCTGCATTTTTAGTGCCTTAGGTCCTAGGCGCGGTTGCCCGGCGTGCCGTCCTCCGGACGGGAGGTGCCGTCGGCCGGCTTGTCGAAGAAGCCGCGGGCTTCCTCGTCAACAACCGGCTTCGTGCTGCCGGCTGCCGGCGTGGCTGCTGCCGGCTTGGCCAGCGTGGCCGGCTTGACGGTTTCGGTGTCATCCCCAGCAAGCGTGTCCTCCTCCAGGAAGGAGTCCGCCGGGCTGCGGTGGGCGTCGATGGTCATGTCCACGCTGCGGAAAATCAGGCCGGCAATCACTGCGCCGAGCAAGGGTGCAGCCCAGAAGAGCCACACCTGCTCCAGTGCCCAGCCTTCGGAGAAGATAGCGACGGCGGTGGAGCGGGCCGGGTTGATGCCGCCGTTGGTGACGGGAACAAGGACGGTCAGCAGGACGGCATAGGTCACGCCGACGGCGAAGGCGCCTGACACGGCGAGGGACTTGCGGGAGCCCGTGCCTGCCTTGCGGGACGCTGCGCCGAGGAAGACGGCAGTCAGCAGGGCACCGGCAACAACCTCCATCAGCAGCGCGCTGGGAAGCGGGAAGAGGTTCGTCGAGTGCTCGTCGTAACCGTTGGCCGTGCCGGTCAGGAACTGACGGGCCTGCTCACCGATCTGGTCGTGGCCGGTGATGACCACCCACAGGATCGCAACACCGAGTATGGCGCCGACCAGCTGGGCCACGATGTACGGCAGGACGAACTTCCAGGCCGTGCGGCCGGCCACTGCGCTGCCGAGCGTGATTGCGGGGTTGAAGTGGCCGCCGGAAATGTAGCCGAAAGCCACCATTGCACCGGCAAGGGCCAGGCCGAAGGCCAGCGGCGAGCCAATGCCGCCGCCGGCGGTGTTGCCGAAGATGGCAATCCCGATGCCGACGAAGAGAAGCAGGAACGAACCGATGGCCTCGGCTACCGTCCGTCCGACAAACCCGTAGTTGTAGCCACCGTTTGCAGGCGCCGCAGTGCGGGCGGGCGCTGCGGCCCGGGCTCCGCTGAGTGGTAAGGACTCAGATGACATGGAAGAAGGATTCCTAACGTGTGGGTGGCGGCACCGGATTCACGGCTGCCGGTACAAAACAGAAGCGGTACTCGGCATGGCCTGCACCGAACGGTACGGCGGGGACATGCTCGGACTCACTACAAACTACCCCACCGTGTCAGCGCAGCCTGTTAACTTCCTGAATTTGCCCTGTACGCCAACCGGGCGTGGTTCCGGCGGCACCTGCCCTGCGCTCCCGGCGCCACAGGGTCCCACCCGATGGTGCCGGTGTTGCCGGTGAGGTCACACCAGGGCGCTCCCGCCCCACACGGTGGGATGCTGTGCGGCCCGGCCCGGGCCCGGCTCCCCGCCGAACCCGGCATTATGCTGGAGGAGTGATCCCCGAACCCGCTTCCGCTCCTGCCTTCCTTTCCTCCGCTGCCCTGTCGCCGAAGATCCGGGGCTGCCTCCTCGGCGGCGCACTGGGCGATGCCGCCGGCCATGCCGCCGGGGATTCCTCCGGCACCTCGATCACGGCGGACACACAGCTGGCCCTGTATTCCCTCGACGGGCTGCTGGAGGCCATTGAATGGGCAAATCAGGGAGTGGGAGCGGACGAGACGGCGTGCATCTGGCTGGCCTATCTCCGCTGGATGCGCGGCCGGGGGCTGCCGCTTCCCGAGAACGGTCCGTCGCCGCTGCCCCGCCCCATCGACGCGGAGCCGCTGCTGCAGCCGGCCGGAACCGAGCAGGCCGCAGACCTGGACCCCGACGTCCTGCAGGCGCTCTCCACCGGGGAAATGGGTACCCGGCAGCGCCCGCTCAACACCGGCGTCGACACTCCTGCCGCGCTGGTGCGCTCTGCCCCGTTCGGGCTGCTCCCCTATGTCGGGACCGAAACGGTCTACAAGCTGGCCCTTGACGCTGCCTCGCTGACGCACGGACATCCTTCGGCCCGGCACAGCGCAGCAGTCTTCGCGTCGATGGTGCACGGTCTGCTGGCGCCGGGGGCAACGCTCCGCAGCGCGGCAATGGAGTCGCTGGCCCAAGCCCGGGCCAACGGAGTTCCGGAGCTCGCGGACCGGCTGCAGGCGGTACTGGCCGACGACGGCGGTGCGGGTGCAGCAGGCACCGGCACCCCGGGCGGGACGCCCACGGCGGAAGAAGCCCTGGCGATCGGACTGCACGCCGCGCAGGCCGTGGAAGACGCAGCGGACGCTGCCGTGGAAGACGGGGACCTCAGTGCGGCAACAGCAGCTGCCATCCGGGACGCGGCAACAGCAGGCGGCGCGCCGGCCGCCGTCGTGACGGGAAGCCTGCTGGGGACCCGGTACGGCACCCTTCCGGAAACCGGCTTGGAGGCGCTGAAGGAACGCGGGGTTATTGAGAAACTGGCCTCGGGGTTCATCGCGGCCACGGTCGCACCCTAGGAGAATCTGCCGGCCGCTGGTCCCGCTACTGCGATGCCCGCGGCCAAATGCCGCCGAGGGTCTGCAGGAATTCGGCTTCCGACAGGACTTCGATGCGCTGGCCCCGCTCGTGCAGGTCCAGCACCCGCCGTGCCTTGCCGGTCAGGCGCCCGCTGCGCAGGTCCCCGGGCTCAAAACCGTCCCCGACCACCAGCACACTGGTGGCGCGGGTGACGTTGCTGGCCGTACGGGCGCCGACCTCTGCGGCCCGGTCCTTCGCGGTCTGGCGGGCCATGCCCAGGTTGCCGGTGAACACAACAGTCTGGCCGAACAGGGGATGCGCCGGGTCCGCCAGCGGATTAGGCGGCGGATTGTCACCCTCCGACGGCCAGCCCTGCCACCCGCCGGCTGCCGCAGCCGGCGTACCGGTGCCCCGGGCCAGGGCATCCCTCGTGGCCTTGGAGAGCGGGTGCTGCCCCGGCACGTAGGCCGGCAGATGAGACGCGGGCCGGCCGTCGCGCAGGAAAAACTCCGGCATCGACCGGGCGCCGCTGCGGCGGGCAATATCCACCATGATCCCGGCGCAGGCCCGTGCGTCCTCGGTGGCGTCGTGGTGGTTCAGCAGGGGCACTCCGGCAGCTTCCGCGGCAAAGGGCAGCGAATGCGACGGCAACTGGTAGGTGCGCCGCGAATGGACCACTGTGCAGGTGTAGTCATACGCCGGGCCCGCCAGCTCGGAGACCTCCAATGCGGAACGGATCACGCCCAGGTCAAAGGCGGCATTGTGCGCCACCAGCAGGTCATCGCCGATGAAGGCGCCGATCTCCGGAAAGAGTTCACCGAACCGGGGAGCTCCTGCCACCATCCCGGGTTCAATGCCGTGGATCCGCACGTTGCGCGGATCAAAGTAGTCGTGCCCCTCCGGAGGCCGCATCAGCCAGGACGCTTCCTCGACAACCTGTCCCCCGCGGACCCGGACCAGGCCCACGGAACATGGCGAGCCGCGGAAGCCGTTGGCTGTTTCAAAATCTATTGCGGTAAAACTGAGCCCTGCCTCAGGCATTGCCGCGGGCCGCCTGCTTCCGCCGGGAGCTACGCACCTTGGAAACCACGAACCAAACCGCCGCGGCAATTACCGCCACGATGACGATCTTCTGGAAAACGCCGGCGTACTCTTCGACGATGTGCCAGCTTTCACCCAAGTAGTAACCGGCCGCGATGAAGATTGCGTTCCAGATCAGGCTGCCTGCAGTGGTCAGGGCCGTGAAGGTCAGCAGGTGCATCCGTTCGATGCCGGCAGGGATCGAGATGAGGCTGCGGAACAGCGGGATCATCCGGCCGAAGAACACGGCCTTGTTCCCGTGCCGCCCGAACCAGGCCTCGACTTTGTCCACGTCCTCCAGGTCCACCAGCGGCACCTTCGCGACCAGCCTGCGCATCCGGTTCCGGCCCAGCCACGCGCCGAGGCCGTAGAGTGCCAGGGCGCCGACGACGGACCCCAGCGTGGTCCAGAACAGTGCGGCGGCGATGGAGAAGTTGCCCTGGCTGGCGGTGAAGCCGGCCAGCGGCAGGATGATTTCGCTCGGCAGCGGGGGGAAGAGGTTTTCCAGGGCGATGGCCAGCCCGGCGCCGGGAGCGCCGATGGTTTCCATCATGCCGACCGCCCAGTCCGCCACACCCCCGAGGGCGGAGGGGTCGCCGGAGGCTTCGGCGGGGACGGAGGTGGCTGGGGTAACGGCTTGTGTAATAGTCATCTCGGGCTCAATTCTGCCCTAGGCCCCCTGACAGGGAAGAATCCGGGTCGCATTCCCGGGCGTGTTTGGGACACATCGCACACCCGGGAAGCAGATCAGGAAATCCCCGGGGACCCGTCGTCCAAGGCGGCTACCAGGGCCGGCAGCAGGGCGCGGAAGGCCTGGCCGCGGTGGCTGATGGCGTTCTTTTCCGCACTGCTCAGTTCGGCGCAGGTGCGGTCCAGCCCGGCCGGCTGCAGGATCGGGTCGTAGCCGAACCCGCCCGCTCCCCGCGGCGAGTCCTGCAGTGTTCCGCGCAGTTCGCCGCGTTCCACGGTCTCGCCGCCGTCGGGCAGTGCCAGGGCAGCAGCGCAGACGAACGCCGCCCCGCGGTGCTCGGCGGAAATGTCGCCCAGCTGGGCCAGGAGCAGTTCGAGGTTCGCCGCGTCGTCGCCGTGCCGGCCGGACCAGCGCGCCGAAAAAATCCCGGGCGCCCCGCCCAGGACGTCTACGGCCAGCCCGGAATCGTCCGCGACGGCCGGCAGGCCGGTGGCTGCCGCTACCGCATGGGCCTTGAGCAGCGCGTTCTGTTCAAAGGTCACACCGGTTTCGGCGACATCGGGCACTCCGGCCGCGGCGGCATCGATCACCTGCGTGTCGACGTCGAGGCCGGGTACCTGCCCGCGGAGCAGTTCCCGCAGCTCACGCAGCTTGCCCGGGTTGCGGGTGGCCAGGACCAGGCGCGCTGTCGGCTGCGGCATTTAGGCCAGGCCCAGGGTCTGCCGCTGGATGACGGCCAGTTCTGCGGTACCTGCCAGGGCCAGGTCGAGGAGGGCGTCAAGCTCGGCCCGGTCGAACGGAGCACCTTCCGCGGTGCCCTGCACCTCGACGAACTTACCCGAGCCGGTGACCACCACGTTCATGTCGGTTTCGGCCCGGACATCTTCGACGTACGGCAGGTCCAGCATCGGGACCCCGTCGATGATGCCCACGCTGATGGCCGCCACGGTGTCCAGCAGCGGTGAAGCGTTGCGGGCAATGAGCTTGTTTTCCTTGGCCCAGGCCACGGCGTCGGCGAGGGCCACATAGGCGCCCGTGATGGCGGCGGTGCGGGTGCCGCCGTCGGCCTGCAGGACGTCGCAGTCCAGGACAATCGTGTTCTCGCCCAGGGCCTTGGTGTCGATGATGGACCGCAGCGAGCGGCCGATCAGCCGGGAGATCTCGTGCGTGCGCCCGCCCAGCTTCCCCTTGACCGATTCGCGGTCGTTGCGGGTGTTGGTGGCCCGCGGGAGCATCGCGTATTCGGCGGTGACCCAGCCCTTGCCCTCGCCCTTGAGCCAGCGCGGAACGCCGGGGGTCAGCGACGCCGTGCACAGCACCCGGGTATTGCCGAACTCGATCAGCGCCGAACCTTCGGCCTGCTTCGACCAGCCGCGCGTAATGGTGATGCTCCGCAGCTGGTCGGGAGTGCGGCCATCGGAGCGGACGACGGTGGAGGAAGAGGTGGAAACAGGGCTGTTTGCGGCGGTTGTCATAGGCCCAGTCTATCGGCCGGGCCGTCCCGTGCCGGGCGGACGGGCCGGGCAGACGGGCCGGGCTGTTTGCGTCCCTACCCTTTCTCTCGCGCTGCCCCGCTCCTAGGGTGGCGCCGTACCGTCGGACCCCTTCCCTCCCGTTCCGAACACCGGGAGGGTCTGGAGGAACGACCCCCTGCAATGACGCAGAAAGGATCGGCACGCACATGCGCAGACTTTCATCTTTGGGGGTTGCCGTTTCGCTGGCCCTGGCAACCGCCCCGGCACCGGCAACCGCGGCAGAACCCGCCGTCACGGAGCTCGGGGGGACGCTTCCCGGCGGAGCAACGTGGGCGGCACAGCTGCCGCAGGACTGGAACGGCAAGCTGGTGCTCTACAGTCACGGCTTCCGCCCCGGACCCGACAACCCGGCCCGGGACCCGGGTTTCGAATCCACCGCCCAGGCACTGACCGCCCGGGGATTCGCGGTCGCTTCCTCGTCCTATGCAGCCACCGGCTGGGCCCTTGGAACAGCGGTCGAGGACCAGCTGGGCACCCTGGCCGCCTTCTCCGCTGCGGCGGGCGAACCTGTCCGGACCATCGCCTTCGGCACGTCGATGGGCGGCCTGGTCAGCAGCCTCATCGCCGAAACCCCGGACAGCGGCGTGGACGGAGCGGTGAGCACCTGCGGACTGCTCGGCGGCGGAATCAACCTGAACAATTACCAGTTGGACGGCCTCCACGCACTCGCCGAGCTGCTCCTGCCCGGAGCAGACCTGCAGTTGACCGGATTCCGCACCTCAGAGGAAGCCGATGTCACCATCAATGCCCTGATGGGTGCGCTGCAGCAGGCACAGGCGACGCCGGAGGGCCGGGCCCGGCTGGCATTGGCGGCGGCCCTGATGAACACACCAACCTGGTTCAGCGGGGACACGGAACCGGACCGGAAGGATTACGCCGCACAGCAGGAAGCGCAGTACAACTGGCTGCTGCAGACAATCCCGTTTGTGGTCGGCTCGCGTGCCTCGATAGTCAACGCAGCGGACGGTGACAGCGGCTGGAACCAAGGAGTGGATTACGGCTCCCTGCTGCGTGACTCGGCGCAGCGGCAGCAGGTCAAGGCGCTGTACCGCAGTGCCGGCCTGGATCTGCGCCGGGACCTGCATACCCTCACCTCCACCGCGGACACCGCACCGGATCCGGAAGCCCTGGAGTGGATGGACCGCACCTCGACCCCGCACGGGGACCTCCTCATGCCGGTGCTGACCATGCATACCCTGGCCGACATCCTGGCGCCGGTGGAGTACATGGAGGAGTACGCCCAGACTGCTCGGGAAGCCGGCACCGGTGCGCTGCTGCGCCAGGCCTACGTCGAACGGACCGGGCACTGCACCTTCACGGACGCGGAGCGGGTCGGCGCGGTGCTGGCGATGGACGAGCGCCTTGACACCGGCCGCTGGGGGAACCTGGCCGAGCCCCGGCAGCTTGACCGGGCAGCCGAATCACTGGGACTGGGGGAAGCGGACTTCATCAGGTACCGTCCCGAAGAATTCGTCAACGACCGGGACTACCCGCAGGACCCGGGCTCCGGTCACGGACACGGGCACGGGCACGGACACGGACACGGGCATGGAAGGGGCCGCTGACGGCGGGCCTACCCCGCCGGATGGACCCCGCCCTGCACGGCGAGCGGTGCACTGAACGGGCTGCCGACGTCGTAGGAGACACCGGCCACGGCGACGGCGAGGTCCCCGCTGTAGGTTTCGCGTGCTTCCGAAACGCTGACGCTGGCGTCGTTCCAGACCGGCAGGTGCGTGAGGAGCAGGCGCCGGGCCTGCGCTGCGGTGGCCGCTGCTCCGGCGCGGCGCCCGGTCAGATGCACCCCTTCGATGGCGTCATCCCGGCCCTCGTGGAACGCAGCTTCACAGAGGAAGACATCGGTGTCCCGGGCGGCATCTTCGAGCCCGGGGCAGGAATCGGTATCCCCGGAATACGCCAGGGTCCGGAGCGCGGGCTCGCCGTCGGCGTCCAGGGTGCGGGCTTCCACGCGCAGGGCGTAGGCCTCTTCGGCCGGGTGCCGCACCGGGTAGGGGGTCACGGTGAACGGCCCGATCTGCACTGCGCTGCCGGCGGTCCAGTTGGAGAACTCGAAATCCTCGTGCATGCCCGGGTCCAGCTCCAGCCCGTAGGCCGTGGCCATCCGGTCCGCCGTTGCCGCCGGCCCCCAGACCTTGATCCGGTCCCGGTTCCAGCCGGAGGGGTCCCAGTGCACGGCGACGTGGAGGCCGCACAGATCCATGCAGTGGTCCGGATGCAGGTGGGTCAGCAGGACGGCGTCAATGTCCCGCAGGTCCATGTAGCGCTGCAGCGCACCCAGCGATCCGTTGCCGAGGTCCAGCAGGATCCGCCAGTCGCGGACGCCGTCGTTGGCGGTCACGAGGTAGCACGACGCCGGCGAGGCCGGCCCGGGGAAGGATCCGCTGCAGCCCACAATGGTCAGTTTCATACCGTGCCGTTCCTGGAGCCGCCGCTGTGCGCCTCCGTGCGTTCAGGGGCGTCAGCCCGGGCTGCGGCAATCATCTGCGGGGTGACCCGCGCCATGCTGCCGGTGGGGTAATGCGCGGCCACATGTTCCACCTGCTGCACGCTCAGCACCTCGGGGCCGAGGAAACGCCGGGCAAGCAGCTCGAAGGAGGCAGAGTCTCCGGTGGCAACGAAGGTGTGCTCCGGCGGGGTCTGCGAGCGCCGTTCGATCCCGTGCGAGATCAGGGCGCGGTAGACATCCTTCGCGGTCTCCTCGGCACTGGAAACGAGCGTGACGCCGTCGCCCATCACATAGGAAATGACGCCGGTGAGCAGTGGGTAGTGGGTACAGCCAAGGACCAGGGTGTCCACGTCCCGGGCCTTCAGCGGAGCCAGGTATTCCTCCGCCGTGGCCAGCACATCGGGGCCGGACGTGATGCCGGCTTCGACGAACTCCACGAACGCCGGGCAGGCCACCGAAGACACCTGCAGGTGCGGGGCCGCGGCAAAGGTGTCGTCGTAGGCCCGCGAACCAACAGTGGCAGCCGTGCCGATGACGCCGATCCGTCCGGTCCGGGTAGCAGCCACTGCGCGGCGGACCGCCGGCTGGATGACCTCGATGACGGGGATGCCGTACCGGTGCGTGTAACGCTCGCGGGCGTCACGCAGGACGGCGGCGGAGGCGGAGTTGCAGGCAATCACCAGGAGCTTGACGCCGGAATCCACCAGTTCGTCCATTACGCCCAGCGCTTTGGCCCGGACTTCGGCGATCGGCAGGGGTCCGTAGGGTCCGTTGGCGGTATCCCCCACGTACATAACGGCTTCGTTGGGCAGCTGGTCCAGGACGGCGCGCGCCACTGTCAGGCCGCCGACACCGGAGTCAAAGATGCCGATCGGGGCGTCCGGGTCCTTGACCCGGACTGCTTCGTGCACGGACGTGCCCAGTGGATGGGTGGAGGAGCTGGCCGGGTTCGAACTCATAATGTAACGACCATAGTCCTCCCCCGCGCACGGGCACATTCACCGGACCGTGCCGTTGCTCACAAAACCAGCTGCGGACACAGCCGATTCCGTGTCAGCGCAGGGAGTCGAGCAGCGCCTGCATGAGTGTCTCCTGCAGCCATGTGACGAAGTTGTACACCAGCGCAAGGTAGCCGTCCAGATCCTCGGCCTTGGACGGATCGGTGATGTCATGCAGCCGCTCGGCGTCTTCGTCATCTTCCAGGCCCAGGCGGTCGGCAAGCACCAACCGGACATCGTTCAAGGCGCGCGCAAAGAGCTGCGCCTGCTCGGTGTCCAGGCGCAGCGGAGCCGCCTCCAGCTGCAGCGCGGCGGCGCGCAGGGCGCTTTGTTTTGATTCGCGCAGCGACCGTTCCGTAAACCGCCGGAACTCGAGGGCGTCGTCGTCGTTCCCCGTGGTGCCGGCGGGGAGGAGCCGCAGCAGGGCCGAGTCATCCGGAACGGCCGCCGACGGGTCGATGCCGACCATGGCCGCGAGCGGATCGGCGTCCGCGGCAGTGTCAGGTTCCAGCAAGGCCTGCACATCGGAGAAGAGCTTGCGCAGCAGGTCCCGCTCCCCCGGTTCCAGGTTTGCGGTAATGCCCTTACGGGTGAGCTTGAAGCCGGTGGCCACGAATATCCGTTTCTGTTCTGCGTACTGGGTTCTGCGGTGTAGGCGGTGCCAGGCGGTGCTAGGCCGCGTCCGCCTTCTGGAAGGTGGCCCACAGCCCGTAGGAATGCATGGCGAGGGTATCGCGTTCTGCGGATTCCCGGGATCCGGTGGCCACTACGGACTTCCCGGCCTGGTGGACCTCCAGCATGAGGCGGTGGGACTTGGCCTCCGAATAGCCGAAATAGCTCTGGAAGACGTAACTGACATAACTCATCAGGTTAACCGGGTCGTTCCAGACAATCACGACCCAGGGAACATCCGAAGACGTGAGGGTATCCGTCTCTTCACGTGTCAGGGTGTCCGTTCCGGTCGCGGTGCTGGTAGCCATAGGTCCAATTGTAGTGAGGAATCGGCTGCGAACCTCCGCAGTGCAGCCTTCTGCTCAATGGGGATCCGCGGGTTAGAGTTTTGCCTGTGAACAGTCCCGCCGTCCGGCACACCCCGAATTCAGCCCTCTATACGGACCACTACGAGCTCACCATGCTCCAGGCCGCCCTCCACTCGGGTACGGCTTCCCGCCGGTCCGTGTTCGAAGTCTTTGCCCGGCGGCTGCCGGAAGGCCGCCGCTACGGCATCGCGGCGGGAACGGGCCGCATTCTCGAAGCCCTCGAAAACTTCCGCTTCGACCAACCGCAGCTGGACTTCCTGGCCAGGACCAACGTGGTGGACGAACGCACGCTGGCGTGGCTCGCGGACTTCCGGTTCTCCGGCAACATCTACGGCTACGCCGAGGGCGAGGCGTACTTCCCGCAGTCCCCCCTGCTGATCGTTGAATCCACCTTCGGCGAAGCCTGCATCCTCGAAACGATGATCCTGTCCATGCTCAACCACGACAGTGCCATTGCCTCCGCGGCTTCCCGCATGACCTCCGCTGCCGACGGACGCCCGTGCATCGAAATGGGTTCGCGCCGCACCCATGAGGAAGCGGCCGTTGCCGCGGCCCGCGCGGCAGTGATCGCCGGCTTCGACAGCACTTCCAACCTCGAGGCCGGCCTGCGCTACGGCCTGAAAACCGTGGGCACCGCCGCGCATTCCTTCACCCTGCTGCACGATTCCGAAAAGGAAGCCTTCACCGCGCAGACAGCATCGCTGGGTATGGGCACCTCCCTCCTGGTGGACACGTACGACGTCGAGCGGGGGGTCCGCACCGCGGTGGAAGTTGCCGGACCGTCGCTGGGCGGCGTGCGGCTGGATTCCGGCGACCTCGTGGCGCAGGCGCGCTGGGTCCGGGACCTGCTCAACGAGCTGGGCAACGCGAAGACGCGCATCATGGTCACATCCGACCTGGACGAGTTTGCGATTGCGGCCCTGGCCTCGGCTCCCGTGGATGCCTACGGCGTCGGCACCTCCCTGGTCACCGGCTCCGGGGCTCCCACCGCCGGCATGGTCTACAAACTGGTCAGCCGCGAGGGAGACGACCACGAGTTCGTCTCCGTTGCCAAGGCCGCGAAAAACAAGGTCTCGCTCGGCGGGCGCAAGTACGCACTGCGCCGGCTGGACGAACACGGCACGGCAACCGCCGAGGTGATCGGCATCGGCCATGCACCGGCGGACGACGGCAACGACCGTACGCTGCTGCACCAGTTCGTGGCCGACGGCGTTGTCCAGCCCGGCTGGACCGGACCG
Source organism: Arthrobacter sp. zg-Y844 (assembly GCF_024385465.1). Taxonomy (GTDB): domain Bacteria; phylum Actinomycetota; class Actinomycetes; order Actinomycetales; family Micrococcaceae; genus Arthrobacter_B. The sequence continues at coordinate 71,618 of NZ_JANFLS010000001.1, forward strand.
GAGGCGGTGACGCGTGCTGCCAAGCAGCACGCTGCGTCCCTTGCCGAACTGCCAACCTCGGTGAACCGCCTGCAGCGCGGCGAGCCGGTCATCCCCACCGAATACGAGGAGTAAGCAAATGGCCCGCGCCCTGATAATCGTCGACGTGCAGAACGACTTCTGTGAAGGCGGCTCGCTGGCTGTGGCCGGCGGGGCCGACCTCGCGGGGGAAATCACCGACTACGTGGAAACCTCCGCCGGCCGGTACGATCTGGTCGCCGCCACCCAGGACTGGCACATCGATCCCGGTGCGCATTTCTCGGATACCCCGGACTTCGTGGACTCCTGGCCTCCGCACTGCGTCGCCGGTACCCCCGGTGCCCAGCCGCACCCGGACCTGGACACAGAACTGGTGGATGCCTTCTTCCGCAAGGGCCAGTACGAAGCGGCGTATTCCGGTTTTGAGGGTGTCCTGGCCCCGGACGTTGAAGTTCCCCTCGGGGAGCCGGAAGCCGAGCCGGAGACAGACGCCGAGACGTTGAGCCTCGACGACTGGCTGCGGGACAACGACGTGGACGAGGTGGTGGTGCTGGGCCTTGCCGCTGACTACTGCGTACGCGCCACTGCCCTGGACGCCATCGCTGCCGGCTACACCACCGCGGTGATCCCGGAACTGTGCCGCGGCATCAAGCGTGAGACAACGCTCGCGGCCTGGGCCGAACTCGAAGACGCCGGCGTGGAGATCATCGACCTCTAGCAAGGGCGCAGGACAGAGGGCCGGCCGCTGCTGCGACCGGCCCTCTGCCGTTCCCCGGGGTCATTTTCCTGGGGCCGCTACTTGCGGCCGATGAACCAGTCCTGCAGCTTCTTCAGCCGCTTGTTGAGCTGTTCCTCGTTGGCCTGGGCCACGGGCGGTCCGCCGCAGATCCGGCGCAGCTCGCTGTGCACCACGCCGTGGGGCATGCCGGAGCGGGCGGACCAGGCAGAAACGTTCTTCGCCAGCTCGCCCCGCAGTTCGGTCAGCCGGCGGTGATCCACCACTTCCGGGGCTTCCGCCGGCACTGCCTCGGCTGCGGCACCGGAACGGCGGCCCCTGCGGGAAAGCTGCTCGTGCTGGCGCTGGCGCAGCAACGTGCTCATCTGGTCCGCGTCCAGGAGGCCCGGAATGCCGAGGAAATCCTGCTCCTCCTCGCTGCCCAGCGCACCGCCGGTTCCGAACTCGCCGCCGTCGAACAGGACCCGGTCAAAGGACGCCTGCGATTCGAGGGCCTCGAACTTCTGCTTGGTCAGCTCGCCGGAGGCCTTTTCCTCGCGGTTTGCCGCCTCCATCAGGCTGTCCTCGAGGCCGAAGCCCTCCTCCTCCAGATGGTTGTCCGGACGGTCCAGCGCGTGGTCGCGTTCGACTTCCATCTGGTTGGCCAGCGCCATCAGGTTCGGCACGGAAGGCAGGAACACCGACGCCGTCTCGCCGCGCTTGCGGGCACGCACGAAACGCCCCACGGCCTGCGCGAAGAACAGCGGGGTTGCGGTGGAGGTGGCGTAGACGCCGACGGCGAGGCGCGGCACGTCCACGCCTTCAGACACCATCCGCACGGCTACCATCCAGCGCTGGGTGCCGGCGGAGAATTCCTCGATCTTCTCCGATGCCTTGGCATCGTCGGACAGGATGACCGTAGGTGATTCGCCCATGATCTTCTTCAGCCAGCCGGCGTACGCACGGGCGTCGTCGTGGTCGGTGGCGATCACCAGCCCGCCGGCATCGGGCACGGACCGGCGGACCTCCGTGAGGCGGCGGTCCGCTGCGGCCAGCACGGCGGGAATCCACTCGCCGGTGGGATTCAGGGCGGTGCGCCAGGCCTGCGCCGTGATGTCCTTGGTCACCGCGGCTTCGCCAAGCGACGCCGCCATCTCGTCGCCGGCGCTGGTCCGCCAGCGCATCTGCCCCGAATAGGCCATGAACATCACCGGGCGGACCACATGGTCCTTCAGCGCCTGTCCGTAGCCGTAGGTGTAGTCCGCCTTGGACCGGCGGATGCCGTCCCTGTCTTCGACGTACTCCACGAACGGGATGGCTGCGGTATCCGAGCGGAACGGCGTACCCGTCAGGGAAAGCCGCTTGACGGCCGGCTCAAACGCTTCGCGGATGCCGTCGCCCCAGGAGAGGGCGTCACCGCCGTGGTGGATCTCGTCCAGGATCACCAGGGTGCGGGCGGCCTCGGTCTTGGCACGGTGCAGCATCGGCTTGGATGCCACCTGCGCGTAGGTGACGGCCACGCCGATGAACCCGTGCCCGTGCCGCCCGTCGGCGTTCTTGAAGTTCGGGTCGATGGCCAGGCCCACCTTCGCGGCGGCGTCGGCCCACTGCCGTTTCAGGTGGTCCGTCGGGGCGACGACGGTGATGCGGTTGACGATCCCACGCTCCACCAGTTCGTTGGCCACACGCAGGGCGAAGGTGGTTTTACCGGCGCCCGGGGTGGCAACGGCCAGGAAATCGCTGGCATTGGATGCGAAGTACTTCTCGAGGGCCTCTGCCTGCCACTGACGCAGCTTCGGGGCGGTGCCCCAGGCGGCGCGCCCGGGGTAGGCAGGTGGCAGGGACGCACCGGCGCCGAACAGGGTTTCGGAACTCACGCGGGAAACGCAACCTTTCTCATTGCTCGATTGGTTGTTGCCGTGCGGGCACCGGACGGGCGCAGCGCTGAGCGACTGCGCGCGGGCGCAGGCGTAAACACATAGGTCATGCAGACATCAGGACTAACTGCCTTCGCGGAGGAAGGCTGGGAAACGGAGCGAGCAGAAAACCGGCCGGAGAGGACGAACTACTTCTTGCCCTTGGGGTTGTCACCTTCGGGACGCAGGCCCTCGTAGATTTCCTTGCAGGTGGGGCAGACGGGGAACTTCTGGGGATCCCGGCCGGGCGTCCACACCTTGCCGCAGAGAGCAATCACCGGCTCGCCCGAAAGCGCCGATTCCATGATCTTTTCCTTGCGCACATAGTGGGCAAAGCGCTCACTGTCGCCGGGTTCCAGCTCTTCGCGCAGTTCTTCGCGCTCGATGGTGGCCGTGGACGTACCGTTGTCATCCAGGCGGCGGGGATCGTTTTCGAAAGGATCGGGAGGCAGGCTCATGCGTTCCATCTTAGTACCCGCCGACTATTTGTTGACGGAGACCTGCTGCAGCAGTTCCGGCCCGCGCGCGTCCAGCCACCGTCCGCCCAGCCGGATCCCGAGAATCAGGACCGCCGCACCCAGCAGCAGTCCCGCGAGCAGGGTCACAACGCCCCAGAAAGTGCTTTCGAGCACGACGGCGAGCACTCCCGGGACGAGCACGGGCACCAGCAGCGCGAAGGTCACGAGGCTGAAGGCACCCTGGACCAGCAGGGCCCGGCCGGTGGAACCGGGCGGGGTCTTGAACGCGTTTTCCCCGGGCAGCGGCACGTTGTAGGTGTAGCGCGCGGACACCGCGCTGGAGACTCCCAGCCCGACCATCAGCGCCGCCATGGAAACCCCCAGTACGGGGGCTATGAGGTCCGCGTGTCCGGTCAGGGCCGCCGGCAGGACGGCTGCGGCGAGCACGGCCGGCACGCTTACCACTGCGCAGGCCAGTGCCCGGCCGGCGCGGTCCGCCCGCCCGGACACACCGGTGGCCAGATGCAGGGCGAACGCCGTGTTGTCATAGGAGACGTCCGCGCTGATGGAGAAGCCCAGCATAAAAGCCACCAGCGGCCCCAGCGTCAGCGGTACCATCAGCCCCGCCTCCGCGCCGGCGTTGTTTCCCGCGAACAGCAGGACCACAACCAGCAGCGGGACAATCAGCAATGAAGCGCTGTAGCGGGGGTCGCGCAGCCAGTAGATCAATGCCCGCGCTGCCACCGCTCCGGTGGGAGTGGCCGGGAAACGCGAGAAGAGCCCGAGCCCGGCGCTCTTCCGGCCGGCTGCAGACTGCGGCGGGCTGACCAGCGCCCGCAGCAGCAGGGCTTTCCAGGCCAGTACCAATACCGCCAGGAAAGCCACAGCGATAAGGGCCTTGGCACCCGCCGCACCGAAATGGCCGAGTGCAATGTCGCCGGGTACTGCCCAGACGGCGCCCAACGGCGTCCACGCGAGCACGTCGGCCAGGCCCGGAAGGAACTCTGCGCCGGCCCGGATCCCTTCGGCTGCACCGGCAATGATGGGCCCCAGCAGCACCAACGGGATGACCAGCAGCAGCCCCGTAAAGTCGCGGAACCTGCGGGAGCCGGTCAGGGAGACTGCTGCGGCCACGGTAACGCGCGCGGCGATCAGGCAGGTGAAGACTGCCACCACGGAAAGCACCAGTGCTGCGGCCAGCGCCCCCGGAAAGCGGTACCAGCTCGCCGCCTGCGCGAGTACGGCCAGCAGCATGGCGGCCCCGGGAATACCGATCAGCCCGCCCGCGGCCAAGCCGGTCAGCAGCTGCGGGGTGGGAACGGCATAGGTGGTGAACCGGGCCGGATCCAGGGTCAGGTCCAGGCCGGAAAACACCACCGGGATCAGGGCCCAGCCCGCAACCGCTGCGGCTCCGGCCAGGATGACCGCTGTTCGGGCCGCCGCCGGATCATCCCCCGCGATAAACAGAGCGGCGATCAGCACGGCCAGGAAACCCAGCGCATAGAGCGCGCCGAGTATGATCCCGACCAGCTGCCAGGGACTGCGCTTCAAAGAGTTGCGCAGCAGCAGCAGCTTCAGCCTCAGAAGGTGCGCAACCATTCCAGCCCCTCCGAGTGGGTCCGGCCGCCGACCAGCGACACAAAGCGGTCCTCCAGCGTCGCGCCGCCGCGGACCTCGTCCACCGTTCCTGCGGCCAGCAGGTTGCCGCCGGCAACCACTGCGACGTGGTCACACATCCGCTGGACGAGGTCCATGACATGGCTGGAGACAATCACGGTTCCCCCGGAGGAAACGTACCCGGCGAGAATGTCGCGGATATTGGCCGCAGAGACCGGGTCCACCGCCTCGAACGGTTCGTCCAGGACCAGCAGGCGCGGGGCATGGATCAAGGCGGACGCCAGGGCTACTTTCTTCGTCATACCCGCGGAGTAATCCACCACGAGCTTGCCTGCGTCAGCACTGAGGTCCATGGCGGCCAGGAGGTCCTTGGTGCGCACCCGGACCGTCTCCCGGTCCATACCGCGCAGCAGTCCCGCGTACGTCACCAGCTGCTCACCGGTCAGCCGGTCGAAAAGGCGGACGCCGTCCGGCAGGATCCCCATCAGCCGCTTGGCCTCGAGGGGGCGGGCCCACACGTCGGTGCCGTGCACCCGGACGGAGCCTGCGTCCGGACGCAGCAGCCCGGTGGCCAGGGACAGCAGGGTGGTCTTGCCGGCCCCGTTGGGGCCCACCAGCCCGTAGAACGAGCCCTGCGGCACATCCAAGGTGATGCCGTTGACGGCCGTCTTGGAACCGAAGCGCTTGACGAGTCCCCGCATGGACAGCGCCGGGACGGAATCCGGTAGTGATGTCATGGGCCCAGCCTATCCACCCGGCGCCGGGACGTCCTCGGCCCAAAGGACCAATTCAGCGCCCCTTGGGGCCGAGGCATCCGTCGCGGGGACTAGCCCTTCGCTAGAACATCCCGCGGCGTGCGGCGCGCTCGTACTGCGGCACCCAGGGCAGCTTGGCGTCCAGTTCGGCCGCTGCGCGCATCCACCAGCGCGGATCCCGCAGGGCGGCACGGGCTATGAGGACCGCGTCCGCGGAACCGGCCTGCAGGATTCCCTCCGCCTGCGCACCGGAATCGATGAGCCCGACGGCGGCGGTAGGCACGCCTGCGCCGTGCCGGACCGCTTCGGCGTACTCCACCTGGTAATTCGGTGCCACGGGGATCACGGCCCCGGGAACGGCTCCGCCGGTGGAAACGTCCACCAGGTCCACTCCGCGTTCCCGTGCAGCTCGTGCCAGGACCACCGAGGACCGGGCATCCACTCCCCCGGGCATCCAGTCCGTGGCGGAGATCCGCAGCAGGAGCGGCATGGAATCGGGGATGACAGCGCGTACCGCGTCGATGACCTCAAGGGTCAGCCGATTCCGCCCCGCCTCGTCCCCGCCCCACGCATCGGTGCGGGTATTGACCAGCGGGCTGAGGAACTGGTGCAGCAGGTAGCCGTGTGCGCCGTGGATCTCGATGGTGTCGAAGCCCGCGTCAACCGAGCGGACAGCCGCGTCGGCGAAGTCCCGGATGACCTGCCGGATACCCGCTTCATCCAGCGCGGCAGGAGCTGCGTAGCTGCCGAACGGGTCCGCCGTCGGGCCGACGGTCTGCCAGCCGCCGTCGGACAGCGGGACACTGCCGGTCCCGGGGGCGAACGGAGCATAGGTGGAGGCCTTGCGTCCGGCATGGGCCAGCTGGATGCCGATACGCGCCTGGACGGCGCCGTGCCGGTGGACAAAATCCGTGATGCGCTGCCAGCCGGCGGCCTGCTCCTCGTTCCAGATCCCGGCGTCCTGCGGGCTGATCCGTCCTTCCGGCTGGACTGCCGCGGCCTCGGTGATGATCAGGGCCGCGCCGCCGGCGGCGAAGGACCCCAGATGCATCAGGTGCCAGTCATTGGGTACGCCGGGCGCGTTGGCCGGATCCGCGGGATCTACGGAGTCCGCGGAGTACTGGCACATTGCGGCTACCCATCCGCGGTGGGCCAGCTCCAATCCGCGCAGGGTGACGGGGTCAAAAAGGGATGACGTCTCCATGGAAAAGCCGCGCCGCCTAGAACAGTGCCCGGGCGAGGGCAGAACGGGCCTTGGTGACCCGGGGATCGGCGATGCCGACCACTTCGAACAGGTCCAGCAGCCGCAGCCTGGCGGTTTCGCGGTCTTCGCCGCGCACCCTGCCGATCAGGCCGGTAATCCGGCGGAAGGCGTCCTCGACGTGCCCGCCGGCAATGTCCAGGTCCGCGACGGCCAGCTGCGCCTGGACGTTGTCGGGCTCTTCGGCGCCTGCCCGGCGGACGGCCTCCGCATCGGCATCACGCAGCCTGGCCATGAGTTCCACCTGGGCAAGGCCCGCTTTCGCATCCGCGTCGGCCGGCTGTTCGGCAAGGGCACGGCGGTAGGCGGCAGCCGCGGCGTCGTAGTCCTCGGCATTGATGGCGTCAAAGGCTTCCTGGTGGAGCGGAGACAGCGGCGCTTCCGGCGCCTCTTCCTGGGTACCGCCTTCGAGGGTCCCGTTGACGCCGTTGGCGGCGGCCACCTGCATCAGCTCGCCGACCAGGGCGCGGATCTGCTCCTCCGGCATCAGCCGGTCCAGGAGCGGCACCGGCTGGCCCTTGATCACCGCGGCCACGGTGGGAACGGCGACGGCGGAGAAGGCCTGCGCAATCTGCGGGTACGCTGCAGCGTCCACCCGGGCCAGCAGCATCCGCCCGTTCTGTTCCACGGCGATGGACGCCAGGATTGCGGACACCTGCTGCGAGTCGGGGCTCGCATCCGAATACAGGTCAATGACCACCGGAACTTCGGCGGAAAGCTGGACAATCTGGGGGAAGGTCTGTTCCGAGACCTGCACCACGAACGGTGACGGCGCCGGAGCGGTTCCGGGGGCGGCGCCACCCGGAGCGGCTCCACCCGGGGCTGCCGGGGCCGCGGGTGCCGCCGGGGCCGTGGAACGTGCCTTGAGTGCGGAGAGGTCAACTGCACCCCGCAGGTTCATGGAGGAGGGGGCAGCCGGGGACGGGCGATGGTTCGGTGTGCTCATTTCTTCACCTTATTACGCCGTGCCCGTCCACCGGCAAGCCCCGCGCTTCCGCCTACTTGAGGTTGGCGGACAGCAGTTCCTGCGCTGCACCCACTACCAGGGCCTGGCCGGTGCCGCCGGAAGCCGGAACGTAGAGCATTACGGCTTCGCCGTGGGTGACATCGATGCCCTTGTCGGTGTTCGTCTCGCCGGTCAGTGCCTGGTAGACGGTACCTTCGAGGTTGACCGAGTCGCCGGCTTCCTTGGGCGTGCTGGAGAACGTGTTGGACAGGTAGCCGAACACGATGGCCCCGCCGTCGGCGGTCCGCAGTGCGTAGGTTTCCTTCGGATCCGCGGCATGCAGGAACGTGTTGGTGGCGAACTCATTCTTCGGGTCGCTCTGCACCTGCTGCTGGAACTTGACCACGTCCTCGCTGAAGCGGTTGGCGCCGAAGGTGTCCTTCTTCTCGCCCTCCGGATTAGTCAGGGAGTCGGCCAGCGCAGCGACGGCGCCCTGCGGCGACATGGCCAGCCCGTTGTCCGAGTCGGCGGGAATCTGGGCCGAGCCGTCGGTGGCGGCGGGCGGCTGCGGGAAGGTGCTGGCGGGCAGCATCTGGACAGCGGAAACCAGCTTGTAATTGTCCCTGGCCGAGTCCTGGACCAGGAGCAGCGCCTGGGGCACCGGGTTCCCCTCGCCCTGGGTCACGGCGACGACGGTGCGCGGCCAGTCTGCGGCGGTGCCGATTGACTGGGTCCGCAGCGTTTCGGCGGCCACCGGCACCGGGGCTTCATGGTCGGCGGACTTCGCAGCCACGGCGTAGTTCGCTGCACGCATGGCGTAGGCAGCCCCGCCGACGCGCGGCGTCAGCATCGATGCATCCTTGGCCGCGTCGCCCGCCTCAACCGTGCCGGCCACGGAATCCAGGATGCGGGTCAGCTGGGAGTCCACGATTACCGGCTGGCTTCCGGCGGCGGACTCGCCGGCCAGCGCCGCTGCGGGGGCAGAGCCCGCTGCCAGTACGGCGGCGGCAGCAGCGGCCAGGTAGGCCGGACGACGGCGGCGGGGGGCGGCGGCGGTGAAGGCCGACGTCGTACCCGAGACGCTGGGCTGCTTGTCAGCTGCCCCGCTATCCCGACCGGCGCTGTCCGGACCGGCGCTGCGGCGGCCGCTGCGCCGCGGACCGTCGGAGCCGCTGCGCAGGAAGGCAAGGGCCAGGCCCAGGACGGCCAGCAGGGCACCGATGACGATCAACGGCACGGCGAACGGGCGGGTGGCGTCGTTCTCCCAGGTCAGGGTCACGTCGGTGGGTGCGGGAGCGGTGCCGTCCGTGGCGATCAGGATCCGCCAGTCGCCTTCGCCCGGCGCTTTCCAGTCGTGGGACAGTTCGCCTTCGCCGGACTCTTCAATGACCCAGAGATCGGAACCGGCAGGATTCGGGGCGGTCTTCCCGGTCTTGTCGGTGCCGACGGCCAGGGACGAGCTGTCCTCTCCCGGGCTGAGCCGGGCGGCGGCGGCGTCTGCCACCCACGCCTGGACATCGTTGGCCCGGCCAACCGCCAGCGTGAAGGGAGCATCCGAACGGACGGTGATGTCCACGCCGTCGGAGTATTCGGCCAGCAGTTCCGGTTCCAGTACGGTGACCACGGCATCCTCGGCGCCCTCGGCGTCCATGGAAACCGACTGGGTCTCGGGGGGCGCCCAGAACGTGCGCTGGCCAATGCCTATCAGCATCAGCAGCACCCCAAGGACGATCAGCGGAACTGCAAATTTGTTTCGCACAACTTACCTATCTTCAGTCTGGGCAAATGACATGGCAGGGCGGCGGATTTTCCGGGCCGGCAGGCCCGAACGCGGGCTCCGGAATGCGGCGGCTAATTCGCAGCTGGTCATTGATGTCCTGGCACTTGATAACCCAATGGTAACGAAATCCCATCAGAGCACCCATTCGGGCGATGGCCCGGAGCGGTAACCGCCGCATGTGCCTAAGGGGAAAAGCGGTTTCGGCGGCGCGTCGGCTGGTAAGGTTTCGGTTCGTATCAGCAGCCCGACCAGGCAGAGGAGAAACGCGCGAAATGAGCGAAAACGAGGACGTGCCCGTCCACGCGCCGCTCCCCGGCCCTGCGGACAAAAAACCGGCGGGCGGGAATGCCTCCGGCGGAAATACGCCCCCCACCCCTCTGCCCGGATTCCTTTCCACGGCTGCGGACCGAGTGCGCTACAGCCTGCGCCACGGCGTTCCCGGTGCCCGGCCGCGGCCGCGCTTCGAATTCCCGCCCGAGGACGCAGCCGGTCCGGAGATTACGGTCGACGACGACGTGCGGCTTCCCGATGAACGGCTCAGCGTCAGCGGCGGCGGACAGGGGCATGACCCGGAGGGCGGGAGCCTGCGCGCCCACCCCATCTACTTTGGTTTTATGCTCACGGTCGGCGTTGGCCTGGCCTTGCTGCTGTTCTTCGTCATCACCAATGTCGGCGAGCTGCTGGTCTGGATCGGCGCTGCCCTGTTCATTGCCCTGGGACTGGATCCGGTGGTCCGCTGGCTGGCCGCGCGGCGGATCCCCCGCCCCGCAGGCATCGCCCTCACCGTGCTGGTGCTCGCCGGCGTCGTCACGGCCTTCTTTGCGACGCTGATCCCCACCATCGTCAGCCAGTCGACGGAAATCATCGCCAAGGCTCCGGGCTACATCAACAACTTCCTTGCCTCGGATTTCTTCGTCAACATCGACAAGCAGTTCCAGATCCGTGACCGCATCGAGCAGGAAGTCGGCAGCTTCTTCTCCAACAGCTCCGCCGTGGGCGGCATTTTCGGCGGGGTCCTCAGCGTGGGCACGGTGATTGCCAACGGCCTGTTCGGCGCCCTGATCATCCTGGTCCTGACCCTCTACTTCCTGGCTTCGCTGCCGTCGATGAAGAAGTGGGCCTACCGGCTTGCCCCGCGCAGCCGCCGCCGCCGGGTGGAGGCCCTCTCAGAGGAAATCACCGGCAGCGTCGGCAACTACGTGATCGGCCAGGGCCTGGTCGCATTGCTGGACGCCACCTACGCCTTCATCGTGATGACCATCACCGGCGTGCCGTTCTCGGTGCTGCTGGCCTTCCTGGTGGCGCTGCTGGCCTTCATCCCGCTGGTGGGCCCGCCCATAGCGCTGGTGCTGGTCTCGCTGGTTGCCCTGACCGAGGGCTGGCAGACGGCTGTGGTCTTCGCCATCCTCTACATGGCCTACCTGCAGTTCGAGGCGTATTTTGTCTCCCCGCGCGTGATGCAGCGGGCCGTGGCAGTGCCCGGCGCCGTCGCCGTCATCGCCGTGATTGCCGGCGGCAGCCTGCTCGGCGTGCTGGGGGCACTGATAGCCATCCCGACGGCGGCCGCCACCCTGCTGCTGCTCAAGGAAGTCTTCATCGCCCGGCAGGACCGGCAATAGCCCGTCAGTACCTGCGGCGGATCCGCCAGCAGTGGTTGTGCCAGTGCCGGCGGCCCTCGACGGCGGTCTGGCGGCCCAGCAGCGAGTCTTCCTGCCACACCACCAGGTGCGCGGTTCCGGGCGGGATGACCTGCCCGCAGCCGGGGCACCGGTAGTCCTTTGCGGCGTTGCCGGCCGTGATCTGCCGCACCGACCATTCGCCGTCGGGACCGCTTTCACGGCGTGGAATACCGGCACGCGTGCGTTCCAAATCCCTCTCCGGCGGGGTGGACGCCCACTTGCGGCGGGCGTTCCGGCCGGCTGCGCTGCCGGCGGCAGGCGTGCGGCGGGGATGGTTCGAACGGGGCATAGAAGTCATTTTGCCGCAGATGAGCCGGTAAAGTGCAACTGTGCGTTTAGTAATAGCCCGCTGCTCCGTTGACTACGTCGGCCGCCTCCGTGCCCATCTGCCCCTGGCCGTAAGGCTGCTCATGGTGAAGGCCGACGGTTCCGTCCTGATCCATTCCGACGGCGGATCCTACAAACCGCTGAACTGGATGAGCCCTCCGGCCACCATGCGCAGCGTGGAACCGGACGAGACGGACGCCGAAGCCGGCGTCACCGAAGTCTGGAACGTCCAAAGCGCGAAGACCGACGACCGCCTGATCATCAGCATCCACGAGCGGTTCTCCGATGTCTCCCATGACCTCGGGACCGACCCGGGCCTCATCAAGGACGGCGTGGAAGCGGACCTGCAGCGCCTGCTGGCCGAACAGATCAACCGGTTGGGCGAAGGCCACACGCTGATCCGCCGCGAATACATGACGGCCATCGGCCCCGTGGACATCCTGGCGCGCGACGCCACGGGCGCCACCGTGGCCGTGGAGTTGAAGCGCCGCGGAGATATCGACGGCGTGGAGCAGCTGACCCGCTACCTGGAACTGCTCAACCGGGACCCGCTGCTGGCTCCGGTCCGCGGTATTTTCGCCGCGCAGCAGATCAAGCCCCAGGCCCGCGTGCTGGCCGAGGACCGCGGGATCACCTGCCTGACGCTCGACTACGACGCGATGCGCGGCGTGGATGACAGGGATTCCCGCCTCTTCTGAGTCCCCGCCCCGCTCCCGGCCGCCGGGCAACATGCCTAGAATCGGTGCATGAACCCCACAGCGCGCAGCCGGGACCGCGGCTACCTCCGAGGCAGCCTGCTGACTCCGGATGAGCTGGTTCCCGACGGCGCACTCGCGTTTGTCGGGGACCGGATCACCTACGCCGGCCCGGCCGGCGGTTTTGACGACGCCGGGTGGCCGGAGCCCGCGCACCTGCCGGCCGGTTCGCTCATCCTTCCCGGACTCGTGGACCTGCACTGCCACGGCGCTGCGGGAAGCGATTTCACCACCTCCGACGCCGAGGGAATCCGGCGGGCAGCCGCCTTCCTGCATTCGGCGGGAACCACCACGCTGCTCGCCAGCACGGTTTCCGCGTCCCGCCAGGACATGCTCGCTGCCGCTGCCCGGCTCGCCGCCCTTGCGAGGGAAGGGCTCATTGCCGGAATCCATGCCGAAGGGCCGTTCCTGGCACGGGAGCGCTGCGGTGCGCAGGACCCGAAGTTCCTGGTCCCGCCGGACCCCGGCTTCGTGGATGAGCTGCTTGCAGCCGCGGACAGCGAACTGGTCACCATGACCTATGCGCCTGAACTGCCCGGAGCGGATGACCTGGTGGACCGTCTGGTCCTGCACGGCGTGACGCCGTCGCTGGGGCATACCGCCGCTGCGGACCCCGTTGCTGCCGAGTCCCTGGGGTCCGCCCGGGACGAAATGGAAGAGGCCGGCTTCGGAGGCTATGCTCCCCGGCCCACAGTGACGCACCTGTTCAACGGCATGGACCCGCTGCACCACCGCTCCCCCGGCGCCGTTGCCGCGAGCCTGCGGGCCGCACGCAGCGGCGCGGCCGTGGTGGAGCTGATCGCCGACGGGGCGCATCTGGACCCCGCGCTGGTACGCACCGTCTTCGAGCTCGCAGGAGGCGCCAACGTGGCCCTCGTCAGTGACTCCATGGCGGCCACCGGCCTGGGCGACGGTACCTACCGGTTGGGGCCTGCCGACGTCGTGGTGGAGAACGGGACGGCCCGCCTGCCCGGCGGCACGCTGGCCGGCGGCACGGCCACCCTGCTCCAGTGCGTACGCACGGCTGTCGCTGCCGGTGTGCCGCTCGCGGACGCGGTGGGCGCGGCCACTGCGGTGCCCGCGGACGTGCTTCGGCTCGCCGATGAAGTCGGCGCCCTGCGCCGCGGCCTGCGGGCCGATGCCCTGGTGGTTTCAGCGGACCTGGAGCTGCACGCGGTCCTGCGCTGCGGAACGTGGCTGCCGCGGTAAAAAAGCACCCGAAAAAAGTTCTAAATATTTCGTTTTGAGCATTGACCAGGCATTTCGGTTATGCCACGCTGTTACCAAGTCTTTGTGTAGGTGTTTTTTCATGCTCGCAAGACCGTTGCGAGTGAGAAGCTCCTCAAGGAACTGCTGAACGGCAAGAACTTGGGCTTTCTTGCTTCAGTAACATATCCGGCACGGACTGTGCAGGTAAGTTCCACATTATGAGGAGAAACAAATGGCTCAGGGTACCGTCAAATGGTTTAACGCCGAAAAGGGCTTCGGCTTCATCACTCCGGACGACTCAGACGGCGATGTCTTCGTCCACTACTCCGAAATCCAGACCAACGGATTCAAGACCCTCGACGAAAACCAGCGTGTTTCCTTCGAGATCGGCCAGGGCGCCAAGGGCCCCCAGGCCACCGGCGTTACCGCCCTCTAGGGTTTAACACTTTTCCGCAGGGAAACAAGGAAAGCCCCCGGCACATGCCGGGGGCTTTCCTTGTTTTCCATTCGTTTATTTACCCACGGCGGCGGACTACGTTCGCACCGAGACTCCGCAGATTCTCCATGAATCTTTCATACCCGCGGTCAATATGGTCCACGCCCCGCACTTCCGTGGTTCCGTCAGCAGCCAGGCCTGCTATGACAAGGGCAGCGCCGGCCCGGATGTCATTGGCCACCACCGGTGCGCCGGAAAGCAGCTCGACACCCTGGATCAGGGCGTGGTGTCCGTCGAGCCGGACCACGGCTCCGAGCCGCGCCAGTTCGGACGTGAATCCCCAGCGGGCCTCGAAAACATTCTCGGTGACCATGCCCGAACCGTTCGCGACGGCGTTGAGGGCCACCACGAAGGGCTGCAGATCGGTGGGGAATCCGGGATACGGCAGTGTGGACACGTTGATGGGCTCCGGGCGGGCCGGTCCCTTCACCGTGAAGCCGTCCTCCCCCGTGCTGACTTCGCAGCCCGCCTGGGTGAGTTTGTCCAGGACCACTGCCAGGGCTGATGCATCCGCCGAGCGCACCTCGATCTCGCCGCCGGTGATCGCTGCCGCGAAGGCCCAGGTGCCGGCGACAATCCGGTCCGGCACCACGCGGTGTTCCACCGGGTGCAGTTCCCGGACCCCGTCGATGATGAGCGTGTTGGTGCCCACGCCGCTGATCTGGGCCCCCATGCTGTTGAGCATGCGGGCAATGTCGGTGATTTCCGGCTCCCGGGCGGCGTTATCGATCACCGTGCGTCCGCGGGCCAGGGTGGCGGCCATCATGAGGTTTTCGGTGGCGCCCACGGAGGGAAAGTCCAGGATATGGTCCGCTCCGTGCAGGCCTTCCGGGACGGAGGCAACCAGGTACCCGTGATCGATGCCGATCTCGGCGCCCATAAGTTCCAGTCCGGCGCGGTGCATGTCCAGTCCGCGGGAGCCGATGGCGTCTCCGCCCGGCAGCGCCACCTCTGCCCGCCGGCAACGGGCCACCAGCGGTCCCAGCACGGAGATGGAGGCCCGCATGGCGCGGACGAGGTCATAGTCCGCCTGGTGGCCCAGCTCCTGCGGGACGTCCACGGCCACGGAGGCGGCGTCGACGTCGTAATCCACCGAACATCCCAGCCGGCGCAGCAGCTCCGCCATGATCCAGACATCCTGGATGTTGGGGACATTCGTGATGACGGACCGGCCCTGCGCAAGCAGCGTTGCCGCCATCAGCTTCAGGACGCTGTTCTTGGCACCCGGGACAGTAACGGCTCCGCGAAGGGTGGACGGGCCGGTAACAACAATGACGTCTTCCATTACTCCATAGTAGGGGCCGGGGCAGGCTCCAAAGGGCAGCAAAAAAGGCACAGGGGGAATTCCCTGTGCCTTCTAAGCAGAGCTTCTTTACTGTCCGGCCCGGCGCCTAGCGCCAGGTACCGATGCCGACCACGGGGCCGGCTTCCACCCATGAAGACAGGCCCGTATAGGCCTCGTACTTCATGGCCACCAGGATGGTACTGCCCTGGTAGTTCAAGCTGACGACGACGGCTCCGGGCTGGATACGGGCACGCTCGGCTTCAGTGGGCTCCCGCCAGCCGGCCATTTCCAGTGAACTGCGCAGGAAACGGTACGGCGGACGCGGACTCAGCGAGACCAGGCGCAGCCATTCCAGATGGGTGTCCGTATAACGGCAAACCCCCATCCGCCACCCCGCAGGGGGAAGGCAGATGGAGGCATCGAAGGTCCCCAGGGCGCGCCGCAGCTGGCTGCGGCGCACCCCGAAGAGCACTACTGCAAGGACAAGCAGCCCAAAGAGGGCGGCCAACGCAATGAACACATAGGAGCTGTCCATCGGAAGGAGTCAGCGGGTCCCGGCGGTTGCTTCGTTGGTCACCTTGGCATTGTCGGCCACGATGACCACCCGGTTGTTGTCCACGGAGAAGAATCCTCCGTCAACGCTTACCTCAATGCGGGAACCGGACACCGGTTCGATGGCCAGTCCGCCCTCTGCCAGGATGGCCAGCACCGGTGAGTGCCCGGGAAGGATCCCGATCTCGCCGTCGCTGGTGCGGGCCTTGACCATCTTTGCCGCTCCCGACCACACGAAGTGGTCGGCAGCAACAATCTCAACTTCGAGTTCAGCAGCGTCCGCCATGGGGCTCACTTCCCGGTCTGCTCTTGGATCTTCGCCCACTGACGCTCAACGTCATCCATGCCGCCGACGTTGAAGAACGCCTGCTCGGCAATGTGGTCAACGTCGCCGTCGCAGATGGCCCGGAAGCCTTCGATGGTGTCCTTGATGGAAACCGTCGAACCCTCAACGCCGGTGAACTGCTTGGCGGTGTAGGTGTTCTGGGAGAGGAACTGCTGGATGCGGCGTGCACGCGACACGACAATCTTGTCCTCTTCGCCGAGCTCGTCGATGCCGAGGATGGCGATGATGTCCTGCAGTTCCTTGTTCTTCTGGAGGATCTGCTTGACGCGGATGGCCGTGTCGTAGTGCTCCTGGCCCACGTACTGCGGGTCGAGGATACGCGACGTCGAGGTCAGCGGATCCACGGCCGGGTACAGGCCACGGGAAGCGATTTCACGGGAAAGTTCCGTGGTCGCGTCCAGGTGGGCGAACGTGGTTGCCGGGGCCGGGTCGGTGTAGTCATCTGCAGGCACGTAAATGGCCTGCATGGACGTGATCGAGTGGCCCTTGGTGGACGTGATGCGCTCCTGCAGCAGACCCATCTCGTCAGCCAGGTTCGGCTGGTAGCCCACAGCGGAAGGCATGCGGCCGAGAAGGGTGGAAACCTCGGAGCCTGCCTGCGTGAAGCGGAAGATGTTGTCGATGAAGAGCAGCACGTCCTGGTTCTGCACATCGCGGAAGTATTCCGCCATGGTCAGAGCCGACAGTGCCACGCGGAGGCGCGTTCCCGGCGGCTCATCCATCTGGCCGAATACAAGGGCGGTGTCCTTCAGGACGTTCGCCTCTTCCATTTCAACCCAGAGGTCGTTGCCTTCACGGGTACGCTCGCCGACGCCGGCGAATACCGAGGTACCGCCGAAGTTGCGGGCAACACGGGTGATCATTTCCTGGATCAGCACGGTCTTGCCGACACCGGCACCGCCGAACAGGCCGATCTTGCCGCCCTTGATGTACGGGGTGAGAAGGTCGATCACCTTGATGCCGGTTTCCAGCATCTCGGTGGAGCCCTCAAGGTCAGCGAAGTTCGGAGCCGAACGGTGGATCGGCCAGCGCTCGGTGATCTCCAGCTGGTCTTCGGTGACGTCGAGGGGCTCGCCCAGGACGTTGAAGATGTGGCCCTTGACGCCGTCGCCTACCGGCACGGAGATGGGAGCACCCGTGTCGTAAACGGCAGCTCCGCGGACCAGGCCGTCGGTGGCCTGCAGGGAGATGGCACGGACGAGGTTGTCACCCAGGTGCTGGGAGGTCTCGAACGTGATGGTGCGGGTCTGGCCGTCGAGCGTCAGCTCGGTGGTCAGTGCGTTGTAGATGGTGGGGATTGCGTCAGCCGGGAATTCGACGTCGACAACCGGGCCGATGACACGGGCGATACGGCCGGTGGCACCCGAGGCTACGGAATCAGATCCGTGCTCGACAGTTTGGGCAGTCATCTCTCTCACTTCACTCAGTTAGATGGCGTGTGGACTAAGTTTTTTTATGCGTTGGAACTTATCTTCGAGCGGGGCAGGCTAAGAGGCGCTGAGCGCGTC
This sequence comes from Arthrobacter sp. zg-Y844, assembly GCF_024385465.1. GTDB lineage: Bacteria > Actinomycetota > Actinomycetes > Actinomycetales > Micrococcaceae > Arthrobacter_B. The sequence goes on from NZ_JANFLS010000001.1 coordinate 89,241, forward strand.
CGCACCGGCTACGATCTCGGAAAGTTCCTGGGTGATTTCGGCCTGACGGGCGTTGTTGCGAAGTCGCGTGTACTTCTTGATCAGGTCCGTGGCGTTGTCCCCTGCGGCCTTCATGGCGCGCTGGCGGGCAGCAAGCTCGGAAGCGGCGGCCTGGAGCATGGCTGCGAAGATGCGCGACTCGATGTAGCGCGGCAGCAGTGCGTCCAGGACCTTTTCCGGCTCGGGCTCGTATTCGTAGAGAGGCAGGAACTCAGCGTCAGACTGGGCTTCTTCCTCCACTACCTCCAGCGGCAGCAGTCGGATGACCGCAGGTTCCTGAATAACCATGGACTTGAAGCGCGTGTAGACGATGTGGATTTCGTCCACGCCGCCGTCTTCGTAGGCCGTGTTGAAGTCATCGAGGAGTGCCTTGCCGATTTCTCGGGCTGTTTCGAACTCGGGTGCGTCGGTACCGCCGGTCCAGACCCGTTCCACTGAACGGTTCCGGAATTCGTAGTACGCCTGCGCCTTGCGTCCAACAAGGTAGGTCTTAACTTCCTTGCCCTCGTCACGGAGCAATTCATTGAGTGCTTCGCCCTGCTTGAGGACACCGGCGGAGTACGATCCGGCAAGACCGCGGTCGGAGGTCATGATGACCACGGCTGCGCGCCGGATCTGCTCCGGTTCGGTGGTCAGCGGATGATCGATCTCCGACTGGGATGCCACAGCAGAAACGGCACGGGTGATCGCATTGGAGTAAGGCAGTGACGCAGCCACACGGGTGCGCGCCTTTCCAATGCGAGAGGCAGCAATCAGCTCCATCGCCTTGAAGATCTTCTGCATCGACGTTGTCGACGCGATCTTCTGGCGGTAGACCCGAATTTGGGCTCCCATACTCTTCCTTTCAGTTCCTGGCGTTGAAGCCAGGGGCTAAGGCAATGGCCATGGGTTCCGCTGCCGGGCACACGGCCCGGCAGCGGAACTCCAGAACCGCTAGCGCTTCTGCTTGACGATCTTTTCCTGGTCTACGGCATCCTCGTCCAAGGCCGAGGTAGCTTCGTTGCCGGCGGCGACCATGCGGTCGTCACCTTCGCCGAAGAAACCCTGCTTGAACTTGGTGATGAGGCTCTTCATCTCATCAACCGTGGAATCCTCGAGCTTGTTCGTCTCGGCCAGGACGGTCATGACGGACGAGGAGTGGCGTACGTGTTCCAGGAACTCGGACTCGAAGCGGCGGACGTCCTCAACGGGGACGTCATCCAGGTAGCCGTTGGTGCCCATCCAGATGGAGACAACCTGGTCTTCCACCGGGTACGGGGCGTACTGGCCCTGCTTGAGCAGTTCCATCAGGCGTGCACCGCGGGTCAGCTGCTGGCGGGAAGCCGCATCCAGGTCCGAGGCAAACATGGCGAATGCCTGCATGTCGCGGTACTGGGCCAGTTCCAGCTTCAACGTACCGGAGACCTTCTTCATGGCCTTCTGCTGTGCAGCACCACCGACGCGCGAGACGGAGATACCGACGTCGACGGCGGGGCGCTGGTTGGCGTTGAAGAGGTCCGACTGGAGGAAGATCTGTCCGTCGGTGATGGAAATAACGTTGGTCGGGATGTAGGCCGAGACGTCATTTGCCTTGGTTTCGATGATCGGCAGGCCGGTCATCGAGCCGGCACCGAGCTCGTCGGAGAGCTTGGCGCAACGCTCCAGCAGGCGGGAGTGCAAGTAGAAGACGTCGCCGGGGTAGGCTTCGCGTCCCGGCGGGCGGCGCAGCAGCAGCGACACGGCGCGGTAGGCTTCAGCCTGCTTCGACAGATCATCAAAGATGATCAGGACGTGCTTGCCGCCGTACATCCAGTGCTGGCCGATGGCCGAGCCGGCGTACGGTGCCAGGTACTTGAAGCCGGCGGGGTCGGATGCCGGGGAGGCCACGATCGTGGTGTACTCCATGGCGCCCTTGTCTTCCAGCGTCCGCTTGATTTCAGCGATCGTGGAAGCCTTCTGGCCGATGGCTACGTAGATGCAGCGAACCTGCTTCTGGACGTCACCGGAATCCCAGTTGGCCTTCTGGTTCAGGATGGTGTCAACGGCAATGGCGGTCTTACCCGTCTTGCGGTCACCGATGATCAGCTGGCGCTGGCCGCGGCCGATCGGGATCATGGCGTCGATTGCCTTGAGGCCGGTCTGAAGCGGCTCGTGGACCGACTTGCGCTGGGTAACGCCCGGCGCCTGGAGTTCCAGTGCACGGCGTGCCTCAGCGGCGATCGGGCCCATGTCATCCATCGGCTCGCCCAGCGGGTCGACAACGCGGCCCAGGAAGGCGTCGCCTACGGGTACGGACAGGACTTCACCGGTGCGGTGGACTTCCTGGCCTTCTTCGATACCGGCGAAATCGCCAAGTACAACGACACCGATTTCACGGGTGTCAAGGTTCTGGGCGAGGCCCAGCGTGCCGTCCTCAAACCGAAGCAGCTCATTCGCCATAACGGAGGGCAGGCCCTCCACACGGGCAATGCCGTCGCTGGCGGTTGTTACGCGGCCAACTTCAACGCGCTCTGCGTTTCCGGGTTCGTAGGACGCCGCGAATTCATTCAACGCATTACGGACGTCGTCGGCGTTGATGGTCAATTCGGCCATCTGCAGTCCCTGCTCTCCTATGTTGTGATCATCGCTTAACAGCCGATGACCGTGATTGGTTCTCAAATGTTCTGAAGGCCGTTTAGGGCCGTCAAGGTGACTAGACAGCGAGCTTTCGGCGAAGTTCAGTCAGGCGCGTCGTAACGGTGGAATCAACTACTTCATCCCCCACTGTGACACGAATGCCGCCGAGAATCGCCGGGTCCACATTGACGTTGATCTTCAGCTCGCGGCCATACAGTCCGTTGAGAGAGGACTGCAGACGCTTTTGCTGTTCCTGCGTCAGCGGACGGCTGGACTGCACTTCTGCAATCCACCGCTGCTGGCGGCCGGCTACCAGTTCCGCGAAGCGCGCTACCAGTGCTGCCGGACGCAGTCCGCGCGGGGCGGTTACTGCCTGCGTGACCAGCACCTTGGCTTCGGCTCCCAAGCCCGGCACGAGCTTCTGTGCCAGCGTGGCCTTGGCCGAGGCCGATGCCTGCGGTTCCTGCAGCGCACGCTGCACCTCGTGGTTGGCTGCAACGGCCTGGTTGAAGCGGAACAAATCGTTTTCCAGGGCTTCAAGGCCGGCCAGGCCGGGACCCTTGTTTTCCGCTACAGCTGAAACAACGGTTGCACCCAGGGTTTCCAGGGCATCGCCCAGGTCACGCGCTGTGCGCCACCGGGACTCCACCAGAGAAGCAGCCAGCTGCTCGGCGTCGGCCGAAACCTTGCCGCCGACCAGCTTGGAGACCAGGGCTGCCTTGGCCGAGGCTTCACGAGCCGGATCCGTCAGGGCACGCAGCAGGCCAGCATCGCTGTCCAGCAGGCCCAGAATTCCAAAGAGTTCCTCGGCCAGGGACAGGGTTGCGCCGGGAAGCTTGGCTTCCAGCTTCTCCTGCGCCGCGGCCAGTGACTCGCTCGATATACCTGCCATTACTTAACCGCACCTGCGTTCTGGGTTTCCAGGTCGTCAAGGAAGCGGTCAACCACACGGGCGGCACGCGCATCGTCTGCGAGGGACTCGCCGACGATCTTGCCGGCCAGCTCGGTGGCGAGCGTGCCCACTTCGCTGCGGAGGGAAACGACAGCTGCCTGGCGTTCCGCTTCGATGGCGACGTGGGACTGTTCCATGATGCGGGCGGATTCGGCGCCTGCCTTGGCCTTCAGGTCAGCGAGGATCTGGGCGCCTTCGGCGCGTGCTTCTTCGCGGATCCGGTTGGCCTCGGTACGGGCGTCGATGAGCTGCTGCTTGTATTCATCCAGGGCCGCGCTGGCTTCAGCCTGTGCGGCTTCGGCCTTCTTGAGTCCGCCTTCGATGGCCTCGGTACGCTCTGCATACGTCTTCTCGAACATCGGGACGACGAACTTGACGACGATGTACATCAGCACGGCGAAGCCAAGCAGTGTTACGAGGATCTCCCAGATGTTTGGGATCAGAGGATTCGCGCCTTCTTCGGCGGCGAGGATTAGTGCCTCGTTCATTTCAATCCGTCCTATCTACTTGGTTGGAAATACGCGCTGACGTTAGAGAACGAACGCGAAAACCAGACCAAGGATAGCCAGTGCTTCGGTCAGAGCCAGGCCCAGGAAGGCGATGGGCTGCAGGACGCGCTGGGCTTCCGGCTGGCGGGCAACGCCGTTGATGTAGGCCGCGAAGACCAGGCCCACGCCGATGGCGCCGCCGATAGCGGACAGGCCGTAGCCGACGAGGTTGATGTTGCCTTCGATATCCAAAACACCAGTCATTTGGTTTTGTTCCTTTCAAGATGCCCGTTGGGCAGGTTGCATGGTTCAGGGGGTTCCCCGGTGAGGGGAGGTTTAGTGTTCCTCGGCCAGGGAGCCTTGGATGTAGATCGCGGTCAGCAGGGTAAAGACGTAGGCCTGCAGGACCTGGATCAAAACTTCGAACAGGAACATGGCGACGCCGCCTACCAGGGTGAGCGCACCCAGCGGCTTCAACAGTCCTTCAGCCTCGAGCAGCAGGAACGCGGTTCCGCTGCCGGCAAGCATGATGATGAGGTGGCCCGACAGCATGGTTGCGAAGAGTCGCAGGCTGTGCGTGATCGGACGGACCAGGAAGGTGGAGATGATTTCGATCAGCACCACGAGGGGCAGGATGGCCATCGGCACGCCGGACGGGACGGTGGCGAACTTGAAGTAACCGAGGCCGTGCTTCCGAATGCCGACAATGATCCACGTGAAGTAGACAATCGCGGCCAGTGCATAGGCCGTGCCCACGTGGGACGTGGTCGGCAGCTGGGCCAGCGGGATGGTGCCCCACAGGTTGTTGATCAGGATGAAGAAGAACAGCGCGAACAGCAGCGGAGTGAAGGACCGGAAGTCCTTTTCACCGATGATGTCCCGGCCGATCGAGTTGCGGACGAAGTTATAGCTCCATTCGCCCAGGAACTGCAGCCGGCCCGGGACCATCTGGCCCTTGCGGGCTGCGGCTACGAAGAACCACCCGATAAGGATGACGGAAATAAGGATAAGCAGCATCTGCTTTCCGAATCCTTCACCGCTTTCGGCGCCCCAGGGAAGGATCTCAGGGAGGTGCATGTCTTCGAGGGTAGGTGCGACGAATCCCTCGTCATTGGAGGCGGGAAGCGCAAGCGCGATCAACGCGTTTCCTCTCTGCTGTGTCCATCGTTGGGCATATCATTGGTGGGCACGCATGATGTGCGCCCATTAGTTCGGTTTTGTGAAATCAATTCGATTTATCCGTATCCGGCTGTTTTCCGCCCGTGACGGGTCGGTCCGCACCCAAGGTGCGCCTGTGTGCGAAGGCGACATAGTAGCCGCAGACCGCACCCAGGACGATACCGGCCGGTAAAATCCAGCGAGTTCCCAGGAGACTATCCAGGCTCCACCCTATCAAACCCAGGGCGATGATTCCCGCAAGCAGATACTGCACGGTTGCGCGGCGGCCGGCGGCAGGCGGCTCGAAAGCACCCGGGCCGGTGGAGGGCTGTTTTTTAGGCATTTGCGCCTCCTTGGGGACTGGAATCGTCAGCATCGTTGTAAATCAGGTGACGGGTAGTCGAAAAGGCGCGGATTTCCGCCGCCTGCCAGAGGACCACTGCGCCGACTGCGGTCAGGGCAAACCATTCACGGTGCAGCCAATCAGGAGTTCCCAGTCCGAAAAGAATGACGGCGAAACCGACAACCTTTATGGCATAGGTAACGACAAACATTCCGATGGCTCCGGAGGGATTGCTGCGTCCGACGACGTGGCCGACCAGGAGGCTGATTCCGAAGAATGCGGCAATAACGAACCACCCCAGAAGGGAGCTCGCCGCTGCAGACAGATCCGCCGTGAGAGCAGCCACGACTGCGGCCAGGACGGCGGCGGCGCCGGTCACGGCAAGGGCCTTCCCGAGAATCGCCAACCAGGGGGCCTTCGTTGGCCCCGAGGGGGTCAGGAACCCGCCGGGGCGGGAACCATCTGCGGATCTCATGGTGGAGGCAGTCTTCCTTGCTGGTTTTTTGGAGCCGGACGCTTCGTGGGTGCCGGGCTACCGCGACCCTTGAATTCTACAGTACATAGAAGACGCCTCTGGCAGGGGCCGCATAGCCGCGGATCAGGCCACCGTGCGCCGGGCGAACAGGCGCGGCGAGGCCAGGTAAAAAGCCAGCACTGCGACGGCGAAGAGGACCCCGGCAGCCGTCGCGCCGGCACCCGCACCCGCAGTGAGCAGCCCGGTGACGCCGACGGCTACGGTACAGCCGGTGACGATCAGCGACACCTGTACGTGGCTCAGACCTGCGTCGGTCAGCCGCTGGTAGGCGTGCTGGCGGTGGGCCGTGTACCACCGCTCCCCCCGGCCCATGCGGCGCAGCAGCGTGGAGAAGGTGTCGGCCAAATAGACCAGGATCGGAAACAGCAGGTATTCCACATACACGCCTGCGAGGAAGGCAGCTACTGCAACACCGGCGATGGATGACCCGAGCAGGTAACTGCCGACGTCGCCCAGGAAAACCTGCCCCCTGCCGAGGTTCCAGGGCAGGAAGGCGGCAAAAGCCGCGGCCACCACTGCTCCCGTAACAGTCAGCCAGACGTGGTCCGACAGCACGCCGCTGATGGAGTACAGGGTACCCACCACCAGTCCATGCAGCCCGGAGATTCCGTTGATGCCGTCCATGAAGTTGGCGACGTTGATGTAGGCCGCTATTGCAAGGCCGCCCACGGGAACCCACCACCAGCTTTGCTCCATGGTCCATGCCAGTCCGGCCGTTCCAAGCAGGCCGATGGCGAGCTGGGTGGCCGCCCGGGTCCGGACGGAGACGCCGCGCCAGTCCTCGATCCAGCCCAGCAGCGATGCCGCGCCGATCACGGCGATCAGAATGGCAAGCACCGAACGGTCAACGGCCACCAGCCCTGTCAGCAGCGCCAGCAGGAGGCCGGCCAGGACGCCGGCGGCAGTGGTTGCACCCACCCCGCGGATGACTGCCTTGGTGTGCGAAGACCGCTCATTGGGGACGTCGAGGACACCCAGCCGGCGCAGCAGGGGGATAAAAAGGAAGGGCAGCAGCAGGCTCGCCAGGAAAGCCGCAGCGGCGCACAGCACCAGCAGCATCAGCCGGTCCGCCGTTCGCTGTAGGGTTCTCCGGGCTCATTTGCGGCGTCACCCGGGGCGCCGGGATGGCGGGCACCCGGAATGCGCACTATCTCGCCGGCATCGGTTGCTGCCCCGTCCGTCGGCACGCTCCCGGGTTCGATCCCGCAGCGCCGCAGCCAGTCAGCCAGGTCCAACTCCTCGGGATCCAGCACGGCAACCGCAGCGTGGGAGATCTTCGGATGCAGGGGACGGGAGTCCTCTTCACCGGTGCCGACGAGGATCTCGTGCAGCTTTTCGCCCTGGCGCAGTCCGGTGAAGACAATTTCGATGTCCTTGCCGGACATCGCGATCATGCGGCGGGCGACGTCGAGGATCTTCACGGGCTCGCCCATGTCCAGGATCATCACCTCTCCCCCGCGGCCGATCGCGCCGGCCTGGATCACCAGCTGGCAGGCCTCGGGGATCGTCATGAAGAAGCGGGTCACCTCCGGGTCGGTCACGGTGACCGGTCCGCCCTGCCGGATCTGTTCGCTGAACAACGGCAACATGGAGCCCCGGCTGCCGATCACGTTGCCGAACCGCACGGAGACGTACCGCTCCCCGGTGGCGCGAGCCATCCAGGCCGTCAGCTTTTCGGCTACGCGCTTGGAATGGCCGAGGACCGTGGTGGGGTTCGCCGCCTTGTCAGTGGAGATGTTCACGAAATGGCGCACGTTCGCTTTGCGGGCCGCAGCCAGCACGTTGGCGGTGCCGATGATATTGGTCTTCCAGGCTTCCTGCGGGTACTGCTCCAGGAGGGAGACATGCTTCAGGGCAGCGGCGTGGAAAACGACGTCGGGGCGGCGTTCGCGGAAGATGCGCTCCAGCGCTTCGGGGTCGCGGATGTCCGCCAGGACCGTATCCGGGCCGTCCAGCAGGCCGCGGCCGGTGATGGAGAGCTGGGTCAGCTGCAGGCCGGTCTCGTCCCGGTCCACCATGATCAGTTCGCCGGGATTGAAGGCGGTGATCTGGCGGCAGAGTTCGGAGCCGATGGAACCGCCCGCTCCCGTAACGAGGACCTTCTTCCCGGACAGGTAGCCGGCAACTTCGTCCACATGGATGTCGACCGGCCGGCGCCCGATGAGGTCTTCGACCGCCACGTCGCGGAAGTCGCCCAGGCCGGCGCCGTCGCCCTTCGAGAGCATGTCCTTGAGCGGCGGAAGCACCAGGACGCGCAGGTCCAGGCCTTCGGCGAGATCGGAAATCTCACGGACCTGCTTCGCTTCCACATCGGCGATGGCCACCACCAGCACCATGGCGCGGGTCCGCTGCACCAGTTCGGGAAGGTCTACGAGTTTGCCGAGCACCGGAACAGTGGCCAGCCTCAGGTGCTTCTTGGACGGGTCGTCGTCGACCAGGCCAACCGGGTAGTACGGCGACTCCGGGTCCTTCATCATCCGTGAGACCAGGGAACCGCCCAGGAATCCCGCGCCGTACACAAGGGCACGCTGGGCTTCTTCCCCCGGCCGGGCCTTGCTCTCCACGTACATCCGCTTGACGTACCTGATTGCCGCCATGAACAGGCAGGCGAAGGGGAAGGCGATCATTCCGGTGCTGCGCGGGATATCGATCACGAGGCCGAACAAGGCGCTTGCGAGGACCAGGATGGCGGAGACAATGAGCGTCACCACCGCCAGCAGCCGCATCTCGTGGAAACTGCCGAAGCTGTAGCGGCCGCGGTAGAGGGCAAACGAATAGCCGACTATCAGCTGGGTCAGGACGGCGACGCCGCAGAAGACGGCCAGTCCGCCCGGGTTGATCTGCTCGACAGTGAGTTCGTAGCGGAGCACCAGCGCGAGGCCGATGGACACGATCCAGGCCAGGGAGTCCAGCACATACTGCGACCAGAGCCACAGGACGGGCTTTTCCTCCCTGGGAAGGTGACTGTTGTCCGTAGGTTTTTGCCTCATGGTCCTCAACGGGTAGGTACCCGGCTTTCTTCTCGGTGATGCGAAGAGCTGGCGGAAGAATCCGGTGTAATAGACTGGAATCTATTCAGCATACTAACTGCACACCCTCTCCGGTTTCGGTCTTGGCCGATCCCCCGGGTTGCCTGAAAGGACCATCTTGCCGGACTCCGTGGCCGTAGCAGCAGTGACCTTCGACCGTCCGGACGATGTGAAGATCCTCCTGGAGGCACTGGCCGCGCAGAGCGGCAACATCACGTCCGTGGCCCTCGTGGACTCCGGCAGGACCCCGGTTTCGGAGATCGCCGAAGCTTCAGCGGCGCCGGTTAATTACATCCGGTCAAACACCAATCTGGGCGGAGCCGGCGGTTTTTCGCTCGCCATCCTTTCAGCCATGGCCTCCGGCGCCGAATGGATCTGGATCATGGACGACGACGCCCATCCCGAAGATCCCGAATGCGTCGCCACCCTGTTGGCTGCAGCGAAGGAACGCGGCCTCGACGTCGTCCTGCCGCTAGTGGTTGCCCCGGGGGCACCGGACACGCTGTCCTTCCATTTCCGCCTCGACGGGAAGCTGACCCATGACCGGGCCGAAGTTGCCGCCCGCGGGTTCCTGCCCAATGTGGGGCACTTCTTCAACGGCGCCCTGATCCGCGCCGACGTCTTCTACCGGGTGGGACTGCCGGACCTTCGCCTGTTTATCCGCGGCGACGAGACGGACTTCATGATCCGGCTGCGCCGGGCGGGCATCGACTTCGCCACCGTCACCACGGTGGCCCTGACGCACCCGGCGGCCTGGGCCGAAGTGCAGCCCGTCCTGGGCGACCGGATGCACGTCCTGGTCCCCGAGACGCCGTTCAAGCAGTTCTACTTCTACCGCAACCGGGGCTACCTCACCCGCCGCTACACAAGGGTGAAGTCCTTCGTGGCCGATGCCGTGGGCTACCCCATCCACTTCGCCAGGACCCGGGATCCCCGCGGTTTCGCCAACTGGCTGCGCGCCTACGCGGCCGGCATGGGCGGGCGCCGCTTCGGGCCGCCGTCGGACTTCGGGTTCTAACGTGGACGTCGTCCAGGAACCGGCCCCGCTGACGATCGTCATCACGACGTTCAACCGCTCCGGCTACCTCACCGGCCTGCTGGAGAGCATCAAAAGGCTCGACCCCGCACCTGCGGCGGTTGTCGTGGTGGACAATGCCAGCACCGATGAGACTCCCCGGGTCCTGGAAGCAGCCCGTGCCGGCTTCCCCGTCCCGCTGTCCGTCCTGCGGCTGGAGACCAACACCGGCGGGGCCGGCGGGTTCGCAGCCGGTGTCGAGGCCGCCCTGGACTCCGGCGCGCAGTGGCTGTGGCTGATGGACGACGACGTCGAGGTCCTCCCGGGTGCCGTGGCTGCGCTGAGCAAGTGGACCGGGACCTACGACTGCATCCACGGCCGGCGGTTCGACGCCGGCGGGGAACCGTTCTTCTGGCAGCACCGCTTCGTCCCGTTCCTGGGCGTGCACCTGCCGGTGCCGGGCAACGTTTTCCGCGACTCCCCCGTCTTCGACACCAATGTGGGCTGCTTCGAGGGAATGCTGATCAGCGCCGGCCAGGTGCGCCGGATAGGCCTGCCGGATGCCCGCTACTTCATCAACGGCGACGATGTGGTTTACGGCTGGCTCGCCTCCCTGGACCGGCCGGTGGCCTACGTCAATGATTTCGTGCTCCGCAAGGTCCGGGTGCAGAGACAGATCGACCTCGGCATCCGCCACCTCAACGATTCCAGCGACCTTGGCCGCTTCACTGCCATGCGCAACCGCGGCCATACCGCCCGGTACCTCCAGGTCCACGGCCGGTATCACCGGTTCGGATTCGCCCTGGGGACCTTCCTGACCGCAGGGAAGGAACTGCTCAGGCTGGTTGCCGTGGAGCATTCGCTGCGGGGCGCCGGGCGCCTCTGGGCCGGCTGGCGCGGTGCCCGACGCATCCTCCGGGACCGGTCCTGGTCCCCGATGGCCCCGCTGTCCGCGCCCGGGCAGCCATCACCGGAAACACGAAAGCAGCAGGTTTGAGCACTCCTTCTCCCGAACCCGTCCCTTCCTCCGGCACACCCTCGGTGTGGGCGGTCCTCGGCGGCACCGGCTTCATCGGTTCGGCCGTCCGCTCCGCACTGGCTGCAAGCGGGGTCGAGGTCCGGGCCGTTTCCGCTCCCCGGCTGCGTACCGATGCCTCGGACGTAGCCGGTTTGCTTGCGGAGGCCGCAGCGCTGGACACGGAACGCCGCCGGCTGGCCGACGCCTTCGCGGGGGTCGACGTCGTGGTGAATGCTGCCGGACTGGCGACGCCGGGAGCCGCGGACTCCCCCGAGCTCCGGGGTGCGAACTCGCTGCTGCCTGCGTTGGTCGCCGATGCCGCTGACGCCGCCGGTGTCCGCCGGTTCGTACACCTGAGCAGCGCCGCGGTGCAGGGGCACCGTCCGTTCCTGGACGAAAGCCCGCATGTGGAACCGTTTTCGGCCTACTCCCGTTCCAAGGCACTCGGCGAACAGGTCCTTTCCGCCCGGCACGGCGGGTCCTGCAGCGTTGCCACGGTCCGCGCCACCTCGGTCCAGGGACCGGGCCGGGCGACCACAGCTAAGCTAAGCCGGCTCGCGGCCTCGCCGCTGGCATCCGTTGCCGGGCCCGGAACCGCACCCAGCCCGGTAAGTTCAGTAGATTCCCTGGTCGACTTCGTCCTGCGGGTAGGCTCCCACACGGGCCCGGTTCCTGCAGTGGTGCTGCAGCCCTGGGAACAGGCATCGGTGTCCTCCGTGCTTGAAGCAGCAGGCGGTCGGCGGCCGGCGCATCTGCCGGTCTGGGCCTGCCGTCTCGCGCTGCGGTCCGGCTATGCGGTCTCCTCGCTGGCCGGGGAGCGGCTGCACGGAGCACTGCGCCGCGTGGAGATGATGTGGTTCGGGCAGCGCCAGGAGCCCGGCTGGGCCGAGGCCACGGGCAACGTCCCGGAACCCCGCGTCCGCGAGGTCCTGGCAGCCTCCCGGAACTAAACCGGTTTCTGGTCTTTGGCCAGGGAGGGCGCAGTGCCGCCCGCTGCGGGTTCTTCATCCAGATCCAGGATTCCCGGAACCACTTCGCGCAGGGCTGCGGTGCTGATCGCACCGCTGCGCACCACCCGCATCGGCTCGCTGGTGGCGTCCACAATGGTGGACGGCACTCCGTCGCTGCCGGCCACCGGACGGTGTCCGGCTTCCAGATAGACCTCCACGGATTCGCCCAGTTGTTCGCGTGCCTGCGCCGCGGTCTGTCCGGCCGGGGATCCCGTGCGGTTGGCCGAGGACACAGCCAGCGGCCCGGTGGCGGCCAGCAGGTCCAAGGCCACACTGTCGTCGGGCATCCGCAGCGCCACGGTCCCCATGGTGTCGCCCAGGTCCCAGCTCAGGGACGGCTGGGCGTGGAAGATCAGCGTCAACCCGCCCGGCCAGAACGTACGTGCCAGGCTGCGGGCGTCTTCGGAAATGTCCGTGGCCAGGCCGTCCATGGTCTCCAGGCGCGGGATCAGCACGGGCGGGGGCATGCTCCGGCCGCGTCCCTTGGCCGCGAGCAGCGTAGCCACTCCCTGCGGGGAGAAAGCGTCGGCACCGATTCCGTACACGGTGTCGGTGGGAAGCACCACGCAGGATTTGGCGGCTATGGCGCGCTGGGCTGCCGCCAGGCCCTCACTGAGTTCTTCGGGGTTACTGCAGTCATAACTGGTGCTCACGGCAATATTCTTTCACTAGTGGATGCCACCGATGCGGAGCGTCGGACAGCCGACGTCGCCCGCGGGCGGTCATTGAGGTCCCGGTGGGATTGGACATCGGTCCAGGCCGGATCGCCGGCCAGCAGCCGGGCGATGGCCGGCGCCTGCACTTCGGCATGTTCCATCACGAAGTAGCCGCCTCCGGCAAGCAGCCGCGCCGCGGTCCGTGCTGCGGCCATCGGCAGTTCCAGGCCGTCCGCTCCCCCGCCGTACAGCGCCATGGCCGGATCATGCTCGGCGGCTTCCGGCTCGTTCGGGACGGCTTCGGCAGGGATGTACGGAGGGTTGGACACCACCACGTCGAAGCTGGCTTCGTGGCCGGCCAGGGCGGTCCGCAGGTCTTCCAGGACCAGGTGGACGCCCAGCGGAGCCAGGTTCCGTTCCGCCCAGGCGAAGGCGAGGGGGCTCAGCTCCACGGCATGCACTTCGGCTGCGGGAACCTCCGAGGCCACCGCAGCCGCGATGGCGCCGGAGCCGGTGCCGAGGTCCACGACCTTGGCCGAGCCGGCCCGGCGCGCAGCATCGATCGCCAGCTGCGCCACCGTTTCGGTTTCCGGCCGCGGCACGAAGACTCCGGGGCCGACGGCCAGTTCCAGGTACCGGAAATGGGCCTTTCCCGTCAGGTGCTGCAACGGCAACCGGGCGGCCCGTTCGGACACCAGTGCGGCGTATCCCCGGGGTGCCGGCACGTCGGTGAAGGCCAGCGCCCGGATCCGTCCGGGGCTTTCGCCCAGCAGGTGCGCGGCGAGCAGCTCGGCGTCCACCCGCGGTGACGGTACTCCGGCGGCGGCGAGTTCCGCCGTCGCACGGCGCAGCGCGTCGGCCAGGGTGCCGCCGGCACCGGCCGCGGAACCGGTGGGGCTATTAGCTTTCGTCACCGATGGCGTCCAGCCGTGCCTGCTCATCCATTTCAATGGCTGCCTGCACCACTGCCTCAAGCTCGCCGTTCAGCACGGTGTCCAGGTTGTAGGCCTTGTAGCCGGTGCGGTGGTCCACGATCCGGTTTTCCGGGTAGTTGTACGTCCGGATCCGCTCCGAGCGGTCCATGGTCCGGATCTGCGACTTCCGGATGTCCGAGTTCGCGGCGTCGATCTTTTCCTGCTCGTGCGCGAGGATACGTGAGCGCAGCACGCGCATGGCTGCTTCGCGGTTCTGCAGCTGCGACTTTTCGTTCTGCATGGCCACCACAATGCCGGTGGGCAGGTGGGTGATGCGCACGGCCGAGTCGGTGGTGTTCACCGACTGTCCGCCGGGACCGGAGGAGCGGTAGACGTCGATCTTCAAGTCGTTCTGGCTGATCGCGACTTCTTCCGGCTCGTCCACTTCGGGCAGCACCAGGACGCCGGCAGCCGAAGTGTGGATCCGGCCCTGGGACTCCGTGACGGGAACGCGCTGCACGCGGTGCACGCCGCCTTCATACTTCAGGCGTGCGTAAACGCCTTCTGCCGGATCGTTGGAGTTGCCCTTGATGGCCATGGCAACGTCCTTGTAGCCGCCCAGGTCCGACTCGGTGGCCGAGATGATTTCCGTACGCCAGCCGCGGTGCTCGGCGTAGCGGGTGTACATGCGCAGCAGGTCGCCGGCGAACAGGGCGGCTTCGTCGCCGCCTTCGCCGCCCTTGACCTCGATGATGACGTCGCGTCCGTCATTGGGGTCCCTCGGAATCAGCAGGCGGCGCAGCTTCTCCTGCGCGTCCTCCAGCTGCTCCTTAAGCACGGGTACCTCGGCGGCGAATTCCGGGTCCTCATCCGCCATTTCGGCGGCGGCGGCCAGGTCATCCTCAAGTCCGTGCCAACGGTTGTAGGCATCCACAATCCGGCTGAGTTCGGCGTAGCGCCGTCCCAGCCGGCGGGCCAGGCCCTGGTCCGCGTGCACTGCCGGGTCGGACAAGCGCAGCTGGAGTTCAGCGTGCTCATCCAACAGGCCCTGTATGGACTCAAACATGTTCTAGATTCCTCTTTCAGCTGGGTTTCCCACATGGAAGTTTATCGGTTCGCGCGCCCGTCGGTCCCCGGGCGTTAACGAACGAGCCGCCCAGGCCCCCTGCCCGCGTGCAGCGGGAGGGGGCATGAGCGGCTCGTAAGGCAGCTAGTTGTCCTTGGTGCCCAGGGTGGTCTGCTGGACCTGCATCAGGAACTCGACGTTGGACTGCGTCTCCCGGATCTTGCCGGTGAGCAGTTCCAGCGCCTGCTGGGTGTCCAGTCCGGACAGGACCCGGCGCAGCTTCCACATGATCTTGACTTCATCCGGGGAGAGCAGGTTCTCTTCGCGGCGGGTACCCGACGCGTTGACATCCACGGCCGGGAAGATGCGCTTGTCCGCAAGGTTGCGGGACAGTCGCAGCTCCATGTTGCCGGTGCCCTTGAATTCCTCGAAGATGACCTCGTCCATCTTGGACCCGGTCTCCACCAGGGCCGTGGCCAGGATGGTCAGCGAGCCGCCGTTTTCGATGTTGCGGGCAGCACCGAAGAAACGCTTGGGCGGGTACAGTGCGGACGAATCCACACCGCCGGAGAGGATACGGCCCGACGCCGGAGCGGCCAGGTTGTAGGCACGTCCCAGGCGGGTCATGGAGTCAAGCAGCACCACGACGTCGTTGCCCATTTCCACCAGGCGCTTGGCGCGCTCGATGGCGAGTTCGGCAACAGTGGTGTGGTCATCGGCGGGGCGGTCGAAGGTGGAGGCAATGACCTCGCCCTTGACCGTGCGCTGCATGTCCGTGACTTCTTCGGGACGCTCGTCCACGAGGACCATCATGAGGTGGACCTCAGGATTGTTGATCGTGATTGCGTTGGCAATTGCCTGCAGGATCAGCGTCTTTCCGGCCTTCGGCGGGGAAACGATGAGGCCGCGCTGGCCCTTGCCGATCGGAGCCACGAGGTCGATGACACGCGGGCCGATCACCTTGGCATTGGTTTCCAGGCGCAGACGCTCGGAGGGGTACAGCGGGACCAGCTTGGAGAACTCCACGCGGTCCTTGTTGTCCTCGGCCTGCTTGCCGTTGACGGACGTGAGGCGGACCAGTGCGTTGAACTTCTGGCGCTGGTTTCCGCCCTGGTTTTCGCCTTCACGCGGGGCGCGGATGGCGCCGACGACGGCGTCGCCCTTGCGCAGGTTGTACTTCTTCACCTGGGCGAGGGAAACGTAGACATCGTTCGGGCCCGGCAGGTAACCGGAGGTCCGTACGAAGGCGTAGTTCTCCAGGACGTCGAGGATGCCGGCCACGGGCAGCAGGACGTCGTCTTCAGTGACCTCGACGTCGTCGACCTCGGGGTTCTGGTTGCGGTTGCGGCGGCGCTCGTTGCGGTCGCGGAAACGATCGTTCCGGTCGCCGCGGTCATTGCGGTCATTGCGCTCGTTGCGGTTCCGGTTGCGGCGGTTACGCCCGCGCCCGTTCTCGTCACTGTCGTCGCGGTTGTTGTCGCGGTCGCGGTTGTTCTCGCGGTTGCCACCGTTGTCGCGGTTGTTGTCGCGGTCGCGGTTGTTCTCGCGGTTGCCACCGTTGTCACGGTTATTGTCGCGGTCACGGTTGTTCTCGCGGTCGCGGTTGTTCTCGCGGTTGCCACCGTTGTCACGGTTGTTGTCGCGGTCCGAGCGGTTGCGGTCACGGCGCTCACGGCGTTCGCCGCGCTCGTCGTCGCCCTGGGTCCGGGCCTCAGCGCCGTTGTTGGCAGCGCCGTTGCTGTTGGCAGCGTCCTTGTTGGCAGCGCCGCTGCTGGAAGCGTCCTCTGCAGGTGCCTCGGCGGAAGCGTTGCTGACGGTTCCGTTGGACTCGTTGGAATCGCTGCGGCGGTTGCGGCTGCGGCGGTTGCCGCGCTCGCGCTGGCCCTCTTCGCGTCCGTTGTCTTCGCGTGCCTCGCGGTTCCGGGCCGGAGCCGCTTCTGCTTCCGGCGAGGCGGCGGGTGCCGGTGCCTCGGCCGGTGCAGTTTCCGCGGGGGCGGAAGTGACGACGCCGTCACTGGCTGCACGCCGGTTGCGGTTACGGGTACGCGTCGGGCGGGTCGTCTCGGCCTCTGCGGACTGCTCCGCGGGTGCTGCTGCCGCCTTCTCGGGCGCCGAAGCACCCTTGGCTGCGTCGTCGCCGGCCTCGCCGCGGGAACCGCGGACCGGCCGGTCGGCTACTGCGCCGCCGCGCTGGTGGTTGGAGATGGCCGTAACCAGATCTCCCTTACGCATGCGGGAACCCCCGGTGATGCCGAGCTGGCCGGCAAGCGCCTGGAGCTGCGCGAGCTTAAGGCCTGCAAGGCCGGCGCTCTTTGATGCGTTCTCGCCGGTTGAACCGGCGGATGCTGAATCCACGCCTGCAGTCAGGCTAGTGGTATCTGTCACGAAGGATCCTTCCCCCTCGTCGGGCGGTCCGGCGCAATGCCGGCCGCGGTGATTGGCCCTGGTCCCAAAATCAGACATTGGGTCAGGGTTCGCCTACTACCGGCCCGATGGCCGGAGAAAGGCGAATCTGCTGGGTGCCTTTTGTAAAGAAGAATCCACGCAGAGTCTGGTCAGCTTCGCTGCCGAACACGCGGCATTCAAGCGGGACACGCCGCTTCTTGGCGGTTCCTTTGAAGGCTGCACCGGAGACTGTGCCTCCGCGGGTGGGCATTTGAATCAACGGAAATCACCGCAGGACGGGTGCAATCACACCTGACGGCGGCAAAGTGTTTTCAACTAAAGCCCGGGGCGGCCCGAAATGGACGGCTACCTGCGGGAGCACAGGACGGAAAAATTACCGCTGGTGCCCTTCCACTCTAGCACCATCTCGCTCGACACCAAGCCGCAGAACACGCCAATTTTCGCCGTATTCCGCTGCCTGCAAATGTTTGGTCATTGCCTGCTCCGCTTCCAGAGCGGCCTCCTCGCCGTCGGCAAGGCACATCACTGTGGGACCGGCACCGGAAATCACGGCGGCGAATCCCGCTGAGCGCAGTGACTGCAGCAGCCGGGCACTGGGCAGCATCGCGGGTGCCCGGAACTCCTGGTGCAGCGCGTCCTGCGTTCCCTCGAGCAGCAGCGACGGATCCACGGTCAGGGCGTGGATCAACAGCGCGGCACGGCCCGCGTTGGCCGCTGCGGTCCGGTGGGCCACGGTGGCCGGCAGCAGGCCGCGGGCACTCTCGGTGGAGAGTTCCACGGCCGGTACGGCGACTACGGGAACCACATCGGGATGGACCGAGGCCCGAACGGAGCGGAAAACGCCGTCGTCCGCCCAGGAAATCGCGAGGTCGCCGACGAGTGCGGGAGCAACATTGTCCGGGTGGCCCTCCAGCGCCGAGCAACTGTGCAGCAGGCCTGCGGCATCGAGCCGGGATTCGGCCGGCAGCAGGGAATTCGCGGCTAGGACGCCGGACACAATAGCCGACGCCGAAGAGCCCAGTCCGCGGCCGTGCGGAATAGCGTTCTCTGCGCTCAAATGAAGCCCCCGGGCGCTGTATCCGGCGGCAGCCAGGGTGGACAGCAGGGTGCGGACCACCAGGTGGGAGGAGTCCAGGGGAACGTTTCCGGCACCCTCCCCCGCAACCTCGACGAAAACGCCTTCCTCCGCGGAGGTGCGCACCCGCACCGTGTCATACAGCGTGAGCGCCAGCCCCAGGGAGTCGAACCCCGGGCCCAGGTTGGCGCTCGTTGCGGGCACGGTCACGGTCACGTCCTGCCCCGGCGCCAGGGTTCGGGAACCGGTGCGGGAAACGGAGCGGGAACCGGAGCGCGGCCCGCCGGGCAGATCCACCTGCATGCTTCAGCCCTACTTGCCGGATCCGGCGGGCTGCGCCGCTTCCAGGCCCAGCGCTGCCGCCACGCTCACAACGTCGAAGTCCACCTTGGTGGGTTCGACGTCGGATCCGTCGGCGGTGCGCAGTGCCCACTGCGGGTCCTTCAAGCCGTGTCCGGTGACCGTAATAACGATGGTCTTGCCGGCGGGGACTTCCCCTGCGGCATGCTTCTTGAGCAGCCCGGCCACACCCGCGGCGGAGGCCGGTTCCACGAACACGCCTTCGCGGGAAGACAGCCAGCGGTGCGCGTCGAGGATTTCGGTGTCCGTGACGGCTTCGATCAGGCCGCCGGATTCGTCGCGGGCGGCAATCGCCTGGTCCCAGGAGGCCGGGTTGCCGATCCGGATGGCGGTGGCAATGGTGTCCGGATCGGTGATCGGATGTCCCTTCACCAGGGGCGAGGCGCCTTCGGCCTGGAAGCCCCACATGTGCGGCGTCTTGGTGGCCACCGGCGCCAGTTCCTCGCCGGCCACGTTGGTCCAGGGCTTCGCGTATTCGGAGTAGCCCTTCCAGTAGGCGGTGATGTTTCCGGCATTGCCGACGGGCAGCAGGTGGTAGTCGGGGGCATCGCCGAGGTAGTCCACCACTTCGAAGGACGCGGTTTTCTGGCCCTCAATGCGCGCCGGATTCACGGAGTTCACCAGGAACACCGGGTAGGCCTCGGCAAGCTTGCGGGCCACCTCCAGGCAGTTGTCGAAATTGCCGCGGACCTGGAGCAGCTGGGCGCCGTGCGCAATGGCCTGGCTGAGCTTGCCCATGGAGATCTTGCCGTCCGGCACCAGCACGGCGCAGGTAATGCCCGCCTGCGTCGCATAGGCGGCGGCCGATGCGCTGGTGTTGCCGGTCGACGCGCACACCACTGCCTTGGCGCCGGATTCCACGGCTGCGGTCATGGCCATGGTCATTCCGCGGTCCTTGAAGGACCCGGTGGGGTTCATGCCTTCGACCTTGAGGTACACCTCCGAGCCGGTCAGTTCGGACAGCGCCTTCGCGCGGACCAGCGGCGTACCGCCCTCGCCGAGGGTAATGACCTCGGTGCTCTCGGTGACCGGAAGACGGTCGGCGTATTCGCGGATAACGCCGCGCCATTGGTGAGCCACGGCTCAGACTCCTTCTACCCGCAGGACGGATTTGACGTTCTTGATGACGTCCAGGCCCTTGATGGCCTCGACGGTGGCCGCGAGGGCGGCCTCGGAAGCACGGTGCGTGACGAAGCGCAGCTCGGCGCTGGCCCCTTCACCGTGGATGGTCTGGCGCATGGTTTCGATGGAGACACCGTGCTCGGAGAACACCCGGGCGACGGCGGCCAGGACGCCGGGCTGATCGGCCACTTCCAAGCCGATCGAGTAGCTGGTGGTGACCTTTGCCAGCGGCAGCGCCGGCAGCGAGCCGCTCGGACGGCCGGCGGGAACGGGACCGCCCAGGACGAGCCTGCGGGCGGCGGTGACGACGTCGCCCATCACGGCGGACGCGGTGGGCGCACCGCCGGCGCCCTGGCCGTAGAACATCAGTTCACCGGCGTTTTCCGCTTCGACGAACACGGCGTTGAACGCGCCGTGCACGGCGGCCAGCGGATGCAGGCGGGGCAGCAGGGTGGGGTGCACGCGTACGCTGACGCCTTCGGTGCAGTCCGTGTCCGTAAACTTCTCGGCGATGGCGAGCAGCTTGATGACGAACCCGGCTTCCTTGGCGGCGCTGATGTCCTCAGCCGTAACCGAGCTGATGCCTTCGCAGGAAACGGCGGAGAGGTCGAAACCGGTGTGGAAGGCCAGCGAGGCGAGGATGGCGCCCTTCGCGGCGGCGTCGTGCCCCTCCACATCTGCGGTGGGATCCGCCTCGGCGTAGCCAAGCCGCTGGGCCTCGCCCAGGGCATCTGCGAACTGGGCTCCGGTGGAATCCATGGCATCGAGGATGTAGTTGGTGGTGCCGTTGACGATGCCCATGACCTTGGTGATCCGGTCTCCGGAGAGGCTGTCCCGGATGGGGCGGAGGATCGGGATGGCCCCGGCTACGGCGGCCTCATAGGAGAGCTGGACACCGGCGGCGTCGGCCTTCTCGTAGAGGGCGGCGCCGTCTGCGGCGAGCAGGGCCTTGTTGCCGGTCACGACGGCGGCGCCGGACTCCAGCGCCTGCAGGATCAGGGTGCGGGCCGGCTCGATGCCGCCCATCAGCTCAATGACAATGTCCGCGCCGCGGACCAGGGTCCCGGCATCAGTGGTGAACAGTTCCGCAGGCAGATCCACGTCGCGGGGAGCATCGACGTTGCGCACTGCAATGCCGGAGAGCTCCAGCCGCGCGCCGAGGCGTGAGGTGAGGTCCGCGGCGTCGTCAATGAGGATCCGGGCAACCTGCGAACCCACGTTTCCGCACCCCAGCAGGGCTACTTTCAGGGTCTTCATATGTTGTGCCAACTCCTCTAAGAATTAGGAAACGTCCCGGGCCAGCAGGTCGTCTTCGGTCTCGCCGCGGACTATCAGCCGCGCGGCGCCGTCCCGCACGGCCACCACGGGCGGCCGGGTCAGGTAGTTGTAGTTGCTGGACAGGACCCAGCAGTAGGCGCCGGTGCCCGGAACGGCAAGCAGGTCCGACGCCGTGACGTCGCCGGGCAGGTAGGCGTCCCTCACCACTATGTCGCCGCTTTCGCAGTGTTTGCCAACCACGCGCGAAATAACCGCGTCATCTTCGGAGGTCCGCGAAGCCAGCACGGCGGAGTAGTCCGCCCCGTAGAGCACGGGCCGGGCGTTGTCGCTCATCCCGCCGTCCACGGAAACATACCGCCGCGGCGAGGTGCCGCCGTCGGGCGTGTCCACCCGGACCGTCTTGGTGGTGCCTGCCCGGTAGAGCGTGAAGGTGGTCGGGCCCACGATGGCGCGTCCGGGCTCGATGGAGATCCGGGGAACCGCCAGTCCCAGCTCGGTGCAGGTGCTGCCGACGACGGCGGCCATCGCGTTGGCGATCTCGGCCGGCGGGCGCGGGGCGTCTGCCTCCGTGTAGGCGATCCCGTAGCCGCCGCCCAGATCCAGTTCGGCCAGTTCGACGCCGTAGCCCTGCTTCACCTCGGACAGGAAACCGAGCAGCCGGCGGGCGGCGAGTTCAAACCCGGCGGATTCAAAGATCTGCGAACCAATGTGGCAGTGCACGCCCACCAGGTTCACGCCGTCGTGCTTGAGCGCGGTTTCCACGCCGGCCATGGCCGGGGACATCCCGTCCAGCTCCGGGTCCGCCACCATGGACAGGCCGAACTTCTGGTCCTCGTGGGCGGTGGCAATGAACTCGTGCGTGGAGGCATGCACGCCGGGGGTCAGGCGCAGCATGACGTTGGCGCGTTCACCGCGGGAGGCGGCCAGGTTCCCGAGCATTTCCAGCTCGCCCAGGCTGTCCACCACAATCCGGCCCAGCTCCATGTCCAGGGCACGGGTCAGCTCGGCCAGGGACTTGTTGTTGCCGTGCAGTCCGAGCTGGCTGCCGTGGAGCCCCGCACGCCGGGCCACGGCCAGCTCACCGCCGGAGCAGGTGTCCAGGCGCAGCCCCTCGGAGGAGACCCAGCGGGCCACCTCGGTGCAGAGGAAGGATTTGCCGGCGTAGTAGACATCCACTCCCCCGCAGAGCCCCGCGAACGCAGCGTCGAAGGAGTCCTTGAAGTCCCGGGCACGGGCACGGAAATCCGCTTCCGACATCACGAACACGGGGGTGCCGAATTCCTCGGCGATCCGGGAGACGGGGATGCCGGAGATCTCCAGCTCACCGCTGTCGCCGCGCACCACGTCCTGCGCCCACATCTGCGGGCGGAGGGCGTTGTTGTCTTCCGGGTGGCTCAGCCATGCGGGAGCCAGGGGTGAAGCAGTCATGAATTACATCCGTTCGGGTGCGGAGACTCCCAACAGGCCCAGGCCGTTGGCCAGGACCTGGCGTGCGGCAAGGTTCAGCCACAGGCGGGTGCGGTTGGTGTCGGTGATTTCCTCGTCGCCCTGCGGTGCGATGCGGCAGGCGTCATACCAGCGGTGGTAGGTGCCGGCGATGACCTCGAGGTGGCGGGCCACGCGGTGCGGTTCGCGGAAGGCACTGGCCTGCGCGACGACGCCGGGGTACTGCCCCAGCGCGGCCAGCAGTGCGCTCTCGGTGGGGTGGGTCAGCAGCGACGCGTCAAATGCGGAATCGTCGACGCCGGCAGCCTCGGCGTTGCGTGCCAGGGCATGGGTGCGGGCGTGGGCGTACTGGACGTAGAACACGGGGTTCTCGTTGCTGCGCTTGGTCAGCAGGTCCAGGTCAACGTCGATGTTGGAATCGGCGGAGAAGCGGGCCAGCGTGTAGCGGGCGGCGTCCACGCCTACGGCGTCGACCAGGTCCTCAAGGGTGACCACGGTGCCGGCGCGCTTGGACATGCGCACGGGCTTGCCGTCCTTGACCAGGTTCACCATCTGGCCGATGAGTACCTCGACGCACTCCGGGTCGTGGCCCAGGGCGGCTGCGGCAGCCTTCAGGCGCGCTACGTAGCCGTGGTGGTCCGCACCCAGCATGTAGACGTTCAGGTCGAAGCCGCGCTCGCGCTTGTTGTGGATGTAGGCAATGTCACCGGCAATGTAGGCGGCGTTGCCGTCCGACTTAATGACCACGCGGTCCTTGTCGTCGCCGAACGCGGTGGAGTTCAGCCACCAGGCGCCGTCCTTCTCGTACAGGTTCTCGGAGCCCTTGAGCTGCTCCAGCAGCTTGGCAACCTGGCCGTTTTCGTGCAGCGAATCCTCGTGGAAGAACACATCGAAGTCCACGCCGAAGTTGTGCAGGGATTCCTTGATGTCGCCGAACATGAAGTCCACGCCCACGGCACGGAAACGTTCCTGCGCCTCGGCGTCGGGCAGCTCGGTGATGTTCGGCTCTGCGGCCAGCACGCGGTTGGCAATGTCCACGATGTATTCGCCGGCGTAACCGTCCTCCGGCGCGGGTTCGCCCTTGGCGGAGGCGAGCAGGGAGCGGGCGAAGCGGTCAATCTGCGCGCCGTGGTCATTGAAGTAGTACTCGCGGGTGACCTCCGCGCCCTGGGACTGGAAGACCCGGGCCAGCGCATCGCCGACGGCGGCCCAGCGGGTGCCGCCCAGGTGGATGGGGCCGGTGGGGTTGGCGGAGACGAACTCCAGGTTGATCCGGGTGCCCTTGAGGATTTCCGAGGTGCCGTAGGCGGGTCCGGCGTCAACGATTGTCTTGACGAGTTCTCCGGCGGCACCGGCGTCGAGGGTGATATTCAGGAAGCCTGGACCGGCAATGTCGACCTTCGCAACACCGGCAATCTTTTCCAGCCGGCCCTTGAGGATCTCGGCGAACTGGCGGGGATTCATGCCGGCCTGCTTGGAGAGCTGCAGGGCGATGTTGGTGGCCCAGTCACCGTGGTCCCGGTTCTTCGGACGCTCCACGCGCACCTCCCCCGGCAGCTCGACGCTGAAGTCACCGGCATCGATGGCGTCTTGGAGGCAGGCAGTTACGGCGGAGGAAAGTTCTTCAGGAGTCACCGGTTAAGCATAGCCGGGTGCAGCACGGGTCCCGTTTTGTATGACAGGCCTTACGCTGTGCGGATCCGGCACCGGCACCAACGATGCGATGTAATGAAAGGGAACCGTTGAGCCCCGGGCCGGTTTCCACGCGTGTGCCTGTCGTGTGTGCCGTCCGGGATCAAAGCGCCCCACTCCAAGGAGAACCGTGAACCGAGCGAGCAAGTCCCTGCTGTGTGCCGCCGCCGGCCTGTCCCTGCTGTCTGCCGCCGGCTGTGCCGCGGGCGAGGAAACCGTCGACGCCGGCGAGGCCCCGGCGAAGTCCCCTGCAGCTTCCCCTGCTTCCTCCCCTGCTTCGTCCCCCGAGTCTTCCGCAGCATCCTCCCCCGACGCTGCAGCCGGTTCCGGCAGCTACGCCGACGGCGAGTACTCCGGCACCGGAAGCTACATCCCGCCGTCGGGCACTTCCGAGGACGTGGACGTGACGCTGCGGCTCGAGGGCAGCGTGGTGACGGAGCTGGAGGTGGAGACCTCGCAGAAGAACCCGACGTCCAAGCAGTACCAGCGTGAATTCACGTCCAATGTGAAGGAGCAGGTAGTCGGCAGGAACCTCGACGAGCTGGACGTGGACAAGGTGGCCGGATCCTCGCTGACCAGCGAGGGCTTCAACCGCGCCCTGGACGCCATCCGGTCCGAAGCTGCCTCCTAGGACAGCACCCGTGCATACCCTGGGGTTCGAGGCGATCGGCACGCAGTGGTCCCTCTCCACTGCCGCGCCTTTGGATTCCGCCACCCGGGCTGCTGTCGCGGACGTGGTCGACAGTTATGACCGCACCTATTCGCGCTTCCGCTCCGATTCCACGGTTGCGCGGATGGCCGAGGCTGCGGGCAGCTTTGCCCTGCCCGCTTCGGCCGCGCCACTGCTGCGGCTCTTCGATTCGCTGCAGCAGATCACCCGTGGCGCGGTCAACCCGCTGGTGGGGCGCTCGCTGGAGGTGTTGGGGTACGACGCCGGATACAGCTTCCTGCCTTCCGGACCACCCGCTCCCGCAGCTGCTTGGACGGAGACCGTGTCCTGGACCACCGACGGCCGGGGAACCCTGATGACCACTGCCGTGCCGGTGACCTTCGATATCGGTGCCGCCGGTAAGGGCCAGCTGGTGGACCTGGTCAGCGGGGTCCTGGAAACCGCAGGTCACGGGGGATACGTGGTGGACGCCGGTTCGGACCTTCGCCATGCCGGCGCCGCTCCCCTGCGGATTGCGTTGGAGCATCCGTATGACGCGAAGCGGGCCATCGGGGTGCTGACCCTCTCGGACCGTGCACTGTGCGCCTCGGCCGTCAACCGCCGGCAGTGGGGAGACGGACTGCACCACGTGCTCGATGCCCGCACCGGTTTTCCGGTGGATACCGTGGCGGCCACCTGGGTGCTGGCCGCGGACGCCATGACGGCGGACGGCCTGGCCACCGCCCTGTTCTTCGCCGAGCCGCAGGAGCTGGCCGGTGCGTTCACCTTTGACTATGTCCGGATGTTCACCGACGGCCGGGCCGACTATTCCCCTGCAATGGCTGGAGTCCTATTCCCATGAGCGTTTCCGCCCCCGCCGCTCCCCGCACCCTGAACACCTTCCTCGGGCGCTGGACCATGTACCGGTTCACCGTCTGGGTGCTGCTGGCAATTGCTGCCTGGTCCTTTGTCCTTTCCTTCGCCGGGGTGCTGTTCTACACGCCGGCAGAACTGGGGGCGACGGCGGTGACGGCGGTGGCCTCCACCCTGGTCACCAGCCGTGTGGCCGGGCTGCTGCTTCGCACCCGTCCGCAGACCGACTCCTCGCTGATCACCGGCCTGCTCCTGTTTTTCCTCTTCTGGCCCAGCACCGACGGCGCGCAGCTGGGTTGCGTGGCCCTTGCCGGGGCAGTGGCGACGGCTTCCAAATATCTCCTGGTGTTCCGGCGGCGGCACATCTTCAACCCGGCTGCGGCGGGGGCGTTTGCGGTGGCGGTGACCGGGCTGGGCGGTGCTGTCTGGTGGGTGGCGACTCCGGGCATGCTGATCGCTGTCCTTCCGGCCGCCGTCCTGGTCCTGTACCGGAACCGCCTGCTGCCAATGGCCGGGGTTTTCGCCCTTACTGCCGGGGTTGTTGTCCTGGCCCGCTTCCTCGCCGGCGGTGAGTCCGTCTCCTACGCCCTGGCCACCATCGTCGGAAGCTATCCGCTGGTGTTCCTGGCCGGCTTTATGCTCACCGAACCGCTGACCCTGCCGCCGCTGCGCGCCCAGCGCCTGGCGGAGGCCGTCGTCGTTGGGGTTCTCTTCGCCGTGCCGCTGTCCTTTGGCCCGGTGATGATGTCCCCGGAGCTGGCGCTGCTGGTCGGGAACGTCCTTGCGTTCGTGATGGGCCAGCGCGGAGCTGTCCGGCTGCGGCTGCGCGAAACCCGGGAGCTGACCCCTACGTCCCGTGAGCTGGTGTTCGAGCCGGCACGTCCTGTCCGCTTCCGTGCCGGCCAGTACATGGAGCTTGCCGTGCCGCATTTTGAGCCGGACGCGCGGGGGGCACGGCGTATTTTCAGCATCACTACTGCCCCGTCGGAACCCGGCACGGTGGCGGTGGGGCTGCGCGTGGCCGAACCGGGGAGCACTTTCAAGACCGCCCTGTTGAAGATGCGTCCCGGAGCGGAGGTGACCGCCACAACCGTTGCCGGCGACTTCCTCTTGCCGCGGGACGCACGGACACCGGTGCTGATGATCGCTTCGGGTATCGGCATCACTCCTTTCATCAGCCAGCTGCGGCAGGTCCGCGGCGAGGACCGGGACATTGTGCTGGTCTACGCGGCATCCTCTGTTGACGAGCTTGCCTATGCCGGGGAGCTGCAGGAACTGGGGGTTCGGGTGCTGGTCTGCACGCCGTCGGATCCGGCGATCCCGGGCTGGACCTGGTTGGGTCCGAGGCTTCCCGATGCTGCGGTCCTGCGTGGGGAGGTTCCCGACCTGGCTGCTCGGACGATCTATGTTTCGGGTTCGCCGCAGGCGGTGGCTGCTGCCCGCAAGGCCGTCCGCGGTGCCGGCGGCAGGCGGATCCATACCGACCCGTTCCTCGGCTACTAAGGATCCGTTCCAGTTCCGGGACTCCCTAAAGCTCTGAGACTCCCTAAAGCGGACCCGGGAAGACGGCAGGCCCGCTGGAAGCAGGCTCCTCCAGACGCGGGTCCGGGCTCGCACCCCTGCTGCCAGGGGTTCCGCGATTCTCCTGAGCGGGCCGCTCAGAACGGAGGCGCCTGTTCCGGTTCCTTCTGCTCGGGGTTCGTTCGCGCGTGATCCTTCTGCATATGCTCCGTCTGCCTGTGATCGGCCTGTCCATGTTCCTGTCGCGGGTCTTTCCGCGGATCAGATGCCGTGTCCGGGGGCCCGAGTTCCAGAAACGGCTCCGTGCGGTAGACGCGGCCGGCGGGCGACGTCCACTCAATCACCCCGGGGATTGGCTGGCAGGCTTTCCAGTAACCGAGGGTCTTGAACCGGTGGTGCCGGCGGCAGAGGTGTTCCAGGTTTCCGTGGTCCGTGGGTCCGCCTCGAGCCCAGTCGATGGTGTGGTCGATGTCCGCGTTTGCGGTGCTGACCCGGCAGCCGGGAAACCGGCAGGTTCCGTCCCTTGCGCGGAGCCAGCGGCGGAGCCCGGCCGGGACTTTTCTGCGCCGTCCCACCCCCAGGATCTCTCCGGTGTGCGGGTTTTGGGCCAGTCCGGTCCATCCGACGGCGTTGCGGGCCAGTCGGCGGGCGGCTTCGGCGCTGATGGGGCCGTAGCCATGCAGTTCTGCCGGCTGGTCATTGGCTCCGAAGAGGGTTTCGGCGTTGATCAGGACCATGATTTCCGCCCTCGGGATGATTCCCTCGTCAGGTCCGGCGCCATCGTTACCGGTTCCGCGCGCACCTGTTGTCGCGCCGCCGCCGGTTCCGCTCTCACCGACTGCGCCGCCCACCCCGCCATTACCGGTCGAACCTGCGCCGCCCACCCCGCCAGCACCGGCTGAACCTGTGCCGCCCATCAGCAGCTGGGCCAGGATGTCGGCACGCAGCTGGTCCGTGGTCCGGGAATCTCCTCCCGCCTGCTCACCCCGCGCCGCAGTGCTGAGAGCCGTGTAAATCTGATGCGCTTCCGCAGCACGCAGGTGAGCCGAGAGGCAGGACATACCGTCTTCTTCGCGGTCCAGGGTGACCTTGCGCTGCTCGAAAGCGGTCAGGTGCCGTTTGCTTATGGTCTCCGGGAACGTCTTTTCGCGCAGCCGCCGGGCCTTGGCCGAGAACTGCGCCCGCGTCTGACCCGGAGCTGCTGCCAGTAGGTCGGCCTCGAACCCGGGGAGTTTCTCCGCAGGAACGTTCTGGCACTGCTCCAGGACCACCTGGGCATGCTGGTACGAGAACCGCCCCTCCTCCAGCCCGGCCAGGGTCGCCGTATGGGTGCCGCACAGCTGCCCGGCCTCGCTCAGCAGCCGCTGACCCGTCACCTGCGGAACATTCAGGATGGCGGCACATTCGGCAGCCGCGAGGCTGAAAGCGATCCCGGGTTTATCCCGCTCCGACGGGTCGAAGAACTTGTCCCGGAAGATTTCCTCCATCCGGTGCAGTAGGCGGGACCGCTGCGCCTGCCCCCAGGAAACCAGATGCTCCACCCGGACCAAGGCCTCACCAACCGCGGCTTCGTCGAAGGCTTCAAGGTTCTGCAACGCAAGGGTCCCGGTGAAACCATCCGGGTAAGCGTCGGCAAAACTATCGGTTCCGGAGGCGCCGGCATCAGTGGTCTCGCCGTCAGGATTGAGGCTGGTGGCGGAAGCTCCGGAATCGGCCGGCTCGGCAGAGGAGTGGCAGGCATGAAGAGGGCCGGCATCAGGAACGGGATTGTCAGCTGACCGGGTGCCATGCTCGGCGTCGTTCTCCGGAGTGGCACTGGAAGTGTCTGCACTCGCGCCAACCGTCCCCTCAGGCCCGACAGGCCCGACAGGCCCGACAGCCAGTTCAGCCCGATACACCGCCAGGGTGACGGAAGGACAAGGCGGCTCTGTGTCGCCGGCCTGCTCTTCCGCCTGCTGGTTCTCACCGCTCTGCTCTTCAGTTGTCGGTTTCGTATTCCCGGGCTGATCCATACCTCAGGATTTCATCCGGCACTGACATTTTCAGGCCGAAAACAGGCCCAAAAGGGGGCTCCCAGAAACCGAAAATACGCGTCTTTTTGAAACCACTACCTACCCGCACAAACGAACCTGAACCACCGGTTTCAGGCGACGCAGTTAAAGCGCTCGGAAACGGCACAGGAAACGAGTCCGGCACCCAGCCCATCCGCGGTAGCGGCAGGTTTTCCCCGCCCGCCTGAAACCTGCTAAGCTTCTTGAGTCCCACAGGACCTGCCGGTTTACCTGCAGTCCTTGCCCTCGTAGCTCAGGGGATAGAGCGGTTGCCTCCGGAGCAACAGGCCGTAGGTTCGAATCCTATCGAGGGCACATTGAGACATAAGAGAAGAACCCCGCAGCCCCGGCTGCGGGGTTCTTCTTGTTTCACGGCGATGTCCCAGCGTGCGCCTAGCCCCCGGCACCCCCGGCACCCTCGACGGCGGCACGCACCGCCGGCGGGCAGAGGAAGAACCGCGGCTGGAGCTCTTCCCACCCCGGATGCTTGGTCTTTTTCCCGTACTCCAGGTGTGCCTGGTCCAAGGGATTGTCGGGTACTAACCCGGGGCTGGCATTTCCCATCAGCTGGAAGTGGTACATCCACCAGGACCCGTCCGCTTCCTGGTTCAGGAACGTGGCTTCCAGTGCCATGAGTTCCCGGCCCAGCGTAGCCAGGCATTCGTCGTAGCGCTCGTGGAGCATTGTCATCCAGTCATCGAACGAAGACTCGCGGGAATCCAGCAGCCGTGCCCGGCTCAACTCCATCCGCATGCCCTCCGGCACGGACGGCGGCATGGTCCAGCCGGGGAAGTCCCGGGCAGCAGGCTCGAACGGAATAGGCGGGTGCGTGGAAGGAGTCATGCGCATGACTTTAGGGGAATCGCCAAGGCGGCATGGACCTCCCGCCGGAATTCTTTCGGCCAAACCCTTGCGCAGCCCGCCCCCTTCGGGGTTATGGTGTTCGCACATACCAACCGGTCGGTTCCTACCGCCGGTCCGCTTCACGAGAAACCCGGACACCACCCCGCATGAAGACCCTGAACATCAAGGAAGAGCTCGCACGGACCTCCGTGGAGCTTTTCGCGCGGCACGGCTACGCAAAGACGAGCGTGCAGCAGATCGTTGACGCGGCCGGGGTGACGAAAGGCGCTCTCTATCACTACTTCAATTCCAAGGACGATCTGCTCTTTGACATCTACGACCGCATCCTGACGCTCCAGCGCGAGCACCTGACCGAGATCATCGGGCGGGGCCTGCCGGCGGCTGAAACCATGAGACTGGTCTGCGAGGACGTGATCATGACGTCCATCGACTGGATCCGTGAAGGATCCGTGTTCTTCCGCTCCCAGCACATGCTCAGCGAGGACCGCCAGGAGGAAGTGAAGCGGAGGCGACGCGAATACAACGAGGCGTTCACCGCCATCCTGGTCCGCGGCCAGTCCGACGGCGTCTTCCGCACCGACATTCCGATACCTGTGCTGGCTGCCAACTTCTTCTCCGACCCGCACTACCTCTCGTACTGGTACTCCCCCGGCGGGTCCATCAGCCGCGAACAGGCAGCCGCACAACTGACCGATCTTTACCTGGCCGGACTGCAGGCAAAGTAACCGATTTACCGCAGCATCGCACCGCATCAATACCGCACCACCGCACCTCCCGCACCACCTTCGAGACAGCACCATGCAAGGTAAGAGCAGAGACGATGGAGTACTCATGCAGGAGCAACATACCGACCGGTCGGAACCGCCGCGTCTCCGCTTGGACGGGATCACCGTCCGGTTCGGCGGACTCACCGCGCTGGATTCGGTGTCCCTGGACATCCCCGCCGGCAGGATCGTGGGGGTTATGGGCCCCAACGGAGCCGGAAAGACCACCCTGTTCAACGTGATCTGCGGGGTGTTCCCACCCACGGCAGGCAGCCTGGAGCTGGATGGACAGGGGTTTGTCCCTCGTCCGCACCGCCTGACCCGCTCCGGAGTAGCACGCACCCTGCAGGGGCTCGGCCTGTTCCCCGGGCTGACCGTGCTGCAGAACGTCACGACGGGCTTGGCAGCCGGCTCACGCGGAGGACTCGACCTCCTGGCCCTGCCAGGCTCCGTCCGGCGCGAAGCCCGGCTCGCAGAGCGGTCGATGCAAGCACTGGAAGCCCTCGGCATCGCCGGGTACGCGGCTTCCCTGCCCGACACCCTCCCCTACGGAATCCGCAAGAAGGTGGCCCTGGCCCGGGCACTGGTCAGCGAACCGAGGTTGCTGCTGCTGGATGAACCTGCAGGCGGACTCAGCCATGACGACATTGAGGAACTGGCTTCCATCATCCGCACCGTGCCCGGCGACGGGTGTTCGGTGGTGCTCGTGGAACACCACGTGGACCTGGTCATGGAGGTCTGCGACCGCATCGCCGTGCTGGACTTCGGCCGTCTGATCGCCGAAGGCACACCGGCCGAAATCGGCGCCGATCCCGCCGTCGCAGATGCCTACCTGGGAGTTGAGGTGGCATGACAGGCGCGCTGGTATTGGAAGGCGTCAGCGCAGGCTACGGCGCCGTCCGCGTACTGCACGGGATCGATCTTTCCGTTTCGGAGGGCTCCATCACCACCGTCGTCGGAGCCAACGGCGCCGGAAAGACCACCCTCCTGCGGACCATCACCGGCCAGCTGCGGCCTTCGGCCGGCAGTATCCGCATCAAGGACGGCAAGGACCTGACCCGGGTGCCGGTCGAGGACATGGTGCGCCACGGCGTCGCACTGGTTCCCGAAGGCCGCGGCGTCATCACCGAACTGACGGTGGATGAAAACCTGCGCCTGGGCGGGCTGTGGCGGAAGGACCGTAAGGCAGCGGATGAGGTGCTCACCGCGATGTACGAACTGTTCGAGCCCCTTGCACGGCGCCGGAAGGCTGCCGGACACCAGCTCTCCGGCGGCGAGCGCCAGATGCTTGCGCTGGGGCGGGCCCTGATGGCCGCACCGTCGCTCCTCCTGCTGGACGAGCCGTCCCTGGGGCTGGCCCCCAAGGTGACCGCACAGATCCTGGGCATGCTGCGCCGCCTCCGCGATGAGACCGGCCTGACCGTACTGCTGATCGAGCAGAACGTCCGGAGCGCGCTCGCGGTCGCGGACCACGGCGTCGTACTCAACCTGGGCCGGATTGTCGCCTCGCGGCCGGCGGCCGAGCTGGCCGAAGACACCGACCTCCGCCACACCTACCTGGGGTTCTAATGGACAGATTTCTCTTCCTCACCTTTGACGGCCTCGCCCGCGGTGCAGTACTCGCTGCCTTCGCGCTCTCCCTGGTGCTGATCTGGCGTGCTGCGCGGATCGTGAACTTTGCGCAGGGCGCCATGGCGGTGGCGGCAACCTACATCGCCTTCACGGTCACCGCCCTCACCGGGAGCTACTGGGCGGGACTTGCCGCAGCGCTCCTGGCGGGTTTCCTGATCGGAGCCCTGGTGGAACGCGGCGTCATGCGCTTCGTGGGCAACGGCTCCGCCTTGAACCCGGTCATTGCCGGGCTGGGCCTGCTGATGCTGATCCAAGCCATCCTGGGCATGGTGTTCGGGAACAGCTACCGGACCATGGTGACGCCGTTCAGCTCAAACCCGGTGGAGATCTTCGGCATCACCGTCTTCTCCTCCTATGACCTCTTCGTGTTTGCCTGCATAGCCCTTTTGGTCGGCGGCCTGGTCCTGCTGTTCACGAAGACGCCCCTGGGACTGCGGCTGCGGGCCTCCGCCTTCGCCCCCGATCTGGCCCGGCTCCTCGGCGTGCGGACCTCGCGGATGCTCACCCTTGGCTGGGCCATGTCCTCCGCCCTGGGCGCACTCGCCGCCCTGCTGGTCATCCCCACCGAACTGGGGCTCAATCCGCACGCCGCGGACACGGTCTTCGTCTATGCGTTCACCGTTGCCGTCATCGGCGGACTGGATTCCCCCGCCGGTGCCGTCCTGGGCGGATTGGCCGTGGGCGTGCTGCTGAGCTGGGTCAGCGGCTACGGGGGCGCCACCCTGGCTCCCATCGCCATCCTGGTCCTGCTGCTGGCCGTGCTGCTGGTCCGCCCCGGCGGAATCTTCTCAATGACCAAGGAGCGAACGGTATGAGCGTCAGCAAGCGGTACGGCTTTGCCGGGGCAGCGATGGTCCTGCTGATTGGCCTCACGTTCGTCATTCCGTCGTTCTCCTCGTATCAGCTCGCCACTGCCTGCGCCTATCTGTGCGGCATCGCCGGGCTCACCCTGCTGACGGGCGCCGGCGGCCAGCTGTCCCTTGGGCAGGCGGCCCTCATGGCCGCCGGAGCGTACAGCTACGCGTTGACCGCCAACACGATGGCCGACGCCGGCACGGAGGGCCCGCTGCTGCTCCTGGTGCCGCCGGTTGCAGCTGTCTTCGGTGCAGCCGTCCTCGGCCTGGTGATCGGACTCGCTGCCGGGCGGCTTCACGGCCCCTATCTGGCCGGCTTCACCATGGCGCTGGTGGTGGCTCTTCCCGCGGTCACCAGCACCTTTTCCTCAGTGCTCGGCGGCGACCAGGGATTGTGGATCTCCGTGGAGAAACGCCCGTCCTCGCTGCGCGGCATGGTGTCCAATGAAGCGTGGCAGGCGTGGCTCGCCGTCGTCTGTTCCGTCCTGGTCCTGACCCTGCTGGCGAACCTGCTGCACGGACGCTTCGGCCGGCACCTGAGGGCCGTGCGGGATAACCCGGTGGCGGCGGCGCTCGCCGGCATCAACCCGGCCCGCACCAAAGTCACCGCCTTCGTCATCAGCTCGGCCGCGGCCGGCATGGGCGGCGGCCTGCTGGCGTACACCACGCAGAGCGCCAGTCCAGGGGCCTATTCACTGGTGTTCTCCCTCTTCCTGCTCATGGCCGCCGTGGTCGGCGGCATCGGTTCCCTGACCGGAGCAGTCTGGGGCGCCGCGCTCCTGGTTGCCCTGCCGCATCTGATCAGTACGGCCACTTCCCGGCTCGAACTGTCCACGGACCTGGCCCAGCGGCTGGACGGCAACCTTGCGGTGGCCATCTTCGGACTGGTCCTGGTCCTCGTGGTGCTGCTGGCCCCGCAGGGCATCCAGGGCCTGCTGGTCCGGGCCGGCCGCCGGCTGGGTCAGGCCCGTTCCGCTTCCGTTCCGCCGCAGTCCCCCAAAACCGCACCATCACCAGCATCCAGTACACCAACCCGGTTATCCGCCCGGCACGAGCCCGAGCAGCTACCGGCAACCCCGAAAGGTCAATGATGATCCGTTCCAAGCTCCGACTGGGTACCGCCGTCCTTGCAGCCGCTGCCCTCGGCCTGGCCTCATGTGCTTCACCGGACGAGGGAGGCGAGCCGGCTGCCGAAGACGTTCCCGGAATCACCGACACCACCGTCACCGTCGGTACGCACCAGCCGCTCACCGGACCGGCAGCGGCCGGCTACTCGACGATTTCACCGGCCACGAAGGCGTACTTCGATTACGTGAACGACAACGGCGGAGTCAACGGCCGCACTATTGAGTACATCGTGAAGGATGACGGCTACAACCCCGCCAACACCCAGACAGCGGTACGCGAGATGGTGCTCCAGGACGAGGTCTTCGCCCTGGTGGGCGGTCTCGGCACGCCGCCGCACAGCGCCGTCCTGGACTTCGTGAACGATAACGAAGTGCCGGATCTCTTCGTGGCTTCCGGCAGCCCCATCTGGAACCAGCCCGACGACTACCCGTACACCTACGGCTTCATGGTGGACTACCCCACCGAGTCACGGATCCTGGCCACTTACGCGCAGGAGGAGTTCCCGGACAAGACCTACTGCTTCTTCGGCCAGGATGATGACTTCGGCGAGGAATTCCAGGCAGGGCTTGAAGCGGTGCTCGGAGAGGACGGACTGGCCGACACCCAGGTCTATTCCACGGCCAATACCGATATTGCGGCGCAAATCAGTGCGATGAAGGAAGCCGGCTGCGAGGTGAACTTCCTGGCCACCATCAACGGCTTCAGCGCCCAGGCTGTGGGGACGGCCGCGAAACTCGGCTACTTCCCGCAGTGGATGGCGTCCTCGGCGGGCGGAGATCTGAACACCCTGTCCGGATACCTCGGCGAGAACACGAACAAGCTGCTGCAGGGCTTCGTCAGTGCCAACTACCTTCCTTCCTACTCGGACACCGAGGACGAATGGACGGCAAAATTCTCCGAGATCAACGAGGAATACAACGCCGGGGCTCCGTTTGACGGCAACACCATCTTCGGAATGTCCATCGGCTACCTCTTCGTTGAGGCGCTGAAGGAAGCCGGGGAGAACCCGACCCGGGAATCCCTGCTCGAAGCACTCGAATCCGGCAACGTCACCGGCAACGGCCACGCGCCGCTGGGCTTCGGCGAAGACAGCCACCAGGGATACACCGGAGCAATGCTGACCCGGGTGGACAACGGCGTGCAGTCCTACTTCGGCACCCCGTTCGTGGTAACGGGTGACGAGGTGGAGGAGTACACCGAAGAACGGCCTGCCATGCCGGCAGACGGCCTGCCCGAGTAGGGGCAGCGCCGGCCAACCGGCACGCAAGGCAGCCCAACAAACCAGCAGCCCAACAAACGCTGAGGGCCCGTCCGATTGGACGGGCCCTCAGTGTTTGTTGCAGCGGTGCAGGGTCAGCTACCCCAGCACGTACAGCGAAATCGACTCCGCGACGCAGGCCGGCTTGTCCACGCCCTCGATCTCGATGGTGACCATGAGTTTGACCCGCACCCCCTGCGCCACGGTCTCCACCGAGGCGATCTCCGACCGGGCACGCACCCGGCTGCCCACCGGCACCGGGTGCGGGAAACGCACCCGGTCCAGGCCGTAGTTCACCCCCATCACCATGCCGTCCACCCGGAACCGGCCGGAGGCGAGCGCCGGCAGCAGGGCCAGGCTCAGATAGCCGTGCGCAATGGTGCCGCCGAAGGGGCCCTTGGCGGCACGTTCGGGATCCACATGGATCCACTGGTGGTCATCAGTGGCCTCGGCGAACAGGTTCACGCGTTCCTGGTCAATGAGGACCCACTCGCTGGTTTCCTGGCTCCCCACTGCTTCCTGGAGTTCCTGCACGGAACCGAAATGCGCCACAGCTAGGCCTTCGGTCCGCCGGCGACGTAGAGCACCTGTCCGGAAACGAACGAGGCCTCCTCGCGGGCAAAGAAGGACGCCGCCGCAGCGATGTCCGCCGGGTTTCCGGCCCGTCCCACGGGAATCTCCTTCGCCGCATGCGCCACGAAGTCTTCGAACGGCACTCCCACGCGTTCCGCCGTCGCCCGTGTCATGTCCGTCTGGATGAAGCCGGGGGCAATCGCGTTGACCGTGACGTTGTAGCGGCCCAGTTCGATGGCCAGTGTCTTGGTGAAGCCCTGGATGCCGGCCTTGGCTGCGGCGTAGTTCGCCTGGCCGCGGTTGCCGAGGGCGGAGGTGCTGGAGAGGTTGATGATGCGCCCCCATTTCTGCTGCACCTGGTGCGCCTGCACCGCCCGGCTCATGAGGAACGCTCCGCGCAGGTGCACGCCCATCACCGCATCCCAGTCCGTGTCCGTCATCTTGAACAGCAGGTTGTCCCGCAGGATGCCCGCGTTGTTGACCAGGATGGTGGGCGCCCCCAGCTCCTCGGCGATGCGGCCCACTGCCTGCTCGACGGCGGCGGCATCGGCGACGTCGGCGCCTACGCCCACGGCTTTGCCGCCGGAGTTGTTGATGGCCTCCACCGTGGCGGCCGTGTCCTCCTCCCGCAGGTCAAGGACGGCGACGCGGTGCCCGTCCGCTGCGAGCCGCATCGCAACCGCTGCGCCGATCCCGCGTCCTGCTCCGGTGACGACGGCGGTGCGCTGGTCCAATTGTGCTGGTGCCTCAGTCATGTCTCTCCTGCCGGTGGCGGCAGCGCACCGGGTGTGTGCTGCGTCTCTTTTGCGAGGGTACCGACCGGACGGTACGGGCGCAACGGGAGGCCGCCGGGCGACGGTCACGGCCGGCTCCCCGGCCTCCCGTCCCACCGTTCCCGGGACGGGACCGTCTACTGACCCGCCTGCGCCCCGCCGGCAAAGGCGGCTTCCCGCTGGAATTAGTTCCGGAACAGGTCAGCTTTCGACCGCATTGACGCGTAGTTTTGATTCCATGTTGGAGACTTCCGCCCGGCTCCTGCAGCTGCTTTCGCTGCTGCAGCTGCGGCGCGAGTGGACCGGGGCAGCGCTCGCGGAACGGTTGTCCATTACCGAACGCACGGTACGCCGCGACATCGGCAAGCTGCGCACCCTCGGCTATCCCATCTCAGCATCCCCGGGCATTGCCGGCGGCTACCAGCTAGGCGCCGGCGCGCAGCTGCCGCCGCTGCTGCTCGACGACGACGAAGCCCTCGCCGTCGCACTCGGGCTTGCCGCCGTGGCAACGGGACCGGTGACCGGAATCGGGGAAGCGTCGGTTCGGGCACTGGCAAAGCTGGAACAGGTCCTGCCCGGGCGGCTCCGTCCCAAGTTCTCCGCCCTGCGCCAATCCGTCTCCACACTCGCCGGGCCGCCGGGCGGCGTCGACCCGGGAATCCTCACCGCCTTTTCCGCCGGCATCACCGAACACCGGGTCCTGAGCTTCCGTTACACCGCGGCCGACGGCGGCTCCGGACGCCGGGTCGTGGAACCCTACCGGCTGGTCGGCACGGGCAGGCGCTGGTACGCCGTCGCCTGGGACCTGGACCGCGCTGACTGGCGGACCTTCCGGGTGGACCGCTGCACCAGCACCCCCGCCCCGCGCGGGCGGTTCGCGCCCCGGCCCCTCCCGGCCCGGGACCTCGCCGCCTACGTCCAGGAATCGATTACCCGCAACCCCTACCGCTACTCCGTGGTGGTGCGGTTGGCTGCACCACTGGCGGCGGTTGCCGAGCGGGTCCCCCCGGATGTGGCCAGCATTGAAGCGGACGGCCCCGGGCACACCATCGTGCGCGGCGGCTGGGACTCCCTGGACCTGCCCCTGATCAACCTGACAGCCTGGGGCGTGCCCTTCGAAATCCTCGACCCGCCGGAGATGCGCGAGCGGGCCCGCAGCGTGGTCTCCCTGCTGCAGCGCGCCATCGAAATCCCGCCCACGGCGGAATCCGGAAAGACCGTCCGGCCGAGCCACTAGACTGGTGGCAATCATGGCACTGACAATTTCCTATCCCGAACAGCTGCCCGTTTCCGAACGCCGCGAAGACATCATGGCAGCGATTGCCGCCAACCAGGTCACCGTCATCGCGGGCGAAACCGGGTCCGGAAAAACCACGCAGATTCCGAAGATGTGCCTGGAACTGGGCCTGGCCGAGAACGGCCTGATCGGGCACACCCAGCCCCGGCGCCTTGCCGCGCGCACCGTCGCCGAGCGGATCGCTTCCGAGCTCGACGTCGAGCTCGGCGAGGAAGTGGGCTTCCAGGTCCGCTTCACCGGTGAGACCGGCCGGAAAACCAAGGTCAAGCTGATGACCGACGGCATCCTGCTGGCGGAGATCCGCCATGATCCGAAGCTGAAGAAGTACAGCACCATCATCATCGATGAGGCCCACGAGCGCAGCCTGAACATCGACTTCATTCTCGGGTACCTGCGCCGGCTGCTGCCGGCGCGCCCCGACCTGAAGGTCATCATTACCTCGGCCACCATCGATCCGCAGCGGTTCGCAGAACACTTCGCCCTCAACGGCACCCCTGCACCCATCATCGAGGTGTCCGGCCGTACCTTCCCGGTGGAGATCCGCTACCGCCCGCTGAACCAGCCGGCGGACGGGGGCACCGACGAAGACGGCATCGAAGACGAGCTGGAAGAGGACCGGGACCCGGTGGACGCCGTCTGCGACGCCGTCGACGAGCTCTCCCGCGAGGCACCCGGCGACGTCCTGGTGTTCTTCTCGGGCGAGCGGGAAATCCGTGATGCCGCAGACGCCCTGCGTTCCTCCGTTGCCCGCAATCCCCGGCTGGCCAATACCGAAATCCTGCCGCTCTTCGCCCGGCTTTCCCTTGCCGAGCAGCACAAGGTCTTTTCCCCGGGCCGGAACCGCCGGATTGTCCTGGCCACCAACGTCGCCGAGACCTCGCTGACGGTCCCGGGCATCAAATACGTGATCGACACCGGCACGGCGCGCATCTCGCGCTATTCGCACCGCACCAAGGTCCAGCGGCTTCCGATCGAGCGGATCTCCCAGGCCTCCGCGAACCAGCGGTCAGGCCGCTGCGGCCGCGTTTCCGACGGCATCGCCATCCGGCTGTACTCGCAGGAGGACTTCGAGTCCCGGCCCGAATTCACCGATCCCGAAATCCTGCGCACCAACCTCGCCGCCGTGATCCTGCAGATGGCCGCCATGGGCGTGGCCAAGGGGCCCAAGGATGTTGCCGACTTCCCGTTCGTCCAGCCCCCGGATTCCAAGGCAATCAACGACGGCGCGGTGCTGCTGCGCGAACTCGGGGCACTGCACCCCCAGGGCGGCATCACCGAGGTGGGCCGCAAGCTGTCCCAGCTTCCGGTGGACCCCCGGCTGGGCCGGATGATTGTCGAAGCGGGCAACCGCGGCTGCACCAAGGAGGTCATGGTGCTCACTGCCGCCCTGACCATCCAGGATCCCCGCGAGCGGCCCTCCAAGGATGACCCCGCCCGGGCCCAGAAGGCCGCCGAAATGCACAAGCGGTTCGTGGACGAGAACTCCGACTTCACCGGCTTCCTGAACCTGTGGCGCTATGTGGAGGAAAAGCAGAAGGAGCTCTCCTCCTCGGCCTTCCGCCGCCTGTGCAAGAACGAGTTCCTGAACTTCCTGCGCATCCGCGAATGGCAGGACCTCTTTGCCCAGCTGCGCCAGCTGGCCAAGCCGCTGGGTATCACGCTCGCCCCGGAGCCGGTGGACCCGGTCGGCAAGTACCGGGAGATCCACATGTCCCTGCTGGCCGGCCTGCTCAGCCACATCGGCCTCTACGACCAGCGCAAGCGCGAATACGCCGGTGCACGCGGCACCCGGTTCGCTGTCTTCCCGGGCTCTGCGTTGTTCAAGAAGTCCCCGGACTGGGTGATGGCCGCCGAACTCGTGGAGACCTCGCGACTGTGGGCGCGGGTGGCGGCGAAGTTCGATCCACTGTGGGCCGAGGAAGTGGCCCCGCACCTGGTCAAACGCAGCTACAGCGAACCGCACTGGTCCAAGAGCCGCGGAGCCGTGATGGCCTATGAGAAGGTCACCCTCTACGGCGT
The DNA here is from genome assembly GCF_024385465.1 of Arthrobacter sp. zg-Y844. Taxonomy (GTDB): domain Bacteria; phylum Actinomycetota; class Actinomycetes; order Actinomycetales; family Micrococcaceae; genus Arthrobacter_B. The sequence goes on from NZ_JANFLS010000001.1 coordinate 129,694, forward strand.
ACCGGTGGTTCCGCAGCGGAGCATCAACTACGGCCGCATCGACCCGGTGCTCTCCCGGGAGATGTTCATCCGCCATGCCCTGGTCGAGGGCGACTGGCGCACGCACCACAAGTTCTTCCACCGCAACCAGGCGCTGCTGGCCGAGGTGGAGGAGCTGGAGAACCGGGTCCGGCGCCGCGGGCTGCGCGTGGACGATGAAACCCTCTTCGAGTTCTACGACGAGCGGGTGGGTGCCGACGTCGTCTCCGAGCGGCACTTCGACAAGTGGTGGAAGCACGCCCGGCACGAAAACCCGTCCCTGCTGGACTTCGACCCGGACGCCCTACGCACGGACGATGCCGAGGGCCTGGACGAGAACGACTTCCCGAAGTCCTTCTTCTACGGGTCCTTCGAACTCCCGCTCACCTACGAATTCACCCCCGGCGTGCCCTCGGCCAACGACGGCGTGACCGTCGAGGTGCCCGTATTGTTCCTGAACCAGCTCACCCCGGGGCCGTTTGCCTGGCAGATCCCGGGACTTCGCGCCGAGCTCATTACGGCGCTGATCAAGTCCCTGCCCAAGGCGGTGCGGAAGAATTTCGTCCCGGCGCCCGACGTCGCCCGCTCGGCTGCCGCTGCCTTGGCTGCGGATTTCGACCCCGCTTCGGACGAGCTGGAACCGTCCCTGGAACTGGTGCTGCGCCGGTTGAAGGGATCCATCATTCCGCCGGGGTCCTGGAACTGGGACGCCGTGCCGGACCACCTGCGGATGACGTTCACCGTAGTGGATTCCGCCGGACGGGTGCTGGACGAGGGCAAGGACCTGGCCGCACTGCAGGAGTCCCTGGCCCCGGCCACCCGCCGCGCCATTGCCGAATCCCTCGGCGCCACGCCGTCCACCGTCCAGCCTCGCGGCCCCAAGGGACCCAACGGCAAGGGCAAGGCCGGCAGCGGAAACGGCGCAGGCATCGGCTCAGTCAACGGCACGGGCATCGGTTCCGGCACCGGTTCCTCCGTGGCGGAGCAGACCGGCCTGACCGAGTGGAGCATCGGCACCTTGGAGAAGCAGGTCCAGCGGCTCGTCGCCGGCCACACCGTGACCGGCTACCCGGCGCTGATGGACGAGGGCAGCACCGCCGGGGTCCGGATCTTCCAGAGTGCCGGCGAGCAGCAGGCTGCCATGCGTGCCGGCGTCATCCGGCTCCTGGTGCTCCGCGTTCCCAGCCCGGCCAAGTACGTGCTGGAGCACCTGAGCAACACCGAAAAGCTGACCTTCAGCCAGAACCCGCACGGGAGTGTGGCTGCGCTCATCGAAGACTGCACCCTGGCCGCGGTGGACAAGCTCACGCCGGAGAAGCTCCCGTGGACGCGGGCCGAGTTCGACGCCCTGTATGAGACAGTGCGTGCCGAACTGATCGACACCGTCTTCACCGTCACGGCCATCGTAGAGAAGATCCTGGCCAGCACCCGGCGGATCACGAAGGCGCTCAAGGGCACCACCTCGCTGGCGCTGATCAGCGCCCTGAATGACATCAGGGCGCAGCTGGATGCCCTGGTGTACCCCGGTTTCGTGGCCCGCACCGGCTATGCGCAGCTGATGCACCTGCCCCGCTACCTGGCCGGTATTGAACGGCGGCTGGAAAAACTTCCGGGCAACGTACAGCGGGACGGCCTGTCCATGGCCGTGATCCACCGCCTCGAGGACGAGTACGACGACGCCGTGGCGGCGCTGGCGCCCGGCCGCGGCACTCCCCCGGAACTCGCGGAGGTCCGCTGGATGATCGAGGAGCTGCGGATCAGCTTCTTTGCACAGGAACTGGGAACGGCCCGGACCGTTTCGGAGAAACGGATCCGGACCGCCCTGAACTCGGCGCTGGCTCCGGCCTAGGCTGCGGGAACGGATTCCCCGTGCCCGGCATCGCGCAGGCCCTGGCGCAGCTTTTCCGCGTTGGCCGCCATCCGCTCGGGATCCGGGTTGGACTCGGCCCGGCTGAAGTCGAAGTCCTGCAGCGAATTGGCCGGCCAGACGTGCAGGTGCAGGTGGTCCACCTCGAAGCCGGCAATGCTGAGGCCGGCCCGCTCCGAGCCGAAGACGGACACCTGCGCCTGGCCGATGGCCTGGGCCACCGTGGTGAGCTTCTGCAGGAGGTCCGCGGGCGCATCCGTCCACTTGTTGATCTCCGCACGCGGCACCACCAGGGTGTGGCCGTCGCTGAGCGGACCGATGCTGAGGAACGCGACGACGTCGTCGTCCTTCCAGACGAAATGTCCGGGAATTTCGCCGTTGATGATCCGGGTAAAGAGTGTAGGCATGGGTGCTCCTTCAGGTTGTCCCTTTGACGCGGCGGCGGACAGGGGTGCCCGCAGCGGCGGAGGAACGGGTCGGCCGGTAAACATGATTCGACGCTACCCCTTTTGCGGCGGGTTTTCGGCCTCGCCTGGATCCGAGCCAACGGCCGCCGGGGTGCCGGGCGTGTTGGACCACTGCGACCAGGAGCCCGGGTAAAGCGCCGCGGTGAAGCCTGCCTGGGCCAGTGCGGCCACCTCGTGGGAAGCGAAGATCCCCGAACCGCAGTACGCCGCAACGGGCCGGTCCGGCCGCACGCCGAGGTCCTCGAAGGCGCGGCCCAGTTCCCCCGGTGACCGGAAGCTGCCGTCCGGGGTGAGGTTGTCGGTGGAGGGCCGGTTGACCGCGCCCGGGATATGCCCGGCCCGTGGATCCACCGGTTCGGTTTCTCCGCGGTATCGTTCCGGCGCACGGGCGTCGATGAGTATCCCCTCGGCCGCCACCCGGCTGACGTCCCGGAGGGATGCCACGGGCATGTGCCCCCAGGACAGGTGCGCCGTCCCGGGCAACGGCTCCACCGGACCGCTTTCCAGCGGCAGTCCTGCCCTGCGCCAGGCCGCGAGGCCGCCGTCGAGCAGGAACACGTCCTTACAGCCGGCGTGCCGCAGCAGCCACCAGGCGCGTGCGGCGGCCGTGCCCCCGGCGTCGTCGTACACCACCACTGTGTCCCCGTCATTCAGGCCCCAGCTGCGGGCGGCCGCGGCGAAGGCAGCGGGATCCGGCAGGGGATGCCGCCCCTCCCCGGGAACGGCAGGAGCCGAAAGCTCGGTGTCCATGTCCACGTACACCGCACCGGGCAGATGTTCGTGCAGGTACTTTTCCTCGCCGTCGGCAGCGCCCAGGACCCAGCGCACATCCAGCAGCACAGGCCGGCGCGCCGTGCCGAGGCGTTCGTGCAGCTGCTGCGGGGAGATCAGGACATCCATTACAGGTCCACGGTTTCCCCGGCGTCCAGATGCCGGAACTCGGTGCCGTAAACCTTGCCGAACCGGGTCACATGCCCCTCGACCATCCCCAGCCCCCGCTCGTTCAAAAGCGCGTCATGGATGGGATAGGCCCGCTCCGCACCGGTGGCGATGACGAAGTCGATGACCTCCCCCGCCTTGGACCAGGGTGCATGCATCGGCACCAGCACGGTCCGCGGCCGCAGGCCGTTGGGAACCACGAACGAATCCCCCGGGTGGTAGACCCGGCCTTCCACCAGGTAGCCGATGTTGGCCACGACGGGAATCAACGGATGGATCAGGGCATGCTGGCCGCCGAAGGACTGGATGCCGAAACCGGCAACGGTGAAGCTGGTGTTGGGCTCAACATCGTTGATGCGGCCGCCCGCCTCCTCCGGGGCTTCGCTGCGAAGGAGTGCAGCAAGACCCGCCGGGGCATGGAGCTCCAGCGACGGCTGCTCCTGCATTGCGGCAAGCACCCGCGGGCGGTCCAAGTGGTCCGCGTGCTCGTGCGTCACCAGGATGGCATCAGCCTCCTTCAGCGCCGTTTCAACTTCGGAAAAGGTGCCGGGATCCAGCACCAGGACGTGCCCGCCCTGCTCGAACCGGACACAGGAATGCGTGAACTTCGTCATTTTCATAGCGCCACCCTACTCCGGAGGTGATCGGCCGCGCAGGACGGGCGCTGCGGTACTGCTGATAATCTTAGGGGTCTACATCCCTGCGGCCACGGTGCCGCCCGCCTGCCGTCCCACCCGCTGGAGGAACCTCCGTGTCACCCGAGACATCCCGGACATCCAAACGCGCACCGGAGCAGCGTGTAACCCGCCAGCGGCTGGCCGTGGGCCGTACCCTAGACGAACTCGACGACTTCGTCAGCACCCAGGACCTCTTCCGGCTGCTGCAGGAGCGCGGCGAACGGGTTTCCCTGGCTACTACCTACCGGGTCCTGCAGTCCATGGCGGACGAGAACCTCGTGGACGTGCTGCGGGGCGGCGACGGCGAGGCGCTGTACCGGCGGTGCGCCGTCGAACACCACCACCATCACCTGGTCTGCCGGAACTGCGGCAAGGCCGTGGAGGTGGAAGCGCCTGCGGTGGAGAGCTGGGCCGCGGGCCTGGGCGCCAAGTACGGCTTCACCGAAGTGGCGCACACCGTCGAGGTCTTCGGCCTGTGCCCGGAGTGCAGCGCGCGTAAGGGCTAGGCTGCGGCTGTAGCCGTGTTTGCGCTGAGCTCCCGGCGCCGGTGCCCGCCGCGCATGCGCCGGATGATCCGGCAGGCCAGGTAGATCGCGAAGGACACCGTGGTGACGTACGGGCTGATCGGAATCCGTCCGCCCAGCGCCAGCAGGATGCCGCCGACCGAGGAAGCCAGCGCGAAGAGCACGCTCAGGAACACCACCAGGCGCGGCGAGGACGTCACGAGCAGGGCTGCCGCCGCCGGAGTAATCAGCAGGGAGAGCACCAGCAGGGCCCCCACCACCTGGATGGACAGCGCCACGGCCAGGCCCAGCAGGAACATAAAGACTATCGACAGCACCCGCACGGGCACGCCGCGGGCCTCTGCGAGGTCCGGGTCCGCACTGGCGAAGGTCAGGGGGCGCCAGATGAAGAGCAGGGCAGCCACCACGACGGCGGCAACCCCTGCCAGCAGGTTCAGCTGCACGGTATCCACCGAGACGATCTGGCCGGTCAGCAGCCCGAACTTATTGGCGGAACGGCCCTCGTAGAGGCCAAGGAACAGGATGCCCAGGCCCAGCCCGAAGGGCATGATGACGCCGATGATCGAGTTCCGGTCCCGGGCCCGCAGGCCCATGACGGCCAGCAGGACGGCCGCCGCCACTGATCCGACCAGCGAACCGACCACCACGTTCACGCCGATCAGCAGGGCAAAGGACGCCCCGGCGAAAGAGAGCTCGGCAATGCCGTGCACGGCGAAGGCCAGGTCACGCATCAGGACGAAGGTGCCGATCAGCCCGCCGACCAGGCCGAGGATCGCGGCGGCCCAGATGGAATTGCTCACCAGCGGAAGCAGCTCGCCGTAATCGCTGAAATCAAAAACCGCATCGAAGAAACTACGCAGGTCCAAGGTCGCCCTCGCTTTCTCCGTGGTGGTGGGTGGTGGCGTCCGGGATGCCCAGGACCACAATCCGGCCGTGGCTGCGCAGGACTTCGACGCGGCTGCCGTACATTTCCGAAAGCACGTCGCTGCGCAGGACTTCGGCGGGGGTGCCGGTGCGGAACTGTCCGCCGGCCAGGTACAGCACGCGGTCCACGTACTCGATGACGGGATTGATTTCGTGGGTCACGAAGACGACGGCGGCGCCGTCGTCATGGCAGCGCCGTTCGATCAGGGAGCTGATGGCCTGCTGGTGGTGCAGGTCCAGGGAGAGCAGCGGCTCGTCGCAGAGCAGCAGATCCGGGTTGGTGGCCAGCGCCTGGGCCGCGCGCAGGCGCTGCAGCTCGCCGCCGGAGAGCCGTCCCACGGGTTCATCCGCGTAGGACGTGGACCCCACCTGCTCGAGCAGCCGGTCCACGCGGCGGCGCACCGGCTTTCCGCGGAGCCGCAGGCCCCAGCGGTCGCCGTCGACGCCGAGCCCCACCAGGTCCCGGCCACGCAGCGGGGTGCCGGGGCTGAAGGACTTCTGCTGCGGGATGTAGCCGATGTCCTTGCTGCCCCGCTGCACGTTGCGGCCGTTGACGGTGACAGTGCCCCCGGTGAGCGGCTGCAGTCCCAGCAGGACCTTCAGGAAACTCGTTTTGCCTGACCCGTTGGGGCCGAGGACGGCGAGGAATTCACCGGCATTGATGTCCAGGTCAAGGTTCTTCCACAGCGTGCGGTCACCGTAGGACAGCCCTGCGTCCCGCAGGCGCACCACCGGGGCAGGCTGACCGGAAGCATTCACTGCAGCACGCTTTCCATGTCGGCGGTGTTATCGGCCATCCACTGCAGGTAGTCCTGGCCCTCGGGAAGGGTTTCGGAGAACTCGATCACGGGCACACCGGCGTCCAGCGCGGCCTTGCGCACCGCCTCCGTCTGCGAGGTAGAGGTCTGTTCGTTGTAGCCCAGGAAGGCAATGGAGCCGCCCGTCACCAGGTCCTGCATTTCCTTCAGTACATGCGGCGGAACATCCGAGCCTTCCTCGACGGCCTCCGTGAAGTCCGACGGGGTGGCGTTGTGCAGCCCCGCGGCTTCCACGAGGTAGTCCGGCACCGGTTCGGTCAGGGCGACGTCGCGTCCGCCCGCCGTTTCCCGAAGCGCGGCAAGGGAAGCGTCGATGTCCGCAATGCCCGCAGTGAAGTCCGCCGCGTTGCTGCGGAACGTGCCGGCGGCATCGGCATCCAGTTCGCCGAGGCGTTCGGCGGCGGCGTCGGCAAGCCGCCCCATGGCCTCGGGGCTGTACCAGACGTGTTCGTTGAAGGAGCCGTGGTTATGGCCGTGGTGGTCTTCACCCGCGTCGTGGCTCTCTTCGGCTTCCGCTGAGTCGGAGTCCTCGAGGCCGGAGATCTCCACGGCGTTGAGGATGTTCTCGGCGGGGATGCCTTCGTCTGCCGCGAGCTTCTCCAGGAAGGTGTCGTACCCGCCGCCGTTGAGCACCACCAGGTCCGCCTTGGATACGGCGAGCCGGTCCCGCGCCGAGGCCTCGTAGGAGTGCGGATCCTGGCTGGGCCGGTCAATCAGGGAGGTCACTTCGACGTTGTCCCCGCCGATCCCGGCGAGGATGCTGCCGTAGACATCGGTGGACGCCACCACGCGAACGACGCCGTCACTGCCCTCGGCTTCACCACCGTCGTCCCCGCTGCCGCCGCTGCAGCCGGTCAGGGCGAGTGCGGCTGCTGCAAGGACGGTTCCGGCCAGGCGGACGGGAAAGCGGCGCATAAGGTTTGGTATCCCTGGGTAGGCGGTTCATGGCGGCGAAAACGGGCCCCGGCACCGCCGAAGCTTTTTCAGCATAACCTAAACGCGAATCATTCGCATCTAGGCGCTAGAGGCTTTCTCCGGTCCGGCGGATGCCCTGTGCCTGGGTCGCGTCCCTGATCTCGCCGACCAGCTGTTCAATGATGTCTTCCAGGAACAGGACGCCGCGCGTGGTTCCATCCGGGCCCAGCACTCGGGCCAGATGGGAGCCGGTCCGCTGCATCACGGCCAGGGCGTCCTCGATTTCATCGTCCAGGCGCAGGTTGGCCAGGGTACGGACCTTGTTCTCCGTGATCGGCCGTTCATAGGCCTCCAGCGGGATGGACATCACGTCCTTCAGGTGCATGTACCCGGTGAGGTTCCCGGCGTCGTCCACGAGGACGAAGCGGGAGAAACCGGTCCGGCCCACGGCACGCTCGAATTCCGCCGGGGTGGAGTCCGTGCCCAGGCTCACGAGTTCGTCCAGCGGCACCATCACCGTCCCCGCGGTCTGTCCGGAGAACTCGAGTGCACCCGAAATCAGGCCGGAATCGTCGGCGACGGTCCCGTGTTTCGTGGATTCCTCCACGATGGACTGCATCTCCTCCAGGGTGAAGGCCGAGGCGACTTCGTCCCTCGGGGTGATCCCCATGAGGCGCAGCGCGTGGTTGGCCATCCAGTTGAGCGTGCCGATGATCGGGCGCACCAGGCGGGAAATGAAGACCAGCGGCGGGGCGAGCAGCAGCACTGCGCGGTCGGCAACGGACACCGAGATGTTCTTCGGAACCATCTCGCCGATGGTGACGTGCAGGAAGGTCACGAGCAGCAGCGCCACCAGGAACCCGGCACCGTCAGCTATTTCGATCGGCAGGCCCACGGCCTTCAGCGGCACCGAAAGCAGGTGGTGGATAGCAGGTTCGGCCACCGAGAGGATCAGCAGGGAGCAGACGGTGATACCCAGCTGCGCACACGCGAGCATCAGGGACACGTGCTCCATGGCCCACAAGGTGGTCTTGGCCCGCTTCGATCCGGCTTCGGCATGCGGCTCGATCTGGCTGCGCCGCGCGGACATCACCGCGAATTCGCTGCCGACGAAGAAGGCGTTGCCCAGGAGCAGGACCACCAGCCAGAAGATTCCCGCCAGGTCGCCGCTCATCGGATGCCTTCCCTGCGTGCCGGGCGCTCCGCGCCTCGGCCGGTGTTGTCTTCGTCTTCAATGTGTTCGGCTTGGCCGGATTCGGCCCCCTCGGCGGCGGGGATGAAGCTGACGCGGTCAATGCGCCGACCGTCCATCCGTTCCACCTCGAGCACGCCGCCGGGCACCTCTACGCGGTCCCCTGCCTCGGCGATGCGGCCGAGTTCGGCCATGATGTAGCCGCCCACGGTTTCGTATCCGGCTTCGTCCGGCATCCGCAGCAGCGGAACCAGGGCGGTGACTTCGTCTGGCCGCATGATGCCCGGGAAGTACCAGGCACCGGACGCGCTTTGCAGCACGCCGGGCTTGGCCTTGTCGTGCTCGTCGGATACTTCGCCGACGATCTCTTCCACCAGGTCCTCCAGGGTGGCGACGCCGGCGGTTCCGCCGTATTCGTCGAGGACGACGGCGAGCTGCAGGTTGGCGTTGCGGAGTTCGGAAAGCAGTGAGTCCAGGTGGACCGTTTCCGGCACCCGGAGGATCTCGCTCATGATCGCGGCCGCCGGCAGGGTGGCCCGCCTGCTGCGCGGCACGGCCACGGCCTTCTTGACGTGGACAACGCCGCGGATGTCGTCCGGTGAATCCCCGAGGACCGGGAAGCGGGAGTACCCGGTGCGCCGCGCCGCCTCGATGACATCGGCCACGGGCTGCTCGGCGTCGATCGTTTCGAGCCGGATGCGCGGAGTCATGACATCGGCAGCGGTTCGTCCCGCAAAGGAGAAGGTCCGGGAGAGGAAGTCGGCGGTGCCCTTGTCCAGGGTGCCCATCTCCGCGGAGCGCCGCGCCATGGAGGACAGCTCGGCCGGCGTCCGCGCTCCGCTGACCTCTTCCTTGGCCTCGAGGCCAAAGAGATGGAGGATCTTGTTGGCGAAACCGTTCAGCAGGAGCACCGCGGGCTTGAAGACCACGGTGAAAGCCAGCTGCGGCCGTGCCAGTGCCTTACCGACACGGAACGGCATGGCGATGGACATGTTCTTGGGGATCAGTTCGCCCAGCAGCATCGAAAGGAAGGTCGCCAGGATCATCGCAACGGTGACGGACACCGAGTCCACGGCCACGGGCGGCAGGCCGAAGGAGGCCAGCGGACCCTCCAGCAGGCGCCCAACGGAGGGTTCCATAACAAACCCGGTAAGCAGGGTGGTCATGGTGATGCCCAGCTGGCAGCTGGAGAGCTGGGTGGAGAGGGTGGTCAGGCAGCGCAGCAGCGGTTCAGCCGCTTTGTCGCCCTCGTCCACTGCGCGGCGGACGGCAGGCTGGTCCAGTGCCACGAGGGCGAATTCCACGGCGACGAAGAATCCGGTGCCGAGAATGAGCAGGAGGCCGAAGAGGAGGTATAGCCACTCCATGTCAGCACTCCCCCGCCGTCGGGGCAGACCGGCTTAAAAGAAAGGGATGATTCGCTGCACGGAAACGTTCAGACGGAGGGTGGTCGGCTGCGGCCGGACTGGAAGGCTCCGATGACGAGGCAGGTGAATGCTGGGCCGTGGGTGTGCGGGCGTTGCCGGCTCGTGGCGCACCGACTGCGGCAACCGCAGTCCGTGACGCAGGCCGGCGCCTAGAGAAACTGTCCATAGAATCCCCAGTTTACAGGTTTGTTCCGGGCCCGCCACAGCGGCTTCCCTGGGCGGTTCCCGCCGGTCTGCGACAGCAGGCGCCTTCATCAACTGGTGCGGGATTGGCCACATGTTCGACTATGTCACTAGACTGGCATGAAGTCTCGGTCACTGCGCACCGGGCCGCACCAGTACTTGAGGCGGAAGCGTCAGAACATGGTGCCATCAGGGCAAACGGCAACTCATGGAAGAGGCGTATATCTAGTGCCAGACCAATCCAACCACCGCCTGCCGGAGGAATTCGGCGGCAACGAGTGGCTTGTCGATGAACTGTACGAGCAGTATTTGTCGAACAAGGACTCCGTTGACAAAAAGTGGTGGAGCATCTTCGAATCCTTCAAGGCTGAAGACTCCCAGTCCGGCAACGGATCCAACGGAAACGGCGCCGGATCCCCGGACGGTTCCCGGCCCGCCACCCGCCAGCTTCCGGTAGTGAAAGCCGAAAGTACGGCACCCAACGCACCGAAGGCATCAGGCGAATCGCCCGCTGCAACGCAGCAGTCGGGCAAGCCGCCGGTAGCCAAGGAACAGGCGAAGGCCGAACCCGCTGCGAAGAGCGAGCCGAAGGCCGAGCCCAAGGCGGCGCCGATTCCTGCGCAGCTGCCCAAGACCCAGCCCAGCGATGCCGCTGCGGAAGAGGACAAGGTCACCGTGCTGCGCGGTCCGGCCAAGGCCATCGCCACGAACATGGACCTCAGCCTGAGCGTCCCCACGGCAACCACCGTGCGGGCCATTCCGGCCAAGCTGCTGATTGACAACCGCATTGTCATCAACAGCCACCTGGAACGTGCCCGCGGCGGCAAGATCTCCTTCACCCACCTGCTGGGCTACGCCATCATCCGCGCTGCCGCCCAGTTCCCGTCGATGAACGTGCACTACGACGAAGTGGACGGCAAGCCCGTTGCCGTCCAGCCCGCACACGTCAACTTCGGCCTGGCCATCGACATGCCCAAGCCGGACGGAACCCGCCTGCTGGTGGTGCCGAACATCAAGAAGGCAGAAACGCTGAACTTCTCGGAGTTCTGGCACGCCTATGAAGAGCTGGTCAAGCGTGCCCGCAACGGCAAGCTCGGCGCGGACGACTACCGCGGCACCACCATCTCCCTGACCAACCCGGGCGGCATCGGCACCGTGCACTCAGTGCCCCGCCTCTCCAAGGGACAGGCCGCCATCATCGGCGCCGGCGCCCTTGAGTACCCGGCTGAATTCCAGGGTGCCAACGAGAAGATCCTGGCCCGCAACGCCATCAGCAAGATCATCACCCTGACCTCCACCTATGACCACCGCGTCATCCAGGGTGCCGGCAGCGGCGAGTTCCTGCGCATCATCCACCAGCTGCTGCTGGGTGAGCAGAACTTCTACGACGAGATCTTCGAATCCCTGCGGATCCCGTACGAGCCGGTCCGCTGGAGCCCGGACATCCAGGTCAACCCGGACGAGCAGATCAACAAGGTTGCCCGCATCCAGCAGCTGATCCACGCCTACCGGGTCCGCGGCCACCTCATGGCGGACACGAACCCGCTGGAATACGTCCAGCGCCGGCATGCCGACCTGGACATCCTGAACCACGGCCTGACCCTCTGGGACCTGGACCGGGAGTGGCCCACGGGCGGCTTCGGCGGCAAGCCGATGCTCAAGCTCCGCAAGATCCTCGGTGTGCTGCGGGACGCGTACTGCCGCACGGCAGGTATCGAATACATGCACATCCAGGATCCCGAGGAGCGCCTCTGGTTCCAGGACCGCCTGGAGACCAAGTACACGAAGCCGACCCGCGAAGAGCAGCTGCGCATCCTCAGCAAGCTCAACGCTGCCGAGGCTTTCGAAACGTTCCTCCAGACGAAGTTCGTTGGACAGAAGCGCTTCTCCCTTGAGGGCGGCGAATCCCTGATTCCGCTGCTGGACGCCGTGATTTCAGGTGCCGCCGACGACGGCCTCGAGGAAGTCGGCATCGGCATGGCCCACCGCGGCCGCCTCAACGTCCTGACCAACATCGCAGGCAAGACCTACGCACAGGTCTTCCGCGAATTCGAAGGCACCCAGGACCCGCGCAGCGTGCAGGGTTCCGGCGACGTGAAGTACCACCTCGGCACCGAGGGCACCTTCACTTCGGACAACGGGAAGCAGACCAAGGTTTACCTCGCGGCCAACCCGTCCCACCTCGAAGCCGGCGATTCCGTGCTGGAGGGCATTGTCCGCGCCAAGCAGGACCGGCTGGACAAGGGTGACGAGTTCCCCGTGCTGCCGATCCTCGTGCACGGCGATGCCGCCTTCGCGGGCCAGGGCGTGGTGGCGGAAACGCTCAACCTCTCCCAGCTGCGCGGCTACCGCACCGGCGGCACCATCCACGTGGTGGTCAACAACCAGGTGGGCTTCACGACGTCGCCCACGTCCTCGCGCTCCTCGGTCTATTCCACCGACGTCGCGAAGATGGTCCAGGCACCGATCTTCCATGTCAACGGAGATGATCCCGAAGCAGTTGTACGGGTTGGCCAGCTGGCCTACGAGTACCGTCAGCGCTTCCACAAGGACGTCGTCATCGACATGGTCTGCTACCGCCGCCGCGGCCACAACGAAGGCGATGACCCTTCGATGACCCAGCCGATGATGTACAGCCTGATCGAGGCCAAGCGCTCCGTGCGCAAGCTGTACACCGAGTCCCTGATCGGACGAGGCGATATCAGCCAGGACGAGGCCGAGCAGGCGCTGCGTGACTACCAGGGCCGCCTCGAGCGCGTCTTCGCGGAAACGCACGCTGCCCAGACCTCGCCCATCCCGGTGATCACCAAGGATTCCGAAGCGGTTTCCGATCTGGAACGTCCTGCTGCCCAGCAGGAAGGCACCACGATCATCAAGCCGGCAAGCACTGCGGTCTCCGCCGAGGTCCTGGCGCACATCGGCAAGGCCCACGTGGCCGTCCCCGAGGGCTTCACGGTCCACCCGAAGCTGAAGTCCCTGCTGGAAAAGCGTGACCAGATGTCCCGTGAGGGCAACATCGACTGGGGCTTCGCCGAAATCGCGGCCTTCGGTTCGCTGCTGATGGAAGGCGTCCCCGTACGCCTCGCCGGGCAGGATTCACGCCGCGGAACCTTCACGCAGCGCCACGCCGTCTTCCACGACCGCGCCACGGGTGCAGAGTGGATGCCGCTGGCTGAGCTTGACCCGAACCAGGCCAAGCTGTGGATCTACGACTCCCTGCTTTCCGAATTCGCCGCCATGGGCTTCGAGTACGGCTACTCGGTGGAGCGTCCGGATGCCCTCGTGCTCTGGGAAGCCCAGTTCGGTGACTTCGTCAACGGCGCCCAGACCATCATTGACGAGTTCATCTCGTCGGCTGAGCAGAAGTGGGGCCAGCGGTCCTCGCTGGTGCTGATGCTTCCGCACGGCTACGAGGGACAGGGACCGGACCACTCGTCCGCACGGATCGAGCGTTTCCTGCAGATGTGTGCCGAGGACAACATGATTGTTGCCAACCCCACCACGGGTGCCTCGCACTTCCACCTGCTGCGCCGGCAGGCGTACAGCCGGCCGCGCAAGCCGCTGGTTGTCTTCACCCCCAAGCAGCTGCTGCGCCTGAAGGCGGCCGCAACGTCGGTGGAGGAGTTCACGCACGGCGAGTTCCAGCCGGTCATCGCCGAGCACGCCGAACTGGATGCCAACGCCGTTGACCGCGTGCTGCTGGTGTCCGGCCGCCTGTACTACGATCTGCTGGCAAACCGCCAGAAGACCGGCGATGACAAGACGGCGATCGTCCGCGTGGAGCAGCTCTACCCGCTCCCCGTCGACGAGATCCGGGCCGCTGTGGGCAAGTACCCCAACGCGGACATCGTCTGGGCGCAGGACGAACCGGCGAACCAGGGTCCGTGGCCCTTCATCGGCCTCAACCTGCCCCAGCACCTGGACAGCCGCCTGCGCCTGGTCTCACGCCCGGCGTCGGCCTCCACCGCTACGGGCTCTGCCAAGCGCCACGCAGTGGAGCAGGACATCCTGGTGAAAAAGGCCTTCGAACGTCAGTAGGCTAGATTTAGGGTGGGGCGCTTCGGCGTCCCACCCTGTTTTTTTGATTCGAGAAGGTGACTAGTGGAACAACGCAGAATTCGGCTTGCTGCTGTAGGTGATGAGCTGCTGGCCGGACACGGGGATCCGCGCGCACTCGGCTGGCTGGGACGTGTCCTGGCCCGAACATCGCCCGAGAACGTCAACCTCCAGGCATACAGCCTGGCTGCACCCAACGAGGGCACCGAGGCGCTGGCCAACAGATGGCTCGCGGAAGCCGGCAGGCGGTTCGAGGACGGGTGCGAGAACCGCCTCGTGATCGGATTGTCGGACCGGGACCTGGACCTTCAGCTGACGACGGCGCGAAGCCGCCTGAACCTGGCGAACATCCTCGACGGCGCCGCACAGATGAGCATCAAGGTGTTCGTGGTGGGCCCTCCTCCGGGCCTCGACCCGGAACGGAACCGGAAGCTCGCGGATCTCTCCGCAGCGTTCGGCGACGTGACCACACGGCGGAAGCACGTGTACGTGGACACCCTCAACCCGCTGCTGAACCATGAGCAGTGGCGCACGGACCTGGCCGCCAACGGCGGAACGCCGGGCCAGGCCGGCTACGGCCTCATGGCGTGGCTGGTGCTTCACCGAGGCTGGTACCAGTGGCTCGACCTCCCCGACATGAACTGAAACCTCCGTCATAAAGACGTCAAAAAACCCTTCCGGCAATAGCCGGAAGGGTTTTTTGCGCATGCGGGGGCTGTTTCGGGTAGAAAAACCACCGTGTCCGGCGTAACGATCAGTTAACAACGTGTAACTTGTCTCACAGTGGAAACAATATGTGGCTAGTGTTGCTCCACATGCAGCGGTCTTCACGGCCGCTTTGGGGGGCCATCATCGGTGGTTCCTGACTCCTCATCACCAGTTAGGACTACTTATGCGTACTAAGCGCACGGCAGCTCTTGCCGCACTCTCCGTGGGGGCCCTGTTCCTGGGCGCCTGCGGCTCCGCCGGGGGCGGAACCGAAAGTGAAAGCAGCTCGGAGGCAACAACCGAGAACATCGCTTCCACCATCAATATCGCCATCAGCCAGGCACCTGACGCCTACAACTCGAGCACCGCCAACACCAACAGCACGTACAACAGCTACGTCGACAACCTGGTGCACAGCAACTTTGTCGAATACAGCCCCAACGGCGTCATCCACGATGAAGAGTTCGGCACCTTCGAAAAGACCAGCGACGATCCGCTGACGGTGCACTACAAGATCAATGAGGACGCCAAGTGGTCCGACGGCACCCCCATTGACTTCGATGACGTACTGCTGAACTGGGCGGCCTTCTCCGGACAGGTCGGTCCCGCCGAGGGCGAGAACATCTTCCAGCCGTCCTCCACCAACGGTTTCTCCCAGACCAAGATGATCGAGGGCGAGGCCGGCGACAAAGAGTTCGACATGGTCTTCGAGACCCCGTACGCGGACTGGGAAGCCCTGATGATCGGCCCCATCATGCCCGCACATATCGCAGCGGAAAAGGGCGGCCTCGCCACCGACAACAACGGCGAAGCGCTGATCAAGGCCATCCAGGACAAGGACATCGCGGCGCTGACCCCGCTGGCCGAATTCTGGAACACCGGCTGGAACTACGAAGCCGACCTCACCAAGCTTCCGGACGCCGAAATGATCCCGTCCTCCGGCCCGTACATGCTGGACAACGCCACCGACGGCACCCTGACCCTCAAGCGCAACGAGAACTACTGGGGCGAAGAGCGCAAGGGCAAGACGGAGACCATCGTCTTCAAGACCATCGCAGACACCGAAGCAGTCCAGGCCCTGGAGAACGGCGAGGTCGATATCATCGAGCCGTCCGGACCCACCGTTGACACCAAGACCGCCATCGAGAACATCGGCGAAACGGTCACCATGCTCACCGGCCCGGAACTGACCTTCAGCCACATTGACCTGGACCAGTCGGAGAACGGCGTGTTCAAGGACCTGGCCGTACGCCAGGCCTTCTCCAAGTGCGTACCGCGCGAGGACATTGTCGAGAAGTTCGCCAAGCCCATCGATGAAAACGCCACGGTGGACAACCTGCGCGAATACCAGCCGGGCCAGGAAGACTACGAAGAGGTCCTCGAAGGCGCTCCGTCCGCCAGCGAGTACGACGAAGTCGACCTCGAAGGCGCCAAGAAGCTGCTCGCCGATGCCGGCAAGACCGAACCCGTGTCGGTCCGCCTGATGTTCTCCTCCACGAGCCAGCTGCGCGCTGACATCGTCACCCTGATCAAGACCTCCTGCGACCAGGCCGGCTTCAACATTGTTCCCACCCCGGACCCCAAGTGGAGCGCCAAGCTCGCCGAGCCCGGAGCCTGGGACGCCATCCTGTTCGCCTGGGCCGGTTCCGGCCTGGCCGCCAGCGCACAGTCGATCTACGTCTCCGACGGCGAGCAGAACTACGGCAAGTTCGCCAACGCTGAACTCGACAAGCTCTGGGACCAGATCGCTACCTCCACTGACGAAGAAGAGGTCAAGGAACTGAAGACCAAGGCAGAGGAAATCCTCGCCGCCGAGGTCTACAACGTGGTCCTGTACGCGAACTCCGGTGTGGTTGCACACTCCTCCAAGCTGGAGAACGTGGAACTGAACCCGAGCCAGAACGGCATCACCTGGAACGCCTACAAGTGGACAAAGCAGGTCTAGCCGCAGCACCACGCTAGCCGCAGCATAAGCGGGGATGGGCAGACTCAAAGTCTGCCCATCCCCCTGCTTATGTCCGCGGCGTTCTTTAGTCCCACCCCAAGGAGCCCCACGGTGTTCTACTTCATTCTTAAAAGAGCGGTCACTTCGTTCTTTATCCTCCTGGCCGCCACGGCACTGATGTTTGTCCTGGCCGTCAACTCCGGCGATCCCCTCCATGACCTCGCCGAACTGCGCAACGACGACCGGGAATCCCGCATAGCCGCCCGTACCGAAGCCATGCACCTGGATCAGCCGATCCACATCCGCTATCTGCTCTGGCTGCAGGAAATCGGCCGCTGCATCATGCCCGGCGGCGCACAGTGCACGCTGGGCCTGGACCGCGTGGGCAACCCCGTCATCGAGCAGCTGCAGTCTGCCGCCGGTTCAACCTTCCGCCTGGTGGTCGTAGCAACGGTGCTCGCGATCATCCTGGGCGTGCTTATCGGTGTTGTTACCGCCCTGCGGCAGTACAGCGTGTTCGACTACTCGATCACGTTCGTTGCCTTCCTCCTGTTCTCCATGCCGCTCTTCTGGCTTTCCACACTCCTCAAGCAGTACCTCGCCATCGGTCTCAACACCTGGCTGGAGAATCCAACCATGTCCTATCTGGGCATAGTGCTGCTGGGGTTGGTGGCCGGGGTGATCTGGATGGTTGTCGTCGGCGGCGACCGCCGACGCCGCATCCAGGTATTCGCGGTATCGGCCGTGGCAACTTCGGGGACCATGCTCGTGCTGCTGATGTCCGGTTGGTTCAAAACCCCCGGCTTCGGTCCCGTCGGCATCCTGGTGAGCGCCTTCGCCATCGCCCTCGGAGTCACGGCATTGTTCGCCGGGTTCCGGCGTCACCGGATTGTCTACGCGGCCCTTGCTACGGCCGCAGCCGGTTTTGTCGGCTATCTGGTCACGATGGGCATCATGAAAGACCCGGACTGGCTGACCATTGCCGGCCTGGCACTGGTGACCGTTGCGGTTTCCGCTGCCATCGGGCATTTCGTGGGCGGACCGTACGCCAAGCAGACCCGGCAGATTACCGCCGTCGTCGGCCTGCTGATCGGTTTCATCGTGTTCCTGGATTCGCTCCTGCACGCCTACCCGACGCTGTCCCGCAAGACCGGCGGCCGGCCCATTCCCACTACCGGTTCCTCCACGCCCAACCTCGAGGGAACCTTCTGGGAAGTGAACCTGGATTATGCGCTGTACCTGGTGCTGCCGACCATCGCGATCATGCTGATTTCGTTTGCCATGTACACCCGCTACACCCGCGCCAGCCAGCTGGACGTCATGACCCAGGACTACATCCGCACCGCTCGGGCCAAGGGCCTCAGCGAGCGGACCGTCGTGGTCAAGCATGCGTTCCGCAACGCGATGATCCCGATCACCACCCTGATGGCCTTCGACTTCGCCGGCGTGCTCGGCGGCGCCGTGGTCACGGAATCGGTGTTCGGCTGGAACGGCATGGGCAAGATGTTCACCGACGGACTCACCAACGTGGACCCCAATGTCATCATGGCGTTCTTCCTCGTCACGGGCGTGGCCGCGGTGACCTTCAACATGCTGGCTGACATCGCGTACGCGTTCCTCGATCCGCGCATCAGCCTGAACTGATTGGTAGAGCAATGACTGATAACAAGATTCCCGCGGACGGGCCGAAGGAAAGCAGCCCGGAGCTGACGGCCATGACGCTGGAGAGCCAGCGGACCGTCACGGCGGACTCCCCCGCAACCAGGGGTGTCGTAGCTGAACCTAGAATCACCGAGGCCAAAAGCCAGTCCAAGCTGGTCCGCGAACGCTTCCTGCGGCATAAGGGCGCCATGGGCGGAATGATCGGCCTGCTCTTTATCGTGCTGCTGGCATTCTCCTCAATCGGCTTCAACGTCGGCCCGCTGCATATTCCGGGCTGGTGGCAGCACACCTTCTACGAGGTGCAGGAAACCGCCGACGGCGGGAAGCCCACCCTGTCCTGGACCGGGCTGGGCGACCACCCGTTCGGCCAGGACGCCCTGGGCCGGGACTACTTCGCGATGACCATGCGCGGGGCACAGATCTCCCTGATCATTGCCTTCATCGTGGGTATTGTCGGCACCGTCATCGGCACCGTCGTCGGTGCGCTGGCCGGCTATTACCGCGGCCGGGTCGAAGCCGTCCTGATGCGCTTCACCGACGTCATCATCACCATCCCGCTCCTGGTGGTCGCCGCAGTGCTGGCCACCATCGTGGCCGACTTCGGAATCGTCGTCTTCGCGGTCTTCCTGGGCATGCTCACTTGGACCAACCTCGCCCGGATTGTGCGCGGCGAGTTCCTTTCCCTCCGGGAAAAGGAGTTCGTGGAGGCGGCGAAGTCCGTAGGCGCCAGCTCGGCCCGGATCATCTTCAAGCACATCCTGCCCAACACCGTGGGCGTCATCATCGTCTCGGCCACGCTCGCCATCTCCGGCGCCATCCTGCTGGAAACCGCGCTCGGCTTCCTGGGCCTGGGCGTGCAGGAGCCGGACACCTCGCTGGGCAAGCTGATCAATGAAAACCGGTCGGCCATGACCGTGCGCCCGTGGGTCTTCCTTTGGCCCGGCGTGTTTATCGTGGCCATTGCCCTCGCCGTCAACTTCATCGGCGACGGGCTTCGGGATGCGTTTGATCCCCGACAGACAAGGAACAAGCAATGACCTCCACACCGGTATACAGCGACACCCCGGCAACGGGAACCGGTTCCCCCATCCTTGAGGTCACCGGACTCGGCGTCGATTTCAACGTTGACAACGAATGGGTCATGGCCGCCGAAGACGTGAACTACAAGGTTTATCCCGGGGAGATCCTGGCGATCGTCGGCGAATCCGGCTCGGGAAAGAGCATGTCCTCCATGGCACTGCTCGGCCTGCTGCCCGGCAACGGGCGGTCCACCGGCAGTGCGAAACTGCACGGCAAGGAACTCATCGGCGCCCCGCAGTCGGCGCTGCGGAAGATCCGCGGCAATGACATTGCCATGATTTTCCAGGAGCCCATGACGGCCTTGAACCCGGTCCTCACGGTGGGTGAACAGGTGAAGGAGATCATCGAGCAGCACACCGATGCGTCCCCCGCCGATGCCAAGGCACGCGCCATTGAGCTGCTGCGCATGGTGGAGATTCCGGATCCGGAGACCCGTTACGACAGCTACCCGCACCAGTTCTCCGGCGGGCAGCGCCAGCGGGCCATGATTGCCATTGCCATTGCCAATGATCCGATCCTGCTGATCGCCGATGAACCCACGACTGCCCTGGACGTCACGGTCCAGGCGGAAGTACTCGAACTGCTGCGCAAGCTCAACAAACGCCTGAACAGTGCCATCCTGCTCATCACCCATGACATGGGCGTAGTGGCCGACCTTGCGGACAACGTGGTGGTGATGCAAAACGGGCGGATCGTGGAAGCCTCCGCCGTGGTGGATCTCTTCGCTGCACCGCAGCAGGACTACACCAAGGCCCTGCTCGACGCCGTGCCGCACCTCGGTTCCAAGGTGGGCGGTGTGCTGGCAGCCGTCGAGGTGGAGGACGACGGATCCCTGCAGATCACCGACGCACCCCTGTCGGTCATGAAGGCCTCCGAGGAAGTGGCCGAACCGACGTCGTCGCAGACGCCCGCCCTGCAGCTCGAGAACGTGGCCATCGAGTATCCCGGGCGGTTCCGCACCCCGGCCTTCCGCGCCGTTTCCGACGTTTCCTTCACGATCATGCCCGGCGAAGTCATGGGCCTCGTGGGCGAATCCGGCTCGGGAAAGTCCACCATCGGGCGCGCTGTCACCGGCCTGCTGCCGGTGGCCGACGGTAGCGTCCGGATCAACGGAACAGACATCGCGGGGCTGTCACCGAAAAAAATGCGGCCGCTCCGGCGGAAGTTCGCCATCGTCTTCCAGGACCCGGCAGCATCGCTGAATCCGCGGATGTCCATCGGCGAGAGCATCGGCGAGCCGCTGTTCCTGCATGAGAAGCTGTCCAAGGCCGAACTGGATAACCGGGTGGCGAACCTGCTCGATGACGTCCAGCTGCCCAAGAGCTTCCGCAACCGGTACCCGCACGAACTCTCCGGCGGCCAGCGCCAGCGGGTGGGGATTGCCCGGGCGCTCTCGCTGCGGCCGTCCCTGCTCGTGGCGGACGAGCCGACGTCGGCGCTGGATGTGTCAGTGCAGGCACGGGTGCTGGCGCTGCTGCAGGACCTGCAGAAGGAGTACGGCTTCGCCTGCCTGTTCGTCAGCCATGACCTGGCGGTGGTCGAAATCCTGGCCAGCCATATCGCCGTGCTGAACAAGGGCAGGATGGTGGAGCAGGGTTCCACCGAGCAGGTCCTGAAGTACCCGCAGGATCCGTACACGCGGCGCCTGCTGGCAGCGGCACCGGTGCCGGACCCGGCCGAACAGGCCTACCGCCGCGAGCAGCGCCACGCGCTCCTCGCGGCCGGCAACACCGAATAGGGCACACAGCAGGACCGTAAACACAGCAGGACGAAACCGCGGCGGCGTCAGTGGAGGAAGACCATCTTCCCCACGGCGCCGCCGTCGTCTTTGCCAGGGTTCCGTTGCCGGTCTGGAACTAAGTTGGACTATGTTGGGGTGGGAAGATAGTGTCACGGCTCACACGCGGCCGGGATGCAGCTTCGAAATTCCACGGTGCAAAGGAGCATTCCATGATGGTTCGCGAGCTATCGCATTACGTTGACGGACAGCCTGTCGGAGGCACTTCCGGGCGCTTCAGCGATGTCTACGATCCCTGCACCGGCGAGGTCCAGGCAAGGGTGCCCCTGGCCAGCACCGAGGAAGTCCGCAACGTTGTTTCCAACGCGGAGAAGGGCCAGCTGGAATGGGCGGCCATGAATCCGCAGCGGCGCGGACGGATCCTGCTTCGGTTCGTTGACCTGGTGAACCGGAACATGGATGAACTGGCCACCCTGTTGTCCTCGGAGCACGGCAAGACCCTCCTCGATGCGAAGGGCGACATCCAACGGGGCATCGAGGTGGTGGAATTCGCCGCCGGCGCCCCGCACCTGCTCAAGGGTGAATTCTCGGACAACGCGGGGGCCGGCATCGATGTCCACTCGCTGCGCCAGCCGCTCGGCGTCGTAGCCGGAATCACACCGTTCAACTTTCCGGCCATGATCCCGCTGTGGAAATCCGGTCCGGCACTGGCTGCAGGCAATTCCTTCATCCTCAAGCCCTCCGAGCGGGACCCTTCGGTGCCGCTGCGCCTCGCCGAGCTCTTTACGGAGGCAGGCCTTCCGGCCGGTGTCTTCAATGTGGTCAACGGTGACAAGGAAGCCGTTGATGCCCTGCTGGAGGATCCGCGGGTCTCTGCCATCGGCTTTGTCGGCTCCACCCCCATTGCGCAGTACATCTATGCCACTGCCGCTGCACACGGAAAGCGCGCCCAGTGCTTCGGCGGCGCGAAAAACCACATGGTGATCATGCCGGATGCCGACCTGGACATGGCAGCAGATGCCCTGATCGGGGCCGGCTTCGGTTCCGCCGGTGAACGCTGCATGGCGATCTCCGTAGCCGTGCCGGTCGGCAAGGCCACCGGCGACGCGCTCGTTGCGAAGCTTGAGGAGCAGATCGCAGCACTGAAGGTGGGCCACAGCCTCGCAGATGATTCGGATTTCGGCCCGGTGGTCGCGGCTTCCGCGAAGGAACGGATCGAAGGGTACATCCAGGCCGGCGTGGATGAGGGTGCCACCCTGCTGGCCGACGGGCGCGGCCTCGCGGTAGAGGGCTACGAGGGCGGCTTCTGGGTGGGGCCCACCCTCTTCGACCACGTCACCAAGGACATGACCATCTACAAGGAAGAGATCTTCGGGCCCGTGCTCAGCGTGCTCCGGGCCGAGGACTACGACGAGGCCCTCCGCCTGTGCAGCGAACACGAGTTCGGCAACGGAGTGGCCATCTTCACCAGGGACGGCGACTCCGCCCGTGATTTCGCGAGCCGCGTCCAGGTCGGCATGGTGGGCATCAATGTCCCCATCCCGGTCCCCATCGCCTACTACACCTTCGGCGGCTGGAAGGCTTCCGGATTCGGCGACCTCAACCAGCACGGCGCGGACGCCTTCCGCTTCTACACCAAGACCAAGACGGTCACCACGCGCTGGCCGTCGGGGATCCGCACCGGTGCCAGCTTCGTTATGCCGGAAGGCAGCTGATGGGCGCCGGGACGCCTGTCACGGACGAGGTGCTGTTCGAATGCCGCGGCCGGCTGGGCGTGATCACGCTTAACCGCCCCCGAGCGGTCAATGCGCTGACGGCCGGCATGGCATCGGCCATGCTGGAGCAGCTCAGGCTTTGGGCCGGCGACGACGCCGTCGCGGCCGTGCTGGTACAGGGCTCCGGCGAACGGGGGTTGTGCGCGGGCGGCGACATAGTGGCCATCTACCGCGACATGCTCGACGGCGGCACTGCCACGGCCACCTTCTGGGCGGAGGAATACACGCTCAACTCGCTTATTTCGAACTACCCCAAGCCTTATGTGGCCTTTATGGACGGGCTGGTGCTCGGGGGCGGAGTGGGTATTTCCGCCCACGGCTCCGTCCGGATCGTCACGGAGCGGACCCGGCTGGGCATGCCGGAAACCACCATCGGCTTCGTGCCCGACGTCGGCGGAACCCTGCTGCTCTCCCGCGCGCCCGGGGAGGCCGGCACCCATGCAGCACTGACGGGCGCCCATCTGGACGCCGCCGATGCGGTGTACCTGGGGTTCGCGGACCGCTTCGTTCCGTCGGCGAAGCTGGCGGACCTCGCCCAGGCGCTTGAAAGCGAACCCGTGGATTCCGCCGTCGCACGCTTCGCAGAGGAGGCCCCGCCGTCCGGACTCGCCGGGCAGGACTGGATAGACGCCTGCTATGCGGGGAACGATGCCGAGGAGATTCTGCGGCGGCTGCGGGCTTTCGACGGGCAGGCCCGGGAGGAAGCGGCCAAGGCTGCCGAGGCAATAGCAGCCAAGTCACCCACCGCCGTGAAAGTGGCGCTGGAATCGCTGCGCCGGGTGAAGGGGCTGGGCCTGGAGGAAGCCCTGGAACAGGAGTACCGGGTGGGCCTGCGGTTCCTCGCCGGGCCCGATTTCCGGGAGGGCATCCGTGCCCAGGTGGTGGATAAGGACTATTCCCCGCACTGGCAGCCTGCCACGCTGGCCGAGGTCAGCGGCGAGGACGTCGAATCCTATTTCGCGCCGCTGGGTAACCGCGAACTGACACTTTCCAAGGAGCACAACAATGTCTGAACCATTCGCTTCGGCACTGAACGCCGAGGAGCAGACCGCTCCGGTCGCCTTCCTCGGGCTGGGCCACATGGGCGGGCCGATGGCCGTTCGTCTCGTGAACGCCGGATACTCCGTAACCGGCTTCGACGTGGTGCCCGCCGCCCTCGAAACGGCTGAGGCAAACGGCATTGCCACGGCCGGCAGCGCCGCCGCGGCGGTGGCCGGCGCCGGCGTGGTCCTCACCATGCTGCCCAGCGGCAAACACCTGCTGGATGCGTATCGGGGCACCGGAGGCCAGCCGGGCCTGCTCGCCGCTGCCGCACCGAATACCCTTTTCCTGGATTGCTCCACCATCAACGTGGAGGAAGCCCGGGAAGCGGCAGAGCTCGCGGTTGCCGCCGGCCACCGTGCCGTAGACGCTCCGGTCTCCGGCGGCGTCGTGGGTGCCGAGGCAGGCACATTGACGTTTATGGTGGGCGCGTTGCCGGCGGACTTCAAGGCAGTCAGCCCGATGCTCGAAGTGATGGGCCGGCGCGTAGTGCACTGCGGAGATCACGGCGCAGGCCAGGCCGCCAAGATCTGCAACAACATGATCCTCGGAATCTCGATGATCGCGGTCAGCGAAGCCTTCGTGCTGGGCGAAAAGCTGGGCCTGACCCACCAGGCCCTCTTCGATGTTGCCTCGGCGGCCTCCGGCCAGTGCTGGGCGCTGACCACCAACTGTCCCGTGCCGGGTCCGGTACCCGCCAGCCCCGCCAACCGTGACTACCAGCCGGGTTTCGCCGGCGCCCTGATGGCGAAGGACCTGAAGCTCGCCCTCAACGCACTCGAAAGCACGGGTGTCGCCGCGCAGTTGGGACCGCTCGCTTCTGCAATTTACGATGACTTTGCTGCGGAAGGCGGCGCGGGCCGGGATTTCTCCGGGATCATCACCGATATCCGGGACAAGTCCGCGCCTTAGCTTTTTGCGCACCGGACAAACGACACGATTTGAAACAGCAGCTGAAGGGCCAGACATGACGGAGCAGTACACCAGCATTCTCGTAGAACAGCGCGGGCGGGTGGGGCTCGTAACGCTCAACCGGCCCGAGGCGCTGAACGCGCTGAACAAGGCAACCATGGACGAACTCGTGAGGGCCGTGTCCGCAATGGATGCCGATCCCGCAATCGGGGCGGTCGTGGTGACCGGGTCCGGCAAGGCCTTCGCGGCCGGGGCGGATATCAAGGAAATGCAGTCCAAGGGCTACATGGACATGTATGCCGCGGACTGGTTCCGCGGCTGGGAAGACTTCACCCGCCTGCGCATCCCGGTGATAGCTGCGGTGTCCGGATTCGCCCTCGGCGGCGGCTGCGAGCTCGCGATGATGTGCGATTTCATTATTGCCGGTGACAATGCCAAATTCGGCCAGCCCGAAATCAATCTCGGAGTGCTCCCCGGCATGGGCGGCTCCCAGCGGCTCACCCGCGCCGTGGGAAAGTCCAAGGCGATGGACATGATCCTGACCGGACGCTTCATGGGCGCCGAGGAAGCCGAACGCGCCGGCCTCGTTTCCCGGGTAGTCCCGGCCGCTGACGTGGTCGAGGAAGCGATGGAGGCCGCCGAGGCCATTGCCTCCAAATCCAAGCCGGTGGCCATGGTTGCCAAGGAAGCCGTCAACGCAGCGTTCGAGACAGGGCTGGCCCAGGGAGTGCTCTTCGAACGGCGTGTATTCCACTCGCTGTTCGCGACGGA
The DNA here is from genome assembly GCF_024385465.1 of Arthrobacter sp. zg-Y844. Classification (GTDB taxonomy): domain Bacteria; phylum Actinomycetota; class Actinomycetes; order Actinomycetales; family Micrococcaceae; genus Arthrobacter_B. The sequence continues at coordinate 155,333 of NZ_JANFLS010000001.1, forward strand.
GGACCAGAAGGAAGGCATGGCCGCCTTCGTCGAGAAGCGCAAGCCGGACTTCACCCACCGCTGAGGCGGCGCGTCCGGCTGTGCCGGTCAGTCGCTGAAGTCGCCGGCGTTCCTGCGGAAGCTGCCGAGGATCTGGATCAGCTGGTCCACATCCTGCTCGCCGAATCCGGACTGTGCGAACACCGCGGAGTTCAGGGCCAGGGTGGCCTGCTTGGCCAGCGTCCGCCCCTCCGGAGTGAGCTCAATCAGGGTGGTACGCCCGTCTGTGGGATGCGGTGAGCGGATCACCAGTTCCGCGTCCTGCAGACGGTCGACGGCGTTCGTCACCGAAGTGGGGTGCACCTGGAGAAGCGCACTGGCCTTGTTCATGGGCAGCGCGCCGCTGCGGGCAAAGCTGAGCAGGGTGAGGAGTTCGTAGCGGGCAAACGTCAGCCCGAACGGCTTCAGGACCCCCTCAATCCGGGCCAGCAGAATCTGCTGGGTCCGCATGATGGCAGTGATGGCAGCCATCGGTGCGGCGACGTCGGACCAACCGTGCCGTTCCCAATTTCCCCTGGCATCCGCAATGGGATCACGCGGCAGCGGCGTTGCCACGGCACCCCCGGCTTCCCGTTATGGATTTCATAGGCCCAGCCTAGCTTTTCAGCGTCGGAAAGTCGGCTTCGGCGGCTCGGGGCCTGCCGACGAGCTCCGCGTTCCGGGCCCTGCCCGGCCACCGGCGGGATGGTGATCTGCATCACCCTGCAATATAGTAGGACGTCCAAGGGTTAGGCGGAGCCGGTTCAATCATTCCGGATCACTACGAAGGGATGCTCGCCCGTGCAGACACAGAGACGTGCCACCGGACAGAACCGCACGGAGGCGGACAACGCGTTCGTCCCGCCTTTCCCGGATGTTGACCTCATGTACATCGTTGACCTGCTTCCGCCGGAGGAACAGTCCCGCTATCTCGAGGTCCGCAGCTTCCTCCAGTCCCGGATCCGGGGCGCTTCGATCGATTACTGGAACAGGGAGGAATTCCCCTTCGAGCTGGTCGCGGAGCTGGGCAAGTACGGCCTCGGGGCCCTGCAGACAGACGGCACATCGAAGCTGTTCAAGGGACTTATGTACGCGGAAGTGGCGCGGGCCGATGTTTCCCTCTCCGCCCTGGTGGGGATCCACAACGAGCTGATCGTCGGCATGGTTCACCAGCTCGGCTCGGAGGAGCAGAAGGCGCGCTGGCTGCCGGGCCTCACCGCCCTCACGCAGATCGGCGCCTTCGCCCTGACCGAACCCGATCACGGCTCGGACATAGCCGGCGGGCTGGCCACCACCGCGCGCCGCGATGGGGACGAGTGGGTGATCAACGGCGCCAAGCGGTGGATCGGCGCCGGCACCATCGCCGACTTTGCCTTGGTCTGGGCGAGGGACGTCGCCGACCAGCAGATAAAGTGCTTCCTCGTCGAAACGGACCGTCCCGGCTACTCCGCCGCAAAGATCGCAAACAAGATCGGCCTGCGCATTATGCAGAACGCGGACATCGTCCTCGACGAAGTCCGCATCCCGGCGGCGAACCTCCTGCCGGGTGCCACCGATTTTTCCAAAGCCAATGAGCTGCTGCGCGATTCGCGTGCCTGGGTGGGCTGGCAGGCCGCGGGCATACAACTGGCCGCGTTCGACGTCGCACGTTCCTACGCCTTGAACCGGAAGCAGTTCGGCAAAGAGCTCGCCCGGTTCCAGCTGATCCAGCAGCAGCTGGCCGAAATCCTGGGCAACGCCTCCGTCTCGCTCGCACTGATGGCACAGCTCGCCCGCATCCAGCAGGACGGCAAGCTCGAAATGGTGCAGGCGGCGATGGCCAAGTCCACCACTACCCGGCTGGCCCGGGCCTCGGTGGCCATGGGGCGGTCCCTGCTGGGCGGCAACGGGATCAGCACGGACTATGAGATGGGCAAGCTTTTCGGCGATGCCGAAATCCTCTACACCTACGAGGGCAGCTACGAGATCAATTCCCTGATCGTGGCGCGGGCCGTGACCGGGAAATCGGCCTTCGTCTAGGCAGCCGGATCCGCGTTAGGCGTGCGCGTAAGGCATGTGGGACACTGGAGGGCAGAACTTTTCGAATCAAAGGAGTCAGCTATGAGCAAGCGTGCACGCAAGCGTCGTGACCGTAAGCGCGGCGGCGCTAACCACGGTAAGCGTCCCAACGCCTAAGCAGAGCTTAGGTAGCCGCGTGGCCGGACGGCCAGGCAAAAAGAACCCCCGGAACCTTTTGGTACCGGGGGTTCTTTGTGCCTGTGGTGAGGCCCGACGACGGGACTAGTGGTCCGCCGTCTGGATCTGGCTGATGCGGCTAAGGATGCTGGCCTTCAGCGTCTCGGGTGCTGCCTCAGTGCAGGACCGTTTGACGACCGAACGGATGACACACTCAAGGTCATGTTCCTGGGCGCATTCGGGACAGCCGTCGAGGTGTTCCTTGATTTCCACCAGGTCCTCGTGGGACAGGGCGCCGTCCAGGTACTCGTACAGCCGTTCGATGCGGGCGTCGTCGCAATCGCCCAGGCTCTGGCAATCGCTCATAGCTCATTCCCCTGTTTCTTGGTTGATGCGCCGGCGGCTTCGGCTGCGGGCACTTTGCCCTTGATACCGCGCTCGTGTGCGTACTCCGCCAAAAGCTCGCGGAGCATCTTGCGTCCACGGTGCAGCCGGGACATCACGGTGCCGATCGGCGTATTCATGATTTCTGAAATTTCCTTGTACGCGAAGCCCTCCACATCGGAGAAATACACGGCAAGCCGGAACTCCTCCGGAATGGACTGCAGGGCATCCTTGACATCGGAATCCGGCAGGTGGTCCAAAGCAACTGCTTCAGCGGACCGAAGCCCGGTTGAGCTGTGCTCGGCCGCACGGGCCAGCTGCCAGTCCTCAACGCCGTCGGAGTTGGCCTGCAGGGGTTCCCGCTGCCGCTTCCGATAAAGGTTGATGTACGTGTTGGTCAGGATCCGGTACAGCCAGGCCTTGAGGTTGGTCCCCGGCCGGTACTGGTGGAAAGCGGAGAAAGCCTTGGTGTAGGCCTCCTGCACGAGGTCCTCCGCGTCCGAGGGATTGCGAGCCATGCGCATGGCGGCGGAATAGAGCTGGTCCACATACTGCATGGCGTCCTGCTCAAAACGAAGCTTGCGTGCCTCATCCGATTCGGTGGCAACGTCGAGTTCGAAGTTTTCCACGTGGGGGCTGCCTTCCGGCGCGTCAGTTCTCATCACCTCCCAGTCTACGGTGCGGGCGGGAACCCGTACGCGTAGCTTCGGCCCGCGGGCAGTCGGCGCTGAGGTCAGCGTAGCGGCTGGCACGATGCTTTTCTCCTGACTGTCGACAAAGCACATCCTGATACTGGTGCCAACGACGACGCCGGGCCCGCTATTCCCGTTCCCTCCCCGGCAGGCGGCGGGAAGGCCAGCCGAGGGGCCGCGGGACGAAACGTGTGCCGCAGGCCGCAAAATGCCAGACTAAGGTGGAAGCAGCACCAAATGTTGTTTTTTCGCGTAACTGAGGGATTTCCCAGGAGGCACTATGTCGATAGTCCGTTTGATTGCCCGACCTTTGCTCGCAACCGGCTTCGTGGCTGTAGGCGTGGAGCGCCTTCGCAACGCTGACCAGACCGCCGAACAGCTCGCCCCCACGCTGAAGAAGATCGGCAGCACCGTTCCGGCCGCCGCAGCATTCACGTCCAATCCGGCACTCGTCGCCAAGGTTGTCGGCTACACGCAGGTTGGCGCAGCCTCGATGCTCGGCACGGGCAAGTTCGCCCGCCTGGCGTCCCTCCTGCTCGCCGGCACCGCCGCACTGAACTCCGTGGTGGAATACCGCAATGCCGAGGCTTCCACCGCGGCCGAGCGCAAGGAACGCCGCAACCAGCTGCTCAAGAACCTCTCCCTGATCGGCGGCGTCCTGCTCGCTGCCGTTGACACCAACGGCCGTCCGGGACTTGCCTGGCGCGCCGGGCACCTTGCCTCGGGCACCAGCCGCAAGACCCGCGCCGTCTCCAAGTCGGTTTCGAAGAGCACGCGCAAGCAGCTCAAGGCAGTGTCCAACGCCGCTTCGGACATCGTCGGTTCCTAGCAGCAATGAGTGCTCCGAATGCCGGGGTGCCGGCTACCTGGCCGGCACCCTTCGCCACCTCGCCCGTAGACGCAACAGTCGCGGTGCCGGGTTCGAAGTCGCTGACCAACCGATACCTGGTCCTCGCCGCCCTTGCAGACGGCAGGTCCCGGCTGCGGGCACCCCTGCATTCGCGGGATTCGGAGCTTATGGTCTCCGCCCTGCGCTCCCTCGGAGCCACCGTTACGGAAATCCCCGGCGACGGCAGCTTCGGCCCGGACCTGGTCATAGATCCGGTCCCGGCAGCAGCCCCGGGCACCCGGCAGATTGACTGCGGCCTGGCCGGGACGGTCATGCGCTTTGTCCCGCCCCTGGCAGGACTCATCACCGGAACCACCGGGTTCGACGGCGATCCCCACGCCCGCACCCGGCCCATGTCCGCCATCATCGACGCCCTGCGCTCGCTCGGGGTGCAGGTGGACGACGGCGGCACCGGTTCCCTGCCCTTCACCGTCACCGGCTCCGGCAGCGTTGCAGGCGGCCGCCTGGAAATCGATGCCGGTGCCTCCTCCCAGTTCGTCTCGGCCCTGCTGCTGGCAGCACCCCGTTTCGACAACGGCCTGCACCTGGTCCACCGCGGCAGTACGCTGCCCAGCCCGGACCACATTGCCATGACTGTCTCCGCACTGCGCGGCGTCGGAGTGGACGTTGATGATTCCGTTCCCAACGAATGGCGGGTGGCCCCCGGCCCCATTGCCGCCTTCGACACCGTGATTGAACCGGACCTGTCCAATGCCGGGCCTTTCCTCGCCGCGGCGCTGGTGGCCGGCGGGACCGTGCGCGTGACCGGCTGGCCCGCCTCAACCACCCAAGTGGGCGATAAGTGGCAGAGCATCCTCCCGGCCCTGGGCGCGTCCGTGGACCTGGCCGACGGCACCCTCACCGTCACCGGCACCGGCCGCATCCGCGGCGCCGACCTGGCAGACACCAGCGAGCTGGCCCCGACAGTTGCCGCACTCTGCGCCCTTGCAGATACGCCGTCCCGCCTCACCGGGATAGCGCACCTCCGCGGCCACGAGACGGACCGGCTGGCCGCACTCGTCACCGAAATTAACCGGCTCGGCGGCGACGCGGAAGAAACATCCGACGGCCTGGTCATCCGGCCGTCGACACTGCACGGCGGCACCTGGGAAACCTACGCGGACCACCGGATGGCCACTGCCGGCGCCCTGATCGGCCTGGCCGTGCCCGGCGTCGTCATACGCGACATCTCCACAACAGCCAAGACCCTGCCGCAGTTCCCCGAACTCTGGCAGCAGCTGACCCGATCGGCGGAAGCATGACACGCAGTACCAGCGGCTGGGACGAGTCCGATGTCCGGGTCCGTCCGAACAAAAAAGGCTCCCGGCCCCGCACCAAGGACCGCCCCGCCCACGACGACGCCGTCATCGGGCGGATCATCACCGTGGACCGCGGCCGGTATACCGCCGTGGTTGATGAAGACACCGCCAACGAGCGCACCGTCATTGCCGCCCGCGCCAGGGAGCTGCGGCGCACGCCGGTAGTCGCCGGGGACCTGGTGGCGCTGGTCGGTGACGTAAGCGGCGCTCCGGACACCCTCGCCCGGCTTGTCCGTGTCGAGGAACGCCGTACCCTGCTGCGGCGCAGCGCCGACGACACAGATCCCGTGGAACGCGTGGTGGTGGCCAACGCCGACCAGCTGGTGATCGTGGTGGCTGCCGCCAACCCCGAACCACGAACCGGCTTCATCGACCGCGCCCTCGTCGCTGCGTACGACGCCGGGATCTCCCCCGTCCTCTGCATCACCAAGGCGGACATCAAGGACCCCGCCGACCTGCTGGCCAACTACGAACACCTGGACATGGACGTCATTATCAGCCGCACCGCGGCAGCTGACGCCTCGGGCATCGATGCGCGCTCCGACGACGGCCTTTCCGCACGCCTCCAGGGCACCGCCGTCGAGGCCCTCCACGAGGTGCTGAAGGGCAACGTCAGCGTCCTGGTGGGGCCCTCCGGCGTCGGCAAATCCACCCTGGTCAACGCCCTGACGGGTTCGGCCCGGGCCACCGGCGGCGTCAATGCCGTCACCGGGCGCGGCCGGCACACGTCCTCCTCGGCGCTGGCCCTGCGGCTGAGCGATTCCCCCGCAGGCAGCTGGATCATCGATACCCCGGGCATCCGTTCCTTCGGCCTGGCCCACGTGGACCCGGACCGGATCCTGCAGGCCTTCCCCGACCTTGAGCCGGGAACGGCCGACTGTGAGCGCGGCTGCCGGCACGATTCCGTCGCCGTCGGCTGCGGGCTGGACCCGTGGGTGGAAGGCGGCCATGCGGGCCCGGCGGGCCCCGCGCGGCTCGCGTCGCTGCGGCGGCTGCTGGGCACCGGAACCCGCACGGAGAACAAGTCGTCCGCGAAGGAGCTCGGCGAGCAATAGCCCCACGGACGGCGGAGTTCCCGCCGCCGAAGAATCCACCCGGGAATCATGAGGACACCGCCCGCTAACGGGCCTAATGCGGGGCTGTGCCCGCCGAATAAGGATAAGTTGAAGAGTATGCCCTTCGTTCAGAACTACAACGATGACCTGCGCTTGGCCCATGTGATGGCTGATTCCGTGGATGACCAGACCATGTCGCGCTTCCGGGCCCTGGATCTGAAGATCGAGACCAAGCCGGACTTCACACCGGTAACCGACGCCGACAAGGCCGCTGAAGATGCCATCCGCGGGCAGCTCTCGCGCGCCCGGCCCCGCGATGCCGTACTGGGCGAGGAATTCGGTTCCAGCGGCTCCGGCCCGCGGCGCTGGATCATCGATCCGATCGACGGCACCAAGAACTTCATCCGCGGCGTCCCCGTGTGGGCCACCCTGATTGCACTGGTGGACGACGGCGTCCCGGTGGTCGGCCTGGTCAGCGCGCCCGCGCTGGGCAAGCGCTGGTGGGCAGCCACCGGCACGGGGGCCTACATGGGCCGGTCCCTGGCTGCGGCCACCCGCCTGCACGTCTCCAACGTTTCCCGGCTGTCCGACGCCTCGATGTCCTACTCCAGCCTCGGCGGCTGGAAGGACCGCGGCAACCTCGAAGAATTCCTGGACCTGACCGAGTCCGTTTGGCGTACCCGCGCCTACGGCGATTTCTGGTCCTACTGCATGGTGGCCGAGGGTGCCGTGGACATTGCCTGCGAACCCGAACTGAACCTTTATGACATGGCGGCCCTCGTTCCGATCGTGACCGAGGCCGGCGGCCGCTTTTCCTCACTCGACGGCGAGGACGGCCCCTTCGGCGGAAACGCGCTGGCGACCAACGGGACGCTGCACAGCGAAGTGCTGCAGCGCCTGAATCCCGATCTGGACGACCTCCTGTAACTGTGGGCACCTCCGGACCACGGCTCGAGGCGCTGCGCCGCCGGCAGCTGGCGGACAGCTACCAGGCGGGCGGGGAACACTACGACCGCATCCGCCCCGGCTATCCGGCCGAGGCCGTGAAGTGGTTGTTCGCCCGTCCCGGCATCCCCGACGGCCCCGCGGTCCGGGACGTGGCCGACGTCGGCGCCGGCACCGGCAAGTACACCCGGGAGCTGCACGCCGCCGGACTGGATGTCTGCGCCGTCGACCCGTCCCGCGACATGCTCGACCAGCTCTCCCGGCTGCTGCCCGACGTTCCGGTGCGGGTCGGCACGGCGGAGCAGACGGGCCTGCCCGCCGCTTCGCTGGACGCCGTGACCGTGGCCCAGGCCTGGCACTGGTGCGATCCTGCCGCGGCGAGCCGGGAGTTCGCCCGCATCCTGCGGCCGCACGGGATCCTCGGCCTGGTCTGGAACCAGCTCGACGTGAGCATCCCCTGGGTCCACCGCTATTCGCGCATCATCCATGCCGGAGATGTCCTGCGCCCTGGCTTCCGGCCCGAGCTCGGACCGGAGTTCACGCTGGAAGAGTCCTCCACCGTAGCCTGGACGCAGCCGATGACCCCGGAAGACCTGTTTGAGCTGGCCCGGTCACGTGCGTTCTATCTGTCGGCCGGCGCTGCCGCGCGGGAAAAACTGCACTCGAACCTGTCCTGGTACCTTTACGAGCACCTCGGACACGCACCGGGGGACGTCCTGGACCTGCCCTACCTCACGCTGACGTGGCGGGCAGTACGGGCGGGGTTGTCCGTCTGACCCCTGGTGCGCCGCCTTCCCCGCCTACCTACAATTGTCCAAGTCCGGCATGGCGGGTGTTTAGGAGAAATGCGTATGGTCTTCACCTTCGGCATCGAAGAAGAGTTCCTCCTCATGGATGCCTCCACCGGGTTCCCCACCGGAGCCCAGGAACTGACACGCGCCCTGATCTCCCCGGAGCACGGCGTCTTCTCCAGTTCCGCCGAGCTATTGGACGCACAGGTGGAGAGCTCCACCCGGGTCTGCACCACCCGGGAGGAGGCCCTGGACGCCCTGTTGGGGTTCCGCTCCCGGCTGGCCGAAGCGGCAGCGTCGGCGGGCGTACGGGTTGCCCCCACCGGAGCGGCACCGCGGATCCAGGAGGGACCGCCGGTGCTCAATTCCTCCGACCGGTACCAGCGGATGGGAATCCTGACGGGAGCCGTCGCGCACGAACAGTACGTCAACGGCACCCACATCCACGTCGGCATCCCCTCCCGCGACACAGGGGTACGCGTACTGAACGGGCTCCGCCCCTGGCTCGCGCTGCTCGGTGCCGTTGCCGCGAATTCCCCCTATTGGCGGGGACAGGACAGCAGTTTCGCCAGCTGGCGCATGGTCCACTACCGGCGCTGGTCAGTACAGGGCTGCCCTCCCCTGTTCGCCGATGCGCAGGACTACACCCGACGGCTGGAAAGCCTGCTCGCCACCGACGTGGTGCTCGACGCCGGCCATGTGGGCTGGGCGGCACGGCTCTCCGATACCTTTCCCACGGTCGAGGTCCGCATTGCGGATGCCCAGCTCCAGGCCCGGGACTCCCTGCTGCTGGCAACCCTCGTGCGGGCGCTGGTGGCCACCCTGGCGTCTGCCATCCCCGCGGTTCCGGCAGCCGTCCCGGATCCGGAACTGCTCGACGTCGGCCTGTGGCAGGCTGCCCGCTTCGGCATGAGCGGTAACCTGGTTTCGCATCCCGGCGGCAGCCTGCCCGCGGCCGATCACCTCTCTGCGCTGTTGGAGTATGTTGCACCGGCGCTGGAGGAAGCCGGCGACCGGGAATACGCGGTTGCCGGCGTCGCCCGCGTCCTTGCCGGCGGTACCGGCGCGGAACGGCAGCGCACCGCCTTCCGGTCCGGCGGTTACGCGGGTCTCGCGGACCTTTACACCCGCAGCCTCAGCGCCGAATAGCCGGCTTGGCCCCCGCCTTAGCCCCCCGCATAGGTGGAAATGTCCAGGATCCGGGCTTCCCAGGGGCGCAGCAGGTGATGGTCGCCGGGGTCGGGGTAGTTGCCCAGGACGAGGCTTCCGGCCTCCAGGTTGGACGGCACCCCCAGCTCCTCGCCGGACACGTTGCCCAGGACCAGCAGCGCCCGATCCCCGCGGGTGCGCTTATAGGCAAACAGTGTCGGATGCCCCGGGTCCAGCAGGTGGAAGTCCCCGAGCGACACCAGGTCCGATTCGTGCCGGAGCCGAACCAGCTCCCGGTAGTAGCCGAAGACGGACTGCTCGGCGGCCCGGTCCGTTTCCACGTTGACCGAGGGGTAGTTCGCAGCCACCGGAATCCAGGGTTCCACTTCGGAAAAACCGGCATTCTCGCCCGCGGTCCACTGCATGGGGGTGCGTGCGTTGTCCCTGCTCATCCGGCGCAGCGCTTCCAGGACCCGTTCCCGGTCCATCCCCTGTTCGAGCGCCTCCGCATAGTAGTTCAGTGATTCCACGTCCCGGTATTGGTCTATCGAGGTGAACCCGGCGTTCGTCATGCCGATCTCCTCGCCCTGGTAGATGTAGGGGGTGCCCCGCTGCAGGTGCAGCAGGGTGGCCCACATGGTGGCTGATTCGTACCGGTACCGCTGGTCATCCCCGAAGCGGGAGACGACGCGCGGCTGGTCATGGTTGTTCAAGTACAGGCTGTTCCATCCCCTGTCGGCGAGCCCGCGCTGCCAGCGGTTCCAGCTCGTTTTCAGCTCCGGCAGGGACAGCGGCCGGTGGTCGAACTTGCCGGTGCCCTGGTCCAGGCTGACGTGTTCGAACTGGAACACCATGTCCAGCTCCCGCCGCTGCGCATCGGTGAACAGCAGCGCCTGTTCGACCGTGACTCCGGGCGTCTCCCCCACCGTCAGGTACTGGCCGCTGCGGCCGTCGAAGACCTCCCGGTGCATTTCCTGCAGGAATTCATGGATACGCGGCCCCGATACGAAGTACGGCGATCCGTCGCCCCAGATCCCGCCGGTTTCCACCACTCCGTCCGGCAATGCCGGGTCCTTCGAAATGAAGTTGATGACGTCCATCCGGAATCCGTCCACGCCCCGGTCCAGCCACCAGTTCATCATCGCGTACACCTTTGCCCGGACCCGGGGGTTCTCCCAGTTCAGGTCCGGCTGCTGCGGGGTGAACAGGTGCAGGTAGTACTGGCTGGTGAGTGGATCGAAGGTCCACGCCGAACCGCCGAAAAACGAGCGCCAGTTGTTCGGCTCCGCCCCCGGTTCCCCTGGTTCGAAGCCCGGGCGGGCGTCCCGCCACCAATAGCGGTCCCGCTTCGGCGACGTCTTGTTCCTGGAGGACTGGAAGCCCGGGTATTCGATGGAGGTGTGGTTGACCACCAGGTCCATGATCAGGCGGATGCCGCGTTCGTGCAGGCCTTCCAACAGGAGGTCGAACTGTTCCTCCGTGCCGAACATTTCGTCGATCCGGCGGTAATCGCTGATGTCATAGCCATTATCGAACTGGGGCGACTGCTGGATCGGCGACAGCCACACCACGTCCACCCCCAGTTCGGCCAAGTAGTCCAGGTGTTCGATGATGCCGCCGAGGTCGCCGATGCCGTCGCCGGTCGAGTCTGCAAAGCTGCGGGGATAGATCTGGTAGACGACGGCGTTCGTCCACCAGGCGGGATCGTTGGGAGGCACCATGGACGGCCGTCCTTTCAGCGTGTCCTGTGCATAATACGTCCGAGCCGTCAGCCCGCACAGGGCTGCCGGGAGTTACAGTGCAGGCTCTGCCCGGGACGGCAGTTTTCCTTGTACGTGCCCGGGCGCGGCACTAACGTTGGCGCTGCCGACAGGTTCCGTATGCGGACCTGCCCCGAACTCTAGCGTTTGGAGTAACTGACATGGCAACACTGACCGTTTGGAAATTTTCGGATGCGGACGCTGCGGAACGCGCCACGCAGACCCTCGCCAGCCTCCAGTCCCAGGGCCTCATCGCTGTCCAGGACGAAGCCATCGTGACCTGGCCTGAAGGGCGCAAGAAGCCCAAGACCATCCAGGAACACAACATGGTGGGGGCCGGTGCCTTGGGCGGCGGCTTCTGGGGACTTCTTTTTGGGCTCATCTTCTTTGTTCCGCTCATCGGTGCGGCGGTGGGCGCCGCCATCGGCGCGATGTCCGGCTCCATGGTGGACGTGGGGATCAACGACGATTTCATCTCGCGGGTACGCCAGGAGGTCACTCCCGGCACCTCGGCGTTGTTCGTCCTGTCCTCCGATGCGGTGGAGGACCGGGTAGCCGAGGCCTTCAAGGACTTCTCGGGGGTAAAGCTGATCTACACGAACCTCTCCAAGGATGAGGAAGCCAACCTGCGGGATGCCTTCTTCGAGTCAACGCCGGCCTAGGGCGGATATTTCCCCTGCACGACGGCGGGGCGGCGGCCGGGCGGCCGCCGCCCCGCGGTGCGTGCGGCGATGCTTCAACGCGTATCGTTTAACTGATGACTACTCGACGCCAGGCCGCCCTTATCCTTGATATTCCGCTTGAAATGGCCATCCGCCACGGTATTCCCGCGCACGTGGATGACGCCGAGCTGGCACGGATGCAGGCCGACCCGCCCGGATGGCTGGTCCAGTCCAGGGCCAACCGCACCGGAAAACGTCCCGTGTGGGTACAGCTTTCCTGCACAGTCTGCGGCTACACGGAGGCTGCCCGACCCAAGAAGTGGTGGCCCGAGTTCACCTTCATAGCGTGCGAAGACCACCGGGTACGGGAACTTCCCGAGCTGGCCGCCGGATCAGTCCGCACCGAGTACCCGGGAGTGGGCTCCCGCTTCATCGGGGTAGTGGACGCCCCGGCTGAGCCGGCCGAGGCCTGACCCGCTCGCTGCCCCGCCGGACCGTTCCGGCCGGGGCCTGTCCGGGCCGGAACGGCCGGGCCGGAACCTGACCGGCGCCGGCCGGTCACATGCCTAGCGTGCGGCAGTCAGCCCGGTGCGGGCCATAGCGTCGGTATAGGCAGCGCGCATATCGTCCAGCGCCTCCTGCTGACGTTCCGCGGTGGCGCCGAAGGACCGCCCGGAAAGCGAGCGGGCCTTGTAGACCTTGATGCTGCGACGGTAGATCATCCGGTTCTCGGTCTTGAGGAACAGCGCGGCGAGGCGCTGCGCCTCGGTGCCGTGGGCCACGATGACGGAAGCGCGGGGCACCAGGGCCAGGAAGCGCAGCAGCGGCCGCAGCCCCTCCTGGACCTGTTCCTTGCTCAGCTTGCCATTGGGCTCACCCGGCACATGCCACGGGTAGGCGTTCCACGGCATAACGAACTCCGGCCGCAGTCCTGCCTGCCAGTGCACGCCGAGCAGCCGTGCCACGGCCTCATTGTCACCTGCCGTGATGAACCCGGACTCGTGGGCGGTGCCGATGTTGGAAAACAGGCTCACGATCCGGCATTCCCCGATATCGTGCATGGGATCGACGTAGGGCACCTGGCTTCCCGGCTTCATTTCAGCCAGGGAGTCGCAAAGCTGGTTCACCTCAGCGACATTGGGCTCATAGCGTCGGTTCCAAAGGTCGTCATGCTGGGATTCGAGTGCCGGGCTTTGCATAAAGTGGTGCGTCTCCTACAAGGTCTTCCGACCGGTTATATCGCCCGCTCCGGGTCCTGCCGGCGCGGGTACTGCCTACGACAAAGTTTACCAACGCACCTTGCCCTGCCGGACGGGAAGAGGCCCCGCAACGGGGTAAACCGCACGGGTGTGAGAAACAACTCTCCCGTGCAACCCGGCTTAAACCAGCAAAGCGGAGAACGCCCTAAGGCGCTTCCCGCTTTGGCTGGAGATTTCTCAGTGGAGATGGGGGGAATCGAACCCCCGTCCGATGTCGCTTTGTCAGGGCTTCTCCGGGCGCAGTCTGCAGCGGATTTTCTCGGTCCCAGCCATCACGCAGACAAGTGGCTGATCCGGACCCAGCCGTCTAAAAGTCCCGAACACCCCAACGGCGAAGGTGTTCAGCAGTGGCCCTCTAAATGACGCCAGGCACCGGGGCGAGAGCATCCCCGGGCTGACGGACTATGCCTTACTGCTTAGGCAGCAAGAGCGAAGTCAGTGCGCTTTGATTCGGCACTTATTGGTTTACAGAGATCGTTAACGAGATAACCCTGTATCCTCGGCCCGCTTCCCCTGTCTCAACAAAACATCGTCGAAACCGGTCATCCCCTTATTGAGTTACCAATCCGGCCGAAGCCGGAACACTTATTGTACCGCATGATTCACAGAGCGCTTCAGAGCCGGATGCCGAAGACCACTACGGGTGAGCCCCAAACCACCAGCAGAATCCACGAGACGAGCACGAAGAGGACCGAGAGGATGCTCAGCGCGGTCATGCCGGGCGCCTTGCTGCGGAAGGCCCAGGCGAACAAGGCGATGTTCGCCAGGACCAGCACCGGCGCGAGCCATACCAGCACGTGTGCGAGGAACAGGTAGTACGCGGCAAAGAACGGAACCACTACCAGGATGACCACCGGCAACACTGCGAGGACTATCAGGAGGTCGACGGCCGTAACAATCCACGTCCAGGCCGGCTTGCGGGCGGCGGCTTCCTCGTCCGCTTCTGCCTGCGGCTCCCAGAACGTTCCACTCATGCGCCGCGGTTCTTCTCGCGCATCGCGCGAAGTGCTTCACGGTTGTCCTGCTTCTCCCGCAGGGTATTGCGCTTGTCGTACTCCCGCTTACCGCGGGCGACGGCGATCTCCACCTTGGCCCGTCCGTCCAGGAAATACAGCTGCAGCGGCACGATGGTAAAACCCGATTCGCTGGTTTTGCGCATGATCTTTTCCAGCTGCTCGCGGTGCAGCAGCAGCTTGCGGCGGCGGCGGGCGGAGTGGTTGGTCCAGCTGCCGTTGAGGTACTCGGGAATGTAGGCGGCTTCGAGCCAGAGCTCGTTGTTGTAGAACGTGGCGAACCCGTCCACCAATGAGGCGCGGCCCTCACGCAGCGACTTCACCTCGGTCCCCATCAAAACCATCCCGGCCTCGTAGGTATCGAGGATTTCGTAGTCGTGCCGGGCCTTGCGATTGGTGGCCACTACCTTACGGCCACTTTCCTTAGGCACGGGGCAACTCCTTAGTAGGTTCTAGCGAAAGCTCTATTGTAGGCCTAGAGCAACGTCCTCGGGTCCACAAGGGCACCATTGAGCACTGTCTCGAAATGCAGGTGGCAGCCGGTGGAATTTCCGGTGCTCCCCACATATCCGATCAGCTGGCCCTGCTCCACCCACTGTCCGGCGCCCACCGCGAAGCCGTTGAGGTGGTAATAGTTGGTGGCCAGGACGTTGCCCTTCACCACACCGTGATTGAGGACAATCCGGTTGCCCGTTCCGATCATTTCCCCGCCGCCCTGGTCGGCCCGCCAGACCTCGCCTGCGGCAGGCGCATAGACCGGCGTGTTGCAGGACGGCGCATAGTCGATGCCGGAGTGCAGGTAACCGCCGTTGCCGAAGAAGTCGATGGATCCGGCCGGGGTTGCGCGCCAGCCGAAGCCGGAGGAAATAGGAGCGCCGACTACCGGAGGGCGAAGCCCGAAGGAGGACGGGCTGCCCGGCTGCGGAATGTTCTGGGCCGGCGGGGCGGGACGGTTGTTCCGCGCTGCTTCTTCGGCCGCTGCGCGGTTGGCTTCGTCAATGCGGGCCTGTTCGCGTTTGCGGTGTTCCTCGAGCAGGACCCGCTGCCGCTCCGCGATATCCGCAGTGACCTGGGCGCTTTCCTTTTCCAGGCTGGCCATCTGGGACTGGAGCTTCGGCTTCTGCGCCTCCAGCTCCTGGTTCATCGCCGTGGTCTGGGCAACCAGGTCGTCCACCTTCTGCTTCTCCGCGGCTGCCGCGTCACGCGCGGACTGTTCGGCCTTGAGTGCTTCTTCCGCCTGGGCCTTGAGCTTGCTGATCTCGTCGGCCACAGCTGACAGCCGCGCCTCGGAATTCACGTTATTGGCGTTCTGCTGGGACAGCTTTTCCACGGCGGCGTTCTGGCCCTTGAGCGCCTGCTCCGCCATGCCGAGCGAATCGGTGAGGCTGTCCGCACCCTTGGCACCGAACATCAGCGAGAGGGTGGAGGGAACACCGCCGTTTTTATAGGCCTGGGAGGCAATCTGTCCGATCGCCTTTTCGGTGGCCGCAATGTTCTCACGGTCCTTCTCGATCTGCGCCGTGATGGTTTCGTGGGTGTTCTGGGCGAGGGCAACGCGTTCATTCAAGGCGCTCACCTTGCCGGCGGCACTGTCGACACGTCCCTCGGCATCGGCGAGCTGCTGCTGTGCGGCCGGGAGCTGGCCCTTGTAGATGTTGAGCTTGGCTACCGTCTCGGCAATATCTTCGCCGAGGTACTCGTAGTCTTCCTGGACCTTTTGCTTCTCGGCTTCGATGGCAGCCTTGCGGTCCTCGAGATCGTCTGCACTTGCCGCGCTGCTGAACGCAACGGAGAGCGTCAGCGTCAGGAGGGCGACAACCGCCGCCAGGGCCCGGGACGCCGGCGCACGTCCGATTCGTTTAGGCACAGCATTATCCATTGATGAGACTCTCCATGATCTTGCAGATTCCATTCCCAGTGCTCATGACTCTAGACCTTCAGGTACCGGCGGAGTGTCAAGAGCGAGGATACTCCCGCCAACAGCGCTCCGAGAACAAGTAGAACGGGTGTCAGGTACAGGACCTGTTCCGACGAGATAAAGGCCGTGGTGGGGTATTGCCGCGCCAGGTTTCCGATAAAGAAGTGCGCGGTGCTCCATAGTGCCGCTGAGGCCAGCACTGCACCGATGACGGCGGCGATCACGCCTTCCAGCACGAACGGCAGCTGGATGACGGCCTTGGAGGCGCCGACCAGGCGCATGATGCCCGTTTCCCGCCGTCGGCTGAACGCCGAAAGCCGGATGGTGGTGGCAATCAGCAGGATGGCGCAGACCAGCATAACGCCGGCGATGGACAGCGCGGCAACGGAGGCAAGGTTCAGGTACGTAAACATCTTTTCGAAGAGTTCACGCTGGTCGCTGACGGACTCGACGCCAGGCTTGGAGGAGAACGCCTCGTTGATGACCTCATACTTTTCGGGGTCCACCAGGGACACCCGGAAGGACTCCGGCAGCATGTCGGCGGTGATGCTGTCCACGATCGGAGAGTTCGCGAACTGCTCGCGGAAGTGGGTCAGCGCGGTTTCCTGGTCTTCATACTCAACGGTTTCCACGTAACGGTCCGCCTGCAGGTCCGCCTCGATGGCAGAGCGCTGCTCGTCGGTGACGGCACCGGAAGCGCAGGACGCGGAGGTGTCGTTCTCCGTGCACAGGTAGACCGCAACCTGCACGCGGTCATACCAATAGCCCTTCATCTGGCCGATCTGCAGCTGCAGCAGCCCTGCCGCCCCCACGAACGTCAGCGACACGAAGGTCACGAGGATTACGGAGACAACCATGGACAGGTTCCGGCGGAGCCCGGAACCGATCTCGCCCAGGACAAATGCGAGCCTCATTCGGCTACCCCGCTCTCCGTGCGGCTGGAGCCATCCGCCACGTCTGAGCCGTCCCGCTCCGGCTCCGGTTCGCCCAGGTAGATGCCCTCATGCTCGTCACGGATGATCTTGCCGTTGCGCAGTTCCACCACGCGCTTGCGCATGGCGTTGACGATGTCGTCGTCGTGCGTAGCCATCACCACCGTGGTGCCGTTCTGGTTCACCCGGTCCAGCACCTTCATGATGCCCAAAGACGTGGTGGGGTCCAGGTTTCCGGTCGGCTCATCGGCGAGCAGGATGCCGGGCTTATTCACAATCGCCCTCGCGATTGCCACGCGCTGCTGTTCACCGCCGGAAAGCTCGTGCGGCATGCGGTTACCCTTCCCCTCGAGCCCGACCGTCTTGAGGACTTCGGGCACCGAGTCGCGGATAACGGCACGGCTGCGGCCGATCACCTGCATGGCGAAGGCAACGTTCGCAAAAACCGTCTTGTTGGGAAGCAGGCGGAAGTCCTGGAATACGACGCCGATCCCCCGGCGGAGCCGCGGCACCCGCCAGCTCGGAATCTTCGCCACGTTGGCGCCCGCTACGTAGACGGTGCCCTTGGTGGCGTGCTCCTCTTTCATGATCAGCCGGATAAACGTCGATTTACCGGAGCCGGAAGCGCCTACGAGAAACACGAACTCGCCGCGGTCCACGTCAAGGCTGACCGAGTTGAGCGCAGGCCGGGAGTTCCGGTCATAGAGCTTGGTGACATTGTCGAAAGTGATCATCACTACTTAGTGCCCATGAAGCGGCCGGAGACACGGGCCTTGGTTCGGGGTATGGGCACCGGCCTCTCGACTATAGCCAGCTTCCGGCGCAGTGAGCCACAACCCAGCAGCGCGTGTCGGACTGCACACCGGTGCCAGAGTGCCGGGAACCTGCCCGCGGACGGGGTCCAGTCCCCGACCGCAGCCGCCGTGGCCTATTTGCGGGCGGAAACGCTGCCGTGCGCACGCCAGCGGATGCCGGCATCGATGAAGTCGTCAATCTCGCCGTCGAACACTGCGGAGGTGTTGCCTACCTCGTGTTCGGTGCGCAGGTCCTTGACCATCTGGTACGGGTTGAGCACGTAGGAGCGCATCTGGTCGCCCCAGGACGCCTTGACGTCGCCGGCGAAGGCCTTCTTCTCGGCGTCCTCCTGCTCCTTCTTCAACAGCAGCAGGCGGGACTGGAGCACGCGCATGGCGGCGGCACGGTTCTGTAGCTGAGACTTTTCGTTCTGCATGGAGACCACCGTGCCGGTGGGAAGGTGGGTGAGCCGGACGGCGGAGTCGGTGGTGTTCACGGACTGGCCGCCCGGACCGGAGGAGCGGAAGACGTCGACGCGGATCTCGTTGTCCGGGATGTCGATGTGGTCCGTGGGTGCGATCAGCGGAATGACCTCGACGGCGGCAAAGGACGTCTGCCGGCGGCCCTGGTTGTCGAACGGGCTGATGCGGACCAGGCGGTGCGTACCGGCCTCCACCACCAGGGTGCCGTAGGCGTAGGGAGCCTTGACCTCGAAGGTGGCGGACTTCAGGCCGGCCTCTTCGGCGTAGGAGGTATCCAGGACGGTGGTGGGGTATCCGTGCCGTTCGGCCCAGCGCAGGTACATGCGCAGCAGCATCTCGGCGAAGTCTGCGGCGTCCACTCCCCCGGCACCGGAACGGATGGTCACCACGGCTTCGCGTTCGTCGTATTCACCGGAAAGCAGGGTGACGACTTCCAGCTGGGACAGGGACCGGCGCAGGGACTCCAGTTCCGTCACGGCCTCGGCCTTGGAATCCGCGTCGGCCTCGTCCTGGGCCAGTTCCACCAGGACCTCAAGGTCGTCGATGCGGGATTCGATGGTCTGCAGGCGCTCCAGCTCCGACTGGCGGTGCGAGAGCTTGGAAGTGATCTTCTGCGCCTCGGAGGGGTCGTCCCAAAGATCGGGGACGCCGGCCATCTCGCTCAGCTCTTCGATGTCCTCTTTGATCTTTGCCACGTCCGAGACCTCTTCAATGGAGGCGAAAGTGGAGCGGAGGGCGCGGATTTCTGCGGGAAAATCTATTTCTGCCATGGTGCTTACAGACTACGCCATGTCCCTGCGCCGCTGCCCGCCGTCGTCGTGCCGGGCAATGCTGACACCGGGACGCGCCGGGGCCGATGCGCGCGGCGGTGTCCGTGGGCGGCGTTAGATTAATGGGGACGGATATGGAATGTACGCCCTTTCGAAGGAGCCTCTCTTGACCCATCCCGAGCGCGGACGCATGTACACCCTGGACGAACTCAACGACCTTGCCGAGCAGGGCGATCCCTGGGCCATGGGCAAAGTGGACGAGTGGGAGCAACACTTTTCCAACGAGTATGTGGGCAATATGAAGGACAAGTGCCCTGACAGCGACTGCGAACAGTTCGGTGAGCCGGTGACCATTTGCTACGGCGAGGACGGCCGGATCCTGGACGTGGACCACGGCGGCTGGGGCCACGGCCCGGTGCGCGAGGCACAGGCGCAGGCGCAGGCACAGCGGAAGGCTTCGTAACTTTTCACTGCAGCAGCCGGGCCCGGGCTTCACTGACCGCGGTGATGGAGATTCCGTCCGGCACCAGGAAATTGACGATGGGCGGATGGACCCGCGCCGCCAGAACCACGCGCGCGGTCCGGCCGTCCGCCGTGCCGGTCTCTTCGGTTACCGCAAGCTCCGTGAACCGTTCCTCCGCACCCGTTTCGGCGAGATAGCGGCGGGCGGCGCTGCGGACGGCGTCGGCCTCCAGCACGGCCGCCGACCCCGTTCCTGCGGCGGCCTCCCCCAGCGAGAACGTGTCCGCCGCAGCCACGGCCGCACCGTCGGCAGCCGAAAGCAGCTTTTTCTGCCCGAGATAGACGGACGACGCCGCCATCACCACTGTGACGGTCAGCAGTGCCAGCACGGTGTACCCGATGATCAGCACCCCGACCTGCCCCCGCTCCCCGTCCTCCCGCTGCCCGGCCGGCGGCCGTTTCCCAAACCCCCGGCTCAACCGTTGCGCTCCACAACCTGCGTGGACTCGGAATCCACCGCTACCGGCGACCCGTCAGCCCACGGAAGCCCGGGAAGCGGCACCTCATACCGGACGCTGACAGTGACGGTCGAGCCGGGTGCCAGACAGGTTTCGGAGCAGCTGATGTCCATCAGCATGCCGTCCGCCTGCAGCCCGAAGTCGCTCAGCGCGAGCTCGGCCGCATCTGCCGCCTGCTGTTCGCCAACCACAGCGTCGGGTGCTGCCGCATAGACCTTGGCCGCAGCGTCGGCCGCACCGACCACTGCGAAGGACGCCGCCTGGATCCGGCCGACGGTGATCACGAGATACACCACGGGCACCAGGAGGATCAGGCCCAGGAAAATGAACTCGACGACGGCGCTGCCGGCGTCGTTTGGTGCCTGTCCCGTCTCTCCCTCACCGCCGGGCCGCATGCCCCTTCACCTCGATTCCGTCACCGGGTCCGACGAAACCGATGACCGGCAGCGGTGCCCGCACCGTGATCTCCAGCAGGCGTGCGCCGTCCACGGTCTGCTCTGAGTAGGCGACGTCCCCGGCATACTCCTCGCCGAGTGAGCTGCCGATCAGGGCGGCCGTACGCGCCGCGCCGTCCGCCGGGGTGCGGTCCGCCAGCGTGCCGTAGCGCGCGCCCGTGGCTGCGGCGTCGATCAGGGTGTTGCGAACGTGCAGCACCAGCGCCAACTGCACCACAGCCATAAACACCAGGCTCACCAGCGCGCCCACCATAACGAAGTCGACGACGGCGGATCCCCGTTCCCGCTCCGGACCGCAGCCGGCAAACCGGTACGCCCGGCGGCCGCCCCGGTGACCCTGCCAGCGCTTTATGGCTGCACCTGTTCTATTGCGGATTCGAACAACCGCTCAAGGGCCGGCTGCACCAGGAGCAGCAGTCCAGCCACGAGGATGGCGGACATGAGGGTGATCATCACCCACCCGGGCACATCTCCGCGCTCCGGGTCCTTCGGGTGCAGAGCTGCCTGGCACTGCCGCACCAGCCGGTACCACCATGCCGCTGCCAGGGCGACGGCCGCTCTCCATCCTTCACCCGGCGCATGTGCGCTGTTCCGGTGCCTGCTCGCATTATTGCTGCTCATCCTGTCTCCATCCCTCGACATGCTTGGCCTTGCCTTCACCTGCCGCCTCATAGCCCCAGCCTCAGCAGCGCCAGGCCCGGAAACACCGCAAACAGCACGGTCAACGGCAGGATTCCGAAAACCACGGGCACCATCATGGCTATTTCCTTCTTGCCTGCGGTCTCCATCAGTTCACGCTTGGCGCTGTCCCTGACGTCCTGGGCCTGTGCACGCATAACATCTGCCAATGGTGTTCCGCGGTCGACGGCAACGGTGACTCCGTCGACGAAACGGCTCAACGGCGCCAGGCGGATCCGGTCGGAGAAATCCTGCAGGGCTTTGGTGAGCGGGTGTCCTGAGCGGGTCTGGGCAAGGACACGGCTGAACTCGTCTGCCAGTTCCCCCTGTGCAGCGACGGAAACGCGTTCCAGCGCACCGACGGCGCTTTCCCCTGCGCTGACGGCGAGCGCCATCATTTCGGCAAGGCTGGGGAATTCGGCGAGGATGCGGCTGTTGCGCCGTTCGATCTGCCGGGTCAGCAGGTAGTCCCGCAGCAGGAATCCTGCAACGGCGCAGGTACATATACCAAAGGCCACCGATACAAGACCTATGCGACCGCTCCCGGCGAGAAGCGCGCCTGCGGCTCCCCCGGCCAGGAACCCCGAACCGGCACATAAGACCTGCTCTGCACGGTAGTCCGACACGGATTTGTTCCCGCCTGCCTGCTGCAGCCGCTGCGCGAGGGTCCGGTTGGCCGGAGACCAGCGGGCCAGCCGGCGGACGGCGTCGTGGAGCAACGGACGCAGGATCCGCTCCAGCGGGCCGAAAGGCGTGATGTCGGAGGCGGACAGCAGGAGCCCCGACGCGGGCCGCACGGAACGCAGCTGCGGTTCCACGCGCGCAGTGAAGGTCCTCTGCCGCAGCGGCGGCAGCCGGTGGAGGACCAGCAACAGCCCGGTTCCCATCAGGGCTCCAGCCAGCACCGCTGCCGCCATCCCGGGCGTCACCGCAGCACCCGCACGTCTTCGGGCAACGCGCCTATCCGGAGCATCAGGCGGTAGCAAAGGACGGAGATGCCGATTCCGGCGACCAGGACCGTCGCGCCCGCAGCGGAGTTGTAGGCTGCGGCGGTTTCCGGGCGCGCCGCCAGCAGCAGCAGCACCGCCCAGGGCGCCGCCACGGCCAGCCTCGCTGCGTTGACGGTCCAGGACTGCCGTGCCAGCAGCTCGCTCCGGGTCCGCGCGTTTTCACGGAGAAAACCGGCCAGTGTGCCGAGGAGCCTGCCCAGATCGGTGCCGCCTACCTGTCGGGTGATCCGCAGGGCTTCGATGATGCGGTCCGCCACCGGGTCCGCGAGGTTGTCCTTGAGCCGGGTCAGCGAATCCTCGAAGTTGCCTCCGGACCGGTAGTCGGCGGCAAAGGCCCGGAAGTATCCCCGCAGCTCCTCCGGGCCGTTCCCTGCCAATTGGATGAGGGCCTCCGGAAGAGACAGGCCTGCCCGGATTGCAGAGCGCAGGTGGTCGACGACGTCGGGCCACAGTTCCGCCAGCGAGGCCCTCCTGCGGCGGGCCTGCATACGCACTAACGCGTAAGGCAGTCCCGCCCCGAAAAGCGCGAAGCAGGCCGCGATGGGTAACGACAGCGTCAGGATGAAGAACAGGAGAAGGACGAAAACACCCGTGACGGCGCACGCGGCAAGGAGCCCGGCGGCCCTGACCCGTTCGATGCCGGCCTGCCGCAGCAGATCGTCCAGGTATCCGGTTCGACGCCGCCGGGAAGGGGTACGGGCTGTCGTGCTCCAGCAGGACTGCCACAGCAGCAGCAATCCCATGCCCAGGGTCAACCCCGCTGCAGCGCTCATGCTGCCGCCCCGAGCAGGGCAGCGACGTTCACGCCGGCCAGAGCGAATTTGTCAGCCGACGGCATGGAGGAAGCCGTCACGGCCAGCTTGCCGTCCACCGGGCCGAATACCGGGGACGACTCGATGATTCCGCCTTCCACCCGCCGTCCCAAGGCCAGGATTTCGGTGACCTCGCGTCGTCCCGTGCCGGTTCTGGAGCAGTGGACCACCAGGTCGATGCAGGACGCCACGGTCGGAACCACGAAGGCACTGGAAATATTGTTCCCCGCCAGCAGGGGCAGTGTGCACAGCTTGGTTACCGCGTCCCGGGCGCTGTTCGCGTGGATGGTGCACATGCCGGGCAAACCCGCGTTCAGCGCAATCAGCATGTCGAGGCTCTCGGCTTCACGGACCTCCCCCACGACCAGCCGATCCGGGCGCATGCGCAATGCTTCCTTCACGAGCCTGCGGAGCGGGATTTCACCCTGTCCCTCCAGGTTCGGCTGACGGCACTGCAGCCCCACCACGTCCCGAAGGGGGAGCTGCAGTTCAAAGATCTCCTCGACCGTAACCACCCGTTCCCTCGGTCCGATGGCCGCAGCAAGACAGTTGAGCATGGTGGTTTTCCCCGCCTGCGTGGCGCCGGAGACGAGGATGTTCAACCCGGCAGCCACGGCGGCGCCGAGGAAGCGGGCAGCATCAGGGGTCAGCGTGCCCAGTTCCACAAGGTGGTCGAGGCGGCGGGCGCGGGCGACGAACTTGCGGATATTCACGGCCCAGTGCCGCCTGGTCACGTCCGGGATGGCCACGTGCAGGCGTGACCCGTCCGGTAGCGCCGCGTCAACGAACGGGGAGGAAAGATCAAGCCGCCGGCCGGAGGACTTCAGCATCCGTTCCACCAGCAGCCGGACCTGCTCGGCCGTCAGCGTCAGGGAAGTCAGCTCGGACCGGCCGTCCCGTGCGACATAAACCTCGGAGGGCGAGTTGATCCACACTTCTTCGACCGTGGGATCATCCAGCAGCGGCTGGAGCGCACCGAAGCCCGCCACGGCGTCGAAGACCTGCCGGCGAACGGATTCCGGCCGCCCCAGCGGCGGCAGGGTCCCCAGCAGGGAGCGGTCGTCGTAATCGGAAACGGCAGCATCCACGAGCCGGCGAACCTCCGCGGACTGTTCCTGCGGATCCAGCCCGCGCACGCGGATGAGCTCGCGTACCTCGTCTTCGACTATCCGCGCTGCATCCATCGCTACCCCCGGCATGGCCGCTGCCCGAAGGCACCGGCACGAGACTGGCGTTGGTCCGCTCCGGCCAACGGGCCACACAGTAAAGGCTGCGCCGGGCGAAGGCGAGGGTAGTGCCCGGCAGCTGTGGATAAAGACCGCCCCGGTGGATGCGGCCCGCAAAACTCCGCAGGAGAATCACCGGAAGCAGGTACCACCTAGGTGATTTTCTATTGTTGGCTAGGTACCCGGATCCTAAACTTGCCGTATTCAAGGCAGCCGGGTTTCTCTGCTTTCCCGGCGCCAAAGGCGCGATTCAAGGGCGGCGCCATGGCTGCGGTCGACATTCTGCTCCCCTATTACGGCGACGAAGACCTGATGCGGCAGTCCGTCCGCAGCGTCCAGGACCAGGACAGTCCGGACTGGCGGCTGCTGGTGCTGGATGATGCGTATCCCGGCGGCGATCCGCGCGGGTGGTTCACCTCGCTGCAGGATCCGCGGATCCACTACGAACGCAACGAAGAGAACCTCGGTGCCAACCGGAATTTCCAGAAGGCACTCGGCCGTGCCGAGGCTCCGGTAGTGGTCATGATGGGCGCCGACGACGTGATGCTCCCCGGTTACCTGGACGCCGTCCTGGGTTTGCTGGACGCCTACCCCGGGGCCGCCGTCGTACAGCCGGGGGTCAGCGTCATCGACGGTGACGGGCTGGCCGTCTCGACCCTGGTGGACCGGATCAAATCCGTGCTGACGCCGGGTTCCGGGGGAACGGTGTCCCTCGCGGGAGAAGACATGGCAGCCAGTCTCCTGCACGCGGGCTGGCATTACTTTCCCTCGCTGGCCTGGCGCCGGGAGGTGATCCAGGGATTCGGTTTCCGGCCGGAGTACGACGTCGTGCAGGACCTTGCGCTGCTGATGGACATTGCCGCCTCGGGCGGCTCCATTGTGGTGTCCACGGGCGACGTCGTTTTCCACTACCGCCGCCACGACGCCTCGGATTCCTCGGTCCGGGCGATGGACGGCCGCCGCTTTGATGAGGAACGCCGGTTCTTCCAGGACCAGGCGCTGCGCTTCACCGGGCTCGGCTGGAACCGGGCGGCCCGCGCCGCCCGGCTGCACTGGACATCCCGGCTGCACGCCGTGTCGCTGCTGATGCGTTCCCTGCCGCGGCCCACGTCCACCGGGATCCAGGTCCTGGGCCGCCACGCACTGACCTAGCCCGGCGGGTCTTCCCCGTTCCCGCCGGCCCTGCCTCCGGATTCCTGCCCGCCGTCGCCCGGCAGTCCCCTGCCCGGTTCGCCGCGCTTGCCCGGTTCGCCGCGCTGGCGTGCCTGCTCGAACTGTGCGCGCAGAATCGAAAGTTCCTCTGCCAATATGCGGCTTTCGTCTTCCACTGCTGTCACCTCGAGTGAAAGGTGGAGGCACACCCCGGCCAGAAAAACAATTGCCACGGCGAAAAGCAGATTGGAGGGCACCTGAACGCCCAGAAGTTCACTCGCCCACCGCAGGATTCCGGGGAACAGGGCGAGTACCAGGGTCACCGTCCCGACGATCAACCAGAGAAACGTGTATTTCTCCCGCAGCTTCCGCCGGCGAAGCAGGACAGTAATCGCCGCCAGCACTACGACCGCACCGGCGATTACCGGAAAACCGGTCATTGTTCAGGGTGGATCAAGGTGAGCCGCACGGGGTATTGGTCCTTACTTCCTGTGGTGACTTGATGCCCGACACTAGAAGATCACTGCTTTAAAAACGAGTGTTACGCGGTCAATTCGCTCTCCGACAGGCGCTTCTCCGGCTTATTGCCGATATCCCGAAACGTCCCGGTTCTTCCGGTATTCTCTTCTCACCCGCCCCTTCTTTAACTTTTGCCCCACCGGAGTTCCCATGACACGCACCCTTTCCCTTAAATGGCTTTCCGGGGTCGCCCTCGCCGTTGCCTTGACCTCCGGCACACTTCCCGCCGTAGCCGCGGAACAACCCGGCGCCGTCCAGCAGCCGGCACCGGTCGAAACACCAGCAACCAGCCCGGCGCCCACTGCCGAACCCGCCGAACCCGCCGAGAGCGCCGCGCCGGCACCCCGGCCGACAGCGGCTCCGGTGCCTGCCACACCGTCCGCGCCCGCTGAGAGCACGCCCGAGGCGACGCCGCCGGTGGAGCCCGAAAGCGGCGCCGTCGAGGAAGACTGGCTGGCCGAACTCATCGGACCGCTCGGAGCGAAAATGGGGCAGGGCCTGGAACGGCTGGAAGAAACGGGAAATGCCCAGGTGCCCACCGCTGAGGAAACAGCGCTGGAAGCAAAGGTCGAGCGGCTGGCAGGGGACGGCGTGCTGCCGGACGCTCCGGCAACGAAAACACCGCAGGCTGCCCCGGCCGCCTCCATCTCGCTGGCAGCCAACATCCAGCTCGCGGCGGATTGGCGTCCGCCGGGCATCCAGGGCATGGATGTCAGCAGCCACCAGCTCGACGTCGACTGGCGCTATGCCTGGAACCAGGGTTCCCGGTTCGCGTACGTGAAGGCGACCGAAGCTACGTCGTACAAAAACCCTTACTACAACCAGCAGTACAACGGCTCGGTGGACGTAGGCATGTACCGCGGGGCCTACCACTTTGCCATTCCCGGCGTCTCTTCAGGCGCGGATCAGGCAAACTACTTCGTCAACAACGGCGGCGGGTGGTCCGCCGACGGCCGCACGCTGCCCCCGCTGCTGGACATCGAGTACAACCCCTACGCCGAGCTGGGCAACACCTGCTACAACCTGTCCGCGGCGCAGATGGTGTCCTGGATCCGGGACTTCTCCAATACGGTGAAGGCACGGACCGGCCGGCTGCCCATGATCTATTCCACGACGGACTGGTGGAACCGGTGCACGGGCAGCAGCACGGCGTTTGCCGACCACCCGCTGCACATCGCCAACTACAACCAGGTAGGTGCAGGCGCCCTGCCCGCCGGCTGGTCAAGCTACAACGTCTGGCAGTACAGCAGCAGCGGACCGTTCGCCGGGGACTCCAACGTCTTCAACGGCAGCTCCACCGAGCTCCACGAATTCAGCCGCCGCGCCGACAGCTACAACGTGGACACTCGCAGGCCGATCGGTGCGGCCTGGCAGGCAGCCAACGGCGTTGACGGCTCCTGGGGGCTGCCGACAGGCAACGAAAGCTGCTATCCGACCTACTGCACCCAGGCTTTCGACCGGACGACGGCCTATTTGATTACCTCCACAGGAGAAGTCAGGACCGTTTACACCGCCGGAGCCATCGGCAATGCCTGGAAGGCCGCCGGCACCATCTACGGCGCCTCGTCCTGGGGCCTGCCCACGGGCGCAGAAGTCTGTTACGGCAGCGTTTACTGCACGCAGAGCTACGAACGGGCGGTGGCCTACTTCCGGCCGTCCTCGGGCGTCAGCACGGTCCTCCTCAACACGGAGATCGGCCGGGCATGGACCGCTGCAGGCACAATCTACGGTTCTGCGTCCTGGGGCATCCCCAGCAGCAACCACATCTGTGAGCCCACGTACTGCACACAGTCCTTTGAACGTACCGCCGCTTACCGCGGCAACGACGGCGCCGTGCGCACCATTTACCTGCCCGGCGCCATCGGCGGCGCCTGGCGGGCTGCCGGAACCATCTACGGCGCCGCTTCCTGGGGTATGCCCACCAGCGGGGAAACCTGCACCGGCAACGTCTGCACCCAGACCTTCGAACGGGACACCGCGTTCTGGACCCAGGCTTCGGGAGTCCACACCGTCAGGACGTCCTCCCTCATCGGCGGCGCCTGGACCGGCGCTGGCAAAACCTCCGGCTGGGGCAGGCCCACCGGCAACGAGGCCTGCTACCCGACCTACTGCACGCAGGAGTTCGAGAGCCGCTCCGTCTATTCGATGCAGGCCACCGGCGTCACCTCCGTGGCACTGAATGAGAGCGTCGGCAAGGCCTGGAAAGCCTCCGGCGGGCTCGGCGGCGCCGCGTCCTGGGGCATCCCCCTGACCAACCAGGCGTGCTACCCGACCTACTGCACGCAGGTATTCGAACGCCACACGGCCTACTGGCCGAAAAACGGAGCCGTAACCACGGTCCAGACCACCGGCCCCATCGGCAAGGCCTGGACCGCCTCGGGAACCATCTTCGGTTCCTCCTCCTGGGGCCTGCCCCAGTCTCCCGAGACCTGTGAGCCCACCTACTGCACACAGGTCTTTGAACGGACCGTTGCGTACTGGACTGCGGCCAAGGGCGTCAAGACTGTTGTCCTTGCGGATCCGATCGGCAAGGCCTGGACCGCGTCCGGCAGGATCCACGGAACGTGGGGCATGCCGACGGAAAACCAGGTGTGCTACCCGACCTACTGCACGCAGGACTTTGAACGGACCACCGCGTACTGGACCCAGGCCAACGGAGTGAGCAGCATCTACCTGCCCGGCCAGATCGGCACCGCGTGGACCGCCTCCGGCGGAATCCACGGCGCCTGGGGAATGTCGACGGGAAACCAGACCTGCTCCGGCAGCACCTCCTGCACGCAGAACTTCGAGCGGACAACCGTTACGTGGACACAGTCAGGCGGTGTCCGGGTAACCCCGCGCCGGGCCTAGGGCACTGCGGGTAAAGTAGACTGGCTGGGGCACCGACAGGACAAGAGGCACTGATTTTGACGCGACGTGAAACCAACCCCACCAAGGCAGTCTCAGGACCGGGCGGCGGTGGCTTCACCGGGAAAAGCGCCTCCAGGGTAGGGATTTCGTCCATCATCTCCGCCCTCGCCGGCGTCCTCATCCTCCTCGTGACCAGCAGGACGCTTTCCATTGAGGAGAACGCGGACTTCCTGGCGTTCTGGGCGGCCCTGTTTTTCGTCCAGGGAACGCTGGGCGGCATTCAGGCAGAGTCCACACGATCCACGCATGCGGTGGTTCTGGGTGCCCCTGCACACGGCGGATGGTTCTCCCGCCCGATCCTTTCCGGGGCGCTCATCGGAGTGGGTGCGGCCGCCGTGATACTGGCCCTCTGGCCGCTCGGCCGGCATCTCTTCCCCGGAAACACCGGACTGGTGATGACGGCGCTTGCCGTCTTCGCCGTCCTGTATTCCGGGCACGCAGCCCTCGCCGGCAGCCTTCAGGGAACCGACCGCTGGGGAACCTTCGCGAACCTGGTGACCCTGGAATCGTTGATCCGGTTTGCCGCCATCGGCGCGGCGGCGCTCCTGGCCGCTCCGCTGATCGGCGTCGAGCTGGCCTGCATCGCTTCCCTGGCGGCATGGCTTTCGCTGATCATTTTCTCCCCCGCAGCGCGTTCGGCGGCGGGGGCACGCTCGGACGTAGGCCTGGGCGGCACGCTGCGCCAAACCGGCTACGCCTTGCTGTCAGCGGCGTCCTCGGCCACCCTGGTGGTCGGTTTCCCCATCCTGGTCAAGATGACCGCAACGCCGGAGGAGTACGCGCTTTCAGCGCCGCTGCTGCTGGCAGTCTCCATGACCCGCGCGCCGATCATGATTCCGCTGCAGGCCTTCCAGGGCGTGGCGATGAACCTGATCATGCAGGCACGCGGGAGCCTCTCCGCCTTCGTGAAGCCGGTAGGGGCCATCCTGCTTGTCGGACTGGTGGGCGCCGGGCTGGCCGCCCTGGTCGGACCGTCCCTGATGGGCATTTTCGGGCCTGACTACCGTATTTCCGGCTGGGTCCTGGCCGGGCTGACATTCGCAGCGAGCCTGATCGCCCTGATCACCCTGACCGGTACGGCGGCCATCGCCCTGGGCCATCACCGGGTCTACTCGATCGGGTGGATTCTCGGTACCGTCGTGTCCGTCCTGCTGCTTCTGCTTCCGGTCCCGCTGGACCTGCGGTGCGTCCTGAGCCTGACGGTTGGACCGCTGGCCGGGATAGCCGTCCACGTCATTGCCCTGATCCGCCTGCCCTCCGGCAGCACCGCTAAGTAGCGCCGCCACGTAAAAGGCGGCGCCGCCTCATAGGCAGCGCCGCCGAAGCAGGCAGTGACGGGGCGGCTTTACGCCTCGAGGATGAAGTCCTTCAGCTTACCCAGCACGATGTTCCGTTCCAGGTTCTCGAAGTGGTAGGCCCGGCCTGACTCCCCCAGGGATTCACGTTCGGCATTGCTCATCCGGTAGAGCTTGACCACGTTGTCCGCCAGCGCACGGGCGTCTTCCGTGGGTCCCACGAGACCGCAGCCGGCTTCGTCCATCACGAGGCGGCGGACCTCGCCGTCCATCGCCAGGACCAGCGGCTTGCCGGAGGCAATATAGGAAAGCACCTTCGCGGGGATGGTCGCTTCGAGAAGGTCGCTGGTTACCAGGCATCCCACCAGTGCGTCAGCGATGCCCGTGTACCGGGGAATGTCCCCGACCGGCCGCTGGCCTTCGAAGTGGAAGCTGTCGGAGAGGCCCTTCTCCTGCACCTTGGCTTCCACCTCGGCCCTGCTCATTCCGTCACCGACAATCACCCACTGGACGTCGTCGATGCCTTCGTCGCGGATCAGCCGGGCAGCCTCGATCATGGTGTCGAAGGACTGGGCAGGGCTGATGTTGCCGGCGAAAACCACCTTGAAGCCGCCCTCGAACCGGCGGGCAAGATCCTCGTCGACAATCTGCTCTTCGTAGAGTTTCTCGCAGGCCTGCGGGATGACCGTGATCTTCTCGGCGGGAAGGCCGGACACTCCCGACAGCCGTTCCTTCATCAGGTCCGAAAGAACCACGATTTTATCCACGTTGCGGTAGTGCCAGTGGGAAACCTTCTCGAGCATGCCGCGAAGGAACCTGTTCTTCACGTTGATGACCGAGTAAAGGTTCTCCGGCCAAAGGTCCAGGACGTACATCGTGGTTTCAATCCTGCGGATCTTGCCCACGATGATGCCTGCCAGCGACATCATGACCGGGGAAAGCTGGTACAGGAAGATCCGGTCATACTTCCCGAACAGCATCCTGGGGATGTGGAACAGGCTGAAGAAGGGGAACGAAACGTAGTTCAGGAAGATCCTGGCGCTGGTGTTGCCGCGCCGGGGAATCTCAAGCGTCCGGTGGACGTCGATCCCGTTGTGGTTCTCCCGGTAAGGACCCTTGAACGTGTACCCCGGGAACAGTTCGCCCTTGGGGTAGTTCGGCAGCCCGCACAGCACCTCGACCTCGAGGCCGTTCTCCACGAAATACGCCGCAATATCGTTGAGCCTGAATCCTTCAGGCCAAAAGTGCTGGCAGACAACCAGGATTCTCTCGTTGGGCACGTTCAAGGCTCCTCACCTGATGTTTACTGCTGGACGCCGTTGCCGGCGGGCAACCGGACTTAGCTGACCGCAGGTTCCCCGGCAAGCAGGTCACGCATGTACTGAGTGGTCATCACCTTGGAGACGACCTCGTCAATCGTGAGGCGCTCAGTGTTTTCCGATGTGTATTCCTCGGGAACCTGTGCCATGTCCTGGCCGTCGTCGAAGAACTTTCCGTAGTTCAGGTCCCGGGTGTCGGCCGGAACGCGGAAGTAGCCGCCGAGGTCCTCGGACTTGGCCCGCTCTTCGCGGGTCAGCAGGGTCTCGTGCGCCTTCTCGCCGTGCCGAGTGCCGATGGTGCGGATTTCGACGTCGGCGCGCATGATCTGCTTCATGGCTGCGGCGAGGTCCCCCACCGTGGACGCCGGAGCCTTCTGCACGAACAGGTCGCCCTGGTTCGCGTGTTCGAAAGCGAAGAGGACCAGGTCCACTGCCTCGTCGAGGTTCATGAGGAAACGGGTCATATCCGGGTCGGTAACCGTCAAGTCCTTGCCTGCCTTGATCTGCTCGACAAAGAGCGGAATTACCGAACCGCGCGAAGCCATCACGTTTCCGTAGCGGGTGCAGGAAATCAGGGTGTCCTTGGGATCCACGTTCCGGGACTTGGCGATGACAACCTTTTCCATCATCGCCTTGGAGGTGCCCATGGCGTTGATCGGGTAGGCAGCCTTGTCCGTGGACAGGCAGACAACCTTCTTCACGCCGGCGTCAATGGCTGCCGTCAGGACATTGTCGGTCCCGATGACGTTGGTACGCACTGCTTCCATGGGGAAGAACTCGCACGAGGGTACCTGCTTCAGTGCAGCTGCGTGGAAGATGTAGTCCACGCCGCGTACGGCTTCCCGCACGCTGTTGATGTCCCGCACGTCCCCGATGTAGAACTTGAGCTTGGGGCTGTTGAATTCCCGGCGCATGTCGTCCTGCTTCTTCTCATCACGGGAGAAGATCCGGATTTCAGCGATATCTGTGTGGAGGAAGTGCTTCAGCACAGCATTGCCGAACGAGCCGGTACCTCCGGTGATTAGCAGAGTCTTGTTCCTGAACAACTGGTCTCCTCAGGGATAGAAAATGTCGCGGGTTGATCCAATGCCGGACCCCGGAACCCCCTAGATGATATCAGCGGTTATGCCTTGGATCCGCCTGACGGGACGCGCGCCACAAGACTGGAATGCCCCGCCGGGCGCCCGTCGATTAATGGCTGGCCGCATTCGCCGAGTAAACTCTAGGCATGTCATCTGAAACTTCCCCTCGTGTGCTGGTCATCATGCCTGCCTGGAATGAGTCCGAAACGGTAGGCCGGACCGTTCAGGAGATCCAGGACACCGACCGCGGCTACGACGTCTTGGTTGTGGATGACGGTTCCACCGACGGTACCGGCGTCGTCGCCGAAGCCGCCGGGGCCACCGTCCTGAAACTCCCCTTCAACATGGGCGTCGGCGGCGCGATGCGCGCCGGTTTCAAATACGCCCAGCGGCTTGGCTACGAGACGGTAATCCAGGTCGACGCCGACGGGCAGCATGATCCCGCTGAAATTGAAACCGTCCTGGCCGGACTGCAGCATGCGGATATTTCCATTGGCGCACGTTTCGCGGAGAAGGGAAACTATACGGTTTCCGGCCCCCGGAAATGGGCCATGGTATTTCTCGCAGCCGTTATTTCCCGGCTTGCCAAGACCAAGCTGACTGATGTTACTTCCGGTTTCAGGGCGGGAAATGTCAAGGCGATAAACCAGTACATTGCGCATTATCCAGCCGAGTACCTCGGAGATACCATCGATTCCCTGGTGGTGGCTATCAAGTCCGGCTGCACAGTGACTCAGGTCCCGGTCGCCATGCGTGCCCGGCAGGGCGGACAGCCCAGCCACAACCCGGCCAAGGCAGCGATCTACCTGCTGCGTTCCGTATTCGCCCTCCTCTTTGCGTTGAGCCGCAGCGGGAGCAAGCCGCACCAGGCGGAGGTTGCCTCAAAATGATCAATATTGCCGCGTTTATATTCGCATTCGTTGTCGTCGCGCTCGTGCTTGAGCTGGTCCGGCGCAAGCACTTCAAGGAGAAATACGCTGCCCTCTGGCTGGTGGTCGGCGTTGCGTCGCTGGTCCTGGCCGGCTGGCCCAACCTGCTGAACATCGTCAGTTCCGCAATCGGGGTACAGGTAGGTTCAAACTTCCTGTTCGGCATGTCCTTCCTGCTCCTGATCGGTGTCTGCCTGCACCTGTCCTGGGAACAGTCCGTCAGCGAAGAGGAAATCCGCGTTCTGGCGGAGGAAGTCGCTATCCTCCGGTCCTCGGTCCTGGCCCTGGAGGAGCAGGCCTCCGGCACCCCTTCCGACGCCGGGCAGCTGCTGCGCAGCGATACGTCCCCGCAGGGCGGGGTGCAGCAAGCGACTGGCCACTAGGCCCGCCGCGTCCAACGCAAAAAAGCTCCCCCCGCTGCCTGGCAGCGGGGGGAGCTTTTTAGTGGGGAGCCTAGGCCTTGTCCATGTTCAGGCCGGCCCGGCGGTGGTGGCTGTGTGCCGTGGACCGGATGAAGTTGACCGTACGGCGCGAGGTATCCGTGATCTGGTACTCCGCAGGCGCATCGGCCAGTCCGTCGGTACCGGCCTGGTCCAGAACGATTTCGATCGCGTCAACGATCGAGTCCGTCTCGACGCCCGTGGTGATGATGACGCCGGAGTCCAGCGACTCGGGACGCTCGATCCAGTCACGCAGGGTCACGGCCGGGAAGCCGAGGATGGAGGACTCTTCGCTGATCGTTCCGCTGTCGGAGAGCACCAGCTTTGCGGACATCTGCAGCTGGACGTAGTCGTTGAAGCCGAAGGGTGCGTGGAACCGCAGACCCTGCTTCAGCTCCTCCGGCTGGTCCTCAAGCCGCTTACGCGTGCGCGGGTGGGTGGAAACCAGCACCGGCAGTCCATAGTTCTGCGCGAGATGCTGCAGGGCACCCAGCACCTCCTTGAGGCGCTTGGGGTTGTCCACGTTTTCTTCACGGTGCAGGCTGACCAGGAAGTACTCCCCGGCAGTCAGTCCCTGGTCTGCGAGGATATTGCTCTCGGCGATCTGCTTGGCATTGGCTTCCAGCACCTCGCGCATCGGTGACCCGGTGAGCAGGATGCGGGACGGGTGGATACCCTCGGCCAGCAGGTTACGGCGGGCGTGTTCGGTGTAGACGAGGTTGTAGTCCGCAACGTGGTCCACCAGCCGGCGGTTGACTTCCTCAGGGACGTTCTCATCGAAGCAGCGGTTGCCTGCTTCCATGTGGTACACGGGAACCTTCAGGCGGCGCGCGATAAGCGCTGAGATGCAGCTGTTGGTGTCGCCCAGCACCACCATGGCGTCCGGCTTTTCCTGCAGCAGCACTGTCTCAAGCTTGGCAAGGATGCTGCCGAGGACCGCTCCGAGCGAGCTCGTGTCAGCGGCAAGGAAGTGGTCCGGGCGGCGAAGGCCCAGGTCCTCGAAGAAGACCTCGTTGAGTTCGTAGTCGTAGTTCTGCCCGGTGTGCACAAGCACGTGTTCCGTAGACCGGTCAAGACGCCGGATGGTTGCGGCGAGACGGATGATCTCAGGCCGCGTTCCAACTACGGTGAGGACCTTGAGCTTGCGTGACGGGGTATTCATACTTCCTCCGGGAAGGTATCGGGTGATGCGGGATCAAAGATTTCGTTGACCCAGAATGCTGTGTAGAGCTCGTTGGGTCCGACGTTCGTAATGTTGTGCGACCACATTGTCGGCATGTCTATGGCAACAGGCTGTTCTCCGTTTACAGAATATCGAACGACCTCATCCGAGAACATTCGGCGCATGGCGATCTCGCCGGTGCCCGACATGACCACAAACCGCTCAATCTTGTGCCGGTGGTAGTGCTGCCCGCGGGTAATCCCCGGTTTGGTGGTGGAGAAGGAACTCTGTCCTTCTCCGCCTTCCGAGCGGATCAGTTCGACAAAGGACCCGCGCGGGTCCGTCTTGAGTTCCAGCACGCGCGGAAGGCCGTCGCCGGTAAGGAAGGAACGGTAGGTATTAAAGAGGTTGCGCTCGAAATCCGAGTCCAGCCGGGGGATGGTCCCTGTCTCGTATGCCGCAGCCATGGCCTGGATACGTTCCAGCAAGCCGCTCACGGAACACTGCACTTCCACCTGCTGCTGCTCCGCCTGCGGCCGTACGCCCAGGAGAAGCTCCGCAGCGTCCTGTGCGTGCAGGAGCGTCAGCACTTTGTCATCCTGCACAGTGGGCGTTTCACCTGCTGCGGTCAGGTGGCAGAAGGTCGCCACGACTGAGTTGTAGAAGGGCACCCCGTGCTCGCCGAACAGATTGGGCAGCACGATGTCCTTGAACTCGGCCCCCGCCCGGGCCGCCGCTGCGGCGAGGGTCCGGCCGGCGTCGGCCTTGGCCTGCCCGTAGACAGTGCCGTTTCCCTGCTGCACCGAGTTGGCATACACAACCGTTTTCAGCGACGGGCCGGCGGCCGCGAGGACGTCCTCGAGCTGAGTAGCAAACAGGAGATTTCCCTCGGCTACTTCTTCGTCCGTACCCCGGTTTACACCGGCGATGTGAACCAGGGTGTCCGCCCCGGCAAGAGCGGAAACGGCCTCTTCCCGATTGAACCTGTCGCCCAGGCCGATGCTGACGCAGGACTCGCCCAGGCTGTGGGCCAAGACGCGGGTGTGCCAGCCGAGAAAGCCGTTGCCGCCCGTGATTACGAAACTCATGCTGTTACCTTTTCCGGTTTTGTATACGCGGGGACCTGTGTCCCGGGACTCTATTTGCAGGCCGTTATTTCATACAGCTTCGCGTCTCCGGCCTGGTCGACCAGCCGCACTGTGCCGGTCTCTTCCAGGTTCTGGAGCCCGACGAAGCCGTGGTCGTAGCCGTGGACTTCCTGCCTGCCGAAGTCCAGGACGTAGTCCACACTCGTGGATTCGATTGCCGGGCATACCTCCGGATCCGTCGAGGCATCGCGCAGGTGGTTGTAGATGATGTCGACGTCGTCTCCATATGTCGCGAGGAGGTGCAACTGGAGGGTCCTGCGATCCGCAAGGGCGTAAGCCAACGAAGTTCCGGTCCAGGGATTGCCGGTCAGGACTGCATCTTCCGGCACCTCTTCATCCAACCGATTGAGGAGTTCGAGTTCGTCCGTTGTAATGAGGCCGGACTCCGGGGTTAGGAGGTAGCTGCGCTGAGCCGACTCCGCTGCGTCGCGGATGTTGTCCTTCTGCGTGAGGTAGGTGCTGGCCCCGACAAGGGCAACTGCAGCAACAACGGCCACGGCCCCGTAAGCGGGCTTCCCGAACGTCGCATGCCGGATCCGGTCCACGCCGGCAGCAACGAGGGGAAGTCCGGCCACCCACGCCAGCAGCTTCCAGCCGCCGTAGGCGGCCACGGGAACCGCCACCACCGGGATCAGCGCTGCGAGGCGGGGAGAATCGTTGTACCAGACACCGGTCAGGTACATCCGCAGGTCCTCCTGCGGGAAGGATGAGACCACAACGTAAAAGCCGGCAATGACGACGTACACGGCGCCAATCCAGCGGGTTCCCCGCTGCGCAAACAGGAATGCCAGTCCGGCCGCGGTAAGGATAAACACGGTCCAGGTAACCGGCCGGCCCAGGGCCGTGCCCGAGACTGCCTCGCCTATGGCCTGGCCGGTGGACTGGATGGGAACCCAGGTCGACGCGGCTTCCAGTGGACGCGCCACGGTCCAGAGGTAGGCGACGGCACCGATGTAGGCTGCCACCCCGACCCAGGGCCAGAGCTTGGCGGCACGCGTCCGGCTGCCCTGCCCTTCGGCAGGTACATCGGCAGGTACCGTCACCGTCCGCCGGAAGGCCAAAGCAAAAGCAGCAGGGACCAGCATCGCCAGCAAGGCCATTGTGGTACTTGGATGGGAGAGAGTCATGCCAGGGATCATGGCCAGCAGCAGCAGCCACCGGATCGTCGGGGTGTACTGCACTTCACTGGACAGGCCCAGCGCGTTGACCGCTGCGCCGAAGACCACCGGCAGCAACGCAATTGCCAGGACGTTGGGGTTCAGGACGCCGTGGTCGAGCATCAGCAGCGGGAAATTGCCGAAGGCTGCGGACAATACGCCGGTAAGCAGCGTCAGTACGATGCTGCGGCCGAAGAGCTGCCGGACCAGATAGATGCATCCCAGCGGCCATACAACGGCGGCAGAGAAGAAATTGACGGCATTGACCGCTACGGGGATCCCGGCCGAGGTGAACTCAACCACAAGCGCCACCATGTCGTGCCATGCGGCGGGGTAATAGGAGTTCCCGGCCATCCGTCCGACATCGAACGTCGAAGCCGCGCCGGTTTCCATGATGTAGCGGATCGCGTTGAGGTGGAAGACATTATCGAAGGTCTGGGAGAAAGCTTCCGGCTCCCCGTAGACGAAAAGCAGCCTGCGGCCGATCAGGAAGAACGCCACGGCTACGGCAAAGGCCAGGGCAGCCGTATTGGCCCAGTCCCGGGCCGGGCGGCCGACAGTGCCTCCACGCCACCGTTGAACGGCAAACGCAATCCCTGCGGTGACCACCGTCAGGAGACCAACGCCCACAATCCAGTTGAGTCCGGCCAGCGGTGCAAGCACCGCCCCCACCGAGACCAGCGTGACGGTCAGCGCCGGCGCAAACGCGAAGAGGGGAAAGCCGCGGACGCCGCTCAGCCACGCAACCAGCAGCCCAGGAATGAGGAACAATCCCGCGGTCGCCAAAAACAGTGGGACTTCGGACCACCAGGACACTCTTACCTACCTTCAGTTTGCTAAAAGACTAGACCAGCGTAGTACAGGGCCTGCCGCCGGCTGCGGCGGCCCGCCGCGAACCTCACCCGTCAATGCCGCGCAGGCGGTCGACGACGTCGCGTACCGGCCCGTCCATGATCACTTCGCCGTGTTCAAGCAGCACGCCGCGCTCACAGATCCGGGACACCAGGTCGAGGTCATGGCTGACCACTACGAGGGTCTTGCCCTCCCCCGCCAGCTGCTTGATCTTGTCGATGCATTTCCGCTGGAACGGTTCGTCGCCCACGGCGAGGATCTCGTCCACGAGGAACACCTCGGGATCCGTGTGGACCGCGACGGAAAACGCCAGCCTGAGATACATGCCGGAGGAATAGAACTTCACCTCGGTATCGATGAACTGGCCGATTTCCGAGAACTCCACGATGGAATCGAACTTCGCATTGATCTCGTCCTCGGTCATCCCGAGAATCGCGCCGTTCAGGTAGACGTTGTCCCTGCCGCTGAGGTCGTGGTGGAAGCCTGCCCCCACCTCGATCAGGCCGGCCACGCGGCCGCGGGTTCCCACGGTTCCGCTGTCCGGGCGCATAACACCCGATATGTGCTTCAGCAGGGTGGACTTGCCGGAGCCGTTCAGGCCCAGCAGTGCCACCGTCTCGCCCTGCTCGATGTCGAGGGAAACACCCTTGAGCGCATGGAACTTTTCGGAAAGGTCGCCTTTGCGGCCCTTGACCAGCCAGACGAAGGCTTCCTTCATGGAGCGGGTGTGCCGCAAAACAAACTGCTTGCTTACGTTATGTACTTCGATGGCGTTTGCCACGGTCACAGCTCCTGCGCGAAACGGCCTTCAAGGCGACGGAAGACGAGCTGGCCGATCAGCAGTAGAGCTGCCGATACAACCAGGGCGATAGGTATCCACACGGACAACAGGTGCGGCGGAATCGCCTCCGCACCGTCGGTGGTGGGAAGCCAGAAGGCGAAGTGGAAGGTTTCCACGGCCACGGTGATCGGGTTCAGCTGGTAGACATTGAAGAACGTCTCCCCCAGCTCTCTCTGGACCATGTTCCACGAATACAGCACCGGCGAGGCCCATGTTGCGATCATGAGCAACATGTCCACCAGGTTCTCCGCGTCGCGGAAGTAGACGTTCACCGCACCGAAGAGCAGCCCCAGTCCGGTGGCGAGCATTCCCACGATGATGAACCCCGCACCGGCGGCCGCCAACTGCAGCAGGGAGGGCCTCCAGCCGTTGAAAAGGCACGCCACGAGGAGGATCAGGATCTGCGGAACGAAGTGGACGCCCGAGACCCACACTGATGCCACGGGGAACAGCTGCCGCGGCAGGTAGATCTTCTTGATCAATCCGCCGTTCCCCACGATGGACCGCGACGCATTCCCCAGGGCTTCGGTGAAGAAGTTGATCAGCACGATGCCGGAGAAGAGGTAGATGGCGTAGTTCGCGAGCCCGTCGGGGTTGCGGGGGCTCTCTTCCAAGCCCATGAAGACACCAAGGGCGACGTAGAAGACAACGAACTGGACGCCCGGTTTGACGTAGGACCAGAGAAGCCCCAGCACCGATCCCCGGTACCTGACCTTGAGTTCCTTGGATACCAGGAGCTTGAGCAGGAAACGGTGCCTCAGGATATCCCCGAGGCTTCCGCTCCGCCCCGGTACGGTGAGCTCGTCATTCATGGGGGTTGCCCCTGACTGTGTGGCGCGGATACTAGTCACCGGGGTTCTCATCGAAGGTCTTCTGCCACGCTTCCATGGACGTAATGTCCGGGAGGGCGTCGCGGTACCGTGCACTGAGCTCTTCCCAGTCTGCGAAGAGCTTCGCCTTCAGCATCGCAGCCTCGGAAAGCATGCTGCGGACCTTTTTCGGGTCACGCTGGTACCAGGAGGCACCCGTACCGTCGGCATTGGACACGATTGCGCTGTCCAGCTTGGAGAGAACCCACCATTTGCTGTCCTGATTGGCGACGACGAGCTGCGGCTTTTCCCGCGATTCGGCGGCGGGCGGAATGACCGCCTGCTTCAGGACCGTTTTGGCTGCCCACGGAATCAGGCCGGCCAGGGAAGGCGACTTGGTGCTGATGGGCTTCTTCGGCGGCTTGCGCATGTGCGGCTCGGGGAAGGCCGAGGGCTCCTGCTTGACAACGCTGTCCGTGTATTCGGACCGCATGGCACGAAGCTGGGGCATCATGGCAGGCAGGGATTCGTGCAGCTTCTCAGGGCCTTGGAGTACGTCCCGCAGGGCCATGAGACGGGCCTTCTGCGGGTAGTACTGCATCGAGAACAGGTGCTTGACGTCCGTGTTCATGCTTTCGCGCAGGATCCGGCCGCCCTTGGCGTACGGAGAGTGCAGCAGCGTTGCAATCAGTCGGTTGCGTTCGTGGAAATACGCCTGCCAGTCGACGGAGTCATCCTTGTCGGCCCAGGAAACGTGCCAGACCGCAGCACCGGGAAGGGAAACCGTGGCGTAGCCCATTGACCGTGCACGCAGGGAGTACTCGGCGTCGTCCCACTTGATGAAGACCGGCAGCGACAATCCGATTTCCCTGATGATCTGGGTCGGAATGAGGCACATCCACCAGCCGTTGTAGTCGGCATCCCAGCGGCGGTGCAGGATGGAGGAGGACCGCAGGCCTTCGAGTGCGAAGTCGTGGTTGGCCAGGCCGTCCACCGGACCCCACCGGAAGCGGTACTGGTTGACGACCTCGGCGTAGGCGTTGAGCACCGACTTGTTGTACATGTCGAACATGTGCCCGCCCACGATGGTGGGCTTCCGGCACATGTCCGCGAAGGCGGCGGCCCGCAGGATGCCTTCGGTCTCGAGGACAATGTCGTCGTCGAGCAGCATCACGTAGTCGGAGCGTCCGGCCTTCACGGTCTCGCTCATGTTCCGGGCGAAGCCGCCGGATCCGCCCAGGTTGCCCTGGTTGATGATGCGCAGCTGGCTGCCCATCGCAGCCGCAACGTCACTGAACCCGGCCTCGTCTGCAACCTTCTGGTTGCCCTGGTCCACAATGATCAGTTCGTCCAGGATCGCCAGGACGCCGTCGTCGCCCTGGATCGCCTTGATGGTGTTGAGGCAGTAGTCCGGGCGGTTGAACGTGGTAACACCAAGCGTGATGCTGCCGGCGGGCTTGTCGGAGACGGCGCTCCAGTCCGCGGACTCCAGCTCCATCCCCTCGGAATCGGCGATGAGGTCGAACCAGTACCAGCCGCCGTCGCCGAACGGTGCAAGCGTGAGCTCGAAATCGCACGTGCCGGAGCCGGTTACCTGGCGGGATTCCACCCGCTGGGCCGCGCCGCGGGCGTTGGACTTGTAGACGACAACCGTGCCTTCACCGACTGTGGATACGCGCAGGATGACGCTCTCCACGGTTGTCCAGCGGCGCCAGTAGCTGGCCGGGAACGCGTTGAAGTAGGAGCCGAAGGAAAGGCGCTCTCCGGGACGGACGCGGACCGACGAACGGCCGAGGATGTCCTCGGGATGCAGCTGGCGGCCGGAAGGAGCGACGCTGCGCTTCCGGGTGGAATTTTCGTCCAGGCCGCCCTTGCCCGTGTCGCTGTCGATGTAGAGCGGCAAGGTGTCGAGGTCCTTGTCATTGGGCAATACGACCCGCTGCAGGATCCGCAGCCCGGAGTCGTCGCGACCCGGACGCGCCGTCGTGATACCGGGAAGGTAGCCCGTCTCGTCTATTGTCTCGCTGCTCACGCGTCCACTCCTCCGCTTTCCAGCTTTGCGCCACCGGTGAAGTGGGGCTTGATCTTATTGTCATACATCGACAAGGCAGAGCCGATCGCCATGTGCATGTCCAGGTACTTGTAGGTACCCAGGCGTCCGCCGAAGAGAACGGACTTTTCGCCCTTGGCCAGGTCGCGGTAAGCCAGGAGCTTGGCGCGGTCCTCGGCCGTGTTCACGGGGTAGTACGGCTCGTCGCCCTTCTCCGCGAAGCGTGAGTACTCACGCATGATGACGGTGGCGTCCTTGGTGTAGTTCCGCTCGGGGTGGAAGTGCCGGAACTCGTGGATCCGGGTGTAGGGAACATCCTCGTCCGGGTAGTTCATGACCGACGTGCCCTGGAAATCCTCCATCGGCAGCACCTCTTCTTCGAGGTCGATCGTGCGCCAGGACAGGTCCCCTTCGGCGTAGTCGAAGTATCGGTCCACGGCTCCGGTGTAGATGACCGGAACCTGGCCCAGGGTGCTGTTGCGGGAGAACTCGTGGCCCTCATCGAAGAAGTCGGTCTTCAGGTGCACCTGGATGTTCGGGTGATCTGCCATGCGTTCGATCCACGCCGTGTAACCGTCGACAGGCAGGCCCTCGTACTTGTCGTTGAAGTACCGGTTGTCATAGTTGTACCGGACGGGGAGGCGGCTGATGATTTCAGCCGGCAGGTCCTTGGGATCCGTCTGCCACTGCTTGCCCGTGTAGTACTTGATGAAAGCCTCGTACAGCGGGCGCCCGATGAGCTGGATCCCCTTGTCGTTAAGGTTTGCCGGGTCGGTGCCGGCGAGCTCTCCGGCCTGTTCCAGGATCAGGGCCTTTGCCTCGGCCGGGCCCATGGAAGCGCGGAAGAACTGGTTGATCGTGCCCAGGTTGATGGGCATGGAGTACACCTCGCCCTTGTGGCTGGTGTAGACCTTGTGCACGTAATTGGTGAATTCGGTGAACCGGTTGACGTATTCCCAGACGCGCTCGTTGGAGGTGTGGAACAGGTGGGCACCGTACCGGTGCACCTCGATTCCCGTCTGGGCTTCGTTCTCGCTATAGGCGTTGCCGCCAATGTGATGGCGGCGGTCCAGGACGGCGACCTTCAGGCCCAGTTCCTTTGCAGCGCGCTCGGCTACGGTCAGGCCGAAAAAGCCCGACCCAACGACGACGAGGTCAACGTTCACTTGTTTCTCCTGTTTGGTACGGTATGGCCGAACCGGCGTATACCCGGGTCAAGGGTATCCGACTATTGCCGCGCAGGCACTTTCAGCGCACCCTGCGGACCGCCGTCGGAGGCCCTGGCGGCCACTTGCAGGGTGCCGCTACCAGCTGACCGCCTGGTGGAACCTTCGCTCGAATTCCGAGGCCATGGATGACGTAAAGCCGGCGGTCAGGTGGTTGTCGTCGAGGTAGACGTAGCTGTTCCCGATCACCGGCCTGCAGAGCCCTTCGGGACAGATCAGATCCGAAAAATCGATGAATGAAGTGCCGCCGGCGTATTCGGCGGGCGGAAAGTCCGGAGACAGCTGGAGCGGAACGGTGCAGTCCTCGGGACCGTTCACCTCGGCACAGACCTGCATGTCGAAGGAGAAGCGGGGATTGTCGCGGAGACCGACGACTTCGATTCCGGCGTCACTGAGCCGTTCGGCCGCAGCCGGGAAGCCGTCCATCATGGCGTCGTCACCTTCGTC
Source organism: Arthrobacter sp. zg-Y844 (assembly GCF_024385465.1). GTDB lineage: Bacteria > Actinomycetota > Actinomycetes > Actinomycetales > Micrococcaceae > Arthrobacter_B. The sequence goes on from NZ_JANFLS010000001.1 coordinate 198,840, forward strand.
AGCCCTCGCCGCGGTGACAACGGTGACGACGGCATCGGGCTTCATCTCCAGGGCGTATTCAGTTGCCGCCTCGTTGAACCCGCTGCAGCCCTCCGGCTCGTTATCCGAAAAATCACCGTAGGGGCAGCCGCCCCGCAGCAACGCTACGATCCGATAGTTGTGCGTTTCGACCATCGGCTCGATCGCTTCGATCCACTGCTGTGCATGCGAGCTGCCGATGATAAGGATCGTCCGCTCCGCCGAACCCGTGTTCGAGGTACTGAAACAGCCGTCTTCGAGAATCGGGTCCGACGGGCCGTCCGGGATCTGCGAGCATTTCAGCGGGAGGTCTCCCCAGCTCTGCGGATCGGCGGCCGACGCCGGACGGACCGGCACTCCCGTCGGCGCGCCGTCGTATCCCGGAAGGAGGACCCGGGCGCCGGGGTAATTGATCTCGGCTTCCGCCTGCCGCTTGTCATCCTGCACCTTGAGCGAATACTGCAAGCCCGCCAACGGCACCGCCACCGCGGCCAAACAGGCAACGATCACAGTGACGGCGCGCTTCCCGGGGGCCGGTCCCTGCACCGCACGGAGGGGATTGTCTACAAAGCGGGTCGTCAGATACGCCAGTGCCAGTGAAAGCGCAATGATGAACGAACCCCCGACGAGCCCCACTTCCTGCCGGTCCCGCCAGGCAAGGTAAATGACCAGCACGGGCCAGTGCCACAGATAAAGGGCATAGGACATATCACCCATCCGGACCAGGGGGCCCCAGGACAGGAACCGGTCCACGCCGAAACGGCTGCCGGTCTGTCCGGCCAGGATGACCAGCGCCGCTGCCGCCAGGGGCCAAAGCGCCACAAACCCGGGGAACTGCCCCTGCACATCGAGGATGAACCCGCCGCTGAGGATCGCGGCCAGGCCGATCCATCCGGCGGCTATCCTCAGTCCCCTGCCCGGATGCAGGTAGGGAAGGGCAAGGGCGAGCAAGGTACCGAAGGCAAATTCCCACAACCGCGTACGGGTATCGAAGTAGGCGTGGGCCTGGTTTGTGTAGGTCTCAATGACAGAGAAGGTCAACGACGCTGCAAAGGCCACCCCGAAAACCGCGAGGACAACGCTGCGGAACCGCTTCCGCCACGCCCTGGCAATCAGGGCACAGAGCGCAAACAGCAACGGCCAGAGGATGAAGACCTGGCCCTGTACCGACAGTGACCAGAAGTGCTGGAACGGGCTCGCCACGCTCTGGTCTTCCGCGTAGTAGTCCACGGAGTTCGCTGCCAGGGCCCAGTTCTGTACGTACAGCAGCGATGTCCAGGCCTGCGCAAAGATCTCCATCCACCGGCTTCGGGGCACGAACAGCGCCGTAGCGACGAGCGTCCCCAGGATCACGACTGCCGCGGCGGGCAGCAGGCGTTGGAAAACACGCGTCCAGTACTGCCGCAGCTGCAGCCTCCGGCCGGTCTCGCCTTTCCGGATGAAGGAGAGCGAGAGCAGGAAAGCAGAGACCAGGAGGAAGACATCCACGCCCCCGGACACCCGGCCGAACCAGATGTGGTAGCTGGCCACCATGAGGACAGCAAGCGCCCGAAGGCCCTGCACCTCAGGTCGGTATCCGGGGTTGGCGGGCGTCGGCGAAAGCCGATCCGCTGACTGCGGTAAAGACGAAATCTGGCGGGTCACACTGGCCTTTCTGAAGCGACATTCCCCATGTGGAGTGTAACGCCGGCACCTCACCTTTCCTGCACAGGCGGTGCCGTCGGACCCGTCATCCCCAGGGTCCGGGCCGCCGCGGCGGATGCCGCCGGGCGGCCCTTAGGCTGAATTCCTCAACAGCAGGATCGGCGAGACCACCGCACGGGTTGGAGGAAATTTGCTGCTTCATATGACCGTTGCCTCGGCGCCGGGCACGGTTCCGCCGGCGGGCATGACCCGGCGCGAGGTGGTGATCAAGATGACTGCAGCGCTTTCCGGAAACGCTGTCGCCGTGCTCCTTGAGCAACGCTACGGTCCGGGACGGTATACGATCCATGGTTCCCCGCTGGAGCAGCTGACGCCGGGCGACGCCCCGTTCATCACCGGGGCCGTGATCCTCCATTCCACGGACTCACCCGACGGCGGCGTCCCCGGTGCAGATGCGGCTCATGCCGCCGCCCCTCCCCTGCGGCTGGCCGTGTGCACCGGACCTGATGCCGGGAACATCATTGCCCTGCAACGGGGCACGCATGCCATCGGCAGGGCGGGCCCTGCGGACGGCGGACCCCCGCCGAAGATCGGCATTGCCGACCCGGCCTTGTCCCGGCAGCACGCGGAGCTCGTGGTGGGAGCCGAAACAGTGCTGCTTCGTGATTCGGGTTCCGCCAACGGCACCTGGGTCGACGGCCGCCGTGTCCGGAGGGCCGTCGTGGACACAGGATCTCTGTTGAAATTCGGTTACAGCAGTTGCCGGCTGTTCCTTCCCGCCGCATGGCAGGAGGCACCGGGTCCTCCGGAAGACCCCTTTCAGCCGCTGACCGTCCGGTTTCCGGAGCACGGAGCAAAAACCGGGCTTCTCCTGGTGGGGGCGCTGCTTCCGTTGGTCCTCGGCATCGTGCTCGCATTGGCAACCGGCATGTGGATGTTCCTGGCCTTCAGCGCCGTCTCCGCAGTTACCGCCCTGATCACCGCTGCGGGTGCCCGCCGCCGGCGGCGCGAACAGGCCGCTGCCATTGCCCGGGCTGCGGAAGAGGACGGCCGACGGCGCAAACTGGCTGCACCGGATCCCGGAGCGACCGCTTTGGCCATGGAATCGGTGCCGCAGCGGAACGGCCGGGTGCACAGCACCCCGGTGTGTCCGGTGCGGATCGGAGCGGGCACGCAGCCGGCGAACCTGGAGGCGGTTCCGCCGCAGCCGCATTTCAAACCGCCGCAGCTGCAGGAGGCACCGGTGGTCCTTTTCCTGGGCAAGGACCGGGAGATCTGCCTGCAGGGGTCCGCGCGTGATACTGCTGCCCTGGGCAGAACACTGCTCCTCCAGACGGCCGCCGCGGACGGCCCGCTGATTGTCTGCGTCGGGACCGCCGCAGAACTGGAAACATCCGCCAGGTTCCTGCCCCGCGTCGCCCTTGCGGCACTGCCGGCGGCTTCGCCTGCGGCCATCGGTTCCGCTTCCGCCCGCTTACGCGCCCTTCTCAGCGATCTTCCCGTCCCCTCCGGAGGCGTCCCGTTCGTCCTGTTCGTCCACCGTTCCTGGGCGGAGCACGCCGGGCAGCTGCTCCAGTCCCTGCCCGAACCCCACTCCGCACACGCGGGCATCATCAGGATGGGGGGACCGCCTGCGCCGGTGACGGTAACGCTGCTGGGAGGCCGCGGCACCTTTGCGTCGGGGGCCGCCACGTTCGACTTTGTTCCCGACTTGATCCAGCCGGAGACCTTCGAGCGGCTCAGCCGGCGGCTGGCGGCCCGTCGGCTACCGCGGCCCGCCGACGTACCGGGCCGGCTCCCATCGGCAGCTGCTTTCGACGAATTCCATCCGCCGGCCCCGGATCAGATCCTGGGCGGTTGGCAGGCAGATGCCCGGGCCGACGGCGCCGCGGCCGTCGTCGGTGTCTCACCATCCGGGCCGGTCACCCTGGACCTGGATAAGGACGGCCCGCATTTCCTGGTGGCGGGAACCACCGGGTCCGGAAAATCCGAATTCCTGCGCACTTTCGTGGGCTCCCTGGCTGCTTCGCATCCCCCGACGCTGTTCACCGTCCTGCTGATCGATTTCAAGGGTGGGTCCGGACTTGGCCCCCTCGCACCGTTGCCGCATTCCGTGGGGCTCCTGACGGATTTCTCCGCAGAGACCGTTGCCCGGGCGCTTGTCTCCCTGCGTGCCGAGGTCCGCCGCCGGGAGGTTCTCCTCGCCGGCGTCGGGGCGGACAACCTTTCCGCCTACAACGCAGGACACCGTCCGGCGGAGGGGCTCCCCCGGTTACTGGTTGTGGTTGACGAATTCCGGATGCTCGCGGACGAGGTGCCCGCTGCCCTTCCCGAGCTGCTGCGGATTGCGGCCATCGGGCGTTCCCTTGGGCTGCATCTCCTCCTGGCAACGCAGCGTCCCCAGGGAGCCATCACCACCGATATCCGGGCGAACATTGCCACGAGCATCGCACTGCGCGTTCAGTCCGGCGTCGAGTCCCGCGATGTCATCACCACGGACGCGGCGGCCGCCATCCCTCCGGACATCCCGGGACGGGCATACGTCAGCAAAGGCGGCCTGCCCCCGCACTTGTTTCAAAGCCTGTCCACGTCCCTGCGCAGCGGTACGGGCGAGAGTCCCCTCAAGGAACTGGCGGAGTATTACCATTCCCCGGGTGCCGACGCCGTGGGAGACCCGAAGGCGCTGAATCGGGTGGTTTCCGCAGTTCGGGCGGCAGCCGCTATCGGGGGCTTTCCTGTTCCATTCAGCCCAGTACGGCCGCCCCTCCCCTCTTCCCTGACCGCTGGCCAGCTCACCCGCTGCGCCGACGACATCCGGGAGCAGCTGCCGGGCGGGCTAGTGCTCGGACTGCTGGATGAACCGGGAAAACAACGGCAGCGCACCCTGTCCTGGCGTCCGGAGGCAGACTCCCATCTGGCGGTCCTGGGTGCTCCGAGGTCCGGGGCTCCGGACGCCCTGGCGCTCATCGCCGGGCAGCACCTCGCCGAATTGCCCGGCCGGCATCTGTACATTCTGGACGCAGACGGCAGCCTCGCGTGGCTGGCGGCGGCAGAGCAGACCGGCGCCTACGTGGGCTCCCATGACACGGCCCGCGCCGCCCGTGTCCTGGCTTATCTGGCATCCCTGATCCTGCAGGCCACGGCGCCGTTCCGGGCACCGGGCGGCCATAGTCACGCCGGAAGCGTCGACCCGCAGCACTCCGGCATTGGCATGGCCGCTGACGGCGGAGCCGCTGGAGGGACCACGCTGATCATTACCGGCTGGGCCCGCTGGTGTACGGCGTTTCGGTCCGGCCGCGGGCTGTCCGGAGAAGAGGATCTGGCGGACCTGGTCCGTGACGGGGAACGGGCGGGCATCTGCGTCGTTCTGGCCGGGGACCGGGAGGTCCTCAACGCCCGTTTCTTTCCCCTCATCCCCAACCGCATGTTCTTCCCCGCGGATGCCAGCGCCGAAACACTGCTGATCTGGCCACGGCTTCCGCCCATGGACCGGGTTAGGGGACGCGCCTTGGTTCAAGGACGATGCGGAACCGCAGAAGGCCTGTCCGCCCAGTTGCTCGCCCACGACCCACGGGTGGATTCGGAGCAGCTGATTCCGCTGCCGCCGGGCCGCCGGCGGCCGCACCGGATCGAAAACCTGCCTGTGTCCGTCCGGCCCTCAGCTCTGGGGCCGGCCCCGACCACGGACCATCTGCCCGTGGGGGTGTACGGCGACGAACTCGACACCGCTTCAGTCCGGATCCCGCCCGGATCGGTTTTCCTGGTGGCCGGACCGCGGGGTTCGGGCCGGACTACCTTCCTCCGCCAGCTGCAGCGCTCCGCCGACTCCTCCCTGGAGTGCTGCCTGGTGTCGACACAGGAAGAACTGGAACCGGTGTTTTCCGCCCTGGAACGGCGGCAGGAGGATCTGCGCCGCTTCCTGATCCTGGTAGATGACTCGGATTCCCTGCCGGCACCGGCCCATCAGAGACTCGCCGGGGTCCAGGCACGGGGCGCCAGGATTGTCGTTGCGGCAGTGTCCGGGCACCAGTTGACTGCGCGGGTCCCGCTGGCCCTGCACATCCGATCGGCACCGCACGGGGCACTGCTGCGGCCCGTGACGCAGGCGGACGGGGACGTGTTCGGCGTTCGGGTTGATCCGGCCGCCCGCCGTCCGCCGGGCCGGTGCTACCTCGTCGACGGGACGGAGGTCATCGAAGCGCAGGCAGCCTATGCTCCTGCCGGTTAACGACAGGCTCCGGACGGCTCGGTTTTCCGGGGCCCGGCGGGACCGGGATGCCGCCTAGAAGGTTTTGTTGCTGTCCGTGAGCCTGCTGGTGTGTGCCAGGACCGGCTTTGTGAACAGGAGCAGCAGGACCGCCGCAGCGGGCAGCAGCAACCCGAGGCCAGCCAGGACCAGGCCTGCCTGCAGGGTCGGAACGGCCAGGATCACTACAAAGAGCTGCCAGACCAGGGCTGCGGAGCGGGTCCAGCGGTATCCGCGGAAAAAGAAGTGCCCCACTGCCAGCAGCCACACTGCGAGGGCCACGGCAAAGACCAGCGTGAAGACGGCGCCGCCCATGGACAGCGGTGTCGAAGTCGCCAATTGGTAGCCGTACCACGCCGCGAAACCAAGCAGGCAAAGGGCTTCGAGTACGAGTACGGCGGCGATGGCAAGCACAGCGGGGGCACGCTGCACCGAGGGAGGTTTCTGGGGTGTTGACACACTGGCAGAATACCGGACATCGTCTCCCCTGGAGCCCCGAAGGAACTCGGCGGCCCAGCGGACAGCTCTTCACGGCGCCCGGCAAAGGCCCCGGTTCGGCCCGGTCCCGGCGTCACATTAACCACCCGACAGACACCGGGGTAAGGGACGGGTGAGACACAACAATGTCCGGTTTTGTGACTTCCGGAACTGGAACTAATAGCAATTCCCGGTTCGGCGCACGCAGGTAATGTGATGCATCCCTCAGCCCTGCTGCCATATTTTCCGCCCGATACCCCTTGTTTGCTTTGGCCTGACGTGCCACGCTAGAACAAGGGAAAACAGGGGCCGAAACCGGCCCCTTTAGTTTGTAGTTGCTCGTGAATGTTTTCACAAACACGTAGGAGTCAACTTTTCAGAGGAGATAGTGATCAACATGGATTGGCGGAGCCGCGCAGCTTGCCTGGATAAAGATCCGGAGCTTTTCTTTCCCGTGGGCAATACCGGCCCGGCTCTTCTTCAGATCGAAGAAGCCAAGAGCGTCTGTCGCCGCTGCCCGGTGATCGATACCTGCCTCCAGTGGGCAATCGAAACCGGCCAGGACGCCGGCGTATGGGGCGGCATGAGCGAAGACGAACGCCGCGCGTTGAAGCGCCGCGCAGCGCGCGCCCGCCGCGCCTCGTAAGCAGGACTTCCCCGGCGGAAATGATGCCGGTACAACAAAGGGCCGCTGCCATTGGCAGCGGCCCTTTGTTGTACCGGGAGTATTCCCGCGGGATCAGGTACGCCGGTACTCGGTATCCAGGCCCATGTCGATCCGGACTTCCGTGCCGCCGCTTTCGCCTGCGGACCACTCGATGGTGCCGTCCAGTTCGCTCTGGACCAGGGTCCGGACAATCTGCAGGCCCAGGCCTTCCCGCCGCGGTCCGGGCGGCAGGCCCACGCCGTCGTCGCTCACGGTCACGGTGAGCCGTTCCTCACGGCCGGCTTCGCCGTGCCGCTGCGCAGCCAGTCCGACTGTGCCGCGACGGCCCGCCAGTCCGTGTTCGACCGCGTTGGTCACCAGTTCGTTGATGACCAGGGCCAGTGGAGTGGCAAGGTCGCTCGGAAGTTCGCCGAAGGATCCTTCGCGGCGGGTCCGGACTTCCTGCGTCGGCGAGGCAACTTCGGCGGACAGCCGGAACTGGCGGTCGATCAGCTCGTCGAAGTCCACGTTCTGCGTCAGGCCCTGGGACAGGGTCTCGTGCACCAGTGCAATGGTGGACACGCGGCGCATGGCCTGGGCAAGGCCCAGCTTGCCTTCATCGCTCTCCATCCGCCGTGACTGCATCCGCAGCAACGCCGCAACGGTCTGGAGGTTGTTCTTCACCCGGTGGTGGATTTCACGGATGGTGGCGTCCTTTGACACCAGTTCCATCTCACGGCGGCGCAGTTCGGAGACATCGCGGCAGAGCACCAAGGCACCGAAACGTTCCTTTTCGTCCCGCAGCGGGATGGCGCGCAGGGAAAGGCTTACGCCGCGGGACTCGATCTCCGTCCGCCACGGCATCCGCCCGGTGACCACCAGCGGCAGCGTTTCATCAACCATGCGCCGGTCCTTGAGCAGCGCCGTGGTGATCTCCGCGAGGGAACGCCCCTCGAGAGTCTCCATGTCGCCCAGCCGGCGGAATGCAGAAACGCCGTTAGGACTGGCGTACTGCACAATCCCTTCGGCATCGAGCCTGATCAACCCGTCTCCCACGCGGGGAGCACCCCGGCGGGACCCGGTAGGCGTGGCGAAGTCGGGCCAGAGGCCCAGCGTTCCCATCCGCAGCAGGTCGTAGGCACATTGCCGGTAGGTCAGTTCCAGGCGCGAGGGCATCCGCGAGCTGGACAGGTCCATGTGCGAGGTCACCACGGCCAGGGTCCGGCCGTTGCGGACGAACGGAATCGCTTCCACCCGCATGGCTGTTTCCGCTGTCCAGCTGGTTTCGCTGGACCGCTCTATGTGCTGGCTTCGCCAGGCAGCGTCCACCAGCGGGTGCAGGTCCGCGCGGATGCGTTCGCCGACAAAGTCGCTGTGGAACACCGTGTGCGACGTCGACGGGCGGGCATGCGCCAGCGCCACGTAGCCGCCGTCGGGCACGGGGAACCACAGCGCCAGGTCGGCGAATGCGAGATCGGCAACAAGCTGCCAGTCCCCCACCAGCAGGTGCAGCCATTCGGCGTCGCCGGGGCCGAAATCCGCGTGGTCCTTGATCGGGTCGGTAAAGATTGCCACTGGTACCCCGGACTAGCGGCGGACGATGGAACGAAGCAGGCGAAGGGCGACGGAAAGCGATGCCATGTCGTCCTCCTCCAGGCGGTTTACTTCGCTGAACATCTTGGAGGCGCGCTGCAGGTGGTCGGCATTCTCCTGCTCCCATGCCTGCAGGCGCTCCGACGGATCCGTGCCGGACCGGTCAGGAGTAGCCTCCAGCACAGCCACCGTCATATCGGCAACCGTCGAGTACAGGTCATCACGCAGGGCTGCTCGCGCAAGGGACTGCCACCTGTCTTCACGGGGCAGCTTCGTGATCCGGTTCAGCAGGTCGTCAATCCCGTACTGGTCGTAGACGGCGTAGTACACGCCAGCGACTTCATCCGCCGGAACTCCGGTTGCCTTGCTGGACAGGGCAACATCGAGCAGGCCGAACGACTCGAACTGCTCGGCCCAGTACGTCCCCAGTTCCTTCGGGATGTCCAGCTCGCGCGCCTTCTGCAGCATGCCTTCCACCCGCTCGGCATCGGAACCGCGCAGGAAACGCGTCAGGTCCGAGATCAACGGCTGGACGACGGGCCGGAATGCTTCGATGTCCTCGGCGATCGTTGTTCCCCGGCCAACGTGGTTGACGAACCAGCGCACCGCGCGGTCCAGCAGCCGCCGCAGGTCCAAATGCATCATTGACCAGGTCTCCGTCGGGAAGCCGGCGGGTAGGCCACCAAGTTCCGCCAGGACCTTGTCAATGCCGTAGATCTCCCGCAGCGCGGTGAAGGCACGGGCCGTCTCCGCTTCGGTCGCCGAGGTTTCCTCGATCACCCGGAAGGCGAAAGTGATGCCGCCGATGTTGATCATGTCGTTGGCTACCACGGTGGAGATGATTTCGCGGCGCAGCGGATGGGTGTCCAGCTGGTCCCCGAAACGCTCGACGATCTGCCTCGGGAAATACCGGCGCAGGGTACCGGCAAAGTAGGGATCGTCGGCCAGGTTCGAGCGCGTCAGCGCCTTCGTCAGCTCGATCTTTGCATACGCCGCAAGCACGGCCAGTTCGGGCGACGTCAGGCCGCCCTCACCTGCGGCAATGCGCGCGTGCAGTTCCTGGTTGCCGGGCAGGGCCTCGAGTTCACGGTCAAGGTCGGCATGTTCCTCGAGCCAGTCCATCAGGCGCTCGAAACTCGGGCTGGCTTCCACGACCCGCTGCCGGTCGTTGAGCAGCAGCATGTTCTGGTCGATGTTGTCCTGCAGGACGAGCTGCCCGACTTCGTCGGTCATCGAGTGAAGGAACTCCGCACGCTCCTGCGGATCCAGCCGGCCGGCGGCGACCATCCGGTCCACGAAGATCTTGATGTTCACTTCGTGGTCCGAGCAGTCCACGCCTGCGGAGTTGTCGATCGCGTCGGTATTGAGGATGACCCCGGCGCGGGCCGCCTCGATGCGTCCGCGCTGCGTCATTCCCAGGTTTCCGCCTTCGCCGATAACCTTGACCCGGAGGTCACGGCCGTCCACGCGGATGGCGTCATTTGCCTTGTCTCCGACATCGGCGGAGGTCTCGGCCGAGGACTTCACGTAGGTGCCGATACCGCCGTTGTAGAGCAGGTCCACCGGTGCCGTAAGGATGGCTTTCAACAGTTCGGGCGGGCTCATCTTGGTTGCCGTGTCGGGCAGGCCCAGAACCTTGCGAACCTCCGCCGACAGCGGAATGCTCTTGGACTGGCGCGGGAAAATGCCGCCGCCGGCGCTGATCAAGGACTCGTCATAGTCCGCCCACGACGAGCGGGGAAGCTCGAAGAGGCGCTGCCGTTCGGCATGCGACCGGGCTGCGTCGGGGTTCGGATCCAGGAAGATGTGCCGGTGGTCGAAGGCAGCCACCAGCTTGATGTGTTCGGACAAAAGCATGCCGTTGCCGAACACGTCGCCGCTCATGTCGCCGACACCGACCACGGTGAAGTCCTGGTTCTGGGTGTCGATCCCGAGTTCGCTGAAGTGCCGCTTGACGGATTCCCAGGCGCCGCGGGCGGTGATGCCCATCGCCTTGTGGTCGTAACCCACGGAGCCGCCCGAGGCGAAGGCGTCACCAAGCCAGAAGTTGTAGTCGGCGGAGATGGAGTTGGCAATGTCGGAGAACGACGCCGTGCCCTTGTCCGCAGCCACCACCAGGTAGCTGTCGTCACCGTCGTGGCGGACCACGCGCTCCGGCGGCACTACTTCCTCGCCGGACTCCTTGACCACGAGGTTGTCAGTCAGGTCCAGCATGCCCCGGATGAAGGTGCGGTAGCTGTTCTTGCCCTCTTCCATCCAGGCACCGCGGTCCACGGCGGGATCGGGCAGCTTCTTGGCGTAGAAACCGCCCTTGGCGCCGGTGGGAACGATCACTGCGTTCTTGACCGTCTGGGCCTTGACCAGCCCCAGGACTTCGGTGCGGAAGTCTTCGCGCCGGTCGGACCAGCGCAGCCCGCCGCGGGCTACCTCGCCGAAGCGCAGGTGCACGCCTTCCACCCGTGGCGAGTAGACCCAGATTTCGTACTTCGGGCGGGGGAACGGAGCACCGTCGATGGCACCGGTGTTCAGCTTGAAACTGACGTACGCCTTGTCCTGGTAGAAATTGGTGCGCAGCGTGGCGTTGATCAGGGTGGCAAAGGTGCGCAGCACGCGGTCGGCGTCGAGCGTCGGCACCTGCTCGAGGCCGGTCTCCAGGGCGGCGCCGGCCTGCTCGACGGCGGCCCGCCGCTCGTCCTCGGTCAGGTCCGGATCAAAGCGTCCTTCGAAGAGCGCGATCAGTGCATGGGCGACGTCGGGGTTGGCCAGCAGTGTGCCTGCCACGAAACCGTAGGAGTTCGCCGTGCCGACCTGGCGCATGTACTTTGCGTACGCCCGAAGGATGACCACCTGGCGCCAGCGCAGTCCCTGCCGCAGGATCAGCCGGTCAAAAGCGTCGGACTCGGCAGTCCCGGACAAACCGGCACGGAAGGCTTCGGCCAGCAGGGATCCGGTCTCCATCGGATCGATGCCGGCGGGGTAGACGAGGCCCAGGTCATAAAGGTAGAAGGTCGTACCGTCGCCCCGCCGGATCTCGAAGGGCCGTTCGTCGAGCACTTCCAACCCGAGGTTGTGCAGGAACGGCAGGATCTGGGTCAGCGATTTCGGCTCGGTCAGGTAGAGCTTCAACCGGGCGTCCTCCGGGCCTTCGCCGTCGGTGCCTTCGCCGTCGGTGCCTTCGCCGTGGGTGCCGGACGGAATGTAGACGAACAGTTCCGGCGCGGTTTCCGGGCGGGCGAGCCGTGCTTCGAACCGGGCAATGTCCTCCAGGGCATCTTCGACTTCGTAGGCCACGCGGTAGGCGGCCGGGAAGGCGTCAGCCCAGAGTGCGGAGAGCTTTTCTGCTTCCTCGCGGGAGAACTGGGTGCGGACTACCTCTTCGATGCCCTCGCTCCATGAGCGTGTCGCCTGCACGAGCCGGGCCTGAAGTTCAGCGGCATCAACGTCGGTGATTTCCTGGCCGCGGGGAAGCCTGATCCGGAAGAAGAGGCGGGCGAGGGCGGATTCCGTCATCCGCGCTTCGAAATCGATGGACTCTGCGTTGAAGGTGGAGCGCAGTTCGTCCTGGATGCGCAGCCGGACCGGCGTCGTGTAGCGGTCACGGGGCAGGAAGACGATGGCGGACATGAACCGGCCGTAGATGTCCGGCCGGAGGAACAACCGGGTGCGCCGCCGCTCCTGAAGGCGAAGGATGGCCAGGGACGTATCCAGCAGCGTCGAGGGGTCGATCTGGAAGAGTTCGTCGCGGGGGTAGGTTTCCAGGATGGAGAGCAGGTCCTTGCCGGAATGCGAATCGGCCGGGAACCCGCAGGTACGCATCACATCGCGGACCTTGTCCCGGACGATCGGGATGCTGCGCACGGAGCCGGTATAGGCACCGGTGGCGAAGAGCCCGATAAAACGGCGTTCGCCGTTGACGTTGCCCTGCTCGTCGAACCGCTTGACCCCGAGGTAATCGAGGTAGGCAGGCCGGTGCACGGTGGAACGTGAGTTGGCCTTGGTAATGACCAGGGCGCGCTTTTCGCGTGCCTTTGCGCGGCCTGCACCGGTCAGTCGCTGGACCCGCCGGGTGGAGTGCAGGCGCAGCAGCCCCAGTCCGCTGCCTTCAGTGGGACGGAGGGCGTCTTCGCCGTCTTCGGTGATGAGGTCGTATTCCCGGTAGCCCAGGAAGGTGAAGTTACCGTTGTCCAGCCATGTCAGCAGTTCGCGTGCCTGCTGCAGGTCGGGGATGTCCCGTGCCCCGGGCACCGCTTCGAGCGAACGCGCGATCTCGTGCACCTTCGAGCGCATGGCCGGCCAGTCCGAGACCGCGATCCGCACGTCGCCCAGCACCTTCTGCAGGCCTTCGACGAGTTCGGAGCGCTTCTCCTCGTCGGTAATCCGGGCAACATCGATGGCGATCCAGGATTCCACCTTGGTGGTGCCGCCGTCGCCGCCGCCCAACAGGTCGGCCAGGTTCGGCAGGGCGGCGGTGTCGCCGCTGGAGACACCGGCGGCAGCGGGAACCCGCTGCACCTGCTGCAGCTCCCCGGTCCGGGGATCCCGGGTAGCCAGGAAAATGGGGTGCACCACCAGCCGGATAGCGGCGTTGCGGCGCACCAGCTCTGCCGTCACGGAGTCGACAAGGAAGGGCATGTCATCCGTGACAATAAGGATGACGCTGGTGTCGCCTTGATCCACCATGTCGACGGCGGCGGTGCCTTCGGCGCGGGTCAGCGCCAGTTCCATGTGCTTTTGCGCCCGCTCCCTCAGAACCGACGGCGCGTAGGCCTGCGCATCTTCACGCGCCAGATGCTCGTAGTAGTTCCCAATGAATTCATCCAGGGAAGTGTCCGAACTGAAAAGATCCGCGATGCGGGATCCTGACGACATGTAATACGCCTCCGATAGTACTTACGTCCGGCTGCCCCGTTGCAGCCTCTTCTTATCGAGCCTAGCCGCGAATGCGCCAAAGGTCACTTTGCCCCCGTCCTGCGTGCGCCGCGGCGGCGCCGGGGAACCTGCACGCCTGCCAGCTCCGCTATGGCCGCGCGGAGGACCGACGCCGGCGCGGTTTCCAGCAGCGCGGTCCCGGAGAGCAGGGAAGCATCGGCGGCGGCGTAGTCGGCCGGAAGGAAAGCGGCGATTTCCCCTCCCGGCCCGAACCTTTCCCATGCTCCGCGCAGCTGGCTTTCGGGCTGCCGTCCAACGGAGGAGGCCCGGACCTTGTTCAACACGACCCGCGGCTCGACGGCCGGAACCGCCGCGGTCAGATCCGACAGGGCCCGGACCAGGCGGGGAACTCCCACGGAGTCGGCGGCACCTACGGCGTAGACGGTGTCCGCCGCGTCGAGTACCAGCAGGGTGGAGGCGTTGCGGCGCGGGGCCATGGTGTCGAAGCTCAGTTCCTCATCTGTTTCCAGGGAGAATCCGCAGTCCACGACGGTCAGGTCGGCAACCCGGCGCGCCGCATCGAGGACGCCCGCGAGCGCCGCGGGGCGCAGTTCCACCCAGCGGTCAGAGCGGGTGATACCGGTAAGCACTGCCAGCCGCTGCCCCCGCAGGGAGACGCTGGCCGAAAGCCTGCGCAGCGCGGCGTCGTCGAGCAGCCCCTGGTCGGCAAGGCGGCAGGCCTGCGCCACTCCGGCGGATTCGTCGAGGAGGCCGAGGCTCACCGCCACGCTGGAGCCGTAGGTGTCTGCGTCGATAAGGAGCACCTCCGCGCCGGCAGCAGCCGCTTCGGCCGCCAGGTTGACGGCCAGCGTGGTCCTGCCCGGTGCTCCTGCCGGACCCCAGACAGCGGTGACGGTGCCCCTGCAGCCGTCCGGTTCCGCGGCGCCTGCCGGTCCCGGTCCCGTGCTGCCGGCCCCAAATGCCGCGGCAGGGTCGGCGAGCGCGTTGCGGCCTGCCGGAGCCCCGCCTTCCACGTCCTGGTCCAACGCCCGGACGGCAGCGGCAATCAGTTCGGCGAGCGCACCCGGGTCAACTCCGCTGGGGGCATTGACTATCCGCAGGGCGTCCAGCCGCGGTTGAAGCACAGGATCGTCGGTGAGCGCCACGAGGGCCACCCCGGCCGACGCCAGCCGTTCCGCCAGTGCCGCCGTGAGGTCCCCGGCCTCGTCGACGACGACGGCGGCACGCACGATCCCGCTCTGCGACACGGCCACGAGCTCCGTCAGCTCGGTGCACCGCCGCACCACCGTGACAGGTCCCTGCAGGCGTTCCAGCCCGTCAAGGACACCGGCGGTAGCGGCCCCCACCGTAGCGACAGGGATGTTCACGAGCCTGATGCGGGGTTATGGACCACGGTGATCTTGGCCTGGTTGGACAACGCGCTCAGCAGCAGCGGGAGGTCCGAATCGTCAACCAGGACCAGGAGCTCCGTACTGCGGTTGGCGCCCAGGGCGGACTCGGTGACGGCCAGCTCCGATATTTCGGCCGCTTCGATCAGCTGCTTCGGCTCGTCGAATCCGTTACGGGCATTGGGCATGGCCGCCCAGATGTCCACGCGTGATCCTGCCTCGGTGCTGGCGGGCAGCGGGTCCTCGACCCGCAGGCCGACGGGCTTGCGGTCCAGCGCGTCCCGTTCGACCAGTGCGGACCGTGCCACCAGTTCCCCCTGCCGAAGCGCTGCACCCGCTACGGCGTTCTCCGGCAGGCCCGCGGCAATGGGAAGGTAAAGCTCTTCGGCGTTACCCAGCCGGACCGGCACCGCAACCAGGTCTTCGGCACTGATAGGCGCCCCCGGAGGAATATCCTGCTTCACGGCATAGACGTCCGTAGTCCGATCGGCGCTGTCCACCAGCGTCACGACGCCGGCGATGGACCCGAGCACCAGCAGGATCCCGAGCAGGAGCCGCGGGTCCCGCCATGACGGCTTGCGCAGCCGTGCGGCCGCCGGTTCCGCCCCCGGTGTGCGGTGGTCAGTCAGACTCATGCTCCCCCGTTTTCCACTGCAATCCCCATTGCGTTCCGCCTTGGCTTGTCTCCAGGCTCCCCTCGCCCCGCGCCGGGGGCCTCATTCGGGTCATTGTGGAGGAAGCGCAGCGGGAAAGAAACGGTGGTTGTCAGGAAAGT
Source organism: Arthrobacter sp. zg-Y844 (assembly GCF_024385465.1). Taxonomy (GTDB): domain Bacteria; phylum Actinomycetota; class Actinomycetes; order Actinomycetales; family Micrococcaceae; genus Arthrobacter_B. Next base: position 214,517 of record NZ_JANFLS010000001.1, read on the forward strand.
CGGATCTGTGGATAACCCATCCGCTGCTTCCTGCTGGTGCCACACTGGTGGTGCTGGTATACAACGGGTGCAAGCCGCAGTGGTGCGGTGCGAAAGGTGAGTGCCGTGGGCGATAAGAGATTCCTGACGCTGGCAGATGTCGCCGAGGTGCTGAACATATCCTCCTCGCAGACGTACGCCCTGGTCCGCAGCGGAGAACTTCCCGCCATTCAGATCGGCGGAAGGGGCCAGTGGCGGGTCGAGTCGCAGCAGCTCGAAGACTATATTTCCCGGGCCTACCGGAAGTCCGCTGCGGCCGTGCGGCAGGGTATCCCGGTGGAGGAGAACGCGGGGAGCTGAACAGGCGCAGGCTGCTTCGCCCGCTCCGGGACCCGGTCACTCCCACCCGTTGTGCTGTTGTGACAGCACCGCGGCCACCGTGGCCGTTGGCAGGACATGGACACCCGTGACGTTTGCGCTGCGCCGCGGCTGGTCGGACGGTATCGCCGCCAGCTCCAGAAAGTCGCTGCCCACCCTGTCGATTGTCCCGTGCAGGGCGCTGTCAGCCGGTGCCCCGGCGGAACGGACGACGACGGCGCTGCGGTCCCGGGCGATGCTGCGCAGTGCTGACGTCACCCCCAGCCGCACGTTCCCGGCCGTCGGACTCGCAAATCGGTCCAGGCCCCTGACGGCAACCACCTGGGACAACACCGCCAAAGCTGCACCGCGTTCCTGCTCGAGCGACACCCAGCCTTCCCCCACATGCCTCAGGATCCCCCGCAGCATCCCTGCTGTTCCGAGATCGAAGACCAGTTGCTTCCCGCATTGGCTGCGCAGCCTGTCCTGCAAACTGACTTCGCGCAGTTCCATCCGCACACGGTCTGAAATCTCGCTTTCGGCTGCCAGCCCGGCGGCTGCGGCCAGCTGCGCCTCCATGTCCCTGAAAAGGGCGTCCCATCGCATCGCCCAAGGCTAGCGTCCACGACGCGTGTCAACCACTCTGGACACCGGTCGAACCGAAGTGTAGACACGGGCATCACACAGGCCAGACAGCACTAAAAAACCTCTAGCGCCATCAAAGTTCACCAATCGAAGCGAAATGAACCAAATAGGCCTAAACGGCTAGATTCCCCGAGTACCTCAGCTCTCCTCTCCAGATCGGAGAATGCAATGACCGGTTCCACCTCCCGCCCCGGGCTGGCTGCGGATGCACTGGCAACCGCAGCCGCAGCAGCGCTTGGCCTGCTGCTCCTGTGGTGCGGAACCCGAATGCTGCCGGACGTCGCCGTCGCAGGTTCAGTCTTGTCCTCCCCCGGTCCGCTCTCCGAAGCTCCGCTTTCCCGGGCCTCGCTGACCCGGCTGGCCGGGTTCTGCGCCGCCGCCGCAGGCCTGCTGCTCACGCTCTGGTGGATCCTGGGGTTTGCCTGCGCCCTGGCCGGGTGCCTCCTGCACCGCTTCGGGTTCCGGACGGCCGGCACGCGGACCCTCTCCCTGGCCCCGGCACCGCTGCGCCGGCTGGCATCAGCCGCGCTGGGAATCTCGCTGGCCGCCGGCGGCACGTTGGGAACGGTGCCGGTGGCCGTCGCAACCGCGGCAGCGGTATCCGGGACACCTGCACCGGCGTTCGCCCCCACGGGCATCCCGGTTGGACCGGATGCCGCGCAATCCACTCCTCCGGAGCCTGATCCTGCGGAAGCCGTTTCTCCACTTTGGCGTCCCTCGCCCCCGCAGCCTGCGGCCGGCGGCCTACTCACGGGGGTTCCTCGGCCGGACGAGCGCGAAGTCGTGGTTGCAGCGGGAGACACCCTGTGGTCCCTGGCCGCTTCGCAACTGGGCCCCCAGGCCACGGACGCGGAGACTGCCGCCCTCTGGCCCCGCTGGTACGAACTGAACCGCGAGGTCATTGGACCGGATCCCGGCCTGATCCATCCCGGCCAGGTTCTGGCCGTCCCCCCTCCTTGAACTTCTCCCCCGCTGTCCACGGTCCGGCGCTGTTCCAGCGCACCAGTCCGCCGGCGGAATCCACCAACCGCACCGCTCCCGCGCAAGGAAAGGACGCACCATGACCAGCGTGATATTCCTTCCCGCTCCCGATGCCCCGGCCGGACCGGCGCAACCGGGCCGACCGGGCGCCGAAGGCGATGCGGGGCCCATCGCCGTCTATCTGGCCCCTTCACAGGAGCTGCTTCCAGCTCCCGTTCCCGCCAGGCCGCGCGAACGTTACGGGGTCCCCGGCGAAGCGGATCCGCTGCCGCGTCCCGCCGCCGGAGCCGCCAACTGGGCATCGAACCCCGCGGACGATGCCCGGGTGAAAGCCATCTGCCAATCCGTGGCACTCGCCGCACTCGAGGTCCTGGGCGGTGTCCGTCCGCTGCAGCAGATGGCCCGCTGGCTCGACCCCGAAAACTACGAACGGCTGCAGCTGCGCTCCAACCTCGTCCGCGGGCTGCAGCACAATCCCCAGGGGCGGTCCAGGACGGCACCCGATCCGCAGCTGCTGCACCGCAGCATACGCATCCGCTCCTGCCGTCTCTGCCCGGTGTCGGAAGGAATCTACGAGGCCACGGTAGTGGCACTGGAACACGAAAGAGCCCGCGCCGTTGCGCTGAGGGTTCAGCTGCGGCGCGGGCTCTGGAAGGTTACTGCCCTGGAGATCGGATAACCGGCCCCCGGTAACGCGGGTTTACTTGCGGCGCTTGGCCTTCTTCGCGGCGGACTTGCTGCCGGCCGCCGGAGCGGTCTTGGTGTCCTGCTTGTCGCGGGACGTCCGTTCCACCCTGGTCTCCACCCCGCCCTGGCTGTTCGGCGCGGTGAACTGCAGGCTGGCCGGCTGCTGCGGAGCTTCGAGTCCCGCCGCCTTGATGACCGGGGTACCGACGACGCCGCGGGCGTCCTTGACTCCCGGCAACCCGTTCGCTGCCGGGGCGGCAGGTTCGCTGACCTGCACGTCGGCGTTGAAGAGGTAGCCCACGCTTTCCTCGCGGATGGCCTCCATCATGGTCTGGAACATAACGAATCCTTCGCGCTGGTATTCCACCAGCGGATCGCGCTGTGCCATGGCCCGCAGCCCGATGCCCTCCTTGAGGTAGTCCATCTCGTAGAGGTGTTCCTGCCACTTACGGCCGATGACGGAGAGCACCACGCGGCGCTCCAGTTCACGCATGGTGGCCGAGCCGAGGGCTTCCTCGCGTGCCTGGTAGGCCAGTTTCGCGTCGGAAAGGATCTCGTTGTGCAGGAAGTCGCGGGACAGCCGGGACCGGCCGCCGGCTTCTTCAACCACTTCGTCGATGGTCAGGCTGATCGGGTAAAGCGTCTTGAGGTTGGTCCACAGCTGCTCGAGGTCCCAGTCATCTCCGTGGCCCTCCGCGGTTGCCTCGTTGACCATCGCCGTGACCACGTCCTCCAGGAAGAAACTGATCTTTTCCTGCAGGTCGTCGCCTTCCAGGATCCGACGGCGGTCACCGTAGATCGCTTCACGCTGGCGGTTCAGGACGTCGTCGTACTTCAGGACGTTCTTGCGCTGCTCGGCGTTGCGGCCCTCAACCTGTCCCTGCGCGTTCTGGATCGCCTTGGAGACCAGCTTGGACTCCAGCGCCACGTCGTCGGGCATGGACGAGCTGTTCATGATCCGTTCGGCTGCACCGGAGTTGAACAGCCGCATCAGGTCGTCGGTGAGCGAGAGGTAGAACCGGGATTCGCCCGGATCGCCCTGGCGTCCGGACCGCCCGCGGAGCTGGTTGTCGATACGGCGGGATTCGTGGCGTTCGGTGCCGAGGACGTAAAGTCCGCCGAGTTCGACTACTTCCTGCTGCTCGGCGGCGACGGCGGTCCGTGCCTTTTCCAGGGCATCCGGCCAGGCGGCCTCGTAGTCCTCGGGGTTTTCGTTCGGGTCCAGTCCGCGGCGTTCCAGTTCGGCAATGGCGTTGAACTCGGCGTTGCCGCCCAGCATGATGTCGGTGCCGCGGCCGGCCATGTTGGTAGCCACAGTGACCGCTCCCTTGCGGCCCGCCTGGGCGACGATGGCGGCTTCACGTGCATGGTTCTTTGCGTTCAGCACTTCGTGGCGGATGCCGGCCTTGGCCAGCTGCTTGGAAAGGTACTCGCTCTTCTCCACGCTGGTGGTGCCGACCAGCACGGGCTGGCCTGAGGCGTGTCGCTCGGCAATGTCCTTCACCACGGCGTCGAACTTTGCCACTTCGTTCTTGTAGATCAGGTCCGCCTGGTCAATGCGGGCCATGGGCTTGTTGGTGGGAATGGGCACCACGCCAAGCTTGTACGTGCTCATGAACTCGGCGGCTTCGGTTTCGGCCGTACCGGTCATGCCGGCGAGCTTTTCGTAGAGGCGGAAGTAGTTCTGCAGGGTGACCGTGGCGAGCGTCTGGTTCTCGGCCTTGATGACCACCCCTTCCTTCGCCTCGATGGCCTGGTGCATGCCCTCGTTGTACCGGCGTCCGGCCAGGATGCGGCCGGTGTGCTCGTCGACGATCATGACCTCGCCGTTGAGGACCACGTAGTCCTTATCCCGCTTGAAGAGTTCCTTGGCCTTGATGGCGTTGTTCAGGAAGCCGATCAGCGGCGTGTTGGCCGCTTCATACAGGTTGGAGATACCGAGGTAGTCCTCGACCTTCTCGATGCCCGGTTCGAGGATGCCGACGGTGCGCTTCTTCTCGTCCACTTCATAGTCGGTGTCCTGCTTCAGCCGCTGGACGACCTTGGAGAACTCGGTGTACCACCGGTTCACGTCGCCGCTGGCCGCACCGGAGATGATCAGCGGCGTACGGGCTTCGTCAATCAGGATGGAGTCGACTTCGTCGACAATGGCAAAGTGGTGGCCGCGCTGGACCAGCTCGGCAGCGCTCCAGGCCATGTTGTCGCGCAGGTAGTCGAACCCGAACTCGTTGTTGGTTCCGTACGTGATGTCGGCGGCATACTGTTCGCGCCGGGTCGCGGGGTCCTGGTTGGAGAGGATGCAGCCGCTGGTCATGCCGAGGAAGCGGAAAACGCGCCCCATCAGGTCCGACTGGTACTCCGCGAGATAGTCATTCACCGTGACGATATGGACGCCGCGTCCGGTCAGCGCATTGAGGTAGGCCGGGGCCGTTGCCACCAGGGTCTTGCCTTCACCGGTTTTCATTTCGGCAATGTTGCCCAGGTGCAGGGCGGCGCCGCCCATCAGCTGGACGTCGAAGTGCCGCATGCCGAGCGTACGCCCGGCAGCCTCACGGACAGCGGCAAACGCTTCGGGAAGGAGGTCGTCGAGGGACTCACCGCCGTTGTAGCGCTCCTTGAGGCGATCCGTTTCACCCCTGAGCTCGGCATCGGTCATGCCCTTGAACTCATCCTCGAGCACGTTGATCGCGTCGGCGTAGTTACGCAGTGTCTTCAGCGTCTTCTTGTCGCCGGTACGAAGAACTCGTTCGAGTAGTGATGCCACTGATTTGCTCCCAATCTAGTTGCCGAAATCTGGCGTCCTCAGTCTACGTGAGAGACGTACCGTGAAGGTCCGTTGTTCCCTAAAGACCTTTATTCCCTGCATACTGCCAGCTTCAGGGCGGGAGCCAGGTCTCCCACGGGTTTCACCATTATCTGCCCGAGCCCCAGCCACTGTGCCATGAGCCGCAGCTCTGCAGCGAGTTGACGCGCCGTCTGCGGCGGTGCTCCCGGTTCCGAAAAGGCTGCCTGAACAAGCAGCATACCCGCGGCGCGGTCCGCTTTGAGGTCCACTCTGGCCACCATTTCCTCGCCCAGCAGGAACGGCAGCACATAGTAGCCGAACCGGCGGTCCTGGGGCGGCGTATAGATTTCGATCCGGTAGTGGAAGCCGAACAGTTCCTCGAGCCGCCGCCGCTCGAAGATGAGGGAATCGAATGGACTCAGCAGCGCCCGGCCGGATACGGACCTCGGAACCACTGCCTCCGCGTGCAGGTAGGCCGGCCGCTGCCAGCCCGCCACCTCCACCCGCTCGAGGATGCCTTTCCCTGCAAGGACCTCCGCAGCGATGGCCGTCTCACGCTGCTGCAGACGGAAATAATCGGCAAGCCCCCGAACCGTCGCGACGCCGTGGGCCCGGGCTGCGACCTCGGTCAGGCGCAGCACTGCCTGCTCGGGATCGGATTGTTCCAGCGCCGCTGCGCCTGCAGGATGGACCAGCGCAGTCGGGGCATACAACCGTTCGAACTGCGGGGTCCGCCCGGCGGATCCGATCTGTCCGGCGGCGAACAGATCCTCAAGCACGCGCTTGGCGGCATTCCAGTTCCATCCCCAGCCGGTAGTCTCCCGCACGGCGCTGTGGCCGAGGAGGTCCATGACCTGGCGGGAGGTCAACGGCCTGCCCTCGGTCTGCAGAAGCGTGAGGATACGTTCACGAAGGTCTTCGGCAACCGGGGAAGGCAGGGAATGGGCGGTCATCCAGGTCCGCCGTTGGACCGCGCGGAGGTCCGCAAAGAGCTCGGGCCGGACAAAGCTTGCCTCGTGGGCCCAGTATTCGACCATGCGCCGCGGCCGCCGGGTCCCCAGGCGGTCCAGGATTGCCTGGTCGTAGGGGCCGAGCCGGGAAAAGATCGGGAGGTAGTGGCTGCGGGCAAGCACATTCACGGAGTCGATCTGCAGCAGGGCAAGCCGCTCAAAGGTACGGCCCACCTGCCTTGCGGTGACAAGGCCGGCGGGCCGTTCCCGAGCCAGTCCCTGCGCCGCCAGCGCCGTACGGCGGGCCTGTCGGAGCGAGAGCCGGGTTTTCATCCCCTCATCCTAGGGGAGCCGTCCGGCTGGACGGTCTAGTCGGTGGGTGGTCAGGCGGTGGCGCGGTCGTCCACGGGGGTTTCCGCTACGCGGTAGCCGCGGGTCTCTTCCCGCGGCTCTTCCGCACCGTCTGCGCACTTGGAGTCCAGGGTGATGACCCCGTAGGTCCAGCCCCGCCGGCGGTACACCACCGAAGGCGCGCCGGTTGCGGAATCCACAAACAGGTAGAAGTCGTGGCCGACCATCTCCATATTGTCCACGGCGTCGTCAAGGCTCATGGGGGCACCCGGGAAAACCTTGCGCCGGATCAATACGGGGCAGTCGCCGGTGGCGTCTTCCTCTGCTGTGTTCTGGGCGTTCTCATCGTTGGCCCGTTCCTCGGCGGCCGCCGCGACCTGCGCGTAGAGCGGCTCCGAGGTGCTCACGGGACCAAGATCAGCGGTGGCAACCCGGACGGGCACCGGAGCGTGGCGCCCGTGGTGCACCTTGCGCCTGTCGCTTGCCCGACGCAGCCGTTCCAGCAGCTTTCCGTACGCGAGGTCGAACGCCGCGAACTTGTCTCCGGATGTTGCTTCGGCACGGACAATCGGACCGCGGCCGGTGACCGTGATTTCCACGGTGAGGGCGCTGTCTGCGTCCCGGACGTTGCCCTGCTTCGTGACCCTGGCCTCCACCCGCTGGACCTTGTCGCCGAGCGCCTCCACTTTGCCGATTTTCTCTTCGGCGTACTCGCGGAACCGGTCTGAGACTGCAACGTTACGTCCGCTGATCATGAATTCCATGGTGCCCTCCAATAGATTTCGGTGACACAACAACGGCCGCTGCCAGATTGCCTTCGCGACCGTTGCCGCAGGATAGCCCCGCTACTTGAAGCTATCCATACTCAACACGTTAGATCACCGTGGAGCTTTATTCACGTCCCTCGTTTCCGTTTCCGACGTCCATGGAACGTGGCCCCGGAACGGCAGGGTCTGCGGGACTTGTGTTACGTGCCGGGGCCGGTGTGGCTGCCAGGACGGCGGCACCCTCTACCCGGGCGCCGGCCCGGCGCAGTGCCCGTGCCGTCTCCGCAATAGTGGCTCCCGTGGTCAGCACGTCATCAACCACCAGGCAGTTGACTCCGGTTAGTCCTCCGGGCCGACCGGCGGTCATGGTGTTCCGGACGTTGCGCCGCCGCGCGTTGCGGCCAAGTCCCTTTTGCGGGCCGGACGCGCCGGCCGGTCCTCCCCCGCGGCTCCGCAGCCGTGTGCCCGCAGGGCCGTACCCGGCTGGTATGGACACAAGGGAAGCCACGGCACAGCCGGCCGGCAGCAACCGCCGGCGCCGGAGCCGCGCCAGCAACAGTGCCAGCGGAAAATAGCCGCGTCTGCGAAGCGAGCCGCCCGTGCCGGGAACCGGAACCAGCAGCAGTGGAATATCCCCAGCCCTTCTGCGTGCATCCGTTACCGCGGCCTGCAGGACTCCGGCCAGGGCCGGGGCCAGGAACCCGGCCAGGTCGGTGTGCCCCCGGTTCTTAAAAGCCAGGAGGGTCCGCGCGAGCCCGCCTGTATACACACCTGCAGCCAGGACCGGCAGCGGGACAAAGAGACCCGGACCAGTGCCGGGGACCGGAGCTCCCGGTTCTGCGGCTGGAAGGGCGCCGGCACCTTCCTGCGCGGAATACGGATGCAGCGTGCCGCGCCGGATCCCCGCCGCACAGATCCTGCACAAAGAATGATCCGGCGCTCCGCAGGCCACGCATGACACAGGCGCAAGCCCGGCGGCCAAGCCGGACACCGCCGCGGCGATTCCCTGTCCCGCCGGGGAGTAAAGCAGCCGGTCCAGCTGCCGGTTCGGCATATCCATCCGTCCACGATGGGGCCGGCGCGGACCCAACGCGCGGCGGTGCCGCCCGCCCGGGGACATCCAACCGGGCGATTGGCTCGATCAGGCCGCTGTGGAGGAAATCAGGAGCGCTGCATCACCCCGGGAAAGCCGGGTCCCGGATTCCTTCCGTCCGGAGCGTCCAGCTACTGCCGACCTTGTTGAAGATGCCCTCTGAGGTCTGGATGAAAATGTCTTCAGCGCCGTTTCCTGCGCTCAGTCCCGTAATCCCTTCCTTCACGGAAAGCGGATCCGGAACGCGTGCTGTGCTGAGGATTACCGGCGCGGCTTCCTCGGCACCGGACTGCACCGCAACCACTGTGTCTTCCGAGGCCCATTTGACCCGGTCCACGGCCCCCGCTTCCGGGGGCACCTGAAGAATTGTCGGAACCGTGAGGGAGACGGGAACACCTTCGGGTGACCTCACGACGCCGGCAATCATGACCTCGCTGCGTCCGTCCCGGTTCGCCGCCACCAATGCCCGCGTACCATCGCGGGATATCCGCAGTTCAGTCACGGTTTGACCTTCCAGCCACGGCGCGGAAAGCACGGCCGCGGAACTGCTGTTTCCCCCGGGCGGTATCGCGAGAACCCGGGATCCGGTGCCCGTGGGTTGGGAGGTCCAGACCCATCGGCGTGGATCCACGCTGGGGGCCGTAAATCTTTCGGCCTCGGCCACCACGGAAACGTCCTGTCCGGTTCCCGTCACCAGCAGCGTATTTTCCTGGCTGTTCAGGAAGGCGATGACCGATCCGTCCACCGACATGGCGGGATGCCGGGGGCCGTACTCCGCCACTGAGGGAATATCCCCGATCGGCTCGGGACCGTCGGCGTAGTAGGCAAGTTCGTCCTGATAGACCACAATCTGGGTGGCTCCGGCGGACGGATCGGCCACGGCGGACTGCAGCTCGCCGCTGCCCTTGCCCAGGTCAACGTCCCGCTGGTCCACTGTCATGCTCACGGAGGTGACGTTGTTGAGGCCGCGCAGGTTCTGCTCAAGCTGCTTCACCATCTGCTGGCGGTTCCGGTCGCTGGAGTCCCGCAGCGATTCGGGTGCGAAGTCCACGACAGCCTCTCCCGAGGCCACCGGAACGGCATCGCGTGCCAATGCGGTGCCGGCAGGGAAGGCGCTGAGGACTGCGCCCTGGAGGTACGGAGCCGGGCCTACCAGGAGTTCCTTGACGATGTTGGCGGCAATGCCGGCCCGCTGGATGAACCACCGCGTATCCGGGACCCAGTACTGGTAGTCACTCGAATAGAAGTAGAGGTTATGGGCGATGAAGATCGCAGGGAAACTGGCGAGGGACACGATGATCCCGTCGGGGACGGCGCTGAGCCTCCACTGTCCCTGCACCTTTTCGAGCCGGACGGGGAATGCTTCGGTGCTGCCCTCCGGGGCGTCCGTCCGGATGCCCCGGGAATCCACGCTCCCCTGCACTTCCAGCTGGATCTGGAACAGGTCCGGTTCCGGCATGGCCACGATGCGTGAGGACCGGTAAATGGTCACCCGTTCCGTGGGGGACCATGTAGTCGCCACTTCCGGTGCCAGGAATTGCCGGGCCACGCTGTAATCGTCGGCGGCGCCCTTACCTGCGTCCATAAAGCCGCGGATGATGTCCTGCGGCGAGGCATCCTCGGCCGGACCCTCGGGTGAGAAAACCGCATCCTCGCCCGTTTCCCCGCTGTTCTCCGCCGATGCCGTGCCTACCGGTCCGACGGTGGGTATCGAGGAGCAGCCGACCAGGACAAGGACGATGCTGAGCCACAGGACCAGCATCCGTCCGGCCCGTCCCCGCCGTGCCTGGGGCAGCACCTTCCGCTTAGTAGGCATCAATTTCCTCTTCCCGGGCCGGAGCCGCAGCAGTGAGCGCCAGGGGTCCGGCAACGACCTCGCGGGGAGACAACGGCACCGGGGATGATTCAAAGCCTGCACCGTGACGGCGGGGAAGCGTCAGGCGGAAGCAGGATCCGTTTCCCGGTTCGCCCCAGGCCTCGAGCCAGCCGTTGTGAAGCCGTGTGTCTTCGGTGGCAATGGACAAGCCCAGCCCGCTGCCGCCCGTGGTACGTGCACGTGCCGGATCTGCCCTCCAGAAGCGGTCGAAGACATGGTCGGCGTCCTCTTCGGTCATCCCGATGCCATGGTCGCGGACCGCTATGCCCACGGCATCCTCGGAAGCTGCTATCGCAATCTCGATGGGTTCTCCTTCGCCGTGCTCCAATGCGTTCACCAGCAGGTTGCGCAGGATGCGTTCGATCCGGCGCGGGTCGGCGTCCACAACGCAGCTCGCCTCCTTGGAGACCACAACCACCTCGGAGCCGCAGTTGTTCGCGAGCGGCTCGGTGGCGTCAATCACGTCACGGACAATATGGAAGACATCGGTAGGTTCCAAATCGAGCGCGGCCGCCCCGGCGTCGAACCGGGAAATCTCCAGCAGGTCCGCCAGCAGCGCCTGGAACCGTTCCACTTGGTGATACAGCAGTTCGGTGGAGCGCCGGTACATCGGATCAAAGCTGTCGCGTGCTTCGTAGAGCACTTCCGCGGCCATGCGCACTGTGGTGAGCGGAGTCCGCAGCTCGTGGGACACGTCGGAAACAAACACCTGCTGCATACGCGACAGTGTAGCCAGCTGGGTGATCTGGTCCTGGAGCGTGCCGGCCATGCGGTTGAACGACGCCGCCAGGCGTGCAACTTCATCCTCGCCCTTGACCTCCATGCGCTCCTGCAGCTCCCCCGCTGCCAGCTTCTCCGACACCTCTGCCGCATCACTGACCGCACCCAGTCCGGCCTTGGCTACGATCCACGCGATCGTGCCGCTGATGGCAAGCAGCAGGAATCCGGCAATCCAGAGAATCCGGTGGATGTCATCGAGCGTCTCCTGCATCGAATGCAGGTCATAGATCAGGTAGAGGGCATATTCGGAGCTGTCCGGGGGCAGTGTGACCTTGGTGCCGAACGCAATGCCGGGCTCTCCGTTGGCGAGCTCAAGCGGAGACCAGAACACGTAATCCGTCTCGGACGCTGTGGCGTCGCTGGCAATAACGGCGTCGCTGAGGGCCACGGGAATGCCGCTGGCGGTGATGGTTCCGCTGTTCACCGAGGACGTGACATACAGGGGGTCCTGGGTCGGCAACGGGGTGAGTAGATAGGTCCGCTGAGCGTCTGCACCCTGCCCTTCCAGCAGCGGAAGGGTGTCCATGACCAGCCGGTCGGTACCCTCCCGGTCGCTCGCGGCGGTGTCCCGGAAGTTGTCCTTCACCTTGGACAGACCGGCCGTCGCTTCGGTCCGGAACTGGGTCAGCCGCTCTTCATAGAGGGAATCGGCAATCTGATGGGAGAGGAAAGCACCGATCCCCGCGCCGGCGAGCGCCACCAGGAGGAGCGTGGAAACGACTGTCTTGAACTGCAGGGACCTCCGCCACTGGCGGGCGATCCGATGGAAAGTGGCACGCCGGAAGGAATCGCGCAGGTGCGCCAGGCCCTGCAGGGCCATGTCCAATTTAGGGGATTTCCCGGCCATCCCGGCCAGGAACCCCGGCAACTTAGCTCTGACCCGCTTTGTATCCGACACCGCGCACCGTCAATACAATCTCGGGTGCTTCGGGGTCGCGTTCAATCTTTGAGCGGAGCCTCTGCACATGCACATTCACCAGCCGCGTGTCGGCGGCGTGGCGGTACCCCCAGACCTGTTCGAGCAGCATCTCGCGGGTGAAAACCTGCCAGGGCTTGCGTGCCAGTGCCACGAGCAGGTCGAATTCCAGCGGCGTGAGGGAAACACTGTCGCTGCCCCGGGTCACGGAATGGCCCGCAACATCAATGGAGACTTCGCCGATCCGCAGGGTCTCCGGCGATTTCTGGTCGCCCGGGCGCAGCCGGGCACGCACGCGCGCCACCAGTTCGGCGGGCTTGAAGGGCTTGGGCACATAATCGTCGGCGCCGGATTCGAGGCCGCGCACGACGTCGGACGTGTCGGACTTGGCGGTGAGCATCACGATGGGGGTGTCGGACTCGCTGCGGATCTGCCGGCACACTTCGATGCCGTCGATGCCGGGAAGCATCAGGTCCAGCAGCACCAGGTCCGGCTTGCTGTTGCGGAACACTTCAAGTGCGGAGGAACCGTCGGCACAGAACACCGGTTCAAACCCGTCGTTGCGCAGCACGATACCGATCATTTCGGCGAGTGCTTCGTCGTCGTCTACGACCAGTATGCGTGCCTTCATAGCTCCCTGTTTCCGCTGCTTGACTCACGCGCCGCTGCGCGCCCGGAGCAGCATCGACTGCCGCTCCCCCGGCGTTAAAGCCGACTAGGTTAATCCCTATCATCCTAAGGGACACATTTCCCGCCACGGCTCGCCGGGTGCTGTTTGGGCGGAGCGTCACTATAGTCGAGGTAAATAGACGCTAGTGCCTGCGGGGGAACGGCTGAGGATGAGCGAGCAAGAACACAACAACCGAAACAACAGCGGCCCGGACAGCGGACAGCAAACCACGGCGCAGAACGACGGCGCCCGGGGGCCTGTGCCCGGAATACCGCAACCGCCCGTAAACCCGTGGGCGCAACAGGCTCCAGCGCCACCCGGAATACCTCAGCCGCCGGTAAACCCGTGGGCGCAGCAGCAGGGTAATGCGTGGACACAGCCACCCGCCGCACCGGGGTACGCGCCCCCGGCATCCGCCTGGGAGCAGCCCAATCCCTACCGGGGCGGCCCCCTCCCCCAGCCCGGCTACACGCCGCCGCCCAAACCGGGCATCATTCCCCTGCGTCCCCTGGGACTGGGTGAAATCCTGGACGGCGCGTTCCAGGCGTGCCGCCGCAACGCGTTGGCCGCCTTCGGCAACGCGTTTGTAGTCCAGGCCGTCATAACGCTGCTGGTTGTCGGATTGGGTGCGGGCTTCTTCGTCTCCGTAGACGGGTGGCTGCAGAGCGGATCGGCGAGCGGAGAAGTCACAGGGCCGGTCCTGGGGACGGTCGTCGGGGCGGTTTCGACCCTCGGCGGCCTCTCCCTGGCCGGGGTACTGATTGTCCAGGGGCTCCTGGTCCTTCCGGTGGTGCGGTCCATCCTTAACCTGCGGACCGGCTTCGGCCAGGTCTGGCGGCTGGCCCGCGGATCGCTCGGTCCGCTTGCCGGCCTCGCCTTACTGATGCTGGCCGGTGCCGCCGTGGGCGTCACGGTCCTCGCCGTGCTGGCTTACCTGATCATCGATACTCTTGGTGCAGCCGGGCTGCTCGTGGTGATACCGGCCCTGTTCGCGGTGGTTGCCGCGGTGGTGTGGGTCTCGGTGAAACTCTCCCTCGCACCGGCAGCACTGGTATTGGAAGGTATCGGTGTCTTTCCTGCGATTCGGCGGTCCTGGCGCCTCACCGGGCGCAACTGGTGGCGCACCTTCGGGATCATGGCCCTGACGAGCCTGATCGTCAATGTCCTGTCCCAGGTCCTTACGGTCCCGCTCTCCTTCGCCGCGAGCATGCTCACCCTGACGGACAGCACCGTCCTCATCGGTGTCAGCGTTGTCCTGATCTTCGCCTTCTCCCTGCTCCTGACCGCGGTGGCCTGCGGCTTCCAAAGTGCCGTCACAGCCCTGCTGTATGTCGACCTCCGCATCCGCCGGGAAGGCTTCGACCTTGCCTTGATGAAGGATCAGGAGAATCCGCAGGCACAGGATTCCGACTTCCTGCCCGGCCGGAATGCCGTGCCCATGGCCCGGAACACGCCGCATGGTCCCCCTGCGGGCATGAAGTAGACATGCCGTCCACAGCACGCCCATGGTTCGGCGCCGCCGGGGAAGCCCCGATCGAGCCCGATGCAGACCAGGCGCGGGACTGGGCGCGCGAAGAGTTGTCCAAGCGCGTGTACGAAGAAGCCCAACCCGGCCTGCTCGACCGGTTCTGGGCACGGGTCGGCAAGTGGCTGAACGAGTTGTTCGAGGATGCGGACGGGCTCGGCGCGGGTCCCGGAGTCCTGATACTGGTCCTGGCCGCCGTCGTGCTGGTGGCCGTCGCCATTCTCGTGATTCGCCCCCGGTTGAATGCGTCCGTGAAAAAGCAGACCGGGGTCTTCGCCCGCGACGTCGTGGAACGGGCAACCGACCACCGTATCCGCGCGGAGCAGGCCGCCGCGGAGCACCGCTGGAATGATGCCCTTGCCGAGTCTTTCCGCGCGATGGTCCGCTCGGCGGAGGAACGGGTCATCTTCGATGCCCGGCCGGCCCGAACGGCCGCCGAAGCCGGTACCCGGCTGGCCGCCGCCTTCCCGGACCACCGCCCCGGGATCACCTGGATCCAGCAGCGGTTCGATGAGGTGCTCTACGGGAAGGCGGTTGCCGCGGAACCGGATTACGGACGCGCAGCCGCCCTTGATACGGCTTTGGAAGCAGCCCGGCCGGCAACTCCGGCATCGGCTGAACCGCCGTCGCTGGCGGTGCCGAAGTGAGCCGGGCCGCCAGTGAAGCGGCGCCCGCCGGCAGCATTGAAGCCAGCGGCGGCAATGAGGAGCCCGGGCAGCCCCGGAGCCGCGGCAGGTTCACGGCCTGGCTGCGCCGGCACCGGGTCCCGCTTCTGCTTCTGCTGCTGCTCTGCGCAGTTGTGATTGCTTCTGTCTGGGGACGCGCTGACCACGACACCGCTGCGCTCTCCCCCGCCAACCCTGCCCCGGACGGAGCCATGGCTGCCGCCGAAATCCTGGCGGACCGGGGAGTGGACGTACAGCACCACCAGACGATGGCGGAAGCGCTGGCCGCCCTTGAGGATAATCCCGGGGCGACGTTGCTGTTCCTTGACCCCTCGGGCTTCCTCACCGGTGAACAACGCCGGGACCTCGCCGACGCTGCCGGCCGGGTAGTGCTCGTGGAACCGTCCTTTGAGCAACTGGCGGATTTCGCCCCCGAGATCCGTTCCGCCGGGCTCCTTCCCGAGGATCCCGAACGTCACCGGCTCGACGCCGGCTGCAGCAACCGGGATGCCGAGGCAGCCGGCGCCGTTGAAGCCGGCGGGAAAACCTACCGCGGTCCGGTCACCTGTTTCCCGGCTCCCGGCAGCCAGGGCACCGACGCCGCGGGTTCCTACGCGGCCACCACGAGCGGATCCGCCGTGGTGCTTGGCAGCGCCGACCTGATCGCCAACGAAAGCGTCGCACGCGAGGGCAACGCCGCACTGGCCTTTCGAACGCTCGGCGCGGACGACACACTGGTCTGGTACCAGGCCGGCCCCTTCGACGTTCCCCCTTCGGAAGCGCCCGCCGATCCCTTCTCCCTACTGCCCGCATGGGTGAATCCGCTCCTGTTCTGGCTCCTGCTGGTCGCCTGCGCGGCTGCGTTCTGGCGGGGCCGCAGGCTCGGCCCGCTGATGGAGGAACCCCTGCCCGTTATCGTCCATGCGGCCGAGACCGCTGAGGGCCGGGCCCGCCTGTACCAGGACAGCCAGGCTGTGGCCCATGCGGCCGCCACCCTGCGTGCGGCGGCCTTGACGCGGCTGGCGGCACACCTGCGGGTGGGCCCGGGAGCCGGCGTTGACACGGTCACGCGTGCGACGGCGAACGCATCCGGCCGCAGCTATTCCGAGACCGACCATCTGCTCAACCAGCGACTGCCCGGAACCGGCGCGGAACTCGTGCGCTGGGCCCGGGACCTGAAAGACCTAGAGGAAGAGGCCACTTCATCATGAGCCAGCAGTACGAGCCCTACGCCCCCGCAGCCTCCGGAGCCGCCAACGGCACCGCGCCGGCGCCTCCCCCGTCCCCGGGAGAGGACCCTGTGCGGGAAGCCCTGGCGCAGGTCCGGCGTGAGGTTGCCAAGGCGGTGGTGGGGCAGGACGCAGCCGTGACGGGCTTGATCATTGCCCTGCTGGCCAAGGGGCATGTGCTCCTGGAGGGGGTGCCCGGCGTAGCCAAGACGCTGCTGGTACGAAGCCTTTCCGCGGCACTGGACCTGGACACCAAGCGCGTCCAGTTCACCCCCGACCTCATGCCCGGCGATGTCACCGGCTCGCTGATCTACGACAACCGTTCCTCCGGGTTCTCCTTCCGGGAGGGACCGGTGTTCACCAACATCCTGCTCGCGGACGAAATCAACCGCACGCCGCCCAAGACCCAGGCGTCCCTGCTGGAAGCCATGGAAGAACGCCAGGTAACCGTGGACGGTGCCACCCGTCCCCTGCCCGAACCGTTCATTGTTGCGGCAACGCAGAATCCGGTGGAGTACGAGGGAACGTACCCGCTCCCCGAAGCCCAGCTGGACCGGTTCCTGCTCAAGATGACCCTTGACCTGCCCGGCCGGGAGGACGAGATCGAAGTGATCCGCCGGCACAGCGGCGGCTTCGATCCGCGGAACCTCGCCGCGGCCGGTGTCCGGCCGGTCGCCTCGGCCCGGGACCTGGAACTGGCACGCGAGGCAGTGGCCAGGGTGACCGTTGCGCCTGAGGTCCTCGCCTACATCGTGGACCTCGTCCGGGCGACGCGGTCGGCGCCGTCGTTCCAGCTCGGGGTGTCCCCCCGCGGAGCCACGGCCCTCCTGAATACTGCCCGGGCCTGGGCCTGGCTCTCGGGGCGGGCCTTCGTGACTCCCGACGACGTCAAGGCACTCACCCTTCCCGCCCTGCGGCACCGTGTGGCGCTTCGGCCCGAGGCCCAGATGGACGGGGTCAATGTGGACGAT
This sequence comes from Arthrobacter sp. zg-Y844, assembly GCF_024385465.1. GTDB lineage: Bacteria > Actinomycetota > Actinomycetes > Actinomycetales > Micrococcaceae > Arthrobacter_B. The sequence goes on from NZ_JANFLS010000001.1 coordinate 231,744, forward strand.
GTGCTGGGAAGCATCCTCGCCACAGTGCCGGTTCCCCGGTAGCGCCGATGGCTGTTTCGGGCCGCTTTGTCCTGCTGGCACTCCTGGGATCCGTACCCGTGGTGCTTTATCCCGGTGCCGCCTCGATCCTGCTCTGGCTGGCTTTCCTGGCTGCCGCTGCCGGATTGGACCTGCTGCTGGCTGCCCCCGTGCGGCGGCTCCGCGTGGAGCGGCGCCTGCCGGACAGCGTGCGGCTGAGCGAAACGACGGCAGGAACCCTGGTGGTCCGCAATGACGCCAAGGCCCGGCTGCGGGCTGTGGTCCGGGACGGCTGGCAGCCTTCCGCCGGTGCCCGCAACCCGCAGCAGCGTCTGGCCGTTCCGGCCGGTGAAGCCCGGGCCATGGACGTGGTGCTGGAACCTGCCCGCCGCGGGATCCTGAAAAGCGGACATGTGGCGGTCCGCAGTTTCGGGCCTTTCGGACTCGCGGCCCGCCAGCGGACGCTGCCTGTGCCCGGAGAAATCCGGGTGCTTCCTCCCTTCCATGCCAAGCGGCACCTGCCCTCGAAACTGCGCAGGCTGAGGGAGCTGGACGGGAACGCCTCGGTACAGCTGCGCGGGGCCGGGACCGAATTCGACTCGCTGCGCGAATATGTGCGGGGCGACGACGTCCGCTCCATTGACTGGCGTGCCACCGCCCGGCGGCAGGACACCGTGGTGCGGACCTGGCGGCCCGAACGCGACCGCCGGGTGGTCATTGCCCTGGACACCTCCCGGACGTCCGCCGCCCGGATCGAAGACGAACCCCGCCTGGACACCGGCATTGAAGCTACCCTGCTCCTGGCCGTGCTTGCCCGCAGCGGCGGCGACCGGGTGGACTTCCTGGCCTTCGACCGGCGGATCCGGGCGCGCGTGGACTCCGGCGGCAAGGAAAACCTGCTGAGCCGGCTCGTCACTGCCGCGGCACCGCTGGAACCGGAACTCATCGAAGCGGACTTCTCCCTGCTGCCCGGAGCCGTGCACGCCGTGTCCGCCCGCCGTTCCCTGGTCGTCCTGATCACCGCACTGGATTCCGGAGCTGTCGAGGAGGGGCTGGTGCAGGTCCTGCCCCGGCTGCTGGAAAAGCATGTGGTGGTGGTTGCCTCCGTGCGGGATCCCGGCCTGGACGAGCTGCGTTCCGGCGGAGGCACAACGCCGGCAGTCTTCCGTGCCGCGGCAGCCGAGCGGGCGCTCCTCGATCGGGCTGCGGTCAGCGCGCAGCTGCGGTCGATGGGAGCGGAAGTGGTGGATGAGCCGCCGCACGAGCTGGCTCCGAAACTTGCTGATATGTATCTCCGCCTCAAGGCCACCGGAAGGCTGTAGCCGTGGACTCGGTGTACCAGCAGGTCCTCGGAGCAGGGTTCCTTCGCCTGCAGCCCCAGCTGCAGGCGTATTTCAGCCTCGGCCCGGACGCCGGCCGGTTCGGTGAAGGAACCGGCGTCTTTCTCCGCGCCGGTTGCCCGCGGCCCTGGCTGCGTCCGCTGCTGCCGCTGGTTCCGGTGTCCAACGCCTTTTTCCCGGAGTACGGGACCTCCGTCCCCTTCTCCATCCGCAACTATCCGCACCGCGACCCGTGGGGCCGGCCGGCGCTGACTGCGGTCCGCCGCTTTGACTTCCCGGGCCGGCAGCGGACCTTCGAGGACACCACGGTGCTGACCGGGCCCGGGGTCCTGACGGACTATCTGGGCCGCCGCCGCAACCTGGCCACGAACCTGCTGCTGCGGGTTTCGGACGACGGCCACCTGCACATGGATTCCCCGGGAAGCCGGCTGTTCCTCGGTCCGCTGCGGCTGCCCCTGCCGGACTTCGCCGGTGCCGACGCGCAGGTGGAACAGTGGTGGGACGAACAGCAGGACCGGTTCCGGATCCGCACCCGGGTCATCCAGCGGCAGGTCGGCACGGTATTCGAGTACGACGGCGCGTTCAGCTACGCCAGCCGCGATTTCGACGGCGGCCTGCCTGCCGACGTCGAACCGGCACGCTGGGAGCGCCGGACCTAGGTCCGCGCGGACCCGTCCCCGGCAGGTTTACCCCTCGGCTACCACCTGGTTCAATGCCGACGCAGTCTGCGTGAGGCGGGCCAGGACTTTCCGCGCCGCCTCCGGTGAAATATCGGCCAGCCCGGCGGCAGGTGCCAGGCGAAGCGCCGGCAGGTCCTGTTGCGGGAGCCCCAGTTTCCGCCACGGCCGCAGCACCCGTTCCACCAGGTCGGTGACCTGGGGCAGTGCGGCTCCGTCCGCGGGAACCGGAAGGATGCCCAGCCAGATCCGGCGTCCGCCTTCAACGGCTTCGGCGATGCCTTCCCAGTCGCGGGCGTCCAGCCCGTCGGCTGCGAGGGCCGCGCCCTGCGCTCCGGCGCCGACGGCGAGCTCGAACGGTGACCGGGCGCCGGGCCGCAGCGGTCCGAATGCCTCCGCACGGGGCAGGGTGAAGACAGTATCCGCGCCGACGGCTTCGATTGCCTCGCGGACCTGCTGCCAGGCGCTGGATACCTCCGAAGACGGTACGGAACGCAGTGTGCGGTAGCCGCTGGCGGTGGGGATCCCGCCGGCAAGGACGGCGGCGGCGTCAGGCTCGTCGACCTGCACCGTGATCCGTGCGCCCGGTGCCGACGACGACGCGCGGGCCACATAGTCGCCCACTCCGGCAGTGAAGGACTGGAGGATGTCCCGGCGGGCACCGGCGTCGGACAACGCCCGCTCGCCGTTGTGCAGATAAAGGTTCGCGGCAAGCGAGAGCGGTCCGCGGACGGAGATCTTCAACGCCTCGCCTGTGCGTTCTTCGGCTCCGACGACGTCGGCAAGTGCGTTCAGGTCCTGGGTCAGCAGGGACACCGCGCGGCGGTGGTCCTTGCCCGGGCGCTCCACCAGGCGCCAGCCGTGCGGCTGGACATCCACGAAAAGGTCCACAAGCAGGGCGGCACTCCGTCCGAGCGCGTCGGCCCCCGGCCCGCGCTGCGGCAGTTCAACCAGGAAGGGCAGGTGCGGGTCGCCCAGCTCGCCTCGGACTACCCGGCTCGATTCGACCGGATCGGTCCCCGGCCAGCTGCCGAGCGCCGTCGCCGTAACCATGCCGTTTCGTGCTTCGGGTCGGGCGGGCTGCTCCGGAGGAACTGCTTCCCCGCGCCGGTCCTCAGGCCTCCGGGACATCTGTTCCGCCGTTGCGGGTCTGGGAGATTGCCTGATGGTGGCGGATCACTTCGCTGATGATGAAGTTCAGGAATTTCTCCGCGAAGGCGGGGTCCAGATGGGCGTCTGCGGCCAGGCGGCGCAGGCGTGCAATCTGGGCCACTTCCCGTCCCGGGTCCGCCGGCGGCAAGTGGTGCTCCGCCTTCAGATGGCCCACCCGCTGGGTCGCCTTGAAGCGTTCGGCAAGAAGGTACACGAGAGTGGCGTCGATGTTGTCGATGCTGCTGCGCATGGCAAGCAGCTCTTCCATGACATCCTCGGCGACCTTCCCGGAGAGGGAACTTGCCCGCGGATCGAACTCATGGTCCGGTGATTCGCTCATTGGTCCTGTCTGGCTCATTGGACCAGTTTAGGTGGAGCGGCTCCCGGCCCGGAGCAGATTACGCCCGGCTTCGGCGAGGCGCTGCGCCGGTACCGGGAATCGGCCGTGAAACCAGGGCTTTAGGAAACCGCTGCGGGGTCCCATTCAAGGGAACGTGCCGAGTCGATGGTCGCCTGTCCCAGCACTCGGGTTCCCTGGTAAAGCACCATGGACTGGCCGGGGGCAACCCCGCGCATGGGTTCGACCAGCCGGACCACAAGCTCTTCACATGTTGCACCGGTGGCCTCGTCGGCTACGTCTTCCATCCAGCCGGTGGCTGCCACGGGGTCGCCGTGGGCGCGGACCTGGACCTTGCAGTCGAAGGTGGTCCGGGCGGCGATCTCGGGGATCGGCAGTCCGGCCCAGGAAATCTTGATGCCGCGCATCTGGTCGATGTTCAGCAGCTGCTCGGGTCCGACCACGACCTTGTTTTCCTTCGGCCGGATTTCCAGGACGAAGCGGGGCTTGCCGTCCGCGGCGGGCGTGCCGAGCTTCAGTCCGCGCCGCTGGCCCACGGTGAACGCGTTCGCGCCGGGGTGGGTGCCGAGCTTCTCCCCCGTCTCATCGACGATGTCGCCCTCGGTCATGTTGATGCGCTCTTCGAGCCAGCCGCGGGTATCACCGTCGGGAATGAAGCAGATGTCGTGGCTGTCGGGCTTGTTCGCCACGGACAGGCCGCGGCGTTCGGCTTCGGCCCGCACTTCGGCCTTGGACGGGGTTTCGGCCAGCGGGAACATGCAGTGGCGCAGCTGCTCCTCCGTGAGCACGCCCAGGACGTAGGACTGGTCCTTGGCCCAGTCAGCGGCACGGTGCAGCTCCGGGTTGCCCTCGGTGTTCGTGATCACCTTGGCGTAGTGGCCGGTGCAGACGGCGTCGAAGCCCAGCGCGAGCGCCTTTTCCAGCAGCGCGGCGAACTTGATCCGTTCGTTGCAGCGCATGCAGGGATTGGGTGTGCGTCCGGCGGCGTATTCGGCCACGAAGTCGTCCACGACGTCTTCCTTGAACCGCTCGGAGAAGTCCCAGACGTAGTACGGAATGCCGAGGATGTCGCAGGCGCGCCAGGCGTCGCGGGAGTCTTCGATGGTGCAGCAGCCGCGGCTGCCGGTGCGCAGGGTGCCCGGCATCCGGGACAGCGCAAGGTGGACGCCGACGACGTCGTGCCCGGCCTCCACTGCCCGTGCCGCGGCCACGGCGGAATCGACTCCGCCACTCATTGCTGCCAAAACCTTCATGAAGTAAAACCTGTTCCTGCTGTTTGGATGCTGCTTACGTGTCCGGCCATGCCGGCCTTCTTGGCCCGCTCATATGCTTCGGGAAGTGCCTGCAACAAAGTGTCAACGTCTTCGGCGGTGGTTGTATGCCCGAGGCTGAACCGTTGGGCACCGCGGGCCTCGGTTTCGGTCAGTCCCATCGCCAGGAGTACGTGTGAAGGCCGCGGGACGCCGGCTGTGCAGGCAGACCCGGTTGAGGACTCCACTCCGGCCAAATCCAGCAGGAAAAGCAGTGAATCGCCTTCGCAGCCGGGGAAGGTGAAGTGGGCGTTGCCCGGCAGCCGGCGTCCGCCGCCGTCGTCGTCCCGCGCGCCCCGCAGGACTGCCTCCGGAATGGCCCGCTCGACGCCGGTGATGAGGTAGTCGCGGAGCGTGCGCAGGCGTTCGGCCTCGTCCGTCAGGTGCTCGGCGGCGTCCTGCGCTGCCGCAGCGAACGCTGCTATTCCCGCGGTGTCCAAGGTGCCGGAGCGGATGTCCCGTTCCTGTCCGCCGCCGTGCTGGACGGGCGTGAGCTTGACGGCACGGCCAACAACCAGTGCACCCACTCCCACCGGGCCACCGATCTTGTGGGCGCTGAGGGCCATCGTGTCCAGGCCGGCGGATCGGAAGCCGATCGGCAGCGCACCGAAAGCCTGGACCGCATCCGAATGGACCGGGACGCCGTATTCGTGGGCCAGGGAGGCGATGGCCCGGATGTCCTGGACGGTCCCGACCTCGTTGTTTGCCCACATAGCGGTGAGCAGCGCTGTGCTGTCTGCGTTGGCTTCGAGTTCGCGTCGGATGGCGTCGAGGGAAATGACGCCCTCGTGATCCACCGGGATCCACACCGGCACCGCGCCTTCATGTTTCTCCAGCCATTCGACGGCGTCCAGCACGGCATGGTGTTCGATGCCGGAGACCAGGATGCGGTTGCGTACCGGGTCGGCATCGCGCCGGGCCCAGAAAAGACCCTTGACGGCCAGGTTGTCCGCTTCGGTACCGCCGGAGGTGAAAATGATCTCCGAGGGATGGCAGCCTGCGGCGACGGCCAGGACTTCCCTGGAGTCCTCTACGACCATCCGGGCACGTCGGCCCGAACCGTGCAGGGACGAAGGGTTGCCGCTGCGGCTGAGTTCTGAGGTGAGTGCGGCGAGGGCCGAAGCCGAAATCGGCGTGGTCGCCGCGTGATCTAGATACACGGGCACCAACCAATTCTAGCGGTCATGGCGGCTCCTGCCGATTCGGGCGGCTGGGACTTTCCTGACGTTTCCCGCGGCGTGTCCGGTCCCGCTCCGCAACAGTTTCCTGACCGGCACCGGTCCGTCGCAGCACCCGGTGCTATTGAGGACGCAGGCTGTCCTCAATAGGGACCACTATTACGTCATGTGGGATACAGCATCGCGCTCATTCGAGGTCCTTCGAAAACTGCAGCGGAGGGGTTTCGTTGCGGGCGAGACCCTGGCTTTCGATTTCGGGGTGTCAACCCGCACCATCCGCCGCGACGTGGCACGGCTGCGCGACCTGGGGTACCCGATCGAGACGCGCCTGGGTATCGACGGCGGCTACTCGCTGGAACCCGGCACGGTGCTCCCGCCGATTTTCCTCAGCATGGATGAAGCGTTGGCCTGCACCCTCGCACTCCGCCGGTGGAACGAGGCGGCTGAACCGCACTTGGCGGCCGGCGCGCTGCAGAAGGTCCTCGCCTCAATGCCGAAACGCGTGCAGTGGATCATGACGGCCCTCGACCAGGCAGCAGTCGATCTCGAAATCGACGGCCTCAGGGAACCGGAGCCGGCCCCGGTCGACGTCTGCGTGCTCGGGGAATTAGCCCGGGCCTGTGTCCTGCACCGCCGCGCGGAGTTCCTGCACGCGCAGCACAACGGGAAGGAGGAGATGCGCACAGCCGATTCATTCGCCTTGGTCAACACGGTCCGCCGCTGGTATTTCGTGGCCTTCGACCTGGACCGGGACGAATGGCGCACCTACCGGGTCGACCGGATCTCCACCGTGACGGTGACCGGAGCGCCGGTCCGCGAGCGCGTCTTCCCCGGCACAGGTGTCGAGGCATGGGTGACTCAGCAGCTCCGCACCGGCTGGCAGCAGGTCACGGCCACTGTACGGGTCCACGCCCCGCTGGAGGCCGTGAGCCGGTGGGTGGCGCCGGCGTGGGGAACCGTCGAAGACGACGGCGCGGGGTCCGTTATTGTGCGGGCAGGAGCGGACAGCTACGACGCGATCGCCCGCTGGCTCCTCCTGGTGCAGGCGGACATCGACGTCATCGAGCCTGCGGAGCTGCGCGAAGCATTCGGACGCGTAGCCGCCCGCGCCGCCCGCTCGGCCACGGGGTGAGCGGGAACCGCGGTTTGCCCTTTACCGAAGCGGACGGAAGAAGTCGGAGAGATCGTCCATAAGCAGGGCGGGCTCTTCGAGGGCGGCGAAGTGTCCGCCACGGTCGGTGATGTCGGTCCACCGCGTGATCGTATTCTCCTGCTCGGCATAGCGGCGGATACCGACGTCGTGGGCAAACATGATGACGCCGGTAGGCACACCCGACGGCTCCCTGCGGGCTCCCCATGCCGATTGCTGGGCGTAGCCGATAAACGCAGCCGTTCCTGCGGAACCGGTGATCCAGTACAGCATGACGTTCGTCAGGATGCGCTCGAGGTCAATGACCGTCTCCGGGAGGGCTTTGTCCGGGAAAGTCCACTTCTGGAACTTGTCCAGGATCCAGGCGAGCAGGCCGGCCGGGGAATCGACCAGGGCTGCGGCTATCGTCTGCGGTCTCGTCGACTGGATCGCGATGTACCCGTATTCGTCCTGCAGGAAACGCTGCACCCGGCTTGCCGATCAAGCTCCAGGGGGGTAAACGCGGCGAGATCATCGCTGGTGGGTGTCTGCAGCGGCATGCCTATCGACCCGTTGACGTGGACACCCACCACGTTGCGTGGAGCGGCACGTCCGACGTCGGGCGAGACCGCCGCGCCGATATCTCCCCCGTGTGCCCCGTACCGGCGGTAGCCCAGCCGGCCCATGAGCGTTGCCCAGGCGCGGCCGATGCGCGCCGTGTCCCAACCTGCCTCGGTCACGGGGGTAGAGAACCCGAACCCCGGGAGTGAGGGAATCACCAGGTCGAAAGCATCCACAGTGTCCCGTCCGTGCGCGGCCGGGTCGGTGAGCGGGCCGATCAGATCCAGGAACTCGACGAAGGAACCGGGGCAGCCGTGGGTGAGGAGGAGCGGCAACGCGCCCTCGGCCTTCGAGCGGATGTGGAGGAAGTGGATCTGCTGGCCGTCGATGACAGTGGTGAACTGGGGCAGCCCGTTCAGGGCAGCTGCATGCAACGCCCAGTCGTATTCATCGGCCCAGTACGCAACCACGCGTTCGAGGTAGCCGGACGGGACACCCGTTGCCCATTCTTCCCCTGGCAGTGCGGGCGCGAACCGCGTTCCCCGGAGCCTGTGGCTGAGCCGGCCTACCAGAGCCGGGTCGATCGGGATGCTGAAGGGCTGGATCTGCTCATTCACGGGTTCCTCCGCCTGTCGTAGGTCGGGGACAGCTCCCCGATGTACGCCGACGATACGGATCCCGCAGGACACACACTGTCCTCCTCTGCCCCGGCGCGGAAAATTCATCGTCCCGGATACCCCTTCCCCCGCCCAGGCTGCGGTGCAGGGACGACCGGTAGACTTGCCTCACGCAGCCGGACCAGCCGCCCGAGAGGAACCGCTTTGAGCCCGTCAGACCCGACGCTCTATGAGGTTTTAGGCCTGACCCGCGCGGCATCGGCGGTCGAAATCAAGACCGCGTACCGGAAGGCAGCCCGGAACGCCCATCCGGACCAGGGCGGCACGAGCGAGAGCTTCCACCGGGTCACGGAAGCATACCGGGTGCTCTCCGATCCGCGGCGAAAGGCCGCGTACGATCGCCGGTTCGGCCAGGGCACGGACGCCGGCAGCACCCGTGCCGCTGCCGGCAGCAGCTCCGGCAGCCCGTCCAGCCGGGCCGCGGGAACCGGGTCCGCCCCCGAACGGACCACGGCAGACCTGGACCGGCCGCCGGTGTTTGTCCCGGATTTCTCCCCGAAGAATCCTCCCCTCATCCCCTTGGTCCTGGCCGGACAGCAGGTCCACGGCGCACCGCGCCGTCCGGGTTTCTTCTCGCGGATCGGCTCCAACGCCGCGGGACGCTTCGAGGCCGAAAACCGGACCATCCACCTGCTGGAACGCGAATTGCTGGAGGACTACCCGGCCGCGCGCCTGGTCAACGGCCTCCACATTCCGGACACGGGACCGCGCGGCGGCAACCTCGATGTCAGCCACGTGCTGCTGGGCGGCTACCGCATGGCAGTCCTGGGTTCGCTGATGGCCTCGCCCGGCAACTACCGGTGGGACGGACAGCATCTGCTGCACCGCGGCCGGGAGGTGTCCACCCTGCGGCTGGCCGATGCGGTGCGCACCCTCCAGTCCCGCTTTCCGGAGTGCAATGCCACGGGCTGGCTTGTCCTCCACAGCCCTAACGGGAATCCCTTCGAGCCCATCGTCGATTACCCGCCGAGGCTGAGCCGCTCAGCGCCCGCGACCCTGCATGTCGCCAATCCCGGCGGCCTGCTGCGGGAGCTGCGGAGGTTCTTTGCCGAAGGCCCCCAGCCGAACACCGTCCAGCTGCCGGTGCTGGCGCCGTTGATCGACGCGACCACCCGTTGACTGATGCGTTGGGGCCCCGGTGGCGGGCATAGGATGTATTCGTGTTCCGTATCCTCTTCCATTCCCCTGAAATCCCCGGCAACACCGGAAATGCCATTCGCCTTGCCGCCATCACGGGGGCCGAGCTCCACCTGGTTGAGCCCCTCGGCTTCAGCCTGGAGGATTCCAAACTCCGGCGCGCAGGCCTGGATTACCACGACCTCGCCGTCCTGCATGTCCATGCGAGCCTGCAGGATGCCTGGGACGCCCTGAAACCCGAGCGAGTATATGCCTTCACCTCGGACGGTGACACTTCCTACACGGATATCGAGTATCGTGCCGGAGACGTCCTGATGTTCGGCCGCGAGTCGGTCGGGCTTTCGGACGAGGTGAAGAAGGACCCGCATGTCACCGCCCGGGTACGGCTGCCCATGCTGCCCACCCTGCGCTCCCTGAACCTGGCGAACTCCGCCTCCATAGCCGTTTACGAAGCCTGGCGCCAGCACGGCTTCGCCGGCGCCCAGCTCTAGCGAAGGATTCTTCCCATGCCTGAACTCCACATCGGCAACGCGTTCGACGACGGCGCCGCCGACTTCGAGCGGCTCGCGCCGTCGCTCTGGAATCCCATGGGAAATGCGCTCGTGGCCGCGGCGGACATCACGCTCGGCAACCGGGTCCTGGACGCAGGCTGCGGCACCGGTGCATCCACTATCCCGGCCGCGCAGTTCGCCGGTCCCGACGGCGTCGTCGACGGGGTGGACCTCAGTGCAGGGATGCTGGCCCTGACCCAGGCCAAGGCAGACACGCTCTCGCTCAACAACGTCCACCTTGCACAGGCCGACCTCACCTCGTGGCAGGCGGAGGAACCCTACGACGCGGTGGTCTGCGCCTACTCCCTGTTCTTCGTTCCGGACATGGACGCCGGCGCCGCCCACCTCGTGTCGCTGCTTCGCAGCGGCGGGCGCTTCGCCCTCAGCACGTGGGCCGAAGGTTCCTGGGAGCCCTTCAGGGAGCTGCTGTGGAAAGCCTGCCTGCAGGAACGGCCCGACCTTGACGCCCTCCCCCAGTCGGGAGCCGAAAACGTCCAGCGGCTCCAGACCCCGGAGCAGCTCACGTCTTGGCTCGAGTCCCTGGGCCTGACCGAAATCACCGTGGCCCCCACGCCGGGACAGGTCCAGCTCAGTCCGTCCCTCGCCTGGTCGCTGGTGCTCGGCGGCGGTTACCGGATGCTGCTGCCCGAAGATCCGGCGGCCGTGGACCGGGTCCGGACCGCGTTCCTGGCCGAACTCGGTGACGACTTCGCACTGAATACCGACACCCTGATCGCCACGGCTGTCCGCCCGTAGCCAGCCAACGGCAGGGACGGCGGGCAGGACAGCAGGCAGTAGCTGCGGCAGCTAGAATCCGGCGATGGTCTCCGGGGTGTTCACGCCTACGGCGTGGAAGGTTTCCGCGCTGACGCCCTCGGCCAGGCCGTGCCGGCGGGCGTTGTCCTGCAGGAACCGCCGGACCGAGGCGTCCATGCCCTCGATGTCCGGATGCTGGCTCGCATGGACCCGGATGGCGGCAAGCTTAACGTCTACCGTGGAACTGACATCCACGGCAGTGTTCTCCCGCTCCCGCGGCGCCCCGTAAAACCACAGCCACGGCACCTTGTACGCTTCCAGCCCCTGCTCCGCGAGCTCCGGATAGGCGAAGGGATTCTCGGCGGCCGGGTACACGGCGCGAGTCACTATTTCACCGCAGGCCAGGTGGTCGGGATGGCTGGCCTGGAGGCGGTCCCAGTTCCGTTCGGGGTGCATGGACAGCACGACGTCGGGACGCACGCGCCGGATCTGCTCCACCACGCGGGCGATCACCGAGTGGTTGGCTTCCAAGTAGCCGTCCCGCTCCCCCAGGAACACAATGTCCTGCACTCCCACCTGCCGGGCCGCTTCCCGCTGTTCCCCGCTCCGCAGGGCGCTGACGCCGGAGCGGTCTGTTGGGTCGAAGCCGCCGGCATCACCGGAGGTCATGATGCAGTAGGTGATTTCGGTACCCTCGCGTGCCCAGCGGGCCAGCGTGCCGGCGGCACCGAAATCGATGTCGTCCGGATGGGCTGCGAAGGCCAGGGCCCGTGCGGGAGCCGACGTCGGGAACATATCAGGCCCTGCGCTTCCGGATCTCTTCGGCGGCCTGGGGCAGCACTGAGAACACATCGCCGACAATGCCGAAGTCCGCGATCTCGAACACCGGTGCATCGGCGTCCTTGTTGACCGCGACGATCACCTTGGCGGTCTGCATACCGGCCTTTTGCTGGATGGCGCCGGAGATGCCGGCGGAAATGTACAACTGCGGGGAGACGGTCTTGCCGGTCTGTCCCACCTGGGCGGAATGTTCAATCCAGCCTGCGTCCGTGGCCGCACGGGACGCGCCCACCGCTCCGCCGAGGAGGTCAGCGAGTTCCTCCACGGGACCGAAGTTCCCGTCCATGCCGCGTCCGCCCGCAACGATCACCCGTGCCTCGGCCAGTTCGGGACGTCCGCTCACGCGCTTGCCGGAGCGGCCGGTGACCCGTGCGGCAGGGCCGGTTTCCGAGAGCGGAACCTCGACCCGCTGCGGAGCCGGGGCTGACGGCTCGGCCGGTGCGGGCTCGACGCTGTTGGCCTTCACGGTGATGATGGGCGTACCGGTGCGTACCCGGCAGGTCGAGGTGTAGGACCCGGCGAGCACCGACTTGGTGACGGCGAGGTCCGGCGCCACCGCAACGGCGTCAGTGATGACTCCGGAGCCGAGCTTGATTCCGGCGCGGGCTGCAATCTCGCGGTCCTCGAAGGAGTTGCCCAGCAGGATCGCGGCGGGCTGCTCGCTCTTGGCGGCGTCCGCCAGGAAGGCAGCCTTCGCGGCCACCAGGACGGTGTCCAGTTCCCCGGCCGGCTCATAGACCTTCACGGCGCCGTGGGAGGCAAGTGCGTCGAGCATGGCCGGATCCACCCGGTGGGCGGCAGCTACCGCGGGTTCGCCCACCGTGCCGGCAAGGGTCAGCAGTTCGCGGGCGGCCCGCGGCAGGGGCAGGGCTGGGACATCGAGAAAAACCAGGACGGACGCCATGGTGCGCTCCTTAGGACGTAGGCGGCGGCGCCTGCGAAGCGCCGGTTTCAAGCAGGAGAAGTCTTAGATCAGTTTCTGGGCGGCAAGGTAGTCCACCAGCTGCACGCCGGCGGTGCCGTCGTCGGTGATGATGGTTCCCTGCGAGCGCGGCGGCCGCGGAGCGGAGGCGGCTACTGCCGTCCAGGCGCCGTCGTGCCCCACCTGGGCCGGGTCCACTCCGATTTCGGCGAGTGTCAGCACCGTAACGGGTTTCTTCTTCGCGGCCATGATGCCCTTGAAGTTCGGATAGCGGGGGCTGTTGGCCTGGTCCGTAACCGATACCAGGGCCGGCAGCGGTGCCTCAACGGTTTCGGTGAAGGAGTCGCCGTCGCGGCGCGCCTTCACAACCGGGGCGCCGTCGACGTCCACTACGTCGAGTTCGGAAGCAAAGGTCACCTGTGCCAGCTGCAGCCTTTCGGCGAGCTGCGCGGGAACCAGGGAGGTTTCGCCGTCCGTGGAGGCCATGCCCGTGATGACCAGGTCGACCGGGCCCTGGGACTCAGCGATGGTGCGTACCGCAGCGGCAAGGGCCAGCGAGGTGCCGGCTGCATCGGAACCGGCCAGGGCGTCGTCGGCCAGGTGGACGCCTGCATAGGCGCCGATCTGCAGGGACTTCTTCACCGCGTTCACTGCTGCCGCCGGGCCCATGGCCAGGGCAGTCACCCGGTTCCCGGCGCTCTCGCCGCCGCGGGCCTCGGCCAGCTGCAGTGCTGCCTCAAGGGCGTACTCGTCCAGTTCGGAGAGGATGCTCTCGGCACGGTTCAAGGTATGCCCGGGACCCGTGAGGTGCCGGTCAAACTGCGCGTCGGGGACATGCTTTACCAAGACAACAATGTTCAGCGGATGGGTGGCTGACTCCTGCATTCCGGCCTTTCCGGTAGGAAAATCGTTTCCCGGCGGCCTGGAGATCCTCCCGCCGACGCGCGCCGCCAAGGAGCGGCGCGTTTAAAGCTAATCACACACTGGGCGGGCTTTCGCGTCCGCGCAAATGCCGGGCGGGTGCAAACGGAAGGGCCGCGCCCGGATGCACCCGGCGCGGCCCTTCGTTGCCTGCTCGACCTATGCGGTCCGTGTTACTGCTTTGCCGAATCCCCGAGGGTGACGTCGACGCTGTCCGTTTTACCGTCCCGTGTGAAGTCGATGGTGGCCTTGCCGCCGGCGGGCTGCATCCTGATGGCTGCAGTCAGCGACTGGGCATCCGTGACCGGGATGCCGTTGACGGACGTGACCACATCGCCCTTGCGCAGGCCGGCCTTTTCGCCCGGGGACCCGGATACGACTTCGGCGACCTCGGCACCCACGGTGAACGTCGACGACGAATCGGACGCGGTTGCCGGCGTCACCGAGACGCCCAGGTAACCGTGGGTCGCGGACCCGTTGTCGATGATCTCTTCCGCCACCCGCTCGGCATAGGTGATGGGAACGGCGAAGCCGACACCGATGTTGCCGCTGTCCTCGCCGGCGGCACCGGAGGCGGCCGAGGCAATCGCGACGTTCACGCCGATGACTTCGCCGTCGGTGTTCACCAGTGCGCCGCCGGAGTTGCCGTGGTTGATGGCGGCGTCGGTCTGCACCACGTTGAGGAAGATCGAGCTCTCCGCGGTGCTCTGGTCCTGTGACGATCCATCCGGCGGAGCGAACCGGAAACCGAAACCGTTGTCTTCGGGTTCGTCCGAACTTTCCGACTCTTCCGGCGCAGCCGAGGACTGGACGCTGATGGTGCGGTTGAGGGTGGAGACGATGCCGTCAGTCACTGTCCCGGACAGGCCGAGCGGGGCGCCGATGGCAATCACGGTGTCCCCGACATTCAGGTTCCCGGAATCGCCCAGGGCAGCGGGTGTCAGGTCCGCGGCGTCCACCTTGATGACCGCGAGGTCGGACAGGGGGTCCGTCCCTACGATGGTCGCGGTCAGGACCCGTCCGTCCGACGTCTGGACTTCGACGACGGGATCGGCGGCAGTGCCTCCGAGGGTCACTACGTGGGTGTTGGTCAGGATGTGGCCGTCCTCGTCCAGGATGATCCCGGAACCGGTGCCCGTGCTGCCGGAGGCGGCAACTTCAATGGTGACCACACTTGGTGAGGCCTTCACTGCCGCCGCCGTGACCGAGTTGACGCTGTCTTCGTCGTTCACCACGACTGTCTGCGGCTGGCTGGCCTGGCCGGCGGCATTGCCGTCCTCCAAGAGCGCGTTGGCCCCGACGGCCACGCCGCCGCCGAACAGACCTGCAAGCAGCATGCCCGCAACCAGTGTTCCCGCCCCGAACTTCTTTGCCCGGGATTCAGGTGCCGGCGTCGTTCCGGCCGGTGCGTGGAAGGCGCTGCCCGAGGCCGTGGACCCGTGCGCGGCAGACCCGTAAGCGGAAGACCCGTAGCCGGCCGGGCCGTTTCCGTGGCCCGGCTGTCCCTGCGCGGGGACGGCATTCGCCAGGGGTTCGGTCTGCGGGTTTCCCGGCGTTTCCCCCTGTGTTTCTCTGTAAGTTTCCCCCGAAGCGGTCCCCGAATACGACGGCGGCGCCGGCGGCCGGGGCGGCAACGGGCGTTCGGTGCCCTCGGGACCGCCGTGTTGCTCAGTCATGTGGGTTGTCCTTTCAAAGTTCGTTTACCCATGGTGTAGCCACATCGTTCTTTTTATCCACTATGGCAGTGCTAGCTGGGATGTACGGGGACGATTACTGGACATCCGCTGTGAAGAACCCGAACGCCGTCCTATTGGCAGGCTACTCGAGAACGGGGTAAAGGTGCAGGTCAGGCGGGCGTTCCCCGGCCGCGGTGCCGGCTCTCCCGCTCCGGCCGCGGTGGACGCGGCATAGGGCGGCCCCTAGAATCGGTACCAAGGTCCGGGGCCGCATGCGCTGCCCCCTACGGCAGCTGGAACCGAGCGAGACGAAAACCAAAGGACGTTGTATGCGGTCACGGAACAGGTTGGCGGCCGTACTAGGCCTGAGCGCAGTTACGGTCCTGGTCCCGGCCGCTGCTTTTGCGGGGCCCGCGGAGCCGGTCCCGGCGGCTGCCGGTCCGGTGGTCCTTGTGCCGGCGGAATCCCCCGTGCGGATACCGCCGGGCGAATTCGTCGTGGACCCGGCCGATGTGCTGGGCAGTGATGCTTCCGAGGTGGAGGAAGCCATTTCGGAAGTGCAGCGGAACAGCGGGTACACCCTTTACGTGGTTTACGTGGACTCCTTTACCAGCCCCTCGGACCCGGTCGCCTGGTCGGAGCAGGTGGTGCAGGGCAAGGGCATGGGCGCTAAGGAAGCACTCCTGAGCATCGCCACCGAGGACCGCAAGATCCAGGTCTCCACCGGGGACCAGAGCGTCCTGAACCAGGCGCGCCGCAACGCCATTCTTGCTGCGGCGACCGACCCCCTGCTGGGGTCCCAGGACATTTCCTCCGCCCAGTGGGCCAACAGCGCAGTGAACGCTGCGGAGTCACTGGAAGACATTGCCCGCGGCGGAGACGGAGAGGTTGCCGCCGCGGAGGAATCCGGCGGAGCCGACGTGGCGCCCCTGCTGGTGGGCGGCGTCGTCGTCGCCGGCGGACTGGGGACCGCCCTGCTGATCCGCAGCCGCCGCCGCAAGTCCGCCGCCGCTGCGCCCGTGCAGCAGCAGGGCCCCGCTGCCCCGGTGGATCCGCTGGACACCATGAGCGTGCCGGACCTGCGCAAGCGCGCCGGCAGCCTGCTCGTGGCGGCCGACGACGCGATCAAGTCCAGCGAGCAGGAGCTGGGATTCGCCATGGCCGCCTACGGCGAGGGCGCGGTCACGACCTTCTCCGAGGACCTGGCCGCAGCACGCGCCCACATGGGCGAGTCCTTCAAGCTGCAGCAGCAGCTCGACGACCACATTCCGGATACCGAGCAGCAGCAACGGACCTGGCTGAAGGAAATCATCCGCCGGTGCGAGGCAGTGAACGAGTCGCTGCAGGCACACAAGGAAGAGTTCGATTCCCTCCGGGAACTGGAGAAGAACGCCCCCGCCGCCTTGGCAGCGGCACAGGCAGCCGCGGACCAGGCCGCCTCGCGCCTAAGCACCTCGGCGGCGACACTCGATTCGCTTCGGTCCCGCTACGCCGCCTCCGCCGTCAGCCAGATCAGCGACAACATCGACCAGGCCCATGAACGCCTGGCATTCGTGTCCAATGCCGCCGCGACGGCGAATGAAAAGCTGGCTGAAGGGGATACTTCTTCGGCAGTGGTTTCCGTCCGAGCGGCCGAAGAATCCGTCCACCAGGCCGACGTGCTGCTGGACGCGATCGACAAGCGGAGCCAGGAACTCGACGCCGCACGCCAGGAGCTCCAGCGCGCAGTTGCCGACGCCAACCAGGACCTGGCACAGGCCGGCGCTATTGCCGCCGGCGGAACCACTCCCGGTCTCGCCGGTCCGGCAGCCGGAGTCCGTGCCGCCCTCGATGCCGTGAACCAGGCCACGCAGGCCGGCCCCATTGACCCGGTGGACCTGCTGCGCCGGCTGGAAACGGCCAACAACCAGCTCGATGCCGCACTGGAAGGCATCCGGGACCGCCAGGAGCAGGAGCGCCGGGCACGGGATTCCCTGCAGCATGCCATGATGGCCGCGCAGGCGCAGATTTCCGGCACCTCGGACTACATCCGGGCACGCCGCGGCGGCGTCGGCAGCGAGGCCCGGACCCGGCTGGCCGAGGCTGAGCGCAATCTGCAGCAGGCCGTGGCAATGCAGTCCTCGGATCCGGTGAGCGCCCTCGCCTACGCCCAGCAAGCCAATGCGCTGGCGGCCCAGGCCGCGGAAATGGCGCAGCAGGACGTGGACGGTTTCGGCGGAGGTTTCGGCGGCGGCGGATTCGGCGGCGGAGGAGGCGGCGGAAACGGGCTGGGCGGCGCCATCCTCGGAGGTATCCTCATTGATTCCATCCTGCGCGGCGGCTCGCACGGCGGCGGATGGGGCGGCGGCGGATTCGGCGGTTTCGGAGGCGGTGGTTTCGGCGGGGGCGGCGGCTTCGGCGGAGGCGGCGGGTTCGGCTCATCCGGCGGAAACTTCTAGCCCACACGGACCAAAGACGCAAAAGTGCACCAAGATGTACCCGTAACGCTCCATGGCGGAGGCGGGCTTTTTCCGAACACAGCAGATTGAAAGGCAGACACCGTGGTTAAGCAGTCGATTTTCGGACGTATCACTCAATTGGCCAAGGCCAACATCAATGCCATCCTCGACCAGGCCGAGGATCCGCAGAAGATGCTCGACCAGATGGTGCGGGATTACAGCAACAACATCGCTGAGGCCGAGAGCGCCGTCGCGCAGACCATCGGGAACCTTCGGATGCTCCAGGACGACTACAACGAGGACATCCAGAACGCCCAGAACTGGGGCAACAAGGCGCTGGCTGCCTCCCGCAAGGCCGATGAGTTCCGCGCGGCCGGGAACACCGCCGACGCCGAGAAGTTCGACAACCTTGCCAAGGTGGCCCTTCAGCGCCAGATCGCCTCCGAAAACGAAGCCAAGGGCGCACAGCCGACCATTGCTTCCCAGGAAGAGATCGTTGAACGCCTCAAGACCGGCCTGAACCAGATGAAGGGCAAGCTGGACCAGCTCACCAGCAAGCGCGACGAACTGATTGCCCGCGCCCGCAACGCCTCCGCTCAGACGCAAATGCATGAGGCCATGAAGAGCATCGATGTCATGGACTCGACCTCCGAGGTGGGCCGCTTCGAGGAAAAGATCCGCCGCGAGGAAGCCCGCGTCCGCGGCGCCAACGAGCTGGCGTCCTCCAGCCTTGATTCGCAGTTCGAGTCGCTGGAGGATCTCGGCGAGCAGACCGAGGTCGAAGCCCGCCTCGCGGCCCTGAAGTCGTCCGGCACAACGCAGTCCGCCATCGAGGACTAGCCACAGCTGCTTCCAGTACTGCCGAAGGGCGGGTGCCGCTACCGGCGCCCGCCCTTCGTCCGTCTGGTGCGTTCCCGCCGGGGCCGGTGTTGCCGGGCCGTGCGCCGGCGCAGGGCCTGCCGCCTCAGGAGAAGAGGCAGGAGCAGCCACAGCAGGGCCACGACAACCGCCACCGATGCTGCTGCTATGGCGCCGGCTGAACCGGAGAGTACGAGGTCGAACACCAGGCCAATGGTCCCGACCAGGATCAGGCCCACCAGTACCAGGGTAAGGCGCAGCAGCAGGTCCGCGCTGTCCACCAGGTTCCCCTTGATCCGCCGCTGGAAGAAGGCGCGGTGCAGCACCGCCGTGGACAGCAGGAGCGCGGTGACGAGTACCGAGAGCACCACCAGGCACAGGTAGATGCCCACCTGGACCGGGTTCAGTTCGGTGAAGCGCTGCTGGAACGGCAGCGTCAGCAGGAAGCCGGTCAGGATCTGGATGCCGGTCTGGAGCACCCGCAGCTCCTGCAGCAGGTCCGTCCAGTTCCGGTCCTGCTTCTGCAGCGGAGTTTCACCGCGGTCCGGGTCCCGTTCCGCCGGAGTATCGCCCATGTGGGAAGTTTAGTGGGTCCGTCGGCGGGCAAAACAAAAGTCCCTCGAGGTTCCTTGCGGATCCTCGAGGGACTTTCTTTTGTTGCGGGGGCAAGATTTGAACTTGCGACCTCTGGGTTATGAGCCCAGCGAGCTACCGAACTGCTCCACCCCGCGGCGTGATATCTAACTCTACCCGCCGCAGGACACTGACGCAAACCGGAACCCCGGCCCATCGCTGCAGGACCGGGGCCCCGGCCTGCGAGCCGACGGCGGCGCACCCCGGGTGCCCCGCCGCCGTCCGCTAGTTCCCGCCGTCGCTAGTTGCCGCCGTCGCTGTCTTCCGCCGGAGCAGTGGCGCCGTCGGCAGGCGCCTCGGTGGCGTCACCGGCAGCACCCTCCATCCGCTCCTGGGCTGCGGTAGCCCGGGTAATGGCGTCCTGGAGCCGGGCCTGGGACTCGCCGTAGGCGGCAAAGTCGCCGCGGCCAAGGGCAGCCTGGCCGTCCTGGATGGCCTGCCCGGCATCGGAAAGCGCCGTAGCCAGTTCGGACTGGGCGGTCACGTCGCCGCCGCCTTCCGCTGTCGGAGGCGTAGCCCCGACGTTGCCGGCATCCCCCGTGGACGCTCCGGAGTCTCCGCCGAAGATCTGGTCCAGGGCTTCTTCCAGGGTGGGTGCGAAGCCCACCTTCTCGCCGAAGTTCACCAGCACCCGCTGCAGGGTCGGATACGAGGCCTCACCCGAGGACTGTACGTACACGGGCTGCACGTACAGGATGCCGTCGCCTACCGGCAAGGTCAGCAGGTTGCCGTTGATGACTTCCGAAGCACCCTGGCGCAGGAGGTTCAACGCGTTGGAGACGGTCGGATCGGAGTTGAACGTGTTCTGCGCCTGGCCCGGCCCGGGAACAGCCGTATCCGTAGGCAGGGCGAGCAGGCGAAGCTTGCCGTAGTCCTCGCTCCTGACACCCGCTTCCCCGGTGCCGGCGTCTGCCTCGGCGGAGAGGAAACCGTAAAGCACGTTGCGGGGGTCGCCGCCTTCGCTCACGAACGGAATGAACGGCGTGGTCAGCGAGAAGGTCGCTTCATCCTGTCCCGGCATCTGCAGCGACAGGTAGTACGGAGGCTGCTTGACGCTGCCGTTGCCGCCCGTGGGATCGGCCGGAACGCTCCAGGCGTCGTCGTTCTTGTAGAACGAATCCGGATCGGTGACGTGGTACTTGCCCAGCAGTTCACGCTGGACCTTGAACTGGTCTTCCGGGTAACGCACGTGCGCCATCAGGTCAGCGGACATGTCGCTGTACTTTTTCAGGGTGGAGGGGAAGACGCTCTGCCAGGACTTCAGCAGCGGATCCTCATCGTCCCAGGCGTACAACTCGACGGAACCGTCGTAGGCATCAACCGTGGCCTTCACCGCGTTCCGGATGTAGTTCACCTGTTCCTGCGGCAGTGCCGCAGCTCCCGGAGTCAACGAGTCCGTGGTGGCATCCTGCAGCTCCTGCTGCGTGGAGTAGGGGAAGTACTTGCTCGTGGTGTAGCCGTCCACGATCCACTTCACCCGGCCGTCAATGACAGCGGGGTACGCGTTGCTGTCCACGGTCAGGTACGGGGCAACCTTTTCCACCCGGTCGCGGGGGTCGCGGTCATACAGGATCTGGGATTCCTCGTTGATGGCGTCCGCGAGCAGCAGCTCGGTGGACTGGAACTTGATCGCGTAGACCAGCTGGTTGAAGAAGTTCCCGACGCTCGGGCCGCCCTCGCCGCTGAAGGTGGTCTGCGATTCCTCTTCCGAGTTACCCGTCTGCGGGCGGTCGATTTCCACCGGTGGGGTGCCCTCCGGGGCGCCGACCACCGAGTACTGTGGAGAGTTTTCGCCGAAGTAGATCCGCGGCTCGTACTCGCCGCCGTCGGTGAGCACGCCGGTGGAGGGAATGCCGGACTCCATGAAGCTGGGCTTGCCGTCCGCCCCGACCGTTGAACCGCGCGCTGCCACCACGCCGTAGCCGTGGGTGTAGAGGATGTGTTCGTTGACCCAGCCTGCGGGCACGCCGCCGACGTTCAGTTCGCGGACGGCGATGACCGTGTCCTGGACCTCGCCGTCGATCTCGTAGCGGTCCACGTTCAGGGTCTGGGGGAACTGGTAGTACTGGCGGAACTGCTGCAGCTGGCCGAACGCGTCGGAGACGACATTCGGGTCCAGGAGACGGATGTTGGCCGTGGTGCCGGCGTCCTGTTCAAGTGCTCCGGCGTTGGCGTTCACCGTGGCGTCGTACGGGATGACCTCGGTGTCGCTCAGGCCGTAGGCCTCCCGCGTGAGGTCGATGTTGCGCTGGATGTATTCGCGCTCGAGGCTCAGCTCCGAAGGCTGCACCTGGTAGCGCTGGACAATCCAGGGATAGACGCCGCCGGCCACGATGGCCGTGATGATCAGCATGGCGGTGCCGATAATCGGCAGGCGCCAGCGGCCGATGACGGCTGAGAGGATAAACAGGACGGCAACGATGACCGAGGCAACGGCCAGGATGGCCTTGGTCGGGATGACGGCCTCGACGTCGGTGTAGAGGGCGCCGGTCCAGGTTCCCGAGGTGCTCAGCAGGGTGTCGTAGCGGTCGAGCCAGAAGTTGATGCCCTGCAGGATGAGGAAGGCTGCCGCGATGATGGCCAGGTGCAGACGGGCCGGGCGGCTGACGAACACACCCTTTTCCTCCAGCCGGATGCCGCCGTAAAGGTAGTGGGTCATCAGGCCGGCAATACCGGCAATAACGACGACGCTGATCAGGAAGCCCACCAGGAACCCGATGAAGGGCAGCGTGTTCAGATAGAAGCTGTAGTCCATGTTGAACTGCGGATCTGTCTTTCCGAAATCGCGCCGGTTGAAGAAGAGCAGGGCCTGCTGCCACATGGACATGGCGGCCGTGCCGGCGAAGCCGCCGACAACGATCGGAATACCGATCATCAGCAGCTTGCGGATGGGCTCAAGCTGGGCCTGGTACCGGTTGAGGTTGTCCTGGAGTGCACTGTCCGGCGCGTAGATCGGCCGCGACGTGTAGGCCACCCGGATACTGGTGAACACTCCGGCGGCCATCACGAGGAAGGCCGCAAGGAACATGGAGATGCGGGTCAGGTTCTCCTTGACGAAGACTTCCAGATACCCCAGCTGGTTGTACCACAGGACATTCGCGTAGACCTGGGAAAAGTACACGAAGCCAATGACCAGGATGGCAACGACGATCAGCGTTGCGATCAGCGGGCTGCGCCGCCGTCGCCTGCCGACGGCCGTGGCCGTACCGGGTCGGGAAAATGGGCCGTTTGGTCCGGAAGTCACAGTTACCTCATCGTTCGGTGCGTCGGCTCGCGGCCTGGCCGGGATGCACCGGCGGGAATGCTTTCGGGTCGTGTTTCCAGCCCTGTTTCCCCACCGGTTACCCCGGAAGCCGTCCGTAAATCATTCTGCCTTGGATTGCTCTGTGGCTGCCACTTAGATCCGGTGCCGCAAACAACCTTGTCCCGATCGTAACTAGGGCGGGCCGCCTACTACTAGGGGGTGCACTGCGGCAGATCCGCCGCACTCCCGCCGGCGGCGAGCTTTTCGACCGCCTGGATGGCCTCGTCCAGGGTGGAAACCCGCACCACGTCCAGGCCTGCCGGAATATGGCCGACGACCTCGCCGCAGTTGTCGGCGGGGGCCAGGAAATACTCGGCCCCGGCGTCGGACGCACCGATCAGTTTCTGCCGGATCCCGCCGATAGGGCCCACGTTCCCGGCCGCATCGATGGTCCCGGTTCCGGCGAAATGCCTGCCGCCGGTCAACGGTTCCGGGGTGAGCCGGTCCACGATCCCCAGGGCGAACATCATTCCCGCGGACGGACCGCCTACGCGTTCCATTCCTGCCCCGATGTTGACCTCGAAAGGGAACTCGAAGGAGGTCGCCAGTTCGATGCCGAGCTGATAGGTACCGGTATCGGATTGCCGCGGGGTCACGGATTCGGTTACTTCGTCCCCGTCGCGGCGTACCGTGATTGCCGCAGGCGAGCCGCCGCCGTCGTTCAGGACGGCGCGCAGGCTCTCGATGCCGTCGATCCGGGTGTCCCCCACTGCAACCACGGTGTCTCCGGCCTCCAGCACGCCTTCGGCCGGTGACCCCTCCACCACGGCTGCCACGGTAAGTTCCTGCGTATAGCCGATATCCAGCTGGTTCAGGGCTGCGGCGACGGCGGATTCCTGGGACGACGTCATGGCGGCGGCGTTTTCCTCATCCACCTCGTCGCTGGTGGTTCCCGGGGCGTAGAGGAATTCGGTGGGATAGACGACGTCGTTATTGTTCGCCCAGCCGCCCACGGCCTGGAAGATGCTGATGTTCGTGCTCGGACCGCCGGAAACGTAGACGGTGGTCAGGTCCAGCTCGCCCTCCGTGGGATAGCTCGGGCGCCCCTCGATCTCGATGATTTCCGCGTCGCCGGCGCTGCCCAGCGTATTGAACGTAGGTCCCGGGGACTCCACCACGTACTGGGCGGGCAGCAGCAGCCCGGCGGCACCGAGGACGGCGGCAAGCGCACCGGAAGCAATCATCGCCCGGGAACGGGCGGAGCGTTTCGCGGGCGCGGGGCGGCCCGCACCCAGGCCCTGGTACGGATAGACGGAGTAGCTGCCGTCCGGCTGCGGGGCCGGGACCGGAGGCTCCCCGGGCACGGGATTACCTGGCCGGCCCTGCGCCGCAGTCCTGCTGTCGTCATGAGAGGGGCGCAACTGACCAACCTTTTCCTGCGCTCGTGTGCTGTGCTTGTTTTGTTGTGCTCGTTTTGCTGTGCTCGTGTACAGATCCGGCGCCCGCGGTCGGGCTGCCAACCCTGCAAGCCTACGCCCGGCCCCCGGCCGTGGCGTGCAGGGCAGGCTTTGCCTACAGCGAACGAAAACGGCCTGTGCGGGACAGGGCTTGGACCCTGCGGGTAGCGTAAGGGGAATATGGTCGGCAGGTGCCGGGCATCGCACACTATCTTCCACAGCATTAATCTTCCGCAGTATCTTTCCGCTTTATCTTCTTTCACAGGACCGGTGGTATCCCATGAGTTCCAATCCATCCGACCGCGGGGACAACCCGCAGGATCCGCTGTCCGAAATGCTCGCGCGCCTGTTCGGCGCCGGCGGCGCGGGCGGCATGGATCCTACCGAGCTGGCAAAGGCGGCCGGGCTGCCCTCGGACCCCAACGCCATGGCCATGATTTTCCAGCAGGTCCAGGCCATGTTCAGCGCTTCTTCGGACGGTCCGGTGAACTGGCAGCTGGCCAAGGACAACGCCCGGCGGGTGGCGGCAACCGGCAGCGACCCTTCCACGGGCCCGACGGCGGCCCGCGAGGTTGACGAGGCGCTGCACCTGGCTGAACTCTGGCTGGACCCGGCCACCGATTTCGCGTCCACCGGCAGCCTGGGCCGCGCCTGGTCGCGGGCGGAGTGGGTTGAAGCCACGATGGATTCCTGGCGCCGCCTGACGGAACCGGTGGCGGTGAGCATTTCAGAAGCCCTGTCCAATGCCATCACCACGCAGATGCCCGAAGAAATGAAGTCCATGATGGGCGGGGCATCCTCCATGCTGGCCAACATGGGCGGAGCAATGTTCGGCATCCAGCTCGGCCAGGCCGTGGGGGCACTGTCCAAGGAAGTGGTGAGCTCCACCGACATCGGCCTGCCCCTCGCGGCCGGAACCATGGCACTGCTGCCCGCCAACGTTGCAGCCTTCGGCGAAGGCCTGGATATCCCTGAAGCGGAAATCCGCCTGTACCTTGCCGTTCGGGAAGCAGCTCATGCCCGTCTCTTCGCACAGGCTCCGTGGCTGGCGTCCCACCTCTTCGGCACCATCGAAAGCTACGCCCGCGGCATCCACATCGATATGTCCAAGATCGAGGAAGCCGCCCGGGAGATCGACCCCGCCAATCCCGAGTCCATCCAGGCCGCCTTGTCCGGCGGAGTGTTCCAGCCCCAGCGCACACCGGCCCAGGATGCCGCCCTTGAACGGCTGGAGACCGCCCTGGCCCTGGTGGAGGGCTGGGTGGACGAGGTCACGGCCGCTGCCACGGCGAACCTGCCCTCGGCGGGGGCCCTTCGGGAAATGATCCGCCGGCGCCGTGCCAGCGGTGGTCCCGCTGAGCACACGTTCGCTTCCCTGGTGGGCCTGGAGCTGCGGCCGCGGCGGCTGCGCGATGCCGCTGCACTCTGGGCGCATCTCACGGAGGAACGCGGCATTGAGGGCCGCGATGCCATCTGGCAGCACCCGGATCTCCTGCCGACCTCCGAGGACCTCGACGATCCCCAGGGCTTCAGCCGGCGGCGTGAACTTCTCGAAGCGGCCGACTCCGACGTTGATGCCGCACTGAAGCGCCTCCTCGACGGCGGCTTCGACACGCCGGCCGACGGATCAGGCTCTGAAGAAAAGGGTTCCGGGGAAACTGCGACGGATACGCCGGCCGCCGAAAACACCGACGAGGGTTCGGACGGTGATTCGGACGAGACCGAGGGCGACGACGGAAAACCCGGCGCCAGCTAGCTGACCGGCAGCACCCGCAGCTGCTCCAGAGGCAACAGCCTCTGGAGCAGCTGCGTTTAAGGACCGGTTAGTCCTCCCCCATCTCGCCCTTCAGGCCGCGGGCGCTGGCGAACGCTGCCCCGGAGAGAAAGGCCTTGGCGGTCTCCGTCTGCGGATAGCTTTCCAGCAGGCGCCAGAACGCCGGGCCGTGCGAGGGCACCAGCAAGTGCGCGAGTTCATGAAGCAGTACGTAGTCGATGACCCATTCGGGCATGCCCTGCAGCTTGTCGGAAAGCCGGATGGTTCCCCTGCCGGGCGTGGCCGATCCCCAGCGCGAGTTCTGGTTGCTTACCCAGCGGACGGACTGCGGGCGGGCACGGCCGGAGAGGTAGGTCCGGGATAGTTTCGCGGCGCGCAGCATCAGCTCGCTCTCACTGGTTTCCGGGTGCGGCACACCGGCCGAGCGCTCTTCCAGCCGCGCCACCATCCGCCGTACCCATTCCGCCTCCTGCGCTGTGGAAAAATGCGCGGGGATGGAAATCAGCGCCACCCCGTCACGGAAGACGGCGTTGACCGTCCGCTTCCGCCGGGCGGACCGGCGGACCTGGATCGGTATTCCGGTGCTGGTGGTGGCCGGGATGGAAACGTCGGCGGTCCGGTGCGGGGAAGGCATATTCCAAGCCTAGCCGCCGTCGCCGGCGGCCCTGCAGCCTGTGGATAACCCGGAACGGCTGCGAACGCCGTGCCAGCATGGTCAGCAGCCCGGCTGTTCGGGCAGTGCCGGCAGCCCGGCGGGCAAGGGCCGGCAAGGCTGGCAAGGCTGGCAACACGCAGGAAGAACCGGACTACGGGAGCAGGCCATGCGGATCAATCCTGGAATTCATGTGCTGGAAGTTTCACCGGGCGCCCGGCAACTGGGGATCGGCTCAGGATCCCTGCTGCTGCGCAACCTCCAGGACGCCGACGTCGCTTTCCTGGCGGCGCTGCGTCAAGGCGTTCCGGACGGTGCTGAAGCGGCCACCGCAGCAGGACTGTCCCTCCCGCCGGACCGCGCAGCGTCGCTCCTGCAGGTCCTGGGACCTTTGCTGGTACCGCAGGAGGGAACCGCGGATCCCATTCCCTCCCTGCGCTCGGAACGCCTCCTCCCGGACGCACAGCGTCTTTCGTCCGCCTATCGCGTCAACGGTGAGGAATCGATCCGGCGGCGGGCCGGTGCGGCCGTCTCCGTGGATGGATTGGGCCGCACGGGAGCCCTGGTGGCACGCACCATTGCCTCCGCAGGCATTGGCACCCTGCTGCTCACCGACCCCGGGGTGGTCTGCCCGGCAGATGTCGGCCCGGCCTATGCCATGACCGATATCGGAATGAACCGTGCAGCCGCCGTCAAACGGCATCTGTTCCGGATCGACCCCACCCTTCAGGTGCTGGCGATGGCGCCGGGCGGAGGCCGCCAGGTCCCGCCCGCAGTGGATCTGGCGGTGACCGTCCGCGCGGTCGGGGCCGGTCCCGTACGGCCGGGACGGCAGTCGGATCTGCCGGACGGTGACGAGGGTGTTCCCCGACTGGTACTGACCGCCCAGGAAGGCGGATGGGATATCGGCCCGTTGGTGGTTCCGGGCGTCACACCCTGCCTGGAATGCCTGGACCGGCACCGGGCAGACACCGATCCGGGGTGGTACGCCGCATTGGAAGCCCTGACTGCGGACAAGGATAAAGCCCCCGGGCAGGAGCGTGCGGGCACGCCCGACTCGTCTGGTCCCTCGGGCGAGGAACTTGCCGGCTCGGTCCTGGCCGCCGGAGCGGCGGCCATGGCGGCGCTGGTCTTCCTGGATGGAATCAATCAACCGGCTGTGTTCTCCGCCGTCCTGAGGCTGCGGACATCCGACGGTTACCCGCAGCTGCGGAAACTGGACTACCACCCCGCCTGCGGCTGCCGTCTGCAACGCAGCAACCGGGTGGCGTAGCCGGCGCCCAGGGCGCGGCGGAAGGCCCGGCAGCTAGGCTCCGGCGCTTTCCGCGAGTACCTTCAGTACCGCTTCGCCGTAGCGCTCCAATTTCGACGGACCGACGCCGGGCAGGGTGGCCAGCCGGTTCAGTGACGGCGGCCGGTCTTCCGCGATGGCGACCAGAGTGGCGTCGGTGAACACCACAAAGGCCGGAATACCTGCTTCGGCGGCCGCCTCGCGGCGCCATTCCCGCAGCGCGTCGAAGGTAGCTTCCTCATAGGTCACCGGGCAGTCCCCGCAGCGCCCGACCTTGCGTTCGGCGCCGGTGTTCAGCAGGGCACCGCAGCTGCGGCACTTCGCCGGCCCGGTGACCTTGCGCCGGGTCTGCTTCGCCGGTCCTGCCGTCCGTCCGGCGTCCCGCTCCGTACGGGGACGCAGTCCATCCAGGAAACGTGACGGTTTCCGGTTGGCACGCCCGCCCGGTGTCCGGGCCGTGGACCAGGACAGCGCCAGGTGTTCCCGCGCACGGGTAATACCCACGTAAAGCAGCCGCCGTTCCTCGTCGACGGCCTCCGGGGTATCGGCAAAGGAAATGGGCATCAAGCCTTCGCTCAGTCCAACCAGGAACACTGCATCCCACTCCAGACCCTTAGCCGAGTGCAGGGACGCCAGGGTTACCCCCTGGACCCGGGGTGCGTGCTGTGCCGCGGCGCGTTCCTCCAGTTCCGCCACGAAGTCCTGCATGGTGAAGATGCTGTCCGGGTCACGGGTCCGGGTGACCTGCAGCTCTTCGGCGAGCGCCACGAGCGCCGCCAGGGATTCCCACCGCTCCCGCGTGGCGCCGCCGCCTGTCGGCGCCTCGGACGTGTAGCCCAGGGAAGCCAGGATGTCCCGCACCATCTGGGGCACGGGCTCGTTGCCCACGGACCGGGACGCCGCACGGAGCTGCAGCACCGCGTCGCGGACTTCGCGGCGGGCGAAGAACCGCTCGCCGCCGCGCAGCTGGTAGCCGATACCGGCTGACGCCAGCGCCTGCTCATAGGCCTGCGACTGTCCGTTGGTACGGAAGAGGACGGCGATCTCGCTGGCCTGGACCCCCTGCTCAATCAGTGCCTTGATGGAGGAAGCCACGTGCGCGGCTTCCGCTTCGTCGTCGGCGCATTCGGTAAACGTCGGCTCCGGGCCGGCCGGCCGCTGCGCCACCAGTTCCAGCGGCGTCGGCCAGGCCGGTGCCGTCCGGTTCCGCTCCCCCTCGGCTGTGCGGGCTGCGAGGATCCGGTTCGCCAGGCCGACCACCTGCGGCGTGGAACGGTAATCGCGGACCAGCTTGACGACGTCGGCGCCGGGGAACCGCTTGGTGAAGTCCAGCAGGTGCCGCGGGGTGGCGCCGGTGAAGGAGTAGATGGTCTGGCTGGAATCGCCCACCACGCACAGTTCGTTGCGGGCGCCCAGCCACAGGTCCAGGAGCCGCTGCTGCAGCGGTGAAACGTCCTGGTACTCGTCCACCACGAAGTGCCGGTACTGGTCCCGCACCATGGCCGCCACCCGCTCGTCTTCCTGGAGGATCCCCACCATGATCAGCAGGACGTCTTCGAAGTCGATGATGTTGCGGTCCACTTTTACGTCCTCGTAGGACTGGAAGATCCGCGAAATGGCCGTCAGGTCAAACCCTGCCGGGGGTTCCCGGTCCCCGGCGGCCCGCACGTAGCTGTCCGGGGTAAGCATGGAAACCTTCGCCCATTCGATTTCCGCGGCAACATCACGGATGGCGGCCCGGTCGGTGGACAGCCGCAGGCGCCGAGCGGCTTCCGCGATGATCTGGGCCTTGTGATCCAGCAGGCCGGGCATCGCTCCGCCGACGGTATGCGGCCAGAAATACTGCAGCTGCTTCAGCGCGGCAGCGTGGAATGTCCGTGCCTGGACGCCGCCGGCCCCGAGGTCCCGGAGCCTGGTGCGCATTTCCGCTGCGGCCCGCGCCGTGAAGGTAACCGCCAGCACCTGCTGCGGCTTGTAGACGCCGGTGGCCACGCCGTAGGCCATCCGGTGCGTGATGGCACGGGTCTTACCGGTTCCGGCACCCGCCAGGACGCAGAGGGGACCGGTGAGGGTGGTGGCTACTGCCCGTTGCTCGTCGTCGAGCCCTGCAAGGATTCGTGCTTCTGGTGATTCACTGCTCATGCGCGGGTGTTGGCCTCCGGTTCGGTAATGGTGCCGCCGTACCAGCGCTCGATCAGGTTCCGGGCGATGGAAATGGGGCCTGCAATGGTGATTTCGCCGCTGGCCACGGCATCGGTGAGTTCCGTCCGGCTGAACCAGCGGACATCGGACATTTCGACGCCGTCGGCCTTCGCTTCCGCGTGCTCCGCGCGGGCGGTGAAGCCCAGCATCAGTGAACACGGGAACGGCCACGGCTGCGAACCGAGGTATTGCGGGCTGTGGACAACCACGTTGGACTCTTCAGCCACCTCGCGGATGACGGCGGCCTCCAGCGATTCCCCGGGCTCAACGAAACCGGCGAGGGTGGAATACCGGTTCCCCGCCCAGGCAGCGGCCGAACCAAGCAGGATGCGGTCCTGCTCGTCGATAACGGCAACGATGATCGCTGGGTCTGTGCGCGGGAAGTGGGAGCTGCCGTCCTCGGGACAGCGGCGGACCCAGCCTCCCTGCTCCGGAACAGTCCGCGCACCGCAGCGCGGGCAGTGGGTGTGCACGGAATGCCAGTTGGCGATGGAAGCTGCCTCGACGAACAGTCCTGCGTCCAGGGCACCCAGATGGGTTGCGGCTTCACGCAGGCTCACCCAGGCGGCGCCTTCCACGGCGAGCGCTTCATCCGGCTCGGGCAGGGTCACCAGCACGACGTCGGTCCCCAGCGGCACCTGCGCATCTTCGAGGGTCCGGCCCAGATAGACGGGAACGTCGCCAAAGCCCGCCGCAGGCGGTTCAAAGAGCACCAGGGCGCCGTCGCGGACGAGGGTCCGGCCTGTTGCCAGGTACATGACCCGGGTTCCGCCGTCGGCACGGATGGTTTCGAAGAGATCCGGTGCCACGCGGCGCTCGGAGCCCCGATCCACGGCCGTCCGCGCCAGCGGTAATAAACCCAAGGGAGTTGCTTCTGCTGCCGGTGCCGGGATACTCATACCACCTACCGTACTGACTCCCTCCCCCCAAACTGTAGTTGGCCCCGGGTGCCGTCCCCGGTCTGAGGTTTTCCTCACGGTTTGGGCGACTCGCCGCCCGCCAATGGTTATTCGGACCACATCTGCCCCTACGGTTGAAGATGTGAAACGGACCCCCATGGAATTGGCTGCAATGGCCAGCGCTGCCGTCCCAGGGCTGACCCCTACCGGCGTTGCCGGTTCCCCGGACGACGCTGCGGATTTTGACGCGGCGCTGCTGCTTGACGACGCCGGGCGCAGGTGGCGCGTCCGGTCCCCCAAACACCTCGAGGCCAGTATGCGCCTGGAGACCGAACTGCTGGTCCTGCGCACATTTGTCCCGGCGGTGAGGGCCGAATTGCCGTTCGCGCTGCCGTATGTTGCCGGCACCGTCCGCCAAGGCGAGCTATGCACTTTTGTCTATTCCCACCTGCCGGGCGCCCTCCGGAGCATTGATGCCCTGGTGACGGCCGGGAGTTCCGTCGCCATGGAGATCGGCCGGGCCATGGCCGCGATCCACGCCATTCCCCGGGAACTGGTCACCTCCGCGGACCTGCCGAGTTACAGCGCCAACGAGTTCCGGCAGCGGCGCCTGAACGAGCTGGACCAGGCGGCCACCACCGGCAAGATCCCCGCTGTACTGCTGCGGCGCTGGGAGCACGCGCTGGAAGACGTCTCGCTGTGGCGTTTCAAGCCCACCGTGGTCCACGGCGACCTGCATGAAGACAACATCCTGCTGACCGGCGAACGGGTCAGTGCGGTCACCGGCTGGACCGACCTCCGGGTGGGCGACCCGGCAGATGATTTTGCGTGGTTGATCGCGGCCAACGATCCCCGGTTCACGGAGACCGTGCACGCTGCCTATTTGGAAGCCAGCAACGATCCCGAGGATCCGCACCTGATCCGCCGGGCAGCTTTGTCTGCGGAATTCGCCCTCGCGCAGTGGCTGGTGCGCGGCGTCGCCGCAGAGAACTCCACCATGGTCGACGAAGCCGTGGAGATGCTCGGCACCCTCGAAGAAGACGTACTGGCCCAGGAAGCGTCGGACCGGCGGGACAGCCAGGCCCGCGCTGCCGACGCCCGGGCAGCGGAAGCCGACGCCGCTGCCGCGGCGGCCGCCCGGCCGGCTGCCGCCAAGGTTACCGTTGTCCCCATTGCTCCGGACGCGGCACCTGCGGCGTCAGGCGGAAACGACACCGGCCCGGACACCGGCAGTGTCAACCGCGTGGTCGATACCGGCACCGGGTCGGACACGGAAAACGGCACCGAAACCGCAACGGCAACGGCAACGGACCGCCCGGAACCTGATGAGAGTGTGCGGGGAACATTAGCCCCCGATGAAGGAACACCAGGGGAAGCCGCAGCGGATGAAGCCGCAGCTTCCGGCGTGGACACCGGCTCCGGGAACGATCCGGAAACCGATGCTGATTCTGAGGCGGACAACGCTTCCGTTGGCAGCTCTTCCCGCGAAGGAGAGTCCGACACGAGCCAGCCGGGGACCGAAACAACGGCCCTCCCGCTGACCCCGGTCCCTGAGAAGTAGCCCAGCACGCCTACGCTCGGGTGCCCCGCCGAATTCCGGCGGGGCACCTTTTTCTTTTAAGAGCTATTGCAATGTCTCGGTTCCTGCCCTAGGTTAGTTACATCAGTAATGAACCAAGCAAGTAGCGAACCGGGGACGTGCGTCCCCGGGGCGAAACCACAGGAGCCGCTTTGATAGATGACAGCAGGCCGATCTTCCAGCAGATCGCCGAACGCGTCGAAGGCGACATCCTTGACGAAACCCTCAAGGAGGAGAGCCAGGTGCCTTCCACCAATGAGTTCGCGGCCTTTTACCGGATCAACCCGGCGACGGCGGCCAAGGGCATCAACCTCCTTGTGGATGAGGGAATCCTCTATAAGCGCAGGGGCATCGGTATGTTCGTGGCGCCCGGAGCCAGGGAAGCCGTCCTCAAAAAGCGGCGGGAACAGTTTTATGAGCAGTACGTCCGTCCGTTGACAATCGAAGCGCGGAAGCTGGGTATTGACGGCACCCAGCTCGCCGGATTGATTCAGCGCAGCGCCGTCGACACCGAAGGGAGCATGGCGCCATGACTGCCGGCACCACGAACGTGATAGAAACCCGGAACCTTACGCGCCGTTACCGGGACCAGCTAGCGCTCGACAACGTCGACCTGGATATCTCCGGCGGCCGCATTTACGGGCTGCTCGGACGCAACGGAGCGGGCAAGACCACCTTGATGTCCATCCTCACGGCCCAGGGCTTTGAGTCTTCCGGCGAGGTACGGGTCTTCGGAGAACACCCCTTCGAAAATGACCGGGTGCTGCGGCGGCTCTGCTTCGTCCGCGAATCGCAGAAGTACCCGGACGATTTCACCGCGGCCAACGCCTTCGCATCCGCCGGGCTCCTGTATCCGAACTGGGATGCCGGGTTCGCCGCCTCGCTCGCGGAGGAATTCCGCCTGCCGGTCAAGCGCCGGTTGAAAAAGCTATCCCGCGGCCAGCTTTCCGCCGTCGGAGTGGTTCTCGGACTGGCATCGCGGGCGGAAATCACCTTCTTTGACGAGCCCTACCTGGGGCTCGACGCCGTGGCCCGCCAGATTTTCTACGACCGGCTGGTTGAAGACTTCGCAGAGCATCCCCGCACCATCGTGCTTTCCTCGCATCTGATCGACGAGGTCGCCCTTCTCCTGGAGCATGTGATCGTGATCGACAGCGGCAGGATTGTCCTGAATGACGACGCAGAGAACATCAGGGGCAGCGCCGTAACCATCACCGGCACTGCGGACGTCGTCGAGGCCTTCATCACCGGGTACCCGGTACTGCACCGCGAAGCCCTGGGGTCCCTTGCCTCGGTGACCGTAGAGCATCGGCTGGACGACGCCGGGCGTCGGGAAGCCGCAGAGCTTGGGTTGCAGCTGACCCCGGTATCCCTGCAGCAACTCATTGTCCGCAAGACCCTGCAGGCCGATGGCGTAGAGAAGCCGTCCGGCACTGCGGCAACAGACAGCCTGGAGGCGTTCCAATGAACCGTGCAGTAGCCGTGGCGCGAATGCAGCTGACCAATAAATGGATCTACCTGTGGATCCCGCTGATTATCCTGGTTGCCTCCACGCTGATTTCGCTGGCCATCTTCGCGATGATCCCCGACGACGCATCGAACGTCATTTCGGGCTCCGGGCAGGCCGTGATGTGGTACTTCTTTGCCTTGGGCATCCAGGCCATGACCCTGCTTTTCCCGTTCTCGCAGGCCCTCAGCGTCAGCCGCCGCGCCTTCTACGTCGGCACCATCGGCCTGTTCTCCCTGGTCGCCCTGGCTCTCGCGGTCCTGTACTGGGTGCTGGGCCTGGTGGAGCAGGCAACCGACGGCTGGGGCATGAAGGGTGCCATCTTCGCCATCCCGTGGATTGCCGAGGGCGCCTGGTCCACCCAGATCCTCTTCTATTTCGCGGTCACCATCCTGCTGTTCCTGCTGGGCTTCTGGAGTTCGACCATCTACAAGCGCTGGCGGCCGATTGGACTCACGGCAGCACTGGTGGGCGCCGGCGCCGCCCTGCTGGGAGTCATCGCCTTGATCACCTGGCGGGAGGCCTGGCCCTCCGTCGGCGCCTGGATAGTGCAGCTGACGCCGCTCTCCCTGGCCGGCTGGCTGCTGGCTGCCGGTGCGCTGCTTGCCCTCACGTCCTACGCCACGCTTCGGCGAGCCGTTCCCTGACCCTCCCCGACCGGTCCAGCCGCCCGAACCCCGTCCGCCGAATCAGTATCCGGCGGACGGGGTTTTTGCTGCCTCCCGGATGATCTCCTCGAGTTCGTCTTCGCCCGCCAGGTTATACGGCCGCACCAGCTTATCGGCGGCCACATAGTAGAAGGCAGCCCGTACCTGCTCCAGCGGAACCCCCTTGAGCCGTGCCCAGGCCAGCCGGTACACGGCGAGCTGCACGGAGCGCACATCGAGCTTCTGCGACGACGGCGGAGCACCGGTTTTCCAGTCGATGAGGTCCCACGTGCCGTCCGCGTCCTGGAACACGGCGTCGATCCGGCCGCGGACGACGACGGTGTCCACCTTGGTCTCCACCGGCACCTCAATGAAGGCCGGCGTCCGCTGCGCCCAGTCCGAGGCCTCGAACGTGGCAATCATGTCCTCCAGCTGATAGGCCTCATCCACATAGGCGTCGGCAGCCCCGGGGTATTCATCGATGTCCAGCATGCCGCTGGTACCGAAGAATTCCTCGACCCAGGCGTGGAAGGCCGTGCCCTTGCGGGCGGCCATGCCCGGTTGCCTCGGCACCGGACGGCGGAGCTGCCGGGTAACCTCCGCCGGGTTGTCCTTCAGATCCACCAGCATGGACGCCGAAATGTGGGCGGGAAGCTCCACCTGCACCACCTCGTTCGGCGGACGGTGCCGCGCCAGCACCAGTTCCGTTTCGCGGCTCCAGCGCCCGATCAGCGACGCAGCGGCGGTATCAGCAGGCCCGGAATCCTGCCCGGACTGACGTTCTCCTCCCGGGCCCTCCCCCACGGCCCCGTTCAGGTTCCGGGCCTTTGCCGCCCGGCTTCCGGCCGATTCCAGCACGGCCTCTGCGGCGGCCTGCATCGCCTGCCGGCGCGGTCCCAGCGGGTCAACCGGCCATACCGCCCGTTCCGCCTCGGCGTTGGCCGGGTTTTCTGTCCCCTCATCTTCGGTGGCGACCCAGTGCAGGAGCCGGTAGCCCGGGGCTCCGGACTGCTCCAGGTCGTAGAGGTCCTGCAGGTAGCGCGACACTCCCAACGCCTTTGACCGCCCCCCGCCCCAGGCGGAGGAGGTGCAGATCAGCACGGACTTGGCGCGGGTGAACGCCACGTAGGCCAGCCGGCGTTCCTCGCGTTCGGCATGGCCCTTGGCATCTTCGCTGAAGAGCTTCTCGCTTTCCAGCCAGGACTTCTGGTCCACCTGTTCCCAGTCCCACTGCGGCAGGTCCAGGCTGTCACCGCGCAGCGTCCACGGGATCGCGGCGTCACCGCTGCTCCAGCGCGAATCCTTGTCATTGGGGAACGAGGTTTCGTTCAGGCCCGGAACCACCACGATGTCCCATTCCAGGCCCTTGGACGCATGGACCGTGAGGAGCTGGACCGCTTCCCGGCTCGGCTCAAGCGGCGTCACGGGCAGCCCGTTTTCCTCGGTGTTGGCCGCTTCCAGCCACGCCAGGAACGCAGCCAGATCCACCCGTTCGGCGGACGAGCTGAAGGTGGCTGCGGCGTCGATGAAGGCGTCCAGGTTCCGCCGGGACTCGTGCAGGGTCACGCCGGGCTTGGCGGCGACCTCGATGTCAAGCAGGATCCGGCGTTCCACTTCCCCGATCAGCGTGGTCAGGTCCTCGCCGACAAAACCGCGCAGGTCCCGGAGCTCGTTCCGCAGCCGGGTCAGGCGATTCAGACCCTCTTCGGAGAGGGACCTTCCGGCGTTGGACACCCAGCCGGGACGCGGCAGCGAGTCCACGGCTTCCACCAGGCTGCCGGCCTCCACCAAGTCCGCCTCCACAACAAGGTCCGGACCTTCGTCCGGGCCGTGGATATCCGCAGCGTCGGCAACCCGCACGGCCCGTTCACGGACGCGGACCAGGTGCCGGGACCAGTCAGCCAGTGCCATGAGGTCCGCCGGTCCAATCCGCCACCGGGCTCCGGCCAGGATCCGCAGCATCGAATCGGAACGCCCCGGGTCACCCAGGACCCGCAGGACAGCGAGCAGGTCAACCACTTCCGGGGTGGACAGCAGTCCGCCCAGCCCGACAATCTGCACCGGAATCCCCCGCAGCTCCAGTTCCTTGCGTATCGGTTCGAACTGCTTCCGCCCCCGGCACAGCACCGCCACCGTGGGCGTCAGTTCCTTCCCGCGGTCATCGTGCCCGCCGAGCTCCGCTTTGCGGCTGCGGTGGAACGCCACCTGCTCGGCTACGGCCTCGGCTTCCCCCAGGATCCGTTCCGGCGTGCCCTTGCCCGGCTCCACCGAGACATCACAGAGGTAGCGGCCCAGATACACCTCGCCTACGGGGGCGAGGGGCTTGGCCTGCAGCTCGGGTACGTGCGGCAGGCGCTGGTGCTTAAGCCACGGGGCAACCCCGTTGAGCGGGGTGGAGACGGTGTTGGCAGCCGCCAGCACCGAGGTGGAGTTCCGCCACGCGACGGACAGGTTCGCCAGCGGCGCCAGTTCCCGGCCGGTGTCGGTGAACAGCGGGAACTTCTCCCGGAAGGTGCCCAGCTGCCCGGCCGAGGCCCCGCGGAACCCGTAAATGGACTGATGCGGATCCCCCACGGCGGTGACGGAGCGGCCGTCGCCGAACAAGTTGGAGAAAAGCACCATCTGCGCGTGGGAGGTGTCCTGGAACTCGTCCAGCAGCACCACCTTGAACTTGGCGCGCTCCATTTCCACGGCTTCGGGGATGGTGGCGGCAATCCGGGCGGCCAGTTCCACGAGGTCGCCGAAGTCCAGCTGCCGGCGTTCCGCCTTGGCCTGCCGGTACGCTTCCACCAGTTCGGTCACGGAGATGCGCGTGCGAAGGCGGTTGATCAGCTTCCTGGCCGCCTGGGTGGGTTCCTTCGGCTTGCCGAACTGGTACGGCAGGGCCGTGACCGCGGCCACGTGGGCTTCGAGCTCGGCACGGACCTCGGCAGGGGTGCGCAGGTGTTCGGAGCATTCGCCGGCCATCTGCAGCACCGCCCCGACCAGGGTGGACTTGGCTGCGGTGAAATGTTCGTACTCACCGGAATAGGCTTCCACCACTTCGTTGGCCAGCTGCCAGGACTGCGCGCCGCCGAGCATGACTGAATCACGTTCGACGCCGATCCGCAGGCCGTAATCGTTCACGATCCCGTTCGCGTAGGAATGGTAGGTGGAAACACTGGGCTCCATCCGTTCCTCGCCGCCGCCGGCGGTGTCCGGATCCGCGGCACCGCCCGGCCCGGCGTCGAGCTGGTGATAGAGCAGGTTCAGGCGCGCCCGGATGCGTGAGGCCAGCTCCCCGGCCGCCTTGCGGGTGAAGGTGACCCCGAGGATCTCTTCGGGCCGGACCAGCTCGTTAGCCACAAGCCAGACCACCCGGTCCGCCATGGTCTTGGTTTTGCCCGACCCGGCACCGGCAATGACCAGCAGGGGTTCGAGGGGACCTTCGATGATCCCGGCCTGGTCATCGGTGGGGTACTCCACCGGCTTGTTGGGGTCGGTGTGCAGCAGTTCCGCCAGCTCCCGGGCGGAGTACTTCGGGACGGGCGCCGCTTCCGGCAGTTCCCCCGGCACCGTTACGGGCACGCTCACTCGGTGACCTGCTTTCCTTCAGCACAGATGGGACAGATTTCGGGCAGCCGGCAGCCGTTGCCGCCAAAACCGCTGCGGCCCGGGTCGTGGACGGTCTCGAAGAACGCGGCGGACATCAGCGCCGCCGCATTGCGGACCATGTCCCGCGCCGTGGTGTCATCGGGATCCAGCGGCGGCTGTTCCTGGACGGAAACGCCCTTGTTCGTGGTGCCCAGCTGCACCAGGGCGGCTCCGCCGGGCACCGGAGGGGCGTCCGGCAGCGCGCCTTCGCGCACCGCCTCCTGGTAGGCGGCCAGCTGCGGGTGGCCCTGCAGGTCGTCCTTCTTCGGGGCCGATTTGCCGGTCTTCAAATCCACGATGAACAGCCGGCCGTGCTCGTCGGCTTCCAGCCGGTCGATCTGCCCGCGCAGCAGGGCGGTGCGGACGGCGCCGTCGATCTCCACCGGCAGTTCCACCTCGAAGTCCTTTTCGACCGCGACGAGGGCCCGGCCGCTGCGGCGCATGGTGATGACGTACTCGGCGAGCTTGCGGACCATGGTTTCGGCCCGCTGGTAGTCCATCTGGCCTTCCCAGTTGTCCTTCATGCCCAGGGACGGCCAGCGTTTCTGCAGCTCCTGCACGTACTCGCTGCCGGCGGCGTCGGGCATGTCCTGGGCAATGGAATGCACCAGCGTGCCCAGTGAACGGGCGAAGTCGGTGGCCTGCTCGCCGCCCGCAGCGGAGACGAACCAGCTCAGGGGTGACTTCAGCACGGCGTCGACCTTGGAGGGTGACACCGGGATCCGCGCGTCCGGGGGCAGGATGGGCGCAGTGCTGGACAGCGGGGCGAGCCCCCACCACTGCTCCGGGTGGGCTCCCGGGACCGGAACGGGGTGGTTCAGCATGGTCCCCAGATGATGGACGGCTTCGGCGGCTGCTTCCGGATCTTCCGCGGGCTGCTGCGCGTAACGGCGCAGTTCGGCCACCAGCGAGCGCAGGGTGTGGGGGCGCAGGACTTCGGTGCGCTGCCGTTTTTCCGCCCCCGGTTCCAGCGGCGCCACGAGGTCAAGGAAGGACGAGGGCTGCTCGTCTTCGGACGAGACGGCCGTGCAGATCAGTACTTCGCGGGCACGCGAAATGGCGGTGGAGAAGCTGCGCAGTTCGTCAAATCGGATGGACTGCATCAGTGTCAACGGGCTGCGGTGTGCCCGGAAATTGTCGCCGTGCTCGACCGCTGCCACCAGCTCGCCGCTACCCAGCAGTTCACCGCGCAGGCGCAGGTTGGGCCACACATCCTGCTGGATGCCGGCGACTATCACCATCGGCCATTCCCGGCCCGCAGCACTGGCCGGGGTGAGCAGTTCCACTGCTTCGCGGCGCTGGGCACGGGCGGCCAACGTATCCATGGGCAGCTCTGAACTGGTGAGGTAGTCCAGGAACTGGGCCGGGGTGGAGCCTGGCAGCTGGTCGACATAGCGTTCAGCGGTCTGGAACAGTGCCATGATCGCGTCCAGGTCCCGGTCCGCGCGGGAGGCACCCGGGCCTCCGGACAGCGCGGTTTCCGCCCAGCGTTTGGACCAGCCGGAAACGGACCACAACGCCCACAGGACGGTCTCCGCCGTGGCTCCCGGCTCCTGGACTGCTGCCCGGCCCGCGGCCAGCATGGCTGAGATGCGCTGGGCGGCCGGGCGGGCATCCCAGCTCAGGCCCGCAAGGGCCCGGCCGGATTCCGATTCCGGGTCAAGCAGCGACTCCACCAGCAATACGTCACTGGTCCGTCCGCCGCCGGCGCTGCGTTCTTCCCGGCGCAGTGCCTGCCGCAGCCGGCGCAGTTCCAGCGTGCTGGCGCCGCCGATGCGCGAAGTCAGCAGGGACACCGCCA
Source organism: Arthrobacter sp. zg-Y844 (assembly GCF_024385465.1). Classification (GTDB taxonomy): domain Bacteria; phylum Actinomycetota; class Actinomycetes; order Actinomycetales; family Micrococcaceae; genus Arthrobacter_B. The sequence continues at coordinate 271,562 of NZ_JANFLS010000001.1, forward strand.
GCTCAGGGGTCAGCAGGTCCGGATCCAGTACGACGGCGAACGCGTCCAGCAGCGGGCGGACGGCGGCTTCATCGCGGACCGCCCGCTCGGCGACGGGGACCTTGACTTCGATCCCCTGGCCGGTGAGGTAGCGCTGGAGGGCAGCCAATTGGGCACCGGTCCGGACAATGACGGCGATGTCCTCGAGCGAACGGCCCTGCAGCAGCTGGGCTTCCAGGATCCGCTGCGCCACGTAGCGCTGCTCATGCATGGGGGTGTCCACTACATGGGCCTCGGCAGTACCCGCCAGCGGAGCGGCATCGGCTTCCGGAGCGTCGGGACCCGGTGCGTCGTCGGGGGTTCCGCCGTCGGCTGGAACATGTGCCGGCGCTTTCCCGATGAACCGGGCATCGGCCACGGCGGTGCGGTAGGACGGCAGCTGGCCGACCACGGAAATCCGTGAGGCCGTCCGGGTCCAGGCTCCCGCCAGCGAACCGGTCAGCCGGTGCGAGGTGGTCAGGACGCGGGTCTGGAGGCGGCCGTCAAAATGCCTGCCCAGCTGGCCCACCAGATCCGGGCGGGCGCCGCGGAAGCCCTGCACCACGGTGTCGGGGCAGGCGGCGGCGATGGAGTCCCCGGTGCCGGCGAGCAGCGCGTAGAGGCTGTGGATGGCCGGGTTGGCTTCCTGCAGGTCATCCACCAGCACCAGCTGCTGGCGTTCCCGCTCGGCGGCCAGGAATTCCGGATCCGAGTGCAGGATGTTGAGGGCTGACGTGATGATGCCTGCCGGATCAAAGGACTCCGGCATGCGCAGGTCCAGGACGTCCCGGTACTCGGCGTAGAGTTCCGCGGCGGCCACCCAGTCCGGACGGCCGTGCCGCTCACCCAGCTCGCGCAGCTCCTCGGCGGAGATGCCGTATTCAATGACGCGGTCGAAGAGCTGGCGGATTTCCTGTCGGAAACCGCGGGTCCCCAGGGCAAGGTCCAGGCTGTCCGGCCAGGGCAGTTCCGGCACCCCCTGCTGTCCGTGCCCTGCCAGCAGTTCCTTGATGATGACGTCCTGTTCGGCGCCGGAGAGCAGCTTCGGAGCCCGCGTGATGTAGGGCAGGCGGCCTTCGGTCTTGGCGCGCCGGATCAGGTCGAAGGCGTAGGAGGCCCAGGTGCGGGCGGGCGCGGTGCTCAGGGTTCCCTGCAGCCGTGCCGAGAGCGCATCCCGCAGGCCCGCAGCGGCAAGCCGTGAGGGGGCGAGCATCAGCAGATGGGAAGGATCAAGCCCGTCGCGTTCAATCCGTGCGACGGCGGCTTCCACCAGGACGGTGGACTTGCCGGTTCCCGGCGCTCCGAGGACGAGCACGGGGCCGCTGCCCGTTGGCAGGTCCACCACGGCCTGCTGGTCTGCGCTGAGCCGGGGCGCTGACAATGCGCTTGCAGCCGGACCGACGAGTTGGAGTTCAACGCTCATGGTTCCACTTCATCATGTCCCTCCGACATTCCTGATATCGGTGCCGCCGGTGGTTGCCGGCCGGTGGAGTCCGGCACCTCCGGGGCGGCCCGCTGGGTGTTCTGCAGACCGGTCCGCAGGCGGTCCAAACGGTCCCATTCCGCCTCGTCGGGCTGCCAGCGGGCGGCTTCGATCCGCACCCGGTAGCCCGCGCCGTCGTCGTCCGCCGTCCCGCGCACCGGGGTGCCCTCGAGCCGGTAGTGTTCCCAGGCGCGCCCTTCATGGCAGCGCGGGGGTTGTCCCGAGGACCGCAGGACCCGCCACCAGCACACCTCGGAGCCGCGTGCGGACATTACCGCGCCTACCTGGCGCGGGCCGCCGGCGTCGAGCAGTTCGGCTATGTCGCCATAGGAGAGCACGCGCCCGGGCGGTATGAGATCGGCCACAGCCAGCACCGCGTCGGCGTAGTCCCTGCGCATATCCAGTAGGGTACCGATGCCGGCGGCGCCGCCGCCAATCCCGGGAATGTCACCGCTCCCCGATAGGTTTGAGGCATGAACAGCTGGTATGAACTTCCCCGGGCGGCCTTCGACCTGGAGACCACGGGCCGGGACCCGCAGACCGCGCGGATCGTCACCGCATCCATCATCCTGGTCAACGGCCGGGGCGAAACCCTGCAGCACCACGAGTGGCTGGCCTGCCCCGAGATCCCGATCCCCGCCGAGGCGGCAGCCATCCACGGCATCACCAATGAACGCGCCCGGGCGGAGGGCGGGAACCCTGCCGCCGTCACGGCCGAGGTGGCCGAGGTGCTGGCCGGCATGTTCGCAGCCGGCATTCCCGTCCTGGCTTTCAACGCCTGCTACGACTTCACGGTCCTGGCCCGCGAATGCGAGCGCTTCGGCCTCACGGCTCCCCATCCGGTTCCCGTTATCGATCCGTACATCCTGGACAAGCAGGTGGACCGGTTCCGCCGCGGCAAGCGCACCCTCACCGCCATGGCCGAGCACTACGGCGTGGGGTTCGAGAACGCACACACCTCAGCGGCCGACGTCGCCGCCACCCTGTCCGTGGCGGCAGTCATGGCCGCGAAGTATCCGGAGCTGCAGTGCGATGCGCGCACCTTGCACGAGTCCCAGATCGGCTGGGCGGCAGGCCAGGCTGCCAGCTTCCAGGAATACCTGCGGCGCCGGGAGCCGGAAGCCGTGATCGACGGCAGCTGGCCGTTCCGTGCCGCACCGGACCACGCGCCCGGGTCCGTCCTCGACCCGGCCTGACCCCTCCGCGGCCGCCGTCCCGGCTCCTTCACGGGCCGTCACTTTGGCCGGAGCGCGGCGGCCACCATGCGATACTGGTTACTGTGTTTGGCGCTGATGGCGCCCCAGGCGTACCCGCGTTCCTACGCGCGCGTACCGTCTCGCGCCACGAGATTGGCAGGCACCCTCCGCACAGCCGGCATTTGGGCACGGCACAGAACCGTGCCCCCTTCCCCATGCTCCGGTCCGGCCATTGAACGCATATGACGAGGACGAATGATCACAGTTACCGACCTTCGCAAGGTCTACCGGCAGGGCGACCGCATGGTCACTGCACTGGACGGCGTGAGCCTGAGCGTGCCCAAGGGTTCGATCCACGGGATCATCGGCCACTCCGGTGCCGGAAAGTCCACCCTGGTCCGCTGCCTGACCCTGCTGGACCGGCCGACGTCGGGCTCGGTCACCATCGACGGCCGTGAGCTGACCGCTGTGAAGGACTCCGAGATCCGCGCGGCCCGCCGCCGGATCGGCATGGTGTTCCAGCACGCGAACCTCATGGACTCCCGCACCGCCGCCGCCAACATCGCCCACCCGCTGGAGCTGGTGGGCACGAAGAAGAGCGTCATCGACGCCCGGGTGAAGGAACTGCTGGCCCTCGTTGGCCTCGAAGGCAGCGCCGGAGCGTACCCCGCCCAGCTTTCCGGCGGACAGAAGCAGCGCGTGGGCATCGCCCGGGCACTGGCCTCCGATCCCGATGTGCTCCTGTGCGATGAGCCGACCTCGGCCCTGGACCCCAGCACCACGGACGACATCCTGGACCTGATCTCCGATCTCACCCGCCGCCTGGACCTGACGGTCCTGATCATCACGCACGAGATGAATGTGGTGAAGCGGATCTGCGATTCGGTATCCCTGCTCGAGGCAGGACGGGTGGTGGAACACGGCCCGCTGCGCGAGGTTGCCTCCGACCTGCGCGGCCGCCTGGCCAAACAGCTGATCCCGCTGCCCGTAACGCCGCCGTCGCCCGGCGGCCCGGTCCTGGAGCTGCTGTTCACGGGCCAGACCACGTCGGACCCGGTGCTTTCCGCGCTCACCCGCCGGTTCGACACCGATGTAAACGTCCTTGCCGGCAGCGTCGAGCTGCTGGCCGGCACCCGCTTCGGACGGCTGCGCATCCAGTTGGACACGCACACCGACATGGCCGCCGTCCATGAATACCTCGCCCTGCAGGGCGTCACCGTGGAGGTGGCAGCATGAACTTCCTGACCGGACTCTTCGACAACCCCGGAATCACCAAGGCACTGCCCGAAGCCGTGCTTGAAACCCTCCAGATGGTCGGCATCTCCGGCTTCTTCACCCTGCTGATCGGCCTGCCGCTGGGCGTGTTCCTGCACGTCAGTGCGCCCGGGGGCCTGCTCCCGATGAAGGTCGTCAACCGGATTGTCAGCGACATCATCGTCAACATCACCCGGTCGGTACCCTTCGCCATCCTCATGGTGACCCTGATTCCGCTGGCACGCCTCATCACCGGGACCTCAATCGGGCCCGTGGCCGCCTCCGTTTCGCTGAGCATCGCGACCATCCCGTTCTTCGCACGGCTGGTGGAAAACGCGCTCCGCGACGTCACCGGCGGCAAGATCGATGCCGCCCTGGTGATGGGATCAACCAAGATGCAGGTGGTCACCAAGGTGCTGCTGCGCGAGGCCCTGCCCGGCCTCGTCGCTGCCCTGACCACCACGCTGGTGACCCTCGTGGGCTACTCCGCCATGGCCGGCATTGTCGGCGGCGGCGGTCTCGGCCGGCTGGCCTACAACTACGGCGTCCAGCGCTTTGACACGCAGGTCATGGTGGTCACGATCATCATCATCGTGGCCCTCGTACAGATCATCCAGCTTGCCGGCGATTTCGTTTCCCGCCGGGTGGACCACCGGTCCGCCGCGGGCACCGGCCGGCGCAGCCGTCCGGCCACTGCGGTCACCGACGCCGCCGCCGTTCCCCGGACCGGCACGGACCGCGAATTCGACAAGACCTCTGTCTAGTCTCCGTCTTCGGCAGTACGGGGCCCTGCCCCGGCGCTGCCGGATCTGCAGCCAGTAGCCGCTAGCTGCACCTTCCCCGGACAGCGGAGTTCCGCTTCCCGGGTCACGTGAAAGGAACGCACTCGATGCGTAAAGCACTTACCCTCGTTGCCACCGGTGTGGCTACGGCCCTGGCGCTGACGGCTTGCGGTGGATCCGATTCCGCCTCCAGCGCCGTGGACAGCCTTGACCCCGCAAACCCGGTAACCCTGACCGTGGGCGCCAGCCCCACCCCGCACGCCCGGATCCTCGAGTTTGTCCGTGACAACCTCGCCGAGGGCACCGGGCTGGAACTCGAGATCCAGGAGTTTGACGACTACGTCACGCCGAACATCTCCCTGAACGACGGCGACAGCGACGTCAACTTCTACCAGCACCTGCCCTACCTGGAATCCCAGATGGAAAAGCAGGGCTACGACTTCGAGCACGGCGCAGGCATCCACGTGGAGCCGTACGCCGCGTTCTCCGATAAGCACGACGACGTCTCCTCCATCAAGGACGGCGCCCGGGTGATGGTCACCAATGACCCCTCCAACCAGGCCCGTGCCCTGAAGATGCTTGAGGAGGCCGACCTCGTGAAGGACATCGCCGACGACTCCTCGGTGCTGACCCTCACGGAGGAACAGAACTTCAAGAACCTGGACTTCCAGGAAAACAACCCTGAGCTGCTGGTCAACGACCTGGGGGATCCCACCGTGGACCTCGCCATCATCAACGGCAACTACATCCTCGAAGCCGGGCTGAACACCGACGACGCACTGCTGGTGGAATCGGCCGAGGACAACCCGTACGCCAACTTCCTGGTCTGGAAGACCGGCAACAAGGACGCACGGATCGACAAGCTCGAGGAACTGCTCCACTCCCCCGAAACCAAGGCCTTCATTGAAGAGACCTGGCCGAACGGCGACGTGACTGCCGCTTTCTAGGGCAGGACGACAAAAACCCCGCACTTCCCGTTTCAAGGGGAGGTGCGGGGTTTTTTACTGCCCTAAAAGCCGGGCCGGCCTTACGGCTGCGCCGCAGCCGCGGCCTGGGCGGCAGCCGGCAGCGCTGCGTAGATCCGGTTCATCGCGGCGTCGTCGTGGGCACCGGACAGGAACCAGGCCTCGAACACCGACGGCGGCAGGTACACGCCGGCGTCGAGCATCGAGTGGAAGAACGGCCGATACCGGAAGGCTTCCTGCGCCTGCGCCTGCTCGTAGTTGTGCACGCCGGTGGCGGACGTGCCGAAGGCGACGCTGAAGAGGCTTCCGGCGCGCTGGATGCTGTGGTCCACCCCGGCCTTGTCCAGTTCGGCGGACACTGCGGCGGAGAGCTCCGCGGAACGGGCGTCAACGTTGGCGTAGACCTCGGCGGTGGCGGCCTTCAGCGTGGCGACGCCGGCCGCCATCGCAATCGGGTTACCCGAGAGGGTGCCGGCCTGGTAGACCGGGCCCAGCGGTGCGAGGTAATCCATCACGTCTGCCCGGCCGCCCAGGGCTGCCACGGGCATGCCGCCGCCGATCACCTTGCCGAAGGTGAACAGGTCCGGCGTCCACGGTTCCGTTGCGTCGGCTGCGCCGCCGGTCAGGCCCCAGTAGCCGGCCGGTCCGGTGCGGAACCCGGTGAGTACCTCGTCGAGGATCAGCAGCGCGCCGTGCTCGGCCGTGATCCGGGACAGGGCGGCGTTGAAGCCCTCGTCCGGAGTGACCACGCCCATGTTCGCCGGGGCGGCTTCGGTGATCACGGCGGCAATGTTGGCGCCGTGCTCGGCGAACGCCTTTTCGACGGCGGACACGTCGTTGTACGGAAGTACCAGGGTTTCCGCGGCGGTCGCTTCGGTGACGCCGGCCGATCCGGGCAGTGCCAGGGTGGCCAGGCCGGAGCCGGCGGAGGCGAGCAGCCCGTCGAGGTGGCCGTGATAGCAGCCGGCGAACTTGATGACCAGGTTCCGGCCGGTGTAGCCGCGGGCCAGCCGGATGGCGGTCATGGTGGCTTCGGTGCCGGTGGACACCATGCGCAGGCGCTTCACGCCGGGCACGCGGTCCATGACCAGCTGCGCCAGCTCGGCTTCGGCCGGGGTGGACGCACCGAAGGACAGTCCGTTGTCCACGGCTGCGTGGACGGCGGCCAGGACGTCCGGGTGGGAGTGACCCACCAGCGCCGGACCCCAGGAGCAGACCAGGTCCACGTATTCGCGGCCCTCGGAATCGGTGATGTACGGGCCCTTGGCAGAGACCATGAAACGCGGCGTGCCGCCCACGGAGCCGAAGGCCCGGACCGGGGAGTTCACGCCTCCGGGCATCAGGGCCCGGGCGCGGTCAAAGAGTTCTTCGGACGAGGAGACAGGTGAGGACATTACTTGCTTTCCTTCAGCCAGGCCGCCAGCTCGGTGGCCCAGTAGGTGAGAATCATGTTGGCGCCGGCCCGCTTGATGCCCAGCACGGACTCTTCGATGGCCCGGCGGCGGTCAATCCAGCCGTTGGCGGCGGCAGCTTCAATCATCGCGTACTCGCCGGAGATCTGGTAAGCGCCCACCGGCACCGGGGACATGGCGGCCACGTCGGCCAGCACGTCGAGGTAGCTCATGGCCGGCTTGACCATCACCATATCGGCGCCTTCTTCGAGGTCCAGCTCCACTTCGAGGAGGGCCTCGCGGCGGTTCGAGGCGTCCATCTGGTAGGTCCGGCGGTCACCCTTCAGCTGGGAGTCCACGGCTTCGCGGAAGGGACCGTAGAACGCGGAGGCGTACTTCGCGGCGTAGGCGAACAGGGAGACATCGGTGAAACCGGCGGTATCCAGGGCGTGGCGGATGACGGCGATCTGTCCGTCCATCATGCCCGACGGGCCCAGCACGTGCGCGCCGGCGCGGGCCTGCTCCACCGCCATCCGGCCGTAGATTTCCAGCGTGGCGTCGTTGTCCACGACACCGTGTTCGTCCAGCACGCCGCAGTGTCCGTGATCGGTGAATTCGTCCAGGCAGACATCGCTCATGATGACGAGGTCGTCGCCGACTTCCCCGCGGACGGCGGCGATGCCGCGGTTGAGGATGCCGTTGGGATCGGTGCCCGCACTGCCGACGGCGTCACGCTCGGCGGGGATGCCGAACAGCATGATGCCGCCGATGCCCAGCCCTGCCGCTTCCGAAGCAGCCTTCTTCAGGCTGTCCATGGTGTGCTGGACGACGCCGGGCATGGAGGTGAGCGGGTTGGGCTCGGTGATGCCCTCACGGACGAAGACCGGAAGGATCAGTTCGGCCGGATCCAGCCGGAATTCAGCGGTCAGCCGCCGCATGGCGGGGGTGGTGCGGAGGCGGCGGGGACGGTGCTGGGGGAAGCTCATGGGGATGGTTCTGCCTTCCGGTAATGATGGGGAACTAGGGAGTAGGACCCGTAGACATAGCAACGGAGAGTGCGTGGGCTATTCCCGCCGGCGTTGGCTGCTTCGCCACGGCAGCCGGCGCCGCACCCAGTTCACGCATCCGCGCAGCCGTGCTGTCGCCGATGGCCACCAGCAGCGTTCCGGCCGGTACCGGCACACAGCGCCGGACGAACCGTCGGGCGATGCTCGGGGAGGTGAGGACGACGGCGCGGCGTCCGGCCGGTGCCGACGCGGCGAAGGACTCGGGGTTCAGCAGTCCTCCCCCGGTCACCGCGGGGGTGAAGCGCACGCCGGTGGCCGGGTAGTCCACCGTGCAGTACGCGGTGACGGCGCGGACCTCCCAGCCCAGGGCGGTCAGTGCCTCATGCAGGGACGGGTCGGCAATATCGGCCTGCGGCAGCAGCACCCGCAGGTCACCGCCCTCCGGATCCGATCCGGAGGGATCCGGCCAGGATGCGGCCAGGCCGCGGGCGGATTGGTCGGTGTCCGGCAGGAAATCGATATCGAAGCCGACTTCTTCCAGGGCCTGCCGCGTTCCGGCACCGACTGCCGCGATCCGGGTATCGGCGGGCACCAGGGCCTCGGGGCAGATGCCCAGCGCTGCACACCGGCGGGTCACGGCCCGCACGGTGGTGACACTGGTGAAGACCACCCAGGCGAACCGTCCGGCCTTCAACGAATTCAGTGCGCGGTCCAGCAGTGCGGTGTCCGCGGGGAACTGGAAATCGATCAGGGGCATCAGCGTCACCGACGCCCCGCAGTCCTGCAGTTCCCGGACCATGGCCGAAGCCCGGTCCGGGGTGCGTGGTAGGACAACGTTCAGCCCGGCGAGGTCCGGACCGTTGTGTCTGGCCGCCATCTCAGCAGCTCCGGAAGAGGGGCATCAGCTGGCAGGCAGGTCCGTGAGCTGCGCGGCGCCGGCCGCAAGCAGCTCCTCGGCAACCTGCACGCCCAAGGCGCGGGCGGCGTCTTCGGTGAGCTGCCCGGCAACGCCGGTGCGGCGCATCAGCCGGGTACCGTCGTCGCTGCAGACCACGGCTTCGAGCGTGATGCCTTCGGCTGCGACACTGGCCAGCGCACCGACCGGAGCCGTGCACCCTGCTTCAAGCCTGCCGAGCATGGCCCGTTCGGCTGCCACCGCAAGGCGGCTTTCGCGGTGGTCGTACGCGGCAAGTGCCGTCGCGAGCTGCCCTTCAACGGCGTCGGCCGCACGGCATTCCACGGCCAGCGCTCCCTGCCCGGGGGCGGGAAGCATCACGGCGGGATCAATGAACTCGGTAACCATGTTCAGGCGGCCCAGCCGGGCCAGGCCGGCGGCAGCCAGCACCACGGCGTCGAGGTCGCCGGGGGCGCCTTCGACCAGGCCGGCAACCCGGCCGAGGCGGGTATCCACGTTGCCGCGGATGTCCACGATCTCGATGTCCGGGCGGGCGGCCCGCAGCTGGGCTGCCCGGCGCGGGGAACCGGTGCCGATCTTCGCACCCGCGGGAAGCTGTGCCAGGGTCAGTCCGTCACGGGCACACAGCACGTCGCGGACATCCACCCGTTCCGGAATGGCGCCCAGGGCAAGGCCGTCCGCCGGGGTGGTGGGCAGGTCCTTGAGCGAGTGCACGGCAACATCGCAGTCTCCGCGCAGCAGCGACTCGCGCAGCGCGGCAACGAACACGCCGGTGCCGCCGATCTGCGACAGGGCGGCACGGTTGATGTCGCCCTCGGTGCGCACGCGGACCAGTTCGACGTCGAAGCCGCCGAGCCCGGACAGGGCCTCGGCCACGGTGGTGGTTTGGGTGACGGCCAGGGCGCTGCCGCGGGTGCCGATCAGGACGGGCGAGTGCGCCACTACTGGACGCCCACTGTGGAATCGGCGCCTGCAATGGTCGGCTTTTCGCCGCGCAGGTTCGCGCAGCAGCCGGGGCGGCAGACGTCGTACCACGGACCGAGTTCGGTCAGGGCGGGGCGGATGGCGATGTTGTTTTCCAGGGTGCGTTCCTGCAGCAGGTCCACCAGGCCGGACACGAAGGTCTCGTGGATGCCCGGGGTCGGGGTGCGGTCAGCCGCCAGGCCCAGTTCCCGGCAGGTAGCCATGGCCTCGGTATCGAGGTCCCAGAGGACTTCCATGTGGTCGCTGACGAAGCCCAGCGGAACAATCACCACGCCGTTGACGCCCTTGGCGGGCAGTTCGGCAATCGCGTCGTTGATGTCCGGTTCCAGCCAGGGGATGTGCGGGGCGCCGGAGCGGGACTGGTAGACCAGCTGCCAGTCCAGGCCCGCGGCTTCGGGGATCCGGTCCATGATGGCGCGGGCGTTGGCCAGGTGCTGGGCAACGTAGGCGCTGCCTTCTTCGAACTCCCGGTCACGCGGGCCGGAGGCTTCGGCGTCGGCCGTGGGGATGGAGTGGGTGGAGAAGAGGATCTCGATCTTCCCGTTTTCCACGCCCTGGGCCGCAAGCTGCTCGCGGACCTTCGCCACGGACCCGCGGACGCCTTCGACGAAGGGTTCCACGAAGCCCGGGTGGTCAAAGTACTGGCGGACCTTGTCCACGTGCAGCTTCTTGTCCAGGCCGGTCTTCAACAGGTTCATGCCCAGGTCTTCGCGGTACTGGCGGCAGCTCGAGTACGAGGAGTAGACGCTGGTGGTGACCATGAGGATGCGGCGGTGGCCGGCGTCGTAGGCCTCCTGCAGGACGTCCTTGATGTAGGGAGCCCAGTTCCGGTTGCCCCAGAGGACGGGGAGTTCGACGCCGCGGCGTGCCAGCTCTGCTTCCAGGGCAGCCTTCAGCGCACGGTTCTGCTCATTGATGGGGCTGATGCCGCCGTTGGCGCGGTAGTGGGTGGCCACTTCCTCCAGCCGCTCGTCGGGGATGCCGCGGCCGGCGGTGACGTTACGCAGGAAGGGAATGACATCTTCCTGGCCTTCCGGACCGCCGAAGGAGGCCAGCAGGATGGCGTCGTAATGCTTCGGGGCCATGCGGCCGTTTTCGTCGACGCCCTCAAAGGGGTCGAAGGCAGGCTCGTTGGAAACAGCGGATGTCATTTGAGTACCTCGGCAACTTCGGCGGCCGGAATACGCCGGCCGGTATAGAACGGGACTTCTTCACGGACGTGGTTGCGGGCCTCGGTGGCGCGCAGGTGGCGCATCATGTCGACGAGGTCCACCAGATTGGGGGCTTCAAGGCCCAGGATCCATTCCCAGTCGCCCAGGGCGAAGGAGGCCACGGTGTTGGCCAGGACCTGGGGGAATTCGCGGCCGAGCATGCCGTGGTCGCGCAGCATCTTGCCGCGTTCCTCGGCGGGCAGCTGGTACCACTCGTAGGAGCGGACAAACGGGTAAACGCAGATCCAGGTCTCGGGATCGATGCCCCGGGCGAAGGACGGCCAGTGGTTCTTGGAGAACTCCGCGTCGCGGTGCACGCCCATGGCGGACCAGGCGATCTCGGTGCCGGCAAACAGCTCGGACCGGCGGATCTGCCGCAGGGCCGCCTGCAGCGCTTCCGGCGCGCTGCCGTGCAGCCACACCATCACGTCGGCATCCACGCGCATGGCGGAGACGTCGTACAGGCCGCGGAGCGTGACGTTGCTGGCTGCCAGGTCCTTGGTCAGGGCCTCGAAGGCAGCAACTGCACCGTTCGAGACCGGCGCTTTCGGCATGGAGGACCGCTTGAAAACGGTCCAGAGGGTAAAGAACTGTTCGTCGTTGCCGGCCGTTCCGGCGGCGCTGCGGTCCATCGTCTCACTCATGTTTAACAGTCTGCCCTTTGCGTATAGGTAAGTCGAAACACCGCACTTCTACAAAGTGTAGAAAGTGCGGAAGATCACAGCAGTGCGTTGGCGAGCGCTGCCATTCGGGTGCGGGTGTCGGCGGTGACCGCGGCCAGTCCGGTTCCGGCCAGCCAGGCTCCCACCGCTTCCAGTCCGTGCGATTCGGCCACGGCCGCGCGGACGGCGTCCACCCGGTCCTTATGCCCTACGGCGGCGGAGGGCAGTGCGCCCACCCACCGGACCACGTCCCACCCGACGACGTCGTCGGCCTTGATGCGCACCTGCAGCAGACCGGACGCGTCGGCCACGGCCTGGCGGAAGAGGTCGTCGTCGGCGCGGGCCACGTGCGAGGGTTCCGCGGCGGAGTCCTCCGGCGAGAGCGCCCGCCCGTAGGAAAGGCGCAGCACATGCGTGCCCGGGCCGGTGGAATCGGCGAGCCACTGCCATTTGGCGGTGGCGTGGGTCATTGCCTTCGCATCGATGCCATCCACTTCCCGGGACACCAGGACGCCGGTGCCGCGCGGCATGGCGTCCAGTTCCGGCAGGTCCACCACCAGGGTTACCAGGGCAACCCCCGGTCCCGGCTGCGGACGATAGGCTGCCACCTCGGGCAGCGCGGTGGCCAGGAGGTCAACAGCTGCCGGGCCTTCGGCCGCCACCACCACGGCGTCGGCTACCAGTTCCGGCCCGCCGCTGCAGTGGATCCGCCACCCTTCGGCACCCCTGGCAAGGGATTCGGCACGGATGCCGGAGCGCAGGCGGGCACCGGAGGTTTCCAGATCGGCGACCAGCGCTTCGGTCAGCCGGCCCATTCCGCCGTCGAGTCCGGCCACGGCCGAACCGGCAGGGGCCGCCGCGCGCATCGCGCCGACAGCCGCCCCAAGGGAGCCGTGCCGGGAGATCGCAGAGCGCAGGCCCGGTGCCACGGAGTCGACGTCGAGCACGTCGGGGTCGGAGGAATAGACGCCGCCGACCACCGGAGTGACGAGCCTGCGAAGCACTGCTTCACCCATTCGGGCCCGCACCACTTCCCCCAGGCTCATGGACGGGCGGCGGCTCAGGTTACCCACCGGCAGGACCTTGTCCATGGCTGCCCGGGCTGCTCCCGCGCGGCCCAGGGCACGGACAATGTCAGGATGGCGGGGGTCTGCGGGAATACCGAGCAGGCCGCTGCTCGGCATCTGCTGTGCTCCCGACGGCAGGTCCTGGGCCGCCAGCTGCAGCCACGACCCGGCCGGATTGGGCAGGACCACCGCGTCTGCCAGGCCAAGTTCCCCCACCAGGTCCGGAACGGCCGGTGACCGCGTAGCGAAGGATTCCGCGCCGCTGTCCAGCTGTACGCCGGCCACCTCGTGCCGGCCGACGCAGCCGCCGAACCGGTCCGAGGCCTCCACCACGGTCACCTGGACGCCTGCGCGCTGCAGGTCCCGGGCTGCGATGAGGCCGGAAATGCCGCCGCCTATAACAACGGCCGTGGGACCGCTCGGGACCGGGCCGCCTGCGGATTCCGCCTTTGCGGCTTTTTCCGGCTTGGTGAGGAAACGGTGGGGCATGCCTACGGCTCCACAGAATGGATCAGTTCGACCACCCGCGTCAGGACGCCGGCGTCGGTTTCCGGCGGCACGCCGTGGCCCAGGTTGACCACGTGGCCGGGAGCGTCCGCGCCTGCAGCAAGGACCTCGCGGACGTGTGCTTCGAGGATGTCCCACGGGGCGCTCAGCAGTGCCGGGTCAATATTGCCCTGCAGCGGCGTCGTGCCGCCGAGGCGGCGGTTGGCTTCGTCCAACGGCAGCCGGTAATCCACGCCGACAACGTCCACGCCGACGTCGCGCATGGCCACCAGCAGCTCGGACGTGCCGGTGCCGAAATGCACCAGCGGGGCGCCGAGGCCGCGCACATGGTCCAAGGCACGGGAGGAGGCAGGCGCTACGTGCTTGACGTAGTCGGCCAAACCAAGGGAACCGGCCCAGGAGTCGAAGAGCTGGCCGGCGCTGGCGCCTGCTTCCAGCTGCGCGCGCAGGAACATTCCGGACGCGTCGGCGGCCCAGGCGGTCAGCGCCTGCCAGGCATCGGGATCAGCGTGCATCATGGTGCGCGGGCCGAGGTGGTCGCGGGACGGCTTGCCCTCGACCATGTAGGCGGCCAGGGTGAACGGCGCGCCGGCGAATCCGATCAACGGCTTGGAACCAAGCTCGGCAACCGTCAGCCGCACGGCTTCCCGGATCGGTTCCAGGGCCTCTTCGGTCAGCCGCGGCAGGGCGGCGACGTCGGCGGCGGTACGCACCGGACTGCCCAGCACCGGTCCGACGCCGGGAACGATGTCTACGTCCACGCCGGCCAGTTTCAGCGGAATAACGATGTCGGAAAAGAAGATGCCCGCATCCACGTCGTGCCGGCGCACCGGCTGCAGGGTGATCTCCGCCGCCAGCTCGGGCCGGAGGCAGGATTCCAGCATGCCGATCCCCTGCCTGGCTTTCAGGTACTCGGGCAGGGACCTGCCGGCCTGACGCATAAACCACACCGGGCGGCGGGCGGGGGTTCCGCCGCGGTACGCGGTGATCAGGGGGGAATCGGCCGTCCGGCCGTCCAGCAGCGGGTGCGTGGCGCTAAGAGTCATACCTTGATTCTCCCCAAAATCTGGGACAAGCCATAACCGGGCCCCTCCCGGCGGCCGCAGTGGCGCTTCTCACACCCGTGAGGGGCCAATTCCGGCAGTGCGATTGAAGGTATCCTCCCGGGCGTGGCTAGTATTGACCTACTGTGGTTCTACTTTCCCTCATTGCTACGCACACCGACGTAGACCTGGAGACTGTCGCCCGGCTGAGCGCCGGCGCATCCGAGGTCTCGTCTTCGCTGGTCGATTCCGGAACCGCCGTCTCCGGCTCCGTTGTCCTCGCTACCTGCAACCGGCTGGAGGTGTATTGCGAAACCGGCTCGGAAGCGGACATTGAAGCCGCCCGTTCCGCCGTTGTTGCAGAAATCAGCCGGCACTCCGGCATGAGCGAAGACCTGGTCTCCCGCTCCTTTGCCACGAACACCGGCGAGTCCGTTCCCCAGCACCTGTTTGCCGTCGGCGCGGGCCTGGATTCCGCCGTCGTCGGCGAACGCGAAATCGCCGGCCAGGTGCGCCGGGCACTGATTGAAGCCCAGGAGAGCGGAACCGCCAGCGGCGGCCTCACCCGCCTATTCCAGACCGCTTCCCGCACCGCCAAGGACGTCGGCGCCCTTACAGCCCTCGGTAAACGGGGGCTTTCCATTGTTTCGGTTGCCCTGGGCCTGGCCACGGACCTGTCCGAGGACCGCGACTGGTCCCGGAAGTCGGTGGTCGTGTTCGGCACCGGTGCCTACGCCGGCGCCACCATGGCCCTGCTCAAGGAGCGGGGCTGCACCGACATCAGTGTCTACTCCTCCTCCAACCGCGCAGAGTCCTTCGCCGCCTCCCGCGGCGGGAAGCCCCTGACCCGTTCGTCCCTGCCCGAGGCACTGACCCGGGCCGACGTCGTCATCGGCTGCAGCGGCAGCGACAGCCAGGTCAGCGCCGAAGATGTCCGCCGCGTCCGTGCAGCGGCCGGCAAGCCGCTGATCATCATTGACCTTGCCCTGACGCACGACTTCGATCCGGCCGTCCGCGAGATCGACGGCGTCGAGCTGATCACCCTGGAGTCCGTCCGGCTGGCCGCACCGGCCGAGCAGGCCGAATCGCTGAAGCAGGCGAGCACCATCGTCGCCGATGCCGCGAAGAACTTTGCGAAGCAGCAGCTGAGCCGCGAAATGGACTCAGCCATCGTCGCCCTGCGCCGGCACACCCTGGACGTGCTGGAATCGGAGCTGGAGAAGGTCCGCGCCCAGCACGGGTGTACCGGAGCGGCACAGGAAGTGGAGTTTGCCATGCGCCGCATGGTCAAGCAGCTGCTCCACGTTCCCACCGTCCGCGCCCGGGAACTGGCCGCAAGCGGCCAGCAGGAGGACTACATCCGGGGCCTTGAGGCCCTGTACGGGATCACGGTGGAGCGCAGCGACGACGCGGCGCCCGCCAAGCGTGCCGGTTCCCCTGCCGACGACGGCGCCGCCGGCTCGGATGACGACGCCGAGTCGAAGTCCGCGTAGGGATCCTCAGTAGACCGGCTTCTCCGGTTCCACCCGGCGTACCCACTCCAGGATGCCGCCGGTGACGTTGTAGACCTCCGGATAGCCGACGCGGCGCAGGTAGGCCGCGACCTCGGCGGACCGCGCCCCTGACTTGCAGTGCACGTATACCGGCCGTCCCGGCTCCGGCCGGAACTCCCCCGCCAGCACGGCGCCCCGCGGCGCCAGCCGGGCACCGTCGATGCGGACAATGTCATGTTCCCCCGGCTCCCGGACGTCCAGCAGTTCGAAGTCCCGGAACCCGGCCGAGCGTTCTGCCAGCAGGTCCCGCAGCACGGCCACGTCCACTTCCGCCCCGGCGGGTGCAGGCTCCGCCGGCGCAAGGCCGCAGAATGCCTGGTAATCACTGAGCGCCGTCACGGGCAGGGCCTCCGGGTCCCGCCGGACCTTCAGCTCGCGCCAGCTCATCTCCAGGGCGTTGAAGACCAGGACCCGGCCCAGCAGGGTCCGGCCCGTTCCGGTGATCAGCTTGATGGCCTCATTGACCATGACCGAGCCGATCTGCGCACAGAGCACCCCGAGCACGCCCCCTTCCGCGCAGGAAGGAACGGAACCGGCCGGCGGCGCCTGCGGGAACAGGTCGCGGTACGTGGGACCGTATTTGCCCCAGAACACGCTGACCTGCCCGTCGTAGCGGAGGATCGACCCCCACACGTACGGCTTGCCCAGGATTTCCGCGGCGTCGTTGATCAGGTAGCGGGTGGCGAAATTGTCCGTGCCGTCCACAATCAGGTCATAACCGGAAAAGATTGCCAGGACATTGGAGTTGTCCAGCCGCTCGCGGTGCAGGACCACCTGGACCAGCGGATTCAGCTCCGCCACGGAGCGGGCCGCGGACTCCGCCTTGGGGGTGCCGACGTCGGATACGCCGTGGATGACCTGGCGCTGCAGGTTGGAGACATCCACGACGTCGTCGTCGACAATGCCGAGCGTGCCCACGCCCGCCGCAGCCAGATAGAGCAGCGCCGGGGAGCCCAGCCCGCCGGCCCCCACCACCAGCACCCTCGCGTTCTTCAGCCGGCGCTGTGCCGTGGGCCCGAACCCGGGGATGATGAGGTGGCGCGAGTAGCGTTCGGTTTCGTCGCGGGTGAGGTCCGCGCCGGGCGCCACCAAAGCAGGTAGTTCCCCGACAGGGGCGGATGCACTTGCTAAGGTCATGAAGTCCAATCTAAGCCACAGGTATGGCGGTGGGACCTGTCGCTTCGAATACCCGCGGGTAAACTAAGGGTCATTGTCCGTGCAGCTAAGGGCTCCGGAACTGTTGAGAGGTCCACCAGTGAGTAACCAGGCAGCCGGCAAACCGGTTCGACTCCCCCGGGAGGAACGCCGCCGGCAGCTGCTAAGCGCAGCGCAGGAAGTGTTTGTCAGTAACGGCTTCCACGGTGCGGCCATGGACGAGATCGCCGAAGCGGCGCACGTCAGCAAACCCGTGCTCTACCAGCACTTCCCCGGCAAGCGCGAGCTGTACATGGCCCTGCTGGACAACCACCTGAACACGCTGACGGAGTTCCTGCGCACCGCCTTGACCTCCACCACGGACAATAAGCTTCGGGTGCGGGAAACCATGCGGGCCTATTTCCGTTTCGTGGCGCAGGACAGCCAGGGGCACCGGATGGTTTTCGAATCCGACCTCACCAATGACGCCGAGGTCAGCGCCCGTATTGAGGAATTCAATGCCCGCTTCGCCAACAGCATTGCCGGCGTCATTGCCGAAGACACCAAGCTTTCCCACCTCGAGGCCACCCTGCTCGGCCGCGCCCTGGCCGGAATGGCGCAGGTCAGCGCCCGATACTGGCTGGAAACCGACGGCGGCCTGGACATCGATGCGGCAAGCGAGCTGGTTTACCGTTTAGCTTGGCGCGGAATCAGCCGGTTCCCCAAGGAGATCTAGAGTAGATTTCGATCAGTTCTTAAATCGTTAATCAGGAGGCACCACGGTGGAAGTAAAAATCGGCATTCAGAATGTAGCCCGCGAAATTGTCTTCGAATCCAGCCAGAGCGCTGATGAGGTCGCCGACGCAGTGGAGCAGTCCCTCGCCAACGGCGCCCTGCTCCGGCTCAAGGACATCAAGGGCCGGCTGATCGTGGTTCCCGGTGCATCCATCGGCTACGTCGAGATCGGTGCCGAGGAAGTCCGCCGCGTCGGTTTCGGCGCCCTCTAACCCGCCGCTTCCATGCTTAGCCTGATCCTGGTCACGCTGACCGCCGTTGCCGCGGGCTTCGCGGTCTGGGCTGCGGACCGCCGCCGCGCCTTCTACGGCGCGCTGCTGCTCCCGGGCATTTCCGTATGTGCTGCGCTCATCACATGGCTGGTACTGCGCGCGGCCGGAGTTACCGCTTTCGAAGCGGACTGGATCGGCTGGGCCATCCCGGTGGCGGTGTCGATCCTGGCGCCGCTCGTGGCGGCCGTACCGATCGGACGCAGCCGCGCCAAGGCGGACACAGCGGAGACGGAGCGCATCCTGCGCCTGTAGGTCCCCTTGGACCGGGAACCGGCAACGGATCTGCTGGACCTGCAACAAAACGTCGAAAGGGCGGTGCTGTCGCACCGCCCTTTCTTCGTGTCCCACGTGGTCCGTTCGCGGGTACGGCGACGGGGATGACGGGGATTACGGCACGGCATAATAGGGCCGCGCCTGCGGGACGGCAGGCGGCACCATCCGGGCCAGTTCGCTTGCGAACACGCGGGCCGCTACCCGGTGTCCTTCCGGGCTCAGGTGCCTTCCGTCCGGCCGCAGTGTGCCGTTCAGTCCATACCGTGCCCACCAGTCCCCCGGGGTAAGGAAACCGATTCCCTGTTCGGCGGCCACGGCGGCGAGCACCCGGTCCACCTCGCTGCGTGGTCCCGTGCCGTCACCGATGACCCCCACCATGACAATCCGGACGGACGGGTAGCTTTGCCGCAGGTCGCGGATTAGCCGGAGCGCTTCCGCACGGATATCTGCGGCTGGATGGGCGGTGTCATTACCGCCGCCCTGAAGCACGATCAAACGCGGCGTACCCCACGGGAGCAGCCACTGTTGGGCCTCCAGCGCCCGGGCATATCCGGCCACTGTGCTGTTCCCCTGGACGTACCCGGTTCCGCCTGAACCCCTGATGATGGCAGGGTACCCGGCCTGTTCCAGCCCCTGCCCCACCCAGGTATCCGGCCCGGCCTGCGAGTCCCCGATCACCAGGGCAGAGTCCTCCACTCCCGGAACTACGGACATCATCCGGCCGGTCTGGGGCATGTAAACCAGTGATCCGGCAGCCGGAGCCGTGGTGGGAGCCGTTTCGCTCTCCGCAGGTCCGCTCACCGCCGGCTCAGGCAAGGCTTCAGCAGAGGCAGCGTCACCCGACGGAAGCGCCGGCACCGTCCCGCCGGCTCCGGGGTCCGGCCGGGCAGCCGCTGCCACGGCCAGGAACAGGACCGCGAAAACGACGACGGCCAGGGCACCCCGCACCCACTTCCGTGTTGCTTTCCCCCGCACTAGGTTCCCCCTGCAGCCCGTTTCCGGCCGCAGCCAGCGTATCCGTACGGGGGAAGCGTACCGCAGGGCTAAGCCGTCAGGCCGAGGAGGTTCATCCGCTTTGAGTGGTTTCGCGTCAGCTGCGCCGTGAGCGACTTGATTTCGGCGTCGACGGCGTCCTGGCCGCCGTCGTCGAACAGCCCGCCCAGGAAGGCCCGTTCAATCAGGACCCGCTGGGCCTGGGTCAGGGCTTCGCCGACCAGCCGGCGGCCCCAGAGTGCCAGCCTCGAGGCCAGCCGCGGGTCATCCGCGAGGGCCTCCCGCAGCCTGCCGAGCAGGATTTCGCCGGGCTGCTCCGTAGCCTTGAGGCCCTGGAACAGGCTGTTCGTTTCGGCATCCAGCCGGGACGCCACCGCGGAGTAGAAATCGTCGGAAATGGCGTCCGTGACGTAGAACTTCATCAGCGACTCGTACCAGTCCGCCGGCCGGGTGCGGTCGTGGAACGCGTCCACGGAGGGCTGGAAGGGGCGCATGGCCTCTTCGGGGTCCGCTCCCATGGCGCTGAGCCGGGCACAGATCAACTCGAAATGCGCGTATTCATGCACCGCCAGGCGTCCGAGCGTGGCACGGTCATGCAGTGTGGGGGAAAACCGGGCATCGGAAGACATCCGTTCAAACGCCGACAGCTCGCCGTAGGCGATAGCCCCGAAAAGATCCGTGAGGAACCGCTGATACGTCTCGCCGAAGTGCTGCGGGGCCGCCCCGGGAGCGGCCGGATGATCCGAATGGTGCCCGTTAGTCATACCCGCCAGCGTACCTGCAGGCGCGGCCCGGGACCGCGCCGTAACCGCGCCGGGCCCCCGGATGCGCGGCGATCAGCGGCTGGCAGGTAGACTGGAAAGGTAGAAACTGGATGCCCGGTCGTCTGTCGTATGAATTGTCATGAGAAGTGGCATAAGAAGTGTCATTTTGTTGCTGTATTGACCAGACCCGCAAACCCTACGCGATCTTGAATTATCGGCCGCCGCCGTGGCCAATGGAGCACAGGCGGCCCGCAGTTGTTAGCCCGCGATCGGCTTCCGCTGGACGCACCGCGTGCGTGCCATCCGCTCCGTAATGGGCTGTAACAGCCACTCGTCGAGCCTGGCGCCCCCGCGCTGCCTAAACTGAACGGTATTTAATTGAACACTGAACTTTCCCAGGTTGATGACGATCGTCATCTCACTGCCGATGACAGCACCGAAGCACTGACCGTTGCGGACACCCTGGCCGTCAAGGCCGACGCCGCGGAAATCCCCGAACTGACGTTCGCAGATTTCGGTGTCCGGTCGGACATCGTCGAATCCCTCGCCGACGCCGGCATCACGCACCCCTTCCCCATCCAGTCGATGACCCTGCCCGTTGCGCTCAGCGGCCACGACATCATCGGCCAGGCCAAGACCGGCACCGGCAAGACCCTCGGCTTCGGCATCCCGGCACTGCAGCGGGTGGTGGGCCCGGAAGACAAGGGCTACGCCGAACTCGCCGTCCCCGGCGCACCGCAGGCCCTGATCGTGGTCCCCACCCGTGAACTGGCAGTCCAGGTGGCGGGCGACCTCACCACCGCCGCCCGCCGGCGCGGCGCCCGCATCGTCACCATCTACGGCGGCCGTGCCTACGAGCCGCAGACGGAGGCCCTGGCCGCCGGCGTCGAAATCGTGGTCGGCACCCCGGGCCGCCTGATCGACCTCTACAACAAGAAGCACCTCTCGCTGAAGAACGTGCGGCTGGTGGTCCTTGACGAGGCCGACGAGATGCTGGACCTCGGCTTCCTGCCCGACGTCGAAACGCTGATGGCTGCCACGCCCGCCGTGCGCCAGACCCTGTTGTTCTCGGCCACCATGCCCGGCGCCGTCGTGTCCATGGCCCGCCGCTACATGACCAAGCCCACCCATATCCGGGCTGCGGATCCCGACGACGAGGGCCTGACCAAGAAGGACATCCGCCAGGTGGTCTACCGGGCGCATAACCTGGACAAAGCCGAAGTGGTGGCCCGCATCCTGCAGGCACGCGGCCGCGGCCGCACCATCATCTTCACCAAGACCAAGCGCACGGCCGCCAAACTGTCCGAGGAACTCGTGGACCGCGGCTTCGCCGTCGCCGCCATGCATGGTGACCTGGGCCAGGGCGCCCGTGAGCAGGCCATGCGCGCTTTCCGCAATGAAAAGGTGGACGTGCTGGTGGCCACCGACGTCGCCGCGCGCGGCATCGACGTCGACGACGTTACCCACGTGATCAACTACCAGTGCCCCGAGGACGAGAAGACCTACCTGCACCGCGTTGGCCGCACCGGCCGCGCCGGGCACAAGGGCACCGCAGTGACGTTCGTGGACTGGGACGATGTGCCCCGCTGGGGCCTGATCAACAAGGCCCTGGGCCTGGACCAGGCGGAACCGGTGGAAACCTATTCCTCCTCCCCGCACCTGTACACCGACCTGGATATCCCCGAAGGCACCAAGGGACGCCTGCCGCGCAACAAGCGCACCCATGCGGGCATTGATGCCGAAAAGATCGAGGACCTCGGCGAGACCGGTAAATCCGGCGGCCGCAGCAACTCCTCGAGCCGTGAAGGCAGCCGTTCCGGTTCCGGCCGGGATGCCGGATCCCGCGGCGGCAACCCCCGCGGCGGAACACGCGACGGGTCACGCGACGGGTCGCGGCGCAGCAGCGCCCGCTCCGGCGAGGCACGGACCGCGGAGTCCCGCCCGACTGAAACCCGCCCGGCTGAAACCCGGACCGCTGCACCTGCGGCGGACGGAGCAGCCTCGGACCGCCCGCGCCGCAGCCGGACCCGCCGCCGCAACGGCGAGGTTGTTCCCAAGACCGGCCCGGCCGCCGAATAGCGCCGACGTAGGCCTGCATGAGCAACCCTGTATGGACGCCCGACGGCGGGTCGCTGGTGGTACACGCGGATAACGCGGAGTTCCTCCCGACCCTGCCGGACGGCTCCTTCACCATGATTTACGTGGACCCGCCCTTCAACACCGGGCGGTCCCAGCGCCGGCAGCAGACCACCATGGTCCGCAGCGCCGACGGCAGCGGCGACCGGATCGGTTTCAAGGGCCGCAGCTACAGCACGGTCAAGGGCCTGCTCTCCAGCTACGACGACGCCTTCGAGGATTACTGGGCGTTCCTGGAACCCCGGCTCGCGCAGGCCTGGCGCCTGCTGGCCGACGACGGCACCCTGTACGTGCACCTCGATTACCGCGAGGTGCACTACGCGAAGGTCATGCTGGACGCCTTGTTCGGCCGGGACTGCTTCCTGAACGAAATCATCTGGGCCTACGACTACGGCGGCCGGGCGAAGAACCGGTGGCCGGCCAAGCATGACAACATCCTGGTCTATGTAAAGAACCCGGATTCGTACCACTTCGACAACGCCGAGGTGGACCGGGAACCGTACATGGCCCCGGGCCTGGTGACGCCCGAAAAGGTGGCACTGGGCAAGCTGCCCACCGATGTCTGGTGGCACACCATCGTTTCCCCCACCGGCCGCGAGAAGACCGGTTATCCCACCCAGAAACCCGAGGGCCTGCTTCGGCGTGCCGTCGCGGCCAGCAGCCGGGAGGGCGACTGGGTCCTGGATTTCTTCGCCGGGTCCGGAACGCTCGGCGCCGTTGCGGCCAAGCTGGGCCGGAAGTTCGTGTGCGTAGACGCCAATCCGCAGGCGATCGACGTCATGGCCCGGCGGCTTGGTTCGGCGGCCACCGTGGTCTCCGCCGAAACGGGTTCACCGCTTCCTGCCGCCGGCCCCTAAGGTCCGCGCCGCGCCGTCGTCCGCTTTGCCGGCACGGCGGCGCCTGCGCTGACTACCGCGGCAACGGGCCGACGACGGCGGCGCCGGTCCCGAGCGCGGCTATCCGTTCCAGTACCGCCGGCTCCGTGGTGAACTCACCCAGGAGGTTCGGTTTCCCGGTCCCGTGGTAGTCGCTGGAGCCGGTGACGAGCAGGTCATTGTCCTTCGCCAGCCTGCGCAGCCATTCCCTGCCCTGCTCGGGATTGTCCCGGTGGTTGACCTCCACGCCCAGCAGCCCGGCGTCGATCATTTCGGCGAAGGTCTCCTCCCCCACCACCCGGCCGCGGGAGGACGCCACCGGGTGCGCGAAGACGGGGACTCCGCCGGCCTGCCGGACCAGTGCCACTGCCCGTGCCGGATCCGGCGCGTAGTGCGCCACGAAGTACGGCGACCGCGCGGTCAGGATGCCGCTGAAGGCCGCCGACCGGTTCGGGACCACGCCCGCGGCTACCAGTGCATCGGCAATGTGGGGCCGTCCGATGGTTGCTCCCGGCGCCACCTGCGCCTGCACCGAGTCCCAGTCAATGGGGAAATCCTCCGCCAGCCGCTGCACCATCAGTTCGGCCCGGGTGACCCGGGCTGCGCGGGACCGGGCGATCTCCTCAAGCAGTCCCGGATGGGCCGGATCATGCAGATAGGACAGCACATGGACGCTGATCCCCTCGCTGCTGCGGCAGGACACCTCCATACCCGGCACAAAGGTGATGCCGCGCTCCTGGGAGGCAGCGGCGGCCTCGGCCCAGCCCGCCGTCGTATCGTGATCGGTCAGCGCAATGGCATCCAGCCCGGCCTTCGCAGCGGAGGCGATAACATCTGCCGGCTGCTCGGTGCCGTCGGAGACGCAGGAATGGGTGTGCAGGTCAATTCTCACGCTTTCAATCTACGCCTCCGGACGGCAGGTTCCCCGCCGGTCCGCCCGCACCGGAAAGGTCGGGTATCCCTGGGTGTTTTGCCCCTCCCGGCCGCAGTGAGACGATGGAGTGGTGACTACTGAAGCGAATTCGACGACATCCCTGCCCGAGCCCTCCGAAGGCCAGCCGCTCGAAGACCGGGTCAACAACCGGTCCCAGCGGCCCTCCTCCGAAGCCTTCAAGAAGTTCATGTCCTCCGGCTGGGCCGCGGAATCCGGCGAACTTCCCGAACCCGACGCCGTGGCACCGTTCGCCGCGCGCCGCCGCCGCGCCCTCTCCGAGCGCTTCCCCGGGGAACGGCTGGTTATCCCGGCCGGCCCGCTGAAGGTCCGCTCGAACGACACGGATTACCGTTTCCGTCCGCACTCCGGCTTTGCGCACCTGACCGGCCTCGGCGTGGACCGCGAACCGGATGCCGTGCTCGTGATGGAGCCCACCGAACCCGGTGCGGGAGACGACGGCGGCAACCACACCGCCGTACTGTATTTCCGCCCGCTCGCCGGCACGGACAGTGACGAGTTCTACTCCAACGCACGCTACGGCTCCTTCTGGATCGGTGACCGGCTCGGCCTGGCGGAGATCAGCGCACTGATCGGCCTGCCCACCCGGCACCTCAACGAGGCAGAGACTGCCATCACCAACAACGTCGGAGACCCGCAGTTCGGCGGCATCTCGGTACGGCTGCTGCGCAGTGTCGATGAAATGGTCGATGCGCTGGTGGATACCGTCCGCTACAACACCGCCCTGGACCCGGAAAATGCCGACCTCAGCGCACTGGACGCCCTCGACGGCGAACTGACCGAAGCCCTGTCCGAACTCCGCCTGGTCAAGGACGAATGGGAGATCGAGCAGATGAAGGCCGCCGTGGCCGCCACGGTCAACGGCTTCACCGAAGTGGTCAAGGAACTCCCCCGCGCCATCTCCCACCCGCGCGGCGAACGCGTCGTCGAAGGCGCGTTCTTTGCCCGGGCACGCGAAGAGGGCAATGACCTTGGCTACGACACCATTGCCGCCTCCGGCAACAACGCCACGGTCCTGCACTGGATCCGCAACAACGGCGCCGTCCACGCCGGCGATCTGCTGCTGCTGGACGGCGGCGTGGAGGCCGAAAGCCTTTACACCGCCGACATCACCCGCACCCTGCCCGTCAACGGAACCTACACCGAGGTCCAGCGCCGGGTGTACCAGGCAGTACTCGACGCCGCCGACGCCGGCTTCGAAGCCGCCAAGCCGGGCGCCAAGTTCCGCGACGTCCACGCTGCAGCCGTCAAGGTCCTGGCCGAACGCCTGGACAGCTGGGGCCTGCTGCCCGTGCCGCTCGAGGAAGCACTGTCCCCCGAAGGCCAGCAGCACCGCCGGTGGATGCCCCACGGCGTCAGCCACCACCTCGGAATGGACGTGCACGACTGCGCCCAGGCCCGGGCCGAGCTGTACCTGGACGGCACCATCACCGAGGGCATGGTCTTCACCATCGAACCGGGCCTCTACTTCAAGGACACCGACCTCTCGGTGCCCGAGGAATACCGCGGCATCGGCGTACGGCTTGAGGACGACGTCCTCATCACCGCCGACGGACCCGTGAACCTCAGCGACGCGCTGCCGCGTAACCCGGACGACGTCGAGGACTGGATGGCCGGCATCTACGCTGCCGAGTAACTTCCGGTTTCGCCTCTAGGCAAAAGGTCCGCATCCCCGAAAGGGATGCGGACCTTTTTGCGTACCGGGGGATGCTGTCCGACAGCTTCCCCGGGGCGGAGACTGCGATTCGTCGCGATCCCTGCGGTTTGTCCGGACCGCTTCGGTTTGTCCGGTTCCCTGCGCCGCACGGCGCAGGGAACCCGACAAACCGAGGGGCCATACCCAATCCGAAGCGAAGGCACGAAAAAGGCCCGCACCCTGGGGATGCGGGCCTCATGCGATGAAGCGAGGGACCTAGTGGCGCGGCTGCTCCGGCTGGTCTGAACCCTGCGGAGAACCCGGATCCTGCCCGGGTGCGGCCGGCTGCGGAGCGGAAGGCTGCACTGCGGCCTGTTCCGGTGCGGCGGGCTGCGGTGCGGTCTGTTCGGGTGCGGCAGGCTGAGCGGGACGGCGGACACCGTACTGCGGGCGGCCGTCCGGAAGGTCCGGGAACTGGCCCCGCGGAGTCGCGGGTTTCGCTGCCGGGCCTGCCCCTGCGGGTGCCTGGCTGCCGGCATCGGCCGGGGCCTGCCCTGCGGGATCGGAGTCCGGAGCGGGCTGGCCGTACGGGTTGGCCCAGCCGGAGGGCCGTTCCGGTGCCTGCGGTCCGCCTGCGGGCGGACGCATCGGCTCATGGCGCCGGGCAGCGGGTGCCTGCGGGTGGCCTGCCTGGCCGACCATCGGCAGCCGGTGCAGCAGTTGCCGTGCGTCATTGGCCGCCTCGGGGGCAACAATAACGTCGTAGCTGGTGGCAATCACCTGGCTGGTGGAGGTGAAGTCCCTGCGCCCGCGCTGCAGGGCGTAGGCCAGAACCCCGAAGAGGACCCAGAAGACGGCACCGAGGGCCATGGACGGAAGGATGGAGATCGCTGCGGCGCTGCCCCCGAACAGCATCAGTGCCAGCCCGACAAAGAGGCCGAACCAGGCACCGGTGGCTGCACTGGAGAGCGCCACCCGGGGGTAGGTCAGCCGGCCGGTCACCCGTTCAACGGACTTGAGCTCGTTGCCGACAATCGAGACCAGCTGGACCGGGAACTTGCTGTCGGCAAGGTAATCCACGGCCTTCTGGGCGTCGAGGTAGGCCGTGTAGCGGCCCACCGTTTCACCCTTGGGCAAGCTGCGGCCCGCATCACGCGGAGGGGTGGCACCAAATAGGTTCGACATTGCTCCATTCTCGCGCATACCTGCCCCGGACGGTGAACGTATCGCTCGCAGTGAACGGACTCACCTCCCTCGCACCCCGTGATACCGCGTTACCGGCGGGCACAAAGTAGCCTTATAAGGTGAGTACAAATCCAACCCGAGTCTTTATTGCGCGCCTGCTCGGCCTTGACGTCTTCGACCCGCTGGGTGACCGTCTCGGCCGGCTGCGCGATGCGGTCGTGCTGGACCGCGGGCCGGGCCTACCGCCCCAGGCCGTGGGCATCGTGGTGGAGGTTCCCGGCAAGAAACGGGTGTTCGTCCCCCTCACCCGCATCACGTCCATGGACCCCGGGCAGATCATCTGCACCGGCCTGGTCAACCTGCGCCGCTTCGAACAGCGCGGAGCAGAGATGCTGGTGGTCGCGGAACTCTTCGACCGCCGGGTTCAGATGCGCGACGGCAGCGGCGAAGCCACCATCGAAGACATCGCCATCGAGCAGAACCGCGCCGGCGACTGGTACGTCTCCAACCTCTTCGTCCGCCGCGGCGGCTCGGCCTCCCGGCTGCGGTCCCTGCGCCGGCGCGGAGAACAGATGATCCTTGACTGGAAGGACATCGCCCACTGGGACGCCACCGGCCCGCAGGCCGCCACGTCCTTCGTCGCCCAGAACGACGACCTCAAGGCCGCCGACTTTGCCGACGCCCTGCACGAGATGAGCGGCAAACGCCGGATCGAAGTGGCCAGCGAACTGCAGGACGAACGTCTCGCCGACGTCCTGCAGGAACTTCCCGACGACGACCAGGTCCAGATCCTGCAGTCCCTGGACGTGGAGCGCGCCGCAGACGTGCTGGAGGAAATGGACCCCGACGACGCCGCGGACCTCCTTAACGAACTGCCCGAAGAGCAGAAGGAAGAGCTCCTTGCCCTGATGGAGCCCGAGGACGCCCGCGACGTCCGGCGCCTGCTGAACTACGAGGAAGACACCGCCGGGTCGCTGATGACCCCCGTGCCCGTCATCCTTCCGCCCGAGGCCACCGTGGCGGAGGCGCTGGCACACGTGCGCCGCGAAGAGCTCACCCCCGCGCTTGCCTCTTCCATCTACGTCTGCCGGCCGCCGCTGGAAACACCCACCGGGAAGTACCTCGGCGTTGTGCACATCCAGCAACTGCTGCGCTCGGCACCGCCCGAGGCACTGGGCAACATCCTGGATACGGACCTGGAACCGGTCCGCGACTACGCCACCATCAGCGAAGTATCGCGGATGCTGGCCACCTATAACTTGAACTCACTGCCGGTAATCAACGACGCCGGACGCCTGGTGGGTGCGGTCACGGTGGACGATGTCCTGGACCACCTGCTGCCGGACGACTGGCGCATTTCCGACGAAACCGGCCCCATAACGCAGCAGGGAAGGACAAATGGCTGAAAAGATCAAGTCAACGACCACCGGCCTCGACACTCCCCGCTCTGCACGGACCCGATGGCTGCCGCGGCTCTCCCCGAACCCCGACGCCTTCGGCCATGCCACGGAGAATTTCGCCCGGTTCATGGGCACCCCGCAGTTCCTGGTCTACATGACGGTCTTTTGCCTCGTCTGGCTGGCCTGGAACACCTGGGGACCGGAATCCGCCCGCTTTGACAGCGCCGCCCTGGGCTTTACCGTCCTGACGCTCATGCTGTCGCTGCAGGCCTCCTACGCCGCTCCCCTGCTGCTGCTGGCACAGAACCGGCAGGATGACCGGGACCGCGTCTCCGTCCGGCAGGACCGCGAACGCGCCGAGCGCAACCTTATGGACACCGAATACCTCACCCGGGAGATCGCCGAACTGCGGATTGCCCTGCGTGAGGTGGCCACCCGTGACTATGTCCGCTCCGAAATCCGCGGACTGCTGGAAGAACTCCTCGAGGCCAACGACGACCGTGAGGACGGCGGGACGCGGCGCCGCCGCCGGCCGGAGGGCACCGACAGCATGCCGAAACTGAATCCCGGCGGAAGGGAACGCTAAGGCCGTGCCAGTATCCGAACCAGCTTCCGCGTTGGAAGCGCAGGTACTCCGCGCCCTGGACACCGTCCAGGACCCGGAACTGCGCCGGCCCATCACCGAACTCGGGATGCTCAAGGACGTGCGGCTCGGCGCCGGGGGCTCAGTGGCAGTCGAGGTCCTGCTCACGATTGCCGGCTGTCCGTTGCGGGACACCATCACGGCCGACGTCGAACGCGCACTTGCCGCGGTTCCCGGAGTGAACACTGTGGACGTGTTCCTGGACGTTATGACTCCGGAGCAGCGCAACGCGCTCAAGGACCGGCTGCGCGGCGGCGATCCGGTGCGGACCATCCCCTTCAACCGCCCCGATTCCCTGACCCGCGTGTACGCCGTGGCCAGCGGCAAGGGCGGCGTGGGCAAGTCCAGCGTCACGGTCAACCTCGCGGCGGCCATGGCCTCGCTCGGGCTGCGCGTGGGCATTGTCGACGCCGATGTCCACGGGTTCTCCGTTCCCGGCCTCCTCGGAATCACCCGGCCGCCCACCCGCGTGGATGAGATGATCCTGCCCCCGGTGGCCTACGGCATCAAGACCATCTCGATCGGCATGTTCGTGGACGGCAACCAGCCGGTGGCCTGGCGCGGACCCATGCTGCACCGTGCCCTGGAGCAGTTCCTGACCGATGTGTACTTCGGGGACCTGGACGTCCTCTTCCTGGACCTGCCTCCCGGCACCGGGGACATCGCCATTTCCGTGGGACAGCTCCTGCCGGGGTCGGAGATCCTGCTGGTCACCACACCGCAGAGCGCCGCGGCGGACGTCGCTGAACGCGCCGGCAGCGTTGCCCGGCAGACCGGGCAGAAGGTCACCGGCGTGATCGAGAATATGTCCTGGCTCGCGCTGCCCGGCGGCGAACGCCTGGAGGTCTTCGGCTCCGGCGGAGGCGCGGCGGTGTCCGGGCGGCTGGGCGACACCCTGGGCTATCCGGTTCCGCTGCTGGGCAGCATCCCCCTCGACGTAGCCCTCCGCGAAGGCGGCGACGGCGGCCTGCCGGTAGTACTGGCCGACGCCGGTGCGGCAACCGCTGACGGCACTGACGATGCAGAGGGGAACACCCCGGCGGGCGGAGAGACTGCCGCAGCCGAACTGCGGCGGATTGCCCGGGAGCTGGCACACCGGCCGCGCGGCCTGGCCGGCCGCAGCCTCGGGGTCAGCCCGGTCTAGGCAGCGGGCGGCAGCCCGGTCTCAGCCTTACGTTGCTTCGATGTCGAACGGTGCAGGCTGGCCCGCGGCAAGGCGTTCCAGCGGTTTCACCGCAGGCGGCCGGCTCGCTGCTGCCGGGGAGGCAGCGGCGGCCGGGGAGGCTACGGCAGAAGCCGCCGCAGGCTGGGCGGCGGAAACCGGCGGAGCGGGCGCTGCGGACGGCCGTCCGCTCACCGCTTTGGCGGCGTCGTCGAAATCATCCAGCAACGCTTCCTTGATGATGCGCCGCGGGTCGTACTGCCGTGGATCCAGCTTCCGCCAGTCCACTTCGTCGATCTCGGGGCCCACTTCTTCACGCAACTGTTCACGGGCGCCGGATGCCATCCGCCGCACTTCCCGCACCAGCCGGGCCAGCTGCGAGGCGTATTCGGGCAGGCGTTCGGGACCTAGTATCACCACGGCGATTATTGCCAGAAGGATGAACTCGTAACCGTTGATTCCTACCACTCTTGAAGACTACCTTTTCCCGGGAGCGGGGAGCTACTCGCTGCTCCCCTAGAGGCTCCAGCCCGTACGCGTGAACATGGAAAGGCCCCGCACAATGCGTTCCATCGGCTCGGCATCGTCGCCGGTGCGGGCGAGGCGGGCGGATTCGAGCAGGGAAAGCTCCTCCACCGCCCGGGGCAGCGATTTCTCCGGCTGGCTGGACTCGAAGGTATAGGTGACGCTGCCGGCTGCCACGACCTTCTGTCCGGGATGCTCCGCCGATCCGAAGACCGCCGGGCCGGCCTGCGAACCCGCAACCGAGAACCCGTCTTCGGAGACGGGCCGGCCGGTCATGGCGTTGATTACGGGCTGGCGATCCTCTCCCGGCAGCGGGTGCTGTTCCACAAGCCGCAGTTGCTCTCCGTCTGCTGCGAAGGTCATTTCCACGGCGGGACGCCCCTGGACCCGGAGGGACCGGGCGGACTCCAGTTTCAATCCCAGATCCGCCAGTTCCGGGCAGGTCCAGCCATGTGCACGGAGCAGCTGCAGCTGCTCGGCTTCGAGGTTGCCGCTTTGGGCCACTTCCTCCCAGCCGGCGGCCATGGCGGCACGTGCACCGGCCTGCGCAGGAACCTCGAGGATGCTGCCCGCAAAATAGGCGCCGCCAAGCAGCACCGCCCCGGCAGCTGCTACCGCCCCGACTGCGGCCACGGCGTGGCTGCGCCGGTCAAGCGCCTTGGCCGGCGCCCCGGGCTGACCCGCTTCGGATTCCGGACAGCCGGACTGCAATGCCGTCACGCGTCCTGCGATCCGGGCGGAAAGTTCCGGACCGGCATCGGGCACCCGGAAGGAACGCAGCCGGCTGCGCAGCCGGCGCTCCTCAGCGACGACGGCACGGCACGAGGCACAGCGGGACAGGTGTGCGTCAATGGCCTGCTCGCGCTGCGGGGTTGTTTCGCCGTCGATGTAGTTCCGTAAATGCCGTTTGGGGTGTCGCACTATTCAGCTGGCTCCCGCGACTCGGGGCAGGTTGAGCAGCGGACGGGTAACCGGCGGCACCTGCGGGTTCCGGTGGGCAAGCTTTTCCTTCAGCATCGCCCGGCCGCGGTGGATCCGGGACCGGACAGTGCCCAGTTTGACGTCCAATACGCGGGCGACTTCGTCGTAGGAAAGCCCCTCCAGATCGCACAGGACAACGGCGGCGCGGAAGTCGGGCGGCAGCTCCTCCAAGGCGCGGGCAATGTCCACGTCAAGGTTATTGAATTCGAAGCTTCGCTCCGGGCCCGGGCCGTTGCTGGGCAGCCTGCTGGAGGTTTCCTCGGTCATGCCGTCAAAACGGATCCGGCTACGCCGCCGGGCCTGGTCAAGGAAGAGGTTGGTGGTGATGCGGTGCAGCCAGCCGTCGAGGGTGCCGGGCTGGAAGTTGGCCAGCGAGCGGAAAACCCGGACGAAGACTTCCTGGGTCAGGTCCTCGGCGTCGTGCTTGTTTCCGGTCAGCCGATAGGCCAGCCGGTATACCTTCGCCGAGTGCGCCTGGACCACTTCCTCCCAAGTGGGTCGTACCCACTCCGCAGCCATGTCCGCGGCTGCTGTGTCCGGCGTCGTTGCCATAGTCTTCCTCCTTCCTTACAACCTGCGTGCCGCCAGTGCAGTCCCGGTGTGCCCGGGCAGTTCCCGTCGGGTCCAAGGAATCCGGGTGGGCCCAGGGTCGCTTGGAGGGCCGTTTATCACTGATTAACAATGTTTACGCATCAATCTGGGAGTTGGCTGTTAGCACGCCTTTAGTACCGGGACAAGGCAGGCGCGGCAGTGCGTACCCGGTTCTGCGCCCGTTGGCCTTAAGCTTGTCTGAGCAGGAATTCCTCCGGACCGAAAGTGAAAAACCCATGCGCGCCGACAAGCAGACCAGTTGGTCCTACACGGAGGCACTGCCTACCGAGGATGAGGTCCTGATCCGTGCGCGTGAACGGTCCTATGAGCTGGGCGTCAGCGCTGTTTCCAGTGGCGTAGGTGCGGCGTTGACCGTACTGGCCGCTGCGAGCAAGGCCACCACGGTTGTGGAAGTCGGCACCGGAGCCGGCGTTTCGGGCGTCTGCCTGCTGCGCGGCCTGGGCCGCAACGCGGTGCTGACCACCATAGATTCCGACGTCGACCACCTCCGGGCGGCGCGCGAGGCCTATGCGGAGGCCGGCATCCCGGGCAACCGGACCCGCACCATCTCCGGCCGCGCGGCCGAGGTGCTCCCCCGCCTCACGGACGCCGCCTACGACATGGTGTTCATCGACGCAGACAAGCCCTCTTTCCCGCTCTACGTGAACCAGGCGGTGCGGCTGCTCAAGCGCGGCGGCCTGCTGGTGGTCAATGACGCGCTGGACCACGGCAAGGTAGCGGATCCGGCTGTCCGCGAAGCCACCACCAACACCATGCGCAAGGTGGGCAAGGCCATCCGGGAGAACGAAGACCTCGCCTCCGCCTTGCTGCCCACCGGTGACGGCCTCCTGCTGGCCGTGAAAACCGCTTAGCCAGCCTCACCAAAGCGGCCCGCACGCAGGGCTCCCAGGAAAGGTGCCACATGATCGAGATCCTCAACCCCGACGAGTTGTCCCGGGCAAGGAAGACAGGCGCCCTGGTCGCCGACATCCTGCAGTCGATCAAGGCCCGCAGCACGGTGGGAACCAACCTGTTGGACATCGACCGGTGGGCCAGGACCATGATCCTCGAGGCCGGTGCCAAGTCCTGTTACGTCGACTACGCGCCGTCCTTCGGACGCGGGCCGTTTGGCCACTACATCTGCACGTCCGTCAACGATGCCGTGCTGCACGGACTTCCGCACGACTACGTCCTGGCCGACGGCGACCTGCTGACACTGGACCTTGCGGTATCACTCAAGGGAATCGTTGCAGACTCGGCCATCAGTTTCATCGTCGGCAAGGCCCCCTCCCCGGAGAGCGCCGCAATGATCGCCGTGACCGAACGGGCACTGGCCGCTGGAATAGCGGCGGCCCGTCCCGACGCCCGCATCGGGGACATTTCCTTTGCCATTGGAACTGTCCTTACTGATGCGGGATATCCCGTGAATACCGAGTTCGGCGGGCACGGCGTCGGTTCCACGATGCACCAGGACCCGCACATCACGAACTCCGGGCGGCCGGGCCGCGGCTACAAGCTGCGCCCCGGACTGCTGCTGGCCCTGGAACCGTGGGTCATGGCGGACACCGCGGAATTAGTGACCGACGCCGACGGCTGGACCCTGCGCAGTGCAACAGGCTGCCGGACGGCGCACAGCGAGCACACGGTCGCCATCACCGACGACGGGGCCGAAATCCTCACGCTGCCGAAGTAGCGCACGGCCAAAGCAACGGCGAAACCGCTCCTGTCAGGCGGTCCGGCCCAAGCCGGCAAGATAGGACAGCAAAAGACGCACGCCGAAGCCTGTCGCGCCCTTGGTGAGTTCCCGGCTGTCCTTATTGGCACGTGCCGGTCCGGCGATATCGATATGTGCCCACGGAACGCCGCCGGTGAATTTCTCCAGGAACAGGGCGGCAACAATCGCCCCGGCACCGAATTTCGCCTGCACCGGCGCTATGTGGGAAACGTCGGCGATGTCGGAGTCCAGCACAAAGCCGTATTCCGCCACCAGCGGCAGCTGCCACACGGCGTCGCCGGAGGCCTTCCCTGCCGCCTCCAGCCGGGCGAGCAGTCCCGGTGCATTGCCGAACAGTGCTGCGTGGTGCATGCCAAGACCCAGGGCCGCCGCACCGGTGAGGGTGGCGACGTCCACCAGCACGTCCGGGGCCAGCTCTGCGGCGGCATAGGCCATCGCGTCCGCCAGGACCATCCGGCCCTCGGCGTCGGTGTTGCCCACTTCGACGGTGGTCCCGTTGTAGGTGGTCACGACGTCGGCGGGCCGGTAGGAAGCTGCGCCGATGGCGTTCTCGGCCAAAGCCAGCACCGCGGTGACCTTTACGGGAAGCTTCAACGCGGCTGCCGCCTCGGCCACGGCCAGGACTGCCGCCGCACCTGCCATGTCCGTCTTCATGGTCATCATGGCGTCCCGCGGCTTAAGCGAAATGCCGCCGGAATCGAAGGTAATGCCCTTGCCCACGAGGACAACGTGCGGCAGGTCCCCGCCCTCGGGCTGGTAAG
Source organism: Arthrobacter sp. zg-Y844 (assembly GCF_024385465.1). Classification (GTDB taxonomy): domain Bacteria; phylum Actinomycetota; class Actinomycetes; order Actinomycetales; family Micrococcaceae; genus Arthrobacter_B. Next base: position 306,414 of record NZ_JANFLS010000001.1, read on the forward strand.
TGGCCTCGACCAGCCGCGGCGGATGCTCGGATCCGCCGCCCACGGCCAGCAGCCCGCCGAATCCTTCGGCGCGCAGATCGTTCTCGTCGCGGACCCGTACCTGAAGCCCGCTGCGGCCGGAAATCATCCGTGCCTGTGCCGCCATCCAGTCCGGCGTGGCCGTCTCGGCAGGCGTGTTGGTCAGGTCGCGGGCCGTCCACACTGCCCGTGCGGTAACCGTGGCACGTTCGGCGGCCGCTGCGTCCAGCCCGGTCAGTTCCAGGTGTTCCGCAATCGGTGCCGGCGGTTCGGTGATACCCGCACGCGGCGGCCGGTAGCCTCCGAGCAGGAAGCCCTCAAGGAAAGCTTCCTGGGCGGACGGTTCCAGCCCGTCCACCACGCTTCCGCGCACCCGCTTGGCGCCCATGGTGGCACGGGCCAGCGAGGCACCGGCGCGCCGCAGCGCAGGCCCGGACTCGTCGCCGGCACCAACATAGATCAGTTTTCCGGGCAGGTCCGCAGCACCGCGGGGCGGCTCGATCACAAGGATCTCCCCCGCCCTGCCCGTGACTTTGGCGCGGCGGGCCCGGTCAGCGACGTCGGCGCCGTACCGCAGCGCCGCTTCGACGGCACCGCGCCGCGGCTGGGGAACCGGGTTTGCTGCCTCGTCGGCGTCTTCCCGCCCGGAGCCGTCCGGCGCCGGCGTCATGGCCACGGCCAGGACGTCCACGCCTTCATCCGGGACCGGATGCAGTCCGGTCCCGGACTCCGCCTCCCCGGTCCGTGCATTCAACGCAGCCAGGGCAGTGACTCCCGGCAGCGATGCGGTGACATAGGGCGACGCCGGAACGGATCCGGTCCGGTCTGTTGGCTTCGGAGGCAGCTGCATGAATTAAAGGCTAGCCCGTAACGCCCAGAAGGCAGTCTTTCAACTTCCCTGCTTCTTCTACATTCAGCTCAACCACCAGGCGCCCGCCGCCGTCTATCGGCACCCGCAAAATGAGGCTGCGCCCCTCCTTTGTAACCTCCATGGGCCCGTCGCCCGTCCTTGGTTTCATCGCAGCCATTTCGAGATTCCCCTTTCACAGCGCCCGGTTTACCCGGACCACCTGTAATCCGCTGCCGATGGAAGTAAAATATTCGCCCGGCAATTGCTGTCATTATTCCGCACAAGTACCGGGCAAACGAAATTTCGTGTGTTGCGTGCCACAAATCAGGGTGGATAGTCCCCGCCGCCGGGTAATTGCGTCCACCGCCACAGCCATACCACCCAGACAGTCTGCAGGACCGCGAAGGCGACCGCGACGGTCCCCCGGTAGGCCCTGGACCGGCTAAGCCAGGCTGTCGCGAGCGCCAGCGGAAACAGCGGCAGCAGAAGGCGGAACGTGCTGGTCTGCGGGTTCAGGAATACCAGCAGGTAAAGCAGATAGCTTGCACACCACAGCTGCAGCTCCAGGCCGAGCCGCCGGACGGGCGGGGACATCAGGTAGAGCGCGGCGCCTGCGACCAGTACCACCAGCGCCACGGGGCCGAACAGCGGCCCCAAAAGGTGCTGGGACATGGTGAGCCAGGGTTTGAAGGGAACGAGGTCCCCGAAGCGCCAGGCACTTTCCGTATCCGTGTAGGCGCGGATGTCCCCGGTGGATGCCCAGGCGATGACCGGCCAGGCCAGCGCGGAGAAGCCTGCTCCCGCAGCCAGGGCGGTGAGCCGCCACGCCTCACCGGCAGGGAACGGCACCCGCCCGCGTCGCAGGAACCGCACCACCAGCACCAACCCCACCGCGAGCGCGAAGGGAACGCCCACCGGCCGGGAGAGGCACATCAGGGCCACCACCGGGATGGCGGTGAGGTAGCGCCCGGCCAGGAAGAGGTACAGGGCGCCGGAAAGAAGCAGCAGGTTCAGCGACTCGGCGTAGGGAATCTGCAGGATCGGGGACACCGGGAAGACCGCCACGAAGAGCACTCCCCACATGGCGGTGCCTTTCCCGGCCCGCAGCCGGAAGAGCCGGTAAATGACGAGCGCTGCGGCAAAGCCCGCCGCCGTGGCGGCCACGGGGGCCAGGACGTTCCAGCCCAGGCCGGTTACGGCGTCGAGCCCCCGCACCAGCAGCGGGAAAAGTGCGTAGAAGGCCCACTCGTTTTCCATGGCATTGCCCGCCGCATCCCGCGGCACGCTGTCGGGATAGCCGTCGGAGAAGATCCGGAAATACCACTCGGCGTCCCAGATGTTGATGAAGTCCCAGTACGACGGCGATGCGTCCCACCACGGGCCTGCCGGCTGGAACCGGGCGGTGGCGGCGAGCACGGCATAGGAAAACAGGCGGGCCCCCAGCCACAAGGCAAGGACCTGGAGGTACCACGGCCACCGCTGGACGGCGGCAGCGGCACGGCTCGGCACCGTCTTTGCCCGGAGGTTCACGGAGGACCTTTCAGCTGGTTCAGTTTCCATGACGCACCCAGCAGGTTCCGAGGTGGTCATTGACGTAACCGGTGGCCTGCATCATCGCGTAGGCGGTGATCGGCCCGACGAACCGGAAACCCCGTTTTTTCAGGTCCTTGGCCAGCGCCGCGGATTCCGCCGTGGCGGACGGGACGTCGGCCAGTGCCTGCGGCGCGGGCCGGTCTGCCGGAGCACGGTACCGTTCCAGCAGGCTGCCGAGGCTTTCATGCTCCGGCAGCTCCATCAGCGCACGGGCGTTGTTGATCACGGCATCGATTTTGGCGGCGTTGCGCACAATGCCCGCATCGGACAGCAGCCGCGCCCGGTCGGCGTCGTCAAAGGCCGCCACGGCCTGCGGGTCGAAACCGGCGAACGCGGCGCGGAAGGCCTCGCGCTTGCGCAGGATGGTGATCCAGCTGAGGCCGGATTGGAAGGCTTCCAGGCTCAGGCGCTCGAAGAGGGCAGCTTCGCCCTCCACGGCACGCCCCCATTCCGTGTCGTGATAGTGCTGGTAGTCCTCGCTGGCCAGTGCCCAGCCGCAGCGCAGCCGCCCGTCCGCACCCGGCACGGCAGTCAATTCGCTTCTCCGTCGGGAAGGTTGCTCCGGCCCGCTGCTTCGAGGGCGCGGATCCGGGCGTCGCGTTCTTCGAGTGCTGCGGCGAACCGGTCCAGAACCGTGTCCACCTGGTCCATGCGGTAGCCGCGCAGGGCCATGGAGAACCGCAGCCGGGAAACGTCGCCGGCAACGGGGTGCTCCGGCAGCAATACGGGCGGGAGCCGGGGATCCGGCTCCGGCAGGCCCTGTACCGTGGCCGGCACGGTGCCGGCGGAGCCCGGGCGCAGCCGGCCGATGCCGAATACGGTGGCCAGGCCCAGCACGGCGATGGCAAGGAAGACCAGGAGGAGTGTCACAGGACCATGGTGCCAGACGGGGCCGGTCCCGGGCGGCGGCCGTCCTGCTAGGGCGAAACGTGTCCTGCGCTGTCCGCGATCATCAGCCGCACCGCGTCCGCAGGGTCATCCACTACGTGCAGCAGCTCGAGGTCCGCTTCTCCGACCATGCCCTCCGCCAGCAGCGTTTCGCGGATCCAGCCCAGCAGCGGATTCCAGAACTCGGTGCCGATCAGCACGATCGGGAAGGAAGTCACCTTCTGCGTCTGCACCAGGGTCATGGCCTCGAAAAGCTCATCCAGGGTGCCGAACCCGCCCGGCAGGACAATGAACCCCTGCGCGTACTTGACGAACATCGTCTTGCGCACGAAGAAGTACCGGAAATTGACCCCCAGATCCACCCACTCGTTCAGGCCGGTCTCGAAGGGAAGTTCTATCCCGAGGCCCACGGACAGGCCGTCCGCCCCCACAGCCCCCTTGTTGGCGGCTTCCATGGAGCCGGGCCCTCCCCCGGTGATCACCGCGAGGCCCGCTTCAGCCAGCAGCCTGCCAACCTCTTCCCCGAGCTTGTAATAGCGCGATCCCGGAACGCTGCGGGCAGAACCGAACACGCTTACGGCAGGACCCAGCTCGGACAGCGTACCGAAGCCTTCCACGAACTCACTCTGGATCCGCAGCACCCGCCACGGGTCGGTATGCGTGAAATGGGTGGTGCCCGCCGAGTCCAGCAGGAAACGGTCCGACTGAGGGGTCAGGGCTGCGCCCCGGCGCAGCTCCACCGGCCCCCGCTTGCGCGGACGCTCGGACATGGGACTGGAGGCATCGCTGATAGGCATGCCTCTAGGCTAGCGGTGATGGCGCCGCTGGCAACGCGGCCGGGCCCATCGCCGACGGTTAGCTCCGGGCAGGTTGCGCTTACGTCACAATTACGTGCCCGGGTGGCCCGTGACACACGCCGGCAATAATCAATGGTTAGATTTTCCTTATGACCAGTGACACATCCCCAGGTAGATCCGTGCCTGAATCCGCTGCACCGCTCGTTTCGCTGAAGAACGTGAACAAGCATTTCGGGGACCTCCATGTCCTGCAGAACATCAATCTCGACATCGCCCGCGGCGAGGTAGTGGTGGTGATCGGGCCTTCCGGGTCCGGCAAGTCAACGCTGTGCCGTGCCATCAACCGCCTCGAAACCATCGACGACGGCGAAATCACCGTTGACGGCGCCGTCCTGCCGTCCGAGGGCAGGGCGCTTGCCAAGCTGCGCGCCGACGTCGGCATGGTCTTCCAGTCGTTCAACCTTTTCGCGCATAAGTCCATCGTGGACAACGTCTCCCTCGGACCGGTCAAGGTCCGCAAGTCCAAGCCCGCCGAGGCCAAGAAACTGGCCATGGAACTGCTTGAGCGTGTGGGCGTTGCGAACCAGGCCAACAAGCTTCCGGCGCAGCTCTCCGGCGGCCAGCAGCAGCGCGTAGCCATTGCCCGCGCGCTGGCCATGAAGCCGAAGGTCATGCTCTTCGACGAGCCCACCTCCGCCCTCGATCCGGAAATGATCAACGAGGTGCTGGACACCATGGTGGGCCTGGCGAAGGACGGCATGACCATGGTGGTCGTCACGCACGAAATGGGCTTCGCCCGCAAGGCCGCGGACCGGGTGATCTTCATGGCCGACGGACAGATCGTCGAAGAAGCCACTCCCCAGGAATTCTTTACGAACCCGAAGAGCGACCGCGCCAAGGACTTCCTGGGCAAGATCCTCTCCCACTAGAACCGTTCCAAGCACTACACGCTCCACCAGCAGTACCGGGGTTTCACCAGCAGGCAGCAACCCCTTATGAGGCTAGGTCCTCCGCTTTTGCGCGGAGGACCGCAATGCAAGGAGAAAACATGCGCAAGACCCGTTACGCCGCTGCGGCCATCGCCGCAGTTGCAGCCCTGACCCTGTCCGCCTGCGGCGGCGATTCCGGTTCCGAATCCGGCAGCAGCGAAGGCGCCACCGAAGGCTCCGGCGAGCAGATCCGTATCGGCATCAAGTTCGACCAGCCGGGCCTGGGCTTCGACGAGGGCGGCAACTACGCCGGCTTCGACGTCGACGTCGCCAAATACGTCGCCAACGAGCTGGGCTACCCCGAGGACCAGATCGAATTCATTTCCAGCCCCTCCGCCCAGCGCGAGAACATGCTGGAAAATGACCAGCTGGACATGATCTTCGCAACCTACTCCATCACCGATGCCCGTAAGGAAAAGGTTGCTTTCGCAGGACCGTACTTCGTGGCCGGGCAGGACCTTCTGGTTCCCGTCGACAGCGACATCAGCGGTCCCGAGGACCTGGACGGCAAGAACCTCTGCTCCGTCACCGGCTCCACCTCCGCACAGAAGATCAAGGACAACTACGCCGCCGGCGTGAACCTGCTGGAGCAGCCGAGCTACGCCGAGTGCGTGACCGCCATGCAGGGCGGCTCCATTGACGCCGTCACCACTGACGACATCATCCTTGCCGGCCTGGCCTCCACTGACGCCAACAAGGGCCAGTTCAAGGTTGTCGGCAACACCTTCTCCGAGGAGAAGTACGGTGTCGGCCTGCCGAAGGAAGGCGGCATCGTCAAGTGCGAGGACATCAACGCCGCCATCACCAAGATGGTCCAGGACGGTGCGTGGGAGGAAGCCATCAAGAAGAACACCGAAGGCGCCGACTACACCTTCAACGAAGACCTGAACCCGCCGACGCCTGACGCCTGCGCCTAGTTCCTGCACGTTCCACCCCAGCGGGGAAGCCGGCAATAATCTCCGGCTTCCCCGCTGCGGGTTTTCTTCCACCGTAAAGAGGTGAAACATGGAGGGTTTTACTGCCCTCTTCGAGCAGTACGACGTCCTCGGCGCTTTCTGGGTCAATATCCAGCTTGCCTTCTGGGCGGCGCTCTGGTCGCTGATACTCGGTACCGTCCTGGCACTGATGCGGATCTCGCCGATCCCCAGCCTGCAGTGGTTCGGTGCTGCCTACGTCAACATTTTCCGCAACACCCCGCTGACCATCATCATGGTGTTCGGCTCGCTGGCGCTGTGGTCGCAGCTGAATGTCAGCCTGTCCAGCGACTTCACCACCAACTTCTTCCGCCTTGCCGTGCTGTCGCTGACTGTCTACCACGCAGCGTTCTTCTGCGAAGCCATCCGCAGCGGCGTCAACACGGTTCCGCTGGGACAGGCTGAGGCCGCCCGGGCCATCGGCCTGGGCTTCCTGGAAGCAGCCCGGCTGGTCATCATGCCGCAGGCCTTCCGCGGCGCCATCGCCCCGATGGGCAACGTGCTGATCGCCCTGGTGAAGAACACCACCGTGGCCGCCACGGCCGGCGTCGCCCTGGAGACCTCCAGCATGATGAAGACCATGATCGAGTTCAATCCGAACCTGATGACGCAGATCTTCCTGACCTTTGCCATCGGCTACGTCATCATCGTTATCCCCATCGGCCTGCTCACCACCTGGGCCTCGAAGAAACTGGCGGTCGCACGATGAGCGCACAGAATGTCCTGTTTGATGCCCCCGGGCCCAAGGCCCGCCGGAACATCATGGTCGGCAACATCCTGGGCGTGCTGCTGATCGCAGCGCTGCTCTGGGTGGCGATCTCCGGGCTGGCGGACAAGGGCCAGTTCGACGCCGCCAAATGGACGCCCTTCCTGGAATGGCGGACCTGGGAGTACTTCATGCTCCCGGGACTGCTCTCCACGCTGAAGGCTGCCGCCGTGGCCGTGGTGACGTCGATTGTCTTCGGCCTGCTCTTCGGCATCGGGCGCCTTTCGCCTTTCAAGCCGATCAGCTGGGCCTGCGGGCTCGTGGTGGAGTTCTTCCGCGCGGTTCCCGTGCTGCTGATGATGGTGTTCTTCTACCAGTTCCTCTCCAAGTCCACTTCAGTGGAGCCCGCGCAGGTCCCCTTCTTCGCGGTTGTCATAGCCCTCACCCTGTACAACGGTTCGGTGATCGCGGAACTGGTCCGCTCCGGCGTCTTCGGTCTCCCGAAGGGCCAGCGCGAGGCCGGACTGGCCATCGGCCTGACGCCGGGCCAGTCGCTGCGCAGCATCGAGATGCCGCAGGCGCTGGTGGCCATGCTGCCGGCGCTGCTGAGCCAGTTCGTGGTCATCCTGAAGGACTCCGCACTGGGTACCTTCATCGGCTACACCGAGCTGCTGGACTACGCACGCCGCCTGGCTGCGGGCGAAGGCAACATCCTGCCCGCGCTGCTGGTCACCGCCGCGATCTTCATTGCCCTCAACTGGCTGCTCACGTTTGCCGCCCAGCGCCTTTCCCGGCGCCTGGGTGCACGGGCCGGCAAAGTGCTGAAGATCGAAGACACGATCGAGCCCGAGGGCATCGAAGCCCCGGTTCCGGCTGCCGCACCGGCGAAGGGTGCCGGAAAGTAACCGCACCCGGAACCACACAGCCAACGAAAAGAGGAGAGGACCGGCGCCTGCCGGTCCTCTCCTCTTTTGCTGCCTAAGCCCTCAATCGACGGGGCGGAACCCGCGGCCGACCTAGCTCAGCCAGGACCGAAGTGCCGCCAGGCACTCCCTCACGGCGGCGGCGTGCACGTGTTCGTTATCGGTGTGCGCCAGCAGCGCGTCCCCGGGGCCGAAGTTCACGGCGGGAATCCCCAGCGCACTGAAGCGGGCGACGTCGGTCCAGCCGTATTTCGGTTTCGGTTCGGCGCCCACGGCGGCCACGAAGGACGCAGCAGCCGGCAGGGTCAGTCCCGGCCGGGCGCCGGCCGCCGCGTCGGTGCGCACGACGTCGAACCCCGAAAGCAGCTCCCGGACGTAGGCTTCGGCTTCCTCGATGCCCTTGTCCGGGGCAAAGCGGTAGTTGATTTCGACGGTGGCCGCATCCGGAATCACGTTGCCCGCCGTCCCGCCCCAGATCCGGACGGCGTTCAGGGACTCACGGAAATCCAGGCCCTCGACGTTCACCGTGGCCGGTTTGTGGTCGCGCAGCCGCACGAGGATGTCCGCCGCGGCGTGGATGGCGTTCTCCCCCATCCAGGCCCGTGCGGAATGCGCGGCACGGCCCGTAGTGGTGGCATGGAAGCGCATGGTGCCGTTGCAGCCGCCCTCCACGGTCCCGTTGGTCGGCTCCAGGAGGACGGCGAAGTCCGCCTTCAGCCAGTCCGGATGGCTGCGCTCCAACCGGCCGAGTCCGCTGAGGGAAGCCTCGACTTCTTCGTGGTCGTAAAACACGTAGGTGACATCCCTGGCGGGCTCGGTGAGGGCGGCAGCCAGGGCCAGCTGGACCGCCACCCCGCCCTTCATGTCGGTGGCACCGCGGCCGTAGAGGACGTCCCCGTCCCACGTCGACGGTACGGTTCCGCGCGAGCCCGGCACCGTCGGCAGCGGCACGGTGTCCAGGTGGCCGGCAAGGATGATCCGCTCCGCCCGGCCGAGCCGGGTCCGGGCCACCACGGAGTCCCCGTCACGGGACACTTCGAGGTGGGGGCAGGTACGGAGAGCGGTCTCGACGGCATCCGCCAGGGCGGTTTCGTTTCCGGAAACGCTCTCGAAGTCCATCAGGTCCGCGGTCAGGTCCGCGACGTCGCCGAAAAGATCCAAGGAGGGCACAGATGCATCAGTCACCCTCCCACAGTACCGCTCGGTAGACTGGGAACCATGACTGTAAGCGCTGCCCCCACACCCGCTGAAACGCCCGACACCCGTACTGCCTCAGGCCTCGGCCTGGCCACCGTAACCTCCGACGGCGTCGTGCTCGATGTCTGGTTCCCCCAGCCCCTGCTGGGTGATGCCGCTTTCGACGAGGCCCTGAAAGAGGATCTCGATGCCGCCGCCGTTGCCATGGCCGACGGTATCCGCGGCACCCACGGCGAAGTGCTGGAAACCCGGATCGACCTCGACGCCGCCCCCGCCGACACCGCCGATGCCTACCTCCGCCTGCACCTGCTCTCGGCCCGCCTGGTCCAGCCGAACACCATCAACCTTGACGGCATCTTCGCCGCCCTGCCCAACGTGGTCTGGACCAACCACGGACCGTGCGCGGTGGCCGACTTCGAGGCGGTCCGCCTGCGGCTGCGCAGCCGCGGCACCGTGACGGTCTACGGGGTGGACAAGTTCCCCCGCATGGCCGATTACGTACTGCCCTCCGGCGTCCGCATTGCCGACGCCGGCCGGGTCCGCCTCGGCGCCCACCTCGCCGAAGGCACCACCGTGATGCACGAAGGCTTCGTCAACTTCAACGCCGGCACCCTCGGCACCTCCATGGTCGAAGGCCGCATCTCCGCCGGAGTAGTGGTGGGCGACGGGACCGACGTCGGCGGCGGCGCCTCCATCATGGGCACCCTCTCCGGCGGCGGCAAGGAAAAGATCACCTTGGGCGAACGTGTCCTCCTGGGCGCGAACTCCGGCGTCGGCATCAGCATCGGTGACGACAGCGTGGTGGAGGCCGGGCTGTACGTGACGGCCGGCACCCGGGTCAGCGTCCTCGACGGCGGCGAGCCCCGCCTGGTGAAGGCCGCTGAACTCTCGGGCGTGCCGAACCTGCTGTTCCGCCGCAATTCCGCCACCGGTGCGGTGGAGGCACTGCCCCGCAACGGACGCACCGTGGAACTGAACTCCGCGCTGCACGCGAACTAGCGGCCGGACGCCATGCAACTGCTCCAGCAGCATGAAACCCGTTCCTTCCGGGTGCTGGTCCTGCTGCTGGTGCTTTGCGTGGCGGCGTTCGCCGCCTTGTTCGCTGTCTCCGCGCTCTCGGGAAAGAAGCAGGCACCGGTGATCACTGAACGCTGCGTGGCCGTCGTGGGCGGCGCGGAATACTGGCTGACGCTGGAACAGGCGGCGAACGCCTCGATCATCTCCGGGGTGGCGGTGGCCCGCGGGCTGCCGCCGCGCGCCGTCTCCATTGCCCTGGCCACTGCCCTGCAGGAATCGGGGCTGCGCAACGTGGATTACGGCGACGACGCCGGCCCGGACTCCCGGGGGCTCTTCCAGCAGCGCCCGTCGCAGGGTTGGGGCAGCGAGGCGCAGGTCATGGACCCCGCCTACGCCGCCACCGCCTTCTACAACGGCCTGGAGCAGGTCCCGGGGTACTTGGAGCTCCCGATCACGGAAGCGGCCCAGGCGGTCCAGCGCAGCGCCTTCCCGGACGCGTACGCGAAGCATGAGGGACCTGCCCGTGCCTTCGCTTCGGCGCTGACCGGGCAGACCCCCACCGCCCTCTCCTGCACCCTGCGGACGCCAGCCGAATCCGCCGATCCCGCGGTGAGCGCTGCCGCCGTCGAGGAAATCTACGGACCGCTGAACGGGTCCGTGCTGGGCCCGCTCTACCTGGCCGACGTCGAGGGTGCCTACGGCTGGTCCGTGGCCCAGTGGTTCGTCGCCAATGCCAAAACGCTGGGGATCGAGTCCGTGGCCTACGACGGCCGGACCTGGCACCGGGGTACCGCCGTCTGGGCGGAGTCGGACGCCGTACCCGGCCAGGTGGCCGTCACCGCGTTCAGTCTCCCCGCCGAATAAACGGTCCCGCCGGGCACCACCGCCGCGGATACGGACGAGGAAGCGTTTAGGCTTAGAACCATGCGCATTCTAGTCACCGGTGGCACCGGCTATATCGGATCCCACACCACTCTCGCCCTCCTCGAAGCGGGCCACGATGTGGTGGTCCTGGACAACCTCCAGAATTCAAACGAGGAATCGCTGCGGCGGGTCCAGGAATTGTCCGGCCGCAAGGCGGAATTCATCAAGGCCGACCTGCTGGATGAAGCGGCGCTCGAAGCGGCCTTCAACGGCCGCTCCATCGATGCGGTCATCCACTTCGCCGGGTTGAAGGCAGTGGGAGAATCGGTGGCTAAGCCGCTGTACTACTACACCAACAACGTGGTCGGCACCATCAACCTCCTCCATGCCATGGACCGGCATAACGTCCGGACCATCGTCTTCAGCTCGTCCGCCACCGTCTACGGCGCATCCGAAGAGGTTCCCCTCACCGAGGACTCTCCCATGGATGCCGTGAACCCCTACGGGCGCACCAAGGAACAGATCGAGGACATCCTCAGTGACCTCGGTGCCGCCGACGAACGCTGGAGCGTCGCCCTGCTGCGGTACTTCAACCCTGCCGGGGCCCACGAGTCCGGCCGGATCGGCGAGGATCCCACCGGAGTCCCGAACAACCTGCTGCCGTTCGTGGCGCAGGTTGCCGTCGGCCGCCGCGAAAAGGTCATGGTCTTCGGCAATGACTACCCCACACCGGACGGCACCGGCGTCCGCGACTACATCCATGTAGTGGACCTCGCCGCAGGCCACCTCGCCGCGCTCAACTACCTGGGCGAGGCCCCCGGCGTGCACCGCTGGAACCTGGGCACGGGCAACGGCTCTTCCGTCCTGGAAGTCCTCTCCGCCTTCTCCGCCGCCGCAGGCAAGGAAATCCCGTACGAGTTCGCCGAGCGCCGCCCGGGAGATGCCGCCGTAAGCTACGCCGACCCTGCCGCAGCGCACGCCGACCTCGGCTGGCGGGCCGAACGCACGCTGGAAAGCATGTGCGAGGACCACTGGCGCTGGCAGAAGAACAACCCCGAGGGCTACACCGCCCCGTAGGGCTTACAGTCCGTCAGCACCGCTGCCCGGCCTGCGCGCAGAAACCGTGCTGACGGGGCTGTAAGCGTTCAACACGAAAAAGGGAAGGTCCCCGGAATTCTCCGGGGACCTTCCCTTTTTCGTGTGTCTTACAAACCGATCAGCGCTGCGGGTAGTTGCGCTCCGGGGCGCCCGTGTAGAGCTGGCGCGGGCGGCCGATCTTCGTCTGCGGGTCCTGCATCATTTCACGCCACTGGGCAATCCAGCCCGGCAGGCGGCCAATGGCGAACAGGACCGTGAACATCTTCTCCGGGAAGCCCATGGCCTTGTAGATCAGGCCGGTGTAGAAGTCCACGTTCGGGTAGAGCTTGCGCTCGATGAAGTAGTCATCCGCCAGTGCCTTCTCTTCCAGGCGCATGGCGATGTCCAGCAGCTCGTCGTTGCCGCCGAGCTTGGCCAGGATGTCGTGGGCGGTGGCCTTGACGATCTTGGCACGCGGGTCGTAGTTCTTGTAGACGCGGTGCCCGAAGCCCATGAGCTTCACGCCGTCTTCCTTGTTCTTGACCTTTTCCATGAAGGTCTCCGGCTGCATGCCGGTGGCCTGGATGTCGCGCAGCATGTTCAGCACTGCCTCGTTGGCCCCGCCGTGCAGCGGCCCGAAGAGGGCGCTGATGCCGGCCGAAACCGAAGCGAACATGTTGGCGTTGGAGCTGCCCACCAGACGGACCGTGGAGGTGGAGCAGTTCTGCTCATGGTCCGCGTGCAGGATCAGCAGCAGGTCCAGGGCCTTGACCAGGTCCGGATCGATTTCGTACGGCTCTGCCGGCAGGCCGAAGGACAGCCGCATGAAGTTCTCTACGAGGTTCATGGAGTTGTCCGGGTAGAGCATCGGCTGGCCGATGGACTTCTTGTGCGCGTAGGCCGCGATCACGGGCAGCTTTGCCATCAGGCGGACCGTGGAGAGCTCCACCTGTTCTTCGTCGAACGGGTCCAGGGAGTCCTGGTAGAAGGTGGACAACGCACTGACCGCCGAGGACAGGACCGGCATCGGGTGCGCGTCGCGCGGGAATCCGCCGAAGAAGCCCTTGAGGTCCTCATGGAGCATGGTGTGGCGACGGATCCGCTGGTCGAAGTTCTCCAGCTCGGTGGGCGTCGGCAGTTCCCCGTAAATCAGCAGGTACGAGGTCTCGAGGAAGCTCGAGTGCTTTGCCAGTTGCTCAATGGGGTACCCGCGGTAGCGCAGGATGCCCTCGTCGCCGTCGATGTAGGTGATCGCGGAGGTGGTGGCCGCCGTGTTCATGAAGCCGGGGTCAAAAGTGACGGTGCCGGTCTGCTTCAGCAGCTTGGAAACGTCGTAACCGTTGTTTCCTTCAGCTGCGGCAACGCGGGGCAGTACAAGCTCGTCTTCCGGGTTTGGCCCGTACTGGAGCTTGGCACTTGGTTGCTCAGTCATTAATTCTCCTTTAGGAGTTTTCGAAACCGCCGCTATGTACATCCGCTTCCGGCGGACATAGTGCATTCCACTAAACTATTTCGCTAAAACGCTACCGGTTTCAGTGCCCTTACCACTAATCGAGGCGGGCACTGTTGTACAAGCGCAACATCGCTGGGCGCAGTATTTACGGTGCAGTGCCCAATACTATTCCTCCGCGGCACCTCCGCCGTCCGGGGGGTGTCCGGGCACCGGGCCTATGCGCGCAGCAGGCCGCCCGGCGCGGACCCCGCGTGCAGGCGCTGTGCGGCTGCCCGGATGCCCTCGTCCGTGCCGGTGAGGGCAATCCGGACGAAGCCGGCACCGGCGTCGCCGTAGAAAACGCCGGGGCCCACCACTATTCCCAGTTCCGCGAAACGGGCCACGGTGGTCCAGGTGTCCTCGCCGGCACTCGCCCAGAGGTACAACCCGGCTTCCGAGTGCTCGATTTTCAGGCCGAACGCCTCCAGTGCCGGGACGAGCAGGTTGCGGCGGGCGCGGTAGCGGTCCTTCTGCGCCGCCACATGCGCGTCGTCGCGCAGCGCTGCGGCCATGGCGGCCTGCACCGGCGCGGGGACGATCATTCCGGCGTGCTTGCGGCTGTTGACCAGGTTGGCGATCAGCGCCGGATCTCCGGCTGTGAACGCGGCGCGGTAACCGGCCATGTTGGACTGCTTGCTCAGGGAGTACACCGCGAGCAGGTTCTCGGTGCTTCCGCCGCTGATCCGCGGATCCAGGATGCTGGGGACGGGTTCGCCGCCTTCAGCCGGATCCCACTGGCCCCAGCCCAGTTCGGCATAGCATTCGTCCGAGGCAACCACTGCGCCCAGGGCGCGGGCCTCTTCGACGAGGGTGCGCAGCGACTGGGCGGAACGCACAATGCCGGTGGGGTTGCCCGGTGAGTTCACCCAGACCAGCCGTACGCGGGAACGCGTCTGCTCGTCCAGGTCGGAGAGGTGGTCCGCCGCTACCGCCGTCGCGCCGGCGAAGACCGCCCCCATATCGTAGGTGGGGTAAGCGACCACGGGGCGGACAACGACGTCGCCCTCCCCCAGCCCGAGCAGCAGCGGGAGCCAGGCCACGAGTTCCTTCGAACCCACGGTGGGCAGCACGGCGGCCGGATCCAGCCCGGACACGTTCCGGCGGCGGGCAAACCAGTCAACGACGGCGGCGCGCAGGTCCGCGGTGCCGTGCGTAGTGGGATAGCCCGGGGCATCCGAAGCCGCTGCCAGCGCGTCACGGACGACGGCGGGCGTCGGGTCCACGGGGGTGCCGATGGACAGGTTCACCGCACCGTCAGGGTGCTCGGCTGCCCGGCGCTGGTAGGGCGCCATGGCGTCCCAGGGGTATTCCGGCAGGTCCAGCCCGAAGGCCCGGGACGCCGCGGCGCTCATGCCTGGTTCTGCGGCGGCAGGGCCGCGATGATCGGGTGGTCCGTGTGCGTGTTGCCTACCTTGGCGGCGCCGCCGGGCGAGCCCAGGACGTCGAAGAACTCGACATTGGCCTTGTAGTACTCGGCCCATTCCTCGGGAGTGTCATCTTCGTAGTAGATGGCCTCCACCGGGCAGACAGGTTCGCAGGCCCCGCAGTCAACACATTCGTCCGGGTGGATGTAGAGGGAGCGTTCGCCTTCATAGATGCAGTCCACGGGGCATTCTTCGATACATGCCTTGTCTTTTACATCCACGCACGGCTGCGCAATTACGTACGTCACGTCCCTTGCCTTCCTGATCTGCGGACCGTCGGCCTCAAGGGACGGCGGATCGCTGGGTGTTGGTTCCACGTTAGTAGCCTTGTCCATTATCTCCCAGCCGGAGCGTCCCGGTGACGCCGGTGCCGCCGTAGGATGGAGGGATGACGCCCGAAGACCCTGCCGCGCTGCTGCGCGGCCTGCAGCCCGGCGTCCGCGTGGTGGTCCGCTACCGGATCGACGGCGGCTTCACGGACGCGCTGGGCACCCTCAGCGACGTCGGGACGGACGGCTGTACGGTCTCCACCCGGCGCGGCGAGGTCCCCATCGCGTATCCGCTGGTTACGGCGGCCAAAACCGTCCCGCCCGCTCCCCCGCGCCGAGCTGCGCGTACACGTCCGCTGTAACCCCGTGAAAATCCCATGCAAAAAGGCCGCCGGAACACAATGTTCCAGCGGCCTTTTTACACACTCTTGAAGTTCTGCGGATGCCTTAGGCGGCGGTGCCGGCTGCCCGGTCCCGGCCGAGCACGCGTGCGCAGACCAGCACAGCTGCGACGGTGGCCAAAGCCTGCCCGAAGAGCCACACCAGTCCGGCGGTCACTACCGACGGCTGCTCCGGAGCGGAGGAACCGGTCACGATCAGCGGTACCTCACTGACGAGGTCCAGGGAAAAGAGCCCCAGCACCAGGTAGGTGATCACGCCGGTGACGGCACTCAGCAGTGCACTGCGCTGCCAGAGGCCGACCAGCAAGGCGACGGCACCGCTGAACACTACGGCCAGCAACGCACCGACGGGCAGTCCGTCGTCGCCCGCATACACCACGTGGCCGTGCAGGGACGTGCCCAGCAGCGCGGCCAGGATCCCGCCGGCAACGGCCGCAAGAGGCCCCCGCCAGCGCGGGGACCTCTTGCCGGTCTCAGCCGTGGTGGAAATGACTAGGCCTTGGCGCGGGCGCGGTTGGCCTTGGCACGGTCGTTCGCGTTCAGGACCAGCTTGCGGATGCGGATGGACTCCGGAGTGACCTCTACGCATTCGTCCTCACGGGCGAATTCGAGCGACTCTTCCAGGGTGAGCTTCCGCGGCGGGGTCAGGTTCTCGAAGGTATCCGAGGAAGCGGCACGCATGTTGGTGAGCTGCTTTTCCTTGGTGATGTTCACATCCATGTCATCGGCGCGGGAGTTCTCGCCGACGATCATGCCCTCGTAAACCTCGGAGGTGGGCTCCACGAAGAAGGAGCCGCGTTCCTGCAGCTTGATCATTGCGAACGGGGTAACGACGCCGGAGCGGTCGGAGATCAGCGAACCGTTGGTGCGGTACTCGATCGGACCGGCCCAGGGCTCGTAGCCCTCGGCGATGGACGAGGAGATGCCTGCACCGTGGGTTTCCGTGAGGAACTTGGTGCGGAAGCCGATCAGGCCACGGGCGGGAACGATGAATTCCATGCGGACCCAGCCGGTGCCGTGGTTGGCCATGTTGACCATCCGGCCCTTGCGGACGGCCATCAGCTGCGTGACGGCGCCCAGGTATTCCTCGGGTACGTCGATGGTCATGTGCTCCATCGGCTCGTTGACCTTGCCGTCAACGATCTTGGTGACAACCTGCGGCTTGCCGACGGTCAGCTCGAAGCCTTCGCGGCGCATCTGCTCCACCAGGATGGCCAGCGCGAGCTCGCCGCGGCCCTGGACTTCCCAGGCGTCCGGACGCTCGGTCGGAAGGACCTTCAGCGACACGTTGCCGATCAGTTCCTTGTCGAGGCGGTCCTTGACCTGGCGGGCCGTAACCTTGGCGCCCTTGACCCGGCCGGCCAGCGGCGAGGTGTTGATACCGATGGTCATGGAGATCGCGGGATCATCCACGGTGATCAGCGGCAGCGGCTTGGGGTTGTCGACGTCGGTCAGGGTCTCACCAATGGTGATGTCCTCGATACCGGCGACAGCAACGATCTCGCCCGGTCCGGCGGATTCGGTCGGGACCCGGTCCAGTGCCTTGGTCGCCAGCAGTTCGGTGATCTTGACGGTCTTCATGGTGCCGTCGTGGCGGGCCCAGGCAACGGTCTGGCCCTTGCGCAAGGTGCCGTTGAAGATACGCAGCAGGGCCAGGCGGCCGAGGAACGGGGAGGCATCCAGGTTGGTGACGTGCGCCTGGAGGACACCCTCGGGGTCGTACGTGGGAGCCGGGATGTGGTCGATGATCGTCTGGAACAGCGGTTCCAGGTTGTCATTCGCGGGGGCTGAGCCGTCGGCCGGCTGCTCCAGGGAGGCTGCACCGACGCGGGCGGCGGCGTAGACAACGGGGACGTTCAGGACCAGGTCAAGGTCAAGGTCCGGGACTTCGTCCGCAAGGTCGGAGGCCAGGCCGAGCAGCAGGTCCATGGACTCGCTGACAACCTCGTCGATCCGGGCATCGGGACGGTCGGTCTTGTTGACCAGGAGGACTACCGGCAGCTTCGCGGCCAGCGCCTTGCGCAGCACGAAGCGGGTCTGGGGCAGCGGGCCTTCAGAAGCGTCAACAAGCAGCACAACGCCGTCGACCATGGACAGGCCGCGCTCGACCTCGCCGCCGAAGTCGGCGTGGCCGGGGGTGTCGATGACGTTGATGGTGATGGTTTCGCCCTTGGCGGCCGGACCGTTGTAGAACACGGTGGTGTTCTTGGCCAGGATGGTGATGCCCTTTTCGCGCTCCAGGTCACCGGAGTCCATCACGCGGTCTTCCACGTCTCCGTGGGCGGCAAACGAGTTCGTCTGCTTCAGCATGGCGTCGACGAGAGTCGTCTTACCGTGGTCAACGTGGGCCACAATCGCAACGTTGCGGAGATCGCTTCGTACTGCGGTATTTACAGCCGTGTTGGTTTCTGACATGCGTGAGGACTCAATTCATAGGAGATCAGTTCGGGGTGTATCTTTTTCGGCCGGATTGGTACCGGCGTTTCCGGCTGTTCTGTACGAATGCTGATTCAATCGCTTGCTCAATCACCAGTCAGAATCCACCGAAGGCCCCGCCGTCAGCGGGCACGCTAACATTCTAGTCGCAATACCATACGATCCCTAATGCGTGCCTTTGAGGGGCGGACCCGACTGCGTGGTTTCGGGTCGCGGACAGGGCCCGGGACAGGCGCAAACCCGGGGCCGTGCCGGACACACTGAAGGCGGGGAACCTGTCCGGTTCCCCGCCTTCAGCGCAGGTGCTGCGAGGCCGCTAGGCGACTTCGGGCGGCAGTTCCAGGCGTGAGCCCGGGATGGCCGCCAGCAGTGCCTGCGTGTAGGCCTGCTGAGGGGCGTCGAACACCTCGTCCGTGGTGCCGGTCTCCACGAGCTTGCCCTTTTCCATCACGCAGACGAAGTCCGCGATCTGCCGGACCACCGCCAGGTCATGGGTAATGAACAGGTAGCTCAGTCCCAGCTCCGACTGCAGGTCCGCCAGCAGGTTCAGGATCTGGGCCTGCACCAGGACGTCCAGCGCCGAAACCGCTTCGTCGCAGATGACCACCTCGGGATCCAGTGCCAGGGCCCGCGCAATGGCCACGCGCTGGCGCTGGCCGCCGGAGAGCTCGTTCGGGAAGCGGCGCATCACCGACGACGGCAGGGCAACCTGGTCAAGGAGCTCGCGCACCTTGGCCTCGCGGCTCTTGGACGTGCCGATCTTGTGCACCCGAAGCGGCTCTTCGATGGTGCGGAAGATGTTGTACATCGGGTCCAGGGAACCGTACGGATCCTGGAAGATCGGCTGTACCCGGCGGCGGAACTCGAACATCCGCTTGCTGTTCAGCGTGGTCATATCCACCCCGTTGAACAGGATGGAGCCGCTGGTGGGCGTCTCCAGGTTCAGCACCATGCGGGCCACTGTGGATTTGCCCGAGCCGGACTCCCCCACGACGGCGGTGGTGGTGCCGCGCTTGATGTCGAAGGAGACGTTGTCCACGGCGGTGAAATCCGTCGACTTGCCGAGCCCGCTGCGGAGCTTGAAGACCTTCGTCAGGTCCTTCACCTCAATGACGTTATCCGCAGCCTTCAGCTTGGCATCGTCTTCGGAGGTGAGCAGGTCTGCGCTCTCCAGGCCGCGGCTCTTCGCAGAGTCGATGCGCTTGGAGGCCAGTGAGGGCGCCGATTCCACGAGCTTGCGTGTGTAGGGGTGGCGGGGGTTGGTAAGGATTTCCAGGGCCGGCCCGGATTCCACCACGCGTCCCTTGTACATCACAACGACCTTCTGGGCACGTTCCGCGGCCAGGCCGAGGTCGTGCGTGATCAGCAGTACCGCGGTGCCCAGTTCCTCCGTGAGGGTGCCCAGGTGGTCCAGGATCTGGCGCTGGACGGTGACGTCCAGCGCCGACGTCGGCTCATCGGCGATGAGCAGTCGGGGCCGGCAGGACAGGCCAATGGCAATCAGTGCACGCTGGCGCATGCCGCCGGAGAACTCGTGCGGGTACTGCTTGGCGCGGCTTGCCGCATCCGGCAGGCCGGCCTGCTCCAGGACCTTGGCGATGTCCGCCGAGGAGTGGGGCAGCCCGTTGGCGCGCAGGGTTTCCTTGACCTGGAAACCGATCTTCCACACCGGGTTCAGGTTGGACATCGGATCCTGCGGAACCATGCCGATCGAGTTGCCGCGCAGCTCCTGGATCCGCTTGGCGCTGGCATTGGAAATGTCCTCGCCGTCAAAGAGGATCTGGCCTGCGCTGACCCTGCCGTTGCCGGGCAGCAGGCCGATGGCCGCCAGCGCCGTCGTCGACTTGCCCGAGCCGGACTCGCCCACGATGGCCACGGTTTCGCCGGGCATGATCGTCAGGTGTGCGTCACGGACTGCTTCCACGTCGCCGTTTGCGGTGGCAAAGGTGATTGCCAGGTCGCGGACTTCCAGCAGGGGCTTCACAGCCGCATTTTGTGTATTGATGGTCATCGTTTGCGCGCCTTCGGATCAAGAGCATCACGGACCGCGTCGCCGAGCATGATGAAGCTCAGCACGGTGATGGAGAGGGCGGCCGCAGGCCAGAGCAGCGTTGAGGGATTGGACCGCAACGAAGACTGGGCGGCCGAGATGTCATTGCCCCAGGACATGATGCCCGGCGGGAGCCCGATGCCCAGGAAGGACAGCGTGGCTTCCGCAACGATGAACGTGCCCAGCGAGATGGTGGCGATCACGATCACGGGGGCGGTGGAGTTGGGAATAACGTGCTTCACCAGTGCCGAGAACCGCGAAACGCCGAGGGAGCGGGATGCCACCACGAAGTCCGCGTTGCGGACCGAGATGACGGCGCTGCGGGTGATGCGGGCCACCTGGGGCCACCCGAAGATCAGCAGCGTGAAGACCACCGTCATGACGGTGCGGTTCTCGCGGAAGGTCGGCAGCTGCATGATGATGATGGCGCCGAGGATCAGCGGCAGGGCGAAGAAGATATCGCCGACCCGGGCGAGGATGGCGTCGAGCCATCCGCCGTAGTAGCCGGCCAGTGCTCCCGCGATGCCGCCGATGATCACGACTGCCAGTGTGGTCAGCACTCCCACCATCAGGGATGCGCGCGTGCCGTAGATGACGCGGGCGTAAACGTCGCAGCCCTGGAAGGTGAAGCCCAGCGGGTGACCCGCCGAGGGTGCGCCGTTGGAGTTGGCCAGCAGGCAGTTTTCATCCGGTGACGCATTCGTGAACAGGCCCGGGAAAGCCGCGACCGTGAGGATCAGCAGGATAAGCAGTGCGGAAATGACGAACAGCGGCTGGGTGCGCAGGTTGCGCCAGGCCTCCCCCCAGAGGCTCAGCGGCTGGACGTCGTCCTTGACGCTGTCGGTCGCCGCCAGAGGGGTTTCCTCCAGCGGAGCGACGTAGTGCTCGATGTTTGTGGTGTCTTTATGCATAACGGATCCTCGGATCAAGCCAGGCGTACAGGAGGTCTACCAGGAGGTTGGCGATGACGTAGACGAAGACGAGGACACTCACGATCGACACGATCGTCGGCCCCTCTCCCCTGATGACTGACTGGTAAAGTCGCTGTCCCACTCCGGGGACGTTAAAGATGCCTTCGGTGACGATGGCGCCGCCCATCAGCGCGCCCAGGTCCGCCCCGAGGAAGGTCACCACGGGGATCAGGGAGTTGCGCAGGATGTGCACGGTGACCACGCGCGGCCGGGAAAGCCCCTTCGCGGTGGCGGTGCGGACGTAGTCGGCGTTCATGTTCTCGATGACCGAGGTGCGCGTCAGGCGCAGCACGTAGGCGAAGGACGCCAGGCCCAGGACCACTGCCGGCAGTATCAGGTCCGCCCAGCTGGCGTCGCCGCCGACTGTTGGGCTGGTCCATTGGAGCTTGACGCCCACCAGGAACTGCAGCAGGAAGCCGAGTACGAACACCGGGATCGCGATCACGATCAGGGAGACAACCAGGACGGTGCTGTCGAAGATCTTGCCCTTCTTCAGGCCGGCCATGAGGCCGAACGCAATACCGAAGACCGCTTCGAAAAGCAGGGCCAGCACGGCAAGGCGCATGGTCACCGGGAAGGCCTGGGCCAGGACGGCCGAAACCTCGCGGCCGGAGAAGTCGACCCCCAGGTTAAAGGTGACCAGGTTCTTCAGGTACAGCAGGTACTGGACGATGAAGGGCTGGTCCAGGTTGTACTGGCTGCGCAGCTGCGCGGCGACGGCCTCGTTAACCGGCTTATCGCCGAAGAGTGCGGCAATGGGGTCTCCCGGGAGGGAGAACACGAGGAAATAAACGAGGAATGTTGCCCCGAAGAAAACGGGGATCATTTGGAGGAAGCGTCGAATGACGTAGCCGGCCATTAGGGGTGGCCTCCTGCCAGCTGTGGGGGATTGGAGTCTCGCATCTTTTTTCTATGCCTGTTCTTGATAGAACCCGAAATACAAGCCGGGGCCCGGCCTTCTGGCCGGGCCCCGGATCGGTCGGTCTAGATACTGCTACTTGGCCGTGACGTTGTAGTACACAGGGACGCCGTTCCAGCCGGTTTCAACGTTGTCCACGTTTTCACTCCAGCCGGACTGTGCAACCTGGTACCACAGCGGGATGACGGGGAGGTCCTTCAGCAGGACTTCCTGGGCCTGGTTGAAGATTTCGGCTCCGTCTTCCGGGGTGGAAGCGGCAAGGCCTTCGCCCAGGAGCTTGTCGAACTCTTCACTCGAGTATTCGCCGTCGTTGGAACCTGCCCCGGTGCCGTACAGCGGGCCGAGGAAGTTGTTCAGGGACGGGTAGTCAGCCTGCCAGCCGGTGCGGATAGCACCGGACAAGGTCTTGGCGGTAGCGTCTGCGCGCAGTTCCTTGAACGTTGCGTAGGGCTTGCCTTCGGCCTTGATACCAAGGTTGTTCTTCAGACCGTTGGCTACGGCGTCAACCCATTCCTTGTGGTTGGCGTCGGCGTTGTAGCCGATGGTGAAGGCCTGGTCGGCGGGCCAGGGTGAAACCTTCTCGGCTTCTTCCCAGAGTTCCTTGGCCTTCTCGGGGTTAAACTCGAGCACCTCGTTGCCGGGGATGCTGTCGCTGTAGCCCTCGATGACCGGAGCGGTGAATTCGGTGGCCGGTTCACGGGATCCCGAGAAGACGACGTCGGTGATTTCGTCCCGGTCGATGGCCATGGAGATGGCCTGGCGGCGCAGTTCTCCGGCTTCGCCCGAGAACTCCGGCAGGTAGCCGGGGATCGTGATGGTCTGGTTGCCTGCATACGCCTTTTCGGAGAAGCGGCCCTCGCCCAGATCGGTCTTGAACGTCTTCAACGCCATGTTGGGAATGGTGTCGAGGATGTCCAGCTCGTTCGACTGCAGGTCTGCGTAGGCTGCGTCGAAGGAGGAGTAGAACTTGAAGGTTACTCCGCCGTTCTGCGGTACGCGGGTTCCGGTGTAATCCGGGTTGGCGACCAGGTCGATCTGGATTTCGTGCTGCCAGGCGTCGTCCCCGGCCAGCTTGTACGGTCCGTTGCCGACCGGATTCTCGCCGAACGCGGCGGGATCTTCCAGTGCACCGGCGGGCAGCGGGAAGAAGGCGGTGTAGCCAAGTCGCTGCGGGAAGTCGGATTCCGGCTGGCTGAGCTTGACGGTGAACGTGGTGTCATCCACCACGGCCAGTCCGCTCATGGTGTCGGCTGTGGCACCTTCTGCACTGACTTCGTCGTAGCCTTCGATGCTCTCGAAGAAGTACGAGTTCAGCTGGGCATTCTTGGCGGCTGCACCGAAGTTCCAGGCGTCAACGAAGGACTTGGCCGTGATGGCCTCGCCGTTGGTGAACTTCTGGTCCGCCTTCACCTTGATGGTGTAGGTCTGGGAATCTTCGGTCTCGATGGACTCGGCGAGTTCGTTGACCGTGTTGCCGTCAGCGTCGTAGCTGACCAGGCCTTCGAAGAGCAGGTCCATGATGCGTCCGCCGCCAACTTCGTTGGTGTTGACCGGCATCAGCGGGTTCTGCGGTTCGGTGCCGTTAGCGGTGATGATCACGGCGTTGTTGCTGCCTTCGGTCTCACCCGAGCCTTCGGCCGATTCGTCGGATCCCCCACCGCAGGCGCTCAGCGTAAGTGCGGCAAGTGCCGCTACGCTCAGCATTTTGGAAGTGCGTGTGACGCGCATTCCGCCTCCTAGTTCTATTCGGTGCCGGCGATGATGACGCCGGCGTTGCGGCTCTGCCAAATGGTGAACCGACTCACAAGGCCAAAAGCATAAGCCCACTTTGTTGCCGTCAGGTAACCAAGTCCGGCATGTGGCGCCGGTATGGACACCGTGTGGTGGATCACATTGCATCAAAGACGCTGATGACGTGGGGAAAGACCGGCCCATACCGCCTGGTAACGATTTGGCATACGTGGGATGTATTACATGCAATGACATGTCATATTGCGTGCTCGGCGGCGAAAATCACCTGCGCCGTACTTAGGCCGGGCAGGCCGAGCGGGACGCTATTGAGGCTGCCGCGCATCCCGTCCGGCCAGCATCTCCGGCAGCCCGTCCACCTGGGCCAGGGCCTGCTCCCGGTTGCCAAGTGCAACGCTGACGTGGTGGCCGATGTAACCGCGGACTTCGGCGGAGAACTCGTGCCTGGCCGCGGATGCGACGGCGGCGTTTGCCTGGTTCCGCAGAGTGATGAGAACGGGATTGTTCTGCAGTGTGCGGTCAACCCACTCCGGATGGCCGAAGACGCGACCCATCTGAATAGTCCCGTCGTCGAGGTATCCAGCTGCATAGACCGCCGCGGCACCGAAGGCTGCCTGCTTGCCCAGATCACTCCCGAGCTCGGTTGCGTAATAGGAGCGGATCTCCCTGGCGAGGTAGTCGACCACCGGGCGCATGGCCTCGACGTCGGGCTCACTGACTGTTTTGGTCTCGCTGGCCCGTTGGATGGCCTCGCCAACCAGGTCGAGCTGCGTGGTGAGCTCTGTGCGCAGGTCAGGGTCCAGTTGCTTGCCTTCGCTCACGGCGACGGCGTTATGGAAAACCATCAGTCGCTGGAGGTTGGCGAAGATGAGCGCAAGGGCGTTGAAGCGGTGTTCTTCCGGAGTCATCGGGCCAATGTAGCGGGGCGTTTGCTGGGGGTTCCACGGCGCGCCGAACCATTTCCGCCTTGCCTCTGATGCGGGCGAGGGGCGGCTTCTCCCCCGCGGGGTAAATTGGGCTGTATGAGAATCACCATTATCGGCGGCTCGAAGGGCACCGGCGCCCGGCTGGCTTCCCTCGCCCAAGAGGCAGGCCACGAAGTATCCGTCCTCTCACGCAGCGGTACCGCACCCGAAGGTGTCCGGAGCGTCACCGGAAACGCAACCGACCCGGAGGCAGCCGCCCGGGCAGTTGCGGGGGCCGACGCCGTCGTAGTGACCGTGGGAGGGGCCAAGGGTGTCCATCATCAGCGCGGCGCCGTTACTCGGACCGTTATCGGCGCGATGCGGGCAGAAGGCGTACGGCGGCTTGTGGTGCAGTCTTCGCTGGGCGCAGGAGACTCGGCGTCCCAGCTTCCCGGACCGCTGGGACTGATTACCCGGATCGTGCTTGCGAAAGCCTTGGCGGATCACAACGCCCAGGAGTCCGCCGTCCAAGGCTCCGGCCTGGACTGGACCATCCTCCGACCCACCGGCCTGACAGACAAGGAACCGTCCGGCACCTGGCGGATGCTCGAGACGACGGACAACGGAAAACTCAAGGGCTCCATTCCGCGGGCCGACCTTGCCGCCTGCATGCTCAGCCTCCTGACGGACGAGTCCGCCGTCGGCAGGGCCTTTGGCGTCAGCAGCTAGGGCCCCGGAGCCAGCGGCTTCACCATGATCAGGCACGGCGTGGCTTCTCCCCAGAGATCCGTCTCCTCCAAGGGCAGGAATCCCCGCTTCTCATAGAAGTGCCGGGTTCGCGCGTAGCCGGAGTCCGGATGGGACGGACCGAGCGCCTTCACCTCAAGGAGGTGTACGCCGCGGCTGATCGCGTCGGCCTCGATGGCCGCCAGCATCGTGGTTCCGACGCCGGAGCCGTGAGCTGCGCGGTCCACCACGGTGAGGTGGATCTCGGCCACATGCGGAAAGTGCCGGTCGACCAGGGTGACTCCGATGACGGAACCGCCGACGTCGCGCACGGTCCAGGTTTCCTTGGTTCGGGCGGCGTCGATGTACTCGGCATTCGAGTCCGGCTGCCCGAACCATTCGGGCACGGTGGCGAGCAGGCGGGCGACGTCGTCGGGCACGGGGTGGTCCTGGGCGTGGCTCTAACTTCTCCCTGTGCCGTGGAGTCGACGCCGCTACCCTGCCGATCACGCCTAGGCAATTTCGGCCTGGATCTCACGGATCGCCGCCCCCAGGATGCCGCGCGACAGCAGCCCCTCGCCCAGTGGGCCGGAGGAGTCCGTACCCACAGACGGCAGCAATCTCAGCACGGCCCGTTCGCCGTCGCTCAGGTTGGCCAACTGCCACTGGATCTCCTGCCGGACCGCCTCCGGTTGTTCCGGATTCGAGAGCGAGACTGCCTTCGCCGCGTAGGCGGCCGCGCCCAGGGCATGGGCGCCCATGTGGGCGACGGCGGCGGCCTGGGCGACGGCGCGGGCCGCGGCAGCGCCGGCCGGCGTCGTCGCGGCATTCGCGATCTTCACGACGATGAGCCGCTTGCTGATTTCGTCTGCAGCGGTTCCCGATCCTGAGCTGTACGCACGGGTGCGGGCGAGTGCGGCCCGGGCTGTTTCTTCCGCGGCTTCATCTGCTTTGTAGAGCGGCAGGACACGTTCAGCGCATGCTGCCGCCCAGCGCGCGATGGTGCGCCGGTTCGGATCGCTGAGGGTCTGGGGTGAGGCCATCCCCAGATGATGCCACACCGGCTTGCGGGCGCGGCCTGATGCTGGTTGACGACACCACGGGATGCTGAGCAGGAACGCACCGACCTGTCGCCGTCGTGCTCTACAAAGCTGCCGTCCTCATGCGTTCCCGAGCTGACTCAGGCCGTCGCCAGTGCCCCCTCTTTCTGAGCCTTGGCGGCCGCGATGCGCGGCCCGCTAAACCACAGCACGATCCCCGCCAAGACCCACACGCCCAGGGTCAGGGCCGCAGCCCCTCCGCCGGCGCCGTCGAAATAGGCCGCGGCACGCACAAGGGTGCCGGCAGCGCCGGGTGGCAGAAGCTGGCCGATCATAGCCACTCCGGCGGAAAGCCACTGTGCGCTGGTCGAGATGCCGGCGAAGGGGTTGCCCACAAACATCATGGACATGGCGGCAATGGTGAAGCCTTTGGTGCCAAAGCACTCATAGAGGCCGGCGAGCGGCAGTGCCAGCGCTGCGATGCCCAGGGCGACGCTTGCCGCGACCGGGACCAGCGGACCCTCAATGCTGCCGAAGACGTGCTTCAAAACTGCAGCGACCACGAACCCGCCGGCGATTGAAAAGCCGGTAAGGCCGGCCAAGATCCACCAGCGTTTCCCGGACAGCATGGAGCGGAACGCCACGGCGGGCACGATACCGCCGAAGACCAGGGGGAAGGCCAGGCCACCGATGCCCACGCCCGTCGGGTCGCCCGCGGGAAGCGGAACCACGTCCACAATCTCGGCCGTCTGCCCCGTGCTGCCCGCCATCGTGGCGCCGACGTTGCTGACGGTCCCGGATACGGCTGTTGACCCGGCGCTCGCCACGTAGACCTGCATGTCTTCCGGATCTGAGAAGTCGAAACCGCCGACGATGTCCCGGTCCCGGATTCCCTGCTCCAGGTCGTCGGCACTTTCATAGGCCTGGACAACGAAGGCGCCCGGCGACTGGGACTCCAGGGTTTCCGAGACCGTCTCGGCCTTCTCCTGCGCACCAACTACACCCAGGCCCAGGTCCCGCGGTCCGGAAAGGAGTGAGGGTGAGATGAAGAGCATCAGGAGTGCAAGCAGAATGACCGAGAGTCCGACGGTCAGGCCCGCCCAAATGGCTGCATGCTTTCGATGGGAGCCGGTTGCCGGCGTTTGAGCTGTCATGGATCCTTCGTTTGTGGAGGAACTTCCTCCACTTCTACGGATGATATTCCTCCGGTTTAGACTGAAGGTCAACTTGAAGGGGGCCGGATGAGAGCTGACGCTGCGCGGCGAAGAGAAGCGATCGTCGCCCATGCGAGGCACCTTTTTGCCGAGCGGGGCGGCGATGTTGCGCTGGAGACGGTAGCCGCGGCGAGCGGAGTCGGCATTGCTACCCTGTACCGCAATTTCCCCTCCCGCGATGAACTGGTCCGAGCCGTAGTGCAGGACACTGTCGAGGGCATCTTGGAAGCGGCAAACGAGGCCCGCGCCGGGCTGGAAACGGACGCTGCGGCGTCATGGGAGCGGCTCTTATCGCACCTGATGTCCATGGAGTTGGGTGCGCTGACCGATGGCCTCGCGCTGCAGCCCGGTGCCGTCCGCGATTTGAACGCCACTCCCCTGGCGCAGGTGCAACAGCCTGCACTTCACGCCCTTGACGAGGTGCTGTCTGCACTGAAAACCCAGGGGGTGGTACGCCAGGAGCTCACCGCGCTGGACGTGATCGTTGCGGTGGCGACGATCACCCGTCCGCAGATCTCGCCCATCCGTGAAGCGGCGCCGGAGGTGCAGGCCCAGCTGGCGCATGCGTACCTGCTGTGGACCCGCACCTCGTAGGGTAGCCAGAAAAATAAAAAGCGCCTCTCGGGTCGAAATCCGGGAAGCGCTTTTTCGGAGCACGACTAGACGTTGAAGCGGAACTCCACCACGTTCCGTAGCCAATCAACCTCTTACATTCGCAGTCAGATTACCTTCGAGGTAGGGGAAGCCGAGCGCTACGTCCCGGGTGATCTGAGGAATGTCTCCGGCGGCGGCAGCATGGGCCGCTGACGGAACCCCGCTCCCACGTCGGAGGTCCTGCCGCCGGCGCGCGGCACCGGACCCTGCCAGCGGCGCCGCCGTCCTTTGCCACCTGGGCGCTTCTTGGTATCAGTGACTGGTTTGGAGTGCCTCAGTGTAGAGTTTCGGGTCGTTCCTGGTTTCAGCTGAGATGACAAGATGACTGCCGTTGAGACGCTGCGCAAAGTACCCCAAATAGGGCAGTACGATGATCGTCGTGAGCCCGTCTTGCCATGCCTTAACCAGCACCGGAAGGCTATCTTGTTCGGACCGGGAAGGAAAGTTCGGCGTTGTCTGTTTATCCCACGTATTGAAGGCCACCAGATCTACCCCATCCTCGCCGTATTCGACGGGCCAGAACGGTGGCACAATCGGGTGGAGTTCCTGTCCAGGGCTCGAGAGTTTTTGCATCTCTTCCTGTGAGATCGGTTCGTTTTGAACTGTGCTTACGTTGAACCAGTCCCAGCTGCGGTCCCATTGCTGCTTCCAGCGTTCATCCCATACCTCACGGCTTGCTGACGCCGGGATCTTCGATGCACCCGTCGCAGGCACAGGGCTGAGTTCCGGAATTTCGATGTCCTGGGCGATCATCCATGCCTGTCGGATAAAGAGAAGCATCTTCAGGTTCTGCGCGTGGTCATCAATCCGGATGGTCATTTCCTTTGGCCAAACAGCCCGCCGTCTAAGCCCTATTCCCCACATAGTGACTCCTTGATTTGTCGGCCGGACGGAGAACAGTGGTTGGTGCCAAGCATCGCATTCGACCTGCCTTCAGTAAATGGTTCGCTCAAAGCTTGAGGCCCCGATCGGAAATGTCCGCTGGGATCGGGGCCTCCGGAGGCGAACTAAGTCGTGACCCGTGCTGGCTATTCTTCTTCAAAGGCCCGTGGGCGGTACCGCGCGAGATCCACGAGGGCTGGTGACGGTACAACCCTCGATCCATAAACAAGAAATGCCGCCCTCAGACGCTTTCGCTGAGGGCGGCATTTCGATTGATTCAGGCGAAATAATCTAAACGTTGAATCTAAACTCCACCACATCGCCGTCGGCCATAACGTAGTCCTTGCCTTCGATGCGGACCTTGCCGCGGGATTTGGCCTCGGCCATGGAGCCGGCGTCGACCAGGTCGTCGAAGGAGACAACTTCGGCCTTGATGAAGCCACGCTGGAAGTCGGAGTGGATGACGCCGGCAGCCTGGGGCGCGGTGTCGCCCTTGCGGATGGTCCAGGCGCGGGTTTCCTTGGGGCCGGCAGTCAGGTAGGTCTGCAGGCCGAGGGTGTGGAAGCCGACGCGTGCCAGCTGGTCCAGGCCGGATTCTTCCTGGCCGTTCATTTCCAGCATTTCGCGGGCTTCTTCTTCGTCCAGCTCCACCAGGTCGGCTTCGAGCTTGGCGTCGAGGAAGATCGCGTCTGCCGGTGCCACCAGTTCACGCAGTTCGGCCTGGCGGTCCGGGTTGCCCAGCACGGCGTCGTCCACGTTAAACACGTAGATGAACGGCTTGGCGGTGAGCAGGCTCAGCTCGCGCAGGTGCTCCATGTCCAGCTTGTCGCTGGCCACGGAAGAGAAGATCGTGTCGCCGCGTTCCAGGACGGTGCGGGCGGCCTCCATGGCGGCCAGCTGCGCGGCGTCGCGCTTCTTGATCTTGACTTCCTTCTCCACCCGCGGGATCGCCTTTTCCAGCGTCTGCAGGTCAGCCAGGATCAGCTCGGTGTTGATGGTTTCCATGTCCGACCGCGGGTCCACCTTGCCGTCCACGTGGATGACGTCGGGGTCATCGAACACGCGGATAACCTGGGCAATGGCTTCGGCTTCACGGATGTTGGCGAGGAACTGGTTGCCCAGCCCTTCGCCCTCGGAAGCGCCCTTGACGATCCCGGCGATGTCCACGAAGGACACCGTTGCCGGAAGGATGCGCGCCGAACCGTGGATTTCGGCCAGCTTGGCCAGCCGCGGATCGGGAAGGGACACGACGCCGACGTTCGGTTCGATGGTGGCGAACGGATAGTTCGCCGCCAGCACGTTGTTGCGGGTCAGCGCATTGAACAGGGTTGATTTGCCGACGTTGGGCAGGCCGACGATGCCAATAGTAAGAGCCACGTTAGTAAATGATACCGGGCGCTAGGACTCGTCCGCACGACGGCGGCCGCCAAGGCCGAGGGTGGAGTCCCCCATGGCCTTCAGCGTGGCGCGGATTTCCTTCGGCAGGGAGAAGATAATGTCCTCTTCGGCCGTCACTACCTCTTCGACGTCGCCGTAACCGTACTGGGACAGCAGGTGCAGCACGTCCTGGACCAGGTTTTCGGGAACGGAGGCACCGGACGTGACGCCGACCGTGGCCACGCCCTCGAACCAGCTTTCGTCCACCTCGTTGGCAAAGTCCACGCGGTAGGAGGCCTTGGCGCCGTACTCCAGCGCCACTTCCACCAGCCGGACGGAGTTGGAGGAGTTCGCCGAACCCAGCACCAGCACCAGGTCCGCTTCCGGAGCGATCTTCTTGATGGCTGCCTGGCGGTTGGAGGTTGCGTAGCAAATGTCGTCGCTGGGCGGGTCCTGCAGGGAGGGGAAGCGTTCGCGCAGCAGGTTGACGGTGTGCATGGCTTCATCCACGCTCAGCGTGGTCTGGGAGAGCCAGATGACCTTGTCCGGGTTCCGGACGGTGACCTTGTCCACGTCTTCGGGGCCGTTGACGATCTGCATGTGTTCCGGCGCTTCGCCGTAGGTGCCTTCGACCTCTTCGTGGCCTTCGTGACCGATCAGCAGGATGTCGAAGTCGTCGCGGGCAAACCGGACGGCTTCGCGGTGCACCTTGGTGACCAGCGGGCAGGTGGCGTCGATGGTCTGCAGGTTCCGGTCCTTGGCGGACTGGACGACGGCGGGTGAGACGCCGTGCGCGGAGAAGATCAGCCGTGCGCCCTCGGGAACCTCGTCGGTTTCATCCACGAAGATCGCACCCTTTTCCTCCAAAGTGGTGACCACGTGGAGGTTGTGGACGATCTGCTTGCGGACGTACACGGGCGGGCCGTAGGCTTCCAGCGCCTTTTCGACGGCAATGACAGCCCGGTCCACTCCCGCGCAGTAGCCCCGCGGTGCAGCCAGCAGCACGCGCCGCGGACCGAAAACGGGAGCCGCAGCTGCCACTTCCTCGGGGGTGCGGCGCCGCCGGGGCACGGTGGGCATAGGCACGGAGATAACTGTGCTGGTCATGCACCCATGCTATCGGGTGGGCCATGGGTTCCCGTCCCCGCAGACCGTGGGTACGCTCACAGCGGAGCTACCGCCGGGAGCCCCTCAGGACCCGTGCCAGCATCCCGGCCACGAACGCGGCGGCTCCGGCCAGCATCAGGCCGATGGTCCAGGTGCGCAGGCTTGCCGAGGCCTCTCCGGCAAAGGCCTCGGCGAACGCGGACGCCACGGGACTGCTGAACTGCTGTGCGGAGACCTGGCCCGGCAGCATCCCCGCTCCCAGCCACAGCACTCCCCCGGCGAGCGCCACACCCAGGCCGATCAGCGCAAAGGTGGTAGACCGGCGTCGTGCGGCCAGCAGTGCCAGAAGACCGGCGACGGCGGCAGCGAGCGCCAGTACCGGCCAGGCCTCGCCCGCCCGCTCGGCGTTTCGCATCAGCTCCGCGTGCCCGGCTCCGCCGATTTCCACGGGGACCTGCTCCGCAGCCGGCACGTCCACGGACAGTTCGTTCCCCACGCTGCCCGTGACAAGCGAGACCAGGGGTGCGACGTCGAGCGTCAGCGCCGCTCCTGACCCCTCCGCGGCGTCCCCGAAGGTGAGCGCATGCGAGCGGCGCAGCGTTTCGCTCCACGCCTCGGGATATTCGGGCAGTGCCTGGACCTGTTCCACGGCCGAGGTGATCAGCGGCTCCACCACGGAGGCCAGCGGAGCAGGCACGTCCACCGCACCGACGGCCTCTGCGGACAGGGCCGTGGCGAGTTCGCGCTGGAAGGTTTCGTCCCGGGCCAGCGGTTCGCCGAGGGAGGCAAAGCCGTTTTCCGAAACCACGTTCGTGTTCAGCCACGCCCCGCAGAAGGCCGCCGCAGTCAGGAGGACGGCGAGCAGGCCGAAGACGGCTGAGACGAATGTGCGCATAAAGAAATTCCTTGTCCGTTGGGATCCGCGGGCGTTGAGGACGGCCGGCGGAACCGGACCGGGGGAAGCACCTGATAGACATTAAGCCTGGGCCGGTTCCTCCGCCGGCCCGAGAGCCAGTTCCAATCCACCGCGGGAGCATCCTCATGCAAGACGACAGCGGACCGTTGAGTCCCGAGAATACCCCGGAGCAGTCCACGCTGCCCGCCACTGCCGCGCAGACGACCCCGGAGAACCCCTGGCCCCTGGCACTGCTCTCGAAGAACCTCAAGAGCTACATCGACCGTGCCCCCGCCACCTGGGTGGAGGGCCAGGTGATCGAGCTGAACCGCCGGGCCAACGCCTCCTACATCACACTGCGCGACGTCGACGCCGAAGTGTCGCTCTCCCTGACCGCGTGGAGCACGGTCATGAACCGGCTGGAGCTGCCGCTGGAGCGCGGTGCGCGGGTGGTGGCCCTGGTGAAGCCGGACTTCTGGGTCAAGACCGGACGGCTGTCCATGCAGACCCGCGACATCCGGCCGGTGGGGCTGGGCGACCTCCTGGCACGGATTGAACGGCTGCGGCATGCCCTCGCCGCGGAAGGCCTCTTCCGGGAGGACCGCAAGCTGCCGCTGCCGCTGCTGCCGGGCCGGATCGGCCTGATCACCGGACGGAACTCCGATGCCATGAAGGACGTGATGCGCAACGCCGCACTGCGCTGGCCCGCCGTCGAGTTCGAGGTCAGGGAGGTGGCGGTCCAGGGCGTGAACGCCGTCGCCGAAGTGAGCCGCGCACTGGCCGAACTCGACGCCATGCCCGAAGTGGATGTCATCATCATTGCCCGCGGCGGCGGCTCGCTGGAAGACCTCCTGGCCTTCAGCCATGAGGACCTGGTCCGCGCGGTATCGGCAGCGCAGACTCCGGTGGTCAGCGCCATCGGGCACGAAGCGGACCGTCCCCTGCTCGACGACGTAGCCGACCTGCGCGCCTCCACGCCCACCGACGCCGCGAAGCGGGTGGTACCGGATGTCGGCGAGGAGCTGGCCCGGATCCGCCAGTCCCGTCAGCAGCTGCGCCGGGTCCTCAACACCCTGGTGGGCAGGGAAACGGACCGGTTGAACCACATCCGGTCCCGTCCCGCCCTGGCGGCGCCGCAGTCCATGGTGGAGCGGCGCCAGGAAGAGATCTCCCGGCTGCGCTCCCGGGCCATGTCCGCTATCACCGCGGAGGTCCGCCGGGACGCGGACCGGATCGGGCACCTGCGCGCCCAGGTCCGCGCGCTTTCCCCGCAGAACACCCTGGACCGCGGTTACGCGGTGGTCCAGTTGCAGGACGGCTCCGTGGTGCGCGACGCCGGCACGGTGCCGGCCGCCGCACAGCTGCGGATCCGCGTTGCCGTCGGTGAGCTGACCGCCACCGAAGGCACCCGCTAGCCTGCACCGCTCCCCCGATCATTTACCAAAGACCGAAAAGGACAAGACATGAGTGAAACACCGGCAGTTCCCGCAGTACCCGCAGACATCGAGGCCATGAGCTACGAGCAGGCCCGCGACGAACTCCTGACCGTAGTAGGACGGCTCGAAACCGGCGGCGCCAGCCTGGAGGAATCCCTGGCCCTGTGGGAGCGCGGCGAGCACCTGGCCAGCCGCTGCGAATCCTGGCTCGAGGGCGCCCGCCAGCGCCTGGACGCTGCCCGCAGCTCAGCCACCGGCGAGTAAGGCACCAGCGGGGTCACCCCCTACGGCTTGTAGCTGCTCAGGAACTCGCCCAGCCGCGTCATGGCGTCTTCGATGTCCTCGACGTTGGGCAGGGTCACCATCCGGAAATGGTCCGGCCGCACCCAGTTGAACGCGGTACCCACGGACACCAGGATCTTCTGCTGCTTCAGCAGGTCCAGGGCGAACTGCTCGTCGTCCTTGATCGGATAGACCTCCGGGTCCAGGCGCGGGAACAGATACAGGGCACCCTGCGCCAGCTCGCACGTGACGCCGGGGATGTCGTTGAGCATCTGGTGCGCCTTGTCGCGCTGGGCGCGCAGCCGTCCGCCGGGCAGGATCAGGTCATTGATGCTCTGGTACCCGCCGAGCGCGGTCTGGATGGCGTGCTGTGCCGGCACATTCGCGCACAGGCGCATGTTCGCCAGGAGGTTGATGCCTTCGATGTAGTCCGCTGCGTCCTGTTTCGGACCGGAGATGGCCATCCAGCCGCTGCGGTAACCGGCTATCCGATAGGCCTTCGACAGGCCGCTGAACGTCAGGCAGAGGACGTCGTCGCCGGTGACCGTGGCCGAGTTAACGTGCACGGCGTCGTCGTACAGGATCTTTTCGTAGATTTCGTCCGAGAAGATGATCAGGCCGTGCTTGCGGGCCAGGTCCACGATCGACTTCACCACATGCTCCGGGTAGACGGCGCCGGTGGGGTTGTTGGGGTTGATCAGGACAATGCCCTTGGTCCGGTCGGTGATCTTGGAGGCAAGGTCCTCCACGTCCGGCCACCAGTGCTCGGATTCGTCGCACAGGTAGTGCACCGCCGTGCCGCCGGCCAGCGAGACCGAAGCGGTCCACAGCGGATAGTCCGGGGCGGGGACGAGGATCTCGTCGCCGTTGTTCAGCAGCGCCTGCATCGAGAGCGTGATCAGTTCGCTGACCCCGTTGCCCAGGTATACGTCGTCGACGTCGATGTTGTTGATCCCGCGGCCCTGGTAGTACTGCACCACTGCGGTGCGGGCGGAGAAAATGCCGCGGGAATCGCTGTAGCCCTGGGCCTTGGGCAGGTGCCGCATCATGTCGACCAGGATCGCTTCCGGCGCTTCGAAGCCGAACGGCGCGGGATTGCCGATGTTCAGCTTGAGGATCCGGTGGCCTGCTGCTTCCATCCGCTGCGCGTGCTCGAGCAACGGTCCACGGATGTCATACAGGACGTTGTGGAGTTTATGCGACTGCTTGAATTCTGCCATTTCTTTAGGATGCCACAGGCGGCGTTCCGGGCAGGGTATGTGTCACTGCCCGGAACGCCGCCTGCGTAACGCAGGGGCGGCCCGCAGGTCAGGCCAGGCCCTTTTCCTCCAGCCAGTCCTGGGCTGCGTCTGCCGGGTCGAGTTTCTGGTCACCGCTGACCGCCTGGTTCAGGGCAATCAGGTCCTCCGTGGTCAGCTGCGCGGAGACCTCATTCAGTACGTCCCGGGCCTCGTCACTCACGCGGTCGTCGGCGATCAGCGGGATAACCTGCTGGGCCGGCCAGTTCTGCTTCGGGTCCTCCAGGACCACCAGTCCGTTTTCCTCGATGGCGGGAGTGGTGGTGTAGATGTCGGCCACCTGGACGTCGTCGTTCAGCAGGGCATCAACGGTCAAGGGGCCGCCGCTGTCGCCGATGGCGGTGAATTCCTTGAACTCGCAGCCGTACTTCTCCTTCAGCCCGGCGAGGCCCTGGGTGCGCTCCGCGAACTCGGCAGGTGCGCCGAGGGTCAGTTCACCGCAGACCTTTGCCAGATCCTCGATGGACTCCAGCTGATACTTCTCGGCGGTGGCCGCGGTGACCACCATGGCGTCCTTGTCCTCGGCGTCCGAAGGCTCCAGGACCACCAGGTTCTCCGGCAGCTTCTCCTCGAGGGAATCCACGATCTCGCCGGCGTCCACCAGGTCCGTTTCCGGGTCGGTGTGGACCAGCAGGGCTCCGGTGTACTCGGGAATCAGGTCGATCGAGCCGTCTTCCAGGGCCGGGATGTAGACCTCGCGGGATCCGATGCCGAGCCGGGTCTCGGCCTCGATGCCGGCCGCGTTGAGGGCGCCGGCATAGATCTCGGCGATGGTGCTGCTCTCCGGGAAGTCTGCTGAGCCCACCACCAGCGTCTGCCCGGTGCTGCTGCCGGAAGCTTCCGCCGTGGTTTCGTTCTCCAGCGGATCCCCTCCTCCGCTGCAGCCGGCCAGGGCCAGGGCCATTCCGCCGGCCAGGACGGCCAGCGCCTTCCGCCGTGCATTGGGGCGCGGGTGCTGCATCATTGTTTTCCTCCTTGTGCGCCGACGGCGGGTACTCCGCTGCCGGTCGGTTTACCGGCCGCTTCGAGGCGGCCGAGTCCTGACGGGATCAGAAAGCGTGATCCCAACGCAATCACGGCGTCCACGGCGAGCGCCAGCAGGGCGATGATGACCGCTCCGCCGAAGACCCGCCCGTAGTCCCCCAGTGCCAGGCCGTCGATCAGGTAGCGGCCCAGCCCGCCCAGGTTGATCGTCGCCACCACGGCCGCCGTCGCCACCACCTGCAGGGTGGCTCCGCGCAGTCCGCCCAGGATCACCCGCATCCCGTTGGGGACCTCCACCCGGAACAGCACCTGCAATTCGCTCATGCCCAGGCTGCGGGCGGCGTCGACGACGGTGCGGTCCACCGAGGCAACTCCGGCGTAGGTGCCGGCCAGCAGGGGCGGGACGGCAAGGAGGACCAGCGACCAGATGGGCGGCATCAGGCCCAGCCCGGCCAGCAGGACGAACAGGGTGAGCATGCCCAGGGTGGGCAGTGCGCGCAGCAGCCCGGAGACGGCCACAACCGCCACCTGCCCGCGGCCGGTGTGCCCGATGAACAGACCCAGCGGCACCGCGATGAGTGCGGCGATCAGCAGTGCGAGCCCGGTGTACTGCAGGTGCTCCAGGGTCCGCACCGGGATGCCGGCCGGGCCGCTCCAGTTGGCCGGATCCATCAGCCATTCGAGGCCCTGCCCGAGGGGGTTGGTGCTGGTGTAGTCGGTGCGCGGAATGCCAACCATTCCTACGCCCCCTTCAGTGCGACGTCGGGTGCGGCCGCCGCCGGCACCGGCCGGGCGGTGGCTGCCGGGCCCCCGCCGTCCGTGCCGCGGCTGCGGTTGGCGCGGCGTCGCCCCGCCCTGCCGGTTACGCCGGCGCGGGTCCAGGGCGTGAGCAGCCGCAGCGCCAGGACCAGGACCAGGTCCATCAGGAAGGCGAGGACCAGGGTGGCGATGATCCCCACTACGATCTCGGTGAGGAAGAAGCGGCGCAGGCCGTCGGTGAAGAAGAACCCGAGGTTTTCGACGCCGATCAGGGCGCCCACGCTGACCATGGAGATGTTGCTGACCGAAACCACCCGCAGCCCGGCGATGAGTACCGGAACGGACAGCGGCAGGTCCACCGTGAGGAACCGGCGCAGCGGCCGGTAGCCCATGGCCACCGCGGCCTGGCGGACGCCGTCGTCAACGGAGTCGAACGCGTCGATGCCCACCCGCAGCATCAGGGCCACGGCATAGATGGTCAGGGCCACGATGATGTTGGCGATATCCAGGATGCGGGTGCCCAGGATGGCCGGGAGCGTGACGAACAGGGCCAGCGACGGAATGGTGTACAGCAGCGAGCCTGCGGACAGGACGAAGCCCCGGATCTTCCGCCGGCCCCGCACCAGCTGTGCGAGGGGAAGGGCAATCAGGACGCCGATGACCAGGGGCAGTACCGACTGGTAGAGGTGCAGCCCGCCGAGCCGAAAGACGTCGTCGGTGTGGGCGAGGAACCATTCCATGTCAGCTCCCGGTCCGCTGCAGGCGGGCGGCCTCGATCAGCGCCAGGATTTCCGTGGCCTGTACGACGCCGGTTACGCGCCCGTCCGCGTCCACGGCCACGCCCAGCCCGGACGGGGAGGACAGGGCGGCGTCCAGTGCCCGGCGCAGGCTGGTGCCCGCCGGGTAGAGGGAGCCGCCCGGCACCAGGTCCGCGGTAGTGGTGACCGCGTCGCGGCGTCCCGGCGGCACCCAGCCCAGCGGCGCGCCGTCGGCATCCACGCACAGCGCCCAGCCGCCGTCGAGCGTTGCGCTCCGGTCCGCGAGCCGGTCGGCGGCAATCACCTGCACCGGGTGCAGGGGCACCGCGTTTCCATCCTGGAAGGACAGGTGCCGGAAGCCGCGGTCCCTCCCCACGAAACCCGCCACGAAGTCATCGACCGGTGCCCGGAGGATCTCCTCGGGGGCGGCATACTGCGCGAGCCGGCCGCCGGTGGCGAAGACGGCCACCTTGTCCCCCAGGATGGTGGCTTCGTCAATGTCGTGGGTGACAAACACGATGGTCTTGGACAGTTCCTGCTGCAGCCGCAGCAGCTCATCCTGCAGCTCGGCCCGGACCACCGGGTCCACGGCGCTGAAGGGTTCGTCCATCAGCAGCACCGGCGGATCCGCAGCCAGGGCACGGGCAACCCCCACGCGCTGCTGCTGGCCGCCGGAAAGCTGGGCGGGATACCGGCTGCCGAGGCTGGACGCCAGCCCGACGACATCGAGCAGTTCCGCGGCCCGGCGGCGGGCATCCCGCCGCGGAGTGCCGTTGAGGCGCGGCACCGTGGCCACGTTGTCCAGCACCGTCCGGTGCGGCAGCAGGCCGGAGGACTGCATGACGTACCCCATGGACCGCCGCAGCTGCGCGGCCTTGACGGTGGAGATGTCCTGGCCGTCGACTTCGATGGTGCCCGACGTCGGCTCCACCATCCGGTTGATCATGCGCAGGGAGGTGGTTTTCCCGCATCCGGACGGGCCGACGAAGACCGTAATGGAACCGCGCTCAATGTCCAGGTCAAGGTTCCGGACCGCCGGCGCAGCATCACCGTAGGTCTTGGTCACCGCACGGAACCGGATCATCGGCTGTCCGGCAGCGCTGGATCGCGTGTCGGGTTCGGTTCGTCGGCCGGTAGCGGGTTCTCGCGGCTCAGTCATGGTGCATGCCTTCCGTGGGGATTCCGGTGTGCAGGGGCAGCTCGCGACGTGCCGTGAAGCATCACGGTATTTCACACGTGCGGGGGTAGTCCAGCGTCAAACAGGTCGGGCGTCCAGCAGGCGCAGTCCCGCGTCCACCAGTTCGGTCCGGTCCAGGGCCGGGACCTCGGTCAACGGTATCCAGGCGGCCTGGTCCGTGCTGCCGCTTTGTTCGTGGCGCAGGGAGCCGCCGGTGAGCGTGGCCCGGTAAATGATCCGCAGGGCATGCAGCATGCGGGGCTCCCCGCGCATGCGCTTTTCCGCAGGAATGAAAATGCTGTCCACTCCCAGCAGCCCGTCGAGCTGCGCCTCGTAGCCGGTTTCCTCCCGGACCTCCCGTACGGCCGCGGCCGGGGCGTCCTCGCCCAGTTCCAATCCGCCGCCGGGAAGGGTCCAGCGCTGGTTGCCGTGCTGGTTCCAGTGCGCCAGGAGCAGCTGCCCGTCACGGACGATCACCGCGTAGGCCCCGACGCGGACATCGAAGTCAGCGGACATTGCCGGCGCCCAGCAGGTAAGCCACCCCGAAAACGGGATCTACAGCGAGGAAGCGGATGTCCGTCAGCCCCGCTGCGGACAGGCGGCTGCGCAGCAGGTCCTGCAGCAGCGGCTGGTGCATGCCCAGCCCGCCGCCGATCACTACGGGACCGCCGATGCGCAGCAGGCGGGCCACATCGAGGATGAGCCCGGCCAGGTGGTCCGCGGATTGGTTGACGATGTCGATGGCCGGCTGGTTCCCTTCCAGCGCTGCCTGGAAAACCAGTCCCGCCTTCCCGGCCCAGTAGCGGCGGTCGGTGGCGCCGTGGAACAGGCCGATCAGCGAGTCGGGGTCCTCGACGCCGCAGGCCTTCAGCAGGGCAAGGCTGAGGGAATCCGGTGCGAGTTCCAGGTTGCTGCGGCGGAGTGCGTGGCGGGCGGCTTCGCGGCCAACCCAGTAGCCGCTGCCCTCGTCGCCGAGGAGATAGCCCCAGCCACCCGAACGGGCCTGCCGCCCGGAGCCGTTGATGCCCCAGGCCACGGAGCCGGTGCCGGCAATGACGGCAATGCCCTCCGAGGCTTGCCCTGCCGCAAGGATCAGCCGGGTGTCATGGATGACTTCCACGACGGCGCCGGGGACGTGCTCGGCGATGAGTGCGCGCAGGGCGGCTTCATCCTGTGCAGTGTCCACTCCCCCGGACCCGGCAATGACCCGGCCCACGCCGTCGGTCCCCAGCGCAGCGAAAACTTCCGCGAGGCACTCCCGTGCCGTCTGCACCGGGACGTTCTGCACGTTGGCGCTGCCGGCAACGGTCTCGGCGGTGACGGTGCCGCCGTGCAGCCGGATGCCGTGGGTCTTGGTACCGCCGATATCGAGGCCGATGGTGTCGT
Organism: Arthrobacter sp. zg-Y844; assembly: GCF_024385465.1. Classification (GTDB taxonomy): domain Bacteria; phylum Actinomycetota; class Actinomycetes; order Actinomycetales; family Micrococcaceae; genus Arthrobacter_B. The sequence goes on from NZ_JANFLS010000001.1 coordinate 346,898, forward strand.
GGCCGACGTCGTGGCCGACGTCGTTGGTGGCCGGAGGAGGGAATGCTTGCATTCGTCCACCCTACTTTCCCGCGGCCGCCGGACGAACCTAGCCGGCGGCGTTCCGGCGCCGGTTCCGCCGCAGGCTCAGGACAGCCAGGGTCAGGCAGGCGGCCGTGATCAGTCCCGAGAACCAGGCCACGGAGACGTCCAGCCCCCAGATCCCGCCTGCCACTCCGAGCCCCAGCACCGGGATGGCGCTGCCGAGGTAGGTGATGACATAGACCGTGCTGATGATCCGCGCGTGTTCAGCAGCCTCTACGGCTGCGGCCACCTCGTTGAACACCACGCGGAACGCCATGCCCTGCCCGAACCCGGCCATCAGGCAGGCAACCGTAAGGAGCACCAGGCTTCCGGTGGCTCCGGCCACCGGGATCAACGCGATGCCGGTGCCCATGGCCGCAAGGCCCACGGGTGCCGTGTACCGCCCGCGGATGCCGGTGAGCTGGCTGACTGCAGACGCTCCGAGAGCAAGTGCGGCCAGCAGCCCGATGGCGGGCCGCCACGTGGTGCCCGCGATGGAGGAAAAGTAAGTGGGTGCCAGGGACAGGCAGAACCCGAAGGCCGCGAAGCTGAGGAACCCGGTGGTGGAGGCAATCCAGAACTGGGTACGCGCGCGGTGGGAGACGGCGGGCTTGCGGGGGCGCAGCATGGCCAGCGGCCGGCCCTCGGCCAGGGAAATGGCCGGGCGGGCCTTCAGCATGCAGAGCGGAATCAGAAGCGCCGCCAGGACCGCCGAGTGGATCAGGAAGGGCGTCATGGTGGGTGCGGGCAGCAGGGACAGGAGCCCGCCGATGACCGGCCCGGCCGCCACGCCGCCCGCCGAAACCAGCAGGGTAAAGCGGGTGGCCCATTCCGGTCGATGCGGCAGCAGTTCCCGCAGCGCAGCCGAGCTGGCTCCGGTGGCCAGGGCAACCGAGGCGCCTTGGAGGGCCCGTCCGAGCATCAGGGTGCCGACTCCGGTGGCGGTGCCGAAAATCAATCCGCCGGCCAGGGAAACGACGCCGGCCAGCACCAGTGCGGCGCGGCGGCCGATGTAGTCGGACCAGTGGCCCACCAGCAGCAGGCCTGCAACCAGGACCAGCACGTAGGAGGTGAACGCCAGCGTTACGCCGAAGTAGGACAGGCCGAGGGACTGGCCCAGCAGCGGATACAGCGGGGTCGCGAGGTTGGCGCCGATCAGCAGCGTGCTCATTACGGCCAGCGTCAGGAGCAGCCGGGGCCGGATGGCCGCGTCCCACTCCTTCCGCCTGGTGCGGGCGGCGGGCTGCATGCGCAGCTCACTGAGCACTGTCAAGGGGCACTTCCATCCTATTTGTAGCTAATGCCTCTATAGGATGAAGTGCCACGGAGCACGGCAGACACATTAGAGTGTTCTTTTGATCGAATCGCTCAATATCGTTGCGGGCAAATGACAGGAGATGCGCTAGATGGCCAATCTGGACCCGTTGGACCGCCGGCTGCTGCTGGAACTGGTGCGCGATCCCCGGGCGCAGATCAGCGAACTGAGCGAGCGGCTCGGTGTTGCCCGCAACACCGCCCAGGCCCACGTCCGGCACCTGCTGCGGGCCGGGGTCATCCGCAGGTCGGGGCGTGACGTCGATCTGACCCAGCTGGGTTATGACGTTCAGGCATTCGTCACCATCGAGGTGAACCACCGCGAACTCGACGGCGTCATCTCCGGGCTGCGCACCCTCCCCCAGGTGCTGGAAGTGCACGAGATCTCCGGCCGCGGCGACGTGTGGTGCCGCCTGACCGCCACGGATACCCAGCAGCTGCAGCAGGCCCTGCGCTCCGTCCTGCGGATCAAGGGCGTGATCCGTACGGAAACGGTCCTGGCCCTGCATGAGCACATCCCCTACCGCACCGAACCGCTGCTGGAAAAACTGGTTCCGCCGGCTCCCTGACTCCGCCCGGCTGCTGCTCCTATCGATCAGCGGCGCGAAGCAGTCGCTGCGCGGCTGCGAGCCGGATCCCGGCATTCTGCGTCCGGCTCCTGCCGTTGGCGGCGGGGGCACCGGACACGAGGGTCAGTACGACGCCGGCCGCCCTCGCGTTCAGCGCGGACGGGTCCGCGGTGTCCTCGAAGACCCGGCGGAAATCGGCCAGTGCCTGCCCCAGCTGCGGCCGGGATGGATTCGCTGCCGCAAGGACGGCCAGGTGCCCCAGCAGGCAGGCCAGGTCGTCGACCCGGCGGCCGGGGCCCAGACCGTCAATGTCGAGCAGCCCGGTGACCCTGCCTCCGCTGAGCAGCAGGTTTCCTTCATGGAAGTCGCCGTGGACCGGCACCAGGGGGCCGGCCGGGGCCGATTCCACCACCTCCCGGATACCACCCGCGAGTTCGAAGATACTGTCCCGTTCCCTGGGCAGGGCGGCCGCGGCAGCTGCGGCATAGTCTTCGGCCCGCTCGGCCCAGGACCGGCGCAGCGGCAGGTCCAGCGCACCGGACGGCAATGCCTCCAGCAGATCCAGCAGGACTTCGGGCCTTAACGGGGCTGCGTCGTCCTCAACCAGCAGCCGGAAGAGGGAGGTACCGGGCAGTGCGCTGAGGATGACCGCCTCAGGGACGGCTGCGGAAGCGCCGGGCAGGAGACGCGGGGCAGGCACGCCGCTGTCCTCGAGGAGCCGGTGGCGCCGGCGCAGGGCAGGCAGCTGCTCCCGCGGGAGGAGCTTCAGATAGGCCGCATCGTCCAGGTGCCGCGCCCGGATTACTGCCCGGCGCAGCGGCCGGTAGGCAACGAGCGATAAGCTCGCCGGTCCGCCTGCGCCAAACACGTCCCTCGCCACGGCGTCGGCGTCGGTGGCCCAGGGCAGGGACCGGAGAACGGGGTCATGGGGGTGGAACCACAGGCGCAGGTCCAGCCCGGCAATCCGTGCCGGGGCAACGTCGGGACCGGCGGATGCGGCATCCGCGGCAACGTCGCCTGTCGTGGCACCGAGGTGAAGGGTCAGGGCGGCATCGGCTGCGGATCCAGGCCCGGTCCGGCGGCACTGGACCCGGTAAAGGGCCGAAACAGCGCCTCCCGGCCGGTGGTGGCTTCTCAGGTGTTCCCAGCGCTGAAGCCTCAGCCCGCGGGACCGAAGCAGGTCCTGCAGGGGTCCCCGCATCGCGGGGCCGGCCAGGACGGCGACAGCCTCCGCGGCCCGTCCAAGGCGGGGCCTGGGCTCGACCGGCACGGCAGGCGCCGCGGCCTTGCCTCGGTGTGCCTAGGCCCGCCGGCGCTGCAGGACGTCATCGAGGTTGATTTTGCCGGTTTCCGGGCGTGCCTGCTCCGCCTGCACGGAGGCGGGAGCGGTGGCGGGACGCAACGGAGTCTTGGTCAGGGACCGGGGCGTTTCAGGAAGGACGATCGGTTCGGGTGCCGGACGCTCTGCCTTGGGTGCATCTACATAAATGGGCTTGGGGAGCTCTACGGGCTGCCACGGCGTGGTGCTGGGCCGGGCCGGGGGCTGGACGGCGGCTGCTGCCACCTTCAGGGCCTCGGTGCGCAGTTCCTCGGCGGTAACGCGGGCAGGGACTCCTGCCGCCGCTGGGCTTTCGCCAGGTACGGCGGCGGACTCGCGGTCAAAGAGCACGGTTTCGGGCTGCGGTTCAGTCTCCGGCGCCTGGACTGCGGGTGCCGGAACCTCATCGGGTTCGACGGCGGCCCGGTTCTGCGTGCGGCGGGGCTCCGGACCCATGGCGGCACGGAAAGCGTCTTCCATCCGGCGTCGGCGGTCCCGCAGGGCGATCGTGCGGAGCATCGCAACCACCGCTGCCACAGCGGCCAGGCCGGCGGCGGGAACGAGCCAGGACACTGAGGTGAAGGCTGCAAGCAGTGTCCCGACCACAACGGCAAGGACGCCAAGGAGGCCGGTGGCCGCCAGGACTGTCCGGCCGGTGCGGATCCGGAAAGCCGGTGCCTGCTGCGCCGGGCGCAGGGCTGGCTGGTCATGGCTCTGGAACTGTGTTGCCCCGCCCCCGCTGGGTGTAGTGCTGATGTTGTTCATGATGATCCCCTGGGACCCCTTGTCCGGTGAGGCGGGCGGGCGGATGGTATTAGCTGTCTGTGCTGCCGTTTGTGTGGCGGGCCGGGCGGTTGCCTCGGCCCCGGAAGCAGCTGGACGGCGGAAGAAATACGGACCTACCCACACCAGCCAGAGTGCAACGGCCAGCGCCAGCACCAGTGAGCTGTTCAGTGACCCGAGCAGTGACCAGAGCAGTGAGCTGTTAAGAGGGAAGTCCACACTTATGACCGTAGAAGCTCCGGGCGCCCGGTACGCGCATTACGTTCGGTGTGTCGGCGTGTCTGCTGTGAAAGTTGTTGCCTATTGTGCCCGGCGGGACTTCCAGCGGTTCAACAGCCCCTCCGGCACCTCCTCCGCCGTGAGCGCAAAGCTCCGGTGGTCGGCCCATTTGCCGTCGATATGCAGGTACCGCTCGCGCAGTCCCTCGTCCCGGAATCCGAGTTTTTCCACCACCCGGAGACTCGGGCCGTTCTCCGGCCGGATGTTGATTTCCATCCGGTGCAGGGCCAGGGCCTGGAAGCAGTGGTCGGTGGCCAGCGCCACCGCAGTGGGCACAATTCCGAGCCCTGCCCTCCCCTGGTCCACCCAGTATCCGAGGGTTGCCATGCGCGCGGACCCCCACACGATGGTGGACACGGTCAGCTGCCCCACAATTGCCGGCTGCCGCGCGGGATCCTGCCGCTCCGTGATGAGGAACGGCAGGGCAGAGTCCTGCCGTGCCTGGCGGTTGAGGCTGCGCACCATGTCACCGTAGGTCGGCGGTTCGCCGCCCGGGACGGGATTGCTGGCCTCCCACGGGCCTACCCAGCGGGCGTTCCGGGAACGGACCTCTGTCCATTCCCGCCGGTCCCGGTGCCGGATCGGCCGGAGAATGACATCGTCACTCTCCAGCGTCACCGGCCATGACGCCCGCATGGGGTATTAGTCTTCGAGCGTGTTGGTGAAATCCTTCAGCCAGTCCCGAAGGGCCGGGCCGAGGTCTTCACGTTCGGAAGCCAGTGACACCACTGCCTTGAGGTAGCTCAGCTTGTCACCGGTGTCATAGCGGCGGCCGCGGAAGACCACGCCGTAGACTCCGGACCCTTCGCCGTCGGCGGCGGCCAGCGTCTGCAGCGCATCCGTAAGCTGGATTTCCCCGCCGCGGCCGGGGCCGGTTTCTTCGAGGACTCCGAAGACCGAGGGGTGAAGCACATAACGGCCGATCACGGCCAGGTTGGAGGGAGCGTCGTCGACGTCGGGCTTCTCTACCAGTTTGTTGACCCGGACATAGTCCTCGCCCTCGACCACGGAGATGTCCGCGCAGCCGTAGGCACTGATCTGTTCCGGATCAACCTCGATCAGGGCAATGACGGATCCGCCCGTCTTTGCCTGGACCTCGACCATCTTTCCCAGCAGTTCGTCGCGGGCATCGATCAGGTCATCGCCCAGCAGGACGGCAAAGGGCTCGTCGCCGATATGCAGCTTGGCCCGCAGCACCGCGTGGCCCAGGCCCTTGGGATCACCCTGGCGGAGGTAGTGGATTTCGCCCAGTTCGGAGGCCGCACGCACCATCGCCAGCTTTTCGTGGTCGCCCTTGTCTTCCAGCGTCTTCTCGATGAAGGGGACGCGGTCGAAGTGATCCTCGAGGGAGCGCTTGTTCCGCCCCGTGATCATCAGGATGTCCGGCATGCCCGCGTTAACGGCTTCTTCAACCACGTACTGAATCGCCGGCTTGTCCACCACCGGGAGCATTTCCTTCGGCATCGCCTTGGTGGCAGGGAGGAAGCGGGTACCCAGACCTGCTGCGGGGATTACGGCTTTGGTTATGGAGGGGCGTGACGTCGTCATAGTCGTAAGCGTACCTAAGAGGTCTTAGATTGCACCAAATAAGCACGCTTATAGAGAATGGGGGTATGTGTGCGCTTGCGAAGGACCAGGCCCGAAAGGACTTCCTGCGGCTGCGGCGGGAGTTGACCGCGGAGGACAGGGCCGAAGCGGTTCAGGGACTGGCCCGCATCGGGCTGCGGGGGGTCCGGCAACGGGTACCCAGGGGCGGAACCGTGGCCGGCTACCTCTCCGTGGGGAACGAGCCGGGCATGGATGCGCTGCTCCCCGGACTGGTGAGGGCCGGGTACCGAGTGGTGGTCCCCGTGTGCGAACCCGAATGGCAGCTGTCATGGGCGGATTGGACCCCCGAGACCGAGTTGGTGCCTGGACTGCATGCTTCCCTGCTGGAACCGGCTGGACAACGCTATGCCGCCTCCGACCTGCCGGAGCTGGGCCTGGTCCTTGTCCCCGCGCTGGCCGCCGATGCCGCGGGCGGACGGATGGGCAAGGGCGGTGGCTACTATGACCGGTTCCTGGCCAAGCTGCGGGCGGACGGCAATCCTGCCGCTGCCGTGGCAGTGGTTTTCGAGCACGAATACGTTCCTGCCGGCAGCTTCGAAACCACTCCCCTGGACGCTGCCGTGGACGCCGTGCTCACCCCCGAAGCCTGGCGGCCTGTGCCGTCGGAGCCCATGTATACTTAGCACTCAAGGCTTGAGAGTGCCAGCTTTGAGAGTGCCCCAAGGAGGATTACCAGAGTGCCCACGTATGCCTACGCCTGCAAGGATTGCTCCCATTCGTTCGATATCCAGCAGTCCTTCAGTGAAGACTCCCTGACGGTCTGCCCCGAGTGCGGCGGCCGCCTGCGCAAGAAGTTCAACAGCGTCGGAGTTGTCTTCAAGGGCTCCGGTTTCTACCGCACCGATTCACGCGAAGCTGCCTCCACTGTTCCTGCAGCCCCCTCCAAGACCGAGAGCTCCTCGGCACCGGCCACAACTTCCGGCAGCGGGACGTCCACGCCTGCAGCCGCCGCAGGCTCCGGCAGCGCCCAGCCGTAAGCCCTGCCGCCGGGCCTGCTTCCCCGGCAGCACAGCCTCCAGGCACTGCGGTCCCGCACCGGCCCGTACGGTTCGCCTGCCCGTGTATCCACTGTGCACTGCGCCTCCACACCGGCCTTTCCGGCCGGGCCGTTCCCGTGTGCGTTGAGCCTTGCGCAGGGCCGCCCCTGTTACGCGGCGTAAAGCCGCTAGCGTCGTGCCATGCCTTTTCGCCGCCGCTCTGCCAAGGCGTCCCCCGGCGCTGCCGCCTACCCGGGACAGCCGTCCGTTTCCGGCGGTCCCCTCTCAGGGATGCGCCGCTTTATTGTCCGCCACCGCCGCCTCCTTGCTGCCCTGGCCTGCTGCGCCGCCGCGGGGTCTGCGGTCGAAGCGCTGGTACCGGCGGCTGCGGAACGGACCGTGATTGTGCGCGCGGCCCGGGATTTGCCTGCCGGTACGGTGCTGGACTCCGGGACACTGGAAACTGTCCGCCTACCGGCTGAAGCCGTCCCACCGGGCGCCCACGAACAGCCGGACGCGCTGGTGGGCAGGCGCCTCGCCACGCCGCTGTTGCGCGGCAGCCCGGTCACGGACATTTCCCTGGCCGGTGCCGGACTTTTGGCCGGTGCCCCGCCCGGTTCCGTGGCCGTGCCGCTGCGCCCGGCTGACCCGTCCGTCCTCGATCTGCTGGGTCCCGGACAACTCGTCAACGTTGTAGCGGGTGGCGAAGCCGCGTGGGCGGGGGCCGAGCCGGGGCACTATGCGGAGGACGGCAGCAGCGCGGTGGTGCTGGCAGCCTCGGTGCCGGTGCTGTGGGTGTCCGGCGGCGAGCCCGCGGGCGGCGGCTGGCCAGGCAACGGCGGCGGCGAGGGCCTGGTGGTGGTGGCCGCGGACCGGGAGAACGCTGCCCGGCTCACAGCCGCTTCGGGGAACGAAGGGATCTATCTTGTCCTGACGGGCGGCTAGCCGCGGCCGGGCGGGCCGGCCGCTTACCCCCAGTGCGGAGGCCGCTGCTCCCGGAGCCAGGATTCGCTGTCTTCCGTGCTGTCGCCCCAGGCCCGGGGATCATCTTCCTTGGCGACGACGGGCAGCAGCCCGGCCGGCCCGCCGGGCCCGGGCGAAACCGCCCGGCGGTTTCCGCGCCTGCGGGTTCCGCTGCTGCCGCTGGTGCTGCCATCCGTGGACTGGCGTTCGCCCGCTGCTGCCGTTGTGCCGGTCCCCGAGGCCGCGGCGGTTTCCTCCGCCGCGGCCTTCCCTGTGGGTTCCTTAGTCATCGCTCATTCTCCTGCTGCGTTGTCCGGGACGGATCCCGACCTCCGTTCACGCATCCGGCTGCTTCCGTGCGGAGTCACCGTGACCTGGGCTGCCGGGCGGGCAGCCTCATCCGTGCCTGCCTCGGGAGTAACCGTGCTGCGGGGCACGGGCTGCTGCCCGACCGGAGGATCCGGCAGCTCGAGGTAGCGGCTCACCAGGTCGGCGCAGGCGGACGGGTCGCTGAAGACCTCAATGGTCCACAGCGGCATGTACCGCCAGCCGCGCCGTTCAAGCAGCTGCGGCCGGAGCCGGCTGCGTTCGCGCACGGACATCGCCCGGTAGCGTTCGGTGCCGTCGGACTCGATGGCCAGCGGCGCCGGCGTACCGGTCGGACCGGCCGAATGGGGAGCCGCTGCGACAATGTCGATGGCGCCGTCGTAGTGGTCCCAGACCTTCGCGCCGCGTTCCCGCAGGCGGCCGACCAGATCCGCGACCAGCGGATCCTCCTCCATGATGCCTCCGGCAGCAGGGATTTCCTCCCTGGCGGTTTCCGGATCGAGCTCCCGCTTGATGAGTTCGTAGAAGTCCAGGGCGCCGTAGCCCAGCCGCGTGCGGTCCAGGTCTGCCGGCTGGAAGCAGGTCAGCACATGCTGCTTGTAACGGGCCCGGGTCATGGCCGTGACGAATTTCTTGCGTCCGTCAGGTGCCGACAACGGGCCGAAGTTGTGCAGGGCACGCCCGTGCGGGGTACGCCCGAAGCCGAGGGAGAAGATCACGCAGTCCCGGACCATGCCCACGGCGCGGTCCACCGGCACGACCCGGAAGGACTCGGACTTCGCCGTGAAGAAGTCCGCGGCCCAGGGGAAGTTGGCCATCTGGACACGGATTGCCTCGGCCACCCGCACGGCGTGGCGCGGGCTGGCGGTGATGACGCCGAGGGACTGGTGCGGGCGGCGGCGGATGTGTTCGAAGACCAGGTCAACTACGCGGTTGACCTCGGCCGCGACACTCTCCACGCCCTCATGGTCAGCGCTGGGCATGCCGGTGCCGTCCGGCAGGTATTCCACGGAGAGTGCGCGGTGGCCGGTGGTGACCTCGTCTGCACTCGGGACCATGGAAAGGCGTCCGCCGTAGAAGGACTCGCTGAGCTGGCGCAGCAGTGCCTTGTCGGTGCCGCGGTAAACGGTGGAGAGGCAGCGCGTGGGCAGGACGCGTTCCAGCGCTTCGAAGGCGCTGAGCAGCTCAACGTGCTGCGGTGCTGTTCCGGCCGGCTCAACACCGATCGTGAAGGGCCGCGGCCCGCCCAGGCAGCTGTCACCGAAGGCGATAACCTGCGAAGCGCGTGCCAGTGCCGGGACGGCAGACTGCAGGCTGGTGGACTCGGCATCAAGGAGGACCACGGTGTCGAAGCGGCGGTGTTCGGGCAGTACCATCGGCAGCACCAGGGGGCTGGCAGCCCACACCGGCAGCAGCGAGGACACGAGTTCCTCGGACTGCAGGCCCAGGCTGTCCAGGGACAGCTCGCCGTCCTTGAGCAGCTCGCGCAGGTCTTCGGCAGCACCCTTCGCGGCCTGGACGCCCGAGCGCCAGCGCGACGCAAGGCTCCAGCGCAGCCGGGCTGCGCCCGAGGCAATGTGGGCGTTGTCCGCCAGCCGGTACTCCGCTTCCAGGCGGCGCAGGCTGTTGCCGTCGGACATGGCAAGGTAATCGTCGCCGCTGATCATGGCTTCGAGGGCGGACTGCCACCATGCCAGTTCCAGCTCGTAACCCACGTGGCGGGGCTGGACTTCGCGTGCGCTCAGGTCATCCAGCAGTTCGCCCAGGCCCTGGGCTCGCATCTCGTCGAGCAGCAGGGTCCGTTCGGGCAGCGTTTCCAGGGTTTCCCGGTCCCCCGCGAGCTGGCTGAGCTGCTTCTCAAGTTCATCGAGCGGCAGGGATGCCAGGTCAGGATGGAGCGGCGTCTCGGCCAGGATGCCGGTCAGGGTATCCAGCTGGCGCTTGACCAGCAGGTAGGAACGGTTGATCTCGGCCAGGCCGGTGGGCACCGAGGGGTGGCGCTGGGTGGTGGCGTAGCGGGTCCAGACGGCACGCTGCTGCTGGACTTCTGCCAGGGAGGCGTGCAGGTCGGAAATATGCACACCGGGCCGGACGTATTCCTTGGCCACGCGCCGCAGGCGGGAGCGGGTCATGGAGCTCATATCGATGCCGCGTTCCCGCCGCCAGGACGAAGACGCGGTTGCCGAGATCAGGTCCGTCACCGGGCGGTCGAAAATGTCCGGGGTGAACTTGTCCAGGCTTTCGCGCACGGCAACCAGCAGTTCCAGCTGTTCGCCCCACTGGGCAAATGTTTCGCCGAGGCGGATTTCCGAATGCTCGGCCACGTCCTGGACCTTGGCGCGCAGCGCCGGCAGGTCCGCCGCAAGGGTCTGGGTCAGCGCGTACGCTTCTTCCGTTTCCTTGCGGTTGAGCAGCTTGGCTCCGTACCACGGGCTGGTGGTAGCTGCCCGGCTGAAGCTGCCGAGTTCGGCGGCCCGGCGCAGGCGGCCGGAGAGTTCGGTGCGGTCGGTGATGCTGTCCAGGACGCTCCGCTTGAGCCGGACGGTGGTGGCCGGCGCCGGGTTCATGGAGGTCAGCTCGGCCAGGGACTGCATGGCCTGGTAGGGCGAGCATCCCCAGCGGCGGCGGACGTTGTGCAGCGACTTCACGTGGTCGCGGAGCTGGTGGCGGTTTTCGAGCAGGACCTTGTGCAGGCTGTCCAGTTCCGGGGCCTGCGCCTTTTCGTTGCGCACGATGGCCCGGACCAGCTGGTCCTTCAACTGCTGCTGGGTGAGGCCGGCGTTGGCCTGCAGGACCAGGGAGCCAAGCTGCATCGCGTCCAGCTCGGAGACGAACTGGTTCAGGGTGCTGCGCCGTTCCGCCACTACCAGGACGGATTTGCCGGCATTGGCCAGCGCCGCCACGGCGTTCAGCGCGGTCTGGGTCTGGCCCGTACCGGCCGGCGCGGAGACTACCAGCGACTGGCCTGCGTTGATCAGGTCCAGGACTTCCTGCTGCTGGCGGTCGGCGTCGAGGATGAGCAGCTCATCCGCGGGATCCCGCTCGTCCAGGGCCGGCAGGTCCAGCGGTTCGGGGATGGCCGGACCGGTGGAGCCGTCCCGGGCGGCGTCGATCAGTGCGCGGAGGATCGGATGGGCCGGGTCCAGCGCCGGATCCTCGCTGAGGTCGGACAGGTCGGCGAAGGTGGAAACCAGCAGGCGGTGTTCAATGTTGATTCCGCGGACGCTGCCGGTGACGGCGCGGAGCTTTTCCAGCACGGGGTGGGGATCAAAGCGGGCGGTGCCGTAGGCGAGGCGGGTGAGCGCGTCGACGTCGATGTCCAGGCCCTGCTCATGCTGCAGGTGGCGGACCAGGGCGGGGTTCAGCGCCGCCTTTTCGGTCAGCTGCAGCTCATAGTCATCCTGTGAGGCGTGGACCGTCAGCGCCACGGGCGTGAGCAGCACGGGGGCCGTCAGTGACTCGGGACGCAGTGCTTCATCCGAGGCATAGCGCCAGGACGCGGTTCCCGCAGCCATGTAGCCGACGTCGATGCCGCGGTCGGTGCCCAGCTCGTAGATCTTCGCGCGCAGCAGGCGGCCGGCCTTCATGGCGGCACCGTACTGGTCCGGGTCCCGCAGCAGGGTCGACAGGCGGGTACGCCGGCCGGCGAGCAACTGGGCCAGGCCGGAGGGATGCGCGTGCGTCAGGTCGATGCTGTTGGCGGCGGACGGCGTGAAATGGAGCAGTGTGTCCGTTCCGGCGTGCTGTCCCAATTGTCCCAGCCACGGCAGCAGGAAGTCCGAGGGATTCTCCCCGGTATTCTGCTCAGACACTAGTGCCCTCTTTTCTGCACTTCCGCGCGTTCTCGACCAAATTGGCATACCTTCAAAACTATCGCGTCGGGGCGGGTTTCCCGAACATAGCAACGCGGGGGACAAAACCGAGGACGGCCGAAACGGCCGTCCTCGGTCCCCTTTACGCTATTCCCACTCGATTGTTCCCGGCGGCTTGCTGGTTACATCCAGCACCACGCGGTTGATTCCGTCCACTTCGTTGGTGATGCGGTTGGAAATGCGGGCCAGCAGATCGTACGGTAGCCGCGACCAATCAGCGGTCATCGCGTCTTCGCTGGAGACCGGACGAAGCACGATGGGGTGCCCGTAGGTACGGCCGTCGCCCTGGACGCCGACACTGCGGACATCAGCCAGGAGCACTACCGGCATCTGCCACACTTCGTCGTCGAGGCCTGCGCTGGTCAGTTCGGCGCGGGCGATGGCGTCTGCCCGGCGCAGCAGTTCCAGCCGCTCGTGCGTGACCTCGCCGACAATCCGGATGCCCAGCCCGGGGCCCGGGAAGGGCTGGCGGCCCACGATCTCGGCCGGCAGGCCGAGTTCGGCGCCGACCGCACGGACCTCGTCCTTGAAGAGCGCCCGCAGGGGTTCCACCAGTTCGAACTTCATGTCCTCCGGCAGGCCGCCCACGTTGTGGTGGCTCTTGATGTTGGCTGCGCCTTCACCGCCGCCGGACTCGACAACGTCCGGGTACAGGGTGCCCTGCACCAGGAAGCGGATCGGCTCGCCCTCTGCTTCGGCCTGGGCCATGATGGCCCGCTCGGCTTCTTCGAAGGCGCGGATGAATTCGCGGCCGATGATCTTGCGCTTGGTCTCGGGATCGGAGACCCCGGCCAGGGCGCTCAGGAAGCGTTCCTGCTCGTTGGCGACGTAGAGGTTAACGCCGGTGGCTGCCACGAAATCGCGTTCCACCTGCTCTGCTTCGCCTTCGCGGAGCAGCCCGTGGTCCACGAAGACACAGGTCAGCTGGTCCCCGACGGCGCGCTGCACCAGGGCGGCGGCTACGGCGGAGTCGACGCCGCCGGACAGGCCGCAGATAACCCGCGAGTTGCCTACCTGTGCGCGGATGCGTGCAACCTGCTCTTCGACGATGTTGCCGGTGGTCCAGCTGCGTTCGAGCTTGGCGCCCTTGAAGAGGAAGTTTTCCAGGACGGCCTGGCCGTGCGCGGAGTGCTTGACCTCGGGGTGCCACTGCACGCCGTAAAGGCCTTTTGCCTCGTTGGCGAAGGCAGCGACGGGTGCGCCGGCGGTGCTGGCCAGGACGTCGAAGCCCTCGGGGGCTTCCTGCACGCTGTCGCCGTGGCTCATCCAGGTGTTCTGCTCGTCCGGGGTGCCTTCCAGGATGGACCGGGCGCCGCCGATGACGCGTGCGTCGGTGGAACCGTACTCCCGCAGTCCCGTCTTGGCGACCTTGCCGCCCATGGCGGCAGCCATTGCCTGGAAGCCGTAGCAGATGCCGAAGACCGGAACACCGGATTCGAACAGGTCTGCGTCAACCTTGGGGGCGCCTTCGGCGTACACGCTGGAGGGGCCGCCGGAGAGAATAATGGCAGCTGGGTTCTTCGCGAGCAGCTGCTCGGTGCTGTAGGTGTGGGGAACCACCTCGGAGTAGACATCTGCTTCGCGCACCCGGCGGGCAATCAACTGGGCGTACTGCGCTCCGTAGTCCACTACAAGGACGGGCCGCTCTTCAATGGGATCTGTCGCGGGATTAGTCACGTTTCAAGGATAGTCGGCCCGCCCCCGGCCATGCACACCGGGCCGGTTCCGCGGGACGCGGGCGGCCGGCGGAACCCTCTCCCCTAGTAGCGCTTGGCCGCTTCAGGGTGCGCTTCGAGCTCCGCCAGGACCTGTTTGTGGATCCGTCCTTCGACCACAAAGGAGAGGAACGGCACAACGCCGCCGAGCGCAATCAGGATGAACTTGGAGAACGGCCAGCGCATCAGCTGCCAGAGCCGGAAGTCGGACAGCAGGTACACCACGTACATCCAGCCGTGCAGGATGAGCACGCCGATGGAGAGGTTGACGCTGCCGACGATGATCTCCGTGTCAAAGCCGTACTTGGCGATCATCTCCACGACGAGGGCGAGCAGCAGCACGCCGGTCACGTAGGAAAAGACCTTGTAGAACTTCAGGGCTGAACGAATCTGGGCGTGGGTACCGCCGAACCGGCGCTTCTTTTTCCTCGGTGCCTTGGCGGTGCTTGCGGATTCGTTCACTTGGTTACCTCACTGCTGGGATGATCGTGGTCGGGTTCGGTTGCGTCGGTGTAGTCGTCGTCGTACTCGTCCTCATATTCGTCGTCCTCAAGGCTGCGGTTGTGCTCGTCGGCGACCAGGCGCCACCACAGGAAGACGGAGAAGCCGGCGAAGACGATCCATTCCAGGGCGTAGAAGATGTTGAGCCAGTTGACCGGGGTTTCCTCGGGCTGGGCACCCACCTCCACGGTTTCCATGCCACCGTTGTCCACGGGCTCGCCGTCGACGGTGATTTCCGAAGCCGTGACGAACGCCGAGTAGGCGGGGGCGTCCCAGAGGTTGATCAGTTCGGCAGTGGAGAGGGCGGTAACCCGTCCGTCCTCGGGCGTCGCGGGCAGCGGGGCCTCGGAAGGCAGCAGGCGCCCGACGACGGCGGCCTGACCGGCCGGGGCCTTCGTGACGTCTTCCGGGTCGGAGACCCAGCCGCGGACCACCGGGATGAATTCGCCCGAGGGTGCGCCGTCGACGTTGAAGGCGGTGACCGCCCAGTAGCCCATCTCGCCGTCCTGGAGCCGCTCCTGAACGAGGACGGACCGATCCGGGTCAAAGGACCCGGTGAGGGAAACCATCTGGTCCGCTTCGGTTTCATACATCGGCTTACCCGGGGTGAAAGCCTCGGTCAGCGGCCGGACGTCTTCGGTGGCGCGGGGCTCGCCGGTCTCCTCCGATTCGGCACTGGAAAACTGCCATTGGCTCAACAGCACGAAGACCGTCGAGATGACGAGGGCAAAGAGCAGGCCGGCGATCCAGCGCGGCTGCAGGGCAGTTTTGAGCACTCGTTAACGGTACTTCGTCAAGCTGTAGAAAACCCAATGCCGGTGTGCGGCCGCTTCAGTGGTCGAAAAAGACCAGGGACGAATTGATCAGCTCGGCAATCACCTCTGCGTCATTGGCCCGGCGCAGGGAATCCCGGAAGGACGGGCGGAACAGGGACCGGGCCAGGGTGGCAAGGACTTCCAGGTGCTGGGAGAAGGAAGCCGCCGGCGTGGCAATGAGCAGGATCACGGTCGCCGGTCCGTCTGCTGCTCCGAAATCCACGCTGTGCCCGTAGCGGGTGATGCCCACTGCGATGGAGGTTTTGTGCACGAATTCGCTGCGGGCATGCGGGAGTCCGATTCCGCCCGGCAGGCCGGTGGCCATTTGGTGTTCCCTGGCGCTGACCTGTTCGAGGAACCCCTCCAAGTTGCTGATCCGGCCGGCACGGTACAACCGCTCGGCCAACTGGGCGGCGGCGTCGTACCGGTCTGCCGCCTCCATGCCGAGGATCACCGTCCCGGGTTCGGTCAGCACCGCCCCGGCTTCGTTCAGGGTGAGTTCTTCGTTCCGGGACGGTTCCGAGGGGTGTTCAGCGTTCGGGGACGGGTGTTCGTTCAAGGGGCTTTCTGCATTTCCATTAGTCCGTGTGCCGCACTAGATGCGCGGTGCTATGTCCTCGGCCGCCAGGCGGGCGGTGTCGGCGCTCTTGTCATCGGGCTGTTCCTGGCTGCGGCGTTCCGCGTCGACCCGTGCAAGGTAGTGGGCGACTTCGCTTTCCACGCGTTCAAGGTCCCAGCCCAGCAGCGGCGCCATCAGTTCGGCTACCACCGGTGCGGCCGAGACGCCCCGGTCAAAGGTTTCGATGGAGATCCGGGTCCGCCGGGCGAGGACGTCCTCGACGTGCCGGGCGCCTTCGTGCGTGGTGGCATACACGGCTTCCGCGCGCAGGTAGTCGTCGGCGCCGGGCAGCGGTTCCGCGAGCGTCGGGTCCGCCTTGATGAGCTCGAGCAGGTCGTCGCTCATGGAGCCGTAGCGGTTGAGCAGATGCTCCACCCGCACCACGTGCACCCCGTACTCGTCGGCGGTGCGGTGCCGGCGGTTCCAGGCCGCCTTGTAACCCACCGCGCCCAGGAGGGGGATGGTCTGCGTGCAGCTCTCGGGAACCTTTTCGTCCAGGGCCCGGGCTGCCTCATCCACGGCGTCCTTGGCCATGACCCGGTAGGTGGTCCATTTACCGCCGGCAACCACCACGAGTCCCGGTACCGGGTGGGCCACCACGTGTTCACGCGAGAGTTTGGCGGTGGAATCGTTTTCCCCGGCGAGCAGCGGCCGAAGCCCCGCGTAGACCCCTTCCACGTCCTCCCGGGTCAGCGGTGTCTTCAGCACCAGGTTCACGTGCTCGAGGATGTAGTCGATGTCCGCCGAGGTGGCCGCCGGGTGGGCCTTGTCCAGGTTCCAGTCCGTGTCGGTGGTGCCGATGATCCAGTGCCGCCCCCACGGGATGACGAAGAGCACGGATTTTTCCGTCCGCAGGATCATGCCGACGGTGGACTGGATCCGGTCCTTGGGAACCACCAGGTGGACGCCCTTGGAGGCGCGCACCTTCAGCTGCCCGCGGTCGGTCACCATGGCCTGGGTTTCATCCGTCCAGACGCCGGTGGCATTGACCACCTGGCTTGCCGCGATGTCGAACTCGTTGCCGGTTTCCTGGTCGCGGACGCGGGCCCCGACCACGCGTTCGCCCTCGCGCAGGAAGTCGACGACGGCGAGCCGGTTCACCACTGCGGCGCCGTAATGCGCGGCGGTGCGGACCATGTTGGCCACGTACCGGGCGTCATCCACCTGGCCGTCGTAGTAGCGGATGGCCCCCACCATCGCGTCATCCTTCAGGCTCGGCGCCATCCGCAGTGTCTGGCGCCGGGTCAGGTGCTTCTGCATGGGCACGCCGCGGGAGTTCCCCGAGGTCATGCCCATGGTGTCGTACAGGAAGATGCCGGCGCCCACGTACGGCCGCTCGATGAACCGCTTCGTCAGCGGGTACAGGAACGCCACGGGCTTCACCAGGTGCGGGGCGATCCGCTGCAGCAGCAGCCCCCGCTCCTTCAACGCCTCCTGGACCAACGCAAAATCGAGCATCTCCAGGTAGCGCAGGCCGCCGTGGATGAGCTTGGAGGAACGCGATGACGTTCCCGACGCCCAGTCCCGGGCCTCCACCATGCCTACGTTCAGCCCGCGCGTCACCGCGTCCAGCGCGGCGCCGGCGCCCACCACGCCGCCGCCGACGATCAGGATGTCCAGCTCATTGCCCGGCGCGGTGGTTGCCCGGAGCTTGTCCATGGCTTCTGTCCGGTACTCGGGGCTCAGGGCGTCTGCAGTCATGGTCCAGGTTCCTCTCTAGGGTCCTGCCGTAGCTGCGTCCACTCTATGGGCTGGGCGCCGGGATTTACAGGCTGTACTGGTAGGGGGACACCAGCACTTCGATGCGCTGGAACGCTTTCAGGTCCGAGTAGCCGGTGGTGGCCATTGCCCGGCGCAGCGCACCCATGAGGTTGGAGGTGCCGTTGGTGTGGTGGGACGGCCCCCAAAGGACCTCTTTGAGCGGTCCCACGGTGTCCAAGCGGACCCTGTCGCCGCGCGGCAGCTCGCTGTGGTGTGCTTCCTGCCCCCAGTGCCAGCCGTGGCCCGGTGCCTCTTCGGCACGGGCCAGCGCGGAACCGAGCATCACGGCGTCGGCGCCCATCGCGAACGCCTTGATGATGTCGCCGCTGGTGCCCATGCCGCCGTCGGCGATCACGTGCACGTACCGTCCGCCGGACTCGTCCATGTAGTCCCGGCGCGCCTCGGCGATGTCGGAGATGGCCGTGGCCATGGGCGCGTGGATGCCCAGCGCACGCCGGGTGGTGGTGGTCGCGCCGCCGCCGAACCCGACGAGGACGCCGGCCGCGCCGGTACGCATCAGGTGCAGGGCCGGGGTGTAGCCGGCGGCTCCGCCGACGATCACCGGAACATCGAGTTCGTAGATGAACTGCTTCAGGTTCAGCGGTTCCACGGTCTTGGACACGTGCTCGGCGGAAACGGTGGTGCCGCGGATGACGAAGACGTCGACGCCGGCGGCGAGGACGGTCTTGTAGAACTCCTGGGTGCGCTGCGGGGTGAGCGAGCCGGCAACAGTCACGCCGGCGTCGCGCATTTCGGCCAGGCGCGAGCTGATCAGTTCGGCCTGGATCGGTGCGTTGTAGATTTCCTGCAGGCGGCGGGTGGCGGCGGGGTTGAAGTTGTCGCTGCTGAGGGCGGCGATTTCGTCCAGCAGCGGTTCCGGATTCTCGTACCGGGTCCACAGGCCCTCAAGGTTCAGCACGCCGAGGCCGCCGAGCCTGCCGAGGGCAATGGCTGATGCCGGAGACATCACCGAGTCCATCGGGGCGCCGATGACCGGCATCTCGAACTGGTAGGCATCGATCTGCCAGTTGATGGAAACATCCTGGGGATCGCGGGTGCGCCGCGAGGGCACAATCGCCACGTCATCCAGGGAGTAGGCTCTGCGCCCATGCTTGCCACGGCCAATTTCTATCTCGTTACTCACGCTCCCTAGGTTATCCCAGTGCGCGGCGCCGGCCCGAAAGCTGCCGGCAACGGGCCGCCGTGAGTGCAGAACAGGCCCTTAAAGCCCAAGGGCAGCTCCAGCGCAGTGCGCAGGGGCTGCCCTTGGCAGGGAGGACGGGTCAGCGGCGCCCGTAGTTCGGCGCCTCGGCCGTCATCATGATGTCGTGCGGGTGGGATTCCTTCAGCCCGGCCGGGGTGATCCGGACAAACTTGCCCTTGGCCTTCAGCTCTTCGATGGTGCGTGCACCCGTGTAGAACATGGTCTGGCGCAGGCCGCCGACCAGCTGGTGCGCCACGGCGGAAAGCGGTCCGCGGTAGGGCACCTGGCCTTCGATGCCTTCCGGAATCAGCTTTTCGTCGCTGGGGACGTCGGCCTGGAAGTAGCGGTCCTTGGAGTAGGAGGTGTTCTTGCCCCGGGACTGCATGGCCCCGAGCGAACCCATGCCGCGGTAGGACTTGAACTGCTTGCCGTTGACGAAGACCAGGTCGCCCGGGCTTTCCGCGGAGCCGGCAAGCAGGCCGCCCAGCATTACGGTGTCGGCGCCGGCCACGATGGCCTTGCCGATGTCACCCGAGTACTGCAGGCCGCCGTCGGCGATCAGCGGGACGCCCGCCGGAATGGCGGCCTTGGAGGCTTCGTAAATGGCGGTGATCTGCGGGACGCCCACTCCGGCAACTACACGGGTGGTGCAGATGGAACCCGGCCCCACGCCTACCTTGACGGCGTCGGCACCGGCGTCGATCAGGGCCTGGGCGCCTTCACGGGTGGCAGCCTGGCCGCCGATGATGTCCACGTGCGCGGCTGCCGGGTCCTTCTTCAGGCGGGCAATCATTTCCAGCACGCCTGCACTGTGGCCGTTGGCGGTGTCCACCACGAGGATGTCGACGCCGGCCTCGACCATGGACATGGCACGCTCGTAGCCGTCGCCGAAGAAGCCGATGGCAGCACCGACGCGCAGGCGGCCCTCGTCATCCTTGGTGGCCAGCGGGTACTGCTCGGCCTTGTCGAAGTCCTTGACCGTGATCAATCCCTGCAGCTTGCCGGCGTCGTCCACCAGCGGCAGCTTCTCGATCCGGTTCTTGCCCAGCAGCTCCATTGTCTCTGCGGCGCTGATGCCCACCCGGCCGGTGATGAGCGGCATGCGCGTCATGACTTCTTCGACCTTGCGGCTCGGATAGTCGGCACGCGGAATGAAGCGGGTGTCGCGGTTGGTGACAATGCCCAGCAGGGTGTTTTCGGTATCCACCACCGGCAGGCCCGAAACACGGAAATGCGCACAGAGGTCGTCGAGTTCCTGCAGGGTGGCGTCGGGGGAAATCGTCACCGGGTTGGTGATCATGCCGGATTCGCTGCGCTT
This sequence comes from Arthrobacter sp. zg-Y844, assembly GCF_024385465.1. Classification (GTDB taxonomy): domain Bacteria; phylum Actinomycetota; class Actinomycetes; order Actinomycetales; family Micrococcaceae; genus Arthrobacter_B. Next base: position 366,904 of record NZ_JANFLS010000001.1, read on the forward strand.
GACCCGGTCGACGTGTTCCGCCTGGTCGGCAATGGAAAGGTTCCGGTGGATCACGCCGAGGCCGCCCTGCCGGGCCATCGCGATGGCCATGCGGGATTCGGTGACCGTGTCCATCGCGGCGGAAAGCAGCGGAGTCTGCACGGTGATCCGCTTGGACAGCCGGGAGCTGGTGTCGGCTTCAGAGGGAATTACATCCGTCGGGCCGGGCAGCAGGAGGACGTCGTCGTAGGTCAGGCCGACGAAGCCGAACGGATCGTGTTCTGGGTACTGCTGACTCAAAGCTGCGCCTCTTTCGGGGATGAGAGGAAGGAAAAGGCCCGATTTAGCCTGTACCTATCGTAAAACGAAAGCGGTCCCGCCCCTATTCCGTCCCGAAGGTATCTGCTGCCTGTGAGGGATGCCACGGAAAACAGCGAGGCCCCGCCCCCGGAAACGTGTTCCGGGGGCGGGGCCTGGGCCGATTTCCGCACGTAAGGCGCGGATCAGGGCTGATTAGTGCTGGTGACCGTGGTCGTTGTCCTCTTCGGCAGGCTTCTCCACCACGAGGGCTTCGGTGGTGAGCACCAGCGAAGCGATCGAGGCGGCGTTGCGCAGGGCCGAGCGTGTGACCTTGACCGGGTCGATGATGCCGGCGGCAATCAGGTCTTCGTATTCACCGGTGGCGGCGTTGAAGCCGTTGTTGATTTCCAGCTCGCCCACCTTGGCAACGACGACCATGCCTTCGGAACCGGCGTTCTCGGCGATCCAGCGCAGCGGCTGCGCCAGTGCACGGCGGACCAGGCCGACGGCGGTGGCGGCGTCGCCCTGCAGCTTCGTCACCTCCGGATCGGTGTCCAGTGCGCGGGCAGCGTGGACCAGTGCGGAACCGCCGCCGGCCACAATGCCCTCTTCGAGTGCGGCACGGGTGGAGGAAACGGCATCTTCGATGCGGTGCTTCTTTTCCTTCAGCTCCACCTCGGTGGCTGCACCGACGCGGATGACGCCGATGCCGCCGGACAGCTTGGCGAGGCGTTCCTGCAGCTTCTCGCGGTCCCAGTCCGAATCGGTGCGCTCGATCTCGGCACGGATCTGTGCCACGCGGTCGGCGACGTCGGCTTCGGAGCCGGTGCCGTCAACAATCGTGGTGTTGTCCTTGGTAACCGTGATGCGGCGGGCGGAGCCCAACACCTCAAGGCCAACCTGGTCCAGCTTCAGGCCGAGGTCGGGGCTGACTACCTGGGCGCCGGTGAGGGTCGCGATGTCCTGCATCATTGCCTTGCGGCGGTCACCGAAGCCCGGAGCCTTGACGGCGACGACGTTCAGGGTGCCGCGGATCTTGTTGACCACCAGGGTGGACAGGGCTTCCCCGTCTACGTCTTCGGCGATGATGAACAGCGGCTTGGAGGTCTGCAGCGCCTTTTCCAGCAGCGGCAGGAACTCGGCGACGGAGGAGATCTTGCCGGAGTTGATCAGGATCAGCGCGTCTTCGAGGACGGCTTCCTGGCGCTCCGGGTCGGTCACGAAGTACGGCGAGAGGTAGCCCTTGTCGAACTGCATGCCCTCGGTGATGGCCAGCTCGGTCTGCGTCGAGGAGGATTCCTCGATCGTGATGACGCCGTCCTTGCCGACAGTGTCGAAGGCCTGGGCCAGCAGCTCGCCGATCTCGGTGCTCTGCGCGGAGATGGCCGCAACGTGGGCAACCTGGTTGCCTTCAACTTCCTTGGCGTTCTCCAGCAGGCGCTTGGCTACCGCGTCAACGGATACCTCTATGCCGCGCTTGAGCTGCCCGGGGGCAGCACCGGCGGCAACGTTGCGCAGGCCTTCCTTGACCAGGGCCTGTGCCAGCACGGTGGCCGTGGTGGTGCCGTCGCCGGCAACATCGTTGGTCTTGGTGGCTACTTCCTTGGCCAGCTGTGCGCCGAGGTTCTCGTACGGGTCGTCCAGCTCAATTTCGCGGGCAATCGTAACGCCGTCGTTGGTGATGGTGGGAGCGCCCCAGGTCTTGGCCAGGACGACGTTGCGGCCGCGCGGGCCGAGGGTCACCTTGACCGTGTTGGCGAGCTTATCGACGCCTGCTTCGAGCGAGCGGCGGGCGGAGTCATTGAACTCCAACTGCTTTGCCATGTGTGTGTCCTTTCCGACAACTACATCTGCATCAGAAAACCCCGGCCAGAATCGTGGCCGGGGTTTTCCAGGGGAACTACTTTACGACGACGGCCAGCACGTCGCGGGCGGACAGCACCAGGTATTCCTGGCCGCCGTGCTTGACTTCGGTTCCGCCGTACTTGGAGTAAATGACTACGTCGCCTTCGGCAACGTCAACCGGGATGCGGTTGCCGTTGTCATCAACGCGGCCGGGTCCAACTGCAACTACTTCACCCTCCTGGGGCTTTTCCTTTGCAGTGTCCGGGATAACGAGGCCGGAAGCAGTGGTCTGCTCGGCTTCGAGGGGGCGGACAACAATACGATCCTCAAGGGGCTTAATAGAGACCGACACTCGGGCTCTCCTTTGCGTAGTTTCTAACGGAATGGGGCCGTTGGTCTGGCGCTGGCCGTCGTCGCGGTGCCGGTTCGCGCTTTCCCTTCGGGAGTTAGCACCCTCACGTTCGGAGTGCTAACTCAGACTTTATGCAACGGTTAGCACTCGGTCAAGGTGAGTGCCAGCGCGCGCCGCCTGTCCACCCCTCTCCCCCGTACCGGCGGGCAGGTAAATGAAGAAGGGGATTTGCTTAGGTTCCCCTAACCGGGATAGTTTTCATCTGCGCATCATTAGAAAACATTTCTGTGACCTAATCCCCCGGATAGGCACATCGACTCTCACCGGAGCCCCCATGATCACGAAGTCCCGCCTGTTGGCCGGAACCGCCCTTGTGTCCCTCCTCGCGCTCAGCGCCTGCTCCACTGAAGCAGCAGATGCGGACGTCGAGTCCGCGCAGGACTCAACCGTGACGGTCGAGCACGCCCAGGGAAGCACCGAAGTTCCGGTGAACCCGGAGATCGTGTACACCTTCGACCTCGGCGCCCTCGACACGATGGATGCCCTCGACATTGACGTCGACGGCGTGCCTGCCGCCAATTTCCCGGCGAGCCTCTCCCAGTACGGCGCCGAAGAGATCACCAAGATCGGCAGCATGAAAGAGCCCGACTTCGAAGCGATCAACGCCGGCGCTCCGGACCTGATCATCATTTCCGGCCGGGTTGCCGATTCTTACGAAGAGTTGAGCAAGATTGCCCCCACCGTCGACCTCAGCGTCGATAACGGCGATTCCTGGAACTCCTTCAAGGAAAACACCCGGACCCTCGGCACGATCTTCGAGAAGGAAGACCTGGTTGAAGAGAAGCTGGGCGCCCTGGAAGGCAAGGTCGAAGACACCAAGGAACTGGCCGCCGACGCCGGCAACGGCCTGATCGTTATGACCAGCGGCGGGGAAATGACCGCCTACGGCGCAGGCTCGCGCTTCGGCATCATCCACGACGTCCTCGGCCTGGAACCGGCCGCCGAGGTTCAGGGCGAGGGTAAGCACGGCGAATCCGTTTCCTTTAACTACATTGCGGATACCGATCCGGACCACCTGTTCGTCATTGACCGCGACGTAGCCGTCGGCACCTCCGGCGAAGCCGCCTCCGCCGTGCTCGACAACGAGCTGGTCAAGAGCACCAAGGCTGCCCGGAACGGAAACATCACCATGCTGGATTCCGCCAGCTGGTACCTGGTCGGATACGGCCTGAACAACGTGGACACCATGGTTAACACCGTCCACGACGCTCTCTAGCCGCCCCTCTGCGCTCCGTGGCCCGGCACCGGCCGTGCCGGGCCACGGAGGAACTGGATACCGATATATGACTGCCCCCGCCGTGCCGGCGAATAAACCGGCCCCCGCGTCCGCCGCCGCTCCCCCGGAACGGCGGCGCTTCGTGCGTTCAACCGCCGCACTGGTCCTGGGGGTCTGCGTTGTGGTTCTGCTGGCGGCCGTAAGCCTTTTCGTCGGCGTCGGTGACCTTTCGCTCGCCTCGCTGCTGTCCGGGGATCCCACCACGCACATGCTGTTCTGGGTCAGCCAGCTCCCCCGCACGCTGAGTATTGTCCTGGCGGGCATGGCCCTGAGCGTGGCCGGACTGATCATGCAGCTGATGGCCCGGAACAAGTTCGTGGAACCCTCCACCGTCGGCACGGTGGAGTCGGCCCAACTGGGGATCCTGGCGGTGACCGTGCTGCTGCCGGGCGCCTCCATGTTCCTGAAGATGTCCACGGCTTCGGTCTTCGCCGCTGCAGGAACCGCACTCTTCCTGCTCATCCTGCGCCGGATCCCGCTGCGCAACACACTGATCGTGCCCCTGGTGGGCATCATGCTCGGCGGCGTGATTTCCGCCGTCACCACTTTCTTCGCCTACCGCACCGACCTCCTCCAGACGTTGAACAGCTGGATGATCGGCGACTTCTCCGGCGTCCTGCGCGGCCGCTACGAACTGCTCTGGATTGTCGGCGCCCTGACCCTGATCGGCTACCTGGCCGCGGACCGTTTCACCGTTGCAGGCATGGGGCAGGACTTCACCACCAACCTCGGCCTGAACTACAACCGGGTCATGGCGCTCGGACTGGCGATCGTCTCGCTCATCAGCGCCGTGGTGGTGGTCAGCGTCGGCTCCATTCCGTTCCTGGGCCTGATCGTGCCCAACCTGGTGTCCCTGCTGATCGGTGACAACGTCCGCCGCGCGGTGCCCTGGGTCGCCGTCTTCGGAGCGGGCTTCGTCCTGCTCTGCGACATCATCGGACGCACCATCCGCTACCCGTATGAAATCCCGGTGGGCGTAGTGGTTTCCGCCGTAGGCAGCGTCATCTTCCTGTACCTCCTCCTACGCAAGCGCGGTTCCCATGCCTGATCCATCCACCAGCGCACTGCCCGCAGCGCTTACCGAGCACCGCCGGCGTCCCGTCCGGACCGTTCCCGCCCGCTTCTGGATCATCGCCCTGGGCCTGGTCGCGGCGGCACTGGTTGCGGTGTTCATGACCATTGAGCTGCGCGGAAACCTGGGCTACGCCCTGCCGCGCCGCGCGATCAAGGTGGGCTCCATGATCCTGGTGGCCTACGCCGTCGGGGTTTCCACCGTCCTGTTCCAGACCGTCACCGCCAACCGGATCCTCACGCCATCGATCATGGGCTTCGATGCCCTCTATGTGCTGATCCAGACGGTCCTGGTGTTTGCCTTGGGCGGCGGTGCCCTGCTGTCCCTGGGCGCGCCGATCCGCTTCTGCCTCGAAGTGCTGCTGATGGTCGGGTTCTCGTTCCTGCTGTACCGGTGGCTTTTCACCGGCGGCGGGAAATCCCTGCACTTGATGCTGCTGGTCGGAATTGTCTTCGGCACCATGTTCCGCGGCTTCTCCTCGCTGCTGCAGCGGCTGATCGACCCGAGCGAATTCATCATCCTGCAGGACCTGTTCTTTGCCAGTTTCAACAATGTCGACGCCGCCCTGCTGGGCTACTCCGCCGCCGCCGTCGCGCTTGTCAGTGCCGTCGCCTGGCGGATGCGCCACTCCTTCGATGTCCTGGCCCTGGGCCGCGAGACCGCGGTGAACCTGGGGGTGGACCACAAGCGGGCGGTCACCGCCACGCTGATCATCTGCTCGGTGCTCGTCGCGGTGTCCACGGCCCTGATCGGGCCGGTGACCTTCTTCGGGCTCCTCATTGCGTCCCTGGCCTACCAGCTCTGCGCGAAGTTCCGGCATGCCTCGGTGCTGCCGATTGCCGTTCTGCTGGGAATCATCGCCCTGGTGGGCGGCCAGCTGGTGCTGGAGCGGATCTTCGACTTCGACACTGCGCTGAGTATCGTCATCGAGTTCGTGGGCGGCATCGTGTTCCTCATCCTGCTCCTTAGGGGAAACGTGAAATGACCGTCCTCCCCCTGCACCGCCCGAAAGGCCCCTGTTCATGATCTCCGTCAACGGCGTCACCAAGCGCTACTCCTCCACCGTCGTCGTGGACGGGGTGAGCTGCGAGATCAAGGAAGGCGGCATCACCTCGATCATCGGGCCCAACGGTGCGGGCAAATCCACGCTGCTCTCCATGATCAGCCGGCTGCTGCCCATGGATTCCGGCACGGTTGCCGTGGACGGGCTCGACGTCGTTTCCACCCCCGGCCGGGACCTCGCCCGGAAAATGGCGATCCTGCGCCAGGACAACCAGCTCACCGTCCGCCTGACCGTTCGGGACCTGGTGGGCTTCGGCCGCTACCCCCACAACGGCGGCCGGCCGGGACCCGAAGACAAGGTCCACATCGAGCAGGCAATGGCGTACCTGGACCTGACGGCGCTGGCGGACCGGTTTGTGGACGAGCTCTCCGGCGGGCAGCGGCAGCGGGCGTTCATTGCCATGGTGCTGGCGCAGGACACGGACTACCTGCTCCTGGATGAGCCGCTGAACAACCTGGACATGAAACACTCCGTGGAAATGATGCGGCTGCTGCGCCGGCTCACGGACGACTTCGGGAAGACCGTGGTACTGGTCATCCACGACATCAACTTTGCCTCCTGCTACTCGGACGACATCATTGCCATGTGCGACGGCCGGCTGATCCACCAGGGACCGCCGTCGGCCATCATGCAGCCGGACGTGTTGAGGGATATCTATGAAATCGATATCCGGATCGAGGAGATCGACGGAAACCGGATCGGCGTCTATTTCGCCTAGCTTCGTATAGGGAACCGAAACAACCTCGTCAGGAACAATGCGCCCTACGAACTTTTTCCGGTAGAGCAGTAATCCGCCGATGAAGAGCATCTCCCGGAGGGGCAGTATCCGCCCGGCACATTGCGCAGAGGGGAAAGGCACTCCTAGGTTGGAATCCGCCGCACTTTCTTAACCCCTTCCAGGAAGGTCTCCCATGGAGCCCAAGCTGCGCGTTGCCATCCGGCTCGACGTCGACCTGCGCCAGGCGCGGCTGGTGGTGCGCGGGAAGATCACGGAAGGGAACTGCAGGGTGCTGTACGTGCTCGCCCGCCGCACCAACGCTGCCCTGCCGGGCCTCAACGTGCTCCTGGACCTGAGGAAGGCCACCATCACTGAAGCTGCAATGGCGGGATTGATCCGCAGTGCGGAGACCGGCGAACTGCCGGTGCTTACAGGCAGCTTTGCGTCGGACCCCCTGGCACCCCGGCAGCTGAGTATCCTGGCCCCGGCGTAGCACCATCCGGTCAGCGTGCCGGTGTCTGAGACCCTGTCCCTGATTCCCGTGCGGCCGGCGCAGGAATCCGGGCATGCAGCCAGGCGGAGGGAACATCGGTACCGAGATCGAGCTGGGCCCCGGTGGCAGCCGTGTGGACGGTCCGCACGATCGCATCCCATACGAGGGACGAGGGCTGCGCGTCCAGCCGCATACCGCCGTCAACGGGGATTACGGAGTAGTGGCCGGCTTCAGCGGCATGCAGCCAGCGGAACCCTGCGTAGGCCTCAACATGCGTGATGGACCAACTACTCCAAGGCGCGTTCCAAAGCCGCCCCACGGCTTCATCCGATCCAGGGGGCAGCGGCGCCGATTCCGAGGCCACCCGGGCATCAAACCGGGCTTCATCGATCACGAGCGGTGCGTGCCGGAGCGGCCATGCGGGGGCGACCCCGGCCCAGGCAGCCAGGGCCAGCGGAAGGTGCGCGTCCCGCATCAGCCGGATCTCGCGGCCGATTACATCACCGGCACCGTAGAACGACGGATCGGCGAGCAGCAGGGCCCGACCGGATGCCATCCACACTTCTGCGTTCCGCACCTCGCTGCCGCGCCGAGCAGTGAGCGTCAGGCGGGCCTCCGGATCGACAAACGGCGTGAGGTAGTCCTTCCCCTTCACCGTGGCCTGTCCCGATTCCCTCAGCAGATCCGAACGGACCAGTTCCCGCACGGCCTCCTGCTGTCCTGCAAGGTCAAAACGCCCCAGCTTTTCCCGGTGCCCAAGCGTCTGGAACAGTTCGACGGCGGCAGCCGGCAGCACCATCCCGGCGGGGACATACGGCTGCTCGGCCGAAATCCGGCTAAGGTCTTCCACCACCGTCCTGCGCTGTTCCGAAGCGAAATAGTCGGGCATGGGGTCGGACCGGGTGACCAGGTCAAACCCCGACCAGTCCAGGACATGCGTTGCGCCATGGTCCTTCATTTCCAACTGGTCCACGAGGTACTCGAAGAGCGCCTTCTGGCCTACGTGGTCCTCGAGCGCGTAGCTTGCCGTAGCTTCCAGAACCCCTGCCCCGATGACCCAGACCCAACGGTCCACACAGACGGTGTGCCCGTCCGCCTCATAAACAAAGCGGTGCCGCCGCCCGGGCAGTGCCTGGCCAGACTCGCGGTCAAACACCTTGGGCCACTCGTCAACGGAGAGGACGTGGATCGGAGCAAGAGTCGCCATGGTCTCGGCCAGCCCCGCCGTGGACAGGCGCAGCAGCGACGCTCCCCCGTTGCTGCCGGCCCTGATGACCAGGTTCGGCCGGAAACGGCCGGCCGGAACGGGCGGGTGCGCAAGGATCCACATGCTGCCGGTACCGGGAAGCTCTTCCCATCCCGGCGGAAGGACTGCACTGACACCACGGAAACCGACTCTCGCGAAACCGGAAAACGGGTCCATCAGAAATTGCTCCGTCCGTCGGCCTGGGACGACATTCCGCCCCCGCTGGTACGCCTGGCAGCTTCTTCCATGCGCCGGCGTCGAGCGGCCTTCTTTTCATCCCTTATCCACTGCGGCTGCAGGAACGGCGGCATCCAGAAACTGCCCAGGACCCCCAATATTCCTGCGATAAACATAAGAAGGATCAAGAACATGGTCACCAGCGCGTTTATGCCGCCGTCCATGGCGAACTGCGTCAGCGGCATCAGGATAAAAGCAGCACCAAGGTAGGTTGTGGCAAGCGCCGGTTCTCCGGACAGCACAATGTTGAGGCCGGTCCGGTAGTGGCGGAACCTGCCGTTGTAAACGAGGAGACCGCAAAGCATAAGAATGGTGCCCAGTGGAATCAGGATCAATGCCCCGACAGTATTGGCGTTCATAAATTCGACACACGTCCGATCTTTTAGTGCGGCGGGACGGCGGCACGCCCGTGCCGGAGTCAGCCTAATCTATCCCATGGATTTGCCGGGGGACGGTTATCCCATCCAGCCAAATACGCGGTCCTTCACGCTGTCAATTGTCTTCTCGACGTTTTCCTTCGCATCCTCCACGGCCTTGCCCACGTTTTCCTTGGCATCATCCACGGCCCTGTCGACGGTTTCCTTTGCGTCTTCCAAAGCCTTTTGCGCCTTTTCCGCTGCTTCTTCCGCGGCCTTATACGCGTTTTCCGCTGCTTCTTCCGCCTGTTCGGCCAAGGCCTCAGCGGCCTGCTGGGCCTGGTCCAGCCCAGGTCCGCTCAGGTAATCCCATCCTTCGCGGATTCCATCTCCGGCCCACTCGGTAACGGTCTTGCCCCCCAGTACATCCAGGGGCTGCTCCATTGCCCACCCGACTGCAGAGCCGACAATGAAGCCGACAACCGTGCCTGCCGGGCCGGCGAAGCTTCCAACGCCAGCCCCGATGGCGCCGGCCCCCAGCCCGCCGACGACGCTGGCGCCGGTACGGAACCCCGCGATCTTGCTCGCCTCAGCGCGCCGTTCCTCCTCCGTCATCTCCGGGTTGCTGGCCAGCAGGTCGTTGTACGCCTCCTGTTCCTGGTCCTGATAGGTGAAATAGGCACCGCCGACCGTGAGCACCCAGCCGCCGCCCTTAACGGCCTTTCCACCCAGTCCTTCCTCGTGCGGAACATGAAATTTGTTCGAGTTGTCGACGTAGTCTTTGTACCGTTGGCTGCGATCGTAAAGAAAATCGTTTCGCTCAGGCCGGATGTCGTAGTACGCGCCCGGTCCTGCGGGATGCTGTGAAGTGCGGAACCGCACTCCTCCAAGCGCAGTGTCCATTACGTTGAACATCACGCCCGCGAACTGCGTTGCCATAAAAGAGAAAAACGGATTGGTTTCCCCTGTTGTATCGGACAAGGCGGATACACAGTTCTCTTCCAGCCAAACAAATTCTGCGGCCAATTGGTTGACCGTGCCCTGCAGCGTGTCTCGTCCGAGGTCCGCCATGTCCTGCTGTTCCTCACCAAAGGAATCGCTGTTCACAAAGGCGTTATGGGCCGCAATATCTGCAAGGACCTGGGTGCGTGCGGTTTCCAGGTGGGCAATTCCGTCAGAAAACTCCTGGAGTGCTTTGGCTACCTGCTCGCATGCGGAGCTGACGAATCCGCCGTGGGGGGTGATATTCGCAAAAACACCGTAGGCCACCTCGGCCTCCGGCGCCTGGTAGATGCCCTGCAGGCCATTCCATTGAGCGGACGCGTCCGCGATGGCGTTTTCGAGTTCGGGCCCTGCGCCGCGAACCGCATCGGCACCCGCTGTCAGCTGTGCAGGGGAAGGCCAGCCCTGGAGCCCCGTTGTGTCAAAAGCCATCTCAGTACACCGCCACGGATGAGTGGCCGCCGGCGCTGCCTGCCTCAATCGGCAGTTCGGGGGCCTGGGTCATGACACCGCAGGCGTCGTCTGCCATCTTCTGGTCGCCTTCGAGATAGGCAGTTACAGCCTGGCCGACGCCGTCGACTGCGTTCTGCACCCGCGCAGCGGCCCATTCGGCCTGAAGGGCCACAATCTCGCGTATTCCCTCCAGGGCAGCGGCAACAGGGACACTCCCGCAACCGTCCGTTGCCTGGGAATAGGCGTTATCCAACGACGTGGCGGCATCCGCGATTCCTTCGTCGTCCCGGACCCGGGTCAGCAGACCCGAACAAGCGTCAACCTGAATTGTGTAACCGCTCAAACTCATGATTCCCCCATGTTGTCCCCATCCCGACCTAACGGGTTGTCCTACGCGCAGGCCGGACCCTATAGTGCCGCCGCTGTGAGAACCCTAACCGGTCCGCGCAGTTTAGTGCCATGGGGAGAACTACCCATGGCCGGCCCGCTGTCCTGCCTGACCAGCCGCTTCCGCGAGCCGCCCTACGGCCTCGGTCAGCACCTCCGGGGAGCAGGCGAAGTTCAACCGGACAAATCCGGCGCCCTGCTGGCCGAACCGCGGCCCCGGTTCCAGCGCCACCCGCGCCCGTTGCAGGGCCACCGCCGCGGGATCGTCGCCCCAGCCAAGGGCCCGGAAATCCAGCCAGGCGAGGTAGCCGGCCGAGGGTGGACGGTACCCCGCGCCCGGCAGATGCTCCGCCAGGAGCTCAGCCAGCAGGCGCCGGTTGGCAGCCAAAGACTCCATCACCCCGGCGAGCCAGGGACCGCCGTCGTTATAGGCCGCCGCCGTGGCATGCAGGCCGAGGATGCTGGTGCGCGCGGAGACTTCCTCGGGCATGGACGCCAGCATCAGCCGGGTCCGGTCGCTTTGGCCGATCATCACCGCGCACTTGGTACCGGCGATATTCCACGCCTTGCTGGCGGCGGTCACGCAGAGGCCGTATTCCCGCGCGTTCTCCGAGACGGTGAGGTAGGGAGTGAAGTCCCCCGGTTCGTACGTCAGCGGGGCGTGGATCTCGTCGCTGATCACGGCCACGCCGTATTTCACGGACAGGTCCGCGAGCGCCCGCAGGGTGTCGGCAGAGTGGACCAGGCCCAGCGGATTATGCGGGTTGCACAGCAGCAAGGCGTCAGCACCGCGGGCAAAGGCCCGCTCAATGCCGGCCAGGTCCAATTCCCAGCCCTCACCGTCGGACAGGAGCGGTACCTCCACCACCGTGGAGTCCGCTTCCAGCGGCAGCTCGTAGAAGGGCGGATAGACCGGCGGGGTGATGACCACGCTCCCATCCACGGGTACTGCCTGCCGCAGGCATTCCACAATGGCCACGCTCACGTCCGTGGTGCATCGCACGTCATCCGGGTCCACTGCCCAGGCCCAGGTCCGCGCGGCAAACCCCGTGAAGGCCTGCGCCACCGGCTGAGGCCCGGCGATATACCCGGTGTCCGAGGCCAGCACCCGGTCGATGATGGCCTGCTGCACCGGTTCCGCCAGCGGATAGTCCATTTCCGCCACGAACAGCGGCAGCACGTCCGCCGGATAGGTCTGCCATTTGTAGCTGGTGCGGGCCCGCAGGGCGGCCAGCGGCTCGGCGGCGATCTTCGTCATGCCGCCCAACCTACAGCTAACGTGCCCGCCGGCAGAACAACTAGGCTGGAGGGCATGCCCGATACTTCCCTTGCCCATGTTCTGACCCCCGAGGGATGGCAGCTGCTGAACTCGCTTCCCCCCTATCTCGAATCCGAGTCCCTGAAGCTGAACACGGACCTGCGCAAGGCCGGGCATTCCCCCGAGCTGGTGGCCGCTGTGCTGACGCAGGCAAAACTGCGGATGAAGGCCCGCGGTAAGTTCGGCCCGTTCGCCGAGCACATGGTCTTCACCGCCCCCGGCCTGGAGCAGGCCACCCGGCTGAACGTGGCCGCCCTGCATGCCCGCCGCTACCAGGAGGCGGGGTTGGAGAAGGTGGCGGACCTCGGCTGTGGAATCGGCGCCGATTCCCTCGCCCTGGCCACCCTGGACCGGCAGGTGACCGCCGTCGAACTGGATGAGATCACCGCTGCGGCAGCCACCATCAACCTCATGCCCTGGCCGGAGGCAACGGTGGTCCAGGGCCGTGCCGAGGACTTCGACCTGACCGGGTTCGACGGCGTGTGGCTGGATCCGGCACGCCGGACCACGTCGACGTCGGGCACCACCCGCATCTTCGACCCGGAGGCCTTCTCCCCTCCCCTGTCCTTCGTGGAGTCCCTGGCGGATGCCGGCCTGCCCGTCGGCGTGAAGATGGGCCCGGGCATCCCGCACGAGGCCCTGCCGGCCAACTGCGAGGCACAGTGGGTGTCCGTGGACGGAGATGTCACCGAGGCCACCCTGTGGTTCAACGCGCTGCGCCGCGAGGGAGTCCGGCGTGCCGCCCTGGTGATCGGTTCCGGCGGCGCTGCGGAGCTGACCTCCCCGGTGGACTACGACGCCGGTGCCCAGGACGTGGCCATGGGGCCTGCCGAGGGCTACCTGTATGAACCCGATGGCGCCGTAATCCGTGCCGGGCTGGTGGCCGACGTCGCTGCCACCCTGGACGGGCATCTCCTGGATCCGCACATTGCCTACATCTGCGCGCCGGAACTGCGCGAAACTCCCTTCGCCCGCGCCTACCGGATCCAAGACGTCCGCCCGTACAACATCAGGGCGCTGAAGGCCTGGGTCCGGGAAAACCGCATCGGTGTCCTGGACATCAAGAAGCGCGGCATGTCCGTGACGCCGGAAGAGGTCCGCAAGGCCCTGCTCACGGGCTCCGGCAAAGGTCCGAACAAAGCCACGCTGGTCCTCACCCGGATCGGCGAGGACCGCGTGGCCCTGGTGGTGGAACCGGTTCCGGCCGCCTAGGCGGTGCGGGCGGCCGCACCGGAAAGCGGGTCAGGACCGGGAGAACTCGCTGGCTTCACGGACCTGCTCCGGTGTCGGCCGGACGCCGGTGTACAGCACGAACTGCTCCTCCGCCTGGATGGCAATGACCTCCGCCCCGGTGATCACCGGTTTCCCGGCCGCTCGGGCGGCAGCGATCAGCGGGGTTTCCGCGGGCAGCGCCACGACGTCGAACACCACCCGGGCGGCAGCCACGGCGTCATCGCCGAAGGACTGAACGTCCTCGTCCTGCCCGGACATGCCCAGCGGGGTGACGTTGATGAGCAGGTCCGCCGTGGACGTGCCGGGCTCCGACCGCCAGGCGAAGTCGTAAAGATCGGCCAGCGCACGGCCGGCGGCTTCGTTGCGGGCAACCACTGTGACGTCGGAGAACCCCGCGTCCCGCAGCGCTGCGGCCACTGCCTTGGCCATGCCGCCGGATCCGCGCAGCAGCACCGAGTGCGTGGCCGGAACGCGGTGGTCCCGCAGCAGCCGGGCGATGGCCAGGTAGTCGGTGTTGTAGGCGGTGAGCACGCCGTCGTCGTTGACTATCGTGTTCACGGAATCGATGGCCTTCGCGGAGGGGTCCATCCGGTCCACGAGCGCAATCACGTCCTCCTTGTACGGCATGGACACGGCGCAGCCGCGGATGGGGAGCCCGCGCACCCCGGCAATGGCCTGTGCCAGGTCAGCGGGGGCGAATGCCTTGTACACGTAGTTCAGGCCCAGCTGGTCATAAAGGTAGTTGTGGAACCGCGTACCGATGTTGCTGGGACGTGCGGCCAGGGAAATGCACAGGGTCATGTCTTTGTTCAGGATCGGCATCCCCCTATTATGTCCGCGCCGGCCGCTGGCTTCGATTTCCCGGCGTGTTCGGGCCCTGGCCCGAAGCAGGCGCCTGCGGCTATAGGATTGGTACGGTTCTCAACGCAATGATGCGGGTCCGGGTACTTCAGTGGTAACGCATAAAGCAGGAGACAGTTTGGAAATCGAGTTCGCCAAGTCGGCCCAGTCAACATTGGGAGTCGAGTGGGAACTGGCCCTTGTGGACGGCACCACCGGAGATCTGGTCTCCGTGGCGGATGAGGTGCTGCGCGGCGTGAACGTCAACGACCCCGCACTGCATGTTGATGACGAGCACCCGCACATCAAGCAGGAACTGCTGGAAAACACCGTTGAACTGGTGACCGGAATCTGCAGCACCGTCGCCGAGGCCAAGGCCGATCTTGCCCGTTCCCTCGCAGCGGTCCGGCAGGTAACCGATCCCATGGGCGTTGAACTGTTCTGCGCAGGGTCCCACCCGTTCAGCACACCGCGTTCACAGCCGGTCACGGACAAGGAACGCTACGCCAAACTCATTGACCGGACCCAGTGGTGGGGCCAGCAGATGCTCATTTACGGGGTCCACGTCCATGTGGGACTGGACAGCCGGGACAAGGTGCTGCCCGTCCTGGACGGACTGGTGAACTACTTCCCGCATTTCCAGGCCCTGTCCGCGTCCTCCCCGTTCTGGTCCGGGGACGATACCGGCTACGCCTCCCAGCGCGCCCTGATGTTCCAGCAGCTGCCCACCGCCGGCCTGCCGTTCCAGTTCGGTTCCTGGACCGAGTATGAATCCTATGTACAGGACATGTTCACCACCGGCGTCATCGATTCGATCAGTGAAATCCGGTGGGACATCCGGCCCGTTCCGGGTCTGGGCACCATT
This sequence comes from Arthrobacter sp. zg-Y844, assembly GCF_024385465.1. Taxonomy (GTDB): domain Bacteria; phylum Actinomycetota; class Actinomycetes; order Actinomycetales; family Micrococcaceae; genus Arthrobacter_B. The sequence goes on from NZ_JANFLS010000001.1 coordinate 381,999, forward strand.
GAAATGCGGGTCTGCGACGGCTTGGCGGATATCCAGGACGTGGGTGCCATCGCCGCACTCACCCAGTGCCTGGTGCACGAGTTCTCCTCGATCATCGACGCCGGCGGCACCATCCCCACCATGCCGCCCTGGCACGTCCAGGAAAACAAGTGGCGTGCGGCCCGCTACGGCCTGGAAGCCATCGTGATCCTCGATGCCGAGGGCAACGAAAAGCTGGTCACCGACCACCTGCTCGAGGATGTCCTGCCCCGGCTGGCACCGATCGCCGCCGAACTGGGCTGCAGCGCCGAGCTGGCCGACGTCCGGACCATCATTGAGCGCGGCGCCGGGTACCAGCAGCAGCGCCGGGTGGCGGAGGAGAACGACGGCGACCTGCGCGCCGTCGTCTTCGACGGTATCCGCCGGCTGCGCGGCGCCTAAGCCGCACGCATGAGAAGGGCCCCGGCGGTATTCCGCCGGGGCCCTTCTGCGTTGCACCGGAGCCAGCAGCCGTGCGGTCTAGGCCCGGGCCGCTGCCACGTGGACGCTGGTGACCGGCAGTGACGGGTCCGTGCCGAAGCCGATCCCCGAGGGTTCGCCGCCTGCCATAACCACCTGCGCGCCCAGCGCGGCCACCATGGCGCCGTTGTCGGTGCACAGGGAGATCGGCGGGACCCGCAGTTTGATGCCCGCCGCGGCGCAGCGCTCCTCGGTCAGGGCGCGCAGCCGCGAGTTGGCTGCCACTCCCCCGCCCAGGAGCAGGTTGGTAATACCGTGCTCCGTGCAGGCCAGCACCGCCTTGGCCGTAATCACGTCCACCACGGCTTCCTGGAAGGACGCAGCGATGTCCGCCACCGGAAGGTCCTGGCCGGCTGCCTCATACTGCTCCACGCAGCGGGCCACGGCCGTCTTGAGTCCGGAGAAGGACCAGTCGTAGCGGTGCGGTCCCGGCACTTCGGCGGTGCCCATGTACTTGGGCTGGGTCAGGCCGCGCGGGAAGCGGATGGCTTTCGGGTTGCCTTCCCTCGCCAGCCGGTCGATGGCCGGTCCGCCGGGGTAGCCCAGCCCGAGGATGCGTGCCACCTTGTCGTAGGCCTCACCCGCGGCGTCGTCGATGGTGGAGCCGAGCAGCTCCACGTCGCTCGTGAGGTCGGCTACGCGCAGGATCTCGGTATGCCCGCCGGAGACCAGCAGCGCCCCGAGGTTTTCCGGCAGGGCGCCGCCGTCGAGCACGCCCACGCCCACGTGTGCCACCAGGTGGTTGATGGCGTAGAGCGGCTTGCCCGTGGCCAGGGCCAGTGCCTTCGCGGCGCTGACCCCCACCATCAATGCCCCCGAGAGGCCCGGGCCGGAGGTGACGGCAATGGCGTCGAGGTCGGCGAGCGTCACGCCCGCTTCGGCCAGGGCCGCCTGCAGCGCCGGGACCATTGCGTCCAGGTGCGCCCGGGAGGCGATCTCGGGAATGACGCCGCCGAACCGCACGTGTTCCTCCATCGAGGAGGAAACCGTGTTGGTCAGCAGGTCGGTCCCCCGAACGATTCCGATTCCGGTTTCGTCGCAGGAGGATTCGATGCCAAGCACCAGGGGGTCGGTGCGGTTCATTTACTGTCCTTTGTTTCTGTTGCAGTCCCGGCCGGCGCCGGAGCGCCGGACCAGCCGGCCAGGGGCAGGCGCATGATCAGTGCGGAGGCGCCGTCGCGGTAATAGCGCGGCCGGACGTGGATCTGTTCGAAGCCGAACCAGCGGTACAGGCGCTGGGCCCGCGGGTTGTCGTCGCGCACTTCCAGGAGCACGTCCTCGGCGCCGCGCTCCTTCGCTTCGTCCACCAGGGTGGTGAGCAGCCGGGAGCCGATGCCGGCTCCTTCGCTTTCGGGTACGACGGCGATGGTCTGGACGTCCGCGATCGGCAGTACGCACATCAGGCCGGCATAACCGAGGACGGTTCCGGCCGGGTCCACCGCCACGTAGTAGGACCGCGTGGACGTCTGGGCGAGTTCGTCGTGGAACATCTGCAGCGGCCACGCGTCAACGGGAAACAGCCGGCGTTCCAGTGCATCGACGGCGGGTATGTCGTCGGTGTCCATGCGTCGGATCCGCACGGTTTCCGCGGCGATCACAGGGCGCGCTTCCGCGGGCCGGGGACCTTGGCGTCGGACTCGCGCAGGTACAGCGGGGTGCTGGGCAGCAGCGGCAGTCCGCGGACCAGGCGGACGACGGCGGTGCGTCCCAGGGCCGCGGCGGTGGGCTGCGCGTCGGCGAAACCCTCCACGGCGTGCAGGGTGTCCGGGTACAGGCCGGCTCCTGCCCCGTACACGGGCAGCGCGGGAACCCCGCCGGGGTCCGAGACGTGCGGGCCGTCCAACAATTCCGGTGTGCCGCCTGTGCTGCGGTAGGCCGCCCAGTAAACCTCTTTGCGCCGGGCATCGGTGGCCACGGCGAATTCGTCAATGCCCAGGCGCCAGGCGTCCAGGGCGGCGTCCACCGCAATGGCGTCGAGGCTCATGACCCCGTGCAGCGGCTTGTCCCAGGCGAAGGCGAGGGTCCGGGCCGTGGCGATTCCGGCACGCAGGCCCGTGAAAGGGCCTGGGCCCACCCCTACGACCACTGCATCCAGGTCCTGCCCGGTTATCCCTGCGTCGGCCAGCAGGCCGGCGATTCCGGGGGCAAGGACTTCGGCGTGGGAGCGGGTGTCTTCGGTGGCGAAGGACGCCAGGATCTCTCCCTCCCCGTTGAGCAGTGCCGCACTGGCGATGGCGGAGGTATCAATGGAGAGAATCAGCACGGTTCCTATTCTACGGCGCGGCACGTATGGCCGTTTCCGGGCAGTTGCCGCGGGCGTTCAGCCCAGGTCCGGCGCCTGCTGCCAGCGCGGACCGAATCCCGCCAGCCGGATGGTGCGCTCTTCGTCGGTGTCCTCGTCGGAGTAGTCCGTGGCCGGGGCTCCCGGAGCGTCACCGCCCACGGCGCGGACCAGGGTGATCTCCAGCCGGCTGTCGGACAGGTGCTCCACCAGCCCCCGGCCCCACTCGACCACGGTGACCGAGCGGTCCATTGAGGCTTCGAGGTCGATGTCGTCCACCTCTCCCTCAGAGCCCAGCCGGTACGCATCCACATGGACCAGGTCCGGTCCGTCCCCCAGGCTCGGGTGTTCACGGACCAGAACGAAGGTGGGCGAAATGATGCCGGGCCGCACCCCGAGCCCGGCGCCAAGCCCCTGGGTGAAGGTGGTTTTCCCCGCACCCAGTTCACCGGTGAGCAGCAGCAGGTCCCCGCGGCGCAGGACACGGCCGAGGCGTTCGGCGAGCGCCTGGGTCTCTTCGGCCCCGTTGGTCCGGAATTCAGCTTCCCAAGCAGGTTCCTGCATCACTTGGCCTGTACCGCCTGTGCCTGTTCGCCTTCTGCCGCCGGAGCTCCGGGCGCGGCTTCCAAGGCGATGGGCGGGGCGGGTACGTCTTTGTCCGCCGCGGTGTCCACATAGACGCGCGGAACCCGGCCGCCGATCCGGGAAATGATCTCGTAATTGATGCTCCCGGCCGCTGACGCCCATTCATCGACGCTCGGCTGGCCCTCGCCGCCGAAGAGGACGGCTTCCCGGCCCTCGAAGGAATCCGGGGTGCCGGCAATGCCGGTCCGATGCAGGTCAATCACCATCTGGTCCATGGCCACTCGTCCCACCACCGGGTACGTCTGTCCGTCTATCAGGACGGGGCCGCCGGTGGCAACCCGCGGAATGCCGTCGGCATAGCCCAACGGCACCAGTGCCAGTGTGGTCGGCTCCTTGGTGCGGTAGTGCAGCCCGTAGGAGACTCCCTGGCCGGCCGGGACTTCCTTGCACGCAGCGACAGTGGTCTTCAGGCTCATCGCCGGGCGCAGCCCCAGCTCCGCCGAGGTCTGCCCGGCGAACGGCGACAGCCCGTACATACCCAGCCCGATGCGGACCAGGTCGAAGTGGGCATCCGGGCGGGACAGTGCACCCGGGGTATTGGCGATGTGCCGCACTTCGCGGTCCACTCCGGCGTCTTCGGCCACGGCGACCGCCTCGCGGAACTTCCGCAGCTGCTCATCGGTTTCCGGACGGTGGGGTTCGTCAGCGACGGCGAAGTGGGAGAAGATCCCGACCACGCGCAGCAGGCCCTCTTCCTGATAGGCCAGGGCCCGGCCGACGAAGGCTTCCCAGAGATCCTCCGGGCAGCCGTTGCGGCCCAGCCCCGTATCTATCTTCAAGTGCACCCGGGCCGGCATTTCCAACTCCCGGGCAGCCCCGACCACGGCGTCCAGATCCCAGCCGGAGACCCCAAGATCCACGTTGGCCCGGATCGCTTCACCGAATTCGGCGTCCCGCGTGTGCAGCCAGGCAAGGACCGGTTCGGCGATGCCTGCGGCCCGAAGCGCCAGCGCTTCACTGATGTGCGCCACGCCCAACCAGGCCGCGCCGGCCTGGATTGCCGCACGCGCAGTCTCGACCGCACCGTGGCCGTAGGCGTCCGCCTTCACCACGGCCATAACCCGCGCGGGGCTGACAATGTGGGAGAGGTGGCGGACATTGTGCCGGATGGCAGCGAGGTCGATTATGGCAGCACGTTCGGACGGAGGCCGGAATTCAGGGTAGTTCACGTACCCATTCTTTCACTCCCGTCCACGTCCAGGGTCCGGTGCATGATGTGCAGGCCGGTCAGCCCCGTGGCGGGATGCCGGAAGGCTTCGGGCACGGTGGCGAGGATCGAGAAGCCGAGGGACTGCCACAGCGCCACCGCCCGGGTGTTGGTTTCCACCACGGCGTTGAACTGCATGGACCGGTAGCCGCGGCGGGCGGCCTCGGCCAGCACATGCTCGCCGAGAGCCCGTGCAACCCCCTGGCCGCTGAACTCCGAGGCGGTCATGAACGAGGCATTGGCGACGTGGCTGCCGTTGCCGGACTTGTTGGGGTGCAGCTGCGCGGTCCCGGCCGCCTTTCCATCCTTCAGGGCTACGAACACCACCGTGGGAGCAGGCTCCAGCCACAACAGCCGGGCCTGCTCCCCAGTGGTGCCGGTGTCCCAGCAGTAGGTTTCTCCGGCACGCACGATGGGTTCCATCAGGTTCCAGATGGCCGGCCAGTCACCGGGCCGGGCCTCCCGGATGGTCAGTGCATCCATTTACGCGTCGAGGGCTGCTGCCCACAGATTGATCTTGGAATCGACCGCAAATTCGTCGATCCTGCGCAGCTCGTCCGCGGAGAAGTCCAGGTTGTTCACCGCAGCCAGCGAGTCTTCCAACTGCTTCACGCTGGAAGCGCCGACAAGGGCGGAGGTGATGGGTGCGCTGTCTGCCCGGCTGCGCAGCACCCAGGCGATGGCCATCTGGGCCAGGCTCTGGACGCGGGATTCGGCAATGCCGTTGAGCCCCCGCACGCGTTCCAGGTTTTCCTCCGAAAGCTGGGACTGGTCCAGGGACTTACCGGCAGCAGCGCGGGAGTCCTCCGGCACACCGTTGAGGTATTTGTTGGTGAGCAGCCCCTGGGCGAGCGGCGAGAAGGCAATGGATCCTGCGCCTACTTCGTCCAGGGCCGTGAACAGGTTGGGTTCGCCGTCCTCCACCCAGCGGTTGAGCATGGAATAGGAGGGCTGGTGGATCAGCAGCGGGGTGCCCATTTCACGCAGGATCCGGGCGGCTTCGATGGTCTTTTCCGGCGAGTAGGAGGAGATGCCTGCGTAGAGGGCCCGGCCGGACCGTACTGCCGTGTCCAGGGCGCCCATGGTTTCCTCCAGGGGCGTTTCGGGGTCAGGGCGGTGGCTGTAGAAAATGTCCACGTAATCCAGGCCCATGCGTTCCAGGGACTGGTCCAGGGAGGAGAGCAGGTACTTGCGGGAACCCCAGTTGCCGTACGGTCCCGGCCACATGTCGTAGCCGGCCTTGCTGGAGATCACCAGCTGGTCGCGGTACGGGCGGAAATCGTCCCGGAAGTGCCGGCCGAAGTTGGTTTCGGCGGAGCCGTAGGGCGGCCCGTAGTTATTCGCCAGGTCAAAGTGGGTGACGCCAAGGTCGAAGGCACGCCGCAGGATGGCCCGCTGGGTTTCAAAGGGCTTGTCATCGCCAAAGTTGTGCCACAGTCCCAGCGAGACCGCCGGAAGCTGGAGTCCGCTCTGTCCGACGCGTCGGTAGGGCATGGATTCATATCGGTTGTCAGCAGCAACATAAGTCATGGGCACCATACTGCCACTGTTACCGGGCTCACGCCGCGCGGCGTTGGTCCGGCGTCGGGACCTGGGTTAACCCGCTGCAGCCGGCACCCGGCAGGAAAAGTACCTGCGGGTGCCAGCTGCAGCTGGATGCCGGTGTTGTTAGCCGGCCAGGATGGCCGCACCGTAGGCCGGCAGCTGCACGGCATCGCCGTAGAGCTTCGCCGGTGCGGTTTCCAGCAGCACCTCCGCCTTCCGGCCGAACGGAAGCGGCAGCTCGCGCGGGGTGTCGGCAAAGTTCAGCGCCACCGCCGTGGAACCGCGCTGCATAACCAGCCAGCGGCCCACTTCGTCATAGTCCACCCGGACATTGCGCAGGTCCGGGTCCATCAGGTCGGGGGTCTCGCGGCGCAGCGCCAGGAGCCTGCGGTACAGGTCCAGCAGCCGGCCGTGGTCCCCCTCTTCCACCTCGGACCAGTCCAGCTTCGAGTTGGTGAAGGTGGACGGATCCTGGGGATTCGGCACCGTGTCCGGGTCCCATCCCATCCGCTCGAATTCCTTCAGGCGTCCCTCTGCCGTGGCCTTTCCCAGCTCGGGTTCGGGGTGCGAGGTGAAGAACTGCCAGGGCGTGGAGGCCCCGAATTCTTCACCCATGAAGAGCATGGGCGTGAACGGCGAGGCCAGGCTCAGCACCGCGCCGAGGGCGAGCTGTTCGTACCCCAGCGTCGCACTCAGCCGGTCGCCGGCCGCCCGGTTGCCGATCTGGTCGTGGTTCTGGATAGCGGTGACCAGCTGGCGTGCGGTCACTGCCTCCTTGTCCAACGGACGTCCGTGGCTGCGTTCCCGGAAGGAGGAGTACGTTCCGTTGTGGAAGAACCCTTCCTGCAGGACCTTCGCCAGTGCACCGAGTGAATCGAAGTCCTCGTAGTACCCGCCGTTTTCACGCGTGAGGTTGGTGTGGGCGGCATGGTGGAAGTCATCGGACCACTGGCCGGCAAGGCCGTAGCCGTTGACGTTCCGCGGGGTGATGAGCCGGGGGTTGTTCAAATCCGACTCCGCGATGAGGAACAGCGGCTTCCCCAGGGCTTCCGCGCATTTGTCCGTCGCAGCGGCCATCTCTTCGAGGATGTGCACGGCGCGTTCGTCATGCAGTGCGTGCACCGCATCCAGCCGCAGTCCGTCCACGTGGTAGTCGCGGAACCACATGAGGACGTTGTCCACAATGTACTCGCGGACGACGTCGGAGAGCGGGCCGTCCAGGTTGACCGAGTCTCCCCAGGTGTTCGCCTTCCCGTCGGTGAGGTAGGGGCCGAACATCGGCAGGTAATTGCCGCTGGGTCCAAGGTGGTTGTAGACGACGTCCTGGATAACGCCCAGTCCGGCCTGGTGGGCCGCGTCCACGAACCGCTGGTAGGCCTCGGGCCCGCCGTAGGTTTCCTGCACGGCGTACCAGAGCACGCCGTCGTAGCCCCAGTTGTGGGTTCCGTTGAAGGCATTGACGGGCAGCAGTTCGACAAAGCGCACACCCAGGTCCACCAGGTAGTCCAGCCGGCCGATCGCCGCATCCAGCGTGCCTTCGGGAGTGAAGGTACCGATGTGCATCTCATAGATCGCCCCGCCGTCGAGTCCCGGGGAGACCCAGTCGGCGTCATGCCACTGGTACAGATCCGGATCGAAGGTGCGCGAAAGTGCGTGCACGCCCTCGGGCTGCCGCCGGGACCGGGGATCCGGCACCGGCGTCTCGGCGTCGTCAATGAGGTAGCCGTAGTCGATGTCCTCGGTGAGTTCGGCGTGCTGGGCGTGCCACCAGCCGTTCTCTCCGCGGGTCATCGACAGGCGCCGGCCGTCGGCCAGCAGCGTCACGGTGCCGGCCTTGGGCGCCCACACATCGAAGTCGGTCCTCATTTGCCGTCCTCCCGAACAAGCAGCGCCACCGGATAGGTGCCGAACAGATCCGCAGCTGCCAGCCGGCCGCCGCTTTCGTGCGTCTTTCCAGTGATCACGTCACGGTAGGTGCCCGGAGCCAGGACGACGGCGGTGTCCTGCCATCCGCCTTGGCGCTGCAGCCCCAGCGGCAGACGGGTCACGAGCGTTACCGCTCCGCCGCGGTCGAACCCGAAGAGGTGTTCGGCCGCAGGTCCTTCCACCGCTACGGGGACGTATCCCGTGAACAGCTCCGGCCGGCCGCGCTTGAGCTGCAGGGCGCGGGTGGTGACGAGCAGCTTCGCTGTCGCGTCCTCGTCCAGGGCGGGGGCACCGGCGTCGGCGAACGACGCCGCGACCTCGCGCCGCCGGGCGAAGTCCACTTCGCGGCGGTTGTCCGGGTCCACCAGTGACCGGTCCCAGAATTCGGTGCCCTGGTAGACATCCGGCACACCGGGCATGGTCAGCTGCAGGAGCTTGGCGGAGAGCGAATTGCTGTACCCCGCCTCCCGGACGCGTTCTACCAGCGCAGTGATTACCGCGTTGACGTCCGGATTGTCGAACGCCGCATCAATGGCTGCATGCATCCGCTCTTCGAACTCGGCGTTGGGAGCCGTCCAGGTGGTGCTGCTGGAGGCTTCGCGGGCGGCCTTCTCTGCGTAGGCATGTGCACGTTCCCGGCTCAGCGGCCAGGCCCCGACGAAGGTCTGCCAGAGCAGGTTCGCCATCGGCCCGTCATGCATCGGAACAAGGGCGTCGAGGCGGGTGAATGCTTCGCTCCACTCCTCCGGGATTTCCGCGAGCACGGAGATCCTGGACCGGGTGTCTTCGCTGCGCTTGGTGTCGTGCGTAGTCAGGGCTGTCATGGCCGCCGGCTGTTCCAGCTGCCGGCGGAGCATCCGGGTGTGCATTTCAAACGGGGATACGGCGAAGTGTGCCGGGTCGGCGCCAACCTCGTTGAGGGAGGTCAGCCGGGAGTAACGGTAGAACGCCGTATCCTCGACGCCCTTGGCCATGACCATGCCGGAGGTCTGCTGGAAACGCACCGCCAGCTCGCCCAGACTCGAAAGCGACACTGTTCCCGCGGAGTCTTCACCCAGCAGCGGGTTCAACAGCGGATGCAGGATGTCCAGCGCCGCCGCCAGGTCCGGCCGGTGCACCTTGGCCGCGATGACGGCCTCGGTCAGGTGGTCGGCGCCTTCGGGCAGGTAGCTGCGGTAGACCGGGAAGCAGGCCAGCAGTTCCGCGAGCGCATCTGCTGCCGTCTCCGGTTCCAGTCCGCTGTCCGCAGGGAGCAGGCGCACGAGGCGCTGCACCTCGGAGTGCAGCAGGCCGTCCGCGATGACCCGCTTGGTGCCGTGGATCATCTGTGCGTACGGTTCCATGGGCACCAGCGCGGTCAGCGTGTCACTGCCCGCCGGGTCCACGAACAACCGGTCGATGTCGGCCAGCGCGTCGTAGCCGGTGGTGCCTTCGGTTTCCCAGTCCGCGGCGAGCTTTTCGCCCGGTTCCAGGATCTTTTCCACCAGGATGTACGCTCCGCCGGTGATCTCGCGCAGCCGGGCCAGGTAGCCCTTGGGATCGGCGAGCCCGTCCGGATGGTCGATGCGCAGGCCGTCCACGAGGCCCTCGTCGAACCAGCGCTTAATTTCGGCGTGTGCCTCGTCAAAGACCCAGGGCTCTTCCACGCGGATGCCGGCCAGGGTGTTGACCCCGAAGAACCGGCGGTAGTTCAGCTCGCTGTCGGCGCGGCGCCAGTTCACCAGTTCGTAGGCCTGGCGGGCGTGCACGTCCTGCGCACTGTCGCCTTCTGCTGCGGTGCCTTCGGCCACCGGGAAACGGTGGTCGTAGTAGTGCAGTTCATTGCCCGCCAGCTTGAGCTGCTCGAGCTCATTGTCGCCGTCGCCCAGGACGGGCAGCCGCAGCTTCCCGTTCCCGGCGTCCCAGTCAATGTCGAAGGCTTCGGCATACCGGGAACCGCGGCCTTCCGCCAACACGGACCACCACCATTTGTTCCGGTGCGGCGTGGCGATGCCCATGTGGTTGGGCACAATGTCCACGAGCACGCCAAGACCGGCCGCGCGGGCGGCGTCGGAAAGGGCCTTCAGGCCCTCCGCTCCGCCGCGGGTCGGGTCGACGGCTGAAGGATCAGTGACGTCGTAGCCGTGGTCCGAGCCTTCTTCCGCCGTGAGGATCGGTGAGAGGTAGACCCAGTCCACGCCAAGGTCAGCCAGGTACGGCACGAGTTCCGCGGCGTCGAACAGGGTGAAGGACGGGCGGATCTGCAGGCGGTACGTGGAGAGGGGTGTCCTCATTCGGCGGCCTCGGTGTTTTGGGCGGCCATGGCGGCGAGGGACGCGGCCACGGAGTGGTCGTGCTCCTCTTCCTCTTCGTGTGCCCGCAGGACCACCATGGACTTGGCAGCCACGGTCAGCTGGCTGTCCGCGGCAACCGGCTCCGAGTCGGCGTATTCGCCGGCGGTGTCGATCACCGTGTCCCACATGGGTGCGTATTCCTTCGCCGGAAGGGTGACCTTCACGGCTTCGTCGTGCGCGTTGAAGTACAGCAGGAAGTTCAGGTCGGTGATCCGCTGTCCGCGGGCATCCTTGCCCGAGATGCCCTGCCCGTTGAGGAAGACACCAAGGGAACGGCTGATCGGGGTGTCCCAGTCATCCGGGGACATGGTGGTGCCGTCCTCGTTCAGCCAGACGATGTCCGGCAGTGCCTCGCCCTCGCCGCGCCGCACGGGACGGCCGTCGAAGAACCGGCGCCGGCGGAACGTGGGGTGCTCGGCACGCAGGGTGTTGACCGCCGCGGTGAATTCCATCAGCGGCGCATCCATGGTCTCCCAGTTGATCCAGCTCAGCTCGGAGTCCTGCGCGTAGGTGTTGTTGTTGCCCTGCTGGGTGCGGCCCAGCTCGTCGCCGTGCGCGATCATCGGCACGCCCTGGGACAGGAGCAGGGTGGCGAGGAAGTTGCGCTGCTGGCGGGCACGAAGGGACAGGACGGAGGGGTCGTCCGTGGGGCCTTCAACACCGCAGTTCCAGGAGCGGTTGTGGGACTCGCCGTCGTTGTTGTCCTCGCCGTTGGCGTCGTTGTGCTTCTCGTTGTAGGACACCAGGTCATGCAGCGTGAAGCCGTCGTGGGCGGTGACGAAGTTGATGGACGCCACCGGACGGCGGGCCGAGGACTCGTACAGGTCGGCGGAGCCGGTGATGCGGGAGGCGAACTCGCCCAGCGTGGAGGGCTCTCCGCGCCAGAAGTCGCGGACCGTGTCGCGGTACTTGCCGTTCCACTCGGTCCACTGGGGCGGGAAGTTGCCCACCTGGTAGCCGCCGGGTCCAACGTCCCACGGCTCGGCGATCAGCTTGACCTGGGACACTACCGGGTCCTGCTGCACCAGTTCGAAGAACGCGGAGAGGCGGTCCACATCGTAGAACTCGCGGGCCAGCGTCGAGGCCAGGTCGAAGCGGAAACCGTCCACGTGCATTTCCGTGACCCAGTAGCGCAGCGAGTCCATCAGCAGCTGCAGGGAGTGCGGATTGCCGACGTTGAGCGAGTTGCCCGTGCCGGTGTAGTCCATGTAGTACTTCTTGTCGTCTTCCACCAGCCGGTAGTAGGACGCGTTGTCTATGCCGCGGAAGGACAGCGTCGGGCCCATGTGGTTGCCCTCGGCCGTGTGGTTGTAGACCACGTCCAGGATCACTTCGATGCCGGCGAGGTGCAGCGCGCGCACCATGGCCTTGAACTCCTGTACCTGCTGGCCCTGGTCGCCGGTGGCGCTGTACGTGTTGTGCGGCGCAAAGAAGCCGATGGTGTTGTAGCCCCAGTAGTTCGACAGCCCCTTTTCCTGCAGGGTCGAGTCGTTGACGAACTGGTGCACCGGCATCAGTTCGATCGCGGTGATCCCGAGCTTCTGCAGGTGTGCGATTACGGAGGGGTGGGCGACGCCGGCGTAGGTGCCGCGCTGCTCCTCGGGTACGTCGGGGTGCAGCTCGGTCAGGCCCTTGACGTGGGCCTCGTAGATCACGGACTGGTGATACGGGACCTTGGGCTTCCGGTCTCCGTCCCAGTCGAAGAACGGGTTGATGACGACGCCCATCATCATGTGCGGGGCGGAATCCTCGTCGTTGCGCGAGTGTTCGTCGCCGAAGTTGTAGCCGAACAGTGCCTGGTCCCAGTCGATTTCGCCGGCGACGGCCTTGGCGTAGGGGTCCAGCAGCAGCTTGTTCGGGTTGCACCGGTTGCCGTTCTCCGGATCGTTCGGCCCGTCCACGCGGTACCCGTACTTCTGCCCCGGCATGACCTGCGGCAGGTAGCAGTGCCAGACATACCCGTCGACCTCGGTCAGGCGGATCTGGTGCTCGGTGCCGTCCTCATCGAACAGGCACAGGAATACGGAATCTGCCACCTCGCTGTAGAGAGCGAAGTTGGTGCCGTTTCCGTCGTAGGTTGCGCCCAGCGGATAGGCATCTCCCGGCCAAACTTCCATGTAGTGCTCCTGACTAGTTCCCTGACAACACGTAATTGATATGTCTACTTACTTTTTTACCCCAGACTTGGAGCTTACTTGAATTCGTCCGCTTCTCCGTTGGGTGGATTCCGCCACCAGCGACCGGATCTGCGGGGCCAGCAGGGACGGCTGGACCGGTCCGTCAGCCGCGGCAAGCGCGCCGGCACGGCCGTGGAGACGGGCAGCAGCCGCGGCGAGCCGTGCATAGTGTCCCGGTTCCCGCTCTGTGTCCGGGGTGCGGTCCGTCGCCAGGAGGGCGCCGAGGATGCCGGCGAGTGTGTCTCCGCTTCCCGCGGTCGCCAGCCACGGCGTTGCCTCGGCCTGGCTGTAGAGTTCGCCGGTGGGAGCCGCCGCCAGAGTGGCCCAGCCCTTGAGCAGGACGGTGGCGCCGGTGCGTTGGGCGGCTAGGCGGGCGTAGCGGATGGGATCGGCTTCGATTTCGGTCCGTGACGCCTCCTCTCCCAGGGAACGCAGCAGCGCGGTGAGTTCGCCGGCGTGCGGGGTAAGCACGACGCCGGGGTGCAGCCCGGTGCGGACCTCGGCGATTGCGTCGGCGTCGATCACTGCGGGCAGCCCGGAGGCCATGGCGTCGCCGGCCCGGCGGCGCTGGTCCTCGTCGTTGCCTGCGCCGGGTCCGGCCACCCAGGCCTGGACGTGGGTGTCCCCTACGGTCCCTGGGCCGCAGACCGCTTCGGGGTGCGCCAGGTTGATCAGCCGGGCTACGGCGTCGGGGCCCAGGTAACGGACCATGCCGACGCCGGTGGCGAGAGCGGCGCCCGTGGCCATCAGCGCGGCTCCGGGGTAGGTCTCCGAACCGGCGGCAATGCCGAGCACGCCGCGGCTGTATTTGTGGTCTGCGGGTGTGGGGAAGGGCAAGAGGGACGCCAGGTCGTCCCCGGACAGGCGGTAGGCGGCCGGGGTTCCGAGGTGCGGGCCGAGCCCGATGTCGATGCAGCGGATTTCCCCGGCGGCTACAGCGCCCGGGCCGGCGAGCAGTCCGGTTTTGACGGCGCCGAAGGTCACGGTGAGGTCCGCCCGCAGGCACGTTCCATCCACCCGGCCGGAGTCGGCGTTGACGCCGCTGGGCAGGTCGCAGGCTACGACCAGCGGGCCCTGACCCTGCAGCCGTGCCGTGTTCAGTGTCTCTGCGATTATGCGGACGGGACCGCGGAGACCGCCGCTGCCGCCGGTGCCCAGGACGCCGTCGATGACGGCATCGGCCGCGAGGGCGGCATCGGCGAGGGCGGCGGCGTTGGACTCGGTGAGTGCCAGGACCTTTCCGCCCTGCGCCCTGAACGCCGCCAGTGCCTCGGGGTGCGCTGCGTCGGAGGTAAGCACCGCCGTCGTCGCTGCTCCGCGCCGGGCCAGCCGGGCGGCGGCATAAAGTGCGTCTCCCCCGTTGTTGCCGCTGCCGGCAAGGACGGTTACTCCGGCCCCGTAGAGGCGGCCGCGGCGGGCCGCCAGCCGGGCGGCCGTCGCCGCGTACAGCCCGTAGGCTGCGCGCTGCATCAGTTCCCCGCCCCGGCCTTCGGCCAGCAGCGGGGCTTCGGCCCGGCGGACCGCGGTGCCGGTGTACGCACTGATCATGCGCTTTGTCCTAGCCTTCGGCGATGACCATTGCAGTAGCCATGTTGCCGTCATGGCTCAGGGAAAGGTGCCAGGTCTGCACGCCCTTGCCCTCCGCCACGGCAGCCACGGTTCCGTCAATCTGCAGCAGCGGCGCTCCGGCGGGATCCAGCAGGACCTGGCAGTGCTGCCAGTTCATGCCGGCCGGGGCGCCCAGGGCCTTGGCCACGGCTTCCTTCGCCGCGAACCGTGCAGCCAGTGAACGCAGGTTCAACTCCCGTTCCGCCGGTGCGAACAGCCGGGCACGGAGCCCGGGCGTGCGCTCCAGCTGGCGGCCGAACCGCGGCACGTCCACTACATCGACGCCGATTCCGATAATCACCGAGGGACGCTCCTTATTCCACCGTGACGGACTTGGCCAGGTTGCGCGGCTGGTCCACGTCGAAGCCCTTAGCCGATGCCAGCTCGCAGGCGAAGATCTGCAGCGGCACGGTGGTCAGCAGCGGTGCCAGCAGCGTCGGTGTTTCCGGCACGTAGAAGATGTGCTCGGCGTAGGCCTTGACTGCGTCGTCGCCTTCTTCGGCGATCACGATCGTCTTGGCGCCGCGGGCCCGGATCTCCTGGATGTTGGAAACCACCTTGGCGTGCAGTGAATCCCGGCCGCGGGGCGACGGGACAACCACGAACACGGGCTGGCCTTCCTCGATCAGGGCAATCGGGCCGTGCTTGAGCTCGCCGGCAGCGAACCCTTCGGCGTGTATGTAGGCCAGCTCCTTCAGCTTCAGGGCGCCTTCCATTGCCACCGGGAAGCCGACGTGGCGGCCGAGGAAGAGCACCGATCCGGCATCCTTCATCAGCTGTGCCAGTTCCTTGATCTGCCCGGAGTTGTCCAGCACCTGCTGGATCTTGTCCGGCACCTTGCTGAGGTCCGCAAGGATGTCCTTGATCTCGCCCTGGAACTTGTTGCCGCGGATCTGTGCCAGGTACAGGCCGAGCAGATAAGCGGCGGTGATCTGTGCCAGGAACGCCTTGGTGGAGGCAACGGCGATTTCCGGTCCGGCGTGCGTGTAGAGGACTGCGTCCGATTCGCGGGGGATGGTGGAGCCGTTGGTGTTGCAGATGGCCAGGACCTTTGCGCCCTGTTCCTTGGCGTAACGCACTGCCATCAGCGTGTCCATGGTCTCGCCCGACTGGGAAATGGCCACGACCAGCGTGTTCGAGTCGACAATGGGATCGCGGTAGCGGAACTCATGGCTGAGC
The DNA here is from genome assembly GCF_024385465.1 of Arthrobacter sp. zg-Y844. Classification (GTDB taxonomy): domain Bacteria; phylum Actinomycetota; class Actinomycetes; order Actinomycetales; family Micrococcaceae; genus Arthrobacter_B. The sequence continues at coordinate 397,398 of NZ_JANFLS010000001.1, forward strand.
TCCACCTCGACCGGCAGCCGGCACCAGTGCTCGATGGCGTACTTGGCCACCTGTCCGGCGTACGCGGAGGTTCCGCAGGCCAGGACCATGATCTTGTTGACGTTCTTGAGCTCCTCGGGGCTGACGCGCAGCTCATCGAGGGTGAGTCGTCCGTCGATGTCCGACCGGCCCAGGAGGGTGTCCCCCACAGCCTGCGGCTGGTCGTTGATTTCCTTCTCCATGAAGGAGTCGTAACCGCCCTTTTCGGCGGCGGCTGCATCCCAGTTCACGTAGAACTCAGTGCCTTCGGCGACCTCCCCGAAGAAGTCGGTGATCAGGACCGAGTCAGGAGTGATGGTTACCACCTGGTCCTGGCCCAGTTCGACGGCGCGGCGGGTGAAGTCGATAAAGCCGGAAACGTCCGAGCCCAGGAAGTTCTCGCCTTCGCCCAGTCCGACGACGAGCGGTGAGTTGCGCCGGGCGGCAACCACGGTGCCGGGCGAATCGGTGTGGACGGCCAGCAGGGTGAACGCACCCTCGAGCTGCTGGCAGGCAAGCTGCATGGACTTTGCCAGATCCGCGTCGCCCTCGCCGCGGTAGATGGAGGCCAGCAGCGCTGCGGCCACCTCGGTGTCGGTTTCGGAAACAAACTCTGCACCGGCGGCCAGCAGTTCGGCCTTCAGCTCGGCGAAGTTCTCGATAATGCCGTTGTGGATCACGGCCAGGCGTCCGTTGTCCGCCAGATGGGGATGGGCGTTTTCATCGGTGGGGCCGCCGTGCGTGGCCCAGCGGGTGTGCCCGATACCGGTGGTGGCGGGGGTCAGCGGAGCCGCCTCCAGCTCGGCCACCAGGTTGGCCAGCTTGCCTGACTTCTTGCGGTATTCGATACCCAAGGGAGTGAGTACGGCGACGCCGGCCGAGTCATAGCCCCGGTATTCCAGCCGCCGAAGGCCTTCCATTACTACTTCGAGAGCTCCGTGCCCGCCTGCACTAATACCTGCAATGGCGTCCGGGCGGCCTGCATATCCAATAATTCCACACATAGCACTAAGCGTACCGGCCCGCGGACCGGATGCCGAAAGCATGGTGTCCTTCCGCCTGTTGCGGCATCATTGCACGCTTCGGGCCGTTTGGGTTTGCCTGCTGTTCAGGGCAGAATTCCTATGGTGACCGAACGCCATGTTAAGTCCTCCGCGGCCCAGCCGCCCGAGAGCAGTTTCACTCCCTTCGTCGAGCTGGACCGCAGGACCTGGTCGCGGCTGTCACATGAGATACGCTCCCCGCTCAACCAGGAGGACATCCTCCGGCTGCGCGGCGTCGGTGACCAGCTGAACCTGGATGAGATCAGGGAGGTCTACCTTCCGCTCTCCAGGCTGCTGAACCTGTATGTGGCGGCTGCAGGCCGCCTGCACAGTGCCACCACCACCTTCCTCGGCGAGAAGACCACCCGTACCCCGTTCGTGATCGGCGTGGCCGGATCCGTGGCTGTCGGCAAATCCACTACGGCCCGGGTCCTGCGTGAAATGCTGCGCCGCTGGCCGGAAACTCCGAACGTGGAACTGATCACCACGGACGGTTTCCTGTACCCCAACGCAGAACTGGAACGCCGCGGGCTGATGCAGCGCAAGGGCTTCCCGGAATCCTATGACCGACGCCGGCTGCTGCGCTTTGTCAGCGAGGTGAAGAGCGGCGCCGAGGAGGTCCGGGCGCCGAAGTATTCGCACCTGACGTACGACATTGTCCCCGGCGAGGAGATAGTGGTCCGCCGGCCGGACGTGCTCATAGTCGAGGGGCTGAATGTCCTCGCCCCGGCCCGGACGCGCGCCGACGGGCGTGCCGGCCTTGCACTGAGCGACTTCTTCGATTTCTCGATTTACGTGGACGCGCGCACCTCCTACATCGAGGAATGGTACGTCCAGCGTTTCCAGTCGCTGCGCACCGGGGCCTTCGCTGACCCGGCATCCTACTTCCACCGCTACGCGGATCTGACGGACGAAGAGGCCCGGGCCACGGCCCTGGACATCTGGAAGCGGATCAACGAGCCGAACCTCATCACCAACGTGCTGCCCACGAGGGGCCGCGCCCAGCTGGTGCTGACCAAGGACGCGGACCACTCGGTGCGGCGGATGCTCCTGCGCAAGACGTAGGCCGGCGCGGGACTAGGTCCCGCGCCGGTGCAGTGCTGCTAGACCGTTGCTCCGGCGCCTGCGTTGAGGGCCAGATGGGTTTCCACCGTTTCGGCCAGCCGCCGTGCGGTCTCGGCGGCTGTCTCCATGTCCGCGGCCTCCACCATGACCCGGACCACCGGTTCGGTGCCCGAGGGGCGGAGCAGTACGCGCCCCGTTTCGCCCAGTGCCTGCCCGGCCTGCTGGACTGCGAGCCGTACCGGCTCGTTGGTCTCGACGGCGGACTTGTCCACGCCCTTGACGTTAATGAGCACCTGCGGGAGCTTCTGCATCACGCCGGCCAGCTGCTTCAGGGTCCGTCCGGTCCGCGCAACCTGTGCCGCCAGCTGCAGGCCGGTGAGGACGCCGTCTCCGGTGGTCGCGTATTCGGAGAAGATGACGTGCCCGGACTGTTCCCCGCCGAGGCTGTAGCCGCCGCGGCGCATCCCTTCGAGCACGTAGCGGTCCCCCACGCCGGTTTCGATGAGCTCGATGCCGGCCTCGCGGAGGGCGAGCTTCAGGCCGAGGTTGCTCATGACGGTAGCCACCAGCGCATTGTCCTTGAGCTTGCCGGCTTCCTTCATGGCAATGGCCATGATCGCCATGATCTGGTCACCGTCCACCACCGTGCCTTCATGGTCCACGGCAAGGCAGCGGTCGGCGTCGCCGTCGTGGGCGATACCCAGGTCGGCTCCATGCGCCACCACGGCCGCCTGCAGCTGCTCCAGGTGGGTTGAACCGTAACCCTCGTTGATGTTGAGTCCGTCCGGCTCGGCGCCGATGACCACTACTTCGGCACCTGCGTCGGCGAAGACCTGGGGAGAGCAGCCGCTCGCTGCCCCGTGTGCGCAGTCCAGGACGACCTTCAGGCCCTCGATGCGGTTGGGGAGGGTTTGCAGCAGGTGGACCACGTACCGGTCCTCGGCATCGGCGAAGCGGTGGATCCGCCCCACCTCGCTTCCGGTGGGGCGCATGCTGGGCAGCGCCATTTCGGCCTCGATGGCGTCCTCGACGGCGTCATCCAGCTTCTGCCCGCCGCGGGCCAGGAACTTGATGCCGTTGTCGGGGGCAGCGTTGTGGGAGGCGGAGATAACCACGCCGAAATCTGCGCCGAGGTCAGCAACCAGGTACGCCGCGGCCGGGGTCGGCAGAACGCCGGCGTCGTAGACATCAACACCGGAGCTGGCCAGTCCGGCCTCCATGGCGGCGGAGATAAAGTCACCGCTGATGCGCGGGTCCCGGGCCACCACAGCGACCGGACGACGGCCCTGTTCCACCCGGCGATGGCCCAGCACCACTGCTGCCGCCTGTGCAAGGCCCAGGGCAACTTCGGCGGTGATCAGCCCGTTCGCCAGCCCACGGACGCCGTCCGTTCCAAACAATCTAGTCATTACGTATCCTCAAGCAGGTTGTAGCCACAGCGGGAGCCGCTCACGGGCAACTTACTGGCCCATTCTGCCACCGGTGCACCCTTGTCTCCGAAACGGGAAACGCGAAAGTGTGCGCCAGTCAGGCAAATACCGCTCGGCTGTGTGGTCAAGCCGACGTCCAGCGGCCGCATTAACGCCAAAAGGCAGCCGCCGTAGCGACTGCCTTTTGGTGAAACCCCACGCTCTTCGGCGCTTATGAACCCAAGCCCTGAAACCGGCGCTTGTGGAGCCAAGCGCTAAAAAGCGCCGAGGGCCCCGGGGTGTATTCGCTCCAGCGAATACACCCCGGGTAGGCGCTTTTTAGCGCTTGGAGTACTGAGGTGCCTTACGGGCCTTCTTGAGACCGGCCTTCTTGCGCTCGATGACGCGGGCGTCACGAGTCAGGAAGCCTGCCTTCTTCAGGGCGGGGCGGTTGTTCTCGCGGTCGATCTCGTTCAGCGAGCGGGCAACGCCCAGACGCAGCGCGCCGGCCTGGCCGGAGGGGCCGCCGCCGTGGATGCGTGCAATGACGTCGTAGGCGCCTTCGAGGTCAAGAAGCTTGAACGGCTCGTTGACTTCCTGCTGGTGCAGCTTGTTCGGGAAGTAATCCTCGAGCTCGCGGTCGTTGACGATCCACTTGCCGGTACCCGGGACGAGGCGCACGCGGGCAATAGCCTGCTTGCGGCGTCCGACGGCGGAGCCGGGGACGGTCAGGGCGGGACGTTCCTTGACGTCGGCCTGGACCGAGTCAGAGGATTCCGAGGTGTAGCTCGAAAGCTCCTCGGTGTTTTCATTGAGCTCTTCAGTGTTCTGAGCCACGATTCTCCTTGAATTAATTTCTTAGTTGGCGGGCCAGAACTACTGGGCGACCTGGTTGATTTCGTAGGTCTTGGGCTGCTGAGCGGCGTGCGGGTGCTCGGCACCGCGGTAGACCTTCAGCTTGCTGATCTGATCAGCAGCCAGGGAGTTCTTGGGCAGCATGCCGCGGATGGCCTTCTCAACTGCACGTACCGGGTTCTGCTCCAGCAGTTCGGCGTAGTTGACGGAGGACAGACCGCCCGGGTAACCCGAGTGGCGGTAGGCACGCTTCTGTTCGAGCTTGGCGCCGGTGAGGGCAACCTTCTCGGCGTTGATGATGATGACGAAATCGCCCATGTCCATGTGGGGAGCAAAGGTCGGCTTGTGCTTTCCGCGCAGCAGTGTTGCGGTCTGGCTGGCAAGACGGCCTAGGACAACGTCGGTGGCGTCAATGACGTGCCACTGGCGGTTGATGTCGCCGGGCTTCGGGGTGTACGTACGCACGGTGTTTGCCTTCGTTTCTTCTTCTTAGGTGGCGCGCCGCCCATGGATGCCATGGACAGTGCAGCTTCTCTATGCGTTACCGGATGGTCAGGTGAGGACTGAATTAACCAGTGGTCCTGAGATCTCGGCTATTTCCCCGGGGCCAGGTGGCTCTGCAACTGAGCCGCTCCCGTGGGCATAGGCCTATCGAGGTAGGACACGCACAACGACTATAAACAATAGCCTGCTTGAGTAGTCAGGTCAAAAGCTGTCCCCGCGTTATGGCTCCAGCGCCGGATATTAGTTTTGCCCCTATTTTAGGACCGCAGCGCCCGGATCGGCTATTCGCGCTGCGCCCGGGTCAGCTCGGCACGCCGGGCCAGATCGGAGTCGGCCGGATAGCGGACCTCCTCCAGCACCAGCGGGTGCGGCGGGGCCAGGAGTGACTTCGAGTCCCGGATCCGCGCGAACATGCGTTCGGCAAGCCACTGGGGGCGCCGCTCCCCCGAGCCGACCAGCAGTGAGCCGCCCACCAGCGAGCGGACCATGTTGTGGCAGAAGGCATCAGCCTGGATGTGGGTGCTGATAACTCCGTCACCGCCTCGGTGGAAGCTGAACTCCAGGAGTTCACGGGTGGTGGTGGATCCGGTCCGCGGTTTGCAGAAGGAGAGGAAGTCCCGGATGCCCAGCACGCCGGCTGCGGCTTCGTTCATCCGGTCGATGTCCAGGGGTGCCTTGAACCACAGCGTGGTGTGCCGGGACAGCGGATCCCGGGTTTCGGGCAGGTCGCAGATGCGGTAGCTGTAGCGGCGCCAGAGGGCCGAAAAGCGTGCGTCGAAGCCTGCCGGGGCAGGGACGGCCGACAGCACTTCCACGGCTCCGCCCAGGGCATCCACGGCGCGCCGCTGGAGGCCTGCTTCCCGCGCCGGCATGGTCAGCTCCTTGTTCAGCACCCCGTGCAGCCTGCGCCGCAGGGAGACTCCCGGGTCCATGTCCCGCCCCCTGGCCAGCTCGTGCCATTCGGACGCAGTGAGGTCGAAGTGCACCACCTGGCCGCGGGCGTGGACGCCGGCGTCGGTCCGCCCGGCCACTGTCGTCCGGACCGGGCGGCGCAGCAGGACTGCCAGCCCGTCTTCGACCAGGCCCTGGACGGTCCGCAGGCCGGGCTGGGCGGCCCAGCCGGAGAAGGGAGCACCGTCGTAGGCGAGGTCCATCCGGACGCGGAAAGGCCCGCCATCCATTTCGGGGACGGCGGGCCTTTCAATAGTCATAGCACCCATATTAAGGGCACCGGGACTTCAGCGAAGAATTACTTCTTCTCTTCGGTCGCTTCGACAGCCTCATCAGCGGAGTCGGCAGACTCAGCCGAATCGGCGGACTCAGCGGAATCGGCAGATTCTGCCGACTCAGCGGAATCTGCAGACTCAACGGCAGGCGCCGGAGCGGCTGCAGCGGCAGCGGTGCTGGCTTCGGCCACTACCGACTGCTTGGCAGAAAGCGGCTCCAGGACCAGTTCGATGACAGCCATGGGAGCGTTGTCGCCCTTGCGGTTGCCGATCTTGGTGATACGGGTGTAGCCGCCGTCGCGCTTCTCGACTGCCGGAGCAATGTCGGTGAAGAGCTCGTGGACGATGCCCTTGTCGGAGATCAGGGCCAGGACGCGACGGCGGGAGGACAGGTCCCCGCGCTTTGCGAACGTGATCAGCCGCTCTGCGTAGGGACGCAGACGCTTGGCCTTGGTCACCGTGGTGGTGATCTGCTTGTGCTCGAACAGCTGCGCGGCAAGGTTGGCCAGCATCAGTCGCTGGTGTGCCGGGCTGCCTCCGAGGCGCTTACCCTTGGTGGGTGTAGGCATTACTTTTTCTCCTCAAACGGTGCCGTGCGGTGCTCAATGGCCCGAACGGCAAGAATTTGCTTCAGTTAGAGCTCGTCGTCCGAGTACTCGGACTCGTCCTCTTCAATAGCTGCGGCACGGGCGGCCAGGTCAAACCCGGGAGGGGAATCCTTCAGGGACAGACCCAGTTCAACCAGCTTTGCCTTCACCTCGTCGATGGACTTCGCGCCGAAGTTGCGGATGTCCATCAGGTCAGCCTCGGAGCGGGCTACGAGTTCACCCACGGTGTGGATGCCTTCGCGCTTGAGGCAGTTGTACGAACGCACGGTCAGCTCGAGGTCTTCGATCGGCAGGGCCATGTCGGCTGCCAGTGCGGCATCCGTGGGGCTCGGACCGATTTCGATACCTTCAGCGGCGGTGTTGAGTTCACGTGCCAGGCCGAACAGCTCAACCAGGGTGGTACCGGCAGAGGCGACAGCGTCGCGCGGTGCAATGGCATCCTTGGTTTCAACGTCAACGATCAGGCGATCGAAGTCGGTGCGCTGCTCAACACGGGTGGCTTCCACGCGGAAGGTCACCTTCAGAACCGGCGAGTAAATGGAGTCAACCGGGATACGGCCGATTTCCTGGTCACCGGACTTGTTCTGGCTGGCCGACACGTAGCCGCGGCCGCGCTCGATGGTCAGTTCGAGTTCGAACTTGCCCTTCGAGTTCAGCGTGGCGATGTGCAGGTCGGGGTTGTGGAACTCCACGCCGGCCGGCGGAGCGATGTCCGCGGCCGTAACCACGCCGGGGCCCTGCTTGCGCAGGTAAGCCACAACGGGTTCGTCGTGCTCGGAGGAAACCGAGAGGTTCTTGACGTTCAGGATGATCTCAGTGACATCTTCCTTGACGCCGGGAACCGTCGTGAACTCGTGCAGCACGCCCTCGATGCGGATGCTGGTTACAGCGGCACCGGGAATGGAGGACAGCAGGGTACGACGGAGGGAGTTACCAAGGGTGTAACCGAAACCCGGCTCCAGGGGTTCAATGATGAACCGTGAGCGGTTGTCGGCTACGACTTCTTCAGTGAGGGTGGGGCGCTGTGCAATGAGCACTTGCATTTCCTTTCAGCGAGCATCCGCTATATGACGCAACACAAATGGTGGAAACGACGACGACGGGTCTTCCGCGGGCGTCTTGGACGGCTAACAGCCAGCCCGGGACCGGCGCCCTCCGGCGGGCAACCCACTTCGAGAAGTGGGCTGCCCGCCGGGGAAACCGGAACCGCAGTGCTGCTTATACGCGGCGGCGCTTCGGGGGACGGCAACCGTTGTGTGCGCTCGGGGTGACGTCCTGAATGGAGCCAACCTCCAGGCCGGTGGCCTGCAGTGAACGGATGGCGGTCTCGCGACCGGAGCCCGGACCCTTCACGAAGACGTCGACCTTGCGGACGCCGTGCTCCTGTGCGCGCTTCGCGGCAGCTTCAGCAGCCATCTGAGCAGCGAACGGGGTGGACTTACGGGAGCCCTTGAAGCCAACCTCACCGGCGGAAGCCCATGAGATAACAGCACCGGACGGGTCCGTGATGGACACGATGGTGTTGTTGAAGGTGCTCTTGATATGCGCCTGGCCGAGCGCGATATTCTTCTTATCCTTGCGACGCGGTTTGCGGACCGCTCCACGAGTCTTGGGGGGCATTACTTCTCCTACAAAGAGTTTGGTTTAGGTGGCCCGGATTCGGGCCGTGGCCGAAGACCGCTTATTTAGCGGCCGGCCTTCTTCTTACCGGCAACGGTGCGCTTCGGGCCCTTGCGGGTACGAGCGTTGGTCTTCGTGCGCTGACCGTGGACGGGCATGCCGCGGCGGTGCCGGATGCCCTGGTAGCTGCCGATTTCAACCTTGCGGCGGATGTCGGCGGCCACCTCACGGCGGAGGTCACCCTCAACCTTGAAGTTGCCCTCGATGTAGTCACGCAGCTGAACGAGTTCAGCGTCGGTGAGGTCCTTGACGCGAGTTTCCGGGCTGATGCCGGTCTCTACAAGGGTCTGCTCTGCACGGGTCTTGCCCACGCCGTAGATGTAGGTAAGCGCAATCACTACCCGCTTTTCGCGGGGAATGTCAACGCCAGCGAGACGTGCCATATCGGCGGTTCTCCTTTGGTTATTACCGGAGGTCTGAAGCAGTGCGTCCCTGTTGCCAGGTCCCCGGCCTCCGTACCGGGGGTATGCGTCACGCGTATAGACGCTGCACTGCCATATTCAATTAACTACGCGTGGGCTGATCCCTGAAATCAGGGGCCCTCTTACCGTTGCCCTTTCGGGCTCCGGAGCTAGAGAAGCAGATTAGCCCTGGCGCTGCTTGTGGCGCGGGTTCTCGCAGATCACCATGACTCGACCGTTACGGCGAATCACCTTGCACTTATCGCAGATCTGCTTGACGCTCGGCTGGACCTTCATGGTTTTCCTTTGCGTGGTTGCAGGGTTGAGCTTGAACGGTCAGTGAACCGGCTGAGCGGTGCGCTGTCCGTCTTTGCAGCGGTTTATTTGTAGCGGTAGACGATGCGACCCCGGGTGAGGTCGTACGGGCTAAGTTCCACCACAACGCGGTCTCCAGGGAGGATGCGAATGTAGTGTTGACGCATCTTTCCCGAGATGTGTGCGAGCACAATGTGGCCGTTGGCCAGCTCAACGCGGAACATCGCGTTGGGCAGGGCTTCGTTTACCGAGCCCTCGATCTCAATGACGCCGTCTTTCTTGGCCATATCCTCCGCTAACGTCTGTGTCACCGGCTTGACGCCGGCAACGGTTTTTCGAATGTGGCCGTTCCACCGGCCCAGCCAGCCGCATCGGCGCACAAAGCATCGAAAGCGGTCAATCCGGGCACGAATGTAGAGACAACCAACAGATAACTCTACGGGAAGACCCCCCATAAGTTAAATCGCTCCGGCTGTCCAGTTCCCGCACCGGGTGTTTCCCCACGCCGCCAGCGCGCCGGGACGGTTGGTGATGATCCCGTCCACCCCCGCATCGAAGGCTTCCAGCCACTGTGCCGGGCGGTCCAGGGTCCACGGATACACGGACATCCCGTCGGCACGCAGCCGCGCCGTCAGGTCCGGGCGCTCGGCCAGGAACCGCCCGCCGGGATTGCACGCTGCAGCCTCCACCCGGAAGAGGAACCGCTGCAGCGCCGTCTCTCCATGCCTGCCCGACGGTGCTTTGCCGACCAGCAGTCCCCGCCGGAATTCCGGGGCGGCCAGGGCCAGGGCTGCTACGGTCCGCCGCGAAAAGGCCTGCACGAGAATGCGGTCTTTCAGTCCCGCCGCCCACAGGGCATCCGCCACAGGCTCCACCCCGCGGGGACTCCACTCTCCCTTGAACTCGAGTACCAGCCCCAGTTGCTGCCGGTCGGACAGGAACGTCACGAGGTCCCCGAGCGTCGGCACCGGCACTCCCCTGTGGTTTTCGGAAAACCAGGCACCGGCATCCGCCACGGCGAGGCGGGCGGCCGAGGTGCGGCCCACCCGCCCGCGCAGATTGGTCGTCCGGCCCAGTTTCGCGTCGTGCAGGAGCACCGCGGTTCCGTCGGCCGTGAGGCGAAGATCCGTTTCGATCATCGCAGCTCCGGCTGCTGCCGCCGCGGCAAATGCCGGAAGGGTGTTCTCCGGTGCCGCCGAACTGTTTCCCCTGTGGGCGATCACTGCCGGCAGGTTGCTCAGGGATTGTGCCGCCGGGGCTGCTGCTCTGTACGTCGAGGCCATGACTTCACGGTAGGGTGGCGGACCGCTCGAAAGCCGGGAAAACACTACTCTTCACCGGCCGTCCGCCAAGGATTCCCCGTGACATCAGCTGCAGTTCATCCAGGCCGCCGGCGGGACCCCGGCCCCCGGGCACGTGCCCGCACCGAGGCCGGCCCGTCGCGTCTGCGCATCCGCCCAGGAAAACCGGCAGGCCCCGTTCCTAGAAGGAACGGGGCCTGCCGGTTTAGTGCATGCGGAGGATTCCCTAGGGGATCGGAACCGGGGTAACCCCCAGCGGTTCCAGCCGGGAGGCACCGCCGTCGGGCGCCGTGAGCACCCAGATCCCCTTTTCATGGATCGCGACGGAGTGCTCCCACTGGCTGGAACGGCTGCCGTCTTCGGTGACAACTGTCCAATCGTCATCGAGCGTGCGGGTGAGGATCTTGCCGCGTACCAGCATCGGCTCGATGGCCAGGCACAGGCCCGGCCGCAGCTTCGGCCCGCGGTGTCCGGTGCGGTAGTTCAGGACATCGGGTGCCTGATGCATTTCGGTGCCGATGCCGTGGCCGACATAGTCCTCGAGGATTCCCAGCTTCTTGCCCGGGACGCTGCTGACATAGTCGTCCACGGCGTCGCCGATGTCCCCCACGAACTTGCCTTTGGCAGCAGCGGCAATGCCGTGCCACATGGCGTTCTCGGTGACATCCGACAGCCGCTGGTCCTCCGGATCCGGCGTACCCACGATCACGGTTCGTGCGGAGTCCGAGTGCCAGCCGTTCACCACTGCACCGCCGTCGATGGAAATGATGTCGCCGTCCTGCAGCACCCGGTCTCCCGGAATGCCGTGGACAACTTCTTCATTCACGGACGTGCAGACCGTGGCCGGGTAGTCGTAGTACCCCAGGAAGTTGGAGGTGGCTCCCGCTTCCTTGAGTACCCGGGCAAATACTGCATCGATTTCGCGTGTACTGACGCCGACGTCGGCGGCCTTGACCGCCGCGTCGAGCGCTGAGATCAATACAAGGCCGGCTTCGCGCATGATGCGCATCTGCTCGTTGGTTTTGTATTCGATTCGAGGCTGGCCGAACATGTGTCTTCTAACTTCCTAGCGGATAACGTTTTGCGCCGGACTTTCTTAGCGCAGGTCCTTCAGTGCTTCCATGACACGCTCGGTGACTTCGTCGATGCCGCCGAGGCCATCCACCCGGGTGACGATTCCGCGGTCCTCGTAACGGGCGACGACGTCGGCCGTCTGCTGCTTGTAGAGGTCCAGGCGGTGCCGGATGACGTCTTCCGTGTCGTCGCTGCGGCCCTCGAGTTCCGCGCGCCGGAGCAGGCGGGCCACGAGTTCGTCGTCGTCGGCGGTCAGGAGGAGTACCGCGTCAAGCTTCTGGCCGTTGCCGGCCAGGATGTCGTCGAGTTCTTCAACCTGCGCCACGGTGCGCGGGTAGCCGTCCAGCAGGAAGCCCGATTCGACGTCGCCGTCAGCCAGCCGGCTGCGGACCATGGCGTTGGTGACGGTATCCGGAACGAAGTTGCCGGCGTCGATGTATTTCTTCGCCTCCACGCCCAGGGGCGTTTCCTCTTTCACGTTCGAGCGGAAAATGTCGCCGGTTGATATTGCCGTGACACCGAGCCGGTCCGAGATCCGAGCGGCCTGAGTTCCTTTACCGGCGCCGGGAGGCCCGATAATCAGCATTCTTGTCATCGCAATAACCCTTCGTAGTGACGTTGCTGGAGCTGCGCGTCAATTTGCTTAACCGTTTCCAGTCCCACACCAACCATGATGAGGATTGACGTTCCGCCGAACGGGAAGTTCTGGTTAGCTCCAACCAACACCAGAGCAATCAGCGGGATCAGGGCGACAAAGCCCAGGTAAAGGGCGCCGGGCAGCGTGATCCGGGAGAGCACGTACTGCAGGTATTCGGCGGTGGGGCGGCCGGCCCGGATGCCGGGAATGAAGCCGCCGTACTTCTTCATGTTCTCCGAGACCTCGTCCGGGTTGAACGTGATGGAGACGTAGAAGTAGGTGAAGAAAACGATCAGCAGGAAGTACACCAGCATGTACAGCGGGTGGTCGCCGCTGACGAGGTAGTTGTTGATCCAGACCACCCATCCCGGCGGCGTGCCCTGCGAGGGAGTATTGAACTGCGCCAGCAGGCTGGGCAGGTAGAGCATGGAGGATGCGAAGATCACGGGGATCACGCCGGCCATGTTCACCTTGATCGGAATGTAGGTGTTCGTGCCCCCTACGGTCCGCCGGCCGACCATGCGCTTGGCGTACTGCACCGGAATGCGGCGCTGCGACTGCTCCACGAAGATGACCAGGGCCACCGTCAGGACGCCGACGGCGATGACGGCCAGGAAGATGGTCCAGCCCTGTGCGCTGAGGATGGCGCCAAGGGCGCTGGGGAAGGACGCCGCGATCGAGGTGAAGATGAGCAGCGACATACCGTTGCCCACACCCTTTTCCGTGACGAGCTCGCCCATCCACATGATGACGCCGGTACCGGCGGTCAGCGTGACGATGAGCAGCAGGACGGTGACCAGGTTGTCGTCCGGGATGATCGGCAGGGCGCACTGGTTGTTGAAGAGTGCACCCGAGCGGGCCAGGGAGACGACCGTCGTCGCGTTGAGCAGGCCCAGCGCGATGGTGAGGTACCGCGTGTACTGGGTGAGCTTCGACTGGCCCTGCTGACCCTCTTCGTAGAGGGCCTGGAAGTGCGGGATCACGACGCGCAGCAGCTGAACAATGATGCTGGCGGTGATGTAGGGCATGATGCCGAGGGCAAAGATGGAGACCTGCAGCAGCGCACCGCCGCTGAAGAGATTGACGAACTGGTAAATACCACCGGAGGTGGCACCCAGATTCAAGCACTGCTGCACATTGCCGTAGTCAACACCCGGGGCCGGGATAAAAGCACCCATGCGGAAGATAGTGATGATTCCCAGCGTAAACAACAGCTTGCGTCGCAGGTCTGGTGTCCGGAAAGCCCGGCCAATAGCGCTAAGCAAGCGTCCTCCTGAAGTTTGGAAAGTCCGATCCGGACTTGTGACAGAAACAGAGTCTAGCCGCTCGCGGCCCGTACTGCGTTAACGCCGTACTGGACGCGGTAGTTGCCTTAAACGGAACTGAACTCCCGGCGGACCGGATGGGGTCCGCCAGGAGTTCAGTGGTGAAACGTTGGATCGTGCGCCCCTCCCCTGCCGGTACACGCAATGTGTCCGGACGGGGAGGGTAACAGACCCGCCACGAGGTCTTAGACCGTTGTGGTGGATCCGCCGGCTGCGGCGATCTTTTCTGCAGCGCTGGCGGAGAAGGCGTTGGCCTGGACATCAACCTTGACGGTGATGTCGCCGGAGCCGAGCACCTTGACGGGCTGGTTCTTGCGAACCGCGCCCTTGGCAACCAGTGCTTCGATATCCACGGCGCCGCCTTCGGGGAACAGTTCCGAGATCTTGTCCAGGTTTACAACCTGGAACTCGACCCGGAACGGGTTCTTGAAGCCGCGCAGCTTCGGCAGACGCATGTGCAGCGGAAGCTGACCGCCGGCGAAGCCTGCCTTGACCTGGTAGCGGGCAGCCGTACCCTTGGTACCGCGGCCTGCCGTCTTACCCTTGGAACCTTCACCGCGGCCTACGCGGGTCTTGGCCGTCTTGGCACCGGGTGCCGGACGCAGGTGATGGACCTTCAGAGTTCTGTTTTCTTCGGGCATGTTACTTCGCCTCCTCAACCTTCACGAGGTGCGGAACCGTGTTGATCATGCCAACGGTCACTGCATCAGCAGTACGGACGACAGAGTCGCCGATGTGCTTCAGGCCCAGTGAACGCAGCGTGTCGCGCTGATTCTGCTTACCACCGATGGTGGACTTGATCTGAGTGATTTCCAGTCGAGCCGTGCTAACGACGACGTTCTTCGGAGTCGACATCAGGCACCTGCCTTCTGCATGTTGCGGAGCATCGCGTAGGGAACGACCTGGTCGAGCGGAAGGCCGCGGCGTGCTGCCACTGCCTGGGGCTCTTCGAGGCGCTTCAGCGCATCAACCGTGGCGTGCACGATGTTGATGGCGTTGGAGGACCCGAGCGACTTGGACAGGACGTCGTGGATACCGGCGCATTCCAGAATGGCGCGGACCGGACCACCGGCGATAACACCGGTACCGGGGGAAGCCGGACGCAGCAGGACAACGCCTGCAGCAGCTTCACCCTGGACGAGGTGCGGGATGGTTCCACCGATGCGCGGGACGCGGAAGAAGGTCTTCTTGGCTTCTTCAACAGCCTTTGCAATAGCGGAGGGAACTTCCTTTGCCTTGCCGTAGCCAACGCCGACCATGCCGTTGCCGTCACCGACAACAACGAGGGCGGTGAAGCTGAAGCGACGGCCACCCTTGACCACCTTGGCAACGCGGTTGATGGTCACGACGCGTTCAATGAACTTGTCCTTCTCATCGTTGCGTCCGCCGTCGCGGCCACCGCGGCCACCGCGTTCGCCGCGGCCTCCACGGTCGGAGCCGCGCTGCTCGCCGCGACGTCCGCCGCGGCGGTCGTCGGTACCGGTGGCTGCGGCTTCCTTGGTCTCAGTTGCCTCAGCAGCTGTAGCTTCAGTCACCTGATTTTCCTTTTCCTTGTTTACCTCGGTCACAGTGCCAGCCCACCTTCACGTGCGCCGTCTGCAACTGCAGCAATACGGCCGTGGTAGCGGTTACCACCGCGGTCAAAGACAACGGCTTCGATGCCGGCGGCCTTCGACCGCTCAGCAACGAGTTCGCCGACGCGCTTGGCCTTGGCGGTCTTGTCGCCGTCCAGTGCACGCAGATCCGCTTCCATGGTGGAGGCGGAAGCCACGGTTACGCCGCGGCTGTCATCGACAACCTGGACGAAGATGTGGCGGGCAGAGCGGTTGACCACGAGGCGCGGACGAACCGCGGTTCCGGAAATCCGCTTGCGGATACGCAGCTGGCGTCGGCTGCGCAGGGCAGACTTGCTCTTGCTGTTTCGCTTCTTATTAATGCTGATGGCCATGGTTACTTACCAGCCTTTCCGACCTTGCGGCGGACAATCTCGCCGGCGTAACGAATACCCTTGCCCTTGTAGGGGTCGGGCTTACGCAGCTTGCGGATGTTGGCGGAAACCTCGCCCACCTGCTGCTTGTCGATACCGGACACGGTGACCTTCGTCGGGCCAACCACGGTAAGCGTGATGCCTTCGGGGGCCGCGACGGGGACCGGGTGGCTGTAGCCCAGGGCGAACTCGAGGTCCGAACCCTTCGCTACCACGCGGTAACCGGTACCAACGATTTCCAGATCCTTCTTGTAGCCTTCGGTCACGCCGGTGATCATGTTGGCGATCAGCGTGCGGGTCAGGCCGTGGAGGGCGCGGGATTCACGCTCGTCGTTCGGGCGGGTAACCGTGATGGTGCCGTCTTCAAGCGTTGCCGTGATCGGGCTGGGCACAGTGTGGCTCAGCTCGCCCTTGGCGCCCTTGACGGATACAACGTTGCCGTTGATGGCGATATCTACTCCGGCAGGAACCGGGATGGGCAGACGTCCAATACGTGACATTTTTCTTTCCCTTCCCTGCTACCAGACGTAGGCGAGGACTTCCCCACCTACACCCTTCTTGGCGGCCTGGCGGTCGGTCAGGAGACCTGACGACGTCGACAGGATTGCGATACCCAGACCACCCAGCACGTGCGGCAGGTTGGTGGACTTCGCGTAAACGCGCAGACCGGGCTTGGAGATGCGGCGAACGCCGGCGATGGAACGCTCGCGGTTCGGACCGAATTTGAGATCCAGGGTCAGCTTCTTGCCGACCTCGGCCTCTTCTTCCTTCCAGCCGGCGATGTAGCCCTCGGCCTTCAGGATGTCAGCAACGCGCGCCTTGAGCTTGCTGTAAGGCATGGACACGGAATCGTGGTATGCCGAGTTTGCATTGCGCAGACGCGTGAGCATATCTGCGACAGGATCTGTCATTGTCATTTGGGCTCTTGCCCTCCCTCGTAACGGTTTCCTGCAGGATCCCCGTGCGGCGTCGCCTCACGGATCTCCGTCGGACCTGTTACGTAGTAATTAATCTTCGGATTTGAACGGGAAGCCGAGCGCCTTCAGCAGCGCGCGTCCCTCGTCATCGGTCTTTGCGGTGGTAACCACGGTGATGTCCATGCCGCGTACGCGGTCGATCTTGTCCTGATCGATTTCGTGGAACATCGACTGTTCGGTCAGACCGAACGTGTAGTTGCCGTTGCCGTCGAACTGCTTGCCGTTCAGGCCGCGGAAGTCACGGATACGGGGCAGCGCCAGGGTGACCAGGCGGTCCACGAATTCCCACATGCGGTCGCCGCGCAGCGTAACGTGCGCACCGATCGGCATGCCTTCGCGCAGCTTGAACTGAGCGATGGACTTGCGTGCCTTGGTGACCTGGGGCTTCTGGCCCGTGATCTGGGTGAGGTCGCGTACCGCACCGTCAATGAGCTTGGAGTCCTTGGCGGCATCTCCAACACCCATGTTCACAACCACCTTGACGAGGCGGGGAACCTGGTTGACGTTCGAGTAGTTGAATTCGTCCTGCAGGGTCTGCTTGATCTCCGCTGCGTAGCGGGTCTTCAGACGGGGAACGATCTTGGTGACAGTCTCAGTCATTAGAGGTCCTTCCCAGAGCCCTTGGCCACGCGGATACGCACAGTGCGCTCACGGCCATCTTTTTCGACGGTTTCAGTGCGGAAGCCAACGCGGGTCGGCTTCTTGGTTTCCGGGTCGACAATGGCGACGTTGGAAACGTGGATCGGGGCTTCAACAACCTCGATGCCGCCGGTCTTGGAACCGCGGGAGGACTGGCCAACCTTGGTGTGCTTCGTGACGCGGTTGATGCCTTCAACGAGGATGCGGTTGCTCTCGGGGAAGACCTTCAGAACCTTGCCCTGCTTGCCGCGGTCTCCGCCGCGCTCAGCCTTAGCACCGGTGATGACCTGAACGAGGTCACCCTTCTTGATTTTTGCCATGGACTACAGCACCTCCGGAGCCAGCGAAATGATCTTCATGAACTTCTTGTCGCGAAGTTCGCGGCCAACGGGCCCGAAGATACGGGTACCGCGGGGGTCGCCGTCATTCTTCAAGATCACTGCAGCGTTCTCATCGAACTTGATGTAGGAACCGTCCTGGCGGCGGCGTTCCTTCTTGGTACGGACGATGACGGCCTTGACCACGTCGCCCTTTTTGACGTTGCCGCCGGGAATTGCATCCTTGACGGTGGCAACAATGGTGTCGCCAATGCCTGCGTAGCGACGGCCGGATCCACCGAGAACGCGGATGGTCAAGATTTCCTTGGCACCCGTGTTGTCGGCGACCTTCAGTCGCGACTCCTGCTGAATCACTTATTACTCCTGTCGTCGCGCCGGTTCTCGAAATGAGCCTTGCGGAACGGATATGGGTGGACCCCGTAATACTGGTACTCAACGCCGGGCGGACCGGCCGCACGCCAGTGCAGCCGCCTTGCGCGGCGTCGAACAAGATTATCGGGCTTTTGTCTCATTCGGCGGTGAGGAGGCAGTACCGGAGCCCCGGTTCGAGACCGGATTCCGGACACACTTCCGCACCACACAGACAAGATTTCAAGTTTATCGCGAAAAGGCCCCGGAAGCGAAATCGAAGATGATAACGCGGCCGGGGCCCTCACGCTGTGGACGGTGCCGGCGTGTTCTCCGCTTGTCGCGGGGAACACACCGGCGGGCCGGCCGGTACTTCTTACTACTAGGTTACTTGGCCTTTTCGAGGATCTCGACCAGGCGCCACCGCTTGGTAGCGGACAGCGGCCGGGTCTCGGCGATCAGCACGAGGTCACCAATGCCGGCAGCGTTCTGCTCGTCATGGGCCTTGCGCTTCTCGGTCCGGCGAATAACCTTGCCGTAAAGGGCGTGCTTCACGCGGTCTTCAACCTGGACAACGATGGTCTTATCCATCTTGTCCGAGACCACGTAGCCGCGTGCGGTCTTCCGGTACCCGCGGGCATCGGCGCCGTTTGCGTCAGTTGTCACTGCTGCCTCATTCTTGTTTTCGCTCACTTGGCATCATCCTCAGCGACCTTGGCTTCAGCTTCAGACTTGGTAGCCTTCTTCTTTGACTTCTTCGGTGCCTCGGGTGCTGCTTCCTCAACGGGAGCGACAACCTCGGGACGAATGCCCAGCTCGCGCTCACGCAGCACCGTGTAGATGCGGGCGATATCGCGCTTCACTGCACGCAGACGACCGTGGTTTTCCAGCTGGCCGGTAGCCGACTGGAAGCGGAGGTTGAACAGCTCCTCCTTGGCCTTGCGCAGTTCTTCTACGAGACGGTCCTTATCGAAGCCGTCCAGCTGCTCGGTTGTCAGCTCTTTTGATCCAACTGCCATTTCTATTCACCACCCTCGCGACGCACAATGCGTGCCTTCAACGGCAGCTTATGGATCGCCAGGCGCAGGGCCTCACGAGCTACCTCTTCGGAAACACCGGAGAGTTCGAAGAGAACCCGGCCCGGCTTGACGTTTGCAACCCACCACTCCGGAGAACCCTTACCGGAACCCATACGGGTTTCAGCAGGCTTCTTCGTCAGCGGACGGTCCGGGTAGATGTTGATCCAGACCTTACCGCCGCGCTTGATGTGGCGTGTCATGGCAATACGCGCAGCTTCAATCTGGCGGTTGGTGACGTATGCAGGCGTCAGAGCCTGGATACCCCACTCGCCGAAGCTGACGGCAGTGCCGCCGGTTGCAGCGCCGGAGCGACCCGGGTGGTGCTGCTTACGGTATTTGACTCGACGTGGGATAAGCATTTAAGCCTGTCCTCCTTCTGCTGCGGGGGCAGCTGCCTCAGCGGCCGGAGCCTCTGCAGCAGCAGGCGCGGCGGCTTTGTCGCCGCGCTCGGGACGACGACGGCGGTCGCCGCCACGGTCACCGCGGTCGGCCGGGCCGCGGCCCGGACGATCGTTGGAGCGTCCGCGGGACGGTGCAGCAGCCTGCTGTGCAGCCAGTTCCTTAGCGGTAACGTCGCCCTTGTAGATCCAGACCTTCACGCCGATGCGGCCGAAGGTGGTCTTGGCTTCGAAGAAACCGTAGTCGATCTGCGCGCGGAGGGTGTGCAGGGGCACACGGCCTTCGCGGTAGAACTCGGAACGGCTCATTTCAGCGCCGCCCAGACGACCGGAGCACTGGATACGGATACCCTTGGCGCCGGCACGCTGTGCGGACTGGATGGCCTTCTTCATCGCACGGCGGAAAGCCACGCGGGAAGAGAGCTGCTCAGCAACACCCTGGGCAACAAGCTGTGCTTCCATCTCGGGGTTCTTGACCTCGAGGATGTTCAGCTGGACCTGCTTGCCGGTGAGCTTTTCGAGCTCGCCGCGGATGCGGTCCGCTTCGGCGCCGCGGCGGCCGATCACGATGCCCGGACGTGCAGTGTGGATATCCACACGAACACGGTCACGGGTGCGCTCGATCTCAACCTTGGCGATGCCGGCGCGGTCCATGCCGGTGGACATCAGCTGACGGATCTTGATGTCCTCGCGGACGAAGTCCTTGTAACGCTGGCCCGGCTTGTTGCTGTCAGCAAACCAGTGCGATACGTGGTCAGTGGTGATGCCGAGTCGGAACCCGTGCGGGTTTACCTTCTGTCCCACTTAGCGTTCCTCCTCGATCGTAGGGGTTGCGACTACCACGGTGACGTGGCTGGTCCGCTTGTTGATGCGGTAGGCGCGGCCCTGGGCCCGCGGCTGGAACCGCTTCATGGTGGGTCCTTCGTCAACGAATGCTTCGCTGACGAAGAGGTCACCCTCGTCGAAGGCCACGCCGTCACGGTCCGCGAGGACACGTGCATTGGCCATAGCCGACTGAATTACCTTAAGTACCGGCTCCGAAGCTGCCTGGGGGGCAAACTTCAGAATTGCCAGAGCCTCATTCGCTTGCTTGCCACGAACAAGGTTGACGACGCGCCGGGCCTTCATAGGCGTTACGCGGATATGACGCGCAATTGCCTTGGCTTCCATTGCTTTCCTTCTCTCGTCTTCTGCCGAAAGAGCAGCGCCTAGCGGCGCTTGCCCTTGCGGTCGTCCTTCACATGGCCGCGGAATGTCCGCGTCAGAGCGAATTCGCCGAGCTTGTGCCCGACCATCGACTCGGTGACAAACACCGGAATGTGCTTACGTCCGTCGTGTACGGCGATCGTGTGCCCGAGCATGTCGGGGATGATCATCGAACGGCGGGACCACGTCTTGATGACGTTCTTGGTGCCCTTTTCGTTTTCGGCCGCTACCTTGAGAAACAGGTGCTGGTCGACGAAGGGGCCTTTCTTCAGGCTGCGTGGCATGTTTCCAGGCTCCTATCGCTTGTTCTTGCCGGAACGACGGCGACGCACAATGAGGTTGTCGCTCTCTTTATTGGGACGGCGGGTACGGCCTTCGCGCTTACCGTTCGGGTTGACCGGGTGGCGTCCACCGGAGGTCTTACCTTCACCACCACCGTGCGGGTGATCGACCGGGTTCATGGCGACACCACGGACGGTCGGGCGTACGCCCTTCCAGCGCATACGGCCGGCCTTGCCCCAGTTGATGTTCGACTGCTCGGCATTGCCGACCTCGCCGATCGTGGCGCGGCAGCGCACATCAACGTTGCGGATTTCACCGGAGGGCAGACGCAGCTGGGCGAAGCGGCCTTCCTTGGCAACGAGCTGAACGGATGCACCGGCGGAGCGGGCCATCTTGGCGCCGCCGCCCGGACGAAGTTCAACAGCGTGGATGGTGGTACCCACGGGGATGTTGCGCAGGGGCAGGTTGTTGCCGGGCTTGATGTCAGCGCCGGCGCCGGCCTCTACGAAGTCGCCCTGCTTGAGCTTGTTCGGAGCAATGATGTAACGCTTGGTGCCATCAACGTAGTGCAGCAGGGCAATGCGGGCGGTACGGTTCGGATCGTATTCGATCTCGGCAACGCGTGCGTTGACGCCGTCCTTGTCGTGGCGGCGGAAGTCGATCAGACGGTACTGACGCTTGTGTCCACCACCCTTGTGCCTGGTCGTGATCTTACCGGTGTTGTTACGGCCGCCCTTTTTGGGCAGCGGACGTACCAACGACTTTTCCGGCGTCGACCGCGTGATTTCGGTGAAGTCGGCTACGCTCGAGCCGCGACGGCCCGGGGTAGTCGGCTTGTATTTACGGATTCCCATTATTTATTCCTCGTTAAAGTGGTCTCCGCCCTAGCTGAGCGGACCGCCGAAGATGTCGATTGTGCCGTCCTTGAGGGTGACAATGGCGCGCTTGGTGTTCTTGCGCTGTCCCCATCCGAACTTGGTCCGCTTACGCTTACCGGCACGGTTGATGGTGTTGATCGAGTCGACCTTGACGGAGAAGATTTTCTCCACGGCCAGCTTGATCTCGGTCTTGTTGGAGCGGGGGTCGACCAGGAAGGTGTACTTACCTTCGTCGATCAGGCCGTAGCTCTTTTCCGAGACGACGGGTGCAAGCACTACGTCGCGCGGATCCTTAGCGGTGGTCGCGCTCACTTGGCGTCCTCCTTGACTGTGTTCTTGCCGACGAACTCGTCGTAGGCAGCCTTGGTGAAGACCACGTCGTCGGCAACAAGCACGTCATAGGTGTTCAGCTGATCTACGTAGATCACGTGAACAGCCGGAACGTTGCGCACGGAAAGTGCGGCAACATCGTTGGCGCGCTCGATAACAACGAGCAGGTTCTTGCGGTCGGAAACCGAACGCAGGGCGCTCAGTGCATCCTTGGTGGAAGGCTTGGTGCCTTCAACCAGGGATTCGAGGACGTGGATACGGCCGTTGCGTGCCCGGTCCGACAGGGCGCCGCGCAGTGCAGCAGCCTTCATCTTCTTGGGGGTGCGCTGGCTGTAATCGCGGGGCGTCGGTCCGTGGACAACGCCGCCGCCGGTCATGTGAGGAGCACGGATGGAGCCCTGACGAGCCCGGCCGGTGCCCTTCTGCTTGAACGGCTTGCGGCCTGCGCCGCTTACCTCGGCGCGCGTCTTCGTCTTGTGCGTACCCTGGCGGGCGGCTGCAAGCTGAGCAACTACCACCTGGTGGAGCAGCGGTACGTTCGTCTGAACGTCGAAGATCTCTGCGGGGAATTCAACAGTGGTTTCGTTAGCCATGAGACTAAGCTCCCTTCACGGCAGAGCGTACGAGGACGACCTGGCCGCGGGCGCCGGGAACGGCACCCTTGATCAGCAGGAGCGACTTCTCGGCGTCCACACCGTGAACCGTGAGGTTCATGGTGGTGTGACGGACGGCGCCCATGCGGCCCGCCATCCGAACGCCCTTGAAGACGCGGCCCGGGGTGGATGCGCCACCGATGGAACCCGGCTTACGGTGGTTCTTGTGTGCACCGTGGGAGGCACCAACGCCATGGAAGCCGTGACGCTTCATGACACCGGCAAAGCCCTTACCCTTGGAGGTTCCGGTGACGTCGACCTTCTGGCCGGCCGCGAACATCTCAACGGAGAGTTCCTGGCCCAGCTCGTAAGTGTCGGCATCGGCGGTACGCAGTTCAACTACGTGGCGGCGCGGCGTAACGCCGGCCTTTTCAAAGTGGCCGGCCAGCGGCTTGGTCACCTTGCGCGGGTCGATCTGGCCGTAGCCGATCTGAACGGCGGTGTAGCCGTCCTTTTCCGCGTTGCGCAGCTGCGTGATGACGTTGGAGTCAGCCTGGACGACGGTTACGGGGATGAGCTTGTTGTTCTCGTCCCAAACCTGGGTCATGCCGAGCTTGGTGCCCAGCAGTCCCTTTACCTGGCGTGTAAGTGAAGTAGACATAAGTATCCGCTCCCCCCCTACAGCTTGATTTCGATGTTCACGTCGGCAGGCAGGTCGAGACGCATGAGCGAGTCAACGGCCTTAGGCGTGGGGTCAATGATGTCGATCAGGCGCTTGTGCGTGCGCATTTCAAAGTGCTCGCGGCTGTCCTTGTACTTGTGCGGCGAACGGATAACAACGTAAACGTTCTTTTCCGTGGGCAGCGGCACGGGGCCTACTACCGTTGCGCCTGCACGCGTGACCGTCTCAACGATCTTCCGTGCTGATACGTCGATGACCTCGTGGTCATACGACTTCAGCCGGATGCGGATTTTTTGTCCCGCCATGGCGTCGTGCCTCTTTCTTCGAGTAATGCTCTCTGTACAGTTTTTGCACCGAACTGCCTTACGGCCTGGCGCCCCTCCAACAGACTGAATCCGGATAATTCCGGGTTCCTCACCCTGCCGAGGCTCCGACCCCCGCGCTCGGGCGTGTCGCGGTGTTGAGACCAACGACGCCGAGCAAGAATAGGGGCGGGTTATATATGGGCTCTTTCCCTGAAGGATCCGACCCTGCATCAGGCATTATCCTGACCGGGACGAAATCTCACCACTGCCTGGCCCCTGCTGTTCGCAGGAACGTGGGCGCGTGTGGGCACAAAAGCGCTTGAACAACTTCTCTAGTCTGCCAGACTCGGGCACAGATGGCTAATCAGGTATCTGTCTCCGGAGGTCTCCCTCCAGGGTCCCGACGCCGGGCTGCCCAAGTCCGTTCACGCTGCTCCCGGGGTAAACCCCTCAACGGGCGGCGTGTTAACTTCCACCAGTCTAACGCACCGAGGGCGGCGCCTTGGAAGTCAGGAGCTGCCGTCCCGGTTGGACCGGCGGATGCGCTTGGCCCGCTCGATTTCGGGGCGGAACCGCTTACGGGACCACCCGATACCTGCCACCACTGCGGCCACGATCACCAGAAGGATAAGGAATTCCATCTTCCGAGCCTAGCGGAGCCGTTGCCCGGCGTCAGCGGCACGGGGCTCCTCCTTAGTCTGCGCGCGGCGGTCTGCGCCTTGCACGGGATTGCTGCTGGTCCCTCCCCCGATCCCTCCGGCACCGGAGCCGGCCAGGTCGGCCGGAGCCGGTTGGCCGGTGCCGGAGAACAGCCTCTCCCCTGCGCTGCACGCGCCAAGGATCCGCCGGGCCGTCAGTGCGTGCGGTCCTCTTCGGGTCCCTGCATACGGCCCGGACCGTGTGCGTCCGTTCCGGGTCCGGCGTTGCTCCCGGATGCAGGCCCGACTCCATCGGCACTGCCGGTGGTGGAGGGTCCGAAGACCGCCGAGGCACTCCCCTGCGCCGGATACACCGCTGCCGGTGGCGCCGGCGGAGCAAACGCCGTTGCCGAACCCGACTGAGTGAACCCGGGCACCGGCACCGGAATGGCCGGTGGGGTCCCCTGCGTAGTTTGAACAGTTGGATTCCCCGGGTCATCGGTCCGCACGCGGGTGAGCCGCCAGACGGCCAGGGCGATCAGCCCGATACCCAGCAGGGCCAGGAGCAGGAACGTGTAGCCCCGCAGGTACCAAAGCACCGCCAGCGCTACACCGGCCGCGCCCCACAGGGTGAACAGCCGTCTGCTGGCCAGGAGGCCGAAGGCCAGGAGCCCGGCATGTGCCACCAGCGCCCAGAGCTGTTTTCCACCTCCACCGAAGATGACAGTGGACAGACCGCTGGCGGAAAGAATGACGGCCGAAACCACCAGGACCGCAGTGCCCCGCCGGTCACGTTTGCGAAGGAACTCGTAAGCCGCCAATCCGGCCAGGACGGTGGCCCAGTACTGCAGGGACCAGAATCCGCTGACGTGGCCCAGGACGAGCCAGCCCATCCGCTGCACCGCGAGTGCAGTCACCAGCACGGCGGCCTGCACTGCCTGCTCGCGGAATCGGGATGGAACCTCCAAGAGTGCCAACGCCAAGGCAGCAACCACAGTCAGTGCACCGGCTGCGGCGGACGAATCCGGGGCCATTGCCGGTATGGCGGCCAGAGCCGGGATAAGGGCCGACGCCGAACCCAGGATGCGCCGGCGGAGCTGCGAGGGCGAAATGCTGCCCGCCGCACCACCGGTCCCGGACTCTTCGACCGGACGGACGGGGGTAAGGAGGCGGATGGCTTGGAGAACAGCCACGGTCCCCCAGAGCGGCAGCAGCGAAGCGAAGCCGGTGTCCCCGCTGCCGGCCAGGATCGTGTCGAAGAGTCCCCGGAACAGGACCATCATTCCTACGGTGAGCAGGACCGGCGTCCCAACGGCCAGCCAGGTGAGGCTGCGCGTATAGGAGACCGCCAGGAAGATCACTGCGCCCAGGACGAAGGCAGCAGCCGTCAGGAAGCGGTTGTCTGCGGCCGCGCTGATCGCAAGGACGGTAGAGGTATACCCGATGGCAGTTACCAGCAGTGCCGTACGGGTGGGCTCGTCGAGGGACCGGCGCGCTTCCCCGCACAATGCCGCCGCTGCGAGGACGAGCAGAACCGATCCTGCCGCGCCGGTGGTGAGCAGCGGTTCCGGAATTGGCCCCCGGCTGCTGAACTCCAGCAGGTCGGCGAGGACCAGCCCCAGCACACCCAAAGCGTACGCGGCGGGATAAACAACCCAGGCTGACCTCGGGTGGCCTTCCGCGCGGCGCCGCGTGAACACCGCCGCGGCGGTGATGAGGAGCAGGACCAGGTGCAGCGCAACGACGTCCCGTTGGATTGCCGTTCCGGCAAGGAATCCGTAGGTGATCGGAAGCAGGGCCAGCAATGCGATGCTCAGCCACTGCGACGTTTCCGAGTATCCATGGGCGTCGAGCCGGCGATGCAGCAGGGTGCGGAACAACTGCTGTATCGCCAGAGCCATTGCCCCCGCAATGTACAGACCGTGCATGCCGACGCCGAGGTCGGTGGCTACGAGCACCGTCTGGACCACCAGCAGGCCCTGCACGCCGAGGAGATATAGACCGCGGTTGGGTTCCGAGCGCTTCAGTGCGAGGTGCGCCGAGTAGGCCAGCGCTGCCAGAACCAGTAGTTCGTAGCCGCACAGCCCCAGTACTCCGGCACCTACGGCCGCGGCAGCGGCGAATCCTGCCAGCGCCGCTGCTTCATACCGGTCGGGAAGCAACAGCGATGTGGCTGCGTTTGCGGCCAGCGCGGTCCAGAGCAACGCCAAGGTCCAGCCGGTCCCGTGTCCCTCGACCCCGCGGGATGCGGCAGTAGCCAGCAGCGCCACCAGTGCGGCGGCGGCGAGGAACTCGGCAGCAAACTTCAGCGGCCTGCCCCTCCGCACCCGGACGACGGCGGCCAATTGGCTGAACACTGCCACGCCGGCGGCGCAGACGACAAGGAACATCAGCATGCCGCTTTGCGCTGCCGGGCCCTGGAGTCCGATATATGCCAGCGGAACTCCTGTTGATGCAGCCAGGCCGCCCCACCGCGCCCATGCTGCAAGCCCCAGGGGTTCCAGCATCCCGGCAAAGATGGCCCGCAGCACCTGTCCGACGGCAATGCCGACTGCCACGGCAGCGAAGACCCGGTGCACGTCCCCGGTCAGGTCGGCCGCCGCCAGCCCGGCCAGGACAACCGCCAGGATGTGGGCAGCCAGGAGGTAGGCACCACGGAGGGGGTTGCTGCGTCCCAGGGCTAGGTATGTGCAGTAGGCAAGGGCTGCCAGCACGAGGATCTCGTACCCCCTGACCCCCAGGACGCCCGCTCCAACGACGGCGGCTGCGGTGAAGCCGGCGGGTGCAGTCAGAGCCGGCCAGCTGCGGCGGAGCAGCAGCGCCGTAAACACGTTGACACCAAGCGCCGTTGCGAGAACGGCCACGGTGGCAACTGCTCCGTTGCCTTCCGCCGCCCGTACGCCGATCTCCATCAGCAGCACCAGTCCTGCTGCGGCGACAGCTCCGACCGAAGCCTTGGTGCCGGGGACACTCCTACTGCCGGTGCCGCCGGCGGTCCCGCGGGAGACTGCGGCAGCGGGCGCCGGCAAACCGGTACCGGCCTCGCCGCGTTCACCGAAGTGCGTCCGTCCCGCCGCCCCAAGTGTGTAGGCACCTTGGGTGAGGACCGCGGACCCGATACCGATGAGCAGCAGGACGACTCCGGTCTCCGACCGTGCCGCCGTGTAGGTAAGGAGGTAATAGAGCGGGGGCAGCGCCGCCAGCACGCTGACGGTTGCCCACAGGAGTGTCTGGGAGAGTCCGAGCCCCCGGAGTTTCCGGTCCAGGAGGACCCGCAGGAGATGCTGGGCAGCCAGGCAGACCGCCATGGCAATGAAGATCCCGTGCACCCCTGCTCCGAGGTCTGCGGCAATCAGGGCAGACAGAGCAGTCAGCTGGGTCTGTCCTGCCGCCAGGTAATAGGTTCGGTGCGTCTTGGGTGCCAGCTTCCAGGCCAGGACGGCACAGTAGCAAAGAGCAGCGGCTGCAAGCAGTTCGTAGCCCCTGACGCCAAGGACGCCTGCACCCGTAAGCGCAGCAGCCGCGAAGCCAGCCGGTGCAGCAAGGAGATACCTTCCGGAGGGCCGCAACACGGATGTCAAAACGTTTCCGGCCACAACGGTCCACAGGCCCAGCAAGGTCAACGCCAGCCCCGGCGATTCCTGGAAGCGGAGCAGCAGGGTCAGGACCGCCGCGGCAGCAGCGGCAGCCGTGATGGCGGCACCCGGGAAGCGTTCGGGTTTCGCGCGCCGGGTACGGACAACGGAAACCGCCTGGTTGGCCGTCAGTGCGAGCACCGCGGTGACGAGGCCCCAGGCTCCTGCATTCACGCCGGGTACTCCGGCAAGGGATGCAAGGACAGTCAGGGCCACCAGCAGGACAGCCGCAGCACGTGCGGCGAGGACGAATACCAGGCGTTCCTCCGCGCCGCCCCGCACCGCACGGACCACCAGGTAGGCAGAGAGGACTGCGGTGGCCAGGACGCCCGGCCACAGTGCGTCACCGGGCATCAATGTGTTGGGCACGAAGGCCAGGGCGGCAGGCACCAGGACGGCATACTCGAGCAGTCCGCCCAGCTTCCAGGCAGCGGCCAGATACGTCATCAGGACCACGACGGCGGTTCCGGTGAAGGCAGCGGAACTTCCCGAAGACTCCCATTCGCGAACCACGTACCAGAGTCCGGCTGCCAGTGCGGTGCACGCCTGCAGAACCAGCAGGGCGGCCACATCGACGCGGAAGAACCTGCGTGCAGCCTCTTCGGGGGCAGCCGCCGGTTTCTTTTTGAGGCTGATGGCCGCCGCTGCAGGCCCGGATTCGGCTGCCGGGGCCGGCGGGAACGCGGCGGGAGATGACGGGGCCGGCGGGGCCGGCGGTGCCGACACACCTGCGGGCTTTTCGCCCTGTCCCGCCGCCGTTGCCAGCGGAGCGGACCCCCCTGTTGATCCGGCACCGGCCTCGTGGCGGGAACGCTCGTCGATCTCCCCGTCCAAAGGCAGCCCGGTGCTCCTGGCAGCCACCTGCAGCAGGGCTGCGGCCCCGTACAAGGGGCGGCGTGCCAGGACCCCTGCCGTCTGGACCGCGACCTGCACT
Source organism: Arthrobacter sp. zg-Y844 (assembly GCF_024385465.1). GTDB lineage: Bacteria > Actinomycetota > Actinomycetes > Actinomycetales > Micrococcaceae > Arthrobacter_B. The sequence goes on from NZ_JANFLS010000001.1 coordinate 426,108, forward strand.
GCGAACGCGAGCAACGTCAGCTGGGTGCTGTCCGTAAAGGAATAGAACAGGGACGTAAGTCCCACGGTGCCGGCTGCCCGCAGTCCGTAGCTGTTGACGAGCTGGTTTCGGGCGGGTCCCTGCCAAAGCATGACTGCGTAGTAGAGGGCGAATGTGAGGAACAGGATTCCCAGCTGCGCCGCGCTCAGCTGGCCGGAGATCTGGACGGTGGCTATGGCCGTAGCCGGAACCAGATAGCGGTGGGAGCGGACAAATGCGTCCACATAGAGGTTGTTCAGCCAGCCCGGACGCCGGACCGCCGCGAGGCTGATCAGGGTGGCGATGATGACGGTGAAGAGGAAGTACCAGACAATTCCCCAGCGCAGTGCCGCACCGGAAGCCAGGCCCGAGGACAGCAGGAACGTCAAGGCGAGATAGGTGACTACCCGGCTTTCAATCTTTGCAGCGGCGTAGGCGAACGCCGCGGTTCCAACCACCGAGGTGACAAGCCAGGCTGCAGGCCCGTCCGGAAGCACGAAATTGAACAGGGCGAGTCCGACCACGGGGATCAAGGCCAGGCCAGTACCCGTAAAGGCTACGGCTGCCGGCCGAAGGCGGGCGCTCCTGGCATGGATGACCAGTCCTGAAACGTAGAACAAAGCCGTGACAGCGACAACTCCGAAGAAGCGCGCCTCTGCGGGGATGGCCAGCCCGATGAACAGTGCCGCGGCAGCCACCAGCAGGAGGCTGGCGGAGTAGAGCGTGATGTTGATGTTGCGCAGGTCCCGGCGGCGTTTTTCTTCCTTCAGCTCGGCTTCCGTCTTCACCGGCGGAGCCGGCTTGGGGGGAACCGGCCTGGGCTGGACGGGAACGTTCCGGTTCGGTGCGGCAGGCACGGGGGCGACGGTCGGCGGGTGGCCGCCCGGCACCCCGGCAGGGGGCACAGCCGCTGACGGAGCATGGAACGGAGACGAGGGAACAGTGTAGGAAGAGACATACGAAGCAGTGGGTGCCGGGGCTGCAGCGGGGGCAGGTGCCGCGGCGGCAGCCGGAGCCGGTGTAGCAGCAGGTGCACCGTGGGCAGGTGAAGCAGGAGCCGGTGCGACGGCGGCAGGATCCGAGTCAGCCGAACCCTCCGGAACGTGGATGGTCGCCGGTGGCCGGAACCGCGCAGCTGCATCCCTGAATCCCGCCCGGTAGCCGTCCTCATAGATTTGGGCCGGCGGCGGCAGCGGCCTGCCCTGGCCGTCGAGGGGTCGGGCGGCTTTTTTGCCTGCCGACCGCCCTACGGCGAAACTGGCTGCGGCTGCGGCCAGGAATAAGAGAAAGACCCCCATGAAACTGCTACCTTCCGGTTCGAGTTCGACTGGAGACCATCCTAGGGTGCTGCACCTCACATCCCGGCAACTGTTCGATCCGGTGTGCGTATCTTTCCGTGCGTGGCGCACCCGGGCGTCCTGTGCAGGAACAGTCCCCGCGTGCCCGCGGCCAAGGGGCAGCCGGCCGGTCCCGGTCCGGACCCGGAAGGCGGCCCGGCGACCCCCGGCCGAAATGCGCTCCGCCTGACGATCTGGGCCAAGGGCTGTTCCCGCCCGGATAACGAACTGGTAGCGTCGGCGCACGAGGAGCCAGGGGGAAGGCGCCCACACGAACGGAAAGGGCCTTGCGGCCATGTATCTTTCGGTCCTCGGAACGCACTCCGGCATCACCGGAACGGTGCAGGTTCCCAACTCCAAATACCACGCCCACCGGGCGCTGATCCTGGCTTCCCTGGCTCCGGGCACCAGCCGCATTTCCGGCCTGACCGATGCCCGCCACGTGCAGTACACGGTGGCTGCGCTCCGCCAGCTCGGTACCGGAATAGAGGTGCAGGATGACACCTTTATCGTCCACGGCGGGCCGTACCGTCCACGGCGTGCCGTTGTCTCCGCCGGCAGCTCCGGAACCACGTTGTACTTCATGGCCGGACTCGCCTCGCTGGGGACACGCGACGTCGTCGTCACCGGGCAGAAATACTTCCAGCGCCGTCCCATCGGCGCATTGCTGGCCGCCCTGCGCGAGATGGGCGTCGACATCGCCTCGAGCGACGACTGCCCTCCCCTGCAGGTTGCCCACGGGCGGCCGCGCGGCGGTGAAGTCCATATCTCCGGGACCCTCTCGCAGTGGATTTCCGGACTTCTGCTGCTGGCACCGTTTGCCCGCTCCGAAACCACCGTGGTGGTGGAGGGCCAGCAGAATGAATCCAGCTACGTGGAACTGACCCTCGCCATGATGGCGCGGTTCGGATTGCAGGTGGAGGCCTCCGAGGACCTCAGGCGCTTCCGGATTCCGGCGGACCAGCAGGCCGTCCCCGCGGACCTGCGGCTCCCCCCGGACATCGGGTCGGCGGCCTTCGGAATCGCGGCGGCGGCCCTGCATCCGGCAGATATTTCCCTTACCGGACTCAGCGCCACCTCCTCAACCGGATCCGACCATCCCGAGGCTGACTTCCTTGACCTGGCGGCACAGATGGGAGTGCCGATGGACTACGACCAGGCAACCGACGCGGTGAGGGTCCGCCATCAGGGCCTGGACCTGCAACCCGTAGACGTCGACTGCCGCCGCGTCCCGGACATGCTTCCGGTGCTGTCCGTGATGGCGTGCCTCGCCAAGGGGCGGAGCGTTTTCCGCAACATCGACCATGTGCGGATGAAGGAGTCCGATCGGGTGGCCGCCATGCTGCAGCTGAACTCCATGGGCGCGGACCTCACCGTGGAGGGCTCTACCTTGGTGGTCCGCGGAGTCGGCAGCTTGGACGGGGCCGATCTCTCCTCTTTTAATGACCACCGGGTCCTCATGTCCCTGGCCGTGGCGGCCTCAGCCGCAGAAGGACGCAGCACCCTCACATACCCAAACGCCTACCGCATTTCCTACCCCGAATACCTGGCGGCCATGACCGCTTTCGGGCTGCGCATGAAGGTCGAGGACGGCGTGATCCAGCGTCCCCGCCGCAGCCGGCCGGCCCGGACCGCACGCGGAAGCCGCTCCCGAAGCATTTCCGGACCGGCCGCAGTGGAGGCGGCAGCGTCCGTCACCGGTCCGGACTGGGTACGGCGCTGGGCGGCGGAACGCCCCAACGAAACAGCGGTGGTCGACGGCGGCCCGCGGGTATCCGGGCACCTCACCTGGTCCGAACTCGACACGCAGGCCGACCGCGTCGCCGCAGCACTGCTGGAGCTGGGGGTGCGGCCGGGCGACCGGGTGGCTTTCCAGCTCCCCAACCGAAGCGAGTTCGTTGTCCTCACCGTGGCTGTCCTCCGCCTCGGCGCGGTCGCCGCACCCGTGATGCCGATCTTCCGGGAACGGGAGGTGGCGCTGGCACTGAACCGGGCCGGCGCCCGCGTCTTCGTTGCCGTCGAGGAGTTCCGCGGACGCCGGCCTGCGGAGGAACTGGCCGGGCTCCTGCAGCGCACGGACCGAGCCGATGCGGTGCCCGCCCCCAAGGTAGCGGATGTCCTCGTGCTGCCCAGTGCCGCGCCGCGGCGTCCCCTCCCCTCTGTTGCCGGCGGCCCGCGGTTCCACGACTGGGACGCTGTGCTGAGCCGCGTTACCCCTGCGGCTGTCCTCCGTCCCGGTGCTGCGCCAACCGCCGGGGATCCTGCACAATTGCTTTTCACCTCCGGAACCTCCGGGGAACCCAAGGGTGTGGTGCACCGTCATGGAACGCTTAGCCGCGCTGCGGCCATGGAAGCGGCGCACCTGGGCCTCACCAGTGATGACGCCGTCTTCATCCCGTCGCCCCTGGCCCACCAGACCGGCTTCCTGTACGGAATGTGGCTCTCGTTCGTCCTCGGCTGCCCGCAGATCCTGCAGCCGGTCTGGGACGTGGAGCGGGCCGTGAAACTCATGCGCGGGTGGCGCGCCACCTTCGTCCAGGCAGCCACCCCGTTCCTCACCGACTTGGTTGCCGCCGTAGACGCGGGTACCGCCGCTCCGCCCAGCCTGCGCATCTTCGTTGCCACAGGCGCCGCCGTCCCCCGGCACCTCGCTGAGCGCGCCACACGCGTCTTGGGCGCGGGCATCTGCGGTGCGTTTGGAACCACTGAAACCTGCCTGGCCACCCTGGCGTCGCCCGGGGACGAACCGGTAAAAGTGTGGGGCACCGACGGGCGGGCCCTGGCGGGTGTGCGGGCCCGGATAGTCGACGACGGCGGCCTCCTCCTGCCGCCCGGCGTGGAAGGAAATTTCGAACTTCTCAGTCCCACCGTCTTTGACGGGTACCTTGACCGTCCGGACCTGACCAAGGAAGTCTTTACCGAAGACGGCTGGTACCGCACGGGAGACACCGCCGTCCTCGATGATGCCGGGTACCTGCGCATCACCGGACGGGTTCGCGACATCATCAACCGCGGAGGGGAGAAAATCCCGGTGGCCGAGATCGAGCAGCTGCTCTACCGGCATCCTGCCGTACGGGACGTTGCCGTGGCCGCCATGCCCGATGACCGGCTGGGCGAGCGGGCCTGCGCCTTTGTCGTTCCCGTGGCGGGGATGCGCCCGCAGCTGGGTGATCTCACCGGGTTCCTCGACCGGCACCGCGTCGCCAGGCATTACTGGCCCGAACGCCTCGAGCTGGTTGATGCCCTCCCCCGCAATGCGGTGGGCAAGGTGCAGAAGTTCCTGCTGCGGGACAGGGCCCGCAGCTTCCCCGACGGCGGCGGACCGCCGAAGCCCGGCACACCGGATCGGAGCAGCCTGTGAGCACTGCAGCCATCGCACCCGACGGAAGGGGCAGCAGTATCCCGGACCCTGAATACCGAGAGCTGCTCACGTCCGTTACCGCGTGGGTCGAGGGCCCCGGCGAGTCATGGGCAGACCGCATTGAAACCAGCGGCACCGCACCCGATGCCCTGTGGAAGGAACTCCGCGAGGCTGGCTTCCTTTCCCTGGCGGCACCTGTGGAACTGGGCGGCCGGGGGCTGAGCTTTGTCCAGTGGATGGGGCTGATGGAGGTCTTCTCCCGTTCACACGCTTCGGTCCGCATGATCGTGCACGTGGTCAACGGCACCTGGCGGGCCATGAATCCGCATGCCGACGAGGCGCAGCGAAGGAAATTCGTCCTTCCCTCCGTGGCAGGAGAGCTGCTGGTCGCCTTCACGCTCACGGAACCGGGCAACGGCACGGGAGCGGATATCACCTCGAGTGTCCGGCGGGTCGGCGACACCTACTACCTGACCGGCCGCAAGCATCTGATCACGTTCGGTGTGCGCTGCGACTACTGGCTGCTTTTTGCCCGGCTGGAGGGCAGCTCCGGCAGCGGCGGAACGGTCGCGCTGCTGGTGGACCGGCAGGCGCCCGGCGTCGAAGTGGAAGACACCTCGCAGACCATGGGGGTCCGCGGCACCGACCATGCCTCCCTTGCTTTCAGGGATACTCCGGTCCCCGTCGCCAACCGACTCGGAGCGGAGGGAGACGGACTCGCCGTTGCCCTCGGCGGCTTCCTCACCCCCAGCCGGATCTCCGTGGCGATGAGCTGCGTCGGGCTGGCCCAACGTGCCCAGCAGCTCGCAGTTGCCCATGCCCTGGAGCGGACCACTTTCGGGAAGCCGCTCGCCGCACGGCAGGCCATCGCCTTTGCGCTGGCGGAAAACGCCGCTGATATCGAGGCTGCCCGCGCTTTGACCCTGCACGCAGCTTCGGCCTGGCAGGACGGCGCTCCCGACGCCGGTTCGCTGTCCTCCATGGCCAAGCTGACCGCCGTCGATATGCTCACCCGTGTGACCGACAAGGCACTGCAGGTCCACGGCGGCATCGGCTACTGGAAGTCCGCACCCATCGAGCGGGTGTACCGCGACGCGCGGGCGCAGCGCTTCGAAGAGGGAACGAATGAGATCCAGAAAACCGTGATCGCCCGCGGTATCTTCCGCCGGGACCAGACACCGGCCGACGCCGCGCTGCCCGATCCCGATCCGTCTCCCGAGCCGTCTCCCGATCCGTCCGCGGCTCCTGCCGCCCGTCCCTGACGCCGGCATGCTGGACCGGGTCTTCTCCCCCGTTTCCCTTGGGCCGCTGCAGCTGGACCACCGGATCATCATGGGCTCAATGCACCTGAACCGGGAGGATGACCCGCTCGCCCTGGCCGCGTTCTATGCGGAACGGGCGGCCGCCGGAGCCGGGCTGATCGTCACGGGCGGAGCGGCCGTGAACCGCGCCGGCGCCGGCGGACCCAACTACCTGCTGATCAATGAGCCCGAAGCCGCCGCTCGGGTTTCCCCGATGCTCAACGCGGTGCACGATGCGGGCGGCAGGCTTGCCCTGCAGCTGTTCCACGCGGGACGCTACGCCCGGGAGGGCACATACGGGCTGCGTCCGGCCGCGCCGTCGGAGGTGTATTCAGGCTATTCACGCACGCTGCCCCGAGCGCTCACGCCGAAGCAGATCGAAGACACGCTTGCGGACTTCGCCGCGGGTGCCGCTGCCGCCCGCGCCCTGGGCTTCGATGCCGTGGAAATCATGGGGTCCGAGGGTTACCTGATCAACCAGTTCGCCTCGCCCCTGACCAACCTGCGACAGGACCGCTGGGGCGGGGATCCGCAAAGGAGACAGGCTTTTCCGCTGGCGGTGCTGCAGGCTGTCCGGGACGCCGTAGGGCCCGGCTACCCGGTCATCTACCGGACGTCGGGCGCAGACCTCGTCGCCGGGTCGAGCTCCCGGGAGGAATCGGCGGCCCTGGCGGTCGCACTGGCGCGGGAGGGGGCCGATGCCGTCAACATCGGCATCGGCTGGCATGAGTCCAGGGTCCCGTCCGTGCAGGGCATGGTTCCGCATGGCCGCTGGATGGCCATTGCAGGGGAGATCCGCGCGGCCCTGGCGGCTGCGGGAGTTCCCGTGCCCGTCATCGCCGGCAACCGGATCAACTCGCTGGAGCATGCGGAGCGGGCCCTGGCCTGCGGGCACGCGGACCTGGTTTCCATGGCCCGTCCCTTCCTCGCCGACCCGGCGATCGTGGCCAAGACCCGGCGCGGAGCGTCGAACCTCGTCAACACCTGCATAGCCTGCAACGAGGCCTGCATCGACCGTTCACTGGGCGCCGAGCCTGTCTCCTGCCTGGTCAACCCGCGCGCCGGCCGCGAAACAGAGTTTCCGCTCCCGCTGAAGCCGCCCCGGCGAGCCGTGAGCACCCCCGCACGGGTTGCCGTGGTGGGGGCCGGCCCGGCGGGGATGCAGGCCGCGGCAACCCTGGCGCTGGCCGGACATCGCGTGGACCTCTATGAACAGGACAGCTCCATCGGCGGGCAGTTCCGGCTGGCCGGCAAAGTGCCGGGCAAGGCAGACTTCCTGCAGACAATCCGCTACTTCACCCATGAACTGGCGCGGCTGGGCGTCCGCGTCCTGACCGGCGCCGCCCCCGAAGCCGCGCAGTTGGCCGGCTATTCACACCTGGTGCTGGCCACCGGTGTCCGGCCCCGGACCGTCCATCTGCCGGGCACCGGCCTGCTCCCCGTGCTGGACTACCGGCAGGCCTTCGCGGACCCGGCCCCGCTGGGCCGCCGTGTGGTCATTGTCGGTGCCGGCGGCATTGCAGTGGACCTTGCACGCCTGCTGGCGGATCCCGGCGTTGCGGGCGGTCCCCGGGACGTGACGATACTGCGCCGGGGAGCCCGAATCGGGCAGGGCATCGGCCCGTCCACACGGTGGGCTGTGCTGCAGGACATCCGGGCTGCCGGCGTCCGGACCCTGGCCGGGACCACGCCGTTGGACGTGACTCCCCTCGGGCTCCGGGTCCGGAACCTTGACGGCACGACGGCGCTCCTGCTGGCTGACGCCGTCGTCCTGGCTGCGGGACAGGTGCCGTACAACCCGCTCCGGTTCCAGCGCGACGCCCGCGGCATGCCCGGTACGGTGATCGGCGGCGCGCTGGACGCCTCGGGCCTGAACGCGGTCCGTGCCTTCCAACAGGGGCTGGCGGCCGGCACCGCCGTGGCGCGCCACCTCGACCGGCAGAAACCGGAGGACGGGCCCCGGCTTAAAAGCAGCAGGGCCCCGCTGCCATAAGCAACGGGGCCCTGCTAAGAACCGATGAGGTTCAGGCTAAACCATCAAATTACTTGATGATCTTGGTGACGCGGCCTGATCCAACGGTGCGGCCGCCTTCGCGGATAGCGAAGCCGAGGCCCTCTTCCATAGCGATCGGCTGGATGAGCTCAACGGTCATCTCAGTGTTATCGCCGGGCATAACCATTTCAGTGCCCTCGGGGAGGGTGATGACGCCGGTTACGTCCGTGGTACGGAAGTAGAACTGCGGGCGGTAGTTCGAGTAGAACGGGTTGTGGCGTCCGCCTTCATCCTTGGACAGGATGTAGACGTTGGCTTCGAAGTCGGTGTGCGGGGTAATGGAACCCGGCTTCACGACAACCTGGCCACGCTCTACGTCTTCGCGCTTGATACCGCGGAGCAGCAGGCCACAGTTCTCGCCGGCCCATGCTTCGTCAAGCTGCTTGTGGAACATCTCGATACCGGTAACCGTGGTCTTCTGGACCGGACGGATGCCGACGATCTCGACCTCGGAGTTGATGGCGAGGGTGCCGCGCTCGGCGCGGCCCGTGACAACGGTTCCACGACCGGTGATCGTGAAGACGTCCTCGATCGGCATCAGGAACGGCTTGTCCTTGTCGCGAACGGGGTCCGGCACGTTGTTGTCAACGGCTTCCATGAGCTCTTCGACGGCTGCAACCCACTTGGGGTCGCCTTCGAGAGCCTTCAGGCCGGAAACGCGGACGACGGGAGCGTTGTCGCCGTCGAAGTCCTGGGAGCTCAGCAGTTCGCGAACTTCCATTTCCACGAGGTCGAGCAGTTCTTCGTCGTCAACCATGTCGGACTTGTTCAGTGCGACCAGCAGGTAGGGAACACCAACCTGGCGGGCGAGCAGGACGTGCTCGCGGGTCTGTGCCATCGGACCGTCGGTAGCGGCAACCACGAGGATTGCGCCGTCCATCTGAGCTGCACCAGTGATCATGTTCTTGATGTAGTCAGCGTGGCCGGGGGCGTCTACGTGTGCGTAGTGGCGCTTCTCGGTCTGGTACTCGATGTGCGAGATGTTGATGGTGATGCCGCGCTGGCGCTCTTCAGGTGCAGAGTCGATAGCAGCGAAATCGCGCTTTTCATTCAGATCAGGGTACTTGTCAGCAAGCACCTTCGAAATGGCAGCGGTCAACGTCGTCTTTCCATGGTCAACGTGACCAATGGTGCCGATGTTGACGTGCGGCTTAGTCCGCTCGAACTTTGCCTTCGCCACGGGTTCCTCCTAGAGAGTTAGAAGACTCAATCTCCAGCCGCGCTTTTCGCAACTGAAACTGATGTAAGTCTACTTGGGGCTGTTTATTTGATGAAATTGCCGATTTCCGCAGCAGCCTCGCAAGGCCGCTCAGTCTGGCTATGCGCCCGGTCCGGGCCGAAGCCCGGACCGGCCGCACACGGTGGGTGGCCCGGCGTGAACCGGTCCACCCTCCAAGTTTTACTCGCCGCGCGTCTTCTGGATGATCTCGTCGGCAACTGCCTTCGGGACCTCGGCGTAGCTGTTGAAGGACATGGAGTACACGGCGCGGCCCTGGGTCTTCGACCGCAGGTCGCCGATGTAGCCGAACATGCCGGACAGCGGGACGTGCGCCCGGATGACCTTTACGCCGGCTGCGTCTTCCATGGACTGCATCTGGCCGCGACGGGAGTTGATGTCACCGATAACTTCACCCATGTATTCCTCAGGGGTGCGGACTTCAACATCCATCAGCGGTTCAAGCAGGACAGGGCTTGCCATACGTGCGGCTTCCTTGAAAGCCTGCCGTCCGGCAATCTTGAACGCCATTTCCGAGGAGTCGACGTCGTGGTACGCGCCGTCAAGCAGCGTAGCCTTGATGCCGACAACCGGGTAACCGGCGAGCACACCGTCAGTAAGCGCGCTCTGGATACCCTGGTCAACGCTGGGGATGTATTCGCGCGGAACGCGACCACCGGTGACCTTGTTCTCGAATTCGTAGAACGTGCCGTCGGACGTATCCAGCGGCTCGATGGCGATCTGGATCTTAGCGAACTGACCCGAACCACCGGTCTGCTTCTTGTGCGTGTAGTCGTGCTTGGCGACTGCACGGCGGATCGTTTCGCGGTAGGCAACCTGGGGCTTGCCCACGTTTGCCTCGACGCGGAACTCGCGGCGCATGCGGTCCACCAGGATGTCCAGGTGGAGCTCGCCCATGCCGGCGATGATGGTCTGGCCGGTGTCTTCGTCGAGGGAGACCTGGAAGGTCGGGTCCTCTTCGGAGAGCTTCTGGATGGCCGTGGAAAGCTTCTCCTGGTCACCCTTGGTCTTCGGCTCGATGGCCACGGAAATCACGGGCTCCGGGAAGCTCATGGATTCCAGCACGATCGGTTCCTGAAGGTCGCACAGGGTATCGCCCGTGGTGGTGTCCTTCAGGCCGATGGCGGCGTAAATGTGGCCCGTCGTGATTTCCTCGACCGGGTTTTCCTTGTTGGCGTGCATCTGGAAGAGCTTTCCGATGCGCTCCTTCTTCTGCTTGGTCGCGTTCATGACCTGGGCGCCGGAAGCAGCGTGACCGGAGTACACGCGGATGTAGGTCAGACGGCCGAAGAACGGGTGCGTCACAACCTTGAATGCCAGAGCCGAGAACGGAGCGTTGGCATCAGCGGCGCGTTCGAGGATGACCTCTTCGTCGCGGATGTCGTGGCCCTTGATGTTCGGGACGTCAAGCGGGCTGGGCAGGTAGTCGACGACGGCGTCCAGCATCGGCTGCACACCGCGGTTCTTGAAGGCAGAGCCGCACAGAACCGGGTAGACCTCGGAGTTGATGGTCAGCTTACGAATGCCGGCCTTCAGCTCGGCAATGCTGATCTCTTCGCCTTCGAGGTACTTGTTCATCAGTTCGTCGCTGGCTTCAGCAACGGTCTCAACGAGCTGTGCGCGGTACTCTTCGGCCTTTTCCTGCAGTTCTGCGGGAATCGGTTCGATTTCGTACTTGGCGCCCATGGTCACGTCACCCTTGGCGTCGCCGCGCCAGGTGAGTGCACGCATTTCGAGGAGGTCAACGACGCCTTCGAATTCGCTTTCGGAGCCGATCGGCAGCTGGAGGACCAGCGGCTTGGCGCCGAGGCGGTTGATGATCGTGTCTACGGTGAAGTAGAAGTCAGCGCCCAGCTTGTCCATCTTGTTGACGAAGCAGATACGCGGAACGTCGTACTTGTCGGCCTGGCGCCAGACAGTCTCGGACTGCGGCTCAACGCCTTCCTTGCCGTCGAAGACAGCAACGGCGCCGTCGAGGACGCGCAGGGACCGCTCAACCTCGACAGTGAAGTCAACGTGACCCGGGGTGTCGATGATGTTGATCTGGTTGTTGTCCCAGTAGCACGTGGTAGCTGCGGAGGTGATGGTGATACCCCGCTCCTGCTCCTGTGCCATCCAGTCCATCGTGGACGCACCGTCGTGGGTCTCGCCGATCTTGTGGTTGACACCCGTGTAGAACAGGATGCGCTCAGTGGTAGTAGTCTTGCCGGCATCAATGTGGGCCATGATGCCGATGTTGCGGACCTTATTCAGGTCGGTAAGCACGTCAAGTGCCACGGTTTCTCCCTTTTTTGGTTGCTTCCGTCAACGGCGCTTATCCGGCTGAAGCCCTGCGGCCCGCAAATGCGGGCCACAGGGCCGTCAGCGGCTGCCGTCAGCTTGGCGTATTACCAGCGGTAGTGGGCGAAGGCCTTGTTGGACTCGGCCATCTTGTGGGTGTCCTCGCGGCGCTTCACAGCTGCACCAAGACCGTTGGAAGCGTCCAGGATTTCGTTGCGCAGACGCTCAGTCATCGTCTTTTCGCGGCGGGCCTTGGAGTAGCCGACCAGCCAGCGCAGGGCCAGTGCAGTTGCACGACCCGGCTTGACCTCGACCGGAACCTGGTAGGTAGCGCCGCCAACGCGGCGGGACTTGACCTCAAGGCTCGGCTTGATGTTGTCCATGGCCTTCTTCAGGGCTGCAACCGGATCCTGTCCGGTCTTCTCCTGAGCGCCTGCAAGTGCACCGTAAACGATGCGCTCTGCGGTGGACTTCTTGCCGTCTACCAGAACCTTGTTGATCAGCTGCGTGACCAGCGGGGAGCCGTAGACGGGATCCAGTACGAGCGGCCGCTTGGGGGCCGGACCCTTGCGGGGCATATTACTTCTTCTCCATCTTCGCGCCGTAGCGGCTGCGAGCCTGCTTGCGGTTCTTGACACCCTGGGTATCGAGGGCACCGCGGACAATCTTGTAGCGGACACCGGGAAGGTCCTTCACACGACCGCCGCGCACCAGCACGATGGAGTGTTCCTGAAGGTTGTGACCCACACCGGGGATGTAAGCGGTTACTTCGATGCCGCCGTTGAGGCGGACACGTGCAACCTTACGCAGAGCCGAGTTCGGCTTCTTCGGGGTGGTGGTGTAAACGCGGGTGCAGACACCACGGCGCATCGGGCTGCCCTTGAGGGCAGGAGCCTTGGTCTTGGAGACCTTGGGTGAGCGGCCCTTGCGGACCAGCTGCTGAATCGTAGGCACTTTCGTGTTCTCCGTTTTTTCTCGAGATAATTCTCTGGTTGCCCCGCCCCGCTGCCGGCTGAAACCAACTAAAGGGGCGGCGCGCTTCAAGTCGTTGCCGCAATGCCCCGAGAAGTTCCGATGTTCTCGCCGAAAGCGACCGTAGGCGTGCAAAAGTGTGGCATTCGTTGCGCAAGGACCCCGCAACCCGGAAACAGGCCCGCCCATTCCTTACGGAATGCATTCCTCCGAGTATCTCACCACGGAGGGCACGCGAGCGGCCTTCATCCACTGCCACACAAACAATTGGTTTTCAGTCTAGCAGACTTAACGAGCCCCGGCGGAAAGTGCGAGCAGCGTCACTAGCTGCGGGCACTCAGGGCCGCGGTAATCGTGGCCGAAGCCTGCTGCAGGTACGGCAGCACGCGTGCGGCTGCCTCTTCCAGAGTAAGCCCCATGGTCGCCTGCATGGACGTGTTCAGGGCGGCGACCACGTTACCCCGCGGGTCCAGGACGGGAACGGCCACGGAACGCAGCCCGAGTTCCAGCTCCTGGTCCACGATGGCCCAGCCCTGTTCCCGTGCCCGGGCCACGAGGGTGCGCAGGCGGGCCGGGTCCGTGACCGTGCGCTCCGTCAGGGGACTCAGGCTGGCTTTGGACAGGTAATCGTCGAACCGGTCCTCCGGCAGCCCCGCCAGCAGGACCCTGCCCATGGAGGTGGCATAGGCCGGGAACCGGGTCCCAACGCTGATGCCTACGGTCATCAGCCGCCGGGTATGGATCCGGGCAATGTAGACGATCTCGTCGCCGTCCAGCACCGAGGCCGACGTCGACTCCGAGATTTCCCTGGACAGGTCCTCCAGTACCGGCTGCGCAAGCTGGGGAAGGGACTGGCCGGAGAGGTAGGAGTAACCCAGCTGCAGGACCAGGGCGGTCAGTTCGAAAGTCCGCCCGTCGGTGCGCACGTAGCCGAGTTCCACGAGGGTAAGCAGGAAGCGGCGGGCGGTGGCCCGGGTCAGTCCGGTCCGGCGGGAAACCTCGCTCAGGGTCATCTGCACGTGGTCGGCGTCGAAGGCCCGGATTACCGTGAGGCCGCGGGCCAGCGACTGTACGAACTGGTCACTGGCCGATGCCGTCTCGCTCACGTGTCCCCTATGTTGTCGGTTACTGCTGGCTGTCGGCCGCGGCGCGGATCAGCGGGATGTCCATCTTTGCCGCCAGTTCCTCGAACGTGGTTCCGAAGGTGTCGCGGACGTGGACGCCGTCCTCCTTCAGCAGGAAGACCGCTTCATTAGTGTAGACGCGGGTGACGCAGCCGACGCCGGTCAGCGGGTAGCTGCATTCCTTCACCAGCTTACTGAGCCCGTCCTTGGTGAACAGCGACATCATGACGTAGACGTCCTTGGCGCCGGTGGCCAGGTCCATGGCGCCGCCCACTGCGGGAATGGCGTCGGGAGCGCCGGTATGCCAGTTGGCCAGGTCCCCGGAGGCGGAGACCTGGAAGGCACCCAGGACACAGACGTCCAGGTGCCCGCCGCGCATGATCGCGAAGGAATCGGCATGGTGGAAGTAGGCGGCGCCCGGCAGTTCGGTCACCGGAATCTTCCCGGCATTGATCAGGTCCGGATCCACCTCGTCCCCGGTGGCCTCGGGCCCCATGCCCAGCATCCCGTTTTCGGTATGCAGGGTGATGTGCTGTTCCGGCTGCAGGTAGTTGGAGACCAGGGTGGGCTGGCCGATGCCCAGGTTCACGAAGGACCCCGGGGCAATATCGGCCGCCACCAGCGCAGCGAGGTCGTTCTTGCCCAGTTTTTCGGTCGGGTTGCTCATGCTGCAGCCGGCGCTTTCTCCCGGTCCACGCGGACCAGGCTGTTGACGTAGATTCCCGGGGTGACCACCACTTCGGGGTCCATTTCTCCTATGTCCACGATCTCGCGGACCTGCACGATTGCGGTCTTCGCGGCGGCGGCCATGATCGGTCCGAAGTTCCGGGCGGTCTTCCGGTAGACCAGGTTCCCTGCCTTATCGGCGCGCAGTGCCTTCACCAGTGCGAAGTCGGCGTGCAGCGGGGTTTCGAAGACGTAGCCGCGGCCGTCGATCATCCGGGTTTCCTTGCCTTCGGCCAGCGGGGTGCCGTAGGCGGTGGGAGTAAAGAACCCTCCGATGCCGGCGCCGGCGGCGCGGATGCGTTCGGCGAGGTTGCCCTGGGGTACCAGTTCCAGTTCAATCTCCCCGGCGCGGTACTTCGCGTCGAAGATCTGCGAGTCGGACTGGCGGGGGAAGGAGCAGATGATTTTCTTCACCCGGCCGGCGCCGATCAGGGCGGCCAGGCCCTGTTCTCCGTTGCCGGCGTTGTTGTTGACCACGGTCAGGTCCCTGGCACCCTGGCGCAGCAGCGCCTCGATGAGCTCCACGGGCTGTCCGGCCTGGCCGAACCCGCCGATCATGACGGTGGCGCCGTCGTGGATGGGCGCAACGGCCTCATCAACGTCCTGCACAATGTTGAGCACGGTTTTTCCTTACGTCTTCGGTAACTGGATTCTCAGTTGGCGTTTTCGAGCACGACGGCGAGGCCCTGGCCCACGCCGATGCAGATCGCGGCCACGCCCCAGCGCTCTCCAGATTCCTGCAGCCGGCGGGCCAGCGTGCCGAGGATGCGGGTGCCGGACGCGCCGAGCGGGTGTCCGATGGCGACGGCGCCGCCCCAGGCGTTGACGATGGCCGGGTCCACATCCCAGGCGTCCAGGCAGGCCAGGGACTGGGCTGCGAAGGCCTCGTTGAGTTCAACGGCACCGACGTCGCTCCAGCTGATGCCGGCACGCTTCAGCGCCGTGTTGGCCGCTTCCACCGGGGCGTAACCGAAGTACTGCGGCTCGTTGGCTGCAGCGCCGCGGCCGGCGATCCGGGCCAGCGGGTCCAGGCCGAGGATGCCGGCAGCGTTTTCGCTGCCCAGCCAGGCCGCGGAGGCGCCGTCGTTCAAGGGGGAAGCGTTGCCGGCGGTGACGGTGCCGCCGGAGACGTCCTCGGACGCAGGCCGGAAAACGGTGCGCAGCGTGGCGAGCTTCTCGACCGTGGAGCCGGCGCGGATGCTTTCATCCCGGTCCAGGTCCACGCCGTCGACGGCGACGGTCAGGTTCGCGTATCTGCCCTCGTCCCACGCCTTGGCGGCGAGGGCGTGGGAGGCTGCGGCGAACTCATCCTGGCGTTCCCGGGTGATGCCGTACTTCTCGCGCAGCTGCTCGGTGGCCTCCCCCAGGGAGACAGTCCATTCCTTCGGCATGGCCGGGTTGACCAGCCGCCAGCCCAGCGTGGTCGAGGCCAGGTTCTGGTCTCCGGCCGGATAGGGCTTCTCGTTCTTGGGCAGCACCCAGGGGGCACGGCTCATGGACTCGACACCGCCAATGAGCATCAGGTCCGCTTCACCGGTGTTGATCTGCCGTGAGGCGATCAGTGCCGCGTCGAGGGACGAGCCGCAGAGGCGGTTGACCGTGGTGCCCGGGATCGAGGTGGGCAGGCCTGCCAGCAGCGTGGCCATCCGGGCGACATTGCGGTTTTCCTCGCCGGCACCGTTGGCGTTGCCGAAGACCACTTCGTCGATCCGCTCGGGGTCAAGGCCGGGCGCCCGGGACACGGAGGCCTTCAGGACCTGGGCGGCCAGGTCGTCCGGGCGGACGCCGGCGAGGGCGCCGCCGAATTTGCCGAAGGGGGTGCGGACTGCGTCGTAGATATAGGCCTGGTTCACCGGTGCTCCTTGAACTGGAAAGCGAAAACTGGAAGTGCTGGAAGGGACGAAGGCCCTGCTCAGGCCGCGGCGTCAATCTCGCGGAAGACGCCCTGGGCCACCTTGAAGGCGGAATTGGCGGAGGGCACGCCGCAGTAGATGGCGGACTGCAGCACGATTTCCTTGATCTCGTCGCGGTCCAGGCCGTTGCGCAGCGCTGCCCGGACATGCATGGCGAACTCCTCCAGGTGGCCGTGGGCTATCAGTGCCGTCAGGGTGATGGCGCTGCGCATGGTGCGCGGCAGGCCCGGACGGGTCCAGATGGTGCCCCAGGCGTACTGGGTGATCAGGTCCTGGAAGTCGGTGGTGAACTCGTCCTTGCCTGCGTTGGCGCGGTCCACGTGCTCGGCACCGAGGACTTCGCGGCGCACCGCCATGCCCTCGTTGTACACGTCCTGCCGGCTCTTGTCGGCGTCTGCGATCACAGCGTTATTTCCCTTCAAGGTACTGGGCGCCGAAGAAGTCCTTCAGCAGTTCTGCGGTTACGGCCGGCTGCTCCACCGGAACCAGGTGCGCGGCGTCGTCGACGACGGCGGCGGTTCCGTTGGCCACCCGGTCGGCAATGAGCTGCGCGAACGACGGCGGGGTGACGACGTCGTCGGCACCGGCTACCGCGAGCACGGGGACAGTGATGTCCGGCAGCCGTCCCCGGACATCGAAGGTCGCCAGTGCGCGGCAGCAGAGGGCGTAGGAGAAGCGGTCCGCGTCCTGCAGCGAGTGGAGCAGGGCGGCAGCGGCGGCGGGTTCCCGGTCCATAAAGCCCGGGGCGAACCAGCGCTGGCCCGAGCCGACCACCTGGGTGGGTGTGCCCTGGACACGCACCGTTTCCGCGCGTTCCTCCCAGGCTCCGGTTTCGCCGATCTTGGCACCGGAGCAGAGGACGGCCACGCCGTCGAACAGCGACCCGTGGTCCAGTCCAAGCTGGAGCCCTACCGCGCCGCCCAGCGACACCCCGGCGTAGAAGACCGGCACATCTGCGGGAATGTCTCCGGCGCTGCGGGCTGCGGTGACCATCGACGCGACGGCGGAGGCCAGGTCCGCGATGCTGAAGGACTCCCCTGCAGCGGGGCTGGCACCGTGGCCTGGCAGGTCCCAGGCGATGACGGTGAAGGTGTCCAGGGCGGCAGCGGCCCGGCTCCACAACGGCATGGACGCAGTGCCCAGCGACGGGCCGGCGATCAGGACGGGGGCCGCGGGGCCGGCGTTGGACAGGCGCGAGGCCTTGATGGCGGGGATGCTCATACAGGGGACTTTCCGGGGTAGGCCGCGGTGATCCGCTCAATGAGGGCGGTGGCCTCCCCTAGGTATTCGGCGGGGTCGAGGATGCTTTTGAGTTCCGTATCGGAAAGGACCTCAGTGGGGACGGCTGCGCGCAGCAGCTCTTCGAAGGGCTCGCCGGAGGACAGCGAGCGGGCCACTGTATCGGCGATGATTTCCTTACCGCGTCCGGGCACGCCGTCGTCGAGCAGCGGGGCGGCCACGGCCATGATTTTCTCGCTGACCACAAGCGGCCCGGCGGATTCCAGGTTGCGGGCCAGCGCGTCCGTGGAGACCTGAAGGCCCTCGGCCAGTTCGGCCAGCTTGGCGGCTGCTCCCCCGGCGAGGCGCAGCAGGGAGCGCAGGGCCTGCCATTCCACGTGCCAGGAGCCGCTGGGCCGCTCATCGTCCGCGGCCGCGGCAGCGGCGTTCAGCTGCAGGCCGTAGCCGGGTGCCGCCAGGGCCGCACTGCGGATCAGGACGGACAGGACGGGGTTCTGCTTCTGCGGCATGGCGGAGGATCCCCCGCGTCCGGCGGCCCGGGGTTCGCAGACCTCGCCGATTTCCGGCCGGCTGAGCAGCAGTACGTCGTTGGCAACCTTTCCGGCCGCGGCGGTGAAGTCCTGCAGTGCAGCGCCGAGGGCGGTCACCGGCAGCCGGTTGGTCTGCCACGGCGCCAGGGGCTCGGCCAGGCCGAGGCCGCGGGCCAGGCGGGCAGTGAGGTCGAAGGCGGTGGTGCGCTCCGTCCCGGGGGCAGCGGAGCCGGCGGCCAGGGAAACTGCGGCAAGGGTTCCGGAGGCGCCGCCCCACTGCAGCTGGAGGTTGCCGGCGGCGGTACGCAGCCCCTGCGCCGCGCTGCCCACCCCGTGCAGCCACTGGGCGGCGCGCAGGCCGAACGTGGACGGCAGCGAGTGCTGGGTCAGGGTCCGTGCCACGCACAGGGTCGCCGCGTGGCGCCGGGCGGTGGCTCCCAGGGCAGCGGCGGCCCGGTCGGCATCCGTGATGATGGTTTCCAGGGCGCGGCGGGCCAGCAGCATCAGGGCGGTGTCCATAATGTCCTGGCTGGTGGCGCCGCGGTGGATGGCGGCCGCGGCCTTCGGCGAAGATTCCCGTGCCTGGGTCCGGAGGTCGGCCAGCAGCGGAATCACGGGATTGCCGCCGCCCTGCGCCCGCTCGGCCAGGGACGCGGCGTCGTACCGGGAGGCATCGCTGACGGCGGCCACCGCGGCCGGAGCTTCCGGATCGGCCAGGCCGGCGGAGGCCAGCACGCGCACCCATTCGAGCTCCACGTCCAGGAGGGCCTGGAGCAGCTGCCGGTCCCCGGTCAGTTCCGCGACCCGGGTGCCCGCCCAGGCCGGGGAGAGCAGTCCGTAGTCCGCACTGTCCGCTGCACCCACGGTTACGCCCCGGGGTAGGTGAGGAAGACGGTTTCGTCTTCCCCCTGCAGGCAGATGTTCCAGCGGAGTCCGCCGTCCGCTTCGCGGGTGGCGATCAGGGTGCGCCGGCGTTCCTCGGGCAGCGAGGACAGCAGGGCGTCACGGGCCAGGGCCTCTTCGTCGTCCGGCAGGTACATCCGAGTGTGCAGCTTGTTGAGCAGGCCGCGGGCAAAGATG
The DNA here is from genome assembly GCF_024385465.1 of Arthrobacter sp. zg-Y844. GTDB lineage: Bacteria > Actinomycetota > Actinomycetes > Actinomycetales > Micrococcaceae > Arthrobacter_B. The sequence continues at coordinate 445,279 of NZ_JANFLS010000001.1, forward strand.
ACGACGGAAATGAAGGGGGCCGATCCCTCTTCCGTGGGGCCCGGGTTGACCGTGGTGAAGGTGTAATTGCCGGCATTGTCGACGGCGGTGCGGCCCCAGCCGGTGAACGTGTAGCCGTCACGGACCAGGGATCCGGTCCGCTGGGGGATATTGCCGTCGGCGTCGGCCTGCCAGATTTCCAGCAGGGCATCCGGAATGGTTTCTCCGGCGCCGTCGGTCACGGTGCCCTGGAGACGGACGCTGCCGGGCATCCCCGGAGGCAGCAGCTGGTTGTCTTTCTCGAAGGGGAGGGCGTAGCCGTAGAACGGGCCGATGGTCTGGCCGGGCGTGGCGGTTAGCTTCTGCTCGTTCATTACTCTGCGTCCTCGTCTTCCATCCAGGTGCGGTTGCTGCCGGTGAGCACGATGTCCCAGTTGTAGCCGGTGGCCCACTCATGCGAGGTGATGTTGTGGTCGTACGTGGCCACGAGGCGGTCGCGGGCCTTGGTGTCCGTAATCGACTGGTAGATCGGATCCAGCGCGAAAAGCGGATCCCCGGGGAAGTACATCTGGGTGATCATGCGCTGGGTGAAGTCGGTGCCGAAGAGCGAGAAGTGGATGTGCGCCGGGCGCCAGGCGTTGTAGTGGTTCTTCCACGGGTACGGACCGGGCTTGATGGTCGTGAACTCGTAGGAACCGTCGTCGGTGGTGATGCAGCGGCCGACGCCGGTGAAGTTCGGGTCCAGCGGGGCCGGGTGCTGGTCGCGCTTGTGGATGTAGCGGCCGGCGGAGTTGGCCTGCCAGATTTCCACCAGCTGGTTGCGGACCGGGTGCCCGTCGCCGTCGAGGATGCGTCCGCGGACGATGATCCGCTCCCCCATCGGTTCGCCGTTGTGCTGGATGGTCAGGTCACTCTCGAGCGCGTGGACGTCCTGGTGCCCGAATGCCGGGGACCACAGCTCGATGGTTTCGGGGTCCACGTGGTGCGGATCCTTGGTGGGATGGCGCAGGAGGGAACTGCGGTAGGGCGAGAAATCGATGCGGGGCTGGGTCTCCTCGGCGGCGCCGTCGTCCACCCCCTTGGAGTACTCGGCGTGGACCGCGGCGATTTCAGCGGAGATCTGGTCCTGCGAGGCCTCGGCCGCGTCCAGCTTCTCGATGACATGGCTGTTCGAGAAAAGGTTCTCTTCCATTTCCATGGGTTTTCCTTTCAATGAAGCGCACCCTCGCGCTCCGGCTTTCCAAGCATCCACGTGGTCGAGACCACGTTACACCGCCTGTTCGATGGATGTACAGATGTTCGTTATGCGAACGCTAGTCGTGCGGCCAGCCCGTGTAGGCCTCGGCCAGGTAGGCGCTGCCGTGCCGGGAGGAGACGACGCCGCTGAGCTCTCCCAGCGCACGCTTGCGCTCGAAGGGGCTGGCGTCCGCCCGGGTGTGCAGCATCGACGTCATCCAATAGGAGAAGTTCTGCGCGCGCCAGACCCGCTGCAGTGCCTTGTCGCTGTAGCCGTCCAGCAGGTCCGGGGACTTGGTGGCGTAGAACGAGTCAATGGCCTCGAACAGTACTTTCACGTCCGCCAGGGCGAGGTTGAGGCCCTTGGCGCCGGTGGGCGGAACCGTGTGCCCGGCGTCGCCCGCCAGGAACAGGTTGCCGTAGCGCAGGGGTTCGCACACATAGCTGCGGAACTTCAGGACGGTCTTTTCGAAGATGGGGCCCCGGGTCAGCTCGAAGCCGTCCGGGCCCTCCACCCGTGCCTGGAGTTCGTTCCAGATGCGGTCCTCACTCCACGCGTCCGCATCCTCGTTCGGATCACACTGGAAGTACATCCGCTGGACGGAGTCGTTGCGCTGGCTGATCAGGGCAAAGCCGCGGTCGGAATTGGCGTAGATCAGTTCCGGGGCGCTGGGAGCAGCCCTGGTGAGGATGCCGAACCAGGCGAAGGGGTATTCGATGAAGTTATCCGTGCGCGCTTCCTGGGGGATGGAGCGCTTGCAGATGCCCCCGGAACCGTCGGAGCCCACCAGGATTTCACAGTGGACTTCAAAGTCCCGGCCGTCGCTGTCGGTGAACAGGATCTTAGGGGTGCTCGTCGCCAGGTCCGTGACGGAAGTTCCGCTGACTCCGTAGCGGACATCGCCGTGGTCCCGTTCCCGGGCGGCGGCCAGGTCCGTGAAGACCTCATTCTGCGGGTACAGCCACACGGACTCCCCCACCAGGTCTTCAAAATCGATCCGGTGGCTCTCGCCGCCGAAGCGCAGGTCGATTCCCTCGTGGCGGTACCCCTCCGTAAGCACCCGGTTGCTTACCCCGGAATCGGTCAGCATGCGGACACTTCCGTGCTCCAGGATGCCGGCCCGGTGGGTGGTGCGGATGGTCTCGCGGTCCCGCTTCTCCACCACGATGTTGTCGATGCCGGACTTCGACAGCAGGTGCGAAAGCATCAGTCCGGCGGGGCCGCCGCCCACAATGCCGACCTGCGTCTTGAGGATAGTGCGCTCTGCACCCATCTATTGCTCCCTTGAAAACTTTGTAGCGGACACTACCTCCCAGTGTGACTGCCGGCACACGGGGAGCAGCAAAGTGATTCTCATTGAATGGGAATTCGGCCGGCGTCCGGCGTCGCGGGGAGCTCCGAAGCCAGCAGCGCACCCCGCCGGGGCACTCCTATCCGCAGCAGGAACACGCACTGGCCCAGCGCCACGGCAACGGCCAGCCAGAGGGTCGGCACAGCACCGATCCAGCCCAGCAGCACCGCTCCGAGGACACCGCCCAGCACAACGGAGCCCTGGGTGAGGGTTCGGCGGGTGGACGAAACGCGGGCCAGCAGCTCATCCGGGATCAGTGCAGTGGTCAGGGCCGAGCTGTTCACCATCATCAGGCCAAGAGCCAGGCCGAAAAGGGTGAACGACACCCCGATGCTCAGCACTGCGAGATGCGGCCAGAGTGCGGTGAGCGGGACGAGCGCGAAGTTCAGCGGCATCATCAGCGCTGCCAGCAGCATTGCCCGGAGCGGACCGATGGCCTTTCCGATACGCGGGGCCAGCACCGCGCCGACGATGCCGCCAACGGCGCTGACGGACCAGATGGCACCGAAGAGCACCGGGTCCATTGCCAGATCGTGAAGGATGAACCAGGACTCGGCAGCCTGGTAGAGACCGGCAGCAAAGTTGTTGGTGGTGGTAGTCATGATCAGTGCCAGCAGAACGCGGTGGCCGGCGATGAACCTGACCCCCGTCGCGACGGCTTCGCGGATGCCCGGCCGGTCCGTCTTCGGCGGGGCCGGGTGGTCCGGGGGCAGCCGGGCCAGTCCCGCGGCGGCGACCAGCTGTGTGGCTGCGCTTACGGCAAGCACTGCCGGCGCCGGGAGAAGCCGCACCAGGATCCCGCCGGCCGCCGGACCGGCCAGGGACACCACCTGCTCGGAGGCCATCAGCGAAGACGCAGCATCGGCGATCCGGTGCCGTCCCACCAGCCGCGGCAATACCGAGGTATGGGCGGCCATAAAGAACACGTCGGCAATCCCGACCACCAGGATGACGAGCAGCAGCTGCCATGCCTCCAGCCAGCCCAGGAAGAACGAGGCAACGGCCCAGGCATAGGCTCCCGCCCGGACCCAGGTCATGGCGAGCATGGTCCGCCGCTGCCCCCACCGGTCAACAGCCACCCCCGCCACCAGCCCGAAAAGCAGCGGCCCGGCGCTGCTCAGGGGTGCGGCCAGCCCGGCCTCGAACGGCGTAGCGCCGAGCACGGAGATCATTCCCACCGACACGGCAAACACGGCGACATCACGACCGGCGTGCACCGCAGTGGTGGCCAGCCACAGGCCACGGAAAGCAGGCAGCGACCAGACGCCCGCCCCTGATTTCGCCACTCTGTCCCCCGTTGTGCCGCGCCGTTTGGTGCCGGCACGGAATTGCCGGAGAAGGTCCCGGCAGGATGTGCTGCCGGCCCGGCACTACTATTACCCGGGAGTCCGCCGCCGGCCGGCAGCGCCACGCCGCACGGCCGGATCCGGCCACGGCTTGCCGGGGGGTCAGCGCTGGTAGTGCGGCCCCGCGGCGTCTGCCCGGACGCCCAGGCCGCGGGAGATTCCGCGGGCAGCAGTCATCAGCGCCGGGATGGTCGAAGAGATGTGTTCGCTGCCGGTGGGCACCACCACTCCGATGGCAGCCACGGCCGTGCCGCCCGGGCCGAAGACGGGCACGGCTATTCCGGTGGTGTCCGGAACGACGGCGCCGGGCAGGCTTGCGCTGCCCTCAAGGCGCATCTTTGCCCAGGACGAACGCAGCCGCTTTTCTTCGGAGGCAGCCGGGTTCTGCTGCGCCAGGTACTCCTCCTGTACGTGCCGCGGCGAGTGGGCCATCATCACCATCCCCGATGAGGACACGTGGACAGGGAGCCGCCCGGCGACCTTCGCGTGGTTCAGCACCGATCCGTGGCTGGAAAGGCGTTCGATGAACAGAACCTCATCCGAGCGCAGCACGGACAGCTGGGTGTGCTGCCGGACCACAGCCTGGATGTCTTCCATAAACGGCATGGCAATCTGCTTGAGGCCGAGCGCGGCGGAGCTGCGGTTGGCCAGTTCCCACAGGCGAAGGCCCAAGCGGACGCCGCCGTCGGCTTCCCGCTGCAGGAAGCCGTGCCCCATCAGCTCGTTTACGATCCGGTGCGCAGTGGACAGCGGCAGCCCGGCACGGCGGGCCAGCATGGCGATGGGCATGGCCTGGTGGGTTTCGTCGAAGGCACTAATCACCCGCACGATCCGGCTGGTCATTGACTCGCCGCTCGGGGAATTGGCCATGTCTAAGTTTCGCACAGCAGTTATCTGCCACAGCAGCTATCCGGCACGCCCGTTAAACGCGGCAGGTCCCGCACCCTGGGGTGCGGGACCTGCCGTTGACGCTGCGCGCTACACGCGGCGCCTGTTGCCTTGGTTAGCGGAAGTCGCTGCCCATGTCGTAGTCATCCAGCGGGATGGCGTGGAACTCAGGGCTCAGGCCGCCGTCAACGCCGGCGTAGTCGAAGTCGCTGAAGGCGCTCGGGCCGGTGAAGAGATTGGCCTTTGCTTCTTCGGTCGGCTCGACAGTGACCTCGGTGTAACGGGGCAGGCCCGTTCCGGCCGGGATCAACTTACCGATGATGACGTTCTCCTTGAGGCCGAGCAGCGGATCGCTCTTGCCTTCCATGGCAGCCTGCGTCAGGACGCGGGTTGTCTCCTGGAAGGAAGCTGCGGACAGCCAGGACTCGGTGGCCAGGGAGGCCTTGGTGATACCCATGAGTTCCGGACGGCCCGAAGCAGGCTTCTTGCCTTCCGAAACGACGCGGCGGTTCTCGCTTTCGAAGCGGCGGCGTTCGGTCAGCTCACCCGGGAGCAGATCGGAATCGCCGGACTCGATCACGGTGACGCGGCGCAGCATCTGGCGGACAATAACCTCGACGTGCTTGTCGTGGATGCCCACACCCTGGCTGCGGTATACGCGCTGGACTTCGTCCACCAGGAATTCCTGTGCCTTGCGCGGGCCGAGGATACGGAGGATCTGCTTGGGATCCACCGCACCGAAGACCAGCTGCTGGCCAACCTCTACGTGGTCGCCGTCGGCAACCAGGAGGCGGGCACGGCGCAGGACCGGGTAGGCGATTTCCTCGGAGCCGTCGTCGGGAGTGACAACCAGACGCATCTGGCGGTCGGTCTCTTCCAGCGTGACCCGACCCGCGGTCTCGGAGATCGGAGCAACACCCTTAGGCGTACGTGCTTCGAAGAGCTCCTGGATACGGGGCAGACCCTGGGTGATGTCCTCAGCGGAAGCAACACCACCGGTGTGGAAGGTACGCATGGTCAGCTGGGTACCCGGCTCACCAATGGACTGTGCGGCAATGATGCCCACGGCCTCGCCGATGTCCACGGTCTTACCCGTGGCCAGGGAGCGGCCGTAGCAAAGCGCACAGGTACCGACGGCGGACTCACAGGTGAGTACGGAGCGGACCTTGATGTCGGTGACGCCGGCTTCGAACAGCTTGGCGATGAGGACGTCGCCCACATCGTCGCCGCCCTTGGCCAGGACGTTGCCCTGTGCATCGGTGACGTCGGTGGCCAGCGTACGGGCGTACGCCGAGTTCTCGACCTCTTCGTGCAGCTGCAGTTCGCCGTTGGAGTCCGGAACCGCGATGGTTACGTTCAGGCCGCGCTCGGTGCCGCAGTCTTCCTCGCGGACGATGACGTCCTGGGAAACGTCCACCAGACGACGGGTCAGGTAACCCGAGTTGGCGGTACGCAGAGCGGTATCGGCGAGACCCTTACGGGCACCGTGGGTGGCGATGAAGTATTCCAGCACCGACAGGCCCTCGCGGTAGGAGGACTTGATCGGGCGCGGGATGATCTCGCCCTTAGGGTTGGCCACCAGGCCACGGATACCGGCAATCTGGCGGACCTGCAGCCAGTTACCACGGGCACCGGAGGACACCATGCGGTTGATGTTGTTGAACTCGGGCATGTTCGCCCGCATTGCAGCAGCAACCTCGTTGGTGGCCTTGTTCCAGATGTCGATCAGTTCCTGGCGGCGCTCGTCTTCAGCGATCAGGCCCTTGCCGTACTGGCTTTCAACCTTGGCAGCCTGCGCTTCGTAGCCTTCCATAATGGCGGGCTTGTCGATCGGAGCCGCGATATCGGAGATGGCAACGGTAACGCCCGAGCGGGTGGCCCAGTAGAAACCGGCGTCCTTCAGGTTGTCCAGCGTTGCAGCCGTGACGACCTTCGGGTACCGCTCAGCCAGATCGTTGACGATCGCGGAGAGCTGGCCCTTATCGGCAACTTCCTTCACCCACGGGTAGTCCGCGGGCAGCGTCTGGTTGAAGATGACCTGGCCGAGGGAGGTTTCGATGAGGGCAGGAGTGCCCTCTTCCCAACCTTCCGGTGCCGGCTGGCCTGCGCTGGGGACGAAGCCGTCCACGCGCATCTTCACCAGTGCGTTCAGGTGCAGCTCGCCCATGTCGAAGGCCATGATGGCTTCGGCCATGGAACCGAACACGCGGCCTTCACCGGCAGCACCGTTCCGCTTGGTGGTGAGGTGGTGCAGGCCGATGATCATATCCTGCGAGGGCAGGGTGACCGGGCGGCCGTCGGACGGCTTCAGGATGTTGTTCGAGGACAGCATCAGGATGCGTGCTTCAGCCTGGGCTTCGGGGCTCAGCGGCAGGTGGACTGCCATCTGGTCGCCGTCGAAGTCAGCGTTGAAGGCGCCGCAGACCAGCGGGTGCAGCTGAAGGGCCTTACCTTCAACGAGCTGCGGCTCGAAGGCCTGGATGCCGAGGCGGTGCAGGGTGGGTGCACGGTTGAGCAGCACCGGGTGTTCGGTGATGATCTCTTCCAGTACGTCCCAGACCTGCGGACGGAAACGCTCGACCATGCGCTTGGCGCTCTTGATGTTCTGGGCGTGGTTGAGGTCAACCAGGCGCTTCATCACGAACGGCTTGAAGAGCTCCAGTGCCATCTGCTTCGGCAGGCCGCACTGGTGCAGCTTCAGCTGCGGGCCAACGACGATAACGGAACGGCCGGAGTAGTCAACGCGCTTACCCAGCAGGTTCTGGCGGAAGCGGCCCTGCTTGCCCTTGAGCATGTCGGAGAGCGACTTCAGCGGACGGTTGCCCGGTCCGGTGACCGGACGGCCGCGGCGGCCGTTGTCGAACAGGGAGTCAACAGCTTCCTGGAGCATCCGCTTTTCGTTGTTCACGATGATCTCGGGGGCACCGAGATCCAGCAGGCGCTTCAGGCGGTTGTTGCGGTTGATCACGCGGCGGTACAGGTCGTTAAGGTCCGACGTCGCGAAACGGCCGCCGTCGAGCTGGACCATCGGGCGCAGTTCCGGCGGGATAACCGGAACGGCGTCCAGGACCATGCCCAGCGGGCTGTTCGTGGTGGTCAGGAACGCGTTGACAACCTTCAGGCGCTTCAGGGCACGCGTCTTGCGCTGGCCCTTGCCGTTCTGGATGATGTCGCGCAGGTTCTCGGACTCGGCCTGCATGTCGAAGTCTTCAAGACGCTTCTTGATGGCTTCGGCACCCATGGAGCCTTCGAAGTACAGACCGTAGCGGTCACGCAGTTCGCGGTAGAGGCCTTCGTCGCCTTCCAGGTCGCCGACCTTGAGGTTCTTGAACCGGTCCCAGACCTGCTCGAGGCGCTCGATGTTGTTGTCGGCGTCGCGGCGGACCTTGGCCATCTGGCGGTCGGCGGAGTCGCGTGCCTTCTTCTTGTCGGCAGCCTTGGCGCCTTCGCCCTCGAGGCGGGCAAGCTCGCCTTCCAGGTCCTTGGCGATCGCGGCAATGTCGGAGTCGCGCTGGTCGACGAGGTGCTTGCGCTCCACGTCGTGCTCGGCCTGCAGGTTCGGCAGTTCCGCGTGGCGGTTCTCTTCGTCCACCGAGGTGATCATGTAGGCAGCGAAGTAGATGACCTTCTCAAGGTCCTTCGGTGCCAGGTCCAGCAGGTAGCCCAGGCGGGACGGAACACCCTTGAAGTACCAGATGTGGGTGACCGGAGCGGCGAGCTCAATGTGGCCCATGCGTTCGCGGCGCACCTTGGCACGGGTGACCTCGACGCCGCAGCGCTCACAGATGATGCCCTTGAAGCGGACGCGCTTGTACTTACCGCAGTAGCATTCCCAGTCGCGGGAAGGACCGAAGATCTTTTCGCAGAAAAGACCGTCCTTCTCCGGCTTCAGGGTTCGGTAGTTGATGGTTTCCGGCTTCTTGACTTCGCCGTATGACCAGCCGCGGATTTCATCCGCGGTGGCAAGGCCGATTCGCATGAGGCCGAACGTGGAATCGTTGGACATGGGTCCCTGTTCTCTCTTGTTCTCTAAATCTGAATGTCTCGGGTGCGGAAAAGATTGAAGGTGACCATCAGGGCCGGCGCCTGCCGGTCCGGGTTAGGCGGCTTCAATATTCCGCTGCGAGCTCTGCGAGCCGCGGAATTTCGTTGCCGCCGTTCCGGACCGTCCTGGCGCCGGCCAGGACGGATCTACCAGCTAAACCTCTTCGACGGAGCTGGGCTCTGCACGGGACAGATCGATACCCAGTTCCTCCGCGGCCCGGAAGACTTCTTCATCCGAGTCACGCATTTCAATCGTGTTGCCTTCGGTGGAGAGGACTTCCACATTCAGGCAGAGCGACTGCATTTCCTTGATCAGGACCTTGAACGATTCCGGAACACCGGGCTCCGGGATGTTCTCGCCCTTGACGATGGCTTCGTAGACCTTCACGCGGCCATGAATGTCATCGGACTTGATCGTGAGCAGTTCCTGCAGCGTGTAGGCGGCGCCGTACGCTTCCAGGGCCCAGACTTCCATTTCACCGAAGCGCTGTCCGCCGAACTGTGCCTTACCACCCAGCGGCTGCTGCGTGATCATGGAGTACGGACCGGTGGAGCGTGCGTGGATCTTGTCGTCCACCAGGTGGTGCAGCTTCAGGATGTACATGTAGCCGACCGAGATCGGGTCCGGGAACGGCTGGCCGGAGCGGCCGTCGTACATCCGGGCCTTGCCCGATGCACCGATCAGGCGGTTGCCGTCACGGGTCACGTTGGTGGAGTCGAGCAGGTTGATGATCTCGTCCTCGCTGGCACCGTCGAACACCGGGGTGGCGACAGTGGTGGGGCCGGTTTCGCGCGGCAGGTTCGGCAGGTCCTTGACCCAGTCCGGCTCGCCTTCGATCTTCCAGCCCTGCTTGGCAGCCCAGCCCAGGTGGATTTCCAGGACCTGTCCGACGTTCATTCGGCCCGGAACGCCCAGCGGGTTCAGGATGATGTCGACGGGGGTTCCGTCTTCCATGAACGGCATGTCTTCGATCGGGAGGATCTTGGAGATGACGCCCTTGTTGCCGTGGCGGCCGGCCAGCTTGTCACCGTCGGTGATCTTGCGCTTGTGGGCGACGTAGACGCGGACCAGCTGGTTGACGCCCGGGGGCAGCTCGTCGTCGTTGTCACGATCGAAGATGCGGACGCCGATGACGGTGCCGGACTCGCCGTGGGGCACCTTCAGGGACGTGTCGCGGACTTCGCGGCTCTTCTCGCCGAAGATGGCGCGCAGCAGGCGCTCCTCCGGGGTCAGTTCCGTTTCGCCCTTCGGGGTGACGCGGCCAACCAGGATGTCGCCGGCCTCAACCTCGGCACCGATGTGGATGATGCCGCGCTCGTCGAGCTGCGAGAGCACCTCTTCGGAGACGTTGGGGATGTCGCGGGTGATTTCCTCGGCACCAAGCTTGGTGTCGCGGGCGTCAACCTCGTGCTCCTCAATGTGGATTGAGGTCAGGACATCGTCGGAGACCATGCGCTGGGACAGGATGATGGCATCTTCGTAGTTGTGGCCTTCCCATGACATGAATGCCACGAGCAGGTTCTTACCAAGGGCCAGTTCACCCTGGTCCGTTGCGGGACCGTCGGCGATGATGCTGTTGACCTCAACGCGGGCGCCTTCGGAGACCAGCACGCGCTGGTTGTAGGCGTTGCCCTGGTTGGAGCGCTCGAACTTCATGATCGGGTAGCTGGTCTCGGTGCCGTCGTCGTTCATGACGGTGACGAGGTCAGCGGAAACCTCGGTGACAACACCGGGCTTCTTGGCGGTCACGGAGTCGCCGGCGTCAACGGCGGTGTACTTCTCCATGCCGGTGCCCACGACGGGACGCTCGGAACGGAGCAGCGGCACAGCCTGGCGCTGCATGTTCGCACCCATGAGGGCGCGGTTGGCATCGTCATGCTCGAGGAACGGAATCAGGGCCGTAGCCACCGACACCATCTGGCGCGGGGAGACGTCCATGTACTCGACCTCGTTGGGCTCAACGAGGACGGGCTCGCCGGAGCCGCCGCGGGCACGGACGAGGACGAGGTCCTCGGCGAAGTGCTGGTCGGCGCGCAGCGGAGCGTTTGCCTGGGCAATGGTGCGCTCAACTTCGTCATCGGCGGTCAGGTAGTCGACCTTGTCGGTGACTACGCCTTCCTCGACCTTGCGGTACGGGGTTTCGATGAAGCCGAAGGCGTTGATGCGGCCGTAGGAAGCCAGCGAACCGATCAGGCCGATGTTCGGACCTTCAGGGGTTTCGATGGGGCACATACGTCCGTAGTGGGACGGGTGCACATCTCGGACTTCCATGCCTGCGCGGTCACGGGACAGACCGCCCGGGCCCAGCGCGGACAGGCGGCGCTTGTGCGTCAGGCCGGCCAGCGGGTTGTTCTGGTCCATGAACTGCGAGAGCTGGGAGGTTCCGAAGAACTCCTTGATCGCAGCAACAACGGGACGGATGTTGATCAGGGTCTGCGGCGTGATGGCCTCGACGTCCTGGGTGGTCATCCGTTCGCGTACTACGCGCTCCATACGGGACAGGCCCGTGCGGATCTGGTTTTCGATCAGTTCGCCGACGGCGCGGATGCGGCGGTTGCCGAAGTGGTCGATGTCGTCGACCTCAACGCGGATGTCGACGTCCTCGCCGTTGCGCTTGCCCGGAACCGTCTTCTCGCCGGCGTGCAGTGCAACGAGGAACTTGATCATGGCGACGATGTCGTCATTGTTCAGAACCGAAGCATCGGAATCCGTCAGCGGCTTGTCGATGCCCAGCTTGCGGTTGATCTTGTAGCGGCCAACCTTGGCCAGATCGTAGCGCTTCGGGTTGAAGTACAGGTTGTCCAGCAGGGTCTGGGCAGCCTCGACCGTGGGCGGCTCGCCCGGACGGAGCTTGCGGTAGATGTCCAGCAGGGCATCTTCGCGGGTTTCCGTGGGGTCCTTTTCCAGGGTGGCCCGGATGGAGTCGTACTCGCCGAAGGTCTCGAGGATCTGGCCTTCGGTCCAGCCGAGTGCCTTCAGCAGCACGGTGACGGACTGCTTGCGCTTGCGGTCCAGGCGGACGCCCACCTGGTCACGCTTGTCGATCTCAAGTTCAAACCACGCACCGCGGGAAGGAATGATCTTCGCGGTGTAGATGTCCTTGTCGCTGGTCTTGTCCGCGGTGCGCTCGAAGTATGCGCCCGGGGAACGGACCAGCTGGGAAACAACAACACGCTCGGTGCCGTTGATGACGAACGTTCCCTTGTCGGTCATGAGGGGGAAGTCGCCCATGAACACGGTCTGCTGCTTGATTTCACCCGTGTTGTTGTTCATGAATTCGGCTTTAACGTACAACGGGGCCGAGTACGTAGCGTCCCGGTCCTTGCACTCCGCCATGGTGTACTTCGGGTCGGCAAACTCCGGCTCCGAGAAGCTCAGGGACATGGTGCCCTGGAAGTCTTCAATCGGGGAGATTTCCTCGAAGATGTCAGCCAGGCCGGAAGTGGTGGCAATACCCTGTTCGCCGGTCTCCCGCGCCTTTTCAACGCGCGCCTTCCAGCGCTCGTTGCCGACGAGCCAGTCAAAGCTGTCCGTCTGCAGGGCAAGAAGATTGGGAACGTCAAGCGGTTCGTGAATCTTTGCGAATGAAATCCGGGAAGCTGCGTTCTCCGGATTAGTAGCGGTTTCGTTATTAGAGGTGCTCGAGGCGACCAAGAGGGATCCTTCCACAGACCTTCAGGCGTGTTTCACGCCTCCTCCCCTGCACGATGCGGACCGAGTCCGTGTGCGTCCCATTGTCCGGCATGGGGCCTATCCACAGGTTGCGGATACTGCCCGGCACGGAACGAAGCCCACCGCTATATGAAGGCTGAAGGTTAACAGGAGGAAGCAAATATCCACTATAGGGCATTATGGGCAGACAAGTCTAGCCGGTATCTGACCCCTGCTTCGCTCAACCCCTCCGAAAGGATGTTCCGGGGATCGAATTCCGGGCTGTCTAATCCCGGAATCGAGGGGGAGCTACAGGCTGCACCGGCGCACCGTTCACGCATCGGATACAGATACCTTACCGCACAACGGCGGTTTTATGCGTGCCCGCATGGTGTGCAGTGCCGCGGACCCCTGTGACGGCGCTCTCCCCCCGGCGCGCCGGGGTGGCGTAGCCTTATCCCTGTCTTCAATGACGAACACACCGACGAAAGCGATGCACGAGTGACTAACGCACCCACAAGCACCTCCGCAGCCCGCGAGGGCACCGCCGTTCCCGAAGTGGTTATTGTCGGGGGCGCACGTACGCCCCAGGGCCGCCTGAACGGCCAGCTGTCCGCCTTCACGGCCGTCGAGCTCGGCGCGTTTGCCATCAAGGGCGCGCTGGACAAAGCCGGCGTCGATGCCGCGGATGTCGACTCGGTCATCATGGGGCATGTGGTGCAGGCCGGCTGCGGGCAGAACCCCGCCCGCCAGGCCTCCATCAAGGCCGGCATCGGCTGGGACGTCCCGGCAGTCACCGTCAACAAGGTCTGCCTGTCCGGCCTGGCTGCGGTGATTGATGCCGCCCGGCTGATCCGCGGCGGCGAGGCCACCGTGGTGGTGGCCGGCGGCCAGGAATCCATGACCCGCGGACCGCACCTGCTTCCCGGTTCCCGGCAGGGCTGGAACTACGGCAACATCTCCGCACTGGATTCGGTGGCCCACGACGGCCTCACTGATGCCTTCGACAACGATTCCATGGGCATTTCCACTGAGCGGGGCAATACAAAGCTGGCGATCAAGCGCCTGGAACAGGACGAGGTAGCAGCTGCCTCGCACCAGCGCGCGGCAGCCGCCATGGCGTCGGGGGTCTTCGACGCGGAAATCGTTCCCGTGACGGTGCCGCAGCGCCGCGGAGAGCCCCTGGTCCTTACCTCGGACGAGGGCGTGCGGCCCAACACCACCGTGGATACGCTGGCCGGCCTTCGTCCGGCGTTCGATTCCGAAGGAACCATCACGGCAGGCAACTCCTCTCCCCTGTCCGACGGCGCGGCAGCCCTGGTCATCACGACCCGGGACTACGCCGAAGCCAACGGATTGACTGTCCTCGCCGCCGTCGGGCTTCCCGGCCAGGTCGCGGGACCGGGCAACACGCTGCATTCCCAGCCCTCCAACGCCCTCTTCGCCGCGCTCGGCCGGGCCGGCTGGAGCACCTCGGACCTGGACTTCATCGAGATCAACGAGGCCTTCGGCGCCGTGGCGGTCCAGTCCCTCAACGAACTGGGGATGGACCTGGAACAGTGCAACCTGCACGGCGGAGCGATCGCGCTCGGGCATCCGATCGGGGCCTCGGGCGCCCGGCTGGCCCTCACGGCAGCACATGAGCTTGCCCGGCGCGGATCCGGCCGGGCCGGCGTCGCGCTCTGCGGCGGCGGCGGGCAGGGTGAGGCGCTGCTGCTTTACCGCGAAGAAGCGTAACCGCCCCGGAGTGACCACCCCGGAGTGACCGCCCCTAAATAAACACAGAAGGCCCCGTTCCTTTCGGAACGGGGCCTTCTGCTAAGCGTTTTTACGCGGTGAGGCAGTAAAAACTACTTGACGGTGACGGTGGCGCCGGCAGCTTCGAGAGCTTCCTTGGCCTTGTCAGCGGCTTCCTTGTTGGCGCCTTCGAGGACGGCCTTCGGAGCGCTGTCAACCAGGTCCTTGGCTTCCTTCAGACCCAGCGAGGTCAGGGAGCGAACTTCCTTGATCACTGCGATCTTCTTGTCGCCGGCAGCTTCGAGGATGACGTCGAATTCGGTCTTCTCTTCAGCGGCTTCAGCGGCACCGGCAGCGGGGCCGGCAACTGCGACAGCAGCAGCGGTGACGTCGAACGTCTCCTCGAAGAGCTTCACGAAATCGGAGAGCTCGATGATGGACAGTTCCTTGAAAGCTTCAATGAGCTCTTCGTTGGTGAGCTTCGCCATGGTGTGGCGTCCTTCCTATAGTTGGTGCACGCAGGCACCGGAGATTGATGGAGAAGAGGAATTACTCTTCGGTGGCTGCTTCTGCTGCCGGAGCTTCTTCTGCAGCGGCCGGAGCCTCTTCTGCAGCGGAGGCAGCGGGGGCGCCGCTTTCCTCTTCAAGCTTCATGCGCAGTGCATCAGCCGTGCGGGCGAGCATGGACATCGGTGCCTTGAGGACACCGGCGACGCGTGCAAGCTGGAACTCACGGGACTCAAGGGCAGCCAGTGCGGCTACACCGGAGGCATCCAGGGCATTGCCCTCGAAGACACCGGTCTTGATGATGAGCTGCGGGTTGGTCTTGGCAAAATCCGTCAGGCTCTTTGCAGCTGCAACTGCGTCACCCTTGATGAAGGCAATTGCAGTAGGTCCGGCAAGCTGGCCTTCGAACGCGTCGATGCCGGCTTCCTTGGCTGCAATGCCAGTCAGGGTGTTCTTTACGACCGAGTACTTGGTGTCCTGGCCGAGCGAACGACGCAGCTCCTTGAGCTGTGCAACGGTGAGCCCGCGGTATTCGGTTAGGACAGCAGCGGTCGATTCCTTGAAATCGGTGGTGATTTCCTCGACTGCTGACACCTTTGTTGGCGTTGCCATAACCCTCCTTCCGGGGAAATAGTGCCGGTGGATCGGGTCCCGAACATAAAAAACGCCCCGGGCAGATGCACGGGGCTTCACTCTACGGACACGTTGTTCCGGAGTGCAGTTCGTTCACCTGCGCAGGCCGCCCTATCAAGGGACTTTCGGATGTTTGTCCAACCGGGTTCCACAGTGGCGGGCTGAAGGTTCAGCCTTACGGTGGGATTGAATGCACATCGACCGACGGTCTTTGGTAGTTCCAGAGTACGGGAGATCGGGGCGGGGAACAAATCCCGGGGCCGGCGGCAGCTTCAGGCGGATGCCGCACGCGGCCGGCGCCCGGATGTCACTCGGCGGACAGCCCCTTTTGCCATTCCCCGGAGTAGCCGATGGGCCGGAAGCCAAGCCGCTCATTAATGGAGAGCATGTACCGGTTCTCCTCGGCGTTCCAGGTGTAGACCCGGCGTGCTTCGGGCACCGCCTCCCGGAGCCGGACCAGGTTCGCGGCTTTCAGCAGCATGCCCAGCCGGTTCCCCCGGTGGCCCTCCAGCACCAGGGTGTCATCCTGGTAAACCACGGCAGGGTTGTTGCGGAAGATTTCCAGGACGGTATGCCCGGCAAGCTCACCCGTCGCGACCTTCCGTGCGGCACTGACCAGGACTTCCGCGTCCATGTCGCGGGCCTGCGCTTCGGACTCCCGCACCCGTGCTTCGTTCCAGGCTTCCTCCGCCAGCTCCAGTCCCCCCATCGGCGCATCGATGCTCATTTTCTGCCGCAGGAGCGCGTAGGCATCCACCAGGTCCGCGGGGCACGCCCCGCTCCAGAAGACGAGTTCGTAGTCCGCTCCGGCTGCGGCGCGCGCCTGTTCCAGCACGGCTTCATCATCTGCAGGGCTTCCCAGCTCCAGCCGGCTGACGCGGTCCACCAGTTCCAGCGAGAAGCCCAACGCGGAAGCGAACAAGGCGGCGGCGTCCTGCGGGACCAGCGACGCCGTACCGGCGATCGGTCCCGTCTCATCGGAGAGCAAATGGTCCGTCTCCGCCATGAGCATGCGCCGGTTGTCCGCCGCGGCCAGTTGCTCCGCCGCGGCGTAGAGCTGCGTTCCGACGCCGCGGCGTCGGGCGGAAGGCGCCACCACAACGTTGACCGTTCCACTGTGGAGGTTGTCCGTAAGCGGCAGGTTGACCAGGGCTACACCCACGATGTCGGCACCGGCCCGGGCGGCCAGAATCTCCCGCCGGCGCGAGGGAGTACTGCGCCGTCCGGCAAGCTGCGCCTGCGGCGGCCCGTAAAAGTCGTCATTGCCCCAGAACTCGCGAAGCTGGGCATTCAGCAGTTCAGCAACGGTAATGAAGTCCGCCGCGCCGGGTGCGTCCAGGGCGGGCGGGACGGCAATCGGTTCGATGGAAACGGGCGGCTGTGTCATGGCACACATCCTGCCGCACGCGGCCCCGGGCTCCAAAACCGAATCGGGATGCACACCGGCCGGACACAAAAGAGCGGCCGCAGCAAAGGCTGCGGCCGCTCTTTTAGGGAAAATCCCCGGGTACTACTGCTGACTATGCGTCGGCGAGAACCTTGGTGACGTTGGGGTCAACGCTGATGCTCGGGCCGAACGTGGTGGACACGGTCGCCTTGGAGATGTAGCGGCCCTTGGCTGCCGACGGCTTGAGGCGAAGGACCTCTTCCAGAGCTGCTGCGTAGTTCTCAGCCAGCTTCTGGGCGTCGAAGGACACCTTGCCGATGATGAAGTGCAGGTTGGAGTGCTTGTCGACGCGGAAGTCGATCTTGCCACCCTTGATGTCCGTGACGGCCTTGGCCACGTTCGGGGTAACCGTACCGGTCTTCGGGTTCGGCATGAGGTTACGCGGGCCGAGCACGCGGCCCAGGCGGCCGACCTTGCCCATCATGTCCGGGGTAGCCACTGCGGCGTCGAAGTCGGTCCAGCCTGCTGCAACCTTTTCGATCATGTCGTCGGAACCAACGAAGTCGGCGCCGGCAGCGATTGCTGCTTCAGCCTTCTCGCCGGTCGCGAAAACGAGGACGCGGGCCGTCTTGCCGGTGCCGTGGGGCAGGTTGACCGTGCCGCGGACCATCTGGTCAGCCTTACGGGGGTCAACGCCCAGGCGGAAAGCCACCTCAACGGTTGCGTCGAACTTGGAAGGATTGGTGTCCTTCGCCAGCTCTACAGCCTCGACCGGTGCGTACAGCTTGTCCGCATCGATCTTGGCTGCAGCTGCTTCATATGCTTTGCTGCGCTTTGCCATCTGCTTTTTCTCCTTGTGCAGTTGTGGTCTGTCGGACCGCGCCGGGCCCTGCCACGCGCCGTCGCCCGTCAGGGGCGGCGGCAGTTATGTGAATGTGAAACGAGTACGGGGACTTAGCCCTGTACCGTGATGCCCATCGAACGGGCGGTGCCGGCGATGATCTTGGCAGCTGCCTGGACATCGTTGGCGTTGAGGTCTTCCATCTTCATGGTGGCGATCTCTTCGACCTGTGCCTGGGTCAGGTTGGCAACCTTGGTGGTGTGCGGGGTTGCGGAACCCTTGGCGACACCGGCAGCCTTCTTGATCAGCTGTGCAGCCGGAGGAGTCTTCGTGATGAAGGTGAAGGAACGGTCTTCGTAGACGGTGATTTCCACCGGGATAACGTTGCCGCGCTGGGATTCCGTTGCAGCGTTGTACGCCTTGCAGAATTCCATGATGTTGACACCGTGCTGGCCAAGTGCCGGACCAATCGGAGGAGCCGGGTTGGCGGCACCTGCGTTGATCTGCAGCTTGATGAGGCCGGTGACCTTTTTCTTGGGGGCCATGAAAGGGTCCTTCTCTAAATTATGTTCCCGAAGGACAGGAGCGTCCGTCCGGGGCGGTGGCCGCCATGGCTTGGCGGCCGGACGCTGCCTGCAGGTTAAAGCGGACCTGCGGACAGCGAAATCTGAAAGCTACTGGAGCTTGGTGACCTGGCCGAAGCCGAGGGTCACAGGTGTCTCGCGCTCGAAGATGGTCACGAGGACCACCAGCTGCTGGGACTCGGGCTTGATCTCCGAGATGGTGGCCTGGAGCGTCTCGAACGGGCCTTCGTTGACCGTTACGGGCTCGCCGACCTCGAAGTCAACGGCAATGTTGGAGGACTGCTGCTGTGCAGGCTTGCCGGCCTCGGTCTTCGGGGAGACGATCGTGTGCTCGAGCATCGAGTACACCTCGGACAGGCTCAGAGGAGTCGGGTTGTGGGCATTGCCCACGAAGCCGGTGACGCCGGGGGTGTGCCGGACAACGCCCCAGGACTCGTCGGTGAGGTTCATGCGCACCAGGACGTAACCGGGAATGCGGACGCGGTTGACGATCTTCCGCGTGGTGTTCTTGATCTCGACGACTTCTTCCATCGGGACCTGGATTTCGAAGATGTCCTCTTCCATGTCCAGGGTCTGGATGCGGGTCTCAAGGTTGGACTTCACGCGGTTTTCATAGCCGGCGTAGGAGTGGATGACGTACCAGTCACCCTCCTGGCGGCGCAGCTTTGCCTTGAAGGCAACAGCCGGATCTTCCTCGGGCTCAGCGTCTTCTGCGGAATCGGCAGCCTCTTCGGCTGCGTTTTCTTCGTCTGCCGAAGCATCAACAGCAGCGGGCGCCTCGTCGACGTCGGCTGCGGTCATCTGATCCTCGGTATCCAGATCAGCGTTGTCATTGATCTGTGATTCGAGTTCTTGCTCGGACACGTAGATTCCTGCTTTCTTCTTCAGAGCACTATCGGGTTTGTCACTAGCTCATGGTCTCCGGTTCCACGCCCAACGGGGGGGGAACCTTAGGTCTCTGGCTAGCTTTCGCCGCCGCCCGAGCCGAAGATCCACAGTGCGCCCCTGCCAAAGGCAAAGTCGAGAGCCGTAACGATAAGCATCATCACCATCACGAACGCGAGGACAACGAGCGTGTACCTCAGCAGTTCCTTGCGGGTGGGGGTGACCACCTTTTTCAGCTCGGCAATCACCTGGCGCAGGAAGAGAGCGATACCGGCGAAGAACCCGCGCTTCTTGGGCCCGCTGGAGGGGTGTCCCTTGGAGCTGCTGGCAGCTGTCTCGGTCACCTTCGCCTCACTCATCTGTGTCGGTTCACAATCGCAGCAAGCGCTGGGACTGCTCATTCCATGAAGGACTGCTGAGCTGCCGGAAATGACAGTTCTGCGCAGGGCAGACAGGACTCGAACCTGCAACCTGCGGTTTTGGAGACCGCTGCGCTACCAATTGCGCCACTACCCTATGGAGGAAAACTCACCCTACCGCCACCATTGTAGCCGTAACGAACGGAAGACTATTTCCCCGACCGAAAGGCACAAAGCAGCGTGGTGTGCTCAACCACCGAAGAACCAGTCTACGCAAACTTTTCCGTCCCGTCGAACCGGGGCTTCTCCGCCCCGTGCCGTGCCGACCTGCAGCCGGGATTCCAAGCGCCTAAACTGGGGAACGCCGCCGTCGTCCGGCAGGACCGACGCGGCAAACGTTAGCCGCCGCCACACACCAGACGGGAATCCCATGTCTTCCACCGGCCGTATTTCAGAGCGCATCGCTTCCATTGCCGAGTCCGCAACCCTCGCAGTGGATGCCAAGGCCAAGGCATTAAAGGCCGCCGGGCGCCCGGTGATTGGTTTCGGCGCGGGCGAACCGGACTTCCCCACCCCGGGCTACATCGTCGACGCCGCCGTCGACGCCGCCCGCCAGCCGCGTTTCCACCGCTACTCCCCCGCCGGCGGGCTCCCTGAGCTCAAGAAGGCGATTGCTGCCAAGACCCTGCGGGACTCCGGCTACGCCGTTGACCCCGCCCACGTCCTGGTCACCAACGGCGGCAAGCAGGCCGTCTACGAATCCTTCGCTACGCTGCTGAACCCGGGCGACGAAGTCCTGGTTCCCACCCCGTACTGGACCACGTACCCGGAAGCCATCCGGCTCGCCGGCGGTGTCCCGGTAGAGGTTTTCGCCGGCCCGGAGCAGGGCTACCTGGTGAGCGTCGAGCAGCTTGAGGCAGCCCGCACCGGGGCCACCAAGGTCCTGCTCTTCGTTTCCCCGTCCAACCCCACCGGCGCCGTATATCCTCCGGAACAGGTCGCCGAAATCGGCCGCTGGGCGGCAGAACACGGACTGTGGGTCATCACGGATGAAATCTACGAGCACCTGACCTACGACGGCGTCCCCTTCACCTCGATCGCCACCGCGGCCCCGGAGCTGGGCGACAAGGTCGTGGTGCTGAACGGCGTAGCCAAGACCTACGCCATGACCGGCTGGCGGGTCGGCTGGATGATCGCGGCCGCTGACGTCATCAAGGCCGCCACCAACCTGCAGTCCCACCTGTCCTCCAACGTGTCCAACGTGTCGCAGATGGCCGCCCTGGCCGCCGTGTCCGGACCCCTGACGGCCGTGGATGAAATGAAGCAGGCCTTCGACCGCCGCCGCCGCGCCATGGTGTCGGCCCTCAACGCCATCGACGGCGTCGAATGCCCCATGCCCGAAGGCGCGTTCTACGCCTATGCAGACGTCCGCGGCCTGCTTGGGCGCGAGTTCCCGGGCAAGGAAGGCCCGGTCCGGCCGCAGACGTCCGCCGAGCTGGCGGCACTGATCCTCGACACCGTCGAAGTTGCCGTGGTTCCCGGTGAAGCGTTCGGCCCCTCGGGCTACCTCCGCCTCTCCTACGCCCTGGGCGACGAAGACCTCGCCACCGGGATGGAGCGCCTGCAGGACTTCCTCGGCAAGGGCCGGTAGGGGCTGCTAGAGCAGGCGGCGGTCCGCGGCCCAGCGGGTGAGCTCGTGGCGTGAGGACAGCTGGAGCTTGCGCAGCACCGAGGAGACGTGGGTTTCCACCGTCTTCACGGAAATGAACAGCTCGCGGGCCACCTCCTTGTAGCTGTAGCCGCGGGCGATCAGCCGCATGACCTCGAGCTCACGGGCCGAGAGGCGGTCCAGTTCGTCATCCACTGCGGCCACGCTCGCCGTGCCGAAGGCGTCCAGCACGAATCCCGCCAGGCGCGGCGAGAACACCGCGTCGCCGCCGGCCACCCGCAGGACGGCATCGGAAATCTCCGGACCCGAAATGGTCTTGGTGACGTAGCCGCGCGCACCGGCCCGGATGACCGTGACCACGTCTTCGGCGGCATCGGAGACGCTCAGCGCCAGGAAACGGGTCACCCCGAGCAGCCCGGCGCACCCCGCCAGCACTTCGGCGCCTCCGCCGCCGTTGCCGCCGGGCAGGTGGACATCGAGGAGGACGACGGCGGGACGCCGGGCCGTGATCGCGGCAACCGCGGTTTCGACGCTGTCCGCTTCCGCCACCACGTTGATGCGGGCGTCGAGGTCCGCGCGGAGGCCGGAGCGGAAGATGGCATGGTCATCAACCACGACGACGTCGATCGGCGGCGAGGGGTGGACCGTCATTGGGGTTGTGCTCCGTTGCTCGATACGCGGTTGTCCGTCGAGGGAATCTTCTGTGGTGCGCCGGCATGGGCCGTGCTGCCGTTGCCCGTGCTGTTCGCCGCGCCGGGTACGTCGTCACGGGCACCGTTTTCCGTGCCTTTCGGCAGCGGCAGCACCAGCCGGACCTCGGTGCCGTCGGCAGTGCTGCGGATGGCCGCACTGCCTCCTGCACGCCGCATCCTTCCGATGATGGACCCCCGCACGCCGATCCGGTCAGCAGGCACAGCGTCCAGGTCGAATCCGGAGCCGCGGTCCCGCACGAAGACTTCAAGCTGCTCCGGCCTGCATTCAACATAGACCGAAACCGTGCCGCCGGCATGCTGGGCGGCGTTCAGCATGGCAGCCCGTGTAGCGGAGGCCAAGGCTTCGGTCCGCTCATCCAGTGCGGCATCCGAGACTGCCACCAGCTCAATCGGGTGGCCGTAGGCGTCCTCGATTTCTGCTGCAATCCGGCGCATGCATTCCACGAGGTGGTCTTCGGCCCGGGCACGGTCGGAATACAACCACTGCCTCAGCTCCCTTTCCTGGGCGCGGGCGAGGCGGATGACGTCCTGCTCGGAACCGGCGCGCTTCTGGATCAGGGCCAGGGTCTGCAGGACCGAGTCATGCAGGTGGGCCGCAATTTCGGCCCGCTCGGTCTGCCGAATCCGTCCGGACCGCTCGGCTTCCAGGTCCCGCCAGTGCTTAATCGCCCACGGAGTGAACACCAGTGCCACGCCGGCCAACACGGCAGCGGACGCCAACAGCCCCGACATCAGGACATCCCAGCTCACTGCGCCCGAGACCACCACCAGCACGCCGGCGACCACCAGCAGCAGGCCCGCCGCCAGGCGGATCATGCCCGAGGCCCGGTCGGCTCCGGCGCTGTTCATCAGCCCCGCCCGCCGGCTCTCGTCCAGCTGCGTCCAGGCCAACACCGCACCGCCGGCGATGGCGGCGACCGGAACAAACAAGCCCCAGTTCAGGTCGGCGCCCAACCGCTGGGCAATAAAGGCAGCTGCCACCAGGAGCAGGGCAATGCCCGCCGCAACCTCCCGCTGCCCGGTCTTACCCGGCTGCCGGGCGGGAACGGCCCCTTCGCGAAGCTGCCTCGCATAGTTCTCGGCGATGCTGCGCGGGTTGGCGGATACCTGTTCCTTCTTCTCCTGCTCCTCCTGGGTCGGAACCATGATCCACAGCCATCCGTAGAGGATGAACCCGCTTCCAGCGCCAAGCACCAGCACGGCCATGACGATCCGGGTCAGCTTCACGGGCCAGCCCAAGTGCGCGGCCAGCCCGGCGCAGACGCCGGCAATGATCCGTTCGCGGGGACGCACCAAGGGTTCTCTCATGGACCTATCCAAACACGGGGAAGCCGCCGGGCACCGGCCCTGACGGCAATAATTCCTTTTCTTCAGGGGCCGTTCAGGGGCGGGTCAGGGTAGTCCCTGATGCAGTATGGCTGCGGCCGGAGAAGACTGGAGACATGAACCCTTCCCCATCCCCTGATCCCGGGGCCCAAGGCCCCGCAGCGCATCCTTCCGCTGAGCATCGTCCGGCCCCTGCAGGCAGCCACGCGGCAGGCAACGGTTCCACGAGCACCGGTTCGACCCCCGCGGGAGGACCCGGCGCACCGTCATCCGGCGGATTCCACAGCGGTTTCTTTAACTGGGTCCGCTCCCTTGGCCTTCCGCGCGGCGGTGACCGCTGGTTCGGCGGCGTCGCGACCGGGATCGCTGCGCGCACCGGGCTGGACCCCGTGCTTGTCCGCGGACTGTTCGTAGTCCTCGGGGCTTTTGGCATAGGGCTACTGGTTTACGGCGTCGCCTGGGCACTGCTCCCGGAACCGGACGGCAGGATCCATCTCGAAGAGGCGATCCGCGGCGACTGGGCATCCGGCATGACCGGAGCACTCATTTTCGCCATCCTCGGCATGGGCGGGCCCGGTGCTTCCTTCCTCGGCGCGGACAGCTGGTTCGGCGCCGTCGTCTGGACGCTGTTCTGGATCGGTACGGGCGTGGCTGCCGTTTACTGGTTCTCCACGGGGAAGGGCCGGTTCCACCTTTCCGCGCAGAGGACCGCTGCGGATGCGTCCGGGGACCCGGACAGCACCGTCGCCCCCGCTCCTCCTGCCGGTGCCGGGGCCAGCGCGCCGGAAGCCCGTCCCGGGAAGCCCGTATCGCTTGCGAAACCCGGCATGGACGCCGCCGGCACCGACCCTGCCGGTTCTGCACCCGCCGGCGGCACGGCCCCCTTTGCCGCCGCTCCGCTCGGCGGGTTTGCCGTTCCGTCCGGACCGGTACCGCCGCCTTCAGCCGAATCGAAGCGGGACGCGGAACCCGCCGGTAAGGCAAAGCACGTCCCGGGAGCCCCGGGGTCCTTCGCCGCGGCCCTGTTCGGTGCCGCCCTGCTCGCAGGCGGGACCGTCCTCGCCCTCGATTACCTCGACCTCCTTTCCCTGGGCGCACCGGTATCCGTTGCCCTGGCAGCGGCGGCCGCCGTCCTGGGCTTCGGCATCGTGATCCTGGGAGTGGTCGGCAGGCACTCCGGCGGGATCGGCGCGGCGGCAGTAGCAGCACTCGTCGCTTCCCTCCTGACCCAGGGCAGCATGGTCAACGCCAACCTCCTGGTGGCCAGCAATGCGGACTGGGTGCCCCGGGATGCTGCCCAGGCGGGCGGCGGCTACACCGTGATCGCGGCCAACGGCACCGTTGACCTGCGCGAGACCGAGACTTCGGGGAACTTCGAGGTCCCGGCCAGCGTCGCCGCAGGGAACCTCGCCATCCTCGTGCCCGACGACGCGCCGGTAACCATCAGGTTCGGCATGGCTGCGGGAAATGTCGAGGTCAACGACGGGTCGGACCGGCAGGAATACAGCGGGCTGTGGCAGCCGTCCGACGAGCGCACGCTCAACGACGGCGCCGACGGAGACCGGATCACCATTGATGTCCGCGGACTCGCGGGCAACGTACTCGTTACGACTGAAGAAAGCGATCTCTAGCCATGGAACAGGACAACGAGAGGGATTACCTGGGACGCCAGTACGGACCCGAAAGCTACGAAGCCCCGAACCGGGAGATGCCGTCGGCACCAGCCGCGGACCCGGGTCCCGGCAGTCCCGAAACAGACCAGGTGGAGCCCCGCGGCTCCGCTGCAGCGACGGTGGAGACCGACGACAACCCGGCTGCGGTCCCGCCCCGCGCACTGCAGGTGGGCACGGTGGTGTGGGGCCTGGTCCTGACCGTCCTGGCCGTCCTCCTGCTGCTGGTGAACACCGTGAACCTTTCGGTGGATCCTGTCCTGCTGGTTCTCTGCCTCACCCTTGGTGCGGGACTGGCCCTCCTGCTGGGCGGGTTCCTTTCCGGCCTTCAGCGGAGCCGCTCCCGCTGAAGGCTTATCCCGGTCACCGTCTCGGCGGACCGGTGCCCCTATTTCCCTATTTCAACACCATCAGATAAGGCTTAGTACATGGAAAAGTTCTTCAGCATCGTGCGCTCCTCCCCCATCAAAAGGCAGAGAGGTTGGGTCGGCGGAGTCTGCGCCGGCATCGCGGCAACCTACGGGTGGGATGTTTCCCTGGTCCGGATCGGCGTCCTCCTCAGTTTCCTGCTGCCGTTTGTAGGCCTGGGCACGTACGTCGTGGCATGGCTGCTGCTGCCGAAGACGGACGGAACCATCATCCTCCAGCGCCTCGTGAGCCCCCGCGCTTAGTCCTCCACCGGTCTGCTGGCTAGAATCAAAGCCAGGACCTAACCACCGCCAGCAGATCCAGGGGTAATGACATGAAGATCGGTATCCTCACCAGCGGAGGGGACTGCCCCGGGCTGAACGCCGTGATCCGCGGTGCCGTCCTCAAAGGCATCAAGGAATACGAGGACATCGAGTTCGTCGGTTTCCGTGACGGCTGGCGCGGCGTGGTCGATGGCGACATCATAGACCTGCCCCGCTCCCGCGTCCGCGGCATCTCAAAGCAGGGCGGAACGATCCTCGGGACGTCCCGCACCAACCCGTTTGACGGTCCAAACGGCGGACCGGAGAAGATCAAGGCCACGCTGGAACGCCTCGGGATCGACGCCGTTATCGCCATCGGCGGTGAGGGCACCCTCGCGGCGGCCCAGCGGCTCACGGACGCCGGCCTGAAAATCGTCGGCGTGCCCAAGACCGTGGATAACGACCTTGATGCCACCGATTACACCTTCGGCTTCGATACCGCAGTGGAAATTGCCACCGAGGCCTGCGACCGCCTGCGGACCACGGGCGAATCCCACCACCGCTGCATGGTGGCCGAAGTCATGGGCCGGCACGTGGGCTGGATCGCCCTGCACTCCGGCATGGCCGCCGGTGCCCACGCCATCCTGATTCCCGAGCACCCGGTCAGCATCGAGCAGATCGCCCAGTGGGTCAGTGATGCCCGCGACCGCGGACGCGCCCCGCTGGTGGTTGTTGCCGAAGGTTTCGTCACCACCGATATGGAAATGCCGCACTCGGAACGGGGCCTCGACAGTTTCGGCCGCCCGCGGCTGGGCGGCATCGGGGAACTGCTGGCGCCGGAAATCGAAGCGCGGACCGGCATCGAAACCCGTGCCACGGTTCTTGGCCACATCCAGCGCGGCGGTGTACCGACCGCCTACGACCGGGTCCTTGCCACCCGCCTGGGCATGGCGGCAGTGGATTCGGTGGTGGACAGCCTGTGGGGAACCATGGTGTCGCTGCACGGTACGGACATTGTGCACGTGGGCTTCGAAAAGGCCCTCGGCAATCTCAAGACGGTCCCCGAGCACCGCTACGACGAGGCCGCCATCCTGTTCGGTTAGGCCGGGGGGCGGGTTCGCCCGGCCGTCGTCGGCCGCGCCCTGCCGCCGGCGTACGGATTCCGTCAGCGATCCTGTGCATTTGCTGAGGATTCCGTATGCTCCGGCAGGGCGTTTGCATGCGTGTGCATGCCGCGGTGTAGGTTGAAAACCATGAATCTGGACTCGGGAACCATCGCGATCATCCAGCTGGCCTGGTCCCGCCATCTGGGCCTGGCGGATAATGCCCTGGCGGAGACGGACACCGGCGAACGCATCTACAGCGTCCAGGACCAGGCCGACACAGCATGCTTCCTGCGCCTTTTCGGTGCCGAGGTTTTCAGCGGCCCCGAATGGGCTGCCGACCGCGCCCGGACCCAAAGCGCTGCGCAGCTGACCCGCAATTCAGGGCTCATCCAGATGTCCATGGAACACGGCGGACGGGTCCTGGGCGCCGAGCAGCTGTTTTTCGCTGACGTTTTCCCGAGCGTCATTCCGCTCGACGAGCTTGCCGTGAGCAACGAACCGGCTCTCGCCGTCGTCCTCGAACGGCTGTGCCCTCCGGACGACGTGGCGGAGGCCGGTCTGGCGGAGAAGGAAGAAGTCTTTGTCCTGGTGGACGATTCCCAGGACGAGCCGCGCCCCGTGGCAGGTGCGGGATACAGCATCACCGACGGAATCCTGGCGGACATGAGCGTGCTGACCGCCCCGGGCCACCGGCTGCGCGGGCTGGGCAGCTACATCAGTTCGGTGGCCCTTGAGGACGCCATGGCAGGCGGCTTGATCCCGCAGTGGCGGGCCCGGATGGACAACGTAGGCGCCGCCAGGACCGCAGTGGGATCCGGTTTCATCCCCGCCGGAAGCCGCACCTCCGTGGCCCTGAACGCCTAGGCACCGCGCACGCGCACTAACCGAGCAGGTCCAGCATTTCCTGCCGCTTGAAGAACCCGGCGGTGTCCCGCCCGGTGGGCGACCCGGCGTCGGGATCCGCACCCGCTTCCGCCAGGATCCGGAAGATCTCCACGTACCCCTTGAACGCCGCGCCGGCGAGCGGTGTCTGGCCGCGGTCATTCTGCGTGTTGACATCCGCTCCACGTTCCACCAACAGCGCGGTCAGCTCCGCGTGGCCGTGGTAGGAGGCCAGCATCAGCAGGTTGTCTCCCGAGCCGTTCGTCAGGTTCACGGGCACGCCGGCGTCAAGGTAGCGGCGGATCCCTTCGGTGTCGCCGGCACGCGCGGCATCAAAGACCATGCCTGCGAGCTCGATAACGTCATCGTCAATCGGGGGACGGGATTCGGGGGTGCTCATGGTGCTCCTGGGGGTATTGATGTTCTGGCTGTCATTTTTGCGCAAAAGGAAGCTTGCGGTCAGCGCCGCGGTGCCTTCAGGAAGCCCGAGGCTCGTCCCACCACGGCGCCCGCATCCGGAGCCACGATGGGTTCCTGCGCGGCGGCGTAGAGCTCGCCGTCGTCGTTCACCACCAGCTGTACGGACGGATCCACGGACCGCTTCACCACTGCCAGGCCCACGGGGCCCATTTCATAGTGGGCGCCGACCGAGGTCAGGGTGCCGACCTGCCGCTCCCCCAGCATTACCGGGCTGCCGGCGGCCGGAAGGGTGTGCTGCGACCCGTCCAGCTGCAGGAACACCAGCCGGCGGGGCGGGTGCCCCAGGTTGTGTACCCGCGCCACGGTTTCCTGGCCCTTGTAGCAGCCCTTGGCCAGGTGCACGGCGGTGCGGATCAGGTCCAGCTCGTGCGGGATGGTCTTCTCGTCCGTCTCCGCGCCCAGCCGAGGACGCCAGGCGGCAATGCGCAGGGCCTCGGAAGCCATGGAGCCGGCCAGGGTGCGCCCGGAGGCGTCCATGGCGGCCTCGAACCCGGCCCGTGGAATCAGGTATTCGTACCATGGCCGCTCAAGCCCGGGGTGGGCATCTTCCGGCACGGCGGTGTAGGCAAACCCGCCGGCACCAATGTGCGGCCAGGGATCGGTCCAGCGAAGGTACTGCTCCCACTGCGGCACCTCAACCGTTGCACCGGCCACGGCCCACTGGTCAGTGACGTCCGCGATGTCGACCCGGAGCATGAACTTCATCCGCTGCAGCCACTCGGTCAGGCCCGGCGCTTCAGCGGATTCGACCAGCAGCCAGGACGTGGCGCCGTCGTCGATGATCCGCGCGTCATAGTCAATCCGTCCCTGCACGCTGAGCAGCAGCAGCTCCGAGCTCACGCCCGGCTGAAGATCCGCCACCTGCTGGGAGGACAGCGTGTTCAGCCAGCTGAGGCGGTCGGGGCCGGAGACGGTGACCACGCCGCGGAAGGAAAGGTCGACGACGGCGCTGCCGCGGGCAAGGTCGCGCTGTTCGCGGAGCGGATCGCCGTAGTGCGAGGCCGTACCGGCGTCGAGTCCGCCGGCTTCAACGGCGCCGTGGCGGGAAAGCAGGGGGCTGGAATACGTCATATCAGGTGCAACGTCCTAGCGGCTCGGGCCTATTCCTCCGGCCGGCTTTGCCGGTTTTATTTAGGAGGTCTTGTTCAGGATCGCCGAGGCATGGGCCTTCAGGGCCTCGCCCTCGGAGGCAACGTCCCAGCGCCAGTAAAGGTCGCCGTTGACCAGCCCGTAGATCCGGGTGGCTGCCGAGTATTCCTTGGAATTCACGCCGCGCATCACCACATCGGTGCTCAACTGGATCTGCGGTCCCTTGATCTGCCCGTAGTACAGCTCGGCGATGCCTCCGGGGTGCACGATGGTGGCGGTGATATCGAAACCACCGGCGTCATTGCGCAGCTCCTCGACCTCGTCAGCGCTGCGAAGGGCCGGCACGATATCCGCCGGAATCAGGCCCGGACCGCCGTCGGCGTCGTTCAGGGGGCGGTCGAGGGCCCAGAATCCGGTCTCGACGGCCAGCGGCCGCAGGCGGGTGCCCTGCTCATCGGTGAGCCAGCTTTCCGCGGTGTACTGCAGGTACGGCAGGCCGTTCTGGGTGAACGTGACCTTCTGTGTGAAGTGCTCCGAATCAGCCTCGCCTTCGCCCAGCCGTCCGGAGCCCTCCCAGGTGCCGAGGAGCCAGGACAGCGGTACCAGTTCCGGGGTCAGATCGGTGGGGATCTCCATTGGCATGGTGGAACCTGTCCTTCGATGTAACGGGTGGCTGGTGCCGGCGGGCGAAGCCGGTGCTTACTTCCGGGTGTTTACTTCTGGCCGGTGCTTACTTCTGGCCCTTGTACAGGCGGGAGATAACCAGTGCAGCGAATCCGGCCATCGCGAGGCCGGTGATGCCCAGCAGGGCAATAAAGAAAATTTCGAGAGCAACCATGGCTACATCCTAACGCGCGGGAGGAACAGTTTCCTTCCCGCCATTCGATCATGACAGGGACCTGCGGGCCAAACCCCGTTGAGGGGTCGAACGCCGCAGCCCCGCGCAACCGGTCAGGGAATGCAGCTGCTCAGAAGCCCAGGAGCCGTCCGAGGAAGTAGACGACGGATCCGAGTGTAACCACCGGGGCCAGGCCGAGCGCCAGTCGTCCTGCAGCGTTGGAAGCATCATTGCGGGAAAGTGCCAGCCGGCGGAACGCCATCACGACGGCGGCGATCACCACGCCGCTGAACGCTGCTGCCGGCCAGGAAACGCCGGCCACAGCCAGGGCCACCAGGGCTGCGGTCAGTCCGCCGGCGAGCAGGCCCAGCGGGGCGGCCATCCGGTCCGGGAGCGGAATAAGCGTCACGGCAAGGGCCGCCAGTGCGGCGCTGCCGGCCATGCTCAGGAGCGCGGAATTCCCGTCGGTGCCGGCCAGACGGTCAGCGGCCACCCAGCCGGAGCCCATTGCGGTAACCAGCACGCCTGAGATGATGCCGACGATGGATTCGAGCCGGTGCGCCTGCCCGGTGCCGCGGAGCAGCTGGATCAGGAAGACCGCTCCGACGCCTACGGCGACGGCGGCCGGCAACCAGGTCAGCATGGCCGCGGCGGGCGCGAAGTACGCTGCCGCCACTGCTCCGGCGCCGACCAGGCCCAGGGTTGCGCCCTGTGTCTTGCGGGCAGGCACCCCTATCAGGTGCGGCCAGCAGACACCTGTGAGGACGGCGGCCAGACCGCTGATCACGGCCACCGCGGGCACGGACAGGTAGGAAGCGCTCACGATACCGATAATGGCAAGCGCCGCCGGCACCGCTAAGCTCCAAAGTTTCACCCTAGTTATCCTGCCTTATTACGGCGTCCAGAAGAAAAACGACAGGCCCGTTAGCTCGATGGGTATACTTTCGATCACTTCAAGCCAAGCGGATCGGCGAAGGAAACTGCCCGATGGTGTGCGCCCAACATTCGGAGGACCTATGTCGCACATTTTGCTTCTTACCAACAGCTCGGGTTCCTCGGTTAACGTCCTGCCTGCGCTGGAACTCCTGAACCACAAGGTCCACGTGGTGCCGGCGGAACCTACGGCCCTTCTGGACACCGATCCCAGTGACGTCATCCTGGTGGATGCCCGCAGGGATCTTGTTGGCGCGCGGTCCCTGACCCAGCTGCTGAAAGCCACGGGCCTGGGCACCCCGCTCATCCTGATCCTCACGGAGGGCGGGATGGCTGCCGTAGCCCCCAACTGGCTGGCTGACGACGTCATCCTCGATTCCGCGGGCCCGGCAGAGCTGGAAGCGCGGCTGCGCCTGGCAGCGGCCCGGGGCGCCGGAACAGCCGAGGCTCCCTCCACCGAGATCCGCGCCTCCGGCGTCGTCATTGACGAGGCAAGCTACACCGCCCGCGTGAACGGCACGGCCCTGAACCTGACCTATAAGGAGTTCGAACTCCTTAAGTACCTGGCGCAGCATCCCGGCCGCGTGTTCACCCGCGACCAACTGCTCCACGAGGTGTGGGGCTACGACTACTACGGCGGCACCCGGACCGTCGACGTCCATGTACGGCGGCTGCGGGCCAAGCTGGGACCGGACCATGAGACGCTGATCGGCACTGTGCGCAACGTCGGTTACCGGTTCACCCGCTCACGGGCCGAAACCACGGCAGCCGCCAGCCAGGACGCCTGAGCCCTGCTCCCGCGGCTGGTGCCCTGCGCAGGGGCACCAGCCGCGCTAGGCTTTCGGCATGAGTGAAGAACCGCAGACAGCCTGGCCCGTAGTCGAGACCCGCGGCACGCCCGAGCCCGCCGCCCTCGCCGACATCCTGCAACTGGCGTCCGCCGCGCAGGACTCGGACGGCAACCCGCCGCTGTCCGAGCAGACGCTCGTGGACCTGCGCTCCCCCGACGCCGATCCGGACACCCTCTCCGTCTTCACCACCTATGCCAGTGACTCCGGTTCCGACACCGGCAGCGGGCAATGGCTGGCCGGCGTCGCCGTCCTGGTATCCGAAACTCCGCAGGATCCGGGGGTGCTGGAACTGGTGGTACACCCGAACTACCGTAACCAGGGCGTCGGCACGGCCCTTGCCGCCGCGGTCCAGGATGCGGTGCGGAACAGCCCGTCCACCGGCGACGGCGACCCCCGGCCCGCTGCCTGGTCGCACGGAAACCACGAGGCGGCCGTGGAGCTGGCGGCCCGCTTCGGCTACCGTCCCGTCCGTGACCTGTGGAAGATGCGACTGAGCCGGTCCAGCGCCTCGCTGCCCGAAACGCAGTTCCCCGCAGGGGTATCGGTGCGCCCCTTCGAACCCGGCCATGATGAGCGGGCCTGGCTGGACGTCAACGCCGCGGCCTTTGCCCACCACCCGGAGCAGGGCTCCATGAGCCTTGCCGATCTGCAGGCCCGCATGGACGAGGACTGGTTTGACCCGGCCGGATTCCTCCTGGCCGTGGACGAGGAAGGCACGATCCTCGGATTCCACTGGACCAAGGTCCACCCCGGCACCGGAGGCCACCCGCCCATCGGCGAGGTGTATGTGGTCGGCGTAAACCCCGAGGCACAGGGCCGGGGGCTCGGCAAAGCCCTGACGGTAGCCGGAATCCAGCACCTGCACGCTGCGGGACTGGACGCCGTAATGCTGTACGTCGACGCCGACAACACCGCCGCCGTCGCCCTGTACCGCCGGCTCGGCTTCGTCCGCTGGGACCAGGACGTAATGTACGCACCCGCATAGGGTGCGCAGCTTGTAATGTTGTTTGCAGGGCCAGGCGGTCCGCCCGTAACGCCTGCCCTGATCCGCCGCCAGCACCTCAGGGAGACACTATGAGTTTCGATACCGACGCAGAGCCCCGCTCGACCTTCGGGTCCGCAGAGGCGATGTCGGCACCGCGGGCCACCCAGGACCGCATCGACATCCCGGACTTCGGTCCTGCCCTTGTTCCCAGCGGAGATATCACGCCGGAACGGTTCCTGGACCGGGAGATCAGCTGGCTGCACTTTAACGCCAGGGTCCTGGAACTCGCTGAAGACCCTGAGTTGTACCTGCTGGAACGGGTGAACTTCCTGTCCATCTTCGCCTCGAACCTGGACGAGTTCTTCATGGTCCGGGTAGCCGGCCTTAAGCGCCGCATCGCCACCGGACTGGCGGTTCCCTCCGCTGCAGGCCAGAGCCCGATTGAACAGCTCGAGGAAATCGTGGCGGCGGGCTACCGGCTGCAGCAGCGCCATGCGGACGTCTTCGCCAGCCAGATCCGGCCGGCGCTGGCGGAAGAGCAGATCTACCTGGTCAGCTGGGACGAACTGGACGACGCCGCCAAGGCGAGCCTGCACAAGCAGTTCGCTTCGAAGGTCTTCCCCATCCTGACTCCCCTTGCCGTGGACCCGGCCCACCCCTTCCCGTACATTTCCGGCCTCTCCCTGAACCTGGCCGTGGTGGTCCGCAACCCGGTCAGCGGCAAGGAATTCTTTGCACGCGTGAAGGTTCCGGACCAGCTCCCCCGCCTCATCTCCGTGGACGGGCCCCGCGCGGGCAACGTGGCCGGACGCACGGCCCGGTTCATCGCGCTTGAAGACATCATTGCCCAGCATCTGGACCAGCTCTTCCCGGGCATGGACGTTATTGAGCACTACACGTTCCGCGTGACCCGCAACGAAGACCTCGAGGTGGAAGAGGACGACGCCGAGAACCTCCTGCAGGCCCTGGAAAAGGAACTGCTGCGGCGCCGCTTCGGGCCGCCCGTGCGCCTGGAAGTTACCCCGGAGATGAACCCGAATATCCGGGAACTGCTCGAACGCGAGCTGGGCGTGGAAGCGGACGAAGTCTATGTCCTGCCCGCGCCGCTGGACCTACGCGGCCTTTCCCCGATCAGTCGGATCGACCGGCCGGACCTGCACTATCCGAAGCAGGTGCCGCACACCAACCGCCACCTGAAGGAGTCCGAGACTTCGAAGCCGGCGAACGTGTTCGCGGCCATGCGCCGTCGGGACATCCTCCTGCACCATCCGTACGATTCCTTCTCGACGTCCGTCCAGGCATTCCTGGAGCAGGCGGCCGCCGATCCGCGGGTGCAGGCCATCAAGCAGACGCTGTACCGCACCTCCGGCGATTCGCCCATCGTTGACGCCCTGATCGACGCCGCCGAGGCCGGCAAGCAGGTCCTGGCACTGGTGGAAATCAAGGCCCGGTTCGACGAACAGGCCAACATTTCCTGGGCGCGCAAGCTGGAGCAGGCCGGTGTGCACGTGGTCTACGGCATCGTGGGCCTGAAGACGCACTGCAAGCTGTCCCTGGTGGTCCGGCAGGAAGTGGACGGGCTGCGCCGCTACTGCCATATCGGCACGGGCAACTACCATCCGCGCACCGCCCGCTACTACGAGGACCTGGGCCTGCTGACCGCCAATGAGCAGGTGGGCGAAGACCTGACGAAGCTGTTCAACCAGCTCTCCGGCTACGCGCCGAAGTCCACGTTCAAGCGGCTGCTCGTGGCTCCGCGCTCGGTCCGGTCCGGACTGATTGACCGGATTGAGCGCGAGATCGCGAACAAGAAGGCCGGCCTCAGCGCACGCGTGATTATCAAGGTCAACTCCATGGTGGACGAGGCGATCATCGACTCCCTCTACCGTGCTTCCCAGGCCGGGGTCCGGGTGGACGTCATTGTCCGCGGAATCTGCTCGGTCCGTCCGGGTGTCCCCGGCCTGAGCGAGAACATCACCGTCCGCTCGGTGCTGGGCCGCTTCCTGGAGCACTCCCGGGTGTTCGCCTTTGCCAACGGCGGTGACCCGGTGGTCTTCATCGGATCGGCGGACATGATGCACCGCAATCTGGACCGCCGCGTGGAGGCCCTGGTCCAGCTGGTGGCCCGCGACGACGTCGCCGACCTGATCGGCCTGATGGACCGGTACATGGATCCCGGCACGGCAAGTTGGCATCTGGATCCGGAGGGCGCCTGGATCCGCCACCACAAGGACGAGGAAGGCAACCCGCTGCAGGACGTGCAGTCCTGGCTGCTGGCGTCCCGTTCCCGCCAGCGCTCCGTGGCTCGTCGCTGATGGAAGCAATTCAGTCCCCCGCCGCCGCTCCGGTCCAGGAAGACACCCCTGTCAAGGTAGTGGCTGCGGGTGCCCTGTGCTGGCGCGAACGGGAGGGCAAGCTGCAGGTCCTCATGATCCACCGTCCCCGGTATGACGACTGGTCCTGGCCCAAGGGCAAGCTCGATGAAGGCGAAACCACTCCGGAATGCGCCGTGCGGGAGGTCCGTGAGGAAGTGGGCCTGAGGATCAGCCTCGGCATTCCGCTGCCCTCCACGCTCTACCCGGTGGCTTCGGGCATGAAGATGGTGCACTACTGGGCTTCCCACGTGGACTCGGACAAGGCACGCCCGGACGGCAAGGAAGTGGACGGCACACGCTGGTGCACCCCGGAGGAAGCCGCCGAGGCACTCACCAACCCCACGGACAGACTGCCGTTGAAGGAACTGGCGGCGGCCTGGAACGAGCAGCGCCTGAGGACCTGGCCGCTGATCATTGTCCGGCATGCCAAGGCCAAGCCCCGGTCCGCGTGGACCCGGGCAGAAGGCGAACGTCCGCTGGTAGCTACGGGCCTGCGGCAGGCCATGGCGGTCTCCCGGCTGCTGGTGGCCTGGCGGCCCAAACGCGTGGTTTCCAGTCCCTGGGTGCGCTGCGTGCAGACCGTCCGCCCGTATGTGAAGGCGGAAGGCACCAAGTTCAAGACGGTTGACGCGCTTACCGAGCACAGTGCCAAGCGCAAGCCGGGCAAGGCCCGGAACGCCATTGAAGGCCTCTTCGACAAGGCCAAACCCGTGGCGGTGTGCACCCACCGGCCGGTGCTGCCCCTGGTCTTCGACGTGCTGGCGGGGCACATGCCCGTGGACATGGCCGACGGGCTGCCTGCCAAGGACCCGTACCTGGCACCCGGCGAGTCCGTGATCTGCCAGGTGAGCAGTGCGGATGAGGGACGGATTGTGTCCCTGGAAAAATACCGGGCCTTCGACGACTAGCACCGGCTGACCAGGGGCCGTTGTGGCACGCCTCGCATTCCCCCTGCCCGCGTGCCGACCTGAACTAGACTGGCCGGGTGAGCATTCCTACCCCGTATGAAGACCTGCTGCGCGACGTCATGGCCAACGGAACGCAGAAATCGGACCGCACCGGTACCGGCACGCGCAGCGTGTTCGGCCGCCAGATGCGCTTCGACCTGAGCGAGTCCTTTCCGCTGATCACCACCAAGCGGGTGCACTTCAAATCCGTGGCCCTTGAGCTGCTCTGGTTCCTGCGCGGCGACTCCAATGTGCGCTGGCTGCAGGAACAAGGTGTCAGCATCTGGGATGAGTGGGCGGACGAGGACGGCGAGCTCGGCCCGGTCTACGGCGTCCAGTGGCGCTCCTGGCCCACACCCGACGGCGGGCATATCGACCAGATTGCGAAACTGGTCGAAGGCATCCGGAAGAACCCGGATTCCCGCCGCCACATCGTCACGGCCTGGAACCCGGCCGAAGTGGAGAACATGGCCCTGCCGCCCTGCCACGCCCTGTTCCAGTTCTACGTGGCGGACGGGAAGCTGTCCTGCCAGCTGTACCAGCGCTCCGCGGACACCTTCCTCGGGGTCCCGTTCAACATCGCCTCCTACGCGCTCCTCACGTTGATGGTGGCCCAGCAGACCGGGCTGGAGCCCGGCGAATTTGTCTGGAGCGGCGGCGACGTCCACATTTACGACAACCATGTGGACCAGGTCCGTGAACAGCTCAGCCGGGAGCCCTTCCCGTACCCGAAGCTGCGGATCCGCCGTACTCCCGAGAGCATCTTCGACTACACCCTTGAGGACTTCGAGGTCCTCGATTACCGGCACCACCCCGGTATCAAAGCTCCGATCGCCGTTTGAGAGGACAACCATGACCGAGTCCCTTCCCGTAACAACTACTGCCGCCCCGGCCGGCCCCACCCGTTACTTCCCGGTAGGCGGCGGCTCCGGTGAGGGCGCGGACCTGGGCCAGGTCCTCCAGGAGCGCGGCACGGTACCCGAGGGTGAACCCGTCATTGGCATGGTGTGGGCCCAGACCGTTGACGGCGTCATCGGACGCGACGGCGGCATGCCGTGGCACCTGCCCGAGGACATGGCGCACTTCAAGGCGACGACGGCGGGACACCCGGTCATCATGGGCCGCCGCACCTGGGAGTCCTTCCCTGCTGCCTACCGTCCGCTGCCCGGGCGGACAAACATCATCGTGTCCTCCAGTGCCGCACTGCGGGACGAAGCCGCGGAGGCCGGCGCCGTCGTCGTCGGCTCCCTCGAGGATGCCCTGCCCCTGGCCCGAACCAGTTCCGGGAGCACGGAAATCTGGATCATCGGAGGTGCACAGCTGTATGAAGCAGCCGTTTCCGTGGCCAATACCGCGGTGGTGACGGTCATCGACGTGGAAACCGAAGGCGACACGTTCGCCCCGGCACTGGGCCAGGACTGGACCTTCAGCGGTGTCAGTCCTGCCGCCGACTGGTACACGTCTTCCAACGGCACCCGCTACCGGATTGCCCTCTGGACACGGGACCGCGGGGAAGACGACCGTGACGGACACAACCAAGACGCGGCGGACCCGCTGGCCTAGAGTGGAAACCATGACTTCTTCCTCCATTCCCGCTTTTCCCAGTGCAGGTTTCGTCGGCTGGCGCGGCATGGTCGGTTCCGTCCTGATGCAGCGCATGCAGGACGAGGGCGACTTCGAGCTGGTCAACCCGGTGTTCTTCTCGACCTCCAACGCCGGCGGCAACGCGCCGTCCTTCGCGGCCGGAGCTGAACCGCTGCAGGATGCGTACGACGTCGACGCGCTGGCCAAGCTGCCGATCATCGTCACCGCCCAGGGCGGCGACTATACGGCGGAGATCTTCCCGAAGCTGCGCGCCGCCGGCTGGGACGGCATCTGGATTGACGCCGCTTCCACGCTGCGCATGGACGACGACGCGATCATCGTGCTGGATCCGGTCAACCGTGACGTGATTGACGCGGGCCTGGCCCGCGGCGTGAAGAACTTCGTGGGTGGAAACTGCACCGTGTCCTGCATGCTGATGGGCCTCGGCGGACTGTTCCGCAACGGCCTGGTCGAGTGGGGCACGTCCATGACCTACCAGGCAGCCTCCGGCGGCGGCGCCCGGCACATGCGTGAACTGCTGAACCAGTTCGGTGCGCTGAACGCTGCGGTGGCGCCCAACCTCGCCGATCCGGCGTCGGCCATCCTGGAGATTGACCGCGCCGTCCTGGCCCAGCAGAAAAACCCGTCCATGGACTCCTCCCAGTTCGGCGTGCCGCTGGCCGGTTCGGTGATCCCCTGGATCGATGCGGACCTCGGTAACGGCATGTCCAAGGAAGAGTGGAAGGGCGGTGCGGAAACCAACAAGATCCTGGGCCGCGGGACCGACGGACGGATACCGTTTGACGGGCTGTGCGTTCGGATCGGCGCCATGCGTTCCCACTCCCAGGCCCTGACCCTGAAGCTGACCGAGGACCTTTCCGTGGCCGAGATCGAGAAGATCATCGACGCGGACAATGAATGGTCCAAGGTGGTGCCCAATACCAAGGAAGCCACCATGGTCGAGCTGACTCCGGTGGCGGTCACCGGCACGCTGGACATCCCGGTGGGCCGCATCCGCAAGCTGGAAATGGGTCCGGAGTACATCAGCGCCTTCACCATCGGCGACCAGCTGCTCTGGGGCGCCGCCGAACCGCTGCGCCGGATGCTGCGCATCGCCACCGGCAACCTCTGATTCTCGGTTCCCGTACCGGGTCCGCTCCCCCGTGGAGCGGACCCGCGCTGCGTTAACGGGCGTTGGTTCCCAAAACCGGTTGGCGGCTTGAAACCGGGATGCCTGAAAAATGTCAGTGCCGGGTGGCATGTTGTCCGCATGGAGAAGCAAAGCGTGGATCTCGTCCTTAACACTTTCTTCGCCTTCAGCTGTGCCGGCAAGCAGACCCCCACCCGCGCCCGCTATCTCCGCGTGGC
Source organism: Arthrobacter sp. zg-Y844 (assembly GCF_024385465.1). GTDB lineage: Bacteria > Actinomycetota > Actinomycetes > Actinomycetales > Micrococcaceae > Arthrobacter_B. Next base: position 484,196 of record NZ_JANFLS010000001.1, read on the forward strand.
GCTCCAGCTGCGCCGGTATCTCGAGGCCGAGGGCGCACGCATCCTCTGCGCCGAGGACCAGGCGCTGCTGGCGCTTGAGCGGAGCCTTGAGCCGGAAGCGGCCTTCGCCCGGCTGTTCGGCGCCCACGAGCTCGCCTATGCCCTCAGCGGTTTCCTGGAGCCGGAGTGGCTGCTGCCTGATCTGCAGGACCGGCGCACCCAGGTGGCCCTGACGCCCCGGCTGATCCAGTGGCTGTGCAACAGCTGCCTGCTGGATCCGGGCCGGGACCGCCCGGCCATCCGGAGTGCGCGGGCAGCGGCTGCCGAGGCACGGAAAGGCCCTGCGCGGAAGGGACCTGCACGCAAGGGGTTTGCGGAGGAAGGACCTGGACCGCCGGGACCCGCGCTCGGCGACAATCCCGGCGGCTGAGTCCTGCCGTGCCCCAGACCGCTACAGCGCGCAGTTCACCAGCAGGGGCTCGGGGTGGAGCCGGATGCCGAAAGCCTTCTCCACGCCGGCAGCAACCGCACGGGCCACCACCAGCAGGTCCTCGGCGGAGGCGTCGCCGCGGTTGGTGACGGCCAGGGTGTGCTTGGTGGACAGCGAGGCCCGCCCGCCGGTGCCGTCCTCGGGGGCCAGCCCGAAGCCCTTGCGGAAACCGGCGTGGCTGATCAGCCACGCGGCGCTGAGCTTCACCTTGCCGGGTTCCGCCACCGGGTAGCGGGGAGCGTCTGCCGGCAGCGCGGCTGCGGTTTCCTCATCAACGATGGGGTTGGTGAAGAACGAACCGGTGCTGTAGGTGTCCGGGTCCGAGGCGTCCAGGACCATGCCCTTCCCCGCCCGCAGCCGGAGGACTTCGCGGCGCACGTCCACGGCGTCGGCACGCTCGCCGATCTCCACTCCCAGAGCCCGGGCGAGCTCGGCGTAGCGGACCGGAGCGCTGGTGGACCCCTTGGAGAGGGCGAACTCCACGGTCAGCACCACGTAGCGGGGAGAGCCGTTTTTCGTGCTCCGCTTGAGCACCGAATCCCGGTAGCCGAATTCGAGATCGGCGTTGGCGAATTCCACTACCGTGCGCTCTGTGCGGTCCCAGGCCCGCACCGAAGTGATGGCCTGCGAGACGTCGGCGCCGTAGGCACCCACGTTCTGCACCGGCGTCGCTCCGGCCAGCCCCGGAATACCGGAAAGCGCCTCCAGGCCGGAGTAGCCCTCCGACAGGGTGTACGCCACCAGTTCGTCCCACGGGTGCCCGGCCTCTGCGCGCAGGACGGCAGTTCCGTCCCCGGCCTCCCGGATGTCCAGTCCGCGGCTGGCAATGTGGATGACGGCGCCGTCGAAACCTTCGTCGGAGATCAACAGGTTGGAACCGCCGCCGATGATGAGCAGCGGCTCCCCGGCCTCATCCGCGGCGCGGACGGCGATGATGAGTTCGTCTTCGGTTTCTGCTTCCAGGTAGCGGCGGGCCGGTCCGCCTACGCGTGCGGTGGTCAGGGATGCCAGCGGCATCCGGGTCAAAGCAGTCACCAGACCCGCACCACTGCCTGTGCCTTGACCAGCACCTTCTGTCCGTTGAAGGTCACGGTGAGATCCACGCGTGCCGTCGAGTTGTCCGCGTCGATGGCGCCGATGACACCGGCAACCTCCACGACCGCCCCGGGGGCGCCGTCGATGTCCTCCACCAGGACGGGACGGGTGAACCGCGTCTGGTAGTCGATCACTGCTCCCGGATCTCCGATCCAGTCGCTCACCAGCTGGACTGCGGTGCCCATGGTGAACATGCCGTGCGCTATGACGCCGGGCAGTTCCACCTCGCGGGCGAAGCGCTCGTTCCAATGGATGGGGTTGAAATCTCCGGAGGCACCGGCGTAGCGGACGAGGTCGGCGCGGGAGATTTCCAGCGCCGCGGAACCGATTTCGGCACCCTTGGACAGTTCACTCAGTGCAATGGACATAGCGGTTACTGCCCCTCTCCGCGGACGAGGATGGATGAAAGGGTGGTGGCTACCTGCTCGCCCTCGGTTGTGGAAATTTCCGCACGGGTGGTGATCAGGGCGCCGTCGCCCATAGCCCGCACGGAGTCCACGTGCAGCTCGGCCACCAGCTCGTCTCCGGCCACGATGGGACGGTGGTGGGTGAAGCGCTGATCGGCATGGACCACCCGGGAGAAGTCGATGCCTGCATCGGGATCGGCAACCAGCAGCGCGTCGGCACGCTGGGCAACGATGATGGCGAAGGTGGGCGGGGCAACGAGGTCTGCGTAGCCCAGGTCCTGGGCGCGGGCGACGTCGAAGTGGGCCGGGTTGGTGGCCTTGACGGCCGCAGCGAATTCGCGGATCTTCTCGCGGCCCACGGAGTACGCTGCCCCTGCCGGGTACGTGCGTCCCTGGAGTTGGGGGTTGATGCTCATTTTTTGCCCTCCATGCCCTTGATGCGGCTCCGGGTGTCCCTGGCGCGGATCACCATACCGCTCAGGTGCGTGCTCAGGCCCACCACAATCAGGGGAAGGGCGATGTACATCAGGACCTGGTTGTCCAGGACAGCTCCCAGAAGTACCAGCAGCACCCCGAGGCCGCTGAGCGCCAGGGCGCTCACGACAAGTTTCCGGTAGAGGGGCGAGCCGGTTTCCCAAGGGGTATTTAGCATGTCTTCAGAATACAGGCGCGGGCGGGAAGGGCCCGAAACGGTGCGCGCGCGGTTCCCGCTAGAACAGCGCGGCCTGCAGTGCAGGGACGGCTGTGCGGAAGCGACCGTACTGCAGCCGGCGGCCCTTCAGCCGGGACAGGTCCGCTGCAAACAGGGTTTCTTCGCCGTCCACCCGGACCAAGGCCGTTGCACCCAGGACGGCCTGGATGACCATGCCGTGCTCTCCGGATGCCGGGTCGCACGGATACAGCTCACACGGCGTTTCCAGCACGGTGGCGAACTGGGCCGGTGGTTCCCAGACTTCGTCGGCCGTCCGGAAACCGGTAACCGCCACGTCCGGCAGCATGGAACGCACCGACTCCGCGGCCTCGGCGTTGCGGGCGTCCAGTTCCGCGGCGGCCAGGGGCCGGGCCAGCGCCGCTGTTTTGGTTCCCGCCCGGACTGCCTGCTGCAGGCCGACCACGGCCGTCACGGCGTCTTCGAGCACCCGCACCACCAGTCCGTCGCCGGCACGGGCGACATATCGGGCGCGGACTGCCCCCTGCTCAATCAGGCGGAGCTGCTTGCGCCCGTCCGCGGCAGTGCCGACCTTGGTGGATCCGTCGGCGAAAGTGGCCACGTACAGCCAGTGCGGCTGATCCAGGTAGCGCCGGAGCGCGTCGGGGATGCTGTCCACCCGATGGCTGTTGTGGATGCCGCGCACCTCGTCCCGGATGAAGCAGCTGCTGCACTGATAACCGCGCTCGGCAGGAGCCTGGCCTGGACAGGGAGTGTGGGACTGGACGCCGTCGTCGTTCACCTGCCAGGAGCCGAGGCAGAACTTCTCGTTGCCGCTGGCGTCCGCCAGGACACGGAACCGGAGTTCGGTGCCCGGAGCGAGCGGCTGCTTTTCGGCCTGCCCGCTGGGAATGTGCAGTGCCAGGTTCGGACCGGACGTGTCCCAGGAGGTCCCCGAACACAGGAACCTGCCGGCGTCGGCGGATGCTGCGGTGCCCCCGGCTGCAGGCATGGTGGACCTCCCGGATAACGCCAAAAGGGTGGGATAACGTTTTTCACGTTACCCCACCCTTCGGCGGTGTTTCGGGAGGTGTCAGGCGTGCTGGCCCGCGTGTTCCCCTTCGGCGATTTCCTCAACGAGCTTGTCGTTGAAAGCCGGCAGATCGTCCGGGTTGCGGCTGGTGACGAACCCCTGGTCCACCACCACTTCCTCGTCGGTCCAGTTCGCGCCGGCGTTCTTCAGGTCCGTTGCCAGCGTGTGGTAGGACGTCAGGTCGCGGCCCTTGACGACGCCGGCCTCGATCAGCAGCCACGGGCCGTGGCAGATGGAAGCCACGGGCTTGTGCGCCTCGAAGAAGGCACGGGCAAACTGCTGGGCGTTCTTGTCCACGCGGAGGAAGTCTGCGTTGACGACGCCGCCGGGCAGGACAAGGGCGTCGAAGTCGCCTGCGTCGGCGTCGGCCACGTCCAGGTCGACGGTGAAGGTTTCACCCTTGTCCATGCCGTCGAAGCCCTGGACGGTGCCCTTCTTCGGGGACACGAGGACCGGCTCGCCGCCGGCGTTCTTGACTGCTTCCCAGGGGCTGGTCAACTCAATCTGCTCCACGCCGTCGGTGAGGAGGAAAGCTACCTTCTTGCCGGAAATATCGTGCTCTGCCATGGTGACTCCGTTCGTTTCAGCTGCGGCCGGAAAACCTGCGGGCCGCAGCGATGCTTCTACGGTGGTGGTGCCTGGATCGGGAAACCTTTCGGTTTTCCGCTACGCCCACCCTATGGAGAACCGGCAATGATAAGCAACCTTAGTGGACTGTCGGAGCGGCGCGGCGGTGCGCGGCCACCGGCCCAGGGCAAACAAAAAGGGCAGGTACCGGAAGATTGAAATCTTCAGGACCTGCCCTGTTTGTAGCGGTGGGGAGGCTCGATCTCCCGACCTCACGATTATGAGTCGTGCGCTCTAACCAACTGAGCTACACCGCCAAAATGAGTAAAGCCCGCCCTACATAGGCCTCTGCAAAAACAAACAGCCTTAGCAACGCGGGCCCTCCCATTGAGAGCCCCGACCGGGAATCGATCCCGGGACCTCCATCTTACCAAGATGGCGCTCTACCACTGAGCTATCGGGGCAACGACATAAAACTCTACCAGCACTTTTCAGGAACATGAAATCGAGATGGACCGTTTGGCCCAAAGGTGACCAGCGACACTTTCTGCCCGCCCGACACGCCGTTCCGTGCGGCAAAAAAGGTCAAATCCTGCCCTGTTTATCAGTATGCTTATGCTACGAGAAAGCGAGGGCACGTGAGCATAGTGCCGAACCATGTTTCAGAAGGTCTCTTCCTGGGTGGAAGATACCGGCTCCTGAATCAAATCGGGGCAGGTGCCATGGGCACCGTCCACCGGGCCAAGGACGAGTTCCTGGACCGGGACGTAGCGGTGAAGATCATCCGCCCGTCAGCCACCAGTGAGATCGACCTGCGGCGCAGTGACGCCGAGGCCAAGATCCTGGCGCGCCTGAACCACCACAGCCTGGTCACCCTGCTGGATGCCGGATCGGACACGTCCAACCCGGAATCGCCGCTGATCTACCTCGTGATGGAACTTGTCCAGGGCCTCGATCTGCGCGAACGGCTGAAAGAGGGCCGGCTGCCCCGCCGCCAGGCCGCGATGCTCGGCTACGACCTCGCCATCGGACTGGAGTACATCCACGACAACGGCGTGGTGCACCGGGACGTCAAGCCCGCGAACATCATGCTGTTCGACTACCGCAGCGCCGATGCCCGGCTCCGGGCCAAGCTCACCGACTTCGGCGTTGCCTTCGTGTCCGGCGACCCGCAGTCGCAGCACGGCACCTTCTCCGGCACCGCGGCGTTCATGAGCCCCGAGCAGGCCCGCGGCGAACAGGCCGGACCGTCCAGCGATGTGTATTCGCTGGGCCTGGTACTGCTGCAGTGCCTCACGGGAGAGCCGGCCTTCCCCGGCCCCGCCCTGGAGAGTGCCCTCGCGCGCCTTCTCCGGGACCCTGAGATCCCCGCAGAGCTGGGAGCGGACTGGGTGTCCCTGCTGCGCGCCATGACCGCTCAGGACGCTGCAGGGCGTCCCAGCGCCCACGACGTCTCCCAGGTCCTGTATGACATGATCATCGCCGCGCGCGGCCGGCACCGGGTTGACCCGGAGATCCTGCCCGCCGACGAAGCCCAGCGGATGGACGCGGTCCGCCGCTATGACCTGCTGGACACTCCCCCTGACGGTGCCTTCGACCGGGTCACGGCCCTGGCCTCCCGCCTCTTCGACGTCCCCGTGGCAATCGTCAGCGTGGTGGACACCGACCGGATCTGGTTCAAGTCCCACCACGGCACCGACGCCGTCGAGATCGGCCGCGATCCCGGCCTGTGCGCCTCCGCCATCCTGCAGGACAGCGTGTATGTGGTCGACGACGCCCGGCAGGATCCGCGAACGCTGGCCAACCCGCTGGTGGCCGGAGACTTCGGCCTGCAGTTCTACGCCGGCGTTCCGCTGCAGACCAGTGACGGGTTCAATCTGGGCACGCTCTGCATCCTGGATACGAAGACGCGCACTTTCTCCCCCGAGGATGCGGCAACACTCTCGGACCTGGCCGCGATTGTTATGAATGACCTGGAAATGCGCCTCGAAAGCCGCCGCGCAGGCGGGTCGGTCCACTAGCCGGAGCTGCAACCCGGCGCCACAGGGCATAACAAGAAGGACGCCTCCCGCAGCGGGAGGCGTCCTTCTTGTTATACGGAGTTGCGCTGCGGCGCCTTAGGTTCCGGCGCCGCAGGCTTCCTAGTCGCGGAAGCGGGGCTTGCGGGCACCGGCAGCGGCGCTGTCGCGGAAGCCGCCTTCACGCTTCTTGAACGGGCGGTCGCTGCCGCGGTCCCCGAAGGAACGCTCGCCGTCGCGCTTCTTGAAATCCTTCTTGAATCCGCCACGGTCGGCGCGGTCGTTGAAGCTGCCGCCGCCTTCACGCTCGCGGGCCGGCTTGCGTCCCTTGTCCAGCTCGAGGTGGATCAGTTCGCCGCCGATCCGGGTGCGGGACAGGGCGCGCAGCTGGTCCTTGGACAGATCTGCAGGCAGTTCCACCAGGGTGTGGTCTGCACGGATGTCGATGCCGCCGATCTGCGCGGAGGACAGGCCGCCCTCGTTGGCGATGGCGCCGACAATCGAACCGGGCAGCACGCGCTGGCGGCGGCCGACGGCGATGCGGTACGTTGCATTGCCTTCGGTCAGCGGGCGCGTCGGGCCGCGTGAGCCGACGCCGTCGTTGCGGCCTTCGGAACGCTCGCGCTGGCGGGCGGGAGCCTGTGCGACTTCCTGCAGCAGCAGCGGGCGTCCGGCCTGTGCCATGACGGCAAGGGCTGCGGCAACCTCTTCGGCGGGCACGTCGTGCTCGGCGATGTACTTGGTGACCAGGTCCTTGAATACCGAGATGTCTTCGGAAGTACGGGTTTCCGTGATCTTCTCGGAGAACTTGGCCAGGCGCTTCTCGTTGACGATGTCGACGCTGGGAAGCTGCATGTGCTCAACCGGCTGGCGTGTTGCCTTTTCAATGGCCCGCAGCAGGTACTTCTCGCGCGGGGTCATGAACAGGATGGCGTCGCCGGTGCGTCCTGCACGGCCGGTGCGGCCGATGCGGTGGACGTAGGACTCGGTGTCGTGCGGGATGTCGTAGTTGACGACGTGGCTGATGCGCTCGACGTCGAGGCCGCGGGCGGCAACATCCGTGGCAACCAGGATGTCGATCTTGCCGTCGCGGAGGGCCTCGACCGTGCGCTCACGCTGCTGCTGCGGGATGTCGCCGTTGATGGCGGCGGCGCTGTAGCCGCGGTCCTTGAGCTTGTCAGCCAGGTCTTCGGTGGCCGCCTTGGTCCGGACGAACGCGATAACGCCGTCGAACTCTTCGGTTTCCAGGATGCGGGTCATTGCATCCAGCTTGTGCGGGCCCATGACCTGCACGTAGCGCTGGCGGGTATTCGCACCGGTGGTGGTCTTGGACTTGACCGTGATTTCCGCAGCGTTGTTCAGGTACTTCTTGGCAATCTTGCGGATGGCCGGCGGCATGGTGGCGGAGAACAGTGCAACCTGCTTGCTCGCCGGAGTGGAGGAAAGGATCTGCTCCACGTCTTCGGCGAAGCCCATGCGCAGCATTTCGTCAGCCTCATCGAGCACCAGGTACTCGAGGTTGGACAGGTTCAGGGAACCCTTGGCGATGTGGTCAATCACACGGCCGGGGGTGCCCACAACAACCTGGGCGCCGCGGCGAAGGCCGTTGAGCTGGGGGCCGTAGGCGGAACCGCCGTAGACGGGAAGCACGGTGATGCCATCCATGTGGACGGCGTAGGAAGTGAAGGCTTCTGCAGACTGCAGGGCCAGTTCACGGGTGGGTGCAAGCACCAGCACCTGGGTGTCCTTGGTTGCCGGGCGGCCGGCGAGCAGGGACAGGGCCGGAACGGCGAATGCCGCGGTCTTGCCGGTACCCGTCTGGGCCAGGCCGACGACGTCGCGGCCTTCGAGCAGCAGGGGGATGGTAGCTGCCTGGATGGGAGACGGCGTTACGTAGCCGACATCCTTCAGGGCTGCCAGGACGCGCTCGTCCAATCCGAAGTCACTGAACAGCACGGTGTTCTCTTCGGTTTCGGGAGCGGCATTTTCGACGTTGGTGTTTTCCAGCGTGGCTTCAGACAAGAGGTAATCCTCATTCAATCGGGACCGGGCAACCAATAGGCTGCAGGACGTAAGTCCGGCGCTGTTGCAATCCCAGGCAGGACTTTCCGTCACAGCTGTGGGCCGATTTCACTGGATTGTGCCTACGACCGGTGTGACGATTTCTTTGCCGGCGCTCCCCGAAAGATGAATCTGCCCGCATTAGATGCGAGCCCCAACACAACGAACCGTACGGATTGAACCGTAGGAAATAAGGGAATACCGGAGTGGGGGATGTTTTCCAGTGTACGGCATCCCGGCGCCCGGTGCGTGGTCGGAGCCGGTGAGCTTGCGCACAGGCGCTGTGCGCAGGGCTGCGCACAGGGCTAACCCGCGGCCGGCACTGCCGCCGTGGACCGCACTGCTTTGGCCGACATGGTGCGCAGGACCTTGAGTATTTCCGGTGACAGCGTGATCTCGCCGGCGCTCCGGGACGCCTGCAGCGCCGCCGCCTGATCGGCGTCGAGGCCACGGAAGACGTCGCGGACACTCACGCCATGGCTGGGTGCGGTCACCACTTCCACCGTGTCCCCCGCAGCGATGCTGCCGCGGCGGCGGACCCGCAGATAGGTGCCCACCCGGCCGGCCTCCGCGAAGCGGCGCTGCCAGTTCGGCACCTCCATCCGCCGCTGGAAGTTGCGGCACGGGGTGCGGGGGCAGGTCACCTCCAGCTCGACGTCGGCACCGATCCGCCACCGCTCGCCGATCAGGGCGGCAGTGGCGTCAATACCGTCCAGCCGCAGGTTTTCGCCGAACAGTCCGGGCGGGATCTCCCGTCCCAGTTCCCGGGCCCAGTACTCGGCGTCGTCCTGGGAATAGGCATAGATTGCCTTGGATTCGCCGCCGTGATGCTTGCGGCTGGCCTGCAGGTCTCCGGTCAGCCCCAGGGGATGGACCTTTACCGGTCCTGCCACGGCACGCTTGTCGATGGCAGTGACGCCGGTGGCGTCCTTCGTGGGCAGAAGGCCGTGCAGCAGGCATACGGCGAGCAGGGAACCGGTTCTCATGCCAGCAGTCTAGGGCTGCGGCTCCGTGGCCCGCTGCAACCCGGGCGGATTGTTTCGCCACCACTGGCGCGGGCGGCTGCCCCAATAGTCGACGTACCACCAGGCCAGCAGCCCGATGCCCCAGAAGACACCGGCGCTGGAGGCCATCAGCCACGGCTCGGGCAGCTGGGAGTCCAGGTTGGGCGCATTGAACAGTTCGCCGATGGTCTTGGGCGAGTATATGAAGATCACCAGCGAGGAGGCCAGCAGGAGGAACCCGGTGATCTTCAGTCTCCGGCGCTCCGGCTCCACATCCATCACGTTCCGGGCCAGGACAGGGATGAAGAGGGCCACCCAGACCCAGTGGTGTGACCAGGAGACGGGGGAAATCAAGAGCATCAGCAGCGCGGTGACTGCCAGTGCGGTGAAGGTCTGCCCGCGGTTGCCGGCAATGCGGATGACGACGGCGGCAGCGGCGACAGCCAGCAGTGACAGGAGAAGCCACGGAAGGTCGACGGGGAAATCCGGGCCGCCGAAGTGCAGGATCGCGCCCTTGATCGAGAGGTTGTCCACGTAGCCGGCACCGCCGATCCTCGAGGTGTCCGGCAGCAGGTCCAGCCAGTACGTGCGGGATTCCCGCGGAAGGATCAGGAAGCCCAGGGCGAAGGTTGAGAGGAAGCCGTAGGTCATGTTGCGCAGCCCGCGCCAGTCGCCCCGCGCCAGGAAGTACAGACCGAAAACCAGCGGGGTGAGTTTCAGTCCGGCCGCCACCCCGGTCAGCAGACCTGTGGGCCAGCTTTCCTTCTTGATCACGAAGTCGGCCATGATCAGTCCAAAGAGCAGGATGTTGATCTGCCCGAAGGCCTGCGTTTCGCGCCACGGGCCGAGCAGCACGATCAGCCCGGTGCCGGCGATCGCCAGCGGCCGGAGCCAAGGGTGGCTCAGTACATCCATTCCGCCCCGGCGGCGGAAGACATAGCGCACTGCCCAGACGGCGGTGGCTGCGGCAATGGCGATGGAAATGCCGGTGAAGATGTTCAGCCCCACGCTCTGGCCGAACGGCGCCAGCACGGCAAAGACCAGCGCGGCAAAAGGCGGGTAGGTGAAAAGCAGGCTGCTGTCGGCGTCGTACTGGACCGACTTCGTATACAGTTCACCGGCGGCGTCGATGACGCTCTGCCCGCCGGAAAGATAGACGCTGAAGTCGAGGCCGTGGCGCGGCGACAAGTCGAAAGCTGTCCATACGAGCAACCCGGCTAATGCCAGCGCCCCCAGGGTCGCAACGGTCCGCACAAAAGCGGATCGGTGGATCTGGCCCATTGTTCTCCCTGTAAGACTGCCGGCCGCGCGCGTGGCGCTACATAGCGTTTTTTCGTCGATCTTGACACCCGCAAGTCTACCGGGCAGCCCGCTCCTCCTCCCCCGTCCGGAGGCAGGCGATAGGCTGGCCGGACCAGATCAGTAAGCGAAAGGTCCCCATGTCCCCCGCGCTTCAAGCCATCACCAATGCCCATGTGGTTCCGGTCACCGGCAGGCCCTTCGACGGCACCGTCCTCGTCGAGGACGGACGGATCCGGGAGCTGGGTCCCGACGTCGTGGTGCCCAAAGGCGCCCAGGTGCTCGACGCCGGAGGCCAGTGGCTGCTGCCCGGGCTGGTGGATGCGCACACCCACCTCGGCGTGCACGAGGAGGGTGAAGGCTGGGCCGGCAACGATTCCAACGAGATGACGGACCCGGTGATGGCGGGCGTCCGCGCCCTGGACGCCGTCAACCCCTTTGACACAGGGTTCGACGACGCGCTGGCCGGCGGAGTGACCACGGCCAACATCAACCCCGGTTCCGGCAACCCGATCGGCGGGCAGGCAGTGGCGCTGCACACGCACGGGCGCTACCTGGAGGAAATGGTGCTGCGCGCGCCCAGCGGACTGAAGTCCGCGCTCGGAGAGAACCCGAAGCGGATCTACAGCGACAAGAAGCAGACCCCCTCCACCCGTTTGGGTACGGCGATGGTGATCCGGCAGGCCTTTATGGATGCGCAGAACTATCTGGGCAAGGCGGACCCGAACGCCCGCGACCCGCACCTTGAAGCCCTGGCCATGGTGCTGAAGCGGGAAATCCCCTGGCGGCAGCATGCCCACCGGGCGGACGACATCGGCACCGCCCTGCGGCTGGCGGACGAGTTCGGCTACGACCTGGTGCTGGACCACGGCACCGAGGCCCATCTGCTGGCCGATGTCCTGGCCGAACGCGGCGTCCCGGTGCTGATCGGGCCGCTCTTCACCACCCGCTCGAAGGTGGAGCTGCGCGGCCGCAGTATGGCCAATCCCGGGAAACTGGCTGCTGCCGGGGTGGAGATCTCCATCATCACCGACCATCCGGTGGTCCCCATCAATTTCCTGATCTACCAAGCCGCGCTCGCGGTGAAGGAGGGACTGGACCCCGACGAGGCACTGCGTGCCGTGACGATCAATCCCGCCCGGGTCCTGGGCCTCGCGGACCGCCTCGGTTCCCTGGAACCCGGCAAGGACGCGGATCTGGTCCTGTGGAGCGGCAATCCGCTGGACGTGATGCAGCGGGCGCTGAAGGTATGGATCGGCGGCCGGGAGGTCTACCGCTACGACCTTGACGCCCGCGAACAGATAGTGGCGCCCCGCTGATGGGACCGGGTTCCGGCACTCCCGCGCCGCTCACTCCCCCGCCTCGCACCCGCCCGCCCCGCATCATCCGGGCAGCGGCCGCCGCATGGCTCGCGGCAGCCGCGCTGGTGGCCACAGCGGGCGTCTCGTTCATCATTTCGGCCCGGACCCAGCATCAGGACAGCGCTGCGCTGACCCTGCTGGGGATCCTAGCCCTGGTGCTTGCTGCCCTGAGCGCCTACAGCGTGCTGCGCCTGCGGTCGGGTAAGCGCAGCGCCCGGGAAACTCTGAGCAGTATCGGTGTAATTGCCGGGTTCCCGCTGCTCTTCCGCGGCCCGGCGCTGGTAGCCGTTGGCCTGGTGCTGCTGGCCTGCACGGCGCTGCTCTGGCTGCCGCAGAGCAGCAGGTATTTCCAGCTCCGCGACCCGAAGAAGCGCAAGGGGCGCAGGGGTACGGCTTCCTAGAGCTGGCCCAGCGCCTGGTCGAGGTCCGCAATGAGGTCCTCGACATCCTCCAGGCCCACCGAAAGCCGCAGCAGGTTCTCCGGCACGGCCAGCTCGGTGCCCTTGACCGAGGCGTGGGTCATTTCCGAGGGGTAGTTCATCAGGGACTCCACCCCGCCCAGGGATTCGGCGAGCAGGAACAGCCGGGTGGATTCGGCCACTTTCCGGGCCGCTGCCTCGCCGCCCTTGAAGGACACGGAAACCATGCCGCCGAAGTCCTTCATCTGGGCCTTGGCCAGGTCATGCCCCGGGTGCTCTTCCAGCCCCGGATACAACACCTGTTCCACGGCGGGCTGCTCCTTCAGCCACTTCGCCACGGCCATGGCGCTGGCGGAATGCCGGTCCATCCGCACCGCGAGGGTCTTCAGTCCGCGGGTCGTCAGCCAGGCTTCCATCGGCGCGGACACCGCGCCGACAGCGAACTGGATGAATCCGACCTCCTCCGCCAGGGCGTCGTCGTTCAGGATGACGGCACCGCCTACCGCGTCGGAGTGCCCGCCGATGTACTTGGTGGTCGAGTGGACGACGACGTCGGCCCCCAGGGCCAGCGGCTGCTGCAGGTACGGGGACGCAAAGGTGTTGTCGACCACCAGGAGGGCGCCGGCGTCGTGCGCTGCCTGTGCCGTTGCGGCGATGTCGCTGATCTTCATCATCGGGTTCGACGGTGTTTCGAGCCAGACAATCTTCGTGTTCCCGACGGCGATGGCAGCCGCAACCGCGGCGGCGTCGGACATATCCACGGCAGCATTGGTGATTCCCCACTTGCCCAGCACCTTGTTGATCAGGCGGTAGGTTCCGCCGTAGGCATCGTTGCCCAGGACGATGTGGTCCCCGGGAGCCAGCAGCCCCCGGATGAGGGCGTCCTCCGCGGCCAGCCCGGAGCTGAAGGAGAAGGCATGCCTGCCGCCTTCCAGTGCAGCAAGCTGCTGCTGCAGCGAATCCCTGGTGGGGTTGGTTCCGCGGCCGTACTCATAGCCGTTGCGCAGGCCGCCGATGCCGTCCTGCGCGTAGGTGGTGCTCTGGTACAGGGGCGGAATGACTGCGCCAGTGGTGGGATCCGGTTCCTGCCCCGCATGGATGGCGCGCGTACTGAAGCTGCTCATGGTGTTCTCCTAGCGCCGGCAGGGACCGGCAGATCGGTGCAGGCAGCACCCCTGCGAAGGTGCGCCGGGGTTACAGGCTCAGGTACGAAAGTAGGTCGTGCCGGGTCAGCATGCCAACGGCTGCGCCATCGGACGTAACCATGACGGCGTCGTCCTCCTGCAGCTTGGAACGCGCGGCGGCCACGGTGTCCCCCGTACCCACCAGCGCCGGACGCGGCCCCATGTGCTCGCTGATCCGATCCGTCGGCTTGGCCTCGCCGCGGAAAAGCTTCTCCGTCAGCGAGCGCTCATCCACCGATCCGAGGACTTCGCCCAGGACCACCGGCGGTTCCTGCGAGAGGACAGGCAGATACGAGACGCCGTACTCGTTCAGGATCGCGATGACGTCCCGCACGGTTTCGTTTGGATGGGTGTGGACCAGTTCCGGCAGCGAGCCGTCCTTGGTAGCCAGCACATCGCGGACGGTGGCCTGCTCTCCCCCGTCCTGCAGGAAACCGTAGGAGCGCATCCACTCGTCGTTGAAAATCTTGCCCATGTATCCGCGGCCGCTGTCCGGCAGCAGGACCACGACGACGTCGTCGGGCCCCAGCGAGCGCGCAGCCTCCAGGGCGGCGGTGACGGCCATGCCGGAGGACCCGCCTACCAGCAGGCCTTCCTCCCGGGCGAGGCGGCGGGTCATGGCGAAGGAGTCCGCATCCTTCACGGCAATCACCTCGTCAGGCACGGACGGATCGTAGTTGTCCGGCCACATGTCCTCCCCCACGCCTTCCACGAAATAGGGGCGGCCCGTGCCGCCGGAATACACCGAGCCGTCCGGGTCCGCGGCAATCACGCGTACCGGCCCGGAGGCACGGTCCGCGGAGACTTCCTTCAGGTAGCGTCCAGTGCCGGTAATGGTGCCGCCCGTGCCGGCGCCTGCCACGAAGTGGGTTACCCGGCCGTCTGTATCCGCCCAGATTTCCGGTCCCGTGGATTCGAAGTGGCTGGCCGGGGCCGACGGGTTGGAGAACTGGTCCGGCTTGTACGCGCCGTCGATCTCGCGCACCAGCCGGTCGGAGACTCCGTAGTAGGAGTCGGGGCTGTCCGGAGCGACCGCCGTCGGGGTGACCACCACTTCGGCACCGTAGGCACGCAGGACGTCCCGCTTCTCCACCCCCACCTTGTCCGGGGTAACGAAGATGCACTTGTAGCCCTTCTGCTGGGCCACCAACGCCAGCCCGACACCGGTGTTGCCGCTGGTGGGCTCAACCACCGTGCCGCCGGGCAGCAGCTTCCCCTCACGCTCGGCGGTGTCGATCATCTTCACGGCAATGCGGTCCTTCACGGATCCGCCCGGATTCAGGTACTCCAGCTTCACCAGGACGGTGGCACTGATGCCTTCGGTCACGTGGTGGAGCTTCACCAAGGGAGTGTTGCCGATCAGGTCCAGGACGGTATTGGCATACTTCATGTGACCCACGGTACTTCTTCCTTCCCGCTGTGGCATGGGGGGCGGAACGCGGCGTAGCAAAAGCCACATCCGGGCAGCCGGCAGTGCGGGCAGAAGCGGGGGTGGTACGTGCAACGATAGTTGCATGTCCTTCACTGCCGCTGTTCCAGCGCTGCAGCAGGCTCCCTCCGGTCTGGTGCGCTGCTGGGAGTCCCCCGCCCCGTACTGCCTGCAGACCTCGCTGCGCATCCTGGTCCGCGGTAAGCAGGATCCGACCATCCGCCTCGGGCCGGGTGTTGCCTGGCTGGCCTTCCTCACCCCGGAAGGTCCGGCCACCCTGCACCTTCGCGAGGAACCCGTCCCGGCCCCCGGCGCACGGGTCCGCGCCCAGGCCTGGGGGCCGGGTGCCCGGTGCGCGCTGGACTCGGTACCCGCCCTGCTGGGTGAACACGACGACTGGTCCGGCTTTGACGACGACCAGTTCCTCGCGACCCTGCCCCGGATGGTCACGGAGACCCGGCGCCGGAACCTCTCCCTGCGGCTGCCGAGCACGGGCCGGATCATGGACAGCCTGATCCCGGTGGTGCTGGAGCAGAAAGTCACCGTGCTGGAGGCCTACTACGCCTGGCGCTACCTGGTGACCCGCTACGGCGTTGACGCACCCGGCCCGGCGCCGTCGGGCATGAAAGCCTCCCCTGCCCCGGAGACCTGGCGGAAGATCCCCAGCTGGGACTGGCACCGGGCACGGGTGGACCTTTCCCGTTCCACCACCATCCTGCGGGCCTGTGCGCTCGCCTCGGGGCTGGAGCGGCTGGCTGGGGATCCGCTCGGCGAGGACCTGACCGCCAAGCTTTGCTCCGTTCCGGGAATCGGGGTGTGGAGCGCTGCGGAAATCACCCAGCGGACCCACGGTGCTCCGGATTCCGTCTCCGTTGGCGACTACCATCTGGCCGCCTACGTGGGCGCGGCCCTCACCGGGAAGCGGACCGACGACGCCGGCATGCTGGAGCTGCTCGCACCCTGGCGGGGACACCGCCAGCGGGTGGTGCGGATGATCATGCTCAGCGGTTACCGCAAACCCACCTACGGACCGAAGCTCGCCCCGATGGACCACCGCCGCCGCTGAGGTATCGGCAGGGTTGCGGATCGGTTGCACGGCAATTTCCGTGGACAGTCCTATGGTGGGGGAATGGAAACCAATACCCCCATCAATCTCCGCGCCACCATGGTCCCCAACGCCGGCGAGCACATGCGCGTGAAGCTGGCCCTGGACATCGCCATTGAGCAGGTACGGACGGAACCGGGCTGCCTGCGCTACGAAATCATCGAGGACTCGGAGTCGGCAATTGTGCTGGCGGAGCAGTGGGCCTCCCGTGAGGACCTGGAGCGCCATGCCCGCGGTGCCGCCCTCCAGGACCTGCAGGAATCCCTCAGTGCCCTGCTGGCCGAACCGCTCAAGGTGGAACAGGTCTAACCCGGCGTCAGTTCGGGGCGATTGCCATCCGGTAGATGGATTCGGGTTCCGCCCCGAACCGTTTCAGCACCGCGACCACCGCTTCCTCGTGTTCCGGGTCCACTGCTGCCTGCACCCGGAACCGCTCATCGAAATCGATCAGCCGCTTTTCGCTGCGGAAAGTATCGCTCCGGATCTTCCCGGAGTAGACAGCGGTTTCGGAGAGCTCCAGGGAGCGGGCGCCGGCCATCAGAAGCGCGTCCCGCAGCCCGTCTATGCGCTCGGTGTTGACCAAGGCGCTGATGACATGGCTGGCGGCGGAGTGCCGGGCGTCGCCGCCCGGGCTTCCGTCCACCGCCGCCCGGCCCGCGGCCGTGGGCCGGGCACTGATTCCGCTGAGTGAATACGCGGACGAGTCCTGCTGGACGCGGTCCAGGTCCTCCTGCTCCGGACCCGGCTCCTTTAGCCCTATGGTCCGGGAAATGACGGCGGCAATGACCCAGCTGAGCACGAAGGAGAAGAGCACCACGGAAACGAGGGCAACACTCTGGTGCCACAGCAGCATTCCCCCGCCGCCGGAGAAGATGCCGTCATCTCCGGCCGGGTTCACTGAGCTGTCCCCGAAGAAACCCAGCAGGAAGGACCCCAGCACGCCGCCCACGAAATGGACGGCAATGACGTCCAGGGCGTCGTCGTAATGCAGGACACTCTTGAGCCGCACCGCCACCACGCACACGCAGCCCGCGATCAGTCCGATCAGCAGGGCCGCCCCGGTGCCGACATAACCGGCGCAGGGCGTGATGGTGGCCAGGCCCGCAACTGCACCGGAAATTGCTCCTACCAGCGTGCAGTGCCCTCTGGTGATCCGCTCCACGAGCAACCATGTGAGCATCGCGGCCGATCCTGCCACGTGGGTATTGATCAGTGCCTGCGCGGCAATGTCGTTGGCCTGCAGCCCGTCACCCGCGTTGAATCCGAACCACCCGAACCAGAGAATGCCGCCGCCCACCAGCATCAGCGGAAGGTTGTTGGGCGAGGTCCGCAGGTTGGGCCACCCGCGCCGCCGGCCCACCACCAGCAGCACCGCCACGGCGGCGGCACCCGCGGAGGCGTGCACCACCATGCCGCCGGCCCAGTCCTGGGCGCCAAGCTGGAACAGCCATCCCTTTGGATGCCAGAGCCAGCGCGCCACCTGCGGATAAACCAGGATGGAGAATGCGGCAAGGAAAACCACCCAGCCGGCGAACCGGAGCCTGCCGGCTGTCGCACCGGTGAGCAGTGCGGGAGTGATCACCGCGAACATCATCTGGTACGCCACGAAGGCCAGCGCCGGAATGGTCACGCCCGCCGCAACGGTGTGGAACTGCGGAGTGTCGACGTCGATAAGCGCAAAGGCGTCGAATTCGCCGAGCACGGAGTTGCCCCCGTTGCTGAAGGCCAGGGTGTACCCGACCAGGATCCAGGTCACCGAGATGATTCCGAGCGGGATGATGTTCTGCATCAGCATGGTCAGGACGTTACGGACGGGAACCATCCCGCCGTAGAAGAGTGCCAGGCCCGGGGTCATAAACAGCACCAGCCCGGCGCAGATCAGCACCCACGCGGTGTCCGCCCCGTTCATGCCCGGCTCCCCGGGGTGTCAGGTGTTCCGGTTCCTGCTTTGCCGATTGTTCCGTTGCTGCCGCACATACGATCCCCGCTTCCAACTCCGCTTTTATCAAGCCGTGGGCGTTCGAGTGGCGGAGGCCCGAAAAGCTGTGACGGGACCCCGGACCAATTGAGCGTACCGCCGGGCCCGGAGGCATCAGAAGGGTGCGGGCGCGAAGACGGGCCGGCAGGACCGATTTGGTTTCGGTCCTGCCGGCCGTGCTGCTGTTCGTCCGTCCTCCTGCTTAGCGGACGGACCGGTTGACTAGTGCGAACCCACCATCCCGTTCGGGTCGATGACGTATTTCTTCGCCACGCCCGAATCGAACTCGCGGTAGGCCTCCGGTGCCTGGTCCAGGCTGATCGGAGTGGCGCTGACCGCCTTGGCGATCTGCACCTTGTCATGCAGGATCGCCGTCATCAGTTCACGGTTGTACTTCATCACCGGACACTGCCCGGTGGTGAAGGACAGCGATTTGGCCCAGCCGGTACCCAGGTTGATGCTGAGCGAACCCTTCTGCGCCGCCTCGTCCACGCCGCCCGGATCTCCGGTCACGTACAGTCCCGGGATGCCCAGTGCCCCGCCGGCAGCCGTGACGTCCATCAGCGAGTTCAGCACAGTGGCCGGTGCCTCGCTGCTTGACCCGGCACCGTGGCCGCGGGCCTCGAACCCGACGGCGTCGACGGCGCAGTCCACTTCCGGCACCCCGAGGATCATTTGGATCTGGTCCTGCGGAGCACCCAGCGATACATCCACGGTTTCGCAGCCGAAGCTGCGCGCCTGGGCCAGCCGCTCCTCATTCAGGTCACCGACGATCACCACGGCGGCCCCCAGCAACTGTGCCGAGACTGCTGCCGCCAGGCCGACGGGCCCTGCCCCGGCGATGTAGACGGTGGAGCCGACCCCCACCCCTGCGGTGACTGCGCCGTGATAGCCGGTGGGGAAGATGTCGGAGAGCATGGTGAGGTCAAGGATCTTCTCCATGGCCTGGTCCTTGTCCGGGAACCGCAGCAGGTTCCAGTCCGCGTACGGCACCAGGGCATACTCGGCCTGGCCGCCCACCCAGCCGCCCATATCGACGTATCCGTAGGCGCTGCCGGGGCGGTCGGGGTTCACGTTCAGGCAGATGCCGGTCTTGCGTTCCTTGCAGTTGCGGCAGCGGCCGCAGGAAATGTTGAACGGCACCGAAACCAGGTCGCCCACCTTGATGAACTCCACGTCCGATCCGGTTTCCACCACTTCCCCGGTAATCTCATGGCCCAGGATCAGGTTGGGCGGCGCCGTCGTCCTCCCGCGGACCATGTGCTGGTCGGATCCGCAGATGTTGGTGGTGACCACCTTCAGGATGGCGGCGTGTGGAAGTTTGCGCCCTATGTTGGCGGGGTTAACGCCCGGCCCGTCCTTCAGTTCGAAGGTGGGGTAGTCGATGTCCTGGACTTCCACCACACCCGGTTCCAGATAGGCAATCCCTCGGTTGGAACTCATGTTGTCCTCGCTGTCGTCTCGTCGTCGTTGACGTCCGCGCTGCTCGCTCCCCCGTACGCTCCCCCATGCGCTCCCCAGGCGGTGCGCCTTATGGAAGCGAGAGTACAACGACCGCTGCGGCGACGGTAGACGTGGCGTTTTCGAATCCGCGTAGGCCGGACGGCATCCTTAACGCACTCAGGGAAGCATCCTGGAGCGGATGCTTCCCTGAAGAAAAGCGGGTGGGGCTAAGCCTGCTTGGCCTGGCCGTTTGAGCCTGCTGCTGCCTCGCGCTCCTGCGCGGCAATCTGCTCGTGCACGGCCGCCATGTCCAGGCCCTTGACTGCTTCCACCAGTTCGCTGAACTGGCTGGCATTCAGGGCTCCGGGCTGGGAGAACACCAGTACCTTTTCACGGAACGCCATGAGGGTGGGGATGGAGGTGATGCCGGCGGCAGCTGCCAGGCCCTGCTCAGCCTCGGTGTCCACCTTGGCAAAGGTAATGTCGTCGTGCTGCTGCGAAACGGATTCATACACGGGTGCAAACTGCTTGCAGGGACCGCACCAGTCCGCCCAGAAGTCCACGAAGACTATGTCATTTTCCTCGATGGTCTCGGGGAACGTTGCTTCGGTGATGTCGATAGTAGCCATGGTCCAACGCTAACCGGGGCCGGTGGCATTGTCTGTAGCTGTTCGCTGTCCGGTGAAGGCCTCTAGGCCCCGGGCAGTTTCGTCAGCCGGCGGATGACGGGCAGCGCTGCCGACAGGGCGTTCCGCTCCTCGCTGCTCAACTGTTCCAGCAGGGCCGCCATCAATGCCGTCCTGCTGCCGTTGGCTTCCTGAAGCACTTCGCCTCCCTGCGAAGTGAGAGTCACCCGGACACCGCGGGAATCATGGGGATCGGGGCTGCGCTTCAAGAGGCCCGCACCCTCGAGGCGGATGATCTGCTCCGTGGCGCTGGGGACCTTCACTCCGAGGTTCCGTGCAATCTCGCTCACCCGCATCCCCTCGCCGGCGGCCATCTTCATGATGCTGACCTGCGTGGCGCTGATGTCCGTATCCGCGTCCATGTTGCGGGCAATGTACAGTGCCAGCCGGAGGGATTCACGGAATTCCTCGGCGAGGTCGTCCAGGGCGGGATCGCTAGTCATATTTAGGGAGCCTAATATCTAGGAGTTCTGGGCGCAAGGGCCCCGGGAAAGGAAAAACCCGCCCTCACCAGTGGTGAGGACGGGTTTGTCTGTGGCAGATACTGGATTCGAACCAGTGAAGGCGTTGCCAGCTGATTTACAGTCAGCCCCCTTTGGCCGCTCGGGTAATCTGCCGAGTGTCTTCAAGTGAAGACCTTGTCCGCAGCAGCTGCGGACAAGACAACTTTACCGAAGATTCTCCGAAGTTACGAATCGAGCCCCAAACCGGGTCCTGCCGGACCGTTTCCGGCCGCTGCCGGCAGGGGCCGCGGGACCTCCTCCGGCCCCTGCCGGGCGCCCTACAGCCCCCGTGAGATCCGGTCTTCGAGCTGCGCGTAGAACCGGTCGGCCTGGTCCTGGGTCACCGATCCCCAGGCCACGGCGTTCCCCAGGTCGGCGCGGATGCCTGCCAGACGTTCCTGGCTTCCGCACTCGGTGCCTTCTGCCTGCGTCGCACATTCCAGAGCGGACAAGACCGGAGGCGGGACCAGTGCGGCCCTC
The DNA here is from genome assembly GCF_024385465.1 of Arthrobacter sp. zg-Y844. Lineage (GTDB taxonomy): Bacteria > Actinomycetota > Actinomycetes > Actinomycetales > Micrococcaceae > Arthrobacter_B. Next base: position 505,446 of record NZ_JANFLS010000001.1, read on the forward strand.
GCCGGGGCGGCACCAATGGCACCAAGCCCTGCGGCGGACGCTGCAGCCAGGAAGGAACCGGCCGCCATGGTGCGGATCCGGACAGCTGCGGGACGGCGGAAGGATGGACGGGAGACGGCACCGGAATTGTTTTCCACCCCCTGACCCTTCCCCGCCCCGATGGGACGACGCCGGGTGTTTGCTGTGTACCGGCTGGGAGCGGGGCGCCATCACGGCTCGGACCTACTACGCTAAGTACCAGGAAAAGTCACCAACTTAGAGGAGCCCGAAATGGCCAGCGAGTCCACGTTCGACGTCGTCAGCAAGATCGATAAGCAGGAAGTGGCCAACGCGCTGAACCAGGCGCAGAAGGAAATCGTCCAGCGCTACGACTTCAAGGGCGTCGGCGCCGAGGTGGACTTCAGCGGCGAGAAGATCCTGATGAAGGCCAACTCGGAAGACCGGGTGAAGGCCGTACTCGATGTGCTGCAGTCCAAGCTGGTCAAGCGCGGCATCTCCCTGAAGTCCCTGGATGCCGGCGAGCCGTACGCTTCCGGCAAGGAATACCGGATTGAAGCCTCCATGAAGGAGGGCATCGCCCAGGACCAGGCCAAGAAGATCAACAAGCTGATCCGCGACGAAGGCCCCAAGGGAGTCAAGTCCCAGATCCAGGGCGACGAACTGCGGGTGAGCTCCAAGTCCCGCGATGACCTGCAGGCCACCATGGCCCTGCTCAAGGGCGCAGACCTCGAGGTCGACCTGCAGTTCATCAACTTCCGCTAGGCCTCTCCGGAGCACTTGCGACGGCGCCTCCCCCGCAGCGGGGACGGCGCCGTCTGTGTTTTAAGGCTTCAAGCAGCACGTCGTCCTAGAGCGCGACGTCGTCGGCAGCGGGGCCGTCGTCGCCGTAGTCTTCCAGTTCTTCCCCGCCTACGGGTTCACCCATCCAGGTCAGCAGCTCCCAGGGACCGAGGCTGCCGTCGGGCAGCTCTCCCGCTTCGAGCACGGCAATGCCGGTGTTGCTCAGGGCGTTCGCGACAATAAAGTCCGCTCCCACGTTTTCGGCGCGGGCCGTGGCCCAGGCCCGGATGATCGCCCCGTGGCTGAAGATCACCGGGGACTTCAACCCCTCGGCGGCCAGCTCCTCGACCACGGCGTCAAAGCGGCCCAGCGTCTCGGCTCCGTCCGGGCCGCCGGGCATCCGGACGGCTGTGTCACCGGAGACCCAGCGGTAAACGGTCTTCAGATAGGTAATAATCGCGTCCCGGTCATTGCGCATTTCCAAGTCGCCGGCGAAGACCTCCCGCAGCCCGTCGCGGATCTGGACCGGCAGGCCCAGGGCGGCGGCCAGGGGCGCGGCGGTGAGCTGGGTGCGGACCAGGTTGGAGGCAAAGACCCCGTCGATGGGTTCGTGGCCCAGGGCTTCGGGCAGCGCCGCCGCCTGTTGCCTCCCCAGCTCCGTCAGTCCCGGTCCGGGGACTGCGGTGTCGAGGAAATGCTCCACATTGGAGGGGGTCTGACCGTGGCGGACAAGTATCAGTCGCATGCTCGAAGCCTACTTCGTCAGCAGGAGACGGATCAGCACGGCGTCAGGCGCCCAGGGTGCGCCCGGCCATGCGTTCCAGCCGCTGGATGCGGTCCGCCATGGGCGGGTGGGTGGCCAGCAGGCCGCGCACGCCGGCACGGAACGGGTTGGCGATCATCAGGTGCGAGGTGTTCACCAGCTTCTGGTCATTGCTCGGCAGCGGTGCACGCTGGGTTCCGCTCTCCAGCTTGCGCAGGGCCGAAGCGAGTGCCAGCGGATCGTTGGTGAGCTTCGCGCCGTCTTCGTCGGCGTCGTACTCGCGGGTCCTGCCGATAGCCATCTGGATCAGCGACGCGGCCATCGGCGCCAGGACGGCCATGGCAATCATGGCCAGCGGGTTGGCATTGCGCCGGTCCCCGCCCCCGAAGAACAGCAGGAACTGTCCCAGCGAGGTGATGACGCCGGCAATGGCAGCCGCCACCGAGGAGGTGAGGATATCCCGGTTGTAGACGTGCATCAGCTCGTGGCCGAGCACGCCTCGCAGTTCACGCTCGTTCAGCAGCGCCAGGATGCCCTGTGTGCAGCACACCGCAGCGTGCTGCGGGTTCCGGCCGGTGGCGAAGGCGTTGGGTGCCATGGTGGGCGAAATGTAGAGCCGCGGCATGGGCTCCCCGGCCTGCAGCGAAAGCTCGCGGACAATCCGGTACATTTCCGGAGCCTGCGCCTCGGTGACGGGCACGGCACGCATTGCCCGGATGGCGAGCTTGTCACTGTTCCAGTAGCTGTACGCAGTGGTGGCCAGGCCGATAAAGAGGAAGACCCAGATGAACGTCGGGCTTCCGGTTCCGCTTGAAAGCAGGGCCCCGATTCCCAGCAGCACGGCGAAAAGCACGCCGAACAGGGCTGCCGTCTTGAGGCCGTTGAAATGTCGGTGCACGGGTACATGGTCCTTTCACGCAGGCCGTTTCGGGCCGCACTCTCGGTTTTATCCATATACTTCAACGTTTAACCGGGGCGGGCTGTTCCTGCTCCTGCTCCTGCTCCTGCTCCGACGAGCGGTTCAGGGCTCCGGATGCCGTGCATCGTACCGGGCAAACCGGGGCTGGGTGCGGGCCAGCACCGCCACCAGGGCCAGGCAGATCAGTCCGCCCAGCACTGCCGCCCAGCCCTCCCCGACCAGGGAGGCATCCACGCCCGCCACCAGGTCCCCCAGCCGCGGTCCGCCGGCCACTACCACCACGAACACACCCTGCAGCCGGCCGCGCATGGCGTCGGGGGTGGCGGACTGCAGGATGGTGGACCGGAAGACACCGCTGATGGAATCGGCTATCCCGGCGCAGGCCATCGCGAGCGCCGCGGGAAGAAGCCACCGGGAGGGGACCGCGCCGTCGTTGTGTCCGGCCAGCACCACCACCACGCCGAACGCCGTCACCGACAGCCCCCAGGCCGCTACGGACCAGAGCACCGCCAGGCCCTGCCGGCGCACCAGCCCGAGCGGCCCGGAAAACAGGCCGGCGAGGAAGGCACCCACGGCGGTAGCTGCCAGCAACACCCCCACGGTGGCGGCGCCGCCGCCGAGCATCAGCGCTCCGATGGCCGGGAGCAGTGCACGGGGCTGGGCTAAGACCATGGCGCACAGGTCCACCACGAAGGTCATGCGGATATTGGGGCGGGTGCCCAGGAACCGGAACCCCTCCAGCACGGAGCCCAGCCCGGCCTTCTGCACCTTGCCCACCGGCGGCATGGGCGCCAGCCGGTACAGCGCCCACATGGCGGCAGTGAAGGTAACGACGTCGATGGTGTAGGTCCAGCCGTAGCCCACCCGGGCCACCAGCACTCCCGCCAGCAGCGGTCCCGCGGTCATGGCCAGGCCGAAGGTCATCATGCTCAGCGCATTGGCGGCAGGCAGCAGCTCTGGGCGGACCAGGCGGGGAATGATGGCGCTGCGGGCCGGGTGGTTCAGCCCGCCGGCACCTGCGTTGACGGCCACGAGGAAGTACAGCAGCCAGACGTTGCCGACTCCGGCCCAGGCCTGGGCGGCTATCCCGATGGTGCTGAGCCAGAGGAGTCCCGACGAGAACAGCGCGACCTTGCGCCGGTCATACGCGTCCACCACCGATCCGCCGTACAGTCCGGCCAGGACCAGGGGCACCAGGCCCACCAGTCCAAGCAGACCGACATTGAAGCTCGACGACGTCAGTTCGTAGACCTCCAGGCTCACCGCCACGAGGGTGAGCTGGGTGCCGACGGCGGAGAGCGCCGTTCCGGTCCAGAGCCGGCGGAATTCGGGGCTTTCACGCAGCGGGGTAAGGTCAGCGAGCAGTCTTGGCACCAGAGCAGTCTAGGGTCCTGCCGGGCCGGTTCCGGCGCACCACGCGCGCACGGTAATAGAAAGCATGCTTAGGATGGGACGGAACCGCTTGCCCCGCACCCTGCCGAAGGAGTAGCCACCGTGTTTACCCGCAACGTAGCCGATGGAATCCACCGCATTGAGCATGCCCATGTGAATGTCTACCTGGTCGAGGACGACGACGGCATCGCAGTGATCGACGCGGGCCTGCCGGGGATGTGGCCGCACCTGACCGGCGCGCTCGACGAACTGGGCTACGGTGCCGGCGATGTCCGGGCCCTGGTGCTGACGCATGCGCATTTCGACCACGTGGGCACTGCGGCACGGCTTCGGCAGGAGTACCGCACACCGATCCTGGTGCACGACGCCGACCGGTACATTGCCGCACATCCCTACCGCTACCGGCACGAGACCAACCGGTTCCTGTATCCGCTGCGCTATCCCAAGTCGGTTCCCGTCCTGGGTGCGATGACCCTCGCCGGAGCGCTGAACGTGCGCGGCGTGACCGACGTGCACAGCCTGGCCCCGGATTCCGGCGACGCCCTGCCGGGCAAGCCCCGGATCCTGCACACGCCCGGGCATACCTCCGGGCACGTGGCACTGCATTATCCGGACCGCGGCACCCTGATCAGCGGGGACTCGCTGGTCACCCTGGACCCCTACACCGGTGCGAAGGGCCCGCAGATCGTTTCGGGAGCGGCCACCGCGGACAGCGCCCAGGCACTCGCTTCCCTCTCACTGCTGGCCGAGACCAATGCTCCCCTGCTGCTCACCGGGCACGGAGAGCCGTGGCGGGACGGCTCGGCGGCGGCTGTGGAGCAGGCCCTGGCCCGCGGCGCGTCCTAGCCTCCCTTTACCGCTCGGCTGCAGCCAGGTCCTGTTCCAGGACCTCCAGCAGCCGGGAATCCCCGATGGGCCGGAAATGCCCCATGGTTTCCAGCTGGATGTTCCGCGCACCGGCCAGGTGGCTCCCGGCCGGGATGTGCGGATCGAAGCTGCTGTACACAGAAGTGATCCGTGCGTTGACGTCCACACTGCGCAGGAGCTTCTGCAGGAACGGGTCCCGCGGGGCAAAGGCCCGGATCGAGGCCAGGGGAAACAGGTTGGCGTAGACGGAGCCCGAGAAAGGTGTGTTGACGGCAATCATCCGCTCCACCCGGGACCCGCCGTCCGGCAGGGTCATCAGGTGCTTGCCGATCAGGCCGCCCTTGCTGTGCGCCAGTACCAGCACGCCCGTCAGGTTCCGTTCCACCAGATAGCGTTCCACCAGCACGGCCATGTCCTCGATGGCTCCGCGGTTGTAGCCCAGCGGGGCCACGGTATGCACGGGATGTCCCCGCTCATACAGGTAGTCCGCCAGCGGCCGCATAAACTGCCAGTTTTCAAAGACACCGGGAATCAGCACTACCGGTGCCCGTACCTCACCCTCCGGATGCAGGTACGCCGACGGGTCCCGGCGGAAGATAAAACCGTGCACCTGCCAGTAGGCCACGTAGGCATAGTCCGAGGCCCAGCCCCGTGCCTGGCGCGCCCACCGGAAGATCCGCCCCTGCCGGCGCGGACGGAATCCAGGGCGGAAGGATGTCACTGTACGGCGGCCGCCGTGCGCATCAGCTCGGCGGTTTCTTTCGGACGGGTGTACATCATCACGTGCGGCTGGCCGGGGATTTCCGCCGTCACGGCACCCGGCCGGGCAAGGGCCAGCCGGGCCAGCCAGTCGGCGCGCACCACGGGATCCTTCCCGCCGCGCACCAGCAGGACCGGAGGCTTTACCTCGCGGATCCGCTCCTCGAGGCGGTGGTGGATCATCACGGGCAGCGTCGAGAGATACCAGCGCGGCCCGGCACGCAGGTAGTCGGTGACCAGAATGAAGTTGACGGCCGGTGGTTCCACCAGGCAGTCCTGCATCAGCCGCAGGGCCTGCAGCGGGGCGAAGCGCTCGGCGTCGTTAATGGTCGGCCCCAGCAGGACCACCGAGGACGCCGCGTCCGGGGCGGCGAGCGCCATTTCCACCACCACCTGGCAGCCCATGGAATGGCCCACCCACTGGGCGCCCCGGATGCCGGCGGCATCGAGCGCCTCGGCGGCGATGCGCCCGAAGTCTTCCATCTGCAGCTGCCTGCGCGGCTTCGGGGTGGATCCGAAGCCGGGCAGCTCGAGCGTATGGACGATGGATGTGCGCGCCAGTTCCCAGATCAGCGGGCGGTAGTACCGCTCCGAGGCACCGATCCCGTGCACCAGGACCACCTCGCTGCGGGTCTCGTGCCAGTCGGGTGTCCCGGCGTCGTCAAAGCGGCGGTAGGTGCGGATGTCCACCTGTGTGTCCCCTACCGTCACGCGCTGGAATCCCGTTCGAGCTTCTGCTGCAGGCACTGTGCCTCTGCTTCCTGTTCCGTCGAGACGCTTGTCGGGACGCTTTATGGCCAGCGTACCGGGACCGGACCAGGTTAGGCGATCCTTATTATGAATAACTCAGAATAAGGATAGGATGTTGGACATGAACGGAAACGCAGCTGCAGAGGAAACCACCGCCAGGTGGTCCGATGAGCTGCGCGCCCACGGCCGTCGGGTGACCAAGCAGCGCCTCGCCGTACTCCGTGCCGTTGACTCCGCACCGCACTCGGTGGCGGACGACGTCGCGGCCGGCGTGCGCCGGGAACTCCCGGATATTTCCCTGCAGTCCGTCTATGTGATCCTGGCCGACCTCACCGAAACAGGCCTGCTGCGGAAAATCGAAACCCCCGATTCTCCGGCCCGGTACGAGACCCGCGTGAATGACAACCACCACCACGCCATCTGCATTGAATGCGGACGGATCGAGGACGTGGACTGCGCCGTCGGCCACGCTCCCTGCCTCACCCCCGGAAACACACACGGTATGACCATCCAGATTGCGGATGTGCTCTACCGCGGGATCTGCACCGACTGCGCCGCCGCAGCCTCGTAGCCCGCCCCAAGCCTTTCCTCCCTTTTGTCAGCACCAGAGAAAGAACAAGTATGTCCAACTTCACCACCACGCAGACCGGCACCCCGGTTGCCAGCGACGCACACTCGCTGAGCACCGGCGCCGACGGCGCCATTGCCCTTCACGACCGTTACCTGGTCGAGAAGCTGGCACAGTTCAACCGGGAGCGCATTCCGGAGCGCATCGTGCACGCCAAGGGCGGCGGCGCATTCGGTGAGTTCGTTGTCACCGAAGATGTCTCCAAGTACACGCGTGCCGCTGTCTTCCAGCCGGGCACCGTCACCGAAACCGTCCAGCGGTTCTCCTCAGTTGCCGGTGAAATGGGTTCGCCCGACACCTGGCGCGACGTGCGCGGCTTCGCCCTGCGTTTCTACAGCAGCGAGGGCAACTACGACATCGTCGGCAACAACACTCCGGTGTTCTTCATCCGCGACGGCATCAAGTTCCCGGACTTCATCCACTCGCAGAAGCGCCTTCCGGGTTCCGGCCTGCGCGACGCGGACATGCAGTGGGACTTCTGGACCAACTCCCCCGAGTCCGCCCACCAGGTCACGTACCTCATGGGCGACCGCGGGCTTCCGACGTCGTGGCGCGAAATGCCCGGCTTCGGCTCGCACACCTACCAGTGGATCAATGCCGCCGGCGAGCGCTTCTGGGTGAAGTACCACTTCACGTCCAACCAGGGCAACCATGAAATCACCGGTGCCGAGGCTGAGAAGATTGCCGGCGCCGACGCCGACTACTACCGCCGCGACCTGTACGAGGCCATCGAGGCCGGCAACTTCCCGTCCTGGGACCTGCACGTGCAGGTTATGCCGTACGAAGATGCCAAGACGTACCGGTTCAACCCGTTCGACCTGACCAAGGTCTGGCCGCACGCGGACTACCCGCTGATCAAGGTGGGTACCCACACCCTGAACCGCAACCCGGAAAACTTCTTCGCGCAGATCGAACAGGTTGCCCTGTCTCCCGCGAACCTGGTTCCCGGCATCGACGCCAGCCCGGACAAGATGCTGATGGCCCGCATCTTCTCCTACCCGGACGCCCAGCGTTACCGCATCGGCGCCAACTACAACCAGCTGCCGGTCAATGCACCCAAGGCTCCGGTTAACAACTACTCGCAGGACGGCGCCATGCGCTTCTCCTACAATTCCCCGCAGACTCCGGTCTACGCACCGAACACGCTGGGCGGCCCCGCGGCCGATGCAGCGCTGGCCGGTTCGGGCAGCTGGGAGAACGACGGCGCCCTGGTGCGTGCCGCCGCGACCCTGCACTCCGAGGACAGCGACTTCGTCCAGGCCGGTACCCTGTACCGCGAGGTTTACGACGACGCCGCCAAGCAGCGTTTCCTGGAAACCATCACCGGCGCCATCTCCGGCGTGAAGCGTCCGCACATCCGCGAAGCTGCGATCCAGTACTGGACCAACGTTGACGCGACCCTGGGCGAGAAGCTGCGCCTTTCCCTGGCACAGGGCGAAACCACGGCCAACGAAAAGGCCGAGTTCGTGGGCGTTGCTGAGTAATTCCAGCACCCGCTAAACCAGCAGCGGCCGGTCCCTTCGGGGGCCGGCCGCTGCTGTATGTCCTGCCTCCTAGTCCTGCCTCCTACCGGGTAGGCCAGTACCAGATGATCAGCAGCGTCACCAGGAAACCGGTGAGGAAGTTCAGCTTCAGGAACCGTTTCCAGCCGGCATTCGCCGCACCGGACCCGGCATCGGTGATCCGCAGGAACGGCACCAGGTTGAGGATGTAGGGCAGGGCCAGCAGCCCGCCCAGCATCGCCGGCCAGGGAGTCAGCAGCATCAGCAGGCCGGCGGCGAGATACGCAGCGGCGGCAAGCCATACCACCGGCCGCGCCCCCAGCACCGTGGCAATGGATCCGATCCCCCCTTCCCGGTCCGGCACCACGTCCTGCACCGCACCGAAGGCCTGGCTGGCCATGCCCCAGAGGAAGAACGCCCCCAGGACTGCCCAGAGCCCCGGAGTGAACACCGCGCCGGCAAGGACCAGCCCGTACACTGCAGGGCTGACAAAGTGGGTGCTCGAGGTCATGGAATCCAGGAAGGGGCGTTCCTTGAACCGCAGTCCGGGTGCGCTGTACGCAATCACTGCAAAGACGCTGACTGCCATCACCAGCCAGGACAGCGGGCTTCCCAGCAGGATCAAGGCCCCGAGGAACGGCACGTTGGTGATGGCCGCTGCCCACAACGTGATGCGGTGGAAACCGCGGTCCAGGACGGCGCCTTCCACTCCCCCCTTGCGCGGATTGTGCAGGTCCGACTCGTAGTCGAAGACGTCATTGATGCCGTACATCGCCAGGTTGTAGGGAACCAGGAAGTACAGCGTACCGATGACCCAGGTCAGGTCTATCTGCCCGGTGGTGAGCAGATAGGCGGCGGCAAACGGATACGCAGTGTTCACCCAGGAGAGCGGCCGCGAAGACACCAGCAGCATCCGCAGGGTTCCCGCGGTCGAGGTGGCGGCGGGGCTCACGGTGTTTCCTTCGTGTTCGGCTGGACGCCTCCGGGCGCGGGGGCGCGTCCTGGCAGCAGCGCCCAGAGCGCCGGCAGCAGCAGCACGGCCGCCAGCGGGTAGGCGAAATCCTCCAGCGGCGCAGCGCCGGCAAAGGCTCCGGATATGCGGTCCTCGTTGTACCAAAACAGGCCCACGCGGATCATGAGGTTGTCGAAGACGGCGGTCAGGGCCAACAGGACGACGGCGGTGACGGCCGCCGCGGCTGCGAAGTGCCGCCGGCGGTTCCGGCCCAGCAGGGCGGCTGCGCAGATCAGGGCTGCCGGTACGAGGAAGAGGGCATTGAGGGTCCAGTAGGTCACGGCCGGGTCCTCTCGCTCGGCCTGCGGGCCGGGGGTCCGCCGGCCCGGTCGGTGTTTCGTGCGGCGGCCCGTGCGCCGGTCCGGGCTGCGACCAGGCGCACCAGGCCGAAGAGCACCATGGTCAGGTAGCAAAGGAAGGCGAGGAAAAAGATCTCCTCCACGGGCAGGTGCGGTGCCAAGGTCAGGCCGAGCATAAAGGGGGTCTCGCCGCGGTAGAAGATGTCGGAGCCGATGCCGGCCAGGTCCCAGCCGGTGAAGAACAGCACCCCGATGGCCAGCACTGCTGCCGCCCTACGTGCGTCGGCGAAGAAGAACAGCCGGAACCGGTGGTCGAGGAGCACCATGCAGCCCAGGGACAGCAGCAGGAAAAGCAGGTACAGGACGCCCATTACGCCCCCGCCTCAGCGGACGGCTGCGGGGCCGCGGGCTGTTCTTCGGACAGCTGGCCGGACGGCACCTGCGCGGACCACGGAGCGGGCTCCGGCAGCGCCTCGGTGCCCGTTTCCCCGCGCAGCCGCTTGAGCACGAGCTCCGCACTGATCAGGCACATGGGCAGGCCGATGCCCGGCAGGGTGGACCCGCCGGCGTAAAGCAGCCCCTCCACCTTCCGGCTGGCGTTCGTTCCGCGGAAGAACGCGCTTTGCTTCAGGATGTGCGCCGGTCCCAGCAGGGTTCCGCGCCAGGAATTGAGGTCGGCAACGAAGTCCTGCGGTCCCACGGTGCGGCGGATGATGATGCGTTCGGCCAGATCGGGAATGCCGGCCCAGGACGAAAGCTGCTCGATGACGGCGTCGGCCATCTTCTCGATCCGGGGATCCCCTGCGCCGTCGATCCCGCCGGCTCCCAGCGACGGATCCGAAGGTACCGGCACCAGCACAAACAGGTTTTCATGTCCTTCCGGCGCGGCGTCGCGGTCTGTCGCGCTCGGACGGCAGACGTACAGGGAGGCCGGATCCGGCACGGAGGTCTCCTGGCCGAAGATCTTCTCGAAGTTGGCTTCCCAGTCCCGGGTGAACAGCAGGGTGTGGTGTTCCAGCTGCGGCAGTTTCCCCTCCACTCCGAGATGCAGCAGCAGCCCGCCGGGGCCGGGGACCCGGTGCTCCCAGTATTCCTCCGGATAGGTCTGCAGTGCCGGGGGCAGGAGGGTGGTCTCGGTGTGGTGCAGATCCGCTGCAGAAACCACCAGGTCCGCATCCAGCGACAGCAGCGAGCCGCCGGCATCCCGGTACTCCACGCCCACGGCGCGGGGCTTGCCCCGCGGGAAGCGGGCCCGGCCGCCCGTGGGGTTGTCCTGCGCGGACGTACGGATCCTGGTGACCTCGGCACCGGTGATGACCCGGCTGCCCTCTGCACGCGCCAGGTCGGAAATGACCGAGGATATCCGGTGGAAGCCGCCCATGGGATAAAGCACCCCGTCCGCCAGGTCCAGCCGGCTCATCAGGTGGTACATGCTGGGCGTGGTGAACGGCGAGGAGCCCAGGAAAACGGCCGGGTAGCCCAGGATCTGCCGGATCCGCGGATCCGTGAAACGCCGGGCAACGAAGGTGCTCAGCGGTTCCAGCAGCAGCCTGGCCAGCCGGGGGCCGCTGCGCAGGACATCGGGGCGCAGCAGCGGCAGGAACGAGGCAAACGTTGTATACAGGAACCGCTTCTTGGCCATCGCATAGACCTCTTCGGCGGACTCCAGGTATTCCTCGAGCCGGGCTCCGGCACCGGGTTCCAGCGACTCGAACAACGCAATGTTGCCGTCCCGGGTGGCGGCCACGTCCACCGGTTCTGCGGTGTCCTCGAAGAACACCCGGTACCCCGGATCCAGCCGGACCAGCTCCAGCTGTTCGGCAGCGGTGGTGCCCAGCAGCCGAAAGAAGTGGTCGAAGACCTCGGGCATGAGGTACCAGGACGGCCCCGTGTCAAAGCGGAACCCTCCGGTCTCCCAGCTGCCGGCCCGTCCCCCGGTCTCCGGCTGCTTCTCCAGCACCGTGACCTCCAGGCCTTCCCGCGACAGCAGTGCCGCGGTGGCCAGTCCCGTGATCCCGCCGCCGATTACGACGGCGGTGCGCGGACGCATTCTCATGGTTGCCTTTCGTTTCCCGGGACAGCTTGGTTTCCGCCGTCGTGCCGGAGCCCGACAGGACCGGCGACCCGGCGGGTCAGAACCGCACGCGTTGCGATGCGGACCTTCACGGGGTTCGGGACGCGCACCCTGGTGGTCCGCAGCTGTTCGGCGGGAGTGTTCCGGAGCCTGCGGGCCAATTCACCGAACAGGTCCTGGGCCAGTGCGACGGCGGCCCTGCAGTTTGCCGGCAGCTCCGCCACCGCGGCACCCGAAACCAGCAGGTCAGCATCGATGCCGGCCAGGATCCGGTGCTTGTCCGCCTCACTGAACGCTGCCACGGTGACGCCCGGGAAATAGCTGCGTCCCAGGGTCTCGAAGTCCTGCGCAAGATCCCGCAGGAAGTTGACCTTCTGGAAGGCCGCCCCCAGCCGTTGGGCGCCCTCGTGCAGCCGCTTGGCCTGGTCATCGGGCAGCGGAACTCCGTCGAGGAAACACTGCAGGCACATCAGCCCGATCACCTCGGCGGAGCCGTAGACATACTCGTTGAAGCTGGCCTCGGTGTGTTCCATCTGGTCCAGGTCCGCGCGCATCGAGGCGAAGAACGGGCGGGTGAGGTCCGTTCCGATGCCGGTTTCCCTCGCCGTCAGTGCGAACGCATGGACCACCAGATTGACGCTGTAGCCGGTGCGCAGGGCACGTTCCGTGTCCGCCTCCAGCTCATCGAGGAGCCCGCCGATCTCCGTACGGGGCACCAGTGCGGCCGCCGCCACGCCGTCGACAATCTCGTCCGCCAGCCGGACCAGCGCGTAGATGGTTTCAATCTGCAGGCGCGTCCGGGCCGGCAGCAGCCGGGAGGCCAGCCCGAAGGACGTCGAATAGGACCGGATCAGCACGGCCGAAGTCCGGCGCGCAACGGCGTTATAAAGGGGCAGGCCCTGCTCAGCTGGCACGGACTACCGTCCCCTGTTCACGGCGTCGTCAACCACTGTCGACAGGGCGGCGCGCAGCCCGGGGGTGACCGCGGGGCAGTCCAGGTGCTGGCGGGCCCGGTCTGCATATTCCCGCACCAGCTGCTGCGCATGGTCCCGGGCACCGGAGGAAACCAGCAGTTCCCGGGCGCGGGCGGCATCACGGGCGGTCAGCTCGGGGTTGCCGATCAGGCCCGAGAGTTCTGCCCATTCCGGCTTCTGTGCCACATAGGAAACCAGCACCGTCCGCTTTCCCTCGCGCAGATCCGAAAAACTGGACTTGCCCGTGGCGCTCTCCGTGCCGAAAACCCCCAGCAGGTCATCCACCACCTGGTAGGCAATCCCGATGTCCCGGCCGTAGAGGCCGAGGGTGGTAACGACGTCGTTCGATGCCCCGGCAAGCACCGCCCCGGCCTGCAGCGGCGCTTCGAAGGAGTAGACGGCGGTCTTGAGCCGCTCCATGTGCAGGATTTCGGAGATCGGCGGGGCATCCGGATGGAAGGAAAGGTCGACGTCGATCAGCTCTCCGCCGGCGGATGCGAAGACGGCCTCGTCCAGGATCTCGGCCAGCCGTAACCGGATGCCGGTGTCCACCTCGGCACTGTCCAGCATGCGGAATGCGCCGGTCAAGGCCAGGTCCCCTGCAATGACCCCGGCGGAGAGCCCGCGGTGCCGTGCGGCACCTGTTTCAACGCCTGCGGCGGCGGCCAGCCCCCGATAGACGCCGGAGACGTTTTCGTGGCCGCGGCGGGTGAAATCCAGGTCGATGACGTCGTCGTGCACGATCAGGGCCGTATGCAGCAGTTCGAAAGCGGCGCCTACCCTGGCCGCTGCCGCCGTGTCGGTACCGCCGAGGTTCAGGTAAGCCGTCAAGAGGATGCGCGGGCGCACCCGTTTGCCTCCGGCGGTCGAGTTTTCCAGTGCCTGCCACAGTGAGAGGTAGCCGGGACCCAGTTTGGCCGCGCGGTCTTTTGCCCGCTCGTAAAACCGGTTCAGAACGGTCTCGACCAAGTCCTGGCCGATAGACAGGTCGAGCGGGGGGTGCATCTGCATAGGTAAAGTAAACACGTATGGGACTAGGGGAAGAAATGACAGACGGCTCAGAACGCGTGGTTCTGGTAGACAATGACGGCCGTCCCGTGGGCACCCGCGACAAGGCCGCCGTGCACACCACTGACACGCCGCTGCATCTGGCGTTCTCCACCCACGTCTTCAATACCCGCGGCGAATTGCTGGTTACCCGCCGGGCGATGTCCAAGCTGACCTGGCCGGGAGTCTGGACGAATTCCTTCTGCGGCCATCCCGGTCCAGGAGAAGCTACGGAGGACGCCGTGGACCGGCGCGCCCGGCGCGAGCTGGGGCTCGAGGTGCGGGACCTGACGCTGCGGCTGCCGGATTTCCGCTACCGTGCCGTGGATGCCTCGGGGATTGTCGAGCATGAGATCTGCCCCGTTTACACGGCCGTGGCCGACGCCGATCCGGTCCCGGCACCGGACGAGGTCATGGACTGGGAGTGGGCGGATCCGGCGCAGCTTGTTCCGGCGGTTCGGCTGACGCCTTGGGCGTTCAGTCCCTGGCTGGTGCTGCAGCTGCCGCTGCTCTACCCCTAGATCCGGTCCGGCCTGCCTGGCGGTGTGGGGTCGGCCTGGCTGTGTGTGCGTGCTGCCTGACGGTATGGGTTCGGCCTGCTGCGCGGCAGGCGCTCAGTTTGCCGGTGCGGCGGTTTTGCTGCCCGCGAACCTCCGGGCCCAGCGGACCCAGGGGTATTCCTGGGGCCAGTGGCCGGACAGGGTGTGGAAGGCCCTGCGAAAGCGCAGGGCCACGTTTGCCCGGCTTTGCACCGCCCGCGGCGCCATTCCCACGGTCAGGTGCGGATCCCGGCGGCAGCGACGGCCTTGGCCGAGATGGAAGCTGAGGCAGACGTCGTCGTGCATCTGCGCATCGTTCCTATGCACCTCGCCGCTGACCGCTTGCCAGGTTCCGGCACGCAGAGCCAGGTTCGAGCCGAAAAACGGCCAGTGGGCCAAAGCTGAACCCATGGCCAGGTAATAGGACCCCAGATACAACCGGGAGAGCAGCAGCGCCGGGAGGCGGGGCATCCCGTAGAAAACACCGGGACCGCTAAGCACTTCCAGCTGCGGGTCGGCAGCGAAGGCTTCAGCTATGCGCGCAATCCAGTCCGGGGGCAGGACGCAATCGGCGTCACATCTCGCAATAATGGCGTCCGCGTCGAGGCCCTGAGCAGCGGCGTCGTACCCGGCACCGGCAGCGGCAGGGATTCCCGCAGCCGGTTCGAAAACCACGCGGGCGCCGAACCGCCGGGCAACCTCCGCGCTGGCATCGCTGCTGTTGTTGTCCACCACCACTATTTCCCGTGGCTGCAGGCTCTGTCCGGCCAGGGACTCCAGACACGCTTCCAGGAGGGCGGCATCATTGCGGCACGGGATGACCACGGCAACTGCCGGAAGCTCAGAAGGCATGGGCTGAGTTTAGCGTGGAGCCACTGGTTCTCCCGGCCCGTTTCCGGTGCCCACTGCCTCGGTCAGTGGTGCCGGGCTACCGTATGAGAATGATCGATGCGCTGCTCCGCCCGCCCGAGTCCCGGCAGGCATACCTTGCCGACACGGTACGTGCACTGGGAGTGCTGAGTGTCCTGACGGCGCTGGTACTGCTCGGACCGGTGGAAACGGCTCTGTTCCTGCTGGTGCTGCTGGGACTTCTGGTCTCCCGTGCCCTGGCGGTCTTCCCTGGTTTCGACGCCGCCTACGGCGTGGTGCTGCTGGCCGCGGCGTGGAGCAGCGTGGCAGACCTCTACGCCCGCATCTCCTGGTGGGATCTCGCCATCCACTTTGCCACCACAGGTGCGCTGGCCGTGATGGCCTATTTCCTGCTGGTGCAGTTCGGCGCAGTACCTGCCGTCCAGCGCCCGCACCGTCACTCCCCCTCGCTCCCCGTGGTGGTTCCCCTGCTGGTGCTGGCGTTGGGATTGGGGATGAGTGTGCTCTGGGAAATCGGTGAGTGGTGGGGCCACACGTACGTGGATGCAAGCATCAACGTCGGGTACGCGGACACCATGGGAGATCTGGCCGCCGGAGGGCTGGGCGCGTTGGCGGCCGGCCTGTGCCTGGGTTTTGCGGTCCGCCGGTCCGGAGCGCGGCCGAATGCCCCGCTGCCGCACCGCGCCCACCGCTAGCCCGGGATCGCGCGGCTGCTGGCAGAACAGGCTGTGGCCCGGCGCATCCGGGCTTAACTGCGAAGGGCATTCCGGGCAGCTGTGCTGCCCGGAATGCCCTGCACTGCCGGCGGATCACCGCCGGCTGTTCTCGCTAGCGGGAGAGGTACCGCTCGTGCTCGCTGTGGGCGCGGGCTACGGTTTCGCGGATCTCTTCTATGTCCTTGACCTTGTTGCGGTACTTGAGGTCCATCTTCAGGATGTCCTGTTCCTCATCGCACAGGGCCTTGTAGACCCGTTCCCGCTCTGCAGGATCGGCGGTGTAGGAGAGGTCCAGGTAGGAATCCGCATGGCGCCGCGCGTTGTTCACGGCGGTCATGGCCTTGCCGGCCGGGCTGACCAGGGACGCAACAACGGTCACCAGCAGGACGCCCACAATGACGGAGAGCGAGAGGCCGGTGGTGATCTCGATAACCGGAACGTGCTCGCCGCCGTTGATGAACGGCAGGGTGTTCTCATGCAGGGCGTGCAGGACAAGCTTGACGCCGATGAACGCCAGGATGGTTGCCAGGCCGTAGCTGAGGTAGATCAGGCGGTCCAGCAGTCCGTCAATGAGGAAGTAGAGCTGGCGCAGGCCCATCAGGGAGAACGCCGTGGCGGTGAAGACAATGAAGACATTCTGCGTCAGGCCGAAGATCGCGGGGATGGAATCGAGCGCGAAGAGGATGTCGGTGCCGCCGATGGCCACCATCACCAGCAGCATCGGGGTGAGGACGCGCTTGCCGTTCTCCATGGTGAAGAGCTTGTCGCCGTCGTATGTGTCCGACGTGTGGAAGATTTTGCGGGCGAGCCGAATGATGAAGTTATTGGCTTCGTCGTCGCCCTCCGTGCTTTCAGGCTTGAGCAGGTTGCCCGCGGTGATCAGCAGGATCAGGCCGAAGATGTAGAAGACCCAGGAGAAGGAGTTGATCAGCGCGGCGCCGAGAAGGATGAACGCGGTACGGGCAATCAGGGAGAAGACGATGCCGAAGAGGAGGACCTTCTGCTGGTCTTCACGCGGAACCCGGAAGCTCGCCATGATGATCAGGAAGACAAACAGGTTGTCCACCGAAAGCGCTTTCTCGGTGATGTATCCGGCGAAGTACTCGGTGCCCATCTGGGTTCCACCAAGGACCCAGACAACACCGCCGAAAATCAAGGCCAGGCCTACGTAAATGGAGGACCAAATGGCCGCTTCCTTCAGCGTAGGGATGTGCGCCTTGCGGATGTGGAAGAAGTAATCAAAGGCCAAAAGGGCCAGGATGACCGCGATGGTCACTCCCCAGACCAAGGGGGAAACAGTCATGGAATCTCTGCTTTCGTAGGGTATGCCAAAGGAGCATAGGTCTCTCCCGCCACCATGGACTGGCTGGCCGCTGAACCCGGCGGAGCGTCGGTGCTCCACGTGTTGACGGATATCTGCGTTCTGGGATACTCCCCTACGAAGCCCTCAGTCTAACAGGGCCAGGTCCGCATCGCAGTCCACGTCCCGCCCGTCGGCCAGATCGGTACAGTCCACGACATGCAGGAGCTCCGGATGGGCGGCGAGGAACGCACGGGCCCCGGAATCCGGATTGGCTCCCGGCCTCCTTTCTCCCGCAGGTTCAGCCCCTGCATAGCTTGCCTCCGGTTCCAAGCTGCGCGCGGCCAGGGAAGCATCGAGCAGAACGGGGTGTCCGCGCCGCAACTTCCCATCCGGCGCCCGGTAGCCGGCGGCGGTGATCCTGCCGGGCTGCCCCGCGGCGAGGACGCGGGAGACCACGGCAGGAGTCAATCCGGGCTGGTCGACCAGGGCCACTAGGACCGAGGTCTCCGGTTCCCGGGCCAGTGCCGCCAAAATCCCGCAACGGTAACTGGTGCCCATTCCCAGCTCCCACTGCGGATTCACGACCGGTGCAGCATCCTGCAGCCGAGCTGAGGCCAAAATGTCAGCGCTACCGGCGCCCAGCACCGCGACCACGTGGGTACACCCGCCGGCCAGGAGCACCGCGACCTGATGCTCGATCAGGGGCCGCCCGCGGAAAGGCAGCAGCGCCTTCGGTCCGCGGCCGAGGCGTCTGCCGGCACCGGCAGCCAGCAGGACCGCCGTCGTCGTTCCGATCATTGGTCTGTCCCCACTCCGGTCCGGACTTAAACAGGCAGCCGCCGCACCCTAGGTGGTGCGACGGCTGAGGTTTCGGGTTATTAGCCTTCACAGTCCTTGCAGTAGGCCAGACCGTTCTTTTCGACGGCCAGCTGGGAGCGGTGGCGGACCAGGAAGCAGGAGTTGCAGGTGAACTCGTCTTCCTGCGGCGGCACTACGCGGACGAGCAGTTCTTCACCGGACAGGTCTGCGCCGGGCAGTTCGAATCCTTCAGCTGCCTCGGTTTCATCCACGTCAACTACGGCAGACTGCTTGTCACTGCGCCGTGCCTGAAGCTCTTCGATAGAAGCCGGGCCGGCTTCTTCCTCAGTCTTGCGCGGCGCGTCATAATCTGTAGCCATATTCTCGGCTCACACTCCAAATCCGTAGTTATGTTGTTTCCGGGGCACTCGATACTAGCCGAACATAACGGTTGTACGGTCTCGTACTATTCCCATCGGCCGTTCGGCTGCCGTTTTTCTTTCTCCGGACCTTGGGCGTCCGCCCCGCGGACGCCGAAAGTGCGCGTTGTGCCGGGAAGCCGTCCGCGGGTCCATTATGCGGTCCCCCGCGCACCCTTTCCTACCCAACGTGCGTCCATCCGTGCTGGTTCCGCTTTTTCGGCGGGACTTGTTAACGGTTGAATCCGTGGCGGAGGAAGCCAATCGCTTCGGCAAACAGCTCTTCCAGCAGCTTAAGTGACTCCGGGGTAATAACGCCCTGTGTGCGCCGTTCCCACTGGGCAAAGGCGCTTCGCCCGCAGGTCAGCACTGAACCCACCAGGCAGGAGCTGTAGAACGGATCGGCGGCATCGCCCAACCGCTGCCGGATGGAAGCGACGATGCGCTGTTCCGCCCGGTTCCAGGCCTCCAGCTGGAACCGCATCATTTCCGGGTTGTCCTGGGCAATGGCGTAGAGCTCGGCAGTCACCGCCAGCCGCTCAGGGTCCGCCGGGGCGGTCAGGGCCTCCAGCATGGACTCCACGATGTTCTCGGTCTGCGGACGGGACTCGAAGTGGCCCAGCACGGTTTCCAGGAATCCTTCCATGGCCACCGTAAGCGACGCTTCAATACTGGAAAAATAGTTGAAGAAGGTCCTGCGCGAGACGCCGGCCCGCTCCGCGATGTCGTCCACCGTGAAATTGCCCGGGCCGTTACTGCGGACCAGGCTGAGGGCAGCCGCGGCGATGGCTGCGCGTGTCACCGATTTGTTTTGTTCCCGCCGTGAGGGGGCGGCTGTTTCTCCTGCTGCCACGCCAATACACTAAGTGCAACTTTGCACGACGGGCAAGGGGAACGAAAAAGCACCGGACAAACAGGTTTTCGCCTGCCTGTCCGGTGCTTCTCTTGCTCTTTGCGGTTATGCCTCAGGCTGCGGTTCGGCCGGAGACATCTTCTGCTCGCCGCCGGAGGTGTAGGAACCATTGGTTCCCGTGCTGCCGGCCGCGGAAGAACCCGTGGAGGACCCGGTGGAACCGGATCCGGTGCTGCCGGAAGAGCCGGATCCACTGCTGGAACCGGTGACCTTGGAGGCGGCATCCTTGGCGACGCCCGTAACCTTGTCCTGCAGGCCCGGGGCCTTTTCCTTCGCCCAGTCGGTGCCGTGGGAAACGGTTTCCTGCACCTTCGGGTCATTCCAAAGCTGCATCAGCTTTTCGCGGCCGCCCTTGGAGCCAACCAGGTAGCCAATACCCGCGCCCGCCAGAAATACAAACTTCTTTACCATGGTCTTCCTCTTCTCCTGCCCTCACGGGGCCTTGATAAGTTCCGTCCACTGCACCCTACCGTTCAAAACGGCAGGTTCAACAGTCAGCTTACTATTTGGATCCTAGTCAAGCAGACGGGACCGGATAAGGAAGCGTTTACCCTCAGGTGCTTCCACGGAAAACCCACTTCCCCGTCCGGAGACGACATCCACGGTCAGATGGGTGTGCTTCCAGTACTCAAACTGCTCACGCGACATCCAGAACTCCAGTTCCTCACCTGCCAGGTCGAAGACTCCCAGAAGGACGTCGGCATCTGAAGTGAGAAACTCCCCCTTCGGAAAGCACATGGGCGAGGACCCGTCACAGCAGCCTCCGGACTGGTGGAACATCAGCGCACCGTGGATGGGCCGCAGCCGCAGCAGCAGGGCCTGCGCCTGCGGCGTCAGCGCCACCCGGGAGAACGTCTCCCCGGGCAGTGCGGCAGCCGCTTCCAGCGGAGAAGCAAGCGAAGAATCCATCAGTATCCAATCACCACACGGCCATCAACACGGCCTTCTCGGAGTTCAGTCATCACGTCATTAATCTCTTCCAGGCTGCGGACGGTGATGTTGGGGTGGATCAGTCCGCGGTCGTAGAAGTCGATTGCCTCCGCCAGGTCCTGGCGGGTACCCACGATCGACCCCCGGATGGTGAGGCCCTTGAGCACGGTGTCAAAGATCGGGGCCGGGAAGTCCCCCGGCGGCAACCCGACAAAGACAATCGTCCCGCCGCGCCGGGCCATGCCGATGGCCTGTGCGAAGGCTGTCGGATGCACCGCGGTGACCAGTATTGCGTGCGCACCGCCGGTCTTTTCCTGGATAACCTCGGCCGGGTCCTCGTTGCTCGCATTGACCACAACCTCGGCTCCGTACCTCGTGGCCAGCTCCAGCTTGTCATCTGCGATATCCACGGCGGCGACGCGCAGTCCCATGGCAATGGCGTACTGCACTGCCACGTGTCCCAGACCGCCTATGCCGGAGATAACGACCCACTGACCGGGCCGTGCCTCGCTGACTTTCAGTCCTTTGTAGACCGTGACGCCTGCGCAGAGGACCGGAGCGATTTCCTGCGGATCGGCCCCGTCAGGGATGCGCGCCGCAAAACGCGCATCCACCAGCATGTACTGGCCGAAGGAGCCGTCCACGGAGTAACCACTGTTCTTCTGCTGCTCACACAGGGTTTCCCAGCCGGTCCGGCAGTACTCGCACACACCGCAGGCGTAGGCGAGCCAGGCGTTGCCCACCATGTCGCCCGGGTGCAGGTCGGTAACCCCTTCACCGACCTGCACCACTTCCCCCACCCCCTCATGGCCGGGGATGAACGGCGGAGTCGGCTTCACGGGCCAGTCACCGTCTGCGGCATGGAGGTCCGTATGGCATACACCAGTCGCCACCAGCTTGACGAGCGCCTGGCCCGGACCTGGTTCAAGCACCGCCATTTCCTCGATGGAGAGGCCTTCACCGAGTTGGTTCACTACTGCTGCCTGCATGCTTGCCATGGGGTCCTCGTTCTGTCAGCGGTTTAGGGTAATTCCAGTGGAAAGCGAGTGACACCCAAGCCTAGGCAGGTCCGCGGGCCGCTTAGAAGAACCCCTGCTTGTTTTCCGCGTAGCTGACCAGCAGGTTCTTGGTCTGCTGGTAGTGGTCCAGCATCATGGCATGGTTCTCGCGGCCGATGCCGGAGGACTTGTAGCCGCCGAAAGCGGAATGGGCAGGATAGGCGTGGTAATTGTTCACCCATACCCGGCCGGCCTGGATATCGCGTCCTGCCCGGTAGGCGGTGTTGCCGTCCCGGGACCAGACACCGGCACCAAGGCCGTACAGCGTGTCATTGGCAATGGCCATGGCCTCCCCGTAGTCGGAGAACCGGGTCACGGAAACCACCGGACCGAAGATTTCCTCCTGGAAGATGCGCATGTTGTTGGTGCCCTCGAAAACGGTGGGCTGGACGTAGAAGCCGCCGGCAAGGTCGCCGTCGAAGTGGGCCCGCTCGCCTCCGGCGAGGACCCGTGCACCCTCCTGCTTGCCGATATCCAGGTAGGAGAGGATCTTCTCCAACTGGTCGTTGGACGCCTGGGCGCCCACCATGGTGTTGGTATCGAGGGGATTGCCCTGGATCATCTGTGCCGTGCGGGCCAGTGCGTCCGCCATGAAGGAGTCATACATGGAGTCCTGGACCAGTGCACGGGACGGGCAGGTGCAGACCTCGCCCTGGTTCAGGGCGAACATGTTGAAGCCTTCGAGCGCCTTGTCGTAGAACGAGTCATCGGCGGCGGCGACGTCGGCGAAGAAGATATTCGGGCTCTTGCCGCCCAGCTCGAGGGTCACCGGAATCAGGTTCTGGCTGGCGTACTGCATGATCAGCCGGCCCGTGGTGGTCTCACCGGTGAAGGCGATCTTCCGGATCCGGTTCGAGGATGCCAGGGGCTTGCCGGCTTCCACCCCGAAGCCGTTCACCACGTTCAGCACGCCAGCCGGCAGCAGGTCCGCGATGAGTTCCATCAGGACCAGGATCGACGTCGGCGTCTGCTCGGCGGGTTTCAGCACGATGGCGTTGCCTGCCGCCAGCGCCGGAGCCAGTTTCCAGACGGCCATCAGGATGGGGAAGTTCCACGGAATGATCTGTCCCACTACTCCCAGCGGCTCGTGGAAGTGGTACGAGGTGGTGTTGTCGTCGATCTGGGAGATGCCGCCCTCCTGGGCGCGGATGGCTCCGGCGAAGTAGCGGAAGTGGTCGACGGCCAGCGGCAGGTCGGCGGCCAGGACTTCCCGGATCGGTTTGCCGTTGTCCCAGGTTTCGGCGACGGCGAGCATTTCGAGGTTGGCTTCGATCCGGTCCGCGATGCGGGTCAGGACCAGGGCCCGTTCGGCTACCGCAGTCTTGCCCCAGGCCCCGGCGGCCTTGTGCGCGGCGTCCAGCGCGAGATCGATGTCAGCCGATGTACCGCGGGCCACTTCGCAGAATGCCCGGCCGTTGATCGGCGAAATGTTCTCGAAGTACTCCCCCTTGACCGGGGCCACCCATTCGCCGCCGATCCAGTTGTCATAGCGCGGTTTGAAGGTGACTTTCGAGCCTTCGGTGCCTGGCTGTGCGTAAACGGTCATGTTGCGCTCCTTGTGCGTTCGACGTCGGTGTCGGTTGCGGACATCCCCGAGGCTACGGAGCGCAACGTTGCAAGCAGGTTGCAACGAAAGGTTTGTGCCTTCAGGCCAGGTCCCGTTCGATCCGTTCCAGGGCGGCGATGACGGCGGCCCTGCGGGGCGAGCGCGGCGGAAGCACGCGCAGGGCAAGCTGCCAGGCCTCGGCGTCGTGCTCTGCCTCCGGCAGGTGCAGGTACTGGAGCAGGGTGTCTGCACCGGCGTCGGACAGCATGGCCTGGCGCAGTACGGCAGAGACCTCGGTCCGCAGCCGGATGACGGCGGGCGCCTCCGAACGCGGCAGCACCGGTCCGCCGTACCTCCGCAGGGCCAACCGGTAGGCGCCGTGTTCCAGGAACCGCAGGACCTGTGCGGCGTCCACTTCGAGCGGACGGGCCAGGCGGTAGGGGCGGGAGCGCGGCACCAGCGGCTCGGTTCCGGCGGCCACGCCTTCCATGAGGTTGCGCAGCCGCAGCATCTCGGCGCGCACCGTGCCTGCCTGCCCGCCGTCGGGGTAGGCAAGGGAGGCCAGTTCCTCTGCCGTCAGCCCGCCCGGGTGCAGTGCCAGCACGGCCAGCAGTTCGCCGTGGCGGGAACTGAGTTCCACCGACCTGCCGTTGATATGCAGGACGGCCCGGTCCCGGCCGAGCAGCTCCAGGCTTTCCGTGGAGTCGGGGACAGGCTGCGGGGGCTTCCGGCGGGTACGACGGCGCAGCGGAGCTCCGGAGGCGGTGGATGATCCGTTACGGGTATCCCGGCGGGCCTGCAGCCGCTGGACCTGGAGCCGGGCTTCGGCGGCTGCGACAGCTGCCCGGACAAGGGCGAGCGTATGCGGAGCGACGGCTTCGGGGCCGCCGGTGACGTCCACGACGCCCAGCACGGAACCGGTGTCCGGGTCATGCACGGGCACGGCGGTGCAGCTCCAGGAGTGCACAAGCCGGCTGAAATGCTCCGGTCCGGCGATCTGCACGTCGGCCCCTGTGGCGAGGGCGGTTCCGGGCGCACTGGTGCCGACCGTTCGTTCGGACCAATCCGCGCCGGGCAGAAACAGCATGCCTTCCGCGCGGCGGCGCAGGGCAGCATCGCCGTCGACCCACAGCAGGCGGCCCAGTTCGTCGCCTACGGCCACCAACAGCCCGGAGTCCTCTCCGGGCTCCACGAGCAGGCGTCGGATTACCGGCATCACGGCAGCGAGCGGATGCGCGGCACGGTAACGGTCCAGGGCGGCGTCGTCGAACACCAACTCGGGACGCGAAACGTCCGGGTCCGAGTGGTGCTGCAGCGAACGCTGCCAGGACTCCCGGATGGAAGGCCTAAGCCGGTCCAGCCAGCCGCTGCCGGCACCGAGCGACTCGTGGGCCCGGAGGGCGTTGCGAAGCAGCGCGTCCGCCGGTATCCGCGGCAGGACACCGGACTGCCCGTTCTGGGCCAAACCTTCATTTCGCGCCGCAATGCGCACGGCCCCCGCCTATCCACGCTGATAAACGGACAACGTCTCGGAATGGACGTTGTCCGGTAGGGAACACACCTTGCTGGATATGCTCCCATGCGCGGACCGGCGGAGGCCAGAGGAACTGCAGGGTGCTGCTTACGACTACTCGCCGCGGGAGATGCGGGTCATTTCCTCGCGGTCGACCACCTTGACACGCTCACGGACGAGTTCGCCGGTCAGCGGGTCGGGGTGGATGTAGGAGGCGCCGAGGCTGCGCTCATAGGCATCCAGTTTCAGCCAGCCTTCCCAGGTGGTGTACTTGACGCCGCGCTCTTCCAACAGCTCAATGATCGACGACGGGTCCGGGTGCGTGGCGGCCGGCAGGTTCAGCCGGTCCTCGAGCAGGAAGCCGATGGTCTCCAGCGCGTCGCCCTTGGTGTGGCCGATCAGGCCCACGGGGCCGCGCTTGATCCAACCGGTGGTGTAGATGCCCGGCACCGGAGCGCCGTCTTCGTTGATGACGCGGCCGCCCTCGTTGGGGATCACGCCGCGCTGCTCGTCATAGCCCACTTCGGGCAGCTCGGAGCCGAAGTACCCGATGGCCCGGTAAACGGCCTGGACCGGGTAATCGACAATCTCGCCGGTGCCGCGGACGTTCCCGGTGCCGTCCAGCTCGGTACGCTCGAACTTCATGCCGGCGACCTTGCCCGGATCAGCGGGATCGTCATAGATCTCCACGGGGCTGTGCAGGAAGTGCAGGTGCAGGCGGCGGGAAGCTCCGGTGTCCTGCTCCTCCACCAGCCAGTTGGTGAGGGTGTTGACCATGGTCTTGGTCTGGTTGTTGGTGCGGATCTGCTCGTCGGAGCCTTCGTCGAATTCGAAGTCCTCGGGGTACAGGACAATATCGACGTCGCGCGAATGCGAGAGTTCACGCAGTTCCAGCGGCGTGAACTTCACCTGCGCCGGTCCGCGGCGGCCGAAGATGTGCACATCGGTGACCGGGGACTTCTTCAGGCCCTCGTAGACGTTGGTCGGGATTTCCGTGGTGAGCAGGTCATCGGCGTGCTTGGAAAGGATGCGGGCGACGTCGAGGGCCACGTTGCCGTTGCCGATCACTGCAACTTCCTTGGCGTCCAGCGGCCATTCGCGCGGCACGTCCGGATGCCCGTCATACCAGGACACGAATTCCGCACCGCCGAAGGAGCCTTCCAGATCGACGCCGGGCACGTTCAGCGGGGCGTCCTTGATGGCGCCCGTGGCAAAGATGATGGCGTCATAGAAGTGCCGGAAGTCTGCCAGCGTCAGGTCGCGGCCGTAGTTGACGTTGCCCAGGAATCGGATGTCCCCGCGGTCCAGCACCTTGTGCAGGGCATTGACGATGCCCTTGATCCGGGGATGGTCGGGAGCCACACCGTAGCGGATGAGCCCGTAGGGCGCGGGGTACTGGTCGAAGAGGTCAATGCTGACCTCGAAGTCCCGATCGGCTTTGGTAAGGATGTCGGCGGCGTAAACACCGGCGGGGCCTGCGCCGATAATGGCGACCCTCAAAGGACGCTGGGCGCTGTCCGCGGCAGGGTTAGTCACTGATAGTCCTTCTTCTCTTCTGAGCTTCTGGGTGCGCAATTAACACACAGTTATTTATTCTAAATGCCGGGTTCGCCACCGTCTAAACGGCTCGAAAAAACGGCTGCGGGACGCCTTGGGAATACGCACGGGTGCAGGCGCGTTAAGCCCTGCGTGCCTTTCTCAAAGCCTGTCCCCGCCCGCCGCGGCGTCCGTACCGCCATGCCCGGCGAGGGCGCCGACGCGTCCTCCGGCCTGTCCGGGGGCCCGTCCGCCGGTGCGACCGCCGGTTCGTCCGGGGCGCCAGGTGCGCCGGACCAGTCCGCTGCTCCGTCGTCGTCCGGGCCGTCGTCGTCCGGGCCTGCCGGGACGGGACGCGAGAACCTTCCCGGCATCCTCTTCGGAATTGGCGCGTACGGGCTCTGGGGTCTGCTTCCGCTCTATTTCATGGTCCTCAAGCCGGCCGGTGCGGTGGAAATCGTTGCCAACCGCGTTGTCTGGTCACTGGTGTTCTGCGCGATCCTGCTCACCGTCATGCGGGCCTGGAAGCCGATGCTTGCCGCCGGACGGAACCCCCGCACAGTAGGAACCCTGGCGGGCGCCGCCCTGTTGATCGCCGTGAACTGGCTGACGTATTCCTGGGCCGTGTTGAACGAACACGCAGTGGAAGCAGCGTTGGGCTACTTCATTAATCCGATCGTGTCGGTCCTGCTCGGCGTGCTGGTGCTCAAGGAAATACTGCGTCCGCTCCAGTGGGCCGCCATGGCAGTGGGCTTCATTGCCGTTCTGGTCCTGGCCTTTGCGTACGGAACCGTGCCTTGGGTGGCTTTGGCCCTGGCCTTCAGCTTCGGGTTCTACGGCTTGGTCAAGAAGGGCATCGGCTCGCGTGTTGACGCAGTTTCCAGCCTGACGATTGAAACGGCTGTGCTCACACCTATCGCAGTCGGCGTGATGATCTGGCTTTCGGTGACCGGAGCGGCCACGCTGACTACCAACGGGGCCGGGCATCTCTGGCTTCTGGTCGCGTCCGGCATCATCACTGCCGTGCCGCTGATCTTCTTCGGGGCGGCTGCACGCCGCCTGCCGCTGTCCACTGTGGGACTGCTGCAGTATCTGGCGCCTACCCTGCAATTCATCCTGGCGCTGACCGTGTTCAAGGAAGCGATGCCGCCCGAGCGCTGGGCGGGCTTCGGCCTCGTCTGGCTTGCGCTGGTGATGCTGACGGTCGACATGATCGGCGGACCCCGCCGCAACCGGCGGCTGCGTGCTGCGGCGGCTGTCTAGGGGTTAGTTCAGCGAAGCAGATGTCCTAACCACGCCCACCCGGCCGTCCCGAACCACCCCGATCGGGCCTGCTCCGGCGGACTGTGTGGTTAGGGGCGGACTGTGTGGTTAGGGGCGGTCTGTGTGGTTAGGGGCGGTCTGGCGAGGTTATCCGCGCGGTTGCGTTGTTAGAGGCCGTCTGGCGAGGTTAGGGGCGGTCTGCCGACTAGTCCTCCCCCGCTTCGCCCTGGACAGCGCGTCTTGATCGTTGTCCCCAACGCGGGGGCCTACCGGACCATCAGTCGCTCCACTCCGGCAGCCTTGATGCATGGCTTCGGAAACTTTGAGCGAGTTGCAGCTACCGGCGGAATTGTCCGTCGCTACAACAGGTGTGAGCCTGATGCAGCGTGCCGAATCGCTTGTCGCGGAAGCCCGTGACCTCTGTGGAGACGCGACTGAGGCCTGGGATCTTCCAGGTTTTCAGGACGCGGTGGATTTCGCTGCGGCCGTTGAGGGTATTTCACGCGTTACGGACTACCTGAAGCTGGTCGCAGCCGCGGCCATCGATCGGCAGAGACCCGCTCAGACGTTTGGCGAGGGCGGCCTGCGGGAGTTCCGGAGTACTCCGGACTTCATGCGAGCCCGCCTTCGGATCTCACGCGCCGAAGCGCGCCGCCGGCTGGCACTCGGTTCGGCTGTCCTTCCCACGAGCACTGTCACAGGCGGGAGTCGCCCACCCGCGTATCCGCGGTTAGCTGAGGCATGTGCTGATGCCGCTCTCGCTGCAACTGCTGCGGATGTGATCGCACATGCGTTGGAAGAAGCGCTTCCGCGGATGGAACCACAGGCTCTCGACGCCATGGAAAAGCAGCTCACTGATATCGGCTCCCATCAGGACCATGATTTTCTCGTCCGTACGGCGAAACACTGGACCGCCTTGCTGGACCAGGACCGGCCACCCAGCGAGGAAGAGCTCGTCCGTTTCCAAGGGATCTTCCCGGGACGGCGCCGAAATGGACTGAACCATCTCCACATTTACTGCACCGACGAACAGCACGAGGCGCTCACCACCCTGATGAACAGCGCCTCCAACCCGCGGGTGAACGGCCAGGACGGTACCAACCGCGGCACACCGGAACCAGCCCACATGACAGAACCCGGCGGTCCGACCGAGCCAGGCTGCGCGACAGAACCCGGCAGTGTGACTGAGCCAGGCTGCGCGACAGAACCCGGCGGTCCGACCGAGCCAGGCTGCGCGACATCAGCCGGCAGTGCGACCGAACCGGGCTGCGCGACATCACCGGGCTGCGCGACAGAACCCCGCCCTGCGACCAATCCGGACCGCGCGACCAAACCCGGCAGCACTCAGCCCGAGCGCCACATTCCCGCTGAGGGAGCTTTTACACCGGCAGCAGCGGGACAGGATTCACCTCCGCACCCCCATATCCTTGACCGGCTGCCCAGGCCCACCCGCCCGCAACTGCTCTTGGAGGGGCTGCTCGCCGCTGTCCGCGCTGCCCTGGCTTCCGGGGGCCTGCCCGCTTCCGGAGGGCTGCGTCCCCAAGTTATGGTCACTATCAGTCACGACGCCCTCTTGCTGGGGCTGACGAACGCAACGGGCGAGCCGGACGCGAGGAACCGCACGATCCGCGGGGATCGCCCAGACGAACCGCATTCCGCCAATGGTCCGGATAACAGGAACACCGAAACATCACGTTCTCCGTCGCCTGGCATCGCTGCCTTCTCCGGACCAATCGACACCCGGACTGTCCGGCGCATAGCCTGCGACGCGGACCTGATTCCGGTAGTCCTGGGATCCAAGGGACAGGTGCTGGACCTGGGCCGGGCGGCAAGACTCTTCCCTCCCCACCTGAGGAAGGCCCTCCACGCCCGCGACCGAGGCTGCGCTTTCCCCGGATGTACAGTTCCGGGACCTTGGACCGAAGCGCACCATGTCACTTTCTGGGAGCGGGGCGGAGACACCAGCATCGGAAACGGGGTGCTGCTGTGTTCCTTCCACCACCACTTGATCCATCAGGGCAACTGGCCCGTATCAATGCAGGCAGGCATTCCCTGGTTCCGGCCGCCGGCTTACGTGGATCCGGAGCGCAGACCGCTGCGGAACACCTACTTCCACCCTGGTTTCCCAGCCTCCGGCGGAACCCTAAACGGAACCTGACGCCTCACCGCAAGGACCTTCCGTGACGGCATCAGCTCCGGGCGCGGACGGCGGCCTCCAGAACCTCAAGTGCATCAAGCAGGAGCTCATCGTCAATGGTCAGCGGCGGCAGCAGCCGAATAACGTTCCCGTAGGTTCCGCAGGTCAGCACAATGACACCCTCCTGCAGGCAGGCTGCCGCGATAGCCTTCGCCGCCTCGGCGTCGGGCGTCTTAGATCCGGGGCGAACGAATTCCATCGCGAGCATGGCACCGCGTCCGCGGACATCGCCAACGACGCCGCCTTCCACTGCAAGTGACTGCAGCCGGGGCAGCACAAGCTCCTCGATGTGCCGGGCCCGACCGGCCAGGTCCTGCGAAACCATGGTGTCCATCGCCGCCAGCGCAGCTGCGCAGGCCACGGGGTTGCCGCCATATGTACCTCCCAGACCCCCGGGGTGGACAGCGTCGAGCAATTCCGCGCGTCCCGTGACGGCCGAAAGCGGCAGCCCTCCGGCAATCCCCTTGGCCATGGTGATGAGGTCAGGAACTACCCCCTCGTGCTGTACCGCAAACCATTCGCCCGTACGGCAGAAGCCGGACTGCACCTCGTCCGCGATGAAGACCACGCCGTTGGCCTGCGCCCACTCCGCGAGCCGCGGCAGGAATCCCTCCGCAGGAACAATAAATCCGCCCTCACCCTGAATCGGTTCAATGAGGAGCGCGGCAAGCTGGTCCGCACCGATCTGCTTCTCGATGGCCAGGATGGCCCGGTCCGCAGCCTCCACGCCGGTAAGGTCCGGATTCTCTTCACGGAACGGATAACTCATGGGCATCCGGTAGATCTCCGGAGCGAACGGTCCGAACCCTGTCTTGTAAGGCATGGCCTTGGCCGTCAAACCCATGGTGAGGTTGGTGCGGCCGTGGTACGCGTGGTCGAAAGCGACCACTGCGTCGCGCCCGGTAGCCGAGCGGGCAATCTTCACGGCGTTCTCCACCGCTTCGGCACCGGAGTTGAACAGCACGGTCCGTTTTTCGAAGTCCCCCGGAGTCACGGCAGCAAGACGTTCGGCAACGGCCACATACCCCTCGTAGGGCGTCACCATGAAGCACGTGTGCGTGAAGTGCTCCACTTGTTCCTGCACGGCGGCGACAACGGCTGGATCGGAGGCACCCACGCTGGTCACGGCGATGCCCGAGCCCAGGTCAGTGAAGGCATTGCCGTCCACGTCCACGATGATGCCGCCGTCGGCGTCAGCGGCATACACGGGAATGCTCGAGGCAACGCCCTTCGCAACAACTGCAGCACGCCGCGCCTCCAGCGCCGCAGACTTCGGGCCCGGGAAAGTGCCGGTAATCCGGCGTCGCTGTTCGATGCGGTAACTCGGGGTGGTGACGGAGATGCTCATGGGATTGCCTTTCGGAAGTACTGCGTGAGGAACAGGGTTCGGATGCCGGGCTAGGCGTCCAGCGCACTCATCACGTGCTTGATGCGGGTGTAGTCCTCCACGCCGTACATGGAGAGGTCCTTGCCGTAACCGGAACTCTTGAAGCCTCCGTGCGGCATCTCGGCGGTGAGCATGATGTGCGTGTTGATCCAGACGGCTCCGAAATCCAGATCCCGCGACAGGCGCATGGCCCGGCCGTGGTTCGTGGTCCAGACGCTGGAGGCAAGGGCGTATTCGACGTCGTTGGCCATTTCCACGGCCTGCTCCTCGTTGTCGAACTTCTGCACGGTGATGACCGGGCCGAAGGTTTCCTTCTGCACCACGTCGTCGTCTTGGCGGGCACCGGTGATGACGGTGGGTTCGAAGAAGAAGCCCTTGGACCCTGCCCTCCGTCCGCCGGTCTCCACACGGCAATGCGCGGGCAGAGCTTCAATCACGGCATTCACGGCGTTGAAGTGGTTGATGTTGTTCAGCGGACCGAAGTAGTTTTCCTCGTCGTTGTCGCTGCCGGTCTTCAACTCCTTGGCAGCAGCCACCAGCTTGTCCACCAGTGCATCATGCACGGAATCCTCCACCAGGACGCGGGTGATGGCAGTGCAGTCCTGGCCGGCATTAAAGAACGCAAATTCGGCAATGGCCGTGGCGGTCCGGTCCAGGTCTGCGTCTGCAAATACGACTGCGGGTGCCTTGCCTCCCAGTTCCAGGTGGGCCCGCTTGAGGGTCTTCGCCGCACCGGAGGCCACGGCGATGCCTGCCCGCACGGACCCCGTGATGGAAACCAGGCCGGGCACGGGGTGTTCAACCATCAGCTCACCGGTAGCACCCGTGCCCAGCACTACGTTGAACACGCCGGCAGGGAAGATGTCCGCCGCAAGACGGGCCAGAACCAAGGTGGATTCGGGGGTGGTGTCGGAGGGCTTGAGCACCACCGTGTTTCCCGCGGCAAGCGCCGGACCGATCTTCCAGACCGCCATCAGCAGCGGGTAGTTCCACGGAGCCACTTGGGCGACGACGCCGATCGGCTCGCGGCGGATGAAGGAGGTAAAGCCTTCCATGTACTCGCCGGCGGATTTTCCCTCCAGAAGCCGGGCCGCACCCGCAAAGAAGCGGAGCTGATCCGCCCCGACGGCCACTTCTTCTGCGGCAATCAATGAGCGAACCTGACCCGTATTGCGGTGCTGTGCTTCCACCAATTCGTCGGAATGGGCCTCAAAAGCATCCGCCAGACGAAGCAGCATGCGCTGGCGTTCGCTGGGAGTGGTGCGCTTCCACGTACGGAACGCCGCCGCGGCTGCGTCCATTGCTGCGTCGACGTCCGCCTGCACGGATATGGGCGACACGGCAACCACTTCGCCGTTGGTGGGATTCACGACATCCAGCACCTCGGTTCCGCGGGACGGGACAAACTCGCCGTTAATGAAGTTCTGCAGTGTCTCAGCCATGCCGGACGTCCTTTCGGGGCGGGCGGGTGCGTATTCGATTACCCCAAACCTACTGTGAAGCGCAGGTCACACATACGGCCGCCTGCACAGCCATTTGAGGCAGATGCAGTGCGATCGCATAAAAGTCCGCGGTCTATAGTGGTGCAATGTCGATCACACTCTCGGACCTGCTGGCGGCGGGCGGGCTGGAACTGACGCGCCACGGGTCTGCGCCCCTGTCTCCACGGCCTATTCAGTGGGTTGCTGTGACCGAACTGGAGGATCCCTCTCCGTTCCTCGGCGGCGGAGAGGTGGTTCTGACTACGGGTCTGCGGCACGGCAGCAGCGCGGCCCAGCAACGCTTTGTGCAAAGCGTGGAGCGGGCCGGAGCGCTGGGAATCGGTTTCGGCACCGGCCTCAGCCACGCTTCGGTGCCGGCTCCCCTGCTCGCCGAGGCGGACCGACTCGGCATGCCCGTATTCGAGGTCCCCTACGGCACACCGTTCATGGCTCTGGGAAAGCTGGTTGCGGATTCTCTCTCTGCCCAGCACGTCGCACAGCTGCACCAATTGCTTTCCGGCCATCAGGTGCTGGCAGAGGCGCTGCTCAGCGGCAAGGGACTGCCACGGCTGCTGGCACAACTCTCCCGACTGGTGGAGGCCGACGTTGCCCTCTTCCAATACGGCGCACCGGTCTTCGCGACCTCCGACCCCGATCCTTCCTGGCGGCGGATCCCCGTCCCCACCGGAATGCGGGACCGCTGCACCTTGGCGATTGCCGAACCGTCTGTACAACCGGACATCATTGCCTACGCGCAGAGCCTGATCGGCGTAGAGCTGAACAACCAGGCCGCCAGGCGGGCCAGCAGCAGGGCCGTCACCGGCCAGCTCCTGGGAGACGTGGTGGATGGCCGGCTCGCAGGCCAGGACGCTGCTGTGAGGCTGCAGGCTGCGGGTATCGACCCGGACCTGCGGCAAGCCGTGCTTCTGGTGGAAGTAGCGTCCGGCCAGATCCGCACCCTGCCTGCTCTCCCGCTGCCGACGGGGTTCAACGGCGCGCCCACTGCCCTTCATGAAAACCGGCTGGCTTTGGTGGTTCCCGCTGCGGACGCGAACGGGCTGGCCGCTGAGTTGAGTGCGTATCTCTTTGGAGCAGGGTTGACGGCAAAGGTGGGGATCGGCGGCTCGTACACCGAAACAGCAGGGCTGCGCTGGAGTTACTACGAGGCACGGGAGGCACTCCGCAACGGTGCAGCTGTGAACGAACCCGACCGTTTGAACCTCACGTCCCTGCTGATGGCCAGCCGCGATGTTCCGCTATCGGATCTGGCAGCCGAAGCCCTGGACCCTCTGGTCGCCTTCGACAGCAGGCACGGCGCGCAACTGATTCCCACCCTGGACACCTACCTGCTCCTGAACGGATCCGTGGCCGCCGTCGCCGCGGATCTGGGCCTGCACCGCAACACTGTCCGCTACCGCTTGGCACAGATTGCCGAGCTGACCGGATACGACCCGGCGGTGACCGCAGACCGGGTACACCTGTACCTTGCGCTGAACGTCCGCCGCTTGGGCAGTTAACCTGTAGGGATGACTACAACCGCGCAGGCCCGGACCGTCCGCTGGCAGGGACAGGACGATCCGGAGCGTACGGACACGGTAGTGGTCTCCTTCCGGGACCGGGAACTAGCCGCAGCCGGCACCTCTGTCACCGCCGAATACCGGGCATCCTGGACACTCTCCACCATCCCGGGGTGGGTCACCCGGCGGCTGACGGTAGAGGTGACGGGAAAGGGCTGGTCCCGGAGCCTGGAGCTCGAACGCAGCACCGAGGGCAGATGGAGCGCGGAGACAACCACGTCCGGACTCACGGACCTGCCCTCCCCCGGGATCGCCGACCCGCGCAGCCTCGACGAAGCCCAGGACTGTGACCTCGGGCTGTGCCCGCTGACTAACACCATGCCGATCCTGCGGCTCGACCTGCTGAACGATTCCGCTCCCCCGGATGAGACACAGCTGACAATGGCCTGGGTGGAAATGCCCAGCCTGCGGGTCCTGCCCGGCAAACAGGTGTATTCACAGGTGCGGGCCTACTCCCCTGACCCGGGCCACGCCGTCGTCCTCTACAGCTCGGCCAACCGCGGGTTCACCGCCGAACTCACCGTGGACGCCGACGGCATGGTCATCGACTATCCCGGACTGGCCACACGCCTGCCCTAGGGTCCAAGGCCCAAGGCCCACGCCTCCTAAGCTCCCAGGCTCCGCAAAGGTTCCCCACGTCCGGACCTGCTCCGTGTCCCGGCTAGGATTGGAATACATCCACTCAACGCACGCTTGGAGACCACATGAGTGAAATTTTCCTGGATCGGTTCCGCGCCTTGGTCCCCAAGTACCTTGAGGACAACTGGAGGGAAGAGGACGGCATCCCCGAAGGGGAGCTCGATGCGATGCTGGCTGCCCACGATTTCAACATCCCGCTGGTACTGCGTGAGTTCTACCTCGCCCTCGGCGGATGCGAAGACCTGATGGAGGCCTTCCACTTCTTCTGGGATCCGGACGAGCTGGAGATCGAAGACGGTTACCTGCTCTTCCTCGAAGATGAGGACGAGAAGTTCGTCTGGGGCATCCGTGCCGACCAGCTGGACGTTCCCGACCCCATCGTGTGGCGCCGCAACAACGCGCGCGGTGACTGGCAGAGCGAAGAAGGCACCCTGAGCGAGTATGTCCTGGACATGTTCGAGTGGGTCTTCGAAGAGGATGAAGACGAGGACTGAGTCGTCGATGAAGGACGTTTTCCCCGAAACAGCTTGGAAAAGCCACGCGCCGGACGGCTATGAGTGCCCGTTCTGCGACATGGCCTCGGGCGAATTCCGGTATCCCGGAAACCTCTGTGAGCCCGGGGACCTGATCTACTCCGATGAGCTGGTGCTTGCGTTCATCGCTTCACACGGGTTTGATCCTGAGCCGGGCCACGTCCTCGTCACCCCGCGCCGGCACTACGAACTGCTCTATGAGCTGCCCGACGACGTCGCGGCACGGATCATGCTCGTGACCCGGGATATGGCGGTGGCCATCAAGAAGGCCTGGCACCCCGATGGTGTCACGACTAGGCAGCACAACGAGCCCGCAGGGAGCCAGCACGTCTGGCACTACCACCAGCATGTGCTCCCCCGATGGACGGACGACGGGCTCTACTTCACACCCAAGCGGCCCATCGTGCCGCCGGCTGTCCGGGCCCGCAAGGCCGCCGAGCTGCGCGCGGTCCTGTAGCCGCAGTTCCAGCAGGAAACTGCAGCCGTGCGAGGAATTTCGGGAATCAGCCGGCCCGGCAGCAGAACCTAGACCTCGCGGTTGACCACGGCTCGCGCAAAAGCGGCCAGGGCTTCCTTCACGACGGAGTCGGGCAGCGGTGCGAGGGCAGCTACGGCGTCTTCGGACCAGCTGCGTGCAACTTCCCAGGACTGTTCGGTGACCGGGCTGCTGCGCAGGGCAGCTACGGCTTCGGCCAGCGCCTCGTCCGAGCTCAAGTCCTTTTCCACCAATTCGAGCACGGCTGCGGCATCGGCATCCCCGCCTGCTGCGGCACGTCGGAGCAGCAGCACGGGCAAGGTGGGAACGCCTTCGCGCAGGTCGGTGCCCGGCGTCTTCCCGGACTTCGCCTGCTTGCCCGTAACGTCAATGACGTCGTCGGCCAGTTGGAAGGCGATGCCCACCTTCTCGCCGTACTCAACCATGATGTCGATGGTTTCCTGGCCCGCACCGGAGAACAATGCACCGAACTGGCCGGAGGCGGCAATCAGGGATCCGGTCTTGTCCGCGATGACGGATAAGTAGTGTTCGAGCGGATCCTGGCCTTCGGCAGGGCCGACGGTTTCATGCAGCTGGCCCAGGCACAGCCGCTCGAACGTGTGTGCCTGGATAGCCAGCGCCGGGCCGCCCAGGGCGGAGACCAGGCTGGAAGCCCGCGCGAAGATGAGGTCGCCGGTGAGCACGGCAACCGAGTTGCCCCAGAGTTCATGCGCAGTCGGGGCTCCGCGCCGGTACGGTGCCTCGTCCATCACGTCGTCGTGGTAGAGCGTGGCAAGATGCGTCAGCTCGACGACCACGGCCGACTGGATAACCTTTTCCGGCGCATCCTCGGCACCAAGATGGGAAGCCAGAAGGGTCAGGAGCGGGCGGATCCGCTTGCCGCCGGCCTCCACAAGGTGCCGGGAGGTGACGTCGGCGAAGGGATCGGAGTTGGCTACAGCTTCGCGCAGCCGCAGTTCCACCTGCTCCAGGGATGCGGTCATTGACGGGCCAAGCCTCGGGTCCTCAGCCAGCAGGGCGAAGCCCGGCGGCAGTGCGGAAGTGGCCGGCACGGTTTCCGGGCTGGTGTTGGTGGATTCAGTCACTGTTCAAGACTCACTATTTGTCGGAACGGGTGGACAACAGGCATAGAAGTCACGGGTGCTGCGCGGGCTGCCGGGGAGTTATCGGCGTTCCTTGGTTGCTTGCCGGCGGAACCAGCATTTCCAGTAAGGCAATCACTCTATCCTCTATGCCCTTGGAACTGCTGTCCGTCAGGTTAGCGAGCATACGCACCACGAAACGCATAAGCACGGGAATCGGCATTCCTGTGCGCAGTGCCAGTTTCATGACTGAGGGGCGGCCGATCATGGCGGCGAAAATGCGGCCGAGCGTGAAGTGGCTGCCCCATTCATCCCGCACGTGACCGGCATAGGCGCGCAGTTCGACGTCGAACGCGGCCCGTGATGTGAGCAGGCCCGGCGCCAGTGCGGCCCCGGAGCCTTCGATGATGTGTTCGGCCGCAAACCGGGCCGATTCCATCGCGTAGGAAATGCCTTCACCGTTGAACGGGCTGACCATGCCGCCGGCATCGCCGAGCAGCAGCAGCCCCGGCGAGTAGTGCGGCGTGCGGTTGAAGCCCATGGGCAGGGCTGCCCCGCGGATCTCGCCCACTTGGTTTTCCGGGGTGAAGCCCCATTCTGCGGGCATGCCGGCGGTCCAGTCGCGCAGGACCTTGCGGTAGTCCAGCTTTCCGAATTCCTTGGAGGAGTTCAGGATGCCCAGGCCGACGTTGGAGGTTCCGTCTCCCACTCCGAAGACCCAGCCGTAGCCGGGCAGCGGATTGCCGGAGGCATCCGGAAGCTCCAGCCAGCCTTCCATCCAGTCGTCATTGGTGCGCGGGCTCTCGAAGTAGGTGCGCACGGCCACGCCCATGGGACGGTCGTCGCGTTTTTCGATGCCCACGCTCAGGGCGGTCCGGCTCGAGTTTCCGTCGGCAGCCAGGACGACGTCGGCGAAGAACTCCCGCCGTTCGCCTGTGCGCCTCCCGTTTTCATCCAGGATGTTGGCGACTGCACCTTCCACGCGTCCGTCGTCGCCGCGGATGGCAGAGACCACTGTGTGCCGCTCAAGGATCTTCGCTCCGGCAGCCTGCGCGTGGCGGGCAAGGGCCTCGTCGAAACCGAGACGGGTGCGGATCAGGCCGTAATCGGGGAAATCCGAGAGCGCAGGCCACGGCAGTTCCAGTGTCCGGCCGCCGGCAATCAGGCGTAGCCCCTTATTCCGGCGCCACCCTTCGGCTTCTTCGTGCGGCAGGCCCAGGAACTGGATTTCGCGCACGGCGCGGGGGGTCAGTCCGTCGCCGCAGACCTTTTCCCGCGGGAAAGCGGTCTTTTCGAGAACGGTGACATCCACCCCTGCAGAGGCGAGGTAGTACGCGGCTGTGGAGCCGGCCGGGCCGGCACCGACGATAAGGACCTTCACTTGGCCGGATGCCCTCCGGGCTTGACGGCGCGGTGCACAGCCACGATGCCGCCGGTCAGGTTGCGGTAGGCAACATCCTGCCAGCCGGTTTCCGCAATCCAGGCGGCCAGGCCGTCCTGGTTCGGCCAGGCCCGGATGGATTCGGCGAGGTAGACGTAGGCATCGGGATTGGAGGCGACCTTGCGGGCGATCGAAGGAAGGGCACGCATCAGGTATTCGGTGTACATGGTGCGCCACACCGGAATGACCGGCGAAGAGAATTCCGCAATGACAAGGCGGCCGCCGGGCTTGGTGACCCGGAGCATTTCCGCCAGGGCCTTTTTCGGCTCGTTGACGTTGCGGAGGCCGAAGGAGATGGTGGAGGCGTCGAAGGAGTTGTCTTCGAACGGCAGGTTGGTGGCATCACCGGCAACGAAGTCGATATCCGGGCGCCGGCGCTTGCCGACCTTGAGCATCCCGAGCGAGAAGTCGCAGGCAACGACGTCGATTCCCGCGTCCGCGTAGGGCTCACTTGAGGTGCCGGTGCCGGCGGCCAGGTCCAGGACCCGCTGTCCGGGCACGGCTCCGACGGCGTCCACCACAATGCGGCGCCAGCGGCGCGTCTGCCCCAGGGACAGCACGTCGTTTACGACGTCGTATTTAGGTGCCACGTCATCAAACATGGCAGCAACTTCATCCGGGCGTTTTTCCAACGATGCGCGGTTCACTCTGTCATTGTCTCAAACAATGGGAGGGCCGCCGAACCGGCCGCTGCGCTGTCGTGTTGCTCTCAGCCACCGACCCCGATATCGGGCAGGTACCTACGGCGGAGTAGTCTGGAACCACTATGACCACCCTGCGTTCTGTGACAGTGCCCGTCGGTGAGCTTTCCGCCGCCATCGGTCTCCTGGAGTATCTGGTTCTTGACGAGCAACTGTGCTGGATTCGGCGCCAGGAGGGACTGGTCGGCTTTGGCGAAGCGGCCCGCTTCACTTCCAGCGGCCCCGAGCGCTTTGCCCGCGCACAGGAATGGTGGCGGTCCCTCCTTGCGGAAGCCGACGTCGAGAACCCTCTTAACACTCCCGGCACCGGCATCGTCGCCTTTGGCTCCTTCGCTTTTTCCAAACGCTCCCCCTTTGAATCCCGCCTGGTGGTTCCGGAAATCGTCGTCGGACTGCGCGACGGCGCCGGCTGGGTGACGTACACAACCGCGGATCCCGAAGTGGAACTAAACGCGGAGACAGCGAAGGCCGCCCTGGCCCGCTATCTGGACGATCTTCCGCTCTACCGGGAAAGTGATCCCGCCGACCGGGTCCTGCCGGGAATGCTGAGCGAGTCCGAGTGGAAAAATGCCGTGGCGCGGTCGGTGGCCCATGTAGCAGCCGGCGATTTGAGCAAGATTGTCCTGGCCCGCGACATTGCCGTGGAGTTGGGCAGCCCCCTCGTGGCTTCACAGGTACTGCGTGAACTGGCCGTGCGCTACCGCGACTGCTGGACGTATTCGGTGGACGGCTTGATCGGGTCCACGCCCGAGATGCTGATCAAGGTCGAAAACGGCACCGCCGAGGCACGCGTGCTGGCCGGAACACTGGACCGCGCTACTGCTCCTGCCGACGATCCCCACTACGCCAAGCGGGTGCTGGCCGGGTCCGCCAAGCAGCAGCACGAGCATCAAATTGCCATCGATTCCCTCACCCGGTCCCTTGAACCTTTTACCTCGTCGATGACTTCCCATACGGAGCCGTTTGTCCTCGAACTGCCCAACGTCTGGCATCTGGCCTCCGACGTCACTGCCGAGCTCGCGCGGGATGCGGGCGGACTGATTCCCACGCCCCTGACCCTGGTCGAAGCACTGCATCCCACTGCCGCTGTCTGCGGCTTCCCCACCAGCGTGGCCGGCGAACTTATCAGTGAGCTTGAACACATGGACCGCGGCCCCTACTCCGGACCCGTCGGCTGGATGGACGCTGCCGGAAACGGTGAATGGGGTATCGCCCTGCGCGGCGCTGTGATCGAGAGCCGCACGGAAGTGCGCCTTTATGCAGGCTGTGGAATTGTGGCTGGCTCCAATCCTGCCGCGGAACTAGAGGAAACCTGGAGCAAGTTCCGTCCAATGCTTGAGGCCCTGGGCCTGGACCGGCCCCGCGCCGTTCCGGTGCGCAACCCCGATTTCGCATCCTCTCCCGCCGGCTCCTGAGGCCCCTCGCCCCCTCCGTCGGAGACCGGCTGCATAACCGTTTGGTTCGTTGCATAAATTTACAGTGGGTAGAATAGAAACTCGGATCGTGCCGTCGTGGCCGTTCCGCCCTATGCCGCTCTGGAGACGGTTTGGTTTCCGCCTGCGGCCTCTTCTGTTCCTGCCGACCTAAGGTTCTGAATCGCAATGCCGCACAAAGCCCGCACCACTCTTGCCGCCTTCCTTGCTATCGGAGCGTTGTCCCTGACCGCCTGCGGCGGAGGAGACGACTCCGCGGAGTCCGGTCTCACGACCGTCAACGAGGGCACCCTCACGGTGTGCTCCAACGTTCCTTTCAAGCCGTTCGAATACGTGGTGGACGGTGAGTTCACCGGCTTCGATATCGAGCTCACCCGCGAAATTGCCAAGGGCATGGGCCTGGAGCATGAGGTGCAGAACGTTGGATTCGACGGCCTGCAGAGCGGAACCGTACTGGCCGCCCGCCAGTGCGATGTGATTGCCGCGGCCATGTCCATCACCGATGAGCGGGCCGAGAAACTGGCATTTTCGGACCCGTACTATGACTCGCCTCAGACCCTCCTGGTTCCTGCCGATTCCTCGGTTGCTTCCCTGGCAGACCTCAAGGGCAAGAAGGTAGGGGTCCAGCAGGGCACCACCGGTGAGAGCTACGCACGGGAAAACGCCGCCGACGCAGAGATTATGTCCTTCCAGACCGATGCGGAGCTGTTCCAGGGACTGCAGGCCGGAAACATTGATGCGGTCCTCCAGGACCACGCGGTGAACCAGGACCACACCGAGGACGGCAAGTTCCGGATCTCAGCGAGCTTCGAGACGGGTGAGTCCTATGGCTTCGCCATGAAGAAGGAAGGCAGCGAGGAACTGGTTTCGAAGGTGAATGAACAGCTTGCTGATCTACGGGAGAATGGCAAGTACCAGGAGCTCCACGACCGGTTCTTCACGAAGTAGCAGCCCAGGGAACCGGGTGCCGCAGTACGGCACGCCACGGGGCTTCTGTTTTGCTGCCGACAGTGGCGGACACGTTACCGAAATATGGACTACGTACGCTCTAGACTGCATCCCAATACCCAGCTACGGGTGAGACTGCTCACACCGTCCGACGTAAGGTTGTTAACCAATGCCGTACAAAGCCCGCACCGCCGCCTTCGCCTTTTTGGCTATCGGCGCCCTTTCGCTGACCGCCTGCGGTGGTGACGACGCCGGAGCCTCCGACGACGCTGCCAACGGATACAACCTGGTATCCGAAGGCACGCTGACAGTCTGCTCGGACATCCCGTACGTTCCGTTCGAGTATGAAGAGAACGGCGAATACACCGGTTTCGACATGGACCTGGTCAAGGAGATCGCGACCGGCCTTGACCTTGAACTCGCAGTCCAGGACGCCGGGTTCGAGGGAATTGCCAGCGGCACCGTGCTCGCGGCGGGACAGTGTGACCTTGAGGCCAGCGCAATCACCATCACCCCGGAACGTCAAGAGGCCATGGGCTTCGCCGATCCGTACTATGACTCGCTGCAGTCGCTGCTGGTCCCCGTCGACTCGGATATCAAGAGCATCGAGGACCTGGAGGGCAAGAAGCTCGGCGTCCAGGGAAACACCACCGGTGAGTCCTACGCCCGCGAGAATGCTCCCGGAGCGGAAATCGTGGCTTTCCCGAGCGATGCCGAACTCTTCCCTGCCATCCAGTCCGGTAACGTCGATGCTGTGCTCCAGGACCTGCCGGTGAACATTGGACACACGGAGGATGGTGAATTCACCATCGCCGAAGAGTATGAGACGGATGAGTCCTACGGCTTCGCCATGAAGAAGGACAACACCGAACTCATCTCCGCCGTCAATGAGCAGCTCGCCAAGCTGCGGGACAACGGCAAGTACCAGGAAATCTACGACAAGTACTTCACCGAATAACGCCTAGACCACTGAGTCGTCCCGGGCCCGGGTGCCCGGGACGACCCCTTTTCTTCCTTGGAAGGCTCCCCACTTTGAAACCCTCCACCCGCAGACGCCTGTTCCGGGGCGTCCTGTACGCCGTTTTCGTCATCGCACTCGTAGCCGTAGTGCTGGCTGCCGATTGGGAAGCCATCGGCGAGAACTTCTTCGACGCCGAGGTGGCCCGTGAGGCCTTCCCCACCATCATCACGGTGGCGGTCAAGAACACGATTGTCTATACCGTTATTGCTTTCGCCGGCGGGCTCCTCCTGGGCCTGCTGCTGGCGCTGATGAAGCTTTCCCCGGTAGCGCCGTACCGCTGGGCCGCCACGGCCTACATCGAACTTTTCCGCGGACTCCCCGCACTGCTGGTGATCTTCGGGTTCGCCTTCGCCGTGCCGATCGCCTTTGACTGGCGTCCGCCGGGAGGCAGCGCAGGCGCAGGGCTCCTGGCCC
Source organism: Arthrobacter sp. zg-Y844 (assembly GCF_024385465.1). Classification (GTDB taxonomy): domain Bacteria; phylum Actinomycetota; class Actinomycetes; order Actinomycetales; family Micrococcaceae; genus Arthrobacter_B. The sequence goes on from NZ_JANFLS010000001.1 coordinate 547,966, forward strand.
TGATCATCGTTTCCGGCGCCTACATCGCCGAAACCATCCGTGCCGGAATCCAGGCAGTGCCCTCCGGTCAGGCCGAGGCTGCCCGTTCGCTGGGCATGGGTCCGACCTGGACCATGATTTCCGTGACCCTGCCCCAGGCCTTCCGGATCATCACGCCGCCGCTGACCAACGAACTGGTCATCCTGATCAAGGACACTTCGCTGCTGTTCATTGCCGGTATGGCACTGCAGGACCGCGAGCTGACCACGTTTGCGCGTGACTCCGTGTCCCAGACCGCAAACGCCACACCCCTGGTGCTCGCTGCCCTGATGTACCTGATCATTACGCTGCCGCTGACCCAGCTGGTGGCAAAGCTTGAACGACACAACCAGAGAGGCAGGTAGCAGCCATGAGCGTCCCGAACACCAACGCCCCTGCCATCGAGGTCCGCAACCTTCACAAGTCCTTCGGAAGCAACGAGGTGCTGAAAGGCATCGACTTCCATGTAGACCAGGGCGAAGTGGTCTGCGTGATCGGTCCGTCCGGTTCCGGCAAGTCCACTCTGCTGCGCTGCGTCAACCGCCTGGAGGAGCCCACCAGCGGCACCGTCCTGGTGGAGGGCGTTGACATTACCCATCCCGACACGGACCTGGACAAGGTACGCACCCGGATCGGCATGGTCTTCCAGCAGTTCAATCTCTTCCCTCACCTGAACGTGCTGCGCAACCTGACCCTGGCGCAGCGCCGGGCGAAGAAGCGCGGCCAGGAGGAAGCCACCAAGGTGGCGCTGAAGAACCTCGCCAAGGTGGGCCTGGAGGACCGTGCAACGGCCTTCCCCGCACAGCTCTCCGGCGGCCAGCAGCAGCGTGTGGCCATTGCCCGCGCACTGTCCATGGATCCGGACATGATGCTGTTCGACGAGCCGACCAGCGCCTTGGACCCGGAACTCGTTGGTGACGTGCTCGCCGTGATGCGCCAGCTTGCCGAGGAAGGCATGACCATGATGGTGGTGACCCACGAGATGGGATTCGCCCGCGAAGTGGGCGACCGCGTTGTCTTCATGGATGGCGGTGTCGTCGTGGAGCAGGGCCGTCCCGAAGACGTCCTGGGCAACCCGCAGCACGAGCGCACCCGGGCGTTCCTCTCCAAGGTTCTCTAACCCGGTTCCTCCCAAAAAAACAGCCCTTCCGGCTTTGTCCGGAAGGGCTGTTTTCGTGGAATCACCGCTCCTATACGGGCTCCGGCGCAAGATCAGCCGCGCGGGCCCGGACCAGGTCAATGAAAGCCCTGGACCGGCGGGAAAGCCGCCGACGGCTTGACCATCCGATTCCCGCACGCTCCAGCGGCGGCGCCGGCACAACCCGCAGGGCCACAACCGGCAGGCCTTCATAGCTGGTGGATGTGCGGGGACGCTGGATGAACAGCGAATACCCTGCACCACGGGCTACCAATGAGCGGATGAATTCGAATTGCTGGCTGCGCAACCCGATCCGCGGAGACAGGCCCAACGACGAGAAATAGCCCAGAATATCGTCGGCAGACGGCGGCACGTCCATCAATAGCAGCGGTTCCTCTGCCAGGTCAGCTGCAGAGACGCTCGGCTGGGAGGCCAGCGGATGCTCCGGCGCGAGGATCGCGTGCATGCAGGTGTCATAAAGCGCCGCGGACTCCACGGAATCGAACTCATGCAGGTTGTAGGCCAGCACCAGGTCCACCTCCCCGCGGGCCAGCTTCTCCACCAATTCCGAACGGCTGCCTGTGACTACGTCCAGCTTCACTTTGGGGTGATCGCGGGCAAAGTCCTGCCACAGGAGCGGAATCATGGTGGGGGCAAGGGACGGGAAGCAGCCGATTGTCAGCGTTCCACTTAGCTCGGTCCCGCTGCCGAGCTGCTGGAGTTCCGCTACGTCGTCCAAAATCGTTTCAACGCTGGCCAGGATGATCCGCCCGTTGGCAGTCAGATCGATCCCCTGGGCCTTGGTCCGGATACAGAGGGCGCTGCCCAGGGCCGATTCGAGGTCATCAAGGGCCGCTGCAACCGAAGAGCGCGAAACCCGCTCCGCTTCGGCTGCCGCACTGATGCTGCCGTTCAAAGCAACGGCCCGGAAATACTCGAGCTGGCGGAGGGTGAACTTCGGCATTGCCCGCCTCCCCGCTCGATCCGGCTACCGGAGCTCGGTGCCCTTGGTCTCGGGCATCTTGATGATGACCAACGCGCTGATCAGGCACAAGACAACCATATAGGCGACGAAAATCCAATGAATGCTCTGACTCGACAACCACGTGTTCAGGTAGGGCGCGGTCCCGCCGAAGATAGCCCCGGAGGTGGCATAGCCGATCCCGATAATGGTGGCGCGCAGCCGGGTGGGCACCAGCTCGGAGAACACTGCCCCGAGCGGTGCGCAGTTGGCCGCCAGCAGCACGGAGCCGATCGCCATCGTGCCGAACAGCGCAAGCGGATTGCCGCTGAGCATGCCTTCCAGCGGGAAGGCCATCAGCGCAAAGCCGGCAGCGAAGACCATCAGCACCGGCCTGCGGCCCCACTTGTCCGAGAGCCTGCCCATGACAGGCACCGCCAGCAGGAACACCGACTGGCCCAGCAGCCCGGCCACGAGGGAGGCATTCGGATCCATCCCGAACTCCCGGGCCGCGTAGCCCGGCGCAAAAATGAACCAGGTGTAGAAGGCGACGACGCCGCTGATGGTCAGTCCGACAATGCGCAGCAGGGCTGCCCGCTCCCGGCCCAGCTCGGCCAACACTGCCGAGAGGGTCGGACGCTCTCCGCCGGCGGCTTCCTTGGCCGCAGTGTGGACATCGGATTCACTCATGGTCCGGCGGATGTAGATGGCATAAAGGCCAAGCACGGCCCCGACGGCGAAGGGAATACGCCAGCCGAAATCTGCCATCTGGTCTGCCGTGAAGAGAGCGGTCAGCAGCACGCCGAGGCCTGTGGCAAGCATTGTGCCGGCTGCCACTCCCAGCCACGGGGTGCTGGACCACAGCCCCCGCTTCTCCTTCGGTGCCATTTCCGCAAGATAGGTAAACGCCGATCCGGTTTCACCGCCGTGGGAGAGCCCCTGCAGGATTCGTGCCAGCAACAGGATGACCGCGGCGAATGCTCCCACCGATTCAAAGGTGGGCGCCACGGCGATCGCGAGGCTTCCCACCGCCGCAAGCAGGATGGCAAGGGTGAGGCTGAATCGCCGGCCCCGCTCGTCCGCAATCCGGCCGAAGACCCAGCCGCCCACCGGACGCATGAGGAATCCAACGGCAAAGACGGCGAGGGTTGAAAGCAGGCTGGAAATCGGGTCCTCGGAAACGAAGAACTGGGCCGCAAAGAAGGGCGCGAAGATCGCATAGATGTTCCAGTCGAACCATTCGAGTGCGTTGCCGATGTTTACGGCCAGCAGATCCTTGCCTTTCCGCCCCCTGGCGCGGGGTGGAGCGGTCTCGTAACTCTGCGTCATTGCGGCTCCTCATCGAGCGGGTGGACTCATGTCCTCACAGTGTCGCCGTGACCGTTGAAAACCTCAACGAGTTATTTCCGCCATGCCATGTCGGAAATACAGCCATCCCGGCTGCCCTCCGGCAGAGGTACCGTCAAAGCCATGACGACGCAGACATCCGGCACCGGCAGCAGCGGCGCTGACAGCTCCCGCGGCACAGGCGAATCGGTCCCCCCGGCGACGGGAGAAGCTCCGGGAGAAACCCCGGCCCCGGCAGCGGGAGCCTCCACGGCCCCGGCTGCAGCATCACACGATGCCCAGCCGCCCAGCACCCCGGGAATGGTTTTCCTGGCCACCTTCGTCATCGATATCGGGGAACCCCTCGAAATCGGGCCCACCACCGAAGGCACCAGACGCCTTATCCCGATCCTCGGGGGCACGGTCCGGGGCCCGCTGCTCAACGGCAAGGTCCTGCCGGGCGGAGCGGACTTCCAACTGCTGCGCTCAGCTACCCTCACTGAGCTCGAAGCCAAGTATTCGATCGAGACGGACAGCGGAGAGCGGATCTACGTCACCAATTTCGGCGTTCGGTCTGGATCAGCCGAGGACATTGCCGCCTTGGTGCGCGGCGATGAAGTCGATCCCGCACGCATCTACTTTCGATGCACGCCCCGAATGCTCTCGGGCGGACCCGAATGGGCCTGGCTATCCTCCCGCATCCTCGTTGGTTCGGGTACGAGGCTTCCCTCGGCGGTTCGGATCAGCATCTGGGTCCTCGACTAGGTGGAGGATGTGCGAAGGGACGTTTTCCGGCCCTACCCGCGCAGCACTAGCTCCGCACCGCTGCCCCCACAGCCGACTGCACCTGCTGATGCAGGCTGCGCAGCGTCTGGCGCGCGGTGCGTACTTCCAGCACCGACCGTCCGCAGACAGGTTCGGCCAGGGCGGCTTCGAGTTCGTCGGCAGAGCGGATCACTTGGTGCCGGACACCGTAGCCGCGGCACAGTGCGGCCAGATCGGCCCGGTGCGGTGTCCCGAAGAATCGTTCCACCAAGGCCGTGTACCGGGGGTCCTCCCCCAGTGCACCATGTTCGAGGACGGAGAAAATGCCGCCGCCGGCGTCGTTCAACACGATGATCTGCAGGTCCGGCTCATCCTCCCCGTCGCCAAGGAGCAGGGCACCGGCGTCGTGCAGGAATGTGAGGTCACCCAGCAGCAGCCGGGTGGGAATGCCGTTGGCGAGCGCAATGCCCGTGGCCGTGGAAATGGTCCCATCGATTCCGGCCAGGCCGCGGTTCGCGTACACGTCCAGCGGATGCCAGCCCGGAGAGGCAACCAGGTCCATGTCCCGGATGACGTTGGAGGAACCGAGTACCAGATTTGCGTCTGCAGCGTCCCACACCAGGTCCGCGACCTGCAGGCCCGTGAGTCCGGCCTGCTGTTCCAGCAGGTTGTTCAGCGTGTTCATGGCCGCTTCCGAGGCCGTCCGCCACTGCTCAAGCCAGCCGGGCGCACCGGTTCCGGCGAACTCGAAGAGCCCGGGAATGTCGCTGATGATGGTTTCCGGACGCCGTCCCTCGGTAAACCAGTTCACCGGCCGGGGCAGGTAAAGGGCTTTTTCGACGTCGGTACGGGCCAGCAGTCCGGCGACCGGACGGGAGAGCGTGGGGCGGCCGAACACCACAACGCGTTCAATCATCGGTCCGAGTTCCGGCAGCAGCAGGCGGTACGCACCCACGGCGTTGGGACCGAAGCGGGCGTTGGAGGACGGTTCCGCCAGCAGCGGCAGCCCGGCACGCAGGGCAAAGAGCGCAGCGAGCTCCCCGGCGCCGTCACCCGCCACCACCACGGTGCGGTGAGCGCCGGGAATCGGCGGATCGGCGGCGGGGACCCGGTCCTCCGCCGGAACCGGTGCGGAGGCAGGCAAAGCCTCCGGAATGGAACCGGATTCAAGGAACAAGGGGTCGGTTTCGCCGGGCGTCAGCGGATCCCGGAACTGGAGGTTCACGTGCACCGGTCCCACGGGAATGCCGTTGCCGAGGCGGGCCAGGGCGGCGGAAATGGCTTCGGCAGGATCGGTGCCGGCCTCCACATCCGCAGCCGTCACCGGGAAGTGGGCAAAGAGGCCCGGCTGCACGGTGGTTTGGTTGGCACCGGTGCCGTGCAGCTCGGCCGGCCTGTCCGCGGAGAGGACCACCAGCGGAACGCCGCCATGGTGGGCTTCCATCACGGCAGGCATCAGTTCACCCACGGCAGTGCCCGACGTCGTCACGACGGCTGCGGGACGGCGCCCGCCGCGCGCCAGGCCGAGGGCAGTAAAGCCGGCAACCCGTTCATCAATCCGTACGTGCACCCGCATCCGGTCCTGCAGTTCCGCTTCCGCCAGCGCGTAGGCCAGCGGTGCGCTGCGCGATCCCGGGGCCAGGACGACGTCGCGCACTCCTGCGGAAGCCAGGGCGGCGACGGCGGAGCGGGCTGCCTGCAGGGAGCTCAATCCGGTCCGCGACCCATCCACTGGGTCAGGAGTGCCTGCCGCAGAGGAGGCAGACGGTCCGGATGCGGAGGACGGGTTGGGAGACTTCGGGGTTCCGTTCACCCTTCCATCCTAGGGTTCGGGACATCCGGGCCGTAGCAGCCGCAGTGCAGGGTCGCTGGGCAAGGGCTCCCGATCCGAGCTGCACACCGAGCCGAATCCCTTCTTTCTGAACGGGACATAATGCTTTGCCCGGAAGGTCTAACCGTAGCTTCGCGCCGTCCCTACACTGTTGGAACCAGCACCTTGAGACTCGTTCGGCGCACAGGCGCGCCGAGACCGGAAGGTCCGCTATGACGCAGACCCACAGAATCGCAACCATCGCCGGAGACGGGATCGGACAGGAAGTGGTGCCCGAAGGAATGCGGGCGTTGGCTGCCGCAGCTGAGGCTTTTGACTTCACCCTGAAAAGCACCGACTTCGATTTTGCCAACGGCGACTACTACCTCAAGCACGGCAGGATGCTGCCCGACAACTGGGTTGAGCAGCTTGAGGGTTTCGACGCCATCTTTTTCGGCGCTGTCGGTTCCCCTGAGACGGTTCCGGACCATATATCCCTGTGGGGAAGCCTCCTCCAGTTTCGCCGCCACTTCGACCAGTACGTCAACCTCCGCCCGGTGAAGCTGCTGGCCGGAGTTCGGAGTCCGCTGGCCGGACGCCGGCCCGGGGACATCGACTTTTACGTGGTCCGCGAGAACACCGAGGGCGAGTACTCCAGCATTGGCGGGCGGATGTTCGAGGGCACCGACAGGGAAACGGTGATCCAGGAAACGGTCATGACCAGGACCGGTGTAGACCGCATCCTCAAGTACGCATTCGACCTGGCCCGCAGCCGGCCCAAGAAGCACCTGACCTCCGCCACCAAAAGCAACGGAATTTCGGTGACCATGCCGTACTGGGACGAGCGGGTAGCTCGAATGTCCGGCAAGTACGCAGATGTGAGGATCGACAGCTACCACATCGACATCCTTACGGCGCACTTCGTGCTGCATCCCGACAGGTTTGACGTGGTCGTGGCCAGCAACCTCTTCGGCGACATCCTCTCGGACCTGGGCCCGGCATGCACGGGCACCATCGGCGTCGCGCCCAGCGGCAACATAAACCCCGAACGCCGCTTCCCGAGCCTTTTCGAACCTGTCCACGGATCCGCTCCGGACATTGCCGGCCAGGGGATCGCGAATCCCATCGGCCAGATCTGGAGCGCGTCCATGATGCTGCAGCACCTGGGCGAGCAGGCAGCAGCAGCCGCCGTGGTCCAGGCGTTCGAGAACGTGCTGGCCCGGTCAGACGTCTCCCTCACGCCCGATCTCGGCGGCAGCGGAACCACCGAACAGCTGGGAAAGGCCATAGCCGATGAAATCAGTGCCGTAGCCGCCGGATAACCCGAAGGGGTTTCGACGGTCGTATGTTGCCGCTTCAGCTCCACGGCGGCACACCACGGGCCGCGGCCCGTCGAACCGAGAAAATGCACCCAATATGCGGAGGACGAAGATGTCCCAGAATGTGCCGCTGTCCATGCCGGCCCCGAAGACGCCGGGGTTCACCGATGTGAAAGCCGCCCTGCTGGGCGGGAAAACGTTCCGAAGCCTGAGCGAACAGTCCCTCTCTCCCCGTGAGGAGAAGTTTGAGCGGGCACGCCAGACGCTGGGGTTGTTCCTCGCCCCGGCCGTTGCACTCGTCTTTGCCCTCCTGCCCACAGCGATGGACCCGACCCAGCAACTGCTGGCTGCCGTCCTGCTCGGGGTGATCATCCTGTGGATCTGTGAACCGGTGCCCATCCCCGTGGGTGGCCTCATGGGGGTTGCCGCCGTCGTGATCCTCGGGATCGCACCGGCCGCAGAGGTTCTGCAGCCCTTTGGCTCCACGACCATCTTCACGTTTATCGGCGCCTTCATACTGGCCCAGGCCATGCTCAAGCACGGCATCGCGCAGCGGCTGGCCTTCGCCGTCCTGTCCATCCCGGGAGTGGCAAAATCGACCTACCGCATCATCACCGCCTTCGGCGTGATCACCTGCCTGCTCTCGGCCTTCGTCTCGAACACCGCGACGGTGGCCATGCTCCTGCCTACTGCCCTGGGCATCCTGACGGTCATCGGCGAACTTATGCAGGCCCGTGGCACCGTCAAATCCGACTTCGATCCGCTGCGCCTGCGCGTCGGTGCCGCACTGATGCTGATGCTGGCCTACGGCGCCAGCGTCGGCGGCCTACTCACGCCCGTGGGTTCCCCGCCGAACCTCATCGGCCGGGGCCTGATTGAGGAAGCGACCGGGGTGCGCATCTCGTTTGCCCAGTGGACCGCTACCGCTGCACCGCTCTGCCTCGCCATGTTCATCGTGCTCGCGCTCGTTATGTTCCTGCTCAACAAGCCCGAGATCCGCAGGATTGAAGGCGTTGACGGGTTCATCAGCGAGAAAAAGGCCGAGCAGGGCAAGATGAAGCGGGCGGAGGTCAACACCCTCATCGCCTTCGGCTTTACCGTCACCCTGTGGCTGCTCCCCGCGTTCGCGAGCCTCATCTTCGGCACGGACTCCGGGCAGTACATCTTCCTGGACGACAGGCTGGACGAAGGCATCGTGGCAGTGCTCGGGGCCTCGCTGCTGTTCATCCTGCCCACCGACTGGAAGAAGCGCGAAGCCACCCTCACCTGGGCGGATGCCGCCAAGATCGACTGGGGAACCATCATCCTCTTCGGTACCGGCATCATCTTCGGTTCCCTGCTCTCGGCAACGGGCCTGGCCGAAACCATAGGAACCACCGCCTCCGACACCCTGGGTGTCACCAGCGTCATCACCATCACCGCTTTCTCGGTGATCCTGGCGATCCTTATCTCCGAAACCACCAGCAACACCGCGTCTGCGGCCGTCGTCGTACCCATCGTGATTCCCCTGTGCATAGCGATGGACGTGGACCCGTTCATCCCCGCCCTGGCGGCGAGCTTCGCGGCGTCGTTCGGCTTTATGCTCCCGGTATCGACGCCGCAGAACGCCATTGTCTACGGGTCCGGAACCATACCCATCACGAGGATGATCCGCACGGGACTCGTTTTCGACATCCTCGGGGCAGCGCTCATCATCAGCATTGTGCCCATCATGGTGGGGGTCACCGGCATCGGCGGCTGACGCCGACGTGACATATGCGCGGCTCGGTATCCTAACGCTGCCGGGCCGTCACCAACTGCGCATGCACCCGCTCCAACCGGTCCAGCCACCACTTCCGTCGCTCCGGCGGGGCGGCAAACCGTTCGAGCAACTCCTCGGACACCGGCACGTCCCGCACGGCCAGGGCACCGCCGTCGGGCACCAGCGATTCTTCGGTCACGTCTCCGGCCATGAGCGACAAGGTACCCAGCCCGCAGGCATAGGGCAGCTCGGGCAGCGCAGCGGCCAGCGCGACGCCGGTACGGATTCCCACGGATGTGTCGATGGCGGAGCTCACCACGGCCGGCAGCCCGGCCTGCGCCACAATCTCGACGGCCCGGCGTACCCCGCCCAACGGGGCCGCCTTGATGACGATCAGGTCCGCGGCGTCTTCCCGGGCGACCTTCAGCGGGTCGCTTTCCTTCCGCACGCTTTCATCGGCGGCGATCAGCACGGGAACTCCGCGCCGGCGCAGCTCGGTCCGGACGGCACGAAGGCCGTCAATGCCCGCTACGGGTTGTTCGGCATATTCCAGCCCGGCCTCGGCCAGCAGGGTCAGCGTGTCGACGGCGGTGGGCACGTCCCAGCCCGCGTTGGCGTCCACCCGGATACCGGCGTCGGGCAGCAGCCGGCGGACCTCGGCCACCCGGGCGAGGTCCTCCTGCGGGGCCTGGCCGGTCTCGGCAACCTTGACCTTGACGGCAGGGACCTTCCCGAACCGGGCCAGCACGCCCTCCACCTGGTGCACCGGCACGGCGGGGACCGTGCCGTTCACCGGGATGGACTTCCGCACCGCTGCGGGATAGCCCTGCCAGGCCGCTTCCAAGGCCGAGGCGAGCCAGGGTGAGGCCTCTGCGTCGGAGTATTCCGGGAACGGGGCAAACTCGCCCCAGCCTGCCGGCCCCTCGATCAGCAGGGCCTCGCGGTGCAGGATGCCGCGGAACTTCACCCGCATGGGAATGGAGACCACGCGGGCTCCGGCTAGGAGGGCAGACAGGTCAGGATTGTTCGGCACCCTGCCAGCCTACGCTTTGACGCTCACCGGCTGCCCGCTTCGGGTCGAACAGGTAAGGACCACGATGATGTGGCAATCTGGATGCAATGGATACTCGCAACTTGCTGGCACAGCGCGCCCGTGCCGAACGACCGGCTGCGCATAATCCGGCGCTCTTTCTGTTCGCGGCCCTCCTCTGCGCTGCCGGCGTTGCCGCAACGTATTGGTTCTTCGTCCGCACCACCACCGGCCAGCTCGCCGATGAGTCCGCTTTCCAGGAAGCGGAGCTGATTGCACCTGCCACCGAACGGCCGGTGATCGCTTTCCTCGACGAGCTGCCGCTGATCTCCGTCTTCATCGCCGTGATTGTGGTGGTGTTTGTATCCATCCTGCGGCACCGGATTTCACCGGCGGTGATTGCCCTCGGCACTTTCGGAGCAGCAAATGTCAGCAGCCAGCTGCTGAAACGGACCGTGCTGGACCGGCCGGACCGCGGGGTGGTGACCCTGGATTTCAACTCGCTGCCGTCCGGCCACACCACGCTGGCTGCCTCTGCAGCCGCGGCGGTCTTCCTGCTCGCCTCGCCGCGCTGGCGGCCCCTGGTTGCACTCTTCGGCGGCAGCTACGCCGTGCTCGCGGGCGCGGCCACCTTCCTCAACCTCTGGCACCGGCCGGCCGACGTCGTCGCTTCGCTCCTGGTGGTGGCCGCCTGGACCCTTGTCGGCGGCCTGGTGATGATGCGGACCAACCCGGACTGGAACCGCTGGCCCGCCAACGGAGCGGCACAGGGAACAGCGAAAGTGATTGCCGTGATCTGCGCCGTGCCCGGAGTGCTGGCCACGGCTGCCAGCTTGGGCCTGTACTTCTATGCCCGCTGGAACCCGACGGCGGTGAGCACCTCCGCACCGCTGTACTTCTGGGCGGGCCTGACCCTGATAGTGGGTGTCGGCTTCCTCGTCAGCGCCCTCGCCTGCTGGCTGTTCAACCAGCAGGCCGGAGACCCCGCACGGGTAGTGGGCGGTTCCCGGGGCAATCGCCGCTAGCGGGCCTGCCCGGCGGTCAGCGGATTGCCTGCGGCCTTCCGCCCGGGAACCCAGATCCAGAGCACGACGGCGCCCAGCAGTCCCAGGACAGCGGTGGCCCCGATCCCTGCCGAGAGCGACACGAGGGCAGTCACACCGGAGAGGATGCCGGGGCCGCCCATGGTCCCCAAATCGGCCAGCAGCCGCCAGATGCCCAGGAACTGCGGACGTCCGGGTGAAGGCGAGAAGTCCGCACCAAGGGTCATAACGATCCCGGAGCCGATGCCGTTGCCGAACCCGATCAGCAGCGCAGCCAGCAGCAGTCCGGTTGCTTCGGAAGCCAGCGGCAGCAGCCCGAGGCCCAGCCCCATGATCAGCATGCAGGGCACCGCCACCGAACGCCGCCCCCAGGTGTCCATGGCTTTGCCCGCGGGATAGAAGATCAGCATGTCGATGGCTCCGGATAGCCCGTAGATCAGCGCCGTGGCGGTGGGGTCCAGGCCGATGTGCTGGCCCCAGAGCGGAATCACTGCCTGCCGTGTCGCACGGACGGCAGCGATCAGCAGCACCCCGATACCGATGGTCCGGAAAATCCGGGCATGGCTTCGCAGGATGGACCGCACGGTGGGCGCGGGGCCGGCGTCGGCCTTGGACACCATCCCCGATCCGCTCCTACCGGAACGGACCACAAGATCCGGTACCTGGAGGCTGAGGATCCCGGCGCCGACGGCAGCCGCGGCACCCACCCAGTACGCCCCGGTGGTGCCGAAGAAGTGGATTGCACCGGCAGCTGCGAAAGGGCCGATGAAGACGCCGATCCGGTTCACCCCGCCAAGTGTGGACAGGGCCCGTGCCCGGAAGTTCACCGGTACGGCTTCCGTCAGGTAACTCTGCCGGGCCAGCCCGAAGACCGACCCCGCCATACCGACCATAAACACGGCCAGGGCGAAAACCGCCAGCACCGGGACTGCCGCGGCAAGGACCATCGCCAGCGCGCACCAGGCCGAAGCAGCGACAAGCGCCCATTTCTCCCCGAACCGCGTGGTCACAATCGTGGCAGGCACGTTTGTCAGGAGTGAACCGACGCCGGTAAGGGTGATCACCAGCGCCGCCAGGGCAACAGTGGCGCCCAGATCGCGGGCACTGAGCGCAATGACCGGCAGGATGGCTCCGGTCGCCAACCCGTAAAGCAGGGTAGGCCCGTAGGCCGGGACAGCTATTTTCCGAAGGCTGAAATCATCCGCTGGCACGGCCCCAGACTATCGCCAAACCGGTTCCGGTCCGGGTCTGGTTACTGCTTGAGCCACTTCCACCGGGCAAGGGTCCGCAGGCGGGTGAGCAATGCCCGGGACTGGTCCGGCCCGTACGGCAGGATGGGAATTGCCTTCGTCATGTCCACCGAGGCCTGGTCCATGGCGCTGCGGGTGACGGCGACGGCCGTGCGCATCTTGTTCATTTGAGTGGTCACGAAATCCACCGTGACGGGCTTGCCGTGCCCCGGAACGAAAACCGTGTACAGGTCCTCGAGTGCCGAAATTTTCCCCAGCGTGCGGATCCAGTCCTTGGGGAAGGAATCCTCGAAGGCCGGATCGGCGCCCTGTTCGACGAGATCGCCGGTGAAGAGCACGTCCCCGGCTCCCACCAGCAGGTCGTGGTCCGTGTGGCCGCGTCCGAGGTGGAAGAGGGTCACGGAGATGCCGCCCAGGTCCAGGTCCACCGGTGCGTCCTCCACCAGCTTCGTCGGTTCGACGATTTCCGTGTTTTCGCCCATGGCCGCAGCCATCTCGGGTTCGACGTCGGCGACCTGCGGACGGTGGCTGATCCCGTTTTCACGGATACTCGCAGCGCATCCGGCGGTACCCCAGATATCCTCGACGCCGTTGGCGAGCATCAGGGCGTTGCCGAAGTAATGGTCAAAGTGGGCGTGCGTGTTGACGGCTGTGAGCGGCAGGTCGGTCAGCATCCGGGCGGAATCGTAAATTTCCTGCGCCATGCCGGGTCCTGCTCCGGTATCGATCAGCAGCGCCCGATCGTCCCCGATCACCAGCCCGGTATTGACGGCAAAGGCAGCATTGGCGCGCACCCATACCCGGGGTGCAACCTCCTTCCAGCTGTGCTGGGTGGGGATGTGCTGCTGCGGTGTCTCTGTCATGTCAGCTTTCCTTTTCGCCGGCCGGTTTCCAACCTATCGCGGGTGGCTGTCTGCGGCACGTATTACAGGTCCGCCAGCACGCGGCCCGGGTTTTCGACGGCGTCGGCAACGTAGCGCAGGAAGCCTCCGGCGGTCGCGCCGTCGCAGACGCGGTGATCGAACACCAGGGTCAGCTGGGTGACCTTCCGGACCGCGAGCTGGCCGGAAACCACCCACGGTTTTTCGATGATGCGTCCCACTCCAAGGATGGCCGACTCGGGGTAATTGATGATGGCAGCACTGCCGTCCACCCCGTAGACACCGTAGTTGTTGAGCGTGAATGTGCCTGAGGAAAGTTCGGCGGGGGTTGCCCGGCCGGCCTGGGCAGCAGAGGTGAGACGGCGGATCTCCGCGTCCAGTTCCCGAGTGGACAGGGTGTCCGCCCGCCGAACCGAGGGGACCATCAACCCGCGCTCAGCCTGCACTGCGATGCCCAGGTTCACGCCGTCGAAGGCCTCAATCACGGCCTGTTGGCCGTCCTTGGCCTCGTCCGCGTTATCCCGTGTGTCCTCGCCCGGGCCCGCACCGACTCTCTCCTCCGCAGGCACAAACCGGGTGTTGAGTTCCGGGAACCGGGTGAGTCCGGCCAGCGTGAAGCGGGCCAGGAAAGCCAGCAGCGACGGTGCGTCCTTCCCCTGCCCGGAAAGGTCCGTGCGCAGGTCCATCAGGGCCGTGGCATCCACGTCCACCCACACGGTCGCCTCGGGGATCAGGCTGCGGCTGCGGCTCAGGTTTGCGGCGACAGTGCGCCGCAGGCCGCGCACCGGAGTGCGCGAGGTGACGGTGAGCCGCGTCCTCGGATCCGTTGCGGCCCCGGATTCGCCAGTGGCTCCGGCATTCCGGGCAGAATCAACTTCCCGGCCGGTCCCGGACCGGGTGCCGTCGGCATTACCTCGGGCAGCCGCTTCTCCAGCGGTTCCTTCCACCCCAGCGGGCGCCGTGGCGGCTTCGACATCGCGGCGCAGGATCAGCCCGTCGGGACCGCTGCCGGCTACATCCGCCAGCGTCAATCCGGCGTCACGGGCCAGGCGGCGGACCAGAGGGGATACACAACGCGGAGCTTCCGTTCGAGCCGAGGTGCCGGCAACTTCGCCGGCAACTTGGCCGGCGACCTGACCGGCAACCGCGCCCGCAAAGGGGCCGGCAACCTGGCCGACAGCCGCGACCGTCCGCCGCCGCGGCGCACGGGTGCGCCGCGGGGACTGCCCGTTGGCCGGGGTTCCGTAGCCGATGAGGACATTCCCGGACCCTGCCTTCTCTTCCTCCCGGTAGGCCTCCCCTGCCGCAGTCTCGCCGGCCGATGCCGCAGCCGCTACTGCTTCGGCCGCTTCCGCCGGTCCAACGGCCGCCGCAGGTGCCATCGTTTCCCCGGTTCCCGTCGCTGTCATTCCGGCGGCGAGACCGGCCCCCACCGTTGCCGCAGCCGCAGTGTCCACGGAGATCAACGGACGCCCGACGTCGACACTCTCGCCGGCCTGGCCGTGCAACTGCGCCACGCGGCCCGCAAAGGGGGACGGAACTTCCACCAGGGACTTTGCCGTTTCCACTTCGGCAACAGGCTGATCCACCACCACCGTGTCCCCCACAGCCACGAGCCAGTGGACGAGCTCCGCCTCGGTCAGGCCCTCACCCAGGTCCGGCAGCAGGAAGGTACGCACGCTCATCGGGGATCCTCCGAAGCAGAACTTCGGGTGCCGGTGCCGGCACCGGGAGCCTCCGGCTCCTCCCACTGCAGTTCATCCACGGCGTCCAGGATGCGGTCCACTCCGGGCAGGAACCAGTGTTCCAGCTTCGGCGCCGGATACGGCACATCGAAGCCGGTCACCCGCAGCACCGGTGCGGCGAGGGAATGGAAGCAGCGTTCGGAGATGCGGGCCGCGATTTCCGAAGCGACAGACGCAAACCCCGGTGCTTCGGCAATCACCAATGCCCGTCCGGTGCGCCGGACGGACGCGTCCACGGTGGCGTCGTCGTACGGAACAATCGAGCGCAGGTCGATGACTTCCAGGGACCGGCCCTCTGCTTCGGCGGCTGCCGCTGCAGCCAGCGCCGTCGACACTGACGGCCCGTAAGCCACCAACGTTGCATCCGTTCCGGTGCGTGCCACGGCAGCGGTGCCGATCCCGCCCGAAACCTGTTGGCTTGTGCGCAGCGCTTCATCGGCGGCGCGGCGCAGGACGGCCAGGTCCACTGGTTCCTTGCTCCAGTAGAGCTTCTTCGGTTCCAGGAAAACGACCGGATCATTCAGCCGGATCGCGTCGCGCAGCAGCGTGTAGGCGTCCGCTACGGTTGCCGGCGCGACGACGGTCAGGCCCGGGGTGTGCGCGTAGTAGGCCTCGGAGGAATCACAGTGGTGTTCCACCCCGCCGATTCCGCCCGCATACGGAATGCGGATCACCAGCGGAAGCTTCACCTTTCCCTTGGTGCGGTTGGACATCTTCGCCACGTGGCTGACCACCTGCTCGAACGCAGGATAGGCGAAGGCGTCAAACTGCATCTCCACCACCGGACGCAGACCGTTCATCGCCATGCCCACGGCCATGCCCATGATCCCGGATTCGGCCAGCGGAGTGTCGAAGCAGCGGCCGGTTCCGAACCGAGCAGTCAGCCCGTCGGTGATCCGGAAGACCCCGCCGAGCGGACCCACGTCCTCTCCGAAAACCACCACCGTCGGATCGGCCGCCATCTCGTCGGCGAGCGCGGTGTTGAGCGCCTTGGCGAAGGTCAGGATTTCCGGACCGGACTCTGCCCCGGCCTCGGCCATCTCCCCCGTCCGGGGCTCAGTGACCGTTGGAGTTGCTGCCATGGTGCTGCCTTTCGGATCAGGAGGTGTCACCGCGAAGCGCCGGGATCTGCGGGGTTCCCGGCGTCGCCCGGGCCTGCATCGGCGTGGCGGACCAGCGCATAGCGTTCGAGCACGTCGCGCTGCAGTTCACCGCGCAGCACCTCGGACTGCTCCGCCAGCTGCGGTGTTCGCCGGGTATAGACGTGTTCAAACAGCGCCAGCGGGTCCGGTTCAACGTCGGCATTCAGGCCCTCGCGCATGGCTGCCGCGAGGGCTTCGGCGGCCGCGGCCAGGTCATCCTCTCGTGCATCATCGAGCAGCCCGCGGCCGCGCAGGTAGGTGCGGGTCCGGGCCAGCGGGTCCCGGGGCAACCAGTCCTGCACTTCTTCCGCCGAACGGTACCGGGTGGCGTCGTCCGCGTTGGTGTGGGCCTGCATGCGGTAGGTATGTGCTTCCACCAGTGCCGGTCCGCCGCCTTCGCGTGCCCGCAGCACTGCCGCACCCAGGACGGAGAGGAGGGCGCCGACGTCGTTTCCGTCCACCCGCTCCCCCGGCATGCCGTATCCGATGGCTTTGTGGGCCAGCGACGGCGCCGCGGACTGGTTCTTCAGCGGCACCGAGATGGCGTATTCGTTGTTCTGGATGAAGAACACCACGGGCACGTGGAACACCGCGGCAAAGTTCAGCGCTTCGTGGAAGTCGCCCTCGCTGGTGGCACCGTCACCGCACAGGGCAAGCACCACGGTGTCCTCCCCCTTGAGTTTCGCGGCGTGCGCAACGCCGACGGCGTGCAGCAGCTGGGTGGCCAGGGGGGTGGCCTGCGGTGCCACCCGGTGCTCGTACGGGTCATATCCGCTGTGCCAGTCTCCGCGCAACAGCGTCAGCACCTGCAGCGGGTCCACGCCGCGGGACATCACGGCAACGCTGTCCCGGTACGTGGGAAACAGCCAATCCTGTGTTTGGAGCACCGCAGCGGCTGCTACCTGGCAGGCTTCCTGCCCGTGGGAGGAAGGGTAGACGGCCAGCCGTCCCTGACGCACCAGGGCATTGGCCTGGTCATTGATGCGCCGGCCCGCCACCAGACGGGCATAGGCGTCCAGCAGCATTTCATCGGCGGGCATCGCGTATCGGGAATCCTGGCGGGCTGCGCCGCCGGCATCGATCAGCTGGACGGGGACGTCCGAGGGCAACAGGGCATCAACGCTCCCGGAACCGCTTTCGGTGCCAAAGGCAGCCTGGCGGGTCCTGTCGGTAGAGATGGTCATCGCGAGCCTCCGTCCGCAGTACCGCGGCATCCTTGCACGCGGAACTTCTGTCTTGCCAGTATGCTTTCGGGCGCTGAATTGTTACCAGCATTCCCCGAAATCTTGGACGCCAGCGGCCTGCGGGAGTAATCTGATGGACACCTTGCAAATGTGACGCAGATTACTTGGGGAGAGCGTGGACATTATGACTACAACGCAGGTGCAGGCGCTGGATGACATTGACCGGAAAATCCTGGCCGTCCTGCGGGCCGACGGCAGGGCCTCGTTTACCGCCGTCGCGCAGGCGGTCCATATCTCCCGGGCGCACGCCTACTCGCGGATTGCCCGGCTCACCGAGTCCGGAGTCCTCAGCCGGTTCACCGCGCTGGTGGATCCGGAGAAGGCCGGACTGGGTTCTTCTGCGTACGTGACGCTGAAGGTCCGCCAGCACGCCTGGCGGGAATTGAAGGACCGGCTCAGCGAGGTGCCGGAGATCCACCACATTGCCCTGGTGGGCGGCTCGTTCGACGTTATCGTGCTGGTCCGGGCTGAGGACAACGTTCACCTGCGCAGGGTCATTTTCGACCAGCTGCAGTCCATGCCGGGTGTCCTGGACACTCAGACGTTCCTGGTCTTCGAGGAACGCGATACCCGCTAGCGGCGCAGCAGCGAAGGCAAAAAGCAGGGCCCGCAACTGCAGGCCCCGCTTTTTCGTCTGCTTTTTATGTCTGCCCGGACGCTGCCCGGGCTGCTTCGTTAGCCAAAGCGGTTCATCCAGTCCGGCAGGTCAGTTTTCGTCATGGCCCTGGTCGGTGCTCATCTGGTCCTCCGCCGGAGGGGTCTCTCCCGGAGGAACGCCGCCGCCGGGCTCGAGGCCGGTGATGTTGCCGTCCATCGGATCCGGATTGGTGCTCCCGGCCTTGGCCTCGCTGTGGGCATGGTTGCCGGTGCCCTCCTGCGTATTGGAGCCCTTTTGCGCATCCTTCGGCTTATCCGGGTTCGCCGGGTCATTGTTCGGGTTATAGCTTTCGGCCATATTCCTGCCTCCTCGGTGTCTCAGGGTTCTCTAGCGCCGGCAAGCACCTGTTGTAAGCATGCTTACGAGTTACCTCCAAGGTAGTCCGGTGTCCACCGCATCACAAGCTGAGCAGGAACACGTCAGCCCTGGAAAACGGGCTTGCGCTTGGCCAGGAAGGCCTTGAAGCCCTCCGCATAGTCGGGTGTTCCGCTGAGCTTTTCCTGCACGGTGTTCTCCGCATCGAGAGCCTCCCAGAAACCCAGCCGCCGGTCGCGGATCTGTGCCACGAGTTCCCGGGACGCGGTAAAGGCCTGCGTGGGACCGGAGGCGACGCTCAAGGCCGTGGCACGGGTGCGTTCCAGCAGTTCGGCGGGGTCCATGGCGCGGCTGAACAGTCCGGCAGCCACCGCTTCCGCACCGCTCATCAGTTCCGCCGTGTAGATCAGGTCCAGCGTGCGGTGCGGCCCCAGCCGTTCCGTGAACAGCCAGTGCCCGCCCGAATCCAGCGCCGCACCCAGGTTCGCGAACGGCGAGCCGATCTTCGCGTCGGCAGCTACGTAGACGACGTCGGTGGCCACCAACAATCCGAGCCCCACTCCCAGGCACGCACCCTGGGCAGCAGCGAACGTCGGCGCGGGAAAGGCGGACATTTTCTGCAGCAGCGGCAACAGGTCATCCACGAGGTAGCCGCGGGCATCGTCGTGGTCCGGCGAGACAGTGGAAAGGTCCCGCCCTGCACAGAAGCTCCTGCCCTCACCCCGCAGCAAAAGTGCACGCACGCCCGCGGCAGCGGCGTCGTCGTACGCCCGCCCCAGGTCCGCCAGGGCGCGGGCGTCCAGGGCGTTGAGTTTCTGCGGGGCGTTTAGGACCACTTCGGCCACGCCTTCGTGGATGTCGAGTTCAATCAACGGGTGCTCCTAGAAGTCGTAATCAACGGTCACCTCCGGGCTGGTGGGCCGGCTCTGGCACGTCAGCACGTAGCCGCGCTCCAGTTCCTCCGGTTCCAGCGCGTAGTTCTCCTCCATGTCCACCGTGCCGGAAACCAGCTTGGCCCGGCAGGTTCCGCAGACGCCGCCGGCACAGGCGAAGGGCACGTCCGGGCGGACGCGGAGGGCTGCGTTGAGCACGGATTCCCGGGCGTGCACCGGGCTGGCCACCTTGCCCTGCAGTCCGTCCAGCCGGAAGGTGATGTCGAAGTTCTCGCCCGAGCTGTCGGGCAGGACCGGACGGCCGGCGGAACCTTCCGGGCGGTCGGGACGCCCGGTGGTGAAGAGTTCAAAACGCACCCGGGCCGGGTCGACCCCGCGTTCGGCGAGCGCATCACGGCACAACTGCACCAGGTCGAACGGGCCGCAGAGGAACCACTCATCGACAGCTGCTGCAGGGAGCACCGAGTCGATCAGGGTAGTGAGCTTCCCGGCATCGAGCCGTCCGCTGAGCAGCGGCGAAATCCGCTGCTCGCGGGAGAGGACGTGGTGCAGGGCGAACCGGGACGGGTAGCGGTCCTTCAGGTCCGCCAGCTCCTCCAGGAACATCACATCCATGGCCGCCTTGTTGGCGTAGACCAGGTCGAAGCGCGTGCTGTCGGACGACGCCAGCACGGTGCGGGCAATTGCGATCACCGGGGTGATGCCGGACCCTGCGGCTACGGCGGCAAACACCTGCCCGTGCACCGCTTCCAGTCCGGGTTGGCCCGGGGCGTGCCGGGAGATGAAGCTGCCGGCCGGACTCATCACATCCAGCACGTCCCCGGCCCTCAAATGCTCGTTTACCCAGGAGGAAAACAACCCGCCCAGGTCCCGCTTGACGGCAACCCTCAGTTCGCCGGGCTTCGGTTCGGCGCAGATGGAGTAGCTGCGCCTCAATTCCGTGCCGTCCAGCACCGTGCGCAGGGCAACGTACTGTCCCGGCAGATAGGAGTAGGCCTCCACTAGCCCGGACGGCACCGCGAAGGTGACCTCGACGGCGTCTTCGGTCAACCGGCGCACTGCGGCCACGGTCAGTGGATGGAAGGCGCCGCGGCGGGCCGGCGCTTCGGGAAGGGCTGTCATGGCTTCAGAGCACCTTGAAGTAGTCGAACGGTTCCCTGCAGTCGCCGCACACCCACAGCGCCTTGCAGGACGTGGAGCCGAAGCGGGTCAGCTCACGGGTATTCAAAGAGGAGCACTGGGGACATTTCACGCTCAGGCCCACCCGCACGGGCCCCGCAGCGGCCTGTCCCGACGGCGGCGCGATTCCGTAGGCGTCCAACTTTGCTTTGCCTGCACTGCTCATCCAGTCGGTGGTCCACGCCGGAGCCAGTTCCAGGGAAACCTGGACGCTGGGATAACCGGCAGCATCCAGGGCGGCGGCGACGTCCTGCCGGATGGCGTCCATGGCGGGGCAGCCGGAATAGGTGGGGGTAACGGCCACCAACACCCGCGCGCCGATGACCTCCACCCGCCGGAGCACACCCAGGTCCTCGATGGTCAGTACGGGGATTTCGGGGTCGCAGACCGTGGCGGCGATATCCCAGGCTGCTGCTGCGGCAGGGTCCGCCGGACGCAGGGAGGATTCCATCAGGCTCACCACGATGCGCCGGGATGTTCGCGGGCCAGCACCTGCATCTCGGCCAGCAGATAACCCAGATGTTCGCTGTGCCGTCCGCGCCGGCCGCCGCCGGGAGCAGGCGGCACCGCGGGCAGGTCCAGTTCCGCTTCGCGCAGCACGCGGGAAATCTTGCCGTCGAAGGCAGGCTTCAGGGACGAGGGCGGAACGGCCCGGTCGCCGAGCGAAGCCACGAGCTCGTCGTCGTCGAACAGCTCTGCCACGTACGGCCAGGTCAGTTCGAGCGCACGGATCATCCGGCGTCGGGATTCGTCCGTGCCCAGGCCGAGCCGGAGCACCCACTGTGCGCTGTGGTCCCGGTGGTAGTCCACTTCCTTGACCGCCTTCGCCGCGATCGCTGCAAGGGTGGGATCCGTGGAATGCTGCAGCGCGCCGTACAGCTCGAACTGGTAGAAGGACACCACGAGCTGCCGGGCAATGGTGCGGGCAAAATCGCCGTTGGGCTGTTCCACCAGATGCACGGAGCGGAATTCTGTTTCCTTCCGCCAATACGCGAGATCGTCCTCGGTACGGCCGTCGGCGCTGCCGGCATAGCTGAGGAAGGACCGGGCATGCCCGATCAGGTCCAGGGCAATGTTTCCCAGTGCCACATCCTCTTCCAGTTCGGGTGCCCGGGAGATCCACCAGCCGAGCCGCTGCGCCAGTACCAGTGCGTCGTCGCCCAGGCGCAGAGCGTAAGCGGCGGCGTCGGGATCCGCACGCGTTCCCGCGGCGGCAATGTCCTCCGGCCGCAGGGCGTTGCCCGGTGTAATCCGGGTGGCGCTGTCTGAACTCACAGGTGCTTCACCCCTTCCGACTTGGTGTAGTAGGTGGCGTGGCGGTAATCCTTGCCCTGCGGGGATTCGAAGAACTGTCCCTTGGCGTCGGGATCGCTGGCGATGATGGCCGACGCCGGCACCACCCAGAGCGAGACACCCTCGTTTCGCCGGGTGTAGAGATCCCTGGCATTGCGTACCGCCATATCCGCGTCCGGTGCATGGAGCGAACCGGCATGCACATGGGACAGGCCCCGGGAGGAGCGGACAAACACTTCCCACAGCGGCCAGGACGCAGTGGGGGTCTGTGTACCCGTTGGCGTGCCCGCAGGCTGCAGGCCACCATCGCGTACGGCACCCGGCGCCGCGCCGCCGTCGTTCCCTGCGGCCGTACCCGTGCCCGCGACGGCAGGCTTCGAACCGTCGTCGCCCGTGGTTGATCCGCCCGTCATGGCTACGCCGCCCCCGCTTCGCTGGACATCGCGCCTTCGCTGCTGTGGCCGGCCTGGCGGGCGGCATAGGCCGCCGCGGCTTCACGCACCCAGGCACCGTCTTCGTGGGCTTCCCGCCGTCGGGCCAGCCGCTGTGAGTTGCACTGGCCGCGGCCGGCGAGGACTTCGGAGAACTCGTCCCAGTCCAGCGGCCCGTGTTCCCAGCGTCCGGTCTCCTCGTTGTAACGGATATCCGCATCGGGAAGGGTCAGGCCGAGCACCTTCACCTGCTCCACAATCATGCCGACAAAACGGGAACGCAGCTCGTCGTTGGAGAAGCGTTTGATGTTCCACGCCATGGACTGGCGGGAGTTCGGCGAATCATCGTCCGGCGGTCCGAACATCATCAGCGAGGGGGCGTACCAGCGGTTGATGGCGTCCTGGGCCAGCTCCCGCTGTGCGGGGGTGCCGTTGGCCAGCTCCAGCAGGATCTCGAAGCCCTGCCGCTGGTGGAAGGACTCCTCCTTGCAGATCCGGACCATGGCCCGCCCGTAGGGACCGTAGGAGGCACGGCAGAGCGGGACCTGGTTGCAGATGGCGGCACCGTCCACCAGCCAGCCGATGGCACCCATATCCGCCCACGTCAGCGTGGGGTAGTTGAAGATGCTGGAGTAGCGCGCCTTGCCGGCAATGAGGTCGGCAGTCATTTGGTCCCGCGGGGTGCCCAGGGTTTCAGCGGCGGAGTAGAGGTAGAGGCCGTGGCCTGCTTCGTCCTGCACCTTCGCCATCAGGATCGCTTTGCGTTTCAGGGACGGTGCACGGGTGATCCAGTTTGCTTCCGGCTGCATGCCGATGATTTCCGAGTGTGCGTGCTGGGAGATCTGCCGGACGAGCGTCTTTCGGTACCCCTCGGGCATCCAGTCCCGCGGCTCCACCCGGGCATCCGCTGCAATGAGTGCGTCAAAGTGCTCTTGCCCGCTCATGGTTTCTCCGCTTTCATTGCGCCGAATAGCAGTCATTCCGACCGGTAGCCGTCCCGCTGAATAATTACCGACCGTTCGTTCAGGATATGGAGGCGGAATGGGCCCGTCAAGGGGCAGGCCATGTAAAACTGGTGAGTAGACGTTGCGTTGCGGAAAGGAAAGTCATGGGTGTTCCAGAGCCCGACGCCGGCCGTCGGGCCATCCGCGCGGGTGTAGCTTCGGCCAGCAGCGGACCCTCGCCGGAGTTGGTCGGAACCGGACCGACGGGACGGGCGTCGGCTGCGGCCGTCATCGTCCCCACGCTTCTGGGTCTGCTGGGTTTCTTTGCCGTGTCGGCAGCCGTGACTGCTGAAGAGGCGACCGTCAGCGTCACCGTTCCGGGTCTGCTGCTGGCCCTTACCGCCATGGTGGTGGCCGGAGTCAGCCCGCTTTACGCAGTGAATCCCACCTGGGGATCCCTTCGGCGGCCGGCCCTCCTGCTGGCGGCCTGCCTCCTGATGGAGACCCTATTGTTCCTGTTCGCACCGGAGATGATCCTGTTCTCGCTGCCGGCGCTCCCGCTGGCCCTGTGCGGAGGAGGCGTCCTGCTGTCGACGAGCCTGTGGGGCCAGTTCCGCAAGGGTCCGGCGCCCGAGCCGGTGCTGCTTCCCCGGCACCAAGCCTCCGCGCGCTCCTTTACCTCCACTTTGCTGGTGGTGGCAGTGAACTGGGCACTCTTCCTCGCCGCCGGTGCACTTTGCGCCTGGCTGCTGCTGGGAGACTAGCCTGCCGGGAACTAGCCCACCCGGGGATTAACCGCCCGGGGGATTAACCGCCCGGGATTGGCCCACGGCCAACCTCGAGACCAACCCCCGGAGACCGGCCGCGGGGCTAAGCCGCGAGCATAACGGCAGCGCGGTCCTTCGACGCCGCCGCCGGGATGGATATATTCGAAGCATGACTACTCCCCTGCCTCCGGTTGCCAAGAAAGTCCCCACCGAACGCACCCGCCACGGTGACACGTTCATTGACAACTATGAGTGGCTCCGGGAGAAGGAAAACCCGGAGGTGGTGGAACACCTCAAGGCAGAGAACGCCTACTCCGCCGCGATGACGGCAGACCAGGAAGAGCTGCGCGGACAGATCTTCAACGAAATCAAGAACCGCACCGAGGAAACGGACCTGTCCGTTCCGGCACGCAAAAAGGGCTGGTGGTATTACACCCGCACCGAGGAAGGCAAGCAGTACGCCATCCACTGCCGCACGGCCGCACAGGACACCGGGAACCTCGACGCCGACTGGACGCCGCCCGCCGTGGTCCCCGGTGTTCCGGTTCCGGGCGAACAGATCCTCGTGGACGGCAACGCCGAGGCCGAGGGCAAGCCCTTCTTCTCGCTCGGCGGCCTGGCGGTCACCGAAGACGGAAACCTGCTGGCCTACTCCGAGGACAACGCCGGAGACGAGCGGTTCACGCTGCGGATCAAGGACCTGCGCACCGGCGACCTGCTGCCGGACGTCATTTCCAACGTCTTCTACTCGGTGGCCTTCTCCCCCGACGGCCGCCGCGTCTTCTACACCGTGGTGGATGATTCCTGGCGTCCCTACCAGGTCAAGGCCCACACGCTCGGCACCCCGGTGGAGGACGACGTCGTCATCTACCAGGAAGACGACATTGCCATGTGGACCGGCTTCGACCTCTCGGCCGACCGCCGGCAGCTGCTCATCGGCATCAGCAGCTCCGAATACAGCGAATACCGGGTCCTGGACTTCGACGACCCCTCCGGCACCGTCCGCACGCTGATTCCCCGCAGCGAGCGCATCCTTTACGAAGCCGAGCCGCTGACCCTGGACGGCGCACGCAAATACCTGGTGACGCACAACCGGAACGCCCTGAACTCGATGCTCTCGCTCGTCGCCGAAGAGGAATTCGCCAAGCCGCTGGCGGACCAGCACTGGGAGACCGTCATTGCGCACGATGACACCGTGCGTGTGAACGGTGCCGCCGTCACCCGCACCCATGTGCTCGTGTCGGTCCGCAAGGACACCACCGAGCGGGTGCAGATCCTTCCCGTGGACGGCCTCGGCACTCCGGCGCAGGGCACGCCCGTGGAACCGGCCTTCGACGAAGAGCTTTACACGGCCAACCTGGCCAACGCCGAGTTCGATTCCCCGATCATCCGCCTCAGCTACACCTCCTACCTCACGCCGCCGCGCGTCTACGACTACGTGCTGGCCACCGGTGAGCTGGAACTGCGGAAGGAAACCCCCGTGAAGGGCGGCTACCGTTCCGAGGAGTACGTCGCCGAACGCGAATGGGCGACGGCGGCGGACGGCACCCGCATTCCGCTCTCCGTCATCCGCCGGGCGGACCTGCAGCGGGACGGCAGCAACCCGGCGCTGGTCTACGCGTACGGCAGCTACGAACTGAGCATGGATCCGGCATTCAACATCGCCCGGCTGTCGCTGCTGGACCGCGGCGTCGTCTACGTGGTGGCGCACATCCGCGGCGGCGGGGAGATGGGCCGCGCCTGGTACGACAACGGCAAGAAGCTGAACAAGAAGAACACCTTCACCGACTTCGTGGATGCCACGGACTGGGTTGCCGCCTCGGGCTGGGCGGATCCGGACCGGATTGCCGCAATGGGCGGTTCCGCCGGTGGCCTGCTGATGGGCGCCGTCGCAAACCTGGCCCCGGAAAAGTACCGTGCCATTGTGGCGCAGGTGCCTTTCGTGGATGCGCTGACCACCATCCTGGATCCCGACCTGCCGCTGTCGGCCCTGGAATGGGAGGAATGGGGTAACCCCATCACCGATCCGGAGGTCTACCGGTACATGAAGGAGTACACCCCGTACGAAAACATCCGGGCCGTGGACTACCCGCAGATCGCGGCGGTCACCAGCTTCAACGACACCCGTGTGCTGTACGTCGAACCGGCCAAGTGGGTGGCACAGCTGCGCGAGACCACTACCGGCAGCGAACCGATTGTCCTGAAGATCGAAATGGACGGCGGCCACGGCGGAGCATCGGGCCGGTACGAGGCATGGAAGGACCGGGCGTGGGACTACGCGTTCATCCTGTCCGCACTCGGCGCCCGGGAACTGCTGCCGGCTGCTCGCCGGGAAAACGCGGCCTAGGCGGACGGGGCATTCTGCGTAGCCTGCATCGCCGAGCGAGGAACGAGCGAGGCAGCCGCGAACCAGGGTTCCCTCCCCGAGCTTGCGAGATGGAGGGCGGGGTCGCGGCGCTAAGGGCGGCAGAATGTCCCGGTAGCCTAGGCGGACTCCCGGACCACCAGTTCCGGCGGGTAGACGACGGGCTCCAGATGTGAACCGGGCTCCTCGATTTCGCGCAGCAGCATCTCGGCGGCCCGCCGGGCCATCTCGACCATCGGGTTGACCACCGTGGTCAGGCCCGGCGTGCTGGAGGATGCGAGCCGGTGGTTGTCGTATCCCACCAGCGCTACGTCGCCGGGCACGGACAGTCCTCGCTCGCGCAGAACCTCCAGCACACCCAGGGCCATCGGGTCGGATGCAGCGAAGATCGCGTCGATGCCCGGGTCGGCGTCGAGCAGCCGGGCGGCGGCGGCGGCACCGCCCTCGGTGGTGAAGTGTCCGGATTCGACGCCGGCCGGTTCGAGCCCTGCCTCGGCCAGTCCCAGCCGCCACCCCTCGGTCCGGTCCTGGGCGGCTGTCATGTCCGCCGGTCCGGTGACCGTGGCGATCCGCCGGTAGCCGCGGCCCGTAAGGTGCCGGGCAGCGAGCAGTCCGCCGGTTCGGTTATCCGTATCCACGAAAGCCAGTCCGGCACGGTCCTGCCACGGCCGGCCGATGAACACGGCCGGCAGCGTTGCGTCCGCCAGCTCGGTTTCCAGGGCGTCGGCTTTGTGGTGGGAAACGATGATGGCTCCGTCCACGTGGCCGCTGCGCAGGTATCGGATGAACTGCCCTTCCTTCTCGCCCTGCCGGGCAATCAGCAGTACCAGCTGCACCTCGGTATCCTTCAAAGCCTCCGTGATTCCGTTCAACGTCATGGCGAAGAAGGGATCCACCAGGACCCGGCCATCCGGCTCCGGGATCACCAGGGCAATGGAATCGGCACGGCTGGTGGCCAGGGAACGGGCCGCGCGGTTGGGCGTGAACCCCAGTTCCCCGATCGCCGCGTCAATGGCGGCCTGCGTTTGGGCGCTGACCCGGGCACCGCCGTTGATGGCTCGGGAAACGGTCGAGCGGGAAACACCGGACAGCGCCGCCACGTCTTCCAACGTGGGGCTGCTGCGCCGGGGTTTCACCGACCCGCTCCGGGGCCCGGGCTTAAGGGTGCTCATCGCTTCGACGATACGACATACGCAGGGGTTGCGGCGCCCGGTACCGGCAGGCCCGGGGGCAGGGCATTGGTGGCTGCCGCTTCCGCGTACCAGCGGGCGCTGGCCTTGGGCGTGCGCTGCAGTGTTTCGTAATCGACGTGCACAATCCCGAACCGCTTGGCGTAGCCCCAGGCCCACTCGAAGTTGTCCATCAGTGACCAGGCAAAGTAGCCCCGGACGTCGACGCCGTCCGCCACAGCCTCCTGCACCGCTGCCAGATGCGAGCGGATGAAGTCGAGCCGGTCCAGGTCCTGGACGGTCCCGTCGGCCACAACGTCGTCATCGAAGGCTGCACCGTTTTCGGTAATGTACAGCGGCACACCCGCCGGCCCGGTGTAGTCGTGCTGCAGCCGGTTCAGCAGCCGCCGAAGTCCCTCGGGCTGGATCTCCCAGCCCATGTTCGTCTGCGGCAGTCCGCGCCGCACGGCATGGATCCCGTCCGCGGCAGGATACGGGCTCGCCGTCGGACGTGCCGACGGCGCCGCCGTCGTCAGGGGTTCCGTCGGCGGGGTCTTGGTGAAGGCATCACCGTGGTAGTAATTCACCCCCAGGAAGTCGATGGGGGAACTGATGACCGCCAAATCTCCGTCCTGGACGTGGGATTCGAAGCCGTAGGGAGCCAGGTCCGCCACCACGTCCTCGGGGTATTTCCCGTGGAAGACGGGGTCCGCGAACATCCGGTTGAACTGCCCGTCGATACTGCGGGCTGCGTCGACGTCGCCGGGGTTGTGCGGATCGGCGGGATCCGCGACCGTGAAGTTCAGGGTCAGGCCGGTGTCCAGGCCCGCGTCCCGGCCCTTGAGCGCCTGGACGGCAAGTCCGTGCGCCAGCAGCAGGTGATGGTTCGCGGCAACCGCGAGTTTTCGGTCCTGCAGTCCGGGCGCATGCTCGCCGCTGGCGTAGCCGACATAGGCCGAGCACCAGGGCTCGTTCAGGGTGGTCCAGGCCGTCACCCTGTCCCCCAGTACGTCGTGGACGCTGAGGGCGTAGTCGGCAAACCGATAGGCAGTATCCCGGTTGGCCCAGCCGCCCTGGTCCTGCAGTGCCTGCGGCAGGTCCCAGTGGTACAGGGTCAGCCACGGCTGGATCCCGGCCTCGAGCAGCGAATCCGTCAGCCGGCTGTAGAAGTCGAGCCCCGCAGCGTTGACCGGGCCGCCGTCGGGCCGGATCCGTGCCCAGGACGTGGAGAACCGGTAAGAGTCCAGGTTCAGTGACTTCATGAGGGCCACGTCATCGTCCATCCGGTGATAGTGGTCGCAGGCGATGTCCCCGTTGTCACCGTTCACCACGGCTCCGGGAACGCGGCTGAAAGTGTCCCAGATGGAATCCTTCCGGCCGTCTTCCGAAGCAGCGCCCTCCACCTGGTAGGCGGCGGTCGCCGCACCCCACACGAATCCGGACGGGAATGAGGAGTTGTTGTTCATGGTCATCCCTTCACCGCTCCCTGCATGATTCCTGCAACCAGATGCCGTCCTGCGAGGGCAAAGACAATGAAGAGCGGAATGGTGGAGAGTACGACGCCGGCAAGGACCACCGAATAGTCCACGAAGCGTGCGGACTGCAGTTGCTGCAGGGCCACCGGCAGGGTCGGGTTCTGCGCATTGAGCACAATCAACGGCCAAAAGAAGTTGGTCCAGGTGGCGACAAAGGTGAAGAGTGCCAGCATCGCCGCAGCCGGGCGCGCTGCCGGCAGGCCCACGTGCCAGAACGCCTGCCACATATTGGCACCGTCCACGCGCACCGCCTCGATCAGTTCGTTCGGCAGAGCGTCCTGCAGGTACTGGGTCATCCAGAACACGCCGAAGGCGGTGACCAGCCCGGGGATGATGACCGCTCCCATGGTGCCGGTCCAGCCCAGCTTGGACATCACAATGAACAGCGGAATGACGCCAAGCTGGGTAGGAACGGCCATGGTGGCCACTACGAACACCAGCAGTGCCTTGTTTCCCTTGAAGCGCAGCTTCGCGAAGGCAAAACCTGCCATGGAAGAGAAGAGCACCACGGAAGCAGCAGTCACAGTGGAGACAAGGATGCTGTTGCCCAGGGCTTTCCAGAACGGAATGGTATCCAGCACCGTCGCTGCGTTTGCGAAGAAGTTGCCGCCCGGAATCAGCGGGACACCCTTGGCGATCACTGTGCTGTCGTGGCTTGCCACCAGGACGGACCACAGGATCGGCAGCGCCGATCCAAGAATGACGGCGCCTAGCAGTCCGTAGGTGAGGAAGCCCGGCCGGCGGTTGAAACCGCCGGTCTTCCGCCCGCGCGCCAGTGACGGGCGCGGAGGCTGCGCACCGCCGCGGTCCCGGCGGCGTTTGGCTGCTTCGGCCGCCTTGCGGCCGGCGGTCTGTTCGACCATGGGTACGGAAGTCATTTCCGTCCTCCCTGGGTGGCGATGCGTCGGGTGATAAGGAAATTGAGTGCCGCAATGAGAACGATGATGACGAACAACAGCCATGCCACGGCTGACGCCCGGCCCAGGTTGCGCTGGCCCCAGCCCAGTTCCCAGATATACATGGTCAGGGTCTGCCACTGGCGGTCAGCTCCGCCCAGCCCGTAATTGTCGAACACACGCGGTTCATCGAAAATCTGCAGTCCGCCGATGGTTGCGGTGATGACCACGAAGATGATGGTGGGCCGCAGCATGGGGACAGTCACCGAGATGAACTGCCGCCAGCGGCTGGCGCCGTCGATGATTGCCGCTTCGTACATATCCCGCGGAACCGCCTGCATGGCTGCCAGGAAGATCAACGCGTTGTAGCCGGTCCAGCGGAAATCCACCATGACGGCAATAGCCACATGGCTGGCGAGAGGATTGGCATGCCACGGAACCGGGCTCAGCCCCAAAGACGTCAGCGCACCGTTGATGGCACCGGACTGGTCGGCGAAGAGGTTGCCGAAGATGAGTCCCACGGCCACCGGCGCAACAATGTAGGGAAGCAGCACACCCATGCGCCAGAATGTCTTGGCGCGCAGGTTGGCGTCCAGCACCGCAGCAATGGCAATGGCCACGATGATCTGCGGAACGGCCGAGATCAGGAAGATGCTGAAGGTATTGCCGACGGCGTTCCAAAAGTAGGGCTGGGACAGGACGAAGGTGAAGTTCTCCGTGCCGCTGAATCCGAGGTTGCCGCCGATGAGGTTCCAGTTGTGCAGCGAGACCCATCCGGTGTAGATCAGCGGGAACAGTCCCACGATTGAGAACAGGATAAAGAACGGCGAGATATAGAGGTACGGGGAGACTTTTACGTCCCAGCGGGCCAGCCTGCTGCTGAACCCTACCCGGCGTACCGGCGTCCGCGCTGCGGGCGGCTTGACGGTGACGGCCATGGGTTTCTTCCTAACGTTGCGAGGGCAAGAAGTGGTGGTCCGGTGCCTGCGACGCAGTATGCAGCCGCAGGCACCGGTGGCCTGGAGGGATTACTGCAGAGCGTCCACGCTGGCTACGAACTTCTCCCAGGAGGAGTCGGCATCATCCGTCTTGAGCACGTCCACCCGGTTCAGTGCCTGCGCCATCGACGTGTTGATGGTGAAGTAGTTCGGGCCCTTGAACGGCGTCATGGTGACGGCTTCCGCCCGGTCCACCAGGATCTCGCCCACCGGTGCGTTGTTGAAGAACTCGTTGGTGGAGCCCAGCAGGGTTTCGGATTCATACGCTTCGACCTGGCTCGGGAAGGTCCCCTTGGACTCGAAGGCCTTGATCTGCTGCTCGGGCGCTGTCAGCCACTGCGCCAGCTTGATGGCCTCTTCCTGGTTCTTGCCCTGCGAGGGAACCGTCAGGTACGAGCCGCCCCAGTTGCCGCCGCCGCCGGGGAACACGTTGGCGATGTCCCAGCCTTCAACGCCGGCTGCGTTGCCCTCAATGCTGCCAAGCATCCAGCCCGGGCACAGCGTGGTCGCGA
This sequence comes from Arthrobacter sp. zg-Y844, assembly GCF_024385465.1. Lineage (GTDB taxonomy): Bacteria > Actinomycetota > Actinomycetes > Actinomycetales > Micrococcaceae > Arthrobacter_B. The sequence continues at coordinate 579,334 of NZ_JANFLS010000001.1, forward strand.
AGGCGCCGCTCTGGAAACCTGCCGTGTAGTCGTCGGACCACTGTTCCAGGTGGGCAGAGAGGTCCTTGTCCACGGAGTTCTCGAGGACCTTGGTGTAAATGTCCTTCACCTCCGGGTTCTCGGTGGCAATGACGGTGCCGTCATTTTCCTCGTAGGCGTTCTGGACCTGGTTGATCTGGCCCTGGTACACAGCCATGGCCGAGTCGTACCACGCGGCATCAGACTTTTCCGTGAATTGCTCGCCCACCTCGAAGTAGTGGTCCCAGTCGCCCTCCAGCAGCTCGGCAACTTCCTCGCGGTCTGTCGGAAGGCCTGCAGCGGCGAAGAGATCAGCGCGGTAGCAGACGCCTTCGGGGCCAACATCGGTGCCGTAACCGATCAGCTTGCCGTCCTCGGTGGTGGCGGCTTCGGTCTTCCAGTCCAGCCAACGGCCCTCAACCTCGGGACTGGCAAGATCGGCAAACTGGTCCGGGTACTGCTTCAGTTCGGGCAGCCAGTCCACCTCGATGCCTTCAATATCCGACAACCCGGAACCGGCAGCGAGTTTGGTGTTCAGGTTGTCATGCGCATTGTCCGACGTCGCCTTCTTGTCATGGACAATCTTGACGTTGGGGTTTGCCTCCTCGTATTCCTTGAACAGGTCCTCGTAACCGAACTCATTGAAGGTACTGACGCTGAGCGTCACCGTCCCGTCGCCGTCGGAAGCTCCGTCGTCGCCCCCGCCGCAGGCGGTCAGGAGAAGGGCTGCGGCTGCAACGGATGCGGCAAGCGCAGGTCCGCGGCGTGCACGGCCGGCGGAAGTGGGTTTGGTACTCATTGCTGACTCCTTTGTCATAATCCGGGTATCGAAGCACGAGCGTCCGCGATACCTCCGCGCGTTCCGTGCCGCTGCCTTACGGATGCGCCCTGCTGCCGAACCGGCGGCCAAGATAAAACGGTGGGAGCGCTCCCACAAGCTCAGGCCATCGTGATGTGTGCTGAATCACATGTCAAGTGGGAGCGCTCCCACACGCCCCGCAAAAAATCACCCCAGCTACGTATCCGCAGGTCAACCCCCTGATGGGGCCGCGGCGGTTATGAAATCGTTACCGAGGGATGCCCCGCCGTCCGGCTCCGGCGGGCACAAAAAAGCCCGGGCCAATCGGTCCGGGCCTGCTTGCGCTGGACGTTCTCCAGCCGGGGCTTCGACGGCTACTCGACCGCGCCTGCGCCTTCCACCTTCGGCTTCGGTGCGGTGATGCGGCGGGCTTCCGCGGAACCGGCGTGCCGGCCGGAGTGTTCGACGACGTCGGCGGCACGTCCGGTCTCGGCGTTGCGCTCCGGTACGGTACCGGCTTCCTTTGCTGACGCAGCCGCTTCGGTGCCGCTGTCCTCGCCGTCGTCCTCCTCGTCATCATCCTTGGTGACGGCCTTGTGGGACTGGCGCAGGACCTCAATGACAATCGGAATCACGGAGAGCACCACCACGGCCACGAAGATCAGGTCCAGGTTTTCCCGGACAAAGGGCACGCGGTCGCCGAGGACGTAGCCCAGGAGGGTCACGCCGACGCCCCAGACGAACGCACCCACCGCGTTGAACGAAACGAACGCCTTGTACTTCATCTCGGCAACGCCGGCCACCACCGGGGTGAAGGTCCGAACCACCGGTACGAACCGGGCCAGGATCACGGCTTTGCCGCCGTGGTGGTCAAAGAACACCTGGGCACGCCTTACGTTCTCCCGCTTGAAGAGCCTGCTGTCCGGCCGGTTGAAGACGGCGGGGCCGGCCTTCCTGCCGATGTAATAGCCGGTCTGGTCGCCTACAAAGGCGCTGATGAAGACCAGGACAGCAAGCAGCCACACGTTGATATCGATGGTGCCCGTAGCCACCAGGAGCCCGGCGGTGAACAGCAGGGAATCCCCCGGCAGGAAGAAGCCGATCAGCAGCCCGGTTTCTGCGAACACGATGCCGCAGACCATCAGGACCACCCACGGCGCGAGGGCCGGGTCGGCAAGGAATACCTGGGGGTCCAGCCACTCAGGCAAAAGGGAAGACATTGGAGGGCGGACAGGACCGGAAACGGCTGTGGCCGCAGAGAGAGTCACCTCACTAGGTTACGCCACTGCCCCCAGCCATTCCCCGACTGTCTGGAAGTTCGGTCCGCAGGCGGCCGCCGACCGGGACAGCCGGAATCCTTGACAGCCGAACGCATGGCGGGATTACCTAATGAACATTCGGTAAAGAAAAGAGGTCCCATGGCTGACACCGAGGTTCCCGGGGTCGCGTCCCCTGCCCATCCCCTCCTGGTCGACGACGCAGCCTCGGCCTGGATGGGCATTGACGTGTTGGACATCGGCCCCGGCACGGCACGTATTTCGATGCTGCTCCGCCCGCAGATGGTCAACGGTTTCGGCATCGGGCACGGCGGGATGGTCTTCGCGTTTGCCGACACGGCCTTCGCCCTGGCCTGCAATCCGGAAGGCGGCGGGCCGGCACGGGAACGGGAACACATCACGGTGGCCGCCGGTGCCGACGTCACCTTCCTGGCTCCGGCCAGGGCTGGTGACCGGCTGACTGCTTCCGCCGACCACCGTGCCGGCAACGGCCGCAGCGGCGTCTACGACGTGGAGGTGCGGTCCGAACGCCCCGACGGGACCGCCGCCGTCGTCGCCCTCTTCCGCGGACGTTCGCGCACCATCCCCAACCCCGCCCGGACACCGTCCGGCGCCTCGATCGAAAGCCGCCCATGAAAGCCCCCTCTGCTCCGATCAAGTCCGCCGCAGCCGATCCCTCGACGCTGGACCCGGAGGAACGTATGAGCCGGGACGAACTGGAGGCCCTCCAGTTGGTGCGCCTGAAGCAGACCGTCGCCTACGCATACGAACGGGTTCCGCTGTACCGGCGCAAGTTCGACGACGCCGGGGTGCACCCCTCCGACCTGGGCGAACTGAGCGACCTCGCACGGTTCCCGTACACCACGAAGGAGGACCTGCGCTCGACGTATCCGTTTGGGATGTTCGCCGTCCCGCAGCAGCAGGTGGCCCGCATCCACGCGTCCTCCGGAACCACGGGGCGGCCTACCGTCGTCGGCTACACCGCCGGAGACCTGGACCGCTGGAGCACCCTGGTGGCCCGTTCCCTGCGTGCCTCCGGAGTGCGCCGGGGATACAAGGTGCACAATGCCTACGGTTACGGTCTCTTCACCGGCGGGCTGGGGGCCCACTTCGGCGCGGAGAGACTCGGCTGCACGGTGATCCCCGTTTCCGGCGGGCAGACGGAGCGGCAGGTCCAGCTCATCGTGGACTTCGAACCGGACACCATCCTCTGCACGCCGACCTACCTGCTGGCCATCGCCGACGCCATGACAGCGGCCGGCATCGATCCGCGCTCGACTTCGCTGAAGAACGCGGTCCTCGGGGCCGAGCCGTGGACCGAGGAAATGCGGCACGAACTCGAAACGCTGATGGACCTGGACGCGTGCGACATTTACGGACTCTCGGAAGTCATGGGGCCCGGCGTGGCCGGCGAGTGCGTGGAGAGCAAGGACGGGGCCCATATCTGGGAGGATCACTTCCGGCCGGAGATCATCGACCCGTTTGACGAGACCCGGGTCCTGGGCGACGGCGAGCCGGGCGAGCTGGTCTTTACCTCCCTGACGAAAGAGGCGCTGCCGATCATCCGCTACCGGACCCATGACCTGACCCGTCTGCTGCCCGGAACGGCCCGGCCCTCCATGCGCAGGATGGGACGCATCACCGGCCGCAGCGACGACATGATCATCCTGCGCGGCGTCAATCTCTTCCCCACGCAGATCGAGGAAATCGCGCTGCGCATCCCGGCGCTCAGCCCGCACTTCCAGCTCGAAATCACCCGCCCGGAACGCCTGGATGAGCTCACGGTCCGGATCGAGCGCCGTGAAGACGCCACGACGCCGGACTCCGCGGCGGCTGCGTTGGAACTCGCCGCGCAGGTCAAGATCCACGTCGGTTCCTCCTGCCTCGTTGAGGTGGTCAACCCCGGGACGCTGGCACGCTCCAGCGGCAAGCTGCGCCGGATCTACGACCTGCGCCGTGGCACCGATACCGCCCCGGCGCAGTGAACCGCCCGTTGACGTGGGAAAATAGCGCCATGCCTGCCGCCGCCGGAGCTTCCTCCGAACCTGCTCCCGTTCCCGCTGCCGAGACTGAACCGGAGCAGACCGCTGCCGCCGTCGGCCCTGCGTCCGGCCCGGCATCCGGACCGCGCCGCGGCCGGCCCGGATACGACCAGCAGACAGTTCTGAATGTGGCCGTCGACGTCTTCAACCGGCACGGCTATGAAGCCGCGTCCATGGGAATCCTGGCGGAAAACCTGGGCATCACGAAGTCCGCGATCTACCACCACGTAACGTCCAAGGGCGATCTGCTGCGCCTGGCGCTGGACCACGCGCTGGACGGGCTTGAGGCGGTGCTGGATGATCCTCGGGCTTCGGCCGGTGCGGCGGATGCCCGGCTGGAATTCGTCCTGCGCGGCACCATCGAGGTGCTGACGGAGCGGCTGCCGTTCGTGACGCTGTTGCTGCGCCTGCGCGGCAACACAGAAATCGAACGCAGTGCCCTGGCTCGCCGCCGCGAGTTCGACCACCGGGTGTCCGGGCTCGTGGACGCGGCCCGCAGCGAGGGGTCGGTGCGCAGCGACATTGATCCGCGCACCACCACGCGCCTGCTGTTCGGCACCATCAACTCGATCGTGGAATGGTATCGACCCGGCGGGCCGCTGCCCGCGCAGAAGCTCGCGGACAACATCATCACCATGGTCTTCGACGGGCTGCACACCCGCCGGGCCTGAGCATGTGTCCCCGCAGCCGTCAGGCGGCGGCAGGGACAGGGATGGTGCGGAGCCGCAGGAACGCGGGGGTGAGCATCGGCACCGCGGAGAGCACCAGCCCGACGGCGCCGATCAGGACTCCGGCGCGGACCCCCAGCGATTCGCCGACGACGCCGGCCAGCAGGGCGCCCAGCGGAATCGAGCCGTACATCACCTGGGTATAGGCACCGGCGGAGCGGGTGAGTTCATCCCGCGGAATGAGCTGCTGGCGCATCGTCAGCGAGTAGATATTGGCGTTGCCCTCGCCGATGCCCCGCAGCAGCATGACCGCAGCAATGACAGCAGCCAGGGTCCACCCGGTGACCGGCCAGACCGGCAGCAGCAGCGGCACCGCGCAGGACAGCACCAGCGAAACGGCAAATGCCGGGCCAAGGCCTGCTTTGTCGGCCAGGCGGAGCGCAACCAGGGTGCCGAGAAGCCCGCCGACACCGGCTCCGGCCAGCGCCAGGCCATAGGCGCCAACACCGACGCCCTGCTGCTGCACCGCCCAGAGAATCAGGTTGAGCATCAGGATCTGTTCCGCCGCGTTATAGGTGGCCGCGTGGACGGTCAAGGCGCGCAGATGGCGGTCAGCGAACAGGATCCGCAGTCCGGTGAGGATGGTGGGCCGCTTCTCCTTGGACGGGGCGGGTTTCGAGGATCGGCCGGGCTCGGGGCCGGGGTCGGGGACCACCGCCGTCGAGCCCGCACCGACAGTCCGGGACCGGGGGCGGCTCGAGGCTACTCCCGCAGCGGAAGCCAGGTGCCCAAGCATAGTGGCAATCAAGGCGCCGGGGGCACCCACAGCCGAGACCAGCAGGCCGGCCAGCCCCGGGCCGCTGATCTCCGTGACGGTTCGAGTGGCTTGGACGGCGCGGTTGGCCGGCGCGAGGTCCCGGTCCGCAACGAGCGCGGGCACGAAGGCGAAGGCCGATAACCCGAAGATCAACGCGCAGCAGCCGCTGAGGAAGGTGACGGCGGCCAGCAGGGGGACGCTGAGCCATCCCCCGGCCCAGGCCACGGGAATCTGGGCCAGAAGCACGCATTGGGCAAGATCGGCCGCCACCATGGAGCGCCGCTGGTCCCGTCCCTGCAGGAGATGCCCGGCCACCAGCGAGAGCAGCAGGTACGGCAGGGTGCCGGCCGCAGCGACAAGGCTGACCGCCGCCGGCCCGGCATCGAGGGCGATGGCTGTAACCAGCGGAACCGCGATGCCCGTGACCTGGGCCCCGGCGCTGGCAGCGCCCTGCCCCAGCCAGTAGCGGCGGAAACTGCGGTCGGTGCGCAGCAGCACCCAGCTCGGGTCCTTCATGCCGCGGCCCTCGGCTGTACGGCGGCTGCGGTTGTGACGGGCAATAATGAAGGCATGTGCCGGATAGGGAGACCCGCTGCGACGAAGAATCGAGCCAGGCGGTCGGGACGACGAGCCATCCTCGATCGAGCTGATGCGTGCATAGCTGGGTCCCCTGACGGCCTGTCCTTTTCCGCTGCTCCGGCATACGTTACCGGCAATCAGCTATGAGTGGTAACACTGCGGAACCAAATGTTCCTGCGGACAGCGGATACCCGGAGCCGGGCGGGCGCGCACCGGCCCCTGCTCCCCTGCGGCTCCTCCAGGTGTTCGCCAATACTGCCGACCGGGAAGCCGGGCAGGACGCCCTGGACAACACCGACAGCCTGACGGCGTGGCTGGGCAGCTATGGGCTCGTCGGAGCAGGCACGCAGGCTACTGATGAGGACCTTGCCCTGGCGATCGAACTTCGGGAGGGGCTGCGTTCCCTCTTCCTCACGCACCACGACGGCGGGCACAGCGAGGCTGCGCACGACGACGGCGGGCACCTGCACGGCACACCGGCACCCGACACCGTCGTCGGCCTGGAGCGCCTGGACCGCGCCCTGGAGCAGCTTCCCGTTCGGGTCGTGGCCTCCGGAGGAGAGCCGCGCGTCGAACCGGTCCCCCAGCCCCCGGTGCGCGAGGCACTCGCCCGCATCGGTGCCGTCCTGGTCCATGCCGACCCGGCCCAGCTTCAGCGCCTGAAAGCGTGTCGCCGGGACGTCTGCCGCTGGGTCTTCTTCGATACTTCACGCAACCGGGGCGGAACCTGGTGCGCCATGGAGATCTGCGGCGCCCGCACAAAGATGCAGGCCTACCGCAAACGGAATGCCTAGCCCGAACTCCTGGCCCGCCCCTCCGGAACTTACTTCTCCACCAGGGTCAGCACGTCGTAGGTGGCCACCAGTTCGTCGTTCTGGTTGGTCAGGACGGCGTCCCAGGCCACCTCGCCGTACCCGTCCGTTTCACGCGGCGTGATCTTCTTGGCGGTCAGCGTCACGCGGATGGAGTCCCCCGCCGCCACAGGCGTCAGGAACCGCAGGTTTTCCAGTCCGTAGTTGGCCAGCACCGGCCCCGGCGCGGGATCCACGAACAGGCCAGCACCCCAGGACAGCAGCAGGTAGCCGTGCGCCACGATGCCCGGGAAGAACGGATTCGCCTGCGCGGCTGCAGCGTCCGTGTGGGCGTAGAACGTGTCCCCGGTGGTCTCCGCAAAGGCGGCGATATCCTCGAGGGTCACTTCCCGCAGGTCCGACCGCACGGCGTCGCCCACCCGCAGCTCGCTGAGGTGCCTGCGGAACGGATGGCCGGCGTCGAACCGGCGGTCCGCCCCCGGATGCCAGATACCGGTGAGGGCGGTGAGCATATTCGGTGAGCCCTGCACGGCGGTGCGCTGCATGTAATGCCGCACCGCACGGATGCCGCCCAGCTCCTCGCCGCCGCCGGCACGGCCTGGACCGCCGTGCACCAGGTGTGGCACGGGCGAACCGTGCCCGGTGGAGGAGCGCGCGTCTTCGCGGTTCAGGAACAATACCCGCCCGTGGTGTCCGGCGATGCCGGTAAGCATTTCCCGGGCCACGTCCGGGTCATTGGTGCAGACCGTGGCGACCAGCGATCCTCCGCCGCGGGCGGCCAGCCGGACGGCGTCGGCGGCGTCGGTGTAGCCCACCACCGAGGCCACGGGGCCGAAGGCTTCGATATTGTGCAGGGCATCCGCGTCGCTGTCCGGCCAGGTCAGCAGCAGCGGCTCCATGAAGGCGCCGTCCGGCGAGGTTCCCTCGCTTCCGTCGGCGCGTACGACGTCGGGGGCGTCCAGCGATCCCAGCGCCAGCTGCGCGCCGGCCGCCAGCATCCGCTGCACCGCTTCCCGGACCCCGTCGAGCTGCTCCCGGGAGGCCAGGGCACCCATCGTCACGTGGTCGGCACGCGGATCGCCCAGGACCACGCGCCCGCGGATGCGCTCCCCGGCGGCGGAAACCACGTCATCGACGAGCCCGGCAGGGACGATGGCCCGGCGGATTGCGGTGCATTTCTGGCCGGCCTTGGCCGTGATTTCGGTGACCAGGGAGCGGATGAAGGCGTCAAACTCGGGGGTACCGGGAACGGCGTCCGGGCCCAGGAGTGCCGCGTTCAGCGAATCTGTTTCCGCCGTGAAGCGGACACCGCCGACGGCGATCTGCGGATGGGCACGCAGTCGTTCGGCGGTGGAGGCCGAGCCGGTGAAGGAGACCATGTCCCGGTAGTCGAGGTGGTCCGGCAGGTCCCGCGCGGAACCGGAAATCAGCTGCAGGGATCCGGCGGGAAGAATGCCCGAGTCCACGATCATCCGCACGGCCGCTGCCGTGATGTACCCCGTGGGGCTGGCGGGCTTGACGATGCTCGGCACCCCGGCGAGGAACGCCGGGGCCAGCTTTTCCAGCATGCCCCAGACCGGGAAGTTGAAGGCGTTGATCTGCACGGCGACGCCGGGAATGCGGGTGTAGATGTGCTCACCGAGGAACGACCCGTCCTTGGCGAGCTGTTCCACGGCGCCGTCGACAATCACGGTGGAGTTCGGCAGTTCGCGGCGGCCCTTGGAACCGTAGGCGAACAGGACGCCGATCCCGCCGTCAATGTCCACGAGGGAATCGGTCCGGGTGGCGCCGCTGCGGGCGGACACGGCGTACAGCTCCTCGCGCTGCGCATTGAGGTGCATTGCGAGTTCCTTGAGCAGCAGGGCCCGCTGGTGGAAGGTGGACTTCCCCAGTTCGGCCTGCCCGACGGTTCGGGCATAGTCGACGACGGCGGCGGTGTCCAGACCCTCGCTGCTGACCAGCGCCAGCAGCTCGCCGGTGCTGGCATCGTGCACTTCGGTGCCGCGGACTCCGGCGGGATCCGGTGTCCACCAGGCCCCCCGGACGTAGCTGGGAACGGTTTCGACGTCGATGGCGGTGGCCGTCATTTCGGTGCCTTTCGAAACGGGAAGAAACCGCAGCCGCTCTCCTGCAGGCATCGTTGCCGCGGGATTACTGACCATGCGGTCGGTATATCGACACCCTAGCCGAAAGCCGCCCTTCCCACACCCGTTGGACTTTAAATACTGCCGCGGTGCCGCGACAGCGTACTGCTGGTTGCCGCTGCCCCCTCCCTGCGACAGACTTCTGCCCTCGAACGTTTGCAATACCCCCGCTAAGGAGCACGATGATGAGCCCCAAACCGCTGCTGTTCCGCCGTCTGGCTGTCCTGACCCTGACCACCGCCGCCCTCCTGGCCGGAGGCACTGCCCCGGCCACTGCCGGTGGCACTGCCCCGGCCACTGCCGGTGGCCACGAATCCGATTCCCGCGGCGGGCACGGGCATGGAGGTGGCCACGGCGGAGGGCACGGCGGCGGTCAGGGCTGGGGACGCGACGTCGACTATGTGGCCTTCGGAGATTCCTACGCCTCCGGCTACGGCGGCGGTCCCCTACTGGACGCCTGCGGCCGTACCGCACAGGGCTACCCCGCCTTGCTGGACGCCTTGAACCGGGTGGATCTGGAAGCTGACGCCACCTGCGCCGGCGCAACGGCCCTAAGCACTCCGTCCGACGCGCCGGTGGACCTGCCCCAACAGATCAACAATGCCTCAGCCTACGGCGAGCTCAACGCCCGGACCGACGTCGTGACCCTGACGATCGGCGGCAACGACGTCCGGTTCGGTGCCGTGGTGGCCGCCTGCGCCGGGGCGCAGCTGCCGGTCACCTGCGCCCCGGCCATCGAGCAGGCCACCGCTTACGCCCAAACCGCGCTGGCACCGCAGTTGGCTGCGGCATTTGCCAGTATCGCCGAGGCGGCACCACGGGCCACCCTGGTGGTTACCGGATACCCGCATCTGTTCGAAGCCGGCGCTCCGGGACCGCTCAGTGCCGAGGCACAGGCCCTGTTCAATGGCGGCACCGACGCCCTGAATGCCGTCATCGCCGCGCAGGTTCCCGAAGACGGCGTGTTTGTGGACGTGGTGGACGAGTTTGCCGGGCACGGTGTCGGTTCCGCCGATTCGTGGATCATCTTCGACACTGCAAGCCCGTACAACCTGCACCCCACGGAGACGGGTTACCGGGAGGGCTACACCGCGGCCATCCTCGAGGACGCAGGCAGCGAGTTCGGGGTCGGCTGCCGGCGAGGGCACCATCGGTAGCGCCACCTTCCGTACGGGTCGACCCAGCCACAGAAACCGTTCTCAGGAGGCCGGCAGCGGAACCGCGTGGCCGAACCGGAAGAGGTTCTGCGGATCATAGGCGGCCTTGGCCGCCTGCAGCCGTCCGAAAACCTCCGGATCCCACGCAGGCTGGGCGCCCGCCTCCGTGCGTGCCGGTCCGCTGAGGTTGACCAGCGCACCCGCAGTGTAGGGGCCGACGACGACGTCGAGCAGATCCAGGGCCGCTGCTGTGGCGTCCGCGGCCGGCGGGACGTTGAGTCCCACGGAGTAGAGGTTGAAGCCTGCCTGCCGGCCGGACACCGCATCCTCGAACGGAGGATCCAGAGCCAGGGATCCGCCCATCAACCGGATTTCCGTCATCATCAGCGGAGTATGCGATCCCGGCCCCACCTGGCCCAGCAAACCGGCCGCCAGTTCATCGGGCAGCTCGGCCAGCAGGGTCCCGCGGTCCAGGCCGGGCACCGGTTCGTCCGGATCCATGTGGATGCTGCCTACTGCCCCGTAGTCCATCGGCCCGGCCGTATCCATGAAGGGCGCGGATACATGCCGCATGGGTTCCAGCAGCGTGTCGCCCTCTTCCCGGCTGCCGAACACAGCGAACCGCAGGTGCACCGGCGCGGTACCGCGCAGTTCCTCGGGAAGGAACGGGACATCCGGCAGGTGCAGGAAGGCCAGGGACGCTGAAACATCCGTCGGCAGCTGGGGTGTCCAGGCTCGGAACGCAGCCAGCACCTCCGGACCGGCGTCTTCCGGGTACATGATGCCGCCGCCGTAAAACTCCCGGAACGGGGTCAACCCGAGCGTCATGGACGTGATGACGCCGAAATTGCCCTTGCCGCCGCGCAGCGCCGCAAACAACCCGGCGTCTTCGGCGCTGCCTCCTTCGAGGTGCCTCAGGCTGCCGTCGGAAGTCACAACATCGATCGCCTGCACATGGTCGCTGGCGAATCCCAGCGCCCGGCCCATCAGCGGCAGCCCTCCGCCGGACGCGTAGCCCACCACTCCCACGGTTCCGGAGGAGCCGTGCGGGCCCGTAAGCCCGAGCAGCACTGTCTCCTCCAGCACGGAGCGCCAGCGGACGCCGGCACCCACGGTGACCGTGCCGGCGTCGGGGTCCACCGCCAGGTCCTGCAGCCGGGAGGTGTTGATCAGCAGGCCCTCGTCCATCACGGCGGCAGCACCGTGGCCGGTCGCCTGCATCCCGACAGGAATGCCGCGCTCAGCTGCCCAGCGGACGGCATTCTGTACATCCTCGACGGCGGCTGCCCCGAGCACGGCATCGGGACGCTGGATCACCGAGGGGTTGAAGCCGGCGGTGTCGACGGCGTACCCCGGCTCCCCGGGACTGTTCAGCGGGCCGTGGACTACGTTGCGGAGGGTTTCGAGGTCGGCTGCCTGGATCATCTTTGGCTCCTTGTGGGCGGGTGTCCGCGGCCGCCGGGCCCGCGGACCGGAGATGCCGCCAAAAAATGCTAGGCACCGAAGTGCTTCCCTGCCTAGCCCCGCCGGACAATTTCCGCTAGCTCCCGAGCACCTCCGCCAGGTCGAACTTCACCGGTTCCTCCAACTGCTCATAAGTGCAGGATTCGGGCGTGCGGTCCAGCCGCCAGCGGGAAAACTGGGCCACATGGCGGAACCGCTCCCCCTCCATGTGGTCGTAGCGCACCTCCACCACCCGTTCCGGGCGCAGCGGCACGAAAGAGAAGTCCTTTTTCCCGCTCCATCGGCTGCCCTCGGAGTTGCGCGGGGTGCGTGTCCCCTTCTCCTGTTCCCCCTCGGCCCACGGGTGTCCGTCCTCGACGGCGACCAGCGGCTGGAGTTCCTCGAACAGTTCCCGGCGGCGGTCCATCGGGAAGGAACTTGCCGCCCCCACGTTCACCAGCACGCCGTCGTCGTTGTAGAGCCCCAGCAGCAGGGAGCCGATCAGATCGGGGCCGGACTTGTGCACCCGGTAGCCGGCGAGCACGCAGTCCGCCGTGCGTTCGTGCTTGAGCTTGGCCATCGTGCGCTTGTTCGGCGCGTAGGGGCCGGCCAGGGGTTTGGCCACCACACCGTCCAGGCCGGCACCTTCAAAACGGCCGAACCAGTCCTGCGCCCGGTCGGCGTCGTCGGTGGCGGCGGTGACGGACACCGGTGCCTGCGCCGTTTTCAACGCCTGCACCAGGGCCTCCCGGCGTTCGGAGAAGGGCCGGTTCCGGTAGTCGACGTCGCCCAGGGCCAGCAGGTCGAAGGCCACGAACCGGGCCGGGGTTTCCTCCGCGAGCAGTTTCACCCGGCTGGCGGCGGGATGGATCCGCTGCTGCAGCAGTTCGAAGTCCAGCCGTTTGCCGTCCGGAGCCACCGTGACGATCTCGCCGTCCAGCACGCACCGCTCAGGCAGGTTCGCTTTGAGCGCTTCGACGAGTTCGGGGAAGTACCTGGTCATCGGCTTTTCGTTCCGGGAGCCGATCTCGACGTCGTCGCCGTCCCGGAAAATGATGGACCGGAATCCGTCCCATTTGGGTTCGTACAGGTAGTCCCCGCGGGGCAGGGCGCTGACGGATTTGGCCAGCATCGGCGCAACCGGAGGCATCACTGGAAGGTCCATGTGCCCATTCTTATCCGATTGCGGCCGGTTCCCCCAGCCCTGCGGTGAAGGCCGTGAGCAGGTCGCGGCCCTGCTCCCAGTAGCCCACCCCGCTCTTTTCGTTGATGTGGGCGAGCTCGCCGGCGTTGATAACGGGCAGTTTCCAGGCCGCAGCGATGCTTTGGGCGGACGGCAGCGCACAGTACGGATCGCTCTCGCTGGCAATCAGGAGGCCGGGCACTGGCAGTTCCTGCATCCGCGGATTCCGGAACGTTTCCGCGGCCTGCGGAAACGAGGCGGCAACGGGATCCGGCGGGCTGACCAGGAACACTCCGCGGGCGCCGTCGGGGTTTCGATGCAGCCACTCCACCGCGGCCAGGCAGCCCAGGCTGTGGGCCACGAGGACCGTCTGCCCCTTCTGCGCGCCGGCGGCCCGGTCCAGCGCCTCCATCCAGTCCTGAAGCTCGGGGTCATCCCACGACGACGGCGCGATGCGGGTGACGTCCGGCAGCTCCGCTTCCCAGCGGCTCTGCCACTGCTCCGGCGGTGAGCCCTGATAGCCCGGGACCATGGTGATGTGCATGAGGGCTGTTTCCTTTCGCTGGTTCGGCGCAGGTGACCGGGAATACTGCCGACGCTTCCGGCGCTGGAGCTTCTATGAAGAAAATAGGATTCCTGTCCTTCGGACATTACCGGAATGCCGTGGGGTCGATGACTCCCAGTGCGCAGGACGCAATACTGCAGCAGATTGAGCTGACGGTCGCCGCCGAGGAAATCGGCGTCGACGGCGCGTATATGCGGGTGCACCACTTTGCCCCGCAGTTCTCCGCCCCCTTCCCCATGCTCGCCGCCATGGCCGCGCGGACCAGCAGGATCGAGCTGGGCACGGGAGTGATCGACATGCGCTACATGAATCCGCTGGCGATGGCAGAAGACGCCGCAGTGGCGGACCTGATCAGCGGCGGCAGGCTGCAGCTCGGCATCAGCCGGGGATCCCCCGAGCCCGCCCTGCGCGGTTATGAGTCCTTCGGCTACGTTCCCGGCCCGGATTCCTCCGACGCCGACATGGCCCGGCAGCACACCGAAGTGTTCCGTGCCGCCATTGCCGGCGCCGGAGTGGCGCAGGCCGATCCGGCCATGACCGGCAGCACCGGAGCCATGGCTATTGACCCGCTGTCCCCCGGACTGCCGGAGCGGATCTGGTGGGGGTCCGGGACCCGGGCCACCGCCAAGTGGACCGGTGAGCAGGGCATGAACCTGATGAGCTCCACGCTCCTGACCGAGGACACCGGGGTGCCGTTCGACCAGCTGCAGGCCGAGCAGATTGCGGTGTACCGGAAGGCCTGGGCCGACGCCGGACACGAGGGTGCCCCGCGGGTGTCCGTCAGCCGCAGCATCATTCCGCTGGTGACCGGGCAGGACCGGCACTACTTCGGGCTGCGCGCGCAGGCCGAAGGACGGGACCAGGTGGGCCACCTCGACGGCGGGCTGGCGCGGTTCGGCAAGAGCTACATCGGTGAACCCGATGTTATTGCTGCCGAATTGGCCGCGGACGCTGCCGTGCAGGAAGCCGACACTGTCCTGGTGACCGTGCCCAACCAGCTGGGTGTGGAGTACAACGCGCATCTGCTGGAGAGCATCGTCAAGCTTGTGGCGCCGGGGGCCGGCTGGCGGTAGGTTTCGTCCCTGGACCGGGTCCGCCCCGGTCCTCCGGGTCCGCCCCTCGGGTCCGCCCCCCTGCGGGGCTGGAACGGCGGCAACGAAATTCCCCGCTCGCAGAGCTCGCGGGAAATATTAAAGCCGCCTTCCTCCAGCCCCTCCGGCGGCGGGCGCGTGCTGTCCAGCTCCTCCCAGCTACGGTTGCATCCCCCCAACCCCGGGCCCCCGGTGTGAGTGTGCAGACGTTCGCCCCCGAGGTCCTCGCGCCGACGGAAGGCGAGGTGCGAACGTGGGTGCCGGACGGGCCGGGTTAGGCGGCTTTAATAATCCTTGCGAGCTCTGCGAGCAGGGATTTTCGTTGCCGCCGTTCCGGTCCGCCCGGCGCACACCCACACGACGCACGCCCAACCCAGCGGCACCCTCTGAAACGGCCTCTGTCGAAATGTCAGTGGCCTCCGCTAGAGTAGTTTTCAGCTTCACGAGATGTGGCCTTTGCCCGGTTTGCCGGGCACAAAAGCTCCGACTGGCCCCACACCAACCCCACTGTTCGGCGGGTGGTTCGGATGACGAAGCGGCCTGCGTCATTCGTCGCAGGCAAGGACAACCTGCAAAGGAACCCACTGTGAGCATCTCCAGTGTCAGCAAATCCGGTCTCAGCAACTGCAGCGGCTTCGCCCCGGGGCACAACATCCATTGGATTCACAGCCGCCGTCTCGAGGGCTGGGAACAGTGGTCGGACGTCGAAGTCACGGCCGATCCGCAGCTGGACCTCATCTACCTGGTGTCCGAAGGTACCCAGCACCTGATGTGGTTCCACAATGTTCCGGCCGTCGCCACGGCGCTCGCGGCCGCCGTCGATACCCCGCAGTGGTGCCAGCGCTATTCCACACTGATGGTGCCCGGTGGATTCGACTCGGATGCCCGGAGTTCTTTTTTCTACTTGGCCCGGCCGGAGCGGGTGGTTCCCTGCAACGGCTCCCTGGTTCGGGCCCCGGAAACTGAGCGGATCGAAAAGGCCGACTCCTAGCTGCCGCTCTGCCCCGGAATTCCAACGGGTTCCGGGGCAGAGCAAGCCCTGCGGACGAAACCGGCCGCATTGGAACAGTGCGATGCTATTGCGGTCCGGTTTCCCCTGACGCACCACGAAGCTGGGCAATGCGCAGCCGCAGGAAGACGATCAACAACACCAGTACCCACAGCACCAGAGCCGCCGTCCCGATAACCACGAGCAGATACAGAATTCCAAACGCCGACCCTAGTGCCATGTGTCCCCCACGTTGTTGCCGGCTTGCCTTTGCCGACCGGATGGTGCTGATGCTACCGGAGTGGTCAGTCGGCACGGCTGGCGGCATCAACGGCGCAGCTACTGCTGCAACAGCTCCGGCGGCACGCTGTAGAGGAGGATGACACCCAGCAGGTTTTTCGCCGCGTGCACACCGTAGGAAAGCACGAAATTGTTTCCGGCCCAGACGTAGATGCCTACGAGGGTGGCGCCCATCGCCAGGTAGGGCATCAGCACCGGCAGGGTCAGGGATTCCTTGCCCACAATGTGGATGGAGGCGAATAACAGGACCGACAGGATGCAGCAGCCCCAGAGGTTCCAGTACCGGCTGAGCTTGCCGATCAGCAGGTGGCGGAAAATGTACTCCTCGACAAAGGGCGCCAGCACCACCAGCAGCGGCACCACCAGCCACGGCGAAACGGACCCCACAAATCCCTCTACCGCTTCCTGGTTCACCGCCGTTTCGACCTGCCCGCTCAGCAACGCCCCGATCATAGTGACAATGAGCATCGCGAGGACGCCTGCCGGAATCAGGGACAGGGACAGCACCGGCCGGGTAGCCAGAATCTTCGTTTCCCGCACCACGTAGGGCCGGGCCGCGAGGAAAGCCAGGAGGCCCGCGACCCCGTAAAACGCCAGGTTCAGGACGTAGGCGGCTGCAACCGGATCCGGAACCAGCATCACCAGGACAGGCATAACGAGTCCGGGCGCAAAGCTCAGGACCAGCAGGAACACCACGTAGAAACCTGCTGCCACGGCGTCACGGCGGGTGAAACGGTAGGAAAGCCACGGAATGTGGGCCGCAGGTCGCCCCGGAGGGCCGGTCCGGTATTCGTTCGCTGTCATTACCTCAGGATATGGGCCGTTCCGCCGGGATACAGCCCTCGCTAGCTCAACTCCGCGACCACCGGCGGCATGGCCTCGAGCAGCTCCCGCGCCAGGAAGCTGAGCGGTCCCCGCGAGGCGGAGAGCCGGTCCCCGCTCACCGCGTGCAGATAGGTGCCCCAGCACGCTGCCTGTTCCGGCGTCGCACCGCGGGCAAGGAACCCGCCCACCGCACCGGCAAGGACATCCCCGGACCCGGAAGTGCCCAGGCCCGAGTTCCCGGCCGGCACTTCCCAGCTCCTTCCGTCAGGAGCGGTAATGACGTTGTGCGCGCTGACCACCGCCCGGTATTTCCGTGCCACCTCCAGGGAGGCTTTCGGCAGGTCCAGGGAGTCTTCGTCGGCATCCTCGTCCTCGAGGAGGCGCAGGATTTCAGCACCGTTCGGGGTCAGGACCAGCCGGCCGGCCAGGGTGTCGTAAAGTTCCGGCAGCCCGGGCAGCACTCCGAGGGCAAAGGCGTCCAGTACCACCTGTGTCTTTTCCCCGAGCAGCGGAACCACTGACCGCAGGAGCGCTGCGGCCTGCTCGGCGTCGTCCAGGCCGGGGCCGATCACTACTGCCGACGCCGTCGAAAGATCGGATTCGAGCCGCTTGCCGGCCGCCGCGCCGTCAATCCCGCCGTCTTCCTCCGGCAGTCCCACCACCCCGGATTCGGGGATGGCCACGGCGACGGCGATCGCCGCCGATTCCGCCAACCCCATGGTCAGGCGGCCGGCGCCGACCCGCAGTCCGGCAAGCCCGGTCAGCATCACCGCTCCCGGGGTGCTGCGCGCTCCGCCGATCACCAGCACGGTGCCGCGGTCCTCCTTCCCGGAGGCCTCGGTGGAAAGCCGCCAGCCTCGCAGCAGTGCGGGGGTAACAAGCTCAACGGGGGTGGATGTCATCGGTTTCTCCTGCATGTTCGGTTACCGGTGCTCCGCTGTCCTGCAGGTGGAGCACGCTGTTGAAGGTGTGTAGTTTCCAGGGCCCGGTGCCGGTGGGGCGCACCAGTCGGGTCACTGATCCGTTCCGCACGCTGTTGGCGGCGGCGGTGTCCAGCAGTTCCTGCTCGCTCATCCGTTCCAGCACGTAGCGGATCAGCAGGATCACGGCGTCGTGGCAAACCACTGCCACACGCTTGCCGTCTTCCTCGTCGTCGAGGTCCCGGAACACCGACCGCAGCCGCAGCGCGACGTCGGCCCAGGACTCGCCGCCCGGCGGACGGTAGGCGAATTTCCCCAGCCAGGACCGGCGTTCGGCTTCCCCGGGGAAACGCGCCGCGACGCCGGCGGAGGTCAACAGATCCAGGATCCCGAGTTCCCGGTCCCGCAGACGCTCATCAATCTGCATGCCACCGGTGAGGCCGGCCAGCCCCGCTAGTTCGGCCGTCTGCCGGGCCCGCAGGTAGGGCGAACACCAGACGGACTCGGGCAGCTCTTCGGCGGGAAGCCCGGCAATCCAGCGGCCAAGCGCTGCCGCCTGCTGCTCGCCGTCGGAGCTGAGCGGGACATCGGGGTCCCGCCAGGGAAGGTCGATACGTTCGGCGCCCTCGCGGCCTGCGCGGGTAGCGGCCACGTTGCCGGCGGATTCACCGTGGCGGACCAGAATCAGTTCAGTTGCACCCATGCTCCGACTCTACCCGCCGGTCCCCGGAGGCCAAGGGCTCAGGTACCGGAGCGGGTATCCACCTTGCCGCCGTTGCGCACCGTGAACGTCAGCAGCAGGGCGACGGCGGCAAAGGCCGCTAGCAGCATCAGGCCCACGAAATAGCTGCGGTTCGCCGGATCATAGGTTGCCCCCATAACCAGCGGAGGGAAGTAGCCGCCGAGCCCGCCGGCGGCGGCAATAATCCCGCCGACGGTGCCCACGTCCTGCGCCGGAGCGGCACGGCCCACCCAGGCAAACACTCCGCCGGTGCCCAGCCCCAGGAACAAGGCCATCAGGATGAACGCCGTACCGTAGACCTCCTCCTCCTCCGGCCGGAGGGCAACAATAACGGCCAGGACCGCCGTGCCGGCAAAGGAAGCGAGCGTGACCAGTTTCGGCCCGACCTTGTCCGCGATGGTGCCGCCGATCGGGCGGGCGATGACGGCGGCCACGGCAAAGCCTGCGGTCCGGGTTCCTGCCGCGGTCGCATCGTAATCGTAGACATTGCCCAGATAGGTGGGCAGGTAGTTGGAGAACGCCACAAACGCACCGAACACCACGCCGTACAGGAAGCACAGCTGCCAGGTGACGCGCAGGGTGAAGGCGTGGGTGATCTTCGGCAGCACCGGTTCCGTGGGTCTTGACCAGGCCGGGGATTCGCGCAGGATCAGCCAGCTCAGCACTGCCATGGCCGCGACGACGACGGCGATGGTGATGTGGGTGCCCATGTAGCCGACGGCGGCCACCAGCCGCGGGGTGAAGAACGCCGATACGGCCGTCCCCACCATGCCGGCCCCGAACACCCCGGTGGCGAAGCCCTTCCGGCTGCGTTCGTACCAGGCGGAGCAGAAGGGGATGCCGATCGCGAAGACGGTCCCGGCGATGCCGAGGAAGAACGCGATGACCACCAGGAAGGGGAAGTTGCCCTGCTGGCCGACGATTCCGGTAAGCAGTACCAGCGGCGCCGTCACTCCCAGGATCACGGTGAACATAACGCGGCCGCCGTAACGGTCCGTCAGGGCGCCGACGGGAATCCGGGCCACCGAGCCGACCAGGATCGGCATGGCCACAAGGACCGAGGTTTGTCCGGCACCCAGGTCCATGTCTGCGGCGTAGCGGCTGGAGAGCGGTCCGATGATCGTCCAGGCCCAGAACCCCACTGTGGAGGCGATGGTTGCGACGATCAGGTTCCGCAGCTGGCCGGACCGGAGGTCTGCGCCTGCGGCCGGAGGAGAAGATGCTGTGGACATGGGCTGCCTGCCTTCCGCCAGATGAACTCGGTTCCTAAGGTGTGCCCGGGCGGTCCCGGTCGGGGGTCCCCACGGGGTCCCAGCCGCCGCGCGGCGTCCTGGCCCCCGGAACCGGCCGCCGGCCCCGTGAGCGGTAGACGATATAGGGCCGGAACAGGTAGTGCACGGGCGCGGTAAACGCGTGGACCAGCCGGGTGAAGGGCCAGAGGGCAAAGAGCACCAGCCCGAAGACCGTATGGATCTTGAAGGACATGGAGGCAGCCGTCATTCCCGTGATGTCGGGCTGCAGGATGAAGATGGAGCGGAACCACGGCGCCACGGTGTCCCGGTAGTTGACGATGTTCGTGTCGAAAACGGAAAAGACCGTGGTCGCGAGTCCGGTCAGGATCGCCGCCAGGAGGAAGATGTACATCCCTTTGTCATTGCGGGTGGTGGCCATGAAGACCGGGCCGGTGGTCCGGCGTCGGTAAATCAACAGCACTATCCCCACCAGTGTGGCTACGCCCGCCAGGATGCCCACGCTCAGGGCGAAGAAATGGTAGGTGTCCTCGTTGAGTCCGATCGCATCCATCCAGGTTTTCGGAATCACCAATCCGACGAAATGCCCCACAATCACCGCCAGGATCCCGAAGTGGAAGAGCGGGGAAGCAATGCGCAGCAGCCGGGACTCGTAGAGCTGGGATGACCGGGTGGTCCAGCCGAACTGGTCATACCGGTACCGCCAGATGGAGCCGAGCACCAGGATGGCCAGCACCAGATAGGGCAGCACTCCCCAAAGCATGACGTCGTCCACACCCACCTGCACGTTCCCCGGCGGCGGCACGTCCAGCGGTGCGGGTACGGCAGTCATGGGTGGCTCCTTTCGCTCACCGGCAGCAGCCGCGAGCTGTACGGTTCCAGCCCCACGGTTTCGGTGGGCGGGCCGTAGCCCGCCGTACGCATCACGGCGGCCTGGGTTTCGGGTGACACACCGGGAAGGGTGGAGCAGACCAGGGTCAGGACGCCCTCGTAGGGCAGGTCGTCGTCCCGCAGGGCCAGCCGGAGCAGTTCCACTGACGGACGGTAGCGCTGCAGCAGTTCGTAACCGTCCTCCGGAGAAACCTTGGCGGCGAATTCCAGCACCAGGGGCAGGTAGTCCGGCAGCTCGGTGCCTTCCGGCAGCACACCGTGGGAGCGGTAGATCTCCTTGAAGGCGGCGAGTGCCTCGCCCCGGCGGCGGGTATCCCCGTCGGTCCAGTAGGTCAGGTGCAGGCTGTGCCGCTTGGACAGGTCGAATTCCTGCACATAGGCCGCCTGCACATCCGGCAGCGGCCGGGACGACAGCCAGGCGAAGAGCGGCTCCAGCTCCTCCGCCGGTGCCCCGGCTTCAGCCAGGGCCGCGCGGATTCCCGGGATCAGTTCCACCAGCTGCTGGTCGGGGTATTCGAGCAGCAGGGCAGCCGCCTGCCGGATCACCCGGCTGCGGCCCGGCCGGGCATCGGCGTAGGGCTCGGGCGCCAGGGTGCCCTTCCCGGGTTTGCCGAGCAGCTTCTCCAGCAGGCTCATTTATCAGCCCTGCCCTGATCCGAACCGGGCCCGTCGCCCTCGGCCTGGTCGTATCCCGCGCCCAGGCCCTCGCCGGCACCCTCATCGGGTGCCCCGCGGTTGTTATTGGCCGGAAACAGCCCCTGCGGAGAGCCCCGTCCATCCCAGTTGAGCAGGTTCACCCGCCCGCCCAGGTTGCCGTTGCCCGTCGGGTCCTCCCCGCGCTGCCGGGCCTGCAGGGCCTCGAAGTTCTCCACCGCCACGGGCATCGGCCGCCCGGAAGCCTCACCGAAGACCCCTGTCTGCCCCATCCCGGGGCCGCCGTCCACATCCAGGGAACAGCCGATCTCCTCAAGGTTGTGCGCGTCCTCCGCGTGCGCGGCGGGAATCACGTACCGCTCCTCGTACTTTGCAATGGCCATCAGCCGGTACATCGCGACAATCTGCGCGCCGGTCATGCCGACGTCGGCCGCGATCCGCTCGTCAGGCTCATCACCCAGGGTGATGTTCCGCATGTAGGCGCGCATGGCGGCGAGTTTCCGCAGCACTGCGGTGACCAGGTCCGTGTCCCCTGCTGTGAACAGTTCGGCGAGGTATTCCACCGGAATCCGCAGGGCCTCGATGGCGCCGAAGAGATTCTCCGCCGCTTCGCCGTCGTGCCCCTGCTCCTTCAGCACGTCCACGATCGGGGACAGCGGCGGCACGTACCAGACCATCGGCATCGTGCGGTATTCGGGGTGCAGCGGCAGCGCCACCCGCATTTCCTTGGCCAGGGCGTAGACCGGCGAGCGCCGGGCGGCGTCCAGCCAGTCCTCCGGGATGCCTTCGGCCCGGGCGCCGGCAATGACCTCCGGATCATTGGGGTCCATCATCAGGTCCAGCTGCGCCTCGTAGAGGTCCTGCTCGTTGGGCACGGACGCGGCTTCGGTGACCCGGTCGGCGTCGTACAGGAAGATCCCGATGTACCGCAGCCGGCCCACACACGTTTCGGCGCAGACCGTGGGGATGCCCACCTCGATGCGCGGATAGCAGAACGTGCACTTCTCCGCCTTGCCGGAGCGGTGGTTGAAGTACATCTTCTTGTACGGGCAGCCGGTGATGCACTGCCGCCAGCCCCGGCAGCGGTCCTGGTCCACCAGCACAATGCCGTCCTCTTCGCGCTTGTAGATTGCGCCCGACGGGCAGGAAGCCATGCAGGAGGGATTCAGGCAGTGCTCGCAGATCCTCGGCAGATAGAACATGAAGGTGGAATCGAATTCCAGCTTCACCTTCTCCTCCGCGTCCCGGCGCATTTTCTCCAGCACCGGGTCCTGCCCGCCGGTGCGCTCGGACCCGCCCAGGTCATCGTCCCAGTTGGCCGACCAGGTGATTTTCATGTCCTTGCCGGTGATCAGGGACTTGGGCTTGGCCACGGGAAAGTCGTTGCCGGCCGGTGCGTTGATCAGGTTTTCGTAGTCGTAGGTCCAGGGCTCGTAGTAGTCATTCAGCTCCGGCTGGACCGGGCTGGCAAAAATGCCAAAAAGTTTAGCCAGCCTCCCGCCGGCTTTGAGCTTCAGCCTGCCGCGGTTGTTCAGCTCCCAGCCGCCCTTCCACCGCTCCTGGTCTTCGTACCTGCGCGGATATCCCTGCCCGGGCCGGGTCTCCACGTTGTTGAACCACACGTACTCGGTGCCGGCACGATTGGTCCAGGCCTGTTTGCAGGTCACCGAACAGGTGTGGCAGCCAATGCACTTGTCCAGCGCCATCACCATTGCTGTCTGCGCCATGATCCGCATCAGTACTGCACCTCCTGGGAACGTTTACGCACCACGGAGACAATGTCCCGCTGGTTGCCGGTGGGGCCGAGATAGTTGAAGGCCCAGGACAGCTGGGCATACCCGCCGATCATGTGGGTGGGTTTGACCAGGATCCGGGTCACGGAGTTGTGGATGCCGCCGCGCCGGCCGGTGGCTTCGGACTTGGGCACGTCAATGATGCGTTCCTGCGCGTGGTAGACGTAAATCACTCCGGCCGGCATCCGGCTGCTGACAATCGCCCGGCCCACCAGCACCCCGGAGTTGGACACGCATTCCACCCACTCGTTGTCCGATACCTCGATCAGGGCGGCGTCCTGCGGGCTCATCCATACCGAGGTTCCGCCGCGGGACAGCGAGAGCATCAGCAGGTT
Source organism: Arthrobacter sp. zg-Y844 (assembly GCF_024385465.1). GTDB lineage: Bacteria > Actinomycetota > Actinomycetes > Actinomycetales > Micrococcaceae > Arthrobacter_B. The sequence continues at coordinate 602,627 of NZ_JANFLS010000001.1, forward strand.
GTCCTGGTATTCGGAGTGGATGGACCACTTGTTGTGCGGGGTCAGGTAGCGCACTGCCACGGAGAGCTCCCCGCGGGTGCCCAGCTGCGGTTCCCCGAACAGGCGGTGCATGTCCAGCGGAGGCCGGTAGATCGGCAGGGCCTCGCCCATGTCCAGGATCCAGTCATGGTCGAGGAAGAAATGCATCCGCCCGGTCAGGGTGTGGAAGGGCTTGAGCCGTTCGATGTTGATCGTGAACGGTGCGTAGCGCCGGCCCCCGGTCTCGGAACCGGACCACTCCGGGGAGGTCAGCACCGGCGTCGGCCGGTCCTGGGTGTCTCGGAATGTGATCTGCCGGTCCTCGGCCCCCTCGGCCAGATCCACGAGCGGCGTTCCGGTCCGTTTCTCCAGGGTCCGGAACCCCTGCACGGCCAGTTCCCCGTTGGTGGTACCGGAGAGCAGCAGGATCGCCTCGGCCATGCGGGCGTCGGTGTCCACGGCCGGGCGGCCCGCCGCCGCGCCCCGGTCAAAGACGCCGTGCTTGCGGGCCAGCTGTTCCAAGGGCCGCGTCACGTCGTACTTGACGTATTTGGTGGTGAATCCCAGTTTGTCCGCCAGCGGTCCGACGGCGGCGAACTTCTCGGCGATGGCCGTATAGTCCCGCTCCACCACGGCAAGGGAGGGCAGGTTCTTTCCCGGAACCGCGGGGATGTCGGTGCCCTTCCAGTCCGGGGCGTGCCCTCCGGGCTGCGCGATCTCTCCGGGCGTGTCATGGGTCAGTGCCGTGGCCACCATGTCCTTCCGCACGCCGAGGTGCGTGGCGGCCTGCCGGGAGAACTCCTCCGAGAGCAGGCGGAACAGGTCGTAATCCGTCTTCGCTTCCCACGGCGGCGGGATGGCGGGCGTGAACGCGTGCACGTAGGGGTGCATGTCCGTGGAGGAAAGGTCGTATTTCTCGTACCAGGTGGCAGCGGGAAACACGACGTCGGACAGCAGCGTGGAGCTCGTCATCCGGAAGTCGGCGGAAACCAGCAGATCGAGCTTGCCCTGCGGCGCGTCTTCGCGCCAGACGACGTCGCGCGGCCGGGACTCGCTGTGATCCGCGCCCATCACGTTGTTCAGCGTGCCGAGCAGGTGTTTCTGGAAATACTCCTCCCCCTTGGCGGAGGAGCCCAGCAGGTTCGACCGCCACAGGATCAGCGTCCTCGGCCAGTTTTCCGGAGCGTCCACGTCCTCCACGGCAAACCGCAGCCGCCCGTCCTTGAGTTGCTGCGCCACCCACCCCGGCTCGTCGGGCGCCTCGCCCCGGGCCACCCCTGCAGCCGCCTCGTCGGCAACATCGAGGGAGTTCTTCGCATCGAACTGGGGGAAGAAAGGCATCCAGCCCATCCGGGTGGACTTCGCGATGACGTCGGCGGTGTGCAGACCGCGCAGGTGTCCGCTGGCCAGGGGTGACTGCATCGAGTCGGAGGAATAGCCGTCGGAACGGAACTGGTCGGTATGCATGTACCAGAACGCGGTGCCGATCATAAAGCGCGGCGGCCGGTTCCAGTCCCCGGCCGAAGCCATGGCCGCCCAGCCGGTGATGGGCCGGCACTTTTCCTGGCCCACGTAGTGCGCCCAGCCGCCGCCGTTGCGGCCCTGGCAGCCGCAGAGCATCAGCAGAGCCAGGATGGCCCGGTAGGTCACGTCCCCGTGGTACCACTGGCAGATGCCGGCGCCGAGGATGATCATGGACCGGCCGTTCGACTTCTCCGCGTTGGCCGCGAAGTCCCGGGCCGTGCGGATCACGGCTTCGGGGGCCACGTTGGTGACCTCCTGCTGCCACGCCGGAGTGTAAGGGGTTGCGGCGTCGTCGTAGCCCGCCGCCCAGTCCCCCGGCAGGCCGTTCCGCCCGAGTCCGTACTGGGCAAGCATCAGATCGAACACGGTGGTGACGGTTTTTCCCGCCACGGTGGTCACCGGCACGCCGCGGCGCAGGACGGACCCCGTGCCGCCGGGATCCGTAAAGGCGGGCAGGTCCACCCGGCTGGTCCCCTGCCGGACGCTCGCGGCATCCGCGATGGACAGTGCCGGCACCACGCCCTGCAGGTCGAGGTTCCACTTGCCGGCGTCGGCCTCGTTGTACCGGAAGCCCACCGATCCGTTGGGCACTACCGGTGTGCCGGCCTCTCGGTCCAGCAGGACCGTCTTGAACGCGGAGTCGGAGGCCTTGGCTTCGCGGCGTCCCAGGTCCGCGGCGGTGAGGAACTTTCCGGGGACCACGGTGCCGTCGTCCCGCTCCTCGAGCGTGACGAGGAACGGCAGGTCGGTGTACTGCAGCACGTAGCCTTCGAAGAACGGCACGCGCCGGTCCACGAAGTTTTCCTTGAGGATCACGTGTCCCATGGCCATGGCGAGCGCACCGTCGGAGCCGGCGGCGGCCGGCAGCCATTCGTCCGCGAACTTCGTGTTGTCTGCATAGTCGGGGCTGACGGAGACCACCTTGGTCCCGCGGTAGCGCCCTTCCACCATCCAGTGCGCATCCGGGGTGCGGGTCACCGGGATGTTGGAGCCCCACATCATCAGGTAGGTGGCATCCCACCAGTCCCCGGATTCGGGGACGTCTGTCTGGTCGCCGAAGACCTGCGGGCTGGCCACGGGAAGGTCCGCGTACCAGTCGTAGAAGCTGTTCATCACCCCGCCGATGAGGTTGATGAACCGCGCTCCGGCCGCGTGCGACACCATGGACATGGCCGGAATCGGCGAGAAGCCTGTGCAGCGGTCCGGTCCGTAGTTCCGAATCGTCGAAATGTGCGCTGCGGCCGTCATCTCCAGTGCTTCGGCCCAGCTGGAGCGCACCAGCCCGCCCTTGCCGCGGGCCTGCTGGTAGGTCCGGCGGCGCTGCGGATCATTCACGATCTCTTCCCAGGCCAGCACCGGGTCCCCCGTGCGCTGTCTGGCCTCCCGGTACATTTCCAGCAGCACCCCGCGGATGTAGGGGAACCGGACCCTGGTGGGGGAATAGGTGTACCAGGAAAAGGCCGCACCGCGGGGGCAGCCGCGGGGCTCGTACTCCGGCCGGTCCGGCCCCACCGAAGGATAGTCGGTTTCCTGCGCCTCCCAGGTGATGATCCCGTCCTTGACGTACACCTTCCACGAACAGGAGCCCGTGCAGTTCACGCCGTGGGTGGAGCGCACCACCTTGTCGTGGCTCCACCGGTTCCGGTAGAAGGCGTCCCCCTCACGGCCGCCTTCCCGGAACACGGCCCGTCCGTCACCCGTTTCATCCCACCGGGTGAAGAACCTGCCGAGAGAGAGCATTGCATCGGATGCGGGGCCATCGATCCCCGAAACGGAGCCAGCCATACCTACAAGCTTGGGGCAGGGCGCACGGACCCGACAGGGGTAAGCGGAGAACTGGCCCCGGAGCCGGGCACACCGGTGCCCGGGCGGATGCTTCGCCGGACGGGAGCCCGCCGTCCGGCGGTTTTGCCCACTGGCGATAAACTCGGTTTGTGAGCACAGAACTTCCAGTACAGGTGTCCGATATCTTCGACCCGCAGCAGTGGCGTCTTGTTTCCGGGTTCGAGGACCTGCAGGACATGACGTACCACCGCCAGGTGGAGCGCGACGCCGACGGCGCAGTCGTGCGTGACCTGCCGACCGTGCGTATCGCGTTCAACCGGCCGGAGGTCCGCAATGCCTTCCGCCCGGGCACCGTGGACGAGCTGTACCGGGCCATGGACCACGCCCGGATGACGCCCGACGTCGCCACCGTCCTGCTCACCGGCAACGGCCCCTCCCCCAAGGACGGCGGCCACTCCTTCTGTTCCGGCGGGGACCAGCGGATCCGCGGCCGAGACGGGTACCGGTACGCCGAGGGAGAGACGAAGGAAACCATCGACCCGGCGCGCGCCGGCCGGCTGCACATCCTGGAAGTGCAGCGCCTGATGCGCACCATGCCCAAGGTGGTCATCAGTGTCGTGAACGGCTGGGCAGCCGGCGGCGGCCACAGCCTGCACGTGGTCTCGGACCTGACCATCGCCTCGCGCCAGCACGGCAAGTTCAAGCAGACCGACGCGACCGTGGGCAGCTTCGACGCCGGTTACGGCTCGGCGCTCCTGGCCCGGCAGATCGGCCAGAAAAAGGCCCGCGAGATCTTCTTCCTCGCCCGGGAGTACTCCGCCGAGGAGATGGTGGCCATGGGCGCCGTCAACGAAGCCGTGGACCACGCGGACCTGGAAAAGGTCGCACTGGAATACGCCGCAGACATTGCCCGGCAGTCGCCGCAGGCCATCCGGATGCTCAAGTTCGCCTTCAACCTGGCCGACGACGGCCTGGCCGGGCAGCAGGTCTTTGCCGGCGAGGCGACGCGGCTGGCCTACATGACGGACGAGGCGGTGGAGGGCAAGGAAGCGTTCCTTGCCAAACGCGACCCGGACTGGTCCTCGTTCCCCTACTACTTCTAGGACCTCCTTGGAACTGCTCCCAGTCCTGATTACCCCCGGCTTCGACGCCGGCATGCTCCTCTCCCCGCTTGCCGATGCCCTGGCCGGTGAAGGCCCCGCGGTGGCGCCGCACACCGACCCGGACCAGACGTTCGAGGGTGAACTGCCCAATGACGACATTGCCCTGGTGGTGAGCACCTCCGGCTCCACCGGCACCCCGAAGCAGACCATGCTCAGCACGGACGCGCTGGCTGCGTCCTCGATGGCCACCGCCATGGCCCTGAAGGCGGACGGGCAGTGGCTGGCGGCCCTGCCGGTCAATTACATTGCCGGCATCCAGGTCCTGGTCCGCTCCCTGTACGCCGGGACGCAGCCGGTCTTCATGGACCTGTCCGTGCCGTTCAGCGCCGAGGTGTTCACCCGCGCCGCCGAGGACATGACGGACCGCAACCGCTTCACCTCGCTGGTGCCCACCCAGCTCCACCGCCTGCTGCAGGATCCGGCGCCGGAAACCCTGCGCGTGCTGCGCCGGTTCAACGCCATCCTGCTCGGCGGCGCTCCGGCCGGCGCTCCCCTGCTGGAAAAGGCCCGCGGCTACGGGCTGAACATTGTGACCACGTACGGGATGAGCGAAACCTGCGGCGGGTGCGTTTACGACGGCGTTCCGCTGCCCGGCGTCGACGTCATCCGGTGGGAGGGCCGCCTCTGGATTGCCGGTGACGTCCTTTCGGACGGGTACATGGGCCGTCCGGACCTGACCGAGGACCGTTTCCGGTTCAACTCCGGACGCCGCTGGTTCCGCACGGATGACACCGGCACAGTGGACGACGCCGGCAGGGTCACCGTCTCCGGCAGGCTGGACGACGTCATTGTCAGCGGCGGGATCAAGGTCTCCGCGCAGGCCGTGGCCGAGGCAGTGGAGACGGTTGCCGGCGTCGACCAGGCCTTTGTGCTGGGCCTGGACGACGCCGAATGGGGCTCCCGGGTGGGCGCCGCCGTCGTGGGCAGCGTGGACCCCGAACTGATCCGAGATGCCGTCCGCTCCCGGCTGGGCGCCGCTGCCGTCCCGAAGGTGGTCCTGCTGCTTGAATCCCTGCCCCTGCTGCCCAACGGCAAGGCGGACCGCATGACGCTGCTGCGGCTGCTGGCCGCCGCGCGGCACTGACCCGTCTTTTACGCACCTGTCTCAACTCAAGAACTAAGGAACAACACCGTGGCTACAGCCGCCCAATGGTTAGAAGGCGCCCGTCCCAGGACGCTGCCGATGGCAATCGCGCCGGTCATTATCGGATCCGCCGCCGCGTACGACCTCGGGGGTTTCTCTCCCGTCCGTGCCGTCCTGGCCGCCCTGATTGCCGTACTGCTGCAGGTGGGCGTGAACTACGCGAACGATTATTCGGACGGCATCCGCGGCACGGATGACAACCGGGTGGGGCCGCTGCGGCTGACCGGTTCCCGGCTGGCGTCCCCGAAGCAGGTCAAGTACGCGGCGTTCGGTTGCTTCGCCGCCGCCATGCTGGCGGGAGTGGCCCTCGTGGTCCTGGCCGGCACGCCGTACCTGATCCTCGTGGGCATCGGCTGCGTTGCCGCTGCCTGGGGCTACACGGGCGGGAAGAACCCCTACGGCTACCGGGGGCTGGGCGACATCTTCGTCTTTGTGTTCTTCGGACTGGTGGCCACGCTGGGCACCACCTACACGCAGGCGCTGGAAATCAACACAGCCTCGGTGCTGGGCGCCATCGGCACCGGCCTGATCGCCATGGCCCTGCTGATGGCCAACAACGTCCGGGACATCCCCACGGACCGGGTGGCCGGCAAGCGGACCCTCGCCGTGCGGCTGGGCGACGGCGCGGCACGGATCAGCTACGTGATGATGCTGGCCCTGGCGCTGCTGCTGCCGCTCTTCATCGCGGGCAGCTACCCGTGGATCCTGCTGGTGCTGCTGCTCATTCCGGCGTGCATCCTGCCCTGCGGGCTGATGCTCACGGGTAAAAAGGGTTCCAGCCTGATCCCGGTCCTGAAGCACACCGGCCTGATCAACCTCGGCTTCAGCGTGCTCTACGGCGCCGGACTCGTCCTTACGCGGCTGCTGGCCTAGGCTTACCGCGTCGCCGCGGCAGGCTAGGCGTCGCGGCGGCGGTCGTTGTCGATCTGCACGTCCGGGTTCTCGGCCACCAAGGTGTCCTCCGCCGCGGAATCATCCAGTTCGCCGCGGTTGCGCTTGGGTGCACGTTCCTCGGTGAAGCGCCGCTGTACCGTCCGGGCCGCTTCGTCCCGCATATCGCGGGCAAACAGGTAGGTCACGCACCAGGCCAGGACGGCGGCGGCAAGCGCCGAGAGCAGGAGGCCGAGTTGCAGCACCATGCAGATCACGAAGAAGACGGCCACCAAACCCAGGCGGAGAGCAGTAAATTTCCAGAAAGCCACGCCTTCATTCTAGGCGCTCGGCGTCCCCGGTGTTCCTTCCGTCCATCCGACGCCACGGACCGTGCCCTCCACTACAATGTCCGTATGCCCCGTCTTGTCTTGTTCGGCGTCATCATCGTCGCTGCCGTGATCATTTACGCCGTTATCGACTGCCTCATGTCCCGGGCAAACGAGGTGCGCAGCATCTCCAAGGTGTCCTGGATGTTCACCATCGTCCTCATTCCGGTCCTGGGCGCAGTGCTTTGGTTCCTGTTCGGCCGGCCCTCCGCCGGGCCCGGCCCGCGCGAGCCGCGGCGCCCCTCGGCGCCCGACGACGATCCGGAGTTCCTGCGCAATCTCGAGGTCCGGCGCCGCCAGGCACAGAAGGAAGCCGAGCTGCGGGCCCGGGAGGCCGCGCTGCGGGCCAAGGAAGAAGGCAGGGACAAACAGAACGACGACGGCAAGCCCGGCGCCTGAGGCCCCTGCAGCAACTTCGCAGCCATAGCTGCATATAAAAAGACCCGTTCCGGATGTCCCGGAACGGGTCTTTCCATGTCTGCGGGGCCGGGCAGCCAAGCCCTTGTGGGGCTGGACCCCGGTTGAGTTAGACGCCGGAGTAGCTGTGCAGGCCGGAGAAGAACATGTTGACGATCGTGAAGTTGAAGACCACGCAGAGGTAGCCGACGATCGACAGCCAGGCGGAACGGGTTCCGGTCCAGCCGCGGGTGGCACGGGCGTGCAGGTAGCCTGCGTAGACCACCCAGATGACGAAGGTCCAGACTTCCTTGGTATCCCAGCCCCAGTACCGGCCCCACGCCTGTTCGGCCCAGATGGAGCCGGCCATGAGGGTGAAGGTCCACAATACGAAAGCCACTGCGTTGATGCGGTAGGACAGGTTTTCCAGGCTCTGCGCGGAGGGCACGATGCGCATGAACGGCAGCCGTTCCTTGCGCCCGGAGCGGATCCGGGTTTCGCGGTCAGCCTGCAGGAGCTGCAGGACGGACATGGCGAACGTCAGCGTGAACAGTGCCGACGCAATCACGGCAACCGAAACATGGATGATCAGCCAGTAGCTCTGCAGCGCCGGAACCAGGTGTGCCACCGGCGTCGGGAAGCCGATAGTGGCGGCCATCATCATAACCAGCACCAGGCCCACCACCACGGTGCCGAGGAAGCGCAGGTCCCGGCGGGTCAGCACCAGCAGGAACACCACGGCCACCACCAGGGCGCCCGTAGTGCAGAACTCGTACATGTTGCCCCAGGGAACCCGGTGCGCGGCCATGCCGCGGGTGATGACGCCGGCCGCGTGGACGGCTGCGGCCAGCACGGTCAGGGCAACGCCTACCCGGGCTGCGTTGCGCCGCGGACCGGTGTAGCCCATGGCGCTGTCAGCGGTCTGTGCCTCGCGGCTGCCGTCGGCATCCCAGTCCCGGGCGAAGCCGTTGCCGGAGCCGGCGGGAACGGCTTCACGCACGGCGGTCTTCTGTTCCAGCCGGCTCTCCACCGCCCGGATGGTCTTGCTGCTCTTTGCCAGGTCCCACGCGAACGCCAGGAAGGCGACCGTGTAGGCGAACGCCGCCAGCAGCATAAAGCGCTCACTGTAAAGGGCGAGGGTGTAATCGATGGAGGGCATTACTGGTCCTTACCTGGATTTTCTGCGGCATTGCTGTCCGCCGTTGCGTTTGCGGAGACGGTGGCCCGTCCAACATTCTGTCCTTCTGCGTCCTGCCGTGCCAACCACTTCTCCGCGAACAGTCCGCGGAGCGCAGCTGCTTCACTGGTCAGCCGGGGATCTTCGCCCCGGGCCAGCAGCCCGTATTCGACCATGACCCGTCCGTCGGGATGCTGGCCTGCCCGCACCCAGACCCGCCGACGTGCCAGGAACAGCGAGGCAGCCAGACCGGACAGGGAGAGCACGGCAAACACCAGGACGCCGGTCTTTCCCGGATCGTAGTGGATGTCCAGGGCGGCGTACCGTTTGAGGCCGTCGAAGGTGATGGATCCCTTGCCGTCGGGGAGTTCGTAGGTCTGGTTGGCGCCCAGCACAATGCCGCCGGCGTCGAGGTCGCGGTTGTTCAGCGGGGTCAGGTCTTCGGTTTCCAGCACGTAGACGTTGGAGGGCACACCTTCGTCCAGCCCCAGGTCGCCGTAGTAGGAGTTGAGGTTCAGCTGGGGGTTGATCGGATCCGGGTCGCCGGAGTAGCTGACTCCGGCTTCGTCGATCATGGCGGTGGGCAGGAAGAATCCGACGAAGCCGAGCTGGTCCGGCTTGGCGTCCGGGGCCTTGATCACGGCAAGGGAGGTGTACATGGCGTCGGTGGGAACGGCCACGACCGGGCCTTCCAGCGCCACGTTGCCCTCGCCGTCGCGCACGGTCACTACCGGGGCGTAGCCGTTGCCCACCAGGTACACCCGGGTGCCGCCCAGCGTCAGGGGCGAGTTGACCTTCAGGACCTGTTCCTCGGGCTCGGCCCCGGGGTCTTCTTTCACGGTCACGTTCGCCGTGAAGTCCAGGGGCTGTCCGTAGTGGGTCTCGGATTCGCGGTCGAACTCGATCTGGAAGTCGTCCAGTGTCAGCGAATAGGGGCTCAGCTGGGCTTCGGTGAAGTTGGAGCCGGGTGTGAAGGTGTCGTAGCTGACGAGGGTGTTGACGAAGGACTCCCCCTCCACCACGATCTTCTGTCCGCTGTAGCCGAACAACCCGCCCAGAGCCACGCAGGCCAGGACGCCGATCAGGCTGGTGTGGAACACCAGGTTGCCCAGTTCCTTGGCGAAGCCGCGCTCGGCTCCAACGGAGGGTCGGTCGCCGTCCGCGTCCCGGACATCCACACGGTAACCGCGGCGGCGCAGGATCTTCGCGGCGTCGCGCACGGCTTCGGCCGGCGTCATAGACATCGACGCCGGAACCGTCAGCGTGCCGTATTCGGGCATCCGGGAGAGACGGCTCGGGGTGCGCGGAGGCTTGGAACGCATGGCCTTGAAGTGGGCCTTGGCCCGGGGAATCACGCAGCCGATCAGCGAGATGAACAGCAGCAGGTAGATCGCCGAGAACCAGACGGAGGAATACACGTCGAAAAGCTGGAAGCGGTCCAGCCAGGGCCCGGTTTCGGGATTGTCCTTGATGTACTGCGTGACTACCGAGGGATCGGCGGGGCGCTGCGGAAACAGTGATCCGGGCACGGCGGCGACGGCGAGCAGAAGCAGCAGGAACAGCGCCGTCTTCATGCTGGTCAGCTGGTTCCAGGCCCAGCGCAGCGTGCCAAGCAGCCCCAGGGCGGGCAGCGCAACGTCGTCCCGGCGTCCCTTGGCAGGGCGGGGGTTGGACGGGCGGGGCGTTGTTGCTTTGTCTGTCACGTCATCCGGTCCCGGGGTCAAGGTGTTCTCATTGGTCGTCTGTTCTTCACTGGGTTTCGGCATCAGATCGGCAGGGTCACATTACCCAACCAACCTTGGAGCTGGTTGATCCACTGGTTCCAGACACCGCTGACCATCAGCAGGCCCAGGGCAATCAGCATGCCGCCCCCGAAACGCTGCAGGGCCAGCCGGTGCCGGCGGAAGACGCCAAGGGCGCCCATGCCGCGGCGGAACCCGACGGCAATGAGCAGGAAAGGCAGCCCCAGTCCGAGGCAGTACACGAAGGTCAGCAGGGCTCCCTTTGCGGCGCTGGCGTCGCTGCCGGAGAAGGAAAGCAACTGAACTGCCGAAAGCGTTGGGCCGATGCACGGTGCCCAGCCCAGCCCGAAGGTGATGCCGAGCACCGGAGCTCCCCAGAGCCCGGCCGGCGGCTTGGCTTCGATCTTGCGGTCCCGCTGGAACCAGCTCATGCCGCCCATAAACACGATGCCCAGCAGGATCACAACGAGGCCAAGGACCTGCGAGATCCAAGCCTGTTCGGAGCCTTTCAACCACGCACCCAGCTGTCCGATTCCGGCGCCCAGGGCCACGAAGACCACGGAGAAGCCGAGCACGAACAATCCGATGCCGGCGAACATCCGTCCCCGCCGCTGCTTTTGCAGGTCGACGCCGGTCAACCCGGTGACATAGCCGAGGTAGCCCGGAACCAGGGGCAGCACACAGGGGGAAAGGAAGGATACGAGGCCTGCGAGGGCAGCCACGGGGATAGCCAGCAGGACGGACCCGTTCAGGACGGTGTCGGCAAAGGTATTGGCGGTGGACTCGGTCACCGGGGCCACGACGGCAGTAAGGAAGGACACTGTCCCTACGCTGCCAGCGAGTCGCTGATCAGGGCCTTCAAGGTGCCCTTGTCTGCCAGTCCGAGGATGCGGGCAGCCACGCGGCCCTGCCGGTCCAGCACCAGCGTGGTGGGTACGGCCGACGGCGGAACGAAGTTGGTCATGGCCAGCAGCACGCCGCCGTCCTTGTCCCGGAAACTGGGGTACGGAATGTTGAAGTTCCGTTCGAAGGCTTCCGCGGTGGCCTTCTCGTCCCGGATATTCACGCCGTAGAAGCGGGCACCGGCACCGGCGAACTCATCGTGCAGCTCCACCAGGTCCGGGGCTTCCTTCCGGCACGGGGCGCAGGCCGCGTACCAGAAGTTGAGTACGACGACGTCGCCCGCCCAGTCGGCGGAGGTAACCTCGGTGCCGTCGAACAGGGAACCGGAGAACTGCACCGCTTCGCCGCGTTCGGCGGCGTCGTATTCAGTGACGGAGCCGTCTCCGGCAATGTAGTTCTTGTTGTCTCCGGCGTTGGCCTGCTCGGCCAGGGGGTCATCCGTGGAACAGCCGGCGGCAGCTGCGGCAAAGGGGACGGCGAGGGCCAGCCCGGCACCGAGCCGAAGGAAGGAACGGCGTCCAAGGGCTTCCGGCTCAGCAGGGCGTGTGCGGTTCTTCAAGGATTTCCAGCTTTCATCGCGGCAGGGAGGAGCCACTTCTACAACGCGTAGTAATTCTATTATGCTCCCGGAACATTTGCTGCACCGGGAAGGAGGTCCGCGCTGGGCTCGGCGTAGCGCACGCCGGTGAGTACGGCGCCGTCGAACTCCAGGGTGGTGACGGAGGTCAATGTGCACTCGCGCTGGCGGGGGTCATGCCAGAGCTTCCGCCCCTCGGCGGCGAGCCGGGTGACCCAGATCGGCAGCTGGTGGCTGACCAAAACGGCTTCGGCATCATCTCCGCCGAGTTCCACGGCGCGCATCCGCGCATCATCAACGGCGGACATCACACGGGCAACCTGCTTGGCGTACGGCTCCCCCCAGGAAGGCCGCATGGGATTGCGCAGGAGCGGCCAGTAGCGCGGATTGCGCAGCTGGCTCTTGATGCGGGACATACCCTCAAAGCGGTTTTCCGCCTCAATAATCCGCTCGTCCGTGGCGATCTCCAGGTTCAGTCCGGCCGCCAGCGGGGCGGCGGTCTCCTGGGCCCGGGTCAGCGGCGAAGCAACCAGGTAGACCAGGTTGGCCCCCTTGCTGCGCTCTTCGATGAAGTGTTCCGCCACCCGGTCCGCCATCTGGCGCCCGAGGTCGGACAAATGGAACTCCGGAAGGCGTCCGTAAAGGACCTTGTCCGGATTGAAGACTTCACCGTGGCGCACGAGGTGTATGGATGAGCGGGACATGTGTCCCAGTTTCGCAGAGTTGGAGCCGTCAGCTAAATCTTCGAAATCGACAGGCCCATTTCACTTGAACCTTTAACCAAACCGTGCAACACTGTATGCAAATGCATGAAAGTGCCGTCGGGGCCTCCCGGCAGCACCGCTACCAGAAGGAGCTCTCCATGATCCCCAGCGGCCTCACCACCGGAACCTGGAATTTCGACGCCTCCCACAGCGAAGTGGGCTTCACCGTCCGTCACGCCGGCATCAGCAAGGTCCGCGGCAACTTCGACAAGGTCGAGGCCACGCTCGTGGTCGGCGAGACCCTGGCTGACACCGTGGTAACTGCCGTCATTGCCGCTGACTCCTTCAACTCCAACGACGCCAACCGCGACGCCCACGTCAAGAGCGCGGACTTCTTCGACGTCGAGCAGTTCCCGGAGCTGACGTTCACTGCGACCGGAATTGAAAGCGCCGGCTCCACCTACAAGGTCACCGGCGACCTGACGATCAAGGGCATCACCCACTCCGTCGTCATGGACACGGAGTTCAACGGTGTGGCCGTGGATCCCTTCGGCGCCACCCGCTCCGGATTCTCCGCCAGCACGGTGATCAGCCGCAAGGACTTCGACCTGACCTGGAACGCGGCACTGGAAACCGGCGGCGTCCTGGTGGGCGACAAGGTCACCATCAACGTCGACGCGGCCTTCGTAGCAGCCTAGACCCCCATATTCCCCCCCACAGGGCGGCCCCGGACCAATTGGTCCGGGGCCGTTTTTTTGGGGCTGTTTTCCGGGGTGCGTTCCGGGGCCATCTTTCCGGGACCCCTGACCGTCCCGACCCCACCGCGATACGCTGGATGTTTGGCTGCGGGGGCGCCCCGGCCACGCCGACGGCACCTTCGTCCAGCCGCTTCGAGACACCAACCAGCAAGCAGGCGGACATGAGCACACCAGAAAACACTCCCGAGCAAGGGCGCGAGCCCAACCACCCGACCAATCCGGACGGCCCCACCACCCCCGCGGGTGCAGGCGGCGCTGCGAATCCCGATGGATTCACCCTTCCCGGAGCCGGTCCCGGCTCCCGCCCTGAGCCGCAGTACGGCCAGTATGCCCCTGGCGGCCCCTACGACAAGTCCGGTCCCTCCGGCTACACCCAGCCCTCCGGCTACGCCCAGCCCTACTCCTATGCACCGCCGGTCAAACCGGCGAAGGGCCCTGCCCCTCGCGAGGTCATCATCGGATCCTGGTTGATCATTGCGGCAGGCGTGCTGAGCCTCATCAACAACATCATCACCTCCTTCAGCCTGCCGTCGATCATGACGTCCCAGGAGCAGGAGGCGTTCGCCGAAACCGGTTTGGACGAAGAAGGCGTGAGCTCCTTCCTCATTTCCTTTGGCATCGTCGTGGCCCTGATCGGCTTTGCAATCTACCTACTGATCGCGCTCTTTGTGCGGAGGGGGAAAAACTGGGCCCGCATTCTAGGCACCGTGTTTGCCGCCTTCTCCTTGATCGGCATCCTCACCATGCTGGGCGCTTACTTCACCTCACCACTGAGCCTGATTTCGCTGGCCTCCAGCCTGCTGGGAATTGCCGGGATCGTGATGCTGTATCTGCGGCCGTCCACCCCGTACTTCCGCAAGGCTCCGCTCTACCCCTACTGAGTTCGCAGAGTCCCGTCGGTTTCGGCGGGACTTTTCCCTTGCCGGATCGGGTTTCGCAGTGGAGGGGTCACACACCGGCCGTGCCCGCGTAGCGTTGTGTTCTCCTCCGGCGGCCAGTTGCTTCGCAAGGTGCCCCGGAGGTGCCGTTCCGCCGTGAAGGGGAGGACCATGGCAGCTCTGCTTCCTAACCCGCAGCAACAAAAAACACGCATTCCCCTGCGCTATCTGCACCGGGCAGTCGATTCTCCGGAGTATGCAGGGGCCAACATCTTCATCCCGGAAGCACCGCTCCATCCCCCGACGGTATCCGGGGGCTCCCCAGCAGGTTCCGATCCCGGCCGCGGCTCTCCGGACCGGGAGGAACTTACCTCCCCTGAACCCGGCTCATCCTCAGGGACCGGGGAGAATGGCAGCGGCCACGCCCTCTACCTCTGGCTCCGAACCGGGCTCCAGGGTGTCGTCGCCTGGATTGGCAGCGGTATTCGCGGCACCTTTGCGTGGTTGGGCGCAGGCCTGCGTGGCCTATCCGCCTGGCTTCGGGCCGGGGCGGTCGGGACCGCCGTCTGGCTCCGCATAGGAGTGCAGGGAGCCTACTCCTGGCTCCGCAGCTTGGTGCGCCGTGCGTCCACTCGGATCCAAGCCGCGGCGCAGGCCACCTCCAACCAAGCCCGAACGGGAGCCCGGGCCACCTCTGCCGGCGTCCGCACGGGGGTTGTTCGGGTCCGCACCGGGGCACACGCCGTTTCGTCCCGGGTTCAAGCGGGGGCCCACGCAACTTCTGCAGGTGTCCACGCCGGGGCGCATGCAACATCCGTTCAGGTCCAGGCCGGTGCCCATGCCACCAGCGCTGCGGTCCAGTCCGGGGCCAACCGTGTCGGCGCCGGAGCCCGTGCCGCCTCGGCATGGCTCCAAGCCGTGGCGCATGCCGTCTGGAACTGGATACTGTCTGTTGCGCACGCCGCATCGGCGGCGGCCCAATCCGCCGTACACACGACGGTCGCAGGGGCGCGGGCTGCCGCCCATGCGGTGTCGGTGGCGGCCCAGACCGTTGCACGTTCCGTTTCGTCGGCTGCCCGCACTGTCGCTGACGCCGTTGCGACGGCCGCCCGCACCACGGCGCACGCCGGTGCCGTGGTAGTTCGCACCATCGGAAATGCCATCTCCAATGCAGCCCGAACAACGGCGCACGCCATAGCCGTCGGTGCCCGCGCCGTCGCACACACCACCTCAGTGGCAGCCCGCACCACAGGGCACGCCACGGCCGTGGGTACCCGAACCACAGCGCGCGTCACAGCTGTCGGTGCCCGCGCCGTCGCACACACCACCTCAGTGGCAGCCCGCACCACAGGGCACGCCACAGCCGTCGGTGCCCGCGCCGTCGCACACACCACCTCAGTGGCAGCCCGCACCACAGGGCACGCGATAGCCGTGGTGGTGCGGGCCGTGCAACGCCGGCTGCCGGCGAAAACCGGCAACCCGGTTCCTGCCATTGCAGCCGCATTCGCGCTGATTTCAGGTGCGGGCCTGTTCAATCTGTGGGGCACCCTTTCAGCCGTTTCCCGGATGCCCGTACCTGATTCGCTGCCGCCTGCCCTTGCCCTCCTCGAGCGGTACGGAGTGACCGGCACCCACTATGCCAGGACGCTCGCGGCGATAGCGATCGCCTATGCCCTGGTGATCATGGGAACCGCCCTGCTGCTTGCGGTTGCCGTTCGGGACAAGCGGCGCTGGGCGCGGGTAGTCTCCGCGGTCCTTGCCGGCACCGCACTGTTCTACGCGGTGAACGCAGGAACCGGCACCCAGTCTCTCGCGGCAGCCCTGGGTGTCGCAGGAGCCGCGATCACCTTCACCAAGGGAGCAGCTCCGTGGTTCCACCCGCGGGTACCCTCCGTGCAGCCGTTCGGACCGCAACGGCACCAGGCAAAGCCGCACCATCGTCTCGGGGCCCAGGCGGAAACCCTGCAGCCGGATCCGGCCCTAGCGCGCCAGACGGGCCCGGGCGGCGATCTGCGAAACCTGTGAGCGCTGTGCGTGGTAGGCAAGGATCTGCAGTTCGGTCGCCATGTCCACTTTGCGGATCTGGACTTCTTCGGGCGCCTGCAGCACTACCGGAGCAAAGCTGAGGATGCTGGTAATCCCGGATTCCACGAGGCGGTCGCATAGATCCTGGGCAACCTCGGCGGGCACCGAAAGCACCGCCATGTTTGCCCCGGTCTTCGCGAGCACTGCTTCCAGCGAGTCCACCGGGCTGATCCTTAGCCAGCCCACCTCCTGGCCGATTACCATCGGGTCGGCGTCGAACAGTGCCACAACCTCGAAGCCCCTCGAGCCGAACCCGGGATAGCCTGCCAAGGCGCGGCCGAGGTTGCCGGCTCCTACTATGGCCACCCGCCAGTTCAATGTCAGGCCAAGAGCGGCGGAAATCTGTCCGCTGAGATACGGGACGTCGTATCCGACGCCGCGGGTCCCGTAGGACCCCAGGTAGGACAGATCCTTGCGCAGCTTGGGCGAATTGACGCCGGCGGCTTCAGCCAGCTCTTCAGAGGACACACGTTCTATCCCGTCGGCCAGCATGGCGGACAGCGCCCTCAAGTAGATGGTCAACCGCGCCAGTGACGCCGGCGGTATGTGCCGCCCTTCGCCCGCTGCGGCCGACGACGTTCCGGCCGCCTGGCCGCTGTTGGCCGTCCCGCTCTCCAGATCGGCTCGTTCCGACCGGACTTCCTCGGATGCCATCACGACCCCAGCAGGCGCCGCAGCCGTGTTTCGTCGATTTTCCAGAAGTCCCGTTGGACGCCGTCGATGAACAACACCGGGATCTCCTCACCGAAGCGGGCGGCGAGTTCCGGGTCTTCCTCCGCGCTGCGTTCCTGCCAGGGGATGCCAAGGTCCTCCCCCACGCGCCGGAGCACCAGGCGGGCGTCTTCGCACAAATGGCAGCCCGGCCGGGTAAGGAGGACGACTTCCGGTCCGACGGATTCACTCATATGTCCAAAATAGCCCCAATACGTCGGATTTCCGCGCTCAGGCCGGGTTTTGCGTAGACTCGGACCATGCCCCGAGCCACTGTAGTCCGAGCCACCGGAACCACAGACGCGGTGGGCAAACCTGGCGAAGCGGCCTTTTTCGACGTCGACAATACGCTCATGCGCGGTGCCAGCCTGTTCCATGTGGGCCGGAAGATGTACCAGCGGAAAGTCTTCACCATCCGTGAAGCAGCCGGGTTCGCGAGCAAGCAGCTGAGGTTCATGCTGCAGGGTGAAAACCTCAAGGACGTCCACTCGGTCCGCGACGCCGCCTTGGCCTTCGCGACCGGCCTCTCTTCGGAGGACGTGCGCACGCTGGGCGAAGAGGTCTACGACGAGATGATTGTCTCCAAGATCTGGCCCGGCACCCGGGCGCTGACCCAGCAGCATATGAAGTCCGGCAGGCCGGTTTGGCTGGTCACCGGAACGCCCATCGAAGTTGCTTCGGTTATCGCCAGCCGGCTCGATCTCACCGGCGCCCTCGGCACAGTCAGCGAGGTCGCCGACGGCATGTACACCGGGCGCCTGGTGGGTGAGTTCCTGCATGGGCCGGCCAAGGCTGCCGGTGTCCGGGCGCTGGCCGAGAAGGAAGGCCTGGATCTGCAAAGCTGCTGGGCGTACAGCGATTCCTACAACGACGTTCCGCTGCTGAGTCTGGTGGGCCATCCGGTGGCGATCAATCCGGACGCGCGCCTGCGCCGTCATGCCCGTGAGCGCAACTGGCCCGTGTACGACTTCCGTTCAGGCCGCAGGGCGGCAACACTGGGCCTGAAGTCCGCAACCGTTGCCGGGGCTGCCTACGGGCTGTGGCGGGGGTTCTCCTGGGTGCGGGCCCGCTGACAGCCCGGCAGAGCTAGCCGCCCGGCTGCTTAAAAACCGGAGCCCGCCTATCCCTGGGGACTGGCGGGCTCTGCCTTAGCGGACCCGGCACTGCACATGCAGCGGGGGCCAGCTGACAACGGTCGCTAAGAAGGATCTACTTCTTATTACGACGCTGGTGGCGGGTCTTGCGAAGCAGCTTGCGGTGCTTCTTCTTGGCCATACGCTTGCGGCGCTTCTTGATTACTGAACCCACAGAGTCCTCACAAACTTATTAGGAGTCACCGATTCCCTTCCCCTGTTGCCGTGGGCACAGGGGCTGGTTGCCGGTAGTTACTGGCTTTCGATTAAAACGTTCCTTAACAGGGTACAGCTTCGGGGCTGTGGAATTTGCCAGCCCGGAACAGCAGCCGGGAACGGTCCACTCCGTCGCTGTTATCTGAAGACGGATACCCGGGGCAGGGCTTAGGCAGTGTCTGTACGCCGGTCAATAACGGCGTCGCGGAGCACCTTCTGGACGGCCGATTCCGGCACACGGTAGGACCGGCCGAAACGGACGGCCGGCAGCTCGCCGGAATGGACCAGTCGGTACACAGTCATCTTGGAGACCCGCATGACGTCGGCAACTTCCGATACCGTCAGAAACCGCACATCCGAGAAGTTTCCCTCGTCTGCCATTTAGTCCCGTTCCTTTGCTCATTGCCGCCGCTCCCGACAGCAAGCCATGTGGGAGCACCTGCGGCTGAAGGATATCGCGTCACCGGCCTGTTGCGACGTGCGTCACTGATGGCCCCGTATGGTCCCTACTGTAGTGGCAGGAGTAACCATAGTGGAAGTTCTTTCCGCGGCCGCGGGGCCCGGGCAGTGCAAGCCGGTCTAGATCACGCCCTGGGCCAGCATCGCATCGGCTACCTTCACGAAGCCGCTGATGTTGGCGCCCACTACGTAGTCGCCGGGGGAACCGTATTCCTCCGCAGTCCGGGCGCACCGCTCGTGGATGTTGACCATGATCTCGCTGAGCCGGCGTTCCGTATGCTCGAAGGACCAGGAGTCCCGGCTCGCGTTCTGCTGCATCTCCAGCGCGGAGGTGGCGACGCCGCCCGCGTTGGCCGCCTTACCCGGGCCGAACAGCACCCCGGCGGCCTGGAAGGCGCTGATGGCGGCCGGAGTGCACGGCATGTTCGCACCCTCGGCCACGGCCCGGACCCCGGACTTGATCAATGCCAGCGCGTCCGCTTCGTCCAGTTCGTTCTGGGTGGCGCAGGGCAGGGCGACGCCGGCTCCCGCGTTCCAGATGGAACCCTCCGTCACGTAGTTCACGGAGTGTCCGCGGCGCTCGGCATATTCCGAGATCCGGCCCCGCTCCGTTTCCTTGATCTGCCGCAGCAACGGAACGTCGATGCCCTTTTCATCAACTATGTAGCCCGCGGAATCCGAGCAGGCCACCACCGTGGCGCCGAGCATCTGGGCCTTGTCTATGGCGTTGATGGCCACATTGCCGGAGCCGGAGACAATCACCCGCTGCCCGTCCAGGCTCATGCCCTTGGTTTTGAGCATCTCCTCGACAAACATCACCGCGCCGTAGCCGGTGGCCTCGGGACGGACCAGGGATCCGCCCCAGCTCACGCCCTTCCCGGTGAGGACGCCTGATTCGTAGCGGTTCGTGATGCGTTTGTACTGTCCGAAGAGGTAACCGATCTCGCGGCCGCCAACGCCGATGTCACCGGCCGGAACGTCCGTGTACTCGCCGATGTGCCGGTACAGCTCGGTCATGAAGGACTGGCAGAAGCGCATCACTTCAGCGTCGGACTTGCCCCGCGGGTCGAAGTCCGAGCCGCCCTTGCCGCCGCCGATCGGCATGCCGGTGAGAGCGTTCTTGAAGATCTGTTCGAAACCGAGGAACTTGATGATGCCCAGGTACACGGAGGGATGGAAGCGGAGTCCGCCCTTGTACGGGCCGAGGGCAGAGTTGAATTCCACCCGGAAGCCCCGGTTGATCTGCACCTGGCCCTTGTCGTCTACCCAGGGCACCCGGAAGATGATCTGCCGTTCGGGCTCGCAGATCCGCTGCAGGATCGCGGCCTCGGCAAATTCGGGATGCTTGCGCAGCACTGGGGCGAGGGAGTCGAAGACTTCCACGACGGCTTGGTGAAACTCGGTTTCCCCGGGATTGCGGCGGAAGACGTCGTCGCGTACGCGCGTCAGTACACGTTCCATGTGCTGCTCCTTAGAGATTGGATTCCCCGGTTAGGACTACGCTAGCCCCGCGGATGCCGGGGATGCGATGCAAGGCGGGCCAAAGTGCCTGCGGGCCGCGTCCCTAGGGCCGGCGGCGGCGGAATTTCGGGAACTGGCCGAACAGGTCGGCGGCCCGCTCTGCGGCCCGCCCCACCGTGCGGCCGAGGTTCTGCACGCCGGCGTCCACCGGCAGCGAGCGGGTCTCTGCGGCGCCGGGCACCAGCGCACCGGCCGCTGCGGCAGCAGCGGTGGCGGGTTGGGGGCTTGCAGAAACGGATGCCAGGCGGGACTCCGTGAGTGACGCGAGCTCAAAGGCCCGCAGCCACAGGACCAGTTCCTCGAGCGGAGCAGTTTCCAGGGAGTAGTACCGGCGCTGGCCTTCGGCCCGCATGGAGACGAGTCCGGCTTCGCGCAGCACTTTCAAGTGCTTGGAGACCGTGGGCTGGCTGACCTCGAGTTCCTCCACCAGTGCCCCTACGGACTTGTCGCCGGTACGCAGGGCGCCCAGGATTTCACGCCGCGTACCTTCCGCGATTACTGCAAACACATCGTCAAAGACCATGGCATTTACCCTAGCGGATATGGGACCGGGAGCATCCCCGAGGAACCGCCTAGTCGAACCAAGGATCCAGCCCGTGCAGCGGGAACAGTTCCTTGCGGGTGGCCATCACGGTCCGGTCGATCTCGTCATTCGGGTCGTAGCCCACTTCCCAGGAACGCCACCAGATATCGGCCCCGTCACCCAGCGTCTCGCCCGTCTTCACGCCGTGCTTCTCCAGCACGTAGTCGCGCCAGGCCGGGGGCAGCGGGGTGGCGGGACGCACCCGACCGTTGGCAGCCACCGACATCAGCAACGCCCAGGACCGCGGCACCACGGAGGCAACGTTGTAGCCGCCTCCGCCGGTGGCAATCCAGCGTCCTTCGCACAGGCGGCCGGCCAGGTCGCTGATGGTCAGGGCGGCCTGCCGCTGGGCCTCCACGCTGACCCGGAGGCTGGTCATGGGATCATCCGTGTGGCTGTCGCAGCCGTGCTGGCTGACAATCACTTCCGGGGCGAAGGCCTCAGTCAGCTGGGGTACCACTGCGTGGAAGGCCCGCAGCCAGCCGGCGTCGGTGGTACGCGCCGGTACGGCAATGTTGACCGCGGTTCCTTCGGCTGCCTTGCCGCCGGTTTCGTTGGCGAATCCCGTCCCCGGGAACAGGGTCAGTCCGCTTTCATGCAGCGAGATGGTCATAACGCGCGGATCGTCCCAGAAAATGTTCTGCGTGCCGTCACCGTGGTGGGCGTCGACGTCGATGTACACCACCCGCTGCACACCGTTGGCAAGGAGCCGCGCGACGGCGGCCGCGGCGTCGTTATAGACGCAGAATCCGGACGCTTTTTCATAGCCGGCATGATGCATGCCGCCCGCGAAGTTGACCGCATGCGTCGCCTCGCCGGAGAGGATGGCGTCTGCGGCGGCCAGGGAACCGCCGACCAGCCGGGCGCTGGCTTCGTGCATGCCGGCGAAGACCGGCGTGTCCTCGGTGCCCAGTCCCAGCAGGGTGTTGCAGTTCGCGGGGTCGGCTCCGGCTGCCTGCACGGCGCTGATGTAGTCGAAGCCGTGGACGGTCAGCAGGTCGGCCGCCGAGGCGACGTACGGCTCGGCCATGGAGACGCCTTCGAGGTCGAAAAGTCCCAGTTCACGGGCCAGCCGGGCCGTCAGGTCCAGGCGCGCCGGGCTCATCGGATGGCCTGCGCCGAAATCGTAAGCCAGCATGGATTCATCCCAGACAATGCACGTCGGCATAATGGGAAGGCTTAGCCCGGAACTGATCATGCAGACAGGCTACGTGATGCGGGCGCTACTCTGATATTGGTGTCCGCGCCCATCTGCCGGATAAGTGCTACTACTGAGCGGAACCACCGCGGAAAAGAACTGGACCACCCATGGCAATCCCACGGCAATCCCTGCTGGAGAAAGAGCAGCACAGCGGTCCCGCCATCGTTGCCCGGATCCGTGAGTTTGTGGGCGGGCTGGTCACCGGCCGGCCCGCGCGGCTGGCGCTTATCGTGTTCAGCCTGGTCATCCTGCTCTTCACCGCCCTGCTGAGCCTGCCTGCCGCTTCCAGCAGCGGAGAATCCGCGCCGCTGCACGACGCCTTTTTTACCGCGGTCTCGGCCGTCTGCGTCACCGGCCTCACCGTGGTCTCCACTGCCACCTACTGGTCCGCCTTCGGACAGGTGCTGATCCTGATCGCGATCCAGGTAGGCGGCCTGGGCATCCTGACCCTGGCCTCGCTGCTGGCGCTGGCCGTGAACAAGCGGCTCGGCGTCCGCGGCAAGCTCATGGCCCAGGAAGGCATGAACACGGGCCGGCTCGGCGAAGTGGGCCACCTGCTGCGCATCGTCTTCAGCACCGCCGTCGTCATTGAACTGGCCCTGGCCCTGATCATGGCGCCGCGGTTCATGATCCTGGGTGAATCCCCCGGCCAGGCAATCTGGCATGCGGTCTTCTATTCCATTTCCGCGTTCAACAACGCCGGTTTCACCCCGCACTCCGACGGCCTGGTGCCGTACGAAGAAGATCTGTGGATCCTCATTCCGCTGATGCTCGGTGTATTTATCGGCTCGCTGGGCTTTCCGGTCATCATGGTCCTGCTGCAGACCCGTGCCCGGGTCAGCAAATGGAACCTGCACACCAAGCTGACCGTGCTGGTGTCCTCCATCCTGCTGGTGGCCGGCGCGATAATCTGGGGCGCCTTTGAGTGGTTCAACACCAGCACCATCGGGGACCTGTCCCTGGGGGACAAGATCATCCACTCGATCTTCGCCTCGGTGATGACTCGGTCCGGCGGCTTCAACCTGGTCTCCATGACGGACCTGGACTCCAGCACCCTGCTCCTTACCGACATGCTGATGTTCGCCGGCGGCGGTTCCGCCTCCACGGCAGGCGGCATCAAGGTCACCACCATCGCCGTCCTGTTCCTGGCCGTGGTGGCCGAGGCCCGGGGCGACGCCGACGTCCGGGCCTTTGGCCGCACCATCCCGCAGGGCGCCATGCGGGTTGCTATCTCGGTGACCATCCTGGGCGCCACCCTGGTGGCGGTGGCCACGTCGGCCTTGCTGGTCATCACGAATGAGTCCCTGGAGCCGGTCCTCTTCGAGGTTATTTCCGCCTTCGCCACGGTGGGGCTGAGTACCGGCCTCAGCGAAGCCCTGCCGCCGTCCGGGAAGTACGTCCTGTCGATGCTTATGTTCGCCGGACGCGTCGGCACCATCACCCTTGCCGCGGCACTCGCCGTGCGCCACCGCAGCACCCTCTACCACTACCCCGAAGAAAGGCCGATCATTGGCTGACAGACCTCCCCACAACGCACCGGTCCTGGTCATCGGACTCGGCCGCTTCGGTGCCGCCACCGCCGAGCAGCTGGTCCGCCAGGGCCGCGAGGTACTGGCCGTGGAACGCGATCCGGCGCTCGTCCAGAAAGCGTCCGGCCTGCTGACGCACGTGGTCCAGGCCGACGCGACCAACATCGAGGCACTCAAACAACTGGGCGCCGAGGACTTCTCCGCCGCCGTCGTGGGCGTGGGAACCTCGATCGAGTCCAGCGTGCTGATCACCGTAAACCTGGTGGACCTGGGCATTGAGCACCTGTGGGTCAAGGCCATCACGCCGGCGCACGGCAAGATCCTCACCCGCATCGGGGCGAACCACGTGATCTACCCGGAGGCCGACGCCGGACGGCGGGCCGCGCACCTGGTGGGCGGCCGCATGCTGGACTTCATCGAGTTCGATGACGGTTTCGCAATCGTGAAGATGTACCCGCCGAAGGAGACGCAGGGCTTCACCCTCGGCGAGTCCAATGTACGGGCGAAGTACGGCGTCACCGTGGTCGGCGTGAAATCCCCCGGTGAGGACTTCACCTACGCGCAGCCCGATACCAAGGTCTCCAGCCGCGACACCCTGATCGTGTCCGGGCACGTGGATCTGCTGGAACGGTTTGCGGCCCGGCCGTAGGTCGGTTTTCCGGTAGCCTGCCGGGCCGGCTTCAGGCGTGGCTCCGGCGGCAACGAAATTCCTCGCTCGCAGGGCTCGCTTGGAACATTAAAGCCGCCTCCGCCACGCCTTCCGGCGGTTCGCACCTGCACGCACCCCGTCTGTAGAGCTAGACAGATCTGCGCGGTGCGTTGCCTCGTGATTTCCGATGCCCGGGCCGCTGCCGCACGGGCACCGGACTCGTTGATGCGCGCAGTCGCCGAGGCAAAGGCGGCAGAAGGAATCACAACAACCCGCCCAGCCGGCAGCGCCGGTGATGCCTGTCGACCGAACGCAAACCCTGCGGTTTGTCCAAAGCCCTGCGGTTTGTGCACTTCCCTCCGCCGCGCGGCGCAGGGATTGTCACAAACCGCAGGGAACCCGACAAACCGAGGGGATCCTGGGCGCAGTGCTGGACTTGCAGCGAAACGAGCCGGCCGAAGGGCCTGGCGGAGGCGGCTTTAATATTCCGAGCGAGCCCTGCGAGCGTAGGAATTTCGTTGCCGCCGGAGCCAGGCCCGGAGGCCGGCGCAGCCGGCCCAGCCACGGGCCCAGACCCGGACCCAACAGATCCAGCCGGCGGAGCCAGGAAACCAGCCCTAAGCAGTCAGCTGCTTCGTAATCTCTTCGGCCCGAGCCGCTGCCGCACGGGCACCGGCCTCGATCACGCCGGGAAGGTTCAGCTCGTCGAAGGTCCGGATCGCCGCTTCCGTGGTGCCCTTGGGGCTGGTGACGGCTCGACGCAGGGCCGGAGCATCGGCGTCGGGCTCGGCCAGCATGTACCCGGCGCCTGCCACCGTTTCGCGGGCCAGCAGGGCGGAGAGATCCGGGTCCAGGCCGAGCTCGACGCCGGCCCGGGCCATGGCCTCGGCCAGGTAGAACGCGTAGGCGGGGCCGGAACCGCTGACGGCGGAAACGGCGTCGACTTGTTCTTCGGGCACCTCCACCACGGTGCCGGTGGCGGACAGCACGCGGCGGGCCAGGTCCATCGCGTCGGGGCCCGCGGAACGGCCGGCGGAAATGGACGTGACGCCGCGGCCGAGGCGGGACGGGGTGTTGGGCATCGCGCGGATGACGGACTGGCCTTCCGGCAGCAGCGACTCCATCAGGGCCAGCGGCACGGCGGCAGCCACGCTGAGGACGACGGCGCCGCGGGGCAGGTCCGCAGCGATTTCGCGCAGCAGGTCAGCCACGCCCACGGGCTTGACGCCCACAATGACGAGGTCGGCTTCGGCGACGGCTTTCCGGTTCGCGTCCGGATCCTCGCTGCCTGCAAGGACGGTGATGCCGTGGGCCGTGCGAAGCTCTTCAGCCCGTTCGGCGCGGCGGACGGTGGCGGTTACCTGCTCGGCGGCAAGGCCTCCGGCGAGGATTCCGCCGAGGATGGCTTCGTTCATCGAGCCGCAGCCAAGGAATGTCAGTCGGGGATTCTGTGCGCTTTCCATGACTTCGATTCTGTCATGCCGCTAATACGCCGGTTCGGACCGGCAAAGCCCGCCGGCTATTAGGCGTCGTGTCCGGCCAGGACGGCTTTGGGCCGGAGGTGTTCCCGCGCGAACTCCAGGGTCTGCTTCAACTGTTCCTCGCGCTCCCCCGCTCCCCGCGCCTTTCGGGTGCTGACCTCCACGGCCACCACGCCGTCGAAACCGCCGTCGGCCAGGTAGGACAACGCCTCGGCGCACCGCTGCGTACCCTCGCCGGGCAGCAGATGCTCATCCTTGCCGTTGGGAGTTCCATCCGTCAGGTGGACGTGCCGGAGCCGATCCCCGAGTTTGCGGATCTGTTCAAAGGAGTCCATACCGGCGATGGCAGCGTGGGAAAAGTCCCAGGTGACGTTTTCATACGGCTCGGGGATCGGGTTCCAGTGCGGCAGGTAGGCTTTGGCCTCGCGCCCCCGGACCCGCCACGGATACATGTTCTCCACGGCGATGGTGACGCCGTATTGTTCGGCGATGTCCTTCACGCCTTCGGCGAAGTTCTCCGCGTAACCCGTCTGCCACCGGAACGGAGGGTGTGCCACCACGGTGGCAGCACCTACTTCCGCGGCCATCGCCGCGGACAGCTCGATCTTTGTCCAGGCCGCACCCCAGACCTGCTGCGTCAGGAGCAGGGTGGGAGCGTGGATGGCCAGGATCGGCTGCCGGTACTGCTCGCTCAGCTCCCTGAGGGAGTCCGGGTCCTGGCTGACCTGGCTGTTGGTGACCATGATTTCGACACCGTCATAGCCCAGGTCATGAGCCACCGCGAAGGTGTCATGTACGGACAGCGGGTACACGGAAGCGCTGGACAGCGCCACCGGAATAGCGGCGCGTCCGGGCTGCGGGAGGGACGTCGGCATGTTCAGCTTGGCTTTCCATTGGACGAAGGACCCGCCCCTGCAGCCACGAGGAATTCCTCCCCTTCGGCGGGGCCGCGGGGCAGGTCGCCGGTTGTTTCAAAACGAAGCGTGTCGAATCGGCGCAGGATCAAGCCCTCGCGCAGCGCCCAGGGGCAGATCTTCAGGGACTGCACGTCGAAGGCTTCCATGGCGGCCTGCGCCACCAGCGCTCCGGCGAGCATCTGCGGTGCGCGCAGCGCGGACACACCGTCCAGTCCGGCACGGTCCCGGGCGCTCAGGGCACCCAGCCGCTTGGTCCAGAGGGACAGGTCCTCCAATGTGAGCACGCGGGGCACAAACGGTCCGGCGGCCGACGGCGCGGCGCCGGCAATGCGCGCCAGCGACCGGAAGGTCTTGGACGTTCCGGCGACGAGGTCCGGGCGGCCGAAGGCGCTGAACTCCTCAGCTGCTTCCCCGACCATGCCGCGGATGTATTTGCGCAGCTTTTTGATGCTCTTGGGCGAGGGCGGATCCTCGGGAAGCCAGTCCCGGGTCAGCCGTCCGGCACCGAGCGGCAGGGACCGGGCGATTTCCGGAAGCTCGTCCTGGCCCAGTGCCATTTCGAAGGAACCTCCGCCGATATCCAGGTCCAGGATGGAACCGGCACCCCAGCCGTACCAGCGGCGGACGGCGAGGAAAGTCATCGCCGCTTCGTCTCCGCCGGAGAGTTCCTCCAGCTGCACCGGAGTCTCCCGCTGCACCCGGGCCAGGACCTCGGCGCCGTTGGCCGATTCCCGGATGGCCGAGGTGGAGAAGGCCAGCAGATCCTGCGCGCCGTGCCGGCGGGCGAAGTTCCAGGCCTCGTTGACGAACCCGATCAGTTCGTCCTGCCCGGCCTCGCTTATCGCGCCGTCGGCGTCCAGATAGGACACCAGCTGCAGCGGGCGCTTGTGCGAGGCGAAGGAGACGGGACGCGCACCGGGATGGGCGTCCACCAGCAGGAGGTGGACGGTGTTGGACCCGATGTCGAGAACGCCTAGGCGCATGATTCCATTATCGCTCTACCGGCCCCTACTTCTTCGCCGGGGCTTTCCGAGGCGCCGCGCGCTTCTTCACGGGTTTCTTCGCCGGGCCCTTCTCGCGCTTCTCCGCCAGCAGCTCAATGGCCTGCTCCCGGGTCAGCTCTTCGATGGCCGTGGAGCGGGGCACCGTGATGTTGGTGATGCCGTCCGTGATGTAGGGACCGAAGCGGCCGTCCTTCACCACAATCGGCTTTTCCGACACGGGGTCGGCACCGAATTCAGCCAGCGGTGCCGCAGCCTGCCGGCCGCCGCGCTGCTTCGGCTGGGAATAGATCTCCAGCGCCTGCTCGAGCGTGATCGTGAAGATCTCCTCTTCGGAACCGATCGACCGTGAATCCGTGCCCTTCTTCAGGTACGGACCGAACCGGCCGTTCTGCACCGTGATCTCGTTGCCCTCGGCGTCGGTGCCCAGGACGCGCGGCAGCTTCATCAGCTTCAGCGCCTCGTCCAAGGTCACCGTTTCCACGCTCATGGACTTGAAGAGCGACCCGGTGCGCGGCTTGACCTTCACCGGCTTCTTCGGCGGCTTGGGCTTGCCGTTCTTGTAGTACTCCACCGGCTGGTTCGCCAGGTCCTCTTCGGTGGGTTCCGGGATCAGCTCGATCACGTACGGTCCATAGCGGCCGTTGCGGGCCACGATGGTCCGGCCTGTCTCCGGATCGGTGCCCAGCACGCGCTCCTCGGGAGCGGCGGTCTCCATCAGTTCCACGGCCTTTTCGGCGGTGAGTTCGTCAGGGGCCAGGTCCTCGGGAACGTTCGCCCGCTCGGGCTCGGTCCCTTCGGGGGCGTCTGCGGGCAGCGGACGCTCCAGGTAGGGGCCGAACTTGCCCACGCGCAGCACAATGCCGTCGGCAATCTCGATCGAGTTGATCGCCTTCGCATCGATTTCGCCGAGGTCGTTCACGATGGTGTGCAGGCCGGTCTGCACACGGTCGCCGTAGTAGAACTGGTTCAGCCACTCCACACGGCCGGCTTCGCCGCGGGAGATACGGTCCAGGTCCTCTTCGAGCTCCGCGGTGAAGTCGTAGTCGACGTAATCCGTGAAGTGTTCCTCCAGCAGGCGGACCACGGAGAACGCGATCCAGCTCGGCACGAGGGCCTGGCCGCGGCTGGTCACGTAGCCGCGGTCCATGATCGTGGAGATGGTGGCGGCGTACGTGGAGGGGCGGCCGATGCCGAGTTCTTCGAGCATCTTCACCAGCGACGCTTCAGTGAAACGCGGCGGCGGGGAGGTCTCGTGGCCGCCGGCAGCGATGTCTGCAGCGGTCAGGGTGTCCTGGGCCTTCAACACCGGCAGGCGGGCGCCTTCGGTGCCCTCGGCCTCGTCGTCGTCGCGGACGGCGTCGCGGCCCTCTTCATAGGCAGCCATGAAGCCGCGGAAGGTGATGACCGTACCGGAAGCCGAGAACTCGGCGTCGCGCCCGTCAGCGGATACTGCACCGATGCGCACGGATGCCGTGGAACCCTTGGCGTCGGCCATCTGGGAGGCGACGGTACGCTTCCAGATCAGCTCGTAGAGCCGGAACTCGTCGCCGCGCAGCGAGGAGGCCACCTGCGCCGGAGTGCGGAAGGAGTCACCGGCGGGGCGGATGGCTTCGTGCGCTTCCTGGGCGTTCTTGGACTTGCCCTTGTAGACGCGCCGGGCTTCGGGCACGTACTCGGGGCCGTAAAGCTCCGAGGCCTGGCGGCGGGCGGCGTTAATGGCCTGGTCCGACAGCGCCGGAGAGTCCGTACGCATATAGGTGATGTAACCGTTTTCGTACAGCCGCTGGGCCACCTGCATGGTCACCCGCGAGGAGAAGCGCAGCTTGCGGCCGGCTTCCTGCTGCAGGGTGGAGGTGGTGAACGGCGCGGCCGGACGGCGGGTGTACGGCTTGGTGTCGACGGAACGGACGCTGAACGCGGCCGATTCCAGGCCGGCGGCAAGCGACACGGCTGCTGCTTCGTCCAGGTGCACGGCAGTCTTGGACTTCAGCTCACCGCGGTCTGTGAAGTCCTTGCCGGTGGCTACGCGGGAGCCGTCGACGGAAACCAGGCGGGCCTTGAATTTCTCGGCCGCTTCCGTAGCGAAGGTTCCCACAAGGTCCCAGTACGACGCCGCGCGGAACGCCATGCGCTCCCGCTCGCGTTCGACCACGAGCCGGGTGGCGACGGACTGCACGCGTCCGGCGGACAGGCCGCGGGCAACCTTGCGCCACAGCACCGGGGAAATCTCGTAGCCGTAGAGCCGGTCAAGGATACGGCGGGTTTCCTGGGCATCCACCATGGCGACGTCGACGTCGCGCATTTCCAGCAGGGCGCGCTGGATGGCTTCCTTGGTGATTTCGGGGAAGGTCAGGCGGTGCACCGGGACCTTGGGCTTGAGCACCTGGAGCAGGTGCCAGGCAATGGCTTCACCTTCGCGGTCACCGTCAGTTGCGAGGTAGAGTTCGTCGGCGTCCTTGAGGGCTGCCTTGAGCTCGGCGACCTTCTTTTTCTTGTCCGCGGAGACCACGTAATACGGCTCGAAGTCATTGTCGAGGTCCACGGCAAACTTGCCGACACCCGTCTTCTTCAACTCGGCGGGCAGGTCGGAGGGCTGCGGAAGGTCACGGATATGACCCATCGACGCCGTCACCTCGAAGCCTTCGCCGAGGTATCCGGCGATGGTCTTGCCCTTGGCCGGAGACTCGACAATTACAAGCTTCTTCTTGCCGGTCTTCTTGTCCGTTGCCTTAACTGGCACTGTTCTCCTACGTAACGGGGTGGTTCAAATAAGTTCGGGGCGCGTCGTTCCGGCGCTTTGGTGCATCGGCAGTCCGGTACATCCACAGACAGTATGCGCGATGCCCCAGCACTAGGGTAACCGGAAAGCACCGCAGGCATGATCTGCACCGGGACAGGCGCAGTGCCTACCAGCGGTCCGGAACGAGGAACCCGTCCAAGACCAGATTACGCACTTCCGCGATCAGGTTTTCGCCAAACTCAGGTTCCGGGCGGTCCAGCAGGGCGGCGAGGGCTGAGACTATCTGTCCCACGGAGAGCTCGCCGTCGCAGGCTGACACGAACCCGGTGAGCTCCGTACTCATGAGGTTGGTCCGCCGCAGTCCCGCGCCCTGACGGAGCAGAATCACCCCGGGATGCTCGGCTCCGGGGCGCTGATGGCGTTCCTCCGTCACGTCGTCGGCAACCAGCAGGTGCACGGTCTCCAGCTTGGTGCGGCTGCTGACCCAGTCGAATCGGCGTACGGCGGCATCCAGGTGCGGGCCCACGGGCTGTTCGATGGGATGGGTGATTTCCTCGAACCTGCGCAGCGGTTCGGCGCCGGGCTTCCGGCGTCGGCGCAGCCAAAGTGAGCCGAACCCCACAGTGCCGACATTCCGGGAAGCGAAATCCGCCAGGTAACCGGCGTACGCCGCAGCGTATTCCTCGCGTTCGCGGCCCTGCGCGGCGTCGCGGAGCCACATTTCGGCGTACTCCGTCGGGGTGAGGGTTTCACGCTGGATGACCCAGGCGTCTGTCCCGTCCGGAAGCCATTCCTCGAGCCGGGCGGACCATTCCTCGTCCCGGCCGGCCGGGATCTCCCAGTTGCCCAGCATCTGGGCGGTGCCGCCCGGACGCAGGACCTCCTCCAGTCCGGCCACCAGGGCCGCGACGATGCCGTCACCGGCCAGGCCGCCGTCGCGGTAGGTGTACCTCTCATCGTCGCCGCCGCCGGTGCGCGGAGTGATGACGAACGGCGGGTTGGAGACCACCAGATCAAACTTTTCGCCGGCAACTGGCTCCAGCAGGCTGCCGAGCCGGAGGGTGAACCGCTCCTCGGGCTGGTCCGGATCGATGTCCAGCTGGGGGGCGTTGAGCAGCAGGTTGAACCGGGCGAAGCCGAGGGCTCGCTCGGAAATGTCGGTTGCCGTGACGTGGTCCGCGTGCCGGAGCAGATGGAAGGCCTGGATCCCGCATCCGGTGCCCAGATCCAGGGCACGTCCCACCGGCGCGCGTACGGTGAGCTGGGCCAGGCTCAGGGAGGCCTGCCCGATGCCGAGGACGTGGTCGCGGCGCAGCACACCGGGCCGCTGGTGGCTGCCCAGGTCGCTGGCCACCCAGAGGTCACCGTCGGGATTCCCGGCGGAACCGGAGCCGCCGTCGTCGGTGCCGTAGGGGCGCAGGTCCACTGCTGCCCGGAAGGTGCCGAAGATGCGTCCGCGTTCAATGAGTCCGAGTTCCAGCAGGCCTTCGGTGCCGGTGCGCGGGAACGCGCTGTCCAGTTCGGCCCGCTCAGCCGTTTCCCCCAACAGCCAAAGCTGGATGGGAACCGCCACTCGACGGGGAGAAGCCGCTTCCGCTTCCGCACGGCAGGCCAGCAGGGCCGGAACCAGCTGGTCCCGCTGCAGGGCCGCCGAGGCGGCCTCGCCTAGGAACCCGGCCACACCGTTTACGGTGTATCCGGCCTCCTCCAAATCGGCGGCGAGCGCCTTGAGGAGCCAGGTGTCGCGGCTCAGGGGTGCAGAAGGAACGGAAGAGAAATCAATCACATCCCCCAGTCTAGGGCCGCGCTATCGGCGGTCCGTGCAATCGGCGGACGGGCACCTCCTTCGCATCCGGATGCCCGTCCGCCCTGCCTGAGAGCCCGCTACCCGGCCGTGCCCTGCACTCCGGCCGCCGACGCCGGTGTTGCTGCCGGTGCTGCCGGTGTTGCCTCCGCCGGTGCTGACTCAAATGCCGCCGGTGTTGCCTCCGCCGGGTCCACAGCGGAGAGCCCGTGGGCCGCCGCGTGCCGGGCAGCACGGTAACCGAAGACCACGGCCGGTGCGATGGTTGCCCCGGCCCCTGGATAGGTCCGGCCCATGACGGACGCCGTGGTGTTTCCCGCGGCATACAGGCCGGGAATGACGCTGCCGTCCTCGCGGAGCACCCGCGCATCGGCGTCCGTCACCAGTCCGCCCTTGGTGCCCAGGTCTCCGGGGTACAGGCGCACGGCGGAAAACGGCGCCTTCTCCAGCGGACCCAGGTTCGGGTTCGGCTTCACCCGCGGATCGCTGTAGTAGTTGTCATAGACGGTGTCGCCGCGATGGAAATCTTCGTCGACCCCGGTCCGCGCGAAGCCGTTGAACCGTTCCACAGTGGCCTGCAGGGCGGCCGGCGGCACACCCATCTTCTCCGCCAGTCCCTCCACCGTCTCGTCCCGAAGCAGCAGTCCCTGCCGCGTCCAGTCCTTGCGCCCGATCAGCAGGGCGTTGAACAGGTAGCGGCGGGCGTGCCGGGCCTCGAACACCAGCCAGGCGGGATCGCCCGGTACTTTTCTGTTGTTCTCGAGCATGTGGTGGCCGAAATCCACGTAGGATTCGGACTCGTTCAGGAACCGCTTGCCCGCAGCGTCCACCACCAGGGAGAACGGCATGGACCGCTCGGCAAGGGTGAAGGTGACCTTTCCCTTGGGCCCGACGGCGGTCGGCCCCCACCAGGCATCGTCCATGAGCGCCAGCGCGCCGCCCCGGGAGGCCACAATGTCGATGGCCTGTCCGAGGTCGCCTTCCGGCGCCGAGGAGTATTCCTTCTCCAGGCCCTGGTACTTTTCCCGCCATTCGGCGTTTCGTGCAAAGCCGCCGGCGCCCAGCACCACGCCGCGCCTTGCCCGAATCCGGACGTCCCGTCCCTGACGGCGGACGACGGCGCCCAGCACCGCGCCGTCGTCGTCCTGGACCAGGTCCGTCAGCGGTGCCGAGAGCCAGACCGGCGTCTGCTGGTTACGCACGATGTACATCAGCGAGGAGGACAGGGCTCCGCCCAGGCCGTACAGCCGTTTGCCCCGGACCAGGCCCCCGAGGGTGCGGAAAACGAAGCGGGCACCGCGGATGAACCCGCTCGGCGTAGACCAGGCCCTGGAGAGCTCCCAGACGTCGTCGGTGGCCAGCGGCGCGGGGATGCCCGATGCCGCCGGACGGGACTGCTTGAACCACGGCCCCAGCAGTTTCGTGTCGAAGGCCTTCACCTCGAGGGAACGTCCGACCATGCCGCCGGGCCGGTCCGGGTAGTAGTCCGGGTAGTCCTTGGAGCGCATCCACTGCACCCCGAGACCGCCCAGGAACGTCACGACCTCGGGCACGGTGCGCAGGAACGCGAGTTTTCGTTCGCGCGAGGAGGCCGGACCGACGTCGGCAATCACCTCTTCCATATAGGTGAGCGCGTTCTCCTGGCTGTCCTGCACCCCTGCCTCTTTCATCAGGGGGTTGTTGGGCATCCAGAGACCGCCGCCGGAAATGGAGGTGGTGCCGCCCCAGAGCTTGGTGCTTTCCACGACCAGGACATCCAGTCCCTCGTCCGCTGCGGTGATGGCCGCTGTCAGCGCGGCTGCGCCCGATCCCACCACCAGGACATCGACTATCCGGTCCCATTCATTTGTCTTCTTTGCGGCGTCTGCCGTGTCAACCGTTTCCATATTCCCCCGCCTTTGGGCTGCGCCCGAATCCGGGGTGCCCGGCAGACGCCGGTTCCG
Organism: Arthrobacter sp. zg-Y844; assembly: GCF_024385465.1. Lineage (GTDB taxonomy): Bacteria > Actinomycetota > Actinomycetes > Actinomycetales > Micrococcaceae > Arthrobacter_B. The sequence continues at coordinate 636,631 of NZ_JANFLS010000001.1, forward strand.
CTCAGGCCTGTTCCGGGCGCCAGCGCCCGTGCCGCGATGCTAACAACGGCGGGTGGGGAAGTATATAGGCAGTTAGCCGCAGCCTAAGTAAGTTTGGGGCGTTACCCGTCGCAGCCGTCGGGGCAGCGGAGCGTGGCGGGGTCCGAGGCGCAGTCCGCGCAGTACAGGGTCAGCTTGCGGCAGGACGGGTTGGAGCAGTTCTCGAACTTGCTCGTGGGGGCCTGGCAACGCACGCACTGGCCGATGGTCACGGCGTCGTCCGTGAATTCGGTGTGCATCCGCTTGTCAAAGACGTAGAGCGAGCCTTCCCAGAGGCCCTTGTCGCCGTAGGTTTCCCCGTATCGGACAATGCCGCCCTTCATCTGGTAGACCTCGGAGAACCCGCGGTTCACCATCAGGCTGGAGAGCACCTCGCAGCGGATGCCTCCGGTGCAGTAGGTGACCACCGGCTTGTCCTTGAGGTCGTCGTACTTGCCCGATTCCAGTTCGGCGATGAAGTCATGCGTGGTGGACACGTCGGGCACCACGGCGCCCTTGAACTTGCCGATCTGCGCTTCGAAGGCGTTGCGTCCGTCGAAAAAGACCACTTCCTCGCCGGCCTTTTCCTTCTCTTCGACCAGCTGGTGGAGTTCTTCCGGGCGCAGGTGCGTGCCGCCGCCGACCACGCCGTTTTCGTCCACCTTCAATTCGCCCGGTGCGCCGAAACTCACTATCTCGTTGCGCACCTTCACGCTCAGGCGCGGGAAATCCTCCGCGGAGCCCTCGGAGTACTTGATGTCCATCTTCTTGAAGGCGGGGTATTCCCGGGTGGCCTTGACGTAGGCCTTGACGGCGTCCAACTCTCCCCCGACGGTGCCGTTGATGCCGTCCTGCGAGATCAGGATGCGCCCGCGCAGGCCCAGTTTTTCGCAGAGCGCGCGCTGCCAGAGGCGGATTGCCTCCGGGTCGGGAAGAGGAGTGAAAGCGTAATACAGTGCGATTCGGTTCAGTGCCACAAGACAAGGGTAGACCGAGGCAGGCATCCGCATTTCATCTCGGATGCATACCGTTCGCACCGGGTGGCCGCTAGTGTGCATCTATGAGAGCGCTGGATGACGATTTGCTTGAGACCTGGGTCTCCGGGTGGGCCCAGGCCAGAGGGTACCGGACCCGCCATGAGGGCCGCTTTCCGGCGGCACTCCTGCATGACCGGACCAATGACTGGGAGTATTTCGCGCTCGAACCCTCCCACGACGAGTTCGCCGCCCTGGCTTCTTCCGCCCGGCACAGCCCCACCCGGCTGTTCACCATCGTGACCACGCGGGTCCACGAAATCCATGGGGCGGCGTCCGTGTACGGGCTGCACCTCCGTTCAAGCGACGAGGTCCTGATGGTCGCCGATATGGCGGGCCAGGACATCGAATACCCCGTGCTGCCGTGGGACGACTATGAAACCGAAAGCACCCACGAGAACAAGGTGGGCACCGTAACGGTGCTTGACGCGGGGCAGCCGATAGCGCAGGGACGGGTCGCTGTGATCGACGGTTACGCCGTGTTTGACCGGATCATCACGGAGCCTGCGTACCGTCGCCGGGGCTTGGGAAGCTACGTGATGCGGGCATTAACCGCGCTGGCGTTGGAGGACGACGCCGATTCCGGGCTGCTTATCGCCTCGCTGGACGGGCAGGAGCTCTACCGGTACCTGGGCTGGGAGTCCCTCGCCGCCGTCGTTATGTTCGAGCCGCGGCTTTGACCTTCGTACCCCCTTTTCCCCCGGCAGTGAACATGCGTGCCCGCGGATTTCCGGGTGGGACAATGAGCACGTGGCTCTTCATGATTCCCTGATTCCGCTGCTGGGCGGCGGCGCCGAGCCCGAGCAGCTGATGCACGTGCACCATATTCCTGCGCGCCGTGCCGTCACCGCGCCGTGGCCCGAATGGGCGCACCCCGACGTCGTTGCCGCCTACCAGCGCCGCGGCATCCACGAGCCGTGGGCGCACCAGATGGAAGCCGCCGAAGCCGCACACAGCGGGCAGCACACGATCATTGCCACCGGCACGGCGTCGGGCAAGTCGCTGGCCTACCAGCTGCCCGTCCTCGACGCGATCCACCGTACTTCCCTCGACGACCGCGCCACGCTGGAGCCCTCCGGCGCCGTCGCACTGTATCTGGCCCCCACCAAGGCGCTGGCTGCCGATCAGCTTGCCGCGGTCAAGTCGCTGCAGCTTCCCACGGTCCGGGCCGAGACGTACGACGGCGACACGGACACGGGTGCCAGGCGCTGGATCCGGGACCATGCCAACCTCGTGCTCGCCAACCCGGACATGCTGCACTTCGGCGTCCTGCCGAACCACGCCTGGTGGGCGCGGTTCTTCCGCCGCCTGAAATACGTCATCATCGACGAGGCGCACAGCTACCGCGGGGTCTTCGGTTCGAATGTCGCCAACCTGATGCGCCGACTCCGGCGGATCTGCCGGTACTACGGTGCCGATCCGGTGTTCATCGGTGCCTCGGCCACTTCCGCCGAACCGTCGGATTCCTTCAGCAGGCTGATCGGTGCACCGGTCACCGCCGTGACGCAGGATCATTCGCCGCACGGGTCCACCACGGTGGCCTTGTGGGAGCCGCAGCTGACCGAGCTGAAGGGCGAGAACGGAGCACGGTCGCGGCGCACAGTGGTGGCGGAGACCGCCGATCTGCTGGCCAACCTGGTCGCAGCGCAGGTCCGCACCATCGCTTTCATCAAATCCCGCCGCGGGGCGGAAACCATTGCCACCATCACCCGGCGGCTGCTGGACGAGGTACATCCATCCCTGCCGGACCGGGTGGCGGCCTACCGTTCCGGCTACCTGCCGGAGGAACGGCGGGAGCTGGAACGGCGGCTGCGCAGCGGTGAACTGCTGGGTATCGCCAGCACCTCGGCGCTGGAACTGGGCATAGACATTTCCGGGCTGGACGCGGTGCTGGTTGCCGGCTGGCCTGGCACCCGGGCATCGCTGTTCCAGCAGATCGGCCGGGCCGGGCGGTCCGGGCAGGATGCGCTGGCCGCTTTTGTCGCCAGCGACGATCCGCTCGACACCTATCTGGTGCACCATCCCGAGGCCATTTTCGACATTTCGGTGGAGGCGACGGTCTTTGACCCGTCCAACCCGTACGTGCTGGGACCGCATCTGTGCGCTGCCGCGGCCGAGCTGCCGATAACTCCGGACGAACGGGAGCTGTTCGGTCCCACCGCGGGCGGGCTGCTGGAGCAGCTCGTGGACCAGGGCTATCTGCGGCGCCGGCCCTCCGGCTGGTTCTGGACGCATCCGGAAAGCGCCGCGTCCATGGTCAACCTGCGGGCGGCCGGCGGCGGGCCGATCAACATCGTCGAAACCGAGACCGGCACGCTGCTGGGCACCATGGACTCCCCGCAGGCGCAGTACCAGGCGCACACCGGGGCAATCTACGTCCATCAGGGGCAGACGTTCCTGGTGGATGAGCTCAACGAGGCCGACCACTGCGCCATGGTCACCCTCACCAATCCGGAGTTCTACACCCAGGCCCGTGACATCACGCAGGTAGAGGTGCTGGAAACGGACCGCACCTCCGAGTGGAACGGCATCCAGGTCTGCTTCGGCACGGTGAAGGTCACCACGCAGGTGGTCTCCTACCAGCGCAAGGCCCTGATCTCGAACGAGATCCTCGGTGAGGAGCCGTTGGAACTGGAGGCCAAGGAACTGTTCACCAAGGCCGTGTGGTTTGTCATAGATGAGAAGTTCCTCGTCTCGGCCGGGCTTGCCTCTGCTGATTTCCCCGGTTCCCTGCATGCCGCCGAACACGCTTCCATCGGCATGCTGCCGCTCGTGGCGACCAGCGACCGCTGGGACATCGGCGGGGTATCCACTGCCCTGCATGCAGACACTGAGAAGCCGACCATCTTCGTGTACGACGGGCATCCCGGCGGCGCCGGCTTTGCCGAGCGAGGTTACGAGGCGGCACGGATCTGGCTGGCTGCGACCCGCGATGCCATCCGTGCCTGCGAATGCGACGGCGGCTGCCCCTCCTGCGTGCAGTCCCCCAAATGCGGCAACAAGAACAATCCGCTGGATAAGAAGGGTGCCGTCACGCTCCTGAATGTGCTGTTGGACCACGCTCCGGAGGCCCTGGCCCTGACCTCCTAGCCGGACGGCCGCCAGACCTAGCCGGGAGGTCCGGCTCGTGCCCGGGCCGTGGCCGGCACCGGAAGCGCCGGGACCTGCACTTCCATTTCCACGGTGACGGTGCCGGAACGTGGATCCGCAGTGCAGTCGCGCAGTGCGGCGTTGTTGCGCGCGGCTACTTCTCCGGCCACCCTGCAGGCATTCCCGGTGCGGGAAGCGGCACCTGCACCGGGGTCGGCGTCGGCATCGGCATCGAGGCGACTGGAACCCTGGTTGCCGGCATCGGCGCCCGTACCGCCACCGAGGCCGCTGGAACCCTGAATGCCGGCAGCGTAGTCCGCGCTGGGAGCGGTTCCGGGCGGCCCCAGCCCGCGCAGGGCATCCGCACCGGCGAGCGCGGCGAGATCCGCGGCAGCGGCGGCCCGTACAGCAGCCACTGATGCCTGCACCATCACCAGTGCGACCACGGAGAACCCCAGCAACACCATGCAGATCGCCAGCGCGGCAACCGTACCGGCACCCCGGTCATTCGGTGCGGTGTTAGCAGCGGTGTTGGCCGGTTCTGTCCTGCCTTCATCCCTGCCTTCCGTCCTGCCTTCCGTTCCGCCTTCCGGACGGCTGGCGTCGGGATCCCCGTGGGCTCCGGCCACATCTTCGGCTTGGGGTTTACCCGGTGGACGGAATGCCATGCGGCAGGCCTCCGTCCCCCGGGAAAGCGACGGCGTCGGCGGAGAGTTCCAGCGGGAGCAGGCTCAGCACGGGCAGGGTCAGGGAACTGCGCACCTCCACAGCGGTCCATGCCCCCTCAACAGAGAGGATCAGCTCGGCCGAATCGCCGGCCAGCCGCTGAACTGCAGCCGCCGCGGCGGGCTGATCTGCGCGCATGACCTCACGCGCCGCCGCCCGGGCTGCCTCCTCCAGCCGAAGCTGGGTGATACCTGCGGAAATACCGGTCAGCCCGCCCACCAGGACAAGCACAATGGCTGGCAGCGCCACCGCGAACTCGGCTGTCACCGCTCCGCGGTCGCTCTGTCTCGGAGTTTCGCGTGCCGCACCGGCGGCTGTCATCTTCTGCCTCGCGTCCTGTGGTTTCACGGCTGCGATCCCCGCCGACTCCGCTGTGACGGCTGGTCCAGGCATGTCTGTCCCGTTGGCACTTTCCCGCACTCCGTTCCCTTCGCCTACCCCAAAGTCAGCGCGGACCGGATGAGTGAGACCAGCATGCCGCGGACCTCGTCACCGCCCAGGATGATGGCCAGCAAACCCGCAAAAGCCACGGCCGCCAGCGTGGCAATGGCATATTCGGCGGTGGCCATGCCGGCCTCTCGGTCATCCCACGACGGATCCACCGGTTCCTGCGTTGCCGGCAGCGGCTTCACCAGTGTCAGGCGGGGAGCTTCCTCGGCAGTGCGCCCGGACAGGCTGTACACCCCGTGGCTGCCGTCCGATTCCGGGTTCGGGCAGGCCTGCCGTCTGTCCTGCCCTCCCCCATCCATTTCGGAGCGGGCAGCGGCCTGGGATGGTGCGGCGACGGATCTGGTGCTGTGTGGCATGTGTCTTTCCTCCTGCTGAAAGGGTCTGAACTTCGATCCTGCCTCCGGCCGCCGGCCGACGGTTGCAGCCCCGACGCTGATGGGGACAACCCCGATCCGGCGGTGGGCTGTGGAGGAACAAACAGGTGAAACCAGTCCTGCCGAAACGGGTTATTTCCACCCTGGCAGCAGGGACATCAGCAGCGGTACCACGGTCAAAGCCACAAACGCGGGCAGCGAACACAACCCCAGCGGCATCACCAGACGAACCCCGAGCGCCGCTGCACGCCGCCTGCTCTCCGTCTGCCGGCGCCGCCGAAGGGCGTCCGCCTGGGAATGAAGCACAGCAGCTGACGGTGCCCCCGTAACGGCTGTGAAGCGCAGCGCCGGACCGAGTGCCGCGAGTGCCGAGGCTGGCATTCCGCTGACCCGGGATACCCGTTCCCCACCCGTTGGCTGCGCTCCGGCGGAGGCGCAACCGGCGGACAACTGCCACGCGGCATCCCAGGGAATTCCGAGGTCCAGTGCCTGCAGGAGCCGGTCAAGATCCTGGGACGTAGCCGGATCCACGCCGTCACGCAGAATGGCCAACGCCGAGGGCAGCGGTTGTCCCGCTTCCAACATCGCCGCAATCAAATCCAGCATCAGGGCGGGATCGCCGGTGCTGCCCTCCGACCCGGGTTCGATCCTCTGCCGGAGGTGCTGCTGCCGCGGACGCTCCTCGGATCCGGTCAGGAGCAGGGCGGCCGTCGAAAGGAGCGCGAACACCAGCAGGCCGGTCATCCGGAATTGCCCTGCACCGGAGCCTGGGCGTTCCGCACCAGCCGTGAAGACCACAGACGCCCTGCCAGCCAGAACCCGGTCCCGGCTGCAGCCGCAAGCCACCCCAGCGGCGTCGCCGTCAGGATCTGCAGCGGGTTGCCGCCCAGCAGGTAGCCCAGGAGGATCCCGCCGCCCGGCAGCCAGGTCAAGAGCCGCATAGTGGCACGCGGGCCGGCCATTGCCGCTTCCCGGTCCGAGGCGGCATCACGGGCGGCTTCCAGTTGCCCGGCATACCGGCTGAGCACAACGGCCAACGGGGCACCGCTCCGCTCCGATACGCGCAGGCAGACAGCCAAACCGGACCACAGCTGCTGCAGTGCCGGATCGGTTTCCCTGATGCCTGCCCGCTCCGCGGCGGCAAGCACCGGCACCGGACTAAGACCCAGCGCTGCCGACGCCGCGGCCGCCTGCAGCACCGGGGAAAAGGGGTGAACGGGGATCTCCGCTGAATCCGGGGCTTCGTACAGTGTGGCTGCGTCCGCCCAGATCCGATGGGTTGAGCGTCCCGCCGACAGCAGCCCCGCCAGTTCCCGCACCAGCAGCGCCGGGGCATCACCGTCGAGTTTTGGGCGAGGGCGACGGCGCCGCCGGAGAAGAAGGCCGTCCGCTACGCGCGCAGACCTGCGGCGGGCAACCGGCGGCCGGCGCGGCGGAGCCCCGAGTGTCAGGGCCGCGGCCGTGGCGAGGAGTACCGCGACGGTCAGCCCTGCCACGCCGACACTAACTGCCCGCCGGCACGGATCCGGCACCGCTTTCAGCGGCTGCCCGTACCTCCAGCCGCTGTTCGAGCTCGGACCACCCGCTGCCGCGCCGGTATTCCCCTCCGCTGAGGACCAGGGCCGGAACGGCAGTCAGTTTTCCGTCGGCGATCACCAGGACCGCAATCTCGGCAATGGTGCGGGTGCCGGCGGACCGGTGCAGATGGACCACCACGTCCAGGGCTGCTGCGGCCTGCAGCGCCACTGCTTCCGGCGCCATACCGGCAAGTGCGCCCAATGCCACCAACCGGGCAGGCACTCCCGCGGCAGAGTTGGCGTGAATGGTTCCGCCGGCTCCGTCGTGGCCGGTGTTCAGCGCTGCCAGGAGTTCCCGGACCTCGGCTCCCCTGCACTCCCCCACCACGAGGCGGTCCGGCCGCATGCGCAGGGCCTGCCGCACCAGTTCGGCCTGATCCAATACCCCGCTGCCCTCCACGTTTCCGTGCCGGCTCTGCAGGCCCACCACATGGGGATGGTCCGGTTCCAGTTCCGCTGCGTCCTCCACCAGCACCAGCCGTTCCTGCGGTCCACTTAGGGAAAGCAACGTGGAGAGAAGCGTCGTTTTCCCGGTGCCGGTGGCTCCGCTGACGAGAAAGTTCAAGCGTCGGCGGACAATGGCGCGGAGCAGGGCTTCACACTCACGGTCCAGGGTTCCGCCGCGTATCAGTTCCGCCAGGGTGAAAGACCGGCTCCGGTGAATACGGACCGAGAGGAGCGTAGCCCCGGTGGAAACCGGGCGGAGCACTGCATGCACACGGTAACCCTGCAGCTGGACATCGACGCAGGGACAGGAATCGTCCAGCCGCCGGCCCCCGGCCGCCACCAGGCGCGTGGCAAGGGCCTGCACCTCCGAGTCCGAGGCAAACCGGATGGCCGTCAGTTCCAAGCCGCGGCCGGCATCCACCCAGACCCGGTCCGGACCGTTCACCAGGATGTCGCTGACGCCGGGAAGCAATGCCAGCGGCTGAAGCGGGCCCAGGCCCTGCAGCTCGGCGCGCATGCGGTCCACCGCGTGCAGTGTCCCCTCGGAGCCCAGGAGCTGCCCGCTGGCCTGCACCGCTGCCGCGAGCCGTGCTCCAGTCACCGGTTCGGAGCGTGCCAGCATCCGGTCCCGCACCCGTGCCAACAGCGGATCCGGGCCAAGCGGCTGGCCAAGCGGCTGGCCACGCCGTGGGCGGTGAACTCCCCCGCTGCCGGCACCGGACATACTCACGGCGCTGCCCCAACCGGCCCGGACAACACCGTCGCCAGAATCCGCTGCGATACGCGCCTGATCCGGCGCCTTCCCGCACCCGCCAGCGCCTGGCCGTACTCCCCGCCGCTTCCCCGTTGGAAGGGCAGGTAACCGGACAGCGGCAACCCCAGGGCTTCGGCCACCAGGACTTCGTCCAATCCGTTTCCAAGCGGCCCGCGCACCACTACATGGGCCGGCACCTCCCGGAGGTACGGCAGCAATGCCTGCGCCCCCAGGACCCCGTTTGTCCGGCCCGGCACCGCCAACAGCACCTGGTCGCAGAAAGGCAGCAGCGACGCTGCGCCGACGGTCCGGCCCAAATCAACAACGGTCAGCTGATATCCGCTCCGCGCTGCGTCCATGACCGCCGCGGCAACAGCCTCATCAGCCGGAGGGAACCCTGTCCCCCTGCTCAAAAGCGAAAAGCCGGCGAGCGCCGGTAACCCGGCCGCGAGCTGCACGGGATTCAGGCTGCCGCTTAGCCCCTCCAAATCCGGCCAGCGGATCCCCTCCAGATCGGCGGCCCCCAAAGCCCACTCCAAGCCGACTCCCCAGGCATCCCCCTCCAGCAACAGCACCGAGTGGCCGATCTCAGCGGCATTGGCACTCAACCAGCACGCCACGGTGGAGGCACCGGTTCCCCCGCCGCCCAAGACCCCCAGGACCGTACCCCCGGCGAGGCTGCGCCGTCTGCCGAGAAAGCCCGCGAGCCAGCCGGCCGCTGCGGGGAGGACCGCGACCCGGCCCGCGGAACTTCCCGCAGCCGCGTCCCAGACGCTGGAGTCCTCCGCTAGGCTGACCACAATGACCTCGGGCTTCCCCGTTCCTGCCGAACCGGCTCCCGCAGCGGCGAGCGCGCGACCCGGCCCTCCTTGTTCGGCCAGGAACCGGAGGTGCCCGCTGCCCAGCAGCAGCACATCCGGTACCAAGGCCATCGCCTCTGGGATATCCGGAGCCACGGGAATCTCCACGCCGGCAGCTGCAGCGACCCGGGCCACTTCATCCTGCAGCGCCTGATCCGCGGCCACGAGCACAGCGACGACGGCGTCCCCGCCAGCCGTGCCCGGCAGCCTGCGGCCGGGCCGTGTTTCCGGCAGCCGTCGGGTGCGTGTCCGGCCGGTGCCCGGCGCACCTCGCTCCATGTCCATGCGCTTCACCGTCGCACCGAGGACCGGCCCGGTGTATCTGCCGCCCGATGCATCCTGAGGAACTGCTGCCGGCAAGAAGGTTGTGGAGGAAAGGTCCGGCCGCCTCCGGCTGCATCAGCTACCGTCGGAGGAATCCGATAGGGTCGGCGCTAACCGGGAGCGGACAATGCAGCAGGAACGGTTCAGCGACGGTTCGGCACCGACAATCCGGCACAGCGGCGTGCCGGCGAAGGAAGCGGAGAGTTATGGAAACCGACATGGAACATCTGGACGTGCTAATCATCGGCGCCGGCCTGAGCGGCATCGGCGCGGCCTGCCGCCTGCGCATGGACCATCCGGGGCGTTCCGTCGCCCTCTTGGAGACCCGCGGCCGCGCAGGCGGCACCTGGGACCTCTTCCGGTACCCCGGAATCCGCTCCGACTCGGACCTCTACACCTTCGGCTACGACTTCCGCCCGTGGCGTGAAGAGAAAGCCATTGCCGACGGCCCGAGCATCCTGCACTACCTCAAAGAGACCGCCGCCGAGTACGGTGTGGATTCCCTGATCCGCTACCACCACCGCGTGCTCTCCGCGGATTGGTCCAGCCGGGACGCGCACTGGACCGTCACGGTCGAGCGCACGCGGACGCCGGAAGCCGGCCCCGACCTTGTCCCGGCCGAACCGGTGGGGACCGGGGAGATCCTGCAGCTCACCGCCGGCTGGATCTTCAATGCCGCCGGCTACTACCGCTACGGTGAGGGCTACGCACCGGAGCTGCCCGACCGGGAACTGTTCGCCGGACCGGTGGTGCATCCGCAGCACTGGCCCGAGGAACTGGACGTCGCAGGGAAACGGATTGCGGTCCTTGGCAGCGGCGCTACGGCCGTCACCCTGGTTCCGGCGCTGGCGGAGATGGGCGCCAGCGTGACGATGGTCCAGCGCACGCCTACCTATATCCTTCCCGTCCCGGCGGAGGATCCGCTGGCCCGGCGGCTGCGCGGCGTCGTCGGGCCCGAACGCACCGGCCGGATCATGGCCGAGGTCAGTGCCCGCCGCCAGCGGGCCATCTGGGTGTTCTGCCAGCGCTGGCCGAACCTTGCCCGGAAGCTCATCCGCGGTATCCAGTCCCGTAATGTACCGGATGGTTTTGAGCTGGATAAGCACCTGAACCCGCCGTACCGGCCGTGGGACCAGCGGCTGTGCGCGGTGCCGGACGGCGATTTCTTCACCGCCCTGCGCAGCGGCAACACAACCGTGGTGACCGGCCGGACCACCGGGTTTACCGAGCGCGGCCTCCGGCTGGCCTCCGGAGAGGAAGTGGCGGCCGACGTCGTGGTGACCGCCACCGGATTCACCGTCCAGGTGCTGGGCGGTATGGAACTGAAGCTTGACGGCGTGCGGGTAAACCTGGCCGAGCACATTGCCTACCGCGGAGTGATGCTCAGCGACATCCCGAACATGGCCTTCGCCATCGGTTACACCAACGCCTCCTGGACGCTGAAGGTCGGGCTTCTGACGCAGTGGTTCTCGCGGCTGCTCAGTTCCATGGACCGGCACGGCTACACATCGGCCGTCCCCGTGGCGCCGCCGGGCATGCCCACCCGGCCGCTGCTGGACTTTGGCGCCGGGTATGTCCAGCGCAGCCTGTCGTCGCTGCCCCGGCAGGGCGACCAGGCTCCCTGGCTGATGACCATGAACTTCCTGGCCGACCGGAGGGACCTGCAGAAAGGCGCGCTGGCGGACGAGTACCTGCACTTCAGCGGCGATGCCGGCGGGGCCGACAATTCGGCGGAGGACCGGTTCGTCACGCTCGAGTCCGGGCTGCGGCTGTGTTACCGGATCGAGGGGCCCGACGACGGCGAGCCGGTGGTTCTTTTGTCCGGCCTCGGCCTGGACCTGGCGGCGTGGCCGGCGGAATTCGTGCAGGGCCTGACTGCTGCCGGTTACCGCGTCATCCGGCCGGATAACCGGGACGTCGGACGCTCCGGTCGAATGGACACCCCCACGCCCACCCTGCTGCATCAGGCACTCGCCCGGCCGATGCCCGGCGCCTACCGGATTGAGGACATGGCCGACGACGTCGCGGGGCTGCTCGAGCACCTGCAGGTGGGCCGGGCCCACATGGTGGGGATGTCGCTTGGCGGCATGATCGCCCAGTCCGTGGCCGCCCATCACCCGGACCGCGTCCTGACCCTGACCTCCGTCATCTCCACCACGGGAGCCCGGGACGTGGGTGCCGCAGCTTTCTCCACCAAGCGCCGGTTCGCGGCACGGCCGCCGCGGACCCGCGAGGAGTTCATCCGGGCACGCGTGGCCATGATGCGTCATCTTTCCGGGCGGACCCACCCGGCGGATCCGGCGACGGAAGCCGAACTGGCCGGCCAGGCCTGGGACCGCGGAGCCTATCCGGACGGCGGGACGGCCCGGGCCCGGCAGCTCGGCGCCATCCATGCCTCCGCCGACCGCACCGGGGCCCTGGCCGGAATCCGGGTACCGACACTTGTCATCCACGGCGACCGGGATCCGATTGTGCATCCCAGCGGGGGCGCCGCGACGGTGGCCGCCATACCCGGCTCACGGCTGGCCACGATCCCCGGTATGGGCCACTACTTCTCCCCCGCGGTGGTGCCCGAACTGCTGAGGCTCGTCACCGGGCACCTGGGCGCCCGCACCGTGGAATCGGCGTGAGTTTGAGCTAGTCGCCCATCCCGGGCTGCACCGGAACGACATTGATCTTGTTGGCGCCGGGGAAAACCTTCTTCGGCACACGGGAGAAACCCTTGGCATCCAGATGGTTCTTTGCGCGGAAAACGGCCACGGCGTCGTCGTACGCCTTGTTCAGCCGGGCGCCGGTGAGCACTTCGCTGGTTCCGTCGCTGAAGCGGACCGCGATGGAGGCGGAGGCCGGGAAATGCCGGTCCATACGAATAAAGCCGTCATTGTCCTGCTGAAGAGTGATCAAGTGGTTCCGCCCTGAGAGTTGGTGAGCTTCCAGTCTCCCCTATCGCCGCACCGCAGGTTCCCCCGCCCGAAGCAGCTAAGCACGGTGCTGCCGGTTCCGGGTGAGAATAGAAGCATGTACATCGTCCTCGCACCCGGCACCGGCGCTGCCCAGGCGAAGGACGAGACCTGGACCCTGCAGGAAACCGACGACGCCGGCGTTCCCTCCGCGCCCGCCGTCGTCATCACCCGGGACCGGCTGGCCGCGGCCGTTCGGCACTATGAACAACAGCCGGTCCGCTGGGTCTGGGAATCCGCCCGCGCAGTCTATTTCCGGCTGCTGGATGCCGGACTCACGGTGGAGCGCTGCCACGACCTCGCGCTGGTCCGCGGGATCCTGCGGTTCGCCGAGTCGGTGCCCTCCACTCCCTACATCGAAAAACTGCGCGCCGCGGAAGAGGCTCCAGACCCGGCACCCCGCCAGCTGCTCCCGGTCCAGCACTCCCCCGACCAGACCTCCATCTTCGATACCCTCGACGCCCCCGCCGGCACGGCGGCCGGACCGCAGCAGGCCACCGCTGCAGAGCTCGCCGCCGAGCTGGCGGACCAACTGGATGCGATCGCGCGTTCCGCGTCCCCGGCGAAACTGAACCTGCTGGCCGTCGCGGAGTCCACCGGCGGCCTGATTGCCGTGGAAATGGAAAACTCCGGCATCCCGTGGCGCCGGGACATCCACGAAGCCATGCTCCGGGACACCCTCGGCCCCCGGCCCCCGGAGGGCCAGCGCCCCGAAAAGCTCGAACAGCTGGCCGCGGAGCTGCGCCGGCTGCTGGGCAACCCCGGCTTCAACCCGGACTCCCCGCAGGAGCTGCTGCGTGCCCTGCACCGCGCCGGCATCGAGGTGCACAGCACCCGCTCCTGGGAGCTGCAGCAGCAGGACCATCCCGCCATCGAGCCGCTGCTGCAGTACAAAAAGCTGTCCCGGCTCCTGACCGCCAACGGGTGGGCCTGGCTGGATGCCTGGGTGGACGGCGGCCGCTTCCGGCCCGAGTACGTGGTGGGCGGCGTGGTGTCCGGGCGCTGGGCCTCGCGCGGCGGCGGGGCGCTGCAGATTCCCAAGACCGTGCGGGACGCCGTTCGCCCGGACCCCGGCCACCGGCTCATCGTGGCCGACGCCGCGCAGCTGGAACCCCGGGTCCTCGCTGCCCTGGGGCAGGACAATGCACTGGCGACAGCGGCCCGCGGCAAGGACCTCTACCAGGGCATCGCCGACCGCAGTTTCGACGGCGACCGGGCCAAGGCCAAGATGGCAATGCTCGGGGCCATGTACGGTGCCACCAGCGGGGAATCGGGCCGGCTGATGCCGGTGCTGACCCGCGCCTACCCGCAGGCCATCGCCGTGGTGGAACGCGGCGCCCGGGCAGGTGAGGCCGGGCAGGTGGTGAGCAGCCATCTGGGCCGCACTTCGCCGCCTGTTTCGGAACGCTGGCTCCGCGCCCAGCAAAGCACCAGCGCCGAGGAGCAGCGCCGCGCCGATTCACTCGCCCGCGCCCAGGGCCGGTTCACCCGCAACTTCGTGGTCCAGGCGACGGCGGCGGAATGGGCGCTGTGCTGGCTGGCGGAGATACGACGGCGGCTGCGGGCGGCGTCCTCGTCCTCCCCCGCCGGGGAACTGGTCTTTTTCCTGCATGACGAGGTGATGCTCCAGGTCCCCGCCGAACGGGTCGAGGAGGTCAGCGCGCTGGTGACGGAGGCAGCATCGGCGGCCACACGGCTGCTGTTCGGGCCGATTCCGCTGGAGTTCCCGGTGGTTACAGTTGCCGTGGACTCCTACGCGGACGCCAAGTAGCAGTGCCGACTAGAGAGCCGGAACGATGTCCCGGCCCTCATCCCAGGGCAGGGTCCAGCCCAGTTCATCCAGCACGGCGTTGAGGATGATGCCGGTGAAGCCCCACACCAGCACCCCGTTCACGCGGAAGGCCGGCGAACGGTACGTCCGCGAGCCGTTCGTGATGACGGCGGTCCGCCGGTTTTCCGGATTGAGCAGGTCGGCCACCGGTACGCGGAACACCGATGCGGACTCTCCGTAGTCCACCACGTCCACCGGCGTGGGCCGGTCCCACCAGCCCAGCACCGGGGTGACCAGGAAGTTGCTGACGGGCAGCCCCACCTCCGGCAGGGTCCCGAGGACCGTGACGCCGTCGGGGTCCAGTCCCGTTTCCTCCCGGGCTTCGCGAAGGGCAGCGGCTTCCGGGCCGGCGTCGCCGGCATCCAGGGAGCCGCCGGGAAAGGCCACCTGACCGGGGTGGTCGTTGAGTGTGGCTGCCCGCTCGATCAGCAGGACATCGAGTTCGGCGGGGACCCCGGCGGAGCGGAAGTCCGAGGGCTTGTCATCCAGGTTGCCGAAGAGAATCAGCACGGCGGCACGGCGGGCCGTGGCCGGATCCACGCTGCGGCGCATCAGCTCCAGGTTCGCGTCGAAGTAGGTGGTGCGGGCCGCTGCGGAGACACCCAGCGCCCGCAGATCGGCGTAGGCGCTCATGCTTCCAGACCGAAGCCGGCGGCCCGCAGCTGGGCCCGGGTTTCGGCGGCCATCATCCGGGCGTGCAGTTCCTCGCGGCCGGGGGCCAGCTCATACTTGAGCAGTTTGCGTGCCTTCTCGGGGTCCGTCTCGCCTTCACCGTAGGAGGGGCAGAGCTGGGCGACGGCGCAGGCGCCGCAGGCGGGTTTCTTGGCGTGGCAGACCCGCCGGCCGTGGAACACCACCCGGTTGGAAAGCGGGGTCCAGTCCTTCGGCTCGAACAGCGCCGCAACGTCTTCTTCCACCTTCACCGGGTCCGTGGCAGTGGTCCAGCCGAACCGGCGGGACAGGCGCCCGAAGTGGGTGTCCACCGTGATTCCCGGAACGCCGAAAGCGTTGCCAAGCACCACGTTGGCGGTCTTCCGGCCGACGCCGGGCAGGGTGACCAGGTCCTCGAGCCGGTCCGGCACTTCGCCGTCGAACTCGTCGACCAGCCGGGTGGACAAAGCTTTCACGCTGGCCGCTTTCGCACGGAAGAATCCGGTGGGCCGGATTATCTCCTGCAGCGTCTCCTCGTCGGCCTCCGCCATCGCCTTGGCGTCGGGGTACCGGGCGAAGAGGATGGGCGTGACGGCATTGACCCGGATGTCCGTGGTCTGCGCCGAAAGCACAGTGGCCACCAGCAGCTCAAACGCGTTGGTGAAGTCCAGCTCGGCCACGGCGTAGGGATAAACCTCGCCGAGCATCCGGTTGATCCGCCGTGCCCTCCGCTTCAAAGCGAGGAGGGACGGATCGCTGCCGGTTGCCTTTGCCACTGCTGGGTGTCCTTCTACTGACGGTTGGATACTGCTGATGGCCCGAACGTCCTACTGGTCGGCGTCGACGCGCTCAATGTTGCTGAGGTCGCGCAGCACGCCGATGCGTCCGGTGCGCTTGTCTTGGACAAGGAATTCGTCGCCGCGGTCTTCCAGGCCCAGTTCCCAGTCACCCGGGTGGAACATAAACAGCGGCAGGCCGGTGCGCTCGTCGACAATCTGGCGGGGGGTGCCCACGGCGAACCAGAACGCCTCGACCACTGCCTCGGACTCGTCACGGGTAGCGGTAATGGGTTCCGCGTTGCCGGCTTCGGCTTCGTGGGCCCCTGCTGCGGACGTTTCGGGGGTTCCGGCGCCGCGGACCACCGGATTCACGGTCGTGGCGGCCATGGGCTCCTCGGCCTGCATTCCGGCGGCCGGAGCGGCAGCGGGCTGCGCCTGCGTAGCCGGTGATGCCGTGGCAGGGGAAACCTGCGTCGAGGGGGCGGAGGCAGCGTGCGCGGAGGTGGCGGGAGCGGCCGCTGCCGCCCCGGCGGTGGAGGTTCCGACGACGGCGGTGCCGCCCTGAGCGGAAAGTTCGGAGCCGCCCTGGCTCGGCGCGTCATGCACGGTGGTGCGAGTGTCCTCGTTGCGGCGCAGCGGGTTGGTGAAACGGCGGGCGCCGGCGGCGTTCTCCGTCTCCGGCTTCGCTTCAGGCTTCGGGCGGGCCGGACGCGGACGCAGCGGCAAAGCGTCGCGGGCAGTCAGCGCGGCAGCAGCTTCGGGGCGGTTACGGAATTCCCGGGCAAAGAAGGGAAGGTGCGGCGCCAGGGTGGTGGACACCACCAGGCCCAGGGAACCGACCAGCGCGACCATCGCGCCGACGCTGAAGTCGGTCACCGTCTGGATGAAGAAGAACGCCAGGGCCAGCACAGCTGCCACGGAGGCGAACTGGTCCAGGGAAAGCGATCCGACGCGGGGTTTCATCTTGGGTGCGAGGCGGCGGCCGGCAAACAGTCCGGCTACCAGCAGCGGCAGCAGGATGCCAATGCCGATGAAGAACAGGGAAAACGCATTCCAAAGGTTGAAGTCCTCTTCAAACCCAAGACGGGTCACCGTGAAGAACGGCAGGATGCTGCCCACGAGCATCACCAGGACCGAGGCGCCTACAACGGTGTCCCGAAGCCCGAAGGGCCCAACGAGGGCTTCCTGGTCCGTGGCGGCCGGATGTGCCTGCAGGCCCTTGTCCGTCGCGGAGGGGTGTCCGCCGGTTTCCGAAGATCCGGCCGTGGTGCGGGCCTCGTTCTCAACAGGGGGGTTGTTCATACTGATCTCCATTCACGACCCCCCTGCCGCTTGTCCGCACGGGGTGCGGACAAGAACTGGAGGTGCGCATCTACGGTACGTAGGCGGTTGCTTCCTTCAGACAGCCTAATCAACGACGGCGAGGCAGACTAGCGCGGGGGCGGCGCGTCCCGGCGGAGTGACATACCGCTCACCGCATAATCGCGCCGTTTTGTAACCGATTATGTGAGCGCGGACACAGTGGCGTAAATCCGGGGATAGGGTGGTTTGCAGCCATGCACGATTCCCCTAGTGATGGTTTTTCAGCGAAGTGAAAGGGTTCAACCATGTCTGATCAGTCCCCTGCAAAGAAGCACGGAGACGCCTTCGAGAACCTGCTGCATGAGAGCCGGAGCTTCCCGCCGAGTGCCGAATTTGCAGCATCCGCAGTGGCCCGGCCCTCGCTGTACGAGGAGGCGGCAGCCGAGGGCCCCGAATTCTGGGCGCGGCAGGCGCGGAGCATTCTCTCTTGGGAACAGGATTTCACCCAGGCGCTGGACTGGACTGATGCTCCGTTCGCCAAATGGTTTGTCGGCGGCAAGCTCAACGCGGCGTACAACGCCCTGGACCGGCACGTCGAAGAAGGCCGCGGAGACCGGGTGGCCATTTACTTCGAGGGCGAACCCGGGGATACGCGCACTTACACCTATGCGCAGCTGACCGAAGAGGTCAAGAAGGCGGCGAATGCGTTCGAATCCCTGGGTGTCGCCAAGGGCGACCGCGTAGCGGTGTACCTGCCGATGATCCCCGAAGCGGTTATCACCATGCTGGCCTGCGCCCGGATCGGCGCCGTGCACTCGGTGGTCTTCGGCGGTTTCTCCGCCGACGCCCTGCGCAGCCGGATCGATGACGCCGAGGCGAAGCTTGTGGTCACGGCGGACGGCTCCTACCGCCGCGGCAAGCCCAGCGCACTCAAGCCCGCCGTGGACGAAGCCCTCGCCAAGGACGGCCATACCGTCGAAAACGTGCTGGTGGTCCGCCGCAACGGCGAGCCCGTGGAGTGGAACGACGGCCTGGACCGCTGGTGGCACGACGTCGTGGACACTGCGAGCGCCGAGCACACCCCCGTAGCCCACGACTCCGAGCATCCGTTGTTCATCCTCTACACCTCGGGAACCACGGGAAAGCCCAAGGGCATCCTGCACACCACCGGCGGGTTCCTCACCCAGACTGCCTTTACGCACCTGAACACCTTTGACCTGCACCCCGAAACGGACGTGTACTGGTGCACCGCGGACATCGGCTGGGTTACCGGCCACAGCTACGTCGCCTACGCCCCGCTGATCAACGGAGCCACGCAGCTGATTTACGAAGGCACCCCGGATACCCCGCACCAGGGCCGCTGGTGGGAGCTGGTGGAGAAGTACAAGGTCTCCATCCTCTACACCGCGCCCACCGCCATCCGCACCTGCATGAAGTGGGGCCGGGACATTCCGCAGAAGTACAACCTCGACTCCATCCGGGTACTGGGCTCCGTGGGCGAACCGATCAACCCCGAAGCGTGGATGTGGTACCGGCAGGTCATCGGCGCCAACGGCGGCAAGAAGGAACACCCCGCCCCCATCGTGGACACGTGGTGGCAGACGGAAACCGGCGCCCACATGATCGCGCCGATGCCCGGCATCACGGCCACCAAACCGGGCTCTGCCCAGGTGGCCGTCCCCGGCATTTCAGTGGACGTGGTGGATGAGATGGGCGAATCGGTGCCCAACGGGTCCGGCGGTTTCCTCGTGGTCAAGGAACCCTGGCCGTCCATGCTGCGCGGCATCTGGGGTGACCCGGAACGCTTCAAGGAGACCTACTGGTCCCGGTTCGACAACATGTACTTCGCCGGTGACGGTGCCAAGAAGGACGAGGACGGTGACATCTGGCTCCTCGGCCGCGTGGACGACGTTATGAATGTCTCCGGGCACCGGCTCTCCACCACGGAGATCGAGTCCGCCCTGGTCAGCCACCCGTCGGTGGCCGAAGCCGCCGTCGTCGGCGCTGCGGACGACACCACCGGAGAAGCCGTGGTTGCCTTCGTGATCCTGCGCGGCAGCGCAAAGGACGACGACGACATTGTCACCACCCTGCGCAACCACGTGGGCAAGGAGATCGGTCCCATCGCCAAGCCGCGGCACATCCTGGTGGTTCCCGAACTGCCCAAGACCCGCAGCGGCAAGATCATGCGCCGGCTGCTCAAGGACGTGGCCGAGGGCCGCGAAGCCGGCGATTCGAGCACGCTGGCGGACAATACAGTGATGCAGCAGATTGCGGCTTCGCTCAAGAAGTAGGCCCCGCAGACAACAGCAGGTGCCGTCCCCTGATCGGGACGGCACCTGCCGTTGTTTAACCGTGCGGCTTAGCCGACGGTGACGTCCAGGTTCACGTCGATGTTGCCGCGGGTGGCGTTGGAGTAGGGGCAGACCTGGTGGGCGGCCTGGGTCAGCTTGTCCGCAGTGGCTTCGTCGACGCCGGACATCTCCACGTGGAGTTCAACGCCCAGCTTGAAGCCGCCGTCGTCGTTCTTGAAGATGCTGACGTCCGCCGTCACGGCGGCATCCGAGATTGGTGCCTTTTCCGCGCGGGCAATCATCTTCAGTGCGGAGAGGAAGCATGCGGCGTAGCCGGTGGCAAAAAGCTGCTCCGGGTTTGTACCTTCGCCGGAACCGCCCATTTCGGTCGGAGTGGACAGGTTCACCTCGAGCTTGCCGTCGCTGCTACGGGCTTCACCGTTGCGGCCGTCGCCGGTGGCGGTGGCGGCGGCAGTGTACAAAGCGCTCATGGGGAACTCCTTTTGTGGGGAAAAGTCGGTAGACCTCAAGGTAGACTAACTAGTACGTCTACTGCAAGTGAGGGAGTCAGGGGAACCATGATGGCAGCTACATCCGTGCGGGAGCGCATCCTGGCACAGGCCTCTCTCCTGTTTTACCGAGAGGGAATCCGGGCAGTCAGTGCCGACAAGATCATTGCCGCTGCCGGCACCACGAAGGTGACCTTCTACCGCTACTTCCGCTCGAAGGATGACCTCGTGGTCGCTTACCTGCGGGAGCAGTCGGCGGCAATGCGGGCACGGGCCGCGGAGCTGGACCCGGATCCGTGCACCGGATTGCTGCAGTTCGCTGAAGCGATGGGTGCCGAGGCCTGCAGCGCAGGCTTCCGCGGCTGCCCGTTCATCAATGCGGCGGCGGAATATCCGGACCCCGGCCATCCCGTCCGGGTGGTTGTTTCCGAGCACCGCGCGTGGCTGCATTCCCTCGTCACCGAACGGCTGCAGCAGCTGGGCATCGCGGACGCCGGACAGCTCGCGGACCAGCTGCTGATGCTGCGGGACGGCGCAATGGTGCATGGATACGTGGCGGACGGCACCGCCGTCGAACCGGCACTGATCACCGCCGGAAGGGCGCTGGTTCTTCCCCGCCTCCCGAAACCGGGACAGCCCTCCTAGCTCCGCGGAAATCCGGGCCGATGTGACATTGGACTCATGGACTTGGTGAAAGCCGCCGCTGCTAGGACAATTCCTGTCTGTGTCTACTACACCCGCACCGGCCGCACCAGCCGCACCCCCCACCCCCTCCTCTTCCAAGATGGCCCGCAAAGTTGCGGGCGCCTCGTTTATCGGCACCGCTTTGGAGTCCTACGACTTCTATGTTTTCGGCACCGCCGCAGCCCTGATCCTGAACCGGATTTTCTTTCCCGACGTGGATGCAGCGACGGGCATCCTGCTGTCCTTCCTGACCCTGGGCATGGGCTTCATCGCCCGGCCCCTGGGCGCCATTCTTTTCGGCCACATCGGTGACCGGGTAGGACGCAAAACGTCCCTGATCGGAACCATCGTCCTGATGGGTACCGCCACCGGCGCCGTCGGCCTGCTGCCGGACTACAACACCATCGGGATCTGGGCGCCGCTGCTGCTGGTGGCGCTGCGCCTCCTCCAGGGCCTGGCCGTCGGGGGTGAATGGGGCGGTTCCATCCTGATTGCCACCGAGCACGCCGCTCCCCGAAAGCGGGCGCTGTACGCGGCCATCCCGCAGATCGGTTCGCCGGTGGGCACCATCATGGTCACCGGCATCTTCCTGCTGCTCACCCAGGTTTCCGACGAGGACCTGGCGGCCGGGGTCTGGCGCATTCCGTTCCTGCTGGCCTTCCCCTTTATGGGCATCGCCCTGTACCTGCGGCTGGCCATCGATGAAACCCCCGTTTTCAAGGGCGTGGCACAGGACCACCAGATCACCCGGGTTCCGCTGCTGGAGGTGCTCCGCACCCAGTGGGCTGCAGTCCTGGTGGCGGCCGCGGCTGCACTGCTCGGTATCGGCTCCTACTTCCTGATGACCACCTACACCCAGTCCTACGGCACAACTGTGCTTGGGCTGTCCGAATCCACGGTCCTAAACGCGGCCTTGGTCGGTTCGG
This sequence comes from Arthrobacter sp. zg-Y844, assembly GCF_024385465.1. Taxonomy (GTDB): domain Bacteria; phylum Actinomycetota; class Actinomycetes; order Actinomycetales; family Micrococcaceae; genus Arthrobacter_B. The sequence continues at coordinate 658,221 of NZ_JANFLS010000001.1, forward strand.
TGCTGCAGCTGGCAACTATCCCCGCGTTCGGTTTCCTGGCCAACCGGATCGGTTCGGCACGGATGGTGATGGCCGGAGCCGTGGCCACCCTGCTGATCTCCTTCCCGCTGTACTTCATCATCAGCAATGCCACCGCGCCGGTCTACATCCTGACCATCCTCATCGGCGGCATCGCGCCGACGGCGGCATGGGCGGCACTGGGCGGGTTGATGGCGGATCTGTTCCCGGCCCGAACCGGCTTCACCGCCATGTCCCTGGCCTACAGCCTGGCCGGCATCCTCTCCGGGTTCACCCCGTCCATCACCCAGGTGTTCTCCAACGCAACCGGCGGTGCGTGGTGGCATCCCGGCGTCGCCCTGGCCCTGATGTCCCTGATCACCATTGCCGGCGCGCTGGCCGCCCGCCGCATGACAGCGCGCAACACGGCCGCCGTGCAGCCTTCTTATCCAAGCTCCGGCATAGTTAAGCCATGACTGCAGCCGGAACCCGCAACCTCCTCGTCCTTAACGGCCCCAACCTGAACCTGTTGGGCACCCGCGAACCGGCGATCTACGGCAGCTCCACCCTGGCGGATGTGGAGGCCGCGGCAATGGCCGCGGCCTCCGCCCACGGCTGGACCGTGGACTGTGTCCAGTCCAACCACGAAGGCGATCTGATCGATGCCATCCACGCGGCGCGCGGCACTGCGGACGGCATTGTCATCAATCCCGGTGCCTACAGCCACACGTCGGTGGCCATCCCGGACGCCTTGTCCGGCGTGGAGCTGCCGGTGGTCGAGGTTCATCTGAGCAACATCCACCGCCGCGAGGAGTTCCGCCACCACTCCTTCGTCTCCGCGGTGGCGGAGGTAGTGATCTGCGGGGCCGGTATCAGCGGCTACCGCATGGCGGTGGACTACCTGATCGGGTCCGCGGGCGGCCGGGCCGCGGAGTAGCCATGGCCGGCACGGCGCAGCTGGGGCAGGATTATTTGCTGGTGCACTGGCCGGCGGAAACCGGGCTGTCGTAACCCGGTGCGGCGTCAACCACAGGGCCGACCTCAGCCAGTGAGAGGGCATAGCCGATCGGCTGGTCGCTGGTGGTCTTGGCGAAAATGATGCCGGCGAGGCGGCCGTCCATGTCCAGCAGCGGCCCGCCGGAATTACCCTGCTGCACGTTCGCGGCCAGGGTGTAGACCTCCAGCACCGTGGGGGAGGTTCCGTAGATATCCCGGACCGACACGTTGGACAGGCCCTCGACGCTTGCGGCCTGCAGCCGGAACGGGCCGCCTGCCGGATAACCGGCAAAGGCCGCGGTGGTGCCGGCCGCAAGCGGCTCGCCCACGGGGACGGGATCGGCGTCGAGCCCTTCCACAGCGAGGACGGCCAGGTCGCGTGCTGAATCGAAGTGGACCACCCGTCCGGGGAGCACGCTGCCGTCGGGGACCTCCACCACTGGTTCGTTCACGCCGGCAACCACGTGTGCGTTGGTGAGCACGCGGTCATCCGCCACCACAACGCCTGACCCTGTCTGGTTCTGACCGCACTGATACGCCGTGCCGGTGATTTTGAGGACCGACGCCGACGCGGTCCGCAGCTCCTCGGAGTCCACCTCCGCGCTGGGCGGGACAGCCGTTTGGGGTGCGGCGCTGTCAAGGATGGTCGGCAGCCCCTCGGAGACAGTGAAGGAACGAATCTGCGCACTCCAGGTCTTCACCTGCTCGGGGGTGGCATCGTCAATGGTGGTGAGTACCTTCGAGGCGGCAATCTGCTGGGACAGGAACGGAACGCCCAGCGTCGTCACGCTGAACGCAAGCATGGCCATGACCAGCGCTGCCACTACAAGGTTGGCGGCACCGCCGAGTACGCGGTCCAGGAACTTCAGCGGCGGGAAATTCAGCCACCTGCGGATCATTCCGCCAAGCGCGGCCCCGGCCGCGTGGCCCACGAGCACCAGGACGACGGCCGTGGCAATGACCACCGTCAGCCGCCAGCCGTTATCCGGGACCCATTCGGCAACCAGCGGAATGGCAAAGAAGGCGCCAACGGCGCCGGCAACGAATCCCACGATCCCGCCGAGGGTCACCACCAGTCCGTTGCGCAGTCCTGCAACGAGGTAGAAGATCAGGACGAGGAGCAGGATGATGTCCAGAAGTGTCAGTCCGAGCACAAAGAGCTCCAAGCGTGTCAATCGGGTGGCCGGGCGGTGGAAGGCCGCTGCAGTGCGAGTTTATAGGGACAACCTCCGGAACCCGTTATCAGGATTGACCCGGCGCCTGTGGTCCTGCCCTCTTTTTCGGACCTATCGGTGAACAAACGTGCTTTAGGTATCACTAGGGGGTGACGTGCGGCAAGATAATAAGGAGAGACCACTATTTACAGGAGATTTCATGGATATCGAGGTACTGCGCCGCGCGCCGTTGTTCGCCTCTCTGGGAGACGACGTCTTCGCCGCCCTGACCGAAGAGCTCACTGAGGTCGACCTCTCACGCGGCGCCTCCGTCTTCCGCGAAGGCGATCAGGGCGACCAGCTCTATTTCATCGTCTCCGGCAAGATCAAGCTTGGCCGCTCCGCCCCGGACGGCCGGGAAAACCTGCTGGCGATCCTCGGCCCGGGCGAACTGTTCGGCGAGATGGCCCTCTTTGATCCCTCGCCCCGGAACGCCACGGCAACCGCCGTTTCCGAAACCCGCCTTGCGGGCCTGCGGCACGAGAACCTGCGCGCCCTGATTGAAACCCGCCCCGAGGTTTCCGTCCAGCTGCTGCAGGCACTGGCCCGCAGGCTTCGCCGGACGAACGAGTCCCTGGCGGACCTCGTGTTCTCCGACGTTCCGGGCCGCGTGGCAAAGGCGCTGTTGGACCTGGCGGACCGCTTCGGTCGTCCCGCGACCGACGGCATCCTGGTTGCGCACGAGCTCACCCAGGAGGAGCTGGCCCAGCTGGTTGGCGCCTCCCGCGAAACGGTGAACAAGGCCCTCGCCGAGTTTGTCCAGCGTGGCTGGCTGCGCCTGGAAGCCCGCGCGGTTGTCATTCTTGATGTCCAGCGGCTGCGCCAGCGCTCCCGCTAAAGGCACGAAACACCAACAACGGCGGCGCCGGTCCCTGGGACCGATGCCGCCGTTGTTGGTTGAGATCCGTGCACGTTTGTGCACCGGCCGAGCCGAGGCCGGCTAACGCCCGTGCTGGGAGGATCCTTCGGTGCCGCCACCTGGGCGGACGGCTACGCAGGGCTTCCCATCAACCTCGACCAGTTCCGGCTGGTAAACGGCCGCGGGCCGGCGGCTCGAAAGATACGCGATACAGCCTCGGGCGGACGCTACCTTTTCCAGGGTGAGTTCGACGGCGGGAACCACCAATTCGCCCAGGGTCAGCCCGGTCGTGTCCGGCTGGCCAATTTCGTCGCCCAGCTCGGTGCTGTCCCGCGCGGCAATGACTTCCGCCGCCGGTTTCCAGTCTGCCCAGACACCTTTACCCTCCAGCAGGGTGGCATCCTGGCCCACCGGCTGGACCGCGGCAAAGTAACGGGTATCGAAGCGCCGGAGCGCAAAGTCGGCGCTGTGCCAGTTGGAGAGCGGGCGCAAAAGGTCAGTGCGCAGGCCGAGGCCGCGCTTTTTAAGCAGCTCCAGGAAGGATGCCTCCTGGGTGGCAATGGCCGTCCGTGCAGCCATCCATTCCGGGCCGCGGTTGCTTTCCAGCAGTGTGGACTCGTCGGGGCCGGCGAGCAGGATGCCGGTTTCTTCGAACAACTCGCGGATCGCGGCCACGACGTGGCGGCGGGCGAGCCGCGCGTCGTCGGCACCCATGGACTTCGCCCACAGTGCCGGGGCCGGACCGTACCACGCGACCTGCGCGTCGTCGTTCTCTTCGATGCTGCCGCCCGGGAAGGCGACCTTACCCAGGGGCGATTCGCCGCGCCGGTAGGAAAGGTACGTCTGGGTACCGCGCGGGGAGTCCCGCAGCAGCACCACCGAGGACGCCAGCCGCGGTTTGCGGGGCGTGCGGTCGGGGCGCTCGAACCATGTCTGGGCCGCCACTCGGTCCGCTGGGGCTACCGGGAAAAGCCGGACTGTGGAGTTAGGCAAATTCAACGATCATTTCTACTTCAACAGGCGCGTCCAGGGGCAGGACCGCGACGCCGACGGCGGAACGGGCATGGCTTCCCGCTTGGCCGAAGACATTTCCCAGCAGCTCGGAAGCACCGTTTATGACGGCCGGCTGGCCGGTGAAGGAAGGGTCGGAGGCGACGTAGCCCACCACCTTCACCACGCGTACCACGCGGTCAAGGTCACCAATCTGAGCCTTCACGGCGGCCAGGGCATTGACGGCGCAGATGGCCGCGTAGGACGCGGCCTCCTCTGCGCCCACTTCGGCACCGACCTTGCCCGTGGCCGGCAGGACCCCGTCCACAAACGGCAACTGGCCGGAAGTGTGGACGAGGTTTCCGGTGATCACGGCCGGAACGTAGACGGCCACCGGAGACGCGACGGCCGGAAGGCTCAGGCCCAGTTCCCGGAGCCTGACCTCAACAGCCGAGACTGCACCGGCAGCGCTGGTCACTGGTTTTTTTCGCGTTTCATGTAGGCGACGGAACCGGTTCCGTTCGGCGCCGAAGCGATCTGTACCAGTTCCCAGCCTTCGTCCCCGTGCATATTGAGGACTTGGCCGGGTGTGTGCAGTGGAAGAGGCGTAATGAAGTATTCCCATTTGGTCATAAGGGAAAGCGTAACGTGCTTGTAGACTGTCTCGCATGGCAGCACGCAAATCACCGTTCTTTGACACGGCGACCACTCTCGGGAAGCTCGTCGCGTTCTTCGGCATCAGTGCTCTTTGCGGAGTCCTGGCTGCCGGTCTCCTGGTTCCCGTAGCCGCAGCAGCAGGCACAGCCGCATCCGGATCCATCCAGTTCTTTGACCAGCTTCCCTCGGAGCTGGAACGCGGGGCACTGGCCACGCCGTCAAAGATCTACGCAAACGACGGCTCCCTGATCGCCACGGTGTACGAGGAGAACCGCCAGCCGGTGACCCTCGACCAGGTGTCGCCGAATATGGTGGATGCCATGCTGGCCATCGAGGATGACCGGTTCTACGATCACGGCGGGGTGGACCTGCAGGGCATCATGGGGGCCCTTGTGTCCAATGCCACCAGTGACAGCACGCGCGGTGCTTCCACCATCACCCAGCAATACGTAAACAACGTCATCATTGACACCAACATGCAGAACAACGAGGAAGTTGTTTTCAGCGGCGGTAAATCGGTTGGCGACAAGCTTCGCGAAATGAAGCTTGCAATTGCGGTGGAAAAAGAGCTCAGCAAGGACGAAATCCTTGAGGGCTACTTCAATATCGTTCCGTTCAGCGGCACCACGTACGGCGTCCAGGCTGCGGCCCGCTACTTCTTCAACGTTGATGCCAAGGACCTGACCATCGCCCAGTCGGCCCTGCTGGCCGGCGTCGTCAACGGTCCCACTTTCTACAGCCCGGAGCTGAACCCCGAGCGCGCCCTGGAACGCCGGAACCTGGTGCTCCAGGCCATGTTGGATAAGGGCCGCATTGCGCAGGCAGACTTCGACGCCGCTGTTGCCACCGGACTGGACCTGCAGATCACGCCGGTATCGAGCAACTGCGTTGGTGCCTCACAGGCCCCCTATTTCTGTGACTACGTAACACGCCTTGTGCTCAACGACGAGAACTTCGGCGCCACCGAGGAAGATCGGGACAAGCTGCTCAAGCGCGGCGGCCTGACCATCAAGACCACCCTGAACCCAACTTTCCAGAATGCCGCGCAGACAGCCGTCAACGAAACGGCCAATCCGGACACCACCGACGCTGAGATCGGCCACGCGATGGTCAGCATCGAACCGGGCACCGGCAAGATCCTGACCATGGCCCAGAACACCCGGTACACGCCGGAACTCGCGGACGGCAACTCCGTCCAGAACTTCAACGTGGACGTCAACCAAGACGGTGATCCAAGCAAACCGCTCAACGGCTTGGGTGGTTTCCAGCCCGGGTCCACGTACAAGCCGTTCACAGTTGCTGCCTGGCTGGATTCGGGCAAAACCCTGAACACCACCCTGAACGGGTCCAAGCGCACCTACCCCGCGGGGCACTCCTGGAACGCCAAGTGCCTGCCCGGCGGCCGCTACGTTGCACTTGAACCGTGGACGCCCATCAACTACGGCGACACGAACTACAAGAGCACCACCGTCCTGGACGGCCTGGCGCAGTCCTACAACACCATCACCCTCGCGGAGATCAACCAGCTGGATTTGTGCTCCTTCCAGGAAATCGCCTTTGCCGCAGGAATCCACAACGGCAAGAGCTCGGAAGGCAAAGAGGACATGCTCTCCGTCGACCCGCCGTCCACCTTCGGCGGCGGCGGCGACGCCTCTCCGCTGTCCATGGCCACCGGTTTTGCTACTCTTGCCGCCGAAGGCGTGAAGTGTGACCCCATTGCGCTTGAGTCCGTCACCGGCGCCGACGGCACCGAATATCCGGTTCCGGAGCAGTCCTGCGAGCAGGTGATGCGCAAAGAGGTTGCCCAGGGCGTCAATATGGCCACTCAGCGGGTGATGACCAACGGTTCCGGTGTGAACCTGCAGGTCGGTGTTCCCACCGCCGGCAAGACCGGCACCAACGACACCCGCTCGCAGACCTGGTTCATGGGCTACAGCACCGGAATGGTCACCGCCTCGTGGATCGGCAACTGGAAAGCCAATAACACCACCATGTCCGACAAGCTGATCGGCGGACGGACCTACCCGGAAATCGACGGCTCCCTGATCGCCGGTCCCTCCTGGAAGAATTACATCCAGCGGATTGCCGGCCAGTACGAAGCCAACGCGTTTACCGCTCCCCCGGCGAGCATGGTCGGCAACACGGCACCGCCCCGCGCCACTCCGCCGGCTTCCCCGCCGGCATCCCCTGCCGCAGATCAGGGGCCTGGCAACGGCGGCGGCAACAGTAACGGCGGTAACGGCGGCGGTGAAGGCGGCGGCAACGGTAACGGTGGCGGCAACGGTAACGGCGGTAACGGCGGCGGTGAAGGCGGCGGCAACGGTAACGGCGGCGGCAACGGCGGCGGTAACGGCGGCGGTAACGGCTAGTGGCTGATTCGACCCTCACCTCCGTGGTGCGGAAGGCAGCATGGCTGGCCGGCGGCCTCGCCGGCACCGGCGCTGCGGCCTTCGCCTACGGCTCCCTGATAGAACGGAACCTCTTCGGTGTCCGTGAAGAAACCGTCCGGGTCCTGCCGACCGGAAGCGCTCCCCTGCGGGTCCTGCACCTTTCGGACATCCACTTTGTTCCCGGACAGGAGCGGAAAGTCCGCTGGCTGCAGGGCCTGGCTGAGCTGGAACCGGATCTGGTAGTCAACACCGGCGACAATCTCAGCCACCCGCAGGCAGTACCAGCCGTGCTTGAGGCGTTGAAACCCGTGATGCGTTTCCCGGGCGTCTTTGTCCCGGGCTCCAACGACTACTACGCCCCGGTCCTGAAGAATCCGTTCACATACTTCACCGGCCCCTCCAAGCATCGGCGCGAACCTGAGAAGCTGCCTTGGGGCAGCCTCTTCGACTCCTTCCAGGACGCCGGCTGGCAGAACCTGACCAACACCAGCAGTGTGATGGACCTGCCCGGCCTGCGCCTGAACTTTTCCGGAGTGGATGACCCGCACCTGGGACGGGACAAATATCAGGGCTTTGCTCCGTCCGGCGTATCCCCATCCCCGGGAAACAACGCAGCACCCGAAGTGAAGATCGGCGTCGCCCACGCTCCCTATCAGCGCGTGCTCAACGAGTTCACCGGCGGAGGCGCCGAGATCATCCTCGCGGGGCACACCCACGGTGGACAGGTCTGCATTCCCGGCTACGGCGCCCTGGTCAGCAACTGCGACCTGCCGACCTGGCAGGCCCGCGGCCTGACCTCCTGGGCACACGCAGGACGCCGGGTGCCGCTGAACGTCTCCGCCGGCATCGGCACCTCGCGCTACGCACCGGTGCGCTTTGCCTGCCGTCCCGAGGCAGTCCTGCTGACCCTGACGGCGCGGGACACCTAAGCCCGGATCGGGCTCCGGACCGGCCTTCCGCAGGGGCCGCCGGAGAGGTTCAAGACGTCCGTTTCGCGGAATCGGGATTTGTCTAGTATCCTTGTAAAGTTGCTTCGCGAGGTCGTCAAACACTTCAGCGGAACAGTGGTTACGGGGTGTGGCGCAGCTTGGTAGCGCGCGTCGTTCGGGACGACGAGGTCGCAGGTTCAAATCCTGTCACCCCGACCAGAAAGGGCCGGTCAGAGAAATCTGACCGGCCCTTTTGCGTTAAGGTGCCAAGAGCACATGCCGGGACTAGACGAACTTCTCCCCGGTAAGCCGTTCGTAGGCCTCCACATACCGGCTCCGGGTGCGTCCGACGACGTCGTCCGGGAGGGCAGGGGGCGGCGCATCGGAGTACCGGTCCCAGCCCGAGGCCGGTGAGGTAAGCCAGTCCCGCACATATTGCTTATCGAAGGACGGCTGGGCCTGGCCGGGTGAATACAGTGCCGCGTCCCAGAAACGGGACGAATCCGGGGTCAGCACTTCGTCCCCCAAAGTGACCGCACCGGTCACCGGATCCTTTCCGAACTCCACTTTGGTATCCGCAAGGATGATCCCGCGTTCCCGTGCGACGGCTTCTGCCCGGGTGTAGATCTGCAGCGTCAGCGTACGCAGCTCTTCCGCCGTGCCGGGGCCCACTGTGTCCACCACTGCCTCATAGGTGATGTTCTCGTCATGTTCGCCCTGCTCGGCCTTGGCCGAGGGGGTAAACACGGCCGGTTCAATCCGCGAACCGTCCACCAGCCCGGCAGGCAGCGGCAACCCGCATACTGTGCGGGAGGCCTGGTACTCGGCCAGCCCGGAGCCGGTCAGGTAACCGCGCGCAATACACTCCACCGGGTACATCTCCAGCTTTTTGCAGATCATCGCCCGGCCGGCCACCGCCTCCGGAACACCCTCCCGCGCGGAAATCACATGGTTCGGGATGTCCCCCAGCTGGTCAAACCACCAAAGACTGAGCTGGGTGAGGATCCGGCCCTTGTCCGGAATGGTGCTGGCCAGCACGTGGTCATACGCGCTGATCCGGTCGCTGGCCACTACCAGCACGCGGCCGGCGTCGTCCCCGTCCCCTTCGGGCACGTACAGATCGCGCACCTTGCCCGAATACACATGCCGCCAGCCGGGCAGCTGGGGCGCACGGCCCGTACCGTCACTCATGCGAGTTTCCCTTCGCGGGCCACTTCGGCCTCCGGCTCGGCGGTGCTGCCCGGCTGCCCCGAGCTGCCTTCCGGAACCCGCACTTCGCCGCGGGCAGCCTTCAGGGCAATATCGGTGCGGTGCTGGGACCCTTCGAGCCGGATCAGATCGACGCCGGCGTAGGCACGGTCCCTCGCCTCGTTCAGGTCCGAACCCAGCGCGACAACGGAAAGTACCCGCCCGCCGGCGCTGTGCACTTTGTCCTTCTTGAGCTTGGTCCCGGCGTGCAGCACGTGTACGCCCTCCAGCCGCCCGGCTTTCTTCAGCCCGCGCACCCGGTCACCGGTCCTCGGCTTGCCCGGATAGTTTTCTGCTGCGACCACGACGGCGACGGCGGGGCGCGGGTCCCATTTCAGCTGTTCCATGGCGTCCAGCTCCCCCTTGGCCGCCGCCATCAGCAGCCCGCCGAGCGGTGTCTTCAACCGGGCCAGCACCGCCTGCGTCTCCGGGTCACCGAAGCGGGCGTTGAATTCGATGACCCGCACCCCGCGCGTCGTCAGGGCAAGCCCGCAGTAAAGCACGCCCACGAAAGGGGTGCCGCGGGAAGCCATTTCGTCGATGGTCGGCTGCGCAACCCGGCGGACTACGTCCTGCACCAGCCCGGCCGGTGCCCAGTCCACAGGCGAGTAGGCGCCCATGCCACCGGTGTTGGGGCCGGCGTCGTTGTCGAAAATCCGCTTGAAGTCCTGGGCCGGAGCCAGCGGCACCACATGCCGTCCGTCCGAGAGCACGAAGAGCGAGACCTCGGGGCCGTCCAGGAATTCCTCGATCACCACGGTTCCGCCCGCCTCGAAGCAGGCGCGGGCATGCTCCAGTGCTTCGTTCCGGTCCGAAGTCACCACCACGCCCTTGCCCGCGGCCAGCCCGTCGTCCTTGACCACGTACGGGGTGCCGAAGGTGTCGAGTGCGTCGGCGGCTTCCTCCATGGTGCCGGCCATGCGCGCCATGGCCGTGGGAACGTTGGCGGCCGCCATGACCTGCTTGGCGAAGGCTTTGGAAGCTTCGAGCTGGGCGGCGGCCCGTGACGGACCGAACACGGCAAACCCCGCCTCCCGCAGCGCGTCGGCCACACCTGCCGCGAGCGGTGCTTCCGGCCCGATGACCACCAGGTCGGAACCGAGGGAGCGGGCCAGTTCCGTGACCGCGGAGGGGTCGGTGGCCTCGACCGGGTGGACCGGCACCAGCTGGGCAATGCCTGCGTTCCCGGGTGCCGCGTGGACCTCGCGGACATAGGGATCAGCTAGGAGCGCTCGGACAAGGGCATGTTCGCGGCCGCCGGGGCCTACTACGAGAACCTTCACAGTAGATCAGGGTACTTGCTGGGATGGACCGCCTGAAAGCACCTGCCCAACATGACGCCGCGGCACGGATTGCCCGCCGGGATGCCTGCCCGCGGCAGCTTGGCATCCGTGGCTACCTATTTGCCATTCGTCCGGTACCTGCAGGCCGGCGTCCCTTGCAGGTAGCCCCGAGGCGGATCGATAGTGGAAGTGCGGGCGCTGCAGCGGTGCGGCGCATACCGAGGAACGGCGGGGGGCAGCGAGATCGACGGCGGTGCCGGGGCCGTCATCGCCGGTTCGCCCCCCGCACCCCTTTAGACTGAATAACATGAACGCAACTTTTACCGCGTCCGACGCCGTTGAACTGGCAGTGCTGGAGCGCAACGGTTTTATTGAATCCCGCCACATCGGCTCCGCCGTCGTGATGGCCGCCGACGGCACCGTGGTCACGGCACTCGGTGACATCACCACGCCGATCTTCCCCCGCTCCACGCTCAAGCCGTTCCAAGCCGTCGCGGCCATGCAGTCCGGGGTGCCGCTGCGCGGGCCGCAGGTGGCACTTGCCGCCGCCAGCCACGTCGGCTCCCGGGAACACACCGACGTCGTCCGCGGCATGCTGGCCGCCGCCGGCGTCACCGAGGGGCACCTGCAGTGCCCCGAGGACTGGCCGCAGGACACCGAGGCTCGAAATGAACTCATCCGCGAAGGCAAGGGGCCTCAGCGGATCGCATTCAACTGTTCCGGCAAGCATGCCGCCTTCCTCTGGGCGTGCACCGAGAACAACTGGGACCACGCCACCTACCTGGATCCCCAGCATCCGCTGCAGCGCCGCATCGCAGAGGTGATCGAGGAGTTCACCGGTGAAACCGTGCAGCACTGGGCGGTGGACGGCTGCGGCGCGCCGCTGGCCGCTGTCTCGCTGACCGGGCTGGCCCGCGGCATCGGCCGGCTGGCCAAGGCGCCGTCCGGCAAGCACGGCAACGCCCGTGCGGCAACGGTTGCCACCGCGATGCTCGACTACCCGTGGGCGGTGCACGGCCACGGCCGCGAGAACTCGGTTGTGATGGAGGACCTGGGGATCATCGCCAAGAACGGCGCCGAGGGTGTCCTGGTGCTGGGCACCGACACCGGCGTTGCCGTGGCGCTGAAGATGCTCGACGGCAATACCCGCGCCGCATCCCTGGTGGGCCTGACGCTGCTGGCTGCCAGCGGCGCCGTCGATCCGCTGGCCGTGGAGAAGGTGCTGACCAAGATCATGCAGCCGGTACTCGGCGGCGGACAGCCCGTGGGAAGCCTGCGGCTGGGTGCGCCGGTCACGGCGCTGCTGGGCTAGAAGCGTGGCACGGCGCCGGATCTCGGGCGAAGACGGCAGGGCCGCCCTGCAGGCAGCGGCAGCCGGGGCAACTGACCGCGGCACCACTGCCATGGCAGTGCGGTATGCCCTGGAGGAACTTGCCGAACGCGCCCCCGGCAACAGCGTCGAGGTCCGGGTTCCGCCCTTCGGGGTGACCCAGTGCGTGGCCGGCCCCCGGCACACCCGCGGCACTCCCCCGAACGTCATCGAGACCGACGGCGCCACCTGGCTGGCGCTGGTCACCGGCCGGCAGTCCTGGGCCGACGCCGTTGCCGCGGGGAAGGTGGCCGCCTCGGGGCTGCGCGCGGACCTTTCCGAGGTCCTGCCGCTCTTCCGGACCGGGTCCTAGGATCCCCGGCCGGGATCCGTCCCGTCCGCGCCTGGTTTCCATCGGCAAGCGGGAGAGTGCCCGGCCGGTAGAATCGAAGCATGGTTTCCGAGCAGCACAGCCCTGAGCGCCGCGAGATTACGGTCCGCCGCGCTCCCCGTTTCGTCCCTTTCCTGGCACTGGGCGTGGTTGCCGGGTTTATTGCTGCCCTCTTCGTCGCTTACGGCGGGGCCGAGAACCCCAGCTTCACGCGTGAAGCCACCCTCGGGTTCTTCACCGTCATGTTCGGCCTCCCGGGGCTGCTGCTGGGCGCCTTGACCGCCCTCATCCTGGATTGGATCAGTGTCCGCAGGGCCCGCCGGTCCATGGTGGAAAGCGTAGATCCCGCGGAACCGGAGAGCCGGGAACAGCCGTCGTCGTAACGGTTGCGCGCACAGCCCGCGCCGACGGTTGTCCATGAGACAATTCACACATGGCACGTGGAGACGGACAGCTTTCCCATGATCTGATGCCCGGAGAAAAAGGCCCGCAGGATGCCTGCGGAGTCTTCGGAGTCTGGGCCCCCGGCGAAGAGGTGGCGAAGCTTACCTATTACGGGTTGTACGCCCTGCAGCACCGCGGACAGGAGTCCGCCGGCATAGCAACCAGCGACGGCAACCGCATCAGCGTATACAAGGACATGGGGCTGGTATCCCAGGTCTTCGACGAAACCACGCTCAATACACTTTTGGGGCACATTGCGGTGGGGCACTGCCGGTATTCGACCACCGGAGCCTCCCACTGGGCCAATGCCCAGCCCACCCTCGGCGCCACCGCGAGCGGCACCGTGGCCCTGGCGCACAACGGCAACCTGACCAACTCCGCTGAACTGTATGAACTGATCCTCGAGCGCGAAGGCCGGCCCCGCTCCGGCGAAATCGCCCAGGGCAACACCTCCGACACGGCATTGGTCACCGCTTTGCTCAACGGCAGCGACGGACGCTCCCTGGAGGACACGGCCATGGAGCTGCTGCCGAAACTGCGCGGCGCGTTCTCCTTTGTGTTTATGGATGAGGGCACCCTCTACGCCGCGCGGGACACCTACGGCGTCCGGCCGCTGGTGCTTGGAAGGCTGGAGCGTGGCTGGGTGGTGGCCTCCGAAGGCTCCGCCCTCGCCACGGTGGGAGCCAGTTTCATCCGGGAGATCAAGCCGGGCGAATTCATTGCCATTGACGAATCCGGGGTCCGCAGCCGCACCTTCGGGGAGCCGACGCCGGCCGGCTGCGTGTTCGAGTACGTTTACCTCGCCCGCCCCGACGCCACCATTGCCGGCCGGTCGGTCTACGAATCCCGGGTAGAGATGGGCCGCCAGCTGGCACGGGAAAACGCGGTCGAGGCGGACATCGTGATCCCGGTTCCGGAATCCGGCACCCCGGCGGCAGTGGGATACGCCGAGGAGTCCGGCATTCCCTTTGCCCACGGGTTCGTCAAGAACTCCTACGTTGGCCGTACCTTCATCCAGCCCAGCCAGACCCTTCGCCAGCTCGGCATCAAACTGAAGCTGAACGCCCTCGAATCGGTAATCCGCGGCAAGCGGGTAGTGGTGGTGGATGATTCCATCGTGCGCGGCAATACGCAGCGTGCCATTGTCCGGATGCTGCACGAAGCCGGCGCCCTCGAGGTCCACGTGAAGATCTCCTCTCCCCCGGTGAAGTGGCCGTGCTTCTACGGCATCGACTTCGCGTCCCGGGCCGAGTTGATCGCCAACGGCGCTGCCGTGGAGGAAATCCGCGCGTCCATCGGTGCGGACAGCCTGGCGTACATTTCCGAAGACGGCATGATCGATGCGACCCTGCAGCCGCGGGAACGGCTGTGCACGGCGTGCTTCACCGGTGTCTACCCGATCGAACTGCCCGCCGCGGACCGGTTGGGGAAGAACCTGCTGGAACCTGCCAATCCCGCGGAAGCCGCCGGATCCAACGGCTGTGACCCGGGACCGGACAGCGAATACGAGAACCTGCTTACCGACGCCGAAAAGAAAGAAGCCGTATGAACGCCACCTCCATCACCTACGCGTCCGCAGGAGTGGATGTCGAAGCCGGCGATAAAGCCGTTGAACTGATGAAGGCGGCCGTCAAGGCCACCCACAATCCGTCGGTGCTGGGCGGAGTGGGCGGTTTCGCCGGCCTTTACGATGCCTCGCGGCTGCTCAGCTACCGGAAGCCGCTGCTCGCAACGTCCACGGACGGCGTCGGAACCAAGGTTGCCATCGCGCAGGCCATGGACATCCACGACACCATCGGCTTCGATCTCGTGGGCATGGTGGTGGACGACATCGTGGTGGTGGGAGCCGAGCCGTTGTTCATGACGGACTACATCGCCTGCGGCAAGGTGGTGCCGGAGCGCATCGCCGACATAGTCCGCGGCATCGCGGCGGCCTGCGAGGTGGCCGGCACGGCGCTGGTCGGCGGGGAAACCGCCGAGCATCCGGGCCTGCTGGGTGAGCACGAGTACGACGTCGCGGGCGCTGCCACGGGCGTGGTGGAGGCGGACCGGCTCCTCGGCCCGGACCGGGTGCGCCGCGGCGACGTAGTCATCGGTATGGCATCTTCGGGGATCCACTCCAACGGCTACTCCCTGGTCCGCCGCGTCATCAACCATGCCGGGTGGCAGCTTGAACGCCAGGTTTCCGAACTGGGACGCACCCTGGGCGAGGAACTGCTCGAACCTACCCGCGTCTACGCCGCGGATTGCCTTGACCTCGCCCGCTACGAGGCGGCCGGAGTGCATGGTTTCAGCCACGTGACCGGCGGCGGGTTGGCAGCAAACCTGGCCCGTGTGCTGCCGAAGGGGTTGCAGGCCACGGTGGACCGCTCCACCTGGGAACTGCCGCCGGTGTTCAAGCTGATCGCTGAACTGGGCAACGTGCCTCAGCCGGACCTTGAACGGACGCTGAACCTCGGTGTCGGCATGGTGGCGATCGTCGATGCAGGAAGCGCGGAGGCCGCCCTCGAGCGCCTCGCGGCCCGCGGCGTCCCTGCATGGGTCATGGGCACCGTCGGCGGGATTGAAACGCCGTCCGGCGCCGATTCCGATTTTGTGCAGGGCGCCAAGGGCGTCGACGGCGGTGCCGTCCGCTTGGTCGGGACCTACGCCTGAGCGCTCCGGCCGGGTAGAGCAAGGCCCCGCACCGGATACGCCGGTGCGGGGCCTTGACCTAAGAGAAACCTACTTACAGGCTTAACGCCAATCAGCGGACCCACCCTAAGGTGATCCGCTGAAGGAGGCAATTGGCCAACGTCGTTGAGGAAATTACCGCTAGCCTACGCGGCGGTTACCCTCATCATCGTCATCGTCGCCAAATTGATCCGCGTACTTATCTTCGTACGCCGAGTAGTCGGGCTCAGCCGGCTCCTCGGGATATCGACTGGATGGACGACTCGTCGGTCCTGAGAGCTCACGCTGCAGCGCCGAGTAGTCCGTGGCCGGGGTGAAGTACTTCATCTCCCGAGCCTGCTTGGTTGCTTTTGCCTTTTGACGGCCGCGCCCCATGGCGTGACCCCCTTTTTGCGTCGATCCGGAGGTTAGTCGTTCGGGCAGATGAACGAGGGCCCCGGAATATTTGGTCAATTTGTCGTAAGTACAGGTTACATGTTTTCCCGCTGGCTTGTGCCCCCTTGACCGCGGCGAGGAGTATTCCCGGGGCATTAGCACAGGGCCTCCGGCACGCCGGTCCCTGCGCCCACCCTCTGATATTGGCTAAAGTCAGGGGTAGAGACAGTTTTGGGGTGCATCATGCCACCGCCTACAGGGAGGACAGACGTTCACCATGAGCGATCAGAAAAGTACACCGGAAGCGGTTTATCCGCCGCCGGAGAAGGACAGTACGCCGGGAGCCCTCCCCGATCTGAGCGCGCATTCGGACTCCCCCGCGTGGCTCTCCGAAGACGGAAACCACGACGCCGGTGTCTGGGAACGCAGTTTCGAGGGTGCCGGGGAGCCTGACATGGCTGCCGAAGGGGCTGACGGCGCGGGCTCCGCAGCGACTGCACTGGCTACGGACGCCGGAACTGAACGCGACGGTGACGAAACCGCTGCGTTGGAGCTTCCCGCGGAGCCGGTGGTGGTGGCACCCGAGGACCTCGAACTGGAAGAACCCTCCCTGGCCGAGCCGGCCCTGAGTGAGGACGCCGTGGAAGCAGCGGCCCTCGACCAGGTTGCCTCGGAAACCGCTGCAGCCGAGGCCAACGCGGCGGAAGCAGGGCGCCTGTCCGGACTTGAACCGGCTCCTGCCGGGACCGAAGTCCAGGTGGACGCTAACGCCGCCGGCACCGATGGGCCTGGAGAAACTGACGAGACGACCGCTCTTTCCGGTTCAACACCCGAAGATGGCGAGGCAACGGCCTCCGGTTCAGCTGCCGGTACCGCTGCGGCCGACGGCGCGGAGGCTGAAGCCGTGCCACACGGCACCGACGGTACGGAAGACGCCGCGGACCACGGTGACGGTGCAGATAACTCCAACGCCGAGGGCACCGAGACTGAAGCCGTGCCCGACAGCACCGACGAGGCTGAGGGCCCCAAAGCCGATGGCGGCGAAGGTGAAGCCGCCGCAGGGCTAGACGTTCCGGCGCCCGGTGAAACACCTGAACCGGCCGCTGAAGCGGAGCAGGAGCCGTCCGGAGGGGACACTGAACCGCATCCCCTGCATGGCATCAACGCGGCCGCACCGATGACCGCCGCACCCCAGGAGCGCGCAGTCGCCCCGGTTGCTGCGTCCGGCGAACCGGAGCCCGTTACGGCAGCTGTGCCGGCGGGCGACACCCGCCGGTCACGCCGGCTGGCCGAAAGCCAGGCAGCGGGGGCAACAGCAGCATCCAGGCAGCCCGGCGCAGCCTCCGGCACCACGGCCTCCGCAACAGGGGCAGGGACGGCGGCAGCCATCGCTCCCGCCGCGGCAAAGGGCAGCGGCAAGGGCAAGAGCAACACCCGCCTGCTTCTGGTACTCGGCGGCGTTGTGCTCGCCGCCGTCGTCGCCATCCTGCTTTTCGTGTTCGTCTTTAACGACAAAGAGGAAGGCGTCATCTCCGAGGATGTGAGCCCCCTGGAGCTGGTGGAGGGCGCGTGCCTGAAGGATTGGGACGACGTCAACTCCGGCGCCACCGTAGTCACCTGCGAAACGCCGCACAACGCCCAGCTGGTCGCCACCGACAGCTACACCGAGGATGCTGCCTTCCCCGGCACCGGCGCCCTGGAGGAGCGGGTCAACGAGGTCTGCAAGGCCGTGGAGTATGCCGACGCCGCCGCGGAGTCCCCGGGCTTGAAGCTGACCAAGTCCATCCCCACCGAGCAGACCTGGGCCTCCGGCGACCGCCGCGTGGACTGCATTGTTTTCGCCCCCGAGGGCCAGGACCTCACCGAGTCCCTGGTGCAGGAGTAAGCGGGTACGGGAGTAAGCGCAGCCAAACAGCACAAAGGCGCGCGGCGGGCATCATCCGCCGCGCGCCTTTTGGTCTTCGGACCTAGACCGCTGCCACCGTCAGCCCGGGCTCGGCCACCAGTCCGTCCCCGTCCAGACCGTCTGCGGGCCTATCCACCAGGACCGTGTTGCCGTCGCTGATCTTTCCGGCCAGGATCCCGCGGGCCAGCTGGTCGCCGATTTCACGCTGCACCAGGCGGCGCAGGGGCCGGGCACCGTACGCGGGGTCGTAGCCGGTCAGCGCCAGCCATTCCCGTGCTGCATCGGTCACGTCAAGCACCAGCCTGCGCTCGTGGAGGCGGTTGGCCAGGGCACGCACCTGGATGTCCACGATCCGGGTCAGGTCCTCCAGGCTCAGCGGATCGAACAGGATCACGTCGTCGAGCCGGTTGAGGAACTCCGGCTTGAAGTTCGCGTTGACCATGGACATCACCGATTCGCGTTTCTGCTCCTCGGTCAGGCCCGGGTCCACCAGGAACTGGGACCCGAGGTTGGACGTCAGGATCAGGATGACGTTGCGGAAGTCCACCGTCCGGCCCTGGCCGTCAGTCAGCCGGCCGTCGTCGAGCACCTGCAGCAGGATGTCGAAGACGTCCGGATGTGCCTTCTCCACTTCGTCCAGCAGGATCACCGAGTAGGGGCGGCGGCGCACCGCTTCGGTGAGCTGGCCGCCCTCTTCATAGCCCACGTATCCGGGAGGCGCACCCACCAGGCGGGATACCGCGTGCTTCTCGGAGTACTCACTCATGTCGATGCGGACCATGGCCCGCTCGTCGTCGAAGAGGAAGTCCGCCAGGGCCTTCGCCAGCTCGGTCTTGCCGACGCCGGTGGGGCCTAGGAACAGGAAGGAACCGGTGGGGCGGTCCGGGTCGCTGACGCCTGCCCGCGAGCGGCGCACGGCGTCCGAGACCGCCGCCACGGCCTTGCCCTGCCCGATCAGGCGCGAGCCGATGGCTTCTTCCATGTCCAGCAGTTTCTGGGATTCGCCCTGCAGCATCCGCCCGGCGGGGATACCCGTCCAGGCGGAGACCACTTCGGCAATGTCGTCTGCGGTGACTTCCTCGGAGACCATCAGTTCACGGGTTTCTTCTCCGGAGCTGTTCGCCTCCGCCTGCTGCGCTGCTTCCAGTTCCTTCTGGAGAGCCGGGATTTCGCCGTACAGGATGCGGGAGGCTTCCGTGAGGTCGCCGTCGCGCTGGAACTTCTCCGCCTCACTCCGCCGCTCGTCAATCTGGGCCTTGATGTCACCGACGCGGTTGAGGCCTGCCTTTTCGGCTTCCCACCGGGCGTTGAGCGCGGCCAGCTGTTCCTTTTTATTGGCCATGTCCTCGCGCAGGACGGCCAGCCGCTCAATCGAGGCCTCGTCCGTTTCATTCGCCAGTGCGAGTTCCTCCATGGTGAGCCGGTCTACGGCGCGCCGGAGCTCGTCGATTTCCTCGGGCGCGGAGTCGATTTCCATCCGCAGGCGGGAAGCAGCCTCATCCACCAGGTCAATGGCCTTGTCCGGAAGCTGGCGTCCGGTGATGTAGCGGTTGGACAGCGTTGCGGCGGCAACCAGGGCGGAGTCGGCGATGGCGACCTTGTGGTGGGCCTCGTACCGCTCCTTCAGGCCGCGCAGGATGCCGATGGTGTCCGGGACGCTGGGCTCGCCCACGTATACCTGCTGGAAACGGCGCTCCAATGCCGCGTCCTTTTCGATATTTTCGCGGTATTCGTCCAGCGTGGTGGCGCCGATCAGCCGCAGCTCTCCGCGCGCCAGCATTGGCTTGAGCATGTTGCCGGCGTCCATGGACCCTTCGGCCGCACCCGCCCCTACTACGGTGTGCAGCTCGTCGATGAAGGTGACGATCTGGCCTTCGGCATTGGAGATTTCCTCGAGCACGGCCTTGAACCGCTCCTCGAACTCGCCGCGGTACTTGGCGCCGGCGACCATGGATCCAAGGTCAAGGGACAGCAGGGTCTTGCCGCTCAGGCTCTCGGGCACGTCCCCTGCAATGATGCGCTGGGCCAATCCTTCGACGACCGCGGTCTTGCCCACGCCCGGCTCGCCGATGAGTACCGGGTTGTTCTTGGTGCGGCGGCTGAGTACCTGGATGACGCGCCGGATCTCGGCGTCCCGCCCGATCACGGGGTCCAGCTTGCCCGAGCGGGCCATTTCCGTCAGGTCGGTACTGAATTTTTCCAGGGCCTGGAAGGTGTTCTCCGGATCAGCGTTGGTCACTTTGCGGTCTCCTCGTACGGTTGGAAGCACGGCGCTGAGCGCGTCGTGCCCGGCGTTGTTGTCCCGAAGCGCTTTTCCTGCGGGACCGTTGTCGAGGGACAACCCGAGCAGGAGGTGTTCGGTGGAGACAAAGGCATCCCCCAGCTTCTCTGCCTCCTGCTGCGCCGCGTTGATGACTTGAAGCAGGGGCCTGGAAAACTGGGGCTGCGCCACTGAACTGCCGGAGGAGGAAGGCAGCTGGTGAATGGCGGTGCTGGCAGCGGCGCTGACGGTGTCCACATTGATTCCTGCAGCCTTCAGGAGGGCGACGGCGACCCCCTGCCGCTGGTCCATAAGCGCTTTCAGCAGATGCGCCGGTTCAATCTGCGGATTCCCCGCAGTGTTCGCGTTCATGGCCGCAGCCGAAAGTGCTTCCTGGCTCTTGTTCGTGAATTTGGTTTCCACGGTGGCTCCTCAAAACCTCAGCGAAGAATGCTTCCGCAATGCTAAACAAAGTTGAGTCTAGTTCGCTCAACTTTTGAAGTAAAGTTCCCTACCGCACCACCGCGGCTGGGGACGCCTAGGGGATGTGCTCCCGGTCGAATTCGTCTGCCGTCCTTCGCCAGCGTTCGTTCCGCGCTTCAAAGAGCTGTGCCAGCGGCCCGGCTGCTTCGATTTCAAAACGGATCCCGGGCGGCTCCTCGGGGATATTCCCGGCCAGGTACTCTTCCAGGACGTCGAGGAAGTATTCCCACCCCGCACCGCCGGTCCAGAGTCCTGCGCCGGGGGCCGCGGTTACCGCGAATCCCTTGCGCACCGAGGCGTACCGCAGTTCCAGCCGGGTATCGCCGTTCTCCCCGGTCAGGTGAAATTCCACCTCGGCAGCGGAGGTTCCTTCCCGCGCCCAGGACACGGTCAGAAGGCGGGGGCCGTCACAACGGAGGATCGCTCCGTGGGATCCGTCCGGGAGACTGTAGGTGCCGCCTCGCCGCAGGTCCCCTTCGGGAAGCGCCACCCATTGACCCAATCGTTCCGGATCCGCGAGCGCGGACCACACTTCTCCGATGGGGTATGGAATATCGCGTGCCATGACGATCATCAGTGCGTGGCCGGCCTGGATCTGCCGCCGCCCGTAGGACCGCACCGTCTTCTCGAGAATTATGTCCAGATCGGACATTTTGCCCACTCCTGCCGTAGAACAACCGGCAACCGATCCGGTCCTCCAGCGGCCTTTGCGGCCGTTCCGGCTGTCCGCAGGTGCCGGTGGAAGCGAGTTGTATTTATAAGGCCACGTCCCTGGCCGTTTCCAAAAACCGTAGCAGGGAAAACATGCCCTGCACAGGGTTCCCGACCGGGGCAAACCGGCCCCGGGATCACAGCAGACGGGCACCGATGGTGAGCCGCATCGAGGAAATCGGAACAGCGCAAATCCCTTTGATAGATTCCGCACCGTCCTTTGCGTGTCCCGAATCCATAGTCGGGACCCACCCCGGGTAGCCTGTGCGGATGGGGAAAAACCGTACTTCCGTTTCCGTCCTTGCCGTGGCCGCCCTGGCCCTGACCCTGGTGTCCTGCTCGGGGGACAAGCCGGCGCCTGACAACGCCGCCGCCGAATTGGCGGAGGGCCTGAGCCAGATGGATGTTTCGGCGTCTGCCTTTACGGCGGGCACCCCCGCCGACGTGAATGCCGAGCTGGAAGAGCTGCTCGCCGGCATGGGCCCGATCCGCCCTGCCGTCGCGGTGGCCGGCGTTGAGGAAGACGAGGACGACGACGCCGCCGCCACCGCACGGCTGACCTATGCCTGGGACGTCAACAGTGATTCGGAGCCCGACTGGACCTATGAGAGTTCCGCCCAGCTCCGCCGCGGTGAAGACGACAAGTGGCTGGTTGAGTGGGCACCATCGGTACTGTTCAGTCCCCTTGTCGACGGCGATCGGCTGGTCCGCTCCACTACTCCAGGCGGCCGCGCAGACATCCTCGACCGCAACGGGGAACCGCTGATGAACGCGCGGCCGGTGCTCCGCATCGGCATCAACAAGCCGGACCTCTCCGAGGAGCAGTATGCGTCCTCGTCGGCGGCACTGGCCGAACTGGTGGGGCTGGACCCATCCTCGTACACCGCCCAGGTGCAGGCCTCCGGCCCCGAAGCCTTTGTCGAGGCGCTTGTCCAGCGTGAGGAAGCTGAGGGACCGGCAACCCCGGCGGCCATCGAAGCCATCCCCGGCGCACTTGCCATACCCGCGCAGCGGATCCTGGCGCCCACCCGCAGCTTTGCCCGTGCCCTGCTGGGCACAGTGGGCGAGGCGACTGCGGAATTGGTTGAGGAATCCGAGGGCAGGGTGTCCGCCGGGGACCAGACCGGTCTGTCCGGGCTGCAGAAGCAGTACAACCCGCAGCTCCAGGGCAGTCCCGGCGTAACAGTCACCGTCGAAAATGCAGCCGGAACCAGCGACACCGTCAAGAGCATCGACCCGCAGACGGGTGCTGATCTGCAGACCACCCTGGATCCACGGCTGCAGCAGCTGGCTGAGGAAGTCCTGGAGCAGGAGCCGTCGGCGTCCGCCATCGTGGCCATCCAGCCCTCCACCGGCGAAATCCTGACCGTGGCGAACGGCCCCGGCAGCGAAGGCCAGCAAACCGCCCTCCTGGGCCAGTACCCGCCGGGATCCACGTTCAAGACAGCCACCGCGCTGGCAATGCTGCGTAACGGCACCACACCGGACAGCACTGTGGAGTGCCCGTCCGAACTTAACGTCGACGGCCGGAAGTTCAACAACGTCCCCGGCTACCCGGCCGAGGCCACTGGCAGCATCCCGCTGCGCACGGCATTCGCGAACTCGTGCAACACTGCCTTCCTCAATGCCCAGGGCACCGTTTCCCAGCAGGGCCTCTCCGCTGCCGCCGGAGACCTGGGTATCGGTGTGGATGCTTCGATCGGCACGGACGCTTTCCTGGGCTCCGTGCCGGCGGAGGCTGAAGGCACCGAACATGCAGCCTCGCTGATCGGACAGGGGCAGGTCCTGGTCTCCCCGCTCGCCATGGCGGTTGCCGGTGCCTCTATCGGCAAGGGTGAACGGGTCTCCCCCACGCTGATCCGGGAATCCGCCTCGCCGGCCCCGGCCGGCGGGTCCGCTTCGGCTTCTCCCACCGCTTCCGCTCCGGAAACGACAGCTCCGGTGCCGGGGAACCTCACGGCAGAGGAAGCCGCATCGCTGCGGGAAATGATGCGCGCCGTCGTCGCCGAAGGCGGAGTGCAGATGCTGCTCGGCGTGCCGGGCGAACCCGTGCTCGCCAAGACCGGAACCGCTGAGTTCGGCAGCCAGACGCCGCCGGAAACCCACGCATGGGTGCTGGCGATCCAGGGCGACCTGGCCGTTGCGGTGTTCGTGGAGCAGGGTGAGCGGGGCTCCACCTCAGGCGGGCCGCTGATGAAGGCCTTCCTTGAGGGCGCCCAGGGCTAACCGCGAAGGGAACGGCTCAGGAGGGCCACTGCTGCCGGGGTGCAACCCGGCCCTGGTAGCCCGGCTGCCGGTACGCGTTCCCGGCGTACGGAGTGATCTGCCAGGTGTCCGTAGGCACTATGACCTTGCCCAGCGGCATCAGCGAAATCGGCAGCATCTTCAAATTCGCGATGCCCAGCGGAATCCCGACGATGCTCACGAACATGGGGATGGCCGTCAGGATGTGTCCAATGGCGATCCAGATGCCGGCCAGCAGCAGCCAGATGATGTTTCCCAGCAGGCTGAGCGGGCCGGTGAACCCGCCCCGGTCCACGACCGTCCGACCGAACGGCCAGAGCGCATAGTTGGCGATGCGGAAGGATGCGATACCGAACGGGATGGTGACAATCAGCAGGCAGCAGATCACACCCGCCAGTGCATAACCGAGGGCAAGCCAGATACCGCCGAACAGAAGCCAGATGACGTTCAGGATCGCTTTCATGGCTCCATTGTTCTCTACCCGGTACTGATTAGCCACGGCTTCGCCGCCTGCATACCCGCCCGCCTGCACCTGTCCTAGACTGGCGCCATGCCGATCAGCGACGAGAACCCCGCAGACCACCTGACTTCCAGCCAGTGCTGGACCTACGTCCGACAAGCCAAGTTCGGCCGGCTCGCCGTAATTGTCGACGGACATCCCGAAATTTTCCCCGTTAACTTCGCCGTTGACCACGGCACGGTGGTTTTCCGCACCGCGACCGGAACCAAGCTGGCCGGCGCGCTCTCGGGCAATCGGGTTGCGTTCGAAATTGACGGTTACGATGACACGCTGTCCTCCGCCTGGAGCGTGGTGCTCAAGGGCGGCGCCACCCTGCTCGAAGACTTCTCGGAGATCCTGGATTCCGAGGAACTCCCGCTCTTCCCCTGGCAGGCGGGGACGAAAAACGCGTTTGTCCGCATTGATCCGGAACTGACAACCGGCCGCCGGTTCCTTCTCTCCAATGCTGCCCGCCGCAATGTGCTGCGTGGAATGGGGCTCTACACGGAGTAGCCCGCTCGCGCGTAAAGCAGACGCCAAAAGAGGCGCCGCACCTCGTGGGTGCGGCGCCTCTTTCGGCTGTTGCTATGCCTTAGCGGGAACGGCGTTCGTTCGACGCCGGCGCGGTGGCGCGGCGGGGACCGGCGGCGCGTGCCGGACGGCCGGAAGCTGCACCGGCGCCGCGGGAGGCTCCGCCTGCACGCTGGCCGCCGCCGGCACCCTCGGCGCGCTGGCCGGTTGCCGGGCGGCGGTTACGGCCGGATGCGGTCGCAGCCGATGCGCTGTTGCGGCGTCCGTCCGAAGACCGGGCCGGGCGCTGCGTACGCAGGTCGTCGCCTGCTGCTGCGCGGTCGTTGCGTTCGCTGCGGTCCGGGCGTTCAGCCGAAACGCGGCCGCGTCCGCCTGTACCGCCGCGTCCGCCGGCGCGGGGAGCACCCGTGCTGCGGGCTGCGCGCTTGCGCTGGGCGTTGGCGCCGGTGGAGCGGCCGCCGCCCTGCTGCGGGGACTTGGCTGCAAGCTGCGCAGCGCGGACGTGCGGTTCCACAACAGCCGCGCGTTCGCCGACAAGCTTGGCGATGGACGGCGAATTGTGGCTGACCTTCTCGATGGAAACGTCGACGCCGGCAGCCTTCATCAGCTTCGACACCTCGCTCTTCTGCTCCGGGAGGGTCAGCGTCACCACGGTTCCGCTGGATCCGGCGCGGGCCGTACGGCCTGAACGGTGGAGGTAGGCCTTGTGCTCCGTGGGCGGATCAATGTGGACCACGAGTTCAACGTCATCCACGTGGACGCCGCGGGCGGCGACGTCGGTGGCGACCAGGACGCGGACGTCGCCGGACGCGAACTCCGCCAGGTTGCGGTCACGGGCATTCTGGGACAGGTTGCCGTGCAGGTCCACCGTGGGGATGCCGTTGTCCGTGAGGAACTGGGCCATCTTGCGGGCGTGGTGCTTGGTGCGCATGAACATGATGCGGCGGCCCTGGCCACCGGCCAGTTCCTTGACCAGCAGCTTCTTGGCGGTCTGGTCCTGGACCAGCAGCACGTGGTGCTCCATGGTGGACACCGCTGCCTGCGGCTCATCCACGGAGTGCGTCAGCGGGTTGGACAGGTAACGGCGGACCAGCTTGTCCACGCCGTTGTCCAGCGTGGCGGAGAACAGCATCCGCTGGCCCTTTTCCGGGGTGCGGTCCAGCAGGCGCTGGACAACCGGCAGGAAGCCGAGGTCCGCCATGTGGTCGGCCTCGTCCAGGACGGTGATCTCGACGGACTCGAGGCTGATGACCTTCTGCTTCATCAGGTCTTCGAGGCGGCCCGGGCAGGCGATGACGATGTCGACGCCGGCCTTGAGTGCCTTTTCCTGGCGCTGCTGGGACACGCCGCCGTAAATCACGGTGGTGTTCAGGCCCAGTTCCTTCGCGAGCGGCTCAATCACGTTGTTGATCTGCGTGGCCAGTTCGCGGGTCGGCGCCAGGACCAGGCCCAGCGGGCGGTTCGGGCGGCGGCGGTAGGCTGCCTCGTTCTCGGCCAGCCGGGTGACCAGCGGGAGGGAGAAGGCGAGGGTCTTGCCCGAGCCGGTGCGGCCGCGGCCCAGGACGTCGCGGCCCTTGAGGGTGTCCGGAAGGGTTTCCACCTGGATGGGGAAGGCCTCGTCAATTCCGGCGGCGGCGAGGGAGGAAACAAGTGCCTTGGGCACACCAAGGGCAGCAAAAGTGGTCATTAAAGACAGGCAACTTTCGGTAAGAGGCCCCCAACGCCGTTTGGGCCGGGGGTTCGCCGAAGAAAAGTCAGACAGTGTCTACCGCACTGAAGCGGGACAAAAGAAAGCGTTCATCGACGCAGGCTGGACTGCTTACACACACTGTTTAAACCTTGGATTTTAAGCACGGTTCAACAGTGGCAGGACCAACATCTGCCTCCAGTTTACCGCAATGCGGAAACTTTCCTAATCGGGGGCGGGGGCTGCGGTGAAATCCGGACCCGCGGCAGCCGATAGCATTAACAGTAATGACTACTGAACCAGCCCTGCCCGACGCCGCCGAAACCGGGCCGGTGGATCCCGCCGCCGGCACCGACGAGGAGCAGCATTTCCGCTCTCCGGTGTCCTTTGTCCGGCGCGGCTCGCGCCTGCAGGGCCGCCGCCAGCAGGCCTGGGACGAACTCTCCGACCGCTTCGTGGTTGATGTCCCGCGTGACGAAGCGGACACCTCGGTGCACCCCGGGTATGTGTTCGACGCCGCCGCCGAGTTCGGGCGCACCGCTCCCCTCGTCGTCGAAATCGGCTCCGGCCTGGGCGAGGCCGTTGCCCATGCCGCCGAGCAGAATCCGGACAAGGACTTCCTTGCCGTGGAGGTCTATCTTCCCGGCCTGGCGCAGACGCTGCAGCGGATCGGCCAGAAGGGCCTGACGAATATCCGCGTGGTCCAGGCAAATGCCCCGGAGGTGCTGGCCAGCATGCTCCCGGCCGGGTCCGTGGCGGAGGTTTGGGTGTTCTTCCCCGACCCCTGGCACAAGACCCGCCACCACAAGCGCCGCCTGGTCAAGGAATCCTTCGCGGAGCTGGTGGCCCGGGTGCTGGAGCCCGGCGGCACGTGGCGCCTGGCAACCGACTGGTCCGACTACGCCGTGCAGATGCGCGAGGTGCTGGATGCATCGGCGCGGTTCGAGAATCTGCACGCCGGCGAGCGTGCCGGTGAAGAAAGCCCGCTGACGCGCGTGCACCGGGAGGGCCTGGAGAACAAGGCCCCGGAAGACGACGTCGATACCCGCGGCGGCTGGGCCCCGCGCTTCGAAGGCCGGACCCTGACCAGCTTCGAGAACAAGGCCCACGAGGCCGGCCGACTGATTTTCGACCTTGCTTACCGAAGGATCTAACTGAAATGACTGAACCGAACGACGCACGCGTCGGCCTCTACATCGATTTCGACAACATTGTCATCTCGCGCTATCAGCAGTTGCATGGCCGCAACGCGTTCCAGCGCGACGGGATCCGCAATTTCGACCGGACGAACCGCGAGGCCGACCCCGAAGTTGCCGCCAAGCTCACCGCCGCCACGGTGGATTTCAACGCCATTATCGATTTCGCCGCTTCCTTCGGAACCCTCGTGGTCAACCGCGCCTATGCCGACTGGTCGGTGCCCGTGAACGCGAGTTACCAGCGCCAGCTGATGTCCCGGGCAGTGGACCTCACGCAGCTGTTCACCACCACGACGCGCGGAACCAAGAACGGGGCGGATATCCGCCTCGCCGTGGACGTCGTCGAAGACCTCTTCCGCCTGCCCGACCTGACCCATGTCATCATCGTGGCCGGCGACAGCGATTACATTGCCCTCGCACAGAAGTCCAAGCGGCTCGGCCGCTTCGTCGTCGGCATCGGCGTCGCCGGGTCGACCAGCACGTCCCTCGCTGCGGCCTGCGATGAGTTCGAGGATTACGACTCGCTTCCCGGCATCGAAGCCGCAGCCGCCGCTCCGGCCGCGGCGGATACCTCGGCCGGGAAAACCGCGGCCCCGACGGATTCCCAGCCCGATCCCGCCCCTGCCCGCAGGCTCACAACGGTCCCCATGTTCTCGCACACGGGACAGGCCGGGTTTGAGGAGCCGGAACCCGCCGACGACGTCGACCCGGGTGTCCTCGCCACGGAACTCCTCGTACGGGCCCTGCAGATCGGCCACGCCAAGGGCGACGCCGACGAGTGGCTCAACACGGGCACGGTCAAGAACCAGATGCGCCGGATGGACCCGGCCTTCAACGAGAAGCCGCTGGGCTTCCGGTCCTTCACCGATTTCCTCTCCTCGCACGGCGACCTGGTGGAGCTGGACGACGACGGACCCCAGCGCCTTATCCGTCTTCGCCCGGAGGCTGACACCCGCCGGTGACACGCAGCGCCGAGCCCTCCGATTTCCAGCCGCGGGATCCAGCAGCCGTCGAGGAGCTGTGGGACCGGCGCTACGCCGGCAGCAGCGAACTGTGGAGCGGGCAGCCGAATGCCGTGCTGGTCAGCGAGGCCCGGGGGCTCCGGCCTGCCCGCGCCTTGGATGTGGGCTGCGGTGAGGGTGCAGACGCCCTGTGGCTGGCGGAACAGGGGTGGGACGTCACTGCACTGGACGTCTCGGGGGTAGCCCTCGCCCGGGCGGCCCGCCAGGCCGGGCTGCGTTCGGTCCGGGTGGAGTGGGTGCATGCCGGTCTGGTCGAGGCTGCCCTGCCGCCGGCGTCCTTTGACCTGGTTTCGGCGCAGTACCCCGTACTCCTGCGGACTGACGGGAACGAAGCGGAACACGCGCTGCTTCGCGCCGTCGCGCCGGGCGGGGTTCTCCTGTGGGTGCACCATCCGCCGCCCACTGCGGAGGAAGCGAAGGCCCGCGGAATTGACCTTCACGAGTACGTGGGAGTCGCCGACGTGGCCGCACTGCTCGATGACGATTGGCGGACAGAGGTCGACGAAACCCGCCCACGGCACGTTGCCAGCGGTGCGGGCGCCCACCACACCGAGGATGTTGTGCTGCGCGCACGGCGGCTGCGCTAGCCCTCCGGCTGCTTTCCCTCCCGGGGGACCGCCTGCCCGCCTCCCGCTCATTGACAGGTGCAACGCGGCGTCGCGAGCATGGTGTCTGGCACGGTTACCCAGTGCCGTCATCAAAACGGGGAGGGCACCATGTCCGGCCGTGTTTCCATCGATCTGTTTATGACGCTGGACGGCGGACCCCCGGAACCGGACTCGTCGGGTCCTGACCGGAGCGACGGCACCTAGCCGTTACGCGGTTCGGTTGCGGCGAAGGGTGACGACGTCTCCGACCCGCAGCTTCCCGGTCTGCACGGCATACGCCTGGAGCCCGAATTCAGCGGAGTGGTGCGCGCCGAGGAGCTTCAACGCCTTGCGCTCCGCCGGGACACCGGCCTGCGCCTGGTCGATCATCACGCAGCGGGGCATCCCCTCCCCCAGACGCAGGATGACCTCGCCGCCGAGAACCAGTTCGGCGCCGACCCAGCCGTCCTCGCAGAACGCCGGCCGGGAACCGGTGTCGATGACGATATTGGCACGGAAACGGCGCTCATCCACCGCACCGGCCAGGACCTCGAGTGCGGCAAGTGAGGATGTGGTCACCAGGTGCAGGGGTGTCTCGTCATGGTGCCTGACAGCGGTTTCGGGCCGCAGCGTCAGTTCCCGGCCGAAGGCCGCGCTCAGCGCCCGGGAGGCGGCCGGATCATCGACTCGATATTGACGGCCCTCGGGGCTCAGCAGCAACGGCGCAGTTTCACTGTCCTCGATGCTGGAGGACCACTGCATTAACCCGGGCACGGGGCGGAAGCGCCGGGTCCGTTTGCCGCTGGCGATGCCGCCGTCGTAGGTGTAAACCGCCCACCGGCGGTCATGCTGCAATCCCCGGTCGGTCACGGTGGAGGCGCGCAGCGCCTGGCCCGCGGTCGACTTGACCGGATAGCGGTACAACGCCTGGACGCTACCTACGGGGGTTTCCTCATATGGCATCCCGGCATTGTGTCATAAAGGCCCTGCAGGCCGGCGCTTAGAGCGACTGGATGTAGCCGTCGTCGGCGTAGTTCCGTTCGGCGGACTTGCCGGCGGGAAGCGCGCGCAGCCGGCTCCGGCGTTCCATCAGCGAGACCAGGCCCAGCTGCTGCACGGCGGTGGCGGCGGCCGGCGGGCGCTGCCCGCGGCTGAGGGTGACGACGTCGCCGGCGAGCCCGGCAGCGAAGACGCGGCTGCGGTCGGGGGCGCGCCGCTGGGCCTCGTCCAGTTCGGTGGAGAGTTCCACGATCCGCTGGCGCAGGCCGGTGACTTGGTTCTGCAGCTCCATGATCCGTTTGATGCCTTCGAGGGAGACCCCCTCCTGGGAGAGCTTCTGGACCTCGCGCAGCAGTTCGATGTCGCGCTGGGAGTAACGGCGGGACCGCCCCGGAGCCCGGCTGGGACGGACAATCCCGAGCCGGTCGTATTGCCGGAGGGTCTGCGGATGCATCTCCGCGAGCTCAGCGGCAACGGAGATCACGAAGATAGGCGCATTGACGTCTATGCCCATTGTTCCTCCTTCACTGCTGTTGAAATGGTAACGCGGGAAGTTCACCCTCCGGGGAGCGGAGCGCCGGAATTACAGCCGTGCTTTTGCTGCCAATCCGACCCTGGGGTCCTCGCCCTTGGTCGCGTCGGCGAATGCCTCGACGGCTTCCCGGGCGTCCTTGTTCAGGTGGGTGGGAACGGCGACGTCGATAGTCACCAACAGGTCCCCGTTGCCCTTGGAGGTGTGCACGCCGCGGCCCTTGACCCGCAGGGTGCGTCCCGACGGTGTTCCGGCGGGTACCTTGAGCCGGACGGTGTCGGAGGTGAGGGTGGGCACCTCGATGGTCGCACCGAGGGCGGCCTCGGGGAACGAGACCGGAACATGGATCCGGATGTTGTTGCCCTCGCGGGTGAAGAAATCGTGCGGCGTGACGTGGACGGTGACCATCAGGTCCCCCGCGCCTGCGGCGCCGGGCTGGCCCTTGCCGCGCACCCGGATCTTCTGGCCGTCCTTGACGCCGGCCGGCACCCGGACCTCCACCACTTCGCCGCTGGGTTCGCGCAGGCCGATCACGGTTCCGTTAATGGACCCGGCGAAGGAAATGGTGGTGCTGGCCGTGCGGTCGGCACCCTTGGTGGGCGGCGGGGCGCCGAAACCGCCGCCGCCGAAGCCGCCGCCGCCGAAAAGGTCGGCGAATTCGGGCGGGATGTTGCTGCCGCCCGCGTTGAAGGTGGTCCGCCGGCCGCCGCCGCGTGCGGTCTGGCCGAACAGGTCACCGAAGATGTCCTCGAAGCCGGCTCCGCCGGCGCCGCCGCCGCCGCCCTGGGGGCCGCCGGCAGTAAACCGGGCGCCGCTGCCCATGGCACGGATGGCATCATACTGCTGGCGTTCCTCGGCGTCGGACAGGACCGAATACGCCTCGGAGAGGTCCTTGAACATACGCTCGGAGTTGGCGTCGCCCTGGTTCTGATCGGGATGGTACTTCCGCGCCAGTTTGCGGTACGCCTTCTTGATGTCGGCGTCGGACGCATCCTTGGGAACACCCAGAATCTTGTAAAAGTCCTTATCGACCCAATCCTGACTAGCCAATTGGTGTCCCTTCCTCATATGCGAATCCCGCTGCATTGCCGCGAAAACACGGCTGCCGGGCCTGCTGCCCCTGCTGCGGGACCTGCCGATGGAAAAATGTCCGGGGCCGCTTTACGGCGGCCCCGGACACGGTGCAACTACTGTTCCGGAACCGAAACAATCACCTGCGCGGCTCGCAGGACCCGGTCGCCGGACTTGTAGCCGGCCCTCAGGATCTGCGTCACCGTATCGAACGTGACGTCCGCGCTCTGCTGCTGGATGAGTGCCTCGTGGATGTTCGGATCGAACTCCACCCCGGTCTCATCGATGCGGCTGAGTCCGTACGTCTTCAGCGAGTTTTCCAGCTTGGTAGCGATCGCGGCGAAGGGTCCCTCCGCCAGGTCGCCGTGCTGGCGCGCGGCGTCAATGTCGTCCAGGACGGGCATCAGGGAGTTCAGCACTCCGATGACAGCCATGTCCCGGGCGACGTCGCGGTCGCGTTCCACCCGCTTGCGGTAGTTCACGTACTCGGCCTGCAGGCGCAGCAGGTCGTTGCGCAGTTCAGCGGCCTCCGGTGAACCGGATGCGGCAGGCTGGGCCGGTACGTCGGCGTTGTTCAGGATCTGCTCCGCCTGGGAGAGTGCATCTCCGTCGGCCCCGGCGGCCGGGGCGGAAGCCGAAGCTTCCTCCCCTGCCGCGCCACCGTTGGCGGAATCCGCAGTCTCGCCCGAGCCGGGCGTTTCCTGGCCCTTTACGGGCTCTTCACCTTCGGGAGTGTTCCCGTGCTCGTTTTCCGCCGGCATGATTACTTCTTTTCTTCGTCGTCGACAACTTCGGCGTCAACGATGTCTTCGTCACCGGCAGCGCTGCCTGCGGCAGAGCCGTCACCGGACGGAGCACCGTCAGCGGCACCGGGGGTGCTGTCAGCACCGGCGGCGGAGGCCTGGGCGTAGATAGCTTCGCCCAGCTTGGTCTGGGAAGCCTGCAGCTTCTCAAACGCAGTCTTGACCTCGTCGTCGTTGTCCGTGCCTTCGAGCGCCTTCTTCAGCGCGTCGACGTCGCCCTTGACCTCGGTCTTGACGTCTTCGGGCAGCTTGTCGTCATTGTCGGCGAGGAGCTTGTCCACCGAGTAGGCGAGCTGCTCGGCCGAGTTGCGGATGTCGGCGGCCTCGCGGCGCTTCTTATCCTCCGCGGCGTGCTCTTCGGCCTCGCGGACCATCCGGTCGATGTCTTCCTTGTTGAGGGAGGACCCGCCGGTGATGGTCATGGACTGCTCGGCGCCGGTGCCCTTGTCCTTGGCGGACACGTGCACAATGCCGTTGGCGTCGATGTCGAAGGTGACCTCGATCTGCGGAACGCCGCGCGGAGCCGGCGCAATGCCGGTCAGCTCGAACGTGCCCAGCGGCTTGTTGTCGCGGGTGAACTCGCGTTCACCCTGGAAGACCTGGATGGCCACGGACGGCTGGTTGTCATCCGCGGTGGTGAAGGTCTCGCTGCGCTTGGTGGGGATGGCCGTGTTGCGCTCGATCAGCTTGGTCATCACACCGCCCTTGGTTTCGATGCCCAGGGACAGCGGCGTGACGTCGATGAGGAGGACGTCCTTGCGCTCACCCTTCAGCACGCCGGCCTGCAGGGCAGCGCCCACGGCCACAACCTCGTCCGGGTTCACGCCCTTGTTGGGCTCCTGGCCGCCGGCCAGTTCCTTCACCAGTTCGGAGACGGCGGGCATACGGGTGGAACCGCCCACGAGGATGATGTGGTCGATGTCCGAAACCTTGATGCCGGCTTCGCTGATGACGTCGTTGAACGGCTTCTTGGTGCGGTCCAGCAGGTCCTTGGTCAGGTCCTGGAACTTGGCACGCGACAGGTGCTCGTCCAGGTGGACCGGGCCTTCGGGGGTGACCGAGAGGTACTGCAGGGAGATGTTGGTGGAGGTAGCCGAGGAGAGTTCCTTCTTGGCCTGCTCCGCTGCTTCCTTCAGGCGCTGCAGGGCGATCTTGTCCTTGGACAGATCAGCACCCTTGGCCTTGGCCTGGCTCAGCAGGTAATCGACAATCCGCTGGTCCCAGTCGTCGCCGCCGAGGCGGTTGTCGCCGGCCGTGGCACGGACCTGGATGGTGGAGAACTCGTCTTCGTCCTTGCCGACTTCCAGCAGGGAAACGTCGAAGGTGCCGCCGCCGAGGTCGAAGACCAGGATGAGTTCGTCTTCCTTGCCCTTGTCCAGGCCGTAGGCCAGGGCAGCAGCGGTGGGCTCGTTGACGATGCGCAGCACGTTCAGGCCGGCAATCTCGCCGGCTTCCTTGGTGGCCTGGCGCTCGGCGTCATTGAAGTAGGCGGGAACGGTGACCACGGCGTCCGTGACCTTCTCGCCGAGGTACGCCTCGGCGTCGTTCTTCAGCTTCATCAGGATGCGGGCGGAGATCTCCTGGGCGGTGTACTTCTTGCCGTCCACGTCCACGTTCCAGTCGGTGCCCATGTGGCGCTTGACGGAAGCGATGGTGCGGTCAATGTTGTTGACTGCCTGGCGCTTGGCGATCTCGCCGACCAGGACTTCGCCGGACTTGGCGAAGGCTACGACGGACGGCGTGGTGCGGCCGCCTTCGGCGTTGGCGATAACCGTGGGCTCGCCGCCTTCCAGGACCGAGACAACCGAGTTGGTAGTACCGAGGTCAATACCTACTGCACGTGACATATTTGCTTCCTCTTTCCTTGGAGAAACCCGCATCTCGTGACGACACCGCCCGGACCAAACCTGTAGTCGAATCTGCCAGGCAAGGGTCCGCGGATCGCCACGTAGAGCAATTGAGCGTTCTGCACTCAACTTTACTCAGCAGTACTTCTTTGTCAACAAACTTGAGCGTCTCGGGCTCAACTTTGCGCCCGGAGGTTGCGGAACACGGCAGCGGAACCTTCCCCTTCTCCGGCGGGCCGGGCGGTAGGGTCCTGCCATGGCTTCCGAAACCTATTCCCACGGCCATCACCGCAGCGTGGTGGACGCCCATGCCCTCCGCACGGCACGGGACTGCGCCGCGTATCTGCTGCCGGAGCTGCAGCCGGGAGTGAGCATTCTCGACGTCGGCTGCGGCCCGGGCAGCATCACCGCCGACTTCGCCGCGCTTGCGGCTCCGGGCCCGGCGGTGGGCCTGGACTCCTCCGAAGACGTCCTGGTCCAGGCCCGGGCACGGGCGGCCGAACGCGGACTGGCCAACGCCTCCTTTATTGCCGGGAACGTCTATGACCTGGATTTTCCGGACGAAACGTTCGACGTTGTCCATGCCCACCAGGTGCTCCAGCACCTGATGGACCCGGTGGCCGCACTTCGGGAAATGCGCCGGGTCGCCAAACCGGGCGGACTGGTGGCGGTGCGCGACGCCGATTTCTCCGGCATGATCTGGCATCCGCCCACGCCCGCGCTGGCGCAGTGGATGCGGATCTACCAGGAGATTGCCCGCGGCAACTCCGCTGAGCCCGATGCCGGCCGGCACCTGCTGGCCTGGGCACTGGAGGCCGGCTTCACCGACGTCACACCCTCATCCTCCAACTGACTCTACGCAACACCGGAAGAGCGGCGCGGGCACGCGGACTCCTGGTCCGAACGCGTACTGCACTCCGCCTTCGCGGAGCAGGCGCAGGAACGCGGGCTGGCGGACAGCCACCTGCTGGCGCAGCTTGCCGCCGGCTGGCAGGAGTGGGCCGGAGCCCCGGACGGCTGGTTCCTGATCCCCTGCGGTGAACTGCTCCTCAGGGCCTGACCGTTTCTGGCTAGGGTTAAGGAATGTCCGCCATCATGACCGTGTGCACCGGGAACTCCCCCGATGCCGGTTAGCCCCGCCGCACCCCTGCTCATTGCGGTGGACGGCTTCTCCGGCGCCGGAAAAACGACCCTGGCCGCCGGAATTGCCGCTGCCCTGTCCCGCTCCGGTTCCGTGCGGGTGTTCCACCTGGAGGATGTCTACCCCGGCTGGGACGGGCTGGAAGCGGGAATGACCTACTACCGCGAGCACATCCTGCGCCCGCTCGCCCAGGGACGGGCGGCCCGCTGGCAGTCCTGGGACTGGGCCGCCGGACGCTGCGGCGGCTGGCAGAGAACCGAACCGGCCGACGCCGTGGTCTTCGAAGGCGTCGGCGCCGCCCACCGCGCTGCCCGGCAGCTGCTGGACACCACCATCTGGGTGGCGGGTGAGGAAAGCGTCCGCCGCCGGGTCGCGCTGGAGCGCGACGGCGGAACCTATGCTCCGCACTGGGAACGGTGGGCGGCGCAGGAACGGCGCTGGGCGGCCGACGACGACGCCGCCTCCGCCGCGGATCTCACCGTACGGCTCGTGGGCCCGCAGGGGAACGCCGCGGCAGCGCTGGGGACCGTCCTTTCCCGGCTGCAGCCGGAACCGCGGAACATTCCCGGCTAGGGACTACTGCAGGGTCGCCGTCAGCCTGGCCACGTTGTCGATGTACCGCTGCCACAGCGGCCGGCCCACCCAGTTGTCCAGGATGAGCTCCTTGGACAGTGCGCGGTAGGTGTCCTCGATGCGGCGCATCTGCTCGACGATGGTGCCGTCGAACATCATCACGGAGACCTCGAGGTTCAGCGAGAAGGAGCGCATGTCCATGTTGCTGGACCCCAGCACCGCCACCTCATTGTCGATGGTGAAGTGCTTCGCATGCAGTACCAGCGGTTTGGGGTACTGGTAAATCCGCACCCCCGCCCGCAGCAGCGCCTCATAATAGGAGCGCTGCGCGTGGTCCACGAGGAACTGGTCGCCTTTCTCGGAGACGAACAGCTCCACTTCCACGCCTCGCTGCGCCGCCGTCGTCACTGCGTAAAGCAGCGTGTCATCGGGGACGAAGTACGGACTGGTGATGGAAATGCGGTCGCTCGCCGAGTAAATGAGGGACGCGAAGAGGCGCAGGTTGTTTTCGGTGCTGAAGCCGGGACCGCTGGGCACCACCTGGCACGT
Organism: Arthrobacter sp. zg-Y844; assembly: GCF_024385465.1. Taxonomy (GTDB): domain Bacteria; phylum Actinomycetota; class Actinomycetes; order Actinomycetales; family Micrococcaceae; genus Arthrobacter_B. Next base: position 694,617 of record NZ_JANFLS010000001.1, read on the forward strand.
GACGCCGCCCGGATTGGACGATGATTCGTACAGGCTCAGTTCCCGTTCCAGGTTTTCGTCGGTCTCGGCGTTCCAGTCCGTGGCGAAGACGACGTTGAGTTCATCCACCACCGGCCCTTCCATCCGGGCCATCAGTTCGACCCATTTGCGTCCGGACCGGCGGTTGCGGCGTTTGTTGTAGGCCGGTTCCACCAGGTTCTGGGAGCCGGTGAAGCCCACATCCCCGTCCACCACCAGGATCTTGCGGTGGTTGCGCAGATCCGGCCGGCGCCAGCGCCCGCGGAAGGGATTGACCGGCAGCATCCGCCGCCACTGGATGTCGCTGCCGCGCAGTTCGCGCAGCAGCTTCCGGTAACCGGGGATGCGGAGGGTGCCGATGTGGTCAAACAGGAGCCGGACGGTGACGCCGCGGGCGGCAGCGTCATTCAGGGCCCGGAAGAAGTCGCGGGTGACGGCGTCGTACCCCATGATGTAGAACTCCACATGGACGTACCGCGTAGCCTTCCCCACGGCCTCGGTCATTTCGGAAACGGACTCGTGGTAGTCACGTTGCAGGTCCACCTTGTTGCCGTCCAGGGTGGGGAAGGATCCCAGCCGGCGGTTGAGTTCCGCCGCATTCAGCACCCACTCGGGGCCGTCGTAATTGGTGCCCTCGGTTTCCAGTTCCTTGGTGTTTTCACGGACCAGGCGGCTGATTTCGGCCTGCCGTTTCACCCGGTGCTCGGACAGCCGGTGGTTGCCGAAGAAGGAAAAAAGGATGATCCCGGGAATCGGCAGGAAGAAGATGCACAACAGCCAGGCCATAGCGGTGGTGGGACGGCGGTTGCCGGGTACAACGCCCAGGGCAATGATCCGGATCGCATAATCCACCGTGGTCAGGACGACGGCGGTCCACCCGGACACGTCAAAACCCGACACAGACCACCACACACCCTGCTCCTCCCCGACGCCGCCTTCCAGACAGCCTATCGGTCCGGCCGCGCTGGTCGGGCCCGCCGCGGCTAGGCTGGGCCCATGACTGTTCTGGTTTTCCTGGATTCCGCCTTTCCCGACGGACGCCCGGCCGACGCCGGAGTCCCCCAGCTGATGATCAATGATCTGGGCGTGACCCGCGGAGACGGGATCTTCGAATCGCTGCTGGCCGTGGATTCCGTGCCCCGCAAGCCGGATGCCCATCTGGACCGGCTGGCGTCCTCTGCGCGGCTGCTGGAACTGGAGATTCCCCCGCGCGGCGCCTGGGAACGGGCCATTGCCACCGCGCTCGCCCTGCACGCGGAGGCGGAAACCGCCGGCACCGGGTCCCCTGCCCGGGCGGCGGTGAAGCTTGTGGTGACCCGCGGCGTCGAGGGCGCCGGCACGCCCACGGCGTGGGTGCAGGTCACCCCTGCCGCCGATGCCTCACGGCAGCGTATGGAGGGCATCAAGGTCCTGCTCCTGGACCGCGGTTATGACAGCCTGGCGGCGGCCCGGGCTCCGTGGCTGCTGCTCGGCGCCAAGACACTCTCCTACGCGGTGAACATGGCGGCCCTGCGCCACGTCCGCGCGAACGGCGCCGATGACGCAATCTTCACCTCCTCCGACGGCAAGGTCCTCGAAGGGCCCACGTCCACCGTGGTGCTGGCCCGCGAACGCAACGGCGTGCGCACCCTGCTCACTCCGGAGCGCAGGAGCGGCATCCTGGCCGGAACCACGCAGGATGCCCTCTTCCGTGCGGCCGAAGCCGCCGGCTGGGAACTGGGATACGGGCCGCTGGTGCCCGAAGACCTGTTCGCGGCCGACGGCGTCTGGCTGGCGTCCAGCATCCGGCTGCTGGTGCCGGTGCGCTCCATCGACGGCAGGGAACTGCCCTTCTCCGAGGTCCTGAACGCCGAACTCACCAAGCTGGCGGACGCGGCCCTCTGAGCCGGCCGGGCCGGGAGGCCTCAGGTCAGGATGAAGTTGAACGTGCCGGCCGCCACCGCGCCTGCCACGGCAGCGGCGGACACGGCCACCCCCACCCCGAACACCGCGGCGTCCACCCTGCTGAAGGTCGACGTTCGAGCCCAGGTCCGTTCCGCGGCCCCGAAGCCGCGCGCTTCCATTGCCGTCGCAAGGCGGGTGGCCCGGCGGATCGCCTGCACCAGCAGCGCGAGGGACTGCCCCGCGAACCCGCGCAGCCGGGCCGCTCCCCCGGCATCCGGTCCCGCACCGCGGGCGTGCCGGGCCAGTCCGATGGTGCGCCATTCCTCCACCAGCAGCCCCACCAGCCGCATGGCCGCCAACGCGCCCAGGACAAAGCGGTGCGGCAGCCCCAGTTTCTGGGCCAGGGCATCGGCCAGGTCCGTGGGATCAGTGGTGGCCAGCAGGTAGATTCCCGGCAGGGCTATCGCCAGGCCTCGCAGCCCGATGGCGATGCCCGCCGCTACGGAGCCGGAGGTGAACACCAGCGGCCCGGCCTCGAGCAGCACCGTCCCGGTCTTTTCCGCCAGCAGCGCCGTGCCCCACGCACCGATCAGCGCCGCGGCCAGCAGCGGCCAGATCCGCCGGACCAGCGTTCCGATCCGGATGTGCAGCAGCGGCAGCAGGGCCAGTTCGGCGGTGAGGACGACGGCGGCACTCACCCAGTCCACCGTCACCAGTACTGCCAGGGTCAGCAGCACAGCCGCGGCAAGCTTGGAGAGCGGGTTGGCGCGGGCCAGGAACGTGCCGGCGGGGCGGATTGGAGCCGCGGCAGCTGCAGCGCTCATCGCCGCACCCGGACGTCGCGTGCCGTTCCGGCGTCACCGGCCGGAACACCAGGGGTGAGCACCCCGCCCGCCGCCCGGAGGTTCCGGGAGGCAAGCGCCTCGATGAACTCGGCGTCATGCGTCACGGAAACCACGCAGCGCCCTTCCGACAACTGGCCGCGCAGCAGGGCCACCAGTTCTGCCCAGGTGCGGGCGTCCTGTCCGAAGGTCGGCTCATCCAGCAGCAGGATGGACGGCTCCGTGGCAAGCATGGTTGCCACGGACAGCCGGCGTTTCTCCCCGCCCGAAAGCGTGAACGGGTTGGCCTCGAGCAGCTTGTCCAGCCGGAGCCGTTCCGCCAGGTGGTGCACCCGTGCCAGCACCTGCGCGTCCGTCTCCCGGCCCAGCCGCCGCGGTCCGAAGGCCAGTTCGTCCAGCACGGTGTTGGCCAGGAACTGGTGCTCGGGTTCCTGGAAGACGGTGCCGATGCGGTCCACCAGCTGCGCGGAGGTCCAGCGGCCGGGTTCCGGGCGGGCCGCGCCGGCCAGGGCCGGGGCCGCGGTGAGAGTTCCTTCCCTTGGCCGGAGCAGGCCGCCGAGAGTCAGGGCAAGCGTGGATTTGCCTGCACCGTTCGGTCCGGTGATCCCGACGGCGGTGCCGGCGTCCAGGCTCAGGTCCGCTCCGGTGAGCACGGCGGGACCGCGGAGCGAACGCGCAACGGCCAGCCCGCGGGCCTCCAGCAGCCGGGGACCGGCCGCAGCCGGCGCCCAGGGTCCGCCAGGAATTTCCGGCCTGGTACCGGGCAGCCAGACACCCGACTCCGCCAGGGTGCTGCGGTGCGCGGGATTGCCCAGTACCTGTTCCGGGGAACCGTCCGCCAGCACGCCGCCGCCGGCGGCGAGGACAACAACGCGGTCCACAACGCCGGCCCAGACATCCACCCGGTGCTCCACCACGATGAGCGTGGCACCCGTGCGGTCCAACACCCGGGTCACGGCGTCGCGGATTTCCACCACGCCGTCCGGGTCCAGGTTGGCCGTCGGCTCATCGAGCAGCAGCAGGCCCGGTTCCATGGCCATCACTGACGCGAGGGCCAGGCGTTGCTTCTGTCCGCCGGAGAGCGCGGCCGTGGAGCGGTCCAGCGGAACCTCCAGTCCGACGTCGGCCAGTGCCGCATGCACCCGCGGCCAGATTTCCGCCGCCGGAACGGCCAGGTTCTCCGCGCCGAAGGCCACTTCGTCTCCGACCCGGGACAGGACGGTCTGGGAGTCGGGGTCCTGCAGGACCAGCCCGGTCCGTCCGCGGGCGTTCGCGGGATGGACGCCGTCGAGCGTCAGGAACCCCTGTTCCTCCCCGCCGGTATCCGGGCCGAGGACACCGGCAAGGGCGTGCAGGAACGTGGATTTTCCGGCGCCGGACGCACCCAGCAGCAGCACCCGCTCACCCGGGGAAATCACCAGGTCCAGGCCCGACACCGCCGAGCCGGTCCGTCCCCCGTGCTGCCAGCCCCAGCCGCGGGCTGCGACGGCGGCCGGGCGGGGCCGGCGTCGGGAGCCCGGGGCGGCGTCCCGCAACGGAATGGAAGCCGCTGCTGCAGGCGGACGTCTCCCGCCCTTCTTTCCGAACAGCACCGTTACGCCGTTCCTGTCCGACCCGACGCGAAGGGTGCAAGGGCACCCGTCCGTGCCAGCGCGCGGACCGCCAGCCAGGACAGCCCGCCGGCAATGACCGCTCCCGAGACGCAGGTGAGCAGCATGTACAGCAGCTGCCACTGTGCAGCCCATTCCACGTTGTACAGGACGTTTTCGCTCAGGCCGAGGAACAGGCCGGACCCCAGCCCGGCCAGCAGTGCCACGGGAAGGGAGAACCGCCGGTACAGGAACAGCAGGAACACCAGCTCGGCGCCCAGGCCCTGCAGGAAGCCCGAAAGCAGCACGGAGAGGCCGAACTGCGTGCCCAGCACGCCTGACACGGCGGATGCCAGCATCTCGCAGTAGATCGCCGCGCCGGGTTTACGGATGATGAGCCCGCCCAGCACCCCGGCAATCAGCCAGCCGCCGGTGTAAAGCCCGGCGAGCGGCGGAAACGCCGCGGTGAGTACGCTGATCCCGGCGTAGCCCAGGGACCAGGCCCAGAAAATCACGCCCACGGCCACCGCGAGCACGGAGGCAACAACAATGTCCACCACCCGCCAGGAACGCCTTGGGGCTGCGGGCCGGGTGCGGTCGGGTGCTGCGGATTGGTCTTTCATGAATATCCTCCTGAGGTCAGGAGGGGAGGGTGATGCTGCACCGGTAAACCGGCGCGCTTCCCCGCGGGCCGTTGCCGGCCAACGGGGAATTTCCCTGAGTTCTCGACTCCCTTCGCCGGTACTAACCGGATCAGGTTCGAGGGTCTGCGGATATCCGCACTCTCAGCGCCTTGTCCTTCGCGGTCCGAAGACCTGCTGCGGGACGGCGCTCCCCTGTCGTATGTTTGCGGTTCCACTCTACACACGTGTTCCTGATCCGGCGACGGGCAAACAGGTACCGTAGGGTTAGGAAAAACGCCCGAAGCTAGGAGTATTCATGAACCTGATCCTCAAACTGCTCGGAACCGGAGCGAGCATCCTCTCCGGAATCGTCGCCGCCAAGGTGCTGGACTTCGCCTGGACCAAGGCCACCGGCAACGAGCCGCCGAAGGATGCCGAGGGCAGCCTGGAAAACAGCCTCCGTTCCGCCGTGGCGTTCGCCGTGGTTTCGGGTGCCGTCAGCCAGGTCATCCGCGTGCTGACCAACCGCGGCACGCAGCGGGCCATCCAGCGCTACCAGAAGACGCCGGAAATCGTCTAAGCCTTCGATTATCGAAGCCTCCGCCTTTGGCGGAGGAGCCGCGCTCAGCCCTCGGGGTTTTTCCCCGGGCGCTGGGCGTCGCTGTTTAACGCCCCGCCTGCGCCGGTTCCGCGGGCGCGCAGCATCTCGTCGTCGTCGAGCTCCCCGGTGTAGCTGTGCCCCGGATCGTCGTCCACGCGCGGATCGTCATCCTCGTCTTCGAGCACTTCCTCTTCCGCTTCCCGGAGCAGTCGCTGGGCACGCTCGACGACGTCGTCCAGTTCGTCGATGACCAGCAGTTCGGGCCGCAGGTGCTTGGTCCGGTAACCGGCGCGGCCCACCATGTGGGCCGAGACCGGTGCGGTCAGGAGCATAAAGATCCAGGCCACGAACAGGATCGGCAGCAGCTTCCAGCTGCGGAATTCCACGGCCATGGCCAGCAGGAACAGCAGGAGCCCGAGCACCTGGGGTTTGGTGGCTGCGTGCATGCGGCTGAGCAGGTCGGGGAATCGGATCAGGCCGATGGCGGCGGCCAGGGACATCAGGGCGCCGCCGAGCATCAGCACGGCTGTGATCACGTCATAGACGGTCTCTTCCATGGTGCTACCGCCTGTCCGTTACGAATCGGGCAACGGTCACGGAGCCGATGAAGCCGATCAGGGAGATAGCGACCACCAGGGCCAGGTAGTCCAGGTTGCGGTAAACGATCATGTCCGTGATCAGGGCCGCACCCACAATGGCCAGCAGCACGTCCGAGGCCAGTACCCGGTCCAGGATCGAGGGGCCCCGGGCAATCCGGTAAATGGCGCCGGCGCCGGCTACTGCCAACATGACGGACACGGCCACCACAGCTGCGCTCATCATGCCCGGCCTCCAATCTTTCGTTTCCGTGTTTCAGCGGTTTCGGCGCGCAGGGCGGCCAGCTCCTCTTTGGTTCCCAGGGTGCGGATCAACCAGGCCTCGGCGTCCAGGGCATCGGCCCGCACCTTTTCGGCCTGTTCCGCTGTGGACACGTTCAGCGCGTGCAGGTACAGGGTCGAGGTGGAACGGTCGACGTCGACAATCAACGAGCCGGGGATCAGGGAGAGCACGTGGCCGGTGGCCGTGACCAGCAGGTCCGAGCGGCTGCGCAGCTTCACCCCGATGACCCCGTTGCGGATCCGCGGGCCGCGGACTAGCGCGAGCCAGAGCACGTGGAAGCTGGCCTGCACCAGCTTGTAGAGGAAGCGTCCGGCGAAGAGCAGCCCGTAGAGCGGGTTGAACCTGCCGCTGAGTTCCACGGGCGGGAGGTAGAAGATGTTCGCCACGAAGAAGGCGATCACCGCCCCGAAGACCAGGTTCCCGGCACTGAAGTCCTGCCACAGCGCCCCCCACAGGAACACCAGCCAGATCAGCAGGGGCAGTTCCTGCAGCAGCGGAACGCGGGACCGGCTGCGCATGCGTGCTTCCTTGGTCATTGTGCTGCCCCCTCGCCCAGTACCGCTTCAATGTACGGGGTGCGGTCCAGCAGGTCCCGGGCGGCGTCGTCGCTGAGGGAAAACAGCGGTCCGGCTGCCACGGTCAGGGCGACGCCGAGGGCAACCAGGCCCACGGTCGGGTACACCATGGTCCGGGGCAGCAGGTCCACGGACTCCCTGCCGGAGAACCGTCCCGTGGCATGCTCGATGACATGCTCGGAGCTGCGCAGGCTGGAGCCGTCGGTGCTGGTGGCCAGCAGGATGGGATCCGGGTGCACGGCATCCTCGGGGGTACGCCAGAATGCGCGGTTCCAGACCCGGGCCATGACCAGCAGGGTCAGCAGGCTGGTGGCGGCTCCTGCACCCACCAGGACGTAGGCCAGCGGAGTGCCGAGGTCCACGCCCGCCTGCATCAGGCCGAGCTTGCCCAGGAAGCCGGAGAACGGCGGGATGCCGGCCAGGTTGATGGCGGGAATGAAGTACAGCACCGCCAGCAGCGGCGACAGCCGTGCCAGCCCGCCGAGCCGGTCCATGTTGGCGGTTCCGCCGCGGCGTTCGATCAGGCCCGTCACCAGGAACAGCGAAGTCTGCACCGTAATGTGGTGCACCACGTAGAACACGGTGGAACCGATGCCCATCACGGAGGCAATCGCCAGGCCGAACACCATGTAGCCGATGTGGCTGACCAGGGTGAAGGAGAGCATACGTTTGATGTCGGTCTGCGCCAGGGCACCCAGGATGCCCACCAGCATGGTCAGCCCCGCCACCACCATCAGCAGCGTGTTGATCCTGTCCCCGGGGAAGAGCAGGGTCTCGGTGCGGACCATGGCATACACACCCACCTTGGTCAGCAGGCCGGCGAACACAGCGGTGACCGGGGCCGGTGCGGTGGGATAGGAGTCCGGCAGCCAGAAGGACAACGGGAAAATGGCGGCCTTGATGCCGAATGCCACCAGGAGCATGAGGTGCAGCATCAGCTGGGTCGCCGGATCCAGCTCGCCGAGCTTCAGGGCCAGGTCGGCCATGTTCACGGTGCCGGTGGCCGCGTAGACCATGGCAATGGAAATCAGGAACAGCAGCGACGACACCACGCTGACCACTACATACGTCACGCCGGCGCGGATCCGCGGCGTTGTCCCGCCGAGGGTCATCAGGACATAGCTGGCGGTCAGCAGGATTTCGAAGCCCACGTACAGGTTGAACAGGTCCCCGGCGAGGAAGGCATTGGAAACGCCTGCCACCAGGATGAGGTAGGTCGGGTGGAAGATCGAAATGGGTCCGTCTTCGTCGCCGTCGGCCATGCCCTGGCCGGCGGCATAGATCAGCACGGAGAGGCTGATCGCCGAAGAGACCACCAGCATCAACGCGGAGAACTGGTCCACCACCATGGTGATGCCGAACGGTGGAAGCCAGGCACCCAGGTTCACGGCCTGCGCGCCTGCCGTCCAGACGGAGCCCAGCAGGACGATTTCCAGGATCAGGGTTCCGCTGAGGATGCTGATGCTGACTACCCGCTGGGCGCGCTGGTGCCGGATCAGGATGAACGCGAGGGCGGCACCGAAGACCGGGAGCACCACCGCCAGCGGTGCAAGGCTGGCTGTGTTCATCGGTTCACCTCCGGTTCGTTTGGTGTGTTGCCGCGCTGGGAGCCGGGAGCCTCTTCGGCTTCCTCCGGCGGTGTGAATTCCGTGGTGTCCTCCGGGACGTCTGCGTCATCTTCGGCGTCGAAGCTGCTCTGGCTCGCCACGCGCCGGTCCTCAACGTCGTCCTGGACCTCGTCCTGCCGGCCCAGCACCCAGGACCGGTAAATGATGCCGAGCATAAAGGCGGTGACCGAGAAGGAAATGACGATCGAGGTCAGGATGAAGGCCTGCGGCAGCGGATCGTTGTAGGCATCCGCGGCAATGTCCTTGTTGAAGATCGGTGCGAGCCCCGCCGGCCCGCCGGTGGCGAGCAGCAGGATGTTCGTTGCATTGGTGAGCATGGCCAGGCCGAGCACCACCCGGGTCAGGCTCCGCTCAAGCAGCAGGTAGATGCCGGCTGCATACAGGCACCCCATGACCACGAGGAGGGTGAGGTTAACAGTCACCGTGACACCTCTTCCTCTTCGGGACGGGCGGCAACGTCGATGATTTCCGGTTCCTCCACAGTGTTTTCGTCGTCGTCCTCATCGTCGGCATCACCCTCGCTGCGCTCGTCGATCTCCGAGCCCAGGCTGCGCAGGACATCCAGCACCAGCCCCACCACCACCAGGTACACGCCGATGTCGAAGATCGTGGAGGTGACGAATTTGACCTCCCCGAAGATCGGCCAGGTGAACTTGAGGATTGCGCTTTGCAGGATCTGCCCGCCGAAGAACAGCGGCGCCGCAGCGGACAGGGCAATCACGCCCAAGCCGCCGCCCAGCAGCGCTCCGGCGCTGACCGGGCTGGCTTCGGCCAGCTCGAAGCGGCCGCCGGCCAGGTAACGGATGGTCAGCGCCAGCCCGGCCATCAGCCCGCCGGCGAACCCGCCGCCGGGCAGGTTGTGGCCGGCAATCAGCAGGTAGACGGAGAACAGGATGACGGAGTGGAACAGCAGCCGGGTAATCACCTCGAAGATGATGGACCGGCGCTCGGGCGCCAGCGTCCGGCCGGCCACCAGCCAGGCGTCACGGCCCACGCTGGAGAACCTGCGGGCCATAACGAGGGTGGCCTGTCGCCGGGCAGTGGGGGCAAACTGCTCCCGCCCCCGGTCCACGGAACCGCTGGCCACGCCCTCGGCCCGGCGCCGCTTGTCGCCGCGTCCGCGGACGAAGATCAGGGAGGCAAGGCCCGTGGCCGCGATGGCCAGCACGGTGATTTCACCGAACGTATCCCAGGCACGGATATCCACCAGGGTGACGTTGACAATGTTGGAACCACCGCCGCCGTCGTAGGCCAGCTGCGGGAAGTCGAGGGATACGGGCGTGGCCACGCGGGAAGCCATCGCGGTCATGGCGAACACGACCATGCTGGCGCCGAAGGCGATGCCCAGCATGGCCCTCAGGAAGCGGTGGCGCTTGGGCTCGCGCTTCCACAAGCGGGCCGGCAGGGACCGCAGGGCCAGCACGAACGCCACCAGGACGATGGTTTCGACGAGCATCTGGGTGAGGGCCAGGTCCGGGGCTCCCTGCAGCGCGAAGATCAGCGCAATGCCGTAACCGCTTACGGACACCATCAGCACGGCCAGGAAACGCTTCGTCGCGCGGGCAGCGGCAACCGCGCCCAGGACCACTGCGGCGCCGATCACGGCCTGCAGCGGAGTATCGAACCAGCGGAAGTCCTGCGGCAGGGGCGCGGACCGCAGGATCAGTGCCGTCAGCGGCGTCAGGATCGCCATGGTCAGGATGACGAACAGGTAGAACAGCAGCGAACCGCGCTGCGTGCGCCCGGTAACCCACACGGCGACGTCGTCGAGTACCCCGATGGCGCCTCGGTAGGACCGCTCGGCGTCGACCGGGAAGGCGACATCCCGCTGGAGGTCCTCTACCTGCCGGGCCAGCAGGAACAGGACGACGCCGACCCCGAGGGTGAGCACGGTCAGGCCCAGCGCCGGGGTCAGGCCGTGCCAGAGGGCCAGGTGGGTGGGCTTGCCTTCGGCAGGGAAGAGATCCGCGTAGGACGCAATCGCAGAATCCAGCGGTGCAGGCCAGAGCCCGAACAGTACTGTGACACCGGCCAGGATCGCCGGAGCGGCGAGGAAGGACCAGGACACCGCCTTGAACGGGGTAGGTGTGCGGCCCTCCTTGGCTGCAAAGGCGCCCCAGATGAAGCGGGCACTGTAGGCGAAGGTGAGGATGGAACCGGTCACCACGCCGGCCAGCAGGAGCCAGGCGGCGATGGTGCCCTGCTGCTCGCCGTAATGCACGAAGGTCTCATAGACCGATTCCTTGGCCACGAAGCCCAGCAGCGGCGGCACGCCTGCCATGGATGCCGCACCGATGACGGCGACGACGGCCAGTTTCGGTGCTGCCCGGAAGATTCCCGAGAGTTTGCGGATGTCCCGGGTGCCGGCCTGGTGGTCGATAATCCCGACCACCAGGAACAGGGTCGCCTTGAAGAAGCCGTGCGCCAGGAGCAGGCCCATCCCGGCGACTGCGGCCTCCCGGCTGCCGAGGCCCACCACCAGGGTAAGGAAACCGAGCTGGCTGACCGTGCCGTAGGCGAGGATCAGTTTGATGTCGTACTGGCGCAGGGCGCGCCAGCCGCCCAGCAGCATGGTTGTCAGGCCCAGGAGCAGCACGATGGGGTGCCACAGCAGCGTCTCGGAGAAGCCGGGGGCCAGCCGGGCGATGAGGTAGATGCCGGCCTTCACCATCGCGGCGGCATGCAGATAGGCGCTGACCGGGGTGGGTGCCGCCATGGCGGCGGGCAGCCAGAAGTGGAAGGGCACAAGGGCGGATTTGGAGACGGCGCCGACCAGCAGCAGGGCGATGGCAACGTTGACCATCGTCCCGGCGTTCACCAGTTCCGGTGCCTGCGCCAGGATTTCCGAAATCCGGTACGTCCCTGCGGCGGTGCCGAGCATGATCATGCCGACCAGCATCGCCAGGCCGCCGAAGGTGGTGACGATCAGTGCCTGCAGGGCCGCGCGGCGGGCAGAGAGCCGGTGCGCCGAGTACCCGATCAGCAGGTAGGAAAGGATGGTGGTCAGTTCCCAGAAAATGAACAGCAGGATGAGGTCATCCGCCGTAACCAAGCCGAACATGGCGGCGGCGAACGCCAGCAGCTGGGCACCGAAGCTGCCCATTTTCGGGTCATTCGGCCGGAAGTACCGGGCGCAGTAGAAGAGGACCAGGGCGCCTACGCCGAGGATCAGGATGGACAGCACGGCCGCAAGGGTGTCCATCCGGAAGGCCAGTTCCACCCGGAGGTCGGGAATCCAGGCAATGGTGACCGACGGCGGCGCGTTCGGGGCGCCGGAGGCCAGCGTCTGGTCTGCACCGGTGTACCGGGGGAAAGTGGCTATCAGCCAAATGAACGCGGCGGCAGGGAAGGCCGCGAGGATGTAGAACGCCGACCGGCCGACTTTGCGGAACACCAAGGGCGCAACCAATGCCACCGTAAACAAAACGGTGAGCACAAACAGCACTATGATCTCCCGGGCTTTTTCGTCGATGTTTCAGCCTGATTTTGGCTGCAGTTATCAAGGGGGGCGGTCAAGGTCGTATGTACATTCTACCCATGGCATACCTACGCCCTCCTATTCGGGCGGTTCTGCACCGGAACCGGCCACCGGCGTTTTGGGGGTTGAATACCGTTCCGGGCCGCGGCAGCCGCTAGGCTCAGCGGCATGAGTCTCAGCACAAAAAATACGTCTCCGGGTGTCCCCGCGCCGCGCGCCTCCGCACCTGCACGCTGGAAACAGGTGGCGGCCTGGGCTGCCTGGGACTGGGGGTCCGCTTCCTTCAATGCAGTGATGACCACTTTTGTGTTCACCGTCTACCTGACGTCCGCCCAATTCGGGGATAAAGACGAGAACTCCGCCGTCCTCGGCGCCGGCCTCGCCCTTGCCGGCGTCGCCGTGGCCGTCCTCGCGCCGGTCACCGGCCAACGGTCGGACGCGGGTGGACGCCGCCGCACTTGGCTCACCGTCAACACCCTGCTGACCTGCGCCCTGGTCGCGTCGTGCTGGTTCGTCTTCCCGTCGCCCGACTATCTGATCCTGGGTGTGGCACTGATCGCCGCGGCAAACCTGTTCTTCGAATTTGCGGGCGTGAACTACAACGCCATGCTCAGCCAGATCTCCACACCGGCTACCGTCGGCAAAATCAGCGGCCTGGGCTGGGCCATGGGCTATGTAGGCGGAATCGCTGCCCTGGCGCTGGTACTCGTGGGCTTTGTGCAGCCCGACGTCGGCTGGTTCGGCGTCACCTCCGAAGACGGAATGAACATCCGCTTCGTTGCACTGTTTTCCGCCGTCTGGTTCCTGCTGTTCGCCCTGCCGCTGATGTTCACCGTGCCCGAGGTTCCCCGGCAGGAGGCGCTGGCACGGCTGGGGATTCTTGCGTCCTACAAGCTCCTCTTCCAGCGCATCAAGGCCCTCTTCCGGACCGACCCCCACACCATTTACTTCCTGCTCGCCAGCGCCGTCTTCCGCGACGGCCTGGCGGCAGTGTTCACCTTCGGCGGCGTTATCGCGTCCGGCACTTTCGACTGGGAACTGTCAGAGGTGATTATGTTCGCCATCTTCGGCAACGTGGTCGCCGCCGCCGGGTCCGTGGTCGGCGGCTTCCTCGATGACCGCTCCGGCCCCAAGGCCGTGATCGTCGGTTCGCTGATCGGACTGATCCTTGCCGGCACGGCCATTGTGGTCCTGGGCCCGGATGACCAGGACCTGTTTGGACTGCAGTGGACCGGCGACACCACGTTCTGGATCTTCGGCCTGCTGCTGTGCCTGTTCGTGGGCCCGGCCCAGTCCGCGTCCCGGGCGTTCCTCGCCAGGCTCGCCCCCGAAGGGAAGGAAGGCGAGCTGTTCGGCCTCTATGCCACCACCGGACGGGCGGTCAGCTTCCTGGCCCCCATGCTGTTCTCCACCTGCATCGTGATCTTCGGCTCCCAGCGGTACGGCATCATCGGCATCATGGCCGTGCTGCTGATCGGCCTGCTGGTGCTGCTCCCGGTCCGGTCCCCCGCTGCACGGACCGCTCTGCCCGTCGGTAAGGAGTAGGGCTCGCGGGCCTGGCTCCGGGACCGGCCTACGGGCCTGGCTCCGGGACCGGCCTACGGGCCTGGCTCCGGCGGCAACGAAATTCCTTCGCTCGCAGAGCTCGCTTGGAATATTAAAGCCGCCTCCGCCAGGCCCTACAGCCGGACGGTGCCGCCCCCTCCTCGCCAGCCCTTAGGAGGCGCTGACGCCCGCCGTGTCCTCGTCATTCGACGCAGCAGTGACATCGGTGCGGTGGAAGTTCAGGTGGCTGCGCGACGCCGTCGGGCCCCGCTGGCCCTGGTACCGGTTGCCGTAGCGGCCCGAGCCGTACGCGTGCTCCGCCGGGGAGCTGAGCCGGAAGAAGCACAGCTGGCCGATCTTGGAGCCGGGCCACAGCTTGATGGGCAGCGTTGCCATGTTGGAAAGCTCCAGCGTGACGTGGCCGGAGAAGCCGGGATCAATGAAGCCAGCCGTGGAGTGCGTCAGCAGCCCAAGCCGGCCCAGCGAGGACTTGCCCTCCAGCCGCGCGGCGATATCGTCCGGCAGGGTCACCTGCTCGTAGGTGGAACCCAGGACAAACTCCCCGGGGTGGAGGATGAACGGCTCATCCGGATCCACTTCCACCAGGCGGGTCAGCTCAGGTTGGTCCTGCGAGGGGTCGATGTGGGCGTACTTATGGTTGTCGAATAGCCGGAAGAAGCGGTCGATGCGCACATCGACGCTGGAAGGCTGGACCATGGCGGGGTCATAGGGGTCCAGGGCAATCCGGTTGTCGGCAATCTCGGCTCGGATGTCGCGGTCAGAAATCAGCACTCTTCAAAAATAGCGCATGCCCCTAGCGGCCGATTTCGGTCCGCACCGCATAGAGCTCGGGGAAGAACGTCAGTTCGAGGGCACGCCGCAGGAAGCCGGCACCGCTGGAACCGCCCGTGCCCCGCTTCATGCCGATGGTGCGTTCCACGGTTTTCAGGTGTCGGAAACGCCACAGCTGGAAATTGTCCTCGAGGTCCACCAGCTCTTCACAGGCCTCATAGACGTCCCAGTTCCCGGCGGCGTTTTCGTAGACGTACTTGTAGACCGCCAGCAGTGACTCGTCATACACATGTGCCTGCGTCACGTCGCGGTCCAGGAGCTCCGGCGCCACGGCATAGCCGCGGCGGGCAAGATAGCGGATGAACTCGTCGTAGATGCTGGTTTCGGAAAGCAGGCCGGACAGCAGCTCCTGAGCGGCGGGGTCTGCCGCAAACACCGCAATCATTGCCTCGTTCTTGTTGCCCAGCAGGAACTCGACGGCACGGTACTGGTAGGACTGGAAGCCGCTCGAGGCGCCCAGGTCATCGCGGAATTCGGAGTACTCGGACGGGGTCAGCGTCGCCAGCACGGACCACTGTTCAGTCAGCGAGCGCTGGATGTGCTTGATCCGGGCAATTCCCTTCATGGCCGAACGCAGGTCATCCGCCGCCAGGCGTGCACGCACGGCCAGCAACTCATGCAGGACGAGCTTCAGCCACAGTTCCGAGGTCTGGTGCTGGATGATGAACAGCATCTCGTCGTGGTGCTCCGGGCTGCTCACCGGATGCTGTGCGGATAGCAGTTCATCCAGGGCAAGGTAGGACCCGTAGCTCATCTTGTCGCTGAAGTCCCGCTCGATGCCTGCTTCGAGGCTGCGGGTGTTCTCGTTCGGACTCATGCCCACCACGGTATCCGCTCCATATGCCAGACTTGGGGTTTTGGCACCGAGCCCTGAGAAGGAGTCCCCATGGAACCGGACAACACCCCCGAGATCCCGACAATGCCGCTGGCCCAGGACGACGTCGAAACGCCCGGCGCCGCGCTTGAAGAAGCCATCACCGCCGGCCGTGAGGGCAGGCTCACCAACCGCGAGGTCATGTCCGTCATCTGGACGTCGGAACTGCTGAGCGTGGGGCGCCTGACGAAGGCCGACGATCCCTCCACCTTCCAGGCAGTGGTCCTGAAGGCCCCGGACGCCGACTACTCCGTGGCTGCCACCTTCACCTCCGCGGACCGCATCCCCGCGCAGCTGCGCGAAGCAGCACCGGTGGTCGTCAAGGCCAGCGGCGAAGCCACCATCCGCAGCATTGCCCCGGGATACGGCATGTCCGTCAACCCGGGACACGAAGTAGGGCTGGAGATCGGCCCGGACGTTGTGGCTTCACTTGTCGAGGCGTCCGAAAAGGCCGCCGCGCAGGCACAGGACCCGGCCGGCACGGAACAGGACTGATCCAGCCGTAGAAGGCTCGAAAACAGCCGATTAGGTTGCGTTATGGCCATTTGATGCCGTTTTTGCAGGCCTAGCGCTTGCAGTGTCAGTGCCGGGGCCTACGCTGGGGAACCTCACAACAGAGGGAGGGCTGTACCGTGACCAACTCAAGCGTTGCTTCTTCGATCTGTTCCATCGTTCCGCCGTATCTGCTTGCCCGCCTGGCCGCCGCCGAAGACCCTGCAAAGGCAACGGCAGCGAAGGCGGCCCGCCGCGCCCTGACCGGGATCAACAGCGTGGAATCCGCGCGCTCGGCGCCGCGTTCTGCGCCGTCCCGCGGATCAGGCACGGCGTTTACCCCGTCCCTGCGCCGCACCATCTCCGATGCCCTGGGCCTGGAGGAACTGCCCGGCACGGTAGTGCGGACCGAGGGCGAACCGGACACGGGCGACCCGGCGGTGGACGAAACCTATGCCGGCCTCGGCGCCACGTACCGTCTCTTCAGCGATGCCTATGGACGTTCCTCGCTCGACGGCGCGGGGCGGGCCTTGGAGGCCACCGTCCACTATGGACACGCCTACGACAACGCTTTCTGGGACGGTTCCCGGATGGTGCTCGGAGACGGCGACGGCGAGGTGTTTGAACGCTTCAGCAAATCCCTCACCGTGATCGGCCACGAGCTGGCCCACGGAATCATCCAGTACACCGCGCAGCTGGACTACCGTGACCAGTCCGGGGCACTCAACGAATCAGTAGCGGATGTCTTCGGCGTCCTGGTCGAGCAGAAACTGCTGCGACAGACAGCGGACCAGGCCGGCTGGCTGGTTGGCGAGGGCCTGTTCACGGACCTGGTGCAGGGGCAGGGACTGCGGTCCCTGAAGGCACCGGGCACTGCCTACGACGACGACGTGCTTGGCAAGGATCCGCAGCCGGCGTCCATGGCTGACTTCGTGAAGACCGCGGCGGACAACGGCGGTGTCCACATCAACTCCGGAATCCCCAACCGCGCCTTCTACCTGGTGGCTGAAGCCCTGGGCGGGTATGCCTGGGAACGCGCCGGCCAGATCTGGTACGACACCATCACCGAACGGAATTTTCCCTCCGACGCCACCTTCGCCGTCTTCGCCGCCGCCACGGTCACCGCAGCGGAAAAACGGTACGGAGCGGGGACGGAGGAAAGTACTGCTGTGCAGGCCGCATGGAAAGAGGTTAACGTCTTGGTATGAGACTGGTTGTAGTGCGCAGCGGCGGCTTTGCGGGCATGCAGCGCACCTGGAGCACGCAGGTCAGCTCCGAAGAGGCACAGGAGCGGTGGCTGCCGCTCCTCAGCGATCCGCCCGAAGCCCCGGACAGCGAACCGGACCGGTTCACGTATGAGATCTCCGTGGGCCCGGCCGCCGTCACCATCCCGGAGCGGCAGGTCAAGGGCAGGTGGCGCGAACTCGTGGAGCGGGCCCGCGCCGGCGCCGATTCCGAACCCGGCGAGGGCTCCGAAGACTAGGCCGGCCGGTGTTTGGGCAACCCGTCCGGAAACCTTTCGGCAGCACCGGCAAACGAATTAGGCAACCGGCGGGTTCCATGTAAAGTTAGGAGCTGTGCCGGATTCCTTCCGGACACTGCGGGCGTAGCTCAATGGTAGAGCGCTAGCTTCCCAAGCTTGATACGCGGGTTCGATTCCCGTCGCCCGCTCCACTTCGGGGCAAGACTCCACCCCTCCCCCTGCGCTGTGCTGCACCAGCACTTTCGCTGTCAGCGTGTCAACCCCCGGCTCAAAGTCCGGGGTATTCGGCGTAGACTTAGCCGCGATGAACCGGAAAATGTTTAAGTCCAAAATCCACCGCGCCACGGTGACCCATGCCGACCTGCACTACGTGGGGTCCGTGACGGTTGACCTTGACCTCCTTGAAGCCGCGGACATCCTGCCCGGCGAGCTCGTCTCGATCGTCGACGTCGACAACGGCGCCCGGCTTGAGACGTACACCATCGCCGGCGAACGCGGCTCGGGGGTGCTGGGCATCAACGGTGCAGCGGCCCACCTGGTGCATGTGGGCGACACGGTCATCCTCATTACCTATGCCGATATGACCACCGATGAGGCCCGCTCCTTCGTGCCGACGGTTGTCCACGTTGATTCCGCCAACCGGATCCTGGAACTGGGGACGGACCCGGCCGAGGCCGTGACGGAAGGCACCGAGCGTCCTCCGCTGGCCCTGGACAACACCCAGGTCATGGCCGGCAACCCGGGCGCCGCAGCCGAAGCCAGATAGCAGCATCCGGTGCTGGGGGTACTCACCGGATTCGCCGTTGTCTGGATCATCATCCTTACCGGGTATGCCATCGGCCGGCTCGGCATACTTGGGGAAAACGCCCAGACCGTACTGAGCCGCCTGGCGTTCTTCGTTGCATCGCCCGCGCTCCTGCTCGTTACCCTCAGCGATGCGGACCTGCCCACTGTCTTCTCGTTTCCGCTGCTGGTGGCCGCCGCCAGCGCCGGGGCCACGGCGGTCCTCTATGTGCTCATTACCCGCTGGTGGCTGCGCCGGCCGCTGCCGGAAATGCTTATTTCGGCCATGTCTTCGTCCCTGGTCAATGCCGCCAATCTTGGGTTGCCCATCTGCGTGTACGTCCTCGGGGACGCCGCCTATATCGCACCCGTGCTGATTTTCCAGCTCGCTTTCTTCACCCCGCTCTTCCTGATGATGATGGATTCGGCCACCAGCGGCAGGCGGACCTCAGTCCGGGTTTTCGCCGTACAGGTGGTCCGCAACCCGATAATCGTCGGCTCGCTGATCGGCCTGCTCCTGGCCGCCACCGGCACGCAGCTGCCCGAAATCATCCATGAACCGGTGTCCCTGATCGGCGGTGCAGCGGTTCCCGCCATGCTGCTTGCCTTCGGGCTTTCACTGGTGGGGTCGCGGCCCCTGAATGCCGACGGCGGCAGGCGGGCCGACGTCATTCTCGCCTCTGCCTTCAAGCTCCTTGTCCAACCGCTGCTGGCTTTCCTGCTGGCCCGCTTCATCCTGGGGATGGAAGGACACCTGCTTTTCGCCGTCGTGGTCACCGCTGCCCTTCCCACCGCCCAGAATGTCTTCGTTGCTGCTGCCCGCTACGAAGAAGGCGTGCTGGTGGCCAAGGACACCGTGCTGCTCACCACCATTGCCTCGCTGCCCGTGCTGGTCCTGGCCGCAGCCCTGCTGACCTGATGAAACGCCCGGTTTGACCGGCAGGAATGTGGCGTAAATTACGTTCAAGGCATATGGTCAAACTGAAGGCTGCTTAGTGTGTGGCCCGTCTCAGGCAACGCCGCAGGGGACACTTACGACGAGGTGGAGGCACAGTACCGATGCCAAACGACGCAAGATACTGGGGTCGTACCCGGAAAGGGGCACGGGCTGCGGCCGGCGTTGCTCTGGCCTTGGGCGCAACCCTCCTGACCGGCTGCGGATCCGACGAGGGCGCAGCACCCACCTTGACCTGGTACATCAATCCGGATGCCGGCGGGCAGGCCGAACTGGCGAAGCAGTGCAGCGATGCCTCCGGGGGCGCGTACACCATCGAGACCTCCCTGCTGCCGAACGATGCCGCCTCCCAGCGCGAACAGCTGGCCCGGCGCCTCGCTGCCGGGGACAAGAGCATGGACATCATGAGCCTGGATCCACCCAACGTTCCCGAGTACGCGGAGCCGGGTTACCTGGCACCCGTACCCGATGACGTAGCGGAGCGGACCACGGAGGGTGTGCTGGAAGGCGCCCTGGCCGGCGCAAAGTGGAAAGACAAAGTGGTGGCCGTACCGTTCTGGGCCAACACCCAGATCCTCTGGTACCGCAAATCCGTGGCCGAGGCTGCACAACTGGACATGACCAAGCCGGTGACCTGGGACCAGATCATCGATGCCGCGCAGAGCCAGGATAAATACATCGGCGTCCAGGGCGCCCGCGCGGAGTCCATGACCGTGTGGGTGAACGCCCTGGTGGCGTCTGCCGGCGGTGAAATCGTGCAGAATCCGGACGCGTCGGCGGATGACCTGCAGCTGGGTCTCGACACCGAGGCCGGAAAGCAGGCAGCAGAGGTTGTCTCCACGATCGGCAAGGAGGGCCTGGGCGGTCCCGGACTGCCCACCCAGACGGAAAACACCTCCATGATCCAGTTCCAGGGTGACCAGGGTTCGTTCATGGTCAACTATCCCTTCGTCTGGCCGGCCACCAACGCGTCGGTCGAGGAGGGTGCCTTGCCTGCGTCCCTCATCGACGACATCGGCTGGGCCCTCTACCCGGCCATGAACGAGGGCGAGGATACGGCTCCCCCGCTGGGCGGCATCAACCTCGGTGTGGGCTCCAACAGCGAGCACCCCGACCTGGCGTTCGAGGCCATCGAATGCATCGTCTCGCCCGAGAACCAGGCCCAGTACTTCACCACCAACGGCAACCCGCCGTCGAACGAAGAGGCCTACAACGCTCCGGGGATCGAAGAGACATTCCCGATGGCCCCGGTCATCCGGGACTCGCTGGAACTGGCCGTGCCCCGGCCGCAGACCCCCTACTACAACGAGATCTCCACCGGCATCCAGCAGACCTGGACTCCGCCGAGCGACGTCAACCCCGATACCACCCCGGCCGAGAGCCAGGAATTCATTCTCGCAGTCCTTAGAGGGGAGAAACTGCTGTGAGCACTTCCGTCGAAGCGGTCCGGGACGCCCCGGCCAAGCCCACTCCGTCCAAACAGCCCCTCAGTGACCGCGCCAAAGCGGAGCGGCGGCTGGGTTTCTGGCTCGCCGGGCCCGCCTTCATCATCATGCTCGCGGTCACCGCCTATCCGATCCTCCTGGCGCTCTGGGAATCGCTGTTCAAGTACCGCCTGACCGCCCCGGCGGACCGGGAGTTCGTGGGACTGGGCAACTACGCGACCATCCTTTCGGACGGCCTGTTCTGGCGGGACCTGGGGGTGACGGTGCTGATCACGGTCATCACCGTCGTCGTCGAGCTGATTCTCGGCTTTGCACTGGCCCTGGTGATGAACAGCGCGCTGAAGGCCGTCCGCGGCTGGCTGCGCACCGCGATCCTCGTGCCGTACGGCATCATCACCGTGGTTTCCGCCTTCGCCTGGTTCTATGCCTTCGACATCAACTCCGGCTACATCAACAGCTGGTTCAACTGGGTGCCCGGTATCGACTCGGACCTGAACTGGTTCGCCGACACCTGGACGGCACTGTCCGTCATCATGGCCTCGGAAATCTGGAAGACCACCCCGTTCATCTCCCTGCTGCTGCTGGCGGGCCTGGCCCAGGTTCCGGGCGAGCTGACGGAAGCGGCAGAGGTTGACGGTGCGTCCTGGTGGCAGCGGATGTCCAAGGTGATCATCCCGAACATGAAGGCCGCCATCATGGTCGCCGTCCTGTTCCGCGCACTGGACGCCTTCCGCATCTTCGACAACGTCTACATCATGACCAACGGCGCGTACGGCACCGAGGTGCTTTCGCTGCTGGCCTACCGGACTTCGATTACCCGCCTGGAAATCGGCATGGGCTCGGCCGTGTCGGTGCTGCTGTTCATCTGCGTCATCATCATCTGTTTCATCGCCATCAAACTGTTCAAAGTAGACCTTTCCGGCGCACGAGGGGGTAAATAAGTGAAGTCCTCACCTGCCAAACGGCGGACAATTTGGACCATTATTTCGGTTCTGGTTGTCCTGTACGCGCTGTTCCCCGTGGCATCGATCCTGGCCACCTCGTTCAAGCTGCCCAGCGACCTGACTTCCGGGACCTTCCTCCCGACCAACTGGTCATGGAGCAACTACGAGCAGATCCTCGTCGGCGACGCGCAGGGGCTGTTCCTGAGCAGCCTGCGCAACTCCATCGGCATCTGCCTGATCGCCACCTTCATCGCGGTCATCCTGGCCACCCTGTGCGCCTATGCAATTGCCCGCCTGGACTTCCCGGGCAAGAAACTGGTGCTGACCACGGCGCTGGGTGTCTCGATCTTCCCGGTGATCTCCATCGTGACCCCGCTGTTCAACCTCTGGCGCAACATCGGGCTCTACGACACGTGGCCCGGACTCATCATCCCCTACCTGTCCCTGACGCTGCCGATCTCCATCTGGACCCTGGCGGCATTCTTCCGGCAGATCCCGTGGGAGCTGGAGCAGGCAGCCCAGGTTGACGGCGCCACCACGTGGCAGGCGTTCCGCAAGGCCATCGTTCCCCTGGCCGCCCCCGGCGTCTTCACCACCGCGATCATTGCGTTCTTCATCGCCTGGAATGACTTCGTGTACGGCATATCGCTGACCTCCACCGAGGCGGCGCGGCCGGTACCGGCAGCCCTGGCGTTCTTCACCGGCGCTTCACAGTTCGAGGAGCCCACCGGTGCCATCTCCGCCGCGGCGATCATCGTCACCATTCCCGTAGTTGTCCTGGTGCTCGCGTTCCAGCGCCAAATCGTCTCCGGCCTAACCCAGGGCGCCGTCAAGGGCTAGTTCCCTTTCGGCACCCGGACTGAAGAAAAGGATCCCTAACCATGGCATCTATCACCCTCAAGAACCTCGTCAAGAAGTACGGCGACGGTTTTCCGGCCGTCAACGATGTCAGCCTGGACATTGCCGACGGCGAGTTCATCATCCTGGTGGGCCCGTCGGGCTGCGGAAAATCGACGTTGCTGCGCATGATCGTAGGGCTGGAGGACATCACCTCCGGTGATCTGCTCATCAACGGAGAGCGCGTCAATGACAAGGCACCGCGTGACCGCAACCTGGCCATGGTGTTCCAGAACTACGCGCTCTACCCGCACCTCACGGTCTACGAGAACATCGCGTTCCCGCTGCGCCTGAACAAGGGAAAGTACAACGACGAGCAGGTCCGCAAGCTCGTGACCGATGCCGCCGCAACGCTGGAACTGACGGACCACCTGGACCGCAAGCCGGCCAACCTCTCGGGCGGCCAGCGGCAGCGGGTGGCCATGGGCCGCGCCATCGTCCGGCAGGCCGATGCGTTCCTCTTCGACGAGCCGCTCTCGAACCTGGACGCGAAGCTGCGCGGCCAGATGCGTTCGGAGATTGCGCAGATGCAGCGCCGCCTGGGCACCACCAGCGTCTACGTGACCCACGACCAGACCGAGGCCATGACGCTCGGTGACCGTGTGGCGGTGCTGAAGAAGGGCATCCTGCAGCAGGTCGCCTCCCCGCGCGAGCTCTACGAACAGCCCATCAACCTGTTCGTGGCCGGCTTCATCGGATCCCCCTCCATGAACTTCCTGCCTGCAACGCTGGAGAACGGGGTGCTGAAGACCGCCGTCGGCGACATCCGCGTCCCCGAAGACAAGGCCGCAAAGGCCGCCGGCAAGCAGGTTGTGCTGGTGGGCATCCGCCCGGAGTTCTTCGAGGATGCCTCCCTGGTGGAGGAAAGCAAGCTGCAGCACGGTTCCACGTTCACGGCACCGATCACGCACACGGAGTGGCTGGGCAACGAGCAGTACGGGTACATCCACTTCGACCCCACCCCCGAGGTACGCGAGCTGCTGAACAACCTGGCCCGGGACATGGACGCCGACGAGCTGCGCCCCCAGGTGGTGGTGACGCTCGACGCCGCCAGCCGGATCCGCGGCGGACGCGACGCCGAGCTGTGGCTGGACACCCGCAAAGTGCACCTCTTCGACCCGGAAACCGGTGAAAACCTCACACGCGACGCCGCAGCGGGCGCCGAGCTGACCGAGGAAGCCAATGCTGCCCGTGCCGAGGAGATCGCCGCTGCACACGAGACCGTCCCGGCGGCAGCGTCCTAGCAGCGGGACAACTGGCACAGCCCTCCTCCAGGGCAGCTGACACGAAGGCCGGACGGGAAACCGATCCGGCCTTCGTCCGTCCGGGCAGGTAACGTAAGAGCAGTGCAGGGAACATCACCGGTAATCAAGGCAGTAGCCGCCTGGCTGCTTGCCCTCATGCTCACCATCGCGGCCGCCGTCGTCGTGATCTACTTCGTCAACGCCAAGACGTACGGCCCCGAGAAACACGTCGAGAGCTATCTGCAGAAGCTGGCCGACGGCGAGGGCGAACAGGCACTCGGGATGCTCAACGCGCAGGTCCCCGAGGCCAACGCCGCACTGCTGGACGGCGATGCCCTCCGTGCCTCCGTGAAGGGGCAGCAGGTGCGTGAAATCGGCGACGCCGAGGAGATCGGCGGGAACCGCGTCGAGGTTGCGGTGGACTACGCCTACGGCGAGGCCGAGGGAACAACCAGGTTCGTGCTGGAAAACACCGGCAAACGCTGGCTCTTCTTCGACACCTGGGACTTTGTGCCGGCCACGCTGCCGACCGTTCAGGTAAATGCTCCGGCGCTGCGGGAAGCAACCCTCAACGGGGTCCGGGTAACGCTCCCGGAGGGCGCCAATACGTTCGCCGCCTTCCCGGCGTCGCGGGTGACGGCCTCCTATGACAGCCAGTACCTGGCCGCCGCAGAGCGGGAGGTCCTGGTGTCGGACGACGCCGAGCCGCAGCTCACCCTCGTGCCGGAGGCAACCAAGGAACTGGTTTCCAAGATTGATGCCGGTATCCGCGAGTTCCTCGACGGCTGCACGGCCGCTGACCGTCTGGCGCCTCCGGGCTGCCCGTTCTACCACCTCACCAACAACCGGGTGGACCAGCCAATCAGGTGGAGCATCACCGACTACCCCGACGTTGAACTGACCCAGGCTGAGGGCGCCTGGGTGCTCAGCCCGCTGAGCGGCACCGCGCAGGTCACCGCCACCCAGGTGGACCTCTTCAGCGGCGACAAGAGCCCGCTGGTGGCCGATGAGCCCTTCACCTTCAGCGCTTCCCTCCGCGTGGACGGCGAAAACGTCACGCTGAGCCCGCAGGTCGACTAGCAGCCCTCAACAAAGCGCAGGCGGCGGCATGGATTCCCATGCCGCCGCCTGCGCCGTTAAGCGGGCCCGGTCCGGGCCGCCCTGTCAGGGAAGAGGTGCTCAGTCCAGTCCGCGCAGGTCCAGGACCAGCTCGGACTCGCCGCCGGCCTGCAGCACTACCGGAATGCCCCAGTCCTGCTGGTACATGTGGCAGGCCGCGTGGTCCGGGATCTCCCCGCCCGGCTCTCCGTCGCAGGCGGCAGCACGGGCGGTGATGTGCAGTACTCCATCCGTCACCGTGTCGGAGAGCACGAGCTCACGGGTCAGCCCCGTGGCCGTACCGCCGCCGGAAACGAGCAGTGCCTCCGGGGAGGCGGAGATCTTCAACTGCGTGGGATCGCCCCAGCGGTCATCGAGCTTCTGGCCCTTGGGAGCGGCAAAGCGCACCGTCAGGGACATTGGTCCGGCTTCCACGGGGGTCTTCGGCCGCTGCGTCTGCCGGGCGCCTTCATCCACGGACTGGGCTTCCTTCGGGATGGGCAGGCGGACCAGCTGGTGCCGGTTGGACTCGACCACAATCAGCAGCGGTTCGGCGGCGCTGTTGTCCACCAGCACGTCCGAAGGCTCGGAGAGTCCGCGGGCCAGGGTGGAGACGGTGCCCGTGACCGGATCGTAGCGCCGCACCGCACCGTTGTAGGTGTCGGCAACGGCCACGGAACCGTCCGGCAGCACGGCTACGCCCAGCGGGTGCTGCAGCCGGGCCTGGGAGGCGGCGCCGTCGCGGAAGCCAAAGTCGAACAGGCCGGTGCCGACGGCGGTTTCCACCTGGATGCCGGTGCCGTCCAGGGACAGCTTGCGCAGGGCGGACGTCTCGGAGTCCGCCACCCAGAGGTTTCCCTCGTTGTCTTCGGCGAGGCCGGAGGACTGGGCGAACCAGGCCGCGGAGGCGGCGCCGTTGAGCAGGCCTTCCAGTCCCGTGCCGGCCAGGACGGCTACGGCCCCGGTTACCGGATCAAAGCTGAAGATCTGGTGGGTGCCGGCCATGGCGATGACCAGCCGCTGCAGCTTCGAGGACCAGACCAGGTCCCACGGTGAGGACAGCGAAATGTTGAGCGGGTCGGCGCCCAGCAGATCGGAGGAATCGGAGGGGGCACTGTCCCCCGCGGCTTCACCGGATCCGGCGGATGCCGCACCCGCCTTGGTCTGGTTCCCGGCGTCCAGCAGCCGCTGCACGCCGTTGCCGGCGATGGTCTGGACGGCACCGGTAGCGAGGTTCACCGAGCGCAGGCGGTGGTTGACCGTGTCCGCCACTACGACGTCGTACCCTGCCTTTTCCGCCACGTCGGCAGGCAGCAGGGCCACACCCTGGGGTTCGTTGAAGCGTGCCGTCCCGGCGTCGCCGTCCCGCCAGCCCTTGGTGCCGTCGCCGATGGTCCGGCGGACGCCCGTCAGGTCCGCTTCCAGCTCTACGAGGCGGTGGTGGCCCGTATCGGCAACCAGGAAGGTGCCCCCGGGCAGGGCGGTCACCTTTCCCGGGAACCGCAGGTCCCCGGCGGTGGGTTCTGCCGGGACGTAGGGGCCGTCGCCGCGGTGCAGTGTCCCCTTGGCCTCGTGTTCCTCCACAAGCTCGGCCACAAGCGATTCCAGGCCCGCTGCGTGCCCTTCACCGGACAGATGCGCCACGATGTACCCCTCGGGGTCCAGGACCACCAGGGTGGGCCAGGCACGGGCGGTGTAGGCCTGCCAGGTGAGCAGCTCCGGGTCATCCAGCACGGGGTGGTGGATTTCGTAGCGCTCCACGGCGGCGGCGAGGGCCACCGGGTCCGCTTCGTGCTCGAACTTCGGGGAATGGACTCCCACCGTGACCAGCACGTCGGAGAACTTTTCCTCCAGGGGCCGGAGCTCGTCCAGCACGTGCAGGCAGTTGATGCAGCAGAAAGTCCAGAAATCCAGCAACACGATCTTGCCGCGGAGATCCTCCAGGTTCAGCTGCCGGCCGCCGGTGTTCAGCCAGTTGCGGCCCTCAAGCTCCGAGGCCCGCACCCGGTATCCGGCGCGCACGGTTTCAGTCATTAACGATCTCCTTGATCCGGGGTCCCGGCATCACGCTGTGCCAGGTTTGCAAACATGTTGTTGTAAGCAGTCAGATCGGCGTCATTATTCCGCTCTGCTGCGCGGTCCAGCCGCCGGGTTTCCCGGGCGTCGCTCTTGGACCACTGATAAGCCACCCCGATGGCCACGAACAGGGTCGGAATTTCACCGATTCCCCACATCAACGAACCGCCCAGCTGCTGGTCCGCCAGGGCCGACAGTCCCCATTCCCGGCCCATGTTCCCGAAGTAGGAAGCCTGGATCAGTGCCGTTCCGCCCATCACCGCCACTCCGAAGAAGGCGTGGAAGGCCATGGTGGCGAGCAGGATCACCAGGCGCAGCGGGTACGGCGCGCGGCCGGGCAACGGGTCGATCCCGATCATCGTCAGGATGAAGATGTAACCGGTCAGCAGGAAGTGCACCACCATCAGCTCGTGCCCAACGTGTTCGCGCAGGGCCAGCCCGAAGAGGTCCGAATAGTAGAAGACCACGATGGAGCCGGCAAAGTTCACGGCGGCCACGATCGGGTTGGTGATGATCTTCGAGAAGCGTGAATGCACTCCGATGAGGATCCATTCCCGGATCCCGCGGGTACCGTCGGTGCGGGGCGTCAGTGCCTTGAGCGCCAGGGTGACCGGTGCCCCCAGGACGAGGAACAGCGGCACCACCATGGTCAGGGCCATGTGCGCCAGCATGTGCGTGCTGAACAGGACCATGCCGTAAACCTGCGGCGCGCCGCAGGTGATGTAGCCGAGGGCCAGCAGGCCAACCAGCCAGCAGGCCGTGCGCCGGACCGGCCATTTGTCTCCGCGGCGGCGCAGCCGCACCGCGCCGATGAGATAGGACGTCGCCAGCGTCAGGATGACGGCAACCCAGAGCCAGTCCGGCCGCCACTCGGTGAGGTAGCGTTCCGGCGTCAGCTCGGGCGGAAGGTCGTAGCCGGTCAGGATACGAGCCGGGGAGGCATCCTGGGGAAGCTCTTCGGAACGCGGCGGCGCGGTGCGGCCCAGTGCCACGGCCACGCCGGACACGGCACCCATGACGGCCAGTTCCACGGCAATGAGCTGCCAGAGCACCCGTTGGGCCGAAAGCCCGCCGTTGGGGACTGCCGTGCCGGCGGGCACCGGGGTACGGGACGGGTGGGAACCGGCGAGGCGCGGAATGATCCAGTTGCGGTGCATCAGCCCCAGAACGCCCAGGAGCAGCGTGAGCCCGGCTTTGGTGAGGACCAGGCCGCCCCAGGGCGTCCCCAGCTGGTCCAGCGAATTGATCCGCAGGGACGCATTGACGACGCCGGAGAGGAACACCAGCGCGAAGGCGAAGCCGGCAAGGGCCGAGAACCGGGCAAGGACTACGCCGGTGATGGAACCCAGCTGCCTGGATACGACGGCCAGGACAATGATTCCGCCGATCCAAAGGCATACGCCCAGCAGGTGCAGCCCGATCGAGTTCACCGCTGCGGCATGATCGTCCCCGCCGGCGGAGTGCCCGATCAGGGCGGTGGGGAGCAGGGCGCCGACGGCGAGGACCAGCGTGAAGGCCAGCATGCCGAGGGACCGCACGCCGAAGGACAGTGCGGTGACTACGGCGGCGATGATGCTCACTGCCAGCCAGGCCCGGCCGGTGGAAAAGTCAGTCAGGAAGGACGCCAGGCCCGCCGTGTAAGTGGAGTCGGTGCCGAGCGGCAGCCCGGAAACATCCGAGTACGTAAACACCATCACCGCCAGCGCGGAGAGGGTCCAGATGACCGCGGCAACCGAGGTCAGGGTCAGCGCACGGGTGAACGCAGGATGCTCGGGCTCAGCAGGTGCAGGCCGGCCGGACGCGTTTTTCCGCACGCGTCGAAAATTCAGGCTTTTGGGCAGGATCGTCACGGCGAAAACAAGCGAGCCGATGACGGCAGCCATGGAAATATTCTGCACGGCCTTCGCTGCGGGGAGTGCCCAGCGGGTCAGCGATCCGGGATCCCCCAGCTGCGTTGCTCCGGCGGCACCGGTGAAAAGCATGGCCGCTGCCAGGGCGATGAAGGCGAGGGCGCCGGCGGCTGCAAGCCAGCCGGTGCGCACGCCGGGAACAGCGCTGCTGCTCTCCCCTGCTGCGCTTGGGTCGCCCCCGTTGCCGTGCTGCGGAAGCCGCGAACTGCCGGCGGGGCGATCGGTCTGGGTTTTGACGGATTTTGGCACAGTACCCATTCTCTACCCGCTGTAAAAATAGGGCCAATCATTGTCGCGGCTGTCACGGGTTTGCAGCCGGTGCGGCCGCGGCGGCATTTCGGCTGGGCTCCCGGGCCTGCACCCGAAAACACGGGAGGGCCGGCATCTTCGCGATGCCGGCCCTCTCAAATGCTGCGGCAGGTTGCCGCTGGTGTTGCTACTTCTTGGTGGAGACGGCAGCCTTCAGCTTGGAGCCGGCGGTCAGCTTGACGCTGTGGCCTGCCGGGATCTGAATGGTTTCGCCGGTCTGCGGGTTGCGGCCCGTACGTGCAGCGCGGTCGGTGCGCTCAACTGCCAGCCAACCCGGGATGGTGATCTTCTCGCCCTTGGCAACGGAATCTACGAAGATGTCGAAGACGGCATCCAGCACGCCGTTGACTGCGGTCTGGCTGTTGCCGGACTTTTCTGCAACTGCGGCAACAAGTTCACTGCGGTTCATAGCCAATTTATGTCCTCCTGGACTCTGGGGTAACTCGAGCGGAACGCGGATGCGAAACCGCCGCTGTTCGAAAACTTACCAGCTTGGACCCCCAACTCCGGCAAAAACCCCTGCATTTAGCGGATTTTTCCCGATAATCCGGCCGAAAAGTGGCTTTTTGCCCTCAATAAGCAGTCAACTCGCGTGGAAGCTGGTCCCGTGATAGGTGGTTGCCCGTGCGCAGGCGTGCGTACGCCTCTGCACCCGCTGACCCCGGGCGGGCCTCGGACCTCCGCGGCGGGTCTCGGTGTCCTCCGCCGCCCGGCACTCGTTGTGCAGATAACGGGCTTATCCGGCGCCACCCCGCACCCGCTGTGCAGATAACGGGCTTATCCGGCGCCCATAACCCCGATATCTGTACTATCAGTGCCGGCCCAGGACTCCGGTCCGGACTGGGATAGCGCAAAACCTGTCCGGAAATCCCATCTGGGGATGCCGTGACGGTAGAAGTGACCACGTCAGTAACAGCAGCACCATGGGGCGGGAATCCGCCCCTCACGGCATCAAAGCCCCGGATTCGTCGTCCGTAGTGCAGTAAATGCTGCCTGGCCGGTCCACAGACAGCATCTGCTTCACCCACAACCGACCGATGTCCTCCTGATGCTCTCCCGAAGCAAAAGGAATGTTCCCAGTCGAGGCAGACACCGCAGCGACACCAGGCACAGGACGGCAGGCAGGCGCCAGGGCAGGACGGCGCATGGCGGACTCGCGCTGCATCGGCAACGGCTGAGCAGGCCGGCCCGCAAAAGGGTCGTTAACAGCAAGAAGGACGGCCCCTTTGAGGGACCGTCCTTCTAAAGCGGTAGGCAGTGCTTACCAGCTGGACTTCTTGATGCCCGGCAGTTCGCCTGCGTGGGCCATGTTGCGGAAACGCACACGCGAGATACCGAACTTCTGGAGGGTACCGCGGGGGCGGCCGTCAATCTGGTCGCGGTTACGAAGGCGGACCGGGGAAGCGTTGCGCGGAAGCTTCTGCAGGCCGAGGCGTGCAGCTTCGCGGGCTTCGTCGGTAGCGTTAGCGTCTACCAGGGTCTTCTTCAGTTCGAGGCGCTTGGCAGCGTAGCGCTCAACAACAACCTTGCGCTGCTCATTGCGGGCAATCTTGGACTTCTTTGCCATTCTTAGCGCTCCTCACGGAAATCGACGTGCTGGCGGACCTTGGGATCGTACTTCTTCAGAACCATACGATCCGGATCGTTACGACGGTTCTTGCGAGTTACGTAGGTGTAGCCGGTGCCCGCAGTGGACTTCAGCTTGATGATCGGACGTACGTCCTTGTCCTTAGCCACTACAGCTTCACACCCTTCGCGATCAGATCGGTAACAACAGCGTCGATGCCGCGGATGTCAATCGTCTTGATGCCGCGTGCAGAAACCTGCAGCGTCACGTTGCGGCGCAGGGACGGAACCCAGTAGCGCTTCTTCTGAATATTCGGGTCGAACCGACGCTTGTTGCGGCGGTGCGAGTGCGAAATGCTGTGACCAAAGCCGGGGATGGCTCCGGTTACCTGGCAGTAAGCTGCCATGATCTCTCCTCCAGTTGTAGTAAATATGACGGTCCTCAAAAAACAGACACAAGGCGGAAGCGCCTAAGCACCTGCCATAAAGAGCGTCCCGCCACCAGTTTTGACACCGTTATTACTGCGACTTTCCGGAGGTTAACCTGGCGGGGTGAGATCCAGCCGAAGTGCCTCGCCGCGGGGAAGACGGTGAAGTTCAGGCAGCCGAACGGGAGAACCCGGCTCGACAGCCTTCAATTCTAGGTTTATACGGGTGGCCGTGCAAATACTCCCCTGCCCGCGCGGAGCGGAACAGGTTAACACACACACGACTTAACGCCTCTCTATCCTAGGGGCAACGGGCGTTTCGTTCAAACTCGGAGGTACCTGCGTGCCGGGTATCACGACGACGGCGCGTCCGCCTTTGAATCGCGTCCCACCACGGCCACGCCGTTTTCGGGATCCAGCTCCGCGCCGTCCAGTTTCCGCCCTCCGCCGATCACCGTCGTGGAGTCCACGATCAGGTTTGCGATCCGCGCTCCGGACCGGACCACCACGCCGTCCAGCAGCACGCAGGAATCCACTTCGGCACCGGCTTCCACTACTGCACCGGCGCTGAGAACGCTGCGGCGGACGGTGCCTTCGACCCGGGCACCGGGAGACAGCAGGCTCTCCGCGGCGACACCGTTCGGCCCGACATAGGCCGGCAGCCGCCGCGGGCTGGCGGAGAGGATCGGCCACTGCGGATCATCAAAATCCAGGCCGTTGCCCTCGATCAGGTCCAGGTGCGCCTGGTGGTAACTGCGCGGCGTGCCCATGTCCCGCCAGTACCCCGGCAGCCGGTATTCCACGACCTTTTCCTGCTCCACCAGGTAGGGAATGAGCTGGTCGCCGTAATCCTCGAGCTGGCCGTCCCGCTTCACCAGGGTGTCCAGTGCGTTCAGGAGGACATCGGTGTCATAGAGGAAGATCTCCGCCGCCACCAGGTCCGTCTTCGGGTCCTGGGGCTTGTACTCGAATCCGGTGACCAGCCCGTCGGTTACCTCGACCACCCCGTGGTCTCCCGGGTTGTTGTTGATCTTCGTGGTGACCAGGGTCAGGGCCGCCCCGTTTGCCTGATGCGTTTCGACGACGTCGCGGTAGTCCAGGCGGTAGAGATGGTCGGCGCTGAGCACC
This sequence comes from Arthrobacter sp. zg-Y844, assembly GCF_024385465.1. GTDB lineage: Bacteria > Actinomycetota > Actinomycetes > Actinomycetales > Micrococcaceae > Arthrobacter_B. The sequence goes on from NZ_JANFLS010000001.1 coordinate 726,763, forward strand.
AGCACGAGGTCCGGATCAAATTCGCGGATGTACTCCGCCTGGCGGTACAGCGCGTCCGCGTTGCCCTGGGCGAAGCCTTCGCCGTCGCCGCCCTGGAAGGGCGGAAGCACCCGCAGCCCGCCCTGGGTGCGGTCAAGGTCCCAGGGCCGCCCGCTGACCATCTGGTCATTGAGCGACTGGGGCTTGTACTGCTCCACAATCCAGACATCGCCGAAGCCGCTGTTGTGCAGGTTGGAGAGGGAAATGTCGATGAGGTTGTAGGACCCGGCAACCGGGATGGCCGGTTTCGCTCGGTGGTCCGTTAAGCTGCCCAACCGTCCGCCGGCACCGCCGGCGAGGACTACGGTCAGGATTCGGGGTACGCGCATGCTGTGGTGCCTCTCATCGTGCCGTGGATATCGAGCGTTAGCTCAGTACTAACCACGTTAACAAGGGCAGGCACCCGGGCAACAAGTTGACTTTGGCGCTACGGTGCCTGATTCGGCCCGAGAATGCCGTTGCCGGGGTCGAGGCGGGCGAGTATCTTCTTTCCCACCCGTTCCAGATCCGCGACGTCTTCGTCGGAGAGGGCATCGAAGACCGCCTTCCGGACGGATTCAACATGTTCCGGCGCGAGTCCTTCGAGGGCGGCCATGCCTTCATCCGTCAGTGCCGCCGTCGTCACCCGGGCATCCGCAGGCGAGGGAGTCCGGGACATCCAGCCGCGCTGCTCCAGTTTCTTCACCACATGGGAAAGCCGGGACAGCGAAGCGTTGGAGCGCGCGGCCAGCTCGCTCATCGGCAGGGACCTGCCTTCGGCCTCGGAGACCATGGCCAGGACGTGGTAATCGAAGAGGGTGATCCGCGCACGGCGGAACAGATCGGCGTCGAGCGCGGCCGGGAGAAGGCCCGATACCGCGTACAGGGCCAGCCAGGCCTGCCGTTCCGGCGCGCTTAGCCAGCGGGGGGTGCTCTCAGTCATCCCGGCGTTCCTCTCGTCAAAGCTTTACGTTTCAATGATCGCAGGGTTGGGGCTGCGCTCCAACCGGTGCCCAACGGCAGGAGCCGGCCGGACGCGCGGGGCGTCCAGCCGGCTCCTGTGGCTGGCGGTATTGCGGTTAGCGGCTGACGCCGGGCTCCGCGCGGTTGTCAGCGGGCTGTGCAGTGGAGGGCGCCTGCTGGCTTCCCAGGGTGTCGAACGGCAGCGAATCGACGTCGAGCAGCGGGTTCTCGTCCTGGCCGGCCACCAGTTCGTGTGCCTCGGCGTGGGTGTCCACGCTCGGCATGGAACCGGGCATCGGCCGGTTGGCCGATTCCTTCATAACGCCCACGGCAATGGCACCGGCCACGGAGGTGAACATCAGCCAGTAGGCCGGCATCATGTCGTTGTCCGTGAGGGTGATGAGGCCCTGCATGATCAGCGGCGCGGTGCCGCCGAAGATGGCAACGGCGAAGTTGTAGGAGATGCCCATGGCACCGTAGCGGCTGGCGGTCGGGAAGAGCGCCGGCAGTGCGGAGGCCAGGTTGGACACGTAGAAGGTCACCGGGACGGCGAGCAGCGCCAGGCCAAGCAGGGTGGTGGCAACCGGACCCTGGCCAATCAGCCAGAAGGACGGAACGGCCAGGACGATGGTGGAGCCGGCACCCATCCACAGCACCGGACGGCGTCCGATGCGGTCGGAGAGCTTGCCGGTGAGCGGAATGCACAGTGCCATCAGAACCAGCACGGGGATGGTCAGCATGGTGCCGTGGACCGGATCGTAGCCCTTGGAATCCGTCAGATAGGAGGGCATGTAGGACGTCAGCGCGTAGCCCACGGTGTTGGCGGCGGCCACGAGGACCATGGCCAGCACGATCGGACGCCAGTAGGCACGGAAAATGCCCATGGTGCCCAGCGACTCGGTTTCGTCGCCGGCTTTGGCGCCGGCTTCCTGTGCATCCAGGGTGGCCTGGAAGGCCGGGGACTCTTCGATCTTGAGCCGGAAGTAAATGGCGACGGCGCCCATCGGCCCCGCAACCAGGAACGGGATGCGCCAGCCCCAGTCCACCATGTCGGCGTCGGAGAGCAGCAGCTGCATCACCGATACGACTGCTGCACCCAGGGCGAAGCCCAGGTAGCTGCCCAGGTCCAGGATGCTGGCGAGGAAGCCGCGCCTCTTGTCGGAGGCGTATTCGGTAACAAAGGTGGTGGCACCGGCGTACTCGCCGCCGGTGGAGAAGCCCTGCAGCAGCTTCATGAGCACCAGCAGGATCGGAGCCCAGATGCCGATGGTGCCGTAGCTGGGCAGCAGGCCGATGACGAAAGTGGAACCGGCCATCATGATCAGCGTGATGGCCAGGGTCTTCTGCCGACCCATACGGTCGCCGAGGCGCCCGAAGACGACGCCGCCCAGCGGACGGGCGATGAAGGTGGCAGCGAAGACGCCGAGGCTGAAGAGCAGCTGCGCGTCCTTGTCGGCGTCGGACAGGAAGACGGCACCCATGGTGACGGCGAGGTAGCCGTAGACACCGACGTCGAACCATTCCATGGTGTTGCCGACAACCGTGCCGCCGACAGCCTTTTTCATCATGGACTTGTCGACGACATTTACGTCGTCTACCTCAAGACGGCGGCGCCGCAGGGGGGACCTGCGGGTCTTGCGGGCCGTCGGTCTGGACGGTGAATCCGGGGTTCCGGAGACGTGGGGGGGTGCATCTTTCGGCATGTGGGCCTTCCCTCGATCGAAGTCGGCTGCTGGAGACAGAAGCAACCACCCGAACACCACACGGTGCCGGGCAGGCCTACAAGTTTAGGAAAAATGCGGTGCATCCACCGAATCGAGGAACGTAATTTCCCTTGTCAGGGCAGGGGCCGGGGGCGGTTTCGGTAGACAAACAGCGTACTTATCGCCGCATATGTGATTTCCCGCACGGGCGGCTACGAAGCGGGCAGCGGCGGGTGCGTCAGGTCCGGATAACGGGGGCTGAGGTTGTCCCCGGAAGACACTCCGCGGAGCCTGCGGCTCACCCACGGACCGAGGTATTCGCGCGCCCACTGGGCATCCCGGCGGAGCTGCTCCACCCGGTTGCGCGCGGGCAGCTCCTCCAGCTCCGGAGTGCTAATGGCGTCCGTTCCGCGGAGCACTTCCAGCACCTTCTTGGCGGTCAGCATGTGACCGGCCGGGGACATGTGCAGGCGGTCCACGGCCCAGTACCGTTCGTCCTGGAGGTTCTTCATGCGCCAGTAGTCCACCAGCACGGCGTCGTTCTTCTCCACCGCCTCGCGGACCAGTTCGTTGTAGATCGCCGTGCGTCCGCGGGTGCGGCCGAAGACCGGGGAGTTGCCCGAATCGAATCCCGTGAAGACAAGCACCGCGGCACCGCTGGAGCACAGCTTCGCAATCCCGGCGTCGTAGGCGGCAACTATGGCGTCAATGTCCACCTTGGGACGCAGGATGTCATTGCCCCCGGCATAGATGGTCACCAGCGTGGGCGACAGCGCGATGGCGGCATCCACCTGCTCGTTCAGGACCTGGTGCAGCTTCTTGCCGCGGATGGCGAGGTTCGCATACCCCCAGGAGCTGTCCGCGAGCACCAGTTGCTCGGCCACGCGGTCCGCCCAGCCACGCACGCCGTTGGGACGGGTCTCATCCTCGTCCCCCACGCCTTCCGTAAACGAATCACCCAGGGCCACGTATCGCTGCTTGAAAGTCACCACCACAGATTACAAGCTTCCTCGGGAAACTCCCGTTCCAAGCAGGATGCCGCGCACGCCGCCGACGGCTCCGTGCCGGGCTAGACTCAGAGCCGGACCATAGTTCGCATGCTTACGATAAGGACACCATGACCAGCCCAGACACCCAGTCGCGTCCCCGTGCCGCCGTCATTGTGAACCCCATCAAGAAGACGGATTTTGACGTCCGGGTTCGGGTTGCGGAAATCTGCGCCGACGAAGGCTGGGATGAGCCGTTGTTCTTCGACACCGAGGAAGCGGACCCGGGGCACTCCATGGCGCGCAAGGCCATGGAAGCCGGCGTCGACCTGGTGATTGCCGCCGGCGGAGACGGTACCGTGCGCTGCGTCGCCGCGGAGCTGGCCGGCACCTCCTTCCCCATGGGCCTCCTGCCGCTGGGCACCGGCAACCTCCTGGCCCGCAACCTTGACATCGGCGTCGATGACCCGGAGCAGGCGGTCCGCGCCGCCCTCAACGGCACGGAGCGGCGCATCGACGTCGTCCACGTCACCGTTGACGAAGCCGTGGACAGCGACACTTTCCTGGTGATGGCGGGGCTGGGCTACGACGCCGGCATGATGGCGGACACCAAGGACACGCTCAAGGACAAGATCGGCTGGCTGGCGTACGTCGACGCCGGCATCCGGAACCTTCCCGGCAAGCCCGTGAAGACCACCATTTCGATTGACGGCGGCAAGCCGGTCCACCGCCGTCTCCGCAGCGTCATGGGTGGCAACTGCGGCAAGATCACCGGCGGCCTGGAGATTTTCCCGGGTGCCAAACTCGATGACGGCCTGCTCGACATCCTGACCCTGGCGCCCAAGGGCAAGCTGGGCTGGGTTGGCGTGGTGACCGGGCTGCTGCGCCGCGGCAAGGGCAGCAGCACCGCAGTGGAGTACTACCAGTGCAAGCGTGCCGAGGTGTGGGCCGAGTCGCCGCTGGACTTCGAGATGGACGGCGACCATCTGGGCAACGCCACCCATATCCTGTTCGAGATGGATGCCAGCGCCCTGCGCATCCGGATGCCCCACGGCAAGAAGGACCCTGCGGTCCTCACCAACCCGGTGCCGTAACCCGTGAACCGGGCCGTCTCCGGACGGCCCGGTTACAACCAGCCCATCGGGTCTTCGTAGTCCCCGTGGCGCAGCACTTCGAAGTGCAGGTGCGGCCCGGTGGAGTTGCCGGTGCTGCCGACCCCACCCACCACCGCGCCGGCGTCCACGGCCTGCCCCACGCTCACGTCAATGCTGTTGAGGTGGTTGTAGGTGGTCTGCAGGCCGTCGCCGTGGTCAACAACCACGCGCAGCCCGCCGCCGCCGGTGGTATGCCAGCCGGCTTCGGTGACGGTGCCGCCGAGCATGGCCTTCACCGGGGTTCCGGTCACCGCGCCGAAGTCCGTTCCGGTGTGGAATTCCAAGGCGCCCGGGGCCAGCGGGTTGTTCCGGTTGCCGAACGGAGACGTGACCACCATGTCGTCCACGGGCGGGACAGGTCCCGGGTCCGGTTCGGCAACCGGTTCCGGAGCAGGCTCGGCGGCCGGTTCCGCTGCAGCCGGTTCCGCCGCAGGTGCCGGTTCGGGCGCCTCCGCTGCCGGGGCACCGGCGTCCGCGCCGTCCGTACCGTCTCCGCCGTCCGTGCGGTGGACTGTGGGCACCTCGGACACCACAACCTGGCGTTCAATCCGCAGGTCCGGTTCGACTGCTCCGGCCGTTCCGGTGACGAGCCCGCCGATAGCGACGGCGGCGGCGATGGACAGTGCGCCGGTCCGCCGGTTAGGGGCATCGTTCTCCTGGATCCAGTTCCTGGTCCGTGCGCCCAGCACCTTGGCCTGGGCCCCCAGTTCCTTTGCCCGGGCCCCCGCCTCCTTGGCCGCACGGCCGCTCAGGTCTTCAGCCCGCGTACGGAGCGTCCCTGCCTGGGTGCGCAGGTCCTTTGCGCGGGCCCGCACGCGTTCGGCGGAGATCCGGAGATCAAGGGGATTTCGCTTGGGAGCCTGTTCGCCCGCCGGGAAGGAATCGGAGTTCTTTGAATGTGCGGAGTCTAAAAAGTGCTCGGTCAACAATCACCTCAGTGTGCGTTGGTCAAGGACTCTTCTGTGATCCGGACTTTCTGCCGTCCGTTGCGTTCTCCGGGCCCGGGTAGCCTTCACCGGGTTCCCTGGAGCACTCAAGCCGGATTGGAACGTACCTGCGGGACCATCCCGGTCCTCCGCATGGCAATCCGGCCCGCTTTTAATTTTAGGAACCGGGAGGCCGCCGGTCCCCCTTTTGTGGCCAATCCCAACACACCCCGTGACCCGTGTCCGGCACCCCCGTGTCAGGGCTCTCGCCAACGCCGGGCCCACGGCCGGTCCGGCTCAGAGCACGCCCTTGCGTGCTTCCCCGAACAACAGGTAGCCCAGGTAGAGGCTGCCCAGGGCCGCGGTGAAGATGCCCACGGGAAGGGCCGCACCGACGTCGATCTGCTGGACGGCGAAGTCGGACAGCGTCAGTACCAGCGCACCTACCAGCGCCGGTGCGACAACACCGGGTGAGGAAACCCCGAGCAGGCGCAGCGCGATCTGCGGGGCAACCAGGGCCACGAACGCCACGGGCCCGCACACGCTGACGGCCGCTGCAGCCAACACCACCGCCAGTAGGACGGCGACCGTACGGGTACGCACCACCCGGACGCCGAGCCCGGCGGCTATGTCATCGCCGAGGGACACCAGGTTCAACTGCCGCTGCAGTGCTGCCGCGGCGGGCAGTACAAGGACGACGGCGACGGCGATCGTGGCCACATGGGACCAGGACCGGGAAGCCAGGGACCCGTTGAGGTAGAAGGCCAGTGTCTGCGCCTGCTGTTCCCCCACAGTCGTCATCGCCAGCGAGGTCAGGGCGGTTGCTACGGCGGAAATGCCGATACCGGCCACAATCAGCTTCCCGGGCCGCGCGAATCCGCGGCCGGTACTGAGCCAGACCAGTCCCACTGCCACGGCACCGCCCAGGATCGCGGCGACGGGTACGGGCAGGTAGCCCGGCCAAAGCGTGGTGGCGGCGGCTCCGGCAGCCGCACCGCTGGTCAAACCAACCACCTCGGGACTGCCCAGCGGGTTGCGGGTGACCGTTTGGAAGAGGGATCCGGCCACACCGAACGCGATGCCTGCGCCCACTGCGGTCAGGAACCGCGGCCCGCGCAGCCGTTCGAGCACAAAGGAAGCACTTCCCTCCGGCGGCGAGACGGCAAGTCCGAACAACTCGCGCCAGGTCAGCCCCAGCTCCCCTGCGGTCAGCGTGAATGCTCCCACCAGGATCAGTGCGCTGGTCAGGAGGAGGCAGATCAGGAGGCTGCGCCTGCGGTACTGGAAGCTCACGCGCTTCCCCAGGCGGAAGGTGCGGGTTCCGGGTGCCGTGCGAACGCCGCGCGTGGTGCGGTTCCCCGGCACGGTGCGGACGCCGCTCATGCCACTGCCCGCATCCGGCGGACGGCCAGGATCAGCAGCGGTGCGCCCAGCAGGGCGGTGATGACGCCGGTAAGCATTTCCCCGGGCTGTGCCACGAGGCGGCCGGCGACATCCGCAAACAGGAGCAGGGCAGGCCCGACAACGGCGCTCAGGACCAGCAGCCAGCGGTGGTCCGGGCCGGTAAAGCTGCGCACGATGTGGGGCACCGCGAGGCCGACAAAGCCGATGGGCCCGACGGCTGCGGTCGCCGAGGCGCACAGGAGAGCGGCGGCCAGGGCACCGGTGACCTTGGCGGTCTGCGGCCGCAGCCCGAGTGATGCCGCCGCTTCCTCGCCCAGTGCCAGGGCATTCAGGGTCCGGCCGGTGGCGAGGGCGGCAACCAGTCCCACCAGGAAGAACGGCAGCACGTCATAGGCCTGTTCCATGGTCCGGCCGCTAAGGGACCCCACTGCCCAGAACCGGTACATGGTGAACACATCCGGCCGGGTCAGGGCAATGGCCTGGATGTAGGAGAGCAGCACCGCAGAGATCACGGTGCCGGCCAGCACCAGCCGGACCGGCGTCGAACCGCGCCGGCCGGAGGCCAGGCCGTACACCACCAGTACGGTGAGCAGCGCACCGGGCAGGGCTACCCAGACATTCGCGCTCGTGGCGCCGAGGCCGAAGAACGCCATGCCCGTGACCATCGCGGCTGCGGCTCCAGCGTTGACGCCCAGGATGCCGGGATCCGCGAGCGGATTGCGGGTCAGGCCCTGCATGATTACCCCGGCCACGGCCAGGGCGGCTCCGGCCACCATGCCCAGGACGGTCCGCGGCATCCGGCTGGCTACCACGTCATCTGCATAGGTGCTGCCGGTGCCGCTGATTTCCGTCCACAGCGAGGCCGCGACCTCCGCCGGGCTCAGCTGGTGGGCGCCGACGGCGAGGCTGGTGATGACCGCGAGGAACAACATGCCCAGCCCTGCGGCCAGCAGTGCCGTCCCGCGCCCGGCGCCCAGCAGCGGACGCCGGGGAGCGGCCTGCGCACCTGCACCGGCCGCTCCCGGGTTTCCGGCCTGCGCCGGAACCAAGCCAGGCGTCGAATTAGTCGACCTTGGCAACTGCTTCTTCAATCATCGGCTCGAACCGATCCAGGACCCACGGAACGCTCAACGGCGTCAGGAAGCTGGAGGCCATGCCGACCTGGCGGTCCAGGCTGCGCACCACGGAGTCGCGTTCAACCGCGGGGATCTGCGCGAAAAGCCGCTGTTCTTCGGTGCGCTGCTGCTCTGCTTCGTCGTTGTACCAGGTGAACAGCACGTCGACGTCGTTCAGCTTGCCTGCGTTCTCCAGCCCCAGGTCCGAGGTGAAGCTTCCCTCGCTCGAGGGAATGTCCCGCACCTCGGGGGCCACGGTCATGCCCAGCGCGGTGAGGATATCCACGCGTGCGTCACCCTCGTTGTAAAGCACCAGGGAGCCGGGGGCGCCGCCGCCCCAGACATAGGCGAAGGTCTTTCCGGCAAACTCGGGATGCTCGGCGGCGCTGTCCGCAAGGGACTGTCCGATGCCGTCAACTGCGTCCTGTGCTGCCTCCGGTTCGCCGAGGGCTTTGCCGATGAGCGAAATCTGGTCATCCCAGCTGATGTTCCAGGCCTGCTCCGGGTAGGCCACTGTGGGAGCGAGATCGTTGAGGATGTCGAAGTCCTCCTGGGTGATGCCGGAGTTCGGGGCCAGGATCAGGTCCGGTTCCAGGGCAACAATGGCATCAATGTCAATGTCCTGTCCTCCGGTGAAGGTGGCCGGGAAATCGTCGCCGCGCTCCTCGATGGCTTCGCTGACCCACGGGTAGTTGCCGTGTTCGTCGTTGCCCCAGGTGACTTCTTCGACGCCCACCGGCGTGGTGCCCAGCGCGACGGCGGTGTCCGCGGAGCCCCAGCCGATGGTGACCACGCGTTCGGGCTTTTCCTCAACCACGGCCTGCCCCAGGGCGGAGTCGATGGTTACCGGAAAGTGCTCCGACCCTGCGGTGCTTGCCCCGGACTCCGGGCTGTCCCCCGCGTCTGCACCGCAGCCGCTCAGGGCCAGCAGGACCGCAGGGACCACCAGCGCAGCGGCAATCGGAGTTCTTTTCATGGTTCTTCCTCTCAGGAGGACGGGCCCGCCGTGTGGCAGGCCCGTCGAATGAAAAAATCAGATGGGGAATCCGCTAGGAAAGCTCGGCGCGGCCCTTGCGCCAGTAGCCCATAAAGGCCACCTGCTTGCGGTCGATCCCGACGTCGCGCACCAGGTAGCGGCGCAGGCCGCGCACCACGGCGGCCTCGCCGGCAATCCAGGCATAGAAGGGAAGGGCACCGGACGGGGCATGCGGATTCCGTGAGGCTTCCACCACGGCAGGATCCAGCCGCTGCGGGGTTTCCCACAGGATGGCCTCGTCCACGTTGACTTCCTCGGGTTCCCGCAGGGTGGGGCTGGGACGGAACGGTGCGCCGTCGGCCGTCTCCACCGATGCCCAGCCCGGCAGCGCCACGACCTGCCGCACCGCGGCGTCGAGCAGTTCGCCGTGCGGCCGGGTGCCGCGGGCCAACCAGATCATCTGCACACCGGAGTTGGTGCTGACCTCCTGGCGGTCGCCGCTGGACGGAATTTCCATCAGGGCGTGGCCGGTGACGTCTTCGGGCAGCGACTCCAGGATTGCGGTGATGGCCGGTACGGCGGTTTCATCCCCGGCGAGCAGCACGTGCCGGGCCATGCCGGGACGCCATTCGATGCCGCCGTAGGACTCGGCGGTGACGCACTGGGCAACGTTCGGTCCAATGATGCAGACCCGGTCCCCCGGTTCCGCGGAGGCCGCCCAGCTGGAAGCCGGCCCGCCCTTGCCGTCCTCGTCGAAGTGCATCACGAAGTCGACGTCGATCTCCGGTTCGGGTCCGGAGCAGCGTGCATCGCGGACGGTGTAGGTGCGCATGCAGCCGCGGGTGGCCGGATCCAGCTTCAGCCAGTCCTGGTACCAGCCGGCGTCCAGCGTGGACAGGTCCGGCAGCGGCAGGGAGGTGCCTTCCGCGTCGACGCAGGGAACAATCACCTTGATCCGCAGGTCGTGGGTCAGTCCCTGCACGCCGAAGTCGGCCAGGCAGGGACCGGCGAAGGTGACGCGCTGGAAGTTGGTACCCACCCGGGCAATCCGTTTGACCTCAACGTCGAAGGACATCACGGCGCCGGCGCTTCGGGCCCGGCGGCCGTGGCGGGCCGGAACGGGTGCGGCGGGTGCGGCGGTTGCGGCGGAAGCCGCAGTTGCCCCGTTGGCGGAGCGGACGTGCGTCATGATGCGGCCTCCATGGGCTCGTTGATGCCGGACCGGCGCTGGCCGTCCCCCGGATTGGGCAGGTAGCCCCGTGGTTTTTCCGGCTCCGGTTCGGGTTCCGGCTCCGATTCCGTTTCCGGCGCGGCGCTGTGGTGGCGGCCAAGCGGGACGACCATCGGCGTGCCGGAGACCGGGTCCGGGATAACGCGGGAGGCCAGCCCGAAGACGGTGCCCACCAGTTCCTCGGTCACGACGTCGGCCGGGGCGCCTTCCGCGGCAATCTTCCCGTCCTTCATGGCCACCAGGTGGTCCGCGTAACGGGCGGCCAGGTTCAAATCGTGCAGCACGATGGCCACGGTGGTGCCGGCCCGCCGGTTGAGGTCGGTAATCAGGTCCAGGACTTCGATCTGGTGGGTGACGTCCAGGAAGGTGGTGGGTTCGTCCAGCAGCAGGATGTCCGTTTCCTGTGCCAGGGCCATGGCAATCCAGACCCGCTGGCGCTGGCCGCCGGAAAGCTCATCCACGCTGCGTCCGGCCAGGTCCACCGTGTCCGTGGCGGCCAGTGCGGCGGCCACCGCGTCGTCGTCGGCGGAGGTCCACTGCCGGAACCAGCCCTGGTGGGGGTAGCGGCCGCGGCCCACCAGGTCCGCCACCGTGATCCCCTCGGGGGCGGTGGGGGTCTGCGGAAGCAGTCCGAGCGTGCGCGCCACCTGCCGGCTGGGCACGGCGGAGATGTCCTTGCCGTTCAGGTAGACGGTGCCGGCGGTGGGCTTCAGCAGCCGGGCCAGGCCCCGCAGCAGGGTGGACTTTCCGCAGGCATTGGCACCGACGATGATCGTGATTTTCCCGGCGGGGAGGGTGAGCGAAAGCGAGTCCACCACTTTGCGCTCGTCGTAGCCGAGCTCCAGCTTTTCAGCGGAAAGCAGGTTCTCCATGTCAGCCTCCTTGGCCTACGCGGTTTGACGTGACCAGCAGCCACAGAAGGAAAGGGGCCCCGAGGGCGCCGGTCACCACGCCCACGGGCAGGGTGACGCCGGGGACGAGGTTGGCACCGACGAAGTCCGCTGCCAGGACAATGCAGGCGCCGACCAGTCCGGCGGTGAGCAGCGTGCCTTCCCCGCCCATCAGCCGGCGGGCGATGGGTCCGGAGAGGAACGCGATGAAGGCCACCGGGCCGGCTGCCGCGGTGGCGACGGCGGCCAGGCCTACGCCGACGATGATCAGGGCCAGCCGTGCTGTTTCAACGCGGATACCGAGGCCGGCAGCGGCGTCGTCGCCGAGTTCCAGTCCGCGCAGGCTGCGGGAGAGCACGGCCGCGGCGGGAAGCAGCACCAGCAGGAAGGCGGCCAGGACCGCTGCACGGTCCCAGCTGCTGTTGTTCAGGGAACCGTTCAGCCACACCAGCGCTTCGGAGGCGGTGCGGATGTCCGTCCGGGTCAGCAGGAAACTCACCAGTGCCTGCATCACGGCGGCGAAGCCGATGCCCACCAGCACCAGCCGGTAACCCGCCGCACCGCCGCGGCGGGAAAGCAGGTAGATGGCCAGGGCCACCACCAGTGCTCCTACCAGCGCGACGACGGACACCGTGGTCCCGGCGGCACCGAACAGCACGATTGCACCCACCGCGCTGGCACTGGCGCCGTAGCTGATGCCGATGATGTCGGGGCTGGCCAGGGGATTGCGCAGCAGCGTCTGGAATACCGCCCCGGCTATCCCGAACCCCACCCCGATCAAGGTGCCGATGACGGCCCGGGGAAGCTTGCTCTCCATCAGGATGTAGCTTGCGCCGGGGATTTGCTCCCCGAACAGGATCCGGAAGAAATCCGGGATGGTGAAGGTATAGGTGCCCAGCAGGACGTAGACAGCGAACAGCACGAACACCGCGGCGCCCAGCAGCGACGGCACCAGCACCCGGCGTCGGCGTCCCTGTCGCCGGGCCGCCCGGACCGCTTCTGCCGCACCGGCCGGTGCGGTGCGGGGTCCGCGGGGAGTCTCGACGGCGGTGCTCACAGTTCGGCCAGCTTCCGCCGCCGCACGAGCCAGATGAAGACCGGCGCGCCGATCACCGCGGTAGTAACCCCGACGGGGATTTCCCCCGGCGGCAGCAGGACCCGGCCCACCACGTCGGCGGTGACCAGCAGTGCCGGGGCGAGGAGCATGGAGAAGGGCAGGATCCAGCGGTAATCCGGGCCGGTGAAACTGCGCACCACGTGCGGGATGACCAGGCCGATGAACGCGATAGGGCCGGCCGCGGCGGTGGCAGCACCGCACAGCAGCACCACGCCCAGCGCCGTGATCCCCCGTGTGAGTCCCACGCGCTGGCCGAGCCCGCGGGCAACGTCGTCACCCAGGCTCAGGCCGTTCAGGGCCCGGCCGGCGAAGACTGTGATCAGGGCGCCGGCCACCAGGAACGGCAGCACCGCGACGATGGTGTCCCAGTTGCGTCCGGACACGCTGCCCACCTGCCAGAAGCGGAAGGTGTCCAGGGTCTGCTGGCTGGAAACCAGCACGGCGCTGAGCAGGGACATCAGTCCGGCGCTGAGCGCTGCGCCGGCCAGTGCCAGCTTGACCGGCGTGGCGCCTTCCCGGCCGAGGCTCGCCACCAGGTAAACGACGACGGCGGCTCCGGCGGCGCCGGCCAGGGCAAACCAGATGTAGCCGTTGAGGCTGGTGACGCCGAAGATGTAGATGCCCAGCACCACGGCGAACGCCGCGCCGGCGTTGACGCCCAGGATACCGGGGTCTGCCAGCGGATTGCGGGCCACGCCCTGCATGGCCGCACCTGCCAGGCCGAGGGCCGCGCCGGTGACCAGGCCCAGGACCGTGCGCGGAACGCGTGCGTGGACCACGGCATGGTCTCCGTTGGCCGGGTCGAAGGCGGTAAAGGCCTCCCAGACGGTGCCGGGGGCGACCGGCCGGGCGCCGACGGCGACGGACGCGGCACATGCCACGGCAAGGACCGCAAGGGTCAGGAGGAGCAGGCCGAAACGTCGTCCGGATCGGCGGTTTCCAGCGGTGTCCGGGCGGGAACTAACAGGTTCGGTGCCGGGACCGGTGGTCGTGCCCGCGGAGGAAGCCGCTTCGGTGAGGTGCACGCGGGAGCCGCGCTGGCGGGGAACGCCTGACGGGCGTGCGGCAACGCTCACGTAGGCACCTCCCTAGAGCAACAGGCAATTTCTTAAGTAAGGCTAGCCTATGGTTACTGCCTTTAAGAAACGTTTATGTTGCGTATTAGGACGCCTGCCGCGGGTTAGTTGCCGGCGCCGTGTCCGGGGGCAACCCGTTCCGATTCCCGCACCGGTCCGGGTGCGGTTCCGTCGCCGAAGGGCCGGCCTCCCAGCTCCTCGCGGCCGTGCTCCGAAAGCCAGTTGGACAGGTCCGGTCCTTTGGGCACAATCCCGGTGGGGTTAATGTCCTCGTGGACGATGTAGTAGTGCGCCTTGATCTGCTCGAAGTCCACGGTGTCGCCGAAGCCGGGTGTCTGGAACAGGTCCCGCGCGTATCCCCACAGGGCGGGCATCTCGGTGAGCTTGTTCCGGTTGCATTTGAAGTGCCCGTGATAGACGGGATCGAAGCGCACCAGGGTGGTGAACAGCCGGACGTCCGCCTCGGTGATGGTGTCCCCCACCAGGTAGCGCTGTGTCGAAAGCCGGTCCTCCAGCCAGTCCATCGCAGCCCAGAGCCGGTCATAAGCCGCGTTGTAGGCCTCCTGCGAGCCGGCGAAGCCGCAGCGGTAGACGCCGTTGTTCACCTCGGTGAAGATCCGCTTGTTGACGGCCTCCATCTCCTCCAGGTGCTCGGCGGGCAGCAGGTCCGGAGCACCTTCGCGGTGGAACTCCTTCCACTCGGTGGAGAAGTCCAGGGTGATCTGCGGGAAGTTGTTGGTCACCACGGCGCCGGTGGGGATGTCCACGACGGCGGGCACGGTGATGCCGCGCGAGTAATCCGGCACCCGCTTGAAGAAGGCCTCCTGCAGCCGTTCAATGCCGAGCACCGGGTCCTTTCCGTCCGGATCCAGGTCGAAGGTCCAGCTGCGGGCGTCATGGGTGGGCCCGGGGGTGCCCAGCGAGATGGCATCCTCCAGGCCCAGCAGCCGCCGGACAATGATGGTCCGGTTGGCCCACGGGCAGGCGCGCGCCGCGACCAGCCGGTAGCGTCCGGCCTCCACCGGGTAGCCGTCCCGGCCGTCCCTGGTGATCCGGGTTTCGATGTAGTTCGTGTCCCGCGTGTATTCGGTGCCGCCGGTGACATAGGCGCCTTTGGTGCTGTGCGCGGAGCTGTCCGCCGGAGCTGATCCCTGAGCTGTCATGCCCACCAGACTAACGCGTTGCGCCCGGCCGCGGGCGGTCGGCCGGCGGTCTGCGATGCGTTCCGGGCTGCGTTCGGGGCTGCGTTCGGGGCTGCCGGAAAACGGGCGCGGCGGTAGAGTCGAACCCAACGCCGGCAGCAGTTCAACGGAAGGATCTGGACATGCGAGTAGCGGTTATCGGAGCAACCGGAAACGTTGGAACGGCGATCCTGCGCCGGCTTGCCGAGGCCCGCAGCGAACGCGGCGATCTGGAGGTGGTGGGGATTGCCCGCCGGATTCCGGATACCTCGCTGCCTCCGTACAACGATGTCGAGTGGCACAGCATCGACGTCGGCGACGCCGCCAACGTGGACAAGTTGACCGAGGCGCTGCGCGGGTCCGATGCGGTCATCCACCTTGCCTGGCTGATCCAGCCCAACCGCGACGAAGCCGAGCTGCACCGGGTCAACGTCAAGGGCACGGAAAATGCGCTGGCCGCGGCGGCCGCCGCCGGGGTCCGGCAGTTTGTCTGCGCCTCCTCGGTGGGAGCGTACAGCCCGGCTCCCAAGGACCGGCTGACGGATGAATCCTGGCCGGCGCGCGGCATTGCCAGCTCGCACTACAGCAGGCACAAGGGCGAGCAGGAAGCGCTCCTGGACCGGTTCGAACTGGAGTACCCGGAGATCGCCGTGGCCCGGCTGCGGCAGGGGCTGGTCTTCTCCTCCGACGCCGGAAGCGAGATCGGCGTCTACTTTGTGGGCCGGGTGATCCCCAAGTTCATCCTCAACAAGCTCCGCTTGCCGTTGATCCCGCTGCCCAGCGAGTTTGTTTTCCAGGCGGTCCACGCCGATGACATGGCCGACGCCTACTGGCGCGTGGTGGACCAGCGCGCGGAGGGTGCCTTCAACATTGCCGCCGATCCGGTCATCACGCCCGAGCTCCTGGCCGGGGTGCTGGGCGCCAAGCGGGTCCTGAACGTGCCGGTGAAACTGGTGCGCGCCGTCGTCGGCCTGACCTGGGCGGCGCACCTGCAGGCCTCGGATCCGGGCTGGATCGACTTGGCCGCCGGTGTGCCGGTAATGGACACCGCCCGGGCGCGCGAAGAGCTGGGCTGGCAGCCGCGGCGCACCTCGCTGGAAGCCCTGCAGTTCGTGTTGGACGGGATGAGCGACGGCGACGGCGTGGCCGGCTCTCCGCTGCTGGCACCCCGCAGCCAGGTGCGCCGCTAGCCGGTACCTAGACCGCTTCGCGCAGGTCCGCTGCTTCCACCATGCCTGCTGCCGGGCGTGCGGCGGCCACCGCCAGCCCGAGATCCTCTTCGAGCAGCTTGGCGTTGACCACCACTGCCAGCCGGTACGCGTCGCCGGCGGCGGCGACCACCTGGGCGGACGGATCGGTGGCATTGCCCACGGCCCAGATCCGCTCCTGGCTGGTGCGTCCCATTTCGTCGGTGACAATGCAGCCGTCGTCGTCCACTTCCAGATACTCGGTCAGCCCGGTGTCCATCTCCGCGGCGGGCTCCAGGAACAGCGCTTCGCAGGGAACGGTCTGCCCGTCGGCCAGCACCAGGGCCGCCAGGGCATCGTTCTCGACGCTCAGCTCCGCCACTGTGCCGTCCACCACCCGGATCCCCATGGCGGCCAGGCCGGACGCGTCCTCTTCACTGAGGGAAATGTCCCCGTGCAGCACCAGCACCACATGCTCCGAGAAACTGCGGACCAGCTGTGCCTGCTGGATGGAGGTTTCCCCGGTTCCCAGCACGGCCAGCTTTTTGTCGATTGTTTCGTAGCCGTGGCAGTAGGGGCACTGCAGCACGTCGCGGCCCCAGCGCGAGTGCAGGCCCTCGATGTCCGGCAGGACGTCCCGCAGCCCGGTGGCCAGGATCAACTGCCGGCCGCGGAACTCGCCGCCGTCGCCGGTCCTGACCGTGCCGGAGGGTTCCACGGCGGCCACGGTGGCCTCCGCCAGTTCCACGCCGTAGCCGCGGACCTCGGCGCGGGCGAGCTCAAGCAGTTCGGCCGGCGGCATGCCGTCTCGCGTGGGGAAACCATGCACATGGCCGGCGGGAGCGTTACGCGGGGACCCGGCGTCGAGCACCACCACCCGCCGGCGAGCGCGCCCCAGGACCAGCGCAGCGGTGAGGCCGGCTATGCCGCCGCCCACGATCACCACGTCGTATTCGGGAGCAGCAGGGGAAGATTCAGAACTCATAGCTACTTTTTACAGGATCCGGCGTAAATCATCAGCATTCTTACTATGTTGTCTAGACTTTTCTCCATGGAAGAAACCACGCAGGAAAAGCCTGCCTCCAAACTCAAGCAGGGCATCACCGGCCCCATGCTGTATCTGTTCATCCTCGGCGACGTACTTGGTGCGGGTATCTATGCGCTGGTGGGCGAGGTTTCGGGCCAGGTGGGCGGTGCCATCTGGGTGCCGCTGCTGGTTGCCCTGGTGCTTGCGCTGCTGACCGCCGCCTCCTACGCCGAGCTGGTGACGAAGTACCCGAAGGCCGGCGGCGCCGCGGTGTTCGCCCAGCGTGCCTTCAAAGTGCCGGCCATTTCGTTCCTGGTCGGTTTCGCCATGCTCGCCGCCGGCGTGACCAGTGCGGCCGGACTGGCACTGGCATTCACCGGCGACTACCTGAGTCCGTTCCTGGACGTCCCGCCTGTCCCCGCCGCCATCGTGTTCCTTTTGCTGGTGGCGCTGCTGAACGCCCGCGGCATTACGGAATCGGTGCGCAGCAACGTGGTCATGACCATTATCGAGCTCTCCGGGCTGGTCCTGGTGATCGTGCTGGTGGGCCTCATGCTGGGTAAGGGCGAAGGCTTCACGGAGCAGATCACCCAGTTCCCGGCAGGCGTGAATCCGGGCACGGCGGTCCTCGCCGCGTCGGTGATTGCCTACTACTCCTTCGTGGGCTTCGAAGTTTCCGCCAACATCGCCGAGGAAGTCCGGGATGTCCGCCGGGTGTACCCGAAGGCCATCTTCGCGGCGATGCTCACCGCAGGCTTCGTCTACGTCCTGATCGGACTGGCTGCATCCATTGCCCTGCCCACTGAGGACCTCGCGGGGTCCTCGGGTCCACTGCTCGACGTCGTCAGCGCCACCGGCTTCGGCATTCCGGACTGGCTCTTCAGCTTGGTGGCCCTGGTCGCCGTGGCCAACGGCGCCCTGCTGACCATGATCATGTCCTCGCGGCTGACC
Organism: Arthrobacter sp. zg-Y844; assembly: GCF_024385465.1. Taxonomy (GTDB): domain Bacteria; phylum Actinomycetota; class Actinomycetes; order Actinomycetales; family Micrococcaceae; genus Arthrobacter_B. The sequence continues at coordinate 744,668 of NZ_JANFLS010000001.1, forward strand.
TACGGCATGTCGGAACAGGGCCTGCTTCCCGCCGTCTTCGGCCGGGTGCTGCCCAACCGGAAGACCCCGTGGGTGGCCATCATCGCCACCACCGCCGTCGCCATGATCCTGACCATGACCGGCGGACTGGCCTCGCTGGCCGAGACCGTGGTCCTCCTGCTGCTCTTCGTCTTCCTCAGCACCAACGTCGCCGTGATTGTGCTGCGCAAGGACAAGGTGGAGGAGAAGCACTTCCAGGCTCCGATTGTGATGCCGTACCTCGCTATCGCCTCCTGCCTGCTGCTCCTGACCCAGCAGGACGGCACCGTCTGGCTGCGGGCCGGCGCGCTGATGGCCATCGGGCTGCTGTTGTTCGGAGCCCGGTTCCTGGCCAAGGGCAAGAACCTCGGCGCCAAGGGCCGCCGCGGTGCGGGCAAGTCGAACGAAAGCAGCACCGAAACCACGCAGGAGCGGTAGGCGCCAAACTCTCGATCCGGGACGCCCCGGCCGCACCCCGCACGCAAAAACCGCCCCGGACCAGCTGGTCCGGGGCGGTTTCACTTCAGGTGACCGGCCGGGCCGTTCCCTCCGGTGCCAGCAGCCACGACACGACCACGTCGCCGAGCATGGACCGGAGATGCCCGCTCAGCGGTGCGGCGTGCAGGTCCCTGCCGAAGAGATAGCCGAAGGTGTACTGGTTCGCCACCTGGAAAACGCAGTACGCACTAATGAGCAGGTGCACGTCAAAGGCGTCCACGTCATGGCGGAACACTCCCTCATTTTGCCCTCGGGTGAGGATCTCGTCCAGCATGCCGACGGCCGGCTCCACAATCTCGCGCATTGATTCAATCTGCCGAATGAAGACGCCCCGGTGGATGTTCTCAATCATGACCAGGCGAATGAAATCGCTGTTGCGGACATGGTGGTCATAGGTCAGTTCGGCGAGTTGGCGGATGGCCTCGGTAGGTTCCAGGCTGCAAACCTGGATGGCGCGCTCGGCCTCACGGATACCGCTGTACGCCTTCTTAAGCACCGCGAGGTAGAGCTGTTCCTTGCTGCCGAAGTAGTAGTAAATCATCCGCTTCGTGGTGCGGGTCCGGTCCGCAATTTCATCCACGCGCGCCCCGGAGTATCCCTGGGCGGCGAAAACCTCGGTCGATACCGCGAGGATCTCGGCTCGTGTGCGCTCGGGGTCGCGCTTTCGCAGTGTCTCGTGCTGCTGCACGGAATGGCTGGTGATAAGTTCACCGTCTTTCATCTCAATTATGGCCCGTGTGCCAATAGGTGGCGTGGATTATCGATCATCATGGTTGCGAGGACCGTTTCATCCAGCCCCAGTTCCCGCAGCCGCGGCAACACCCGGGTATGCACGTTTTCCATGTGCCAGTTCGGCACGGCGCGCTCGCGCCATGACGGCGGGGTAATCCTGCTGAAGAAAGCCGCGTCATGCGAGAGCACAATCTGATCAGCGTACCCGCGGCTAAGGAGCGCCCAGAGCACCCGGAACCGTTGCGCGTCGGAGACCACGTGATCCATCCCGAACCGGTCGAATCCCAGGAAGGATCCGGAATCGGCAAGGGCCATCAGATAGTCCAGGTCCCCGGAATCCCCTGCGTGGCCAATCACCACGCGGTCCAGCGGCACTCCCAGCCGGGCCAGCACCCTCTGCTGGTCCAGGCCGCCGCGGGATGGTGCATGTGAGTGCGTGGTCACCGGCACCCCGGTCTCGAGATGTGCCTGAGCAGCCGCCGCGAACACACGTTCCACGTCGGGGGTGATCCCCTCTGCGTCGGAGAAGACTTTCAGCATGCCCGCCCGAATGTCCGTGCCGGCTATTCCCTCCCGGATATCCCGAAGGAAGAGCTCAACAAGCGGATCTGCCGAGTCCACCAGCCCGCCGGGACCATGGGTCCGGAAGAACTGCGGCAACCCGTCGGCGGTGTAGTAACCCGTGGCTGCCACCAGCCGCACCGGGCTGCGCCGAGCCACACGCAGCACGCGTGCAACGTCGCGGCCCAGCCCGGGCACTGTGAGGTCGACGACGGTGCGCACCCCGAGCGCGTAAAGCCGCTCGAAACCCGCTACGGCCTTCTCAACCGCCTGCTCCTCATCCCATTCGGGATGGGGCAGGTTGAGGTCGAGTTCGGGATGCCCTACAAAAACGTGCTCGTGGATGAGGGTTGTCCCGAGCTCATCCGCTGGGATGTCCCCGGTGAAGGTTGGCACGGTGCGCGCCGCCGTCGTCGACCCCACGCCGGTTAGTCAGCCGTAGCGCGGATTGCCTCGAACACTGCCAGGGAGTCTCCGCTGTACTCCCCTTCCAGGTACTCAAGGGCTTCACTGCGGAAGGAGTCCACGTCAACGTCCTCGACGATTTCCCAGGCGCCGTCGGCCTTCCACTGGGCCAGTGTTTCGGCTTCGTCCTCCTCAACGCAGGCCGTAACCTCCGTGACGGCCTTCTCCACGGCGGCGTTCACTGCCTCCTGCTGTTCTTCCGAGAGCTCGTTCCAGACCGGCCCCGCAATAATGAGGTTCGTGTTGAGCTGGTGGTTGGTCATGCTCAAGTAATCCTGCACCTCGGCAAGGTTCTGCGCCTTGATGTTGGTGATCGGGTTTTCCTGACCGTCCACGGTGCCCTGCTGGAGCGCGAGGTACAGCTCTTCATAGGCCACCTCGGTGGCGGATGCACCCAGGGCTTCTGCGTTCATCAGGAACTGGGGTGAACCGGGGAAACGGATCCGCAGTCCCTCAAGGTCGGCAGGTTCGGTGACGGGCTTGTTGGCAGTGAACTGCCGGGCCCCGGCGGACCACGCGCCCAGGGTCTGGACCCCTGCGGCATCCGCGAAACCGTCAATCACGGTCTGCGATTCGTCGCTGGCCATAAAGGCGGCAAGGTGGTCCGCGTCCTCGAAGACGTAGGCGGCGTCAAGGACACTGATGGGCTCGTAGACCGATCCCAGGGCGGAAGCCCCCTGGATATCGATGTCGACGTCCCCGGAGGCGACTGAGGAGATACGGTCCGCGTCGCCGCCAAGCTGGCTGGACGGGAAGATTTCCACCGACACCCCGACGTCTGCCGCCGCTACCTCGTCAGCGATGACCTGGGCTCCGCAGCGGTGCTGCGGCTGGTCCTCGTTATAGCTGTGGGCAAGGGTGAGCTCGATTTCCTCTCCGCCCCCGCCTCCCCCGTCGGATTCCGTATTGCCGCCCGAGCAGCCCACCAGCATCATTGCCGGCAACACAGCCAGGGCGGCCAGGGCCAGGTGCTTGCTTCGTTGTACTTTCATGGTTGTTCCTCTCATCGGTTGTGCGTGACTGTTGCTTTGGGGTTCATCGGTTTAGAGACCCAACAAGCCTGGAAGTACCTGCAGTGCCTGCGGGAACGCGATAATCAGCGCCAGGATCACCAGGAACGGGATGGTGAACGGCAGGGATCCGCGGAAGACTTCGCCGATCCGGGTCCTGGACACCGCCGAGACCACGAAAAGTACCGTTCCCACCGGCGGTGTCAGCAGGCCGATCATGAGGGCGATGATGAGCAGCACACCGAAGGAAATCGGGTCCACCCCGTACTGCACCGCAATCGGCATCAGGATGGGGACCACGAGTACCAGGATTGCGGTGGCGTCAATGACGGTGCCGAGCACCAGTGCCAGCAGGACCACCAGGATCAGGAAGACCGTAGGGTTGTCGGTGAAGCCGAACATCGCCTCCGTCAGCATCTGCGGCAGCCGCTCCCGCGCAAGGATGTAGCCCAGGAGGGACGCGCTGGCGACAATCAGCATGATGCCCGAGGTGGTGAGGACGGTTTCCCGGATGGCGGCCAGCAGTCCCGCCAGCGAAAGGCTGCGCTGAACGATTCCCAGCAGGAGCATGTACATCACGCCCACGGCGGCGGCTTCGGTGGGGGTGAAGACGCCGCCGAGGATGCCGCCGAGGATGATGATCGGCGCCAGCAGGGGCAGCGCCACGCCTTTGAGCGAGGCGGTGAACTCGGCCTTGTCGAAGGTACCCCGGACGATGTTGGGCTGCCGCCGCACCAGGACAAAGACAACGACGCAGAGCCCGAGGGTCATGGCCAATGCCGGCAGCACGGAGGCTGCGAACAGCGCACCGGTGGAAACGGCAGCCAGCCCCGAGAAGATGACCGCCGGAATGCTCGGCGGCATAACCGGCGCGATGAGCGACGACGACGCCACGACACCGGTAGCGAAGCGGCGGCTGTACCCGTTGCGGAGCATGGCCGGGATTTCCACCTTGCCCAGCGCTGCGGCGTCTGCGACGGCTGATCCGCTCATCCAGGAGAAGCCGAGGCTGACGCCCACACTCACGTAGCCGAGGTTGCCGCGCACGGAGGCAAAAGCGGCCATCGCGAAGCGGAACAGGCGGTCGGCTATTCCGGCGTGGTTGGCAAGGGCTCCGAGCAGGATAAAGAGGGGCACGGCCAGCAGCGGGAAGCTGTCGGCAGCGTTGGCTACCTCGCGCAGCGCACTCCCCGGAGAGCGGCCGTTCATCATCATGTACACCAGTGAGGGGCCGAGGAACGCGATTGCCACGGGGACACGGATGATGAGGAGTACGGCAATGGCGAGACCGAGGAAGGCGAGCATCACAGGACTGCCTCCGTACCCTCGTCGGTGTCGTATTCCGTGAGCATCGGCCCGTTCCTGGCGACGAGTACGGCGGCAATCAATGCCCTGATCGCGAGGCTTATGACTCCGATAAGCACCGGGATGTAGACCCATGACATGGGAACACCCAGCACAGGAGATTTGATGATCTGCTGCGAGTCAATGAGTGCGAATGCCTCGATGGTCAGTCCGATTCCGGTAGCTGCAACTACCAGCAGCGCAACGACCTGGGCCCAGCGCACCACCATCTGGTTGGGGATGGCGTCCACGATTTCCAGTGCGATATGCCCGTTGGTGCTGACCAGAACGCCCGCTGCCGCGAAGGTCAGCCAGATGAGCGCAAAGCGGGCCAGTTCGCCGGTCCAGGCGAAACCCCCTCCGGGCAGGTAGCGCTGCAGCGCCTGCAGGAACACCATGGCCAGGATGGTGATGAGCGAGACTGCTCCGATAACTACTTCAATGCGGGTGATGACCGCCGCGATTCTTCCCCACCGCCCCTGTTCTCCGGGTGGTGGCTTCTGCTTGTCCGGCACTTGACTCCTTCGTCAACAACGTCGGCAGCCCTGCCGATCGTTTGTAACTTACTAGTTAATACATTGTGAGACAACTCACGTTTTGGTAACCACCGGCACCACCCCGGCACGCAGAAGCGCCCCGGACCAATTGGTCCGGGGCGCTTCCGGTGTGCGTGGCTCTACAGAGCGCTAACGGTTACTCGTGCAGGTCGTCGTCGTAGTCCTTGCCGGCGTGCTGCTGGCGCAGCTTCCGGCCCTCCGCAATGTCCTTCTCTTCCTGCTCCTGGCGCTTCTCCGTCTGGCGGGTGTCACGCGGCGGAAGCTGCACGGATTCCTCGGCCTGGATGCCGGCCTGCAGCTCACGGCCGCGCTCCACCTCGGCGTCGAACTCCGCACCGAAGAGCAGGGACAGGTTGGCCAGCCAGATCCACAGCAGCAGCACGATCACGCCGCCGATGGCACCGTAGGTCGCGTTGTAGTTGCCGAAGTTTGCAACGTAGAAGCTGAAGCCAAGGGTCACGATCGCCAGGATCACGAGGGCAATCAGCGAGCCCATGCTCATCCAGCGGAACTTGGGCTGCTTGACGTTCGGGGTGGCGTAGTAGAGGACTGCGATGATCAGCACGGCGAAGATCACCATGACCGGCCACTTGGCGATGTTCCAGATGGTTACCGCTTCACTGCCCAGGCCGATGACATTGCCGATGGCTTCGGCGATCGGGCCGGAAATCACCAGCATCAGCAGCAGCGCGGCCGCCATCAGGACCAGGACCAGGGTCACGAGCAGCTGCGTGGGAAGCAGCTTCCAGGCGGGCCGGCCTTCCTCGACTTCGTAAATCCGGTTCAGGGAACGGCCAAACGCCTTCACGAAGCCGGAGGCGGACCAGAGGGCGCCCAAAATACCGATAATCAGCGTGAGGCCGGCAGCGCTGGAGGAGGTCAGCTGCTCAATGGGTCCTTCGATGACCTTGGCGGCGTCTTCGGGCGCAAACTGCTTAACGAAGTCCAGCAGGGCATTGGTGGTGCTTTCGCCCTGTCCCACGATCCCCAGGATGGAGACCATGGCCAGCAGCGCCGGGAAGATCGCCAGGACGGTGTAATAGGTCAGGGCCGCGGCAAGGTCGGTGCACTGGTCCTTGGAGAATTCACGGAGCGTCTTCTTGAGGATGTATTTCCAACTGGGCTTGGATACCTCGGTGGGTTTATCGGGCTTACTGGCATCGTCCGGACTGGGTGCGGTCTCGGCTTTGCTGTTGGTGTCCTGTGCCACTGCGGCCTCCTGCTGGGATGGATGTTCAGCCCCCATCGTATTAGTAAGCGTTCTTACCAACAAAGGGATCCCGCTCCGCCCCCGGATCCGCGGAACTCAGCGGATCCGGTAATAGTCCATCAGGACGGCCTCTTCGCCGGGGCTGAGCGGGTTCTCCGGATTGGCACCGGGCGAGTGCGCCACCTGGTCCCTGGAGTAGTTCACGAAGATGTCCTGGCCGTCGCGGCGGGCACCGGCCAGCGGAACATAGTGTTCCTGGGGTTCGAACAGGCCCAGGTCAACCGAGATCCAGACCGGCTCTGCGGTGGCGCGGTCCAGGTGCACTTCACCCACCAGCCCCAGCCGCTCGCCGTCTTTCGCCCAAACGCTGGAGCCCTGGATTTCGTGGAGCGTGAATGCATCCGCCATCTTCTCGTCCCTTCGCCGGCCCGGCCGAACTGCCGGGGTTCTTATTGCCGCCCGGGGCAAGCCCTGCTGTCAACACCTGCGGGCGGACCGTCCGGCGGGGAACGGGGAAGTCAGCGCGGCTCGCCGTCGACGGCGTTTTCCTCCCGTTCGGCGAAGACCTCTTCACCGGGGCCGGAGAAGTTCACCCGGCGCTCCACGGCATCGATGCTTCCGGTGAAGAACTGCGAGTCGCTGGTGTCCTCGTTGCGGGGAACCGACGCGGCACGCGGGCCGCTGTGCACCGCGCTGCCGGCGGGACGGACTTCTTCCCAGCGCTGGCGCGGCAGGGCATCCGGATGCCATTCCTGGAGATAGGCGACCATGCTTTCGCGGATGAGGCAACGCAGGTCGAACAGGGTGCCGCTGTCCACGGCGCTGACGAGGATGCGGATCCGCACCAGGCCCTTCACGGCGTCCGTCACCTGCAGCACGCTGGTGCGCTGGTCCCACAGATCGGTGTCCGCGAGGATTTCCTTCAGCAGGGTGCGCAGGTCCCCCACCGGCACACGCCAGTCCAGGTCCAGTTCCACCGTGCCCAGGATGTCCGACTGGCGGCGGGTCCAGTTCTGGAACGGCGTGGTGGTGAAGTAGGTGGAGGGCAGGATCAGGCGTCGGTCGTCCCAGATGTGGAGCACCACGTACGTCATGGTGATTTCCTCGATGGTGCCCCACTCGCCTTCCACCACGACGACGTCGTCCACCCGGATCGCGTCGGTGAAGGCCAGCTGCATGCCGGCAAAGACATTGGTCAACGTCCCCTGCACGGCGAGGCCGGCCACAATGGACAGCACGCCGGCGGAGGCGAGGATGCCGGCACCGAGTGCGCGGACCTCGGGGATAGTCAGCAGCACACAGGCAACGCCAATGGTGATCAGCACGGCTATGCCCACCCGCCGGCCCAGGATCACCTGGGTCTTCAAGCGCCGCAGCCGGCGGTTGTCCCGGGTGTCCGTGCTGTACTTCGTGAGGATCATGGCCTCGATCACCAGCAGCAGGACCACACCCAGCCACGCCACGGCGCCGATCAGTCCCAGCACCAGCACGTAATCCACAGCCGGCAGCCACGAGGCACCGGCAGCGGTCGCTCCGAGGGCAATCCGCGCGCCGATCAGCGAGAGCCCCAGCCGCAGCGGGTTCCGGGCGTTGACGGAGATCTCCCGGATACCCGGCGTCTTGCGGAAGGCCCGGTGGACCACTTCCCGCAGGATCCGGGCCACGATCAGGGCCACACCCACTGCCACCAGCACGGCAAAGAGCGGTTTAAAGCTGACAGCAAGCGAGAGCAGGTCTTCCATACCTTCGATCATTGCAAACAGCCGTGGGTCGCTGTCCAATCAGGCCCCGCGGCGGGATCGGGCGGAGCCTGCCCGCCGGGCGGTTAAACAGCGGACACCCCGGAGGATTCCGGGGTGTCCGCTGCGCCTTCCGGGGAAGGCGGAGGTAACGGGTCCTACTTTGCCTCGTCGGCCGCCGTTGCGGCGTCGGCGATCATCGGCACCACGTTGTCCAGGGCGTAGGGGATGCTGAGCACGTTGATGGCCGAGGTGGAGAAGACGCGCGTCGGGTCGGCGTCGGCCACGAGGCCGCCGTTCTTCACAGCGGGGATCTGCCCTAGCAGCGGGTCGGAGGCAATGCTGTCGGCTACCTCTTCGCTGGCCACCCAGCTGACAAAGATGTCGGAATCCAGCTGGTTGAGGTTTTCATCCGACCAGGGGATGTAGAACTCGTCGCCCTTGGTGTTCTCCGCTACCACCGGTGCCATGGTGAGGCCCAGGGATTCCATGAACTTGGGGCGGTTGTCCAGCGCGGTGTAGACGGAGTTCTCCGCACCCGGGGCGAGGTTGCCGTAGATGAAGGACTTGCCCTCGAGCTGCGGGTATTCGGCCGCCTTGTCGGTGATGGCCTGCTCGGTGTCTGCCACCAGCTGCTCGGCTTCGTCGCTCTTGCCGAGCGCTTCGCCGATCATGGTGGCGGTGTCCTGCCACGAGGTGCCCCAGGCGGTTTCGGGGTAGGCCACCACGGGAGCGATCTTGCTCAGCTTGTCGTAGTCCTCCTGGGACAAGCCGGAGTACGCGGCGAGGATGACGTCGGGGTCGGTGGCGGCGACGTCGTCGAAGGCAATGCCGTCAGCCTCGGAGTACTGCACCGGAGCGTTTTCCGATCCGATGGATGCATCCAGGTCTTCGAGTGCCTCGTCAATCCAAGGAGTGGTGCCCTGGTCATTGCCGCCGAATTCGATCAGCGGCATCCCCACGGGAACCACGTCCAGTGCCAGCGCGGTTTCGGCGTTGGCCCAGGCCACGGCGGCTACCCGCTCGGGAACCCCTTCAATGGTGGTCTCGCCGAAGGCATGCTTGATGGTCACGGGAAACTGGTCTTCCGCAGCTGCAGCACTGCCGGAGGATTCGTTTTCCCCCGCGGCACCGGTGGAGCAGGCGGAAAGGGACAGAACGGCGACGGCGGCCGCAGCGGCAACGCGGCGCATCCGGGACAGGGCCATGTGGGGCTCCTTGGATCACTAAACGAACGGAACGGACCCAGCGGTCGCGGATCCAAAAGTAAGGTTAGCCTAGGTTTTCCCTAATTACGCAACGCTAACCTTTCGTAATCCATCCGGGGGTCTGGAAATGCCTCCGGGCCCGGTGTCCGCCGCCTGTGTCAGGGCTTCGCGCGGGCCAGCCGGCGCAGGTCGACGGCCGGGTTCTGCAGCTGCGCCGGGTCGAGGATCCGGCCGGATTCAATGAGCTTCCGGGCCGCCCGGACAGCGGTTCCACCGTCAACGGCGGCCGCTCCCGCCAGCGCTCCGTCCAGGCCCAGCCGGAACACCATAAATCCGGAGCCGGGCTCGCCGCGGAGCACGGTCCGCCCCGGGACGGCCATGCTGCCGGCCACTTCCAGGTGCACGCCGTAGCGGTCGGACCAGAACCAGTCCGCGGCGCCGGCCGGAGGTTCGGCGCCGAGCATTCCGGCAGCGGCCGCTTCGCCGGTGCGGCGGGCGGCATCCCAGTGTTCATAGCGGCGGCCGGGCACGCCGTCGGGGCCGAGGCGGCGGGAGGAATCACCGGCGGCGAAAATACGCGGATGGGAGGTGCGGCCGGATGCATCCACCAGCAGGCCGCCGTCCACGGCGAGTCCTGCGGCTTCGGCGAGCGCCGTTTCGGGCTCGCTGCCCGCGGCGACCAGGACGGCGGTGCCGGCCCGGCTGCCTCCGTCCGCCAGTTCCACCCGCAGGGAGTTTCCGTCCGGGAAGATCGCTGCCGCCGCACCCCGCACATGCCCTGTCCCGTGCACAGCGTGGAGGTGGTGCAGGTAACCGGCCATGGCGGGGCCCACGGCCTGTGCGAACGGGAGTTCGGCGGGATCCACCAACGTGACGCCGGCTCCCAGCGCGCGGGCCGTTCCCGCCACCTCGGCGCCGACCAGTCCCGCGCCGAGGATCACCAGGTGGGCGCCGGCCGCCAGGTGCCCCTGCAGGGCCCGGGCATCGTCGGCACTGCGCAGGGTGAAGACGCCGGGCAGGTCCATGCCGGGCAGCGGCAGCCGGCGGGCCCGGGCGCCGGTGGCGAGCAGGACGACGTCGGCGGCGAGGTCCCTGCCCGAGGCCAGCGCGAGGACGGGCGCCTCGGTGCCGTTCCCGGCGTCGAGCTTGTCCACGGTGTCGGCGAGCACCGTAATGCCGTTGTCTTCGTACCACTGTTCCGGGGCAAGCTGCAGGCGGAGCCGGTCCAGGGTTCCGGCGAGGAAGGCCTTGCTCAGCGGCGGCCGGTCATAGGGCAGCCCGGCGGGGTCCACCAGGAAGAGGGCGCCGGCGTAGCCGCGCCGCCGGAGTTCACGGACGGCGCTGAAGCCGGCGATTCCGCCGCCCACTACGGCAATGGACGCGGGGGCTGCAGGGGCCGTCAAACGTTGAGGGGGCTCTCGTTCGGGTAGAGCCACACGGCTCCGTCGCGCACGTCAACGCGGTGCGCCTTGGTGTTGATGAGGGCCGGCAGGCACAGGGCTTCACCGGTGCGGAGGCAGAACCGCGCGGAGTGGACGGGGCATTCCACCTCGTCCCCTTCGATCCATCCGTCGGCAAGGGAGGCATCCTCATGCGTGCAGGTGTCGTTGAGCGCATAAAAGCGTCCGTTGTCGCTGTGGAACACGGCGATATCGTCCGAGGTGCCCGCCGTTTCGGCGTCCACGGTCAGGGCTTCGCCCTCGTCTATCTCGTCAACATCGGCAACGCGGATACCCTCGCTCATGCCCTTCCTTCCCCGGCACCAGGCCAATAACGTGCTGCTCTTAGGTCAACACGTTACCCCGGCAGCGGAGGCTCGGAGGCCGCCGCCAGTGGGGAGCCGTTCTGCTGCACCCCGGCCAGGGGCGGCGTGCCGGAAGGCCGCTGCTGCTTGCCATGCTCCAGGCCGCGGATGAGCGCAATCAGCTCCGATCGCAGCTCCGGACCGATTCCGGCCGTGGAATCGTCCTGCTCCAGGTTTTCGGCGTCGGCCAGCAGTTTCTGTCCGCGCTCGGAGATGGCCATCCATCGTCCGGAGCGGCCGACGGTCTCCGCCGACACCTCTTCCACGAGACCTTGCGCGGCCATGCTCACCAGCGCCGTGCCCAGGGTCTGCGCGGTGACGCGCAGGCGTCTGGCCAGCTCCGCGCGCCGCATGGGCCCCTCTGCCAGGAGCACGCGCAGCACCGTCACGCGCTCCTGGGTCAGCCCCACGGCGCGGAGCTTGTTATCTACTTCTCGTCTTACCAGTCTTGCAGCCGTTGAGAGCAGCCGCACGGGTTCCCAGTCCCCCTCGTTCTGCATCTTCCTGCTTCCCTGATACGTCATTGGTAGGCGGTCCTGCTCCGCTGAAACAATCAGTGTGCTTACTATTTCAACGGCAAAGAGGGGGTGCTTGTCAAGCCGGGCGAAGTTAGCGGGCGGCCCACTGGCGGAACGCCCGGACCGTGTCACCCCCGCCTTCGATGCTCACATTGGCCGCCGCGCGCCTTCCCATGGCATGCAGGGCGAGATCCACCACGTCTCCGGAAATAAGCACCGACGGGGTGCCGCCCTTGACCCGGCGCCGGCCGGAACCGGGCGCTGCCAGCTCCACGCCCACCGGGCTGCCGCGATAGCCCATCCGGGCCATGAGGCCCAGCTGCTTCCACAGGGCCTGCTGCTCCCCTGCGGGAAGTTCCCGCGGCGCTGCCGCTGCTCCCCCGCGGCGGATGTCCTCGTGGTGGATGACGTATTCCACCAGGTTCGCCGCATCCAGCCGGAAGGGTGAAAAACGGGCCGGACCGGCGGCGAACCGGTCCACCAATGCGGCATAGCCTTCGGGGGTGCCTGCGGCGGCGGCCTCGATCCCCAGCTGCTTTTCCTGCCCCGGCTTGGACCGTTGCACCGCATCGGCGGCAATCTTCCAGGGCGCGTGCTCACGAAGCACCAGATGGGCCAGCAGCCGGCGCACATCCCATCCCTCACACAGCGTCGGCGCCAGCGGATCCGCCTCCCGCAGCGTCCGGACCAATTCCGCGCGTTCCGTCTCCACCCATGCCATGTCGATCTCCTTCACGTTGAACCCCTGCCGGTTTTCTCCCTTTTCCGGGAGCTTCCCTCCGGCTTTACGGCCTGCGGCCAACATTAGCCACCGCACCCCCTTTACCCCTACCTACTGACGCGTAGCATGGTCCCCACAGTGGGCTGCGAGGCCGGACACGGTGCCGGATCCACGGTGCAGCCATGACGGAGGAGAAATCCCATGAGCACCACTGATCTTTCCCAAGACGCTGGCCGCAACCGAAGTGCCAGCAGAATCAAAGAGCGCGTGGTCACCGAACAGGACGCCCGCAACGCAACTGAAGCAGCACGCGATACCGGGGAATCCCGCCCGAGTTTCGCCAAGGGGATCTACCTCGGCAATTACAACCTGGACCTGGTCGGCTCCCTGCCGCCGGCGGACCTCGACGAGGAGGCCCGCGCCCAGCTGTTCCTGGAAGCCTTGACCGAGTACTGCCGGACCATGGACGGACTGGCCATTGAACGCACCGGGGTGATTCCGGACGAGAACCTGCGCGGACTCGCGGATCTGGGGGTGTTCGGCATCAAGATCCCCCAGCACTACGGCGGGCTCGGACTGTCCCTGCTGAACTACGGACGCGCCCTGATGCTCCTGGGCAGCGTGCACCCCAGCCTGGGGGCACTGGTCTCGGCCCACCAGTCCATCGGCGTGCCGGAGCCGGTGAAGGTCTTCGGCACCGAGGAGCAGAAGGAAGAGTACCTGCCGCGCTGCGCCGCCGGGGCGGTGACCGCGTTCCTGCTCACCGAGCCCGACGTCGGATCGGACCCGGCGCGGCTGCGCACCACGGCCATCCCCTCCGAAGACGGCAGCGAATACGTGATTGACGGCGTCAAGCTGTGGACCACCAACGGCGTGATTGCCGAACTGGTGGTGGTGATGGCCGCCGTTCCGCCGCACGGCGGTTCCAAGGGCGGCATCAGCGCGTTCGTGGTGGAAATGTCCTCCCCCGGCATCACGGTGGAGAACCGCAACAACTTCATGGGCCTGCGCGGCATCGAGAACGGGGTCACCCGCTTCACCAATGTCCGCGTTCCGGCGGCCAACCGGCTGGGCCGCGAAGGCCAGGGCCTGAAGATTGCCCTGACCACGCTGAACACCGGCCGCCTCTCCATCCCGGCCATGTGCGCGGCCTCCGGGAAGTGGTCGCTGAAGATTGCCCGCGGCTGGTCCGGTGCCAGGGAACAGTGGGGCCGGCCCATCGGCCGGCACGAGGCTGTGGCCAAGAAACTCGCCTACATTGCGGCTACCAGCTTCGCGCTGGAGGCGGTCTTCGAACTCTCCGCCCAGCTCGCCGACGCCGGCACCAAGGACATCCGCATCGAGGCGGCACTGGCGAAGCTCTGGGCCAGTGAAATGGCCTACAACGTTGCCGACGAGCTGGTGCAGGTGCGCGGCGGACGCGGTTTCGAGACCGCAGATTCCCTCGCCGCCCGCGGCGAGCGCGCGGTCCCGGCCGAACAGCAGCTGCGGGACCTCCGCATCAACCGGGTATTCGAGGGCTCCACCGAGATCATGCACCTGTTCATTGCGCGGGAAGCCGTGGACGCGCATCTGTCCGCGGCAGGGGACCTGGCGGTGGCGGACGCCCCGGTGGGAGCCAAGGCGCGGGCTGCATTGAAGGCCAGCGGCTTTTACGGCAAGTGGCTGCCGACGCTCGCCGCGGGCAAGGGCAACGTCCCCACGTCCTACGCCGAGTTCGGCCTGTTGGCCCGGCACCTGCGCTACGCCGAGCGGGCCTCCCGCCGGCTGGCCCGTTCCACGTTCCTCGGCATGGCCCGCTGGCAGGCGGGACTGGAACACCACCAGGTCTTCCTGGGCCGGATTGTGGACATCGGCGCGGAAATCTTTGCGATCTCGGCCTCGTGCGTCCGCGCGCTGAACATCCGGCGCGAGGATCCGGCGGAGGGTGAAAGCGCGTTCGAGCTTGCGGACGCCTTCAGCCGGCAGTCCCGGGTGCGGATCGAGTCCCTGTTCGACGGGCTGTGGCACAACTCCGACGAGTCCGACCGGCGGCTGTCCAAGGGAGTCCTGGACGGTCGCTTCACCTGGCAGGAAAACGGTGTGCTGGATGCCTCCGAGGGGACGGGTCCGTGGATTTCGGAGACGGCCCTCGGCGACGAACCGAAGGAGAACCTGCACCGCCGGTACCGGTGAGCCTTACGTTGCTCCCACCGCACCGCGGCAGATCTGCACATAGCGCACCGCCAGTTCCTCCGGGCTGAGCGGACCTCCGGCGCGGTACCACTGGGACACTCCGGTGCACATGGTGGTGACCGCCCGGCTGGCGTCCTTGGGATGTCCGGTGGCGAAGCGGCCGCTGCGGACGCCTGCTGTCACCACGTCGTCGAGGAGTTTCTGCTGCCGGTCCCGGGCCGCGATGTGCGCGGCCCGGGCCGTGCCCTCCAGGCTGCGGATCTCGCTGGCCGCGATGAACGCGTGTTCCCAGCGGTAGGCATGGACCAGGACAAGGCATTCGATCAGCAGGGCAAAGCGGTCCTCAACGTCCTCGCCCGCCTCGGCGAGGGCGGCGGTGCTCCGGGCGTAGAGATCCGCCATCGCGGATTCGGCTATCCCCACCAGCAGCGCCTGCTTGGACGGATAGTGGTGGTAGAGCCCGGGCACCGACAAGCCGGCCCGGGTGGCCACGGTGCGGATGCTGGTCCCGTGGTAGCCGTGCTCCACAAAGCAGTCCAGCGCGTTGCGCAGCAGCGGCGGCAGGGCGGGCACGGAAAAGTCGCGCCAGTCGGGCTGCGTACGGACTGCGGTCATGGCGTCCCCTCGATGGTCGAATACCCGGTGTGATCCTTGACACTTTACGGGGCCTGCACCAGACTAACCGTACCGAGCGGTCGCTCGGTAGTGGTTGGAGACGGAAGTTGGCGGAGCACATGACCGAACCGGAGCAGTCTGCAGGCGGGCGGCGCCTCGAGGGCAAAACAGCCGTTGTCACCGGGGCCAGCCGCGGTATCGGGCTGGCGATCGCACACCGCCTGGCGGCCGAAGGGGCGAAGGTCTGCATCACTGCCCGCAACATCGGACCGCTGAAGGAAGCCGCCGCAGAGTTCCCCGAAGGCAGCGTCCTGGCGATAGCCGGCAAGTCCGATGATCCGGACCACCGCGCCGAGGTGCTGGACACCGTGGCCGAGACCTGGGGCCGGCTGGACATTCTCGTCAACAACGCCGGCGTGAACCCCGTGTACGGCCCCCTGAGCAAGCTGGACCCGGAGGCCGCCCGCCGGATCCTGGACGTCAACGTGCTGGGCACCCTCGCCTGGGTTTCCGCCGTCTGCGCGCACGAGGCACTGGATTTCCTCGGCCGCGGCGGATCGGTGCTGAACCTTTCCTCGGTCTCGGCGCAGACCCCGGCCGCCGGCATCGGCTTCTACGGCATCAGCAAGGCCGCCGTGGAACAGCTCACCCGCACCCTCGCCGTCGAGCTGGCCCCCACGGTGCGCGTGAACGCGCTGGCGCCCGCCGTCGTCAAGACCCAGTTTGCGCGCGCCCTGTATGAGGGCCGCGAAGAGAAAGTCAGCTCCACCTACCCGCTGAAGCGGCTCGGCACCCCGGAGGACGTCGCCGGCGCGGCCGCCTTCCTGGCTTCCGACGACGCCGCCTGGATCACCGGGCAGATCATCAACCTCGACGGCGGCCTGCTCGTGGCCGGCGGCTCGGCCTGACCGCTCCCACCGCATCCCCTAAGGACCACTCATGAGCACTGTTTCCCTGCCTCCGGAAATCGAAGACCTCCGCCTGCGCACCCGCGAGTTCATCCGCGGCACGGTAATGCCCGCAGAACCGCGGCCGGGCGCCGTCGTTCCGGAGGCGCTGCTGGAGGAACTGCGTGCCGCCGCGAAGGCCGCCGGGGTCTTCGCCCCGCACGCACCGCGCGAGTACGGCGGGCAGGGGGTGCCGCTGGCGTACTGGTCCCCCGTCTTCCAGGAGGCCGGCTATTCGCTGATCGGCCCCTCGGTACTGAACTGCATGGCCCCGGATGAGGGGAATATGCACATGCTGCACCTGATCGGCAGCGAGGAGCAGAAGCGCCGCTACCTCGCCCCGCTGGTCTCCGGCGAGGCCCGCTCCTGCTTCGGCATGACCGAGCCGCACCCGGGCGCCGGATCGGACCCCGCCGCCCTGCGCAGCAGCGCCGCGAAGGTGGACGGCGGTTGGCTGATCAACGGGCACAAGCGCTTCACCAGCGGCGCCAACAACGCCACGTTCTGCATTGCCATGGTGCGCACCGACGCGGTGGACGGTGCGCCCGCCGGTGCCACCATGCTCCTGGTGGACATGGACGCCCCCGGAGTGCGGATCGGCGAGCAGCTGCACACCATGGACCGGGCGATCGGCGGCGGGCATCCGCACGTGCACTTCGAGGACGTGTTTGTTCCGGACGCCGCCGTGCTTGGCGCACCCGGGGAAGGCTTCCGGTACGCCCAGGTCCGGCTCGGTCCGGCCCGGCTGACCCACTGCATGCGCTGGCTCGGCCTGGCCCGGCGGTCCCTGGACATCGCGTTGGACCGCACCAACCGGCGGGAGATCTTCGGCTCGGTGATGAACGAACTCGGCCTGGCCCAGGAAATGATCGCGCAGTCCGTCATCGATATTGAGACTTCCGACGCCATCATCACCAAGACCGCCGCCCTGCTGGAAACCGATGCCAAGGCGGGTTCGGCGCTGTCCTCGGTGGCCAAGGCCCATACCTCGGAGGCGGTGTACCGGGTGATCGACCGGAGCCTGCAGCTGTGCGGGGGCGACGGCGTCACCGACCGGCTGCCGCTGGCCTCCTACCTCAACGAGGTCCGCGCCTTCCGCATCTATGACGGCTCCAACGAGACGCACAAGTGGGCCATTGCCCGCCGCGCTTCCGCCGGCCGCCGCCGGGAAACGGAGCGCGGCGCTCAGGATCTTGCCGATGTGTCCCGCCCGGCGTCCGCGGACGACGCCGGATTCCCCGCCGAAGCGAAAGCCTGAACCCCATGCACACCATTGCCGACGGCACCGAAGTTGTAGCCACCCGTTCCCAGGCCGAGGCCTTGGCCTCCCCTCCGCTGCTGATCCTGGATGAAGTGACGGCGTTCTTCGACGCACACGGACTGGGTTCGGGGCCGCTGTCCTGGGCGCAGATCGGGGACGGGCAGTCCAACATCACCTACCGGATCCGGCGCGGGAATGATGACTTTGTGCTGCGGCGCGGCCCCCGCCCGCCGCTGCCCCGCTCCACGCATGACATGGTCCGCGAAGCCCGGATCCAGCAGCTGCTGCGCGTGCAGGGTGTGCCGGTGCCGGAAATCCTGGCCCTCTGCGAAGACGAGTCGGTGCTCGGGGTGCCGTTCTACGTGATGGGCTTCCTCGACGGACTGGTCATCACCAACACCATCCCGACCGCGCTGTCCGCCATGGAGGACCGCCGGGCCACCAGCGCCGCCGTCGTCGACGCCCTGGTCCGCATCCATTCCGTGGATGTCAGCAGCGGGGACCTGGCCTCCTTCGGCAAGCCGGAGGGGTACCTGCAGCGGCAGGTGGCGCGGTTCTCCGGGCTGTGGGAGGTCAACACCATGCGCAACCTTCCCGAGGTGGCCCGGATCGGCAGCTGGCTGGCGGACAACGTGCCGGACAGCCAGGCCGCCTCGGTGCTGCACGGAGATTACCGGCCCGGGAACCTGATGTTCGCCCCGCAGTCCCCCGCCCGGGTGATTGCCGTCCTGGACTGGGAAATGTCCGCCATCGGCGATCCGCTGGCCGATCTGGGCTACCTCACCGCCACCTACTCCGAGCCGGGCAGCGTCGCTACGCCGCTGGAGCTCACCGGAGTGACCCGCAACCCGGGCTATTACACCCGGGAGGACGTCATTGAGGCGTACCGGCAGCGGATGGACCTGGATCTGGCCGCGCTGCCCTGGTACCAGGCCCTGGCCCTGTGGAAGGCATCGATCTTCTGCGAGGCCATTTATACCCGCTGGCTCAAGGGCGAGCGCCCCAATGACCGGATATTCGCCCCGTCACTGGAGGCCGGCGTGCCGCAGCTGCTGCGGTCCGCCGCCGGGTTCGCCGGGCTGGCACCGGCGCCGCTGTAACTCCCGGCGGCGCTGTAGCTTCCGCGCCGCTGTAGCTTCCGCGCCGGAGTTACGGCACGACGACGGCGCGGCCGATCAGCTGGTTGTTCTTCAGCTTCTCGTAGGCCGCCGGGGCCTCGTCCAGGCTGAAGACCTCGGTATGCACGTTGATGCCTTCGCCCCGGGCCAGGTCCAGCACCTCGAACAGCTCCGACCGCGAACCCCAGTACGGGGCACGGATGGAGGTTTCCCAGGCGGCTGTGGCAGCCAGGCCCACCGACACGGTGCCCGAGCCGACCCCCACCAGCACCTGGTCGCCCTGCGATCCCACCATCGCCTGGCCCAGGTCCAGGGTGGCCTGGTTGGTCACGAAGTCAAAGACGGCGTCCACTCCCCTGCCGCCGGTCAGGTCCCGGACCAGGTCCGCTGCGCCCGGCTCGGACGGGAAGGTGTAGTGCGCGCCAACGTCGGTGGCGAGGTTCAGTTTCGCCTCGTCGATGTCCAGCGCCACCACGGTGGCTGCGGTCATGGCGCGCAGGATCTGTACGGCCACGTGCCCCAGCCCGCCCACTCCGATGACGACGGCGGTGGCACCGGAGGGCAGCTTCTCCAGGGAGCCTTTGATCGCGTGGTACGGGGTGAGCCCGGCGTCGGTCAGGGACACATTCTGCACCGGATCCAGGTCCCCGAGGGGAAGCAGATGGCGTGGGCTGTCCACAATCAGGTATTCGGCCATGGCCCCGGGTGCGCCGAGCCCGGGCGGGACAATGCCGAACTTCGCGGCGTTGCGGCAGTAGTTCTCCCGGCCGCTGGAGCACTCGTAGCAAATCCCGCAGCCCCACGGCCCGTAGACGGCCATGGACGTGCCCTCCTCGATGTACTGCACGCCGTCGCCCACCCGGTCCACCACGCCGGCACCCTCGTGCCCCAGCGTCAGGGGCAGACCGTAGATGTACTCCTCCTCCGGGAGGCTCATGATGAATTCGTCCGAGTGGCAGACCCCGGCGGCGGTGACCTTCAGGCGGACCTGCCCGGGGCCGGGTTCGGGGGTATCAATCTCCACCACTTCGGGCGGCTGGCCGATGGCGCGGTATTGAAGGGCCTTCATGGCATACTCCTGCTCTCCGCACCGGCAGCGGCGCGATGGATGGATTTTGCACTTCAATCGTTGCACCGCGTTCCCGGTTCCACAGCCCCTCCGGCGGCAGGTACCGTGTGGGCCATGAAGAATCTTCCGCTGTCACTCACGATTGCCGCTGCCGTCGGCGGTTTTACCCTGTCACGGCCGGCCGACTGGTCCCCGGGACTGCGCCGCGCCTATGTTCTTGTACCGGGCGCAGCCGTGGGCGCCATCGGCGTCGTGGCCCTCAGCAGGGGCATGCGAAAAGGGACGGAGCTGGCCGCCGCCGGAACGGTTGACCTCGTCACCCCGTTCACGGTCGGGGCCGGGGGTGATTCCGCAACCACCCCTTCCTACGTGCGTGCAGCCGGGCCCCAGACGCGGATGCCGGGAATTGCGCTGACGGGTCTGGCTGTGCTGATGGGCGCAGCCGTCAGCGGAATCACGGCACTGAGCCTCGTACTGGATGAGGCTGTCGAAGCGTGGCTGGTCCGACGCCGAGTGGCCCGGCCCCGTCCCGTCATGGCAATGGCAGCGGTGCTCTATTCCCTGGTCATGGACCAGGTGATGGACTCGAAGGACGCCAAGGTTTCGAAGCCCCGTCAGTAGAGCCGCCGCACCGCCTCCGCGATGACCGGATAGGCCCCCGTGACGTAGGCGGGGCCGTCGAAGTGGGGTATACCTCCCACCTCATCGATCTTTTCGTTCAGCCGCCGCCACAGGGCTTCATCCGAGGTGATCCCTGCAGGCCGGGCCAGGAACCAGACGTATCCGCGCGGGACAGGCGGAACGCCGACCAGCGCCAGATAGTCATTGGTCATTTGGTAGACCCATTCCTCGTCCTCGGGGGCAAACAGCTCCTGGGTGGGCAGGGTTTCATAGAGTGTGCCGGGATGGCGGTAGGTGTGCTGCGCCCTCGCCGCCCATCCCATCATGAGGAACCAGCCCGTGAACGGCAGCTGGGTATGGGCGTCCGGCCGCGCTTCCGGCGGCAGGATCCGAACCTCATTCCAACTGCCGGCCATGTCCTGCCCCATACCCGTGATCCGCGGTACCTCGGTCAGCCGAAGAGCGCCGCGGCCCGGGTCAGGGTCTGGAACACCCCGTAGGCCAGGGGGACCCCCACCAGCAGCCAGCTCACCGTCAACTTTGCCTTGGTCATCAGCGTTCTCCGTCCTGGGTGGCGGTCTGGGCCGGGGCCGCCGGCTCGGATTTCGCGGGTTCATGGTAGCGGGACGCAACCGGCGTCACCAGCAGGTTGGCGATGAAGCCAACCACCAGCAGTCCCACCATGGTCAGCAGCGCCGGATAGTACGCCGCCGCGGTCAGCTCCCCCGGGGTGCCCTGGGCATCCAGGAAGGAGTTGACGATCAGCGGACCGGCAATGCCGGCAGCGGACCAGGCCGTGAGGAGCCGGCCATGGATGGCACCGACCTGGAACGTGCCGAAGAGGTCCCGCAGGTAGGCGGGAACCGTGGCAAACCCGCCGCCGTAGAAGGACAGGATCACGAACGCCAGGGCCACGTAGAGGATGGTGGACGTGTCTCCGAAGAAGGACAGCAGGGCGTACAGGACAGCTCCGGCACCGAGGTAGATCATGTAGATGCGCTTGCGGCCGATCAGGTCGGAGGTGGCGGACCAGACAAAGCGCCCGCCCATGTTGCCGATCGAGAGCAGGCCGACAAAACCGCCGGCGACGGCGGCCGTCACCAGCGAGGCGCCGTCGGGCTGGCGGAAGAAGTCCTGGATCATGGGCGCTGCCTGTTCCAGGATGCCGATGCCTGCGGTGACGTTGCAGAAGAGCACAATCCAGACCAGCCAGAACTGTCGGGTCTTGATGGCGTTGGCGGCCGAGACGTGGTTGGTGGTGACCAGGGACTTGGAGGCGACGGTGGAGGGGTCAAAGCCCTCGGGCTTCCAGTCCGCTGCCGGCACCCGGATGCTCCAGGCGCCGTAGAGCATGTACACCAGGTAGAGGGCGCCCAGGGTGAGGAACAGCTTGCCCACGGCGTCGCCGCTGGCCACCCATCCGGGGGTGCCGGATTCAGGGTCAAAGAAGGTGAGCAGTGCCGAGGAGAGCGGGCTGGCGATCAGCGCACCGCCGCCGAAGCCCATGATGGCCATGCCCGTGGCGAGGCCGGGCCGGTCGGGGAACCATTTGATCAGGGTGGAGACCGGGGAAATGTAGCCAATGCCCAGGCCGATGCCGCCGATGAAGCCGTAGCCGAGGTACAGCAGCCAGAGCTGCCCGGTGAAGATGCCCAAGGCACCAATGAGGAAGCCGCTTACCCAGAACATGGCCGAAACGAACATGGCCTTGCGGGGTCCGTTGGCATCCACCCAAGTGCCCATCACGGCGGCGGAGAGCCCGAGCATCACGATGGCGATGGAGAAGATGATGCCGATCTGGGTGAGGCTGGCGCCGAAGTATTCCACGAGCGCCGTCTTGTAGACGCTGGTGGCGTAGACCTGTCCGATGCACAGGTGTACGGCCAGCGCAGCCGGCGGAATCAGCCATCGATTGAACCCGGGCGGGGCGATTGTGCGGTCGCGGTCCAGCCAGCTCATACAGACTCCCTTATCTCGCGCCGATCCTGTCTGCACTCAACGATGCCCGGTGTGAGCTGGGTTACATGGATTCGACACGCTGAGTACCACTAGCGCAGCAAAACATACCGCGCAACCTACTCATCGGTAACTAATTTCGAAAAAGCCTTGCTTTGTTACCCGCGGGTAGCTTAGATGTAACAGACATCACACTGGTCTTGGCTGATTACGTCTCAACGTAGCGACGGGCCCGGTCACCTTGCATCCGCGGAGGCTGCGTCCTTGCCGCTCGCCGCTTAGTCAGTCTCGAATCGTAAGAAGCAGAAGAAGGATATTCAATGACGAGTTCCACGTCCGGGCGCGCCTCCAGCCGCCCACACACACTTTTAACCGTACTTTTGGCGTTGTTCCTGGTCCTCCTCCTCGCCTTCTTCGTGCTCTTTACGGGCAAGGTTGCCAGCGGCGCAACGGAGCTGAGCGACGGCGCCGAGCGCGCCTCCACCGGCGCAGGAGACCTGAAGGCCGGCGCCGAGAAGGCGCAGACCGGCGCCAAGGACCTCTCGGAAGGTACCGAAAAGGTTGACGCGGGCGCCAACACCCTGGCCAAGGGCATCGGCTCCGCCAAGGCCGGCGTGACCACCCTCAAGGAAGGCGCCACCACGCTGGATGAAGGAGCCGTCAAGCTCCTCACCGGCGCCGAGGCCGCCAACGAAGGTGCCAACAAGCTTGCTGCCGGTGCCACCAACGCCCGTACGGGTGCGGGCACGCTGACCGCCGGCGCCTACAGCGCTGCCGACGGCGCCAACACGCTGGCTGCCGGTGCGACGACGGCGCGTGAGGGCTCCGACAGGCTGGCCACCGGTGCGAACGATCTGCACACGGGGATGGAGCCGCTGGTGAGCGGGTCTCAGCTCCTCGCTGACAAGTCCAAAGAGGCCGTAGCCGGCATCGGACAGCTCGCTCCCGGTGCGGAGAGTGTCAACGGCGGAGCTCTCAAGATGTGGAACGCTATCCACGCGACTCCGGGCAAGGACGGGAATACCGCGTACACGAACATTCGTAATGACCTGGTTTCCTACCAGCCCGGTGCAACGTCCAAGGGTGTCGAACAGCTCCGCGGGCTCGCCAAGCTGTACGCTCTTGACCCAATTGCAAGCGGAGCCTTTACTCAGGCAGCTGACAAACTCGAAGGACTCGAATGGCTGGTAGCGGGTCTCGATAACGGAATCACGGGCTATGACCCCGCCGTCGACGGCCCTACACCGTACCACCTGACCGCTAACGGAACCCCCCAGGTCGATGCGCAAGGCCTGTTGTACGGCACCGGAGCCGTCTCCGCCGGGCTGACGGAACTCAACACCAAGGCTCCCGCACTCTCTGAAGGCGCTCAGACCGCAGCTAATGGGGTCAAGACGGCCTATGACGGTGCCGGAACGCTTTCCGGAGGTGCCGCCGAGCTGAACACCGGCCTGAAGACCCTCGAGACCGGCGCGTACACGCTGGCCGAAGGCAACGGCAAGCTCGCCACCGGCGCAGGAACCCTCGCCACCGGCCTGGACACCCTGGAAACCGGCGCTTACACGCTGGCCGACGGCAACTACAAGATCTACGACGGCACCATCAGCCTCTCCGACGGCACCAGCCGCCTGGTCACCGGCACCGAGTCCCTGGACGAGGGTGTTGTGAAGCTCGACGACGGCGGCAAGACGCTGACCGCTGGCACGAGCGACCTGAAGGATGGCGCGAAGAAGCTGGCCGACGGCAACACCGAACTGGCCGAAGGCAGCAAGACCCTGGCAGACGGCAACGGCAAGATCTCCGAAGGTGCAGACACCATGCGGGCCAGCACCACGGCGCTGACCCCGGGCGAAATCTTCACCTCCCCGAAGATCCTGGCCGTACTCATCCCGCTGCTCCTGCTGCTGGTTCCGATCGGCATGCTGATCGCCGGCACCCGCCGCGGCAACCAGCACTAAGGTCCGGGCAGCACACAGTTAGGCAGCACCGCATCACCTCGCATCACTGAGAAAAGGGCAGGTACCGCAGCCGCGGCACCTGCCCTTTTCCATGCCCGGGAAGGCTGCCCGAAAAGGCTCCCGGGAAATGTCCTAGCGGTTCAGCTCGGCGGAGATCCGCTCCACGGCTGCGCGCAGCAGCGGCACCGCACGGTCCGCGAAGGCTTCATCCACCCGCGAGACCGGCCCCGAGACGGAAACCGCCGACGGCGTGGGCGCGTTGGGGACAGCCATGGCGAAGCAGCGCACCCCGAGTTCCTGTTCCTGCTCGTCCACGGAGTACCCGCGCTCCCGGATGCCTGCCAGATCTGCCAGCAGCGCATCGACGCTGCCCAGGCTGTGACCGGTGGGGGTGGGCATGCCCGCCCTGCCCACGATGCTGCGGACCTGTTCATCCGGCAGCTGCGCCAGGATCGCCTTGCCGACGCCGGTGTCATGGGTATGCACCCGGCGGCCGACTTCCGTGAACATCCGCATGGAATGCCGCGAGGGAACCTGGGCCACATAAACCACCATGTCGGCGTCGAGCACTGCCATGTTTGAGGTCTCGCCCAGATCGTCCGCGAGGCCCTTGAGCTGCGGCATCGCCAGCGCACCGAGCTGCAGGTTGGCGCCTTCCCCGAGCCGGATCAGCTTCGGCCCGAGGGCGTAACGCCGGTTGGGCAGCTGCCGGGCATACCCCCGGCCCACAAGGGTGCGCAGCAGCCGGTGGATGGTGGGCAGGGGCAGGGAGGTGGAGGCGGCAAGTTCGCTCAGCGTCACTGCCCCGCCGGCGTCGGCAATCAGCTCCAGCAGTTCAAAGACCCGTTCCACTGACTGCACGCCGGATCCGGCGGCCCGTTCAGCCATGATTGCCCCTCCCCACGAATTGCCCCCACTTTATCGCAGAGCGGAAAACTTCTTCCTTATTTGGGCCTGACTGAACGGCGTCAGGCGGACATTCCGGATCCGGCGTCGGACCCCGTTTCAGCCGGCAGCGCGGCGGGGTGCAGCGTGACGCAGATGGCTCCGGAGCGGGTGGTCTGCGGCCGGGAGACGCTGTAGGAGGCGGCCTCGCGGATGTCTTCGAAGAGCCGCTTGCCCTGGCCCACCACCACCGGGAAAATCAGCAGCCGGTACGCGTCCACCAGCCCGGCCGCCGCCAGCGCCTGCACCAGCTGATAGCTGCCATGGACCTGGAGTTCGCCGCTGCGCCGGGACTTCAGCCGTTCCACGCTCGAGACCAGCTCCCCTTCGAGCAGATGGGTGTTGTGCCAGGGCGCCGACGGCATTGCGGTGGAGACCAGATACTTCGGCAGTCGGTTCAGTGCTGTGGCAATGAAGTCCCCGGGTTGGTTCGCGGCCTCCCAGTAGGGCTGCATCATGTCGTACGTGTTGCGCCCGAGCAGCAGTGCATCGGCCATGGCGTACCACTCGGAGACAATCTGCTCCAGGTCGGGATCAGCAAGCGGAGTCAGCCACCCGCCGCCGGTGAAACCGCCGGACGGGTCTTCCTCCACGCTGCCCGGAGCCTGCATCACGCCGTTCAACGTCAGAAAAGTGTTGACCGTCAGCTTCACCGAGCACCCCGTTCCTAGGTCCCCCCTGCTTCTAGGTTCGGCCCGGCATCCGGGGGTGTCAACGGTCCCGGGCAACGCCCGGGACCGGAGCACCGCTTAGGCCCAGGTGTGCGGAGCGGGGCGGCGGGTGCTCGGCAGCGCGACGGCGGCACGCCAGTCGTTGATCCACTCCGGCAGTTCCAGGTCCGACGGCGGGACGGCACCCACGGCCTCGAAGATCTCCTCGTTGCTCACCGGGCCGCTCTTGGATACCAGACGGGTGCAGATGACCGCGCTGGCATAGATCTCGCCGTCCGCGACCATGCGCTGCTCAATGTAGATGGCCCGTTCATCAAACCCGATGACCCGGGTTTCAATGCTGTACTGCTGGTGCAGCTGCAGGGATTTTCGGAAGCTGATGGTTTCGTTGTTCGCCACCGGGTTCCAGCCGCGCTTTTTCATGATGTCCCAGACGCCGCTGCGGACCAGCAGGTCGAAGCGGCCCAGGTCCATCATCGAGAAGTACATGCCGTTGTTCAGGTGCATCGCAAAGTCGATGTCGGTGACCAGGACCTTCGCGGGCACTGAGGAGGTCTCGAAGAAGCCCAGCTTGGGCCGGCGTCGGGCGCGGAACAGGGTCAGGATGGTGCGCAGAATGAGGTGCATGCCCGCTATATTACCGCTCAGTAACTTAGTGTCGAGGTGCGCCGCGGAGTTTTCTTTTCCCGGTCCGCGCCGCGCGGACCGGTGCCGGACTCCGCGGCACCGTCCGTCAGCGCCAGGGCTGGACCATGGCCTTGAGTGCGCCCGATTCCTGCCCGGCGTCGAGCGCCTCCCGCACCTGGTCGAGCCCGAACTCATGGGTGACCAGCACGTCCAGGTCCACCTTGCCCTCTGCCACCAGCGAGATCGCCGTCGGCCAGGTGTTGGCGTAGCGGAAGACGCCGGTGAGCCAGATTTCGCGGTTCTGGATGACGCCGACCGGCAGTTCGACGTCCTCGGCGCCCATGCCTACCAACACGGCCCGGCCGCCCGGAGCCACCGCCCGGATGCCTGCGCGGACCGCGCTGGGAGCTCCGGACGCGTCAATGAACGCATCCACGCCCAGCCCGTCCACCTGCTGGGAGGCATGCACGGTGTGCGTGGCTCCGTGCCGGGCGGCGAAGTCCAGCCGTTCCTGCGCGATGTCGCTGATGTACACGGCGCTGGCACCGAAAGCGCGCGCCACCTGGGCAATGATCACGCCGATCGGCCCGGCCCCGGCTATCAGGACCCGCTGTCCGGGCCCGACGCCGGCCTTTTGGCAGGCCCAGATCCCCACCGACAGCGGCTCCATCAGGGCCGCGGCTTCGTCCGAGACGGTGTCCGGAACGGCGTGGGCGAAATCGGACTCGATCGCCACGTATTCGGCAAAGGCACCGTCGACCGGCGGGGTGGCATAGAAGGCCATGTCCGGGCACAGGTTGTAGCGGCCCTGCTTGCACTGCCCGCAGCGGCGGCAGGGTTTCTGCGGCTCGATGGACACGCGCTGGCCGATCCGGACCGGATCCACGGCGGTGCCGACGGCGGCAATGGTCCCGGACGCTTCGTGCCCGAGCACCAGCGGCTCCTCCACGACAAACTGCCCGATCCGCCCGTGCCGGAAGTAGTGCACGTCGCTGCCGCAGACACCGACGGCGGCCACCCGGACCAGCACCTCGTTCGGCGCCAACTGCGGAAGCGGGCGGTCATCGACGGAGAGCTGGTTGGAGGCGTGGCCGTCGGCACCTTCACCCCCCGCGGCCGGGACGCGCAGGACCGAGACGCGCATGCTGTCCGGAAGCTCCGGCGTCGGCGTCGCGGCTGGGCTGGTGGAAAGTGACATAAGGGTTCCTCTTCGTTGCGGGTCCGCGGGCATGGCGTCCCGGCGTACTGAGGACTCTAGTCCGGCGCGGCACTACCTGTCCTTAACGGCGCCGGACCAACCCCCTGTCCCGTTGCCGCCGGCCGCGTTACCTTTTCTGCATGCACACCCTCGTTGTTTTGTTCCGGCAGCCGCGGGACCCGGCTGCCTTCCGCCGGCACTACCGCAACGTACACCTGCCGCTGGTGCGCAACATTCCCGGCCTCCGCGAGCTGCGGGCTTCCGAGGAGCTGAGGTCGGCGGAGGAGCAGCCGCCGTATTTTGCACTGTTTGAAGCCGATTTCGACGACGAATCGGCCATGCAGGAGTCCCTGACCACCGCCGAGGGGCAGGCCGCCAACGCCGACATCCCCCGTTTCGCGACCGGCGGGCTGACCGTGTTCACCTACCGGAACTAGCCGGCGGTGTCTTCCACCGGCCCGGCAATTCAGTCGTCGTCGCCCGGCGCCGCCCGGAAACCGCGCTGCTTGGCGTCCATCCACAGCACCACGTCCATGGCCCGCAGCCGGGAAACCCGGACCGGCAGGGCCGCCCGGTCCTGGACAGCGTCGAGTCGCCGGGCCAGTTCCCGGTCATTGTCGGTGAGCAGCGCATGCCACTCCTCCCACTGCGTGAGGGAAGTACCCGCTCCGATGCTGCGGGCGACCATCGAATCCCAGATCGGGATCAGTTTCGGCCGCTTGCGGGCCAGCAGCTTGCTGGTTTTCATGGGGCCCATCTTCCATTGCCCGCCCCGGTAGCCCCGGAACACTTCCCAGAGCAGCCATGCCGGGCTGTCCTTGCCGAGGACGTGGACGTATTCGACGCCGGTAACGTCCGCCAGCTCCAGGTTCACCGGAATTAGTTCCAACAGCTCGCCGATCTCCGGGGCCTTGGTCTCGAGCAGCCCCACCACCGCCGGCCCCTTGATTTCCTCGCCGAGCAGGGCCAGGGCAACCAGGTCATCGGCGGTGATCCGGTTGGCGGACCCCGGGGAGTCTCCCCCGCCGGCCCACGTGTCGAACCTTGCCCCGGTCCGCACATGCCCGGAGGTCAGTTTCTGCGTGTAGTAGCGGTGCAGCAGGCCGGCGGCGTCGTCGACGTGGCCGGCGTCGAGGATGGCTGGAAGGTCCACGGGGTCCACCTCACTCGGGAGCGGTAATCAGGCCCTTCTCGACCATCCAGTCGAAGGCGACGTCGGCGGGCTCCTGGCCGTAGACGTCTACGGCAAGGTTCATCTTGCGCAGTTCCTCGTCCGTAAGCAAAGGGGACACCTGCGCGAAGATGTCTACCAGCTCCGGATATTCCTCCAGCGCCTCGGTATTGAAGACCGGCGCCGCGTTGTAGGCGGGGAAGTAGGCCAGATCATCCTCGAGCACGGTCAGTCCCAGCGAATCGATCCGTCCGTCCGTGGCAAAGACCTCGCCGAAGTTGCACTCCCCGGCGTCGGTGGCCGAATACACGGCACCGGTGTCATAGATGCCGATATTGGCGTCCGGCACGCCGTTGGGCGCCCCGCGGGGTATGCCGTACTTTTCCAGCAGCGGGTTCATGCCGTCCGGACGCGAGTTGAACTCGGCCTCGAGGCAGAACGTGCGCTCCTCCACCGGCAGGTTGGCGATATCGGAGATGCTGTCCACGCCCAGTTCCTCGGCCGCTTCGCTGCGGATGGCCATGGCGTAGGTGTTGTTCAGCGGCGCCGGATCGCCCCAGGTGACGCCGTTGGCAAGGTCCGCGTCATGCACGGCCTGCCATTGTTCCTGCTTGTCCGGGATGCCTTCGCTCTGGCCGAGGTAGGCGATCCATCCGGTGCCGGTGTATTCCCACGTCATGCCGGCCTGCCCGGACAGGAGCAGCTCCCGGGCCGGCTGGCTGCCGGGCACGTTGGTCAGGTCGGTGACGTCGAAGCCGGCTACCTTGGTGGCCAGCACCGCGATCTTGCCCAGGATGAGCTGTTCGGTGAAGTTCTTGCTGGTAACGGTGAGTTTCGCGTCGTCGGGCAGGCCCTCGACGGGCTGGATCAGCCCGGGGTCCGCCTCCGGCACATAGGAGGCTGCAGGCTGCAGTCCGCAGCCTGCAAGCAACAGGCCGACGGCGGCGGCTCCTGCAGCAGCGAGGCGGACGCGTGCGTTTGGCTGCTTTTTCATTAGAGTCCCTTCGGCCGGGCGACGTGCTCGACCAGGCGCCCGATCCAGTCGACCACCAGGGCCAGCAGCGCCACCAGCAGGGCACCGGCCACCAGCACCGTGGTCAGGTTCAGGTTCACGCCGGTGGTGATGAGGATCCCCAGCCCGCCGCCGTTGACGAACGTGGCCAGGGTGGCGGTGCCCACCAGGAGCACCAGGGCGGTCCGGACGCCGGAGAGCATCACGGGCACCGCGAGCGGCAGTTCCACCCGGAACAGCACCTGGGCGTTGCTCATGCCGACGCCGCGGCCGGCCTCCACGATGCGCGGGTCCACCTGCTGCAGGCCCACCATCGTGTTCCGCATGACCGGCAGCAGGGCGTAGACCACCAGCGCACCGATGGCAGCCCGGAAGCCGAACCCGACCCAGAAGGCCAGCAGCACCAGCAGCCCGATGGCCGGCGCCGCCTGGCCGATGTTGGCCAGCGCCATGATCGGTCCGGTGACCCGGCGCATCCGTCCGCGGGTGAGCAGCACGCCCAGCGGGATGGCGATCACCAGCACGATCACCGCGGACACCCCGGTGAGCAGGAGGTGCTGGACGGTGTAGTCCCACAGTGCTGCAGGGGCCAGGGTGGTGCGCTCGGTGACGCTGAGCTCGGCGGTGGTCAGCCAGAGCATCAGGAGCCCGAAGGCCACCGCGATGCCGGCCAGCTGCAGCAGCAGCGGCCGCCAGGATGTCGGGCCGGCACCGCTTTCGGCTTCGGTCCGGGCCTGCGCGGCCGTCGAAACGGCGGTCATCGGGTGCCCTGGCCGGCGGCAGCACCGGCGTCGTCCTGCACCGCCGCCTGCGCGTCTGTCTCTGTGCCGCGTCGGATGCCGCCGCTGTTGAGGCCCACCGGTGCGCCGGAGGAGCCCTGCTGCGCGGCGTCGTTCGCTGCCGTGATCGCTTCCATCACGGTCTGGACGGTGACCAGGCCGAGGAACCGGTCCCGCGGACCCGTCACCAGAGCGGCGCCCGTGCTGGAGACCAGCATGGTGTCCAGCGCGTCATTGAGCGTGGAATGCTCGCTGATCACCGGAAGCTTGGCATCAACGGCGTCCGTGTGCCGGTCCAGGCGGCTGAGCTGGCGACGGGAGAGCCACTGGATGGGCCGCTCCCGTTCGTCCAGCAACACGGCGTTCTGCTCGCCGGCGCCCTGCAGGCGGGAGAGCGTGTCACTGGCAAGGTCACCGACGACGGCCGTAATCGGGGACGCCAGCTCCACCTCGTTCACGCGGGTCAGGGTGAGCTGCTTCAGGCCCGCGCCGGAGCCGATGAAGTTCTCCACGAACTCGTTGGCCGGGTTGGCCAGGATCCGTTCCGGGGAGTCGTACTGGACCAGCTGGGCGCCCTCGTCGAAGATGGCGATCCAGTCCCCCAGCTTCACCGCTTCGTCGAAGTCATGGGTGACGCAGACGATGGTCTTGTGCAGCTCGGACTGGATGTGAAGCAGTTCGTCCTGCAGCCGCTGGCGGGTGATCGGGTCCACGGCACCGAACGGTTCATCCATCAGCAGCACGGGCGGATCGGCGGCCAGCGCGCGGGCCACCCCCACGCGCTGCTGCTGCCCGCCGGACAGCTCCTTCGGGTACCGGTTCCGGTACAGGGCCGGATCCAGGGAGACCAGTTCGAGCAGTTCGTCCACCCGGGCCTGGATGCGGTCCTTTTCCCAGTTGAGCATCTTGGGGACGACGGCGATGTTCGCCGCCACGGTCATGTGCGGAAAGAGCCCGCCGGCCTGGATGACGTAGCCGATCCCGCGGCGCAGCTGGTCGCCGTCGATCCCGGTGACGTCTTCGCCGTCGAGGATAATCCGTCCGCTGGTGGGCTCGATGAGCCGGTTGATCATCTTCAGCGTGGTGGTCTTGCCGCAGCCCGACGGGCCAACCAGCATCACGATGCTGCCCCGCGGAATCTCCATGGTCAGGCCGCCGACCGCCGGCTTGTCCTGCCCGGGGAAGCGCTTGGTGACGTCTTCCAGCAGGATGCCGGTGGCGGTGGCTTTGGCGCCGGTGGTTGGGGAAAGAGTCTCAGACACGGATACCTCGCGGGGTTGTGAGCCGGCCGAGGCCGACCAGGAGAAGGTCAAGGATCAGGGCCAGCAGGATGACGCCGACGACGCCGACCACCACGGACTCGAGGGAGTTGGCCCCGCCCAGGCGGGACAGGCCGGTGAAGATGAAGCCGCCCAGTCCCGGGCCGAGGGCGTAAGCCGCGATGGCGGCAATACCCATCACCATCTGGGCGGACACCCGCACGCCGGCAAGGATGACCGGCCAGGCCAGCGGCAGTTCGATGCGCAGCAGCGTGCGCATCCGGCTCATGCCGACACCGCGGGCGGATTCCACGACGGTCGGGGAAATCCCGGCCAGGCCCACCACCGCGTTGCGCAGGATGGGCAGGGTGGCATAGAACGCCACCACGATCACGGCCGGCACGGCACCGAACCCGAAGGGTGCGATCAGCAGGCCGATCAGGGCGAAGGACGGCAACGTCAGGCCCACCGCGGAGACGCCGTTGGCCACTCCGCTGAGGGTCTTATTGCGGTAAACCAGGGCCGCAACAACCACGGCAATGACCGTGGCCAGGATCAGGCACTGGACAACTAGGCTGAAGTGCTGCCATCCGGCGAACAGGATCTGCTGATACCGGTCCGCCACGAATTCCCACACATCAAGACCTCTTCACTTTGGTTACGTATGTTTCTTGTCGCCGCCCGGCATTTGGTGTCCGTGTTTGGTGTCGGAGTTTGGTGTCCGAGTTTGGTGTCCGAGCGAAAACTACCCAGCAACCTTACCGTTACCTGCTTCACAAAGCGCTCCGAGAAGCTCCAAACCCGTACAACGTGATGTTTTTGCAACGGGCGGGCGGGGGGCTGACCGGGGTGGGGGCCTTCGAGTGGGCCGGGGTGGGGGCCTTCGGGTGGGAGTGGTGGACCGGGGTGGGGGCCTTCGAGTGGGCCGGGTGGGCCGGGGTGGGGGCCTTCGGAGTGCCGGCTTCCCAATAGGCCTCACCTTCTGTACAGCTGATGCTGTCCGCCGAGGCCCCAGGCCGCATCAGCTGTACAGAAGGCAGCACCGATGGGCCAGCCCAACTGGATTCCCACACTCTCTGGGACCCTTGTGGCTGCGGTTGTCGTTCCAGGAACACCAGCCCCGCTGGATGGGATCTTCTCTGTGGCGGTTCAGCGGTTGGACCGGTTCATAGTGCAGTTGGCGTCCTCTGGCCGGTCCAGAGGCAGCATCTACTGCACTATGAACGTGCGGGCGGCGTCGGTTGTACAGATAACGGGGCTAAGCCTCGTCCGGTGTACAGATAACGGGGTTATTCGGCCGGCATAAGCCCGTTATCTGTACACCGGATTTACGGCAACCGATTCTTCGCGCCCCCGGCGACGAGGATCCCTGCGCAGCGGGCGACGTCCGGTCAGTGCCGGAAACCGAAACGCCCATCGACAACGTCCGGCAGGGCAACCACACCCTGGCGGCCGGGCCTCGGAAGCCCGCGCTGCTTCCGCACTTTCGCGGCCCGGAATTCCTTTCGCGTCGCCGCGGCGAGCCGGAAAGAACAACCGAGCATCACCGCCACGAGAATCGCCGCGAGGACTCTCAAGATCCAGTCGTCTGACGGGAAAAGGCCAACACCGGCGAAAAAGAGAATGAATACGGCATACATGATGAGGAGGATCACCCCCCGCACCCAGGAAGTGGGGTGATCCGACGGCGGAGCACCGTCGGGTCGGAACCCGAGTTCATCCGAGGCGTAACTCTGCAGATTGCCAAACTCCGTCCGATGAAGGAATCGCTTCTCCCCCCGGGCCAGGAGCCGCCGGTGCTCTGCGAAGACTTCCTCGTCGGTGAGCAGCCTGTTCATTGTCATTCGTCCCCCATCGTTGTCTGCGTGAAGTTATTCGATCCGGATTTCCGCCGGCAAAGGAAAGCATCTTGAGGACGTTGATAAGGGCACGTCCAGATCAGCCCTGCCGCACGCGGGACCGAAGCCGGGCAAGGACGTGCTCCTCGGCGTCGGGCCCTGCCTTGATGCCCGCCGGCACCCGGAAGAAGAAGACCAGGCCGACCACCCACCACGCAGCGAACAGCGCCCAAGGCTCAAGCCCCAACGCCGCCGGCATGCCGGGCATGTAGAGGCTGAACAGGGCCAGGCCGAAGACGGCGGCGGCAATACCGATGATGATGCCGCCGTTGCCGCGTCCGCCGATCCGCAGCGGACGGTCCATGGCCGGTTCGCGGCGGCGCAGGATGAGGAATGAAATCGCCACCAGGGTGTAGGCCAGCACGATGCTGGGCGCCCCGGAGTCCACCAGCCAGCCGAGCATCTCCGCGCCGCCGAACGGCGCGAGGAAACTCAGAGCCCCGATGAACAGCAGAGCGTTGTGCGGGGTGTGATACTTCGGATGCAGCCGGCCGAACCAGGCGGGGAGCATGCCTGAACGGGCGAGCGAATACATCAGCCGGGACGCACCCATCAGCAGCGAGTTCCACGAGGTGAGGATGCCTGCGATGCCGCCGGCAATCAGGATCTTGGCCATGATGTCCGATCCGAACATGGCTCCGACGGCGTCCGCCGTCGCAATGTCCGTCTGCGCCAAGTCGCCGGCGGACATTGCCGACGAGGTGGTCAGCACCACCATGAGGTACCAGATGGTGGCGAGCACCACGGAGACCACCACGAGCTTGCCGATCTGCTTGGCGGGGATGTTCACTTCCTCGGCGGACTGCGGAATAACGTCGAAGCCGATGAACAGGAAGGGCACCACCACCAGGACCGCGAAGAACCCGGTCATGCCGTTGTTGATCCACGGCTCCATGTTGGCCACGGACCCTCCGGTGAAGGACCCGGCAATCATCACCAGCCCGATGGCCAGCAGGAACAGCACCACGAAGGTCTGCACCACGCCCGCTTCCTTCACGCCGCGGATGTTGATCCAGGTGATGACGACGGCGGCAACCGCCCCTACCAGCGCCCAAGTCAGGTGCACATCGAAGCCCGCCACGGTCCACAGGTGAATCTGGCTCAGGTCCGGGAAGATGTACTGCACCGTGCGGGGCAGGGCAACGGCTTCGAAGGCCACGATGGTCACATAGCCGCCGATGATGGCCCAGGATCCGATGAAGGACGTCCGCGGGCCCATGGCGCGCATGATGTAGTTGTGCTCGCCGCCGGCCTTGGGCATCGCCGCGCACAGCTCGGCGTAGGTCAGTCCGACCACCGCCATAATGACGCCGCCGGTCAGCATGGCCAGCACCGAGCCGAGCGTGCCGGCATTGATCAGCCAGTCGCCGGTGAGCACCACCCAGCCGAAACCGATCATTGCGCCGAACCCTAGGGCCAGGACGTCGATCCGGCCGAGGACTTTCTTGAGCGAGGGCTCGGTTTCGTGGAGCGAGGTTCCCACCCGGCACCCCTTTCCATGTCGTGCCGCCCTAAAGGGGCAAGTGATGACGCAGTGTGGACACGGAGAGTGGCTCCGGCTGCGTTGACGGAAGAACAACGCTAATGCACTTTGTGTTCGCGGTCACATCTATACGTCACGGGGGCTCACCTTGTGTACAGGTGATGCTGCTTGACCTGGTTCCAGGCGGCGTCACCTGTACAGAAGGCGGCGCCCTGCGGGGTGTTCCTGCAGGATTTCCCGCTCACTGTGATGGAGGTTGTGCGGGGACGACGCCGGGCACGGCGGCGGGAGAAGGAGAAGGCCCGGCTGCTGCAGGCGAAGGCGGCGGCTCGGGAAGAGAAACGCCGCGCCAGGATGCAACAGGCCGCGCCCTGACCCGCCGGGTTAGCCCTTCAGCGCCGCCCGCAGTTCCTTCCACGCCCCGGTGGACCACAGCGCCCACAGCACCAGCGGCGGCTGGAAGAACAGCCGCACCAGCCGGGCGCGGTCCGAATCCAGGCCGAACGCGTCCGTGTGGGTGACGTACTGGGAAATGTTGCCCGGGAAGATCCCGATAAAGAACGCCGCCGCGGCAAGCCCAACCGGCACCCGGCGTTTCCGCAGCAGGATCAGCGCCGCACCCAGGCTGATTTCGGCCACGCCGGAGAGCAGCACCACGGCATCCTCGTTCAGCGGAACCCAGTCCGGCACCTGCGCCTGGAACTCCTGCCGGGCGAAGGTCAGGTGCGAGGTCCCGGCGAAGGCCAGGAACGAACCGAGGGCAACGGCGCCGATGCGGCGGGGTTTCGACGTCGGCGGCGCGGGGCGGGAAGCAAGGGCAAGGACCTTCGAGATGGCAGACATGGTCCCGACGCTAACACCCCTGCCCGGGCCGGGGCAGGGGTGCAGTCAACGGCAGCTCAGCCCAGCTCAAGTCAGCCGGTTGTATGCCAGCTGCGCCAGAGCGGCGGCCTGGTCCCCCAGCACCGAGTCGTCAAAGACCACGCGCGGTGAATGGTTCCAGGCAGCGGTGACCGGATTGACCGCCGGCGGCGTCGCACCGAGGAAGATGAAGGTCCCGGGGACCTCGTTGAGCACCAGGGAGAAGTCCTCCGATCCCATCAGCGGGTCACGGGATTCCAGCACCCGGTCCTCGCCGAAGATCTCCCGCAGGCCGGTGACGGCTTCCCGCGTCCGGTCCGGATCGTTGCAGGTAACGGGGTAGCGGATGGTGAAGTCCACCTCCGCGCTGCAGCCGTGCGCGGCGGCAATGCCCTCGGCGAGCGCCTTGGACTCCACGATCACCCGGTCCAGGGATTCCTCCGAGAGGGTGCGGACCGAGGCGCCGAGGCTGGCGGTATCGGGAATGACGTTGATTGCCTCGCCGGCGGAAAGCTGGGTCACGGTGAGCACGATCGGGTCGAAGGCGGAAAACCGGCGCGTGGCCATGGTCTGCAGCGCCGTGGCGATTTCGGTCAGCGCGGGCACCGGATCAATGGCTGTCTGCGGCTGGGAGCTGTGCCCGCCGGAGCCCTTCACGGTGATTCTCAGTTCATTCGCGCCGGCCATCAGCGTGCCGGGCTTGGTGCGGAAGACTCCCAGCGGTCCGGGCCGGACGTGGATGCCGTAGGCGGCTACGGGACGATCCCCGGCGGCGTCGAGCACCCCCTCGTCGAGCATCAGACTTGCACCGTCGTGGCCCTCCTCCCCCGGCTGGAACATAAAGATCACGTTGCCGGAGAGGTCCTGCTGCTGGGCGCAGAGCAGCCGGGCGGCCCCCACCAGGCCCGCGACGTGCAGGTCATGCCCGCAGGCATGCATGGATCCGTTGGTGGAGGCATAGTCCAGATCGGTCAGTTCGCTCACCGGCAGCGCGTCCATGTCCCCGCGCAGCAGGACGGTCGGACCGGGCTCGGCGCCGCGCAGCACGGCGACCACGGAGGTGGTCTTCACTCCCAGGGTGATTTCCAGGTCCAGCCCTTC
Source organism: Arthrobacter sp. zg-Y844 (assembly GCF_024385465.1). Lineage (GTDB taxonomy): Bacteria > Actinomycetota > Actinomycetes > Actinomycetales > Micrococcaceae > Arthrobacter_B. The sequence continues at coordinate 781,778 of NZ_JANFLS010000001.1, forward strand.
GAGGGCGGCGAGGACCTTTTCCTGCGTCCGGGGCAGGTTGATCCCGGTCTCCGGATCCAGGTGCAGCTCCCGCCGCAGGGCCACCAGATCAGGCAGGATCGCCTGTGCTTCCTGTACAAACATGCTTGAAGTCCTGTCATCTACGCTGATGGCCGGCTGCCGTTCGGACTGCCGCTACCTACGCAGTAAATCACTCCTTTCGCTCCAGCACAGGGGGGACGGCCCCAACCGCACCGGTTCCGGCCCGACGACGGCGGTGAACGGGGCTCCTGGCAAGGAGTGCGCTTCATCCGCCGCAGGTCGTTCATCCCTGCGGCGGACCCCCTGCCCGCGGTGCAGCTCCTAGACTGGGCACCATGATCGAGACCATGGCCTTCGACACGGCCGCCGCCGGCCCGGCACGGAACGCACGGACCCGGCCCGGCTGGCTCGCCCGGCTCCCCTGGCGCACCGGGGAGGACTGGGAACGCCCGGGACCCACCCGCACGCAGCAGCGCCACGACGTCATCGGAACGATCATCCTGCTGCTGGTCTCCGCGCTCGTTATGGAGGTGAGCCGCGGCATCGGTGCCCTGGCCGGGGAAACCGGGCCCATCTGGTTCCAGCATCTGGCGCTGGCCCTGATCATCCTGCCCCTGGTGGTGCGCCGACGATACCCGGTGGCCGTCATGCTGATCTGCAGCGCCGTGTTCCTGGGCCTGGGGCTGCTGGTGCCCATGGTCGCCACACAGACGAGCTTCCAGGCGGCCTATTTCGCCTCGCTCTACACCGCTGTGGCCTGGGCGAAGGACCGCCGGATACTCTGGCTCGGCACCACCGTGGTTATTGCCGTGATGGCACTGTGGGTGATCCTTTCCTTCACCGTCTCCTCCGCCTATGACGGCATGCTGGAACGGATCATGGAGGGCGATGACTCCTACCGCGGTTTCCTGCCGCCGCTGGCGTCCCTGGCCCTCTACAACCTGGCAATCAACGCCGCCTTCTTCGGCGGGGCCATCATGTTCGGCATGAGTGCCTGGCGCAGTGCGCACCAGCGCGAACTGCTGGTCAAACAGTCCGCCCAGCTGGAACTCCAGGCGACGGAACTGGCCCGGCAGGCGGTGCTGGATGAACGGCTGCGCATCGCCCGGGAGCTGCACGACGTCGTCGCGCACCACATCGCGGTGATCGGCGTCCAGGCCGGCGCGGCCCGGCGGGTGCTGGAGAAGAAACCCGAGGCCACCGCGGGCGCCCTGCAGACCATTGAAGCCTCCTCCCGCGAAGCAGTGGAACAGATGCGGTCCCTGCTGGGCGTACTCCGCGCCGGTGAGGAACCGGGGTCGGAGTCCGACGGCGGCGCGCGGCGCACCCCGGAGCCCGGTCTGGCGGACCTCCCGGCCCTGGTGGCGGAGCACGAGCAGTTGGGCCTGTCCGTGTCGTATCACCGGTCCGAAGATGTACCCGGCTCGCTGGACCGGGTCCCCGCACCGCTGGGCCTCTCGATTTACCGCACCGTCCAGGAGTCCCTCGCCAACGTCCGCCGGCACTCCACCGCAGGCTCCGCCGTCGTCGCCCTCCGCACGGGAACCACGGGGACCGGCAAGAGCTGGGTGGAGGTGGAGACCGTGGACAACGGCAGGCCGCGCACCGGCAGCACCGCCGGCTCCGGGTTCGGCATCCGGGGCATCCGGGAACGGGCAGACCTGCACGGCGGCACCACCGAAATCGGACCGCGGTCCGGCGGCGGCTGGCGCGTCCGGGTCCGGTTTCCGCTCCATTGACCGTTACCGTGGTTGCCGAAGGCCGCATGCTGCGACCGGCAGAACTCCTTCGAAAGGGAAAACGTAAGCAATGGAACCGATCCGGGTCCTGCTGGCTGATGACCAGGCCCTGCTGCGGGCAGGCTTTGCCATGATGCTCTCCGTGGAGGACGAAATCGAGGTGGTGGGCCAGGCCGCCAACGGCGCCGAAGCGGTGGCATTTGCTGCGGCACACCCCGTGGACATCATCCTCATGGACGTGCAGATGCCGGTCCTGGACGGGATCCGGGCCACCGAGCAGGTAGTGCAGGCCGGCACCGCGAAGGTCATCATCCTCACCACCTTTGAACGCGACGACTACCTTTTTGATGCCATCAGCGCCGGCGCCAGCGGCTTCCTGCTGAAGAACTCCGATCCGGATGACCTGGTGGCGGCGGTGCATGCCGTCGCCGGCGGACACGCGCTGCTGGCACCGGAAATGACGGTGCGGGTCATCGAACGCTTCGCCCGGCAGCTGCATGCCGAGGCCGCCGGTGCCGCTGCCCTGCCAACCGGCCACCCAACCGCTGCCCCGGCCACCGCCGTCGGAACCCGCCCGCCCTCGGGGTCCGCCCAGCAGCAGAAACTGCTGGACTCGCTGACCTCCCGCGAGCGCGAAGTGCTCGTGAATGTTGCCGCGGGCCGGAGCAATGCCGAGATCGCCGCGGGGATGTTCGTGGCCGAGGCGACCGTCAAGACCCATGTCTCCAACCTGCTGGGCAAGATCCAGGTCCGGGACCGGGTGCAGGCAGTGGTGTTCGCCTACGAGTCCGGCCTCATCCTCCCGGGGGACAAACCTGCCGCCGGCTGACCCGGGAAGGTTCCATCCCGCGGCCGATCCGCCGTGCTGCTCTTTTGCCTAAGCTCGAAGCAGAAGTTCATCACTAGGCCCGGCCTCTTCCGGGGAAGGAGCAGCACATGCTGCAGGTCCGCAATCTCACCCGACGCTTCGGGGACAAAACCGCCGTCGACGACGTCACGTTCGACATTCCGTCCGGCCGTATGACCGGCTTCGTGGGTGCAAACGGCGCCGGCAAGACCACCACCATGCGCATGGTCATGGGAGTCCTGACCGCCACGTCCGGCGAAGTGCTGCTGGACGGGTCCCCCGTGACCGCCGCCCAGCGCGCCCAGTTCGGGTACATGCCCGAAGAACGCGGCCTCTACCCCAAGCAGCCAATCATCGACCAGCTGGTCTACCTCGGCCAGCTGCACCGGATGAGCCAGTCCTCTGCCCGCCGCGAGGCAATGGAACTGCTGGACCGGTTTAACCTGGCCGACAGGAGCAAGGACAAGCTCGAATCGCTCTCCCTGGGCAACCAGCAGCGCGTGCAGATCGCCGCCTCGCTGCTGCACCGGCCCACCGCCCTGATCCTGGACGAGCCGTTCTCCGGGCTGGACCCCGTCGCCGTCGACTCCATGGTGGAGCTGCTGCGCGAACGCACCGCCGCCGGTGTGCCGGTCCTGTTCTCCAGCCACCAGCTGGACCTGGTGGACCGGCTCTGCGACAACCTGGTGGTCCTGCAGGGCGGCCGCCTCATGGCCGCCGGCACCGGCGACGAGCTGCGCGCCACGGCACCCCGCCGGCACCGCATCACTGTCTCCCCCGACGCCGGCTGGCTGCGCGAGGAAACCGGGCTCACCGTCATCGACGTCGCCGGCCCCTCCGCACTCGTGGAGTTCGACGACGACGCCCATGCCCAGCGCACCCTGGCCGCCGCCCTCTCCCGCGGCACGGTACAGGAATTTGCCCCCATCCGTCCGTCCCTGAGCGACATCTACCGTGAGGTGACAGCATGAGCACCGCAACCCGAACCCCCGTGGCCAAGCCCGGGCAAGCTCCGGAAACCCCTGACAACACGCCCGCCTGGGCCATCGTGACCCTGCGCGAAGTCATGGTCAAGATGCGCGACCGCACCTACCTGCTCTCCACGCTGGTGACCCTGCTGCTGATCGTGGGCGGCGTCCTCTTCAACGCCTACATGTCCTCGCGCGGTTCGGACCATACGGTGGCCGTGGCAGATTCCGCCGCCGCCGAAATCGTCTCCGCTGCGGATGCCGCCGGACAGGAAGGCGACGGGAACACCTCCTTCGAAGCCGTAACGGCAGACTCCCCCGAGGCTGCCCTGCAGCTGGTCCGCGATGAGGAGGCCGATGCCGCACTGATCCAAGCGGAGAACGGCAGCTGGACCCTGACCGGAAAGGACGAGATCGGTTCCGGGATCCGCGGGCCGGTCTCCGAGGCCCTGACAAGCTATGTCCTCAGTGCCAACGCCGCAGCGGCCGGCACGACGGCGGCGGAACTGACCGCCGGCAGCGAGCTGGAAGAAGCGCTGCTGGAAGGCAACGCCGAGCAGGCCGGAATCGCCGCCGTCGTCGGCTTCGCGTTCAGCTTCCTCTTCTATATGGCCACCATCATTTTCGGCATGGCGATTGCCACCTCCGTGCTGGAGGAGAAGCAGAACCGGGTGGTGGAAATCCTGGCTACCGCCATTCCCATCCGCCAGCTCCTTTACGGCAAGGTGATCGGCAACACCGTCCTGGCCGTGGTGCAGCTGGCACTGTACGGCGGGGCAGCCCTGCTGGCGCTGAACCTGACCGGAACGGCGGACATGGTGGGCTCCATCATTCCGGTGTCCGGCTGGTTCCTGGTCTTCTTCCTCGTCGGGTTCCTGATCCTGGCCGCCGGCTGGGCAATGCTCGGGGCCATGGCCAGCCGGTCCGAGGACCTGAACAGCAGTTCCACCCCGGTCATGGCAATCATCTTCGCCGCCCTGTTTGCCGGGATGTTTGCCAAGGGCCAGCTGCTGGTCATCGCCTCATTCGTGCCGGTGATTTCCTCCGTGGCGATGCCCGTCCGGATGCTCAGCTCGGAGGTGCCGCTGTGGCAGACCTTCGCCTCGCTGGCCATTGCGCTGGCCGCGGCCTACGCGCTGCTGGGCTTTGGCGCCAAGATCTACCGGCGGGCCGTTCTGCAGAGCGGCGGCTCGCTGACGCTGCGCAAGGCCATGAAGCTGGAGCAGTAGCCCCGGCGGGGAGCATCACAGCGGCAGGCGGGGAGCATCGGCTCCCCGCCTGTTTCATTTGTGCTTTCATTTGTGCGGCAGTCAGTCCGGATATTGCCGGCGCAGTTCGGCTTTGCGGATCTTTCCGCTCGCCGTCCGGGGAAAGTCCTCGACCATCGTCACCGTGCGCGGCACTTTGTACCGGGCCAGGCGTCCGAAGAGGTGTTCCTGCACTTCCTCGGCCGTCAGCGCGTATCCCTCCCGCAGGCTGATGACCGCGCGGGGGACTTCGCCCCATCTGCTGTCCGGCACCCCGATCACGGCAACGGCAGCCACGGCCTCCAGCTCCGCAATAACCTGCTCGACCTCGGCCGGATAAATGTTCTCCCCGCCGGAAATGATCATGTCCTTCAGCCGGTCGGAAATGAACAGGTACCCGTCGTCGTCGAAATAGCCCATGTCCCCTGACCGGAACCATGCGTCGTCGGCATAGGCTTCCGCGGTGGCGTCGGGCCGGTTCCAATAGGAGCGGATGACGTTGGGTCCGGAAATCTGGATCTCCCCCACCTCTCCCGCCGGGAGCACCCCGCCGTCCGGACCCGTGATCCGAACGTCGGTGAAGAAGTGCGGCAATCCGGCGGAACCGGCCTTTTCCCTCGACCGGGCGGCCGGAAGCGCCGTGGCGCCCGGGGCCGTTTCAGTCATTCCGTAACCGTTGGAGAAGGACAGGCCGCGGGCTTCATAGGCCTCCAGCACCCGGAGCGGCACTGCGGATCCGCCGCAGGTGATGGTGGTCAGCGAGCTGATGTCCCGCTTGTCCCAGTCCGGATGTTCGCACAGCATCTGGTAGGTGGTGGGCACGCCGCTGATGTAGGTAGCTGCATACTGTTCAATCGCGGCAAGTGTGCGGCCCGGTTCGAACCGGGTTTCCAGCACCACGGTGCCGCCCTTGAGGAGCACCGGCAGCACGCCCATGTCCAGGGATGCGACGTGGAACATCGGGGAGATCATCAGTGCGACCTCCGTCCCGGACACGTCGTAGTCGACCAGCACGTTGTAGCAGTTCCAGGCCAGGTTCGCGTGGGACAGCAGGGCGCCTTTGGGCCGGCCGGTGGTGCCGGAGGTGTAGAGGATCATCGCCCCGTCGTCTCCCGCGACCGGCAGGTCCAGCCGGTCCGGCGACGCCGCGGCGATCACGGCGTCGAAATCGGACACACTTTCTCCGCCCGCCTCGTCCGCTGCCGGACCGTGGGCCGGGGCGGCGCCGTCGGCCACTTCCAGCCGCACGGCCACCGCGGTGCCGGCCGACCCCAGCTGCGCCAGCCGGGCGAGCGCACCGGTGTACACCAGTACCGAGCTGCCCGAATCCTGCAGCGCAAACTGGATTTCGGGCGGCGCCAGCCGGGTGTTCAACGGAACGAAGACAGCACCCAGCGTTCCGGCCGCAAAAAACGTCTCCAGGAATGCGGGATGGTTATCCCCGAGGAAAGCCACCCGGGAGCCGTGGTCCACGCCGGAGGCACGCAGTGCCTGTGCCAGCCGGTTGATCCGCTCGTCCAGCTCCGTGTAGCTGATGTTCCGGCCCTGGAAGACCAGTGCCGTCCGGCCGGCGGACTTCAGGCGCCGGCGGTGTATCCATGATCCCAGCCCCTGATTCTCCATGGTGCTACTGCACCGTCATGGCATCGACGTCCGGTTCCTTTGCCACAAACTCGTACTTCAGCATGAGTGCGCCCAGGTCATCCAGCTCGTCGCTTCGGAGTTCGCCGTCGAACTCCTCCATCTTCAGGTTCTCGGCGACTGCCGCGTCCATCCCCATGAACGTCGGAAGGGTGGCGCGGACGTCGTCGACGTTGGCCTGCGCAGAGGTGAGCGTTTCGGTGACGGCATCCTTGAAGGCCGTGACGGTTTCCGCATTTTCGTCCGCATACCGGCCGGAGGTAAACGTGACCATCGTAGGCATCCCGGCGACCGCTTCCTGGTTCGGATAGCCAACCAGGACGTAGTCGGGATTGGCCAGGGCGCGGCTCAGGAAAGGCTCGGGCAGCCAGACCGCGTCCGTATTGCCTCGCTCGAGCGCGGCTTCCATATCCTGGAAGGGCAGCTCGTTGAAGTTGAGCTGCTCCGGATCGGCGCCGGCCAGGGCCGCGCTTTCCATGATGGTCAGATCGCCCTGGGTATTGACCGCGTTGACGGTGGTGGTTTTGCCTTCCAGGTCGGCGAAGGACGTGATCCCGGAGTCCGCGCGGGCCACCACACCGTTGATGTCATCGCCTTCGGCGAGGGAATTGGAGTACCCGGACACGATCTTCATATCCAGGCCCTTGTCCTTGGCCACCATGACCGACAGCGGGTTACCCACGGCAAAATGGATGTCGCCGGTGGAGACCGCCGGCAGCATGGCTGCCCCGCCGGTGCCGCGCTGGAGCTCGATCTCCAGCCCGTGCTTCTCGAAAATGCCTTCATCGATGCCGTACTGCATGGCCGAGGACGGCGCGATGGACAACACCCCCACCACTACCTGCTGAAGTTCACCGCTGCCGGAACTTTCGCTGCCCGACGGCGACGACTCGGCGTCGGATCCGGCGGTCGAACCGGAGCAGCCGGTCAGTGCCAGTGCCAGCAGAACTCCGCCTGCCGCAGCAGTGGACAGTTTCCTGGTGATCGTGTTCCTCATGACCTACCTCTTCATTGTGGTGGTAAGAGTGGTGCCCTGGCCGTTACCCGGGCCGGGTTCCCTGAACCCGTGCCGGTGGCTGGCTCCATGTCACCCCGGATCGTTGAGAATGTCAACAGTATTTGGTCCCGCATACCGGCAGCGGCCCAGGGAGCGCACAAAAAACCGGTGCGGTGGCCCGCAAAGCAGACCACCGCACCGGCGCTTGACCGTGGCCACCGCAACGCCCGCCGCAACGCCCGCCGGCGAGGCGGAGGAAAGGGGCGGGGGCGGGGTGTAAGCCTAGATCCCCTTTTGCATCAGGGCCGCCAGGGAGCGGAACCTTTCGTTCTGTTCCAGGTCGTCCAGCAGCACCGCCTCGCCGTCGGGACCGCAGAGGGGAATCCGCCAGTTCGGATACTCGTCGGCGGTCCCCGGCTGGTTCTGGGTCTTTTTCTCTCCCACCAGGTCGGCCAGGGCCACGCCGAGAAGCACCGACGGCGTCTGCAGGATAAATTCGTGCAGCGCCTCCACCGTCTGCTGCACTTCCTCGCCGTGCATCTGGCCGGCCACCTGGTCGGAGGCGGATTCGGGCAGCAGCCCGCGCTGGCGGAGCGCATTCAGGACAGCTTCCTGCCCCTCGCTGTCTGCCTTCCGCTCTTCCTCCACCGGACGGTTGAGCAGGCCGAGGGATTCGCGCAGGTTCACGTGTTCACCGGCCAGGTAGCCGGCGGTCGGCGGGAGGTCATGGGTGTTCACGCTGGTCAGGGCGCCCACCCGGTATTCCTCCGGATCGCGCGGACCGTCCTCGGTCTGCTCGAACCACAGGATGGAGGTGCCCAGCACCCCGCGCTCCCCGAGGTACTCCTGGACCCACGGCTCAAAGACGCCCAGGTCCTCACCGATAACGACGGCGCCGGCCCGCTGCGCTTCCAGCGCGAGGATGCCGATCATCGCCTCATGGTCGTAGTAGACATACGCGCCCTCGCCCGGGGATCCGGCACCCTGCGGGATCCACCAGAGCCGGAACAGGCCCAGGATGTGGTCAACCCGGATGCCGCCGGCGTGCCGGAGGATGGTCCGGATCATGTCCCGGTAGGCGGCATAGCCGGAGTCGGCCAGCCGTCCGGGGTGCCACGGCGGCTGGCTCCAGTCCTGGCCGCGCTGGTTGAACATGTCCGGCGGCGCGCCGACGGAGATGCCGGAGGTCAGCACGTCGCGGAGCATCCACGCATCGGCGCCGCTGGGGTGCACGCCCACGGCAAGGTCGTGGATCACGCCGATCCCCATGCCTGCCTTCTTCGCTGCCAGCTGCACGCCCTCCAGCTGTTCGTCGCAGATCCACTGCAGCCACTTGAAGAAGTCGATGCGTTCCTGCAGCCGGGGCAGCCGGCGGATCACGTAGTCGCTGTCCGGGCCCGTGGCCTCGGCCCATTCCGGTGCGCCGGGGGCCAGTTCCTCGGCCAGGGCACACCAGCGGGCGAAGTTCTCCAGGCCCTGCCCGGCGTCGTCCTTGAAGGCGTCGAACTGTTTCTGCCGGCTCGGGCTGCGTTCCACCTGGTACACGTCCTGCAGCACGCGCAGCTTGGCCGCGTAGCTGGCGTCGCGGTCCAGTTCCGCTGCGGAGGTATTGGCCGGGTACAGGGATCGGGCCGCCTCTTCAGCGGCCTGCCGCTGGCCGTCGGTCAGGTACGCGTATTCCGGCACGGCTTCCACCCGGATGTACAGCGGGTTGAAGAACCGCCGGGTGGTGGGCAGGTACGGGGACGGCTCAATCGGCGGGACGGGTTCCGCGGCGTGCAGCGGGTTGATCAGGACAAACCCGGCGTCGTAATCCGTGCCGGCGACGGCGGCGAGATCCGCCAGGTCGGTGAGGTCCCCGATCCCCCAGGACCGGGAGGAGCGGACCGAGTAAAGCTGGGCCTGCACACCCCAGGCGCGCTCGGTTTCCAGCTTGTCCGCGGTGTCGAGCCGGTCAGGGGTGACCACCAGAACGGCAGTGGCGGAGATGTCGCCGCTTGCCGCTTCGAGCGTGTGCCAGCCCAGCTCCAGCCCCTCGGGCAGGGGAACCACGGTGCGCGCCACGGCCGAGCCGTCGATGTCCCGTTCCTCCTCGGGCTGCTCCGGCCAGGCGAGTTCCTGCTCTGAACCGTCTTCCAGCCGCAGGGTCAGTTTCGCGGTGCTGCCCGGCGGCAGGTGGACGGGCACGCTGCCGGGCTTGCCCTGGCGCACGACGGCGGTCGGCGGCAGCGGGCGCTTCCAGGCGGCTGCCTTTGACTCTGCGAGGGACCGTTCCAGGTCCTGTTCCGATTCGACAGCCAGGCCCAGTGCGGCGAGGACGCTGCGCAGCGTGGAGTCGGATACCTGCTGCTCGGAACCGTCCCAGCCGGTGAAGGTGGTGGCTACCTTGTGAAAGTCGGCAAGCTGGCGGAGGAGGCCGGCGGCGTCCGGATCAGGGCGGGCGGACGGGGCTTTTGGCTTTTCACTCATGGAACCAATCTATGGCCCGCAGGACAACGCCGCACGTTCTTCCATCGCTGGCAGCGAACGTACCGCTAAGGGCGTTCCTGCGTCAGGCGCCAGTTGTCCTGGAACTCCGGATGGTCCTCGTGCACGGCGGCGAGGGCGGACAGCGCCAACCTGGTCCACTCCAGCTCCTCACGGAACTGGGGATCGTCGTCGGGGTCCACGACCATGCGTGAAAGTGCATGGCGGCGGGCACCTCCGATGATCTCGATGAGCATGAGCTTGGTTTCGCATTCCTTCAGCAGCCGCTCCTCATACCAGCGGTCCGAGAGCGAAACGTCGGAAGATGCCAGTAGTTTGCGGGCCTCGGAGATGTCTTCTTGGAAGCGGATGACCAGGAAATCCACGATATCCATGGCCGAATCCTACCCGGCGGACCGCCCGCCGGTCAGTGGTCCATGCGCGAACGGGAATATTTAACGGCCAAGCGCTCGTTAGTGTAAGTATCAACTAATTGAGGAGATGCCTTTTGCCGGTAGCCGATACCCACTCCCCCAAAAAGACAGCACGTGCCAGGCGTGTGCGCAGCATCCGTTCCCTCCGCCGCGGAGACATCGTTGAAGCACGCAGCGGCGGCACCACCTATTTCCACGGCGAGGTCCAGGACACGGCCCCGGGCCTGTCCACCGTCTGGATCCGCGATGAGTCCACCGGTCAACGGACTGCGGCCAGCATGGACGATTTCAGCCTCTGGAAGCTGTAGCCGCACCCCCTGCTGCGGTCACCGGTCGATCAGGGCGCCGGCGCTGATATTCAGCGTTGCGGCGGTCATGCTGGCGGCCCGGTCCGAAGCAGCGAAGGCCGCTGCGTAGCCCACATCCTCCAGCGTGGCAGCGCGGCCCAGCATGGTGGAGCGAATCATGGCGTCGGCAATCTTGCCGGCGCCTTCCATGTTTTCCGGCAGGGTTTCCGGAACGCCGCCGCTGCGCAGGGTCACCACCCGGATCCCGTAGGCCCCCAGTTCGCTGGAAAGCTGGCGGCGCATGGACTCCATCGCCTCAAAGGCGGTCTGCAGTCCGCCCAGGCACAGGCCTGGCACCGGGTCGCCCGAGCCGCCGAACACCAGGATCACCCCGGAGCGCTGGCGCATCATGTGCCTCGCGGCCGCCTGCGAGGTCAGGAAAAAGGTCTGGACGGCGGTGGCGACCGGCCGCAGATAGTCGGCGACGGACATTTCGGCCATGGGCGTTCCCTGCACGTCCCCGTGCTGGAGCACGTTCATGGAGATATCGAGGCTGCCGGCCGCGGCCGCGACGTCGTCCGCATGTTCGCGAACCGCCCGCTCATTAGTGGCATCCAGCAGTGCCGTGTCCACCGTTCCCCCGGCATGCCGGATCCTATCCGCCACGGCCTCGAGCGGCTCCGGCGTCCGCCCTGCGAGGAAGACCCGCGCCCCTTCCCGGGCGAAGGCCTGCGCCGCGGCGCCGCCGATGCCTCCCCCGCCGCCGTAGATCACCGCGTTCTTCCCGATGAGCAGCTGCTCCATGGTTCCGCCTTCCGGTTGTCCTGCCGGTCCCCGCCGGCCCCATGGCGTTCGATCCCCATCATGGGCCGCTGCCCGGTGAGGACACAATGTCTCCGGCGAAGCCGGCGTCGGCCTAGCATGGAGATTACGGCCGGGGAGTGATCCACGGCACATTTGATGGAACGGAGCCGCATAAGATGTTCAACCCCCTCACTGTCCAGGAACCGGTGGCGCCCGCCGCACTGCTGTGCGACCGGCATCGCGCTGACTCTGTTGCCTTCACCGTCATTGAGCAGGACCTTTCCGCCACCGACCTCACCTACGGAGAACTCCAGGCGGGCTCCGAGCGGGCCGCTGCAGCCTTCGCCCGGCTGGGGGTACGCCGCGGGGACCGGGTGGCAACCCTGATGGGCAAGAGCGGTGACCTGGTGACGGTGCTGCTGGGTCTGTGGCGCCTGGGCGCCGTCCATGTGCCGCTGTTCACGGCATTTGCCACGCCGGCCATTTCCGTACGCCTGGCCGCCAGCGGTGCCCGGCTGGTGGTGGCCGACGAAAACCAGCTGGCCAAGGTGGCACCCCTGGTGCCGGAACTGGGCCTTACGGTCCTGGCGGCCGGTACTGGCGCCGGCGCGGACGTCGGCGGATTGGACACCGGCACAGGCGCGGGCGGATTGGACACCGCGGGCGCCGCGGATGCCCTGGACTGGACACAGCTGCTCTCCGCCGAACAGCCGGGAATGCCGGCGGCAGTCCTGGACCCGCAGGAGGTGCTCGTGGAAATCTTCACGTCGGGCACCACCGGCGCACCGAAGGGCGTGACGGTGCCGGTTTCGGCGCTCGAAGCGTTCTCCGCCTACTTCCACTACGGACTGGACGTGCAGGAAGGGGACGTGTTCTGGAACGCCGCCGATCCGGGCTGGGCCTACGGCCTGTATTACGGGATCCTCGCTCCGCTGGCGGCGGGCCGCCGGAACCTGCTGCTGCGCGGAAGCTTCAGCGCGAAGCTGTGCTGGGAGGTGCTGGACCGGTTCCGCGTCACGAACTTCGCCGCGGCGCCCACCATTTTCCGCTCGCTCCGGGCCGAGGCGCCCGACGGCGTCGGCCCCCTGGCGCTGCAGCGCGCCTCCAGTGCGGGCGAGCCCCTGGACGCGGAAACCATCAGCTGGGCCACGCGCTGCCTGGGTACCGCCGTGCGGGACCACTACGGGCAGACGGAAATGGGGATGTGCATTGTGAACGGCTGGGAGGACTCGGTGTCCCGCGAGATCCGGCCCGGCTCGATGGGCCACGCCCTGCCCGGCTACCGCACCGAAGTGCTGTCGCTGGAAGAAGACTCCCCGGCCGCGTCCGGCGAGAAGGGGCGGGTGGCCATCGACGTTCCGGCCAGCCCGCTGATGTGGTTCAGCGGGTACACGGACAACCCGGAGAAAACCGCCGAACGCTACAGCAGCGACGGCCGCTGGTATTACACCGGAGACACCGGTTCACGCGATGCCGACGGGTACACCTACTTCTCCGCCCGGGATGACGATGTGATCATCATGGCCGGCTACCGGATCGGCCCGTTCGAGGTCGAATCCGTGCTGGCCACGCATCCGGAGGTAGCGGAGAGCGCCGTCATCGGGGTTCCGGACGAGCTGCGCGGAGAAAGGCTCGAAGCCTACGTGGTGCTCCGCTCCGGCTCCGGCTCCCCCGAGCTGGCGGCGGAACTGCAGCAGCTGGTCAAGACGCAGTATGCCGCCCATGCGTATCCGCGGGCGGTGCACTTCGTGGAGGAGCTGCCAAAAACGCCGAGCGGGAAGCTGCAACGTTTCCTGCTGCGTGCTTCCCGCTCGGCGTCGGATTCCGAACCTCCGGTGAACGCCTAGATCAGGGCGTCCGAGAGGAAGTTCGGCGTTCCGAAGCGGTGCGCGGTGATGCTGACGGCCTGCTCATGCAGGAAGGGCAGCAGCTCCAGGCGGCCGGACTCGGTGACGGGCTGGGCATAGACGGCAATGTCCGGGGTTCCGCCGGTGGCTTCGGCCAGCGCCTGCACGGAGCCGCCGATCAGCCGGATCCGCCCGGACGTCAGCGAAGCAGCGGAAGCCAGCCACGCGGCGTCGTCCTGAACCCGGAACTGCAGTCCGAGTTCGGTCAGGACGGCCCGCAGGCCGGCCGGGAGGTCGACGGCGGTGGACACGGTGACTGCCGATCCGGCGGTCAGCGCTGCGGCCAGGACCCGGACCAGCATGGCCGCCGGCTGGCCTTCGGCGAGGCGGACAGTCACCGGAACGGGTACGTAGCGGAAGACATTCCGCTCCGCGGACAGGGCGGACACGTCCTTGGCGGTGCCGAACTCGCCGTTCCAGGCGCGGGCGTCGCTGTTCGCGGCGCGACGGAGGAACGCGGCGTCGTCGGCGGTGAACGCCGAGCCTGCGGATTCGGCGGCAGCGACAAGGCGTGCTGCCGGCGCGGCGGCGGGCAGCTCGGCGGCTGCCTCGTCGGAGGTGCCGTTGACGGCTTCCCAGTTGCCCAGGCCGATCAGGTAGTTCGGGCCGCCGGCCTTGGTGCCCGCGCCCACGGCGGACTTCTTCCAGCCGCCGAACGGCTGGCGCCGGACGATGGCGCCGGTGATGCCGCGGTTCACGTACAGGTTGCCCGCCTGGATGCGGTTCAGCCAGACGTCCATTTCCGCCGGCTCGAGGGAATGCAGCCCGGCGGTGAGGCCGTAGTCGATGTCATTGGCCATGTCGATGGCCTCTTCGAGGGTGGCTGCGGTCATAACGCCCAGGATCGGGCCGAAGTACTCGGTGCGGTGGTACTCGGAGCCGCGGCGGACACCGGTGCGGATGCCCGGGCTCCACAGCCGGCCGCTCTCATCGAGCTGTTCCGGCTTCAGCAGCCAGGTTTCGCCTTCGCCCAGCTCGGTGAGGCCCTTGAGGAGCTTGCCGGCGGCGGGCTCGATCACCGGGCCCATCTGCGTGGTGGGATCTTCGGGGTAGCCGACCTTCAGTGACTGGACGGCGTCCACGAGCTGGTTCCGGAAGCGCGGTGACTTGGCCACGGAACCGACCAGGATCACCAGCGAAGCGGCGGAGCACTTCTGCCCGGCGTGCCCGAAGGCGGACGCGGCGACGTCGCGGGCGGCGAGGTCGAAGTCCGCGCTCGGGGTGACGATCACGGTGTTCTTGCCCGAGGTTTCGGCCAGCAGCGGCAGGTCGGGGCGGAAGGAGCGGAACAGTTCGGCGGTCTCGTAGCCGCCGGTCAGGATCACACGGTCCACGGCCGGGTTGGAGATCAGCTGGCGGCCGAGTTCGTTTTCACCCAGCTGGACGAGCTGCAGGACGTCGCGCGGAACGCCGGCTTCCCAGAGCGCTTCCACCATGACGGCACCGCTTCGCGCGGACTGGCGGGCGGGCTTAATGACGACGGCTGACCCGGCGGCCAGGGCGGCGAGGGTTGAACCGGCCGGGATGGCTACCGGGAAGTTCCACGGCGGGGTGACCACGGTCAGGCGGGCCGGTACGAAGCGGGCGCCCTCCACGTTGTCGAGTTCGCGGGCGAGCTCGGCGTAGTAATGCGCGAAGTCGATGGCTTCGGAAACCTCGGGGTCCGACTGGTCCAGGGTCTTGCCGGTTTCGGCGGCCATGACCTCCATCAGATCGGCACGGCGTGCCTCGAGGACTTCGCCGGCGCGGTGCAGGACCTCGGCGCGTTCGGCACCGCTGAGTGCACCCCATGCCTTGCCCTTGGCGACGGCGGTGTTGATGACGGCGTCGAGCTCCGCCTCGGTGCCGACGGCGGCAGCGGCCACGGCGGCCTTGCCCAGTTCGGAACCGGGGACGCGGGCGAGGATGCCCCGGCCCCAGGCCTGGTTGGCGGGCAGCGACGGGTCGCTGTCCGGGGTGTTGTCGAAGCTGTCCGTAGCAGCAGCCACGGCGGGAAGGTTGCGGTCCTGCACGCGGTGCGGAGCGGGAACGGCGGTGTCCAGGTTCTCCAGCGAGGCCAGGAAGCGCAGCTTCTCGCGTTCGAACAACGCCTCGTTGTCGGCCAGTTCGAACACGGCGGACATGAAGTTCTCCGAGCTGGCGCCTTCCTCCAGCCGGCGGATCAGGTAGGCGATGGCGACGTCGAATTCCGCGGGGTGCACTACCGGGGTGTAGAGCAGCAGGCTGCCGACGTCGCGGCGCACCACCTCGGCCTGGCCGGCGGCCATGCCGAGCAGCATTTCGAATTCGATGCCGTCCCGCACGCCGCGTTCCCCGGCCAGCAGCCAGGCGAACGCGACGTCGAACAGGTTGTGTCCGGCGACGCCGATCCGCACGTTCTTGATGCGGTCCGGGTGCAGGGCGTAGTTGATGACGCGCTTGTAGTTGGTGTCGCTGTCCGCCTTGGTGTGCCAGGTGGCCAGCGGCCAGCCGTGCAGGGAGGCTTCCACCTGTTCCATGGGCAGGTTGGCGCCCTTGACCACGCGGACCTTGATGGCGGCACCGCCGTCGGCGCGGCGGGCGGCAGCGAATTCCTGCAGGCGCATCATGGCCGAGAGGGCGTCCGGGAGGTAGGCCTGGAGCACGATGCCGGCTTCCAGGTCCTTGAACTCGGGCTGCGAGAGGATTCCGGTGAAGACCGCCATGGTCATCTCCAGGTCCTTGTACTCCTCCATGTCCAGGTTGATGAACTTCTTCACCGGGGACTGCGCGGCCCGGCGGAAGAGCGGGGTCAGGGATTCGATGACGTGCTGCACGGCCTCGTTGAACGCCCACGGGGAGTGCGGGGCCACGGTGGAGGAAACCTTGATGGAGACGTAGTCGACGTCGTCGCGGGCCAGGAGGGCATGGGTGCCTTCGAGCCGGCGGGCTGCTTCGTGCTGGCCGAGGACGGCCTCGCCGAGGAGGTTCATGTTCAACCGGGTGTTGTCCTTGCGGATGCCGGCGATGGCCTTGCCCAGCTTCGCGTCCGTGGCATCCACGATCAGGTGCCCGACCATTTCGCGCAGCACCTTGCGGGCGGCGGGAATGACAATCTGCGGCACCACCGGGCCGAGGATGCCGCCGGCACGCACGGCCGCGCGCATGTACCAGGGCAGGAAGCCGGGGACGCGGGGGGCCAGGGCGGCGAGGTTGCGGGCTGCGACGCGGATGTCTTCGGGGCGCACGACGCCGTCGACGAAGCCCACGGTGAAGCCCAGGCCGTCCGGGTCCTTCAGCACGCCGGCCAGCTGCGCGGCGGAGGCGTCCACGGGGACGGCCGAGGCCTCGGTCAGCCAGCGGCGGACGAGGGCTACGGACTGCTCTGCCAGCCCGGCGCTGGGGGCGGCGTCGGCGCTGGCGCGGTCCTCAAAGGTATCGGTCATTAGTCGGTGCTCTTTTCATCTAACAGGTAGTTATCCCCCCGAAGGTACTGACCAAGTATCCGCCCGTTGTTCAATTAGATAAAGCGATCTTTTCCGACCGATACACTTTGGCTCTGCTTACTAATCAGAAAGGTGCCCGCGTGCTCGATATCCGCCGGCTGCGGCTGCTGCGCGAACTCAAGGTCCGGGGCACGCTGGCCTCTGTTGCCGCGGCCCTGAACTTCAGTCCCTCCTCGGTGTCGCAGCAGTTGGCCCTGCTGGAGAGCGAGGTAGGGGTGCCCCTGCTGCGGAAGACCGGACGCCGGGTCACCCTCACTCCGCAGGCCGAGATCCTGGTGGACCACGCCGCCGGGATCCTGGACGCCATGGAGCGGGCGGAAGCGGATCTGGCCGAGTCCCTGACCACCGTGGCGGGAACGGTCCGGGTGGCCGTCTTCCAGTCGGCGGCACTGGCCCTGATGCCGGACGCCCTCACCATCCTGGGGCGGGACTATCCCGAGGTGCGGATCGAAATGACCCAGCGCGAACCCGAAACCGCCCTGTATGAAACCTGGGCCCGGGATTTCGACCTGGTGATCGCCGAACAGTACCCCGGGCATGCCGCACCCCGGCATCCCGGCCTTGACCGCGTGCAGCTCACCACGGACGCCATCCAGCTGGCAGTGCCCGATTCCCCGGACGGCGGGGACATCCGCTCCATCGCGGACACCGCTTCCCGGGCCTGGGTCATGGAACCGCGCGGCGCCGCCTCCCGGCACTGGGCGGAGCAGGCGTGCCGGCAGGCCGGGTTCGAGCCGGACGTCCGGTATGAAACGGCTGACCTGCAGGCGCAGATCCGGCTGATCGAGTCCGGCAACGCCGTCGGCCTCATGCCGGAGCTTGTGTGGACCGGCCGCACCCCGACGGTCCGACTGCTGGATCTGCCGGGCCGGCCGCGGCGGACCATCTTCACATCCGTCCGGGAGGCGGGGAGCCGGCGTCCGGCCATTCTCGCGTGCCGTGAGGTTCTGGAGCGGACGGCCCGGCTGGTGTCCTAGGTGCGCGGTCCCTGCCGGGCGGGTTCTCCTGCCCGCCCTACTGCGGTTCCTCAGGGCCGGGGTTCACTCCGGACCAGCTGGCGGCGCCGCCTGAGTTGGGAAAGACGGTTGCCTTCATGGCCCGGTCCCCGGCCACGCCGCCCGGAACGTAGTAGGACGACAGGTCAGGAACGTTGGGGTCGAACGCCGCATACAGCCCCGGCGCCAGCGCAACCACCAGCCCGTCGACGAGCTTGCTGTCGAACCAGGCGGCCACCCGGTAATCCACGGAGGCGGCGTTCACGATCAGTGGGTAGCCCGGGAACGCCGCGCTGGCCTCGCCCGCTTTGGACGGAGCTGACACATCGGGTGCTGCCCCGGCGTCGCCGGCCGCGGCCTCATAGGGCGCGCACTGGACCAGGATCTCCGAAACAGCGTTTCTCCAGGCATAGATATCGAAGTGCAGGGCTGAACCGGAGTCCCCGGCCACCGGCATGGCGCTTGTAATCGGAGCTGACAACTCCTTCAAAAGGGCATCCATACCCTCCGGGGCGCTGTCGGCAATACTGCGGACTTCCGTGTTGAGCGCGCTTGCACCCGCACCGTCGGAGCCCTCGAAGCCGAACGTTGAACCGTTGTCTTTCACGAAGTAGATCGCCCGGTAGAGGGAGCCGTTACCGTCGGTCCCGAGGAGCTTGCGGCACGTTTCCTCTGCTGAGTCCAGAGCCACCGTTTCGGCTGTTGACCCGGCAGCCGGCGCGGCGGCGGCAGGGGCGGAGGAGGCTTCGGGCTCCGTTGCTTCCGCGCTGCAGCCGGTGACGAACAGCAGGGCCAGGACCGGAATGGCTGCGGTTTTTCTCATGGTTCCCCCGGGACTTCGTAGACAGTTGCCCCAACCTAGCACCTGCACCGGGCCGCCAGGGCTTTTGGTGCCGCTCCGGAGCCGGGCTCGGGCCGGGGCCGGACAGGACATCCCATCCGGTGGTGCCGTTGTGGCGGATGATTTCCCACAAGCAACAGCAGCACCACCCTGTGGGACGCTGTGCTGGCGCTGCGGATGCTCCAGCCTGCACAACTCATCGACTGAGCAGTTAATGGGGTTATGGCCGCCCGATAACCCCGTTATCTGCTCAGTAGATCCGGGACCCCTGCCCACAAGCCCGTTATCTGCTCAGCAGATCCGCCCGGAATCGGGGCCGGACAGAGGATCCCACCAGGTTGTGCTGTTGTGGCAAATGGGGTGCCCCAAGGCAACAGCAGCACCACCCTGTGGGACGCCGTGCTGGCACTGCGGATGCTCCAGCCTGCACAACTCATCGACTGAGCAGTTAATGGGGTTATGGCCGCCCGATAACCCCGTTATCTGCTCACTAGATGCAGGTGCCCCCGGGCCGCCCGCGCAAAACCTTCGTCTGCTCAGTAGCCCCGTCCCAGCGGGCAACACAACAGTCGACCCCAAACAGCAAAACGGCGGACCCCGGAAACCCGGGACCCGCCGTCGTGCTGATGAAGCGTCGTGCGTGTTAGGAGAGCCAGGACCTAGCGGCTGCCGCCGGACCCGGACCCGGAGGAACCCGAACCGGACCCCGACCCCGACCCGCCGGACTTTTTCCCGTGGGAGGAGGAATCATTGACATCCGTGTCGATCTGCTCCTTGCGGATCTCTTCGGAGACGCTCTCCGTGCCGGTCACCGTCTCGGTGTCCAGGCGGACGCGTTCTACCGGCTCGGTGTGCTTGGAAACCACAGCCTCCTCGGCATGGAGCGTCACCTCGTGCTCGTCTTCCGTGAGTTCGGCACCTGACAGGGCATCCCCCGCATTGGCATCCGTAATGGGCTCACGCTCGATCCGCACTTCCTCGTGGCTGACCGGCACCTGCTTGGTGACGGTCTCCGTCACGATGTACTTGCGCAGCCGGGCCTTGCCCACCGCCCGGTTCTCGGTGCCGACGTTGAGGCGCTCCTCCGAACGGGTCATGGAGTCGTCCCCGCTGGATCCCGAACTGGAGGAACTGGAGGAAAGGTCGGACGTCCCGCTGCTGCTGGACGTCCCGGACCTCTGGCTCTCCGACACCGTGGAGGTACCGCTGCTCATGTCGCTGCCCCGCATGCCGCTGTCCCGCGTCTCGGTAATCGTGTCGGTTTCAGAGACGGATTCCGAAGAACCGTCGTCGTAGCTGAAGCCGTAGTACCGGTAGAGCGTGACTTCCTCCTCGGGGCTGATCGAACCGTCGCTTTCGATGTGCGGCGCGTTCTTGACCTCTTCCTTGGAGTAGGGCACCAGGACGTCGACACCTTCGACGGTTGCCTCACTGAGGGGGATAAACGTTTCCGACGTGCCGAAGAGGCCGGTGTTCACGGTGACCCATGCCGGTTCGTCGGTCTGGTCATCCAGGTAGAAGGTACCAACGGAACCGATACGGTCACCGTTCGAGCCAACTACGTTGCCCGAACCGCTCATGAGTCCTTCGACCTGCTGATTCGTGATCATCTTGTTCTCCTCGCGACAGCGAATCCGCCGAATCGGTTGACCGGCGGCAATTCACCACTGGCCTGATCGGAGACAGAGGACACGGCGGTCGGTATCCGCCTGCGGCTCCGGGCCGGCTGGTTGACTGGTGAGGAACCTGGCATACATACCAAGCCCACTTACAATTCCAGCCCCCCGCCTCCGGACCCGTCAATAGGTACTTGCTGCGAGGAGGGGACTACGCGTCCTGCAGCAGGGAGTCCCGCACCTGGCGGCGCAGCACCTTGCCCAACATGGACTTGGGCAGGTCCTCGATAACCACGATCTTCCGCGGCACCTTGTAGGGGGTCAGCCGCTCGCGGCAGTAGGCGCGCAGGGCGGCTTCATCAAGCTCGGCGCCCTCCTGCAGGACGACGGCGGCCACCACCTGCTCGCCGCCGTCGGCCCGGGGCAGGCCCACCACGGCGGCGTCGAGGATGTACTGGTGGGTGCGCAGCACGTCCTCGACCTCCGACGGCGAGACGTTGAAGCCGCCGGTGATGATGAGTTCCTTGCGGCGGTCCACCACCTTCACGAAGCCGTCTTCGTCCACGGTGACAATGTCGCCGGTGCGCAGCCAGCCGCCGTCGAGCAGCACCTCGGCGGTGTCCTCGGGGTTGTTCCAGTAGCCGGCGAAGACCTGCGGCCCGCGAACCAGGAGCTCACCGGCGGCACCGGGTTCGACGTCGTTCACGGGGTTCTCCGGGTCCACCACGCGCATCTCGGTGCTGGGGAAGGGAACACCGATGGTGCCGTTGCGGCGCGACTCGGCAAACGGGTTGCCCAGGGCCACGGGAGAGGATTCGGTGAGGCCGTAGCCCTCCACCAGCAGGCCGCCGGAGACCTCTTCCCAGAGCTTCACCGTGGCTGCCGGCAGGGTCATGGCCCCGGAAATGGCGTAGCGGATGGTGGACAGGTCCACGCCGCGCTTCTTGGACTCGTGCGCGGTCTTTTCGTAGATCGGCGGGACGGCGCAGAAGACGGTGGGCTTGGATTTCTTCGCGGCGGTCAGGACCAGGTCCACATCGAACTTGGGGAACAATACGAGCCGCGACCCGGTGAGGACGGAGAAGGTCAGGTACAGGGTGAGGCCGAAGGCGTGGAACATGGGCAGCACGCCGTAAATGACTTCCTTGCCCTCCTGCGCACCGTGCATCCAGGCTTTGCCCTGCAGGGCGTTGGACCGCAGGTTGTAATGCGTGAGCATGACGCCCTTGGGGATGCCGGTGGTGCCCGAGGTGTACTGCAGGGCCGCCAGGTCGGAAACAACCGGGCGGGGGTGGTCCGCGGACAGCGGAGCGTTGTCGAGCAGTTCCTCCCAGGACATGGTGCGCTCGGTCTTGGCGGTCAGGCCCGCACGGGTGCGCCGCAGGGAGGGGACCGGAAGAGCCAGGGCCATCCGCTTGATCCGGGGCATCGCCTTGGTGATGTTCACGGCCACGATGGTTTCCACGGCTACGTCACCGGGGAATTCCTGTACCTTCTCCACTGCCTTGTCCCAGACGATGGCCACCTTGGCGCCGTGGTTCTCGAACTGGTGGCGCAGCTCGCGCTCGGTGTAGAGCGGGTTATGGCCCACGACGACGGCGCCGAGCCGGAGCACGGCGTAGAAAGCGATGAGGTACTGCGGGCAGTTGGGCAGGATGATTGCCACCCGGTGGCCCTTCCGCACCCCCAGCTTGCGCAGGCCCTCGGCGGCCCGGTTGATCCGGTCCCCCAGGTCCCGATACGTGGTTTCGGCGCCGAAGAATTCCAGGGCCACCTTGCTGCCGAACCGCTCCACGGCGTCTTCCATCATGGCGGTAAGGGATTCGGTGGGCAGCTCAATCTGCGCGGGAACGCCGGGCTGGTAGTTCTTGACCCAATGCGGTTCCAGGGCAGCGGACATGGAGGTCTCCTTCAGGTTGGGCGATACCACGACTATATCGAGGCCGCAGCCCTGTGGATAAAAAACTTGAGCCGCACCACGCTATTCCGCGGCCGGCGCCAGGGACGCCAGGTACCGGGCCAGGGCCCGGGGTGCGGACCGCGGCGCCACGGCTTCGACGGCGGCGTTGTAGTTGGTGTTCGTGTTTACGTCATAGGTCAGCAGGCGGCCGTCGGCGGCCTCGATGAACTCTATGCCGCAGACCTCCAGCCGGTTCCGGCGGGCGAACTCGAGGTACTTGCCGATCACCGGATGGTCGAAATCTTCGCGCAGGCTGAACAGCTGGGTGTCCGCATCCGGTGCAATGGTGGCGCCGGGAGGCATGATCGGCTTGCCGGTGGACGGGTCGATGGCGCAGGCATCCGCCGGGCAGAGCTGGAACCCGCCGCGGGCCGTGTCCGCCTTGATGGCGTAGACGAATTCCCCGCCCACAATCTCCGCCCGGGTGATGAAGGGCTCGGCCGCGACAATGTATTCCTGGATCAGGGTGATGCCGTCCGCAGGCTCCTCGAAGTCCGCCGACGCCACGTAGTCCGCCAGTTCCCCGTGGGATTCGAACTTCCGCACCCCGAGCCCCTTGCCGCCCTGGTTGTGCTTGGTGATGAACGGTGCGGGGAATTCCTTGGCCGCGGTCAGGATCCGGTGGCGTCCGACGGCGGCCACGGTACGCGGGGTGTCGATGCCCGCGGCGCGCAGAGCGGTCAGCTGGTCCACCTTGCTCATTTCCAGTTCCAGCACCCGGCGGCCGTTGACCGTGCGCCGTCCGTGGGCTTCCAGCCAGGACAGCACCGCCCGGGCGTAGTCCTTGGACAGGCCGTGGTCCCTGGTGTGCGAGGAGGCGCTGATCCGGGACCAGAAAATCCCCTCCGGCGGGACCGAGTCCAGGTCCAGGACGCCGTCCGTCAGCAGCCATTCCTCCACGTGCACGCCTTCGGCCTCGAAGGCGCGGGCAAAGGGAGGGAACCATTCGGGATTCTCATGCAGGGCATAGACCGTGGGGGTGCTCATGGAACTCGCTTTCACCGGTTTCGTCGTCGGCCCCGGGCAGGGCAAGGGGTGCAGGGCAACCCTAGGCCCGCTGCCACGGCTCCGCCAGCTTCCGTGACGCCCGACGTCGGCGGCCCCCTACCGCCCCCGGCCCGCCAGCCGGGCCACCAGCGCCTGCGGTGCCCGGCTGCCCACCGTGGCCAGCACCCGGTACCGCTTGGACGGAATGGAAATGCCCTTGCCCGCAAAGGCGTCGGCCAGGGCTTCACGCACCACGCGGTCCGCACTGAGCCACATCCACTTGGGGTAAACGCTCTTGTCCATTTCCATGCGCGCATGGAAATCCGTGTGCACAAACCCCGGGCATACGGCGGTCACGGTGATGCCGCGGCCCCGGTAGTAGAGGTTGGCCCAGCGGCTGAAGTTGATCACCCATGCCTTGGCGGCACTGTAGGTTCCCCGCGGGATGAAGCCGGCTACGGAGGCCACGTTGATGATCCGGCCGCCGCCGTTGGACTGCATCGCGTTCAGTGCGGCGTGGCTCAGCTGCAGCGGCGCACCCACCAGCACATTCAGGTGGTCGATCTCGGCCTGCAGTTCGTTCCGGGCAAAGTCGTTTTTCAGACCGTATCCGGCGTTATTGACCAGCAGTCCGACGTCGGGCTTCTGCACACGGTCGGCGACGGCGTCCACTCCCTCGGAGGTGGCGAGGTCGGCCGCGATCCACTCGGTCTTCACAGAGTAGTCCCGGGCGAGTTCCGCCGCGGTGGATTCCAGCCGCTCGGTGTTCCGGCCGGTGAGCACCAGGTCATAGCCTCGCTGCGCCAGCTGGCGGGCGAACTCCGCGCCGATTCCGGAAGTGGCTCCTGTAACAACTGCTGTCTGCGTCATAAGGACACCTTTCTATGCCGGCCCCGGTTTGGCAACGCAGCGGGTTGGGTGGACCCCTTGCCGGTGCCTGCGGCGGTCCCTAGCTTGGGAGGAGCACCCGAACCCGATTTTCCGTCCCACCGGATCCGCCCATCCCATGTTTTTCTCGAACTCCGCCCCCTCCCCGCGCTGGCAGGACCGCGCCGACGCCGGCCGCGCGCTCGCCGTCGGGCTGTTCCCCTACGCGGGTGCACCGGACCTGCTGGTCCTGGGCCTCCCCCGCGGCGGGGTTCCCGTGGCAGCCGAGGTGGCCCGCACGCTGTCCGCCCCGCTGGATGTGGTGGTGGTGCGGAAGATCGGCTATCCGGAACAGCCCGAACTGGCGGCCGGCGCAGTCGCCGGCATCGCTGGAACGGTCTGCATTGTCCGCAACGAGGACGTGCTCCGGTATTGGCGCAGCCGCACGCAGGACGCGGAGGCCCTGTTCGCGGCCGCCGTCGAACAGCAGCTCGGCGAGGTCCGGAGCCGGGAGGAGCTGTTCCGCCAAGGATCGCCGGAACGGCGCATTGCCGGCTGCACCGTCATTGCGGTGGATGACGGGTTGGCCACCGGAGCGACCATGCGTGCGGCCCTTGGCGCGGTCCGGCAGCTGGACCCGGCCCGCCTGGTCGCCGCTGCGCCGGTGGCGTGCGGCAGTGCGGCGGAGCTGCTCAGCCCGTCGGCCGACGACGTCGTGGTGCCCTGGCCGCGCAGCGGATTGGACGCCGTGGGACTGGCGTACCGCCGGTTCGGCCAGACCACCGACGCCGAGGTCCGGGACCTGCTGGGCGCCTGACGGGCGCACCCACCCCTCCGGCACAGGCCGGCCGCAGCGACGATCCGGGTCCAAACGGCTGGTTCCGCGGCTGTTCCCTAGAGAAGCCGGGCGTTGGCACCGGATACTGGGGAGACAGGCCAGCCGGGCCGATGGGGGAATATCTTTGGAGGTCTTGAGGATGTCCGCATCAGGCAGCGAGTTCCAGCAAGAGGGCGGGTTTGCGTTGGACGCCATGAACCTGGCCAAATCCGTCGTCCGCGGTATCCGCCTCGGACTGTGCATCACCGGGGTGGTTTCCGTGGTCCTTGGGCTGCTGATCCTCTTCTGGCCCGGAGCGACGCTTGAGGTGCTGGCGGCCCTCTTCGGCCTGTATTTCGTCATTGCCGGTGCCGTCCGCATCCTGCTGGGCATCTTCACCGGGCTGGGTGCGGGATTGAAAATCCTCAATATCCTGGTGGGCCTGGCGCTCCTGGTGGTGGGCGTCATTGCCATGCGGAACCCCGCCGAAACCCTGACGGCGCTGGGGCTGATCATCGGGATTGCGTGGATCGTGGAGGGCGTGATGGCCCTGGCCGAATCGGACCGCGGCGGGTCCCGCTGGTTCGCCATTGTGTTGGGGATCCTGAGCATCCTCGCCGGGATAGTGGTGCTCTTCCTCCCCCTGGAAAGCCTCGCGGTCCTGGTGATTTACGGCGGGATCTTCCTTGTGGTCCTGGGTGTGCTCCAGATTGTCCGTGCCTTCGCCTTCGGCCGCGGCATGCCCCGCACCGCGTAGTCCGCCAGCCGCGCCCGCAACCCGCCGTGCACGTCCAGAAACCTCCCAGCAGACATCCAGACCGCGTTAACGCAGCGCTAACCTGGAGGCGCTCCCGGCCGTAACATACCGGCCCCATGCTTAAACCAGCGCCGCCGGTACCGGGGTGCCGGCCAGCCGCGGGGGGCTGGCCCGTCCATATTCTCCGCCCGGCTGCATCGGCAGAGGCAGGAACGGGCGCACAACCCGAACGGGAGTACCTCCATGGACTCTGGAAACACGGCCTGGCTGCTGGCCAGTTCCGCATTGGTCTGCCTGATGATCCCCGGGATCGCCTTCTTCTACGGCGGCATGGTGGGCTCACGGCGGATCCTGAACATGATGATGATGTGCTTTGGCGGGGCCAGCCTCGTGGCCGTCCTTTGGGTGCTTTACGGCTACTCCGCAGCGTTCGGCGACTCGCTGGGCGGCATGGGCCTGCTGGGCGACCCGCTGGAATACCTCGGCCTCTCCGCACTCCTTACTGAAGATCCGGCCGCGGCCATCCCGGTGGCCCTGTTCGCTGCCTTCCAGTTGATGTTCGCGTGCGTAACCACCGCCCTGGTTGCCGGGTCCGCGGCCGGACGGATGAAGTTCGGCGCCTGGATGGTCTTCGCCGGACTCTGGGCCACGCTGGTCTACTTCCCGGTGGCACACTGGGTGTTCGCCTTCGACAACGCGGAAGGCACCGTCGTCGGCGGCTGGATCGCCAACCAGCTGGGCGCCATCGACTTCGCCGGCGGCACCGCGGTGCACCTGAACGCCGGCGTTGCCGCCCTGGCCCTGGCACTGGTCCTGGGCCGCAGCAAAGGCTGGCCGCACTCGCACGGCCAGCCGCACAGCCGGCCGCTGATCCTGCTGGGAGCAAGCCTGCTCTGGATCGGGTGGTACGGCTTCAACGCCGGGTCCGCCCTCAGCGCCGGGCACTCAGCAGCCGTCGTCTTCCTCAACACGGCAGTCGCGGCAGCTGCGGGCATGCTTGGCTGGATGCTGATGGAACGCCTGCGGCTGGGACGCTCCTCGAGCCTTGGCGCGGCGTCGGGCCTGATCGCCGCCCTGGTGGCCATTACTCCGGCCTGCGGGGCGGTAAGCCCCCTGGGTGCCGTCGCCATCGGTGCGATCGCCGGGCTGGTCTGCTCCCTGGCCATCGAATTGAAGTTCCGCCTTGGCTTCGATGACTCGCTGGACGTGGTGGCGGTACACGCCGTCGGCGGCCTGCTGGGCACCCTCCTGATTGGCCTGTTCGCCACCGAGGCTGCACCCAACGGGGTCAGCGGCCTCTTCTACGGCGGCGGCTTCTCCCTGCTCGGCAGCCAGGCAGTCGCCTGCGGAGCCGTACTGGTCTACTCCTTCGTGGTGACCTGGCTGATTGCCAAGGTGCTGCAGCTGACCATCGGCCTGCGCATCCCCGAAGAGAGTGAACTCAAGGGCATCGACCTCATGGCGCACTCCGAATCCGCGTACCTGAATGATGAAGAACCCGTGGAGCTCGGCGCACCGACCCGCACCTAGGACGGGCACCGAAAGGAGGAACGGGCGCACCCACCGCGGGTGCGCCCGTTCCGGTATGCCGGGTTGTTTCCGGCCCCGGCCGGCTCAGAGGTCCCGGTACAGGCCCTCTTCCTGCTCGAGGTAGACGTCCAGCAGCCGGCGTGAATGCTCGCCCGCGGCGCCCTCCTGCGCCAGGCCGTCCTTCATGGTTTCGGCCTGTGCCGCACCGCTGGGGAAGGGAGGAAGCAGCGGCACCGCGGGATCGGTGACCACTTCGATCAGGAACGGCCGGGTGGCGGCGAGCGCCACGTCCCAGGCCTCCCCCAGGAGCTCCGGATCCTCCACCCGGATGCTTTCCAGTCCCAGCAGCTTGGCGTACTCGGCGTACTTGAAGTCCGGCAGCGACTGGCTGTCCTCGAACCGCGGATCGCCCTCCATTTCGCGCTGCTCCCAGGTGACCTCGGCCAGCTCGCGGTTGTTCAGCACGCAGAGAACGAACCGCGGATCCTCCCACTTCTGCCAGAGCCGGCTCAGGGTGATCAGTTCGGTCACCCCGGCCATCTGCATGGCACCGTCCCCGGAGAGCGCCACCACCGGCCGGTCCGGATACGCCAGCTTCGCGGCCAGTCCGTACGGCACGGCGCAGCCCATGCTGGCCAGCGTGCTGGACAGGTGCGCCGGCACGCCCTCCGGAAGGTGCAGCTGCCGCGCGTACCAGTACACGGAGCTGCCGACGTCGACCGCCACCTGCGCGTTGTCCGGCAGGCGCCGGTTCAGCTCGTAGACCACGCGTTCGGGGTTCACCGGATCGGCGGGCGTCATGGCCCGCACCCGGGCCAGTTCGTGCCAGCGGCGCACGCTTTCCTCCACCTGCCGCCGCCAGGGAGCCTCCGGTTTAGCTTCCAGCAACGGGATCAGGGCGTCCAGGCTGGCTACGGTGTCTCCGGTGATGCCGACCTCCACCGGGTAACGGTTCCCGATCGCGGAAGCGTCCCGGTCAATCTGCACCCCGCGCGCCGTCCCCGGCTTCGGGTAGAACTCGGTCCATGGGTCGCTGGACCCGATGATCAGCAGGGTGTCGCAGTTGTCCATCACGTAGCCGGCGGAACTGGTGCCAAGGTGTCCCATGGTTCCGGCGGCCAGCGGCAGGGTTTCATCCACGTACGGCTTGCCGAGCAGGCTGGTGGTGATGCCCGCACCGATCTTCTCGGCCAGGGCGGCTACCTGGGCGCGGGCGTCCCGTGCGCCCTGCCCCACGAGCAGGGCCACCCGCTCGCCGGAATTGATCAGGTCCGCGGCGGCCCGGATGTCCGCCGGGTCCGGCGAGGTCCGCGCGGGGCTGAACACCGGAACGGTGTTGAGGATGCCGTGCTCCTGTTCCAGTTCCGGGGCCGGGGCCTGCTGCACGTCATGCGGGATGATGACGACGGCGGGCGTGCCGGTGGCCAGCGCCTTCTTAAACGCGCGGTCCAGCACCAGCGGGACCTGCTCGGGGGAATTGATCTGCTGGCGGAACGCCGAGGCAACATCCCGCGTCAGGTTCATCAGGTCCACTTCCTGCATGTAGGAGGACCCCAGCACGCTGCGGGACTGCTGCCCGACGATGGCCACCACGGGTGCCCCGTCCAGCCGGGCGTCATACAGGCCGTTGAGCAGATGGATGGCACCGGGCCCCTGGGTGGACATCATCACCCCTACCCCGCCGGTGTACTTTGCATGCCCCACCGCCATGAAGGCCGCATTTTCCTCGTGCCGGACCTGGATGAACTCGGGGTCGCCGCTGCGGCGCATCGCACCCAGGACCGTGTTGATGCCGTCTCCGCTGTAGCCGAACACCCGGTCCACATTCCAGGCCTTCAGGCGTTCGACAATCAGATCCGCTACGAGCCGCTCACTCATGGAAGCCTCCTGTAATCAGCATGCTTACGATACGGCCACACTATTGCATTGAGTGCTTGCCCCGGGAACCCGGGGGCGACACAGCAGGCACCAGGTGCGCCATCTCCACCGCATACTTCCGTATAGTGACGTGCACCACATCCACGTACCCTTGGGTGCATTGCTCCTGATTCGTGACAAAGATGCCCGATTGGAGGCTCCGGCCGTGCCGATTCCCGTTCCGATGAACGATTCCGCACCTCTCGACCCCCTTGAAGGAGCCCGCCGGACCAGCCGGTTTTCCACCGCACAGGCGCCGCTGCGCCAACGGCTGGATTTGTGGGAGGAGTACAACGAGCAGGCGCTGTTCGGGCTGCGCTGCAGCACCCTCTCGGAACGCAGCCTCCTGGCCACCCAGAACAACCTTGCGCTGCCCCGGATCCGGCTGACGCACATCATTGGGAATGACCATGTGATTGAACGCGCGCCGGAGAATATCCGCAGGAACCCGGTCGACGCCGTAATGCTCTGCCTGCTGCTCGAGGGGAAGGCGTTTTTCTACCACGACGCCGGCTGCGAAACCCTGGCCGCGGGCGAAGCCGTCGTTTATGACGCCAACCGGCCTTTTATGTACGGCTTTTCCACGGATATGCGCCAGGTCATCGTGGAGGTACCCCGCACGGTGCTGCGAGAGCAGTCGGCCCGCGAGGAGTACTTCCGTCCGCGGGTACTCCGCATCGCCGGGTCACCCGCCGCCACGCACGCAAACACCACGGCCAACGCTGTACTAGGGGCTTTCCGGGATCCGGTTGAAGATACGGACGAGCTGGAACGGAGCGTGCTGGAAATGTTCTCCATCATTACCGGCGAGCCCGGGGCCGCGCCTTCGCTGGCCTATCTCGCAGCCGCCCGCGGTTACATCGGTGCACATCTGGGCCGGCCGGCCCTGTCCCTGGCCCAGATAGCCCGTGCGGTGGGGATCAGCGAACGCCACCTGACCCGGGTCTTCGCCGAGGCAGGTACCAGCCCGGCTCGGTATGTACTGGAGACCCGGCTGACCCGCGCCCAGGAGCTGCTGGCAGATCCGGCCCACGCCGCCACCTCCATCGCAGCAGTCGCGGCGTCCGTCGGATTCGTTTCGGCCGCCCACTTCTCCCGGGCGTTCCGCCTGGAGTACGGCTGCACTCCCCGCGACGCCCGCGTTTCAGCGGCGGCACGCCAGGCGGACTAAGCCGGCCTTTTCCGGAATGTGAACCTTGCCGAATCCGGACATCGGCTTGTCTGTTCCGGACCAGGCCTTCAGCGGGCCTGCCCTGCCGGTGACAGTGGGAGCTACATCACACCCAGTGTCATTTCCGAAAGGCTCCGGACCCTATGAAAACCTCTCCCCGCCACCTGCTCGGGCTGCTCGCTGTCCCGGCACTGGTCCTGTCCCTTGCCGCCTGCGGTGACGATGCCGGCACTGCGTCCGACGCCGCCGAGACCGGTTCCTCGTCCGTGGACACAGCGGCGCTCGAGACCATGCTCACCGACTTCCAGAAGCCCCTCGAAGAAGAGGTACCGACGGAGTCCGCGGCCATCGCGAAAGACAAGAGCATCGTGGTCATTCCCTGCACCTATTCGTCGGAAGCCTGCGCCCGCGGAGCCGACGCTGCCATGGAAGCGGCTGAATCCCTTGGCTGGGAAACCCGCATGATCGATCCGGCCGGCAATCCGGAAAAAGCCCGCCAGGCCATCGACCAGGCGATCCAGCTCGGTGCCGACGGCATCATCTTCACCGCCGCCGTAGGTGACCAGATCGATGCTTCGCTGAAGCAGGCCCGGGAAGCAGGCATTTTCCTGGTCAACAGCATGTCCCCTGCCGATGACCGCTTCGATGTCGAGGTTGTGCCGGATGAGGAGGTCTCGGGCAAGATGATGGCTGCTGCCATCGCCCAGGACAGCGGCGGAGACGCGAAGATCCTGCTCACCACCGACCCGGCATTCCCGTCCATCACGGCGCGCACCGAGGCGTTCGAGAAGTGGCTCCCCGAGCTTTGCTCCGGCTGCGAGATCGTCGAGACCATCGAAACGCAGATGTCCCAGCTGCAGTCCGGACTGCCGCCGCAGATCCAGGCCACCCTGACCGCCAACCCGGACATCGACTACATCTGGACCCACACCGGTGCCGCCGTCGTCTCCACCCAGGCCACCGTGGAGCGCAGTGCCAACGGCGAGAAGATCAAGATGGTTTCCTACGACGGCAACTCCGCCAACCTGAACCTGATCAAGGACGGCAAGAGCCAGTTCGCGGACGTCATCAAGCCGATGGAGCACACGGGCTACCTGTCCGTGCATGAGATGAACAATCTCTTCGCCAACGGTGCCAGCGGGCACCAGGTCATCGAAATGCCCAAACGCATGGTGCTGCAGGAGACCCTGCCCGAGCTGCCGTGGACGGGTGACTCCGACTGGAAGTCAGCCTTCACGGCTCTGTGGGAGAACGCGGGGTAGTTTCCGCGGAACCCACGCGGCCGGCCCGGTTATCCGGGCCGGCCGTATACCGCTTTCCCGCTGCCACACATTCAGGAGTACCCATGGAGCACACCGCAGCCCTGAGCATCCGCGGAATCAGCAAGACCTTTACCGGACAACGGGCCCTCGACGGCGTCAGCCTCGACATCCAGACCGGCAAAGTGACCGCGCTGTTGGGCATGAACGGCTCCGGAAAGTCGACGCTGATCAAGATCCTGGCCGGGGTCTACGCGCCGGATCCGGGCGGAAGCCTTTCGGTCCGCGGCAAGGACCTGCAACTGCCGCTTACACCCGCGGCCGCACACGCCGCAGGCCTGCGGTTCCTTCACCAGGACCTGGGACTCGTGGACGCGCTGACCATCGCCGACAACTTTGCGCTTTCCGACGGGTTCTTTACCCGCACCGCTTTTTCCCCGGTGAAGCTCCGGAAGGAACACGCCCACGTGGCAGCCACGTTGGAACTTCTGGGCATCGACGAACATCCCGGCAGGCTGGTCGGTGACCTCACCCCCTCCACCCGCACCATGGTGGGGATCGCCCGTGCCTTCCAGCACCGCTCCGGCAGCGTCGACGACGGCGCCCCCGCCGACGTCGACGCGCTCCGCCGCAACATCCTGATCCTGGACGAGCCCACCGCCTCGCTGCCCGCGCACGAGGCAGACCGCGTGCTGGCCCTGTTGGACATGCTGCGCGGCCACGGCGGAACCGCCGTCTATGTCAGCCACCGGATCGAGGAGGTCCGCCGCATCGCGGACAACGTCGCCGTGCTCCGCGACGGCCTGCTCGTTGCGGACGAGCCGCTGGGCGAACGTGACGCTGCCGCGGTCGTTTCCCTGGTCATCGGCCGCGAATTGGAGTCCCCCGCCGTCCGCAGCGCCGAGGAACGCGAAGGCCCGGTGCTGCTGAGCACCCGTGCACTCAGCGGACCCCGGCTGGACGGCATCGACCTCGATGTGCACGCCGGCGAGATCGTGGGGGTTACGGGCCTGGTCGGCTGCGGCCGCAGCGAACTGGTCCGCCTGATCGCCGGTGCCCAACAGCCCTCCGCCGGGTCCATGACCTTGGCCGGCAAGCCGTACGCACCGGATTCCCCTGCAGCCGCAATCACGACAGGGGTGGCCTGCGTTCCGCAAAACCGCCGGCGGGACGGCGTCGTCCTGGACCTGGGGGTCGGGGAAAACCTGACGCTCGGGCGCCTCCGCCGGTATACCCGCGGACCGGTCATAAACCGCGCTGCGGAGAAGGCCGCCGCGGAGGACCTCTCCCGCCGCTTCCTGGTGAAGACCGCGTCCCTCGCCGCACCTGTGCGCAGCCTCTCCGGCGGCAACCAGCAGAAAGTGGTTGTCGCACGCGCAGCGAGCGGCACGCCGTTGCTGCTGCTGCTGGATGAACCCTCCCAGGGCGTTGACGCACTGGCCCGGCAGGAGATCAGCCGGCTGCTCAAGGAACTTGCCGACGACGGCGTGGCGGTCCTGGTTGCCAGCACCGACTACGACGACTTCGTCGGCCTGGCCGACCGCGTGGTGGTCCTGGACCGCGGCCGGATCGCCGCCGAGCTCTCCGGGCCGGAAATCACCGAGGACGGAATCGCCCTCGCCTGCCAGACCGGCGCACCGGCTTAGGCCCCGCCCCACCTACTACGCACACCCCACCAAGGAGCCTCTACAGTGAACCTCCGCCTCAACCCCGGCATCCTCATGAAGAACTACGGCATCGTGGTCTTCCTGGTACTGATGATCGCCGTCTTCGCGCTGCTTATGCCGGATACCTTCGCGACGTCCGGCAACTTCCGGCAAATCCTCGCCGACCAGGCGGTCCCGGGCATCCTGGCACTGGCCGTCATCCTGCCGCTGGCCGCCGGAGAGTTCGATCTTTCCGTGGGTGCCAACCTCGGTATCTGCACCATCACCGGAATAGTCCTGGCCGGTACCGGCCTGCCGCTGCCGCTGATCCTGCTCGCCACGCTTGCCCTGGGAATGCTGATCGGCGCCATCAACGCGTTCATGACCATCGTCGTCGGCGTCAACGCCTTTATTGCGACCTTGGGCATGGCCACCATCCTGGCCGGTTTGAACCTGCTGCTGACCAATTCCACGCTGATCACCCATTCCTCGGATGCGTTCTCGGCCCTGACCGGGCTCCGCCTGCCCGGCGGGCTGCAGGTAGTTGTGTTCTATTTCCTCGCCGCGGCCCTCATCCTCTGGTTTGTCCTGGAACGCACTCCCTTCGGCCGATACCTGCGGGCCACCGGTTTGGGGCGCGACGCCGCCGAACTGTCCGGGGTGCGCACCAAGAGATACCTGGCCGCGGCCTTCATCGGCGCCGGACTGCTCGGCGGACTTGCCGGAACGCTGCAGGCTTCCCGCGCTGGAAATGCGACGCCGGACCTTGGCCCGGAATTCCTGCTGCCGGCCTACGCCGCTGCGTTCCTGGGCGCCACGGCCATCCGTGCCGGCTACTTCAACGTCTGGGGCACTGTAACGGGCGTGTACCTGCTTGCCGTCGGAGCCAACGGGCTGGTCATCCTGGGCGCCAAGACCTGGGTTACGAACGTCTTCAACGGGGTAGCTTTGCTGATCGCCGTCTCAGCCGCCACGCTGGTGCAGCGCCGCAAGACGCGGGCCGTGCGTCCGGCCTCTGCGGCAGCGGGTTCCACCCCGGCAGAAACACCACCCGGTCAAGGTGCCTCCACCCCGGCCTGATCCCTCCCGCAAGGGAACCAATCCTTCGCAGCCATCTTGTTTCACCGCAATCTAGGAGCAGCCATGTCCATCCTCGCCACATCCGCCTGGCACGGAAAAATCCACACCGATTCCTGGACGGCCGGGTCCGGCGGCGTTATCGACGTCGTCGAACCCTCCACCGGGCTTGTCCTGGGTGCCGTTGGGGCAGCGGACCGCGCCGATGCCCTTGCCGCCGCAACCCGGGCGGCTGCCGCGCAGCAGGCATGGGCACAGACCAAGCCGGAGGAGCGTGCCGCGGTGCTGCGGCGGGCGGGGATGCTTTTCGAGGACCACGCCAAGGAGATCCAAGGATGGATCATTCGCGAAACCGGCGGAATCGAGGCAAAGGCGGCGCTGGAGACCCACATTGCCGCCAACGAATGTTTCGAAGCGGCTGCGCTTCCCGCCCACCCTGCCGGGGAAGTGCTGACCTCCAATGAAAACCGCTGGTCCTTCGCGCGGCGCCGGGCTGCCGGCGTCGTTTCGGTGATTTCCCCCTTCAACTTCCCCCTGATCCTCTCCATCCGGTCGGTGGCGCCGGCCCTGGCGCTCGGCAACGCCGTACTGCTGAAGCCGGACCCCCGCACCAGCGTCTCCGGCGGCGTGTCCATCATGCGCATCTTCGAACTGGCCGGCCTTCCTGCCGGCGTCCTGCAGCTGCTCCCCGGGGGTGCCGACGTTGGGCAGGCCCTGGTGGAAGCGCCGGAGGTACGCATCATCTCCTTCACGGGTTCCACGGCGGCCGGGCGCAAGGTCGGCGAGACTGCGGGCCGCCTGCTCAAGCGCGCCCACCTGGAGCTGGGCGGCAACAACGCCTTGATCGTGCTGCCCGGCGCCGACATTGAACTGGCCGCGTCTGCCGGCGCCTTCGGTTCCTTCATGCACCAGGGACAGATCTGCATGACCACCGGACGCCACCTGGTCCACGAATCCCTGCTGGAGGAGTACATCGACAGGCTCTCGGCCAAAGCCAGGGCGCTGCCGGTCGGTGATCCGCACACCGGCAGCGTGGCGCTGGGCCCGATCATCGACGAGCGCCAGCGCGACAACATTGATCGCCTGGTACGGGCGGCCAAGGACGCCGGTGCCCGGATTGCGGCAGGTGGAAACTATGAGGGCCTCTTCTACCAGCCCACTGTCTTGACGGAGCTGACGCCGGACAACCCCGCCTGGACGGAGGAGATCTTCGGTCCGGTGGCCCCCGTGCTGGGGTTCTCGACCGTCGATGAGGCGGTCGAGCTGGCCAATGCCTCCGAATACGGCCTTTCCGTGGGCGTGCTGGGTGAGGTGGGGTTGGCGATGGAGGTGGCAGACCGCATGATCTCGGGAAAAGTGCACATCAACGAACAAACCGTCTCCGATGAAGCCAATTCACCGTTCGGCGGGATGGGCGCCTCCGGCACGGGTTCCCGTTTCGGCGGGGCGGGCGCCAACATCGAAGCGTTTACCGAAACGCAGTGGCTGACCATGCGGCCCGGAATTGCCGGATATCCCTTCTAGGCGGAATCCGTTTATTGCGGCCGGCCAGCTCCGCCTGACCCTACGTCCCTCCGGATACCACGGGCTATCCTCATCCCATGCCCAAGGTCATCTATTACGTCGCGTCCTCCCTTGACGGTTTTATTGCCACCGATGACAACCGTTTGGACTGGCTGCTCCAGTTCGGTTTCGAGGCGTTCCAGGACCACTACGACCGGTTTATGGCCGACGTCGGCGCGGTGGTCATGGGGGCGGAAACCTACCGCTGGGTCCGGGCGGAGCAACCGGACAGCTGGGAGTACGCCCAGCCGTGCTGGGTACTCACGCACGGGGAAGAGTCCGGCCCGGCGGAGGGGGACGTCCGGTTTGCCTCCGGCGACGTCCGCGAGGTGCTCCGGGAGGCTCGGGACGCGGCGGGAGAAGGGAACATCTGGGTGGTGGGCGGCGGCAATGTGGCGGCACAGTTCGCCGAGGCGGGGCTGCTGGACGAACTGTGGGTCACCTACATGCCGGTGGCATTGGGCAGCGGGCGGCGCCTGCTTCCGGTGGCCGGCCCCACCGCACCCATGCGGCTGATCGCCAGCACGCAGTTCAACGGCGGCGCTGCCGAGCTCCGCTATGCCGTGGCGCAAGTGCCGTAAAGACCGTTTGTCTAGAAATAAACGGTAACCACGGCACGTTCGGTCGGTGAATGCGGCCCAGGCCAACCCGTTTTCCCTGCATTACCGACAGCCCCGCCGAACAGCATTTCCGTCCGCGGCCCGGCTGGCCGTTTAAGCGGTATTACACCTGTAATGTTTGCTGAGACTCCGCTCACGGCAATGCGGGCACGGCATAAGAAGAAAAGCAGGCGTACAGGTAAATGAAGACAGATATCCGCACCCGGAACAATGTTCGCGTCCTGGGACGAGCGGACGGACCGGTACTGCTTTTCGCCCACGGTTTCGGCTGCGACCAGGGCATGTGGTCCCGGGTACTGCCGCGTTTCACCGATGAATACAAAGTGGTTCTCTTCGACCACGTCGGTGCCGGCGGTTCCGATCTCGCCGCCTACACCCCGGCCAAGTACGCCACCTTGGACGGCTACGTCGCCGATGTCCTGGAACTGTGCGAAGACCTGGACCTGCAGGACGTCACCTTCATCGGCCACAGCGTCAGCGCCATGATGGCCATTGCCGCCGGCGCCACCGCCGCCGAGCGTCTTGCCCGCATCATCCTGGTTGCACCGTCACCCAGCTACATGGACTACCCCGAGGACGGCTACGAAGGCGGCTTCAGCCGGGCCGACCTCGATGAGCTCCTCGAATCCCTGGACACCAATTACCTCGTCTGGGCCGCCACCATGGCGCCGGTGATCATGGGCAACCCGGCAGCTCCGGCTTTGGGCGCCGAACTCGAAGGCAGTTTCTGCCGGGTCAACCCGGGCATTGCCCGCCAGTTTGCCCGCGTGGCTTTCCTGAGCGACGTCCGCAGCCTGCTGCCCCGGGTCTCAGTCCCCGCGCTGATCATGCAGGCCTCCGCGGACCTGCTCGCCCCGGACCATGTGGGCCGCTACCTGCAGGAACACCTCCCGCAAAGCACGCTGGTGCAGATGGAAGCCACCGGCCACCTCCCCCATGTCAGCGCTCCCGACGAAACCGCGGACATCATCCTCGCCTACCTGCAACAGGCAAAGTAGGAGCATCATGGACCTGGATTTCCGGCTTGACTACCGCGCCCTGTCCCAAACCGCTCCGGCCGGGTACTTCATCACCCTGGCGGACGGTACCGTGGTGGACGCCAACGGCACGGCGCAGAAATGGATCGGCAAGGCGTTGGAGGACGTCCGCGGCACCAGCTTCCTGAAGCTGCTGCCCGTGGGTGACCGGATTGTCTACACCACCCACGCCATGCCGCAGTTGGCCTTGAACGCCGCGTTTGCCGAACTCGCCGTCGACCTCCTGGGACCCGACGGCCAGCGCATCCCGGTCCTGCTCTCCGCCACCCGTTCCCCCGCTGCCGGCGGGAGGCCCGCCCTGGACCAGGTGGTTGCCTTCTATGCGCACGAGCGCCGGCTGTACGAGCGTGACCTCATTTCGGCCCTGCGCACCGCCGAGGACGCCGAGGCCGCCCGCGCCGAGGCCGAGGCCAGCCTCACCGCCCAGGCAGTGGTGCTGCAGGAAAAGGATGTGGTGCTGCAGGCCTCTCTGATGGAAAGCCTGCGCAAGGAGTCGATGCTGGAAACCATCCTGAACACCATCCGGGTGGGCGTGGCGGTCATTGACGAGGACGGCCGCCGCATCCTTACCAATTCCCGCCAGCAGCTCCACGAGCGCCTCGCGGCCCCGTCCTTCACCACCCGCCCCACCGAAGCGGAGATGTACATTTTCGGGCCGGACCGCACCACACCGATCCCCGTGGACCAGCGCCCGGTGAAGCGGGCAGCCCTCGGCCAGTCCTTCTCGGACCAACTCGTCTGGTACGGGAACGGTGAGGAGCAGAAGGCGCTGAGCGTCTCGGCCCGCTCCGTCAAGGGCGACGACGACGCCTTCCGCGGTTCCGTGATCGCCTACAGCGACGTCACCGGCCTGGTGAACGCCGTGGCGGCGAAGGACGACTTCGTGGCGAATGTGTCCCATGAGCTGCGCACCCCGCTGACCTCGATCATGGGCTACCTGGAACTGGCGCTGGACGAAGAAGATGCCATCCCGGCGTATGTGGCCTCCTCGCTGAAGGTGGCGCAGCGGAATTCCGAGAAGCTCCTGCACCTGGTCTCGGACCTGCTGACCGCCGCGGCCGGCTCCGCCAATGTCCAGCAGGAAGTCACGGACCTCAGCGAACTGGTCCGCTCCGGCATCACCTCCGCCGCACCGCGTGCCGAAATCAACGCGGTAACCATCGTTGCCGAGGTTCCCGAGACCCTGCCGGCCATGGTCGATCCCAAGCGCATTTCCCAGGTGCTGGACAACCTGCTCTCCAACGCGGTGAAATACTCGCCCGACGGCGGCCGGGTGA
Source organism: Arthrobacter sp. zg-Y844 (assembly GCF_024385465.1). Lineage (GTDB taxonomy): Bacteria > Actinomycetota > Actinomycetes > Actinomycetales > Micrococcaceae > Arthrobacter_B. The sequence goes on from NZ_JANFLS010000001.1 coordinate 820,537, forward strand.
CGGTCAGCGCCTGGCGCGCCGAAACCGGTGCCACCGTCCTTCGGGTAGCGGACTCCGGCATCGGCATGACCGAGGCCGAGCAGGCGGAGGTCTTCACTAAGTTCTTCCGCTCCGGCACCGCACGCCGGGCGCAGATCCCCGGCGTCGGGCTGGGACTGGTAATCACCAAGCGGATTGTGGAAGAGCACGGGGGCACCATCGCCATGGAAAGCGAGGCAGGCAAGGGCACTGTCTTTACGGTCACACTGCCCTGATCCGGCTTGCGTCGGCACGGATTTTGAGGCCAAATGCACTTTGTGCCATCATCCGAAAGGTAAAAGTCCCTCCCCGCGTGTGTGCACCGGCCAGGGCAGGAAGCTGCGTCCCGCAGCAATGCGTTGAATGGATTTTTCGGTAATGGCAGAAACCAGCAAGGTGCGCGCAATCGTCCGCCGTCTGGGCTCGTTTTCAGCAGTGGGCGCCGTCGCCTTCGTGGTTGACGTAGTCCTGTTCAATATTCTCTCTGCCACCCTCGTGCCGGACAGCCCCATCGCCGCCAAGACCATCTCGGTAGCGGCGGCCACCACCGTTTCGTGGCTGGGCAGCCGTTACGTGACCTTCCGGAAGCTGCGCACCCGGAGCATCCGCAGTGAAACGCTGCTTTTCGCCCTGACCAATCTGGTGGGGCTGCTTATTTCCACCGGCTGCCTGTTCATCTCCCACTACGTGCTGGATTTCCGCAGCACCTTTGCGGACAACATTTCGGGCAACGTGGTGGGCATCGGCCTGGGCAATATCTTCCGCTACTTCGCGTACCGGTATGTGGTGTTCAACGGTCCCAGCGACCGCGCGGGGCAACCGGCAGCGGAACCGGAAAACTCCCGCTCGGTCTAGCTGCCCCCTTTTCCCCCACTGAAGTTCCTACGCCGGCGCATTTCGCGTCGGCGTTATTTGTTGTCCTGCCCGGATTGTGAAGCAGCTCACTTTTCCGGATTGACAACCGTTGACATTATTGGCGACAATTTGGGCACCAACCGCTCATCAGGCAAGGGAGCCTTATGTCCGACCATCACCAGCCCTCAGCCCGCGCACGGGACCTAGTCCGGGACGCCTATGACGTCCATGTGCACATTGCGCCGGACGTTATGCGCCGCCGAATTGACGACATTGATCTAGCCGCCCGTTTCGCAGAGCTCGGAATGGCCGGATTTGTGCTGAAGTCCCACTACACGCCCACCGCAGAGCGCGCCGCCGTCGTCCGCAAGGTCCACCCGGGCGTGGATGTCCTCGGAGCCATCACACTCAATGCCTCCGTGGGGGGCCTGAACCCTATCGCCGTGGAGATTGCTGCGCGTGGCGGAGCCCAGTTTGTCTGGCTGCCCACCGTGGACAGCTCAAACCAGCGGTCCTGCCTCGCCGAAGAACCCGAAGGCGCCACCCCGCCCATGTGGGCCCAGCTGCAGGAGGACCTGCGCACCGCCGGAATGGCCGCACCCGCCGTGGAGGTGGAATCCGGCGGCGGGCTGGTCCCGGAGGCCCGCCAGGTCCTGGAGCTGATCGCAAAGCATGACATGACGCTTGCCACCGGCCACCTGCACGCCGACGAATCCGGCAGCCTGATTCCGGCAGCCGTGGAGTTGGGCGTGCGCCGGATGGTGATTACCCACCCGGAGTTCACCTCCCAGCGCATGTTGCTGGATCAGCAGCGGGAGCTGGCCGAGCAGGGTGCACTGCTGGAGCGGTGCCTCACCACTCCCCTCACCGGCAAAGTGTCCTGGGACCTCTGGTTCTCCAACATCCGCCATGCCGGCCCGGAAAACTCGGTTATCAGCAGTGACCTCGGCCAGCCCTTCAACCCTCCTGTGGAGGACGGGTTGGCCATCGCCGCGGACCTTTTGCTGGCGCAGGATTTCACGGAGGAAGAGGTCCGGCTGATGACTGTGCATAACAGCCGCTGGCTGGCCGGTGCGGACCCGCTGCCGGATGCCCCGTCCCACCACCGGGGCAAGGTGCAGGCCGTATGAGCTCCCTGCTGGAAATCTCCGGGCTGAGCAAGCAGTTCGAGCGCGATGACACCGCCACCGTTGCCCTGCGGGACTTTGACCTCTCCATCGAGGAAGGCACATTCGTCAGCATCCTCGGCCGCAGCGGCTGCGGGAAATCCACCATGCTGAACCTGCTCTCCGGGCTTACCCGGCCCAGTTCGGGAACCGTCCATTACCAGGGCGCGGTGCTGAACGGCCCCAACGTGGACATTGGCTACCTGACCCAGTCGGACACGCTTATGCCGTGGCGCGACGTCGTTCGCAACGTCGAAATGCCGCTGGAAATCCGCGGTGAATCCAAGGAGAAGCGCCGGGAGGTGGCGCAGTCACTCATCGCCAAGGTCGGACTGACCGGATTCGAGAACCACTACCCCCGGGAACTCTCCGGCGGAATGCGGCGCCGGGCCAGCCTGGCCCGAATGCTGGCAGGGGCACCGAAGACCCTCCTGATGGACGAACCCTTCGGAGCGCTGGATGCACAGCTGCGCAACGAACTCCAGGAAGAGCTGCTGCGGTTGTGGCAGGGCTCCGGGCAGACGGTGGTTTTTGTCACCCATGACATCGAGGAGGCCCTCCTCCTCGGCGACCGCGTGGTGGTCCTGGGCCAGCTCGGCCGGATCCTGCTGGATGAGCCGATCAATATTCCGCGTCCCCGATCGGTGGATGAAACCCGGATCGACCCCACATTCGTGGCGCTGCACAAGAAGCTTGCTGCCGCCCTCAAGGAAGGATCCACGGCATGAGCGCTGCATCCGCGGCCGAGCCGGCGCTGCCGGCGGCAACCGCACCGGGAACAGGCCGGGTACCGCCGCTGGCGGCCGGATCCGGTCCCGTCAAGGAAAACCTGAACCGCACCTGGTGGGACAAGTTCGGCCACTCAACCATCGTCTGGGGCCTGCGCGCGGCAGTACTGGTGGCCTTCCTGGCCCTGTGGCAGATCACCGCAGGACCGGTCATCGATATCACCTTCATCAGCAAGCCCAGCCTGATCCTGGAACGGCTGGTGGACTGGATCGCTGACGGCACGCTCTGGACACACACCTGGATCACCCTGCAGGAGATCTTGCTCGGGTTCTTCTTCGGAGCCCTTGCCGGCGCCCTGGTGGGATACCTGCTGGCCTCCTTCAACCTGCTCTACCAGGTGCTGGATCCGTTTATGCTCGCCCTGTATTCCATCCCCAAGGTTGCCCTGGCACCGCTGTTCATCGTGTGGTTCGGCATCGGCATGGACATGAAGGTGCTGCTGGCAGCCGCCACGGTATTCTTCCTCGTCTTCCTCAACACCGCCGCCGGGGTCCGCGAAGTGGACCGCGGCCTGATCGACGCAGTCCGGCTGATGGGCGGCAACCGCCGCCATGTCGCCTTCAAGGTCGTACTCCCCTCCTCCATGACCGGCTTCCTCACCGGCTTGAAGGTAGCCATCCCGTACGCACTGATCGGTGCGGTCATCGGCGAGCTGGTCGCGTCCAACCAGGGACTCGGCTACCTGATCAACGCCTCAGCCGCCCAGTTCGACACTGCCGGCGTCTTCGCCACCCTGGTGGTGCTCACCATCGTTGCCACCATCCTGAACTCCGGCGTCGCCGTCCTCAGCAAGCGGATCAACCGCTGGAAGCCGCTGGACGAGCACTAACTCTTCCTCCACAGATTGGAACTCCAATGTTTGAAACGGTTACCCCCTCCAGGCGCAGCATGCTCAAGTCGATGCTCGTCCTTCCCGCCATCGCCGCCGTGCCCGCCCTGGCCTCCTGCGCCAACAACGCGGGCAGCTCCGATCCGGGAGTGCTGAATGTGGGCCAGATCAGCGACTCGATCGCGTTTTTCCCACTGTTCGTAGCCGAGCAGGAGGGCTTCTTCACCGCCGAAGGAGTGACCATGGGAGAACGCCCCCGGCTCGGAACGGGTGCCAAGGTGGCCGCCGCCCTGAAATCGGGCAGCATCGATCTCGGCGCCGGCGTCATCACCGACGCGTTCAACCTGTACAAGATCGACGACGACGCGAAACTGGTCAGCGGCCTGGTCACCGAGTACTACGTGGACGTGGTGGTGGGGAACAACTTTGACGGGCCCTCCGCTGACGCACCGCTCGAGGAACGGATCCAGGCGCTGGTCGGTAAGCAGATCGGCATCACCGGACCGGGCAGCGGCACGGAAGCGCTCATGACGTACCTGTTCAAGCAGATCGGCAAGAACGCCCAGACAGATTCCACGATGGTCAACATCGGCAGTGCCGCCACCGCCGCAATCGGCGCGCTGACCGCCGGCAGGGTGGACGCGCTGTGTTTCTTCCAGCCGATCGGACAGCAGGTTGAAACCGCGGGTGAGGGCAGCATCTACATCTCCCCGACCCGCGGCGATATCGAAACGCTGCGGTCGCCTATCCACGGCGCAGTGTTCAGCACGGGCGCCCAGATCGAGGCCAAACAGGATCTCGTGGACGGATTCAACCGTGCACTGGATAAGTCGCTGGCACTGATCCAGGAAAACCCGGAAAAGGCCCGGACCCTCTTGGGCGAGTACCTGAAGGACACCCAACCGCAGACCGTCGATGCGCTGGTGGCCCTGCTGCCCAAGGAAATCGCCACCTCCACGAAGGTCACCGAGGAGTCCTACAAAGTGGCATCGGCCTTCCACACCGAATCCGGGTTGGTGGACGAGGCACCGGACTACGCCGGTTTCGTCCTCGAAACCTCGCAGGCATAAAAAACCCGGGGCGGTAGGCCGCCCCGGGTTTTCTGCTGGACCTACTACTTCTTCTGCGGGGTGCGGATCAGCTTCTTGTTGACGAATTCGGCCATGCCGAACCGTCCCAGCTCGCGGCCCACACCGGAGCGCTTGACGCCGCCGAAGGGCAGGTCTTCCTGCGTGCCGGAGGTGCCGTTGATCCAGACCATGCCGCTTTCCAGCTGGTCGGCGACGTTCAGGGCGCGGTCTTCGTCGGCGCTGAACACCGCTCCGCCCAGGCCGAACGGGGAGTTGTTGGCCAGTTCAATGGCTTCTTCCTCGCTGGACACCTTGTAGATGACGGCGGCGGGACCGAACAGCTCCTCGGAGAACGCCCGCATTTCCGGCGTGACATCGGTCAGCACGGTCGGCTGCACGAAGGCACCCGGGCCGTCGATCAGGCTGCCGCCGGTGTGCAGGGTTGCACCCTTGTCCACGGCGTCGCGGATCTGCTCCACCAGGCCGTCTGCGGCAGCCTGCGTGGAGAGCGGGCCGAAACGGGTTTCCGGCTGCAGCGGATCGCCGGGTTCAATGGCGGCCATCCGGGCGGTGAACTTCTCCACGAAATCGTCGTAGAGGTCCTCCATCACAATGAAGCGCTTGGCGGCGTTGCAGGCCTGCCCGCCGTTGCCCATCCGGCCGGCGACGGCGGCCTTGACGGTGGTGTCGAGGTCCTCGGTGTCGAGGACGATGAACGGATCGCTGCCGCCGAGTTCGAGGACGTACTTCTTCAGGTTCCGGCCGGCCACCTCGGCGACGGCGGAGCCTGCCCGCTCGGAGCCGGTCAGGGACACGCCCTGGATCCGGGCATCCGCGATGATGTCCGCGGCCTGCTCGTTGGTGGCGAACAGGTTGACGTAGGCACCCTCGGGTACGCCGGCGTCGGCGAAGATCTGTGCCATCGCCAGGGCGGACTGCGGGCAGTTGTTCGCATGCTTGAGCAGCACGGTGTTGCCGAGCATCAGATTGGGGCCGGCAAAGCGGGCCACCTGGTAGTACGGGTAGTTCCACGGCATGATGCCCAGAAGCGCGCCCACGGGCTCGGTGCGGACCACGGCGTTGCCGCCGCCCTTGACGTCGAGCTGCTCGTCAGCCATGAAGCCGGGGCCCTGGGTGGCGTAGTACTCGTAGATGTTGGCGGAGAGGGCAACCTCATTCTTCGCCTCGCGCAGCGGCTTGCCCATTTCGAGGGCAATCAGCTTGGCGAGCTCCTCGGCGCGTTCCCGGTACAGTTCCGCAACGCGGGTGATGACCTTGGTGCGGTTCTCCACGGGCTCGTTCCGCCAGCTGGCGAAGGCCTCATGTGCTGCAGTGACGGCCTGGTTGATTTCGGCGTCGGTGGCTTCAGCGAATTCCTGAAGGGTTTCTCCGGTGGCTGGATTTACGCTCTTGTAAGCACTCATATTTGCCACGCTACTCCCTGCAAATCCAGTCTGCGAAAGCCTGGATTTCCGGGACTAAATCCGCGTCGGTTCTTGTTTCAGGGGCTTTGCGGCGCGAATTACCGCAAAGCGGAGCCGCGGCTGCGCGTCAGCGGCGGAGTTTCCAGAACTTAGGCCGCGGCCAGCCCTGGCCCGAGCTTCTCCGGTCCTCCGTGCGCGGACGACGGCTCAGCCGGACGCTGAACTCCCCCGGTCCGGGCAGCCGCCACCCGCGGCGGCGGGCCACCGTGCACAGCACGGCGCAGGTGCCGATGGCCACGCCCATGCCCACGTTCTGCAAGCCCAGCTGATAGAGGATCACCATTTCGACGGCGGCCACGAGGGCACCGGTGGCGTACAGCGTGTTGCCGCCGAAAATGGCCGGCACGCGGCCCACCACGATGTCGCGGATCATGCCGCCGCCCACGGCGGTGACAACGCCGATCAGGATGGCCGGCAGCCATTCCAGCCCCAGCCCCAGCGCCTTGGCCGTGCCGGTGGCGGCCCAGCAGCCCAGCGCGAAGGCGTCGATCACGATGAGGAACCGGTTGGCCCATTTGCCCTTGAGCTCAATGGCATAGGCAATGACGGCTCCGGCGATTGCTGCAAAGAGATAAGCGGGGTTTGTCAGCGCTACGGGGGTGCCGGCCTGCAGGAGGGTGTCACGCAACACGCCGCCGCCCAACGCCGAGGTGAGCGCCAGGACCAGGAAACCCACCGGGTCCATCCGCAGCTGCCGCGCGACCGCGCCGCCGAGGACTCCGTTCGCCAGCACCCCGGCGAGATCGACGGCGTCGAACACCGCCCTCGGGTCGAAAAGATCCACGCCGCTCCTGCTGTTTCCGTTGCCCGTTCTGCCGCCGTTCATTCTACGTGGCTGCGGGCCCGGAAAATCCTGCGGTTTGTGCAAATCCCTCCGCTGCGCAGCGGAGGAATTCACCCAAACCGCAGGGATTCAGACAAACCGGGGGTTTTACAGCCGGCGGCGGAATGAACCTGAAGCCACCGTGACAAATATTAACGGGGCTAAACGGGATCAGCCGTCCCCCGGGGGATAGTCCTCGTCACTCCCCGGTACGTCTGCTTTCTGTTCCAGGATGTCGGCCTCGGACCCGTCCGGGTGGATTTCACCTTCCGGTCCGGCGTCGCCTGCGCCCGGAACTGCGGGAATGTCCTGCTCAATGCCGTCCGCCTCGGAACCGTCCCGGTGGATTTCACCTTCCGGTCCGGCGTCGCCTGCACCGGGAACCGCGGGCAGTGACTGCTCGGCCCGGTCACCCTCCGAACCGTCGGGAATTACCGGTTGGTCAGCGTCCTTACGCATATGCGTGCCTCCAATGCAGGTTGCCGTGGCCGCCGGGGCGGCTTCCGTCCCTTCTGTCTATCACCGAAGCCGCCCAGTAGAAATAGCCTGCGGACGGGTCAGGCGTCGTCCCGCAGGTCCAGCACCACCTTGATGTCCCCGTCGCGGTCCTCGAAGGCCTGTGCATAGTCCGCCAGCGGAACCCGGCGGGAGATCAGCTGCTCAAGCCACCGTGCATCGCTCTTGGCCAGGGCCGCGGCCGCCTTGAGGTAGTGGCGGCGGTTGGCGTTGACGGTGCCGAAGACCACGCGGTTGTCCATCACCAGGTTCAGGTTCAGGGCACCCAGGTCCACGGGCTGCTCGCCATCGGGCTCGGAGACCCCGGTGAGGCAGGTGACCGAGTTTTTGGCGCCGTGCTGCAGCACGTCATTGATCACCGTGGGCACCCCGGTGCATTCGATGATGATGTCCGGGTTGATGCCGGATTCGGGGAGGGTGTCGGTGTGGAAGACGGCGCCAAGTTCCTTGGTCAGCTTCTCCTTCGGTCCGTCCTCTTCCAGGTCGAAGACGTGCACTTCGAGTCCGCGCTGCACCCCGAACAAGGCACCGAGCAGTCCCACGGGCCCGGCGCCGGTCACGGCGACAACCTGCGGCCGGAAGTAGGCGCGGCCGCCGATCCGGTCGATCTGTTCCCAGGCCTTGGCCAGGATGGTGGCGGGTTCCAGCAGGACCCCTACGCGTTCCAGGGAGGGTTCGAGCTTCACCATGTCATCGGGGTCCCCGCGCCAATATTCGCGCGCGAAACCGTCGAGTCCTTCAATACCGTGTTCGGTGTAGGTTCCGGTCAGGCACATGTCCCACTCGCCGGCGGCGCAGGCCCGGCAGTTTTCCGCACAGGGTCGGCGGACAATCCCGACCACCAGGTCCCCGGCGGCAAGGTCCGAGCCCTCGGGTGCCTCGACGACGCGGCCCAGGTTCTCGTGTCCCATCACCAGGTAGTCCCGGTCCTCGGGTGCGGTGCCGAATTCGGCGGCAATGACTTCGCGGTCGGTGGCGCACAGGCCCACCGCGAGCGTCTCCACCAGCACGCTGCCTTCACCGGCTTCCGGCTCGGGAAGATCCCGCAACTCCAGCGAGTCCTTCTGCCCGGGGGTGATTATCAATGCCTGCATGTGGTTTCCTTCCCGCGGCTGCTTGCTGTCTGTATCCCAGATTAGCGCCGCGGCCGCGCCGGTAAGACTCGGCACAGGCAGAGCCGAAACGGCCGCGGAAACAATGAAGGCCCGCCCCATGGGGGCAGGCCTTCAAAATATGGTGGAGATGGGGGGAATCGAACCCCCGTCCGGTGTTGTTTTGTCAGGGCTTCTCCGGGCGCAGTATGCGTCGGATTTTCTCGGCCCCAGCCATCCTGCATACAGGTGGCTGATCCGGGCCCAGCCGTCAAAATGTCCCGAACACCCCGACGGCGGGAGTGTTCGGCAGTGGCCCTCTAAACGACGCCAGGATCCGGAGCGAGAGCGACTCCGGGCTGACGGACTACTCCGGCTGCTTAGGCAGCGAGAGCGAAGTCAGTGCGCATAGGTTTGGCACTTATTGTTTTGCAGAGAGCGTTAACGAGATAACTCTGCGTTCTCGGCCCGCTTCCCCTGGCTCAACAAACATCGTCGAAACCGATCATCCCCGTATTGAGTTACCAAGCACCGTTTCCGGCGGCGACCCTCCCGGGCCGTCCACAGATTTTAACGACGCCGGCCCGCGGATCATTCCCGCTCGGCCGCACCTTTTTGATGCGGTGCGGGATGTGAGGAGGCGCGGACCGGCCAGGCGGCTAGCGGCGTCGGCCGAAAATCAGCGAAGCTGCGGCCACGGCACCCGTGACGGTGTAGACGGCAGGCCAGGCGCCCATCTTCTTGGCGAGCGGATGGGAGAGGCCGAAGGCGGCTACATAGCCTGCGGTCAGTGCCGCGGCGGTGCCCGTTCCGGCGTCTCGCTTCCAGAGGGCAAATGCACCGGCTCCGGCGGCGGCGAGCACGGCTCCGCCCAGCTGGCGGTTACCGGTGGAACGTGCGGTCTGGTAGCCGCCGATCAGGCCGGCGGAGGTGATCAAAGGGGTCAGCAGGGACAAGGTTTTCTCCTCGAAATAGGCAACACCTCCAGCTTATGCCGGGGTCCGTGCCGCCCGCTTCCTGCGTCGGACCAACCGGGCGGCGGACGGCACGAGATCCCAGCCGGTGGTACGCCTGACACCTAGTGTGACCACTCCCGTACCACCAGCACCACAGCGTGGGACCCTCTGCGCGGGACGGCACCCGCGGGGACCACAGCCGCCGTCGTAGACTGGTGCCCGCCAACAGCGGAGCACGAGCGGAGGACCGTGGCAGATTCCCGAACCCTACTCACGGAGCTGGAAAACCGGATCTCGGCGCTGGCCTCGGCTTCGGCTGGAACCGTGGTCATCGGCGTCGCCGGTGCCCCCGGAGCAGGAAAGACCACCCTCGTGGAATCCCTGGTCCGCGAGCTGAACGGCGCCGTCGACGACGTCGAGTCGCAGCGCTTTGCCCACATTCCCATGGACGGCTTCCACCTCTCGGACCGGGAGCTGACCCGTCTCGGGCTGCTGGGGCGCAAGGGCGCCCCGGAAACCTTCGACGCCTACGGCTATGCGGCGCTCCTGGAACGCCTCCGGTCACCGCGGACCGCCGTGGTCTACGCGCCCGGTTTCGAGCGGACGCTGGAACAGCCGCTGGCCGGCGACATTCCGGTGTTTCCGGCAGCGAAGGTGATCCTGACGGAGGGGAACTATCTGTTGCTGGACCGCCCGGAATGGCGTGAGGTCCGCTCCCGGTGCACCGAGGTCTGGTACTGCCAGCCCGACGAAGACCAACGCGTGCAGCGCCTGGTGGAGCGGCATGTCCGGTTCGGGAAGACGCCGGAAGCGGCCGCCGCCTGGGTCCGGGACGTCGACGGCCCCAATGCGCAGCTGGTCCAGGAGTCCAAACACCGGGCCGACGTCGTCATCCGGCCGGCCTGGACGTGACGAGGGGTGCCTTTGGGCGGGCGCCGCAGCCTCGCGTATAAAAGGACGCAGACCACCCGCACGAAAAGCAGGCCCGGCCGGACCTTCAGAAGGAGACAACGCAATGGACGCACGCCCCTCGACACTGCTGGAAGACGGAGCCTCGCTGGAGCAGGTGGGTACGGGCGCGGTCTGGGCGGAGGGTCCCGTCTGGGTCCCTCAGCGCAACGCGGTGCGCTACAGCGACGTGCGGTCCAACCGGATCCTGGAGTACAGCGAAACCACCGGCGAGCTCAGCGTATACGGCTCCGACATCGAGTTCACCAACGGCCGGGCGCTGGACGCGGACGGCTCCGTGGTGCAGTGCTCGCACGGGCGCAGGGCCGTGGAACGGGACCGCAACGGCACCGTGGAAACCCTGGTGGACCGCTTCGGCGAGGTCCGCTTCAACTCGCCCAACGACGTCGTCGTGAAGTCCGACGGCACCATCTGGTTCTCGGATCCCTCCTACGGGATCGACAACCCGGCCGAAGGCCACCCCGGCGAGCTGGAGTACGGAGACCGGTACGTGTTCCGCTTTGATCCGGCCAGCGGCGAACTCACCGCGGTGATCACCGACATCATGGCCCCCAACGGGCTGGCGTTCTCCCCGGACGAGTCCGTCCTCTACGTTTCCGACACCGCCGAAGAGGCCGTCTCGCCGTACGGCCCGGCGCAGTCCGAGGGCAACCCGATCCGTGCCTACGACGTCATCGAGGGCCGGCAGGCGAAGAACGGCCGGGTGTTCGTGCGCGTTGCCCCCGGTGTGCCCGACGGGTTCCGGGTGGATACGGACGGGAACATCTGGTCCTCCGGCGGCGACGGCGTGCGGGTGTTTTCACCGGCCGGCGAGCTGCTCGAACACATCCCGGTGCCCGAAACCGTCAGCAACGTCTGCTTCGGCGGGCAGGACGGCCGGACGCTGTATATGACGGCAACCACCAGCCTGTACCGGATCCGTACTACGGCCAGCGACGCCGCGGCGGCCCTGCGTACGCAGCGGTAACGACGGCTGCGGCTGCGGCTCAGGCAAGCAGCCGCCGCAGCCGGTATTCCAGTTTTCCGCGCCGGGTGCCGTCATCGCTCAGGTGCGCCGTGCGCTGGATGTAACCCCGGCCCCACTGCTCCAGCAGGAAGTCATCGGCGGCCCGGACATGGCCCGGCGGAAACCGGTACCGCAGCCGGGACGCCAGGGACGGCCAGTCCGCCGAGCGCAGCAGCGCGGTGGCCTCGGCCAGTGAATAGACGGTGTTGGCTTCCAGCGCCTGCACCAGCCAGTCATAGTGGTCGGCACGGCTGCGCGGATGTTCCGGCAGTTCCTGCTCAAGCACCTCGCGGAGCGCGGCAGCGGTCAGTTCATCTCCGCTCGAAGCTCCGGCGCTGCGGGCTTCCCCGCGCACCCGCTGGAGCGCAACCACGTGGTTGATGGCATCAAACTCGCGGTCCGCCAGTTCGATCAGTCCGGACGCGAGCGTGAACGCCCGGTTCACCTCCGGCGGCACCGGGCCGATGCCTTTGTAGCGGATTTCGTGCTCGAACTCGGCCCAGGCGTGCTGGAGGATGGTGCGGAACTGCACTTCGAACCGCTGCCCGCCGAACAATTCACAGCCCGACGGCGGATTGCCGGCGGGGACCCGGAGGATGAGGTGCTGCCCGGAGTAGCCGAAATCGCCGCGTATTTTCTGCTCGGCGGACTTGTCCACGTGGTCCAGTTCTTCAAAGGTGCCGGACAACGCCTCCATGGCAGCAGGGATATCCGATTCCAGGAAGAGGATGATCCGCACGCCAATCAGGTCATCAATGTCATTGAGCCCATTGATATACCGCGGCGCTCCGTCCTCGGTCCGCCGTTCAAGCTTCTTCCCCAGCGAGTCGATGGCCTTCACCCGGTGCTGGATGTGGTGGTAGTTCAATCCGTCGTCGGCCAGCCGGGCAAGGACTGCACCGTGGATGCCCTCCTCCGCGCCCTGGTAGCGGCCCAGGTTCATTGCATAGTCGCCCAACCAGTCATTGATCCGCATGCTGTGCGTTGGCAGAAGTTCCATTGACAACCTGTTCCCCCGGCGGTCCGCCGACACGGGTGTGCGGCGTGGAGCGATTGCCTCAATTCTGTGCGGACCTCCCAAGCCCCGCAAGGGTTCGCAGAGGTGCAGGGCGACCACGGACGCCGCCGCCCAGTCCCAGCCGCCGTTGCGTTACGCAGCGGGCTGCACCGCGTTTTGGACTTCGGGAAAACCCGTGATTCCATGATTTGCCCTGTTGATAAACATCGAAGTTTTTCACTTTTAGGAAACCATGATTGATCTGTTGATATTGCTGCTGCTGGTCGTCGGCATCGTCGCCGTCACTGCAAAGCTCAAAATCTCGCCGTTCCTCGCCCTCCTCGCCGCCGCCTTTATCGGCGCGTTTGCGTTTCGCCTGCCGGTTGATGAAATCATCCCGACAATTACGACGGCGTTCGGCAACACCATGGGCAACATCGGCCTGGTGATTCTTTTCGGCACGATGATCGGCGTAATCCTGGAGCGGTCCGGCGGCGCCATCGCCATGGCTGATGTGTTGATCAAGGTCCTGGGGACGCGGTTTCCGACCCTGACCATGAGCATCATTGGCTACATCGTCTCTATTCCCGTCTTCTGCGACTCCGGCTACATCATTCTCAATTCGCTGAAGAAGGCCATGGCTGAACGGGCCAAGGTATCCCTGGTCGCCATGTCCATAGCGTTGATGACCGGTCTGTATGCCACGCACACGATGGTCCCGCCCACGCCCGGACCGCTGGCCGCCGCCTCCAACCTGAATGTGGTGGACAGCCTGGGCCTGCTGATCGGCCTCGGCCTGGTGGTGGCCGCGGTTTCGGCGGGTGCCGCCCTGCTCTACGCCAACCGGTTCCTGAAAAAAGACATTGAACTGCTGCCCGTTCCGGCCGAAGAGGTGGAGGTCAGCTACGAGGACCTGAGGACACAGTATGGAACGCTGCCGAGCGGCTTTATGGCCTTCCTGCCGATCCTGCTGCCGATTACGCTGATCTGCCTGTCCTCGATAGCCAAGCTGCCCGGCGCCCCGATGGGCGAGGGCGGCCTGGCCGCAACCGCCGTCTTCGTGGGAACTCCCGTGGTCGCACTTGCGCTCGGCCTGCTGGCGGCGGTGTTCCTGCTGCGCGGCAAAGGCAGGCTCAGCACCTTCAACACCCAGATCTCGGACTCGATTGTGCTGGCGGCACCCATCCTGCTGATCACCAGTGCCGGGGCTGCATTCGGCGGGGTGCTGGGCAAGAGCTCCATCACCGCTTTCCTCTCCGACAACCTGGCCACGCTGGGTCTGGGCATTGCGGTGCCGTTCGTGATTTCAGCTGCCTTGAAGACGGCCCAGGGTTCCTCCACCGTTGCCATGGTGACAACGTCGGCCATGCTTCTGCCGCTGCTGGAACCGCTGGGACTGGCCGGCGGAGCCGGGCCCGTCCTCGCGGTCCTCGCCATCGGCGCCGGCGCCATGGTGGTGTCACACGCCAACGACTCGTACTTCTGGGTGGTCTCCCAGTTCAGCCGGATCCCGACTGCCACCGCGTACCGCACGCTGACACCGGCCACTGCCGTGCAGGGCATTGCAGGTTTCGCAGCGGTCTGGGTCCTGAGCCTGTTCCTGCTCTGAGGCGCTCGGCGACCGCTGGAAGGCGGCGGGGTACCCCGCCGGCCGATGAAGGTCCATACTTCTGCCGTAGCTGAAGCCGTAGACCTTGATTCCGGCGGTCCCGCCGGGCGCGGAGGGGAGCAGACATGTCCACAGTCCCCAGCAGCGGCGGTTCCGTCCTTCGCCGCAAGCCCATTGAGGAAATCGACGAGGAGAAAACCGGCAACAAGCTGTTCAAGAGCCTTGGCCTCTGGCAGCTGACGGCCATCGGCGTGGGCGGCATCATCGGCGTCGGGATCTTCACCCTCGCCGGACTGGTGGCCAACGGCGGTCCCGACGCCGCCCCCGTGGGCCCGGCCGTGCTGCTCTCCTTCCTGGTCGCCGGCCTGGCCAGCGCCGCGGCGGCCCTGTCCTACGCCGAGTTCGCCGGACTGGTGCCCCGCGCCGGGTCCGCCTACACCTACGGGTACGTGGCGCTGGGTGAACTGATCGGGTGGTTCATCGGCTGGGACCTGCTGCTGGAATACACCGCAATCGTGGCAGTGGTGGCCATCGGCATCTCCGGTTACTTCACCGAGTTCCTCGCCGGTTTCGGCATCGAGATGCCCATCTGGATGCAGGGAACCGGGGACACGGTGGAGGGCGGGCTGATCAACCTGCCCGCCGCCGTCGTCTGCCTGTTCATTACCTGGATCCTCAGCCGCGGCACCAAGACCTTCGGACGCTTTGAACTGGTGGCCGTGGGCCTGAAAGTCCTGCTCATCGTGTTCATCGTGGGACTGGGGTTCTTCTACATCAACGCGGACAACTACACCCCGTTCCTGCCCAGCGGTTTCGGGGCGGTGTTCACCGGGGCAGCCACCGTCTTCTTTGCCGTCTTCGGCTACGACGCCATGAGCACCGCCGCCGAGGAAGCCACGGACGGCAAGAAACACATGCCCAAAGCCATCCTGCTCTCCCTGGCCATCGCGATGGTCCTGTACATCCTCGCCACGCTGGTACTGACCGGAATGCAGAATTACCGGGACATCAGCCCGACCGCCGGTTTCGCCTCCGCGTTCCAATCCGTCGGGCTGCCCGTCATTGCCACCGTCATTTCAGCCTTCGCTGTGCTGTCCATCCTTACCGTGATGCTTACGTTCCTGCTCGGCGTGACCCGGGTGTGGTTCGCCATGAGCCGGGACGGGCTGCTTCCGGGCTGGTTCGCCGGAACGGACAAGCGGGGCACGCCGCAGCGGGTGACCTGGATCGCCGGCGGCACCTCGGCTTTGCTGGCCGGATTCTTCCCCATTCGTGCCGTGGCAGATCTGACCAACATCGGCATCCTGGCCGCGTTCGTGGTGGTTTGCGTGGCAGTGATTGTGCTGCGCTACCGTCAGCCGGACGCCCCGCGGGAATTCCGGCTCCCGCTGATGCCGTGGATACCGGCGTTCGGCGTCCTCGCCTCGGGGTTCCTGATGCTGCAGCTGCACTGGGAAACCTGGCTGCGTTTCGGTATTTGGCTGGTCATCGGGGTACTGGTTTACGCGTTCTACGGGTACAGGCATTCCCTGCTGAATCCAAACAGTCCGCGGCATCGGAGCCTCAAGATGAATCCCCGGCCGGAAAACTGACTGCAGGAGCTGCCAACACAGGACGAGGCGCGGCATCCTTCCTTCCAATTCAATAAATAGCGGCTATTATCTGCCTTAGGGGTTCCGAAAAAATGGACCCTCAGTTGGGGAGAATAACCGAATGGGCAGTCAGTCTCAGGCCATGCCTTCTGCACCGAGGCGGTCCACCATGCTTTTCCGCCGTGCCCGCAGCGGGCTCGTACTGATTGCGGCTTTCTGGCTATGGATGCTTTTTGGCGCCGCGGACTTTGTCGCCGCCCTTTTCGGTTCACCCATACATGCTGCTCTTGCCGTGTTTGCCCTCAGCACGCTCACGCTCATTTCGCTGCTTTTCCTCCCGATCTGTATTGCGTACCTCGTGCTCAACCGGCCGAAGGGACACGCAGCACCATCTGCTGCACCGCAGGCCGGGGAGGCACACGGCAACGGCCTGGCGCCCGTAATCCGGATGATGCCCCGCCGCGCCGCCGTCCACGGTGCCGCCCTGACCAGCCGTGCCGCGGTCCGTGGCGCTGCCCTCACCAGCCGTGCCGCCGCCAAATGGCGGGACCGCGCTTCCTAGCCTGCACCGGCGAGGCAGCCCCAACGGCAGGAATGTCAGAGGCGGTTGCCATTGTGGAGGTCATGACTTCCTCACTGGGCACCCGGATGCCCTCCGCCCCCGCCGGCCCTGTCACCCACGCCCGCTACCGCCGGGAACCCTACGTCCGCTGCCGGACCGGAAACGGCAGCGTTGATGGAAAGGCCGTGGCCTGGACACGCACGGAGGTCCTCCTGCACTGGATTGACGACGACGGCCAGGCCCATAACCGGTGGACTCCGGCTTCCACTGTGCGCCGGATTGCCCGGGACGATTCCGCCTGGCGCGACCCTTACGACGATTTCCGGTTCTACTACCAGTCCTCCCCCGCCGCCGCCTGACCCTCCCCGGATTCGCCCGGCCCTGGATTCGCGTGGAAGCAGCGCTGCGCTGCCGGTGCCCTCTTGACCCCTCACTGCAGAAAGGGACTGATGGAAGGGTGCGGCGGTTACGCCGCACACGGAACTCTGTTCCGGCGGTGTTTGCGGCAGGACGTTGACGCATGGACTTTCAGCATTTGATCGAATCCGTGGGGGAATTGATGGACCTGGCGGGAGTAGCCGCCATCGTCCTGGGTGCCGTGGCCGCCACCATCGCTGCTGCCGCCGCTGCGATGCGCCGGCGCGGCCCGGTCTATGAGGAATACCGGCAGCGGCTGGGGCGAAGCATTCTGCTCGGACTGGAGTTATTGGTGGCTGCAGACATTATCCGCACGGTGGCTGTGACCCCTACCTTCGAGTCGGTGGGAATACTTGCCATAATCGTGCTTATCCGCACGTTTTTAAGTTATTCGCTGCAGCTGGAAGTCACCGGTTCCCTGCCGTGGAAGCGGCCGGTGGGAGAACTTAAGAACAAGAACGAATAACGGTTCAATAAACACGGTCCCGGGCCTTGACATAAGCACTCGACCAAATATCGTTCTCGGCATGATCAATCCAGTCTCGATTCTTCCGTCTGTTCTTTCTGCCTCCGAATTCAGCACAACTACGCAGGAAACAACCATTGGGGCCGGCGCCCTCGTTGGCTCCATGCTCGTGTTCGGCATCATCGGCATCGTTGTCGGTGGGTTGGCCATGATGGGCATGTTCAAGAAGGCCGGCCGCAAGCCCTGGGAGGCTTTTGTCCCCGTCTACGCCCAGGTGGTGCTTTTCCGCATCGCCGGCATGTCCGGCTGGTGGTTCCTGGCCATGCTGGTCCCGGTCCTGAACATCGTGGCAGCCGTGCTCCTGGCGATCAACCTTGCGAAGGTGTTCGGCCAGGGCGTCCTGATTGCCGTCTTGATCATTCTCTTCGGCGTCTTTGTGTACTTCTACCTTTCCTACGGCTCCGCCCGGTACTTCGGTCCGCAGGCCAGCAAGGGTCCCTTCGACCTGGCCAAGAACCCGAACCAGCCCGCTTACGCGCCGGCCGGACACTAACCCACACCCCGCCCGTACAAGGCGCGCATCCCCCGGGGATGCGCGCCTTTTCTTTGCGCTTTGCACCGGCACCAGTCGGCGGGACACGGGATTTCACCGCTGCTCAGGCTTCCCCCGAAGAATTGTTAGGCACGCCGAACTTAAGGTGTTAGGTTGCTGTCATGGCCCGTACCGTCCAGCTCCCCGACACCCCGCGCCCCGCAACGCGCCCCCGCCATATCCTGTGGCTGCTTGGCCCCGCACTGGTAGCCGGGGTCGCCTACCTGGATCCCGGCAACGTTGCCAGCAACATGACTGCAGGGGCGAAGTTCGGCTACCTACTGGTCTGGGTGGTGGTGACGGGCAACGTGATGGCGTGGCTGATCCAGTACCTCTCGGCCAAGCTGGGCCTGGTCACCGGCCGCAGCCTGCCCGAACTCCTCGGGGAACGCATCGGACTCAGACCTGCCCGGCGGCTGTACTGGCTGCAGGCTGAACTCGTCGCGATGGCCACTGATGTCGCGGAGGTGATCGGCGGCGCCGTCGCGCTCTGGCTGCTCTTTGATCTTCCGCTGTTCCTGGGCGGCATCATTACCGGCGCCATCTCCATGGTGGTGCTGCAGTTGCAGAACAGCGGCCGGCACCGGAGCTTCGAGTACGTCATCGTCACGCTGATGCTGGTGATCGCCGTCGGCTTCACGGCCGGCGTCTTCCTCAACCCGCCCGACGGCGGCTCCGTGGTCGAAGGCCTGGTGCCTCGCTTCGAAGGCAGCGAATCGGTGCTCCTCGCTGCATCCATCCTGGGCGCGACCGTGATGCCGCACGCCATTTATGCGCACTCCGCCCTGACCCGGGACCGCTTCCCCGGACGCACCGCTTCCCTCACCACCACCCGGCTGATCAAGGCCACCAAATGGGACGTGACCATTGCCCTGGCCGTGGCGGGCTCGGTGAACCTGGCCATCCTGCTGCTCGCCGCCGGTTCGCTGCAGGGTGTGGAAGGGACCGATACCCTCGAGGGCGCCCATGCCGCCATTGCCGCCTCGCTGGGCTCGGTGGTGGCCACCCTGTTCGCTGTAGGACTGCTCGCATCCGGCCTGGCCTCGACGTCGGTGGGCGCGTATGCGGGTGCCGAAATCATGCAGGGCCTGCTGAAGGTGCGCATCCCCATGCTGCTGCGCCGCCTGATTACCCTGCTCCCCGCGCTGGCGATCCTCGCCGTCGGCATCGATCCCACCTGGGCCCTGATCCTCAGCCAGGTGATCCTGTCCTTCGGCATTCCGTTCGCTTTGATTCCGCTGGTCTGGCTGACTGCGCAGCGGGACCTGATGGGGAGCCACCGCAACCATTGGTGGACCACGGGCCTGGGCGTGCTGGTTTCGGTGCTGCTCGTTGGGCTGAACGTCACCCTGCTGGTACTGACCTTCACCGGCGCCTGAGGCTAGCCGTTCAGCGACCCCTCCACCAGTGCGGTGGCGATGCTGTCGGCATCCGCCTGAGCCGCGAGATACCGCTCCGCGTCCAGCGCAGCGGAGCAGCCGGTGCCCGCAGCGGTAATCGCCTGCCGGTAGCGGTGGTCCACGGCGTCGCCGCACGCGAAGACCCCGTCCAGGTTGGTCTGCGTGCTCGGAGCCGCGACCCTGATGTACCCCTCCGGATCCAGATCCACTTGTCCCGCCAGGAGATCGGTACGCGGGGCATGGCCAATGGCGACAAAAACCCCCTGCGCCGGCAGATTCCGCGTGGCGCCGGTGACGGTGTCCGTAAGGGTCATGCCCGTGACCTTGTCCGTCCCGTGGATCGCAGTGACCTCGCTGTTGAACTCAAAGTGGATCTTCGCGTGGTCCCGGGCCCGCTGGGCCATGATGCGGGAGGCACGCAGCGTGTCCCGGCGTACGACGACGGTCACCGACGCCGCGAAACGGGTCAGGAACAGCGCCTCTTCCATGGCTGAATCCCCGCCGCCGACCACCACGATGTCCTGGTTGCGGAAGAAAAAGCCGTCGCAGGTGGCGCACCAGGAAATGCCCCGGCCGTTGAGCTGTTTTTCCTCCGGCAGCCCCAGCTCCTTGTAGACGGAGCCGGTGGCGAGGATGACGCTGCGGGCCTTGTAGGTTTCCCCGCTGCCTGTGGCCACCCGCTTGGTGTGGGCACCCAGCTCCACTGACACGGCGTCGTCGTACTCCACCAGGGCGCCGAATTTCTCCGCCTGCCTGCGCAGGTTCTCCATCAGGTCGGGCCCGAGGATACCGTCGGGAAAACCCGGAAAGTTCTCCACCTCCGTGGTGTTCATCAGGGCGCCGCCGGCGGTGACGGAGCCCGCGAGGATGCGGGGTTTCAATCCGGCCCGGGCGGCGTAGATCCCTGCGGTGTAACCGGCCGGACCGGACCCGATGATCAGGACGGAATCTGTACCCATCTGCTCTTCCCTTCGCTGCAGCGGTCCTTCAAGTCTGTCGGGGAGGAGGCTAGGGTCGGTAGCCCGGGCGCATTAAGCGGTGCCGGAATCGGCAAAGGAGCCAGTAGTGGCAGCGGCACTCAAACCCATTGAACTGATCCAGCTTCCCCGCGGCGTGATTGATGCGCTTGCCGCCGGTGACCTGCCCGGCGCCAACCGGCAGGCGCCTCTGGAGCTTACCGAGCACTTTTCCCAGGACCGGCAGCCGCTGTGGCGTATCCGGAGCGCGCAGCTGGAAGAGAATCCCGGGGACGCGGCCTGGATTACCCGCGCCATCTTTGACCCCGGACTGGGCCGGGCGGTGGGCCTGGCCGGGTTCCACGGCCCTCCGGACGGCAACGGCATGGTGGAAGTCGGGTACTCGGTGGACCCGGCCTACCGGCGGCAGGGCTACGCCCGTGCCGCGCTGGAGGCGCTGCTTGCCGTGGCTGCCGGGGAACCTTCGATCCGTACCGTTCGGGCAACCATCAGCCCGGATAACGGTGCCTCCCGGCGGCTGGTGGAACAGTACGGGTTCGTGGCCACAGGTGAGCAATGGGATGACGAGGACGGGCTGGAGATCGTTTATGAACTCCCGGCGGGAGGCAACTGACGCCGGTCCGCTAGGATCGCTCGAATGACAACCTGGACAGAGATCACGGCCGCCGTCACGGTGGCTCTGGGCGGAGACACGGCCGCAGGACAGCAGGCACTGCTGGCGTGCTGGGAGGATACGGTGCCGGACCAGCACGCCTATCGATGCGTCCTGGCGCACTACCTCGCGGACACGGAAACGGACCTCGACGCGGAGATCTCATGGGACGAGGCCGCCCTTGCGGAACATGCCGGGGTCAGCAACGAAGATCTTGCACCGTTGGGCATCCCGTCGGCGGGAGGTTTCGCTCCTTCGCTGCATTTGAATCTCGGGGACGGCTACCTGCGGCGCGGCGAGCCCGGGCGTGCGCGCGGCCATCTGGAACAGGGCCTGGCCCTTGCCGAGGAGCTCGGGAGCGAAGGCTACGGTGCCATGATCCGCTCCGGCCTGCAGAACCTGGGCACCCGCATCGAAGCGGCAGCCGGTACCGGGACCGCCGCATGATTGCCGGGAACCTCTTCGCGCAGCAATCCACGCTCACCACGAACCGCCTGCGGCTCGAGCCGCTGGGACCGGAGCACTTCGACGGCGCGTGGGCGGCACTGCAGGATCCGGAGGGCCGCAGGCTGACCGGCACCCACGCGGTTTTCACTCCGGAGCAGATCCGGAGCTGGCTGCAGACCCGCGCCGGTGAAGCAGACCGGGCGGACTGGGCAATAATCCGGGCCGAGGACGGTGTTTATGTGGGCGAGGTAGTGCTGAATGACCTGGACCCGGACAACGAGTCGATAGGGTTCCGCATCGCTTTGTCCTCCCCGAAGGTCTTCGGACAGGGCTACGGCACGGAAGCCACCCGCGCGGTGCTGGGCCATGCCTTTGACGACCTCGGACTGCACCGGATTGAACTGGAGGTCTTCGAGTTCAACCCGCGGGCACGGCATGTGTATGAAAAGTGCGGGTTTGTGGTGGAGGGCCGGCGCCGAGAAGCGCTGCACTGGGACGGGGAATGGGTGGACGCGATCTCGATGGCCGTCCTTGCCGACGACGCCCGCCCCTGACGCTCAACCTGGCGCTCAGCGGATACGGGAACGGATCCGCAGCGCCGCCAGCAGGACGAAGACCACCACCATGGCCGCGAGTACAGCCACAACGTAGCCGGTGGGCACTGACCAGTCCCCCACCTGTGCAGTAATGCCGAAAATGTCCTGCACCGCGGCCACCGCTTCGGGCTGGTCCGTCACGGCGTCCATGGGTCCGGCGGTCATTTCCTGGCGCACCACCATGGAGGCCTGCATAAAGGGCAGCGCGCTGACGAAGTTTTTTATACCCTCGGGAAAAGCCCCCACCGGAATGTAGGAGCCGGCAGCGAAGCCGAGGATGGTGCCTACCAGTGTGGACAGTGCCGCGAAAGAACCCGGGGTACGGACGAAGGTGACGATGAAGGCGCTCAATGATCCGAACGCGATGCAGCTGAGCACCAGGTAACCGTAGGTGCGGGCCAGCCGGCCCGCCGTGAGCACCACGCCGTCCACCGCGGCCAGGTATCCCAGGCTCACGGCCAGCACCACTGTGGTCATGATCAGCGCGATCGCGACGGTGGAGAGCAGATACCCCAGGACCAGCTGCCCGCGGCTGATCGGGGACACCAGGAAGTCCCGGAAACGCCCGCTGGCGGTGTCATCCACGATCACGTTCACGGCGGCGAGCCCCGTGGTGATTGCGGTGATACCCACGATCCCGGCGAACATCCACGCGTCCACAAAACCCTTGATGTCCTCCTCGGCGGCCTGCGGAAACATTTCCGCCAGGCCTTCGGTCTGCTGGTTGCCCAGGAACAGGGTGTAGAGCAGGAACAGGACCAGTGCGCCGAGGAGGGAAAAGAACAGGTTGAGCCGGTCACGGAAGTACAGGCGTAGGTTCCGGCCGGTGATGTCCAGGACTACGTTCATCCTGCTTCCCCCTGCCGGCCGGTCAGGGCCAGGAAGACGTCGTCCATGGTCCCGTGGCGGAATTCGAAGTCCAGGACGCTGTCGCCGTGCGCCGCGAGGAGACGGCGGGCGGTATCGGAGCGGTCTACCCGCAGCCGCAGCACGTTGCCGTCCACCCCGGCGACATCGACCCCGGCGTCGCGGGCCAGGGACGTCAGCGCCTGCGGGTCGGAGGAGGTGATGGAGAGGATGCTGCTGCTGTATTCGGCGCGCAGCGTGGTGGGCCTGCCGTCGGCAATGATCTGCCCCTTCTCAATCACGCAGACCCGGTCCGCTTCCTCGGTTTCCTCCATGTAATGGGTAGTCAGGAAAACGGTGAGGCCGTGGTTTTCCCGCAGGTCGTGGATGGTGGACCAGACGAGGGCACGGCTGGCCGGATCCAGGCCGGCGGTGGGTTCGTCCAGGAAGATGATCGACGGCGAGTGCAGCAGCGCCCGGGCGATGTCCACGCGGCGTCGTTCTCCGCCGGAATAGGTGGCATAGCGCCGGTCGAGGAATTCCCCCAGGCCGACCATCCGGCCCAGCTCATCAATGCGGGCATTATTGGCCGCTTTGTCGGGTGAATAGAACCGTGCCCGGGTTTGAAGGTTTTCCCGGCCGGTGAGGATCGGATCCAGCATCGAATCCTGGAACACCACCCCAATGGCTTCACGGACGCCGCCGCCGCTGCCGCGGACGTCGTGCCCGGCTACCTCGACAGTGCCGGCGTCGAACGGCAGGACAGTGGTCAGGCAGGAAATGGTGGTGGACTTCCCCGCACCGTTGGCACCCAGGAAGGCGAAAACGCTCCCTGGCTCCACGTCAAAGGACAAATCGTCCACAGCCGCCACCCGGCCGAAGCGTTTGGTCAATCCCCGAACGGAGATTGCGGCATCCGTAGTTCCCAATTGGCTCCCCTAGCTTTTTGCGGTTCTATGCATCCAGGAGCAGGTCGTCGAATTCCAGTGGAGTCACCGTGTTGTTTTCCCAGTCCGAGCGAAGTATCGCATAGGCCACGGAGGCAAGCCGGGTGCCGTCCGCCGTCGGCCACGCCTGCCGGTAGTGGGCCTCTTTGACGAACCCTGCCCGCAGGAACGTTTTACGCATGGCAATGTTGTCTTCCCGTGTCTGGCCTTCAAACCGGACAATATCCGGCAATTCGGTGAAGGCCAGCCGACACAAGGCCCGAACCACCTCCACGCCCAGTCCGCGGCCGCGCTGGCTTTCCGCCAGGCGAAGGTCAAAGACAGGGTTGTCGTCCTCAAGGTCCTCCAGGACCACCAGCCCAATGTCTTTGCCGCCGTGCTGCACCCAGTACCCCTGGGATTCCTTGCTCCAGAAGTGCCCCTCCGCCACCCGCTTGTTCGCCTGGAACTCGTCGGGCGCCGTATTCACATGGAAGGGGAACCGGTTTGAGGCCAGGAAGGCAGTGACCGCACTGGCGTCGTCAGGGGTCATCCTGCGGAAGGTGGTGGACATGCGGGAAGTGTAGCGTGCGGGGTTCTAGAGCGCGCCGATCCGGTCCTGGCTTCCGGTCAGGGCGGACTTTTCGGCTTCTTCTTCGAGGCGGAGGCGCCAGCCGCGCGGGGGCGGCCAGGAGATACCCCACAACTCAAGCTGCTGTTTGGTGAAACCACCTGCAGGAGTACGTGCTGCTTCTATTTCTTCACGGGTCGGCATTGGCAAATCATGACACGCACCCCGGATTATGTCACCGGTAAATCAAACATTTCCGGCACCGTTCTTTTATTCCGCTATTGACGGACCGAGTGGGTGCCGCGATCCTGCGGCAATCCGCGGTTTTTCAGGAGTATTTCAAGATAAAAGGGACTCCCGGTATCGCTAAAGAATTATATTAGGGACTTCCGGTACCGCTAATTCAACCCTTACTGATGAGTGGTTACCATAATCAATTGCCAGCCTTCCGGAACCTGGGCCTGGAGTGCTTCCCGGGCTTCGAGGAATCCCTCCCCCTCGGCTTCCAATTCCCGGGTTTCGATAGGACGCATGATGCCAGTGACTTTCATGCTTTCAGCCTAGGCGCGGTACGGGTCCCCTGCCCGCATGAAGCGTGTTGTGTCTAACACCCCTGGCCTGCTGATGGCCCGGCACCGGTCTCCGCCGCGGAACGCCCGGTCACCGGGAAATGCGGCTAGGCGAGGTTTGCCGGCTCGTTAGGCACGGGCTGATCCTGCACGGCGGGATTTCCTGGCACACCCAAGGAGGAAACTACGCGGTGAATGCCTACGAGGAGCATCGAAACACCTGCGATGGCGACGACCACACCCAGATACAGGAACATCACGCTGTTATGCGAATCGGAATAAGCACCTGATGACATCAGGACATCCATGGCCGAAAAGAGGATAAAGAGGGCACCGAGGAGCAGAATCGCGCCGCCCCAGGAGATGAGCGCTGCACTCTGCTTGAAGTTGTTCATGAACCAACTCTATCGGTCCCTCCGGGACGCCCCGTCACGGAAGGACCGCTCCGGACAAAGCAAAAACCCCCGGTTTCCCGGGGGTTTTCCTGTGGTCCACCGACATTCCGGTTACCCTCGGCAAACCTCAACCAACATGTTCCGGATCTCCGCACCCTAATTGGGGGAATCGTCCGCGGCCAAACCATACCCATTAGCTAGGGCCTCGCTACGTTTCTGCTCGACCCGCAACGCTTCGACAGCCGCGTGCAGGTCCGCCTGTAGTTTGTCCGTCCGCTCGCGCTCCTGCTTGAGCTCAGCCTCCAACGACTCGATCGTCCGATCACGCTCCCGCAAACGATTAGACAAAGCCTTCGCATCCTCCTGGATCCGCTTAGCCGTCCCATCCACATCCGCCGGCGATTCAGCCAACCACTCCGCCGCAGCCTTCATCGAGCCAAGCGTCACCCGCTCAATATCCACACCGGGACCCAGGCTCAACAAGTCCGTAATGGAATCGCGCCGCCAGCCCAGATAATCCTCCAACGCACGCTGAGTTCCACGCCGCGGCGCAGAATCCCCAACTTCAATCGCATACAACGACCTGGACGACATACCCACGTCCTTAGCAGCGGACTGCCGTGTATCACCCTTCGCCTTGTAACCAGCGGTCACAAGACGACCCAACGTCTTCTTAGCTTCGTTGCGCTGGGCTTCAGGGGAAGTTGTCATACCTCTAATGTACTGCCTAATCGCGCAGTTATCTAGGAAGTTTGGGAAGTTATTTGGGGAACCTGATCCGGTGCCATGACTGGACGCTAGCAGTTCTTGTCCCACAATTTTGACTTTTTGTCCCACCGGGGGGGGAGTTCCCCGGGATCTAGCGGCTAAATAAGTGGAGCTTAGGGGAATCGAACCCCTGACCTTTTCATTGCGAACGAAACGCTCTACCAACTGAGCTAAAGCCCCAAACTGCACCGCGCGGCGTCGTACCCGGTCCGAACTACGGATCGAAACGGCCGAACAACCGACCCCGCTAGGCTACACCGATTCTAAACACGTGCTCGGGCCCGCACCAAACCCCCGGCACCCTAGGAATGCCTCGGGACCCTCGCTACCGTCGAGGAACCGGCACGGTTCGCCCGCGGAGAGCGGTCCTGCGCAAAGCACACCGGAACCAAGGAGAATGCCATGGCCCTGATCACCGAAATGCTCGAAAACCATCCCGCCGCCGGCCCCCGCACATCGGATCCCCGCCTCCTGGTCGAGTGCCTGCTGGCCTGCGGTGAATGTGCTCAGGTCTGCAATGCCTGCGCGGACGCCTGCCTGAGCGAGGAAATGGTGGGCGAGCTGGTCAGCTGCATCCGCATCGACCTGGACTGTGCCGAGATCTGCGCGACCACGTCCGCAGTGCTGTCCCGAACAGGTGCCACGGGGCCGGCGACCGCCAGCCTGCTGCATGCCTGCATTGCAGCCTGCGCCGCGTGTGCCGAGGAATGCCAGCAGCACGCCGCCATGCACCCGCATTGCCGGATCTGCGCTGAAGCCTGCCGCCGCTGCATCAACGCCTGCGAAAAACTGCTGACCTCACGCGGTTAGTGCGCCAGCACCATTCCCCGGACATAGGCCGCCTGCCCCACGTGCTCAAGGCAGTCCGCGAAGGTGCTCACCAGCCGGACGCCCAGCGTGACCGGCGGATCCCAGGCCCGGTCCACGATCCGGCCCAGGTCCTCACCCGACAGTCCCGAGACGAAGGCCTCGGTGCGGGAATGCACGTCGTCGTAATAGCCCAGCAGCAGCTCCGCGGAGTGCACCTGGACCAGCGCCACCTGCTCGGAGGTATGCCCGTAGCCGGTGTCCTCCACCGCCAGCGGCAGCCCCAACCTTTTGGCCCAGCCGTCGGCGGTCCAGGCCTGCTCCTGCCCCGACACCTCGGCAATCTGGTGGTCCTCCACCCGGCTCAGGTGCCAAATCAGCCAGGCAATGGAGTTTCCGTCCGGATAGGGGCGGTGATTCAGTGCACCGGCGTCGAGGTTGTTCACTGCCCGCCGGACTGCGCCGGGGAGCCGTCCGAAGGCATCGATAAGGAGATCGCTTTCGTCCATCGCGGCAGGCTCCCTCAGGGTTGGCGGCAGGATTTTGCCATCGTTTCACGCCGGTCCGGCGTCCGGGAAGAGGCCGTTTGAGGGCCGCCGCAGAAAACAGGCCGCGGACCGGTTCCTTCCGCGCCGCGCAGTCCTAAAATGGCTCGCATGAGCTGGACTGATGAGCGTCCCGCATGGCTTCCGCCCATTCCCTCGCCGCACCGCGGCCAGGCCCGGATTGTTCTGGGAATGATCCTGGTCTGCAGCACCATGCTGGCCAGCCTCGTGGTCGCTTCCTTCGGTGCGCTGCTGAGCATGTACATCCTCTGGCCGCTCACGGGCGGGCTGCTGCTGCTGATGTCCGGGCTGCTCAGCCGCCGCCGCGGCGTGTAACGGCCGGCCCGTAACGGGGCATCCGGCGCCTCCCGTCACGGCACGGCAACGCAGGGCCGTGCGCTTAGGATTGGCCCATGACACCCCCTGAGCCAACCGGAGCCGGCTCCCAGTCGCAGACCCTCTCCCGCGGCATCCGCGCCCTGGAACTCCTCGCGGACGCGGAGGGCGCCCTGAGCATTGCCGAACTCTCCGAACGACTTGGGGTACACCGCTCCATCGCCTACCGGATCCTGCGGACTCTGGAATCCCACTCCCTGGTGATGCGCGACGACGCCGGCCGGGTTTCGGCCGCACCCGGCCTCGCGGCGCTGGCGCGGGGCGTGTCGCGGGACCTGCAGTCGGCGGCGCTGCCCGAGCTCGGCGTGCTGGCCAACGAGCTGTCCATGACGGCCTTTGTTGCCGTCTGGGACCGGCAGAACTGCGTCACCCTGATGACCGTGGAACCCACCCACAGCCGCACCGCCCTCATCCAACGCCCGGGTACCCGGCACTCCTTCACCGCCGGCGCTCCCGGGATCGCGATCCAGTCCGCCATGACGGAAGAGCAGTGGGACCGGCTGGCCCCGGGGCAGAAGTACCGCAGCGAAAGCCGTGTGGCCCGTGAGCGCGGCTACGCCGTCAGCCACAACGAGGTCATCGAAGGGGTTTCCGCCGTTGCCGCTCCGGTTACTGCCGCAGGCCAACTGCCCGCCGCGGTGTCGGTGGTGTACTTCGGCTCCGGTAAGGACGAAGACGCCATGGGACTGCGGCTGGCCGAAACCGCCCGGCGGATTGAAGCTGCCCTCCGCTGAGAGCCTCGCCGGGAAAATTTAGGTAAGCATTATCTTGCTGGAAACTGCTCCGCAACCGGCCTAAAACTGAAGGCATGAGGAGCAGCAGAATACCCAGGATCCCGGACGCGGTGCGCCGCTATCCGCTGGTGTTCGCCACGCTGCTGGTCGGCTTGGCGGTCCTTGCCCTGCTCGCCGTTGACGCCGGTACCGCCGCGGCCTGGACGGCAAGCCTGTACGCGGGCGCCGTGGCACTGCAGACCGCCGCGGGGATGGTCCGGAACATCCGTGCCGGCAACTGGGGTTTGGACATCCTGGCCGTCATTGCCATCCTCAGCACCATCGCCGTTGGCGAATACCTCGCCGCGCTGATCATCGTGCTGATGCTTTCCGGCGGCGAGGCGCTGGAGGATTATGCCGCCGGCCGGGCCCGCAGCGAGCTTGATGCCCTGTTGGAACGCGCACCCCAGCAGGCCCACCGGCTGGAAGCGGACGCCGTCGTCGACCTTGCCGCCACCGAGGTCCGGCCCGGCGACATCCTGCTGGTCCGGCCCGCCGAGCTGGTGCCTGTGGACGGCATCCTGATGGATCCGGCCGCGGAGTTCGATGAATCCTCACTCACGGGCGAATCCCTGCCCGCCCTGCGCAGCGCCGGGGAGACGGTGCTCAGCGGGTCGGTCAACGGCACCGCTGCCGTCCGTATCCGTGCCACGGCGACGACGGCGGACAGCCAGTACCAGCGGATTGTGGCCCTGGTGCAGGAGGCCGCGGCGTCGCGGGCACCCTTGGTGCGGCTGGCGGACCGGTACGCCCTTCCGTTCACCGGGCTTTCCCTGCTGATTGCCGGCGCTGCCTGGCTGGCCAGCGGCGATCCCGGCCGCTTTGCGGAGGTTCTGGTCCTGGCCACCCCCTGCCCCTTGCTGATCGCTGCCCCGGTGGCCTTTATGGGCGGCATGAGCCGGGCTGCCCGGCACGGCATCATCGTCAAGGGCGGCGCCACCCTGGAACAGCTGGCCCGGATCCGCACGGCCGCCTTCGACAAGACCGGCACGCTGACCGTCGGCCGGCCGGAACTGGTGGCAGTGCATCCGCAGCCGCCGTTCACGGAGGATGAGCTGCTGGCCCTGGCTGCGTCCGCGGAGCAGTATTCCTCCCATGTGCTGGCCGCCGCTGTCCAGTCCGCGGCCACCGCGCGGGGGCTGGCTTTGCTGCCGGCCCACTACGCCTCGGAGGCGGCGACCAACGGGGTGGAAGCGCTGATCGGCGGCCGCAGGATCCGGGTGGGCAAGCAGCGGTTCATTGCCGGCACGGGCGCGGACCCGTCGGAACAGCCGCTGCGGCCCGGCGAACTCGCCGTCTATGTCGGGGTGGAGGGCAGCTTCGCCGGCACCCTGGTGCTTAGCGATACCGTGCGCCCCAATGCCGCGGCCACGCTCACGGACCTGCGGCGGCTGGGAGTCCGGTCCATGGTTATGCTCACCGGTGACGCCGCCGGAACCGCGCACAGCGTCGCCCACGAGCTGGGCATTACGCAGGTCTCCTCCGGTTTGCTGCCGGCGGATAAGGTCCGGGCGGTTGCCGCCCTGCCCGACCGGCCGGTCCTGATGGTGGGCGACGGCGTCAATGACGCACCGGTGCTGGCGGCGGCCGACGTCGGCATTGCCATGGGTGCCAGGGGTTCCACCGCGGCGGGCGAGTCCGCCGACGCGGTGATTGCCGCTGACGACCTCTCCCGCGTGGCCGTCGCCGTCGACATCGGCCAGCACACGCTCCGGGTGGCGCTGCAGAGCATCCGGCTCGGCATCGCGCTGAGCGTGGCCCTGATGCTGGTGGCAGCCTTCGGGTACATTCCGGCGGTCGCCGGTGCCCTGACCCAGGAACTGGTGGATTTGGCCGCCATCCTCAATGCCCTGCGCGCACTGCACGGGGCTGGACGCCGTCCCGCTCGCGGCGCCGAGCGGCGCGGGGACCGGCGGGCAGGGATAATGGGCAGTGGCCGCCGCCCGGTGCCCGGCCGTTGACGGGTTTTTTGGTTTAGACGCTAGGGGAATGTCCATGACGTTGGTCGACAATGCGGTGTATGTGAACGGCAAGCGCCACCATAACCCGGACAGCCTTGATGAAACGTTCGAACTGACCCGCAGCTCCGGCGGCATGGCGTGGATCGGCCTGTACCGCCCGGACGAGGTGGAGCTGCTGGCCGTCGCCGAGGAGTTCGGCCTGAACCTGCTTATTGTCGAAGACGCGCTGGCCGGCCACCAGCGCTCGAAGCTCGAGCAGTACGGTGACCAACTGTTCCTGGTGCTCCGGCCCGCCCGCTACCTGGACGACGTCGAACGCGTCGAGTTCGGTGAGCTGCACCTGTTTGTGGGCCCCAACTTCGTCGTGACCGTCCGGCACGCCGAATCGCCGGACCTGACCCGTGTCCGCAAGCGGCTGGAACAGGAGCCGGACCTGCTGGCACTTGGCCCGCAGGCCGTGCTCTACGCGGTGCTGGACCAGGTGGTGGATGAATATGCTCCCGTCGCGGCCGGGCTGGAGAACGACATTGACGAGATTGAGGACCAGTTGTTCGGCGGCGACGCCGAGGTGTCCCGCCGCATCTACGAGCTCTCCCGCGAAGTCATCCAGTTCCACCGGGCCATCAGTCCGCTGGAAAACGTGGTGGGCGAACTGCGCCAGAACGCGGAGCAGTACGGCATCCCGGCGGACCTGCATGACAACCTCGGGGACGTGCTGGACCATGTGCTGCGCCTGATTGACCGGGTCAACGCATACCGCGCCATCCTGGACAACGCACTCACCCTGTCCTCGACACTTGCCTCCAACCGCCTCGCGGAGACGAGCATTGAACAGAACGAACAGGTGAAGCGGATTTCCTCGTGGGCTGCCATCCTCTTTGCCCCCACCCTGGTGGGCACCATTTACGGCATGAACTTTGAACACATGCCCGAACTCGGCTGGCAGTTCGGCTATCCGCTGGCCATCGTGGCGATGTTCGGGATGGGCGCCATCCTGTACGTGACCTTCAAACGGAACAAGTGGCTCTGATGCGGCTGCTGCTCC
The DNA here is from genome assembly GCF_024385465.1 of Arthrobacter sp. zg-Y844. Classification (GTDB taxonomy): domain Bacteria; phylum Actinomycetota; class Actinomycetes; order Actinomycetales; family Micrococcaceae; genus Arthrobacter_B. Next base: position 852,018 of record NZ_JANFLS010000001.1, read on the forward strand.
CCGTGCTGGCGGGCGCGCTGCTGCTGAGCGCCTGCGGGAACAACGCCGGTGCTTCCCCGGATCCCGGCGGAAGCGGCGGGAGTTCGGCCGCCGATGTGACCGGGCCGTGGGGCGACGTCGATAATCCGGACGCACCGTCCCTGGACTTCAGCCCCGACGGGCGGGTCAGCGGCACGGACGGCTGCAACCGTTTGATGGGGCACTGGACCGTCTCCGGCAACCGCGTCACCCTCCGGGACATGGCCACTACCCTGATGGCCTGCCCGCCCGGAATGGACACATGGCTCGCCGCGGGTGCCGCGGCCGACGTCGACGGCGGCACCCTGCGGATCTATGACCAGGCCGGCAACGAAATCGGCGTCCTGGAACGGTAGGGCGCTAGTGCCGGGACTGCTGCTTCGGCGAGCCCTCCACGTGCAGGTCGTTGCCCTTGGTTTCCTTCACCATGGTCACGGCCACAAAGGACACCACGCACAGCACCATGATGTAGAGGCCGATGGACGGCGACCAGCCGGTCTCGTTCAACAGCGCCTGGGCAATGGTCGGCGCGAACGCCCCGCCCAGGATGGCCCCGAGGGCGTACCCGATGGAGACACCCGAGTACCGCACCCGGGCCGGGAACATCTCGGCATACATCGCTGACTGCGGACCGTAGGACAGGCCCAGGCCGATGGTCAGGACGAAAATCGCCACCGCGAACAGCACAATGTTGGTGGTGTCGATGAGCAGGAACATCGGGACCGACCACAGGAACACCCAGGCGTAGCCGATCTGGAAGGTGCGGACGCGGCCGATCCGGTCGGAAAGGATCCCGCCGTAGAGCGTGAAGATCAGCCAGCCGAAGGATCCCAGCGTGGTGGCCAGCAGTACCGAGGGCCGGTCCATTCCCAGGCCGCCCGCGGCCGGCTTACCGGTGGCGTAAGAGGCGAAGAAGGCGATGACCAGGTACCCGGCCGCATTGTTGGCAATGAAAATCAACGCACTGAGGATCACCTCGCGGCTGTTGTGCCGGAACAGCTGGCCCAGCGGAGCGGACGATTCCTTCTTTCGCTCCTGGATCTCCTTGAAAATGGGGCTCTCGGCCACCGAGCGGCGGATGAAGTAGCCGACGATGATCAGTACCACCGAGACCAGGAACGGGATCCGCCAGCCCCAGGCCAGGAAGTCCTCCTCGCTCAGGCTCGTGCTCAGCACGTACATTACGAACGTCGCCAGGATCATGCCCACCGGCACGCCGATCTGCGGGTAGGCGCCGAACAACCCGCGCTTGCCCGCCGGGGCGTGCTCCACCGACAGCAGGGCGGCCCCGCCCCACTCCCCGCCGGCGGAGAAGCCCTGCAGAATGCGCAGCACAATCAGCAGGATCGGACCGGCGACGCCGATCTGCGCGTAGGTGGGCACCACACCGATCAGGGCGGTGGAGATACCCATCATGACCAGCGTGAACACCAGCATTTTCTTCCGGCCGATCCGGTCTCCCAGATGTCCGGCGACGACGGCGCCCAGGGGACGGAACAGGAAACTGATGCCGATGGTCGCAAAGGAGACCACCTGGCCCAGCGGGCCGTCGTTGATGGGACCGAAATACAGGGTGGCCAGCACCAGGCCGGCAGCCTGGGCGTAAATGAAGAAGTCGTACCACTCGATGGTGGTGCCGACCAGGGTTCCGGCGAGGACCTTGCGTTCCTCCCGGCTCATCCGGCCGGAGGAAGGCACGGCGGACGCGGCATTGACACTCATCTAAAACTCCATTGTTTTGAGACGGACAGTGATGTGGAAAACGGACCCGGTCCCCGCAGCCGGATGCTGGCATCGTACGCCCGCCCCGGCGTCGGGCACCTTACCCGGACCGGCGAGTTTCAGGACATCACGGAATTCCCCCGGGGAACCGCCCGGGGTATGCCGCACAGGGAAGAAAGGTCCACAATAGACTTCGACTCTTTTCCGCCCTCACCGCTTTCTCGACCGAACGGCAGCAACGCATCTTGAACACCTCCCAGCCGGACCTTAAACCGTGGCCGGCGCTCTGGTCCCTGGTCATCGGGTTCTTCATGATCCTGGTGGACTCCACGATCGTAAACATCGCCACCCCCGCCATCATGGCGGACCTGGGCGCAGGACTCGACCAGGTGATCTGGGTGATCAGCGCCTACCTGCTGGCCTACGCCGTGCCGCTGCTGATTACCGGCAGGCTCGGTGACCGGTTCGGCCCGCGCCGGGTCTATCTGATCGGGCTGGTGGTCTTCACACTCTCCAGCCTCTGGTGCGGCTTTGCGCACAGCGTGGACGCGCTGATCCTCGCCCGTGTGGCCCAGGGCTTCGGCGCTGCGCTGATGACCCCGCAGACCATGTCCGTGATTACCCGGATCTTCCCGCCGGACAAGCGCGGCACCGCACTGGGCCTCTGGGGCGCAACCGCCGGCGTCGCCACCCTCGTGGGTCCGATCCTGGGCGGTGTGCTGGTCGACGGACTGGGCTGGGAATGGATCTTCTTCATCAACGTGCCGGTGGGCGTGCTGGGCTTCATCCTGGCCTACCGGCTGGTGCCGCAGCTCCCCACCGCCGTGCACCGCTTCGATTACCTGGGCGTGCTGCTCAGCGCGGCGGGGATGTTCTGCCTGGTCTTCGGCATCCAGGAAGGCGAAAGCTACAACTGGGGAACCATTGCCGGACCGTTGTCCGTCTGGTCCCTGATCATTGCCGGGGTGGTGCTGCTGGGGCTCTTTGTCCTCTGGCAGCGGCTGAACCGCGCCGAGCCGCTCCTGCCGCTGAAGCTCTTCCGGGACCGCAACTTCTCCCTGGCCAACATCTCCATCACCGGCATGGGCTTCGCCGTCACCGCGTTCTCGCTGCCGGTGATCCTCTTTGCGCAGAACGTGCGCGGGCTGAGCCCAACGCAGGCGGCTCTGCTGCTGGCCCCGATGGCAGTCCTGGCCGGAGTCCTCGCCCCGGCTGCGGGCAAAATCGTCCAGCGCGGGAACCCCCGGTTCATTGCGGTGTTCGGGTTCGCTGCCATGGCGGCATCCCTCATCTGGCTCGGTTCCATCCTCAGCCCGGACGTCCCCTACTGGCACCTTCTCCTGCCGATGGCCCTCATGGGGCTGGCGAACGCATGCATCTGGCCCTCGGTGTCGCTGACCGCCACGCGCAACCTCGCGGCCGACGTCGCCGGTGCCGGTTCCGGCGTTTACAACACCACCCGGCAGTTCGGCGCGGTAATCGGCAGCAGCGCCATCGCCGCGGTCATGCAGTCGCGGCTGACGGCGCACCTGGGCGGAAGTGCGGCCGACGGCGGCACCGCTCCGGCCGGCGGTGTGTTCCCGGAAGCCCTCAAAGCCGGCTACTCCGAGGCCATGGGGCAGTCCCTGTACCTGCCCGCGGCCGTCATCCTCCTTGCCCTGCTGGCCTCGCTGTTCTACGCCAAGCCTGCTCCTGAACTCACCTCGGGCGGGGCCCGGGAAGCGGCACGGACCTCCTCGAAGGGCTAAACCCCCGGACAGCGCAAAACCGGGCGGAGCCTCTGCGGCTCCGCCCGGTTTGTATCCGGCAGTTGTTATTCCTTGTTCAGCTTGTCCTGCACGGCTCCGGCTGCCTTCTCGACCGGGTTGGGGATGTCCGTGGTCCCGTAGTACCGGGCGTCCGGGCGGGTGGGCGGCGGCATCGGGGCCCGGGTGGTGGGACCGTCGTGGTAGCTGAATTCGCCCTTGCCGTCCGGCGTCGGCCCCTTGGCCCAGGACCCTTCCTTGGCGTGCTCGCCGTCGGAGAAGTTCAGGTACTGGTAGGACACCTCGCGGTGTTCCTTGTTGAGCGGGAAGTTGCTGGGTACCGGTAGCTGTTCCATGTTCTCCGCCTGAAGTTCCAGGGCCGCGGTGGTCCACTGGTTCTGGTGCATGGTGTCCCGGGCCAGCAGGAACGCCAGCAGGTCCCGCACCCCGTGGTCATCGGTCATGTGGTAGAGCCGGGCAACGGCAATGCGGCCCTGCATTTCGATGTTGGCATTGGACGTAAAGTCCGCCAGCATATTGCCGCTGGCCGTGATGTAGCCGCCGGTCCAGGGATTGCCGTTGCTGTCCACCGGGCGGGCGCCGGCACCGGCCACGATGGCGTGCTGCACGTCCATGCCGCCCATCACCGCTGCAACCGTGGGATCGTTCTGGACGGCGTCGTCGGTAACCCCCAGCGGAGCCTTTTCCAGCAGCTGCGCAATCATGATGGCCAGCATTTCCACATGGCCCATTTCCTCTGCGGCAATGCCGTACAGCAGGTCCCGGTATTTACCCGGAATGTGCGCATTCCAGGACTGGAATCCGTACTGCATGGCTACCGTGATTTCGCCGTACTGGCCGCCCAGTGCCTCTTGAAGCTTCCGGGCAAACACCGCATCCGGCTTCTCCGGGGTGGACTTGAACTGGAGTTCCTGTTTATGGAAAAACATAATGCCTCCGCACCTTGTGGACCGGCGCCGGAATCGGCGTTCCCTCTGCGGGGTGCCGTGGCCGGTCACGGTGTTTCCAACGTAGACCCGCACCGGAATCCGCGGAAGAGTAGGCAGTGCACTTGCCGGACCCACCTCCCGGGTAATCGGCCGAGACACGGGTAGTGTCCTTGCCATGGTCTCCCAGGAACGCCCCGACACCGCTGCCTCCGCCCCCGCCGATCCGGAAGCGAGCCCGGCGTCGGACGTCACCGACGACTTCGCGGTCCGCCGGCACACCCTGCCCTCGGGCCTGGGGTACACCACCACCACCGGACGGATGGTCTTCCGCAAGGAAGAAGTCAGCGACGGAAAGTCGGACGGCTTCCGGCCCAAGGCGGAGATCTTCCTGGTCGCCTACACGGCGGACGCGCCGGAGACCGGCCCCAACCGGCGCCCTGTGGTGTTTGCCTTCAACGGAGGGCCGGGTTCCTCCTCCGTCTGGCTCCATATGGGACTGCTGGGCCCGCGGATGGTGGACTCGGGCGACGCCGGTTCCCTGACTCCTCCCCCGTTCGACCTGGTGGACAACCCGCAGACCCTGCTGGAACACGCGGACCTGGTGCTGATCGATCCGGTGAACACGGGCTTCTCCCGGGTGGTGAACGGCAACGACGCCGCGGAGTTCCACGGGTTCGAGGAGGACCGGGATCTGGTGGCCGAGGTGATCCGGCTCTGGACCACGCGCAATAACCGCTGGCTGAGCCCGAAGTACCTGGTGGGTGAGTCCTACGGCACCCTGCGCGCGGTGGCCGTGGCCGGGAAGCTGTTCGACGCCTACGGACTGGCGGTCAACGGTCTGGGCCTGATTTCGACTGTCCTGAACCTGGCCACCCTGGATTTCGCACCCGGGCGGGACACTCCCTATGCGCTGCATCTGCCGACCTACGCCGCCATCGCGCACTTCCACGGCCGGCTTCCGGGCCGCGAGCTGGCCGACGTCGTCCGCGAAGCCGAAGCCTACGCCGCGCGCGAGTACGGATATGCGCTGACCCAGGGGTCCCGGCTGAGCGCGGAGGAGTACGACGACGTCGTCGCCTGCCTCGCCGCCATCACCACCTTGAGCGAGGGCTTCATCCGGCGTACCAACCTGCGCTGGGACTACGCGATGTTCTCCGCGGAGCTGCTGCGGGAGGAAAACCTGGCCGTGGGGCGCATTGACGGCCGGTTTACCGCCGCGCCGGCGCACCAGCAGGACTGGATCAACTGGGACGATCCCAGCCTGGTGGCCATCAACGGGCCCTATTCAGCGGCCATCAACCATTACGTCCGCGCCGAGCTCGGCTACGAGAACGATCTCCCCTACGAAATCCTCAGCGGCCGGGTCCAGCCGTGGAGCTACAAGACCTTCGAGGGTGTGCCCGTGGATGTCACCGGCACCCTGGAACGGCTGCTGGTGCACAACCCGGCCCTGCGCGTGCACGTGGACTACGGCTACTACGACGGCGCCACGCCGCATTTCGCTGCGGAGTACGTGTGGGCGCACATGCGGCTGAGCGATGAAGCACGGTCCCGATTCACGCACCACTACTACGAGGCCGGGCACATGATGTACGTGAACCCCGGCTGCCGTGCCGACCAGTTGCGGAACCTCGCGGGGTTTGTGACCGGGGCCTAGAGGTCAGGGGTCTGGCGGTGTGTTCCGTCGGCCCCGTCATCCCTGCTTACCGGGTGGGCGGCTTACCGGGTGGCGAAGTGCAGCCAGACAGCCCCGCCCCAGAGTCCGCCTGCGGTCAGCGCCAGCGCCAGTTCGGCAAGGATCCCGATGCCCATGGCCTTCAGGGTGGCCACACTGGATGACCAGGCGGCGGGCAGGTCCCGCTTGCGCAGCCACTCGCTGAGCAGCAGGCCGACGGCGAACCCGATGAACAGGCCCACGGCAGGAATGGTGAACATTCCAACGATGCCCACAGCCACGCCCGCCACGATGGAGCGCTTGGGGATTTCCCGTTCCTTGAGCCGCCGTCCGGTGAGGAAGGCACTGGACAGCATTCCGGCGATCAGGAGCACGGCACCGATCCCGAAGGACCACCAGGCCGGTGCGCTCTGCACTCCGAGGGCCCAGCCCAGCAGGGCAATGAGGATCAGGATGCTGCCCGGCAGCACGGGCACCACAATGCCGATCAGGCCCACGGCGATCACCAGGGCTGCGGCAATGGTTACAAGAAGGTCCGGATCCATTCCCCCAGTGTTCCACCAGCTGTCCACTCCCCTCGTATTTGCCCGCCGGGGCGGTTCGGCCTTTGCGATTCTGCTGCCGGTTGGGGATTCCGCTGCCGGTTGGGGAAATCCCTCCGCTGCGCAGTGGCAGGGATCTCCCAAACCGGTCGGGTTTTCCCAAACTGGAGCCTTTACCCGGTCCGCCGGGCCCGAAATCCCCGGCGTGGCTCGGACCGCCGGGTGGAGAAACTACTAAGGATGCTTATAAGGTGGCATCTTCAGCCCGATTCACCGGACGGAAAACAGGAGAGCAGTAAATGAGCACCGAACCAGGGAACACAAACGCTTCCAACACCGGACGCGGAGCCTCTGACGGCGGCCCGTTCCGGGACCGGTCCGATCGGCCGGCGCCCGTCGACGACAGCCAGGCTATTCCCGTGGACGGTCACCGGGAGGACACCGCCACCCGGGCCATGGACACCGACACCGCCTCCTCTTCTCCGTCGCATGCCACCGGACGCCGCGCAGGCAGCCATGCCGCCGAGCCGGTAGCGGGCACCGCAAACGACGACGCCGCCGGCCGCGCGATGCCGGTCTCCGATTCCCGTTCGGGCGCCGATTCCGGCTCCGAAGATACGCACACCCGGGTTGCACCGGTCACCGCCACCCGCTCCCCCGATACCGACGGCACCGGCGAGCACCGCGGCGCAACATCGGTATCTGCCGTGCGTGACCACCGTGACGCAGATACTGAGCGCGATTCTGACCGCGACGCCGAGAACCGGCACGCCATGAACTCCGGCGACACGACAGATGATCGACGCGACGCCCGCGACGACCGGAACGATGACCGCGGCGTCGTACGCGACCAGGACCGGGACGGCCGAATTGATGACCGTAACGCCGTGCACACCCGCGAGGCCGCCCTGCCCAACCGTGAGGCACTGCTGGCCCGGGAGAAGGAACGCTTCGGCGGCTTCAAGTTCGGTGCGGCGTTCTTCGGCTGGCTGACCGCTACCGGAATGGTGGTTCTGCTTTCGGCGCTGGCTGCGGCGATTGGCGCTGCAGTGGGCCTCTCGGCTGAAACCAACCTCGGCCAGGCGCTGGAATCTGCAGCAGCCAACCAGTCCGCCGGGATCATCGGCGCGATCATCATGCTCCTGGTCCTGCTGCTCTCCTACTTTGCCGGTGGATACGTCGCCGGGCGCATGGCCCGCTTCAACGGCGCCAAGCAGGGCCTGGCCGTATGGCTCTGGGCACTGGTGGCGGCCGCCGTCGTCATCGTCCTGGGCCTGATCTTCGGCAACGACATCCGCAGCATCAGCCAGCTCAACTCGGTTGCGCCGCTGCCCGAGAACCTGGAAGGCATGGAGGCCGGCACCTGGATTGCCGTCGCTGCCAGCCTGCTGGCCACCCTGCTCGGCGCCATCCTGGGCGGCCTGGCCGGTATGCGTTACCACCGCCGTATTGACCGTGCAGACTTCCGCACGGAAGAGTCCGTCGTCCGCTAAGACGTTGTCGGTCCTAACGGCCGCTGCAACCGCCGGTTTCCGGGGATTGCAGCGGCCGTTTTTTGTTGGTCCCCTCACCCAGCAGGACGTCCCACGCTCCGGTGCGGAAGCGACGGCTGGGACCTCACCAGCAACAGCTGCACCACATCGTGGGATGCCGTGTCCGTCAGGATCAAGACGTCCCACCATCCGGTACGGAAGTGGCTCCTGTGACCTCACCTGCAACACCTGCACCACGTCGTGGGATGCTGTGTCCGCGACGAGCAGGACGTCCCACGCTTCGGTGCGGAAGTGGCGCCTGAGACCCCGCCAGCAACACCGGCGCCACGTAGTGGGATGCCGTGCGGGCCACAGTGCCAGGCGAGCAGGAATCAATGCCCGACAACTTAAACACGCTGAGGCCCCGCATCTGCGGGGCCTCAGCTCTAACGGGATGAAACCGCAGACGTTACGGGGACGGGGTGCCGCCGTTGACGTTCAGCGTTTCGCCGATCACGTAGCTGGATTCCGGCGACGCCAGGAAGACGTAGGCCGGAGCCAGTTCGGTGGGCTGGCCCGCACGGCCCAGCGGGGTGCTCTGGCCGAACTCCGTCAGCGCCTCCTTCTGCTGTCCGTCGGACGGCTGCAGCGGGGTCCAGAACGGACCCGGCGCCACGGCATTCACACGGATTCCCTTGGGTGCAAGCTGCTGGCCAAGGCCCTTGGTGAAGTTGTTGATGGCCGCCTTGGTGCTGGCGTAGTCCAGCAGGTCGGCGGACGGCTCGTAGGCCTGGATCGAGGTCGTGTTGATGATGGTCGATCCGGCCGGCAGGTGCTTCAGCGCAGCCTTCGTGACCCGGAAGAACGAGTAGATGTTGGTCTTGAACGTATGGTCCAGCTGCTCGTCGGAGAGATCTTCAAGGTTCTCCACGGCAATCTGCTTGCCCGCGTTGTTGACCAGGATGTCCAGCCCACCCAAGGCCGAAACGGCATCCTCGACCAGCTGGCGGCAGTACTCGGGATCCTTGAGGTCACCGGGAAGCCTCACCAGCTTACGGCCGGTCTTCTCGACCACCTCGGCAATGTGCTGGGCGTCCGGCTCCTCCTCGGGAAGGTAGGAGATGGCGACGTCGGCCCCCTCACGGGCGAACGCAATGGCCACAGCCGCACCGATGCCGGAATCGCCGCCGGTGATAAGCGCCTTCCGGCCCTCCAGGCGTCCGGTGCCGCGGTAGGTGTCCTCGCCGTGGTCCACGTGCGGGGTCATGTCCTTGTCCAGGCCCGGCTCGGGCTGGTCCTGGATGGGCGGTGCGATGGACGGGTAGCGGTCCACGGGGTTCTGGAACGTGTACTGGTCCGACTTGTTGCCGTTTGTCATAGAAGTTCCCACTTTCGGTAGGTCAGTCCATTCGGGCGGTCCGGCTAGGGCCGCCGTGAAAGGCGGTCGCTCACGCTAACGTAAGCATGCTTATTACCCTATGCCCGATTGGCGCTTCTGCTCAAGTCTGCGGTTCCGCCGCACAAATCGCCGCTGCTATGGCCCTGCCCGCTGCCGGGGGCGCAAACTGCTGCATATCCAACTGCCTTGGAAGGAACATCATGACTGAAGGAACCCGGAAGCGGATTGTCGTTGGCGTGGACGGCTCAGAGGAGTCATTGGAGGCGCTGCGCCTGGCCCGTCGACTGGCGGACCTGCTGGAATGCCGCATTGAGGCCATCTCGGTGTGGGAGTTTCCGGCAATGCTGGCCACGCCGTTTCCCACCACCGAATGGTCCCCGCGGGTGGAAGCCGAGCGGGGCCTGGCCGAGGCGGTGGAAGCAGCCTTCGAAGGGAAGGGCATTCCGGAGGGTCTCACCCAGTCAGCGGTGGCCGGCCAAACCGCCCGGGTGCTGATGGAAGCCAGCCGCGGGGCGGAGATGCTGGTGGTGGGCAACCGAGGACGCGGCGGTTTTGCCGGGCTGCTGCTTGGCTCGGTCAGCACCGCTGTGGCCGCGCACGCCTACTGCCCGGTGCTGATTGCCCGCCCCCACCGGGACTAAACCAGCCAGCATCGTCTATACGGAAGGCGCGGGACGCCCGGACGGCCCCGGCCCCGGACCGGGGGCGGACCGGGGCCGGAGCTACCGGACCAGAACTACCGGTGAGCCGGAACCCGGCGCAGCAGCACGGCCGCACCCGCGGCGGCCACCACCATGGTGACCAGGCCGATCAGCGAGGTGATGTTGACGCCGGAGTCGAAGGCCGTCTGCGCGGAGTGCAGCAGCGCCGAGGCAGCATCTGCGGGCAGGTCCCGGGCAGCCTCGACGGCGCCGCCCAGGGTTTCCCCGGCGGCAGCCGTCTGCTCCGGGGTCAAACCGGCCGGGACCTGGACGCCGTTGCGGTAGGCCGCGGTGAGGATGCTGCCCAGCACGGCAGTGCCCAGGACGGACCCGATCTCGTAGGCCGTCTCGGAAATGGCCGAGGCGGATCCGGCACGGGACGGCGGAACGCTGGCCAGGATCAGGTCGTTGGAAATGGTTTCCGCAGCCCCAACGCCAACGCCGAGCAGCAGGAACGCGATGATCAGCTGGAGCACGGTCACCGACTCCCCCGCGGCAAAGACCAGGGCATAGCCGGCTCCGTTGAAGAGCAGCCCGCCGGCCACCACAACCGCAGGGCGGACCCGTTTCACCAGGGGCACCACGGCCAGGCCGGTGATGATGGTGAGCACCAGTCCGGGCAGCATGGTCAGGCCGGCTTCGATGGGCGTCTGTCCCACCACCAGCTGCAGGTGCTGGGAGAGGAAGAAGATGAAGCCCACCATGGCGAACAGGCTGAGCAGGTTCGCGGCGATGGAGCCGCTGAAGACCGGGTTCCGGAACAGCCGGACGTCGAGCATCGGCTTTTCCCGCGACAGCTGGCGGCGGACAAAGAAGAAGCCCAACACCAGGCCGGCGGCGATGAACGGCAGGCCGGCCGCGGCGCCGTCGTGCGCGAACTCCTTGATGCCGTAGGTGACCGAGAGCATGGCGCCCATGACCAGGACAACGCCGAGAATGTCGACGGCGCCGGGGCTGGGGTCCTTGGATTCGGGCAGCAGTATCGGGGCGAAGATCAGCAGCGGCAGCAGCACCGGGATGGACAGCAGGAACACCGAACCCCACCAGAAGTGCTCGAGCAGCACGCCGCCCACGATCGGGCCGAGGGCCGCGCCGCCGGAGAAGCCGGCGGCCCAGATGGCCACCGCGATCCGGCGCTGGGACGGGTCGGTGAAGATGTTGCGGATCAGCGACAGGGTGGCGGGCATCAGCATGGCACCGAACACGCCCATCAGGGCACGGGCCACGATCAGCAGCGCCGCGGAGGGCGCAAACGCGGCCACCAGGGAGAAGACACCAAAGCCCACGCTGCCGATCATCAGCAGGCGGAGCCGGCCGATCCGGTCACCGAGGCTGCCCATGGGCACCAGCAGGCCGGCAAGGACCAGGGCGTAGACGTCCACGATCCACAACAGTTCGACGCCGGTGGGTGCCAGCGCCTGCGAGAGCGACGGGATGGCGAAGCTCAGGACGTTGTTGTCGATGGAGATGAGCAGAACGGGCAGCATCAGGACTGCGAGTCCCCACCATTCACGCGTTCCTGCACGCGTAACTGCGGGTTTTTCCTGGACCGCCAGCACGGCTTCCTCCTTCAAGGTTGATCTTTCACGGATTCTGGGCAGGGAAAACCCCACCGAAGTACTGTACCGTCTAGACTGTATGGTAGCCAAATTGCGGCTGTTTCGTCCGCTGATGGCGTAGCGTAAAAGCATGCCCAACACTCGTCCCGCCCGGGACCGCATCCTCGATGCCTATGAGGAGCTCCTCATCAATGAAGGCCCCCGCGGCGCCACCCTGGACGCCGTCGTCGCCCGCGCCGAGGTTTCCAAAGGCGGCCTGCTGTATCACTTCAAGAACAAGGAAGCGATGGCCGGGGCCCTGATCGAAAAGCTCCGCAGCCTCGCCGCGGCAGACCTGCAGACCATGCGCGAGGATCCGGAAGGGCCGGCGCGGTACCTGGTCCGCAGCTCCGTGTACGTCGGCAGCGAGCTGGACCGGGCACTGATCGGCGTCGTCCGCCTGGCGCAGGCATCCGATCCCGTAGCCTCGGAGCTGCTGCAGGACATCCACCGCAGCTGGTTCGACCTGGTCCATGACGAGGTGGGCGATCCGGGCATTGCCCGTGCCATCACCCTGCTGGCCGACGGCTTGTATTACAACGAGGGCCTGCCCGGCGGCTGGCCGCAGGCCACCCGCGACAGCCGCACGCATTCCGTCTCCGACCTGCTGGAAATCGTGGATGTCCTGAAATCCCACGCCCAGCAGGCGCAGACGTAACCTTCCGGCGACACCCGACAGTGTCCGGCGCGGAATTCCCCGTGGTTTGGGAAAAACCCTGCGGTTTGTGACAATCCCTGCGCCGCGCAACGCAGGGATCCGGACAAACTGCAGGGATCCGGACAAACCGAGGGCCGGCGTAGGGCCAACCCTCGGCGTGGCAGGATGATTCACTGCTGTGCCGTCTGCCACAGTGGTGCCATGAACACAAGCACAGCTGACCTGTACGACGAACGCGGCGACGAGCTGGCCTCGGTGTCCCTGCAGTTCCAGGACCTGGGCGGGCATGTGGGCTTCACCGGCCCCATCCGCACCGTCCGCTGCCTGGAGGACAACGGCATCATCAAGTCCCTGCTGAACTCCCCGGGCGAGGGCGCGGTATTGGTGGTCGACGGCGCCGGGTCGCTGAACACCGCACTGATGGGAGATCTGATTGCCGGCGCCGCCGTGGAGAACGGCTGGGCCGGCGTCGTCATCAACGGCGCCATCCGTGACCGTGCCGCCGTCGCCAAGCTGCCCCTGGGCGTGAAGGCACTGGGCTCGAATCCGCGCAAGAGCGCCAAAAACTCTGTCGGCGAGGTGGATGTGCCCGTAGAGTTCGGCGGCGTCACCTTCCGTCCCGGCGCAGTGCTCTACGCCGATGAGGACGGGATCCTCGTCGAACCCTAGGAGTCCCGATGGCCAACGTCCTGCTCTTCCACCACGCGCTCGGCCTGACCTCCGGCATGGATGCCTTCGCCGAGGTCCTGCGCGAGGCCGGCCACACGGTGACGGTGCCCGATCTCTATGACGGACGTACGTTCACCGACCTGGAGGACGGAGTGGCCTATGCCCAGGAGATCGGCATGGACACCATCGAAGAACTGGGTGTCAGCATTGCAAACCGGTTCCCGGAGGACATGGTCTATATCGGCTTCTCCCTCGGCGTGATCCCGGCCCAGCGGCTGGCGCAGACCCGCCCCGGCGCACGTGGCGCGGTGCTGGTCAGCGCCTGTGTGCCGCTTGGTCCCTTCGGTGATACCTGGCCGGCCGGTGTGCCGGTGCAGATCCACGGCATGGACGCCGATGAGGAATTCGTGGACAGCGGGGACCTGGACGCCGCGGAGAACCTGGCCGCGTCCACGCCGGACGCCGACCTTTTCCTCTATATGGGTGCCTCGCACCTGTTCGCTGACATCAGCCTGCCGGACTACGACATGGACGCGGCGTTCACGCTCACCCGGCTGGTGCTCCAGCTGCTGGAGCGGGCGGACAACCCCGCTTAGGCGTTCCAGAGTCCGTAGGAGTCCGCCAGCGAGGAGATCTTCTGGGCGCGGGCCAGGCGCGGCAGGTAGGAGCCGTCGCCCACCACAGCACCGGCTGCGTGCGCTTCCAGCAGCTCGTGGGCCCAGGTGATTTCCGAGCCGCTCGGCGAGAGCCCCTGGTTGATGAAGTCCGTCGCCTCGGGCATCAGGCACAGCTTGCCGGTCATGCCCATGCTCTGGGTGACCTTGCAGGCGTCCAGCAGCTTCTCGCCCAGTGCGCCGACGGTGGGACCGTCGATAGGGCCGGGCAGCTGGCCGACGCGGGACGCAACAACGAGCTTGGAGCGGGCGTAGGCCAGGGCCATCGGATCATCCGAGGCGCCGGTGTCGCGGCGGAAATCGCCGACGCCGAACGCGAGGCGGAACGTGCCCGGCGCGCTGGCGATGGCGGTGGCGTTCTCGATGCCGAGGGCCGATTCCACGAGGGCGAGCACCGGGGTGCCGGCCTGCAGCCGCATTGCCGTGTGGGTGACCTGCTCGGGCTTCTCGGTCATCGCGAGCATCACGCCGCGCAGGCCCGGGGCCTTGGAGAGGGCAGCGAGGTCATCGGCCCAGTACTCGGTTTCGATGCCGTTGACGCGCACCCACGCGGTCATGCCGGTGGACAGGGCCTCGACAACCCGTTCACGGGCTTCGGCCTTGCCGCCGGCCGGAACGGCGTCTTCCATGTCGAAGACCACCGAATCAGCTTCGGACGCCAGCGCCGGCGCAAAGTTCGCTTCGTCTGCGGCGGACGCCAGCAGCCAGGAACGGGACAGTTTCGCGGGAAGGGCAGCGGCTCGGCTGTTTCGGAAAGGGGCCATACAGAAGACATTACTTTCAGGGTCGGCGGTTGCGTAAATGCGACGGGCGTCATGTGGGCACCGTCACGCAAACGGTCCGGCTACGCCCCGCCGCGGCGCAGCAGCCGGCCGGCAGGAGCGGCGGGGTCGACGTCGACGCCGGCCAGCAGCGTCCGCCGCACGACGCCGCTGAGCTGCTTCCCCGCGTACGGCGTGACCGGATTCTTATGCTGCAGGGCGGCAGGATCCACGGTGAAGGTATCCCCGGCCGCGAAGACCGCAAAGTCGGCGTCCTTGCCCGGAACAATGCCGCCCTTCCGGTCCAGGCCGGCCAACGCTGCGGGCGCCGTGGACATCCAGTGCAGCACCCGTTCCAGCGGGATTCCCCGGCTGCGGGCCTCGGTCCAGATCAGCGGCAGGCCCAGCTGCAGCGAGGACACCCCTCCCCAGGCCACGCCGAAGTCCCCGCGCACCAGGTCCTTCAGGTCCTGGGTGCTGGGCGAGTGGTCCGAGACGATGCAGTCGATGGTTCCGTCCCCCAGCCCGGCCCAGAGCTGTTCCCGGTTCGCGTCCCCGCGGATGGGCGGGCAGCATTTGAACGCCGTGGCGCCGTCGGGGATCTCCTCGGCGGTCAGGGTCAGGTAGTGCGGGCAGGTCTCGGCGGTGAGGCGGACGCCGTCGTCCTTCGCCGCGCGGATCAGGGGCAGCGCCTCGGCGGAGGAGAGGTGCAGGATGTGCGCCCGCGCCCCGGTGCGCCGTGCGGCCTCGATGACCTGTCCGACGGCGGTGTTTTCCGCTTCCGGCGGCCGCGAGGCGAGGAAGCCGGCGTACCGCGAGCCGGCCGGGGTGTCCTGGATCTTGTCCGGGTCTTCGGCGTGGACAATCAGCAGGGCGTCGAAGGTTTTCAGTTCGGCGAGGACGGTTTCCATTTCCGCCGGTTCCAGGTGCGGGAATTCGTCGACGCCGGAGTGGACCAGGAAGCACTTGAAGCCGAACACGCCGGCGTCATGCAGGGGACGCAGGTCCGTTTCGTTCCCGGGGACGGCTCCGCCCCAGAATCCGACGTCGACGGCGGCCTGCGGCTCGGCGCAGGCCCGCTTGGTCTCCAGCGCCTCCACGTTCACGGTGGGTGGGATGCTGTTCAGCGGCATGTCGATCAGCGTGGTGACCCCGCCGGCCGCTGCCGCCCGGGTGGCCGACGCGAATCCCTCCCACTCGGTGCGTCCCGGCTCGTTCACGTGCACATGGGTATCGACCAGTCCGGGCAGCAGGGTTTCGTCCTCGGCCAGTTCCAGCTGCCGCTCCCCTGCCAGCCCGGTGCCCAGCGGGACGACGGCGGCAATCGAGCCGTTGTGCACGGCCACTTCCGCCGGGACAATTCCTTCCGGGGTGAGGACCGCCTGGCCGCGGATCACCAGGTCGTAGCGGTCTGCCTCCGGTGTCGCGGCGGATGCCTTCGACGGCGCCACGGGGGCCGACGCTGACTTCGCCTCCGGATCCAGCCAGTCAAAAGCCCCGGAAGCCGGTGCCGCGTATTCCAGCGCTATATCCCCCCGGTAGCCGCCGCTGCGGCTCGCCCGGACCCACTCCGCCAGGGGCAGGCTTCCGGTTCCGGTCGCTCCGCGGCCGGGAGCATCGGCAATCTGGACGTGCCCGAACCGGCCGGCATCGGCCGCCACCAGCGCCGCGACGTCGTCGCCGTTCACCGCCAGATGGTAGAAATCGGCGAGCAGCGCCATGTTGGCCGCCCCGGCGCGGTGCATCCGGTCCAGCACCGCGAAGACATCCGCAGCCGTTTTCAGGGGATAGTCCGGCGCGCCGCTGAGCGGTTCCAGCAGCACGGTTCCGCCGAAGGGTGCGACGGCGCGGGCCGCCTCGAGCAGGTTCCGCTCGGCTTCGGCATCCTGCTCCTCAGGGCTGAAGCGGGGATTGCGGTTGCCGTAGAGGGCGTTGAACAGCCGGCAGCCCAGCCGTTCCCCGATTCCCGCCACCACCTGCACGTTGGCCCGGAAATCAGCTCCCCGGTGCGGCAGGGAGAGCAGGCCGCGTTCGCCCGCAGGCATTGCCCCGGCGTCGAAGTTCAAAGCGCCCAGGCGCACCCCGGCGTCGCGGATGGCTGCCTCGAACTCGGCCACCTGCGCCTGCGGCGGGACCGGTTCGGGAAACGGCCACCAGAACTCCACGGTGTCGAAGCCCGCAGCGCGCGCGGCGGCCGGACGTTCCAGCAGGGGAAGTTCGGTGAACAGGATGGAGCAGTTCACCGAGTATCCGGAGCGGGCGCCGTCGTGCATCACCGGCCCCCCAGCAGGACCTGGCGGTTCACGTCCTTATAAAGGAGGTAGCGGAAGTTCGAGGGGCCGCCGGCGTAACAGGCCTGCGGGCAGAACGCGCGCAGGGACAGGTAGTCGCCTTCCTCCACCTCCACCCAGTCCTGGTTGAGCCGGTACACCGCCTTGCCCTCAAGCACGTACAGCCCGTGCTCCATCACGTGGGTTTCGGCGAAGGGAATCACGGCGCCGGGTTCAAAGGTCACCACGTTCACGTGCATGTCATAGGCGACGTCGTCCACCGGGATCATCCGGGTGGTGCGCCATTTGTTGTCCGTGCCGGGCATCGGCGTCGGCGCAATGTCCGCCTCGTTGCCGAATACCGGGGCCGGAGTATGCCCGACCAGCGGCTGGTAGGCCTTGCGGATCCAGGCGAACTTCACCGTTTCCTGCCCCTCGTTGAACGCTCCCCACAGCGTTTCCGGCGGCAGATAAGCGAACCCGCCCGGAGTCAGCACATGGTCCCGGCCCAGGCGGCGGACGGTCAGGGTGCCCTCGAGGACGAAAAGGAAGGACTGCACTTCAAGTTCCGGCTCGGGGGCGCGGGAGCCGCCGCCCGGGGCCACCTCCATCAGGTACTGGGCGAAGGTGGTGGCCCCGCCGGCGACCGGCCGGTTGAGGATCCAGGCGCGGGTATCGGTCCATTCGGGCAGCACGCTGACCACGATGTCCCGCAGCACGCCGCGGGGAATCACGGTGTAGGCCTCGGTGACCACGGCCCGTCCGGTGAGCAGATCGGTCTGTGCGGGCAGGCCGCCCTCGGGGGCGTAGTAGCGGGGCGTGTTCACTATCGGACCTTTTCTTCGGTGGTGGCGGCGGGGGTGGCCGTGGGGGTGGGGGTGGGCCGGGCGGCTGGATGGGCGAGGGCGGCAAGTTCGACGCCGGTGAGCCCGGTGTCCCCTGCAATCTCGGCTTCGGTGAGTGCTCCGCACAGCAGCCCGCGGTGGACAAACCGGGCCAGCGCACGGGCCGTGGCCGGCTCGTCGAGGACGCTGCCGCCGCGTTTCTGCACGTAATTGCGCAGGCGCACCGCGGCGGCGTCGAACCCCTCCCGGTAAAAGGCATAGGTGGCCAGGAAGCGGGTGGGCAGCTGCGCCGGATGCAGGTCCCAGCCCTGGTAGAAGCCGCGTTCCAGGGATCGGCGCACCAGCCGGGCGTGCCGCTGCCAGGCCGAGACGATCTCGGCGGGTGTACCCAGCGGCAGGATGTTGGTGGAGCCGTCGGAGAGCCGGACGCCGGTGCCGGCGGCGGCCACCTGCATCACGGCTTTGGCGTAGTCCGCGGCCGGATGCTCCATGGACTGGTAGGCGGCGGCGATCTGCACCGAATCGGAATAGTCGTAGGTGCCGTAGTGCAGGGCGCTAACCCGGCCCTTGGCCCGGTGGATCAGCTGCGCGGCGGGCACGGTGCCGTTGGCGGCCAGGATCAGCTGCGGGGTTTCCACCTGGACCTCGAACCGGAGCCGTCCTGCGGGCAGCCCGTGGGCGTCCTCCAGCAGTTCGCAGATGAAAACCATGGCCTCGACCTGTTCCACGGTGGAGACCTTGGGCAGGGTCAGCACCAGTCCGTCCGGCAGCGGCCCGGCTGCCAGCAGGCCGGCCAGGAACAGGTCCAGCGTGCGGACGCCGCGGGCGCGGGTGGCAGCTTCGAAGGACTTGAACCGGATGCCGACAAACGGCGGCGCGGTCCCGGCAGCCACCGCCCCGGCGACGGCGGCGGCCGCCTGCCGGGCATGGCCGTCCTCCTCGTCGTCGGGCCGGACACCGTAGCCGTCCTCGAAATCCAGACGTAGGTCCTCGATCGGTTCGGTGCGCAGCTTCGCCTCGACCAGCGGGACGACGGCGGCGGCCGTGCCGGCGCCGATCCCCAGTTGGTCCGCCAGTCCGGCGAGGCTGCCGTGCTCCACCACCGCGGCCAGCCCCTCCTCGCCCCAGGTTCCGGGGAGTGCGGGCACGCAGCGGTCTGCCGGGATGTAGACGGTGTGCACGGGCTGGCGGCTGCCGTCGTCGCCGGGGTAGGCCGTTGCGAGCAGCCGGTCGGTGTCCGCGAGGACGGCGTCCAGCCGGGCCAGGTGCTCGGCGCCGAGGACGGGGTCGTACTCAAGGGTTGGTGTCACGGTGGAGATCCTCATGGGGTTCGGTTCCGGTGGTGGTCAGCGGGATTTCCTGGCCGTCGGCGTCCAGCAGCTTGCCGCCCTGCACATGGTCGCCCTCCTTCAGCGCCGCCAGGTTCTCGACCCGCACAATCCGGTCGGCGCCTTCGGCGAAGACGGAGGGGTCCTTCGGGTTTCCCGAGCGGATGTGGTTGAACAGGATGTTCATCAGGATGGCCATGACGGCGGCGGAGCTGATGCCGGAGTGGAAAATGGTGCCGAACCAGGTGGGGAACCGGTCGTAGAAGGTAGGGGCGGCAATCGGGATCATGCCGAAGCCGATGGACGTGGCAACGATGATGAAGTTCATGTTGTCCCGGTAGTCCACCTTGGCCAGGGTGCGGATACCGCTGGCCGCCACCGTGCCGAACAGGACAATTCCGGCGCCGCCGAGCACCGGCGTCGGCACGGCTGCCACTACCCGCCCGAGGATCGGCAACAGGCCAAGGATGACCAGGATCAATCCGCCGGCGCTGACCACAAAGCGGCTCTTGACTCCGGTGATGGCCACCAGGCCCACGTTCTGGGCGAAGGCGCTCTGCGTGAAGGAGTTGAACACCGGGGACAGGGCGCTGGAAAGCATGTCGGCCCGCAGGCCGTTGCCGATCCGCTTGGCGTCCACCTTGGTGTCCACGATCTCCCCCACGGCGATGATGTCCGCGGTGGTTTCGGTGAGGGTCACCAGGATGACGATCACCATGGAAATGATGGCCGCTGCCTCGAAGGTGGGCAGCCCGAAAGCGAAGGGCTGCGGGAACGCGAACACGGGGCCGGTGCCCACCCCGGAAAAATCGGCCTTGCCGGTGATGAGGGCGAAGACCGTGCCCAGGACAATGGCGATGAGGATGGACAGCCGGGAAATGGTGGAGCTGCCCAGTTTGCTCAGCAGCAGCACCAGCAGCAGGGTCAGCCCGGCCAGGCCGATGTTGGAGACGCTGCCGTAGTCCGGCGCGGCGCTGCTGCCGCCCATGGCCCAGTTCGCCGCCACGGGCATCAGGGTCAGTCCGATGGTGGTGATCACGACACCGGTGACCACCGGCGGGAAGAAGCGGATCACCTTGGCGAACACCGGGGTGATCAGCAGCCCGATCAGGGACGCGACGATCACGGCGCCGAAGACGGACTGCAGCCCGCCGCCGCCGTCGAGAATGGCGGTCATGGTGGCCACTCCGGCGAAGGACACGCCCTGGACCAGGGGCAGCTGGGAGCCGAAGAAGGGAATGCCGACGGTTTGCAGCAGGGTTGCCAGGCCGCCGACAAACAGGCAGGCGGCCACCAGCATGCCGACGTCGGTGGAATCCAGGCCGGCGGCGGTGCCGACAATCAGCGGCGGGGCGATGATCCCGCCGTACATGGTCAGCACGTGCTGGAAGCCATACGCGAACGTGCTGCCCAGCGGCAGCCGGGCGTCCTCGGGGCGGGCGGCGGCCCGCGCCGGCGCGGCGCGGTGCGCGCGGCTCATCAGCAGAACCCGCCTACGGTGTTCCAGACCGGCGCTTCCGGGTCCGTGCCCTCGCGCAGCACGGACGCCTCGATCAGCCCGTAGGGCCGGTCCGCGGCGAAGAAGACTTCGTTGGGGTTGTCCAGGCCGAAAGGTGCCAGGTCCACCAGGAAGTGGTGGTTGTTCGGCAGGGAGAGGCGCACTTCCACGATTTCCGGGTGGGCAGCAATCACGGCTTTGCCCATTTCATACATGGACTGCTGCAGGGCCAGGGAGTGCGTGGCGGCGAAGGCGTCCAGGAGCAGGGTCCGTGCGGAGGCGTAGAGGGCGTTGAAATCCAGGGCGGCCAGGTCCGTCTCCGGGGCGTAGCGCCATTTGGCGGTGACGTCCGTGGCGAGGATCCGGTCCGTGGTTTCGGCGAGGGTGGTGTAGCGGTCCCGCGGGAAACCGTGGAACTCCGAGCCGGTGGATTTGAGCACCGTCAGGCCGCTGATCCCCGAGACCAGGTGCTGCCTGCCGGCTTCGGACAGCAGGACGGCGGTGCGGATTTCGGATTTGTCCTTGGCGAAGGCGTGGTCATGGTCGCTGATCCGGTTCCAGAAGTACTGCTCCGCGGCCCAGCGTCCACCGGTGACCCAGCCGAACCCGCCCGTGAAGTGCTGTTCCAGGCGCAGCAGGAACGCCTCGGGCGAGCCGACGCCGTCGCGGGCGAAGGCGTAGATGGTGTTTTTCTGCGTGTCGGTGGCCACCACGGAGGAGTTGTCCCCCTGCGTGTGGGCGGCCTCGAAGTCGCCGTGCAGCTGGGAGGTGACGCTGAGGTCCTCGAGGGAGTGCCGGGCGGTGTCGCGGGTGACCTTCACCAGCCGGACTTCGGCCTTGCCGTATTGGTTGCGGCCGAGCACGATCTTCGATTCGGTGCTGGCGGTGGAGGTGTTGACCCCCGCGGGGGCCTGCGTTGCTTCGGTCATGGCTCAGCTTCCTCGGTAGGTGGAGTAGGCAAACGGGCTCAGCAGCAGCGGCACGTGGTAGTGCTGGGCCGGGTCGGTGAGGCTAAAGGTCAGGGAGACGCTGGGGAAAAACGTGTCCGTTCCGGCGGCGTCAAAGTAGTCGCCGGTGGCGAAGTCGATCCGGTACGTGCCCGGCTCCAATTCCGCCGGGCCGAGGCTGCCGATCCGGCCGTCCCCGTCCGTGGTTCCCTCCCCCACCCGCGTCTCGCCGCCGTCGTGCAGGGACCAGAGGGAGGCGGCGACGCCGGCGGCGGGCCTGCCGGCGGCGGTGTCCAGGATGTGGGTGGTGACGTGGCTGCGGGTCATGCGTTCAACAGTCCTTCGAGTCGGAGGATGGCAATGTCGCGCAGCTGGGCTGCAATGACCGGGAGTTCTTCGGCGTCGGTGTTCTGCAGCCGTTCTTCGAGGACGGCCAGGATTTCCTCCGCGCTGCGGCCGGCTGCGCGGATGAGGAAGACGCGGCCGAACCGGTCTTCGTACGCGCGGTTGCCGGCCCGCAGCCGGTCCTGGATCCCCTCGAGCCCGCTCACGGACGCCTGCTCGCCGCGGGAGAATCGGGCTTCAGCGCCGGTGCCGTCGGCGCGGTCACCGATGCGCGGGTGGTGGGCCAGGGCGGCGTCGATCTCTGCCTGGGTGAAATCCGGGGCGGCCAGTTCGGCGAAACTCAGCAGCTCCCCGGGCGTGGCGAACGGCCGGGCGGCGGCCACCTCGTTGCACCAGCGGGGAATGTCCACGCAGGGCCGCAGCATCGCTTCGGCATCCGGCCGGGACGCGGCGTTGAAGGCGGCAAGGAAGTCCGCTGCTTCTGGAGGCGTGTCTTCTGGGGGCACGGGTGTCAGCTTTCAGTCAGAACTCATCCGCCGCCGGCGCTGGACACCCTTGACCATCGGCGACGCCGACTTGATTCGATGTTCCGGAACGGAATTTATATTTGGGACAGTCTGTGCGCCCCCGCAGTATCTGTCAAGGAACTGCCCGTTATTAAACCTGCAGTATTACTGCAGGTTAATTTGTGCGCTGTTCCGCGGGTGCTTCCTGTCCGGCCGGCCGGCTTCCACAATGACTTCCATGGACTCCTCCGGTGAACGGAAGGCAGGCCGCCGGCAGGCCCCGACCGGGCTCGGCCGTGCCTGTCTTTGGACGGCGTGCGCCGCTGGCCTGCTGCACGCCGGCTTCAGCTTCTACTGGGCCCTGGGTGGCCGCTGGCTGCTGGATACCGTGGGCCAGTGGGCCGTACAGGAATCCACTGAGGCGCCGTTGCGGACCGGGGTGCTGCTGGGAGCCGTGGCCGCTTTCAAGGCCGCGGCCGCACTGATTCCCGCGGCGGCGGCGTACGGCAGGGTGCCGAAGCCGGGCCTCTGGCGGACGCTGAGCTGGATCGGCGCCGTGGTGCTGGTGCTGTACGGGGGTGCGAACACGGTGGTGAGCAATGCCGTGCTGGCCGGGCTGATCCGCCCGGACACCGGGTATGACCGCATGGCGACGATCGGGCATGCTTGGCTCTGGGACCCGCTGTTCCTGCTGTGGGGTGGAGCCCTGCTCGGCTATCTCGTACTGTCCCGTACCGGACTGGATAACCCGCGGGAACGCGCCCGCTGAGGACAGCACGCCATTTCCGGCGGGGTATCCCGCCGGAAAGAACCGCGTGGTACGCTTCCCTGCAATTACCGGAGCCCTGGAGGTTTTGGATCGGATTTGCGGTGCCGGAAAGAACATTCTTTTGCGGCCGGCAGGTACAAAGTAATGCGCTTTTGAAATGTTTCATTGTTTTGCGGAATTAAGGCCCCTGCCCGTTCTATCCCGCAGGGGGAACTCACCGCTTTGGTTGCTGGGCTAGCCGGTGGCGGTTGCCGCCGGGTTGCCGGAGGGTAGGCCGCAGTGCTGGACATGTTGGAAGAGTTGGCGGCCGCCACGGCCGGGGGGATTCCCTGCGCCGCGGCGACCATCGTCCGCGCCTCCGGCTCTGTTCCCCGGCCGGTCGGCACCACCATGCTGGTCAGTGGCACCGGGGTGATTTCCGGTTCCCTTTCGGGCGGCTGCGTGGAGGCAGCCGTCGTCGCCGCTGCCGAGGAGGTCCTCGCCGACGGCCGCCCGCGGCTCGAGTCCTTCGGTTACAGCGACTCCGACGCGTTCGCCGTCGGGCTGAGCTGCGGCGGCACCCTGGAAGTCTTCATCTCCCCGGTGTTCTCCGGCACGGTCCCCGCCGTTCCGCCGCCCGGCGAGCCCTGCGCACTGCTCCGGAGGATCGACGACGGCGCGGCTTCCGTTCCGCTGTTGATCGGGGACCCGGCAGGGGCCACGCCTGCAGGTCTGCTTTCCGCCCACGGCCCCGCGCTGGCCGCGATGCTGGGCCTCGACCCGGCGCGTGCCGCAGCCCGCCTCGCTCCGCTGCTGGCGGCCGGCCGCACCGGCGTCGTCGAACTGGGAGAGCCCGGCGGTCCGGAGTGCGACGGCGGCAGCGCCGTCCTGTTCCTGGAGTCCCGGCTGGCACCGCCGCGGCTGGTGCTGATCGGGTCCAACGACTTTTCCGCCGCCCTTGCCCGGCAGGGACGGATGCTCGGCTACCACGTGACCATCTGCGACGCGCGGCCTGCGTTCACCATGCCGGAGCGGTTTCCCGATGCCCACGAGGTGCACGTGCAGTGGCCGGACGCGTACCTGCGCGGGGAGGCGTCGGCCGGGCGGCTGGATGCCCGCAGCGTGGTCTGTGTACTCAGCCACGACGCCAGGTTCGACGTCCCGGTCCTGGCCGAGGCCCTGCGTCTGGAGCTGGCCTTTGTCGGGGCAATGGGGTCCCGCCGGACCCACGACGCGCGGCTGGCTGCACTGCACGCAGCCGGGCTGGCCGGACCCGAATTGGCGAAGCTGCACTCCCCCATCGGGCTCGACATCGGTGCCGCCACCCCCGAGGAGACCGCAGTATCCGTTTTCGCGGAGATCGTGGCTGCCCGGTCCGGAGCCGCCGCCAGCGGACAACCGCTGCGCGATGTTTCCGGCCCCATCCATCCGACCAACAGGCTCCGCGCCAGCTGAGGAAATCCCATGGACCTACCCACCGTTTCCGAGCTGATCCGCACCGCGGACCCGCAGCGCTGGCGTCCCGGAGACGCCTGGCTCGCGGGCGGCACTGTGCTGTTCTCCTACGGCAGTGAAACCCTGCAGCGGCTGCTGGATGTCACGGCCGCTGACTGGGAGCCGCTGGTGCTGAACGACGACGGACTCGAGGTCGCCGCCACCTGCACCATCGCCGAACTGTATGGATTCCCGGACGCCGCCGCACCCGGACTGCGGCAGGCCTGGCCGGCACTGGACCTGGTGCAGCCGTGCTGCGACTCCTTCGTGGCCTCCTTCAAAGTCTGGAACGTGTCCACTGTGGGCGGGAACATCTGCACCGGCCTGCCCGCCGGGCCCATGACCTCGCTGACCGCGGCGCTGGACGGCGTCGGACTGATCCACTCCCCCGGCGGCACTTCCCGCCGGGTGCCGGTGGCCGAACTCGTGACCGGCGACGGGCGTACCGCGCTGGCGCCGGGGGAACTGCTGCGCAGCATTTCGCTCCCGGCCGCCGCGCTGCGGGCACGCACTGCATTCCGGCGGCTCTCGCTGACCAATCTGGGCCGGTCCGGGGTGCTCCTGATCGGCCGCGTCGACGAGGACGACTGCTTTGTCCTGACCGTCACTGCGGCCACAAAGCGTCCGGTCCAGCTGCGTTTTTCCGCGGTGCCGGACGCCGCCGACCTGCGCGCCGGCTTGGAGGATGCGATTGATGCCGGGCTCTGGCACGACGACGTGCACGGGCTGCCCGAATGGCGGCAGGACATGACCTACCGGCTGGCGGAGGAAATCCGCGCCGAACTTGCCGGACCTGCACCCGCACCCGCACCCGCACCCGAGGACGGCTCCCTGTGACCTACCGGATCAACAACGCCGAGGTGGAAGCCCAGCCCTTCCCCGGGCAGTGCCTGCGCACCTTCCTCCGCGAACAGGGCAACCTGGGCGTCAAAAAGGGCTGCGACGCCGGCGACTGCGGCGCGTGCACCGTGCATGTGGACGGAAAACCCGTGCACAGCTGCATCTACCCCGCGGTCCGGGCCGAGGGCCGGGAGATCACCACCATCGAGGGGCTGGCCGACACGGCGCGGCTGGCTGGCGGCGAGGGCTTGGCCGACGGCGCGGGGCTGGCCGACGGCGCTGCCCTGCATCCGATGCAGCAGCAGTTCCTGGACGCGCAGGGCTTCCAGTGCGGGTTCTGCACCGCCGGCATGGTGATGACCGCAGCGACCTTCGACGATCAGCAGAAGGAGAACCTGCCCCGGAACCTCAAGGGAAACCTCTGCCGCTGCACCGGTTACCGGAGCATCGAAGATGCTGTCTGCGGGCACCGGCACACTGAAACGAGCACCGCCGGCGCCGAGCCGTCCTCCGGCGGAGCGACCCCCGCGCAGACCGGCGATGCACGGACTGTCGGCGTCAACGTGGCCGCTCCGGCGGGACCGGACATCGTCACCGGCCGCGCCCGCTACACCCTGGATGTCCCGGCCAAGGACCTGCCCGGGCTGCTGCACCTGAAGATCCTGCGCTCCCCTCACGCACATGCCCGGATCCTGTCCATTGATGCGAGCGCCGCCCTGGCCGTGCCCGGCGTTGAAGCGGTGCTCACCCACGAGGACGCCCCGGACCAGCTCTTCTCCACCGCCCAGCACGAACTGCACACCGACGACCCCGACGACACCCGGGTCCTGGACAATGTGGTCAGGTTCCGCGGCCAGCGGGTGGCCGCCGTCGTCGCCGACACCGTGGGCGCTGCGGCCGAAGGCGTGCGTGCGCTGAAGGTCGAGTATGAGCTGCTGCCCGCGGTGCTGGATCCGGAGGCGGCCCTGGCGCCCGGCGCTCCGGAGGTCCACCCCGGTACCGCCGGGAACGTCGTGGCGGAACTGCACTCCGAGGTCGGCGACGTTGCCGCCGGCCTCGCAGCGGCCGACGTCGTGCACGAAAACACCTACTACAGCCAGCGCCTGCAGCACGTCGCACTGGAGACGCACGGCTCGATCGCGTACTTCGATGACCTGGGCCGCCTGGTGGTGCGGACCTCCACACAGGTGCCGTTCCTCGTCCGGCGGACGCTGTGCCGGATCTTCGGGCTGAAGCTTGCCTCGGTGCGCGTGCTCGCCGGCCGGGTGGGCGGCGGGTTCGGCGGCAAGCAGGAAGTGCTCACCGAGGACCTTGCCGCGCTGGCCGCGCTGAAGCTGAAGCGCCCGGTGCAGCTGGAACTGACCCGCGAGGAGCAGTTCACCGCCACCACCACCCGGCACCCCTTCGCCGTGAAGGTCCGCGCCGGAGCCTCCGCGGACGGCACCCTGACCGCGCTGGCCCTTGATGTCACCGCCAACACCGGCGCCTACGGCAACCACGCCCCCGGCGTGATGTTCCACGGCTGCGGGGAATCCGTGGCCGTCTACCGGTGCGCCAACAAGAAAGTGGACGCCCGCTCCGTCTACACCAACACGCTGCCCTCCGGGGCGTTCCGCGGCTACGGGCTGAGCCAGATGATCTACGCGATCGAATCCGCCATGGATGAGCTGGCCCGGGACCTGGGCATGGATCCGCTGGACTTCCGCCGCCGCAACGTGGTGGCGCACGGCGACCGCATGGTCTCCACCTCCCCCGAACCTGCCGAAGACGTGCATTACGGCAGCTACGGCCTGGACCAATGCCTGGAGCTGGTGTCCGGTGCGCTGGCTGCGGGGCGGGAGCAGCCGGAGACCTCCGGGGCGGAGCTTGTTTCAGCCGGGCCGTCCGGGGCGGCCGACCCGTCCGACGCGGCCGACGACGGCGGGTGGCTGATCGGTGAGGGCAGCGCCGTCGCCATGATCGACACCGTGCCGCCGCGCGGGCACATCAGCCACGCGAAGATTTCCCTGCGTGAGGACGGCCGGTACGGGCTCGACGTCGGCACTGCTGAGTTCGGCAACGGCACCACCACCGTGCACGCGCAGCTGGCCTCGACGGCGCTGCACACCACCGCGGACCGGGTGCTGATCCGGCAGGCGGACACCGATCTGGTGGACCACGACACCGGTGCGTACGGCTCCACCGGCACGGTGGTGGCGGGCAAGGCGTCGCTGGCCGCTGCGGAGGAACTGGCCACCCTGCTCAAGGGCTTCGCCGCGTCCCTGTTTAGCTCCACCTCGGCGCAGGTGCATCTGCTGGCGGACGCCGTGGAGTGCGGCGGCGAACGGATCCCGCTGGCCGACGTCGCCGTCCGGGCCCGCGAGGAGGGCATCGACCTGTCCGCGGAGGGCCGGTGGGGCGGCACCCCGCGGTCGGTCGCCTTCAACGTGCAGGGCTTCCGGGTGGCGGTGCACGCCGGGACCGGGGAGATCCGGATCCTGCAGAGCGTGCACGCTGCGGACGCCGGCGTCGTCGTGAATCCGATGCAGTGCCGCGGCCAGATCGAGGGCGGCATTGCCCAGGCTCTCGGGGCGGCATTGTTCGAGGAGGTGCGCATTGACGCCGAGGGCACGGTGGAGACCCGGATCCTGCGCGAATACCACGTCCCCACATTCGCCGACGTGCCGCGCACAGAGATCTTCTTCGCGGAGACGGACGATTCGCTGGGACCGATGGGCGCCAAGTCCATGAGCGAAAGCCCGTTCAACCCCGTGGCGCCGGCGCTGGCCAATGCGCTTCGGGATGCCACCGGAATCCGGTTCGCCCGGACACCGTTCGCCCGGGACCGGGTGTATTTGGGGCTGCGGGCTGTCCGGGTTCCGGCCGAGGTTGCCGCGGAACCGGAGGCTGCGGCTGAGCGGGAGACTGCGCCGGCTCCTGCCGCGCCTGCGGAACCGGAGGCTGCGCCGGCTCCTGCCGTGTAGGTCGACTGGTTTCCCTACGGTTTGTGCATTTTCCCTCCGGTTTGGGAAATCCCTCCGCTGCGCCGTGGCAGGGATTTCCCAAACCGGCAGGGTTTTCCCAAACCGGAGGGGTTCTGCGTCCTGCGGCGGCTCCGGCTGAGCGGGAGGCTCCGACGGTGTAGCCCGACGTCTGTAGCCCGGAGATCAGGAGCGAATCCCTGCGATCTGTCCGATTCCCTGCGGTTTGTCCGGATCCCTGCGCCGCGCGAGGCAGGATTTGTCACAAACCGAGGGGTTTTCCCGAAGCGGAGGAGTTTTGCGTCCTGCGGCGGGATGCGCCGTGGGCTAACCGGCCGCTGAGCCCCGAAGCGTCCGCAGCACCCCGCCGATCCTCCGCTGAACGTCCGCGGACAGGGGCCGCAGCGGGGCGGGCAGGTTCTCCACCGGCAGCAGGCCAAGCTCCGCCGCCAATGCCGAGGTCACGCGCAGGCTGCCGAAATCCCGGAACAGGTCCCAGACCGGTGCCAGCTGTGCCGACAAACGCAGGGCAGTCTCGGCATCCCCGGCCTGAGCGGCGCGGGTGATGGCGAGCGCCAGGTCCGGGAGGGTGCCGCCCAGCACGCTGAACCACACGTCCGCGCCGGCGAGCAGGGCCGGGGCGGCAAACTCGTCGCCGCTGACCCCCAGTGCCATCCGGTCCGGCAGCGCGGCCCGCACCTCACGGATCCGCTGGTCCGCTTCGTCCACCGGCCGGGGCGGAATCTTCACGGCCTCCACCTGCGGAAGGGCGCCGAGCCGGGCATAAAGCTCGTTCGTAAACGTGAACCGGGTGGTGGTCGGATTGTCATAGATGCAGATGGGCACTGAGCTGGCGGCGGAGACGGACTCGAACAGGCCCGCCACCTCGTCCTCCGTCAGCGGCTGGTAGGACACCGGCGCGAGCAGCAGGCCGGCGGCACCGGCGTTCTGGGCATCCTCGGCTCCGCGCAGGACATCGGAGGTCCGCAGCGCCCCGATCCCCACGATCACCGGCACCTCCCCGGCCGCCTGCACCGCGGCCGCTGCCACCCGGCGTCGTTCCTCCCGGGACAGATAGGCGTAACTGCCGGTGGACCCCAACGCACCGATGGAATCCACCCCGGCCTCCACCGCACGGTGGACCAGCGCGGCAAAGAGGTCCTCATCCACCGTGTCGTGGATAACGGGTGTCAGGGGAAAGGCGGACAGACCTGTGAACACGGGAGCTCGTTTCAGCGTGGGGAAACCGACCGGTCCAGCACATCATGCGGGCGCACCGCCGCGGCCGTGGCACGCCGATGTCCGGCCGGCCCCGCCAGCACCAGGGTGGCAAGAACCATCGCCGCACCCAGGCACTGGCCGGGACTGAGCGATTGCCCGGCGAGCAGCCAGCCTGCGGCCGCCGCAACCACCGGGCTAAGCAGCCCCAGCAGTGCCGTGCTTGAGGCGGGCAGCCGGTGCAGGCCGCGGAACCAGAGGCAGTAGGCCAGCGCCGTGCCGATCACGCCGAGGTAGGCGTACCCCGCCAGGTTGACGCCGGTCAGTGCGGGCGGCGGACCCTCCACCAGCAGGGCCACCGGCAGCAGGAACAACCCGCCGGCGACCAGCTGCCAGGATGTGGCCGCCAGCAGCGTGTCCGGGGTGCCCCACTTTTTGGTCAGGACCACCCCGGCCGCCATGGCCACCGCTCCTCCGAGCGCGGCGGCCACTCCCAGCGCATCCAGCCGCGCCTGCGCCTGCAGCACCAGCAGCCCGACGCCGGCCAGCCCGGCCACGCCTGCCGCTAACTTCCGTCCGGTGAGGCGTTCACCGATCCACCGCGAGGCAAACAGCGCCACCAGCAGCGGCTGCACCGCACCAACAGTGGCAGCGACGCCGCCGGGCAGCCGGTACGCGGCCACAAACAACAGCGCGAAGAACAGTCCGATGTTCAGCACCCCCAATACTGCCGAGCGCCACCACCAGCTGCCGCGGGGCAACCGCCGGACCAGCAGGAGCAGCAGCAGGCCCGCGGGCAGCGAGCGCAGGAGGGCGGCCAGCAGCGGCCGGTCCGGCGGCAGCAGCTCGGCGGCCACGATGTAGGTGGTGCCCCAGACGATCGGCGCCAGGGCCGTCGTCATAGTCAGAAGTCCAGTTTTGCTAAGCACTTAGCCAATATAGCTAAGTGCTTAGTTAATTGCTAGGGTGCTTCCATGAGCGATCACGTGGACATGGTTCTCCGGCAGTGGGCAGCGGAACGGCCGGACTTGGACGTCTCCCCCATGGCCGTGGTCGGCCGGCTGTCCCGGGTGGCCCGCCGGTTCGATGAACAGCTTGCTGCAACCTTCGCCAAGCACGGCCTGGATGCGGCCTCCTTCGACGTGCTGGCCACGCTGCGCCGTTCCGGTCCGCCCTACACGCTCAGCCCCAAGGACCTCTCCGCAGGGTCCATGGTCACCTCCAGCGCCATAGCGCAGCGGTTGAACCGACTGGAGGCGCAGGGATACGTCCTGCGCTCCCCCAGTTCCGCGGACCGGCGCGGCAAGCAGGTGACCCTGACCGACGCCGGCCGGACCGCCGTCGACGCCGCCCTTCCGGACCATGTGGCCACCGAACACCGGCTGTTGAACGCCCTGGGCGACGGCGAGCGGGAGGCGCTGGCAGCACTGCTGGCCAAGCTGGACAGCTGACGGTTCCCTTCCGCTTGCGGGTCGGCTGCTGCAGGCCCTTCCACATTCACGACTTCCCTGCTGGCATGGCCGTCGGACCCGGAAAATCCTGCGGCCTGTACGGATCCCTGCGGTTTGTCCGGATCCCTGCGGCGCGCGACGCAGGGATTGCCACAAAAGCGCAGGGATTGCCACAAACCGCAGGAAATCGGCCCGGATCCCATAGCCCAGGCAGCACTGAAACAACCGTGACTTAACCGTTATATTCATTTCTTCCCTATATTCAGTTTTTCTGACTATCGTTCAGGGCATGAGCAAGCATGAGATGCGCGAGCCGACCTTCCTGGTCCTCTCGGCCCTGGCTGACGGACCCAAGCACGGCTACGCCCTGATCGCGGAGACGAAGGACCTCTCCGGCGGCCGGGTGAAGCTGCAGCCCGGCACCCTCTACGGGGTGCTGGACCGGCTGCGGGAAGACGGATTGGTGGAGATTTCCGGCGAGGACGTGGTGGACGGCCGAGCCCGCCGCTACTACCGGATTACCGACGGCGGCGCCGCCACCCTCGCCAAGGAAGCGGACCGCCTGGCAGCCAACGCCCGGCAGGCCATGTCGAAGCTGCGACTGCGCGCAGCGCAGGCCGGAGCATGAACGGCGGAGCCTCCAAACTGGAGGCCACCTACACCCGGGCGCTGGGAGCCTACCCGCGCCGCTGGCGCCGGGAGCAGGGCGAGGAACTGATCGGCGTACTGCTCTACGTCGCCCGTTCCGAGCACCGCACCAAGGCCACCCCGGCCGAACTGCTCAACCTCGTAGGCAACGGCCTGGCTACCCGCGGCCTGGAACTGCTTGGCAGCGTGGGCCGGCGGCGACGCAACGGCATCGCCTTCACCGCCACCGTGCTGGCCACCTACCTTGCGCTCACCCTGACACTGCTGGGCGAATGGGGTCCGTGGGTCCGGCCGGGCACGCTGCGCTGGCGGCCCACGGGCGAGGGGTTCGGTGAGGCGTTCCTGGCCGCGGGACCGTTCACGACGGCGGCCGCGGCGGTTTACCTGGCACTGCTCGCCGGATTCGTTGCTGCGCTGGCCGGTCGGCACTCCCTGCGCCGGACACTGCATCTCAGCGCGGCAGTGGCAGCTCCGCTGATTCCCCTCTCCGGCGCCGTTGCGGGAATCCTCGCACCGCCGCTTACTCCCATGCTCGTGCTCAGCGGCCTGGCGCTGCTGGCCCTCATCGGCAATCCCGCGGCCAGTGCTTCCCGCCGCGTCCTGCTGGGGACCGTCACGGCCGGTGTCTCGTTGGCGGGTCTATGGCTGGCCGTCAGCCGGTTGTCCGGCGGCGCTGCCCTGTTCTTCTACGACGCGGCGAGCGTGCTTGCCGTTGATGCCCGGTCCCTGACGCTGGCAGCGGCGGCGCTGATGCTGGCCGTCGGAATGGTCCTGGTCAGCGGAAGCCGGATGATCCCCTGGACTGTTGGCCTGGCCGTGGCATCGATGCCGTTGCTGGTACGGCTCTGGTCCGGAGGTTCCCTCGAAACCTGGCTTGCCGCCTCGGGCTTACCCGGCCCAGTTACCGCCCACTGGGAATGGGCGTTCCTCGGATTGGCCTTGGCCACGGCAGCACTGACCGCCGCGGACCGGCAGATCCGGTCCCGGCGGCTCCGAACCGCCTAACCCGCGTCCTCAGCTTCCCTGCACCACCCGCCCCAGCAGCACTGCCTGTTCCACCTGATTACTGCTGTCGTTCTACGGACATGCTCCCGATGAGCTGGTCCGGCACCGCACCCTGGATCCAGTCTCGAAAGGCACACCATGAACCGCAACCGACTCTCCCCCGCTGCGCCTGCACCGGCCTCCGACCCCGCCGCACCGGTCCGGCGTCGTCGTTATCTTGCCGGCCTCGGGGTCATCGCCCTCGGAGCCGCCGCTCTCGCCGGCTGTGCCGCCGATTCCGGCCTGGCACCGGTTTCGGAGTCCTCGGCCGACCCGTTCGAAATCTATTTGGCCGAAGATATGGACGCCATCCACCTTGCCCAGGACACCCTCCGCTTCCAGTGCTACGCGGACAACGGCTATCCCGAATACGAGGCGTTCATCCCGGAGGAACCGGCAGTGCAGTGGCGCGCCGATCTGCTGGACCAGCTCACCGTTGATGACGCGTTCTTCGAAAGCGTGCAGGACGCTACGGCCAGCGGGCTCCGCGGTGAACAGTTCGGCCCGTCACCGGCCAAGGTCTTTGTGCATGACGACGCCTTCGAGGCAGTATCCGAAGCCTGCAACACAAAAGCCTGGGCTGCACTGGGAGACGACGCCGAGCAGAGCCTGATCGACTACAACCGGCTCAGCAGCAAACTGGCCGGCGGCCTGGCCGACCGGACGTTTGAGGCCCTGGCCCCCCTCCAGCAGGAAGTGGTCCAGTGCCTGGTCGACGCCGGGGTGCCGGTGACGCCGGCGTCCGGCGAGCTGTACGGCTTCACATCGGACGTCGAGCTCGGTACGGCGGTGGAATACCCCGAACGCAGCGGCCCGAAGCAGGCCTCCGGGGTGGAGATCATTCCCGCCGACGTTGAAATCACGTATACACCCACTCCCTCCGAAGCGGCCCTGGCCGTGAAGTACTACAACTGCTCCGTGGAAACGGGCGTGCGGGATGAATTCGACGCCCTGATCCTTGAGACCAAGAAAGAGGTTGTCGCCGAGCACGCAGCCGAGCTGGAGAAGGCCAACCCCCGGATCGCCGAGCTTGCCGCCGCCGCGCGGGAGCTCACGGTCCGCTAACCCGACCCAGCTATGCCGGTGTCCGCCGTCACGGCGGGCACCGGTTAGACTCTGGCTGAGAAGACGCGGCGGGTCCCCGCAGCTGCACTCCGGCGGCGTCGCCGGACGGGTTCTGCCGGGACAACAGTCGACGTCCCGGAAGACATTCGGGAGCCCGTCTCCGTTTCAGAGTTGGAAGAAGTAGAAATGCCCGGTTACATCCCCACGCCGCCGCCGATCCGCGTTCCGGGTCCGGTCCCGTTCGCCGGAGCGGGCCAGGCGACGACGGCGGCCCTACCCCTTATCCCCGACCTCCGCGACACGCGCCCCGCCGTCCGGGGAGGGCAGGCCGGCCCGCGCGCCCTGGAGGCGCACCGGGTGAGCGTCATCCGGGACGATCCGGGCAAAGGGGATGTCCGGGCCCTGCTCGCAGAGAACCGCGACCTGCTGTATCCCGCGGGAACGGTAGCCGCCGGCCTGACTCCTCCGTCCCTGCGGGACCCCTCCGTCACTTTCTGGACGGTCCGCGAGGACGGCACCCTGCTGGGCTGCGGCGCGTTGAAGGAACTTCCTCCCCTGTTCGGAGGCGCAGCAGGTGAATACGGCGAAATCACCTCGATGCGCACGGTCGAGTCCGCCCGTGGACGGGGCGTTGCCCAGATGCTCCTGCAGCAGATCATCACGAACGCCCGCGCCCGCGGCTACATCGCGTTGCTGCTGGAAACCGGAACCCAGGAGTTCTTTGCCTCGTCCAGGCGGCTGTATCAGCGTTCGGGTTTCACCCCGTGCCCGCCGTTCGGCAGCTACCGCGCCGACCCCAACAGCACCTTCATGTGCCTGGACCTGCGGGCCGCCGCGACGGGACCGGCGGAAGCCGCCGCCGTCCCGGATGCCTCCCCGGAGGGCAAGGTCTATGCCAAGCCCGGGACCCTGACCGAAATTCTTGCAGCACAGCGAGCCCTGGCGGCGGCCCCGATCCCGAACCCGAGACGCCGCTGATCAGCACGCGCGAAACATCCGAAGAATAAGGAGTACGACGACGCCGGGCGCTGTGTGGGCGCATCGTCACGGCCGGACCAGCCTGCCAACTCAAAGCCGCCGGAACTCCGCCGTCTAAACTGGCAGGCATGGCAATATCAACGGCGGACCCGGCGTCCCGCACCCGCACCCGGATCCTCTGGCTCGCGCTCGGCCTTCCGGTTGCGCTGCTCCTGGTGGTCCTCGGCGCCCAGATCCACGGCCTGGATTTCACCGTGTACCGCGAAGGAGCCCGGGCGTTCCTCGGCCTGGGCGAGCATCGCCTGTATGACCCGAGCCTGGTCGAAACGGACACCCGCGGCCTGCCGTTCACGTATCCGCCCTTCGCCGCCCTGCTGCTGACACCGTTCGCGGTCCTGCCCGAGGCCGTGGGGCTGGTCCTGCTCACCGCGACGTCGTGCGCCTGCCTGGTGCTGACCGCCTTCCTGGTCGCCCGCTACCTCACGGAAAACAAGGTGCTGCCGCCGCGGCTGCACACCGCCCTGGGCGGCAGCACAGGCGTTGCCGTCCTCGCCACCCTGCTGATCGGCGTGCTCGGCCCGTGGCGCGAGGGCCTGGGCTTCGGCCAGATCAACCCGATGCTGATGCTCCTGATCGTCGCGGACCTGCTCCGGCCGCCGTCGTCAAAGCTTCCGCGCGGCATCCTCATCGGCCTGGCCGCGGGCATCAAGCTCACCCCGCTGGCGTTCGGGCTGATCTTCCTGGTCCGGAAGGACTGGCGGGCCATCCTCACCATGGGCCTCACTTTCGCCGCCACCATTGCCGTCGGCTGGCTGGCGTCCCCGGAGCAGTCCCGCGTGTTCTGGCTCGACTCGCTCTTCGATTCCGACCGTGTCGGGGACACCACGGACATGTACAACGTGTCGCTGAACTCGCTGCTCACGCATCTGGGCACACCCGAGGCGCTGCAGCGTCCGCTCTGGCTGCTGGCCTCGGCCGCCGTCGTCGTGCTGGGCTTCTTCGCCATCCGCCGCTCGGACGCCCGCGGTGACACGGTGGCGGCGATCAGTGCGAACGCCGTGGTGATGCTCGCGATCTCGCCGATTTCCTGGTTCCACCACTGGGTCTGGATTGCGCTGGTGCTGCCGGCGCTGTGGGTGGCGGTGCGACGACGGCGGGCCGGGGTCCGCGGCGCGGGCATCGCCCTGCTGGTGGTGATGGTGCCGGTGTTTATGCTGTCCTCGATCACCGTCACCATGATGCTGACCGGCGTCGTGAGCGGCCAGGGCCCGGCGGCGCTGGAGC
The DNA here is from genome assembly GCF_024385465.1 of Arthrobacter sp. zg-Y844. Lineage (GTDB taxonomy): Bacteria > Actinomycetota > Actinomycetes > Actinomycetales > Micrococcaceae > Arthrobacter_B. The sequence continues at coordinate 888,071 of NZ_JANFLS010000001.1, forward strand.
TGTTCACGGGCCTGGGCGTGGTGCTGCCGGTCGCGGCACTGGCGTTCTGGGCCACCGCGCCGGTGCCGGCGCGTGACCATTCGTTGCATGGATACCTGCCATAGGAAAAGACTGCTTCCACAACTACGTGATGGCGATCACAGTTAGGTTCTGAAAAGCTCAGCACCTAGCGAATGTGAGAATGCCCGTGGAACGACTCCTCTCCCATCTGGCACATCTGGAGATCACCAGCCCCGACGTCGAGGCCTCCACCCGGTTCTATGTCGAGAACTTCGGCATGCGCCTGGTTGATTCCCTTGACGGCGTTTCCTATCTGCGCTGCTGGGGCGACCATTACCGGTACAGCCTGGTGGTACGGCCGGGGGAAGAACCGTCCCTGGCGAACATGGCCTGGCGCACGGCGTCCGCTGAGGCACTCGAGGCGGCGGCGGCAAATGTGGAAGCCGCCGGGGTGCAGGGCGAATGGATTCCGGGCGGGCACGCGCACGGCAAGGCCTATCAGTTCACCGGCCCCTACGGGCACCCGATGAAACTGTTCTACGAGGTGGAGCCGTACGTAGCGGAACCCGGCTGGACATCCATCTACCCGGACCGGCCCGAACGCCGGAGCAGCCACGCCGCGGCACCGCGATTCCTGGACCATGTGACCGTGGCCAGCAGCGACGTCACCGGGTTCGCCGACTGGTACAGCGCCGCCCTGGGCTTCCGGATCATGGCTTTCACCACCTTGGACGAAGCACCGATCACGGTCTTCTCCGTGCTTACCACCAATGAAAAATCGCACGATCTGGGGGTGGTCATGGACACCTCGGGCCGGGCCGGACGCGTCAACCACATCGCGTTCTGGGTGGACACCCATGAGGACCTGCTGCGCGCCGCGGACGTGTTGATGGAAAACGGCACCCCGATGGAATACGGACCCTCCATCCACGGCATCGGTGAGCAGAACTTCCTGTACTTCCGGGAGCCGAGCGCTCTGCGGGTGGAACTGAACTCGGGCGGCTACCGCAACTACGTCCCCGACTGGGAGCCGCGCACCTGGACACCCTCTCAGGGATCAAACAATTTCTACCGCAACGGGGCCATGCCGCATTCGCTGACCGAATCCTTCCCGTTGGCGGACGGGTTCACCGCCACGGAGGAAGGCGCCTCGGAGGAAATGAAACAAGCGCTGCTCAACCCCTACGCCAAGCACGGCAGGGGCTGAATCGATGACCTACTCGCTGATCACGTTTCGGGACCCGGGCACCGGCGAGCCCCGGGCCGGACTGGAAACCGGCGGCCGCGTCCTGCCGCTGACGGACGCGAACCTGGACCTGCCCGGAAACAGGGTCACCCTGGAAGCGGTGGTCGAACACTGGGACAAAGCCGAGGGCCAGTTGGACCGGCTCGCGGAAGAGTCCGCCGGTGCTGCCGCCGGCTGGCTCGACTACGCGGACCTCACGGTGCTCGCGCCGCTGCGGCCGCAGCAGGTCCTGCAGGCCGGGGCCAATTACCGCCAGCACGTCATTGACCTGGCAGTGGCGCACCGCGACGGTGAAGGCACGGACGAGGAGATCCGGGAACGGACCGCCGCCACGATGGACCGGCGGGCCGCCGAGGGTACCCCGTACTTTTTCATCGGCCTCCCGACGGCGATGGCCTCCGCCACCGAGGACCTGGTGCTCCCCGGCTACAGCCAGGCCCATGACTGGGAGCTGGAACTCGCCGCCGTCGTCGGCAAGCGGGCCTTCCGCGTGAGCCCCGAAGATGCCCTGGAGTACGTCTTCGGCTACACGATGGTCAACGACATCACGACCCGTGACCTCGTCTTCCGCAAGGACATGCCGGCCATCGGCAGTGACTGGTACCGGTCCAAGAACGCCCCGGGTTTCCTGCCGACGGGACCGCTGGTGCTGCCGGCAAAGTTCGTGGCCGATCCGCAGGACCTCATGGTGACGCTGCGGCTCAACGGCGAAACCATGCAGGCAGAATCGACCGCCGACATGATCTTCACCGTGGCCCAGCTGGTTTCGCATGCCTCCCAGCAGATGCCGCTGCTGCCCGGGGACCTGATCCTGACCGGCAGCCCCGCCGGCAACGGGGCCCACTGGGGACGGATGCTCCGCGACGGCGACGTTATGGAAGGCACGATTACCGGGTTGGGAACGCAGCTCGTGCGCTGCAGGGATGAGGTGGCACCGTGACCGGAATCAATGCCGAAGACCAGGAGATGATCCGCCGCGACGACGCGCTGGGAAGCATCGAGGCGATGGCTGCTGCGCACAACAACTGGGGGCGCTGGGGGCCGGATGACGTCCTGGGCACCCTGAACTTCATCGATGAGGCCAAGCGGGTGGAGGCAGCCCGGCTGGTCCGCACCGGCCAGACGTTCTCCCTGTCCCAGCCGTTCAATACCGACGGTCCGCAGAAGGGCTGGCGCCGCCGGATCAACCCCGTCCACACCATGACCGACACCGGCACGGAAGCGGAGTTCGGCAACCAGGGCTTTCCGCACGGCATCGGAGGCGCCGACGACTTCATCGCGATGCCGCTGCAGTGCTCCACGCAGTGGGACGGGCTCGGCCACATTTTCGACCGGGGAAAGGCCTGGAACGGCCGGCGGGCGGGTGCGGTGGTGACCAGCGAAGGCGACCAGCTCACCGGAATCCAGACCGCGGCGGCCCGGATCGTCACCCGGGGCGTGCTGCTCGACGTCGGCCGGGCACTGGGACCCGGCGCGGGCAGCGGCGACGGGGAGCTGCCGGACGGATTCGCCATCACCGCCGAGCATATCGAGGCCACCATCGAGCAGCAGGGGCCCAGCTCGGAGATCCGGCGCGGTGACATCGTGGTGCTGCGCACCGGCCAATACGCCCGGACCCTGAGGCAGGGGTGGGGGGACTACGCAGGCGGGCCGGCGCCGGGACTGTCCTTCAGCATGGCGCCCTGGCTGCACCGCAGCGAGATCGCCGGAATCGCCACCGACACGTGGGGGTTCGAGGTCCGGCCGAACGAATTCGACACCGCGTTCCAGCCGCTGCACCAGATCGCCATCCCCAACCTGGGCCTCTATCTGGGCGAAATGTGGGATCCGGAGCAGCTTGCCGCGTCCTGCGCGGCGGACGGCCAATATGACTTTCTGCTGACGGCGGCCCCGCTGCCCATCACCGGCGCCGTCGGCTCGCCGGTCAATCCCATCGCCGTGAAATAAGCCGATACATAATCCGCCGGAATGAAAACAAAGGAGTTTGCATCATGGCAGCTGTGAACAGGGTAGGCATTGTCGGGTCGGGCGCAGCCGGATTAACGGCGGCGATTCTGCTGGCCGACGCCGGCGTGGACGTGGAAGTCCTGGAGAAGGAAGCGGCCCCGTCCCCGCTCGGCTCCGGCATCACCCTGCAGGGCAACGCCCTGCGGATCTTCCGGCACCTCGGCATCTGGGACGAAATTGCCGCCAAGGGCTTCGCCTTCAGCGAGCTCGGCTTCCGCGCACCGGATCCGGCAGGAACCGTGCTGTCCGTGGTTGACGACGTCCGGACCGGCGGGCCGGACCTGCCCGCCACCCTGGGCATGTACCGGCCGGACCTTACCGACGCGCTCCGGCGCCGCGCCGCCGATGCCGGAGTACGGATCAGCTACGGCAGGCGGCTCAAGGGGGTGGAACAGGACACGGGTTCAGTCACCGTCATTACCGACGACGGCGACCGCCTTCCCTATGACCTGCTGATCGGCGCCGACGGACTGCACTCGGCGGTGCGGGCCGCGATCGGGATCACCACCGAACCGGAGCCCACCGGAATGGGAATCTGGCGGGCGTTCGTGGACCGGCCGGCCGATGTGGTCCGCACCGATCTGACCTACGGCGGGCCCTGCTACATTGCCGGGTACTGCCCCACCGGCCAGGACAGCATGTACGCCTATCTGGTCGAGGACGCCCAGGAGCGCAGGGTGGAGGACGGACCGGAGATCATGGCCGGACTCGCGGCAGCCTACGGCGGGCCGTGGACGGAGATCCGGGCCGGCCTGGACCACAGTGCGCGGATCAACTACACCCGGTTCACTGCGCACTTGGTGGACGGACCCTGGAACCGCGGCAGGGCCGTGATTATCGGCGATGCCGCCCACAGCTGCCCGCCCACCATCGCCCAGGGGGCAGCCATGGCCGTGGAAGACGGAGCCGTCCTGGCGGATCTGCTGACCAGCCGGGAAACGCTGGATGACTCCCTCTGGACGGCCTTCACGCAGCGACGGCTGGAACGGGCCCGCACCGTCATCCGCGGATCGGTGCAGCTGGGACAGTGGATGCTCGAAGGACGGATGCGGGACGCCGACGTCCCGGGCGTGATCGCCACCGTAGCGGCAACCGTGAGCCAGCCCGCATGACCGGAAAAGAGTCCCTGCCCGCGGTGGTGGACGTCCATGCCCACGTGGTCCTGCCGGCGCTGCAGGAGTATGTGGCGGCCTGCGCTCCGGCGGAGTTTGCTGCCGCGCAGGAACTCGATGCCCGCCGGCAGGGACCCGAATCGGTGAAAATCTCCGGCGCCATGATCCGGGAACGCTGGCCGCGGCTGGTGGACCTGTCCCGGCGGCTCGCGGACATGGATGCCGCGGGAGTCGACGTGCAGCTGGTCTCTCCCTCGCCGTCGCACTATTACTATTTCGCCGGCCTGGAGCTCGGCGGGGAAATCGCCCGCCGCGCCAACACCGCGGTCATGGAGCTGGTGGCGTCCGCCCCCGGCCGGCTTGCGGGGCTGGGACTTGTTCCGTTGCAGCACCCGGAGGCCATGGTCGCGGCCCTGGAGCATGCGGTGCTGGACTGCGGCCTGCTGGGGGTGGAAATCGGGTCCTACGCCCCCGGATTCGGGCGTCTCCCCGGGCAGGAACCGAACGCCGGGACCGTGGAACTGTCCGACGCCCGCCTGGAGCCTTTCTGGGCCCGGGCCGAAGAACTCGGAGCGCTCGTTTTCCTGCACCCTTTCGGCTGCTCGCTGGATGAGCGGCTGGACCGGTTCTACCTGGCGAATACCGTCTCGCAGCCGGCGGAGAACGCCGTCGCCCTTTCCCACCTGATCTTCGCCGGGGTGCTGGACCGCTACCCGGAGCTGCGGATCATCGCGGCGCACGGCGGCGGCTACCTGCCCAGCACGCTCGGCCGGTCCGACCATGCCTGGCGGGTCAGGCCGGACGCACGCGTGTGCGCTGCCCCGCCGTCGTCGTACATCAGCCGCCTGTGGTTCGACTCGCTCACCCACAGTCCTGCTGAACTGCGCGCACTGGCCGGGGCCGCCGGGGCGGACCGGATCCTGCTGGGCTCCGACTACCCGTTCGACATGGGCTCGGAAGACCCCGTAGGGGACGTCCGGGCCGCCGGTCTTTCCCTCGGGGAGGAACAGGCACTCCTCGCCGGCAATGCCGCAGCGCTCGGGATCCGGGCCGGCCGTGCCGAGGCCGGCGCCAGTAGTGCCGCACCCAGGGAAGGAATTGAAATCGATGGTTAAGCTCGCACGCTGGAACGACGGCGGTGAGGTCCGCTCCGGCTTCATCCATGAGGACCGGGCCTACGGGCTTCCCGGAGGACAGACTGCCAACGACCTGCTCGAGGCCGGGTTGGACGAGACCCTGGCAACCGCGGAACGGGTCATCGGAGCCGCCTCGTCCGCGCCGCTGTCCGCCGTGGTGCTGCTGGCTCCGCTGGTGCCGGCCACCCTGCGCGACTTCGTTGCCTTCGAGGAACACGTGGAGGGGATGCGGATCAGCATCGACGGCGCGCCCGGCGTTATGGAGGAGTGGTACCAGGCCCCCACGTTCTACTTCAGCAATCCGCACACCATCCGGGCCACGGGTGAGGAGATTCCCATCCCGGCCGGCTGCAGCCAACTGGATTTCGAGACGGAGGTCGCCGCCGTCATCGGGCGGGTTCCCGGCAGCAGCGGCAGCAACCTCAGCGCAGCGCAGGCGCAGCAGCACATCTTCGGTTACACCGTCTTTAACGACTGGTCCGCCCGGGACCTGCAGCGCCGGGAGATGAAGGTCAGCCTGGGTCCGTGCAAGGGAAAGGACTTCGCCGGCACCCTGGGTCCGTGGATTGTCACTGCCGACGAATTCGCTCACCGGTACGACTCCGACGGTTTCCTGGCCCTGCAGATGAGCGTGGACGTTAACGGGTCTCGGGTCGGAGAGGATCTGCTGTCCAATATGGGCTGGCCGTTTGCCGAGCTGGTTGCCTACGCGTCGCAGGATTCCCGGGTGCTTCCGGGCGACGTGCTGGGGTCCGGCACCTGCGGCAGCGGCTGTCTTGCCGAACTGTGGGGACGCCTCGGTGATCAGGCTCCGCCTCCCCTGCAGACGGGGGACAGCGTCAGCATGACGGTGGAGGGCATCGGCACCATCACGAACACCGTGGGACCCCGTCGTGAAGCATCCACCCTGGTGCGTGCCCGGCCCCGGCAGCGCCTGCCGCGCAGTTACGACGGCGCCGCGGCGGCGCGGGGCTGAACGTCAGGGCCGCGGCGGCGCGGGGCTGAACGTCAGGGCTGCGGTGGACCGCCGACCTCCGCCAGGCGGGTCACGACGGTGCTCTCCGGGTGCCGCTGGGCGCAGGCGCGCTGGACCACGGAACGGAGCCACAGGCTCGCCGGGTCTTCGGCTCGGCTGGGGTGCCAGAACATGGCCTCCACCAGCACAGGTTCCGTTTCCGCGGGAAATTCGATGATCGAAATCCCTGCTCCCCGCTGCGATTTGAGGGCGAGCATTTTCGGAACCACCGCCACCAGGTCCGTCCCTTCGACGAGCAGCGGGAGGGCAAGCAACCCGGATACCTGCGCAGCGACCCGGCGTTGAATTCCCAGCGTTTCCCAGAAGAGGTCCGCAGGGGTTTTGATCGATGCGCCGAAGTTGCCCACCGCGTGCGGGAGCCGGCCCAGGTCCTCCGCACGGAGGGGGTCCGCCTGCAGGATGGGGTTCCCGGAATCGACCACCGCCACAAAGCTGTCCCGGAAGACCGCCTTTTTCTCCCCGGGCAGGGAGTACCCGGTGGGTCCGACCATCAGGTCGCAGCGGGTGAAATCGGCCTGATGCAGGGGCATCGCATCCCCCGAGACAACGTTCACGCTGACACCGGGTGCCTCGACCTGCAGGATGCCGCGCAGCGGTTCCAGAATCACCGTTGCTGCGTAGTCCGACGCTGCGATGGTGAACTCGCGGTCGCTGGTGAAGGGATCGAACCTGCTCCGGATGCCGGTGACCCGGTCCAGGCCCTGCAGCGCTTCGTCCACCAGCGGGACCAGATCCTGCGCCAGCGGGGTCAGCTCGAAGTGCCTGCCGGAACGGACGAGCAGCTCGTCGTCGAAATAGCGGCGCAGCCGGGAAAGGGCGGCACTTGCAGCCGGTTGACTCAGCTGCAGGTGTTCCGCCGTCCTCGAGACGTTGCGCAGCCGGAGCAGGGCCTGAAGCGTCGGCAGGAGGTTCAGATCGATGGACTTCATGCGGGACAGCATAGGCGAGCGGCTACTTGGCTCGTCTTCTTCCCATCGGGGCGGTTGGGCCGTCCTTCCACTACGTCCCTTGGCCCGAACGGCGCCGGCCGAGATAACTGGACAGCCCGACGGCGACAAGAAGCGCCACGCCGTTAAAGACCTGGTCCACCCAGTTGGCAGCGCCGCTCAGTGTCAGGCCGCTGACGCTGACCGCCACGAACAGCACTCCGAACACGGTTCCAACCACGTTGAAGCGGCCGGGCAGTATGGCGGTTGCTCCCAGGAAGACAGCTGCCAGGGCAGGGAAAAGCAGGTAGGTTCCATTGTCCGCATTGGCCCCGCCCGTTCGTGCCGCAAGGATGACTCCTGCCAGCCCGGCCAGAGTGCCGGAGAGGCAAAAGGCGGTCTGGGTGTACCGGCGCAGCGGCAGGCCCACCAGGACGGCGGCCCGGTTGTTGGACCCAATGGCGTAGAGGGCGCGGCCGAAGGGAGTATGTGTCAGGAGATACCAGGCCAGGAAAGCCAGCACTGCCACCACGAACACCACCCGCGGCAGGCCCAGCCAGCTGCTGCTGCCGAACGTCGTGAACGCCGGATCCACGCCGATGATGGCCAGCCCGCCGGTGTACCACTGGATGAGTCCGCCCAGGAGTGTGGCCATGCCAAGGGTGGAGACGAAGGCGTTCATCCCAAACCGTGCCACAAGCAGCCCGTTTACCGCTCCCACCACCGCAGCGACTGCCACTCCGAGCAGGCAGGACAGCCACAGCGGCAGCGAAAAATGCGCCATGGAGGCCGCGGTAACTACGCTGCTCAGGACCGCGATACCGCCAACCGAGAAATCAAAGTGTCCTGCGACAAGGGGAAATATCAGGGCGAGGGCGACGAGGGTAACGACGGACTGGTTGGCCAGCACCACGGAGACGTTGGCTCCGCTGAGAAAGATGGAGGAGCTGGCCGGGAAAACGCCGAAGAAGGCGATGATCAGGACCAGCAGCAGCGGCAGGGCGAAACGTTCCAGGTGCGCGCCCAGAAGCCGGCTTCCCTCCCTGCGTTGTGGCCGGGACCGGGAGCTTTCCGCCCCGGCCTGGCCGGAAACTTTGGCCTTCCGGGCCTCGAGGGATCCTGCCGGTGCGTGGCTGCTGTCCATTAGTCTTCTGATCCTTCTTGAGGGGCACGGACGGGGTGATTTGCGGCCATCACGGCAGCGGCAAGCGCGCTGCGTCCGGTGTCCGCGGGGTCAAGATCGGCGACGATACGGCCTTCCACCAGGACCAGGATCCGGTCGCACAGCTCGGCGAGTTCGTCGAGGTCGCTGGAGGCCACCAGCACTCCGCACCCTTGTGCCGCGATGTCCCGCAGGGACCGGTAGATATCCCGACGGGAGGTCACATCGACTCCCTGTGTTGGTTCGTCGAGCAGGAGCAGCCGGGGTTTTCGCCGCAACCAGCGTGCCAGGACCACCTTCTGCTGGTTGCCGCCGGAGAGCCTGCTGATCGGGATCTCTATTCCGTCAGCGCGAACCGAATGGTCGGCCAGCAGCCGGTGGGTCTCATCGCGTTCCATCCGCAGGTTCATCACGAGCCTGCGCCAGTAGCGCCCGATGACGGTGGCGGAGGCATTTTCCCGTACTCCGAGGTCCAGGAAGGCTGCGTCCCGGTGGCGGTTTTCCGGTACGAAGACGACGCCGGAACGGACTGCGTCCGCGGGAGAGGACGGTTCATGGGGTGCACCGGCCAGGCTCATGCTTCCTCCGGTCAGGGAGGTGTCTCCGAAAATCGCGCGCAGGACGGTGGAGCGGCCTGACCCGGCCAGGCCGGCCAGGCCCACGATTTCACCGAATGCCACGGAAAGGTTTACGTCTGTCAACGGGTAGCGGGAAAGGTCCCTGCCTTCGAAGAGGGGGCTCCGCGCGCCGGCACCCGGGGCCGGCGGCGCGGGAGTTCGAAGCACCGCCTCATCGCTGGCGGCGCTGGCCGGTCCGGCGGGTCCGGCGGGTCCGGCGGGTCCGGCGCCCGACATCATCTCCACGATGGCAGCGATGGACGTATCGGCCACGGGTCCGCCGCCGGCAACGATGCCGTCGCGGAGCACTGTTACGTGGTCTGCAACTTCCTCGATTTCACGGAAACGGTGCGTCACCAGCACGATTGTCTGCCCGTGGTTGGCACGGGAGCGCAGTGCCGCCATCAGTTCCCTGGACTCGTCCTCAGCGAGAGACGCCGTCGGCTCGTCCAGCAGCAGCGTGTATTCGCTGTCCTGCTGGTCGGCGAGGGCTCGTGCCACGGCCACCATGGTTTTTTGGCTGGGCCGCAGCGAACCCAATCTGTCGGTTGCCCGGGCCGCTATGGCGTAGTGCGCCAGCAACCCGTCCACCCGGTTCTGCAATTCGCGCCAACGGATTCCGTGCAGCGGATTGGTGGGGAAACCCGCGTCCAGCGCGAAATTCTCCGCCACGCTCAGGGAGTCGAACAGGCCAAGATCCTGATGAACAAATCTCAGTCCGGCGGCACGGGCGCGGCGCGGGGTCACCTGCCTGGCCGGAAGGTTTTCTCCGTGGATGCTGATCGTGCCTGCATCGGCCTGGTAGACGCCGGCGAGGCACTTGATCAGTGTCGATTTGCCCGACCCGTTGCCCCCGAGCAGCGCATGGATGGTTCCGCCGTTGACCGTCAGGTCCACACCCGAGAGCGCTTTGGCGCCGGCGAATGACTTCACCAGCCCGTGTGCGGCCAAGGCAACGGTCCCTGCTTGGTCATCCGCACGTTCCGTGCCCGCGGCTGCCGCGGGCACGGAACGGCGGTTTTCGTTATGAGCAGCCACTACTTGCCCCAAGCCTCCAGATAGGCCTGCTTGAAATCGATTTCCGGGTTGTACGTGAAGGAGGTGCCGTCGGCGGGCATATTGGTTTCCGCGTCCACCACCTGGAGCCCGACGCCGGAGGCGGCAATCTCCTGATCAGCCAGCAGTCTCAGAGCGGTGTCCACACCGGACCAGCCGTCCCACTCCAGACTGAAGGTAACTGATGCATCCTGGCCTTCGCCTGCCGCAATCAGGTCCAGGTTGCTGCGTTGGCCGAAGGTCCCGATGACGGCCAGCTTGTCAGAACGCTGGGAAGACACAATGGCCTGCGAGAGACCTGCCAGGAACCAGCCGTCCAGCGGAACGGAGATGGCGTTGGCGTCCGGCGCCTGGAGCAGGGCGGTGGAGAGCTTCTGCGCCATGGTGCCGGTCGCTGCGTCCTGGTTGCTCAGCTGCAGTGTTCCCACGACTTCGCAGGTGTCACAGTCCGCAAGTTCGGCGTTCAGGCCGTCGCTGATCCAGGGCCCGAACCTGGCGTCGGCGAACGTCACTTCCAGCAGCTTCAGATCGCCGTCGGTCTGGCCGATCAGCCAGTCTGCCTGCAGTTGGCCGACCATGTTCCACCACTGCTCGTTGTCCAGTCCGTCCAGCTTCTGGGTTATGCCGGAGTACAGCGGCTCACCGCCGTCGATGTCACAGTCGTTTGCACCGACCCCGACCGTAGTGATTCCTGCCGCGCGGGCTTCCTCGAGTGGTCCCTGGAAACTGGAGCAGTCCTGGCCCATCACAAGGATGACGTCCGCGTTGGCACCCACACCCTGACGGATGCAGCTGGCCCAGCCGTTGGGATTGAGTTGGCCGTCACAGATGTTGCTTTGCCAGCCGATGGCTTCCGCTGCATCCGCTGCTGCCTGGGCAGGTGTCGAGCAGGTCACCTGTGACTGCCCGCAGGAGACAATCCAGGCCGTGAGGCCTTCAGGGACTGGAACCGATTCGGTGGGCGGGGTGCCAACCGTACCTTCATAAGCGGCGGCCAAAGCGTCGGTGTTCCCGGAGGTGGCTGCCGAAGCGGATTGTGTGTCAGCGGGTTCATTCTCTGCAGTTGCCGTACTGCAGGATGCCAGAGCGAGGCTGGCAATCAGCAAGGCGCTGAGTGCGCCCGGGACCTTCGTTCTCGGCTTCGTGCTTCTCATCGGGTCTCCATTGACAGTCAAAGTTGAACGTGACGTACATCACGTTGCAACCACTGTGAAGGAGCCGGACTATGTGAGGAAGAGACTAATTGGGATACCTCGTATTTGCGAAACGGATAACCACGTGTGCGGGCCCAACAAAGGAACGCCTGGCCCGGCTGTTAACCAGAAACTCTGCGGGTATCCAGAAACGCTGCGGGAATGGAAACCAGGAACCGAGGCAGGACCGGCCGCAGTCTTCCCAACCGCTAGGACGGGTCTCCGCCGGAGATCCCAGGCCAGCCCAGGGCCAGGTACATCTCCGGCACCCCGGCATACTCCCGGTCCAACCCGGGAAGGTGCCCCAGCCCGGCGGCGAGGGCGGTTCGCTGGGAGCCGGTGTTCGTCGTCGTCGTGCGGGCCAGGATCGGCAGCTCCGGCATCAGCTTCCGGCCGAGGCGCACCCCTTCGACCGCTCCCTCTTTCGCGTAGCCCCTGCCCCAGACCGCCGGGTCGTAGCGGTAGTACAGATTCAGGATGGTCCGGCTGTCCACCACGGCGCGCTGCAGTCCGGTGAAACCGACGACGGTCTCCGGCGCCTCGTGTTCGGCCACCGCCCAGTAGCCGAAGCCCTCCCGGTCCCAGTGGTCCAGGAAATCCTGCAGGCTCCTTGTCACGGATTCCACGGTGGGGGTATGCGGATTGTGCCGGTTGGTCCGGGGGTCCGTGTGGATCCGGACGGCGGCATCGTAGTCCGCCCGTTCAAGCCTGCGCAGCAGCAGGCGCTCGGTGCTCACGGGAGTCCAGTCGCTCGGGTCTTGGCGCATGCGCCCATCCTAAGCGGGGCCTCCCCCGGTTCCGTTCAACAGGCTTAGGGGAATCGACCCCCTGACCTGTCACCCGATCATGGGCAGCAAGGTATTCTTCCGAGCATGACAATTCCCGGGGGTACCGAATCCGACAACCGCTCAAGTGACGCCGTCACGTATTTCTGTGGTGCGGTCGCCATGCTGATGTTCTCAATACTCGCTTTCGGAAACGCGTCCGAATGGTTCGACTACGTTTCCGGTGCCATTTGGCTCGGTTTCGCCGCGGCACTTGGCTACCGGGGTTTCCGCCCGGGAGCGGTCTGAGCCCGATCGGCCCGAGCCTTCAATGACCCCAATTACCCCCAGAACGTTCCCTTTCTCGCCGCATTCCGCCACCTCGCTCATGGTCGGCGACCTGGTCCCCGTACAGGGCCTGTCCGGCAATTGGGCGTGCCTGCAGGTCGTGGAAGTCCGGCCTCTGAAGCGCAAGAATTTCATCGTGGCCCTGCTGCCTTGGCGCGGCGGATCGGCGCCCGGCACCGCCGAGGTGGCGGGACTCGTCCCGCTGGAACGGGCGTTGACCCGGATCGAGATCTTCACCGAAGGTCACCTGCAGGTGATCGGGAATGCAGAGCCGAACGATGCAGGGCAGGAGCGGTGGTACGGCCCGCTCTATGTGGGCAGGACAACCTCCGTGTGGGGGTGGAAGGCGACGATCCGGCTTGCCCAGGACGTTGCAGACAGCGGGCTGTCACTCGCGGACCCGGCCTAGTCCAGCACCCGGCCCACATGCTGCAGCCAGCGCGCGACGACGGCCAGCTCCTCGGCGCTGAACCCGTCGGTAATCTTCCCGTTCAACTCGCTTAGGGCCGCTTGCACGACGCCGAGCGCGGCCTTCCCGTCGGCGGTCAGGTTCACCCGGATGGTCCGGCGGTCGGCCGGATCCGGTGCACGGGTGATGAGTCCGGCCTTTTCCAGCCGGGACAGTAGCCCGCTCAGCCCGGCCGGCGAGGCGTCCACTGCTTCGGCCACCTCGCCGGTGCTCGCGCCGGGACGGGTGGCCAGATACAGCAGCACCCCGGCGGCCGGTGCGCTCAGTCCGCGGTCCTCGCCCCGGCGTCCGATCCACCGCCGCAGCCTTCGCTCGGCGGTCAGCGTCAGGAAGATCAGCCGCGGCGGACGCCGGCCAGCGCCACCCGTTCCGCCGTTGCCGCCCGCGGTCATGTCCGGTTCGCGATCCGCCCGTCCAGCCAGGCGAGGACTTCGGGCCACAGCTTGTCCTTGACGCCGCGTCGGAAGAAGCCCATGTGCCCAATGGTGGGTACCCCGGCGTCGTCGGGCGAGTAGGTACGCCGCTCCAGCGGGGCGTTGGTGAGCCGGCTGTAGATGGCGTTGATCTGTCCCGGGGTGGCCCAGAGGTCGTCGGTGAAGCCGATGGACAGCACCTCGGTCTTGACCCGGGCTGCGCGTTCGGCGGCGTCCACGCTGGGATCGTCGAAGAAGTAGTTGGGCCGGCGGGACCAGGAGCTCCACTCGAGCATGGCGCCGCCGGGCATGTCCTCGCCCAGGCCCATTTTCCGGCCGGGCACGGCGCCGAGCAGCCGACCGGTGACCGGACCGAGGACCCGGAGGACCAGTCCCACGCGCAGCCGTTCCTTCGGATCCTGGATGGCTCGGGTGACACCGGCGTGCGAAGCCACGGCCACGAACCCCAGCAGTCCGTCGGTGCCGTTGTTCAGGGCCATCGCATGTCCGCCGATGCTGTGTCCTACGGCCAGGCGCGGCAGGTCCGGGAACCGCGCGGCCATCCAGTCCGCGGCGGCGGGCACGTCCTGGCCCATCCAGTCGCGCATCCGCAGCTTCCGGTTGGCCTTTGGGCTGCCGGAGGCACCGGTTCCGCGGTAGTCGTAGGTCAGGACGGCGTAGCCGTTTTCGGCCAGGTACTCGCTGAAGCCGGTGTACAGCCGCTCGGCCACCGCCGTGGCGGGGTGGATGACGACGGCGGCGCGGGGCGCGTCGTCGTCCGGCAGGCGCAGGGTGCCGGCGAGCGCGCCGCCCGCAGGGACGGGGATGCTGATCCGTTCGGACGTGACGGCTGACACACTATTATTTCGCATGCGAAGTAATCTACACGGGACAGCGGGTTTCGGGTACCCCTCGAAGCCCTACACCACCACAAGCTCCGTTCCGTCGGCCGCATGGTCGGCCAGCGCGACGCTCTGGATCGCCGGATCCTCATAGGTATTCCAGTAGTAGGTCATTGTCCGGGACGAGAAGAGCCCGGTGTAGGTGGTCTTCTCAAACTCGCCCGAGCCCATGGCCGCACTGCCGTCCACCATCGCAACCCCCTGCAGGGTGTGGAACGCGCGGCTGACATTGTCCTCTTCGGTCGTCTTGGGCGGGTAGTGCGCGTGGACGTAGGCCGCGCGCACAAACCGCGACGGCGAGTAGTAGTCGCCGGGGATCCCCCGCATCAGCGACCCTGAGCCGAACGGGGCCAAGTGTGCCTGGTTGAGCACAACCTCCTCGGGGAAATCGGGCGAGGCATTGAGGTAGTTGCGCAGGTTCTCGTGGTGCCAGCCGAAGCCGGGCTGGTTGGCCAGGACGTCAACGTCGTCGTGGAAGACGTGCATGCCGTCGTGTGTGTACTCCACCACGATGGATCGCGTCGAGTCGCCGATCAGCCAGTGCAGCAGCGAGCTCGGGTACTTCTCGTTGATCGGTTTGTCTACGATCACGACGTCGTCCAGTGCGGCCTCGACCTCGTCCACGGTGGAGAACTGGGAGGCCACCCAGAGCGGAAACTCGAAGGCGGCAACGTTCACCGCGCCGAAGGCCGGTTCGGAGGCGTACTCCGCGTACCCCGGAAAGTTGAGGCCGCCGACGGCCAGACCTGCGTCGTTGCCGCAGTCGAAGTACAGGGGCGTGTCTTCCTGAACGATGCCCATGCCGATGACCGCATGCTGGATCTTCGGCACCGCCCCGAAGGGCGACTTCGTGGCGTACCCGGTGGGCGTCACCACCACCCGCTCCCCGAAGTCAGACGTCCAGTCGAGGTTACGCGCGAAATAGAGGTTGCCGCTGCCGTCCGAGAACCTGATTCCTGTGCACATATGGATGCTCCCTGTTGCGGCGAAGCCCTGACGGTGCTTCGCCTGTTCGGTGGACCTATGCCGGAGAAGTTGCCCAGGAGTTACGGTGCCAACCAGCCCGCACCCTCCGTGCGCTTTCAGGTTAGGTCCGAACCCCGTGTCCGCGGCAGTCTCCCCGCCCTTCTCGAACCCGAAACCGCGCAGGTCATCGTGCGCGAAGGGCGGCGTGCCTATAAAGGGAACCATGATGAACACCCCCGAGGCCCCGCTGGAGGTCTCCCTCCCCTTCACCGGGAAATGGAAGGTGCAGAACAGTCCCCTGCGGCGGGTGCCCAGCCACGGCACGCATCTGCTCGCCACCACCTACGCCATCGACTTCGTGGATGTGGACGACGCCGGCCGGTCGGCTCCCGCGGTCAGCTGGCGTACCGCGTTCGGCACCGAGCCTCCGGAGCTGTTCTTCGCCTTCGGTCGCCCGATCCTGGCTCCGGTCAGCGGACGGGTGGTTACCGTGCACGACGGCGAAGCGGACCACGAGGCCCGCCGGTCGCAGCTGGCCCTCATCCCGTATGTGCTCGGCCAGCAGGCCCGGCTGCGACAGGGCGCCGGGGCGATTGCCGGGAACTACGTCCTTGTCGAGACGTCCGAGGGCGGCCCGGTGGTCGGGGTGATGCACCTGCGGTCCGGCTCGATCCGGGTTGGCACCGGTGAGCAGGTCCGCGAAGGCCAGCAGCTCGGGGACTGCGGAAACTCGGGCAACTCCACGCAGCCGCACGTGCATGTGCAGGCCATGGACGGGGCGAATCCGTGGACCGCCCGCGGACTGCCGCTGGTTTTCCGGTCCTTCGGTGAGAAACCCGCCCGCGGCCGCACGTTCATCCCCCGCGAGAACATGCTGCCGCAGGAGGCTTCGACGGTGGAAGCGCCCTAGGGGGCAGGGGCGTGCGAGATCAGCCGCCGAGGCCGGCGCCGCCGGACTTGTCGGGCCGGACTTCTGTCAGTAACTCGCCCGGGCGCCGTCGTCCGCAGCTGAAATGAACTTCGCGGCCAGGGCCTCGCTGCCGCGGGCCAGAAGTGCGACGTCGGCGCCCACCAGAATGAAATCCACGCCGGCGTCGATATACCGGCGGGCAGTGGCCTCGGCGAACGCATTCACGCCCACCGGTTTCCCGGCAGCCTTCACCATCCGGATGCAGTGCTCGACGGCGGCAATAACGTCGGGATGCTCCTGCTGGCCGAGGTGGCCCATGGACGCAGCGAGGTCCGCCGGCCCGATGAACAGCCCGTCCACCCCGTCGACGGCGGCAATCGCCTCCACGTTTTCGACAGCGGTGGCGGTCTCGATCTGCACCAGCAGCGTCACGGACTCGGCGGCGTTCTCCAGGTACCCCTCGATCCGGTTCCAGCGCGAGGCCCGGGCCAGGGCGCTGCCCACCCCGCGGATACCCAGCGGCGGATACCGGACGGCACGGACCAGCTCGGAGGCCTGTTCCGGGGTGTCCACCATGGGAATCAGCAGGTTCTGCGCGCCCAGGTCCAGGTACTGCTTGAGCAGCACCGCGTCCCCAATCGGCGGGCGGACCACCGCGGTGACCGGATAGCCATGCACGGCCTGCAGCTGGGCCAACAGGGACTCGATCCCGTTGGGGCTGTGCTCGGCGTCGATCAGCAGCCAGTCCAGCCCGGAGCCGGCGCAGATTTCGGCGACCAGCGGGCTGCCGGAGCAGACCCACATGCCGGTCTGCCGGCCCCCAGCGGCCAGCCGGGCGGCGAAGGTTTCTTCTACTCGAAGCGGCATGTGATGGTTCCCAACGGTCCGTAGTCGGCAAAGACGGTATCGCCCTTGTATACCCACATCGGGCGGGTGAAGGAGCCGGCGAGGATGATTTCCCCGGCCTCCAGCGAGGTGCCGTGCACGGCGAGCTTGTTCGCCAGCCAGTACACGCCGGCGGCGGGGTGGTTGAGCACCCCGGCGGCGACGCCGGTTTCCTCGATGCCCTGGTTCCGGTAGAGCAGCGCCGACACCCAGCGGAGGTCGACGTCGGCCGGTCGGACCGGGTTCCCGCCGACCACCATGGCGCCCATCGCCGCGTTGTCCGCGATGGTATCCACGATGGTGCGGCCCTCCATCTCGATCCGGGAGTCCAGGATTTCCAGTGCGGGCACCACGTAGTCCGTGGCGTCCAGGACGTCGAACAGGGTGCAGTTCGGCCCGGAGAGCGGCTTGCCCAGCACGAACGCCAGCTCCACCTCGATCCGCGGGTGCGTGTACCGGTCCCACTCCAGGGTGCAGCCGTTCTCCAGCACCATGTCGTCGAGGATGACGCCGTAGTCCGGTTCGGTGATGCCGGTGGCGGCCTGCATGGCCTTGGAGGTGAGGCCGATCTTGTGGCCGGCCAGGGACCGCCCGGAGGCGATCATCCGTTCCCGCCACAGGTTCTGCACGGCATAGGAGTCATCGATGGTCATGTCCGGGTAGCGCGTGGTCAGGCGCGGCACCGGGGTGCGGGTGCGTTGGGCTTCAAGCAGCTCATCGGCCACCGCCCGGAGAGTCTGGTTATCTAGCACGGCGATTCCTTTGGGTTCGGAGGGTGGGACGACGACGGCGCCGGCTTCAGCGCCGTCGTCGGGCGCGGTCTAGAGCTGGGTGCCGATCTTGAAGCCCTTCGCGGGCTCGCCGGAGGAGTTGCCGGCGTCGTCGTCGGGGCGGGTGTAGGAGAACCCATCGGCGCCGATGGTGACCGCCATTTCGGAGGTTTCGGTGCGGGCGGTGAGCGGCTGCGGGTTGCCGTCCAGGTCCAGGACCAGGGAGGCCTCGGTGTACCAGGACGGGACCACGGGGTTGCCCCACCAGTCGCGGCGCTGGTTGTCGTGGACGTCCCAGGTGATGGTGGGGTTGTCCGGGTCGCCGGTGTAGTAGTCCTGCGTGTAGATCTCGATGCGGTGGTCGTCCGGATCCAGGATGTAGAGGTAGAAGGCGTTGGAGACGCCGTGCCGGCCGGGGCCGCGTTCAATCCGGTCGGAGATGCGCAGGGCGCCCATCTTGTCGCAGATCTGGATGATGTTGTGCTTTTCGTGCGTGGCGAAGGCCATGTGGTGCATGCGCGGGCCGTCGCCGCCGGTCAGGGCGGTGTCGTGCACGGTGTGCTTGCGGTGCATCCAGGCGGCGTAGGTGACGCCGTCGGAATCCTTGATGTCCTCGGAGACGCGGAAGCCCAGGTCCTCCAGGTAGGCGCGGCCGCGGGGCACGTCCGGGGTGACCTGGTTGAAGTGGTCCAGGCGGACCAGCTCGCCGGCGGAGTAGAGGTCGTAGCGCTGGGTGAGACGCTCCACGTGGTCCACTTCGTAGAAGAACTCGTAGGGGAAGCCCAACGGGTCCTCCACGCGTACGGAGTCGCCGATGCCCTTCACGAAGCCGTCCTTGCGGCGCTCGGTGCGGCAGCCCAGTTCCTTGTAATACGCCTCGGCCACGTCCACGTCTTCGGGGGTGCGGACGCGGTAGGCCAGGGCGGCGACGGCGGCCACCGGGCCCTTGCGCAGCACCAGGTTGTGGTGGATGAACTCCTCCAGGGAGCGCAGGTAAATGGCGTCCCCGTCTTCTTCGGTGACGTGCAGGCCCAGGACATCCACGTAGAACTTCCGGGACCGTTCCAGGTCGGTGACCACCAGGTCCGTGTAGGCGCAGCGGACGATGTCCGGCGGGGCGATGCTGGGGGTGGGAATGCGGTTTTGGATCTCCATGGTTTTGCTCCTTTGCAAAAGGCGGGGAAGTGTCGGGGAAGGGTTAGCCGTCGACCTTGGCGGCGTCGTCGGTCCCGAACTTGGGGGTGTGGACCTTGCCCAGGGTGATGTGCACAGCCTGCTGGTCGGTGTAGAAGTCGATGGAGCGGTAGCCGCCCTCGTGGCCCAGGCCGGAGGCCTTCACACCGCCGAACGGGGTGCGCAGGTCGCGGACGTTGTGGCTGTTGAGCCAGACCATGCCGGCCTCGGTGTTCTGCGCGAAGTTGTGCGCGCGGGTGAGGTCCTGCGTCCAGATGTAGGCGGCGAGGCCGTATTTGGTGTTGTTGGCCAGGTCCAGGGCTTCGGCTTCGGTGTCGAAGGGGGTGATGGCGACGACGGGGCCGAAGATTTCCTCCTGGAAGATCCGCGCGTCGGGGGCGACGTCGGCAAAGACGGTGGGAGCGATGTAGTTGCCTTCTTCGAGGCCTTCGGGGCGTCCGCCGCCGGCCAGCAGGCGGCCTTCGGTCTTGCCGATTTCCACGTAGGAAGCGACCTTTTCGAAGTGTTCGGGGTGAACCAGGGCGCCCACCTGGGTCTTCGGATCGTGCGGGTCGCCGACGACGATGGTCTTGGCGCGCGCGGCGAAGCGTTCGCAGAACTCGTCGTAGACCGGGCGTTCGACCAGGATGCGGGAGCCGGCGGTGCAGCGTTCACCGTTGAGGGAGAAGACGCCGAACAGGGCGGAGTCGATGGCGGCGTCCAGGTCCGCGTCGGCGAAGATGACGCAGGGGCTCTTGCCGCCGAGCTCCATGGACAGGCCCTTCAGGTTTTCCGCGGCGTTGCGGAAGATGGTCTGCCCGGTGGTGGTTTCGCCGGTGAAGGAGATCAGCGGGACCTGCGGGTGCTTCACCAGCGCG
Organism: Arthrobacter sp. zg-Y844; assembly: GCF_024385465.1. Lineage (GTDB taxonomy): Bacteria > Actinomycetota > Actinomycetes > Actinomycetales > Micrococcaceae > Arthrobacter_B. The sequence goes on from NZ_JANFLS010000001.1 coordinate 908,040, forward strand.
TCGCCGGCTTCCTCGCCCAGGCCGTTGACCAGGTTGAACACACCGGCCGGAACGCCGGCGTCGGTGAAGATGTCCGCCCAGAGCGAGGCGGAGAGCGGGGTGAATTCGGCCGGCTTGAGCACCACGGTGTTGCCGGTGGCCAGGGCCGGGGCGAGCTTCCAGGATTCGAGCATAAACGGGGTGTTCCACGGGGTGATGAGCCCGGCGACGCCGATGGGTTTGCGGTTCACGTAGTTGATCTGGGCGCCGGGGACCTTCATGGCGTCGTCGAACTGGGCGACGATCAGGTCCGCGAAGAAGCGGAAGTTCTCCGCGGCGCGCAGGGCCTGGCCCTTGGCCTGGGTGATGGGCAGGCCGGTGTCGAAGGTTTCCATTTCGGCCAGGCGGTCTTCCTGAGCCTCGACCGCGTCGGCGATCCGATTGAGGATGCGGGCACGTTCGCGCGGCTTCATCTTGGGCCACGGGCCGTTGACGAAGGCTTCCCGGGCGGCGGCGACGGCGGCATCGATGTCTTCCTTCTGCCCGGCGGCGGCGGTGGCGTAGGTCTTGTTGGTGACCGGGTCCAGGACATCGAAGGTGGCGCCGTTGGCGGAGTCCACGAACTTGCCGTTGATGAAGTGCTGGATGTGGGTGGGGAGGTTCTCGGGGACGAAGTGCGTCGTCATGGGTGTTCCTCTTTCTGCGTTTTAGATCGGGGAGGGCGGCTGGTGGCTCTGGCCCAGGAAGGCGTTGAGCGTGTTGGTCCGGTGCGCGCGGGCGGCGTGCTCGACGTCGGCCGGTGCTGCTTGTGTCTCGATCAGGTCCAGCAGCGCGTCGTGTTCCTGCACAGAGGCGTGCGCCCGGTCCGGGACGTACCGGAAGACGGAGGAGCGCATGCGGCCCAGCCGGTTCCAGCCGCGGTGGACCAACTCCAGGATGTGCGGATTGGGGCAGCGGGCGTAGAGCAGGGCGTGGAACTCGGTGTTCAGCTGCGTGAAGCGGACCGGGTCGAAGTTGGCCAGGACCTCGCGCATTTGGTTGTTGAGTTCCCGGGCTTTCGCCAGTTCTTCGGCGCTGATGTCCGGGGCCGCCAGGGCGGTGGCGGCGCCTTCGATGATGCTGAGGGTCTGCATGGTGTGCAGGTACAGATCCGGGTCAATGCCGGCCACCGTGGCGCCGACGTTGCGGACAAAGTGCACCAGCCCTTCGGCTTCGAGCCGCCGGATGGCCTCCCGGACGGGGACCACGCTGCAGCCCATCTCCGTGGCGATGCTGCTGAGCACCAGGCGGTAGCCCGGGCTCATTTCGCCGCCGAGGATGCGCTCCTTGAGCTGGGTGTAGGCCTGCTCCGATTTGGAACCGGTGCCCGGAGCGGTGCTGGAGGCTTGCCCGGTGCTGCTGGCGGTCCCGCTCACGCTGCTCATGCCTGTTCCGCTGCCCAGGCCTCGTACTTTTCCTTCCAGGCGGCGTTCATCGGGTACAGCCCGTCCACACCGTGGCCGGCCTTCACCATTTCGGCGATGAACTCTTCCTGGTGTTCCTGCCGAATGCACGCCTCCACCAGCTCCTCGGCGAGGGCCGGCGGGATGACCAGGATGCCGTCGTCGTCGGCCACAATGATGTCGCCGGGCTGCACGGTGGCACCGCCGCAGGCGATGGTGATGTCGGTGTCCCAGGGGACGTGCTTGCGGCCGAGGACGGCGGGGTGCGGGTTGGCGCAGTAGACGGGCAGGTCGATGCCGGCGACGGTGGAGTAGTCGCGGACGCCGCCGTCGGTGATGATGGCGGCGGCGCCGTTGTGCTTGGCGCGCAGGGCGAGGATGTCGCCCAGGGTGCCGGTGCTCTTTTCGCCGCGGGCTTCCATCACGAGGATTTCGCCCTCGCCCACGGAGTCGATGGCGCGTTTCTGCGCGTTGTAGCCGCCGCCGTGGGACTTGAAGAGGTCCTCACGGTTGGGGACAAAGCGCAGGGTGCGGGCGGTGCCGACCACCTTGCGGCCGGTTTTGGTGCCGGTGAGGCCGTCGATGGAGACATTGTTCAGGCCGCGGGCGCGCATCTGGGAGGACAGGGTGGCGGTGGCGACGGATTCGAGCTTGGCCTTGAGTTCCGGGGGAAGGGTTTTAGCCTTTTCCGGCTGCGGGGCGAGGCCGGCCTTTTCGGCGGAACCCCAGGCTTCTTCGCGCTGCTTGTCGTCGATCTTGGGCTGCGCGCCGAAGGCTGCCAGCGGCGTGATGCCGTCGGTGACGGTGGTGGCCAGCCGGCCGGTGGTCTGATCGGTGCCGGGGACGTCCACTTCGACTTCCAGGCGGTCTCCGGGGACGGCCACGGAGGCGCCGGCGGGGGTGCCGGTGAGGATCAGATCGCCCGGTTCCAGGGTGAGCAGCTGGGAAAGGTCGGCGACCAGCTGGCCGAAGGGGAAGAGCAGGTCTGCGGTGGTGTCATCCTGTGCGAGTTCGCCGTTGACCCAGGTGCGGACGCGCAGGGCTGCGGGGTCGACGTCGGCCGCGTTAAGAATGGCGGGGCCGACGGGGGTGAAGCCGTCGCCGCCCTTGGAGCGGAGGTTGGAACCTTTGTCTGCCCAGCGCAGGTCGTACACGCCCAGGTCATTGCTGGCGGTCACTCCCCCGACGTAGCTCCAGGCGTCCTCGATGCTCACGCGGCGGGCGGTTTTACCGATGATGAGGGCGATTTCGCCTTCGAAGCCGAGCAGCTCGCAGCCGGCCGGGCGTTCCACGCTGCCGCCGGTCAGGGCCAGGGAGGAGCTGGGCTTGAGGAAGTAGGAGGGCTGTTCCGGGGTGCGTCCGCGTTCCGCTGCCCGCGAGGGGTAGTTGATGTGGACGGCGATGACCTTGCCGGCCTGCTTGAGCGTGTCCGTGGTGGCGCCGTTGCCCATGTCTCTCCTGGATCAAGTACGAAATCGTATATGATCAGAGTTACATGTGGTGGGGGTCACGTCAAGGGGCGAATTTACTGCTCGGCCAACTGGCTCATCTCAAGGAGCGGCTAGACACAATCCAACGCCTGTCACCGGGATGACCCAAAGGTGTATCGCATCCAAGAATGGCGTCAAAGGCTCGATGAGAATTTCCGATACATAATTGCAGGACGCTCAGTGCCTGAAAGGCTGCGTCATTGCAGTTGTCTCGTTCGCTGCGTCTTCACAACCCAGGGGATACGAGAGACTAAGTCCGCGAGCCGGGCCAGTCAGAGTCACCTTCATTGAATAGCGCTGTGGGGTGTTCCTGACCGGTCGGAGGGTGCACGTCTGCCCAAATCCTCAAAACGTCAGACACCGCTGATTCCTTAGGCGCTTCGACGGTCCTGATATTTGTCTATCTGGATCACGTCAGCGACGGCGGTGTCTTCAACTGCCTCTTGGACCCGGGATGTTTCAACTGCGTCGTCCGTACTGTGCTGGGCCGCGAGCGGCTTGGTGGTCTCGGCCGCCGACCCAGGAGTACCTACGTTCGCGGTTGTGCCCTCTGGCTCGCTCAAATTTGGGCGGAACAATTGCTGCGCGAGCCGTTTACCTCCTGGCAGTACCTTGGTGTCCCACAAAGGCCTGCCCTTGGTCTCCCACAACTTCGCCGCCGCCGGAAGGAGATAATTTTTCGTGAACGGAATCAGGTACTTGTCCATGAGAACTAGGAAGTGTTCGAAGTCCTCCTCGCGGCGACGCTCTTCGGCCACTTCTGCGCGCCTGCGCCGCACGTCGTCCTCGCAGCTCGTCCGCTCGTCGGATGCAGGCTCGTTGGCCAGCTTCGGAACCCTCGGATTGCTGTATTGAGCGATGAGCGTGCCGTCAGCATTCCTGGCGCCCCCCGAGCTAAACGACTCAGGTCGGATGGGCTTTCTGTTCTTGTCGTACTTCGGAACGTCGACCAGCACTTCCTGGAACTCCGACTTGTCGCTATTCATTGCCCCTCCAATAAGCTCGCGCACGAGCCTACACCCTGCGCCGACGCCGCAGGGGATCTATTTGAGCTCGCTTCATCCAGTGGAGACTGCCGGACAAGGCTTATGGCCGCAGGTCGGAAGCGATTAAGACGACACCGTCCTGGTCTTTATATGTAGAGGGTCCGGTGGTGCTCGGCATCATCGCAGTCCGTCCAGGTCAGAGCAATCGCGGTGACACTCGGACTAACCAAAGACTTGTCTATGGTGAAAGGAACTGATTCTCCTGCCGCGAGTTCCACGGGCAGGGGACCACTGTACGTCGCTGCGCCGTCACCACCGGGCGTCACATCCTGGAAGCCAGTCAACGTTGCGGCGGCGCCATTTTGCGTCGAGTCGTTCCGGAGGCGGTATCTGTTTTTTGCCTCGTGCCAACTCGTCCAACTCACAGGGCTTTGTCCGGGCGGCGCGGCTAGCGGCACATCCGGTAAGACCCCTGCGTTCGACACATTGGACGAGACTGCGACAGACTGCATCATGGATCCTTCAGCCACCCCGTTAGCCGCACCTTTCAGAGTCTCTACACCACCCTGCGTCTTTAGGGACTTGATGAGGGCTATGGTGCTGACCACCGCCGCAGCGATACCGCCTATACCCCCGAGCCAAGCCGGAACAACGGCTCCCCATATATCGAGTTCACTCATGAAGTGACTGTAATGCCCGAAACAGCACAGACAGAATGTTGGCCGGGGGCAGATCGCGCCCAGCCGGGGCCGCTCTCCTGCACTGACTAGATGCGCCGATAGCAGCGCAAACGACGAACGGCCGCACCACCTGGCACCACTGCGGGTAGTTCGCAGAGGACGAGCCTGCGATCTCGTTGAAGCGTGCCTCGTCAGGAGTCCCAGATAGGGTCATAACCGTTCTGCGCGAGCAGCTGGTGTCATAAGGTTTAGAACCTGCTTCGCGACCAGTGTGCCGTACGTCCCCGCTTCGCTTCGGGGAGTGGTGTCGCAATGGGTCGTTTACCGACGTCTGCATTGCCGCCGCAGATAAATCCCGCACGCGTACTTCGCGGCCAGGGAACGCTGAACTACGCCTGAAGCAAGAATGCCGCCAAACCCCTAGGCTGTGCTGTTCCCTCGAAGCGCGGGGAACAGCACAGCCTGCATCAGTAGTCCTTATGGCTGGAACCCTTCGGGTAAACCGAGTGCCAGTATCACCCACCAGACAAGCCAGCAAAGTGTGGCTTTAAGGATCCATTTGAAGGCTCTGGAAAGTTGCCTATAAAGATATCGGCAGAGCATCGTTCCAGCCTTCGGGGCGATCGTGTTGACTTCATGCATGAAGGCCTCCTTAAAGCGCCGCCCTGCCCTTCGCCAGCCCCTTCTGGAGCTGGGACGCTTCTTGGGCTTGCGTTTAAGGTTTTTCTTCTTGATGCCTATGCCTAGGTGGAAGCCACCTGAGATCGTGATTTCTTCGGCCATTTCGGTCCTATCTCGCCTGGATGACAACAGGACAGGCGAGCGGGCTGATGCGTCGAAGTGACGAACCGGCACCTAGGACCATGAGATGGGTCACAAAATAGTGGCCAAAAACCTCGGCGGCGTGTAGTGTTAGAACTTGTTACAGTTTCCATCTGCGCGTCGGGTCCTCCTATCAGGGTGTCGACGTTGTAGTTGTTATATGGATATGCGACTACTCCGGGGGGCAACCCAGAGACAAAAAATGCCGCATGTCCTATTATACACCACCGCGAATCATTACTGCGCGGTGGTGTTTTTTTGTGAGCAATTACGGCTCAATGTGCGCGGAATGTAGGGGATGTTGAGGACTTTCCAGCGTCTCGCCGCCCTTCATACGTCCTAATGCCTTCGATCGAGTCGGCGCCTTGGGCGTCTGGGACGGGTTCTCGTGCGAGTCAGTACGGCAAGGACAAGCCCATAGGGTTATGGGATGACTGAAGAGGGAATCTGGATCCAGCGTCTCGAGAAATGCGTTGAGGCAGCCCGCCGTTGGGAGACACTTACGCCGGGCATAGATGAGGTGGAAGACGGAAGTCTTCTCCATCAGGATGATGATGGCCTGCCCGGCACTCCTGTCCGTTCAGCCGCATCTTACGGACTGGTTGCTTCCATAGACCATTTGGCCCTCATTGCCGATCTTTCCCGCGATCTCACCTTGCGCCCGTCCTCACTGTTCACCGTGACACGGGCAGCTCTGCTGGCTGCATCGCAGACCGTGTGGGTCCTCAGCGGGACCCAGAACGAACGACGCTTTCGCGCCCTTAGCGTGGCAGCGGATGAACACAAGAACCATCGGTCCTACATCAACGACTACGCAAACGATGCCTTCATCGAAACCAGCGCTCCACACATGGTGCCGCAGCTCAAAGAACTGGCTGAGAGACTAACGACGGCACTGGACTCGCTCTCCGAAATCCGCCGCGGCAACCCCTATGCCGGCACGTTACAGGCAACAACCATGATGAAAGAGGCCGCCGAGCACCTAGCCGGTGAGATCGAGATGGACCATTGGCTGCGCTTAGGCTTCACCCACGAGTGGAGACTGGCAAGTGCGGCTGCTCATGCCAGGGCGTGGCCTATGCACGTCCGCTCTACGGATCGCGAACCGCTTCCAGGGGGAGGAGAGGTCCGGCGCATGAGCGCCAGCCTTCCTGAATTTGTCACATCGGTCAGCGCCGCCACACTGATGACAAGTGAGGCGCTGCGGATGTGGGACTCCCACAGGAGCCTGCCGGCCTAGCGCTGCAAGATGGGTCCGTCAGAGCCAAACTTTACAAGGAGGTAAGGGTCCTTCGCGTGGATGGACCAAGGTGCCTTGTTAGCATCCTGTACTCCACAGCGAGGGTCCGTCGGTCGCCGTAGAGCGCGTGCAAAGGTGCCGTCTTCGTGAGGTGGGCGGTGGCGGACCGGATAGCCCCGTATTCCTTGGTGAAGGACAGAACACTTTATCGAGTTGAGCCTCGTTGCGGACGGCTCCACTGCACGGTCCCGGTGTGACTTGGTCCGCCTGCGGAATATTGGAAGCCTATCGTTCAGTTGTCGCTCAGTAGACATACTTCCGCCCAGGACACCTCCGCCCTCAGCCAAGCAACAAAAGGAACCCCCACTTGAAACTCTTTACCCCCCTCACTGTCGGCATGATGGAACTGCCCAACCGCCTCGTCATGGCACCGATGTCCCGCGTGCGCGCCGACCGCAACGGCGTCCCCACCGACATCATGGTCGAGCACTACCGCCAGCGCGCCTCCATGGGCCTGATCATCACTGACGGCATCTACCCCTCCTTCACCGGCCAGGGCAACGCCCTGATGCCCGGCCTGGTCACCGAGGAGCACGTCGCCGGCTGGAAGCGCGTCACCGACGCCGTGCACGAGGCCGGCGGCCGGATCGTCGCCCAGCTGATGCACTCCGGACGCGTCGCGCACGAGAACATCAACGGCGGCCGCCCCGTCGTCGCCCCCAGTGCCATCGCGGTTGAAGGCATGGCGCACACCTACGACGGCAAGCAGCCCTTCCCGGTGCCGCACGCCCTCACCGAAGCCGAACTTCCCGGCATCGTGCAGGACTTCGTCTCCGCCGCGCAGAACGCAATGAAGGCAGGGTTCGACGGCGTCGAGCTGCACGGTGCCAACGGGTACCTACTGCAGGAATTCCTCTCCCCCGTCTCCAACACCCGCACCGATTCCTACGGCGGATCGCCGGAGAACCGGGCCCGTCTGGTCATCGAGGCCTTCCGTGCCGTGGCCGAGGCCGTCGGCGCCGAGTACACCGGCATCCGCATCTCCCCGGAGCACAACATCCAGGGCGTGCTGGAAACCGACCGTGCCGATGTCACCGCCACCTACACCGCCCTAGTGGACGGCATCGCCGATCTGAAGCCGGCCTACCTGAGCATCCTGCACGCGGATCCGGCGGACAGCATGGTCCAGGGCCTGCGCCACCGCTTCGGCGGCCCGGTGCTGATGAACACCGGCTTCGGCACGGTCACCAGCCGCGAGGACGCCATCATGCTGCTCGAGGAGAACCTGGCCGACGCCGCCGTCGTCGGCCGTCCCGTGATCGCCAACCCGGACCTGGCCCGCCGCTGGCAGGAAGACCACCCGCTGAACGAGATCGATCAGGCCACCGTCTACACCGACGGTGCCGCCGGCTACACGGACTACCCGGAGCTGGCTCCGGTTTCCTAACCTGAACGACGACGGCAGGCCTTACGCAAGAGATGCGGGAGGCCTGCCGTCGCATTGTCAGCCGATGATCGGGATCCAGTTTCGCGTCGGTCATGGGCGGCGCCCATGGGACAGGGTGCTCGTTCATGCACGGCTGCCAACGGCCTGTCCGCGCTTCGGTGTATTGCGGCTTGTGGTTAGGTGGGTCAATGGACGATTACGTAACTACCGGCACATTTTGGTTCATGGTGGCGCTGATAAATGCCGGCCTTGCCGAGCAGAAGAATCGCTCCCGCTGGATCTGGTTCCTGTTATCGCTCCTGTTAGGGCCCATTGCCACGATCCTTATTGTCGTGCGGCGGGCACCGGAACCAGTCGAACCGTCCATGACGCACCGGGGCGGGTGGAAAAACCCGGACCCGCACCCCAGATCCTTGGGAGAACCGATGTAGAACGAAGTGTTCCGTGGCCATTGACCGGTACCGCCTGCGCAGTTGTTTCTTACCGTTTTGACGGCTGCGACGCGCGCTCCTCACCGGAATACTGCGCTTCAATTTCCTTACTCCACGCACGCGCGTATAGGCCAAGGGCCGCCTGCTCCCTGAGCGGGAAGCCCAGCCCGTTGAGTGCGTGCTGGCTAGCCCCCGTTGCCAGTTGCTGGGCACTGCGGCTGACGCGTTGTTTGTCTGCCCGGTACAAATACTCATCCATGGCCCTTGCCCACCGCTTCCGCCAGATATCCACTGCCGGCTCTGAGGCAAGAGCTGCCATCACCCGATGCGCGGGCATAACCCGGGGTGCAATCCGGGTCCTCATTGCCCTGCGCGCTTGCGCAGCGTGCGGGCCAAAAGAACCTGTACAGGCGTGCAGATGAGCGTTCCAGTAGAAGTCCCAGCTAGTGGTTCTGCGGTCGGGCCAAACAGCGGACCGGGGGCCCCGCATCATGGCGTGGCCGGCGTCGAAGAGAAGCAGGGCAGCCAGCATCGAGCGCGTGTTGAGGCTGGGAAAGCGGTTGACCGCCCACAAAGTCAGATCCAGGGAGACCTCGCCAATCTCAGTTGCCAGGTCCAAGCCCTTTGGCCCCCCGAACCGTGCAAATGCCGCTTCCACCACCTCAGGTACCGGTTCGCCCGGCAGCGGCGGATAAACGAGCCCCGGCGAGTGGGAGATCCTCACGGGGCCCAGTGTGGCAGCGTTTTCGTCCGCCAGCGCGTGCGTAAACTTCCATAGGCGCTTAGCGACGTCGTCGGTGGCAAGCAAATGCAGGAGCACGGCGTGACGGTCGGATTCCGGGCTGCGTGACAACCGAAACCGGCTCCCCTCCCCGGCCCGCAGTTGGGAAGGCAAAGGGGCAACAACATGGCGGATAATGTCGTCGCCGACATTCTTACGCTCAGGCTCAATAGTCAGGATGGACCACAGGGTTGTGCTGGGGTGCTGCTTCACAGGGCGGGTAGCAGCACCTCGCTGAACAGTATTCGACTGCATTACGCGGCTCATTTCATCCCCAAGAATGATTTCTGACGTGGGTGTTTGTACTGTCTTCATCCTGTGTTCCCAAAACGTGTAAGTCCATACCGGCCCCCCAAATCATTACCTGTTCGTGTCCTCTTGGGCCGGTGCGCACCCAATTCCGGGAGGTACACGGTCTAGCTCGAGTTGGGAAAACCGACTTCCCGTCACGGTTGGCGTGCCCCGGGACCCTTCCCGTGGGCCGTGGCGGGATATGAAATGATCCGTCAATGACTGTCAGATGGAATCCCCAAGGATCGACAGTGGTCTCGGTCAGTCAAAGCAGCAGGCACAACTTCAGCAAGGACCAGGTGGACTCGGTTCTGCTGGTGGAAGGGCTGGGCGTTGACGGAGATGCGCATTCCGGCACCACCGTGCAGCATCTGTACAAAATGCGGTCCAATCCGACACAGCCCAACCTCCGGCAGGTGCATCTGATCCATGCGGAGCTGTTCGACGAACTGGCGCAGGACGGCTTCGAGGTACGTCCCGGCGACCTCGGGGAAAACATCACCACCCGCGGCATCGACCTCCTGCACCTGCCCGAGGGAACCCTCCTACGCATAGGACCCGCCGCCGTCGTTCAGGTAACCGGCCTGCGGAATCCCTGCCGGCAGATTGACCGCTTCCAAACCGGACTGCTCAAAGCAGTGCTGCCCCGCGACAGCGCGGGGAAAGTCGTGCGGAAGACGGGAATCATGGGCATCGTGCTGGCAGGCGGGCTGGTGAGCGTCCACGACGAAATCCGCGTGAAGGTTCCGGCCGGGCCGCATCGCCGGCTCAAGTGCGTCTGAAACTCCTGCGTTGAAGGTGGGCACGGCGGCCGCCAAGGCAGCGTCCGGGCCCATCCATTCAAGGGCCGCTAACCCACTGGCCCGCGCGCATAACGGCCTTCACCGCCAGGTCGCCGTCCAGGGCAACCAGATCAGCGCGCCGGCCCGCTTCGATTCGGCCGACGTTGCTGAGGCCAAGCATCGCGGCCGGGCTCCCGGTGAGTGCTTCGACGGCCATGGGCAGCGGTATGCCCACCGTCTTCACGGTGTACCGCAGGGCGGCGTCGAGAGTCAGTGTGCTGCCGGCAATGCTTCCGCCCTCAACGGCCCGCGCCTGCCCTTGACGCACATCCACCGCGACACCGCCCAGGGCATAGCGGCCGTCCGGGGCGCAGGCGGCGGCCATGGCATCGGTGACCAGGACCGTGCGGCACGGGCTGTTGAACACCGTACGGACAGCCGCCGGGTGCAGGTGCACGCCGTCAGCTATGACTTCGGCGAAGACCGCACTGTTTTCCAATAGCGCAATAGCAGGTCCAGGTTCGCGGTGATGCACCGGACGCATGCCGTTGAACAAGTGCGTGCCAATGCGGGCACCGGCCTCGATGGCCGCCAGGGTTTGGGCATACGTGGCACCGGTATGGCCGACGGCCGCTTTTGCTCCACGCGCGGTGATTGCCGCAATGGCTTCGCGGCTGCCGTCCAACTCCGGCGCCAGGGTGACCATCCGGATGGTCCCCGCCCCGGCCTCGAGGAGTTCCAGCAACTCCGGCATCCGCAGTTCCTGCAGGAATTCGGGCGCGTGCGCACCCCGGTGGTCAGGACTCAGCCAAGGGCCTTCCAGATGAATACCAACGACGACGCCGTCCCGCACCTTTCCTGCAAGGCCGCGAACACTGGCCACGAGTTCGTTATGGGGGCGGGTCACGAGGCTGGCCATCATGGTGGTGGTGCCGTGTGCCAGATGGACGGCGGCAATACGATCGGCAGCGTTGGCCTCCGGGTCGCTGAAGGAGTACCCGCCGCCGCCATGGACGTGCGCATCGATGAATCCGGGAACCACCGTGGCGTCAAGACTGTAGTCAGCCCGGCGGAGAGGGCTGCCGGGGCCGGCGCTGGTAATGTCCTCGCCGTCCACTTCGACCCAGCCCGGCTCCTGCATGCCCTCGGGGGTGAGCACTGCTGCGGCTTCGACGATCATGCGGTTCCTGACGGTGCGGATTCCGGTGCCAGACGGGCAGGCCGGTTCAGCAGCAGCTCCCGCGCGTTCAGGGCGGCTCCGATGAAGCCGGCGTCCTGGCCCAGCCGGGCGCACAGGAGGTGCGGACGCCGGGCAGATCCCAGCAGCCGGTCCAGGCGCTCGCGCAGGGGAACCAGGAGGGCATCACCGGCCTGGGACAACCCGCCGCCGATGATGAAGGCTTCCGTCCCAAGAATGTTGGCGCACTGGGCGATGCTGAAGGCGAGGGCGTCCACGGCGTCGCCCCAGACCCGCCGCGCCACCGCATCCCCCTGAAGAGCGCGGTCTGCCACCTCCCGGGCGCCGTCCATCTGGTGCCCCGCCTGTGCCGCATACCTCCGGGCGATGGCCGCGGCGGACGCCACGGATTCCAGCGTGGCAGTACCGGTCAGCGAACCGGCCGGGACAAGGGCCTGCCCGATTTCGCCGGCATACCCCCCGGCCGTGACCCGTTTGCCCTCGCAGAAAACGGCGGCGGCGATCCCGGTTCCGATGACGATGACCAGGACATCCCGGAAGTCCTTCGCCCCGCCCAACCGCACTTCCGCGTCTCCGGCGGCAGCGACGTCGTGTCCAAACGCCACGGGGATTCCCAGCCTTCGTTCCGCTTCCTCCGCAAAGGGATAGTTCCGCCAGCCGAGGTTGGCGGAATAGACAGCGGTTCCCGTGCCCGGGTCAACAATCCCGGGCACGATCACTCCCGCGGCCTCGATCCGGCTTTCGGGCAGCTCGCTCCTAAAGTCGCGGGCAAGCGCCGCGATCCGGTCCAGCACTGCCTCTGCGGGCCTGGCCTTGTCGAGGGGAGTCGGAACACGGCAGAACGCCTGCAGCCGGCCCGAGGGTCCGACCACTCCTGCCTTGATGTAGGTTCCGCCGACGTCGAAGGCCAGGACCGTTGAAGATCCGGCACCGAGCGATATGGCTGGTAGGGACATGCTGGTTTCCTCGTCGTAGCGGCGTTGTGATGACCCAACGGGCCAATGATCCCCCGGCAGCTGCAGGGATCCGGGTATTCCCGGGCGTCAGGTGCGCCGCTCCAGCTGCCGCCGATAGACCAGGAAGGCACCGCCGACGAGGATGGCCAGCAGGGCTGAACCGCCCAGCGCGAGAGCGGAGACAGGCCCCAGTCCGCCGCCGGTGTTGGCAAGGACATCCACCTGCGGGGCGGGCGGGGCTGGCGTAGTCGCTACCGGCGGCGCAACCGGCGGCACAACCGGCGCCGTCGACGGCTCAGGAGTCACCGGCCCGGGCACCGCGGCCCGGGAGCCGATCATTACGGTCTGTCCCAACAGGTTCGTGCCCTCGGACGCATTCCAGGTGCCGATATTGGCGGCCTGCACGGCGAACCGGGCATCGGCTGCGGTACCCGGATCGGATGACGGGAAGGCAACCGCGAGCTGATAGCTGCCTTCGGCCAGGGAAGAGAGCGCCGGATCGGACAGGCTCAGCGTGGTGGCCAACGTGTTGGTTGTTCCCGGGAGCCAGCGGCGGAGATCGGCGTTGGACGTGAACGGCACCGAAGCTGTGGAACCATCGCTGCCGGTCAGCACCAGCAGGGCCGTGCGCGGCGTATAGGGAGCCGCCCACCCGTCATTGCGTACGTCAACGGAAACCACCACGGACTCATCCGCCGCTGCAGTGGACACAGCGGAGTCATCCGCCGCTGCAGTGGACACAGCGGAGTCATCCGCCGGTGCAACGGAGGAGGACTCCATAACAAACCGGTAGCCCAGCCTCTTCGCCGTCTCGGCAAGCCCTGCCTCGCCCCAGGAATTCAGCACGTCCCGGTTGTAGTCGGTGTTGAGATAGCTGTAGTGATAGCGGGCCAGTTCGGCCGAGGCGCTTTCCCATTCCGACCGGGGCGGGTTCACGTTGCAGGTTTCGCCGCCCACCGGAACGTAGAGGCTGTCAGCGGCCAGGTACTCCTGGTCCAGGGTGATCGGGTCCGAAAGGAAGGTGCCCCAGTCGTCCGGGGCGGCGAGCAGGCAGTCGTTGTGGTGTCCGGTGCGCGCTATGACGGTATCCGTGTACGCCTCCGCGGCCGTGACTGCACTCGACGCCGCGGCCGGCACGCCGAGCATCTGCTGCTTCGAGGCCATCGTGCGCACCTGAACACCGCGGTCTGCGGGCAGCTCATCGAGCAGGGCCTGGGTGACGGCCGAGCGCTTGGCCCAGTCCTCCAGGGTCACGACGCCGGGATTCGCCGGGTCTGCCACGAAGTGATCCGTGTAGTAGCCCTCGCCCCACAACCCGATCAGCCCGTTCTGCACTACTGGAATCACGTCGGAGTTCGCGCGCAGCACCGGTCCAAGCTGGTTGATATGCGCAAGCACCACGTCCAGGGGTGCGTCTCCGTAAGGCGGCACGTAGGGCCAGGCACCGCCCTGGACATAGGCGAACCGCGTAATCACCGACACTCCGGCTTCACGTGCCGTGTCGTAGTCGGCCTGGACCAGCGCCAGGAACTCCTCATCGAGGACCGGGTCCGCTGCGAACTTCTCCAGGTAAAAGACCCGCAGGATCTGCGTTATGCCCTGCGGCCGGAGTGCCGCCAGGGCCGCTGCATCGAGCGGGACGTAGCCCGAACCGTCCGCGCGGTAGTGGGTCTCGGTGTGGTGGTAGAACCCTCGCTGGGGGTTGGCGATCACCTCGTTGCTGGGTTCGTAGGCCACCGTGGCGGCTGTATCGCCCGGCACGTAGACGGAGGGGGCGGCGGGTGCGGGGTCAAGGGCGACGGCTGCTGCCGCCGGCCCGGCAAGGGCGACAGCGGCAGCCAGAAGAACCGCCAGCGTAGGTTTTTTCATGATTCTCCAGATGTCGAGGATTACTTCAGGCCGCTTGAGGCGAGGCCGTCAATAACCCGGCGCTGCAACAAGATGAACAAGAGAAGCACCGGCGCCATGGCCAGCAGGCTCGCGGCCATCACCACGGGGTAGTCCGTAGTACGGTCGCCAATCAGGGTTGCCAGCCCGGCAGACAACGGCATCCGGTCGCTGAAGGTGGTGACCACCAGCGGCCAGAGCAACTCGTTCCATGACCACAGCACTGTGGTGATGGCCAAGACGCTCATGGTGGGCCGCGCCAGCGGCAACATGACCCGCCAGAAAATCTGGAACGGATTCGCGCCGTCCAGCCGCGCGGCTTCCTCCAACTCCGCGGGCATGCTCAGGAAGGCCGTGCGCATCAGGTAGGTCCCGAAAGCGCTGAAAAGGCCGGGCAGGACAAGGCCGCCCACACTGTCCAGCAGCCCGAGGCCCTGCACAATCTGGTACTGGGACAGGAGGTAAACCTGCGACGGGACCATCAGGATCGACAGCACCAGGGCGAGCAGGACAGACCGGCCGCGGAAACGCATCCGGGCAAAGGCATAGCCGGCCAGCGTGCAGAAGAGGATCTGTGCCAGGGTGCGGATCACCGTAATCACCACGGAGTTCTGCAGCTGGCCCAGGAAGGGCAGCCGCTCGAAGACCTCCGCATAGTTCGACCACTGCAGCTCCGCCGGCCAGAACACCGGCGTAACGCTTTGTACCTCGGCGTTGGTGGACAGCGACATGATGATCTGCCACATGAAGGGGAAGGCCATGACCAGTGCGCCCAGTCCCAGCACAATGTGCGCCACGGCGTGGGAGCCGCCCCGCCGTCGGGCCCGTGCCCTCGCCCGGGCGCGGGACTTCCGCTGCAGCGATTTCGACGCCGTCTCCGGCACCGCATCGGGCATCCGCACGGGCATTAACCTGTCAGTCACTCTGCACCCACTTCTTCTGGAACCGGAACTGCAGCAGGGTGACGAAGCCGATGATCAGGAGGATCACCATGGCGATCGCGGCCGCGAACCCCTTGTCGTTGTTGACGAATCCTTCTCGGTAGAAGAAGTAGACGAGGGACATGCTCTTGGGCAGAACGGGGTTGCTGCTGCCCAGGATCGCGTAGAGCAGGTCGAAGAGCTGGAAGCTGGAGATGACCGTAACGATCGTGACGAAGAAGACGCTGGGTGAAAGCAGCGGAACGGTGATGGACTTGAACTGTCCCCAGCGGGTTGCACCGTCGAGCTCGGCGGCTTCATAGAGCTCCGGCGGAATGTTCTTGAGCCCTGCAGCCAGCACAATCAGGCTGAATCCGAGCGAGGACCACAGGCCCACAATCGCCACCGCCACCATTGCGAACACCGGCGTGCTGATCCAGTAGGGCCCGTCAATGCCCAGGAACCCCAGGCCGTAGTTCACCAGCCCGAAATCGCCGTTGAAAATGAGCCGCCAGACCATGGCGACCGCCGTCGGCATGGCGACGTACGGGAGGAAGAAAAGTACCCGGTAGACCGAGGCGAAGCGCAGGCCCGGAAGGTTCAGCAGGCTCGCCAGGTAGACCGCGATGGGTATCCCCAGCATCACAATGCCGGTGTACAGCAGCGTGTTGCCCAGCGACCGGTACAGCTGCGGGTCGGCCAGCAGCTCGGTGTAATTCTGCAGGCCCGCAAAGGTCGACCCGCCGAACGGCCCTGTCTCCGTGAAGGACATGGCGACGGTCTGGACAATCGGCCACAGGTAGAACACGGCGATGCCGAGCACCAGCGGCGCAATAAAGAACCACGGCCACAGTCCGTCCCTGCCGGGGCGCCTGCGCTTCCCTGCCGGTCCGGGCAGCGGGGCCGGGCGGGCCGGCCCCGCGCCGTCCTCCTGGGACGGCGCGGGGCGGCCTGCACGGCGGTCAGTTGTCGTCATGGCATCATTCTTCGGCGAGCGCAGCGTTCATCTTGCTTGCCAGCTCATCCGCTGTGTCCTTCACCGGCTTCTCCCCGGAGAACCCCTGCGGCAGCAAGTCGGTCTCAAAGGCGTTCCACACGGCGGAGTTTTTGCTTACCGGCAGGGGCTGGGCGTAGTCGAGTGCGTCAAGGAATACCTGGAGATTGGCCTCGGGCATGGAACCGGTGAATGCGCTCTGGGTTCCTTCGAAGGCGGGGATGACCGCTCCGGCGTCGCCCTGTTGCTGCTGCGCCTCCTTGCTGGCCAGGAAGGCCTGCAGGGCCTGCGCCGCCTGCTTCTCCTTCGAGGTTGCCGAGACAACGTTCGCCACGCCGTGGATCACGGTGGCTTGTTCCTCGCCCTGCGGCAGCGGCAGCACCACGACGTCGCTTTCAAGTTCCGTATCGGTCAGCGCCGAGCGGAACCAGCTGCCGCCCCAGTACATGGCGAGCTTGCCCGAGGTGAACCACTGGTCCGCCGTCGTGTCCGTGAGCTGCTGGATGGACGGCGAACCGTTGTTGGCGATCAGGTCCGTCCAGAACTGGATCCCCGCCTGCGTCTCCGGTGAGGAGTAGCCCGATGTGCCGTCTTCGATCACGGTGCCGCCGGCCTGGAAGATGGTGTTGTAGTACGTGGTCTGGCCGTCCATTCCGCCGGCGCCGCCGTATGAGCCGTCGGCTGCCAGCGCCGCGGAGATGTCGGCAGCCGTCTTCTGGAACTCTTCCCAGGTCCAGTCCCCGGTGGGCAGCGGCACGCCGGCCTTCTCGAAGAGGGCTTTGTTGGCCCAGATGCCGATGGTGTCGAAGTCCTTGGGCACTCCGTACCGGACGTCGTCGATGGTGTAGAGGTCAACAAGTGCTTCCGGATAGTTGGCCGGATCGATATCGCCCGCGTCAACGGCGCCGGTAATCGGCTCAAGCTTGTCGTTCGAGGCGTAAAGACCGATGTTCGGGCCGTTGATCCAGAAGAGATCAGGAAGGGTATCGCTGGAGGCCTGCGTTTGCAGCTTGGTCCAGTATTCGGCATAGGGCGTGACATTGACCGAGACGTCAATGTTCGGGTACTCCTCGTTGAACGCGGTGATGTTCTCTTCGATCGCCGCCACCTGGTTCTTGTCCCACACCCCGTAGGTGATCTCTGCGGTCAGGTCTTTGTCGGCAGCCGAATACTCGCCCGGCTCGGCGGACTCCGCATTCGAACCGCATCCGCTGGCCACCATGGCCAGCCCGACGCCGAGCGCGACCCCGGCGGCGACCCGCCGGGTGGGCGGGCGTACGGGAGTGCGCCGGGCGGAGCGCCAAGCGGCAGAAGGGAACAGGTTTTTCATCAGGAGGTCCTTCCAAGGGTTGATTGCGCGGTGTGAATGGAGTCTGTGGCCGGTGTGGTCACCGGGGCCGGCGTTTGCGGGAAGTGCCGGGCGACATGCGCCGGGAGGGCGGGCACGTCGATGGGCCGCGACCCGTTGCGAAGGGACTCGGCGGCGAGGTAAGCCGCCGCGACCGCTTCCCGGGCCGCCCGCGGGCTGACAACTGTGGGGGCGCCGTCGACCAGGGCGTCGAAGAATTCAGTCATCGTGAGCAGGTCTGCGTCTTCATGGCCGCTGGCTGCGCCGTCAATGGGATATTCGAGGTCACCCGCGACCTGCCATTCACGGCGCCGGTTCCAGATCTTGATACTGCCGCCGGCGGTGTCGCCGACGTTCTCGAGCCGGCCTTCCGTGCCGATCACCGTGTAGTTGCGCCAGTAGTCGGGCGTGAAATGGCACTGCTGGTAGCTGGCCATCACGCCGTTATCGAGCGTCATCAGCATCATGGACAGGTCCTCCACGTCCACCACCGGGTTGAGCCCGGTCTGCCGGCCGGGCGGCCAGTTGTCGTAGGAGAACCAGTCGGGCATGGTTTCGCCGTGCCGGGTGCGCCGGTCGGTGACGCCGCCGTAAACCATCAGCTCCCCCATGGCGACCACCCGGCGGGTGTATCCCGAGGCGAGGTAGTGCACCGCATCGATGTCGTGGCTGGCCTTCTGCAGCAGCAGGCTGCCGGTCTTTGAGCGGTCAGCGTGCCAGTCCTTGTAGTAGTAGTCGCCGCCGTTGCCCACAAAGTGCCGCACCCAGACGGCCTTGACCTCGCCGATTTCACCCCGCTCGATGATTTCCCGCATCGCCCGGACCACACCGGAATGGCGGAAGTTGTGGCCCACGTAGAGCAGCGTGCCGGATTCGGCTGCTGCGGTGAGGACCCTGTCCGCCCCCTCGAGCGTGATCGCCAGGGGTTTCTCGAGATAGGAAGCGATGCCCGCCTTGAGCAGTTTCACCGCTATGGCTTCGTGGGTGTGGTCCGGGGAGGTCACGATCGCGGCGTCGATGCCGCCTTCCCGAATCAGGGCGTCAAGCTCGGCGTGGAGCACGGCATCGGGGTAGGTCCGCCTGGCGCGGTCACGGCCGGCTTCATGGGGTTCAACGACGGCGACGACACGGGCGCCCGGGCGGGCCAGGGACACGTTCCCGGCAATGGCAGCGCGGGCACCGAAACCGATCACGGCCACCCGAAGCGGAGCCGCGTCTGCGGCTGGGGCGGCGGCGCTCTGGGATTCCGGATCATTGTGCATGACGCCATCTTGCAGCACGTGCACGAATTTGTCACTAACTAATCCAAAGTGATCATCTTGTGACAAAACGCAGTGGCGCAGCTGCTCCGTTCCACGCCCGAGGCTACAACCTCCAGGTACGCCGACCGGCCTCTTGGCGCTGTCCGCCCGCCGCGTGCCGGAGTGGAGAGTCCGCGGGAGCCCGGGAGGGTACCGGCGCTACCGGACTGCTGCCGCCACGATGACGTCCACCCCGGCCGCCGCAAACTCCGCAGCAAGGTCCGGGGCGACGGGCTGGTCGGTGACCAGGACGTCGATGTTCGCGAGCGGGCAGATGCGGGCAAAGGTGCTGCGCCCCAGCTTGGTCGAGTCAGCGGCGATGACGACCCTCCGCGAGACCGCAGCAATTTCCCGGCTTGCCTCCGCCTCGCCCTCATGCAGGGTTGTCGCCCCGAAGGCGGCACTGAGCCCGTCGACGCCGAGAACCGCCGTATCGATACTGAAGTCCCGCAATGACGCGGCCACGAGGGGCCCGATGAGTTCATAGGACTGGCGCCGCGGCACCCCGCCCGTGACGACAATCTTGATGTGCTCGCGCACCGACATCTCGTAGGCGATGTTGAGCGCGTTGGTCACAATAGTGACGCCCGGAGCATCTCCGACCGGATGCAGCTGCGCACTGCGCCCGAGCATCCGGGCCACCTCACTGGTCGTTGTGCCGCCGTTGAGGCCCACCGATTCGCCGGGGTGGATGAGGTCGGCAACGGCCTTGGCGATCGCGCCCTTGGCGTCCGCCTGGCGGGCAATCTTGTACTGCAGGGGCAGTTCGTAGCCGGACCCAAGTGCTGCCGCACCGCCGTGGGTACGCGTCACCAGGCGTTGGTCGGCGAGCGTATTGAGGTCGCGCCGCACGGTGGCAGTGGAGACTCCGAGCGCCTCGCTCACCTCAGCGATCGAGACGCTTCCCCGTTCGCTCACGAGATCAAGTACGACATTCAGGCGCTGTTGCTGGGTCATCTGACGGCCAACCTTTCGTTATCTGGTCATTTTCTCACACAAAACCTTGCTAACCCTGATTGATTCTGCTCAACTAACGGTATATCGATCAAAACCAATCTTAGTTTGTTCAGCGCCCCCTGTGACCGAAAGAAGCCCATGCCTGCCACCTTCGTAGAAGCAGAGATTGCCTCCCAACCCGACACCTGGAGGCTCGCTGCCCAGTTGGTGCCCGAGATCGCCGAGAGGCTTCCCCGCAGCGGCGAGCGGGTTGCCGTCATCGGATGCGGGACCAGCTGGTTCATGGCCATGTCCTACGCCGTGCTGCGTGAGAAGGCAGGACACGGCGTGACCGACGCCTATGCCGGAAGTGAATACCCCGCCGGCCGGGACTACGACCGGGTAATCGCCATCTCCCGCTCAGGCACCACCACGGAGATCGTGGATCTGCTGAAATCACTGGGGTCGACCCCCACCACGCTGATCACGGCCGTGGCCGATTCCCCCGCCGGGGCCGCGGCGGATTCCGTTATCGCCCTGCCGTTCGCCGACGAGCAGTCCGTGGTGCAGACCCGGTTCGCCACCTCGGTGCTGACTCTGCTGCGCGTCCATCTCGGCGAAGACATCGAGCCCCTGCTCACCGACGTGCAGGCAGCGCTGAGCATTCCGGTTGATGAACTGCTCACCGCGGGCCAATGCACGTTCGTCGGCCGCGGCTTCGCGGTCGGCCTCACGTATGAGGCTGCCCTGAAAACCCGCGAGTCCGCGCAGTTCTGGGCGGAGTCTTATCCGGCCATGGATTACCGGCACGGGCCGATCTCGATTGCCGAGCCCGGCCGGCTGGTCTGGAGCCTGGGCGAACCCCCGGCCGGGCTGGCCGAAGAGGTTGCCGCGACGGGTGCCAGATTCCTGCACCACGATCTGGACCCGCAGGCCGGGCTGGTGGTGGCGCAACGCTTCGCCGTGGGCCTGGCGAAGTCCCGCGGCCTTGACCCCGACCATCCCCGCTCGCTGACCCGCTCCGTTGTCCTGACATGACCGCGGCGGGAAGCAGCCTGCGCGGCGGGGCGGCCGGCGGCTTCGGGGCGCGGGAGTCCGGGGTCGTGTCCGCGCTGGGGGCCGGGCCGTGGCGCGCGTAGTCGTGATCACGCCGCACCCGGCGGTGGACGTCACCTACAACGTGGCACGGCAGGTGCTCGGCGAGACCGTGCGTGTCCTGCGCGTTCGGCGTCGTGCCGGCGGCAAGGGCATCAACGTGGTGCAGGTGCTCCGGCAGTTGGGGGTGGATGCCTTGGCCGTGCAGCCGCTCGGCGGCGCCGCCGGGGAGTCGATCCGCAGGCAGCTCGCCGATGACGGAGTAGCGGCCGTGAACATTGATGCCGCCCATGAGACCCGCACGACGGTTGCAGTTGTAGACGACCTGGCGCATCCGACGCTCTATGCCGAACCCGGCGGCTCCCTCGGCCCACAGGGCTGGGACCTTCTTCTGGCTGCGGCCGCGGAGAACTGCGAACCCGGCGGCTTCCTCGTCATCGCCGGATCCTTCCCGCCCGGCACCACCCCCCGCCAGGTCGCCTCGCTGGTGGCAGCGGGCCGGACCGCGGGAGCATTCGTCATTGTCGATGCCCGGGGACCGGCTTTGGTTGCCGCGGCCGGCGCCGGGGCCCATCTGGTGAAGCCCAACGAGGCAGAGCTGCTCGAGGCCACGGGATCCGCAGACCTCGAGTCGGGCATTGCCCGGTTGCTGGAGCAGGGCGCCGGGAGCGTTATCGCCTCGAGGGGCGCGGCAGGCCTCGTCCTCGCCTCCAGCGACGGAACCCGTGAATCCCAGCCGGGCGTGCCTGGCGTTTCGGGCAATCCGACCGGGGCCGGAGACGCAACGACCGCCGGCCTCGTGGCGGCACTTGTGGGCGGCGCGACCCTGCCGGAGGCGCTTCGGCGGGCCGCCGTCGTCGGCGCCGCCGCGGTGCTCGCTCCGACAGCGGGAGCGATTGATCCCGCCCACCTCACCCTGCTCAGCGAACGCCTTGAGGCGCACCGCTAGGCGCCATGCCATTCACCCTCCCGCCCACTATCG
This sequence comes from Arthrobacter sp. zg-Y844, assembly GCF_024385465.1. Classification (GTDB taxonomy): domain Bacteria; phylum Actinomycetota; class Actinomycetes; order Actinomycetales; family Micrococcaceae; genus Arthrobacter_B. Next base: position 930,028 of record NZ_JANFLS010000001.1, read on the forward strand.
ACCCCTGGGGTATTCATGAACTCGTCCACTGAACTCGACCTCGTGGCCAACGCCAGCGCGGCCCGCCAGGGAATCGGCGCCTTCAACGTGGTGCTGCTTGAGCATGCGGAGGCCATCGTGGCCGGAGCTGAGCGGGCGGGCCGGCCGGTGATTCTTCAGATCAGCCAAAACACGGTCAGTTACCACGGGTCCTTTGAACCCATCATGGCGGCAAGCCTGGCCATTGCGCGCACGGCAAGCGTGCCGGCAATCGTGCACCTCGACCATGCCGAAGACCTTCAGCTTGTGTACACCGCCGTCGAATTCGGGGTGCAGAGCGTGATGTTTGACGGTTCCACCCTCGATTATGAGGAGAACGTGGCAACTACCCGCAAAGTCGTTGAGTTCTGCCACGATCATGGGGTCTTCGTGGAAGCCGAGCTGGGCGAGGTCGGCGGAAAGGACGGCGTGCACGCCCCCGGCGCCCGAAGCCGTCCGGACGAGGTGGCCGCCTTTGTGGCCGCCACCGGGGTGGATGCCCTCGCCGTCGCCGTGGGAACCTCACACGCCATGACCGCCCGGGTTGCGACCGTTGACCGGGAGCTCATAGGAGAACTGGCTGCCTGTGCCGGTGTCCCCCTTGTTCTGCACGGCTCCTCCGGATTGAGCGATGAGGAGTTAATCGGCGCCGTCGGTGCCGGGATGACCAAGATCAACATCTCCACCCATCTCAACGGGCTCTTCACCGCCGCGGCCAGGCAGGCGCTCAATGCCGATGCTGCACTCGTTGATCCCCGCAAGTACATCACTCCTGCCCGGAACGCGGTGGCCGGCGAAGTCGCCCGCCTGCTGCGGTTGCTCGCTCCCTGACCGTTCCGCCGGGCCGGTGCAAGGGGCACCACGGCAGTTTGCTGCGTTCGGCCCTCCGCCGGAAATGGGTAAGAATGGCGAGAAGGATAGCCGCTCCCCGCCAACTGTTTCCAAGAAAGAGGCAACCATGCAGATGCGTACCGCCGACGTCGCAATCATCATGCGCACAAAGAACCGCCCGGTTCTGCTGAAGCGTGCAATCGGAGATGTGCTCGACCAGAAATTCCAGAATTGGCATCTCGTCATCGTCAATGACGGCGGCCGGGCGGCCGTGGTCGATGAACTCGTGAATGGCTTCAAGGACAAACTCGAGGACCGGGTGACCGTCATCCACCACGCCACCAGCCGTGGAATGGAAGCCGCTTCGAACGCCGGGATCGCGGCGTCGTCGTCGCAGTATCTGGTAATCCACGACGACGATGACACCTGGCACGCGGATTTCCTCGCCCGGACCGTCGAATACCTGGACAGCAGCACCGACGCCGCGGTGGGGGTGCGGACTGAAATCGTCTACGAGCGCCTGGACGGGGAAACCATCACGGAAACCGGACGTGCACCGTTCGGCCCCGCAGTGCCGGCGCTTTTGCTGGGCGAAATCCTGCGCTACAACCGCTGCGTTCCCATTTCCCTGCTGTACCGGCGCTCACTCCACGAGGAGGTTGGCGGCTTCGATGAGAACCTGACCGCCGTCGGGGATTGGGAATTCCTGCTTCGGGTCATGCAGGTGCACCCCGTCGGGTTCATCGACGGCGAGCCGCTCGCCTTCTGGCGGCAACGTTTGGAGGCCACAGACGAGACCGCGAACAGTGTCCTCGCGGGCAACGAAGCGCATAGGCTCTACGACCGGGTGGTCCGCGACCGTTACCTCCGGGAATATGCGGGCAGCCAGGGCATCGCCCCGTTGCTGCATCTGGAGGGATCGATCGAGGAACACTTCCACCACCTGCACCAGCGGCTCAACTATTCCGAGAGCCTTCTGCACGAGCTGAAGGCCCAAGCAGAGAGGGCAGAGGAACGGGCGCGACTTCTGGAAGCCGCAGTCAGCGACGCAAGCCTCGTTAGCCTCATCCGCCGCCGGTACCGCCGTCTCAAGGATCGTTTGCCCTCAAGGGCGTAAGAGACGACGTCCTCGGAGAGCAAGACGCCCGGCGCTCCGGCTACCGGCCCGGTTTCGATGAAAACCGGGCCGGCGCCGCCGCCTGGAGCAACCCCGACGCCGCGTGTATCCAGAACCGGAATCCTTCGATAGCATCCGGCCCCATGGAAATCCTTGAGTACCGCCCGCGTCCGGACCAGCTGGTGTACACCTTCGGCGGGGCTGAGCCCGTGATGACGGTCCGGCCGGGAACCGCGTTGAAGCTCTGGTCCGAGGACGCGTTCAACAACGCGCTGACCACGGTCGAGGACCTGTCCAGTGAGAAGGTCGACCTCAACTTCGTCAACCCGCAGACCGGGCCGTTCTACGTCGAGGGTGCCGAACCCGGCGATACGCTCGCCCTGCACATCGTGGAGCTGACCCCGGCGCGAAGCTACGGCGCTTCCGCCACCATCCCGTTCTTCGGCGGGCTCACCAGCACCGACCGGACCGCTTTCCTGCAGGATCCGTTGCCGGACACCACCTGGATCTACCACGTGGACTCGGCCCGGTCCACCGTCGGTTTCTCCGCCCGGTTCGGGAACTTTGAGGTCGCCCTGCCGCTGGAACCCATGCTGGGAACGGTGGGGGTGGCTCCTCCCGGCGGGGAGGTCCGCTCCTCCCTGGTCCCGGAACGCTTCGGCGGAAACATGGACGCCCCGGAGGTGAAGGCTGGAACCACCGTGTACCTCGGGGTGAACCAGCCGGGCGCACTGTTCTCCATCGGCGACGGGCACTACCGCCAGGGCGAAGGTGAAGCCTGCGGCACCGCCGTGGAAGGGTCCATGCATTCCACGATCCTGGTGGAACTGATCAAGGGCGGCGCCCCGGCCTGGCCGAGGCTGGAGACCGATGCCGAGTGGATGGCCGTCGGTTCGTCCCGGCCCATGGAGGATTCCTGGCGCATCGGCCAGGTGGAGATGGTGCGCTGGTTCGGTGAGCTCTTCGGCCTGCACCAGATGGACGCCTACCAGCTGCTCACCCAGACAGCGCAGGCCCCGATCGCCAACGCCGTGGACGCCAATTACTCCGTGGTGGTCAAGGCACGCAAGGCCCTGTTCCCGTCCGCCGCAGCCTACGACGGGCTGCACGCCGACCTGCGCCGGCGCAGCGAAGAACTTCTCTAAGACCCGACAACCCGCTCCGGAGGAACCATGGATCTGCAGTTGAACGGCAAGACGGCACTGGTCACCGGTGGAACCCGCGGAATCGGGCGGGCCATCGTGGAAGCGTTCGCCGCGGAAGGGGCCAACGTGGCCTTCTGCGCCCGGGACGCGGCGGAAATCACCGCCACCGAAACGGCGTTGGCCGGCAGCGGGGTGAAGGTGGAAGGCGCCGTCCTGGACGTGGGCGACGGCGATGCCGTGGCCGCCTGGGTGGATGCCGTCGCCGGACGCTTCGGCGGTTTGGACGCGGTGGTCAGCAACGTCAGCGCCCTGGCCATCGACGACAGCGCCGAATCGTGGGAAGCGTGCCTGCGGGTAGACCTGATGGGCACCGTACGCCTGATGCAGGCGGCGGTCCCGCATGTTGGGCGCAGCGAGTCGCCGTCGCTGGTGGCCATTTCCAGCGTCTCCGGCCGGGAGGTGGATTTCGCGTCCGGCCCGTACGGAACGGTCAAGTCCGCGCTGATCGCCTATATGGCAGGGCTGGCCTTCCAGTTGGCCGGGACCGGGATCCGCGCGAACACGGTGTCGCCGGGCAACACCTATCACGACGGCGGCGTCTGGCAGAGCATGGAACGGAACAGTCCGGAGATGTTCGCCTCGTCCATGGCGCTGAATCCCACCGGGCGGATGGGCAGCGCGCAGGAGGTGGCCGACGTCGTTGTGTTCGTCTCCAGCCCGCGCGCCTCCCGGATGACCGGAGCGAACGTCCTGACGGACGGCGCCCTCTCCCGGGGGATCCAGTTCTAGGAAATTGTGGTCCCGAGCATAAGCGGTGGCCCCTGGCGTGTGCCGCCTACACCGTCATTTCCTACCCGGCTTCGACGGCTGCGACGAGCTCTCCTCACCGGAATACTTCGCTTCAATATCCTTACTCCAAGCACGCGCGTAGATCCCGAGTGCCCCCTGTTCCCGGAGCGGGAAGCCCAGCTGTTTCAGTGCCAGCTGGCTGGCCCCGGTAGCCAGCTGCTGCGCACTGCGACTGATGCGTTGCTTGTCTGCCCGGTACAAATATTCATCGACGGTCCTTGCCCAGCGCTTCCGCCAGACATCCACTGCCGACTCCGCGGCAAGGGCGGCCATCACCCTGTGCGCGGGCATAACCCGCGGTGCCATCTGCGCCATCGCTGCCCTGCGCGCATACTCCGACTGCGAGCCAAAAGATCCTGTGCAGGCGTGCAGATGAGCGTTCCAGTAAAAGTCCCAGCTAGTGGTTCTGCGATCGGGCCAAACAGCTGACCGGGGGCCGCGCATCATGGCGTGGCCGGTGTCGAAGAGAAGCAGGGCAGCCAGCATCGAGCGCATGTTGAGGCGGGGAAAGCGGTTGACTGCCCACAAAGCCAGGTCCGAAGACACCTCGGAAATCCCGGAAGCCAGTTCCAAGCCCTTTGGTCCACCGAACCGGGCAAGCCCCGCTTCCACCACCTCAGGTACCGGTTCGCCCGGCCGTGGTGGATAAATGATGTCCGGCGCCTGTGAGATCTTCACGGGGCCCAGTGTGGCAGCGCTTTCCTCCGCCAGCGCGTGCGCAAACTTCCATAGGCGCTTAGCGACGTCATCGGTGGCAAGCAAATGCAGGAGTACGGCCGGATGGGCGGATTCCAGGTTGCGTGAAAACCGGAACCGGCTCCCCTCCCCGACCCGCAGTTGGGAAGACAGCGGGCCCACAATACGGCGGACTATCTCATCACCCGCATCCCTCCGCTCGGGCTCTATGCTCAGGACGGACCACAGGGTGGTTGTGCTGGCGTGGTGCTGCACCGGACGGGTAGTTGCCTCTCGATGAACAGTGTTTGATTGCACTATGTGGCTCATATCATCCCCAAAATGATCGTCTTGGCTTCTGTAGGTGGGTTCCCAACACTGCATTCCCAACAGGGTGTCGCCAACACTGTGTTGCCAAAATATGAATGTCCATACGGCCTCTAGGAAATTTCATATTTGTGTCAGGGGGGCTTTTCCTTCGCATGCTGAGCGACTATGGGTTTTGCGAACCAGCGACGCCCACTGCACCACACCGGCTTCGGCGTCGTCACCACGCGCAGCGATGCCACCGCCTTGCTTCAGGAGGACACCTCGAGCTAGCTCCGGCGCGGCCCGGACTACGCTGGAACAATGACACACAGCTTCGACAAGGACTACTGGGAGCAGCACTGGCACGAGGCCCCGGACACCGCCCCGGCCGCCGGCCACCAGCCGCCCGCGAACCCCTACGTGGCGCGCCTCGCGGCGGAGCTCCCGGCAGGCACGGCGCTGGACGCCGGCTGCGGAACGGGCGCGGAAGCCCTGGAACTGGCCGTCCACGGCTGGACGGTAGTGGGTGCGGACGTATCGGCATCTGCCCTCGCCGCAGCGTCCCGGCGTGCCGAAGCGCAGACCCTGTCCGGCAGCGTGGACTGGATCGAGGCGGACCTGGTCTCCTGGGAACCGGGACGCCGCTTTGACCTGGTCACCACCAACTACGCCCACCCGGCGATGCCGCAGCTCGAGTTCTATACCCGGGTCGCGGAGTGGGTGGCACCGGGCGGCACCCTCCTGATTGTCGGGCACGCGCATGACGACGAGGCCACCACAGCGCACGGGCACCACCCGCCGGCCGACACGGTCGTGACTGCCGAAGCCATCCGGGCGCTGCTGGATCCGGCGACATGGAGCATCACCGTCGCCGAGGAACATCCGCGCTCCATGACCGCGCCGGACGGCAGCCAGGTCACCTTGCGCGACGTCGTCGTCCAGGCCGTCCGCGAGCGCTAATCCGCGGCTGCCCCTAGGTCGCGTTCCTGCCGGGAGCTTCGGGGCCGGTGGGCCAGCGCAGCAGCGCGGCGACGCCGGCTCCGGCGGGCAGGACGCCGTCGGGCACCAGAAGGAGGCGAGCATCGGTCAGGGCCGCCGCGCGCAGCAGGGCCACTGGAGCGGAAACCTTGCCCAGCACGTCTGAGCCCAGCGCCTGCTCCTCCGCAGTGGCCACCCACGGCTCGACGGCGAGGGCCAACAACCGGTGGTCGGCGAGCGCAGTGTCATTCAGGATCAGCATGTCCACCTGCGCCTGTTGAAGGGCCTGGACAACAGCACCGATGCCGGTGGTCGACTCGGGGTTGGCCTGCCCTTGCTGCAGGGCGAGGCGGTCCATGATCTGTTCCTGCTCGTCCGCCCACTGCAGGGCAATCAGTTCCTGGACGCGGTCCTCGAAACCCTCATGATGGGCACCGCCGGTACGGGTATGCGAATCGAGCATGCGGACCAGGTTCCGGTGCGCTTCGGCGAGCTGGTCCTGCACCAGTCCGCGGGCACGGACATCACCGGCGAGCACGATCAGCCGGGCACCGCTGCTGTCCACGATGCTGTCGATCTGGCCGGCGACCTCGTCCGCGTTCCGGCGCCAGATGCCTTCGGTCCTGCGCTGCTGCTTGTCCTGCGCCCAGCCGTCGCCGGCGGAGAGTTTGCGGATGTCCTCGGTGGAGCCTGCGACATCCTGGATGCTGGCGGGACCGGGGCGGCCCACGTGTGCCAGCCGGATCTCGGCGCCTTCCCGCGACACTTCCGCAACGATGTACGGGAATTCTTCCGGACGGTGCTTGAGCAGCGGCAGCAGGTCCGGAACGGGCCCCACGGAAACGTGCTTCGGGCCGACAAGCGGGCCGGGCAGGAGTTCGTTCAGTTCCTCCGTCCCCTGCCGGACTAGGACGAAGCGCGACACCGGGGCGGGCACGCCGTAGGCAGGAGCCACCGCGGCTTCCATGGCCTCAAGGTCCGCCGGCGGAGCCCCCTTTTCCGCCAGCGCCCTCCGGACAGCGCCCGGGCGGACTTCGGCCGCTTCCCGGCCTTCCACCGTTCCGGCCCCGGCATCGACATAGGCCGCGCACCAGGGTCCTTGTTTCCGGTACAGGTCGGCGTATTTGTGGAGGTGTTCAGTCATGGCGATCTCCATCCCGTACGGGTGTTCCCGCACATCGATTCAATCCGTGCCTCAAGCTAACACCGGCGTTCACGGCAACTAAAGGGCTGCGCCCGCCACACGCCTGCCGCCCGCCGGTCTAATCCGCGAGGTGCCGGAGAACCCGTGCCGGTGACCCGACGGCCAGGGCCCGCGCCGGAACGTCCTTGGTGACGACGGCGCCGGCGGCCACCACGGAATCGTCGCCGATCGTCACCCCCGGCAGGACCGTGACGTTGGAGCCGAGCCAGACGTTCCGGCCGAGCGTGACCGGCGCCGGATGCATGTCCGCCCGGCGTTTCGGTGCCAGATCATGGTTGAGGGTGGCCAGGACAACGTTGTGGCCGATCAGGCAGTCATCGCCGATGCGGATCCCGCCCTGGTCCTGGAACCGGCAGCCGGCGTTGATGAACACCCGTTTCCCCAGGCTGATGTTCTTCCCGAAGTCGGAGGAGAACGGCGGGAACAGGGCAACGGTGTCGTCCACCGGTTTCCCGGTCAGCCGGGAGAGCAGCTCCCGCACCCGGGCCGGTTCATGGTAGCCGCCGTTGAGCTCGCCGGTAACCTGCAGGGCGGCCTGGCTGGCGTGGTGCATGGCTTCATGCAGCGGTGATCCGGCGGTAACGGTTTCGCCTGCGTTGAGCGCCGCGAGCAGTTCCTCGAGGTCCATGGTGCCCCTTGTCGGTTGGCCTACCCGTCCTACCGTTGCACCGGTGCAGCGGGGTGGCAACAGCTCCCGGATCGGCGGGGCGAATGCCGCGGCATTCGCCCCGCCGTCGTCGTCCTCGGGTCGTCAGTCCGCCGGCCGGCATCGGAGTTTTGCGGAAGGGGACTACTTCAGGTTCTGAATGGCGTAGTCGGCTTCCTCAGGGGTGAACATTGCGCCGTACATATCGGTGCTGGCGAGGTAATCCCGCAGCTCATCCAGGGGCATCGGGTTTTCCTTCTGCAAAGACTTCGCGGCTTCCAGCGCGTTGGTCTTGTAATCGGCCTTGAGGTTATCGACGGCGTACTGCGCGGCCTCCGGGGTGTACTGGCCGTATTCCCCGCCCAGCTGGTCCTGGATGGCGGCCTTGCTCATGTGCAGGGAGTCGCTGTAGAACGTGGCACTGTTCAGCGCCTGCATATTGTCATTGTTCTTTGGAACGGCAGGAGCAGCTGGTGCCTCCTCGGTCGGTGCGGAGGAGACCGGGGCCGGGCTGGACAGCGTAGTGCTGTTCGTCTCCGATGCCTTCTGGCTTTCCTGAACAGCCGCGCTAATTGTCGCCGTCATGGTGACAATCATGATCACCGAAACAATGACGTTCAGGACCCACACGATGATGGTGACGATCCACGCCGTCTTCTTGCTCTGTTGATATCCGTCCAGCGGGCGGCCCTGCTTGTCCTTCTGGTTCCCGGTCAGGGTGATGATCAGGTCAACCAGCGTCCAGATGCCGAAACCGCCGCCCGTCAGGAGCTTCAGGACACCGGTCCCGATCTTGCCCAGGTAGAACCGGTCGATACCCAGCCCGCCTAGGAAGAGCGCGAGCAGCCATGTCACGACAAAGGACTTCCCGGTGCCGATAACGGGTTTATAGCTTGTTTCGGTAGTGCTCATTAAGGTGTATGCCTTTTCTGTTATCAGGGTTGTGCTTCAGTAGTCGACGATGTCAAAGCGTCATGTCTTCGCCGCAGCGGAGATTGCAACTACGGTCGATTCCGAAGTTGCCGCACACCTGGCAAATACCGGAACAATTAGGTCGACCCGGACATATTATCCGACGGAGCACGCCTGCTCTCACGTCGAAAGCGCGGGATCTCCTACAAATTACTGATTGTCGGAGTTTCATGTTGCGATCAGCGATAAAATCAGGGGATATTGAAATCCATGCCTCAAAGCCACCGTATTCTTCAACCGGCAATCGCTGTGCTGGCCGTACTGTTTCTGGGGGCTTGCGCTCCGTCAGTCCCGGATGCCGAGACTGCGGGACCGGGGCCGACCGAAACACAAACCGCTCCGGCTGAGTCCCCCTCGAAGGAACAGGACCTACCCCAACCGGCGGTCTCCACACCCCGGGTTTCGACGTACGTTACCCCCGACGGCATGTTCGAGTTCGATTACCCCTCCGAATGGTCAGTGGTCTCCAATCCCGCCTCGGGCCCGAACGAAGTGTCCACGTCCCTCATCGTGCAGGATGCGCAAGGAAGGCAGATGGCTGCTTTTGTCGCAGGTTTTCCAGCAGTCAATGACTCGGTGGTCGCCGGGCCTGTCGCACCTGTTCCGCTCGAATATCAGAAAATCCCGGGTGAGCAGATTGCCCCAACCCATGAAGGGACGGCAATCGCTTATCACTATGAAACAAGGTTCAACCCGGTCCGTGGCGAAGTGGGTGCTGAAATGAGCATCAATACTTTCAAGTCAGACTTTCCGATCTCGTCCTCCCTGCCCGGCTTCAATATCGACTCAACAACCGGCGCATCCTTCTCTCGGTGGATTAGCCCTTCAGAGGACCTTCCTGATATCGATCCGAGCCTCAAAGCTACCGGGAACAGCAGCTTTTTCGAGGCGTATCAGCGCACTGCTGAGTATCAAGCCGTCAAAGAAATGATGATCTCGCTCCGACGAACCTAGCCGTCGCGCCAGGAGCCCCGCAGGGTTTCGATGCCGTCCAACAGCACGTCGAGCCCGACGTTGAACTCGTCGTCGTAGTCGTAGCCTTGCTTCGCCAGCTCGCCCACCACTTCGAGCAGGTACGGATACCGGGCCGCAACCTCCGCCGATTCCCCGTTGAGGGTGTCGGCGGCGGCCTCGGCCGACTCCTCCGGGGTTTCGAAGGACAGCGTCTTCTGCTGCAGGGCGAAGCCGTACACGTAGGCATCCAGCAGGCTCATGACGTGGACTGCGGCGCGGAACGTGAATCCGCTCTGCCGCAGGCAGCCCAGCATCGCGTTGTGCTGGCGCAGGCTCTCCGGCCCCGGCCGGCCGGCCGCTTCCATCCGCCCCACCGCCCAGCGGTGCGTGACCAATGCGGCCCAGAGGGAGGCGGCGCGATCACGCACGGCCTGTTTCCAGCCGCGCGCACTATCCGGTTCCGTGACCTCGGCCCAGACCAGGTCCACCATGCCCTCAAGCAGTTCCTGTTTGTTGGCCACGTGCTTGTACAGCGCCATGGGAACCACGCCGAGTTCGTCTGCCAGCGTGCGCATGGTGAAGCCGTCGGTGCCCACCTGGTCAGCCAGTTCGACGCCGGCGCGCAGCACGGCGTCCCGGTTCAGGCGCGGACGCCGCGCGGACGGTTCCTGCTGCCGTGCCTTGGATACCTGTCCCACAGGGCCGCCTTCCCGGAAATCGATGCTTGACAGAGTGTACGACATACACCTAAGTTCATCGCATCCGGTGTACGTCGTACACCTTTGGCCTACAGGAGCGTCATGCAGACCTCTAACCGCACGGCCCGGACCGCCGGGATCCTCTTCCTCCTCACCTTCGCCTCCGCCATCGCCGGGGCCGCACTGTACGCACCGCTGCTCACCGACCCCAACTACCTCGCCGGACCCGGCGCCGACACCCGGATCCTGCTCGGCGCTGTCTGCGAACTGGCGCTGATCGTGACCAACATCGGGACCGCCGTCGTGCTGTTTCCCGTGCTGCGGCGCTACAGCGAGACTGCCGCTGTCGGCTATGTTGCGGCCCGGATCATGGAGTGCGCGCTTATTGCCTTCGGGATTCTCAGCGTGCTCACCGTGGTGACGCTGCGGCAGACTGGGGGTGCCGACGCCGGGCAATACCTGCCCGTGGCGCGGGCACTGGTAACGGTGCATGACTGGACGTTCCTGCTCGGCCCGGGGTTCGTGGTGGGTATCGGCAACGGCCTGCTGCTCGGGTTCCTGATGTACCGATCGCATCTGGTGCCGCGGCCGATGGCACTGTTCGGCCTGGTCGGCGGTCCGCTGATGTCGCTGTCCGGTATTGCCGTGCTTTTCGGCGCCTACGAACAGTCTTCGGTTCCCTCCGCGCTGGCCACGCTCCCGGAGATCATCTGGGAGGCGTCGCTGGGGATCTACCTGACGGTCGTCGGTTTCCGACGGCCTCGGGAGACCGCCGCGGACCTGGCGGCCGACGTCGACAGCAGGCAGCAGGCGGCGTAGATTCCCGCAGGAACGGAATCACCCTCAGACGGGGGCCGCCCCGAGCCCGACGGAACCGGACCATTGATGATGAGGAGACACGCATGCGCGGTTCAGCACTGATCGTCGGAGCGGGTATCGCAGGAACCGCCGTTGCGCGGGGGCTGCTCCGCGCAGGATGGTCGGTCCAGGTGCTCGAACGCGGCGCAAACCTTCCCGGCAGCGGAACGGCGCTGGCCATGTGGCCCGAGGCGATGCGGGCCCTCGACGCATTGGGCGCCGGTGACGCAGTCCGCGCCGGCTCGGTGGTAGAGCAGGGCGCACGGATCCTGAAACCGGACGGCAGCCAGATCGCCGCCATGGGCCGCAGCCGGACCGCCCGCCTGGTGCCGCGCACCGTCCTGCTGGAGGCGTTGGCCGGGGACTTGCCTGCCGGGCTTATCCAATGGAATTCACCGGCTGCAGGGCCCTCAACCCTGCCCTCTGCGGATGTTGTTGTGGCCGCCGACGGAATCTTCAGCCGCCTGCGCACCGCCTGCAACGGAATACCGCCCCGGGCGCTGGGAACAGTGGCCTTTCGCGGCGTTGTACCCGGCCCGGCCGGCGGGGTCAGCGAGACGTGGGGGCGCGGCCGCCTGTTCGGCATTACCCCGCTGGATGCCGGTAGCACCAACTGGTTTGCCTGCCTCCGTTCCACAGACCTTCCTCCGCTGGGTTCCCCGGAGGCTATCGGCGCCCAGGGGGTAGAACTGCTGCGCAGCCTCTACCGCGGGTGGCATCCGGACGTCGCCCGGGTCCTGGGGAAACTGGACGGAAGCCCGATGGATTACCGGGAACTGTTCGACGTTCCGCCGCTCCCGTCCTACGTTTCCGGCAACTTGGCACTGCTGGGCGACGCTGCGCACGGCATGGCGCCGAACCTTGGCCGCGGTGCCTGTGACGCTCTTCTGGACGCGGTGGCCCTGATCGACGCACTCAGTGCGGCTCCCGACGTCACCGCCGGCCTGCAGCGCTACGACGCCGGCCGGCGTCGGCGGGGAAACCTCATGGTCCGGGCGGCACGGCTGCTGAACCGTGTCGCCACGGCCGAGCACTTCACCGGAGCCCGGAACCTCGCGATGTCCGCCGGGGCACGGTTCGCCTAGCACTTTCCGCCCGAAAGCCGCCGTCGGGGGCGCCGCCGTCGACGCCCCGAAGGAATTCCTCCGCAGCACGGGCAGTTGCCTCCTTTAGGGACTGCCGGAGTACACCCGCGCCAGTCCAACGAAACATCATCGAAGGGATACGCCATGCCGACATTGGGCATCATTGGAAGCGGAAACATCGGATCGGCAGTCGCGCGTCTCGCGGTTGCGGCGGGCATGAACGTCGTGATTGCCAACTCGAGGGGACCTGAAACGCTCACGGAACTGGTGGCCGACCTCGGGCCGCTGGCCCAGGCCGGAACGGTGGAAGACGCCGCAAAACTCGGCGACGCCGTCGTGCTTTCCATTCCGTTGAATGCGGTTTCCGCTCTTCCGGATGGATTGCTGGCCGGCAAAATCGTCCTGGACACCAGCAATTACTACCCGTCCCGGGACGGACGGATCGCCGAGCTTGATGACAGCACGGTGACCACCAGTGAACTGGTGCAGAGCCGGCTTCCCGGGGCGCAGTACGTCAAGGCCTTCAATAACATCCTGGCCCATCACATTCCGCTTCTGGCCCGCCCCGCCGGGTCCGCTGACCGCTCCGCGCTGCCCATCGCCTCCGACGACGACTCAGCCAAGGCCGAGGCGGCCGCACTCATCGACGGACTGGGCTTCGACGTCGTCGACGCCGGCACAGTCGCCGAGAGCTGGAGGTTTGAGCCGGACTCCGCGGGCTACACCCGTCTTTACCTCGCGGATGCCGGCACACCCGATGACCAGCTGATGAGTTCGGTTCCGGGCACAACACCCAAGGCGAAGGTCGAGTCCGCGCTGGCGTCGGCCACCCGGGTGAACGTGGCCGAACGCCTCTTCTAGGCGGGAGCAGGGTGCGCGGCGGTTGGTTCCGATCCGGCCGCCGCGCAGAAAGCACGCCTCAGCCCACGGCGTAGGTCACCCGGACTCCCCCGTTGTCGAGGCGTTGTTCCCGCAGCAGGCGAAGGTCCAGCGGCAACCCGTCGGGCAGGGCCCGCGCACCGCCGCCGGCAATTACCGGACAGATCACCAGCGACACAATGTCCACCAGCCCCATTCGCATAGCGCTCTTGGCCAGTTCCGGGCCGCCGATCATAACGTTTCCCGCGGCTTTGGCCCGTTCCACGGCTTCCGGAGTCAGGGTGCGTTCCAAAGTCGTCCGGCCGGTGAAAACATCCTGCAGTGTGGAGGAAAACACGACCTTGGGCACCGCCGTCCAGGCCGCCGCGAACCGGGCTGCCCCCGGCGGCCCCGCGGCCAAGGTTGGATCGGTTTCCCACACGGCCATGGTTTCGTACATGCGCCGCCCGTAGAGCACGGCGGTCGCGTCTTCCAGGTCCTCGGAGTGTGAGGCAAGAAAATCTTCGGTCGGCTCCAACCAGGCGAAGTTGCCGTCAGCGTCGGCGCCGTACCCGTCCAGTGAGCAGTTCATGGAGTATGTAAGGGATCCCATCCCGCAACTCAACCCCCGGGTCTTTCCCTGCACAAGGGCGCTGGCGCGCATGCACCGCGAAGCACTGCTCACGTAAGGCCCAGTGCGCCATCGAGTCTGCCGCCCGTCCTATTTCCGCGAATACATCACCAGCAGGACGCAGACCGCGGAAAAGACCGCCTGGGCCAGCAGCAGCACTACGGGAACGTAGCCGAGGAACAGGCCCAGCAGCAACGGCACCGCGGCCAGCAGGATCGCATCCAGCCCCTGGGCCAGGGATCCGGTCTGCGCTGTGGGCACCGGACCGAACACGGTTTCGGTCGGCGGAGCGGTCCAGTCCGGCAGCGGCCGGTACGCACCCCGGACCGCCGCAGCACCGAACCCGACCCCGGCGAGCGCGCCAAGCCCGATCAGCGCCGGGCTGCCCGCACCCAGCAGCACCAGGACGGCGCAGAACCCTGCGGACCACATCATCAGTGCGGCCGCGGGCAGGGCCGTCCGGCTCAGCCGCACCAGTGCCGGGGACAGCGGCAGCAGGGCGTCCAGCCCCGGTGTGATCGCGGTTTGCCGGGCCAGGGTGCCCAGCGCCGGAACCACCGCGCAGATGGTGAGCAGGATGATGACCAGCTGCAGCGGCGCGGGCTGCTGTCCGGCGGACAGCAGAACCGTGATGCAGAGCAGGAGCAGCAGTACGGGACGGCCCCAGGTCCCGGGGGTGCGCAGGAATGCGGTGGCATCCGCCCGCAGCAGTGCGCCGAACGGGGTGCGCGCTCCCCTGGCGTACCAGCGCCGCGCGCGGGAGGTCGTCCGGACCTTCGGCGTGCCGGCGAACGCCCGGCCAAGCTCGTTGGTGTCCATCAGATACAGCGCAGCACCGGCGTGCCCGGACACCCCGCCGCCCCGGATCAGCTCACGGCCCGGGATCGCACCTATCCGTGCGAACACCAGCGCCCACAGTCCAACGACGGCGGCCAACGCTGCGGCGGCCGGCCACAGCTCCCCGGCGGCGGCCAGCCGGGGAACGAAACTCAGCAGGACCAGCAGCACCAGCCCGCCGGCCGTACCCGCTGTTCCGCCCGGGAAACCGGTCCCCGCCGACTGCCGCAGGGCCGCCAGCAACAGTGCACAGACCGCCGCCAGCCCGAAGACGGCGGCACCGAGGAACTGGCCTTGCAATGGTGCCTGCAGGTCGCTGATGAAGCCGACCGGCAGATATAGCACCGCACCTCCGGCCCAGACCAGGCCTGCTCGGCGGAGCAGCGGTCCGGCCAGGAAGGGGCGACGGTCCACGGGCAGGCTCAGCCACCAGTACCCCTCGGCCGAGGCCACGGCCACCGGCCCGAGCTTCCGGGCACCGGCCAACACCGCAGCCAGGGCCGCGAACAGCAGGACGGTCGCCGCGGCGCCGTCGTGCAGGGCGGTCCAGTCCGCGGTGATAACGGTGCGGCGGCTGCCGGTTCCGGAACCCAGGGCCTTCGCGACCTCGTTCCGCATCGCCAGCACCAGTCCCCCGGCCAGAGCGCCAATGGTTCCGACTCCCAGCAAGGTGGCATAGGCGTCCAGCAGCACATCCCGGACGCGGACACTGCCCCGGCGGTGTTCCCGCGAGGCTGCACGAGTGTAGCGGGCCGGGTTGAACTCCGTCGCCCTCGGGGCGGCTTCGATGCGGGTCACGGGTTACCGGCCCGCGATCTCGGCCGCGGCCCGGGCCGGTTCGATCTCCTGCACCTGGTCATCGATCAGCAGGCAGCGTTCCGCGGTCGCCAGGAGCAACGCCGGATCGTGGGTCACAAGCAGAACCGTGCCGCCGTCGTCGGCGTATTGGCGGATCCGCTTCCCCACCCGTTCACGCATCACCGGGTCCAGGCGCTGTTCCGGTTCGTCGAGGATCAGCAGCGAGGACGGGCGGATCAGGGCCGAGGCAAGCAGCAGCCGCCGTCGCTGGCCGGACGAGACGGACTCCGGGACGGCGTCTGCGCGTTCCTGCAGGCCGAAGAAGTCCAGTTCCGCGTCGACGGCGGCGTCCGGGTCCGCGACCCCGTGCCCGCGGGCGACCAGCTGCAGATGTTCCCGCAGCGACAGGGAGGGGAAGAAGGCGTCCTCGTCGAAGAGTGCGGCCACCTGCCGGCGGAACGGGATGGCGTCCTCGTTGGCGGGCAGCCCGTGTACGCGCACCTCGCCGTCGAGCATCAGCTGTTTCCCGGCGATGGTGCGGGCGGCGGTGGATTTGCCGGCACCGTTGAAGCCCACGACGCCGAGGATCTCCCCCGCGTCCGCGTGCGCGGTGATGGCGCCGCAGACGGGTGCACCGGCGTAGCCCACCAGTAGGTTGGAAATCTCGAGCACGGCCCCCGCAGCAGTCATGCCGTCTAATCTAGCGGGCCCGGGGCGCCGTCTAGTGGAGCGACTTCAGGCCGATCACGCCGCCCACAATCATCGCCAGGAACACGATCTTCAGCAGGGACACGGATTCCGCGCCGGTGGCCATGGCGTAGATGACGGTCAGCGTGGCGCCGATGCCCACCCAGACGGCATACGAGGTGCCCAGCGGCAGTTCCCGCATGGCGTAAGCGAGCCCGGCCATGCTGGCCAGCAGCGCCGTAACGAAAATGGCCGATGGCCAGAACCGGCTGAACCCCTGCGATTTGTCCAGGGCGGTGGCCCACACCGCTTCCAGGACGCCGGACAGCACCAGAACAATCCATGACATGAGAGTCTCCCTTGGGCCGTCTTGTCGCACACCGGGTACGGCACCCCTCGTCCGGGAGACCGTGTCGCGGCCTCCCTTCCACGGTCGCACGTCCGGTTTTCCGGGGCAACCTGGCTTCGCGGCGGGTGAACCCGGGAATTTCCGGCCGGTTGGTAACCGGGAAGCGCAGACCGTCGACCAACCGGTCCGTTAGTGCCAGAGTTTTAGCCATGACTGATGAACAGTTTGAGCGCGATGACCTGGACATTGCCCTCTGGTGGCCGATGCTCACCTCCGAGTCCCGCGAGTGGCTGACCGCCAATAACGGTGACGCCGTAGAGCCGTGGGTGGTGGAGGAGATCTCCCGCAGCCGCGGCATGGCTTCCGACGGCAGCGGGGCCTATTACCTGCCGGATGCCGCCGTGGACTGGATTGAGGCCCGGGCAAACGGCGAAGTGCCGGGGCTATGACTTCCGGATGATCCGGCCGGGCACCGCAGCGGAGTCCGACGGCGGACCCGGCGCAACCGCCGTCGATTGGGCTTTCTTCACGTTCAGCGGCATCGGTGCAGCCTGGTTCGCCGTGCTGCTGCTGGAGGAAAGCCTGCAGCAGCGGCATATCTGGTTCCTGGTGGTGTTCTGGGCCGCGCTGGCGTACTTGGTGCTGCCGCGCCTGGACCGCGTCCTGACGCAGATTTTCATTCCCAACTACTTCATGGGCCGCACCCGCACCAATGCCGGCCTGTTCGGCGACGCCGTCAACCTGGCCTTCCTTGGCAGCGAGGCGCAGCTGCGGGGCGCCTTGGAAAAGGCCGGCTGGCACCTTGCGGACCCGGTGACCCTGGCCAGCAGCTGGCGCATTGTCTCCTCCACCCTGCTGCACCGCAGCTACATCCACGCCCCGGTGAGCCCCCTGCTCCTGTTCGACCGGCAGCAGGATTTTGCCTACGAGCAGGAAATGCACGGCAACCCGCGGCAGCGCCACCATGTCCGTTTCTGGCGCTGCCCCGAGGGCTGGATGCTCCCCGGCGGCATTGCCGCGGACTGGCTGGGTGCCGCGTCCTTTGACCGTGCCGTTGGTCTATCCCTGTTTACCCTGCAGGTCACGCACCGGGTCGGCGAGAACATCGACGCCGAACGGGACTACCTGATCAACTCCCTCCGGGAAGCCTCCCCCGCGGTGTCCGTGGAGGTCATCAAGAACTTCTCCACCGGATACCACTCCCGCAACGGCGGCGGGGACTCAATTGTCACCGACGGGGACCTGCCGGTGGCGGACCTGAGCAGGCTCCCGGAGACCGGCCCGGCCGTGCCCGTCGACACAGCTGCCGCCCCGGACCGGCCGCCGGCTGCGGTTATTTTCGGTGCCGTTCTGGTGTTCCTGCGCGGATTCGCCTCCCTGGCGGTGGCGGCGCCCTTCCTGGTCCACTTGGCCGATGTCTCCCCGGTGATCAACCTGCTGGGCACCCAGAGCCGCGGCGTTGCCGAACTGGGCCGTGCCTATGCTCCCACCAGCGTCTCGCTCACCGTTTTCGCCGGGGTGGAGGTTGTGCTGGCAGTACTCATTCTGCGCGGCAGTAACCGGGCCCGGATCACCGCGATGTCCCTGAGCTCGGTCGCCATTGCCGTGCAGGTGGCCGCCGTGTCCGCCGGACCCGAGGCCGCGCTGCGGACCAACTTGTTCGGCTACGCCTTTGACGTCCTGCTGATCCTCGCCCTGTCCGGCGATCAGGCTCGAATCTACGCCCACACCCGCCGTCGTCGTCCGGCCAGCGCGAGCTAATCCACCGGCTCCAGGGCCCGCACCCGGGACCGGTAATGCAACGGCGATTCGCCCACGCTGCGCTTGAACGCTGTACTGAAGGCGCTCTCGGACGAGAAACCCAGGTCCAACGCCAATGAACGGATCCGGGTATCCCCGGACCTCAGTTCCCGCTGCGCCACGAGCATGCGCCAGTTGTTCAGGTACGCGCGGGGCGGAGTGCCGGCAACGTCCCGAAACCGCTCCGCGAAGGCGGTGCGGGACATGGCGGCTGCGTTCGCGAGTTCCGCCAGGCTCGGCGGCGGAGCCCCCGGGGCATGGATCAGGGCCAGGGCCGGGCGGAGCCGTTCATCGGCTATCAGCTTCAGCCATCCCTGCGGGAGTTCGGCATCGGTGATGAAGGACCGGAGTACGTCCAGCAGCAGGAGCTGCGCATATTGGCGGACCGCAAACCCGGAGCCGATCTGCTGCCGGGAAACTTCGTCGAAAAGACGCCGAATCAGCATGGGCAGGTGCGGTGCGGCTTCCGTGCCGGACCGGACGTGGGCCAAGGGCGGAAGCGCCTGCAGCAGCAGGTCCCTGCCCACGGTATTTACCGCCACCCGGCCGCCAATGATGATGTCCTCGGTTCCGGGCTCGCCCTCCCCCGCCCGGACAAAGGTGCCGCTGGCGGGCGGATCGACGCGGGCGGGCACTGCGTCTCCGCTGCCGCCGTGGAGCCGCAGCCAGGTGCGGCCGTTAAGTACGACGACGTCGCCCGCCTCCAAAAGCAGTGGTTCTTCAAGGCCGTCGGTCGCCAGTTTCATGCTGCCCTGCACCACGGCAAAGAACTTCATGTCGTCGTCTATCCTTGCCTCCGTTTCCCAGCGGCCGTGCACGGCAATGCTGCCGGAAATGACGCCCCGGACTTGGATGAAATCAAGGACTTCGGATAAACGGTCGGAAACCATGTTTGTACTCTAGAGCAAGAAATGCGGACTTTTCCTTATTCCCAGTCCCGAATAGAGGAGACAGAGTGGAGGTATCTTCCACAACCCGGAAGAAACCGCTTTTCAAGGAGTGCCATGAATGACAGCATGATTTCCCTCGTCACGGGAGCCAACAAAGGTATTGGGCGGCAGATTGCCGGCCAGCTGGCGGCGCTCGGCCACACCGTGGTGGTAGCCGCACGGAACGCCGACGCCGGTGAGCGGGCTGCCGCGGCCGTGCGCGCGGAGGGTGGAGACGCCGTCGCCGTCGTCCTCGATGTGACCGATCCGGCCTCGGTGGCGGCCGCTGCGGACGAGGTCAAACGCCGCTTCGGGCGGCTGGATGCCCTGATCAACAACGCCGGGATTGTGGCGACGCCGGGAGTCAGCTTTGCTGCCCAGCAGCCGGGCTCGGCGGACGTGAATGAAATCCGCTCCGTCTTCGAGACCAACTTCTTCGGGGTCATCTCCGTGACCGCCGCCTTCCTGCCGCTGCTGCGCCTCTCCGAGGCCCCTCGGATCGTCAACGTCTCCAGCGTGGCCGGATCCCTCGCCGCAGTATCCGATCGGGCCAATGCCGACCCGATCGCCGCCGGGTACGCCCCGTCCAAAACGGCCCTGACCTCCCTGACGCTGCAGTATGCGAAAGGGCTGGCGCCGGAGGGCATCCTGGTCAATGCCGTTTGCCCGGGCTTTGTTGCCACGGATCTGAACGGTTTCCGGGGAACACGCACCCCGGAGCAGGGTGCCAGGGCCGCCGTCCGGATGGCCACCATCCCGGCCAACGGACCCAGCGGCACCTTCAGCGATGAGGACGGGCCCCTGCCTTGGTAGGACGAACCCGCGTCCGGACGGCTTAGCCCCGGCCTGCTCGCCAAAAAATGCGGCTATCTCCCCGGTCCCTGCTCGGCTATTGTCTGCGTAGACCGGGGGGACACATGAAAACTCGATTTACCGCAGCGATGGGCGTTGCCGCAGCCGGCGTCCTATTCACCGGCATGCTTGCGGGCTGCGGAACCACCGAAGCGGAACGAAACGAGGAAGCGGCCCGCGCCGAGGCCAGCGCCCGTCCCACCCCGGAACCCACAATGACCCTGCGGCCCTGCCCGGGCGGCGAAAGTCTGCGGATCGACCCGGCCGGGGGCTACGTGAGCATCGCACCCGATTGCTTCGACCAGGCGGTGGCGGAAGCCATCGCCGAGTTCCCGGAGCCGCTGCCGGCCGGGATGGAATGGCGGATCGAACTCAGCAATTTCAGCGACCCCTCGTCCGGAACCCAGCAGGGAGGGATCAGCATCCAGGACGGAGTCCAGGACACCACGGTCGCCGGCTACTGGCTCTGCGCGTGGATGGATTCCTACCTCCAGGCCCTCGACAGCGGAGACGCGGCGGGCCAGGACCACAGCATGGAGTACCTGGCCAAGTACACCTCCCTGCCCTCAACGCAGGAGTTCATGGTCAACCCCGAAGTCTTTGATGCCTCCGTGATTGCCCCTGCACAGGCCGGAGATCCCGCTCAGCTGCGGGAGTATTTCAAGGGCGGCTGCTCGTCCTTCCGCAGGTCCGCGGAGTCCTCCCGCTAGCATGGCCCGATGACTACCCCTCCCCTGACCGGCCGCACCGCCGTCGTCACCGGCGTGAGCCGCCGCCGGGGCATTGGCTTCGCCGTTGCCGCCCGCCTGGCCGATATGGGTGCCAGCCTGTACCTGCAGCACTTCGCGCCGCACGACCACGAACAGCCGTGGGGTGCCGAGGACATCGACGAAGTGATGGACCTGCTGCGGGCACGGCTGCAGCCCGGCGCCCGGCTTGCCCACGGTGAACACGATTTCGCCACACCCGAGGCGCCCGATTCCCTGATCCGCGACGCCGCGGCAGCCCTGGGACACCTGGACATCCTGATCTGCAACCATGCCCGCAGCGGGGGCGACGGTCGGTTGCAGGCACTGGACGCCGCCATGCTGGACACGCACTGGGCCGTCAATGCCCGCTCCGTGCTGCTCGCCACCGCCCGCTTCGCCGACCAGCACGACGGGCGTACGGGCGGGCGGGTCATCTGGTTCACCAGTGGACAGCTGCTGGGGCCGATGCCAGATGAAATTGCCTATTGCACCTCGAAGGCCGCCCTCGCCGGCATCACTCCATCAGTCTCGGCTGACCTCGCCGACCGCGGGATCCTGCTTAACACCGTCAATCCGGGGCCGGTCAACACCGGTTACCTGGATCCGGCGACGGCGGACCGTCCGCTGGAAGTCCTCGACGACGTGGGGTCCGCTTTCCCGGGCGGCCGCATCGGCGCCCCCGATGATCCGGCCCGGCTGATCGCCTGGCTGGTGTCCGACGAGGGCCGCTGGGTGGTCGGCCAGACGATCAGCACCGAGGGCGGTTTCCGGCGGGGCTGAACCGTTTAGGGCTCCGGTCATCTTCACCCTCGTCGTAGGCGAAAGCCTCATCCGCGTCGGCAAAGGTCCCGCCCAGGGTTACTTGCTACAACGCTCGGAGAGCCAAGCGTCATACATCTCCGGGTACGCCTTCGCGATCAGGGGCTTAACCCGCGCTTCAAAATCGGGGTCCGAAGGCCAAGTACCGGCCCGCGTGTTGCGATTGGTGAACTGTGGCTTGGGGTTCCCGGAAGAGTCGAACTTGATCAGGTCTTTGTCGCTGTCGTCCGGGTCGCAACCCGCAGAGAGGAACGGGGACAGGTCCTCGAAGATAACCACCTTTCCACGCGCCGGTCGGTCGTCGGCAAACGCACGGTCAAGCTGGTCCATCTTCTCTTGGGCCCTCGCTGTGGCGTCCGCATCCTCGATCCTGGACAGGTATCCCTGCGCCTGAAGCTGGTTGGTGCGGAAGTGGGACTCCCACTGAGCTGTCACCGCGGCCGTGAGGGCGGTGGCCTCCGGGGTATTCATCGCCGGGTCTTTCCAGAACTCATCGAACTCGTCGCCGTGGGGGTCGTCCACCTCGCCGGACACCATCGGGAGCAGCGAGTCGACCATGGTGTCCACCTTGTCTGCCCAATCACGGTCCTGATACCCGTCTCCACCCCTCGCGATGAAGACTCCTACCGCCACTACGGCCATAACCAGCAGGAAAGCGGTCACTGCAATGGCGGTCTTTCCAACCGGTCCGAGTGACGCCTTCTTGGGCGGACTGGGCATGGGGTACTGCGTATAGCTCATTGGTGCCTTTCGGATGGGTCCATACGGGGCAGTCTGCCAGCCGCACTGCCGTTAACGCGGGACGACGGCGGCACCTAAGGCGCCGCCGTCGTCGTACGTTGGGAACCGGTTACGCCTGCTGGCGGGCCGGCAGCAGGGGCGCGAAGAACCCGGCGAGCTCGGCCGTGGCCGTCAGCGGCAGCACGTTGGCCACGTACTGGTCCGGGCGGACCACCACCACGGCGCCGTTGCGGGAAATGCCGCGCGCCTCGAAGATGTCGGCTGTCGGGTCCGTGCCGTAGACCTTCGCCAGGTCGTCGAGCTGGAACGGTCCGACCTGCGGCTTGAACACCGCCGGCACGGCGCCGAGATCGATGCCCGCGTGGTCCTGCTGGTAAATCACCTTGACGTCGAACCAGGCATCCCGGTCCGCCCCTTCCGGCGTGGCCGCCAGCGGGGAGTCCGGCGCGGTGCCCAGCCATTCGGCCAGCTCGGTGACCGGCGACGGGGAGCCGGCGGCCGCGGCGTCGGCGAAGACGTAGATCCGCCACTTGCCGTCCGCCCGCGCCTGGTGGCCCAGCTGCACCGGGTTGGTGTCGCAGACCCGCAGCACGGGTGCGGACTTGAAGCGCTTGCCGAGGGGGAAGCCGGCGGCCAGGTCCTGGTGCTTCGGCTCCGCAATGAGCATGGAGGGGGTGTATTCGGTCATGAATCCGGCCGGGAACTCGGCGGTGCGGACGTAGAAGTCCTCCAGATCCGAGGGGTTCTCGAACTCTTCAGGTTTCTTCGCCATGAGCGTGGACCACTCTTTGTCGAAGTCGATGAGGTTCTTCGCCACCACCTGGCGTTCGGCCGAGTAGGTGGAGAGCAGGGTTTCGGGGCTGCGGCCTTCCAGCACGTGGCCGAGTTTCCAGCCCAGGTTGAAGCCGTCCTGCATGGAGACGTTCATGCCCTGGCCGGCCTTGGCGCTGTGCGTGTGGCAGGCGTCGCCGGTGATGAAGACGCGCGGGGTGCGGGTGCCGAGGTCCTCGGGCCGGACGTCGTCGAACCGGTCGGTGAGCCGGTGGCCCACTTCGTACACGCTGTGCCAGGCGACGTTGCGGACGTCGAGCGTGTAGGGGGCCATGATGCCGTTGGCCTTGGCGATGATCTGGTCAACGGAGGTCTTCCGGACGGCGCCGTTGTCTCCTTCGGGCACAACGCCGAGGTCCACGTACATGCGGAACAGGTGGCCGCCCTCGCGCGGGATGAGCAGGATGCTGCCGCCGTTGGAGGACTGGATGGCGCACTTGGTGCGGATATCGGGGAAGTCGGTGTTGGCCAGCACGTCCATCACGCCCCAGGCGTGGTTCGCCTTGTCTCCGGCCATGGTGCAGCCGATGGCGTCGCGGACCTTGCTGCGGGCGCCGTCGGAGCCCACCACGTACTTGGCTTTAACCGTGCGTTCGGTGCCTTCGTCCGGGCCGGCCGTGGACAGGAGGGTGACGGTGACCGGGTACTCGGCGTCGTCGTCGACCGTCAGGCTGCGGAACTCGAACCCGTAGTCGGGCCGCATGCGGGTGGGTGAGTTGGCCATGAACCGGGCGAAGTAGTCCAGCACGCGGGCCTGGTTGACGATCAGGTGCGGGAATTCGCTGATTCCGGCGGGGTCGTCCAAGGCGCGGCCGGAGCGGACGATGTTTTCCGGGTTTTCCGGGTCCGGGCGCCAGAAGCACATCTCCGTGATGCGGTAGGCCTCGGCGGTAATTTCCTCGGCGAAGCCGAAGGCCTGGAAGGTTTCCACGCTGCGGGCCTGGATGCCGTCCGCCTGGCCGATGGCGAGGCGGCTGTCCCGGCGCTCCACGATTCGGGTGGTTACGCCGGAGAACTGCGAGAGCTGTGCGGCGGTGAGCATCCCGGCGGGACCGGAGCCGACGATCAGCACGTCCACTTTGTCGGGCAGGTCTGCGGGGCGGTCGACGCCGGTGCCGGCGACGGGCTGGATGCGGGGGTCACCGGATACGTAGCCGTGGTGGTGGAACTGCACGGGGGTCCTCACTTCGTTGTGCCGTTGGTGCCGCCGATCGTGTTCGTTATTTGAACAGAACGTTCGATAGTCGAACCGCCGGCGGTGTAGTCACCGTACCGGAGACATGACGTGGGTCACAAGCGGAACGGTTCGGCGTGACTTCCGGCCTCGTTTTCGGTCGGCCTGCCGGAGCCGGGAGCCGTATTTGCCGCCGGGCGCGGTACTTTGTTCCCAGCCGTCCCCCGTCCGTCTATCGCAGCAGGGAAGAGTTCATGACCGTTACATGCGCAGTGCTCGACGACTATCAGCACGCCGCCACCCGGTTCGGCGATTGGGATTCGCTGCACGATCAGGTTGAGCTCACTGTCTTCTCGGACCACCTGGCCGACGAGGACGACGTAGCCGCGCGCCTGGCCGGGTTCGACGTCGTCGTCATCATGCGCGAGCGCACCCCTTTTCCCGCGAGCCTGCTCGCCCGGTTGCCCCGCCTGAAACTGCTGGTGACCACCGGGGCGCGCAACGCCTCGATCGATCTGGCCGCGGCCCGGGAGCGGGGTGTGACTGTCTGCGGCACGGCGAGCAGTTCGACGCCGCCCGCGGAGCTGACCTGGGCGTTGATCCTGGGGCTGTCCCGGCACCTGGTCCCGGAGGCAACTGCGCTCCGCGACCGCGGACCCTGGCAGCAGACCATCGGCACCGATCTGCATGGTGCCACGCTCGGCCTGCTGGGGTTGGGGAAGATCGGGGTGCAGGTGGCACGGGTAGGCGCTGCGTTCGGGATGGAGGTCCTCGCCTGGAGCCAGCACCTCACCACCGAGCGGGCCGAAGCCGCCGGAGCCCGACTCGCTCCCTCCAAGGAGGCGCTGCTGGCGGCGTCCGACGTCGTGTCCATCCATCTGGTGCTGAGCGACCGGACACGCGGGCTGATTGGGGCCGGGGAGCTGGCGCTGATGAGACCGAACGCCTTCCTGATCAATACCTCCCGGGCCGGGATCGTGGACCAGGCGGCCCTGCTCGATGCCCTTCGCCGGCAGGCGATTGCCGGCGCCGGGCTGGACGTGTTTGCCGAAGAACCCCTGTCCGCAGATTCCCCGTTCCGGGAGCTGCCCAACGTCCTGGCGACGCCGCACCTCGGGTACGTCACCGAGCGGAACTACCGCACGTTCTTTAGGCAGGTGGTGGAGGACATCTCGGCGTTCCTGGCCGGCACCCCGATCCGGGAACTCTAGGCGCCGGCCGGTCTTACGGTTTTCCGCCCGCATCGTCTTCTGGCCGGGGCCGCGGACTTCTATTCTTTGTGCCATGCCGCATCTGCCGCATGCCCACATTTCGGATGAAACGCACCGGGTCACCACCTTCGAGTTGCTGTACCGCGAGGTCCGGCACCGGGTGCGGGGTGCGCAGGCGGCCGGGCCCGAAGGGTGAGCTTTCGCCGCATTCCGGACGCCGGACCCATCCCCTCGGAGAGGCCAATCCGCTATTCTTTGGACGTCGGCGCTCAGAGCCCGGCCCCCGCAGGACCTGCCGGATGGCGCAACAAGCCGTTGCAGAGAGGTCGCCGATCATGGCCAGTATCGAGGTTCAGCACCCGAGCGTTACGGAACGCGTGGCAGCAGGCAAGGACCGCCGGGAGACAATACCCGTCTCCGTCCATCAGGGCTGGGTTCCCGCGCCCGACCGCCCGGACCCCGTCGCGCTCATCGAAGAGCAGAACCTCACCCGCGATCCGGACCTCGTGCCGGTGCGCCACGGCCGGATGCTTGACTCGCCGTTGACCTTCTACCGCGGTGCGGCCAAGATCATGGCTGCCGACCTTAAGGACACGCCTCGATCCGGCCTGACCGCCCAGTTGTGCGGCGACGCCCATTTGTCGAATTTCGGGGTATTCGCCTCCCCCGAGCGGATCCTGATGTTCGACCTGAATGACTTCGACGAAACGCTTCCGGGACCATTCGAGTACGACGTGCTGCGGATGACCGCGAGTTTCACCATTGCGGCCAGGAACAACTCCTTCTCCAACGAAGACGCGCGCTCGGCAACCCTCGCCGCGGTTCGGGCTTACCGCGAAGCGATGCGTGAGTTCGCACAAATGGGAACCATGGACATCTGGTACGCGCGTCTGACGGAGCAGGATATTTTGTCGACGATCCAGCTGGGGGCGGACACCGGCAAGGGCAAGGCGGCGAAAAAGGCGGCGAAGCAGATCGGAAAGACGGCGGAGAAAACCGCCCGGAAGGCACGCTCCCGGGACAGCCTGCAGGCGCTCGCGAAGCTGGCTGAGCTCGTGGACGGGAAGTACCGAATCGTCAGCCAGCCGCCGATCGTCATCCCCCTCAGGGAGTTCGGTGATTCATACGGTTTATCCGCGGACCAAATGTGGGAGGAATCCCGCGAGCAGCTCCGGTCCTACCGGGCCACTCTGCAGGACGACAGGCGCCACCTCCTCGAGCGATTCGAAATCGTCGACATCGCCCGCAAAGTGGTGGGTGTGGGCAGCGTCGGCACCCGGGGCTTTATCGCGTTGCTTCAGGGCCGCGATTCAGACGACCCGCTGTTCCTGCAGGTCAAGGAAGCAACACGGTCAGTCCTTGAGGACCACCTGCCCAAAAGCAGATACCGCCAGCCGGGACAGCGCGTAGTGCAGGGCCAGCGAAGGATGCAGGCCGCCAGCGACATTTTCCTGGGCTGGACCAAGGGCGTGCAGGAAAACCGGTACCTGTACTGGCGCCAGCTGCGGGATATGAAGGGCTCAGTGGTCGTGGAAACGATGAAACCCCGCGGGATGGAGTTTTACGCCCGCACCTGCGGCTGGACACTGGCCCGGGCCCACGCCAGATCGGGAGACCCGGTCGCGATCGCGGCCTATCTTGGCAAGAGCGAGAAGTTCGATAAGTCGATCACCGACTTCTGCGAGCGGTACGCAGATCAAAACGAGCAGGACTACCAGACCTTCGCGGACGCGGTACGTTCCGGGCGCCTGCCCGCGGTCGAAGGGGTCTAGGAGCGGCTGCCGCTGGGGAAAAACCCTGCCGGCAGCAAACCTACCCCGCCACGTACGCCGCCAGATGCTGGCCGGTCAGCGTAGACGCGTCCGCCACCAGATCCGCCGGGGTCCCCTCGAACACGATGCTCCCGCCGTCGCGCCCGGCCCCGGGGCCCAGGTCGATAATCCAGTCCGCATGCGCCATCACCGCCTGGTGGTGCTCGATCACGATCACGGACTTCCCGGCATCCACCAGCCGGTCCAGCAGGGCCAGCAGTTGCTCGACGTCGGCCAGATGCAGCCCGGTGGTCGGCTCGTCCAGTACAAAGACGCCTTCCTTGCCGCCCATATGCGTGGCCAGCTTCAGCCGCTGCCGCTCGCCGCCGGAAAGCGTGGTCAGCGGCTGCCCCAGCCGCAGGTACCCGAGCCCGACGTCGGCCAGCTGGCTCAGGATCTTATGTGCGGCCGGGGTGCGGGCTTCGCCGTCGCCGAAGAACTCCTGCGCCTCGGCCACTGACAGGGCCAGCACCTCGGCAATATCCTTCCCGCCCAGCGTGTATTCCAGCACCGACGCCTGGAAGCGGCGGCCTTCGCAGTCCTCGCACACCGATTCCACCGTGGCCATCACGCCCAGCTCGGTGTAGATCACGCCGGCGCCGTTGCAGGACGGGCACGCCCCTTCGGAATTGGAGGAAAACAGGGCAGGCTTCACCCCGTTGACCTTCGCGAACGCCTTGCGGATCGGTTCCAGCAGACCGGTGTACGTGGCCGGGTTGCTGCGCCGGGAGCCGCGGATGGCACCCTGGTCCACCGTCACCACGCCGTCCCGCCCGGACACCGACCCGGTGATCAGCGAGCTCTTGCCGGAGCCGGCCACCCCGGTGAGGACCACCAGCACGCCCAGCGGAATGTCGACGTCGACGTCGCGCAGGTTGTTGGTGGCGGCACCGCGCACTTCCAGGGACGACGCCGCCGGCCGCACCGAGTCCTTGAGCCGCGCCCGGTCCCCGAGGTGGCGGCCGGTCAGGGTGCCGCTCTGCCGCAGTCCCTCCAGCGGTCCCTCGAAGGTCACCGTGCCGCCTTCGGTGCCGGCGCCCGGCCCCAGGTCCACCACGTGGTCCGCAATCGCGATGGTTTCCGGTTTGTGTTCCACCACCAGCACCGTGTTGCCCTTGTCCCGCAGCTGCAGCAACAGCTGGTTCATCCGGGCAATGTCGTGCGGGTGCAGGCCGATGGTCGGTTCGTCGAAGACATAGGTGACGTCGGTCAGCGAGGAGCCCAGGTGACGGATCATCTTGGTCCGCTGCGACTCCCCGCCGGAGAGGGTACCCGAGGGGCGGTCCAGGGAGAGGTAGCCCAGCCCGATTTCGGCGAAGGCGTCCAGCAGGTGCTGCAGCCCGGCCAGCAGCGGCGCCACCGAGGGTTCCTTCAGGCCGCGCACCCACCCGGCGAGGTCGCTGATCTGCATGGCGCAGACATCGGCGATGTTGAGGCCGCCGATCTTCGAGGACCGTGCCTCCGGGCTGATCCGGGTGCCGTCGCATTCGGGACAGGTGCTGAAGGTGATGGCCCGTTCCACGAAGGCGCGGATGTGCGGCTGCATCGCTTCGGGATCCTTGGACAGCATGGACTTGGAGATCTTGGGGATCAGCCCTTCATAGGTGAGGTTGATGCCCTCCACCTTGATCTTGGTGGGCTCCTTGTACAGCAGGTCATGCAGCTCGCGCTTGTTGAACTTTGCAATCGGCTTGTCCATGTTGAAGAACCCGGAGCCGGCGTAGATCCGCCCGAACCAGCCCTCCATGCTGTAGCCCGGCACCGTGATGGCGCCTTCGGACAGTGATTTCGCGCCGTCGAACAGTGCCGTGAGGTCGAAGTCGGTGACCGCTCCCGTCCCCTCGCAGCGCGGGCACATGCCGCCGAGCCGGTTGAACACCGCCTTTTCCGCCCGGGTCTTACCGTCGCCCCGCTCCACCGTGATGGCGCCGGATGCCTTCACGGACGGGACATTGAAGGAATACGCGTTGGGCGGGCCGATGTTCGGCTGCCCCAGCCGGCTGAACAGGATGCGCAGCATCGCGTTGGCGTCGGTGGCGGTACCCACGGTGGAGCGCGGGTTCGATCCCATCCGTTCCTGGTCAACAATGATCGCGGTGGTCAGCCCCTCAAGCAGGTCCACCTCCGGCCGGGCCAGGGAGGGCATAAACCCCTGCACAAAGGCACTGTAGGTCTCGTTGATCAGCCGCTGGGATTCGGCAGCCACGGTCCCGAATACCAGCGAGCTCTTGCCGGAACCGGACACTCCGGTAAACACGGTCAGCCGCCGCTTGGGAATCTCGATGCTGATGTCGCGCAGGTTGTTCACCCGTGCACCCTGCACCCGGATCACGTCATGGCTGTCCGCGGCGTGCGCCGCCGCCCCGGTGCCCGTGCTCGTCGTCGTGTCCGTGCTCATTGCCGCTCCATCCGCCCAAGCCGGTACCCGGGCCTCATTGTCCCGTGCCTTCACCGACGGTCCGATTCTGCCCGGTCGCTTCCGGCGCGGCAACGGCTGACGGGAACGACGACGGCGGGTCCCGGCAGGCGCGGCCTTTCCGCACGCGCGGAAGGCCTGGCCGATCCTGCATATCGGCGCCTGAGCTACACTCGGGCGCATGCCCGCATACGCTGCACCCCCTCCTCAGGCGCCGCTGACCTTGGCCATGATCGTGTGGGCCATCTGCGGGGTACCGGCCCTAATCGGGGCGGTCCTGGCTGCAGCTTCCCTCCAGTCCGCCCTCGCCGGGACGGGCTCCACCTGGGACCAGGCTCTGCGCTTCCTGCCCTTTCTTCTCACGTTTTTCGGGGCGGTAGCTGCCTATATCGTGTTGCGGCGTGCCACCTCTGCGGGCCAGGCCTGGCTATGTTCAACACTCACCGGGATGCTGCTCCTTGTGGGTGCGCTTCCCGTTACGCTGAGCCTCGGCGGGGCGTTGGTGAGCGAGTGGTGCGAGGGTGCCCCGGGCGGCCGGGGGTATAGCCCGTCGGGAGCAGCGGAGGAAGTTCCCTGGCTGTGCCGGTAAGCAGAAGGAAGGTTCACGATGGCAAAGCTTGATCTCCGGGTGCTGCTGGTGGGCAAGGTGCTGGGCAGGGTGTCGGTGGCGCACAAGAGCGAGGAACAGATCCTCGCTGACCAGCAGCGCACCATCAAGCACAACCCGGTTCTGGACTGGGTGCTGGGCGGCGTCGCATCCGGCGTAAAGCTGAAGGACGACACCGCCGCGGGTGCGGAGGGCCGGATCCCCGTCCGGGTGTACCGGCCGAAGGACGCCGACGGAACGTTGCCCCTGGTGGTCCTGATCCACGGCGGCGGCTGGACCGTCGGCAACCTGGATATTTATGACTCGCTGGCCAGCACCATCGCCCGGGACGCACGCGCCGTCGTCGTTTCCCTCGAGTACCGGCTGGCGCCGACGCATCCCTGGCCCGCCGCCGCCGAGGACTGCTATGCGGCGCTGCTTGAGGTGGCCGCCCGTGCCGATGAATGGGAGGCCGACGCCGGCCGCCTCGCCGTGGTGGGCGACAGTGCCGGAGGCAACCTGGCGGCGGTGCTGACGCTGATGTGCCGGGACCGGTCCGGTCCCGCCATCGCGTTCCAGGGGCTGATCTACCCCGCCACCGATATGACCTTGGGCAGCCCGTCAATCGAGGAAAACGCCAACGCACCCATCCTCACCAAGAAGGACATCCTCCGCTACGGCAGCCTCTATGTCCCTGACCTGAAAGACCGCAGCAACCCGTACGCCTCACCCCTGCTCGCACTGGACCACACCGGGCTGCCGCCGGCACTGATCCAGGTAGCCGAGCATGATCCCATCCGCGACGACGGGCTGCGCTACGCCGAAGTGCTGCGCAAGGCGGGCGTTCCCGTCCGCGTCACCACCTATGTAGGGATGCCGCACGGCTATCTGGCCTTCCCGCGGCTGTGCCGCAGCGCACCGCAGGCGCTGGCGGAACTGTGCGCGGAGCTGCGACGGCAACTCGCGCCCGCAACGGTGCGATAACTGCCGCGGCCGGATCTGGCTTGAGGATGACGGGGTACCCTCGCTGCATGGGGAACACTGCCGCAGGATTGAAACCGCTGCTCCTTCCCGCCGTCGTCGCCGCGCTCTGGCTGCTGTCCGGACTGGGATACTCGGTGCTGGTGAATGACGGCCGGCTACCGGCCGCCTTCACCGCTTTGGTATTCCCGGACACGCTGCCGATCCGCGCCCAGGTGCTGCTGGACAATTCGGGACGGGTGCTGGTGGCCGGGCTTACCGCGCTGGCCGTAGCGGCCGCCGCACTGGCGCTCCTGCCGGCACCGGGAAGGACTGGCGCCACGCCGCGGCACACCACCTTCCTCGCAGCTTGGATGGCCATCGCTCTAGCGGCCGTAGCGGGGTCGGCGGTGCTGGGCACTGGATTGGTGCTGGCTGACTGGCCGATGGCACGCAAGGCATGGGTATTCGATCTGATCTCCCCGGTGCTGCTTACCGGGGCGTACTGGGGTGTCGTCTGGGGGTGGCTGCCCGCGTTACTGGCCTCCCGCACTCACGACGACGACGCCCTACCGCCGGAGCGCAGAATGGCTCCGCAGCGCGGATGGGCCCTGGGCGCCTTCGTCCTGTTCTCGGCGGCCGTGCTGGTGGCGTTGCCGCTTACCGCCCGCGGCGATCCCTCGCAGCCGTCCCCGGAGCCTGTTGCGACGCCCGCTCCGGAGCCAACGGTTTACGGTGCCGCCCCGGTGGGCGCCGCCCTCTCCGAGCCGGACCCGCTGTGGTGCACCGGTGAAGAAGTAGAGCCGTCGATCGGTGGATGGGATGCGGCAACGGGTCATCGGGCAGCGCAGATCACGCTACGGAACACCGGCACCCGGTCCTGCACGGTGCAGGGCTACCCTGACCTCGACTTTGAAAGCAGCGACGGTTGGGTCATGGGCATCACCGCGGTGCACGGCGGCTCCCACATGACCCAGGACGCTCCGGTAGAGCCGGTGACGCTGGCTCCGGGCGAGGAAGCTACGGCCTCGATCGGCTGGCGCGGTACCGCCGGCGCGGGCGTGGTTCGGGTAGGCACCTTGCTGGTGGCCCCCTACTCCGGGACCCAGCGCCAGGAACTGGAGGCGGACATCGACTTGGCGGAACCCGGCTTCCTGACGGTCACCGCCTGGGCTCCTGCCGGCTAGGGCTTGCCCGCGGCCATAACCCCGGCCTTCGACCGCGCGGACATTATCGACCCGACGGACAGCCAGGACATCACCGCCGCCGCGGACAGTGCGGACCCGATGGACAGCACCGACCCAAACGATCCGATCGAACCGATGGAACACGCCGATCCCACACTGCCGATCGACAGCACCGAGTTCTTTGATCCGATGGACAGCACCGACCCGGATGACCACAACGACAGCCTTGAATGTCCCATATTCCACTCCTTTACCTGGCGGTGTGCCGTTCGTGGCGCACCGGTCCCTGCACGGTAGCCGCAGCGAACGCAAAATACGCGAGTACCGGGAGCCGTAAAAAGATCGTGTCAACAAACACTTGACGTTTCGAAGGTGTCAAGCTTTGATTGACACCATGAGAACTTTCCGCATCTTCACCGCCGTTTACGCCGCACTGATGTTTCTGGTTGGTGTTGCACTATTTGCCATCTGGCTGCTGCTGGACCTGCACGGCTTCCCAAAGGGACTCTGCCAGGGCGGCGGCGGCGCCCTGATCGTGCTCAGCGTGTACCTTGCCGTCACGCAGGTCCGGCGGGGAAACACGGACAGCAGCGGCACCGAATACTGGCTGCCCAGCCGAGATGCCGGGGAACAGCCGTGACCCGCGGCCCGGTCACCGATCTGCAGGAACAGATCGGCGCACTGATCCTCGGCGACTACGACGACGCCGGGACCCTCACCGAGGAGGACCACCTCGCCCTGGTGGCTAGGGCGGGAGCCGCCGAGCAGGCCAGCCAGCAGCTGCAGCACCGTGCCGTCGCGGCGGCCCGGAGCGCGGGAGTCAGCTGGGCCGCATTGGGCCGTGAGCTGGGGATGACCCGGCAGGCGGTGCAACAGCGTTTCGGTGCCCGCCCGGAGGAACAGGCCCCCGGTTCCCGCGAGCGCTGGCTCGGCCCGGTCACGGCCTTCGATGAAATGCCCGAGCTGGAACTGGCCGGGCGGCTCGGCTGGCGCACCATCGGCGTCGACATGCTCCGGCACCGGATGCTGCAGACGGACACCCAGTGGGAACACCGCCGCGTCCTCTGGACCCGGCCGTCCTCCCACTACGAAACGGACGGCTGGCAGGTGGGGAGCCGGTCCTTCCCATGGCTCTACCTCGTGCGGGACCTGCATCGGGCGCCCGAAACGAAGTAAGACACCCGGGCGCCCGAACCTACTCCAAAGTGACCCCGCTCAACCGGGCCACAGCCTCGGGGTCCCGGTGGTCGAAGAACATGGACTTCCCGGTGTCCAGGTCGGCAATCGCGGCCATTTCCTGGGGGCTGAGCTCGAAGTCGAACACGTCGAAGTTTTCCGCCATCCGGTCCGGCCGGACCGATTTCGGGATCACCACTATCCCGCGTTGGATCAGCCAGCGGAGCACTACCTGGGGAATGGACTTCCCATGCGCCTCGCCGACGGCCGAGAGAGTGGGATCGGAGAAGAGGTTGTTCTTCCCCTCGGCGAACGGTGCCCAGGACTCGTGCCGGATGCCGCGGTCGCTCATCAGCTGGTTTTCGACCGCCCGCTGGTAGAACGGGTTGGTTTCAATCTGGTTCACGGCCGGAACCACGTCGTGGTGAATGACCAGGTCCACCAGCCGGTCAGGGGCGAAGTTCGAGACCCCGATGGCCCGCGCCGCGCCGTCGCTGTAGAGCTGTTCCATCACCCGCCACTCGCCGTAGACGTCTCCGAAGGGCTGGTGGATCAGGTACAGGTCCACGTACTCCGTACCCAGGTTCTGCAGCGAGGCCTCGAAGGCCCGCGTGGTGGTGGCCTCACCGTTGTCCTGGATCCAGAGCTTAGTGGTGATGAACAGTTCGTTGCGTGCCAGGCCGCTCTTCTGCACTGCACGCCCCACGGCGGCCTCGTTTTGGTAGGCCGCGGCGGTGTCCAGCGAGCGGTATCCCGCGGCCAGCGCGTTGGTCACGGCCTCTTCGGTCTCGTCCGGCGGGACCTGGTACACGCCGAAGCCTAGGATCGGCATTTCGACGCCGTTGTTCAGGGTCACGTTTTCCATCGGCATTCCTCTCGTTGGTCATCCGAAATCAGGGCCGGGTACCGTATTCCTCGTCGGTGACCAGGTCGCCCCAGTCGGACTCCGCGCCGTCGTCGAGCGGGGCCTCCCACATGGCCAGGTGGGTCATGAGGTTGTCCGGGGCGGCGCCGTGCCAGTGCCACTCCCCCGGCGGGGTGTAGACGGTGTCTCCGGGGCGCATCGTCAGGATGTCCCCGCCCCGGGACTGAATCAGGCCGTAGCCTTCGGTGACGTGCAGGGTCTGCCCAACGGCGTGGACGTGCCAGGCGGTGCGGGCGCCGGGAGCAAAGTGCACGGCGTTGACACGCATCCGGGACGGTGCCGGCTGCGGTGCCGCAATGACTTCGAACCAAACGTCGCCGGTGAACATGTGTGCCGGTCCCTTGGTGCTGGGTCTGCGCGGTTCCAGTTGCATGGGGGCTCCCTGGGCGAACGGGTTCGGCGGGGTGTACGGGTGGCCGCGGATGCTGCGGTCATTCGGCCGCCATGGGCCTTTCGAGATTACAAGCTGTGACCGGCAGGCGGGAGGCTCTCCGCACCGTTTCTACGCCGGACGGCCAAATTTGGTGCCGGCAGTTCCGCGCCGGCACCGGCCCTTCTGATCAGCGGCCTTAGACTGCTGCCGCCGACGCCCGGCGCTCCTCGTCGCTGCGCAGGATGCAGAATTCGTTGCCCTCCGGATCGGCGAGCACCACCCACCCGGTGCCGTCCGCGTTGCGCCGGTCGTCCACTTCGCGGGCGCCCAGCCCTCGCAGGCGCTCGAGTTCCTGGTCGCGGGTACCTTCGGCGGGCTTCAGGTCCAGATGGACGCGGTTCTTAATCTGCTTGGCGTCCGGAACCTCGATGAACAGCAGCCGCTGGGTGCCGTCCTGGGAGAAGATCATGCATTCCTCCTCGCCGGGCCGGTTCGGGTCCTCCGGGTCTTCCCGGAAGCCGAGGATCCGCCGCCAAAACACGGACTGCCCGTAGGCGTCGAGGCTGTCGAAGGAGGTGTGGGAGATCAGGGATGCCATGAGGAGGAGCCTAAAGGGATTCCTGCGGATATGACACTGCCCACAACGGGGCCCCTCCGCCGGATATTGCCCGATTCCGCCGCCGTACGATCGAAAAAGGGCCCCGCCCCACCCCAGCGCCGAACGTGCCGTGGAAACCGGCAATCCAACCAGGAGGATCCAACCGTGAGCGAACGACTCAAAGACAAAGTAGCCCTGATTACCGGCGCAGCCAGCGGTATGGGCGCTTCCCATGCGCGCGCTTTCGTGCGTGAAGGCGCCAAGGTGATGATCGCCGACATCAACGACGACGCCGGTGCCGCCCTGGCCGCGGAACTGGGCGACGCCGCCCGCTACGTGCATCTGAATGTCACCAGCGCCGAGGACTGGGCGGCCGCCGTGGCAGCCACGCTGGACACCTTCGGCGGGCTCAACATCCTGGTGAACAACGCCGGCATCCTCGACGGCGGCCCGCTCGGCCAATACCCGGCGGAGCGCTGGCAGCGGGCACTGGACATCAACCTGACCGGACCCTTCCTCGGCATGTCCGCAGCAGTCGAGGCGCTCAAGGCGTCCGCGCCGTCGTCGGTCATCAACATTTCCTCCACCGCCGGGCTGGAGGGCATTGCCGGAATGCACGGCTACACGGCGTCGAAGTTCGGCCTGCGCGGACTGACGAAGTCCACCGCACTGGAACTCGCCGCGTCCCACGTGCGGGTCAACTCGGTGCACCCCGGGTCCATCCAGACCCCGATGACCGCCGTGATGGGCAGGCAGAAGCCGATCGACTTCACCGAAACCACCCTCACCCGGCCGGCGGCTCCGGAAGAGGTCACCAGTGTGGTCGTCTTCCTGGCCAGCGACGAGTCCAGCTTCTCCACGGGCGCGGAGTTCGTGGTGGACGGCGGGATCACCGCCGGGAAGATCTACAACGTCTAAAGCGGCGGAGATCCGCGGACCGGCGCACCCGGCGCCGGTCCGCGGTGCTTGTCCTCGGGCAGGTTTCCTTACGCCGGCTGGACGGGCTGCTGCAGCTCCGTGACCCAGTCCGACTGGTCATCGGAGGCCGCACGGATATACACCTCGCGGCACGGACCCGAGAGAACAAAGCCGCGGGCAATGGTCTCTGTATGCACGGCCTGCCAGCTTTCCCCTATGCGGTCCATGGCGCCGAGGTGGACACCGCAGATGGCCGTCGGGACGGACGGCAGATCCACCAGCTCCACGCCGTCGGGACCTGCAGTGGAGACGGCATACCCGGCCATGATGTGCATGCCGTTTTCGCTCGTCTCGTACTGGGCGATCGGCCTATCCAGGGATGCGCCGGTGGGTGCCAGGGCCTTCGCCACGGCGTCGAACAACGGCCCGACGACGGCGGCCACCTCGTGCTGTTCGGAGACGACGGCGGTGCGGGCGGCCAAACGGACCGCGGGCAGGGACTTCTGCACAATTTCGATCTGGGACATGGCATTTTCCTTTTCAATGAGATGGAGCCGTCGTTCCACGTCGAGGAGCCTCGCGGCCGCTGTCCGCTGTTCGCTCTCCACCTCGGCCCGCCGGATGCGGAGCATCCGGGCGATCCGGTCGGCGTCGACGCCGGCATCGAGGATGGAGGCAACTTCCTCCAGGCCGAAGCCGAGCTGGCGGAGGGCGACGATCCGGTGCAGCCGTTCCAGCTGCGAGGGATCGTAGGAGCGGTAGCCGCTGAACTCGTTCACGTGGGCCGGGACGAGCAGCCCGGCGGTGTCCCAGTGCCGCAGCATGCGGTGGGTCACCTGGCCGATCTGCGCGAAGGCTCCGATGGATAGCATGTCTCAGTTCTCCTGCCTGCCACTGTGTCAGGGTCAAGCACTTAGATGGCGCGGCCCCCAAACCCGGTAACCGCGGCGAACACCAGGAAGTAAATCAGCGTCTGGAAGATAGCCACGGTGATGGCGCACATAACCACGTTGACCCAGCCGAGCACCTTGCCCGCAGTTGCAGGGACATTCAGCGCCTCGGCTTTCTGGGCGTAGTAAATGGCCATGGGACCGAGGACGAATCCAGCGACAAACAGGCCGAGCACACCGAAGAGCAGCGACTGGTTCTTAAAGCCCTCCCCCGCTGCACGCCCGCCGGGCAGCTGGGCAGACGCCGGGTAGGACGGGAATTGAGCCGACGCCGGGGGACGATCCCCCGATTCCGCTGTTGTTGGGTAGGGGTAGTGGTCGTTCTGCGGATCAGGGTGGGGCGTGGACACGGGGCCTCGTTTCTACGGTGCTGTGTTTCTGCTGCGCTTCGGGACTGCGTTTATCCTAGAGCTCGTCGGTCCCATCCGGAGCGTAACGCGTAAGTTCAGGCCGCGTTGCCGCCGGCCGCGCGCCGTCGTCCGTGGACCATTTCCCAACCGTCTCGCGGAGAAGCACGTTGGGTAAGCTGTTGCAATGACAGCCCTTACTCGCGGAACCTCAGTTGCGGCGCAGCTGCAGCAACTCATTCTGGACAACCCGGGCATGGAGCTTTTTCTTGAAGCCTTCGCCGGACAAGCTGCGGAACTCTTCAGCGACCCGGACCAGCTCTTCTGCAGCATCACCCTGAAGCGGGACAAACGCGCCCAGACCGTGGCCAGCAGCAGCACCGAGGCCAACAAGCTCGATGAACTCCAGTACGGGTACGGCGACGGTCCGTGCCTGTACGCGGCGGAGAGCGGAGAGCTGACGCTGGTGCCGGATACCCGCACCGGTTCCCGCTGGATTGAGTACTTCGAGGCTATCCATGGCCTGGGCTGCTATTCCATGCTCGCCGTCCCCCTGCTCATTGGTGACGACGGCGGCGCGGCCCTCAACCTGTACGGCAAGAGCACCGGTATTTTCACCGATGATTTCGTGCATGCCGTGGAGGACTATGCGGCGGAAGCTGCCGTGACGCTGCAGGTTGCCGTTCAAATCGCCAACCACAAAGACGACAGCGACGATCTGCGCAAAGCCATGGAATCCCGCACCGCCATCGACATTGCCGTCGGTATCGTTGCCGGACAGAACCGCTGCAGCCAGGAGGAAGCCTTTGGCATCCTCCGGCGGGCGTCCAGCCACCAGAACATCAAGCTGCGCGAGCTGGCTGAACGGCTGGTCGAGTCGGTGACCGCTGCCAAGGTAGCAACCCACTTCGCGTAGGAAAACCTCCTGGCCGCGGCCAACTAGGTAGCGGTATTCCGAATACTCTCCCGCAGCTCCCCGAACGGTTCCCAGAAGAAATCGAAATGCTCCTGCGGGCTACCCATGAACCGCTGGGTGAACACAACGCCGATGTCCCCGTCGGGATAAACGGCGGCGCTGGTGCCGGATCCGCCGGCCCAGCCCCACATGCCCGGCTCCGACCAAGGCGCCCCGCGCCCGGTCTGCACGGCGGTCATGAACCCCCAGGACTCGTCCGGACCTGCCACTTCAGCCACGCCGACCTGCTGCGGGGAGGTCAGCTGGTCCGCGGTCATCTGGTGCCGCAGCTCGGCCGGCAGCACCGTGTCATCCGCGAGCCCGGTGAGAAAGCGCATGAAGTCCGGCACGGTGGAGACCATGCCGCCGCCCAGGGACGCGAACTTCGGCGGTCCCGCCATGGCATCCCGGTAGGACACCGCCTCGAACAACGCGCCGTCGTCGTTAACCGCGTACACCACCGGGAAATGTTCGGTGCCCGTCGGGAAGCCGGTGCCAGTCAGCCCGAACGGTTCGCTGATCCGCTCCTGCACCAGCTGGTCCAGGGGTGTGACAGTGGCTGCCGCGAGCAGGACCGAGAGCACGTCCGCGCTGGCGTGGTACATCCAGCGCTCCCCCGGCTGGTAGGCCAGCGGCAGGCTGCCGAGCCGGGCCAGATACTCCTCGGGGGTCATGTCCGGCGGGTTGGGTCCCCAGAGGAAGTCCTGGGTGGCCGCCACGTACGGGGTCGGATCGAAGTCGACGCCGAGGCCGGCGGTGAAGGTCAGCAGGTGGCGCACCGTGACGGGGCCGCGGGCCGGGACCGTCAGCGTCAAAGGGGCATCCGGCGTGGGAAGCACCCGCAGGTTTGCGAGCCCCGGCAGCCACCGGCCGGCCTCGTCATTCAATCCCAGCGCGCCGTCGGCCACCAGGCTCATGGCCAGGGCGCCGCCGATCAGCTTGCTCAGCGAGGAGATGCGGAACGGAGTGTCCTCGGCCATCGGCTCGGACTGGTCGAGTCCCAGTGACCCGGTGGCGAAGACTTCGGTCTGCCCGTTGATCCGGACCCCTGCCACCAGTCCCGGGCACCAGCCCGATTGGACGGTCTCGGTCAGCCTGTCCCAGAGGGGTGCGGCGATGCCTGGCATTCCTCAACTGTCCGCTTCCGCGGGGCGGGGCGTCAACGGACGAGGGCCGCGTGTGTGCCGGAGCGGATGATTGCGGGTGCACCGTCCCGGCGCCAGCTACCCCTCGTATCCCCTGACCGCTCCATAGACCAGCAGGTCCCGCCGCTGCCCGGAAATCTCCATGTAGCTGCGCAATAGTCCTTCGCGCGCAAAACCCGCGAGTTCGGCCGTGCGGATGGAGGCGGTATTCCAGGGCTCGATGTACAGCTCCACGCGGTGCAGTTCCGGAATGGTCCAAGCGAACTCCAACGCGGCGAGAAGCGCCGAGGCGGCAAACCGGTGGCCGCGGGCCGACGGAGTTATCCCGTAGCCGGCCTGGGCGCGGCCCGTCGCCAGCTCCCGGAGCCACAGCCCCAGCTGACCCACGCAGCGGTCGGTGCCGGCGTCAGCCACCGCAAAAGAAAAGCCGGCGCCCTCCGCGTACCGGTTCCGCTGCCGCTCCACCCACTCCATCGCCTGCTCCACACTGGCGTTCCCGGCAAGAGTGCCAATAGCGGGGAAATACTCGTCCCGGGACATCTCCATGACCGTGGCCGCGTCCTCATCCCGGAAGGGCCGCAGGCGCACGTTGCCGTGCTGCGGATCGACGGACGGCCAGGCTGGCATGCCGGTGCTGGTTTCCATGCCGACAGCCTGCCACAGCCGCACCTGCCGAGGCCGGAGGCGCGGCCTGCCCCGGACGGCCTGCCTTACTTCCGCCCGAACAGTTTCCCCAGCCATCCGCCGGACGGCTGCGCGCCGACTGTAGCTTTCGCTTCCGCGCCGCAGCTGCAGCGGTCCGTCTTCGGCACCCCGCGCATCACCTGGTCAACGTGGTTTCCGCATCCGGCCCACGTGGTCTTGCCGCATTTGCCGCACTTTACTGCTCTGCACATTTTGCTTGTTCCTTGGCTCGATTTCCTACCGGACTTGGTGCCCCTCCACCATCGTGGCAGATACCCCCTAGGGTATGCAAAAGCATGCTCCTCCGGTTTGCCTGCATACCCCCGGAGGTATTACCGTCAAAGCAGACGGATACCCCAGGGGGTGTCCAAAACCCCCAAAAGGAGATTCCATGTTGCTTGAACGCATCTATGACGAGGACCTGGCCCAGGCAAGCTACTTCATCGGCTGCCAGCGCCAGGGCGAGGCCGTGGTGGTGGACGCCCGCCGCGACATCAACACCTACCTGGAGCTCGCCGCCGCCAACGGCATGCGCATTGTCGCAGTCACCGAAACCCACATCCATGCCGATTACCTCTCCGGCACCCGCGAGCTCGCGGCCGCCACCGGCGCCGAAATGTACGTTTCCGGCGAGGGCGGCACCGACTGGCAGTACCGGTTCGAGGCAGCCCGACTGCACGACGGCGACACCGTTTCCCTCGGAAACATCACCCTCCAGGCCCTGCATACCCCGGGCCACACGCCGGAACACCTCTCCTTCCTGGTCACCGACGGCGCCTTCAGCAGCGAACCCGGCTACCTGCTCTCCGGTGACTTCGTCTTCTCGGGAGACCTGGGCCGCCCCGACCTTCTGGATGAAGCCGCCGGCGGCGTGGACACCCGCTTCGAAGGCGCGCGGCAGATTTTCCGCAGCCTGCAGGAGAAGTTCCTGACCCTGCCCGACCACATCCAGGTCTACCCCGGCCACGGCTCGGGCAGCGCCTGCGGCAAGGCGCTCGGCGCACTCCCCTCCACCACCGTGGGCTACGAACGCCTCTACGCATGGTGGGGCAAGTACCTTGCCGCCAATGACGAGCAGGGCTTCGTGGATGAACTGCTCGACGGGCAGCCCGATGCGCACGCCTACTTCGGCCGGATGAAGCGTGAAAACCGGCAGGGTCCGGCCGTGATGGGCGAACGCGCACCGCTGCAGGAACTATCTACGGACGACGTCGCCCGCGGGCTGGCGCAGGACACCCTCACCTTCGTGGACACCCGTCCGAACGGCCAGGTCCACAAGGGAACCGTCTCCGGATCGGTCAACATCCCCGCAGGCACCAAGACCGCCAGCTTCGGCGCCTGGGCCGTCGACCCCGAAACCGACCAGCGCCCGCTGGTGCTGCTCGCCGCCGATCAGGGCTCTGCGCAGGAGATGTGGGACCACCTGGTCCGGGTCGGCATTGACCGGGTGGCCGGATTCACCACCACCCTGGACGGCCTGCCGCAGGCTCTGCCGCGCCTGATCCAGCCGGAGGAGCTGGACGGCTTCGACGCTGCCCTGGTCCTTGATGTCCGTAACCGCACCGAGCACGCCGCGGGCCATATCCCCGGATCCAAGCAGCTCAGTGCCGGCCGGGTGCTCTGGAACCTGGACCAGCTGCCGGACGAGGGGACCATCGTGACGTACTGCCAGAGCGGCGTGCGCAATTCCGTGGCCGCCAGCGCCCTGCGCCGGGCCGGGTACGACGTCGTCGAACTGGACGGCAGCTACGCCGGATGGACCGGCATGCAGGCCCGCAACAACAGCTGATTTCCGCTGGCAGGGCGGCAGGCGAACCGCCGCCCCTGCCGCCTAGGCCAGGGAGAGGAAGAGCTTTTCGAGGTCCTTCTTGTCCATCGAGCCGTCCTCCTTGAGCAGGCACTGCTCCAGGCCGGCCGCGATGACTGCGAATCCTGCCTTGTCCAGGGCCTTCGACACAGCAGCCAGCTGCGTGACGATGTCCTTGCAGTCCCGCCCCTCCTCGAGCATGCGGGTGACGGCGGCCAACTGCCCCTGAGCCCGCTTCAACCGGTTGATGACGGGTGCGAGTTCGTTGCTGTCCAGCTGCATGGATTTCTCCTCCGGTGGTGGTTTTCCTACCGGAAGTATACCCCCAGGGGTTTCGCTCCAGCGTTCCCCGCAGACCTACCTACCTACAGAAATGAGGGCCCCATGGCCTCCTCCGCCTCCCCCGTGACCGAGCTCGACGCCGCCACCCTGCAGAACTGGATGGGCCGGCACGAGGACCTCGTGATCCTCGACGTCCGTTCCGCTGCCGAGTTTGAAAGCATGCACATCCGGGGCTCCTACAACGTGCCGCTGCCGCTGCTGTCCGAGCACACCGATGAACTGGCCACACGCCTGGGCGACCGCGTGGTGCTGGTCTGCCAGTCCGGTGTCCGCGCCGAACAGGCCCGCGGGCGGCTCAGCGGCACCGGCATCAACACCGCCCAGGTCCTCACCGGAGGAGTTCCCGCGTTCGCCGCAGCCGGCGGCGACGTCGTCCGAGGGGCCCAGCGCTGGTCCCTGGAGCGCCAGGTCCGTATGGCCGCAGGCTCCCTGGTGATCGCCGGCCTCGCCGGCGGCCGGTTCGTCTCCCCCAAGGTGCGGCTGCTGGCCGGGGGAATCGGTGCCGGACTGACGTTCTCCGCTGCGACCAATACCTGCGCCATGGGCCAGGCCCTGTCGAAGATGCCGTGGAACAAG
This sequence comes from Arthrobacter sp. zg-Y844, assembly GCF_024385465.1. Classification (GTDB taxonomy): domain Bacteria; phylum Actinomycetota; class Actinomycetes; order Actinomycetales; family Micrococcaceae; genus Arthrobacter_B. The sequence continues at coordinate 973,389 of NZ_JANFLS010000001.1, forward strand.
GCGGCATCCGAGCCCACGGCGGAGTCGGCAATTAGCGCGTTGCCCGCAAAGCGCTGACCCGGCCCGCATCCACCACCACTGCCCCACTTTCAAGGACACCACCCATGACCGTTCCCCTCGCCGCGACCCTCCTGCTTTCCGTGCTGATCGGGCTCTCGCTCGGCCTGCTCGGCGGCGGCGGGTCCATCCTCACCGTCCCGATCCTGACCTACGTGGCCGGCATGAGCCCCCGCGAAGCCATTGCCTCCTCCCTGTTCGTTGTTGGCGCCACCTCGGCCTTCAGCGCCGTCGGACACGCCCGCAAGGGCCGGGTGAAGTGGCGCACCGGGCTGCTCTTCGGCGCGGCCGGGATGGCTGGGGCGTTTGCAGGCGGCCTGCTCGGCGGGCGGATACCCGGAGCGGTGCTGATGGTCGCCTTCGCCCTGATGATGATCGCCACCTCGGCGGCGATGATCCGCGGGCGCCAGGGCGGGGCCGTGGAATCCCATAGCAAGGAACTCCCGGTGGGGAAGGTCATTGCCGAAGGCCTGGTGGTGGGTTTGGTGACCGGCCTGGTGGGCGCCGGCGGCGGCTTCCTGGTAGTCCCGGCACTGGCCCTACTGGGCGGGCTTTCCATGCCCGTGGCGGTGGGAACTTCGCTGGTGGTCATTTCCCTGAAGTCCTTCGCCGGCCTCGCCGGCTACCTCACCACCGTGTCCCTCGACTGGGCGCTGGTGGGCGGTGTCACCGCTGCGGCCATCGTCGGATCGCTCATCGGTGCCCGGCTGGTCGGGCGCATTCCCGAGGCCGCCCTGCGGCGGGGCTTCGGAATCTTCGTCCTGGCCATGGGCATTTTCGTCCTGGCCATGGAACTGCTGGCCTAAACCGAGCGGGTCTCCCCCGCCCGGTCCCCGAAGGCGGCTTCCAAGTCCCCGGCCAGGGCCTCCTCCACCCGGCGGGCCATGTCGCGGACCTCCTGCCCGTCAGCCACCGCCAGGTTCCGCGAGGTGTTCTCGAGCACCAGCGAGGACTGCCGGCGGATCTCTTCGCGCTGGTTCTCATTGACGGCAGTGGCCGCGCAGTCACGCAGCAGGCGCTGCACGGCGGTGAGCACAATCGGTTCGGAATCCGCGAAGCGGCGGACCGGCCCGCAGACGAGGTCCAAGAAGTACCGGTAGTCACGGCCCACAGTGACCAGGCGCAGCACCCCGTCGCGATCTTCCTGCCCCTCGGGGCCGAGCCGCCGGCGCGAGATGTCCACCAACAGATCCGCACAGTAGCCCAGCGCGTGGGCGGCGGTGATCGGATCATTGATGCTCGGGGAAATGGCCTTGACCGCAATGTCGGTCAGCTGGCGCAGCCCCAGCGCGGCGTCCTGCTCCGGTGTCCGTTCATAGCCGATCTCCAGCGCACCCGCCAGAGACTCGCGCACGGCACCCAGCGGGACCGGGCCGCCGTCGTCGCTCCAGACCCGGGCCACCGGCGTGCCGATGGTGACGTGGTCGCCTGGCTGCACCTCCATCCGCATAGTCAGCCCGTGTTCGTGCAGCATCTGGACCAGGGGCTTCGCGTGCACTGCCTGCACGATGCCGCTGCGGCCGACCGGCACGGGAGTGCCGCCGTCGGGCCGGGGAAAGTCCTGCACCTCGCCGGTATCGGATGCGGGATAGGTTTCGCGCAGCACCGCCAGGCAGCCCTGATGCGCGTTGAGCATCATGGTGTCCACCCGCAGCGACCGGGTGATGTGCCCGATGAACAGGAGCAGCACCACGCCGCTGGCAATCCCCAGCACGTAGACCAGGCCCACCACCAGCACCGGGACGGAGCGGTCCACCTCCATCCCGTAGAGGCCGGTGACGGACGCCATAAACGTTCCCATCAGCACGCCCAGGATGGTCTGGGTCCGGGCATCCCGGGCAAAGTCGCGCAGCAGCCGGGGCGAAAACTGCTGCGAGGCCAGCTGCAGTGCCACCACGGTCAGGGAGAACGTCACGGTCGCGGCCGTCATCACGCTGGTGGCCACGGTCTGCAGCAGGCTGCTCGCGGCATCGACGCCGGCCGGCCAGATCCAGCGTGCCCACGCGACGTCGTCGCCCGGGCGGACCTGCAGCAGCAGCAGGGTCAGCAGCACCGCTGCAAGCGAGGCGCAGGTGGGCCAAAACCAGAGGGAGGCACGCAGCGCCTCCCGGGACACCCGGAAGCGCGGCTCCAGGCCCGGGTGGTGCGGCGGGAAGGTGGACGAACCATGCACGGTATTGCTCATCGGTGCCCCTTGGAAAGCGGAATCTCGGCCACCCTTCATTGTGCCCGGCTTCACCGCTGCGCGCTCCGATCCCACAGCCGGAAGACGACCTCGTCACCTTCCCCCATGAGATCAGTCACCGAGGGGCGCATCTGGTCAGGGCAGCAAAAACCCCGGACGTACCGTTGATTTAAATCAACCTTTAACCGTCGTTCGGCTTTTTGGAGTACCCCATGTCCGTTTCCCCTGCCCCGCAGGGCGCCGCACCCACAACCCGAGCCGAGGTGCGGGCTGAAGCAAAACGCAAGCACCGTGCCGTTCTCCAGGCCCTGACCGGCCTGCTGCTGGGCATGTTCGTCTCGATGCTGGCGAATACGGTGGTGAGCACCTCGCTGCCGGTGATCATCTCGGACCTCGACGGCGACCAGGCCGCCTTCACCTGGGTGGTCACCGCCACCCTGCTGGCCACCGCGGTTTCGACCCCGATCTGGGGCAAGCTCGCAGACCTGCTCAACCGCAAGGTCCTGGTCCAGCTGGCCCTGATCATCTTCATTGTCGCCAGCGCCGCGGCAGGTTTCGCGCATAACACCGACTGGCTGATCGCCATGCGCGTGGTGCAGGGCATCGGCGCCGGCGGCCTCGGCGCGCTGACCCAGATTGTCATGGCGGACATTGTTTCGCCGCGCGAACGCGGCCGGTACATGGGCCTGTTCGGCGCCGTGATGGCCCTGTCCACGGTGGGCGGGCCGCTGATCGGCGGCGTCATCACGGACACCGTCAACTGGCGTTGGAACTTCTACGTCGCCGTGCCGCTTGCCGCCGTCGCCCTGGTGATGATCCAGAAGACCCTGCACCTGCCGCCGCTGAAGAAGCGCAAGGTGCAGATCGACTACGCCGGCATCGTGCTGCTTTCGGCATCCGTGTCCTGCCTGCTCATCTGGGTTTCCCTGGTCGGCACCGACTTCGGCTGGGCCAGTGCGGCCACCGCATGGATGGTCGGCGGTTCACTGCTGGGCCTGGCGGCGTTCGTGGCCGTGGAACTGAAGGCCCCGGAGCCGCTGATCCCGCTGACCCTGTTCCGCAACCGGACCTTCACCTTCGCAGTGATCGGCTCCCTCGCCGTCGGCGTCGCCATGTTCGGCACCACCGTGTTCCTATCCCAGTACATGCAGCTGGCCCGCGGCGCATCCGCGACCATGTCCGGGCTGATGACCATCCCGATGATGGCAGGCCTGCTGATCATCTCCACCATCGTGGGCCGGATGATCACCAAGAGCGGCAAATGGAAGGCCTACGTGGTGGTCGGTTCCGTGCTGCTGACGGCGGGCCTGGTCCTCATGGGCACCATCGAATATGACACGAACTTCGGGCTGGTTTCCCTGTACATGTTCCTGCTCGGCGCCGGCGTGGGCATGGTGATGCAGAACCTGGTGCTTGTGGTGCAGAACGACGTTTCCACCCGGGATCTCGGCGTCGCCAGCTCCAGCATCAACTTCTTCCGCACCATCGGCGGCACCGTCGGAGTTTCCGCGCTGGGCGCGGTGCTGGCCACCCAGGTGACGGACCGTCTGGCCGAGAAGCAGGGCGAGCTGATGGCCGCCATCGGCGCGCTGGGCGAGGAGGGCAAGGCGGTCGCCGCGTCGCTGGCCTCCGGCAGCATCCCGAATGTGAAAGCGCTGCCCGAATCCGTGCGCCTCATTGTGGAATCCGTGTACGGCTCCTCGGTGGCGCACATCTTCATGATCGCCGCCCCGCTGGGGATCCTGACCCTGCTGGCGGTGCTCTTCCTGCCGAACCTGCCGCTGGGCAGCCTGACCCGGCACGAGAAGATGCAGGCCGAAGAAGCTGCTGCGGCGTCCGGCAAGGACTCCGGGGATAAGTCCGCGAAGGACTCCGGGACCACTGCAGAAACGGTAGCCGCCGTGTCCGAAGAGGCAGCCGGGCAGGATCCGGACGTAGCGCCCGGAAAGGATGTTCCGGCCGGGAAGAACAACGCATAGGGTGACGACGTCGGCAGCCGGGGACGCTGACAACATCACCTTCGAGTCCGCCGTCCTGGAAGTGGAGCGCGAGTTTTCGGTGATGCTTGCCGCCGCTCGGGGGACGTTCAAGGACGCCGCCTCAGCGGTTCATCCGGGCGTGCAGCCGCTGGGGTTCACGGTGCTGATGACCCTGTACCGCGGCGGCGAATGTCCGCAGGGCAGCGTGGCCGAGGCCCTTCAGGTGGACAAGGCCCTGCTCAGCCGGACCGTGTCACAGCTGGAAACCCTGGGCCTGGTGGTCCGCCGGGCGAACCCTTCCGACGGGCGGGTCCAGCTGCTGGACCTGACGCCGGAAGGCCGGGCCCGTTTCGAGAATGCCCACTCGGCGAAGCGGGCCCTCCTGCGGGACCGGCTCGGGAGCTGGACTTCGTCCGAGCTGCAGAACCTTACCGACCTGCTGAAGAAGCTTAACGAGCGGGACTGATTCCGGCCGCGGTTTCCGCGGCCAGGGGCAGGGGCAGGGACACCGTGAACTCGCTTCCCTGCCCCGGACTGCTGACGAAGCTCAGCTTTCCTCCGTGCGATTCCACAATGTTCTTGGTGATCACCAGGCCCAGCCCGACCCCGGGCACCGCCGAGGCGACAGCACGGCGGGACCGGAAGAACTTGGTGAATACCTTTTCCTGTTCTGCTTCGCTCATTCCGATCCCGGTGTCTGCCACGGAAAGGCGGACCGCGTGGTCGTCCTGCCCGAGGCGGATTGTCACCGTTCCCCCGTCCGGGGAGTACTTCACGGCGTTGGACAGCAGATTATCGACCACCTGGGCCAGGCGCTGCGGATCCGCATCAGCCGTCAGCGAGGCCGGAATCTCCGACACCAGGTCCACCCGTCCCGCAGTTGCCTTCGGGGATACCGACACCACGCCTGCCCGCACGATTTCGGCCAGGTCCACCGGCCGGCGGTCCATTTTGGTGGCTCCGGACGCTACGGACAGCAGATCGGACACCAGCGCCAACAGTCGTTCCGAGTTGCGCAGCGCAACATTCAGCGCTGAGGTCACCACCGGGGACAGTCCCTCCTCGTCCAGTGCGAGGTCAAGGTAACCCATGATCGACGTCAGCGGGGTCCGCAGTTCGTGGGACACACTCGCCACGAATTCCTCCTGGGCCGCGACGGCATGGACCAACCGGCTGACATCGCTGTAGACGATCACCGATCCGGAAACCGCTCCTTCCGCCCTGATGGGCCGGGCGGAGACATTGAGGGCCATCTGGTTTCCACGGTCCAAGGACCCGAACCATACCAACCGGTTCGAGAAGGACTCACCCGCGACGGCCCGCCTCACCGGACTCTCGACATCGGACAGGGGCGTGACGCGGTCCGGACCGAAAATCGGCCGGTCCCCGCCCGGGGTGACATCCGTTTGCACCCTGTTCCAGGCGGACTGGAGGTGGGCGTTTGTCAGCATGGTCCTGCCCTGCGCATCCACCACAAGCAGGCCGACGTCGATCGTGTTGAGCACCGTGTCCAGTAAGGCTTCGCGCTCCCTGCTCTTCGCCAGATTCGCCTGCAGGACGCGGTCTTTCTCCTCCAGTGCCTTCTGCTTTTCCCGGGTTTCTTCTTCCGCTGCGGCCCGCGCTGCTTCAGCCGCCTCGGCTTTGCGCAGGGCAGCCACCAGCTCCCGCTCGTAGAGCCTGCGTTCGGAGGCGTTAAAGACGGCGATCCGGTCCACGCCGGCCCCGTCTCGGGCGTCTTTTTCCTCCGAGCGCACGCCGGAGAGGAGAACCGGAATCAGGTCCCCGTCTGCGGATACCAGCTCCGCCGCCATTTCGTTGAAGCATCCCGCCACGGCCAGCTGCGGTACGGCGTAGGAGGTGAAGACCACCTGGTCTGCCAACGGCATCAGGTCAATGATGTTGCCTCCGAGCAGCCCCTCCCGGGAATGCCCGGTCCAGGAGGCCAGCGTCCGGTTGGCATCCAGGATCGTTCCGTCCGTGGTGAGGACGAGGTACCCGGAAGCCGCCGCGTGGAAGTGCTCCTCGTACACGCCGTCGCCGGCCTTCGGACCATCCGCCGCTGCGCTGGTCGCGCCGGTCATGCCTGAACCGTCGGCAGGTACTGGAGGATGGCCTCGGCCGTCTCTCGGGGGTTGATGATGTGCGGCATGTTGCCGCGCGTTTCCAGTTCCACAAGCGTGCTGCCGGGGAGATGCCGGTGCAGGTACAACGACGCCGTTTCCGGGGTCAGCGGGTCGGCCCGCGACTGCAGCACCAGGGTCGGAACAGATACCAGGGGCAGCAGGTGCCGGATGTCCGTGGCAAAGCTCATTCGCAGGAAGTCCCGCACGTACTCCGGATGCAACCGGCACAGCCGGTCCGCCAATATGTCATTGATCTCCGGGCCTGCGTCCGCTCCCGCTATGCCCGCGCTCATCGTCCTCGCCCAGAGGGGGTAGTTGGCCTCCACCGCATCAATAACCTTCTGGATGTCGCCGGGGGCGAATCCACCCGAATAGCCCTCGTCGTTGACGTAGCAGGGCGAGGTGCAGAGCAGGATGAGGCGTGCAATCCGAGGGGTGCGCGCTGAGGCGGCCAGCGCCATGGTGCCGGCAATGCTGTGCCCCACGATGGTGGCGTCCTGCACATCCAGGGCATCCAGCACCTCGATGAGGTCGCCCAGATAACCTTCCAGATCAGCGTATTTTGCTGCGTTGTAAGCCTCCGGATCGGCCTCCCCGGTTCCTACATGATCAAACAGCACCACTTTGTAGGCGTCCGTGAAGAACGGCAGGATCGGGTCCCAGATCACCTGGTCGCAGCCAAAGCCCTGGACCAGCAGCAGCACAGGGCCATCGGGGCGTCCAAGCACTCGGACGTTGTTGCGCTGGATTACTGCCTGGGCATTCATCCTGCACCTGCTTTCGGTTGATTTGTTCGAAGCGTGAGCGGGGCGGTTCAGCGGATGGAAAAGAGCGAGAAAGGGACGGGCATCCCGTGGGGCGGCTGCGGCAGCTGCTGTGTACGCTGGCCGTCCTGCGCCGGTGCCCTACAAGGCGCGGGCAGGATTCGGGGGCGGCGATGAACTTAGTGCGGGCCGTGCCGGGGCTGCGAAACCAGCCCGGGTGAGGGACTTACCGCTCGTTTTACACATGAAATAGAGACCTTATATCGAGACTTTTTTCAATCACCGGCAAATTGCTGCCAAGGAAGGCACGCAGCAATGCGTGGAATTCCCGTTCGAAATCTAACAGAGCGACCGCCACAGGAGAAAATCAGGCTGCTTAGCTTTCGATCATGTTTTGCCGGGACCCGTCCCTGCCTCCGCCAAGTTCCCCCAGGATCCGCGCCAGCTCCGCCCGGTCACCCGGCTCCAGGACGGAAAAGAACTCGTCCGCCTCGCGCTTCCGGTCTGCCAGCACCGTTTCCCGCAGCCGCTCCCCTGCCTGCGTCAGCGTCAGCAGGGTAGCCCGACGGTCGGTCGGATGCGCCCGGCGCTCCACCAGCCCCTTGGCAGTCAACTGGTCCACCACCTCCGTGGCCGAGCGCGGGGCAATGCGCAGCCGCTCCGCCAGTTCCTTCAGCCGCAGCCCCGGCTCGCAGCCGACCCCGGCCGTGTCCGGTGCCGCCCCGTGCGCCGCTGCCCGTGCCACGGCGCTCAGCGCCCGGAACTGGTGCGGCGTCAGGTCATACGGGGCCAGCTGCTGCATCCAGCGCTTCCGCAGTCCGCGGAACGCCGTATGCATCAGTTCCCCCAGGGCGGCCGGATCGGCAGAAGCATCAGTCATGAAAACAGTCTACCCATTTCGCGGTAACCACATAATGAGGTAACCTCTGCATTAGCTGCCGAATCGCATCTTCCGGCAGCGACAGGAGGAACCATGGCTATTCCCGAAGCGGCCCCCGAAGGCCCCGGAAGCGGCAGGGGACCAGGCGGCGGCCGCGGCCCCGCAAAGCTGAATCCCGCCGACCAAAAGCAACTGAACCGGCATCCGGTTCACCTGCGGCGCATCGCCGCACTATTCGCCCCGCACAAGGGGACCATCGCCGTCGTCGTCCTGCTGATCACCGCCTCGTCGGTGGTCGGCCTGGCACAGCCGTTCCTGGTCCGCGCGGTGATTGATGACGCACTGCCGCACGGCAACACCCGGCTGCTGCTGTTCCTGACCGCATCCATGGTGGGCGTGGCAGCCCTGACCGCCGCCATCGGCGTCGTCCAGACCTGGCTGGCCACCAGCATGGGCCAGCGCGTTATGCACACCCTGCGCGTGGATCTCTTCACCCATCTGCAGGCCCAGTCGCTCGGCTTCTTCACCCGCACCCGCGGCGGGGAGGTGCAGTCCCGGCTCACGCACGATATCTCCGGCATGCAGTCCGTGGTCACCACCACCGCCACGGGCGTGGCATCCAACCTCACGACGGCGGTCGCCACCGCCGTGGCGATGGTGGCACTCTCCCCCGGGCTGAGCCTGATTTCGCTGGTGGTGCTCCCGCCGGCCATCTGGCTCTCCCGCCGCGTGGCGATGATCCGCCGCGACGTCACCGACGAACGCCAGCGCGAGCTCGCCGCCCTGCACACCCAGGTGGAGGAGGGCCTCTCGGTCTCGGGCGTCCGGCTGGCCAAAACGCTGGGCACCGTTCCGCGCGACGCCGACCGGTTCCGCGCCCGCTCCGAAACCCTGGTGGGACTGGAACTGCGCAGCCAGCTCGCCGGGCGCTGGCGGATGGCCACCATGCAGATTGTCTTCGCCGCCATTCCGGCCGTCATCTACCTCGCCGCCGGCTTCCCCGCCACCAGCGGCGGCATGACCATCGGCACCCTGGTGGCGTTCACCGGACTGCAGGCCGGCATCTTCCGGCCGGTCATGGGGCTGCTGAACATCGGCGTGCAGTGGGTGACCGCACTGGCGTTCTTCAGCCGGATCTTCGAGTACCTGGACCTCGAGCCGCAGATCCGGCCGGCCGAAAATCCGGTCCGGCTGGACCCGGCAACCGTGCGCGGCGACGTGCGGTTCGAGGACGTGCACTTTGCGTACGACGACGGCACGGAAGTCCTGCACGGCATCGACCTGACGCTGCCCGCCGGGACCACCACCGCCGTCGTCGGCCCCACCGGCTCCGGCAAGAGCACCCTGGCGTCCCTGCTGCCGCGGCTCAACGACACCGGTTCCGGCCGCGTCACCATCGACGGCGTGGACGTGCGCGACCTGGCCCCCGAGGACCTCGCCCGGATTGTCGGCGTCGTCTCGCAGGAGACCTACCTGATCCACGCCTCCATCCGCGAGAATCTGCTGCTGGCCGAGGCGGACGCCACCGACGACCAGCTCTGGTCCGCGCTTGCCGCCGCGCAGATGGCCGACACCGTCGGCGCCCTGCCGGACGGCCTGGACACCCTGGTGGGTGCGCGCGGCCACCGTTTCTCCGGCGGGGAGCAGCAGCGGCTCGCCATTGCCCGCACCATCCTGCGCAATCCGCCGGTGCTGGTCTTGGACGAGGCCACCTCGGCGCTGGACAACACCACCGAAGCGCAGGTGCAGCTGGCCCTCGAGCGGCTGTCCGCCGGGCGCACCACGCTGACCATCGCGCACCGGCTCTCCACCGTGGAGAACGCGGATCAGGTGGTGGTGCTCGACGCCGGCCGGGTCATCGAAGCGGGCACTCCGGCCGAGCTGCGGGCAGCCGACGGTGCGTTCGCCCGGCTTGCCGCGCACACCGCCACATTGGAGGACAACCTCGCCCGCTAATCTGCGGGGCTCCGGCTGCCGCGGCGGGCTAAGCCTGGCAGAGGCAGAACGGGTGACCCGCCGGATCCAGGAACACGCGGAAGGTCCTGCCCAGCTGGCGCTCATGTTTAGTTGCTCCAAGCGCGAGGACCGCCGCTTCCCCTTCGTCCAGATCGTCCACATCGACATCGATATGCATCTGCTGGGGAACATCCTGGCCCGGCCAGGCCGGCGGCGTGTAGTTTTCCACCCGCTGGAAAGCGAAGCGCTGGCCGGTGACGTCGGAGATTTCGGTCCAGTCGCCGTCGTACCCGTCCAGGTCCACCTTCCAGTCCAGGAGGGCGCCGTAGAAGAGGGCGAGTGCCTCGGGGTCCGGGCAGTCGATAACCGTGCTGGGTACTCGTGCAATAGCCATGGCTGGAACCTTAGAGCACCCTGCCGCCGGCTGTCACGGAATTTCTGCCCACCCGATGCCGGGCGGGCGCCGGGCTTCAGTCATCCTGCTAGCCGACGCAGAGGCAGAACGGATGGCCGGCCGGGTCAAGGAACACCCGGAAGGTCTCCCCCGGCTGGTACTCGTGCTTGGTGGCGCCAAGGGCGAGGACAGCGGCTTCCGCCTCATCCAGGTCGTCCACATCGACGTCGATATGCATCTGCTGGGGAACATCCTGGCCGGGCCAGGCCGGCGGCGTGTAGTCCTCCACCCGCTGGAAGGCGAAGCGCTGGCCGGTGACGTCGGTGATGTCCGCCCAGCCGTCGTCGTCCACACCCACCTTCCAGTCCAGGAGGGTGCCGTAGAAGGTGGCGAGTGCCTCGGGATCCGGGCAGTCGATAACAGTGTTGGGAACGCGTGCGATAGCCATGGCCGGAAGCTTAGGACCCCATACCGCCGGCTGTCACGGGAATTTCGGCTGCCGGTTTACCTTTCTGCTGCCGGTGTGAACCGGCAGCAGGCGTTCAGCCCCGGGCCTGCATGGTGCGGTTCAGGGCAACCAGCGCCCCCGATGCCGCCGCCAACGCTTCCCGCTGGTCGGCATTCAGCCGCTCGATCCCGGCACGGATCGGCCCCGCCCAGGCGTGGGCAATGACCTCGTTCTGCGCCCGCGCCTCTTCCGTCGGCAGCAGGAGGCTGACCCGCCGGTCCGTCGGGCTGCTAGACCGCGTCACCAGCCCGCGGTCGGCCAGCGTACGGACGGCGGCGCTGGCATTGCTCTGCTTCAGCCCCATCAGCCGGGCGAGTTCCGTGACCGTCAGGCCCGGGTTGTCCAGCACATGCTTGAGCACGGCCAGCTCTGTGTTGGGCAGCGGTTCGATCCCGGTGATCTCGGGCGCCTTCCGGTGGATGTTCCAGGAAAGATCGCGCAGCAGGTCCGCAATTTCGCGCGTTGCCGCCGATGCGCCGTCGTTCGTCATGCCACCGATCCTAGCGCATATCTTAGGATATATATGTCTGCATATGCTATGCTCGCTCGGCACTTACACGGTTTAGAAGAAGGATTTCCATGACGAGCACCACGCTCCCCGCACCGCCCTCCAAGCGGCCCACCGCCGGCATGCTGACGGGCATCCTGGCCCTGCTCACCGCAGTGGCCCCGCTGTCCATCGACATGTACCTGCCGGCCTTCCCGCACATGGCGGATGACCTGAACACCAGCGCCACCGGCATCCAGCTCACCATGACGGCGTTCCTGGTGGGCCTGGCCCTCGGTCAGCTGGTCATCGGCCCGCTCTCCGACGGCGTCGGCCGCCGCAAGCCGCTGCTGGTCGGCTCCTTCGTTGCCTTGCTGGCCACCGTGCTCTGCGCCGTTGCCCCGAACGTTGAAATCCTGGCCACCGCCCGCTTCCTGCAGGGCCTCGGCGGCGCCGCCGGCATTGTGCTGGCCCGCGCCATTGTCTCCGACACCTCCCGCGGCGCGGCAGCCGCCAAGCTGCTGGGTGTGCTGACCATGATCAGCGTCATTGCCCCCGTGATCGGCCCGCTGGCCGGCGGCGGCATCATTGCCGCCGGCGGCTGGCGGATGGTGTTCTGGGTCCTCGCGGTCCTGGTCCTGATGATGTTCCTGGGCGCACTGTTCGGAGTGAAGGAAACCCTGCCCGACGCCGACCGCAACCGCGGCGGTCTCAAGACCACCTTCCGCGTGGCGGGAGAAGTACTCCGCAACCGCAACTACACCGGCTACCTGCTGACCTTCTGCTTCTCCTTCGCCGGCCTCTTTGCGTACATCGCCGCCTCCCCGTTCGTCATCCAGAACATCCTCGGCATGTCCGAAACCCGGTTCTCACTCGTGTTCGCCATGAACGCCGTCGCCATCACCATCGTCAGTGCCGTAGCTGCCGCCCTGGCGGGCAAGGCACCGTACCGCCTGATGATCGCCGTTGGCCTGTCCGTCGCCGTCCTGGCGGCTGCCGGCATGCTCATTTCGGTGTCCAACGGCACCCCGACAGTCCCCACCCTGGTGCTGTTCGCCGTCTTCCAGGGTTCCCTGGGCCTGATCTTCGGCAACGCCACGGCGCTGGCGCTCGAAGAGGCCGGGCACCACGCCGGCACCGGCTCCGCTTTCCTGGGCTCCCTGCAGTTCCTGCTGGCAGCCCTCGTGTCCCCGCTGGTTGGCCTGTGGGGCGAAGAGACCGGCGTGCCGATGGGCGTCGCCATGCTCGGCTTCCTGGTCCTGGCCGCCGCGTCCTTCCTGCTGCTCACGCGTGCGTCCGTGGAAGCTCCGGCCGAAGAGGCCGCAGCCGTCTAGGCACGCTCTTCCCTGGCTCCCATTCCCGGAACCAAAAAGGTGCCGCCCTTCCCGAAGGAAGGGCGGCACCTTTTGTTCTCAGGAAACGGGCGGAAACTAGCTCCGGACCGGTTCCTCCACCTCTGAGTGCTTCTCATCGACGTGCGGATGGCGGCGTTCCAGGGACGCGCCCTCGACGTCGACGTCCGGCAGGATCTTGTCCACCCACTTCGGCAGCCACCAGGCCTTGTCGCCGGCAAGGTGCATCAGGGCCGGGATCAGCAGCATCCGGACCACGAAGGCATCAACCAGGACACCGAAGGCCAGGGCGAAACCGATCGGCCGGATCATCGTGCTGTGCGAGAAGATGAACCCGCCGAACACGGACGCCATGATGATGGCTGCCGCGGCGACCACGGAGCGGCCGGCGCGGAAGCCCTGCGCCACGGCGAGGCGTGCAGGGGCTCCGTGGACGTAGGCCTCCCGCATGCCCGAACCGAGGAAGAGCATGTAGTCCATGGCGAGTCCGAAGAGGATGCCCGCCAGGATGGTCGGCAGGAAGCTCAGGATCGGGCCGGGGGTTTCCACCCCGAAGATGCCGGACAGCCAGCCCCACTGGTAGATGGCCACCACGCCGCCGAGGGCGGCGAAGTAGGACAGGATGAAGCCGAGCGTGGCGATGATCGGAACAAAGATGGACCGGAACACCAGGATCAGGATCAGCAGGGACAGTCCCACCACCACGCCGAGGTAGAGCGGCAGGGCTTCGCCCAGCTTCTCGGAGATGTCGATGTTGCCGCTGGCGGAGCCGGCCACGCCGATCTCGTAGTCGCCGTTCTCACCCTCAATCGGGGACATGCCGCGCAGCGAGTTCACCAGGGCCTCGGTGGATTCGCTCGTGGGGCCTTCTTCCGGGATCACCTGGAAGGCGGCCACGCTGCGGTCCTCGGAGGTACCGATGGGGGCCACTGCCGCCACATCGTCCTGGTCGAAGATGGCGCTGGCAATCTCGTTCTGGGCTACCAGTGCTTCCTCTTCGCTGGGCTCGCCGGGCAGCTCGGCCACCAGCAGCAGCGGGCCGTTCTGGCCTTCCCCGAACTTCTCAGAGACTGCAGCGTAAGCCCGGTACTGGGTGGTGTCGTGGGATTCGGAAGAACCGTCGGGAAGGTTCAGCCGGAGGTCCATGGAAGGCACCGCCAGCAGCAGCAGCGCGGCAATGGAGGCAACAACCGTGATCACTGCACGGCCGGTCGACATGGGCTTGGCCTCGGCGAGCTGCGGGCGGCCTTCCTTGGAGTCGGCGCCCTCGGCCGGGGTGATGGCAGCGCGTTCCTTGCGGCTGAGGATGCGCATGCCTACAAGCTTCAGCAGTGCCGGAGTCAGGGTGACCGCAACCAGGACAGCGATGGCAACACAGGCTGCCCCCACGGTTCCCATGAGGCCCAGGAACGGGATGCCCGTGATGTTCAGGGCGAGCAGGGCGATGAACACGGTGGCACCGGCGAACACCACGGCGTTGCCGGAGGTGCCGTTGGCCAGCGCAATGGATTCCTGCAGGGAGAGGCCGGTCTTGAGCTGCCGGCGATGCCGGTTGACGATGAACAGTGCGTAGTCAATGCCCACTGCCAGGCCAAGCATCAGGCCGAGTACGGGGGTTACCGACGCCATTTCGACGACGCCGGAGAAGGCCAGCGCGCCCAGGGCGCCGATGCCCACACCGATCAGGGCGGTCAGCAGCGGCAGGCCGGCGCCGATCAGGGTCCCCAGCATCACAAACAGGACGACTCCTGCGATGACGAGGCCAACTACTTCACCGATGCCGAAGAGTGCAGGCACCGCGGCGGAGATCTCGGCGGAGTAATCCACTTTCACCCCGTCGATAGGCTCGTCTTCAAAGACGGCCACCAGGGCGTCCTTGGTTTCCTCCGTCACTTCCATCTGCGTATCCGTGAAGGTCACGTTCAGGATGGCGGCGCTGCCGTCCTCGGAAACCATGCGGATCTCCTCGGCCATTTCCAGCAGGGCTGCACCCTCTTCGGCCTGCACGGCTCCGGCTTCGAGCTCTTCACTGCCGGCGTCCAGTTCCGCGCGCTTGGCATCCAGTTCGGCCTGCTGCGCGTCCAGCGCCGCCATCATTTCGGCGGGGGCGCCGGCTGCTTCGGCCTGCTGCCGTGCGGTGTCGAGCTGGGCCTGCCCGGCCTCCAGCTGGGCGCGGCCGTCCTCGATCTGGGCGCGGCCCGCCTCAACCTGTGCCAGGCCTGCCTCGAGCTCCTGCCCCTGCTTGGCGCGGTCCGCCTCGGTGGCGAACGGATCGATGACGTTTTCCACGCCGTCGATCTCAGCGGCCTTGTTGACCAGAGCGGTGATTTCCTGCTGCTGGGCGTCGGTGAAGCGGGAGCCGTCCTCCGTCTGGACCATCACGGAGCCGGAGCCGCCCGATGCCTGCGGAAGCTTTTCCTGCAGGCGTTCGGTGACCTGGGTGGTGGGCGTGTCGGGAATGGAGAACGCGGTGGTGAGGGTACCGCTGAAGAGCGTGAAGGCCACGCCGGCCACCACGAGCACTGCGAACCACGCCGCCAGCACAGTGCGTGCACGGCGGGCTGCAGCTGCTCCGAGGCGGTAGAGGAATTCAGCCATTGAGAGTCTGTCCTTTAGAGGGATGGTTGGAGGAAACTACGGAACTAGGGCAGGGTTGGCCGGCCTGGCCGGCCGGTCCGGCGGCATGGCCGGTACGGACGGTTTCGAGGAGCTGGTCCAGCATCCGCGCCCAGCTGCGCCGGGACTCCGGGGTGTCGACAGCGCCGGTGGCGCAATGCCAGTGGTGGTACAGCACCCCAAGCCCGCTGGTCAGGGCGCCCACCAGAAGGTGCACGCTGAGCTTGTCGGCCTCGGGGTGGCGGCTGAGCATCACGGCTGACAGCCGTTCGCTGAGCTCGGTGAAGGCCCGCAGGGCCATGGGATGTGCCGTCACTGCCGGCCCGCCGTCGCCGAGCACGCGGTTCAGGTAGGCCATGGGCGCCACCAGGTCCGCGTTGCGGAAGGCCTCGGCAATTTCGTCCAGCGCGGCCGGGCCGTCGGACGCCGGAACGGCGGTCAGGCTGGCGACGGCGGCGCTGAGTACGTCGCTGCAGACCTCCGAAACAATGTCATTGATGGAGGCAAAGTGGTTGAACACCGTGCGGCGCGAAACGTCTGCGCGCTGCGCCAACTCGTCCACGGTGAAGTCCGTGGCCTGGCGCTCGTCCATCAGCGCGGCCGCGGCAGCAACAATGTCCTGCCGGTGGCGGCTTTTCAGCGCTTTGCGGCGGTCTTCAACCGGGAGGGTGGTCAGCACGTTTCTACACTACGTGCATCATTGCACTCGGTGCAAACGATTCCGGAAGGCGTCGATACCCGAGCAGGTCCGCGCGGATCCGGCGGCAGTGGGCGGGGCCTGACGCGATCCGCCTGATCAGTACCGGGCGCCCTCCGGCTGCGGTGCGTCATTGAGCAATGCCAGGTCCTCGCCACTGAGCACCAGGTCCCCGGCACCCACGTTTTCGCGCAGGTATTTGGGGGTCTTGGTGCCGGGAATCGGAATTACCCGCCGGCCCTGGGCCACCGTCCACGCCAGCGCCACCTGGGCGGGCGTGGCCCCCACCCGTGCCGCGACGTCGTGCACCCGTTGCACAATGGCGAGGTTTGCCTTGAGGTTCTCCTGCTGGAAGCGCGGAAGCCTGCGGCGCATGTCATCAGCGGGCAGGTCGTCGAAGGAGGTGAAGCGGCCGGTGAGGAAACCGCGGCCCAGCGGCGAGAAGGGCAGGAACGCCATACCCTGCTCCTCGCAGTAGGGCACGACGTCGGCCAGCCGGTCCCGGGTCCAGAGCGAGAGTTCGGACTGCACGGCGGTCACCGGATGCACCGTCTGCGCCAGCCGGATCTGTTCCACACTGGCCTCGGACAGGCCGATGGCCCGGGCCTTGCCGTCACGGACCACCTGGGCCATGGCCCCCCAGGATTCCTCCAGCGGCACCTGCGGATCCACCCGGTGCAGGATGTATAAGTCCACGTGATCGGTGCCGAGCCGGCGCAGGCTCGCATCGATGGATGCGCGGATGTGCTCGGGGCGGCCGTCCTTCTTCAGCCCGGGCATGGTTCCGGCGGCCGGGGCCTCGTTGCTGACCTCCAGCCCTACCTTGGTAGACAGCACCACCCGCTCCCGGTAGCCGTCCTTCAACGCCCGGCCCACGAGTTCCTCGTTGGTGTAGGGGCCGTACACGTCGGCGGTGTCAATCAGGGTGGTCCCGAGTTCGATCGCTCCGCGGATTACCGAGATGGAGGTTTCGTCGTCACGTTCCGCATTCATGTCGTAGGCGTAGCTCATGCCCATGCAGCCCAGGCCGATGACGCCGACCTCTGGACCATTGGCTCCCAGTGAAGTTGTACGCATTGCAGGCTCCTTGCGTAGTGCAGCGGACAGGTTTAAGGCTTAACGCTCACTTCCAGCAGACCGTCCCGGATCCGGGTGGAAAAAACCGGCTGCGGGGAGGTAGCCGGACCGTGCCCCACTTCGCCCGACTGCACGGAGAACGTGCTGCCGTGCCAGGGACAGACAATGCACAGCTCGTTTTTCACTTGGCGGAGCTCACCTTCGTGCAGGGGTCCGCCGAGATGGCTGCACGTGTCCGCCAGGACGGAAACCGCACCGTCCGCGGCGCCGTCGGTCCGGTTAAGCACCATGAGGTTCACCGTTCCGAGCCGGGCCGTCTGCGGAACGCCCGAAGCGAACGACGCCGCAGGCCCCAGCGAGTGCCAGCCTTCCGGCACCTTCTCGGCGAAGTCCCCATTGCGGTTGACTCCCGCCCCCTGCCGGTAGGACAGGTGTCCGCCCAGGAAGCCGCCGGCACCGGTGACCGCAAGGCCGGTGAAGGCCAGGACCCGGCCCAGGCCCGTCCGGCCCCGCCCCCGCACCAGCCAGGAGGCGGAATAGAGGCCGACGGCGAGTGCGTTGGCGCCCTGGTGCACAATTCCGGTGCGCCGCTGTTCGGTATCCAGCTGGGAGAAGTCCGCGGCGCCCGCGAGCGCCGTGGGACCAGCCGCTGCTACGCCCACGCCAACCAGGGTCCGGGCGGCCCGCTCGTTACCGGGCAGCACGTCCAGCACGGCAGCGGAAACCCACGCTCCCAGCGGCACCACGATCATCAGCGGGTGCAGGGGATGTCCCAAGGGGACGCCGTGCAGGACGTCCCGGACGGCAGGCCAGGGCAGCACCGACTTCACGGTCTTCGCCATCCAGCCGGCTGCAGGGTCCAGCCAGCCCGCGTTTTCCAGTTTGTCGGCAACAGTAACCAAGGGCAGTCGGCGCATGGCCCCTCCTCACGGGGATAAACAGCTGGTGGACTGCACAGGGTAGGCCCCGTCTGGGGCGTGCGCCACCGAAACCCCGGCACCGCGGCGCCCCCGGCTACTGTTGCGCCGGTCCCGGGGGCCGGCCCGGCCTAGAGCGCCTTTCCCGGGTTGAGGATGCCCAGCGGGTCCAGGGCGGTGCGGATGGTGTGCATGACCTCGAGGGATACCTCGCCCAGCTCCTCTGCCAGCCAATCCCGCTTGAGCAGCCCGATGCCGTGTTCGCCGGTGAGGGTGCCGCCCAGTCCATGGGCAAGGTGGAACATCTCCCCCAGGGCCGCTTTCGCCGGACCGGTGGTGACCGAGTCCTCCGGATCCAGCACGATCATGGGATGCAGGTTCCCGTCGGAGGCATGCGCGATGGTGAAGATGCGGACCCCGGTGCGCGCGGAGATTTCTTCGAGCCCAGTCACCACTTCCGCCAGCCGTCCCCGGGGAACGCCGATATCGCCGATCGACACCCGGCCCAGCTTCTCCAGTGAGGGGATGGCTTCCCGGCGCGCAGTGATCAGCGCGGCGGCGTGCTCGTCGTCGACGGCCCTTTCGCAGCTGCCCAGCGTCGTCAGGACGTCCATCACCACGTCCTGCTCAAGGAACGCACCGTACCCGTCCGTCTGCACCAGCAGGAACGCTCCGCCCTTTGAGCGGTAATCCGTCCCCATGGCCATATCCACCGCTTCCAGCGTTTGTCCGTCCATCAGCTCCATCACGGACGGCTGGATCCGGGCGGCTACGACGGCGGACGCGGCCTGGGCAGCGGCGGTGACGTCCGGGAAGAAGGCAGCCACTGTGGCGGTATGCACCGGTAGCGGGCGCAGCCGCAGCGTGGCTTCGACCACCACCCCCAGTGTCCCCTCCGAACCGATCATCAGGGCGTTGAGGTCATAGCCGCTGACACCCTTGATGGTTTCGCGGCCGGTCCGCAGTTCCCGTCCGTCCGCCAGGATCACCCGCAGGGCCAGCACCGATTCCCGGGTGACGCCGTACTTGGCGCAGCGCATGCCGCCGGCGTTCGTGGCGATGTTGCCGCCGATGCTGCAGATGGCGGTGCTTGCCGGATCCGGTGCATAGAAGAGCCCATACTCCGCCGCGGCCGCATTGAGGTCGGCGTTGAGCACTCCGGGCTCCACCACGGCCAACTGCTCCACGGGGTCGATGCGCAGGATCCGGTTCATGCCCGAAACATCGAGCACCAGTTCCCCGGCCCGGGAGGACGACGCCGCGGCGAGCCCGGTGCCGGCTCCCCGCGGAACCACGGGTATGCGGTGTTCGGTGGCCAACTTGAGGGTGGCGACGACGTCGTCGGCGGTGCGGGCGAGCACCACGCCGTCCGGCAGCGATTCCGGAACGAAGCCGGACCTGTCGGTGCTCACCCGTTGCCGGTCCGCTTCCAGGAAGGAAACGGAAGGGAAGCCGCTTAGGACGGTGCTGCCGGAGCCGGCAGTGTTAGCGGGAACCGGGTTGAGGGAGTGCGTGCTCACGGGTTTACTCCTTGTAGTTCGGGGAGGTGGTTCGGGCAGGGATTAGGGGACCATCCAGCCAAGAATCGACGTGGACTGCAGCCAGATCAGCACGGTGATGAACGCCAGCAGGCCAAGGCTCCAGCCGATGAGTTTGCGCAGCAGGGTTCCTTCCGCCCCTTCCAGGCCCACAGCGGCGGAGGCGATGGCCAGGTTCTGCAGCGAAAGCATCTTGCCCATAACGCCTGCGGAGGAGTTGGCTGCGGCCATGAGCGTGGGCGACAGCCCGGTTTCGTTGGCCGCGGCTACCTGCAGGGCGCCGAACAGGGAGTTCGAGGAGGTGTCGGA
The DNA here is from genome assembly GCF_024385465.1 of Arthrobacter sp. zg-Y844. GTDB lineage: Bacteria > Actinomycetota > Actinomycetes > Actinomycetales > Micrococcaceae > Arthrobacter_B. Next base: position 993,228 of record NZ_JANFLS010000001.1, read on the forward strand.
ACCCGTAAGGGCCACGCCGATCCACCCCAGCAGCGGGGAAAGCAGTGCGAAGAAGCTTCCCGCGGAGGCCAGGGCGACCCCGAGGGTGGTGGTCTGGCCGGAAAGGTTCATTACGAAGGACAGGGCCAGCACGGAGCAGACGGTCAGGATGGTCCAGCGCAGCTGCTTCAGCGTTTCTCCGTAGACGCGTACTCCGCGGCCCGCCGCGATCCGGTACAGCACCATGGTGATGATGCCGGAGAAAAGCAGCAGGGTGCCGGTGGCCCGGATGTGGTCAAAACGCAGTGTCTGGGCAGCCGCCGGTTTGCCGTTGTTTCCGGTGACGTCGAGTCCCGGCCACAGGAACGTGGTGCTGCCGATGCTGGTCAGCCAGGTCTTGACCACGGGAACCTGGGCAATGGAGAACACCACGATGATCACCAGATAAGGTGCGATGGCCATCCAGACATCGTGTCCGGAGGGCCGTCCGGTGGACGAGGTGGTGCCGCTGGCAGCTCCGTCTCCCTCCCCGCCGTCGGCTCCCGCGCCCACGGCGGTTGCTCCCCCGGCAGCCCCTCCGCTTGCGGCACTGGTTCCGGCACTGGTTCCGGCCCCTGGTGCGGAACCGCGGCCCGCTCCGGTGAGGGTGTCCGTTCCGACGGATTCCGTTTCCGACACCGCCGCGGTTTCCCCTGCCTTCTCGGCCTCGCGGGTTTCACCGGTCATGCCGATGATCTCGGACGGCTGCCAGACCCTGAGCATCAGGAGTACTGCCACCACTGTCACGACGGCGGCAACGACGTCGGTCAGTTCCACAATGAAGAAGTTCGAGGCCGCGAACTGTGCCAGCCCGAAGGCCGCTCCGGCGACCAGTGCAACCGGCCACGTCTGCCGCAGACCGCGTTTACCGTCCACCAGGAAGACCAGGATCAGCGGGACCACCAGCGCAATGAAGGGTGTCTGCCGTCCGGTCATGGAGGACAGTTCCTGCAGCGGGATGCCCGTGACCCCGTTCAGCGCGATGATCGGTGCCGCCATGGCGCCGAAGGCCACCGGCGCCGTGTTCGCCAGCAGGGCGACCATGGCGGATTTCAGCGGCTTCATGCCTGCGGCCATCAGCATGGCAGCCGCGATGGCTACGGGCGCTCCGAAGCCGGCCAGGGATTCCAGCAGGGCGCCGAAGCAGAAGGCGATCAGGATGGACAGGATGCGCAGATCGTCCGAGATGGAGCGGATGGTGCGCCCCAGGACCTCAAACCACGGCGTTGCCACGGTCAGCTTGTAGATCCACAGGGCGTTGATCAGGATCCAGAGGATGGGGAAGATGGCATAGAAGGCGCCGAGCCCCGTGGCTGAAAGGACCTGCCCCACCGGCATCTTCCAGCCCACGACGGCAAGGATGATGGACAGTGCCAGGCTGATCAGTGCCGCCTGGTAGGCCTTCATCCGGAACACGCCCAGCAGGACAAACAGAATCAGCAGCGGCAGCGCGGCCAGGATGGCGGACAGGGCCAGGGAACCGGCAATCGGGTCGAGGGGCTGTTGGAACGCAGCAGCAGTCGTCACAAAAACTCCTTTGTTTTTGTTTCCACATCCACGGTGATGATGCGTTGACCCTAGGCCCGCCCCTTGGCAGGGTCAACGGTTGGTGACCACCCGGAACAAAATCGGCTCAGCCAAACCGCAGCGCCGTAAACACAATCGCCGCCGCGGTTCCCTGCCGGTGACGGCCCGGGAACCGCGGCGGCGGCTGCAGTGGTTACCTATTGCCGCGGATCGGGATTGCGCGGCTGCTCGCTGCCCATATCCGCAGCACCGAACAGTTTTTCCGCCGGCGAATTCGTGTCGGAGTTCGCGCGCGCCATCAGTTCGGGATGGTGGAGGTCCAGCGCGGGCCGTTCCGAGCGGATCTTCGGCAGCGAGGTGAAGTTGTGCCGCGGCGGCGGGCAGGAAGTGGCCCATTCCAGCGATCCGCCGAAGCCCCACGGGTCATCCACCTCGACCTTCTTGCCGTGCCGCCAGGTGCTGTAGACATTCCAGAAGAAGGGAATCATGGACAGCGCCAGAATGCCCGATCCGATGGTGGAGAGCTGGTTCATTCCGGCGAAGTTGTCCTCCACCAGGTAGTCGGCGTACCGCCGGGGCATCCCCAGCACGCCCAGCCAATGCTGGATCAGGAACGTGGTGTGGAAACCCAGGAAAAGCAGCCAGAAGTGGATCTTGCCGAGCCGTTCGTTCAGCATTTTCCCGGTGAATTTGGGCCACCAGAAATAGAATCCCGCGAACATTGCAAAGACCACGGTCCCGAACACCACGTAGTGGAAGTGCGCCACCACGAAGTACGTGTCCGAGACGTGGAAGTCCAGCGGCGGGGAGGACAGGATGATGCCGGTCAGGCCGCCGAAGAGGAACGTGATCAGGAAGCCGATGCTCCAGAGCATGGGGGTTTCGAAGGTAATGGACCCCCGCCACATGGTGCCGATCCAGTTGAAGAACTTCACCCCCGTGGGCACTGCGATCAGCATGGTCATGAAGGAGAAGAAGGGCAGCATAACGGCGCCGGTCACGTACATGTGGTGCGCCCAAACGGTCATCGACAGGGCGGCGATGGCAATCGTGGCGAACACCAGGCCCTTGTAGCCGAAAATGGATTTCCGGCTGAACACCGGGAGGATTTCGGAGACGATGCCGAAGAACGGCAGCGCGATGATGTAGACCTCGGGATGGCCGAAGAACCAGAACAGGTGCTGCCAGAGGATGGAGCCGCCGCGTTCCGGGTTGAAGATGTCCGCCCCGAAGCGCCGGTCCGCGCCCAGGGCGAACAGTGCTGCGGCCAGGGGCGGGAACGCCATTAGGACCAGAATCGCCGTCACGAGGGTGTTCCAGGTGAAGATCGGCATCCGCCACATGGTCATGCCGGGCGCGCGCAGGCAGATGATGGTGGTGACAAAGTTGACCGAGCCCAGGATGGTGCCGAAGCCGGATAACGCCAGTCCGAAGACCCACAGGTCACCTCCGAGGCCGGGGCTGAACGCGACGTTGGACAGCGGCGTATAGGCTGTCCAGCCGAAGGACGCGGTGCCCTGCGGGGTGATAAACCCGGACAGTGCAATCAGCGAGCCAAACAGGAAGAACCAGAATGCCAAGGCGTTCAGGCGCGGGAACGCGACGTCGGGCGCCCCGATCTGCAGCGGCATGATCACGTTCGCGAAGCCGGCGAAAAGCGGAGTGGCAAACATCAGCAGCATGGCGGTGCCGTGCATCGTGAAGAGCTGGTTGTACTGCTCCCGCGTCTGCAGGATCTGCATCCCCGGTTCAAACAGCTCGGCACGGATAATCAGTGCCATCACACCGGCCAGCGAGAAAAAGACGAAGGACGTGATCAGGTACATATAGCCGATGGTCTTGTGGTCCGTGGAGGTGATCCAGTTGACGACGATCCGTCCCCTGGACACCGGCACCACCCGGGGCGCTACAAACGTTCCGTCCGGTTCCGCGGTGTATTTCACTGTCGACATGGAACTATCCCGATCCGCCGAAGGGTACTGCCCTGCCAGGAACATCCGAGACTGTGCTTGGTATCGTATGGCGGCGGCGGACGGCCCGCCAGACCCCTGCGGGAATCCGCAGGCAGCGGCACGCGATGCGGCAGGCCCGTTCCGGAACCGGTGCCGCCCGGAGGAAGGGCAAGGCACAATGCAATGATGGACAACCAGACCCGTTCGACCGAAACACCTCCGCCCCTGACCGCCGTTATTACCGGGGCGGGTTCGGGGATCGGCCGTGCCACGGCCCGGGCTTTCCTGTCCGCCGGTTTCCGGGTGGTCTTGGCCGGCCGCCGGGAGGCGGAACTGCAGGAAACCGCCGCCGGCTCCGAAGCGGCACTCGTGGTGCCCGCGGACATAACGGTGCCCGACGACGTCGAGCGGCTTTTCGCCGCGGCCGTCGGCGCATTCGGGCGGATAGACGTGTTGTTCAACAATGCCGGGACGTTCGGCCCCACGGGCAGCATCGACGAGCTGAGCATCGAGGACTGGAACCGGACCCTGGCGGTCAACGTCACCGGCACCATGCTGTGTGCCGCTGCGGCGGTGCGGCACATGAAGGCCCAGTCCCCGCAGGGCGGCCGGATCATCAACAACGGCTCGGTCTCTGCGCACACGCCCCGTCCGCTGTCGGCGGCGTATACCGCGACGAAGCACGCGGTCACAGGCTTGACCAAGGCCATAGACCTGGACGGGCGCCCCTTCGGCATCACCTGCGGGCAGATCGACATCGGCAACGCCGCCACGGACCTGCTTGCGGGGATCGGCGGCGGGCAGGGGGCGCTGCAGGCCAACGGCACCCGGGCCGAGGAACCCTCGTTCCCCGCGGAGGAGGCCGCTGCCGCCGTGCTGTTTATGGCCTCCGCCCCGGCGTCGGCCAATGTCCGCTCACTGCTGGTTACCGCGGCCGGGATGCCTTTCGGCGGCCGCGGCTAGGGCCCCGCCGCTAGCTTTCCCGGGCCTTCCGGGTCTGCTTTTCGCTGGCCTTCTGCAGCGCCTCCACCAGCTCGTCCTTGGTCATCTTCGAGCGGCCGGGAATGTCCAGCCGGGACGCGAGCTCGTTCAAGTGCGCCTTGGAGGCGTTGGCGTCCACTCCTCCGGCCGTGTCCTTGGACGAAGTGCGCCCTTCGGCAGCACGGGCATCGGAGGGTCCTTTCTGCTCCTTTTCCTCCCAGTGGTCGCCCACTTTTTCGTGGGTGTGCTTGAGGGAGGCGTACGCCGTCCGGGCTGCCCGCTCGCCGTCGCCGTATTCCTCCACTGCGGAATCGTAGGTTTTGGCGAACGTGTCCTGTGCCTTGGAATCCGAGCGCTGCAGGGTCGAAGGCAATTCGCTCTTCACTGCGCGGTCGTTCCTGCCGGTCTTAGGCATTGTCATCCCTGTCCGTAGATCTCCCTTACGGTCTACCACCCTGCGCGGCACGGGCTCAACCAAAAACTCCTCCGCCGCTTCCGGGCGATACCCGGAAGCGGCGGAGGAGTTTGGCGGCAGGGGCGCGTGCCCGACGCACGGGTTACGCGGTGGCGGCGGCGGCCTCGATGTCGTCGTTGTCAATGCCCAGCATCTCCAGCTTTCCGCTCTTGCGGTCTGCCAGGTACTGCTTCATTTCCTTCTTGATCACGGGCAGCAGCAGGTACACGCCGAGCAGGTTCACGAACGCGCAGACAAAGAGCGCGGCGTCGGCGAAGCTGATGACCTGGCTGAAGGACAGGACGCAGCCGGCCACGGTGAAGAGCAGGAAGATGACCTTGTAGGCGATCTCGCGGCGCTTGCCGCGGCCGAAGAGGTACTCCCAGGACTTCAAGCCGTAGTAGGACCAGGTGATCAGGGTGGAGTAGGCGAAGAGCGCCACGGCGATGGAGAGCACGATCGGGAACCACGGCAGGACGGTGGCGAACGCATCGGAGGTGAGGATGACGCCGTCGGGCGCGTCGCCTCCGGCCTGGACCTGGTCAATTCCTGCCTGCAGGCTGGGGGTGGAGGCCATGATGATGGCCAGGGCGGTCATGGTGCAGATGAGCACGGTGTCCACCAGCGGTTCGAAGAGCGCCACGAAGCCTTCGCTGACCGGCCGGCGGGTCTTGACCGCGGAGTGAGCGATGGCTGCGGAGCCGACGCCCGCCTCGTTCGAGAAGGACGCCCGCTGGAAGCCCACGATCATAACGCCGATGATGCCGCCAGCGAAGCCCTCGGGACGGAACGCCCCCTCGATGATGGCGCCGAAGGCTGCCGGCACGTTCTCGAAGTTGACGATGATGACGAACAGGCAGGCCAGAATGTAGATGCCGCCCATGGCCGGCACCAGCTTGGAGGTGGTGGCACCGATGGACTTGATGCCGCCGAGGATCACCACGGCCACCAGGGCCGCCAGGACCAGGCCGAAGATCAGGGCCGCGCCCGCGCTGCCGAGGAGACCGTCCTCGCCGCCGGTGACGTTCTGGATCTGCGCGAAGGTCTGGTTGGCCTGGAACATGTTGCCGCCGGCAATGCCGAAGATCAGGATCGCTACCGCAAAGATTCCAGTGAGGATCTTCGCGGGCCAGCGGCCCAGGCGCCGGAAGGCCACCGGCAGGTACTTGAACGGACCGCCGCTGATCGAGCCGTCTTCATGGACTTCGCGGTACTTCACGCCGAGCGTGCATTCCGCGAACTTCGAGGCCATGCCCAGCAGGCCGGCCAGGATCATCCAGAAGGTTGCGCCGGGACCGCCCAGGGCCATGGCCGCACCGACGCCGGCGATGTTGCCGAGGCCGACTGTGCCGGACAGGGCGGAGGTAAGGGCCTGGAAATGCGGCACCTCCCCCGGATCATCCTTGGAGGAGAATTTGCCGCGGACCACCTGGGTGGCCACCTTCAGTCCCCGGAACTGGATGAAGCCGAAGTAGAAAGTGAAGACGATGCCGGCGAGGATCAGCCAGGCGACGACTACGGGGAAACTGAAGTCGCCGATGGTGACCGGGAAGAACACGATCCCGGAGAACACGGTGGTAATCGGTTCGAAAAAGGAGTTGACCGCGGAGTCGATGGTGCCGAGCAACCCACCGTCCTCAGATGCCGGTGCCATGGAGACTGCCCGAGCTGCGTTCATTTGGTTCGAACCCCTGTTTCAAGTAAGTGTGCTGTCGAATGCGACAACATAGCCTCGCTTAACACAGGGGTATCGCACAAATCACATGCTGTACGTGAGACAGCCGGTCAGCACTCCACCACATTCACGGCCAGCCCGCCGAGCGCGGTTTCCTTGTACTTGGAGCTCATATCGCGGCCGGTTTCCCGCATCGTCACAATGACTTCATCCAGCGAGACCCGGTGTTCGCCGTCGCCCCAAAGTGCCATTTTGGCGGCGTTGACAGCCTTCGCGGCGCCGATGGCGTTCCGTTCGATGCAGGGCACCTGCACCAGTCCGCCGATCGGATCGCAGGTCAGGCCGAGGTTGTGCTCCATGGCGATCTCGGCGGCGTTTTCCACCTGTTCCGGGGTGCCGCCCAGGATTTCGGCCAGACCGGCGGCGGCCATGGACGACGCCGATCCCACCTCGCCCTGGCAGCCCACCTCGGCGCCGGAAATGGAGGCCTGCTCCTTGTAGAGCACCCCCACGGCGGCGGCGGCAAGCAGGAAGCGGACCACGACGTCGTCACGCTGCTCGGGTGTGGCGTTCTCCATGCCCGGGCCGTAGTGGGTGGCGTAGAACATCACTGCGGGGATGATGCCCGCCGCGCCGTTGGTGGGGGCGGTGACCACGCGCCCGCCGGAGGCGTTTTCCTCGTTCACGGCCAGTGCCACGAGGTTCACCCATTCCTGCCAGAACTTCGGGTCCCGGTTCGGATCCTCGGCGCGCAGCCGGGTGTGCCAGGCCGGCGCACGACGGCGGACCTTCAGTCCGCCGGGCAGGAGGCCGGTGCGGCGGATGGCGGAGTTCTTGCACTCCTCCATCACGTCGCGGATGTGCAGCAGGCCGGAGCGGATCTCCGCTTCGGTGCGGGAGGCCAGCTCGTTGGCCAGCATCACTTCGCTGATGCTCAGTCCGCTGCCGGTGCAGTGCTGCAGCAGCTCGACGGCGGTGCGGAAGGGGTACGGCAGGTCGGATTTGCTGGCCTCGAGTTCCAGGGCATCCGCCCGTTCTTCACCCTCGCGGACAATGAAGCCGCCGCCCACGGAGAAGAAGGTGGCGTCCCGCAGCACGGAGCCGTCGGCGGCCAGGGCGGCGAACTTCATGCCGTTGGTGTGCCGCGGCAGCACCGTCAGCGGGTGCAGCACGATGTCCGCCTCGCCGTACTCCAGCGGGCAGGCCACTGCCCCGGGAACCTGCGCGCACAGCTGCAGTTTCCGGGTCGCCTCAATGTCGGCCAGCCGCTGCTCCACCTGTTCGGGCAGGATGAGTTCGGGGGCGAAGCCCTCCAGACCCAGCAGCACTGCAGTCATGGTGCCGTGGCCCCGGCCGGTCGCCGCGAGGGAACCGTACAGGTCCACCCTCAGGCCGGCGACGTCGGCCAGGCTGCCGGCGTCGACCAGCTCCGCCGCGAACACGGCAGCGGCACGCATCGGCCCCACCGTGTGGGAGCTCGATGGGCCGATGCCCACGGTAAACAGGTCAAAAACGCCGACAGCCAAGGTAGTGCTTCCTAACGGTTTGCCGCAGCGGGGGCAGCAGCGAGATCCGCCACCTCCGGGTACAGCGGATGGGCCTGCGCGAGAGCGGTAACTCGTTCGCGCAGCGGTGCCAGATCGGTGTCCTCACCGGCGATGAGAGCCTGGGCAATGATGTCCGCGACTTCCCGGAATGCGTCTTCACCGAAGCCGCGGGTGGCCAGGGCGGGGGTGCCGATCCGCAGGCCCGAGGTCACCATGGGCGGCCGCGGATCGAACGGCACGGCGTTGCGGTTCACGGTGATGTCGATCTGCGCGAGACGGTCTTCGGCTTCCTGGCCGTTGAGGGCCGCATTGCGCAGGTCCACGAGCACCAGGTGCACATCCGTGCCGCCGGAGACCACCGAGATGCCGGCGGCAGCGACGTCGTCGGCCAGCAGGCGTTCGGCAAGGATCCGGGCGCCGGCGAGCGTGCGCTCCTGCCGCTCTTTGAACTCGGGAGTGGCTGCAATCTTGAAGGCTGTCGCCTTGCCGGCAATCACGTGTTCCAGCGGTCCGCCCTGCTGGCCCGGGAACACTGCAGAGTTGATCTTCTTGGCAATGTCGGCGTCGTTGGACAGGATGATGCCGCCGCGGGGACCGGCAAGGGTCTTGTGCGTGGTGGTGGTGACCACGTGGGCGTGGGGGACGGGGCTGGGGTGCAGTCCCGCGGCCACCAGACCGGCGAAGTGGGCCATATCCACCATCAGGAAAGCACCCACCTCGTCCGCGATGCGGCGGAATTCAGCGAAGTCCAGCTGGCGGGCGTAGGCGGACCAGCCCGCCACGATCAGCTTGGGCCGGTGTTCCTTGGCAAGGGCCTCTACTTCAGCCATGTCCACGCGGTGGTCCTCTTCGGACACGTTGTAGGGGACCACGTTGTAGAGCCGGCCGGAGAAGTTGATCTTCATGCCGTGCGTCAGGTGCCCGCCGTGCGCCAGGGACAGGCCCAGGATGGTGTCTCCGGGCCGGATCAGGGCGTGCATAACGGAGGCGTTGGCCTGCGCGCCGGAGTGCGGCTGGACGTTGGCGAAGCCCGCACCGAACAGGGACTTGGCGCGGTCGATGGCCAGCTGCTCAATGACGTCCACGAATTCGCAGCCGCCGTAGTAGCGCCGTCCCGGGTAGCCTTCGGCGTACTTGTTGGTCAGCACCGATCCCTGGGCTTCCATGACGGAAACGGCGGTGTGGTTCTCGGAGGCGATCATCTCCAGGCCCTGCTGCTGCCGGCGGAGCTCGTTGTCGATCTGCGCTGCGACCTCGGGGTCAACTACCGCGAGGGAGTCGTTGAGGTAATCGCTCACAGGTCGCCGCCGTTCTTTTCCGCGTATTCCTCGGCGCTGAGCAGTGCGCCTTCACTCGTGGCATTCACGGTGAACAGCCAGCCGGCACCGTACGGGTCCTCGTTCAGGAGGGCCGGATTGTCGATGGCCTCCTGGTTGATCTCCACGATCTCGCCGGACACCGGCGCGTAGAGATCCGAGACGGACTTGGTGGACTCAACCTCGCCGCAGGTTTCGCCGGCGGTCACGGTGTCGCCGACGGCAGGAAGGTCAACATAGACGACATCGCCGAGGGCGTCTGCGGCGACAGCTGAAATGCCGACGCGGACGGGGCTCGAGGAGTCTACCCACTCGTGTTCGGCGGAATAGCGGAGTCCTGCGTTTACTTTGCTCATCTGTTTGCCTTTCGAAGCTGTGTCGGGTGCGTTCGGGTCTGGTTCAAAGTCTAGGCCGGGGCGTCGGAAGCGCGGCATTCTGCCGCCCTTAGCGTTCCAGATCCTGCCCTCCTCCTCGCAAGCTCGGAGAGGGGACCCTGGATCTTTCACTGCCTCGCTCGTTCCTCGCTCGGCGATGCGGGGCTACACGAACGCCGCGCCGCGCGCACCGTTCAAAGGTGTCAGAAACGTGCTCACCTACACACGTGAGCCGCTGTCTGTGCCTTGCCCACAGCGTCACCCCGCGCCGCCGTCACAAGAATCTTTTTTGGTCTTTGGCGTTACTGCTTGCTGCGCTTATAGAACGGAAGTTCCACAACCGTGAAGGGTTCGGGCTTGCCACGGAGGTCCACTGAGAGGGCCGTGCCGGGCTCCGTGAATGGCGTATCCACATAGGCGAGGGCGATAGGGAAGCCGAGGGTCGGGCTGGGAGCACCGGAGGTGACTTCGCCGATGACCGTTTCGCCGTCGCTGCTGTGGACCGGATAGTGGCTGCGCGCCGAACGGCGGCCGGAGCCCTTGAGGCCCACGAGGCGGCGGGCAGGTCCGGCGGCCTTCCGGGCTTCGAGGGCGGCACGCCCCACGAAGTTCCCCTCCTTGGAGAGGGCGACGACGGGTCCCAGGCCGGCGGCGTACGGGTCCGTGTCCAGCGTGAGCTCGTTGCCGTAGAGCGGCATCCCGGCTTCGAGACGGAGCGAATCGCGGCAGGCCAGACCCGCCGGAATCAGCCCCCGGTCCTCACCCGCAGCCAGCAGCGCAGACCAGAGGGCCGCGGCGTCGTCGTTGGGGACGTAGATCTCGAACCCGTCTTCGCCGGTGTACCCGGTGCGGGCCACGAGCAGGTCCAAGGTCCGCTCCCCCGCCCGGATGCCCACCGTGGCCGCGGCGTAGTACTTCATCCCGGTGACGGTCTCGGCCTGATCGGCGGGGACCAGGTCCAGCAGGATCGCTTCGGCCACCGGCCCCTGGACGGCAACCAGCGAGGTTTCCGCCGAGACATTGTTCACGGCGACGTCGAAGCCCTCGGCGCGGGACGCCAGTTCGGCGGCCACGGTGTCCGCGTTGCCCGCGTTGGGCACCACCAGATAGGCATCGTCGGCGAGCCGGTAGCTGATCAGGTCATCGATGATCCCGCCGTCGTTATTGGTGATCAGCGAATACTTGGCGCGTCCCACCTTCACTGCGGAAAGTTTTCCGACCAGGGCGTAGTCCAGGAACGCCCCGGCGTCGGGCCCGGAGACCTCCACTTCACCCATGTGGGAGAGGTCGAACAGCCCGGCTGCGCTGCGCACGGCCTTATGTTCGGCCAACTCGGAGCTGTATTTCAGGGGCATCTGCCAGCCGCCGAAGTCGGTGAAGGAAGCGCCCAGCTGTTTGTGCGCCTCGTAGAGCGCCGTGTACTTCTCAGTCATGGAATGTTCCTTCTAGTTTTCGAAGTCTTCGATGGGCGGGCAGGAGCAGATCAGGTTCCGGTCCCCTGCGGCGCCGTCAATGCGGCCTACCGGCGGGAAGTACTTGTCCATGCGCAGGCTGCGCAGCGGGAAAGCGGCCTGTTCGCGCGGGTAGGCGCGGTCCCATTCATTGGCTGCTACGACGACGGCGGTGTGCGGGGCATTGCGCAGCGGGCTGCCTTCGAGGGTGAAGTCCCCGGCCGCCACCTGGTCGATTTCGGCACGGATGGCGATCATCGCGTCGATGAAGCGGTCCATTTCGCCCAGGTCCTCGGACTCGGTGGGTTCCACCATCAGGGTGCCGGCCACCGGGAAGGACAGCGTGGGGGCATGGAACCCGTAGTCCACCAGCCGCTTGGCCACGTCCTCGGCGGTAACGCCGGTTTTGGCGGTCAGTTCCCGCAGGTCCAGGATGCACTCGTGCGCCACCAGCCCGCCCTTGCCCGTGTAGAGCACGGGGTAGTACTCGTTCAGCCGGGCAGCCACGTAGTTCGCCGCGAGCAGGGCGTGCTTGGTGGCGCTGGTCAGGCCTTCACCGCCCATCAGGCTGACGTACGCCCAGGAGATGGGAAGCACGCCGGCGGAGCCGAAGCGGGACGCGGACACGGGAATGTCCTCGCCGCCGGTCCAGGTGGCGGCATCGCCGGGCATGAAGGGCGCGAGGTGCGCCTTGGCTGCCACGGGGCCGACGCCGGGACCGCCGCCGCCGTGCGGGATGCAGAAGGTCTTGTGCAGGTTCAGGTGGGACACGTCGCCGCCGAACTCACCCGGCTGCGCCAGGCCGACCAGCGCGTTGAGGTTGGCGCCGTCAATGTAGACCTGGCCGCCGGCCTCGTGGACCGCTTCGCAGACGTCGCGGACGTCGTCGTCGAACACGCCGTGGGTGGAGGGGTAGGTGATCATGATGGCGGCGAGGTTTTCGCGGTTCGCATCGATCTTGGCGCGCAGGTCCGCGTGGTCGATGGCGCCGTCGTCGGCGGTGGCCACCACCACCACCTTCATGCCGGCCAGCACAGCGGAGGCGGCGTTGGTGCCGTGCGCCGAGGCGGGGATGAGGCAGACAGTGCGCTGTTCGTCGCCGCGCGAATGGTGGTAGCCGCGGATGGCAAGCAGCCCGGCCAGTTCACCCTGCGAACCGGCGTTGGGCTGGATGGAAACCGTGTCATACCCGGTGATGACCGCGAGCTTCTCTTCCAGGTCCGCGATCAGTTCGCGCCAGCCCTCGGTCTGGGAATCCGGAGCGAACGGGTGGATGGAGGCGAACTCCGGCCAGGTCATGGCCTGCATTTCGGCGGTGGCGTTGAGCTTCATGGTGCAGGAGCCCAGCGGGATCATGGTGCGGTCCAGGGCCAGGTCGCGGTCCGAGAGGCGGCGCAGGTAGCGCAGCATCTGGGTTTCGGAGCGGTAGGAGGAGAACACCGGGTGCGTCATGAACTCCGAGGTACGCAGGATCCCAGCCGGCAGGTCGAAGCCGTCCGCCGCTTCCACGGAGGCGGCACCGAAGGCTGCGGCGACGTCGGCGATCACGGCCGGCGTCGTCGTTTCGTCGGCGGAGATGCCCACGGTGTCCGCATCGATCCGGCGCAGGTTGATGCCCTTCGCCTCCGCGGCGGCAATGACCTCCGCAGCGCGGCCGGGAACGCGGGCAGTAACGGTATCGAAGAAGGACTCGTGCAGCAGTTCGACGCCGGCGGCCTTCAGTGCGGTAGCCAGCGTCCGGGCGGAATCGTGGGCGCGGCGGGCAATCGCGGTGAGGCCTTCGGGGCCGTGGTAGACGGCGTACATGGAGGCCACGATGGCCAGCAGCGCCTGCGCGGTGCAGATGTTCGAGGTCGCCTTTTCGCGGCGGATGTGCTGCTCCCGGGTCTGCAGCGCCAGGCGGTAGGCGGGGGTGCCGGCGGAATCCTTGGAGACGCCCACCAGGCGGCCGGGCAGGGAACGCTCCAGGCCCTTGCGGACGGCCATGTAGGCGGCGTGCGGTCCGCCGTAGAACAGGGGAACGCCGAAGCGTTGTACGGAGCCGACGGCAATGTCCGCGCCCTGCTCACCGGGAGGCGTGATGAGGGTCAGGGCCAGCAGATCCGCGGCCACGGTGACGAGCGCCCCGCGGTCCTTCGCCTCGGCGATCAGGGATGAGGAGTCGCGCACCACGCCGGAGGCGCCGGGCTGCTGGAGCACAACGCCGGCCAGCTCGCCTTCGGGCAGGCCGTCGGCAAGGTCGGCAACAATGACGTCGAAGCCGAGCGCCTTGGCCCGGCCCTTCACCACGGCGATGGTCTGCGGGAAGAGCTCCGAGTCCAGCACGATGGCGCCGTTGCTGTGGGACTTGTTGGACCGGCGCATCAGCAGCACGGCCTCGGCCACCGCAGTGGCTTCGTCCAGCAGGGACGCGTTGGCGATGGGCAGGGCGGTGAGGTCCTGGACCATGGTCTGGAAGTTCAGGAGCGCTTCGAGCCGGCCCTGGGAGATTTCGGGCTGGTAGGGGGTGTAGGCCGTGTACCAGGCCGGGTCCTCGACCACGTTGCGCAGGATCACCGGAGGGGTGTGGGTGCCGTAGTAGCCCTGGCCGATCATCTGGACGGCCGTCTTGTTCTTCCCGGCAATCCTCCGCAGGGCCGCGAGGGTTTCCTCTTCGCTCTTCGCCGGATCCAGGACCAACGGGAAATTCTGCCGGATCGCGGCGGGGACGGCCATGTCCACCAGACCGTCAAGGGAGTCGTAGCCGACGGCTTTGAGCATGGTTTCCACGGCGTCGGCGCGGGCACCGATGTGCCGGTCCACAAACGCGGCGGCAAGAGTAGAGGAGGACGGTTCTACAGGCATGTGAGGCTCCAGGAAAGGCAGACGGGGGTACGTCGACGGCGACGGCTCCTCCCCGATCTGTATTGGACCTGAGAGATTCCGCGGGTGTACTTCCGCTTGCACCGTCGGTGAGTTTCCGGCACGGCCGGGAACTGCTTTCCAGAGTTGCCTCGCTGTGGCGGTACGGGGGCCTGAGAGATTCCCGGGGAGGGTTTGCTCCTACGGCGCCCGCCGATGCTGATGCGCATCCGGCGGGACTCTCCCGCCACGGCTGATAAAGGCATATTCAGTTGGAACTGCTGATGTGACACGGCCAACTTTAGCCTGCCCCCGGCACCGCCTCAACCCTCAGACACGCCCGGGCGCGGGTGCCGGCTTCCGCCCGGGGAGCCTTCCGAACCCCCGTGTGACCTGCAACGTCACAGCTGCCTGAATTTGACGGGGCCTGTTAACGGCTTCCAAACTGAAATGTCGGCGGCAGCGCCAACATCCAGGTTTGCCTTATCGGGCGGCATAGGCGATTACGGCGGATGAGCTGCCGGCGGGTGCCTAAAAGAGAGATTTCAATGTCTGAGCACATAACCCGCCCACCAAGCGACAGCACTGTTTCCGCGCCGCAAAACAGTGCGGAAGAACCCCACCTCGCCCGTTCCCTGTCCAGCCGGCACATCCAGCTGCTGGCCATCGGCGGGGCCATCGGCACGGGATTGTTCATGGGGTCAGGCAAGACCATCTCCGCGGCCGGCCCGTCAGTGATCTTCGTCTACGCGATCATCGGCTTCATGCTCTTCTTCGTTATGCGGGCCATGGGCGAGCTGCTGCTCTCCAACCTTCGTTACAAGTCCTTCACCGACTTCTCCGCGGACCTGCTGGGTCCCTGGGCAGGCTTCTTCACGGGCTGGACCTACTGGTTCTGCTGGGTGGTCACCGGCATTGCCGACGTGGTGGCGATTGCCCACTACGTCACCTTCTGGTGGGGCAACGCTCCCCTGTGGATCCCGGCCCTGGCCTGCATCCTGGTCCTGCTGGCCCTGAACCTGCCGACGGTCAAGGCGTTCGGCGAAACCGAATTCTGGTTTGCGCTGGTCAAGATCGTCGCCATCCTGACGCTCATCGTAGTTGGACTGGTCATGATCCTGACCGGCTTCACGCACGGCGACGGGGTTACCGCCGGCTTCGGCAACCTCTGGGAACACGGCGGTTTCTTCCCCACCGGCCCCATGGGCTTTGTCGCCGGCTTCCAGATCGCGGTGTTCGCGTTTGTCGGCATTGAACTGGTGGGCACCACCGCGGCGGAAACCAAGGATCCGGAAAAGAACCTGCCCCGGGCCGTGAACTCCATTCCGATCCGTATCCTGCTCTTCTACGTAGGCGCCCTGACCGTCCTGATGGCTGTGATCCCGTGGGACGAATTCAGCGCCGACGAAAGCCCGTTCGTGGGTATGTTCACCTTGGCGGGGCTTGGCACCGCCGCAGCCATCGTGAACTTCGTAGTGCTGACATCCGCGGCATCTTCAGCGAATTCCGGGATATATTCCACTTCGCGTATGGTTTTCGGCCTGGCGCAGGAGGGTGATGCTCCCCGTCAGTTCGGCCGCCTCTCCCGGCGGAAGGTCCCCCAGAACGCGCTGTTCTTCTCCTGCACCTTCCTGCTGGCGGGCGTCGCCCTGCTGTACGCGGGCGAATCCGTCAGCGCGGCATTCACCTTGGTGAGCACCATTTCGGCCCTGTGCTTTATGTTCGTCTGGTCCATCATCCTGATCAGCTACCTGGTGTACCGCAGGCGCCGGCCGCAGCTGCATGAGGCGTCGAAGTTTCCGATGCCCGGCGGCGTCGTGATGGCCTACCTCGTGCTGGCGTTCTTCGTGTTTATCCTGTGGACGCTCACCACCCAGGCAGACACCCTGCAGGCGCTCCTCGTGACCCCCGCGTGGTTCGTCCTGCTGGGCATTGTCTATGCCGTCCTGCGGCGGACCCCCGTGCATCAGGCGCGGGTGGCTGCACACCACGACGACGTCGCCCGCGAGCGCGCTGCGCTCCCCGCTGCGAAGCCATAAGCGGCGCCTAGTACACCACCGTTCCCCGGGAGCTGACCGTTGCGCCGCCTCCCGGGGCACCGGCTTTGCTGCTGGCGTCTATCTCCAGTCCGAAGGTATTCAGCGGCACCTCCAGGGCCGAGACCAGGTGCGGCACCACTTCCTGCTGGATCCGGGCGATCACGCCCTGCACGTCGGCGTCGGAATTCACCGTCACCTTCATGGCCAGGTCCGGCTCGTCCGCAGTGCCGCGCAGGCGGACGGTTGAGCCCACCACGCCGGGCAGCTGTTCCGTCTCATTGCTGACGGCGGAGGCGAGCACCTGCGGATCACACACGGTGACGCCGTGTGCCGGGTCTTCCTGCAACCGGAATGTCCCCGCCGGCCGGGACCGGGGAATCTGGGCTTGAAGCCACCACAGCCCCAGGATGCCCAGGATCACCCCGGCCAGCAGCATGCCCCAGGGCACGTACTCCCCGGCCAGGAACCCCTGGCCGTCGGATTCGGGCAGCACCCGGTCCGAACGGCCCGGGCTGCCGCCGATGAGGCGGTCCAGGGTTCCGCTGGCAATAAGTGCTGCCAGCACTCCTGCCGCAAGGAACAGGACCCCGAGGATAATCAGCCACGTCCGGTTGGCCCTACCTGAATGGTGCCGCATTGCCCCTGCCTTCCTCTCCTGGTCCCGCCTGTCAGTCCCGCGTCCGAATGGTTGCCGTGACTTCCGGCACCGGATCCAGTCCGGTGGCGGCCAGGCGGGAGCGCACCCCGTCCACCACCCAGTGCTGCAGATCAGTGGTGCCGTGCAGCGCCGTCCGCACATCCAGATGGACCTTGCGCGAGGACGCCGTCGCGGAGGCGGAGGCCACACCGTCAATGTGGTCGCAGGTGGATGCCGCCAACCGCGCAACTGCACGCCGGCTCATCACCACGGTTTCCCCTCCCCGGACCGACGGAACGCCGCCCGCTTCCCCCGCTCCGGGCAGCCCCGGCATATTCACCGGCTTTGCCCGCAGCGGCAGTGCGGAGAAGTCCCCGGGGACCATTCCGCACAGCAGCAGGATCAGCCCGATCAGGAGCAGCACTACGGCACCGGTCCAGCCCCGGGTGCTGTCCCACCCGGTCTCGGAGAGCCAACCCAGCGGTTCCGTCACGAAGGCCGGCCAGCTCCCCTGAATGAGGCGGGCGACGGCGGCCCAGACCAGGCTTACACCGAGCGCCAGCATCACGATGGCGGAAATTGCTGCGGGCACGGAGCGGCTGGGCCTGCGCCGCATGGACACCGGCGGCGGGATCTTCGCGTTCATTGCAGCTTCCTTCGACCACGCGTATCCCGCTGCGGCGGCTTCAGCCAGGCAACCGTAATGTCCACCTGCCGCACCTGGACTCCGGTCAGCTCGGTGACCCGCTCCGTGATCCGGCGGCGGAGCTGCTCGGTGGCCTGGCGCAGCGGCATCGGATAGGGCAACCCCACAGTGACCTTGAGGCTGGCGACGTTTCCGGCCAACTCCACGCTGGCATCCGGCCGTGCGGAAAGATCCGCCCGGCTGCCGATACCGAGGAATCCTCCGGAGCTTCCGCCTGCAAACGTTTCGTCCCGGGCTACCTGGCTGGCCGTTTTTTCCAGCACCCGCCGGGCCAGGACGGTTTCGCCGCGGTCATCGGCATCCCGCCCCGAAACCAGCGACGGCGGAGCCGAGGGAATGCTCATCGGCTTGACGCTTTACCGAGCATTCCCGCCACGTCCACCTTCCCATCCGCCACCAACCCCACCAGCAGCCCGATCAGGCCGAACAGCAGCGTAATGAGGAACGCCAGCCAACCGCCGAAGGCCAGCACGATTCCCAGCACCAGCCCGATTAACAGACACCACCGCGTTGCGGACATGGAGTCCTCCTTTTGGTTGTTGTACGGCCCTTACTCCAGGCTCTTGGACTGGCTGGAGGGCTGCTGGTCGTCCTGGTCCTCGTTCTCATCCGGCAGGTGGACATCGGTGACATTCACGTTCACCTCCAGCACTTCCAGGCCGGTGGCGTTTTCCACGGACCGGATGACGTTGCGCCGGATGCCCTGGCTCACCTCCACCACGGAGAAGCCATACTCCACCACGATGCTGACGTCGATCGCGGCCTGGCGTTCGCCCTTTTCCACCGTGACGCCGTTGCTGACGTTGGTCTGCGAGCCCGGGATCCTTTCGGTCATGGAACTGAAAGCACGCCGGGCGGCATTGCCCATGGCATGCACGCCCGGCACCTCGCGGGTGGCCATGCCGGCCAGCTTCTGCACCACGGTTTCCTCGATGGTGGTGTCGCCCCGGGGTGTGTGCAGCGGTCCGGTCCGGCGCTCGGCGTCAGCCGACGGCGACGCGGAGGAGCCGCCCTGCCCCTGAGGTGAACCGGTCTGCATACTCTGGGCACCCTGCGGATTGGCCGTAGCGGACGTTGCCCCCGCTGTCTTTGATGGATCTGCCATGGGAATCATCTCCTGCGTTCATTGCGGATGCACCGCGCGCGTCCCTTACAGAGTTAATGACGTGCGAACGACCGAATCGTCACGGCAGAACCGGGACTTCGACCGTCTTTCGCCCGGTCCGTCCTGCGGTTATTCCTTGATGGCCGCCGTTCTGGGACAATCGAGCCACGTCCGGCCGCTGCCGGACGGGACAGGGACACCATGGCGGGATCCGAGCTGCCGCAGGCGGCGCATAACGGCGGGAGATCCCCGCGCACCGGGCCAGGGCACCGGTACCCGGACGAGGCGGCCCTGGTCGCGCTGGCCCGCGGAGGAGACCTGCCCGCCTTCGAGTATCTTGTGGCCATTTACCAGCGCAGGTTGTTCCGCCTCGCCTACCGCATGCTTCGGGACCGCGGTGATGCCGAGGACGTCGTGCAGGACACGCTGACGGCCGGCTGGCGGATGCTCCCGACCTTGAACCGGGAGGAAGCCTTCGGCGGCTGGGTCTACCGGACGGCCACCAACCGCTGCCTGGACGTCCTGCGGCACCGCAGCTCCCACCCGCAGGACCTGCCGGGCGCCGATCCGCTGGCCGACGCCGCCGCGGTCGTCACCGCCCGCGACTCGGACCGGGAAGCGGATCCGCACCGCACGGCGGAGGTGGCGGCAGAATTGGATGCCCTGCGGCGGGCCCTCTCCCTGCTTCCTGCGGATCAGCGGGCCTGCTGGCTGCTGCGTGAAGTCCATGGACAGAGCTATGCGGAGATCGGCGCTGCGCTGCGGATCAGCCCGCAGGCCGTGCGCGGACGGTTGTCGCGGGCCCGCGAACACCTGTCAGCAGCCATGACGCCGTGGCGGTAATCCCTTGTAATTCCACTTGTCAGACAATAATATCCACGATACGGAAGAAGTAACCGGCATCACTTTTATTGCTGTCCACCGGCATTGCCACAGGGAGAATCATTATGGCCATTGAAGTAACCGACTCCTCGCCCGCCGAAGGATCGGAAAACATCCTGACCCGCGAAGCGCTGGAATTCATCGAGGAACTCCACCGCCGCTTCCGCAGCACCCGCGACGAGCGGCTTGCCGCCCGCGCCGTCCGCCGCCAGGAAGCCGCCTCCACCGGCCGGCTGGATTTCCTGCCCGAGACCGCCGACATCCGCAGCGGAGACTGGAAGGTGGCCGAGGCACCCGCAGCGCTGCAGGACCGCCGGGTGGAAATGACCGGCCCGGCTTCCCCCGCCAAAATGGCCATCAACGCCCTGAACTCCGGCGCCAAGGTCTGGCTGGCCGACCTTGAAGATGCCTGCACCCCCACCTGGCACAACGTGGTGGATTCGCAGGTGAACCTCTACCGTGCCGCACGCAATGACCTCTCCTTCACCTCACCCGAGGGCAAGGAGTATGCACTGCGCACCGATGCCCCGCTCGCCGTCGTCGTAATGCGCCCGCGCGGATGGCACCTGCCCGAAAAACATGTGCTGATCGACGGCGAACCTGCCGTTGGCGCCCTGGTGGATTTCGGACTCCACTTTTTCTCCAATGCCCGGCAGCTGCTGGACAACGGACAGGGACCGTACTACTACCTGCCCAAGATGGAAAGCCATCTGGAGGCACGGCTCTGGAACGACGTCTTCAACTTCGCCGAGGAGTACGTGGGCGTGCCGCAGGGCTCCGTCCGGGCCACCGTCCTGATCGAGACCATTCCTGCCGCCTTCGAAATGGAGGAGATCCTCTACGAACTGCGCGATCACGCCTCCGGCCTGAACGCCGGGCGCTGGGATTACCTCTTCAGCATGATCAAGGTCTTCCGCGACGCCGGGAAGGACTACCTGCTGCCGGACCGGGCCGACGTCTCCATGACCGCACCCTTCATGCGCGCCTACACCGAACTGCTCGTGAAGACCTGCCACCGGCGCGGCGCCTTTGCCATGGGCGGCATGGCGGCCTTCATCCCCAACCGGCGTGAGCCTGAGGTGACGGCCGCCGCCCTGGCTAAAGTGAAGGCCGACAAAACCCGTGAGGCCGGCGACGGCTTTGACGGTTCCTGGGTGGCCCACCCTGATCTGGTGCCCGTCTGCCGGGAGGTCTTCGATGACGTCCTGGGCGACAAGCCGAACCAGGTGGACCGCCAGCGCGAGGACGTGTCCGTCACTGCCACCGACCTGCTCGATGTCAGCACCGCCGAAGGCTCCATCACGGAAGCAGGGCTGCGGTCCAACCTCTATGTGGCCGTCAACTACGTGGCCGTCTGGCTCTCCGGCAACGGTGCCGTCGCCATCCGGAACCTGATGGAGGACGCTGCCACTGCGGAGATTTCCCGCTCCCAGGTCTGGCAGCAGGTCCGCAACAACGTGGTGCTTGAGGATACCGGCGAGACCGTCACCGAGGAGCTCGTCAGCCGGATCCTGGCCGAAGAGACGGAACGGCTGCGCGGGGAGGTGTCGGAGGAAATGTTCACGGGGTACTTCGAGCCGGCCAGCCGGATCATCGGGGAGATCAGTCTGTCCAAGGACTACACGGACTTCCTGACCCTGCCGGCGTACGAGCTGATCGACTAGCCCTCGGGCGGGCGGGCCTTGCCGAAGTGCGGCAGGGCCCGCAGGTAGCCGCTCCCCCAGCGGGTGATGGCGTTGTATGCCTGGGCCCGGACCGCCGGTGCGGACAGGAACACGTCGTGCATCGCATTGGGGATCCGGTCCACGTTCACGGTGGAGCCCAGGGAGAGCGAGCGGTGAGCCACCACGTTGACGTCCAGCACGACGTCGGAGCGCGCCGCATCTTCCGACCAGCGCGGATGCAGGTAGCTGTTGTCTGACAGCAGCACCAGCACAGGCAGCTGCAGCTGCAGTCCCGCGGCGACCGTTGCCTGGGCGGAGAACACTGCATGCAGGAAAGCTACCGCGACCGGGAACCCCCGCACGGGACGCCACTCGGTGTCGTACTGCCATTCCCCGCCGAACGCCGCAGACACCGTCCGGGTGTAGATTCCGGGGTCAACCGGCGGCAACGGGCGGCGCGGGTGATGCTGCGCCTCCAGGCTGACCAGCGGTGAAATAACCCGGCGGGCCAGTTCCGTGGCCTGGAATTCCAGCCACGGACTGTTCAGGATCAGGGCTGCGGCCCGGCCGGGGTGGCGCTGCGCCCAGAGCGCCAGCGTCAGGCCGCCCGTGGAGTGCCCAAGCAGGATCAGCGGTCGGGCGTCGGCCGCGTCCTGCCCCATGGCTTCCAGCGCTGCACCCACATCCGCGTCATAGTCGCGGAGGTCCTGGACATAGCCGGGTTCCTCCCCCGGGCGCAGGCTGCGCCCGTAGTTGTGCAGGTCAACGGCGAAGAACCGCGCACCCTGCCCGGCCCAGTAGCGCGCCAGCTCGGTCTGGAAGAAATAGTCCGACCAGCCGTGCACGTAGAGGACATCCGCCGTCGGCCCGGACGCGGGCGGGTCGGACGGCGGGTCCGACGGCGTGTAGCGGACCAGGGTGGCAACCTTGCCGCCGGGCAGGTCCAGGGTCAGCTGGTCGAATTCCTCGCCCAGGATGTCCGGTTCCCACCGGCGCGGTTTGCTCATGCAGAAGCGCCGTCGGGCTCGAAGCGGATGACCTGGCGGATGGCGAGGCCGTCCGCCAGGGTATCCATGGCCGAGTTGATGTCCTCCAGCGCAATGGTGGAGGAGACCAGTTCCTCCACGGGTAGTTTCCCCTCCCGCCACAGCTGCGCGTAAACCGGGATGTCCCGGGCAGGAACGGCGGAACCGAGGTAGCTGCCGATGATGGTCCGGGCTTCGGCGGTCAGCGTCAGCGGCGTGATTTCGGAGGTTTGGTCCGGGGCCGGCAGCCCTACCGTGACGGTGGTACCCCCGGGGGCCGTGATCCGTACGGCCGTTTCGAAGGCGCGGGGATGGCCGGCAGCCTCGATCACCAGCGCGGGCCGGATGCCGGCGTCGAGCGCCTCCTGCGGCGTATACACGGCGTCGGCTCCGAGCTCCCGGGCGCGTGCCAGTTTCTCCGGCAATGAGTCAATGCCGATCACACTGTGCACGTCCAGGGACAGTGCCGTCAGGAGCGCAGCCATGCCGACGCCGCCGAGCCCGACGATCGCGACGTCGTCGTCCTTGCCCGGACGGGCCGGGTTCAGCACCGCGCCGCCACCGGTGAGGACGGCGCACCCCAGCAGGGCCGCCACGTGCGGCGGAATGTCGTCATCGACGGGTACCACTGACTTCCGGTTGACCACGGCATGCGTGGCGAAGCCGGAGACGCCGAGGTGATGGCGTACTTCGCCGCCGTCCGCGGCGCTCAGGCGCATCCCGCCGTCGAGCAGCGTGCCGGCATTATTCGCTGCGGATCCCGGGATGCAGGGCATCTTGCCCTCGGTCCGGCAGCCCGCACATTCACCGCAGCGGGGCAGGAAGGCCATCACCACGCGCTGTCCGACGGCGAGGTCGTCCACGCCCTCGCCCAGCTCCTCCACCTTGCCCGCGGCCTCGTGCCCGAGCAGCATGGGCAGCGGCCTCACCCGGCTGCCGTTTACCACCGACAGGTCCGAGTGGCACAGGCTCGCAGCCTCGATGCGCACCATGATTTCCCCGGGCCCGGGCGGCTGCAGCTGGAGGTCCTGGACCACCACCGGCCGGGACTGAGCGTAGGGGCGCGGGGCGCCGATGGTCTGCAGGACCGCGCCGCGGATGGACCGGGTGCTCTCGGTGCCCATGAACTCTCCCTCGAGTAGATTTCGAACCGGCTTCCGGTCCCTTTCGCGATACGCCAGCACTATTCCACCACGAAGAACCCGGGCCGTCCCGCTGTTTCCGCTGCCCGAACCGCCTCAACACGGCACCGGTGCCCGCCCGCCCGCCGTTCCACTGGCAAGATTAGGGCCATGAATGAGAGTTCCAGGACCGTACCGGCGCTGCCGGACAAAGACACCCTTGCGCTGAAGCGCGCGTTGGCTGCCGGCGATGTCACCGTCTTCGTGGACGGTACGGCGCTGCGGCTGCCCGACGCCGCCCGGGACGCTGTGCTGGACCTGCTGTCGCGTCTCGCGGCGGGCGCCCCCGTGACCGTGTCCTCGGAGCCGGCGGTGCCGGTGGATCCACCGCTTCCGGCCGGATCCGTGCCGCTGCTGACCACTTCCCAGGCGGCCGCTGCTGCCGGCATCTCCCATACCTACCTGCGCAACCTGACGGATGCCGGGATTATCCCGGTCCAATACCGCGGCTCGCACCGCCGTATCCGGATGGAAGACGTCCAGGCCTGGCTCGACTCGCAGCAGGCCGCGAGGGCAGCCAAAGCAGCCGGGGAAGCAACCGGGAACAGCGTGGACACCGCCGGCACCTGATACCGGAAGTCCGCCGGCGGAAAACCGGCTCCCGGTGCCACTGCACGGCCGTGTGGCGGGGACCTATGCTGGGGATGTGTCGGCGGACACCCCGCCGGCTGACCCTACTGACGGAGCAATACTGTGATCATCGGTATCCCCAAGGAAATCAAGAACAATGAATTCCGTGTAGCAATAACCGCCTCGGGCGTGCACGAACTGCGCTCCCATGGCCACCAGGTGCTGGTACAAAGCGGTGCCGGCACCGGCTCGAACATTACGGACGCGGAATACACCGCCGCCGGGGCGCAGATCCTGGACTCAGCCGACGACGTCTGGGCCCAGGCAGCCATGATCCTCAAGGTCAAGGAGCCCATTGCCTCCGAATACCGGCATTTCCGGCCGGGCCTGATCCTCTTCACTTACCTGCATCTGGCCGCGGAGCCGGAACTGACGGCTGCCCTGCTGGACCGCGGAGTCACCGCGATCGCCTATGAGACCGTGCAGCGCGGCCGGGCCCTCCCCCTGCTGGCACCCATGTCCGAAGTAGCCGGGCGGCTTTCGGTCCAGGTAGGTGCGCAGTCCATGATGGCCCCGGCGGGCGGGCCCGGCCTGCTGCTGGGCGGCGTTCCGGGTGTCCGGTCGGCCAAGGTCGTGGTGCTGGGGGCCGGCGTGGCCGGAACCAACGCGGCGGCGGCGGCCGTAGGCGCCCATGCGGACGTCACGGTCCTGGACATCAATATCGACCGGCTGCGGGAGCTCGATGAGCTGTATGCCGGCCGGATCAAGACGGTGGCATCCAACGCCTTCGAGATCGAGCGGGCCGTAGTGGATGCGGACCTCGTGATCGGCTCGGTACTGGTCCCCGGGGCACGGGCTCCGAAGCTGGTCACCAATGAGATGGTTTCGCGGATGAAGCCGGGAAGCGTACTGGTGGACATCGCGGTGGACCAGGGCGGCTGCTTCGAAGACAGCCACCCCACCACGCACGAAGATCCGACTTTCCGGGTGCACGGCTCCCTGTTCTACTGCGTGGCCAACATGCCCGGTGCGGTTCCGAATACGTCCACCTACGCGTTGACCAACGTGACGCTGCCGTACGCGGTATCGCTGGCCAGCCTCGGTGTGGCCGGCGCCTTTGAGAAGCACCCGGACCTCGCGCACGGGCTCAACATCGCCGGCGGCCGCGTCACCCACTCATCGGTCTCTGCAGCCCACGGGCTGGAGCTGGCCTCGGAGTGGCCTGATCTGGTGACTTCCTAGCAGTTCCACCGGCGAGCGTCCGGTCCGCGGCCGTTTGGATCGGACGGCGGCGGATCGGACGGCGGGAGTCAGTGAACCGGTGCGGCAGCCTTGGGGCTGGGGCCGCGAAGCACCGGCTGGCCGAGCATGGAAATGATGACGGCGCCCAGTGCCATCGGGATAACGAACAGGAAGTACAGGTCACCGGGCGTCCAGCCGCCGTCCATCAGGGTGCCGGCCAGGATCGGCGAGATGATGGCGCCGATGCGGCCCATGCCGATCACCAGTCCCAGGGCGGTCCCGCGGACCTCGCTCGTGTAGTAGGTGGGGCTGATCGCCAGCATGCCTGCGATGGGCGCATTGGAGCCGAACCCTACCAGCGCCGCCGCGAACAGGGCCCAGCCAAGGGAACCGTTGGTCGAGTTGGCGAACACGACGAAGGTGGCTGCCCCAATCACGAAGAACACGGCAAGGACCCTGCGCATGGGGAAGCGCGCCCCCAGCAGGCCCAGCAGGACGCCGCCGACAATCGCGCCGACGCTGAAAAGCACTCCTGCGTTGATGCCGTCCTGGGCGGTGAACCCGCTTTCCGCAATCAGTCGAGGGGTCCAGGAGTTCGCGAAGTAGAAGCTCGCCATGAGGACAAAGTAGGCCATGGCCAGCAGGATGGTCCGGCGGGCGTTGTAGCCGGTTAGGACGTCCGCAAAACGGGATTTGTTCTGCTCGACGGCGACGGATTCCGGCAGCTCATCCACGGCCGGCTGCCGGATGGCCCGCAGGCTGCGGTTGACCCGTTCCAGTGCGCCGGCCGGCCGGCGGGTCAACAGGTAGTCGACGGATTCCGGGAATACCTTCATCACCAGCGGGATCATCAGGAGGGTGACGACGGCGCCGAACAGGAACGCGGAACGCCAGCCGTATTGGCTGATCAAGACGCCGCTGATCAGGCCGCCGAGGACGCCGCCGATCGGCTGTCCGATGCTGACGAGGGACAGGGCGGTGGATCGGCGCTTGGCGTTGGAGAACTCAGAGGCAAAGACGCTGATGGTGGACTGGAGCGTTCCAATGGCCACGCCCGTCAGGAGGCGCAGAATCAGCAGCACCCCATAGTTCGGGGCGAAGTAGGAGGCCAGCATGCCGGCGGCGACAATGCAGACACCGATCAGCAGCGTTTTCTGGCGCCCGATAATGTCTGAGACCGTCGAGACGAAGATGGATCCGACGGCCATGCCCACGAGTGCGGCGCTGAGCAGGTAGCCCAGCTGTGCACCGTTCAATCCCCACTCTTCGGCTACATGGCTGGCGCTGAAGGCCATGACCAGGACATCGAAGCCGTCGATCATATAAAGGGTGGTGCAGATGGCGATAATAGCCACCTGCCGGGGGCTCATCCGCGAATCTTCGATCCGTTCCTTAATTTGCACCAAACAAAGCTAACTGAGAACTACGTCACAAAAAGATTCCGTGTCGCCCGACATCGGAATCGTTACGGACCCGGCACCGGCTCAGCAGGCCGCGGCGCAGCCTGTTCCCGCTTGTCCGGCGTGGATACTTCACAATAGGATGACCATTGGTCAAGACGTGGCCACAGGCTGCTTGCCAGCCGCACCCGACCTTTATCACCTCCGAGGAACCAGTGCCGTTTCGCCACGTCTGCCCCCGCGACACCTTTTTCCTGAGCGCCCCTAAGACCACGGTTACGCGCTTGTCCGTCAGCTCCCGCACATCGTGGGCGGCAGCGTGACGCCGGCCCGCGGCGAAGAACCAGCTTCGGGCCCCACCCCCGGCCTGAACACCGTCTCCGGTTCCGAGCCCGCCGCGGCACCGGGCTATTTCCCCCGGCTCCTCTCGGCAGCTGCCCATGTAAAACACATCGCCTCAGACAGTGCACTGGACCGGTTCGGCCTGAACCGGGACAGCTTTCACCTGCTTGGCTGCCTTGCCTCAGCGCCGGCTACGGAAGCTGAGCTGGCCAAGGCCGCCGGCCAGTCCTCAACGGCCATAAGAGTCCACCTCCTGCAGCTCCAGTCCTCCGGATACTCCGCCCGGGACAGATCCGGGATCTGGTCGGTTACGGAGGCAGGCCTCAACGTCATGGAGTGCGCCAATCTGGCCCAGGCGGAAGCGACCCTGGACGCAGAGGACAGCCAGGAACTGCGGCAGGCGCTGCGCACCCTCATCTCCTCGCTTCGGCTCGAGCAGCCCGAAGGCGGCACGCAGAAGGAACCCTGAGCTCAGGAACCCGCGGGGCGGGCAAGCGCGCCCACCAGCTCCTCCCACCCCGTCTCCAGGCGGGACAGGCTCATGCCTTCCTCGCCGCGCAGGTGGAGAAGCAGGCCTGCATCCAGGAAGGCCATCAACTGGTAGGCGGCGAGTTCCGGGTCCGGAACCGTGCCGGTCAGCCGGAGCAGCCCGGCGAGGTGCCGGCGTGCAAGGCTCCGGGACGGATGCTGGTAGCGGGTCCGGGGATCGACGTCGGCGGCCCGGGCCAGCTCGCCGGTTACGGCCAGCGATGCCAACCGTGCCCGGCCGAAGGCAAGCAGCCGGTCCCTGGGCGGCACCCCTGGCCCCAACGGGGGCGGACCGAACAGGTAGGCGGTCCGGAACCCCTGCTCGGCATGGTCCAGAAGCGCCTGCATCAAGCCGGCACGGGAGCCGAAGCGCCGGAACACCGTCCCCTTGCCCACGTGTGCGCGCTCGGCAAGGTCATCCATCGTCAAGGCGTCCGCACCGCCGGCGGCCACGAGTTCCAAAGCTGCTTCGAGCAGGCGGTGATGGTTCCGGGCGGCATCCACCCGGATACCCGCTTGTGATGGTCCTCTCCCGCCCATGCGGGCCAGTGTATCGCCGTGGGGAATAAAATCGGACTGTAGTCCGCTTAAGGCCTTGAAGAAGAATCCGTGCCCGTGCCCCCAAGGCGGCGCGGCCAAGACAGGAGTTCCAATTTTGAGCACCACCATCCTGACCCTCGTCGGCAGCCTCCGCGCCGGTTCCATCAACCGCCAGCTCGCTGAAGCCGCAGCCGCCGGCGCTCCGGAAGGCGTCGAGGTGAAGCTCTTCGAGGGGTTGGGCGAAATTCCGTTCTACAACGAGGACATTGATGTGGAGGGGCTCGTCCCGGAGGCAGCACAGGTACTGCGCGACGCCGCCGCTGCGTCCGACGGCCTGCTGCTGATCAGCCCCGAGTACAACGGCACCATGCCTGCAGTGCTGAAGAACGCCATTGACTGGCTGTCCCGCCCCTTCGGCGCCGGTGCCATCTCCGGTATGCCCACCGCCGTCATCGGTGCCGCCTTCGGCCAGTACGGCGGCGTTTGGGCACAGGACGATGCACGCAAGTCGGTCGGTATCGCCGGCGCCCGCGTAGTCGAGGAAGTGCGCCTGGCCATCGGCGGATCCGTAACGCGTTACGCCGGACTGCACCCGCAGGATGACCCGGACACCGTGGCCCAGCTCGGCGAGGCCGTCCGCGTTCTCGCTGAGGCGTCTGTCTCCGTAGCCTAGGCAAAACAGACAGAAAAGAGGGACGGACCGTCACGGGTCCGTCCCTCTTCTGCGTTCGGCGTCCTGCTAGTACCAGACCTCGTCCGCCCAGGCCGCGTCCCTTAGGTATTCACGCGCCGGACCAACATTCCAGGCTTCGCCGTAGGGCGCCAGGACTCCGCTGTTCTTCAGATCCGCCAGGACGTCTTCCGAGCAACCGAGGACCGAGCCGAGTTCCTGCGCGTCCGCTACCACTACTTCTTCATGATCGGCCACCGGATGGGCCCCCTTCCCATTGTGCGCAGGTTCAGCGCTTATCGAGCAGAACTGATTCCCGTTCCGGACTCCAGGTCCGTGCGTACAATCCCATGGCCGCTTCCTCGCGGAGGCTCAGGCCCAGGCGGTTCAGGAGCATGTGCGCCTGGTAGACCGTCAGGTGCTGGGCGCTACGGCTCAGCCGAGCCTTGTCCGCCCGATACAAATACGTGTCAATGCCCCGGAACCAGCGCCGCCGCCAGTTTTCGACGGCGGATTCGGCTGCCGTCGCTGCCATTAGCCGGTGGGTGGGCATGACCTTCGCGCCCACCTGGACCGTCA
Source organism: Arthrobacter sp. zg-Y844 (assembly GCF_024385465.1). Lineage (GTDB taxonomy): Bacteria > Actinomycetota > Actinomycetes > Actinomycetales > Micrococcaceae > Arthrobacter_B. The sequence goes on from NZ_JANFLS010000001.1 coordinate 1,022,474, forward strand.
TGGCCTGCCGCACACCGGCGGCCCGCGGGCCGAACCCTGCCGTGCAGCTGCGCAGGTGGCTGTCCCAGTAATAGTCCCAGGAAAGGCGTCGCCGGTCCGGCCACGCTGATGCCCGGGGTCCTTTCATCATGCTCCGGGCCGCATCGAACAGCAGGAGCGATCCCAGTGCCCAGCGGTTCTGGACCTTGGGGAAGCGTGCGGTCGCCCAGCTCGCCAGATCGGAAGAGAGCTCGAAAACCTCTTCGGCGAGGGAAAGTCCTTCCACACCGCCGTATTTCGCGAGGTCTGCTTCAATGCGCGGGTCCTGCGGCTCGCCGCCACCCGGGCTGAGCCGGTCCGTTGCCGGCTCACTGAACTGCTGGCTGGTTTCGAGGTGGCCGATGACACCGCTGGACTGGTCCTGCAGGGCCACCATCAGCGACTGCAGCCGGTCCAGCGTGCTTGTAGGTGCGAGCACCCGGAGTTTTACATGTGCGTTGGCCGGATCCGAGCACCGCGTGAAATACCAGCGCTGCGCGCCCAGGAGCTGGGCCTGAGCCGCCAGCGGGGTAACCAGTTCTCCGATGATGCCGTCCGCTACATCAAAGCCCCCGGTATGAATGGAGAGCGACCACCAATGAGTGCCCGGTTGCGTCCGTGAGGCTGGTCGAACTGCAGCTAGCTGGCTCATATGCGTCTTTCCCCTCGGGGTGCGGTTACCGCCACTGGGCGGCCTTTCAGTGTTCTAGTGTTCGAGTTACTTGTCTATGGCCCCTTGGGGGCCTCAGTTAGAACCAATCCCAGCTCTTCATGATTGCTATCCCCCTTGGGTCTTGGGCTGTTGCTCAGCCGGCGCCTTGATTGACTCCGAAAGCTTCCCCCGCCGCTGCACGGCCTGTAAATAGCCTCCGCTGCCCGGTTCCTGACATGTCCGGATGTGGACCCTCGGGGTTCCTTATCCCGGTTGCAGCCGGGACGGAAAGCCCCATGGCCTGAGGTTTTCCGCGGCAGGAACTTTGCACCGCCGCCGTTGGCATTAACCGGCCATGTCCTGCATTCCAAAGTGTGTTGCGGTCACAAAACACTTTTGTCACATGCGGCCCGGAAACCGGGCCCGCTGGGTAGGGTAGCTGTGGGGGCTACAGCTGATGCTTTGAAAGGATTCGCCGTGCTGTCTCAGGTTTCGCTCGACGTCTACCGCTTTGCCGTGAGCCGTCCGGGGTGGACGGCGAAGGAGGCTTCCGAGGCCTTGGGGTACACCAGCAAGGTAATCGACGGCGCCATCTCCGAACTGACCGCAAGCTGCCTCCTGCTGCAGCAGGGCGCGGACTGCCCGAGCTACACGGCGGTTTCTCCTGATGTTGCCCTCGCGGAACTGGTGGATCCGGACGAACGGACCCTGCTGGAACTGCGCGGAAGAATCAGCACCCGCCGGCGGGAAATGGCGGCATTGACCCCGGCCTATGTCGAGGCACGCAAGCGCCTGGCCGCCGATTCCTCGGTGGAGGTGGTCGAGGACCAGGAGAAAGTCCAGCGGGTACTGATCGAGTACGGGCGCAGCGCCACCGACCGTGTGCTGATCGCCCGTCCGGGACAGGGTGCCAACGCAGACATCCATGAGGAAAGCGTGCAGAAGGACCTGGATCTCCTGCGCAGCGGCGTCCGCCGGCAAACGCTGTATCACGCAAGCACGCGGGACCATGTGCCCACCCGCAAAGCCGTGGAAGTTATTACCCAAGCAGGAGGGCAGTTCCGCACCCTTCCCTACATGCCGCTGAGAACACTGATCTTCGATGACAAAGTGGCGGTGGTGGCCCGCGATCTGCACCCCGGCGACGTTGCCGGGCTGGTAGTGCGGGATACCAACCTGATCCGTATCTTCGGGTTGCTCTTCGAGTTTGCGTGGGGCTTGGCGGAGCCGTTCCTGATTGACGACCCCGGCAGGGAGGGCCTCACCAGCACCCAGCGGTCCGTCCTCACGGCGCTGGCGGCCGGTTATTCGGATGAGGCCATTGCCCGACGGGTTGGCATCAGTGTGCGGACCTGCCGCCGCCACATCGCCTGGATGCTGGAGGAGCTGGGTGCGGAGAGCCGGTTCCAGGCCGGGATCAAGGCCCACAAGGCCGGCTGGATCTAAGGCTCCACCGGTTGATCGGGTTCAGCCGGACCCGGAGTGCCCGGCATTGGTGTACTAAACAGCCGTTGCCTGACGGTCAACTATTGGGGTTAGCATGGGTGGCATGACCCGCGAGGAATTCTCCGATGCCGTAGAACTGCCCGTTGACACCATGGCCGCTTTGGAACGCGCCGCCGGCTCCCATCGCCACGAGGTGCTGTTCTCCAACCGTGCCTTCCACATCAAGCAGTCCGCGGTACGGGATGTCTTCGACATTTCCATCCGTCCGGGCCTGATTTCCCTGGCAGGCGGGAGTCCCTATCTGCGTTCGCTCCCCCTGGAAGACCTCGGCCGGACCGCCCAGCGCATTATTGCGGAACATGGGCTGGAGGCGCTGCAGTACGGCGGCGGGCAGGGGATGGAAGAGCTGCGCACGCAGGCATGCGAGGTCATGGCTGCGGAGGGCATCCTCGACGCCGATCCGGCCGACATCGTCATCACCACCGGCTCGCAGTCCGCGCAGGATGTCGCAGCCAAGGTCTTCTGCGATCCGGGAGACGTCATCCTCTGCGAGGATCCCACGTACGTAGGGGCACTGAATGCCTTCGAGGCCTACGAGGTGGATGTACGCACCGTCCCGATGGACGACGGCGGCCTCGTCCCGGAGGCACTCGAGCAGCGGATCCGCGAGGTTCGCGCCGAAGGCAAAACCATCAAGCTGCTCTATACGATCCCGAGCTTCAACAATCCCAGCGGCGTCACCCTGACCGCCGACCGCCGGCAGGCGGTAGTGGAAATCTGCCGGCGGAACAACATCCTGATCCTGGAGGACAACCCCTACGGCCTCCTCCGGTTCGACGGCGAACCCCTGGCCCCGATGCGTGCAGGGAACGCCCAGGACGTGCTGTACCTGGGCTCGTTCTCCAAGATCTTCGCCCCCGGAGTCCGGCTCGGCTGGGCACTGGTCCCCCGCCACCTTTACCGGCGGTTCTACCTCGCCTGCGAGGCCGTGGTCCTCTGCCCCTCGCCTTTGACCCAGATGCTGGTCTCCGCGTACCTGCGCGAGTACGACTGGATGGGCCATGTACGCAGCTCCCGCAGCCTCTACGCCGAGCGGTGCTCCGCGATGCTGGACGCCTTGGACGAACACATGCCCGAGGGTGTCACGTGGACCCGGCCGGACGGCGGGTTCTTCATCTGGGTGACGCTGCCCGAGGGTGTGGACACCTATCCCCTGCTCTATGAAGCGATCGACGCCGGGACAGTCTTCATCCCGGGCGCGGCGTTCACGCCCGGCGAGGGCCCCTCCAACAAGCTGCGGCTGGCCTTCAGTGCCGTCTCCTCCGAAGACATAGCCGAGGGTGTGCGCCGGCTGGCACCGATCCTGAGTGCCGCCGTCGGCGAAGTAAGGGTCCGCTGAGGACCCGTCCGGCGCCGTAAGGGCCTACTCCAGGAGCAGTGCAGGCTCTTCCAGGATTGAGGCGACGTCCGCCATGAAGCGGGCAGACAGGTCGCCGTCGACCACGCGGTGGTCAAAGGAACCGCCCAGGGTGGTGATCCAGCGCGGCACCACCTCGCCGTCAACCACCCAGGGCTTCTGTTTGATGGTGCCGAACGCCACGATGGCCACCTCGCCGGGATTGATAATCGGGGTCCCTGTGTCGATGCCCAGCGAACCGATATTGGTCACGGTCAGCGTGCCGCCCCGCATATCGGCCGGCGGGGTCCGTCCCTCCCGGGCCGTTGCTGCGAGGGTGTTCAGGGCGATCGCGAGTTCCTTCAGGGACAGTTCCTGCGCATCCTTGATGTTCGGCACCATCAGTCCCCGCGGGGTGGCCGCCGCAATCCCGAGGTTCATGAAGTGCTTCACCAGGATCTCGTCACCGGCCCAGGTGGCGTTGACGGACGGATTGCGTGCGGCCGCCCAGATGACGGCCTTCGCCAGGATCAGCAGCGGAGAAACCCGGATGCCTTCAAAGTCCTTGGCCGCCTTCAGCCGCTTCACGAACTCCATGGTCCGGGACGCATCCACGTCGACGAAGATGCTGACGTGGGGTGCGCTGAAGGCGCTTTCCACCATGGCCTTTGCGGTGGCGCGGCGCACTCCCTTGACAGGGATCCGTTCAATCCGCGAATCAATGGCACCGGCACCCGGGGACCAGAAGTCGCCGGCCGACTCGCGCTCTGCTTCACGCTGGGCCTGGTAGCTGATCAGGTCCTGCTTGGTTACCTCGCCGCTGGCTCCGGTGGCGGTGACGTCCGCCAGATTGATGCCCAGGTCCTTGGCAGCCTTGCGGACCGGCGGTTTGGCCAGCACGCGCTGGATCAGCCGGTTGACCCGGTCCTGGACTGCTGCGGTGCCGGACGGCGCCGGAGCCGGAGCTGCCGGAGCCGGAGCGGCGGGAGCGGCCGAAGCCGGCCCTGCGGCTGGTTCCGGCTTCGCGGCCGCCGGCGCACCGGAGGACACGGGGCGGCGCGGGCGGCGACGCACCGCGTCCGGCTTGGGGCCGGTGCCGGTCAGCGAGGCTGCCGGAGCTTCCCCTGCCGCTGCGGACGGCATGGGGTTGGTTTCCGCGGGAACCTCTTCCGGCGCGGAGGCTGCAGGCTTCCCTGCCGCCGTCGGCGCCTTGGGCCCGGCGCCGTCGTCGACCGTCACGCTGATGATGGGCGTGCCGACGTCGACCGTTTCGCCTTCCGCAACCATCAGGGCAGAGACCGTGCCGGCGAACGGGGAGGGAAGCTCCACCAGGGACTTCGCCGTTTCGATTTCCACGATCACGTCATTGACGGCCACCGTGTCCCCCGGCGACACCTTCCACTGCACGATATCGGCTTCGGTCAGGCCTTCGCCCACGTCCGGCAGGCGGAATGTCTTTTCAGTCATTGCAACTCGTTCTTCGTCATGGAGTGTAGGCGGGCGGGCAGGCGCATCAGTAGGCGAAGGAGCGGTCCAGCGCCTCAAGCAGGCGGTCGATGTCCGGCAGGTAGTGTTCCTCGACCTTCGCTACCGGGTAGGGCATGTGGAAGCCACCCACGCGAAGCACCGGAGCTTCCAGGGACAGGAAGGCGCGTTCGGCCACCCGTGCGGCGATCTCGCCGCCGATCCCGCCGAAGGTAGGGGCTTCGTGGGTGACAATCAGCCGTCCCGTCTTCCGTACGGACTCGGTCACGGTGTCGAAGTCGATGGGTGAAATGGACCGCAGATCCACCACCTCGACGGACCGTCCGTCCTCCTCAGCCGCTGCGGCTGCGGCCAAGGCGACGGGGACCAGCGGGCCGTAGGCGACGATGGTTGCGTCGGTTCCTTGGCGGACGATATGGGCAGAGAACGGATCCGAGGTCGGGGCGGTGGTGTCGACGTCGCCCTTGAGCCAGTAACGGCGCTTGGGTTCGAAGACGATGACCGGGTCCTTGCAGGCCACGGCCTGCTGGATCATCCAGTAGGCGTCCTGGGGGTTCGACGGCGTGATGATGCGCAGACCTGCGGTGTGGGCAAAGAGCGCTTCGGGTGATTCCGAGTGGTGCTCAATGGAGCCGATGCCGCCGCCGTACGGGATCCGGATGACCACGGGTGCGCTGAGCGCCCCCTCGCTGCGGGAGTGCATTTTCGCCAGCTGGGTGGTGATCTGGTTGAAACCCGGGAAGACGAACCCGTCGAACTGGATTTCGCAGACGGGCAGGTAGCCGCGCAGGGCCAGGCCGATGGCGGTCCCGATGATTCCGGATTCAGCCAGGGGCGTGTCCATAACGCGGTCCGCACCGAAGTCGGCCAACAGGCCCTCGGTGACCCGGTATACACCGCCCAGGGAACCGATGTCCTCGCCCATGAGCAGGGAGTTCGGGTGGGATTCGAGGGCTGCGCGCAGACCGGCGTTGATGGCCTTGGCCATGGTCATGGTGGTGCTCATGCGGTGTGCTCCGGGGCGGCGGGGTTGGTGGTGGCGGGGCTGGCGTCGTCGTCGGCGCCGGCAAATCCGGCTTCGTACCGGCGGTGCTCGTCCAGCTCTTCGCGGATCAGCGGATGGGCCTCTGCGTAGACGTCGGCGAAGGCGTCTTCAAAGCCCGGCGCCTCCATCTGCTGGACGTTCTCGCGGAGCCGGACGGCCATGCTGCGGCCTTCCTCGCGGAGGTCCTCAAAGAACGCGTCATCGGCCAGCCCCTGGCTGCGCAGGTACTTTTCCATCCGCAGCAGCGGGTCCCGGTCCAGCCAGGCTTCCTCGTCTGCGCTGAGGCGGTATTTGGTGGGGTCGTCCGCCGTCGTATGCGCGCTCATCCGGTAGGTGAAGGCTTCGATGAGCACCGGACCGCCGCCCGAACGGGCGTGTTCCAGCGCCCAGCGCGTCACGGCGTGGACGGCCAGGACGTCGTTGCCGTCAACGCGCACTCCCGGGAAGCCGTAGCCCTGTGCCCGGTTGGCCAGGGGGATGCGTGACTGGACTTCGGTGGGCACGGAGATGGCCCAGTGGTTGTTCTGGCAGAAGAAGACCACCGGTGCGTTGTAGGACGCGGCAAAGACCATGCCTTCGTGCACGTCGCCTTCGGAGCTCGCCCCGTCGCCGAAGTAGGCAACAGTGGCGGCTTCGGGCAGCTTGGGGTCGACCAGCCGGTCGCGGGCCATTCCCATGGCATAGCCGACCGCGTGCGGCACCTGGGCGGCCAGCACCAGCGTGTAGAGGTGGAAGTTGGCCTCGCGCGGGTCCCAGCCTCCGTGGGAGATGCCGCGGAACCGCCGGAGCAGCTGGGCGAGTTCCAGGCCCCGAGTGTAGGCGACGCCGTGTTCCCGGTACGTGGGGAATACGTAATCCTGAGGCTCCAGGGCCCTGCCGGAACCGATCTGCGCGCCTTCCTGGCCGGTGAGCGGAACCCACATCACCAGTTCGCCCTGCCGCTGAAGGGCGGTGGCTTCTTCATCGAACCGGCGGACCAGGAACATGTCGCGGTAGAACCCGCGGAGTTCCTCGGAAGTCAGGCCCTGGACGTAGCTGCCGTAGGTCTCGTCCTGCAGGAGCTCGCCGTCGATACTGAGCAGCTGAACCATGTCGGGGACAGGGTTTTCCTCCGGAGCACCCATGAGGGATTGCTCTAGTCCGGCCGAGTCGAATTCACTGGCCGGCAAATGTCCTACGTCCATGCCTTCTCCTTGCCTGGACAGCCGAAAGCCGCACCGCGCTGGAAATATACCTCGCAGGGAATACATTCCCTGCGTCGCATATAAGTGGAAGTTACCTTCCAAAGCCTAACGACGGTGCGGCTTCAGGCCCTACCTAAGACACGCTAGGAAACGCGTGGGCCTTTTGTATAAGTCGCACATAACGCCAGGAACCGCGTGTTTGCTTCCTCTTCGCCGATGGTCACTCGCATACCTTCGTTACCGAAGGCCCTGACAGCCAGCGCCTGCTGCCCCGCCAGTGCTGCAAACTCGGGGGTATTTTCGCCCAGGGCCAGCCATACAAAGTTCCCCTGCGCAGCAGGAATGGACCAGCCCAGCGCCTGCAGCCCTTCCACCACCCGGGTCCGTTCAGCAACGAGTCCTTGTATTCTCTCCACAATTTGGTCGTGGTGCCGGAGGGAGGCCACGGCCGCCTGTTCGGCGATGGTGGACACGGCAAACGGGACAGCCGCCACCCGGAGGTGCTGGGTGATCGGCGCGTGCGCAATGGAGTAGCCCACGCGCAGTCCGGCCAGTCCAGCACCCTTGGAGAAGGTCCTCAGCACCACCACATTGGGGTGCCTGCGGTACATTTCGACGCCGTTGACGGCGTCCTCGTCCCGGACAAAATCCTCATACGCTTCATCGATGACCACAATGATGTGGGTGGGGATCCGCCGGAGGAAGTCCTCCACCTGTGCTGTCGTCAGGACCGGGCCGGTCGGGTTGTTGGGGGTGCACAGCAGAATCACTTTGGTCCGGTCAGTGACCGCTTCGGCCATGGCTGCCAGGTTATGGGTGCCGTCGGAGTTCAGTGGCACCTGGACGCTCCGGGCGCCCGCCAGGCCGACGCTGATGGGGTAGGCCTCGAAGGAACGCCAGGGGTAGATAACCTCGTCTGCTGCTCCGTCCGTGTTCTGTCCGGCAAAGGTGGCGAGCAGCTGATTCAGTGCTCCCAGGCTGCCGCCGCCGGTAACGATGTCTTCCGCAGGAACGTCCAGGAAGGTGGAGAGTTCATTGCGCAGGGCAGTGGAAAGCGGATCCGGATACCGGTTTACCGTCGCGGCAGCGTTTATCGCATCCAGCACGGCGGGCAGCGGCGGGAACGGGTTCTCATTGGAAGAGAGTTTGTAGCTCTGCAGCCCTTCTACAACCACCGGCGGCTTGCCGGCGGCGTATTGGGGCAGCATCCCGATAACGGGCCGTGGGGCGACGCCGGGTGCGGGAACTTCAACTGCGTCGGTGTCATTCTCGGTAGTGGTCATGGCGTTAACAGTAATGGTCCGTTTTCTGCCAGCATGGGGGCATGTTCTCTCTGTTGCTGCGGATAGTCCTGAACGCCGTTGCCCTCTGGGTGGCCGGCTGGCTTTTACCGGGCCTCACGGTGAGCGCGCCGACCGGCAGCCTCAGCGGTGATCCGGTGATCGATACGGTGCTCGCTTATCTTTTTGTGGGCCTGATTTTCGGCGTGGTGAACGCCCTGGTCCGTCCCATCGCGCAGGGACTGACCTTGCCGTTGGCCATCCTGACCCTGGGGTTGTTCCGGATAGTCATCAATGCCGCCATGCTAGAGCTCACCGCCTGGCTCAGCAGCTACACTCCCATCCGCTTCGAGGTCGATTCCTTCTTCTGGACCGCCGTTCTGGGCGCTGTTGTCATCAGCCTTGTGTCGCTGGTCCTGGATACGGTCACCGGCAGGCGGAGCCGGAACCGGAGTTACAGCCGGAGCCGCAACTAGCCCCCAGCTGAAGCGGGAGGCGAACCGCTTCGATCTTCCGGAAAGCTAGGGTCCGACGGGCGGCCGGTAGTCCTTCCTCGGCCCCGGCGAAGGCCTCGGCACAACCCTCACTTCCCGCTGCGGCAGTTCTTCCCGGGAGAGACGGTACAAGTGCCTGGTTGCAACGCTTCCGGCCGCAACGGCGGCGCCGAGGGATGCCACAGAGGCCCGCAGCGACGCATCATCACTGGCGTCTGCGAGCGCGGCACCCCGACGGTAATTGTCCAGCCGGTGCCCGGGACCCAAACCGGCGTCCTCCCCAACCGGTGTGGCCACCGGATTTGTCAGGGTCATGGTGACCCGGTCCGGTGTATCAGGATTGGCGATGCCGTCGATCCCGGGCACCCAGTCCTGCACATGCTCGAGGTGCAGTGCGGGGACGCCCGGGGGCAGGTCGGCGGCTCCGGTGTGGCTGCCGGCGGTCAGCAGGTACGCCACGTTGTAGTCGCTTTCCTCGGCCAGGTATGCGGCAACGCGGATGGCATGGTCCCCGCCCTGGCTGTAACCGGAAAGGATGACGGCATCCTCCGCTTCCGCCCCGGCCAGCCGCAAGGCCTCCCGCACTCCCGCCGTAACGTACGAACTGTCTTTCAGCGAAGGTTCGAAGACACCCATGGCATCGAACGGGTTCTCGCTTCCGGGGGAAATGCCGGAGCTCTGCGTGCCGGGAAGGGTGACAACAAACGTCTTCTTTCCGTCGCTCCCCGTGACCGGCAGGACTTCGATCACGCCTGGCCTGTTTTCCCGCAACAGTACCTTCGACCGCTCCAGCAGCCCGGCAGCAGTTCCGTCCAGGCGTACGCGGCTTTGTTCGCCGGGCAGCTCCGATACCTCCACCGGCCGCAGCTTCCCCCTCCCGGCGCCGTAAAGCAGGAGCAAAGCAGCGTTCATCAAGGTTTCGGAGGCCGGATCGGCAAGGCCCGTCTCTGACTGCCGCAGGGTTGGGAACCACCACTCAGCCCGCGGATAGGAGCCGCGGACGAACCAGGGGTTCACCGGGAACAGGCCGATGGACGGCGTCCGTTCCTTGATCCGGCCTTCCGCTTCCGCATAGGCACGGGCACTCCCGCGCACCCCGCCCGTAAGGGCATCGACGGCGGCAGCGGAGGTTTTTAGGGTGTGGGCCGCCTCCTGCATCCGCAACCGCACGCGGTCAGCCGGCGCCGAACCGCCGCCAACGGCCCCGACCTCCAGCCAAAGCTCCGTCACCCTCTGCCCGAGCAGCCGCACGCGGTCCGCGGTCGACTCCAACCTGCCCGCAACCCGGACCAGGTCCTCGTACTGGACCAGGAGACCTGCGGCCCCGCCCCGCACCTCGTACATCGGCCGGTCGCAGGTTCCTATCTCCGCCATTGTCAGCTCCCCGCAGCCAACATGAGCGGATCCTGCTGCAGCTCGCCCGCGGAGAACCGCAGCTGCAGCGAAACGTCGGGAAACCGCTGCGCTATGGCAAGGAGCTCCTGCCGGAACGCGTCTGCCGCGGGAGACTCCCACTGGACAACTGCGGCGGCGGCAACCTCATGCTCCAGTTCGTCGGTTTCTACAGCGAACGCCAAAAGCAACCGTTCCGTCTCCGCCGCGTACGCTGCAGCAGCCATTTGGTTCATCGTTTCCTCCCTCGGGTGACGGATTGTCCACATCTCGAATGAACCGGCCCAGGCCTTCCGGGTGCAGGGCCGGGTCAGGAGGGGTCGGGACCAGGACCGCTCAAGAACGACGCCGGTCCGTCAAGGGTGCCGTGCATGTCACCGGACCGCGGGTTCCGCACGCCTCCGGTGGAAACAACCGGGACCTGTGCACGGTGATGCCCGGGTGTCGAGGGAAAGTGTGCCGACCCAGGGCAAAACCGCAGAGCAGCGATGAGTCACACACCAACAGCGCTGCGCCGGCATGAAAGAATTGCCGCATGGCCGCATCCGAACCCCGTGTCTCCCTCGCCTCCGTATCCCCCGCTATCGCCCTGGGCCCGCTGGACGGCCGCTACCGCAGCGCCACCGCGCCGCTGGTGGACTACCTGTCCGAAGCCGCACTTAACCGGGACCGGACCCATGTGGAGGTGGAATGGCTGATTCACCTGACCTCCAACGCCGTCCTGCCGGGCACCGCGCCGCTTACGGAAGACCAGCAGAACCAGCTGCGGGAAATCGTGACGGGCTTCGACGGCAACTCCGTGGCCGAGCTGGGCGAAATTGAAAAGCGCACCGTGCACGACGTCAAGGCCGTCGAGTACTACATTGCCGACAGGCTTCCGGCCCTCGGTCTCGAGAATCTGAAGAGCCTCGTGCACTTCGGCTGCACATCCGAAGACATCAACAACCTTTCCTACGCGCTCGGCATCAAGGGCGCCGTCGAAAACGTCTGGCTGCCGGCCGCGCAGGACCTGGTGGACCAGATTGCCGGGATGGCGGAGGACACCCGCACCGTGCCCATGCTGTCCCGGACGCACGGACAGCCGGCCACCCCCACCACTTTGGGCAAGGAACTGGCCGTCACCGTCTACCGCCTCACCCGCCAGCTGCGTCGGATCCGCAACACTGAGTTCCTGGGCAAGATCAACGGCGCCACCGGAACGTACGCGGCCCACTACGCCGCGGCTCCGCAGACAGACTGGCAGCAGGTGGCGCGCAGCTTCGTGGAAGGCCTGGGCCTGGCCTGGAACCCGCTGACCACGCAGATCGAATCCCACGACTGGCAGGCAGAGCTCTACGCAGACATCGCCCGCTTCAACCGCATCCTGCACAACTTCTGCACGGATGTCTGGAGCTACATCTCCATTGGCTACTTCGCGCAGGTCCCCGTGGAAGGCGCCACCGGCTCCTCCACCATGCCGCACAAGGTGAATCCGATCCGCTTTGAGAACGCCGAAGCAAACCTGGAAATCTCCAACGGACTGCTGGACACCCTGGCTTCCACCCTGGTCACCTCCCGCTGGCAGCGCGACCTCACCGACTCCTCCTCGCAGCGCAACATCGGTGTGGCCTTCGGACACTCGGTGCTGGCAATTTCCAACGTCGCCAAGGGACTCCAGCGGCTGCACGTCGCCGAAGAGGTCCTGGCCGTTGACCTGGACTCCAACTGGGAGGTGCTCGGGGAAGCCATCCAGATGGTGATGCGCGCCGAAGCCGTGGCCGGCGTTGAGGGCATGGAAAACCCCTACGAACGACTCAAGGACCTCACCCGCGGCCACCGCGTGGACGCCGAGCGGATGAAGGAATTCATTGCCGGGCTTGGCCTTCCCGCCGAGGCGGAAGCCCGCCTGCAGGCCCTCACCCCCGCCAAGTACACGGGCATCGCGGACACCCTGGTGGACCACCTCAAATAGGCTGCCCGCTTAAGCCAAAACGACGACGGCGGGAGCCGGGCTCGCAGCCCGGCCTCCCGCCGTCGTCGTTAAGTGGTTGTTCCCGGTGCTAGTCCGCCGCGGCGAGCTGGCCGCAGGCGCCGTCGATTTCCTTGCCGCGGGTGTCGCGGATGGTGGTGGGGATGCCGGCGTCGATCAGGTGGTTGATGAACTCCTGCATGACCTCGGGCTCCGGCGACGTCCAGATGGAACCGGGCGTGGGGTTCAGCGGAATGGGGTTCACGTGCACCCAGCCGCGGCCGCGGGCATTGAGCTTCTTGGCCAGCAGGTCCGCACGCCAGGCGTGGTCGTTCATGTCCTTGATCAGCGCGTACTCGATGGAGACGCGGCGGCCGGTGACGCGGTAGTAGTTGTACGCGGCGTCCAGGGCCTCGTCCACCTTCCACCGGCTGTTGACCGGGATCAGCTCGTCGCGCAGTTCGTCGTCCGGGGCGTGCAGGCTCAGTGCGAAGGTCACCGGGATGTTCTCCTCGGCAAGCTTCTTGATGGCCGGCACCAGGCCCACGGTGGAGACGGTGATGTTGCGGGCGCTCATGCCCAGGCCTTCGGGAACCTCGGCGGCCATCCGGTGGACGGCGTTCATCACGCGCTTGTAGTTGGCCAGCGGCTCGCCCATGCCCATAAAGACAATGTTGGTGACGCGCTCGGCATCGTGGCCGCCGTCGCGGCGCTTGCCGCCGAGGCCGCCTTCCTTGATCACGCGGTTTGCCTGGACAATCTGGTCCAGGATTTCCGCGGTGGACATGTTGCGGGTCAGGCCGGCCTGGCCGGTGGCGCAGAACGGGCAGTTCATGCCGCAGCCGCACTGGCTGGAGACACATAGGGTGATGCGGCCGGGGTAGCGCATCAGCACGGACTCGACGAGGGAGCCGTCGAAGAGGCGCCAGAGGAACTTGATCGTGTCGCCGTTGTCGGTGGTCAGGCGCTTGATCTCGGTGAGCAGCGTGGGGAACATTTCGCCCACCAGCTCGTCACGGCGTTCCTTCGGCAGGTCGCTCATGGCTTCGGGGTCGGTGGTGTAGTGCTGGAAGTAGTGCACCGACAGCTGCTTCGCGCGGAACGCAGGCAGGCCCAGGGACTTCAGCTTCTCCTGGCGTTCGGCCAGCGTCATATCGGCCAGATGCGCCGGCGGCTGGGACACGCGCGGCGACTTGAACTGCAGCAGCGGGCGGCCGTCGGGCTCCTTGGCCTGTTCCCAACCCTCCGTGGCGGGGCGGACCTGCAGTCCGGTGGCGGTGGGAAGCGCGCGGGCGGTGCGCTGCTTTTTGGCGGTGTTTTTCTCGGGGGAAGAATCGACAGTTGACATCGCTACTATTCTCGCACGGTTCGCATATCCGGAACATTCCTTTTGCCGGGACGGCACACTGCCGAAACACGGGTGAAACCGCGGGCTCCTAGCGTGGGAAGCACTACCCCTGACGCTGGAGGCAGCATGTCGGATTTGCGACCCTTTTCCGGATTCCGTCCCTACTCCACCCCGCACCTGCGGATCCGCGAAGTGCCGTGGAGCAACCCCGTAGGCGCTGACCTGCGCGAAGCCCAGCAGGCAGAACTGGACGCCCGCTATGGCACTGCGGAACACGACCCCAATCCGCCGCGCGCGTCCGATTCCGCAGTCTTCCTCATCGCCTACGAGCGCAGTACGGGCCAGCCGCTGGGCTGCGGGGGGCTTCGGCGGCTGGATACCACTACGGCGGAGATCAAGCGGGTGTATGTCCTGCCGTATGCCCGCGGTTCAGGAGTGGCGACGGCGGTCCTCGGGGCGTTGGAGGCACGAGCGAAGCAGATGGGATTCGCTGTCCTTACGGCAGAAGCAGGCTCCGCCCAGCCGGACGGCCACCGCTTTTACGAGAACGCCGGCTACCGGGTGGTGCCGAACTTCGGCCCGTATATCGCCTCCGATGGGTCAACCTGCTACTCCAAGACCATCGGCGCCGCGCTGGAGCACCGGTTCTAGGCGTCCGGCGCCCGCTGCGAGCGCCGGACGAGCCGCAGCCTAGTAGTCGATCCGCTCCGACGCCGCGGTCCAGGCATTGAACGGAGCCATTGAGGGGGTGCCCTCCACACCCCGCTGGGTGACCTGCATGGAGCGCTGCTCCAGCGGCGTTTCAAAGAATTCGTAGAAGGCGGCGTCGTCGAAACCTGCGCTGGCGGCGTCGTGCCGGTCCGCGGCAAAAACCACGCGGTCCACACGGGCCCAGAGCGAGGACGCCAGGCACATGGGGCAGGGTTCGCAGCTGGTGTAGAGCACCGCACCCGTGAGGTCGAAGGTGCCCAGGGTGGCGCACGCGTTGCGGATGGCCGTGACTTCGGCATGTGCGGTGGGATCGTTGTTCGCGGTCACCCGGTTCACGCCCTCAAACGCCGCGCCTTCGGCGGTGACGACGACGGCACCGAACGGTCCGCCGTCGTTGGCCACATTCTCCGTGGCAAGGCGAATGGCCTGGGCCAGGTAAATATCGTCCGAAGTGCTGCTCATGGCTTCTCCCTTGGTCCGGTTGTGCCAGGTAGATAGCCGGAAGTGTCCGGCCCGCCTTCGCAGCAGTGAGACTAGCAGTTATTGGGACAAGGGGAATATGGGCTGCGTCATGATGCGAAATTGTTTCCTGCCTTGCCGCGGGCCTCGCGCTCCCAGCGGGAGCCGGGTCCCTCCAGTGCTGCCTGATCGCCGGGGTTGAAGATCCCGCACCGTTCCCGGGACAGGCATCCGCATCCGATGCAGCCGTCAAGGGACGCCTGCAACGCCTGAAGTACGCGGATTCTTCCGGCGACCATCCGTGACCAGTCGGCGCTCATGGCAGCCCACTCGCTCTTCGTGGGCGCCCGGTCCGGGGGTAGCCCGCCCAGGGCAACACCCACTTCCTCGAGCGACAGACCGATACGACGGCCTGCGGAAATGACAGCCAGCCGGCGCAGGACGTGGCGCGGGAACTGTCTCTGATTGCTGCTGGTGCGGTAGGAAACGATTAATCCGCGCTCTTCGTAGTAGCGGACGGCAGGCACCGAAATACCGGCGCGCTCCGCCACCTCGCCGATAGCCAGTAATTGGCGTGGTGGTTGGTTCACTCGTCCAGTGTTGCGCACGCTGCCGGGCAACCGAAGAACTGTGACGGGGATTTGACCTCAAGTGCACTTGAGCACGTTTGCTGTAGCCCTAAGCTCCCGAAGGGGGAGCCACAAGGGAGGCATCGCCATGAATCGCAGACAGGCCAAGAAGAACCGCCGCAGTCTTCCCGGACTCGAGTCCGATCCCCGGCAGACTCCGCAGGGAAGGCCTCGAGATCAGCGTTCTGCAGACCTGCTGGCGAGGGTACTGTCCGAGAGCGGACACTTGCTCTTCCCTTTCCACTGAGACCGGAGGAGGTTTCCTTTCTAAAGTGAATCGTGGCCTTGACAGCCCGTCGTGGGCGGAGCCATGGTTCCGCTGCCGATCGTTCCGGGTACCCGTTGTCAGCAGGGGCGGGCAGTGGGATTGTGAATGAACAGCGCACTGCCCGAACGCACCTCCACCGTGGGTTCTCCGCCGCGAAGGGCACCCGCGGGCTTCGAAGGAAGGACCAGACATGGAACGCATGATTTTCCCCAACCTGCCGGTGGCGAACCTCAAGACTGCAGAGAACTTCTATCTGGGTCTCGGATTCACCAAGAACCCGCAGTTCAGTGATGAAAACGCCACCGCCATCGTCATTTCGGACAGCATCGTGGTGATGCTGCTGCAGCAGGACTTCTACCAGGGCTTCCTCCCCGAAGGGGACACGCCGCATCTGGCTTCGGCAGGCAAGGAAGTACTGAACTGCATCAGCTGCGACAGCACGGACGAAGTGGACCGTTTCCTGGCCGCCTGCGCCTCCGGCGGGGGTGCCCTCTACGCGCCGGCTGAGGAGCATATGCCCGGAATGTACAGCGGCTCGGCAACCGACCCGGACGGACACGTCTGGGAGTTCATGTGGATGGATCCCTCCAATGTCGAGCCGCCCGAGCGCACCTTCGAGGTTTCCTCCAACGCCACGGTCCAGGAGCAGAACTCCGCGCTTTGACCGGGCTCCGGTGCGGCCCGGTCAAGGCGCGTGCCGGCTACTTGACCGCGCCCATGGACAGGCCGCGGACCAGCTGCTTCTGCGCCACCCACCCGGCAATCACCACCGGCAGCGAAGCCAGCACCGATGCTGCCGAGAGCTGCGCCAGGAACAGGCCTTCGCTGGTCATCTGGGACACCAGGAAGACCGGGACCGTAGCCGATTGGCCCGCCGTGAGGATCAGTGCGAAGAAGAACTCGTTCCAGGCGAAAATCACGCAGATCAAGGCCGTCGCGGCAAGGCCGGGGGCGACCATGGGCATTAGGACCCGCAGGAGGGTTTTCATCAGCCCGGCTCCGTCCATCTGCGCCGCCTCCAGCACCTCGCCGGGCACTTCCAGGAAAAACGAGCGCATCATCCACACGGCGATGGGCAGGTTCATCGAGGTGTACAACACCACCAGCGTCCACACGTTATCCAATACCTTCAGCTGCCCGGCAATCACGTAGATCGGCATAATCACGGCCACTACCGGCAGCATGCGGGTGGAGATGAAGAAGAACAGCACGTCCGAGGTCTTTTTCACCGGCCGGATGCTCAAGGCGTAGGAGGCCGGCACCGCCAGGATGACCACCAGGATGGTGGAGACGCCGGTGGCTATCGCGGAGTTGGCGAAATAGCTTCCGGCCCCGCTGTCCAGCACCGCCCGGTACTGTTCCAGCGTGGGGGCGAAGAAGAACACCGGCGGATCGGATGCGGCGGCGGACTCCTGCTTGAAGGAGGTCAGCACCATCCAGAGCACCGGTGAGAAGAAAATCAGTGCCAGGACCCACGTCACCGTGGTGAGGATGGGTGCGGAGTTGAAACGCCGGGCCGGTTTCCGAACGGTATTGGCAGCGGGAGTTGTTTCTTTCCCGGCGGGAGTAGGTGCAGCAGTCTGGGTAGCCACGTCGTCAGTCCTTTACGTCGAAGCTCTTGAAAATCAGGCGGAGGGCCAGGGTGGCCACAATGATGGTGGCAATGACAACCACCACGCCCATGGCAGCGGCCTGGCCGATGTCAAAGCCAAGGAAAGCCCGCTGGTAGATGTAGAACGGCAGGTTTGCACTGGCCGTCCCGGGTCCGCCGGCGGTCATGAGGTAGATCTGGTCGAAGGTGTTCACCACATAGATGGCGCCAAGCAGGATTCCGAGTTCGATGTACCGGCGCAGCTGCGGCAACGTCACCGAGATGAACGTCCGCCACCACCCCGCGCCGTCCACCTGTGCGGCTTCCAGCACGTCCTTGGACTGCGCCTGCAGCCCGGACAGGACCAGCAGCATCATGAACGGCGTCCACTGCCACACCAGCGCCATCAGGATGGACACGATCGGGTGCTGTGACGTCCAGTCCACCGGCGGGATGCCCACCAGCCCGATCACCCAGTTCAGCAGGCCGTAGCTCGGATTGAGGATTGAAATGGACCACAGCAGGGAGCTCGCCACCGGCATGATCAGGAACGGGGTGATCAGGAGGGTACGCACCACTCCCCGGCCGGCGAAACTGCGGTCCAGCAACAGGGCGAAGATGATGCCCAGCAACATCGCGAAGAAAACACAGGCCACGGTGAAGAGGACGCTGTTCAGCGCCGCCCCGCGGAACGTGGAGTCCGAGAAAATATCGATGTAGTTCCCCAGCCCCACAAACTGGTTTCCCTCCGGCCGCAGCAGGTTCCAGTTCTGCAGGGAGTACCAGATGGTGAAGAGGAAGGGCACCTGCGTCACGATCAAGGTGAAAATCAGGGCCGGCAACAGCGGCAGCCGCCGCCGCCACCCCTCGGCGGAGGACATTCCCCCGCCCTCCCGCTCCGTTGCGGCCTTCCTGGCGCGGACCTGTTGCCGCTCTACCAACGTGGACATTTAACCCGCTCCGTCCTGGTAGCTTTCCGCCACCGTTTCGGCGTAGCCCTGGGATTGTTCCAGCGCTTCTTGGACTGTCTGCTGCCCGGCTATGGCCGCCGAAATCTGCTGCCCCACCCGCGTGCCCAGATCCTGGAACTCCGGGATACCGACAAATTGGAGCCCGGTGTAGGGCACACCGCGGACCATGCTGTTTTCCTGGGATGCCCCGGCCATGGCATCCAGGGTCGGCTCGGCATAGGCCTCGGCCACCTCGGCGTATTCGGGGATTTCATAGGTGGAGAGCCGGCTGCCCGGCGGCACCCGTTCCCAGCCGATCTCCTCACCCACAAGCTGGATGTATTCCTTATCCGTCATCCAGGAAACAAAGTCCCAGGCAGCGTCCTTGGAGTTGCTGGTGGTGGGGATGGCCAGGGACCAGCTGTAAAGCCAGCCGGCGGACTCCGTCTCCTTGACGGGTGCCGGCGCGTATCCGCTTTTCCCGACTACGAGGGAGGACGCGGGGTCCTCAATGGCGGAAACCATGGCCGTGGCGTCGTACCACATGGCCGTATTTCCCTGGCTGTAGAGGGTCAGGCAGTCCCCGTAGCCGCTGGTGGCGGCACCGGCCTGCCCGTAGTTCTGCACCAGGTCCACATAATCGGTGACGGCTTCTTCCACTACGGGCTCGTCCAAACGGGCGTTCCAGTCCTCGTCGAACCAACGGCCGCCGTAGGTATTGATCATGGTGTCCAGCGGCGCCATGACCTCACCCCAGCCGGCCAGCCCGCGCAGACAGACACCGGCCATGTCATTTTCCGGATCGTTGAGTGCTTCGGCGAAGCCGCGGATGTCTTCCCAGGTGGGGCTTTCCGGCATGGTCAGGCCGGCTGAATCGAACAGGTCCTGCCGATAGACGAGGAAGGAGGATTCACCGTAGAACGGAACGGAGTAGAGATCTCCCTCGTAGCTCAGTGCCTCACGGATAGTGGGGACGAAATCGTCGGGATCATATCCCTCGGTGGAATCGGCATAGTCCTGGAGATTAGTGATCCAGCCGTTTTCCGCCCACATCGGCGTCTCGTAATTGGAGATCATTACGACGTCGAATTCCCCGCCCTGCGTGGCAACAGAGGCAGTGATCTTAGCCCGTGCCTCGTTTTCGGGAAGGGACACAAAGCTGACGTCAATGTCCGGATACTGCGCCTTGAATTCGTCCTGAAGAGTGATTGCGTCCTGCATCTGCGGGTTGGAGACAATGGCTACGACAATCTCATCCCCGCCCTCCGCCTCGGAACCGCCGCAGCCGGTCAGCACCAGGGCGGCTGCGGCCGCGGATGCCAGACCCGTTCGAAGCCGGTAACGGCTGTGGTTGCGATTCCCCCTGCTGCGTCGAAATCTCATCTGGTCACCTTTGCTCATTTGAGACAGCGGTTCCGCTCACGTGCGCGGAACACTACGTTCATCCATTCGAGCGGGCAAGGGTTATCCCTGGGTTACCGGATCAATTGGCGCAAGGCATTTCCGGAGGCAAGGGGCAGCGGGGAATGCTGTCGAAAGAGGGCGCTGAGGAATACCCGCGGCGGCAGGCCGGGAATCGTTTGCCGGCTAAGCCGATCCGGTGCGGGTGCAAATGGTATCCATAACTACTTCCGCGGCTCCCTCGCCGGGTTCGCAGCTCAACCGCACTTCAATTTCGGAAACAGCGGCCAAGGAGGCCAGATGGGTGCCGCCGCAGGGAATGCCGACCGATCCGCCGGGCAGGTCGCAGACCCAGCGGCGCATGCCGGTAAGGAGATCCGATTCGCGCTCGATGCGGACCTCCGCATCGGAGGCCACCCACTCCGCCAACGTTGCGTTCACACCCTTTTCCACGGCGGCAGGGTCCGTCAGCAACGCGTCCGGCAAAAAGCCCTTGCGACGCAGTGACTTCCCCAACCGGTAAACGTCCCGGGAACCTCCGGGCAGAATCGTGGTTGTCTCGATCGCCAGGGCGTCGAAGTTCGGGTTGCCGGCCGCGTCTGCGGGCACGTCCTTTTTCCATGCCCCGGCCAGCTGCCGGTTCAGGGCAAGGGCCGCCAGGTGGCAGGCTGTGTGCCCGGCAGAAAGAGCGGCCCGGTGTTCGCCGTCCACCCGGACCTCGACACGGTTTCCCTCCGCAATGCCGGTATCCCCCGGCAGCAGATGAACCACCGCGAACACCCAGCCCTCGGTGCCCTTGCGGACCGGGATGTCCCCGCCCAGGAACAGTGCGGTGCCGTCCGTGGCCCCGACCACGCAGTCAAGCAGGGGCACCTCGCGGCCGTCCGGCGTCGTTAGCGTTGCCCGGTCCGGCCCCTGGTCCGGCCAGCCGGCGTCCACCGGGTGTACGGGAGTGGTGTCCAGGAGTACCGCAAGCCTTCCGTCCGGCAGTGTCTCCACGTGAAGTACGGCTCCCGTGCCCGTCAGGGCTCCGGCGGGATAGGTGACGGCGGTATCGGTTTTCGGCAGGCTCACCCGCCCCAGCGTACCGAACCGGACGGCGGAAATTGTGAGCCCGGCCACTGGATTACGCTGTGCGGCGGATCTGCGGTAAAGTTGAGACCACGCCGCGGGGTGGAGCAGTTCGGTAGCTCGCTGGGCTCATAACCCAGAGGTCGCAAGTTCAAATCTTGCCCCCGCAACCAAGAAAAAGATCCCGATCCGGAAACCGGATCGGGATCTTTTTTGTCCCGGCATTGGTTGTCTCCACCACATCTCCTCCGGTAGTTTGCGAGAACAAACCGCGAGGGACAGGTGGTCCACATCTCATGAAAGCCGGAATAACCCTGCAGGTGGACGGCGAAGCGCGCACCCTGACGGTGGATACCCGCACCACGGTCTTGGACGCGCTGCGGGACCAGTTGGGCGTCACGAGCCCCAAGAAGGGCTGCGACCACGGCCAATGCGGCGCCTGCACGGTCCTTTTGGACGGGCGCCGCGCCAATTCCTGCCTCGCCCTGGCCGTAGCCCATGACGGCGCCGAGGTAATCACGGCCGAGGGCCTGGCCGGCGGCACGCCCGACGGCGAACTGCACCCGGTCCAGCGCGCTTTCCTGGAACAGGACGGGTTCCAATGCGGTTACTGCACTCCGGGGCAGGTCTGTTCCGCCGCGGGCATCATCGAGGAAGCCGCCGCCGGGCACCCGTCCACGGCCACGGAAGATCTGCAGGCCGAGGGCGGCATAGACCTCACCGATGCTGAAATCCGCGAACGCATGAGCGGAAACCTGTGCCGCTGCGGGGCGTACGTGAACATTGTTGCCGCCGTCCGGCAGGCCGCCGAAGCAGCCGCGGCACGGCGGGGCGGAGCGCCCGACCCGGAGGTTCCGGTCGTGGCGGACTCCCCCACCGCGGAATCGATGCCCGAGCATCCGGAGGAACGCGCATGATCCCGTTCGATTATCACCGCGCCGAGGACGTCGCGTCGGCTGTCGCCTTGGTGAGCGGTAACCCTGAGGCCGCTTTCCTGGCCGGGGGCACCAACCTGGTGGACCGGATGAAGCTCGGCGTCGCCCAACCCACCCTGGTGGTGGACATCTCCCGGCTGCCGCTGGACACGGTGGATGTGCAGGAAGACGGGCGGGTCAGGATCGGTACGAATGTGCGCAACGCGGACCTGGCGGCCAACACGTTCATCCGCAGCCGCTACCCCGCCCTGTCCCAGGCTTTGCTATCCGGAGCCTCGGGCCAGTTGCGGAACCTGGCCACCACCGGCGGAAACCTGCTTCAGCGCACCCGCTGCGTGTATTTCCAGAACCCCACCACGCCATGCAACAAGCGGGAGCCCGGCACCGGCTGCTCCGCGCTGGAGGGCTACACCCGGTACCACGCCATCCTCGGCGCCTCCGAGGACTGCGTCGCCACCCATCCGTCAGATATGGCGGTGGCGCTGGCCGCCCTGGATGCCGCCGTCGTCGTCATGGGGCCCGCGGGCGAACGAGTGCTCCCCGTATCCGATCTGCACCGGCTGCCCGGCAACGAGCCGCAGAAGGACACGGTACTTGACCACGGCGAGCTGATCACCGCCGTTGAACTCCCGCCGGCACCGGCCCGTTCCGCGTACCGCAAGGTCCGCGACCGTGCGTCCTACGCCTTCGCCCTGGTTTCCGTGGCCGCGGCACTGGAGCTGGACGACGACGCCGCCGCCGTCCCGGTGATCCGGGACGTGCGGATAGCGCTGGGCGGAGTGGCGCACAAACCCTGGCGGGCGCTCCAGGCCGAAGCGGTGCTCCGCGGGGCCGCAGCCACCGAGGACAATTTCCGGGCCGCCGCGGATGCCGAGCTAAGGCACGCTGAGACGCTCAACGGGAATGGCTTCAAGGTGCCCATGGTCCGGAACACCCTGGCCGCAGTGCTGCGGGACCTGACCGGCACCGCCAGGCC
Organism: Arthrobacter sp. zg-Y844; assembly: GCF_024385465.1. GTDB lineage: Bacteria > Actinomycetota > Actinomycetes > Actinomycetales > Micrococcaceae > Arthrobacter_B. The sequence continues at coordinate 1,045,153 of NZ_JANFLS010000001.1, forward strand.
GGACGCCAGTGCACCGGGGACGGACCATCCGGAAGGGCCCGGCGGCCCGGATGACGCAGGCTGGGAGGAATTGAACTCATGAGCAAGCTGATGCCCGCTTCCGCCATCGGTACCCCGTATGAACGGCTCGACGGCGAACTTAAGGTCCGCGGCACCGCACCCTATGCCTATGAACAGCCGGTGGAGAACCCCGTCCACCTCTATCCCGTGCTTTCCACCATTGCCCGCGGTCGAGTGGAGCGGGTGGAGACCGCCGCAGCGGAGGCCCTCGACGGGGTGCTGACCATCCTTACAGCGGAGACCACTCCCCGACTGGCAGACAGCTCGGACCGGGAACTGGCGGTCCTGCAGGATCCCAGCGTGGGCTACCGGGGGCAGATAGTGGCTGCAGTACTGGCCGAGACCCCCGAAACCGCCCGGGAGGCAGCCGCTGCCGTGCAGGTGACCTACACGGAGGAGCCGTTCACCGCCCAGCTGCGCGCTGACGATCCTGCACTGTATGCCCCCGAGGAGCTGAACGCCGGCACCCCGACGGACAGCAGCCAGGGCGATTTTGACGGCGCCTTTGACACCGCCGCACTGCGGATCGACGCGACGTATTCCACTCCGCCCGAACACAACAACCCGCTGGAGCCGCACGTCACGGTGGCGCAGTGGGACGGGACCGTCCTGACCCTCTGGGACTCCACGCAGGGCGTCCACGCGGTGAAGAGCACGCTGGCGCAGGTGCTGGGTCTTGATGAGGAGCAGGTCCGCGTCATCGCGCCGCACGTAGGCGGCGGCTTCGGATCCAAGGGTATGCCGCACGTGCAGGTGGTGATGGCGGCCTTGGCCGCGCAGTGCACGGACGGCCGGCCGGTGAAGTTCCCTGTCAGCCGGCAGCAGATGTACACGCTGACCAGCCACCGAACCCCCACTATCCAGCACGTCCGGCTAGGTGCGGCCGACGACGGACGGCTCACCGCCATGTCGCTGGACATCCTGGAACACACCTCCCGGATCAAGGAGTTCGCCGAGCAGACCCCGGCGCCGTTTCGGATGATGTACGCCGCCCCTAACCGGCGAACCAGCACGCGGCTGGCGCCGCTGGATATACCGGTGCCGTCCTGGATGCGGGCCCCGGGGGAATGCCCGGGCATGTTCGGCCCCGAGGTGGCCATGGATGAGCTGGCGGCGGCGGCCGGCCTGGATCCGATCGAGCTGCGCCGACGCAACGAACCGGAGGTGGACCCGGAAACCGGCAATCCGTTCTCCAGTCGGCACTTGCTGGAATGCTTCGACCTCGGGGCCGAGCGATTTGGCTGGGAGAACCGGGTGGCCCGCCCACGCTCCGTTCAGCAGGACGGCTGGCTGGTGGGGATGGGTACCGCCAGCGCCGTGTACCCCTTCATGCGCCAGCCCTCGAACACGGCGCGGATCCAGTATGAGCAGGACGGCGTCTACTCGGTGCAGATCGGTGCCTCTGACATCGGCACGGGCAGCTGGACCGCCCTGACGCAGATCGCCGCCGATGCCCTGCGGGTGCCGGTGGACCGGATCAGGCTGGGCATCGGTGACACCCGGTTCCCAACTGCCAGCGTGGCCGGCGGTTCCTCGGGGACGGCCAGCTGGGGCGGCACTATCATTGCCGCCGCGCGTGCCTTCCGGGAGGATCACGGCGAGCATCCCTCCCCCGGGGCCCACACGGAAGCGCAGCCACCGGAAGACCCGGAGGCTGCGAACCTTGCCCTGTATTCCTTCGGTGCGCACTTCGCCGAGGTCCGGATCCACGCGGATACCGGGGAGATCCGGGTCCCCCGCATGCTCGGGGTGTTTTCTGCCGGCCGGATCATCAACCCGCGCACGGCCCGGTCCCAGTTCCTCGGCGCCATGACCATGGGCCTGGGCATGGCACTGCACGAGCAAGGGGTGCTGGATCCGCGGTTCGGGATCTTCGTGAACTCCGACCTTGCGGAATACCACATCCCCACCAACGCGGACGTGCTGGACATGGAGGCGTTGTGGATCGAGGACCGTGACGAGCATGCCGGCCCGCTGGGTGCCCGCGGCATCGGAGAAATAGGGATTGTGGGCAGCGCTGCGGCCATTGCCAATGCCGCCTATAACGCCTCCGGCACCCGGATCCGGGACCTGCCGCTGACCCCGGACAAGTTCCTGGCCTGACCGGGCTGCCCGTGGCGGTGCGCTCGGCCGGAATTCCCGCCCTATACTGGCGCTTTCCGCACCGGGAATCGGTGTGTTCCGATTGGGGGAATCGTGACCATGGGTATTTCAGCCGGCCCGCGCCCGGCCGCAGCGGGTCTGGCCTTGCTGGTGACCGTCCTTGCCGGCTGCGGCACCGACCCGGCGAACACCGACACCAGCAGGTCCACCGCTTCCAGCTCGCCTTCGGCGTCTCCCGCAGTGAAATCGACGGAAAAAGCATCAGTGAAGGCCAAGCCCTCCCCCTCGGCACCGCCGACGACGAGTCCGCCGCCGACGTCGTCCGCTTCCCAGCGCGGGCTGGGAGTCAAGGGCAACGTGGACACGGCCCACGGAACCTACCTGCAGGTTTCGCCGGCCGAAGATGATCCGGCGTGGACCCTCGATCCGGCGGTGGTGGAGCCGAAGCTGCTTTCCCTGTACTCGCAGGCGCAAATCGAGGAAGCGCACCGGAACAACCTGGCTTTTATGGTCGAGGAAGGGCTCGACTCCCCGCTTAACGGCGGCGCCTGGACGCCGGAGGAATGGTGGGCCGCGAATGGGCAGCGGATCGCTCCGGAGCTCCAAGGCATGGCTCAGCAGAGCCTCAACGACGGTTCGCCCTTTGGTGGAGTCGTTATGCAAAGCACCTTCCATCAGGAGCGTTACGGCGATTCCTACCGGTATGTCTACGAACCGGACCGGTCACGCTTCACAAAGCTGGACATCGAAGTCCTCGAGGTGTGGCTGGCTGACGACAACAAGAGCATCGTCACCGAGATTTCCGCATCCGCGGAAATGGAGGTGGCACCCGGTGTCGGCGAACCCGGAACCAACACACAGGTTATCGAGGCGTCCATGACGCTTTGCTCGCGGCCGGGGCAGGACGCGGGCGAATGGCTGATCACGGACTGGCGCAACAAGTTCCAGGTCACGGCGGGTTGAGCGTGGCAGACAATGCCGGATTGACCGCATGAGCGCCGCACGGCCCCGGCACTCGGTTCTTTCCGGCCGGTTTGTCAGGCTCGAGCCGCTCACCCTTGACCTGATCCCGGACCTGCACCGAGCCATTGCGGTTCCTGAGGTCTTTGCCGGTGGCTACGGCGGCGGACCCGCCGGGCTGCACACCGATCTGGACGGGTTCACTGCCTGGGCCCGCACCTATTACCGCTGGGACGAGCTGCCGTTCGCGGTGCGGCTGGTGCACGGCAATACGCCGGGCGCCGTCGTGGGGACCAGCAGCCTCGCTGATCTGGACCTGCCCGGCGAATCCGCGCAGCTGGGGTGGACCGCCTACGCTCCCGCGGTCTGGGGCACTGCGGTCAACACAGAAACGAAGCTGCTCCTGCTCGGCTCCGCCTTTGCAGCCGGTTTCGGACGAATCAGCATCCAGGCGGACTCGCTCAATACCCGTTCCCGCGCGGCGATCAGCGGGATCGGTGCCGTCTTCGAGGGCATCAGGCGCCGGGACAAACGCCGCGCCGACGGCAGCTGGCGGGACACCGCGGTGTACTCGGTCCTGGCCGACGAATGGCCGGCAGTCCGCGCCGGCCTGGAGGAACGGCTGGAACGTTTCGCCGCGGGTCGGCAGGATGCCCCGCTGCCGCTGGAGTAGCATCCGGGCAAAGCGGAAAACCGGCAAAGCGGCCGGAAAGAAAAGGCGGAGCCTCCATGAGCACGAACTACGGCGATTATCAGCTTGGCATCTACATGAACGGCGCACGCGGCGTCCTGCCGGATCTGCCCATGAGCTCCGCGGCGATGGAGGACCTGGCAGAAAGCAGGATGGATCCGCGGATCCTGGGCTACGTGGCCGGCGGTGCCGGCAACGAGCACACCCAACGTGCCAATGTGGCTGCCTTTGAGCGGCTCGGCATCATGCCGCGGATGCTCGTCGGAGCCGCCCGGCGCAGCATGGGCATTGATCTGCTGGGGCACCGGCTGCCTTCTCCCCTGTTCTTCGCTCCGGTGGGGGTGCTGGGCGCAGTGGCTGACGACGGCGACCTGGCGACGGCTGCCGCTTCCGCAGAGCTGGGCATCCCGATGGTGGCGTCCACCCTCTCCTCCGCTCCGCTGGAACAGGTCCGTGCAGCCGCCGGTGAAACCCCCGGGTTCTTCCAGCTCTACCCACCGGCGGACCGGGAGCTGGCCGAGTCCCTGGTGCACCGCGCCGAAGCAGCCGGGTACTCGGGCATTGTCATCACGTTGGATACGTGGGTGAACGGCTGGCGGCCCCGCGACCTCAGTGCCGCCTACCTGCCGATGCTGTCCGGCCAGTGCCTGGCCAACTACCTGACCGATGACCGGTTCCGGAAGCTCCTGGCCGACCAGGGGTCACCAGACCCTGCCGCTGCCGTAATGCTGTGGGCCTCGCTGTTCGGCAACCCCACCATGACGTGGGAGGACCTGGAGTGGTTCCGGTCCCTGACCTCGCTGCCGATCATCCTCAAGGGCATTTGCTCACCTGACGACGCCCGGCGCGCGCTGGACGGCGGGATGGACGGCATTTACTGCTCCAACCACGGTGGACGGCAGGCAAACGGCGGCATCCCGGCAATTGACTGCCTGCCGGGCGTCGTTGAGGCGGCCGACGGCGCCCCTGTGCTTTTCGATTCAGGTGTGCGTTCCGGCGTGGATGCCCTCCGCGCGCTGGCACTCGGAGCTACAGCGGTGGGGATCGGCCGGCCCTATGTCTATGGCCTGGCGGCGGCCGGGCAGGCAGGAGTGACACATGTGATGCGCAGCCTGCTCGCCGAAGCTGACCTGACCATGGCGGTCAACGGCTACCCGGACCTGGCCTCGCTGCGCGGATCGCTGCACCGGCTCTAGGCATCATGCATCCGATACTCATGGATAGCTTCCTTCAGGCCCCGCCAGGCGCCCCAGACCAGTAGGGCACCGGTTAAGGCCACGGCAGCAGCACCCCAGATCCGCCCCGGCGTCGGCTCAAGCAGCAGGATCACGAACAGCCCACCCGTTGCCACCACTATGCTGACCATCTGCAATGCCCAGTACCGTCGGGCCCTGCGCTCCATCGGATGGATCCATGCCGTCATTGCCGTCCTCCTTTGGCCTCTCCCGCGAAGTATCCCCCCAGGCTGCGCACAGCAAATCGGAAGAAGCACCGTAAAGCAAGGGTGGCGGTGAGCGGGCTAGGTCGTCGGAAAACCGTCCCGCGGCCACCAGACGGGCAGCAGGTTCCGCAGCGAACCCAGCCGGGCCTCGACGTCGTCGTCGTCGCTGACCACCCACTGTTCGAACCAGGAGGCATAGGCGCCGCCCAGGAAGGCGGCGGTTGCGTCCGGGTTCAGGACCGCCACGTTGTGGGCCTGCCAGACATGCAGGGCCAGGAGGATCCGCCCGTTGAGCTGATCGGCGAGGATCCCGAGGAAGGTCTCGGTGTGGAACAGCGCCCGGTAGACCCGCTGTTCGGCTTTGGTGTGCTGCAGGATCTGCCGGATGGACTCGACGTACAGGTCCCCGATCTCCGCGACCGTTCGGCCGGTGCCGCGCTGGTCCAGCTCCACTGTGCCCAGCCGGTCCACGACGCCGGCGTACACGGACGCCGCGAAGTCGAAAATGTTGCGGTGGTGGCCGTAGAAGGTGGTGCGGTGCACCCCGGCCTGCCGGCAGAGTGCAGCCACGCTGATATCCGCGAGTTCGTGGTCCCGAAGCAGCTCCCACAGGCCCGCCTCGAGCGCGTCCCGGGTGCGTGTTATCCGCGGCTCATCCGACGGTGAATGCCGATGCGGCTTTGGGGAGTGCAGTCCGGGCATGGGACTTATCTTCTCAGATACACGGAAGGGCTCCGCCGAAGCGAAGCCCTTCCGTGCCGCGGCGCTGGGGGACGCCGCAAGCTTTTTGATGTATTCGGCCTAGTGGTTGGCCAGGCCCGCGGTCTCGCCGCCGTCGACGATGAATTCCGCGCCGCTGGAGAAGCTGGAATCGTCGCTGGCCAGGAAGAGGACCGTCTGGGAGACTTCCTGCGCCTCGCCCATGCGGTGCAGGGCAACGTGGTTCATCGGGTTTTCCATGCCCTCGGTCATCGGGGTCTTGATGACGCCCGGGTGGACCGAGTTGACGCGGATGCCGTATTTGCCGAGGTCCAGGGCCACCGACTTGGTCAGGCCGCGCACCGCGTACTTGGTGGCCGTGTAGCCCGGCAGCTCCACGAATCCCTGCAGTCCTGCCGTGGAGGAGATGTTGATGATCGAGCCGCCCTTGGATTCCTTCAGCGCCGGGATGGCCGCCTTGATCCCCAGGAACACGCCGTTGAGGTTGATGTTCACAATCATGTTCCACTGCTCGAAGCTGTAGTCCTCGATGTGCCCGAAGTTCGCGATGCCGGCGTTGTTGACCAGCACGTCCAGTCCACCGAATTCCGTGACGGCGGTCTGCACGGCGGCGTCCCAGTCCTCGGCCTTGGTGACGTCGAGGTGCACGTAGCGGGCGTTGTCGCCGAGCTCGGCGGCGGTCTTTTTGCCGTCGTCGTCGAGGATGTCGCCAATGACGACCTTGGCACCCTCAGCGACCAGCAGCCGGGCATGCGAGGCACCCATGCCCCGTGCGCCGCCACTGATCAGTGCCACCTTGCCGCTTACGCGTCCCATTGCCGTTCTCCTTCAAGTTCGTTTCTATCCTGCCCTATTCAACATGTGTAGAAGAACTTCCCATTCCCTAAACCGTCGAATGTGACAGAGGAGACAGCTTCGGACCCCTCACCTCTGCCCGGCGACCCACTCAACATTCCGCCTTGCCTTCCCGCCTAGCGGGAGTGCTTTGAACTCAGGCGGGGAGGAAGCGGAACGAGCGGGGAGGTCCGGCGCCGGTACCGCGCGTAGTCGGGGTAGCGTGCCAGGGAAATGCTCTCGGTGAAGGCGGTGGACCCGGCGAAGAGCAGGGTCAGCAGAACCGGCCCTGCCAGCGTCCAATGCAGCCACTCCCCCGAGGCGGTGACGGCGAAACCGTAGAAGAGCCACCATTGGAGCTGTTCAAAGAAGAAGTTCGGGTGGCGCGAGTACCGGAACAGTCCCGTGCGGAGGAAGTCGGCCGGCGGAATTCGTCCGGCGGTCCGCAGTGCCTTTTTCCACTGCTGGAAGTTCCACTGCTGCTGGTCCGCCACGGTTTCTCCGGCCAGCGCGGCCAGGAACAGGACCGCCAGCAGCCAGTCCCAGCCCGTGAGCGCTCCGGGGTGTTGATAGACGGTCAGCACCGGCAGGGTCATCACCCAGATGACGATGTTCTGGTAGATGCTGATGAACAGCAGGTTGAAGGCCTGGAACTGCCACGGCTTCAGCCGTTGGCGCAGGATCCCCCACCGGTAGTCTTCACCGCCCGGGGCGTAACCGCCCTTGCGGGCAAAATTGAACGTCAGCCGGACGCCCCACAGCGTAACCAGGACCGCCATCAGCGTTACCCGGTGGTCGCCGTCGGACGCGACAGCAAAAACCCAAAGGTAGGCCAGCGGAATGACGGACCAGATGCGGTCTGTCCAGGAGTATTCCCGGGTGATCAGTGACAGCACCCAGGTTCCGGCGCAGGCAGCGGCGAATATCTCCAAACAAACGCGAACCGGGTCCATCCTCGGAGGATACGTTCGGTTCCCTGTCTGCGGAACCCTTCACCGCGGGACCCTGCATTCATGGGTAATACAGGGAACACAACCCGGCAGACCTTCCGGATATCGAACTAATGCGGAGAATTCAAGCCCGATTGCGGAATAGCCCTACACTTTGCCAATGGCAACCCTGATTACCCCCGATGTCCGTTTCCGGAACAGTTGGCTGGCCGCGGCCGAGGAATTCAACGGCGAGAGGATGGACGGTTCCGGCGTGTACGGGGACACCTCGAAAGAGCGCATTCGCACGGAAATTGCCGGGGACTTTGCCGGTTTCGTCGACGGCCTGGTCAAGGAACGGTTCCCGGACACACCGCGACAGGAAGGCTTGGTGCCCTGCACCTACCTGTGGCTGGTGGACTGCGATGAGTTCCTGGGTTCGCTTGCCGTCCGGCACACCCTGAATGATTTCCTCTTCGAGCAGGGTGGCCACATTGGTTACAGCGTCCGACCCTCCGCACGCCGGCAGGGGCATGCCGCACGCGCACTTCAGGACGCCCTGCCGGTTGCCCGTGATCTCGGCATTGCACGGGTACTCGTCACCTGCGCCGAAGACAACGCCGGATCCCGGGCGGTCATCGAGAAAAACGGCGGAGTCTACGAGGACAGCCGGGACGGCACGCGGCGGTACTGGATCGGCCTGCCCGATTAATTGCCCGACGGGCTCAGACCGCTACCGCACCAGCAAGCGGCAGGGCCACGGTGAAGCTGGTGCGGCCGGGTTTGCTCTCGACCTCGATGGTCCCCCCGTTGGCCGCAACGAGGGCATAGACAATGGCCAGGCCGAGCCCCGTGTTGCTCGTATTCCCCGTCCGCGCGGAATCGGCCTTGCTGAACCGGGAGAACAGTGAATCGATGAAGTCCGGCTCTATCCCCTGGCCGTCATCCGTCACCGTCAAGGTGGCCCAGGTTGCTCCTGCCTGCAGTCCGATTTCCACGCGGGTCCCCCGAGGAGTGTGCTTATGGGCATTGGAAAGCAGATTAATAAGCACTTGTCGCAGCTCGGGCTCGACGGCGGACACCACTACCGGTTCATCAGGCAGCATCAGCGTCCACTGATACTCCGGGGCCGAGACCTGCGCATCGCTGACTGCCTCCACGATCAGTTCGGTGAGGTCGACGCCGGTCCGCTCGCCCCGCTGGCCCTCGTCCAGCCTCGCCAGCAGCAGCAGGTCTTCAACTAACGCGGACATACGCTTGGACTCACTGTCCACGCGTTCCAAGGCGGCGCGGCCCGGAGGGCTGACGTGTTCGCTGAGCAGGACCAGCTCCGTGTACCCGCGGATCGAGGTGAGCGGCGTGCGCAGCTCGTGGCTGGCGTCGGCAACGAACCGCCGCACCTTCGTTTCGCTGTCCTGCCGGGCGCGCAGGGCGTTGGTAACGTGATCGATCATGCCGTTCAGGGCCATCCCCACCGTTCCGACTTCGGACCCGGGCCGCGCGGCCGCCGGGGGCACACGGACTGGAATCTCCACCTCTCCGGAGGCCAGCGGCAGCTTGGATACGGAGGTCGCGACGGCGGCCAGCTCATCCAGCGGGCGCAGCGAGCGGCGGATGATCATTGTGCCCGCAAACCCGGTGACGAGCAGGCCGGCCAGGGACAGCACAACCATGGTCAGATCGAGCGAGGCCAGGGTGCTCTCCCGCTGCGCCGTTGAAAGTCCGGTGACCAGCATTCCGTTCCCGGCGCCGGGCGGGGCGGGGAACGCATCCACCCGGTAATGCTCGCTGGACAGGTTCATGTCCTGGGGGCCGCGGGCCGGATCCATTCCCGCCAGCAGTTCCAGGTCTGCCCCGTTCAGCGACACCGCAGAGCCGTCCTCAAGCACAAGCGTGGATCGGCGGGCAGCGCCGTCCTCGAAGAAGGCATTCAGGGAGCCCGGGCGCTGGCCGGACTGGTAGTCGCTGCCGTCACCGCGTTCCCCGGCTCCGTTGTCCGTGCCGGCGGTGCCCGGGGCCGGCTCCTTTTGGGGCGACGGATACTCCCCCGCAGAGTGGCCGGGGCGGAACCCGGCTCTGGCCGCCGCACGTTCCAATCCGTCGTCGAGCACTCCAGTGAGATACCGGTCCATGGCCACGTGGCTGAAAATGCCCAACGCCGCACAGGTCACAGTCAGGAGCGCCAGGGTGGTGAGTATGAGCTTGGTACGCAGCGGATGGCTGCGTATCTGCGATCCCCCGGCAGCCGGACGAGTACCCGCGTGGATCATGGGGCCGCCGGTTTAAGCACGTAGCCGGCGCCCCGGACCGTATGGATCATGGGCGGGCGTCCGACGTCGATCTTCTTGCGCAGGTAGGAAATGTACAGCTCGACAATGTTCGCCTGGCCGCCGAAATCGTAGTTCCAGACATTCGTCAGGATCTGCGCCTTACTCAGCACCCGCCTCGGGTTTTCCATAAGGTACCGCAGCAGCTCCCACTGGGTATTCGTGAGGGCAATGTCCTCCCCGCCCCTGATGACCTCGCGGGTTTCGAGGTTCATCACCAGGTCGCCGACCACCAGTTCGTCCGAGCCCGACGCCGCGGCCCCGGAACGCTGCACCAGGCGGTGCAGGCGGAGCATCAGTTCCTCCATGCTGAACGGCTTGGTCACGTAGTCATCCCCGCCGGCGGCCAGCCCTGAGATACGGTCCTCCACGGCATCCCTGGCGGTAAGGAACAGAGCGGGAACCTGCGGCAGAAAGGTCCTGATCTTCTGCAGGGCCTGAAGCCCGTTGACCCCGGGCATCATCACGTCCAGCACCAGGACGTCGGGCCGGAATTCGCGGGCAGCAGAGACCGCACCGAGTCCATTACCTGCAGTAACGACGTTCCAGCCCAGCATCCGCAGCCCCATGCCCACAAGCTCCGCGAGGCTGGTCTCGTCGTCGACCACCAGCGCCCGGATCGGACTCCCGTCCGGGTGCGCGAGGCGCGGAAGATTACCCGTGGGCGATTGGGACGAAACGTGTGCCATGAATACGTCCTTTGGCTCGGTGCCGGTGGCTGGGTCAAGCGTAAGCGCAAAATTCCCTTTTGCGTCCCGGTATTTTCCCTGCTGTCTCCACCCTGTGCTGAGACTGTGCCATGTCTGTGCGAAGCCGGTACGGGTACGGACTCACGGAATGGGAATTGAACCGCGCCCCGGCCGCTTTATGGTTTAACAGCACCGCATCCAGAAAGATCCAGCCGCACCGGAAGGACGCCATGAGCGAGGAACGCCGCAGCGAAATCGGAGAGTCCGCAGCGCCGGTGGAGGACGAACTTAAGGAATCCTTCGACAAGACGGTGACGGAAGGCGCAGAACGGCTGCACCGCACCTTCCGGACCATCCTGGTGACCGGGGTGTTCGGCGGCATGGAGGTTGGGCTGGGCGTCATGGCCTATCTCGCCGTGATGCATGAAACGGGAGACCACCTCCTGGCGGGCCTGGCATTCAGTGTCGGCCTGATCGCCCTCTTCCTGGCCCACAGCGAGCTGTTCACGGAGAACTTCCTCATGCCGGTCGCGGCAGTTGCCGCAAGGGAAGGCAGCATGAAACTGCTCGCCAAGCTCTGGGGCGGGACCCTGCTGGCCAACCTGGCCGGCGGTTGGATCTTCATGTGGATAGTGATGCAGGCCTTTCCGCAGTGGTCGTCCACGGTGGCAACATCGGCGTCGCACTTTACCGAGGCGCCCTTCTCACTCCAGACCGTGGCACTGGCGGTTCTGGGCGGCAGCACCATCACCCTGATGAGCCGTATGCAGCAGGGAACCACCTCGGACCCGGCAAAGATCGTGGCGACGGTAATCGGCGGTTTCCTGCTCGCCGGGCTCCAGCTTTTCCACTCCATCCTGGACTCGCTGCTGATCTTCGGCGCGATCATCTCCGGCGCGGAAATCACGTACCTCGAATGGCTGGGCTGGTTCGGCTACACCCTGCTGTTCAACATGCTGGGCGGGCTGGTGCTGGTCACGGCACTGCGGCTGGTGCGCACCAAGGAACTGGTGGCACAGCGGCGCAGTGAGGCACCCGAGGACCCCGACGCCTCACGGGGGAAAGCCTGAGCACAAGTGCGCCGAGCGGCGGAACCAAGCACTGGAAGCGGCCCCGAAAAGAAGGCACTTGCGCAGGGAGGATAAGCTGACGGGACAGCGTGGGGACCGCGAGCCGGACAGTCAACGACTAATCCGTCAACCTTTTCAGCAAGATCCGCACCTCCCGCCTGGAAATTGACTCCTTCTCTATTGCCCGCGCGCCCGGCCGTCACCCTTCACCGGTGACCGGCCCGGACAGGTCCAAGCGGTCTCGGGAGCCCGCTTCCGAAGCAAGCTCGGAACCATTTGAACAGAGGGACGTCATTTTGAATTTCACCGTCGGGCAGACCCTGGTGTACCCGCACCACGGCGCCGTCACCGTTACCGATATTTCCCCCATGACAGTCAAGGGAGTGGAGCGGGAAACCCTGACCTTCCGCGTCCACGCGACTGAACTGACCATCAAGCTCCCGGCGGACAACGCCGAAGACGTAGGGGTACGTTCCGTCATCGACGACGCCGGCGTAGAGGCCGTGTTTACGGTGCTGCGCGGACCCGTGGGGATGGAACCGGACAACTGGTCCCGGCGGTTCAAGGCCAACGAAGGCAAAATGTCCACCGGTGAACTTCGCCTGATCGCAGAAGTTGTCCGCGACCTGTGGTGCCGCGAGCGGACCCACCCCCTGTCCACCGGGGAAAAGCGGATGCTGCTGAAGGCCAGGCAGCTGCTTGTCTCCGAACTTGCCTTGGCCCGATCCTCGTCAGCGGAGGACGCCGGTGACCTGCTCGATTCCGTCCTGATGGAAACGGTTAGCGAGCCGGAGCTGGCGACCAGCTAGTTCCCGGCCGCCGCTTCCCGTCCTTCCGCATTCCACCGGCGTGCGGAAGGACGGGAAGGCTGCGGAAACTGCCCGTTTTGGCTCAGGACGCGCTGGCGTTGTATCAAGGAAAGTAGGACGGTTTCCGCTTCCCGCGGGGACCCTCCGCTGCGGATCAAGAGAACTTCGAGGGCCTTGATGCGAGGGCCCGGAAAGGCGCCCGTGAACTTTCCCTGCACCTGCTTTTGCCAGCCCGTGCCCGGCACCGGCCGGCTGGGGATCGAACTTTATGACCCGTTTTGCCTGGTGCGCCAGCACCGGGTGGCGGCCTCCACCAACCACGAGCCCACGTATCGGCACGGGCAGGGCAGCTGGTAGGCATTGACGTGGTTTCCGGCTACAGCCTGAAGGAAACCTTGGAACAGCAAACAGGTCCATCCTGTAACATTCCTTGGACTATGGATGACCCTCCCTCACATAAACCCATGCCCCTCCCCGTCCTGACCGACCTGCAGACTGTGCCCACTCCGGCTGCACCGGCTATCACGAGAGAGGGGCAGCCCCATGTATGAATGGCTCATGGTCGGCGTAGGATTGCTCCTCACCGTCGGCACCGGACTCTTTGTCGCCTCCGAATTTGCGCTCGTCAATTTGGACCGTGCGGACCTTGAGTCCCGCCGCGCCAAGGGCGAGAAACGCCTCAATCCCACAATCAACGCGCTGAAGATCACCTCCACCCATCTTTCCAGCGCACAGCTCGGCATCACCCTGACCACCCTGCTGACCGGGTACACCTTCGAACCTGCAATCAGCTCGATGCTGCGCTCCCCGCTCACGGCGCTGGGCCTGCCGGAGGGGATGGTGCCGGGCATCGGCGCCGTCGCCGGCATTTTCCTCGCCACCATCTTCTCGATGATCATCGGCGAACTGGTTCCCAAGAACTTTGCCCTGGCGCTCCCCCTGGCCACCGCCAAGCTGGTAGTGCCCTTCCAGACCGTTTTCACCACGGTGTTCAAGCCCGTCATCCTGCTGTTCAACAACACGGCGAACGCCATCATCCGGTCCTTCGGCATCGAACCCAAGGAAGAGCTCTCGGGCGCACGCAGCGCCGAAGAACTCAGCTCCCTGGTTCGGCGTTCAGCGCTGGAAGGCGTGCTGGACCTGGACCACGCCGTGCTCCTGAACCGAACCCTGCGCTTCGCCGAACACTCCGCGGCGGACGTTATGACCCCCCGGGTCCGCATGCGGACGGTCCACGAGTCCGACACTGCCGAACAGGTGGTCGCCGTTGCCACGGCAACCGGCTATTCCCGCTTCCCCGTGATCGGACGCGATTCGGACGACGTTCTGGGCGTGCTGCACCTCAAGCAGGCCTTCGCCGTACCGCTGGCCGCACGGACCTCCGTCACGGCCGCAGAACTCATGGTGGAACCGCTGCATGTACCCGAGTCCATGGGCGTTGACACGCTGCTGGGACTGCTGCGCGCCCAGGGCCTGCAGGTCGCGATCGTGTCCGACGAGCACGGCGGCACCGCCGGCATCGTCACCCTCGAAGACCTCGTGGAGGAGATTGTGGGCGAACTCGAGGACGAACACGACCGCGCGCGCGTCGGCGTCATCCGCACGGGCCGCGCCATCACGTTCGACGCCTCGCTCCGGCCGGACGAACTCCTGGACCGCACCGGCGTCGAGGTTCCCGACGGCGAGGAATATGACACCATCGCCGGTTTTGTCACGGACGTACTGGACCGGCTGCCGGAGCTGGGCGACGAAGTGGAAATCGAGGGCGGCACGCTCCGTGTGGAACGGGTGGTCCGCAACCACATCGAACGCCTGCGCTTCACCCCGTCGGGCTCCCTGGAGACCCCGGTGAGCGCCCATGACCGCATTGTCGACTCGCTGACCAAGGACCTGACCCATGAGTGAATACCTGCCCGGAATCATCTGGCTCGTAGTGCTGCTGGTGGTCAACGCGTTCTTCGTCGGTGCTGAATTCGCCGTCATCTCGGCCCGCCGGTCACAGATTGAACCCAAGGCCGAAGCCGGCAGCAAGGCCGCGAAAACCACCCTGTGGGCCATGGAGCACGCCACGCTGATGCTGGCGACCAGCCAGCTTGGCATCACCGTCTGTTCCCTGGTCATCCTGAATGTCTCGGAACCGGCCATCCACCACCTGCTGGAGATTCCGCTGGGCCTGACTCCGCTGTCCGCAGACGCCATCGGCATTATCGCGTTTGTGGTGGCGCTGCTGCTGGTGACGTTCCTGCACGTGGTGGTGGGTGAAATGGTGCCGAAGAACATCTCGTTCTCCGTGCCCACCCGCGCCGCACTGCTGCTGGCTCCGCCCCTGGTGATCGTGTCCCGCATTGTCCGTCCGATCATCTGGACGCTGAACGGCATAGCAAACGGTGTCCTGCGCCTGTTTCGGGTGGAGCCCAAGGACGAAGCCACCAGCGCCTACACCCTGGACGAGGTCGCGAACATCGTGGAGCAGTCCACGCGTGACGGTGTCCTTTCAGACCGCAGCGGTACCCTGACGGCCGCGTTCGAGTTCACGGAGAAGACCGTGGCCGACGTCGAAGTTCCGATCAGCCAGATGGTGCTGCTGCCCGAGACCGCAACCCCTGCGGACCTGCAGCAGGCTGTGGACGTCCACGGTTACTCGCGGTACATCCTCACCAACGACGACGGCGATCCCGACGGCTACCTTCACCTGAAGGACGTCATGGACCTCACCACGCCGGACGAGTTCGCCGCATCGGTGCCCGCCAAGCGGATCCGCCGCCTGGCGTCCGCTTACCGGGGCAGCGAGCTGGAGGATGCCCTGGCCACCATGCGCCGCACCGGCGCCCACGTGGCTCGGGTTTTTGACGCGAAGGGCAACACCACGGGTGTCCTGTTCCTCGAGGACATCATCGAAGAGCTGGTGGGCGAAGTCCACGACGCCACCACCGTCTAACGCCTAGCGCCTGCGTTTCCACCAAGGCCGCCGCTGCTCCGGCTCCGGAGCGGCGGCGGCTTCTTTTTCGGCTTCCTCCGCCTTCCGTTCCCGCCAGCGCTGCACTTCCTGCTCGACGTCGCGGGTGCGCGTGATAACGGGCGGACCTCCTTCGAGCTGGCGGCGCGCATCGATGACACGCGCATTGAAATCCTGGACGATCTCCCGAACCTGCTTTTCGGTCCACCGCGTGTCCAGCCGAGCGTCCAGTTCCGCGTCTTCCGTGCGCAGCAGGATGGCCTTGGGTCCCAATCCAGTCACGTTCTCGCGCTGCATCAGCCCCTTGATCCACCAGTCCGGATCATGGCCGTCGCCCAGGTTCGGGATAGGTTTTCCGGCGTACAACAGGTTGTCGAATTCGCCCCGGGCCATGGCATCCCGAACCAGATAATCGGCTTTGGCGGCGTCGTCGACTTTCCGGCGCTTGTGCCGCAGCCCTTCCTCGGCCTCTGCACGCTGGAGGTCTTCATCGTCGAGCCCTCCGCCGGCCGCCGCCGCCCGCAGCTGTGCGGCCCGTTCCATCCTGCGCCGGTACTGCTCAACGCCCCTGCCGTCCATGATCTCCCGCCGCCTAACGTGTCCCGTGTGGTGTCTTAACCGATTCGGACCTCTCCGGTATTCCTACTAAGGACCAACGGCAGACACGACGAAGGCGTGCCCGGTTCCGCGCTACTTCCGCAGCCGGCGCACCACGGCGCCGACGGCGGTAGCCGCCCCCGCACCGGCCAGCAGCCACGGGCCGCCGACGATGATCGGGTCGATCCACTGGTGATTGACGTCCGCCCGCTTCCGGCCCACCCGGGAGGAGACGCCGTGGCGGGTGAACTCGCTCAGCACCCCGGTCTCCGTGATCGGATTATCCGGGTGCAGGGTCGCGAAGGAAGCAAGATGGCTCTCCACGGCGTCTACGCGGTCCGCGGCGAGCAGGATCAGCCAGTGGGCCGCACGGGCCTCGCTGTACCGGCGGTAGGCGTACCGGCGCATCACGCCGGACAGTCCCTTGGGCGGGCAGGCGGTGCCGAACACCGGGGTGAGGAACTTGTGCTCGATCGAGCGCTCCCGCGGGAACTTTTCTTCCTGCCGTTCCGGGAATTCCCAATGCGCGCCGCTGAGGGTGGGATCAAACTGCAGCTTGGGCACGGCAGGACGGTCCCGAGGATCGAGGTCAACACCCCAGCCCGGGATCCGCGCGCGCAGTTCCTCGCTGGACGGGGTTCGGGTCGGCTTTTGCGGCGTGTAGGCCATTGCAGTGTCCTTCCTTTCAGGAACCGGGGACGATGACGGGCTTGATGCAGTTATCCAGCTTGGCGGAGAACATGTGATAACCCTCGGCGATGTGCTCCAGCGGAATCCGGTGCGTGATGATCTCGCTGGGCTTGAGGTAGCCGGCCTTGATGTGCTCGAACAGGCGCGGCCACTGCCGTTTCATCGGCGTCTGGTTCATGTTCAGCGTCAGGCCCTTGTTCAGTGCGTCTCCGAACTTCACGGCGCTGAAGAGCGGACCGTAGGCGCCCATGACGGACACGGTGCCGGCCTTGCGTACCGAGTCGATCGCCCAGTTGAGTGCCACTGCGGACCCTCCCTGCAGTTTGAGCTTCGTGCCCGTAACCTGCTGCAGGAAATTACCGTCAGCCTCGGCTCCCACGGCGTCGATTGCGACGTCGGCACCCAGGTAGTCGGTGATCTTCTTCATGTGCACCACAATGTCGTCGTACTCGGTGAAGTTGTAGGTCTCGGCGTGGGCGAAGGTCCGGGCCTTTTCGAGCCGGTAGTCCAGGTGGTCAATCACGATCACCCGGCCGGCGCCCATCAGCCAGGCGGACTTGGCGGCGTACAAACCCACCGGGCCGGCACCGAAAACCACTACGGTGTCACCTTCGACGATGTCCCCCAGCTGGGCGCCGAAATAGCCCGTGGCGAGTGCATCGGTGCACATCAGGGCGTCTTCTTCGTCCATCCACTCGGGGATGAGGGAGGGTCCGACGTCGGCGAACGGGACCCGGACGAACTCCGCCTGGCCGCCGTCGTAACCGCCGGTGGTGTGCGAATAGCCGTAGAGACTGCCTACGGCCGTGGCGTTGGGGTTGACGTTGTGGCAGTTCGAGTAGAGCCCCCGTGCGCAGAAATAGCAGGATCCGCAGTAGATGTTGGCCGGGACCATCACACGGTCCCCGACCTTGAGGTTCTGCACGGACGATCCGACTTCCTCCACCACTCCGATGAACTCGTGGCCGAACGTCGTGCCGACCCGGGTATCCGGCATCAGGCCGTGGTAAAGGTGCAGATCGGAGCCGCAGATGGCCGCCCGGGTGACCCGCACGACGGCATCATTGGGGTGCTCGATCGGCGGTATGTCCTTTTCTTCCACCCTCACCTTGTAGGGCCCTCGGTACACCATCGCTCGCATTGGACAGTCTCCTCGCTCTGAAGCCGGATCTGGCCCCTTAACGATAAGCAGACTTACTAACTTTGCAAGCTTGTACCCGGCCCAGCCGCCGGCAGCTTCACGGTGAAGACGCTTCCCCGCCCCGCCTCGCTGCTGAAGTCGATGCTCCCCCCGTGCTCTTCCACAATCCTGCGGGTGATCACCAGGCCCAATCCTGCCCCGGGGATGGCCGCGGTGAGAACCTGCCCGGACCTGAAGAACTTGCTGAAGACCTGTTCCTGCTCCGCCGGCGTCATGCCGATTCCGGTGTCGGCGACCTCAATCACCACGGCTTCATCCTGCCTCCGCGCCCCTATCCGCACCGTTCCGCCGCCGGGTGAAAACTTGACGGCATTGGACACCAGGTTTTCCAGCACCTGCCGGATCCGGCCTTCGTCCGCCACTGCCCGCAGCCCGGCCGCCACCTCAACACCGATTTCCACCCCGTTGATCCGCGCGTGGGGGCGGAAGGAATCGGCGGCGGCTGCGACGGTGGAAGCCAGATCCACTTCCTGCAGTTCCATCGCGCCGTTGTCGGATGCCACGGACAGCAGATCGGAGACCAGCTGCAGCAGCCGCTCGGAATTTCGAACCGCTGCCTGCAGGGCCGATTCGACCGTGCCCGGCAACTGTCCTTCTTCTTCCAGGGCCATATCCAGGTAGCCGAGGATGGACGTCAGGGGTGTACGCAGCTCGTGGGACACATTACCCACGAACTCACCCTGTGCCGCCAGCGCGCGCACCAGCTGGGTGACGTCGCTGAATGCCAGGACCGAGCACTTGAAGTCCCCTCCGTTCCGCACCGGGCGTGCACACACGCTGACCGCCATCTTGCCCTCGCCGGTGCCGATCCACATGATCTGCTGCGAAAAGGATTCACCGGCAACGGCACGGCGGATGGGGAGCAACTCGTCCGGAAGCGGTGTGATCCGGTCCGGACCGTAGACAGACCACGCTCCGGACTCGAAGTCGCTCAGGTCTTCGGCCCCCAATATGGTCCGGCTGGCCTCCATATGGGCGTTGGCGAGGATTTCCCGGCCCTCGTCATCCACCACGAGCACCCCCACGTCCACCGTGTCCAGGATGGTTTTCAGAAGTGATTCCCGCTCCTTGGCCGCGCGCTCGGCAGCACCGCGTGCGGCTTCTGCGGCTTCGGCCTGCTGGAGCGCGTCAACCAGGTCGCGTTCATACCTGCGCCTTCCGGGCATGGGGAAAACCGTGACCAGGTCCACGGTGCGGCCGCGGGAGGCGGTCCGGACCGCCGAGATGTGAGCCGGCAGCCTGGTGTTTCCGGCTCCGTTGAAGTCGACGCTTAGATTCGCTGCAGGTGTTGTTGTGAGTGCCGCGCTCCAGCGCTGGTATTCCAGCAGGTCTTCGGGCGAAAGGAGATCGGCAAAAACGGTGCCTGCGAGCGCGCTCCGGTTCCTGCCGATCCACGCCGCGAAAGTGGAGTTTGATTCCAGGATGACGCCCTGCCCGGAAACCACAACGTATCCGGACGGGGAACAGTGGAAAAGGGCCGGCCAGTCCGGAATGGACGTCCGTTGCCGGCCGATGCGCGGAAAACGGCGGGAAATCATGGGCATGCCGGACCTTTTGGAAGAACAAGTTATGCAGGGACAATTTCCGGGGCCCGCATTCATCGGATATTCGAAGAAGTCTTGTGCCCGGCCAAACAATTTATCAGCCTGCTTGCGATATCCGTAAATATGACGGAATTACCCTATTCCCGGCCCCTGCAGTACCGGGGGTGCGGCTGTGCGGCACCCCCGGACCCGCGTGCACAAGCAGGAGATATTACTACTAATCGAGCGCTTCGGGATGGGTTCCGCCCGTCTTCGCAGCGAGGAACCTCAGGTGGTGGACACGGCCGCTGGATTGGGAAAGACTTCCATCCCGGGACGCGCTGAAACAGGCGTTCCGGGTGGGGTGGCTCAGCACAACAAGCACCGAAAGGATGGCCATGACCCAGCCAGCCGCGCTCCGCACCCCCTCCCGCCCCTCTCCTCACCCCACATGGTGGAACCTGACCGTCGATGCCGGTAGTTTCGAACTGGCAGACCGGATCATCGGTGAACTTGTGACCCCCCTCGTTGCGCAGGCGAGGCTTTGCGGAACCAAGCGGTGGTTCTATACCCGACGGATGCAGCCGTCCAATGCGCAGGTCCGGCTTCGGGTACTTGCCCCCGTGGAAACCCTGGATCGGCTTCAGTCCCTGCTGGGGGCACTGCAGGAGCAGTCCGGGGATCCGGTGCGCAGCCTCTCGGTGGAGCATGAATTCAACGAACCGGTGCTGGACCGGACAATCGGCACGGACGCGCTGCTGCCGTCGGTCGAAGCGGACCTGGCCCGCTACGGCGGCGTTGACGGGCTGGCCTTGGCAGAGGAAGTCTTCGAGCTTTCCTCCGATCTCTGCCTCTGGGCAACCGCCCGGTTTGCGAAGGCACAGAACCGATCGGCGCTGGCATCCCTGCTTCTCTTCGATTCGGCCTACGCCATGATGAAGGGACCGCGGGCCTCCACATGGCCGGACCGCCGTCGTGTTTCCTGGGAGTACTACTGGGACAGCCATCTCTATAGCTGCACCGCTTCCGATCCGCGGGCTGCCGGAGTGCAGAAGGCTACCGGTGCGCAGGCCCAGGCCCAGTTGATGCCCGTGCACCGGCTGATGATGGCCACCGCCTCCGAACCCGCCGTCACCAACTGGCGCCGGCGCTGGCTGCGGACCATTGACACCTACCTCTACCGGGCAGACAAGGCCGGAGCCAGCCGCAGCGCCCAGCACCTCACTGTGTACCAGGCGCACGGCCTGTTGAACCGGCTGGGATTCACGCTTCGCCAGGAGGCACTGATCGGGGTCTATGCCAGGACGTGGAGCAGGGAGAAGGAAACCGAATTGGTGGAGGCCACCTAGGCGTGGCGGGCAGCGGTTGCGCGGACGGGTGCGGGGCCGGGCGGCGATAGAATCAGCGTATGAGCCTAACCGCGGACCAGCAGTCCGTTGCAGCTGAATTGCAGCAGCTAATTCTGCAGACTGAGTCGGTGGAGTTCTTCCTTGAGGGGTTCGCCATGCGTGCCGCTGAGCTTTTCAGCAGCGATGCCGAAGTCCTGGCCGGGGTGACCCTGCTTCGGAACAAGCAGGGCACCACCGTGGCCAGCAGCAGCGAGGCGGCGCGGGCGCTGGACGAAATCCAGTACGGCTTCGGAGACGGGCCGTGCATGCGGGCCTCGCGGACAGGGCGGACCGTCGTGGTGGAAGACGTGCGCACCGACCCGCGGTGGCCGGAGTATGCGGACGCCATCCGGGACCGCGGCTTCTATTCCATCCTCGGCGTTCCGCTCATCCTCGGTAACGACGGCGGTGCCGGGCTCAACCTGTATGCCCGGGACGCCGGTCACTTCACGCCGGACATCATCCGGTCAGCCGAAATGTTCGCCGCCGAGGCGGCAGTTACCCTGCAATTGGCCGTCCAGATCGCCCGGCACAGGAGCACCGCCGATCACCTCCGCGCGGCCATGGGAGCCAGGACCACCATCGACGTTGCCGTGGGCATTGTCATGGCGCAGAACAAATGCAGCCAGGAAGCGGCCTTCGAAATCCTGCGCGACGCCTCCAGCAACCGGAACGTGAAACTCCGGGACGTCGCCGAGCGCGTGGTGCAGTCCGTGACCTCGCAGGCTGTGAAAACCCACTTCGTCGACTAGGGCGTGCCTCTGGACGCTGTCCGGTCAGGCCTTGTCCACCAGTGCGGCGACGGCAGCCGCGGCTCCGCTGCGGTGCAGGGTCCCCAGAGCGGATAGGTACGCTTCCGTGAACCGGGCATCGGAGGCCAGATCGCCGAAGAACTGCTGCTGGGAAATGAAGGCCAGCGGATCCTCCCGGTTCCGGGCGGCTACGGCCATTACCTCGTCCCGCCGGTTGTCCACAACCCGTATCGGTTCGCCTGCCTCATCCACGCCCTCGGCGTAACGTGCCCAGGCGGCAATGATCGCAGCGGAACGGGAGACTTCGCCGCCGGCCGCCACGTTCTCGCGGACCACAGGAACCAGCCACTTCGGAATCCGGTCCGAGCTTTCAGCGCACAGGCGGGCGAGGGTGTCCCGGACGTGTTCATTGCCGAAGCGCTGCAGCAGCCGTTTCTTGTATTCGGCCAGATCGATGCCCGGGACGGGGAGCAGGGTGGGCGTGGCTTCTTTATCCATGTAGTCCAGCAGGAACTGTGCCAACTGCGGGTCACGGGCTGCTTCATGCACGTAGCGGTAGCCCTCAAGGTAGCCCAGATAGGCCAGACCCTGGTGGCCGCAGTTCAGCAGGCGCAGTTTCATGTGCTCGTACGGCTCCACATCCGTCGCCATGCTCACACCGGCGTCTTCCCACGGTGGCCTGCCCTGCGGGAAGGCGTCCTCGAGTGCCCACTGCTCGAAGTCCTCGGCCACCACGGGCCACGCGTCCTCGACGCCGAACTCCTCCGACAGCAGCGCGCGGTCGGCATCGGTGGTCGCCGGAGTGATCCGGTCCACCATCGAGGAGGGGAAGGAAACAGCCTCCTGCACCCACTTGCCCAGCTCCGGGTCCCGCAGCCGGGCGAACTCCCCGAAGGCCTTTCGCGCCACTTCGCCGTTGCCCGGGACGTTGTCGCAGGACATCACCGCGAACGGTGCCAGCCCTCGCTCGCGCCTGCGGCGCAGTGCCTCGACCACCAGGCCGAAGACGCTTGAGGGCACCGCACCGGGCTGCAGGTCCGCCGCCACGCCGGCATTTCCGGGATCGAATTCTCCCGTGGTGTCGCTGATGTTGTAGCCGCCCTCGGTAATCGTGAGCGAGACGATGCGCGTGGCCAGGGATGCCATTTTTTCAATGACCGCTTCGGGATTCTCGGGTGCGAAAAGGTACTCGGCAATCGAGCCGATCACGCGGGCTTCCAGGGCCCCGTCGGGGTGCTTCAGGACCAAGGTGTACAGGCAGTCCTGGCTGTCCATCACGGTTTTCATGGCGGCGTCGGAGGACAGTACACCCACTCCGCAAATAGCCCAGTCCAGGGCTTTGCCAGCGTTCATCAGCCGGTCCAGGTACATCGCCTGGTGTGCCCGGTGGAATCCTCCGACACCGAAATGCACGATGCCGGTGCTGAGCCGGGAGCGGTCATAGCCGGGCCGGGCAATGGACTGCGGGAGATGGGGCAGGGACTCGTCACTGAGCTTGGTCATAATGCCGCCTTAGGCCGGGGTGCGGCCAATCTAGCAGATTGGCTCGACCCCTCCCATAGCAGCCTTGGTGCCGCACCCCTACTCGACGGCCTGGGCGTCCAGTTCGATGAAGGCCCAGTCCGGCTCGGCGAGGATGGGGTCCATGACGGGGCCGCCGGCCTCGGCAATCCGGTCCTGGACCTTGGGCGGCAGGCCGTCCTGGCGGAGATTGTGCCTCAACCAGTCCTTGGCCGAACCGTCCAGGTAAGGCCACCAGCGTTCGATTCGGATGGGTTCCACAGCAGCCCCCTTCAGCGTTGCGTAAATCCACGGTGACACCGGCGATGAGGGGGCGCAAGAGGGCAACGAAAGAGCAGCAGGGGAAGCTGCGGTGCTACCGGCAGGTAGCACCGCAGGCCCGTGGAACTAGTCGCGGACGGTGATGGATTCCAGCGCCTCGCGGGCCTCTTCGGCCAGGGATTCGGGGATGGGGGCGCTCTTCGCTGCTTCCGCGGAGGTCTGCTGCCCCTCCTCGCTCACCACGTACTGGCCGAAGGTCCGCACCCGCTCGACGAGGTCGGCGTCGTCATACGAACTGCAGTAGATCTGGTAGGAAACCAGCACCAGCGGGTAGGCCCCCGGCGCCGTGGTCCGCCGGTCCAGCTGGAGCGCAATGTCATGTTCCCCGCGTCCGGGGACGCGCTTGGACTGTTCGACGGCGGTGCTTGCCGCTTCGGCGCTGATCGGCACGAATTCGGTTCCGACGAGCAGGTTGGCGGTGCCCATGGAATCGTCGATCACCGAGTCGTCGGCGTAGGTGACGGCTCCCTCGGTGCGTGTCACCGTGCTGACGACGCCGGAGCTTCCCTGTGCGTTCTCGCCCTGCAGCCCTCCCGGCCAGGTTCCGGACGGTGCATCCGGCCAGGCATCGGGCGCCACTTCGTGCAGGTATTCGGTGAAGTTCTCCGTGGTGCCCGAGTCATCCGCCCGGCTGACGGGAGTGATCCGGGTTTCAGGCAGCTGCACGCCCGGGTTGAGTGCGGCGATGGCCGGATCGTTCCAGGTGTCAATCTCGCCGCGGAACATCCGGGCAATGGTGACGGCATCCAGGTTCAGCGACTCGATGCCGGGGAGGTTGAACGCCACGGCAATCGGGGAAATGTAGGCGGGAATGTCCAGGGCACCCTCCGGCCCGCAGACTGCCTTGGCGTCCTCTATCTCTTCTTCCTGCAGATAGGCGTCGGACCCGGCGAAGTTCACCGCACCGGCCAGCAGCGCGCTGCGCCCTGCACCGGAGCCGTCCGGCGAATACTGGAGCTGGACTTTGGGATGCAGCGTCCCGAAACCGGCGATCCAGGAATCCATTGCAGGGCCCTGGGCACTCGATCCGGCGCCGGACAGCACTCCGGTGAGGTTGGAGGTGCTGTTCTCGGCAGCCTCGCGCTGGGCGTCACCGAGGGGGTAATCGGATCCGCAGGCGGTCAGGGCAAGCGTTGCCAGCACCACCGTGGCCAGGGAACGGGCGGGGCGGATCGGGCGCAAGGGGTGTCCTTCCAAAGAAGCGGATACGGCGTCCAGCGCCGGGGAGGCAGGTACAAAAATGCTGCCCTTTCAAGGCTAGCGGGGAATCGGTCCCGCCTGCCAACCGAAAACCCCTTCCCCCTTGAGGATCGCCGGGGTCTGCTGTCAGCATTGACGGCACTGCGGAGAACACTGCTGGGGCGCGACTGCGCCGGCAGCCCCCGCATCCGCAAGGAGTGCCCGTGCTGATTGCCGCCGCAATTTTTGCCGTAGTAGCCGCCGCCGTGGCGTTCTACTTCTTTATGCTCGAATCCCTGCGCTGGGCCGAGCCGGAAACCGCGGCGATCTTTCAGCTGCGGGGAACCAATGCCGCGGCCACCGCACAACTGGCCTACAACCTGGGGTTCTACAACCTGTTCCTGGCGGTGGGCGCAGGACTGGGTGTGGTCCTGCTTGTCGCCGGTAATGCCGTGGCCGGGCTGACGCTGATGACCTTCACCACTGCGTGCATGCTGCTCGCTGCGGTGGTCCTGGTGCTCAGCGACAGGAGAATGGGCAGGCTGTCCCTGGTGCAGGGCGGTCCGGCGGCGTTGTCCCTCGTCTTTGCGCTGCTCGGGACCTGACGGGCCGCGGGCGGAAGCTACCGCGCAGCGGGGGCCGGCACCGCGTAGGCTGCCCGGGTCCACAGGTGGAACAGGGCGTAGGAGCGCCACGGGCGCCAGGGCTGCGAAAGCAGGGCTGCCTCCCGCCCGCTCCCCACCCCGAGAGCGCGTTTCAACACCAAGTCATCGGCCGGGTAGGCATCCCGGTCCCCCAGCACCCGTACAGCCAGGTAGTCCGCTGTCCACGGTCCGATTCCGGGCAGGGCCAGCAGGCCGGTGCGCACGGCCGCCGGCTCCGCTCCCGGGCGCAGCGGCAGGCCACCGGCCACGGCTTCGGCCAGCGCAGAAAGAGTTCGGGCACGGGCATGGGTGATCCGGACCGCGGATTGGATCTCGGCGGCCGGCACTGCTGCCAGCCGCTCCGCCGTCGGAAAAGCGGACAACCCGTTCGGCCCGGGCTCCCCGAACGCCGCAACCAGCCGGGAGCCGAAGGTCCGGGCGGCCGCGAGGGATACCTGCTGCCCGAGGACAGTCTGGACGCCGGTTTCAAAGCCGTCCGTGGAGCCGGGCACCCGCAGGCCGGGGTGCCTGTTCACCAGGGGTTCCAGCAGCTCGAATCGGGAGAGGAACGGGTCCACTACGCCCGGATCAGCATCCAGGTCCAGCCAGGTCCGGACCGTTGATATGAGGGCGGCTTCCTCCGCCGCGGGCAGCGCGGGCAGGTCGAGGACTACTCCGGCGTCCGCCAGGGACACTGCCACGGCGACGGGGGACGAAGCTCCCTCCAGCAACCGCTCGACCGTAGCGCCGTCGTCCGTCCGGGTAACCCGCTCCAGGCCGGGCACGGCGTGCGCCTGCAGGGCACCGGCGAGCGGTTCCCAGGCGAAGGGGCCGCGGTGCCGGAGTGGACGCCGCTGCCTGCCTGCCAGGGCCGCCCCCTCGGTCATGACAGTCCGGTCATGCGCAGCGTGATGTTGATCCGCCCCGCGGGCAGGCCGGATGCCGGGTCCGCCGTGCCTGCCAGGGTCCGCGGAACACCGTGGTAGGCGAACCGGGAGGGACCGCCGAAGACAAACAGGTCTCCGGATTCCAGCTCCAAGTCGGTGTAGGGCCGGGTCCGCGTCTCGGTGTTCCCGAACCGGAAAACGCAGGTGTCCCCGATGCTGATGGATACCACCGGTGCGCTGGATTTCTCGTCCTTGTCCTGGTGCATGCCCATGTGGGCGCCCTCGGCGTAGTAGTTGATCAGCGCCGTATCGGGGGTGTAGTTCTCCGGCCGGAAATCGTCCCGGGCGTACCCGCCGTCGGGCTGCCGATAGGCCTCGCGTAGGGCGTCGCGGCCCAGCTCGACCAGCCAGTCCGGCAGCTCGGCAACGCGGCCGCCCCCGACGTCGTCGGCCGTCCGCGTGTACTTGTAGGGCTGCCAGTGCCAGCCCAGGCATACGGTCTGCACGGACATGGTGTGCCCGCCGGGGAGGACGGCCGCGCGCATGGGAACGGGCCCGATGGCCCACTGCCGGCAGGCCTGGACAATGCGCTGCTGTTTCTCCGGCGGCAGCCAACCCGGCACATGGACGGCGCCGACGGCGGGTTCGGATCGTTCGCGGGGAAAGAGGGAGTTGCTCATGCGGCGGCTTCCAGGTCGAGGAGGATCTTCTTGGCGGCGGGACCGCCGCGGTAGCCGCCGGTAGTCCCGTCGGAGCGCAGGACCCGGTGGCAGGGGATGACCAGGGGCAGCGGATTGCGGCCGCAGGCGGTGCCCACAGCCCGGACGGCACCGGGGTTTCCGGTTAGTGCGGCTATGCCCGCATACGTGGAGGTGTGCCCGTAACCGATCTGCTGCAGCGCCTGGACCACGGTCCGCCGGTATCCGGCGGTGAGCCGCAGGTCCAGGTCCAGGTCGAAGCTGCGCCGGGTCCCTTCGAAGTACTCGCGGAGTTGGGCGGCGGGACGGGCCAGGCGCTCCGGAGCCTCGAGGATCCGCGGGCTGATCCGGGTGCTGAGGTCCTGCAGCACGGTATCCACCCCTTCGCATTCGAACGCGACCCGGACCAGGCCGGCGTCGGTGGCGGCAAGGATGAGCCGGCCCACGGGACTGTCGATGACGGTGTAGGCAACGTCCAGCAGCCCGGCTAACCCGGCTCCTGCGGCCAGGCGGGAATGCAGGGCGGCAAGGACCGCGCCCTCGCGGGGGTCGGGGTCCAGGAGCCCGGCACTGGAGGGGCCGGCGTCGGTGGT
The DNA here is from genome assembly GCF_024385465.1 of Arthrobacter sp. zg-Y844. Lineage (GTDB taxonomy): Bacteria > Actinomycetota > Actinomycetes > Actinomycetales > Micrococcaceae > Arthrobacter_B. The sequence continues at coordinate 1,072,736 of NZ_JANFLS010000001.1, forward strand.
CTCAAAGGATGCCATGGCGGTCCTCCTCATACAGGGTTCGTAGTTTCTTGATCCCGTCTGCCGCGGAGCGGCGGCAGGCGGCTTCGCTGCCGCCGAGCAGCCGGGCCACTTCGGCATACGGGAGCCCGGCGAGGTGATGGTACGCGAGCGCCTCGCGCTGGCGGACCGGCAGGGTTTTCAGGGCCGACCACAGTCCGTCGGTGTCCACCTGCGGTGCCCTCACCGGTTCGGGGACTTCGTCCACCGGAACCGGGTTTCGGGCGGCGGAACGGTGCTGGTCCACGGCCTTCCGCTTGGCTATGGTCACCAACCAGGCCTGGACGTTGGCGCCCTCGGGCAGGTCCGGGTAGGCGCCCAGGGCGGCGAGGAACGTTTCGGACCACGCATCTTCGGCCTGGTCCGGGCCCACGACGGCACGGCAGACGCGCAGCACGGACGGGCCGTGTTCGCGGACAATCTGCTCAAAGGGTTTCACTTCCACATACGGTAGACGTTTTCCGCGCTCCGTTTGTGAGCCGCCGGGTCAAGAAAGTTTCCCGCGTCCGACGGCGGTGGCTAGACTTCCCTCTACGTCGCAGATCAAAGGAGATCACCCCATGCACAACCTCGCCGGCATTCTGACCGACACGGTGGCGCGCTTTCCGGAGCGGACAGCCCTGAAGCTAGATGAAACCGTAGTCTCCTACGCCGCCCTCGACGCCATGAGCGCCAAGGTTGCCGGTTTCCTCGCCAGCCGGGGCGTGGAGCCCGGAGACCGCGTTGCGCTGGTGATGCCGAACATCCCGCAGATGGCGTTCCTGTACTTCGGCGCCCTGCGCCACGGCGCCGTCGTCGTTCCCATGAACCCGCTGCTGAAGGCCCGCGAGGTGGCCTACCACCTGCAGGACTCGGGTGCCCGGATTGCCTTCGCGTGGGAAGGCGTGGCCGGGGAAGTCTCTGCCGGGGCGGAAGAGGCCGGCGGAGTGGAGGTGGTTTCCGTGGATTCGGCCGCATTCCTGCAGTTGCTGGCCGGTGCGGACAGCCGCACCGAAGTGGCTGAAGTGGATGACCAGGACACCGCGGTGATCCTTTACACCTCCGGAACCACGGGACGGCCCAAGGGCGCAGCCCTCACGCACCGGAACCTCCTCACCAACGCCTACGTGGCGCAGTCCCTGCTGAACACGGTGGAGACGGATGTCCACTTCGGCGGCCTGCCCTTCTTCCATGTGTTCGGCCAGACCGCGGCCCTGAACTCGTCCGTCCTGTCCGGCGCGTCCATCAGCCTGCTGCCTCGTTTCGATGCGGGCAAGGCCCTGGAGATCATCGAGCGCGACGGCGTAACCATCTTCGAAGGCGTGCCCACCATGTACGTGGGCATGCTCCGCCACCCGGCGGTCAAGACCACCAACCTGTCATCCCTGCGCGGAGCCATCACCGGCGGTTCCGCCATGCCGCTGGAAATCCTGCACGAGTTCGAGGAGGTTTTCGGCATCGAACTCCTGGAGGGTTACGGCCTCTCGGAGACCTCGCCGATTGTCTCCTTCAATGTTCCCGGCGGCGACCGCCGGCCCGGCTCCATCGGTAAAACCGTGGCGGGGACGGAGGTCCGGATGCTGGACCCGGACGGCAACGACGTTCCGGTCGGCGAGGTCGGGGAGCTGTCCGTCCGCGGCGACGGCGTGATGAAGGGCTACTGGAAGAACGACGACGCCACGGCCGCTGCCATCCCGGACGGCTGGTTCCGGACCGGGGACCTGGCCCGTTTCGACGAGGACGGGAACATCTACATAGTGGACCGGAAGAAGGACATCATTCTGCGCGGCGGCTACAACGTCTACCCGCGTGAGGTCGAAGAGGTCCTTTACGAGCACCCGGCCGTGGCCGAAGCAGCGGTCATCGGCATCCCCGATTCGCTGCACGGCGAGGAAATCGTGGCGGTGGTCGGACTTCGTGAAGAAGCAATGCCCGCTGACGACGCAGCACGGGACGAGCTGATCGCAGACATCCAGCAGTTCACCAAGGACCGGCTGGCCGCGTACAAGTATCCGCGCCGGATCGAGCTGACCGACGCGCTGCCCAAGGGGCCCACGGGCAAGATCCTGAAGCGGGAAATCAAGGTTTCCGCTCCCCTGGCGGCTGAGGCGCCCGGGGTGTAGCGGCCCGGGGCCTGGGGCCTTTAGGCCCCTACGGGGCCTGGAACGGCGGCAACGAAATTCTCCGCTCGCAGAGCTCGCGAGAATATTAAAGCCGCCTTCCTCCAGGCCCCTCCGGTGCCCGCGGAAGGGCCAGCAAGTGCCAGTCTCCAGTTTGCGGCCCGCAGGCGTTGCGGGAATTGAAGGGTTAAGCGGCGGCTAGGCGTAGGGCTCGACGTCGGCCGCTGCCTCCCCCGGCAGCCCGGCCGATTCGTCGGAACGGACCAGCACAACACCGGCAACAATCAGGCACCCGCCTGCCAGCTGGACGGGGCGTGGCAGCTCCGAAAGCAGCAGCCACGCCCACAGGACCGCGAACAGCACCTCGGTCAGGGACACGAACGAAGCCACCCGCGAGCCGAGGGAGCGGGCCGCAATAATCCCGGTGACGTACGCCAGCACCGTGGAAAACAGCACCAGGCCGATCAGCGGGACCCACCATGCGGTCCGCCAGCCGGCCAGGTCCACATCCGTGGTGCTGAAATCCAGGGAAAGGACGCCGGTGAGGCCCAACGCGGCCATGGTGGCACCGCCCACGAACATCCCGCCCGTGGCCAGCACCAATGGCGGAAGGGAATCGTTCTGCTTGGCGGTGATGAAGAAATAGCTCGCCAGGCAGACCGCGGCGGCGAGTCCCCACAGCACTCCCACCGGGTCAATCCGCGTGCTCCCGCCCAGGTCCAGGACCAGGACCAGCCCCGCCACGGCGGCCACCGTACCAAGGACCGTGCGGATGCCGGGGCGGCGTCGCGTGGCGACCCAGATCCAAAGCACCATCAGTACCGGGGCAAGGAACTCCAGGAGCAGGGCAACGCCCACGGACAGGCGCTCCACCGCGTTGAAATAGAAGAACTGGCAACCGGCCACCCCGATGAACCCGAACAGTACGATGGTGCGCCAGTTGCTCCGCACCTGGCTCCAGCGTCCGCGCAGGACGAGAGCTGTGGGAACCGCGAGGACGAGTGCTGCTCCGAGCATCCGGACAGCAACGGCGCCGGTGGGGCTCCAACCGGTTTCCAGCAGCGCCTTCGCAAAGGATCCGGACAATCCAAACACCGCCGACGATGCCAGCGCCACGAGAATCCCGGCCGCTCCCGGCCGCAGTGCCGTTTGGCTGCCTTTTGTCCGCGCCCGTGCCATGAATCTCCCTGCGGTTTAGGACAGCCCGGGACTGAGGGTCCGGGATTACGACGGCGACGCTACCCGGCCCGGGGAGCGCTTTCAATATGCTCTTTGTCCGGATAATCTGCATCCTTGCTATCTGAGGAGAGGCACGCTATTCTCGCCCTTACCTGCGGCATGGGTCTCTATCCGGTGCAGGTACCACTTATTGATGGCGCACATTACTGTGCGTACTTCAAATACTTGTTCAGCAGTTTCAGTCTCGTTTCCTCCGCATTCTCCATTTGCCGCCTTACCAGCATGGAAACGTCGGAGGTTGACGGTTTTATGGGGGAAAATTTCATGCAGGAAAATTCACGCAACATTTCGGCACGGGTCGGCGCCGTCAGCGCCGTAGCCCTTTTGGCAGTCAGCGGCGCATTCATTGCCAGCCCCGCGATGGCCGGAGAGCTGGACCCGTCGGCACCCGCCTCGCCGCCGGCCACTACGCCGCCGACGACGCCGCCGCCCACCGAGGAACCGACCACGCCGCCGACGACGCCGCCGGCCACCCAGGAACCCACCGCACCGGCCACGCCGCCGGCCACCCAGGAACCGACCGCACCGGCCACCGAGGCACCCACCGCACCCGCAGTTCTGGCGCCGCCCACGACCAATCTGGCCGATGGTGATGTCATTAAGACGAGCCACCTCATCAAGGGAACAGCTCCGGGGGCAACCTCCGTGGAATTGTCCATCAATGGAGCAAAGCCGGACACCATTGCTGTAGCGGCAGACGGCACGTGGAGTATTCTCGCGCCCACCTTCACGGCGGAAGGGGGGGCTACGCTGACCCTTACGATAGTTGCCATCAACGGCGACACCCGGTCAGAACCCACCACTGTCGTTGTGACCCTTGAAGATGCACCACTGCCGGCACCCGGAGTCACCACCCCGACCCGCGTCGTGGACTCCCTGAAGGTTCTCACCGGCAACGGCGTGCCGGGAGCCACCGTCACGATCACGATCGCCGGGGACGTAGCAGCACCGATTACCGGAGTTGTCACGGTTGGCGAGAACGGTATCTGGGAGCTGGCCCTCGAGACGCCGCTGGGCTACGGAGGGTATGACCTGACCCTCGTGCAGTCGCAGGAGGGCAAGGAAAGCTCCGAGACAATCACCGACTTCATCGATGTGGTCCCCGCCGCTCCGGTGGTCACCACCCCGGGCGAGGGTGCCGAAGTCCCCGTCAACAAGCTGCCGGCAGCAATCACCGGCACCGCGGTGCCCGGTGCGGACGTCGAGCTCGTGGTCGACTTCGACCTCGACGGTGAGGCCGATGTGGATGAACTCGCGATCCAGGCAACTGTCGCCGATGCCAGTGGCAACTGGTCCGTCCCGCTGACTCCTTTGGCTGAGGGTGCCCACAACATTGTTGCCATCCAGGCCGTCGGGGATGCAATCTCCGATTTCTCCGACACCAGCTTCACCGTTACGGCTGCAGTTGTTGCTCCGCCCGTCACCGTCAATCCCGTTCCGGCCGGAAACCCGGGAGCCGGCGGACTGCCCGACACCGGTGCGGCGAACCTGGGCCTGCTGGCCGGAGGCGGAGCAGCCCTGCTCACCGCCGGTGGTGCAGCCCTGCTGTTCAACCGGCGCCGCAACGCGGCTTCCGAGTCCTAGGAATTCCTAAGCAATAGACGAGGCGGGCCCCGGCGAATAGCCGGGGCCCGCTTCGCGTTTATGCCCTTTTTCGCGAACGCGGTGGCGTTAGGCCCGGCATGCAAAGCGCCCATGCACAAGCCTTGCCATACCGGGCGGTGGCCGCTATTCTTTCGCGTGTCTGTGATCTCGGTTACCCGGTGCTTTAATTCCGGCCGGTTGAATTCATTGGCAGGATAACGGCCTTTCAGGGAATCGGCCGGGATCGGTACAAATTCAGTAGTGTCAGTCTCATTACCTCCGCAATCTCCAGGTGCCGTACGTGCGCCTGCACGGAAACGCCGGTGGTCGATGTTTTATGGGGGAAAAATTTCATGCAGGAAAGTTCACGCCCGCTCTACGCACGGGTAGGCGCCCTTAGCGCCGCTGCCCTTCTGGCGGTGAGCGGCGCATTCATCGCCGGCCCGGCCATGGCTGATACCGGGGACACCCCGCAGCCGACCACGACCGAAACACCCGCCGCTGCAATGCAGGGCACCGGAGAACTGGCTCCCGGTCTCGAGGAGGCCCTCCAGCGCGACCTCGGCATGACCGTCGACGAATTCGTGGCTGCAGGCGACCTCGGCAAGAAGGCCTCGGACAACCTCGAGCGGCTCAAGGCCACTGCGGGCTTCGTCGGCATTGAGGTCCTCGACGGCAGCCTGGTTATCACCGGCAGCGGCGAAGAACTCCAGGCACTCGCTACCGAACTCGACGCCACAGTCGTTAAGCCTGAGGCCCCGGTTGTGGAGGCTCCCAGCGCAGAACCGGCCCCCGCGGCGTCCCCCGCAGTCCAGCCCGCCGAAACCGAAGCAGCCGAGGACAAAGCTCCGGCTGATGTAAAGGCAAAGCGGGCATCGGATCTCCGGAGCCTCCTGTCCGAATACGCCGCAGCAACGGGCAGTGCGGACAAGCTGCAGTCGGTCAGCGGCAACATTGAGCAGGGGTTTGAACTCAAGGTGGGCGATCCCGCAGAAGCGCTGGGTTCCCAGAGGGCCCGCGGCACGACTGCACCTATGACGCCGCAGCAGTTCGACGAGCTGTACTCAAACGTCACGGTCACCTACGACCACGGGACCACGTTGAAGTTTGAAGACATTCCGAATGGTTCGGGCTACCTCTTCGCGACCGCCGAAGGTGCCTTTGCCTGCTCCATCGGTTTCGCCGGGTTCAACGCCGACGGCGAGGCTGCCGCCATCACCGCCGGGCACTGCCCGGACGGAGCATTCCCCGAGACCACTCTCGAACATCATGACTACGACCTGGGCCTCTTCAGCGCCACCTATGAATTCGGCGGCACCGAGACCGATCCCGGTACCGATATCGGCGTCATCGACGACATCAACCCCGAGCTGACCCTGCTGCCGGAGACCCTGCAGTGGGAGAACGTTGATGATCTTTCCGCCACCACAGTGAAGGTCACCGGAACCACCTCACCCGTCGTGGGCGCACCGATCTGCAAGTCCGGCCGGACAACCTTCTGGACCTGCGGCACCATCCTGCAGAGTGATCATCTTGTCAACGTTGAGGGCTCCTGGGTTGAAGGGTTTGAAGCCCAGCTCCAGGCTGCGCAGGGCGACTCCGGCGGATCCATGATCTCCGGCAACCTGGCCGTAGGCCTCATCAGCGCGGGCGTACCCGGCTCCGGCAAGGTCACGGGCGCCGACCTCGACCGTGCCATGCCCGTGCTCTCCGGCTACACCCTCGCCATCCACCTGGACGCACCCGCGCTGACCAGCCCGGCGAACAACGGCACCGTTGACACCGACGCGGTCATCACCGGCACCGCAACGGGCGCCAAGACCGTGGACCTGACCGTCGACGGCGTCGACTCGACGGTAGAGGTCGCCGCGGACGGCACCTGGTCCTTCAAGGCACCGACCCTGGTGCCGGCCGACGAAAAGCTCACCATCACTGCGCAGGCCGTCAACGGATACAGCAAGTCCACCGTCAGCAACTTCGAACTGACGGTCAAGGAAGCTCCCCTGCCGGCCCCGGTCTTCACGACCCCCGCCACGGTGCTGCATTCCATCGAGACCGTTGAAGGCACCGGCGTAGCCGGCGCCACCGTGTCCCTGACTGTGCCGGGCGACGCCGAGGAAGAGGAAGTAGCAGCCGCTGCAGTTCTCGATACCGAGGTCGACGACGAAGGCAACTGGGCGGTAACCCTCGAGGAACCGCTGACGTACGGCGTCTACAAGCTGTCCGCAGTCCAGGGCGGCATTGCCGGCAAGGAAGACTCGGCGGCAGCGACGCTGAACCTTACGGTCGCACCCGACGCTCCGGTGATCACCTCCCCAACTGACGGCCAGGAGTTCGTTGAAGGTTCACTCCCCAACGAAATCACCGGTACCGGCACCGCCGGCGTCGAGGTGACCGTTGCGGTCGATGACGAGGCCCTCGAGGCCGTAGTCGTGGACGAAGACGGCAACTGGTCTGTTCCGATGGGCGATTTGACCGCGGGCGACTACGCAATCACGGCCGTCCAGACCATCAACAGCGCTCCGTCGGCCGACGCCTCCGCGGGCATCACGGTCACCGCAGCTCCGGTTGTGGTGAACCCGGCTCCGGCCGCCAATCCGGGTGGCGGGCTGCCTGACACCGGCGCCGCCAACCTCGGCCTGCTGGCCGGAGGCGGAGCATCCCTGCTCGCCGCCGGTGCTGCAGCGCTGATGTACAACAAGCGCCGCCGGGTTTCTGTGGACGCCTAACAGCACCAGCGGTACACACTGAAGCGGGTCCCTGCCAACGGCCGGGACCCGCTTTGACTTAAGCTACTGTCACGCACCAGGAGGAATCATGATCCGAAACCGGACGCCGCCGTCGCTCCACCTGCTTTCAGCCCGATCCCTGGCCGGGGTCGCCCTGGCGACCGTGATCGCCGCAGGCGCGGTTACCGGCTGCGCGCCGCTATCCGCAGACGAAGGCCCGGGCGCCCCGCCGGATTCACCATCCGGCACTGCCACGTCACCTACACCAGGATCGGATGCAACCATGACAACGGACGGACCCGCTGCCCAGCTCCTGCTGCTGCACGCGCGCCTCAAGAATGAGCTGGGAGCCGATTACGCGGACGGCTGGATTGACCGCGGCGTTCTCCACGTCGCGGTAACCGGTCCGGAGGCCGAGGCCAAGGTGCGCGACGCCGGTGCAGAGCCGGTCCTCGTGGCGTTCAACGCCGACCAACTGCAGCAGGCCCGCAGCCAAGTGCAGGCCTGGCTCGCGGCCAAGCCCGTTCCGGACCTGGAAGTGCACTCGATCAGCACCAGCGGACGCGCCGGCGCGGTGACTGTCCAGGTCCCAGCGGATCAGGTCGCCGCACTGCAATCGGCAGCCGATGAGCAGGCACCGGCCGGGGAAATATCCATAATTGTGGAGGAATCAGCGGGAATGGCAACCCCTCTGTCCACAAAGTAGGGACAAGCTCCGCAAAACCGGCGGTGAAGCCGCCTGCGGGCCTAGGGTTGTTGGGTCAAGCAGGCGGCACCTCCGTTCTTCCTGTCTGGATGTTCCCATGGAACAAAAGCTGCTCACCCTGCTCAGTCGCCGCACCGCGTGGATTCTCCTCGCCGTCTGTGCGGCGTTCTGGCTGGTTCTGGCCACCGGATTCCTGGAGGCACCGCTCGGCACCCCGCCCACCCTGATGTTCCTGTGGATGTACTGCAGTCTTATGCTTGCCCTGGGAAGCGTGCCGGTGGCTGCGGCCGCCGTCGCCGCGTTGGTCCTGCACCGCTCCGTGGACCGGGCCGGCGCCGCAAACGGAGCCGGTCCCGCCGTGCCGGAGGATGCGGACCGTTCACGGCGCTTATACCTTCTGCTCCACCGAGAGCTCAAGAAGCAGTAACAAAACAGGTGGTCCGGACTATTGATAACCCCTGAGCGCTCTGGTGTCCTGATCAGGCGGTCCAGCAGGGGGCCGGACCTGCTCCTGAAAACCCGTGCTGCTCATGAGCGATTTCTCCGGTGTTCCGTCCTCCCTGCTTCCGTTTGAAAAGGCCCGCCAGGCACGCGGTGACCTGCAGCAGGCGCTGCACAACGAACTTGTCCTCCGGTACCGGGAAATCGCCGAAACGGCTGCCGCCGCCTACGCGGGGAGAGGGCGCGAGCTGGCGGACCTGCGCCAGGTCGCCTACATGGGCCTGATCAAGGCGGTGCGCCGCTTTGACCCTGCCGTCGGCCCGCACTTTCCCGCCTTCGCGGTTCCCACCATTCATGGCGAGCTCAAGCGCTATCTTCGGGATCACTCCTGGGTTGTCCGGCCGCCGAGGCAGCTCCAGGACCTGCGGACCGCCATCGCCAGGCTGCAACCGGAACTCCTGCAGACACTGGGGCGGGAAGCGTCACTCCGTGAATTGTCCGAGGCATTGGGAGTTCCCACGAAAGCCGTTTCGGAAGCACTGAACTGCCAGAGCAGCCTTCGCCCGGAATCCCTCGAAGCCTTGGCGGACACCACCGGCGCCGAACAATGGGCCGTAGCCGATGGCCGGCTGGAGCGGGCCGAGAACCTTGCCATGCTGCGCCGCGCCGTGCGGGACCTGACGGACCAGGACAAGGAGCTGCTGTTCCTGCGGTATTTCCACGAGGAATCCCAGCAGGCCATCGGAGAGCGGCTGGGCCTGACCCAGATGCAGGTCTCCCGCGGACTGGCGAGGATCCTGGTGCGGCTGCAGCATGACCTGCTGGATGCGCCCAAGCCACTCAGCCAAGCAGCGACGCCCGCGGCCAGGGGCAGCGCAACCGCCTGAACCGCCGCGCGGCCTGCCCTGCCCTCCCCGGATACCGCACGGCGCCCTGTTACCGTTCCAGCATGGATCCTGCCGCCGCTCCGGAAACTGCCAGCCCGGAAAATAGAGTCCCGCCAGCCACCGTCCCGCCCAAACTGGCCAGGGGCGACCTGATGCGCGTCATTGCCCCGGCGGCCAGCCGCGCCATGGTGGCCGAACACGATCACAGCGCCCTCATCGAACGCCGTTTCGCCGACTTGGGCCTGCGGCTTTCCTTCGGCCGCCACGTGGATGAGCGCGACATTTTCGACTCCACATCGGTCGCCTCCCGCGTTGCCGACCTGCATGACGCGTTTGCGGATCCGGAGGTCAAGGGCATCCTGACCGTCATCGGCGGCTTCAACAGCAACGAGCTGCTCCCCTATCTGGATTGGGACCTGATTGCCGCCAATCCGAAGATCCTGTGCGGATATTCCGACATTACGGCGCTGCAGAACGCGATCTTCGCCCGCACCGGCCTGGTGACCTATTCCGGTCCGCACTGGTCCAGCTTCGGTATGCGGGACCACTTTGACCTAACGCAGCAGTGGTTCGAGGACGCGCTGGTGAACGGCTACCGGATGGAGCTTTCCCCCTCCCCGGAGTGGACCGACGATGCCTGGTTCCTGGACCAGGACAACCGCAGTCCCCGGCCGGGGACCGGATGGTGGCCCGTGCAGCAGGGCAGCGCCTCCGGCCGAATTATCGGAGGAAACCTGTGCACGCTGAACCTCCTGCAGGGGACCGCGCAGATGCCTCCGCTGGCCGGCGCCGTCCTCATGCTGGAGGACGATGCCTCCACCGATCCCATGACCTTTGCCCGTGACCTCACCTCCCTGCTCCAGCAGCCGGACGCGGAAGATATTCAGGGTCTGGTCATCGGCAGGTTCCAGGCGTCCAGCGGCATCACGCTGCCGCATCTGCAGGAGATCGCTGCCCAGCCTGCCCTGGCAGGCCTGCCGGTTCTGGCGAACGTGGATTTCGGGCACACCCAGCCGCAGCTGACCCTGCCGATCGGCGGGCGGGCGGATCTAACGGTGGACGCGTCCGGCGGCCGGCTGCGCCTCAGCGACCGTTAGAGCGCCTCGAGCTTATCCACGGCGGCCAGGACGTCCTCCACTGTGACCGCCAGCAGCGCAGGGTCCGGATCCGTGGCGAAGGTGTCTCCGCGGCGTCGGCTTCCGTCGGTCAGGGCGATGTGCGGACCCGGCGGCGGACCCCATTCACTGACCGGCGCCGGGCCGAACAGGACCACTGACGGCCGGGCATAGGCCGACGCCAGATGCGCCGCACCGGTATCGGCCGAGATCACCAGCCGGGATCGGGAAATCACGGCGGCGAACTCGTCCAGCCGGAGCTCACCGGCCACAACGCACTCCGCCCCAAGCCCGGCGGCGGCGGCGACGGCGAGCGCCCGCTGCCGCTCGGACCCGCTGCCCGTAAAGAGAATCGGGGAACCGGTGGCGGCGAGTTCACGGGCGACGTCGGCAAACCGGTCCGCGGGCCAGAGCCGGCTGCCGTAGGCCGCGCCCACATGGATCACTACCGTTTCCGGTGCGTTTTCCGCCGCCGGCGGCGGAGCCAACCGGTAATCCAGCGGATCCGCCGGGATGCCGTGCCAGGACAGCAGTCCTGCCCACCGCTCGCGTTCGTGGACGCCGTCCTTCCACGGCGGACCGTCCCATCCGGGTCCGGCGTGCCCGATCCGGCGACGGGGCTGCAGCGCCTCGATCCTGCTGCAGCTCTCCGGACCGCTGCCGTGCAGGTTCACGGCCACGTCGATTTGTCCGGGTTCGAGCGGAATGGGCACATCCAGGCCGTGCAGGGGAAGCAGGTCATCCACGGCGCCGGTGAGCGGCAGGATGGGACGCAGCCACTCCTGCGCGGCATACCGGATACGGTGCTCCGGATACTCCCGCCGCAGGGCCTTCAGCGCCGGAACTGCAACCAGCAGATCCCCCAGTTTCAAGGCTCGCAGCACCAGCAGTTCGGGACGCTCGGGCACCTCGGACATGGGCGCAGTTTCCTTCCGGTCGGGTCAACTCCTGCCAGAACGTCCACATCCTGCCAGAAGATTGTGCCGCGGGATACGCGTGGGGCGGCTGATCCGGTTGTCGAAGAAGTGGTCCCCGCGGTGTTTAGCTTCCCTTCCGGCGGGGAACAGATGCGGTATGGGATTTTTGCCGTCGCCGCCGCGTGCCGTCCTGTTTGACCGGGACGGCACGCTGATTTTTGACGTGCCCTACAACGCGGATCCGGCGCGCGTGCGGCCGGTGCCCGGCGCCGTCGAGGTGCTGGCCGGGCTGCGGCAAGCCGGCGTGGCCGTAGGGGTAATCACCAACCAGTCCGGCATCGGCCGCGGAATGCTGTCCGCCGAAGAAGTAGCGGGAGTGAACGACGCCGTCGAAGGCCTGCTGGGACCGTTCGATGTCTGGGAAATCTGCCCGCATGCACCGGGCGACGGCTGCGCCTGCCGCAAGCCGATGCCCGGCATGGTGCTGCGGGCCAGCCGCCGCCTGGGGCTCGATCCGGCAGAAGTCGCCGTCATCGGTGACATTGGTGCCGACGTCGGAGCCGCCGCGGCCGCCGGTGCACGCGGCGTGCTGGTGCCCACCGCCGCTACCCGTGCCGAGGAAACCGCCGCGGCTCCGCTCGTGGCGGGCGACCTGGCCGAGGCCGTGGAGTTGCTGTGGGGCAGCCGATGAGCCGCCGGGTGTTGGTGGCCCGGCTCGACGGCGCCGGGGACGTCCTGCTCGCGGGCCCTGCCGTCCGGGCGGTGGCGGCGGCACCGGAGGTGGAAACGGTGCTGCTGTGCGGTCCGCAGGGGGCGCCCGCCGGACGGCTGCTGCCCGGGGTCGCGCAGGTGCTGGAGTGGTCCTGTCCCTGGATCCTGAATCCTGCCCCGGAACCTTCCCGGGACCTGCTGGAGGCACTGCGGGTCATGGTGCGGTCCGTCCGGGCCGAGGAGGCGGTGATCCTGACGTCCTTCCACCAGTCCCCGCTGCCCCTGGCATTGCTGCTCCGCGAAGCCGGGGTACGCACTATTACGGGGGCGTCCTCGGATTACGCCGGTGCCTTACTGGCCCACCGGCTCAAACCCGGGGAGGACTTCCCCGAAGACCAGCCGGAGGTGGATCGTGCGCTGCGGATCGCTGCCGCCGCAGGTTTTCCGCTTCCCGCCGGCGACGACGGCCGGCTGCGGCTGGGACCCTTGCCCGACGTCTCCCACCTGGTGGGCACCGGACCCTACATCGCGGTGCATCCGGGTGCCGCCGTCCCGGCCCGGGCCTGGCCGGCGCTGCACCATGCCGCCGCCGTCGAACTGCTTACCGCCGCCGGCTTCCGCGTGGTGGTCACCGGCGGCCCCGGAGAGAAGGAGCTGACCGCCACCGTGGCGGCGGTAGCCGGCCTGGACCTGGGCGGACGCACGGATCTGGCCACGCTGGCGGCAGTCCTGGCCGGAGCGGACGCGGTGGTGGCCGGAAACACCGGGCCGGCCCATCTGGCGGCCGCGGCAGGCACTCCGGTGGTGAGCCTCTTCGCACCCGTGGTGCCCGCCATCCGGTGGGCGCCCTACGGGGTTCCGCTGGAACTGCTGGGGAACCAGCACGCTGCCTGCAGCGGAACCCGTGCCCGGATCTGCCCGGTGCCCGGGCATCCCTGCCTCTCCGGCGTTTCCCCAGAGCAGGTGGTGGAAGCGGTGCAGCGCCTGGTCACCGGCGTGCCGTCGCTGCAGACGCACCGTGAAATGAGGCACCGATGAGGATTCTGCTGTGGCACGTGCACGGCGGCTGGATGGAGGCCTTTGTCCGCGGCGCCCATGAGTACCTGCTGCCGGCTACTCCCGCACGGGATGGCTGGGGGCTGGGACGCGGCGGCCGGTCCTGGCCGGCAGCTGCCGTGGAAGTGGTGCCGGAAGATCTACGCACACAGCAGATCGACGTCGTCGTGCTGCAGCGTCCCGAAGAGATCGAAGCCTGCACCCGTCTGCTCGGCAGGCGGCCCGGCCGCGACATTCCGGCGGTGTACCTGGAACACAACACCCCGCGCGGCAACGTGCCCGAGACCCGGCATCCGCTGGCGGGCCGAACGGACATCCCGGTTGTGCACGTCACGCAGTTCAACCGCTTGATCTGGGACACCGGGAGGGCGCCGGTACGGGTGATCGAACACGGCATCCCCGACCCCGGCTACCGCTACACCGGGGAGCGCCCGCATCTTGGAGTGGTGGTGAACGAGCCGGTCCGCCGCAGCCGGGTGGCCGGCACCGATCTCCTGCCCGGATTTGCCCGGGCCGCACCGCTGGAAATCTTCGGGATGGGCACGGAACGGCTGCCCGGACTGCTGGGCGCAGACCGCCTGCTGGTCCGCGGCGACCTGCCCGTTGCCAGGCTGCACCGGGAACTGGCCGGCTGCCGGGCCTACCTGCACCCGATGCGCTGGACGTCGCTGGGCCTGTCCCTGCTTGAGGCTATGCATCTGGGACTGCCGGTCCTGGCCCTTGCAACCACTGAAGCGGTCCGGGCAATCCCGCCGGAGGCGGGGATGGCCAGCAACGATCCCGACGAGCTGGTCCGGGCGGCACGGATGTTCCTGGCCGAGCCCGAGCAGGCACGCGCCTGCGGCCGGGCCGCCCGTACGGCGGCATTGGCCCGGTACGGGTTGGAGCGGTTCCTCTCCGACTGGGACCGGCTCTTCGCGGACCTGCTGACCGAGACGGTTTCCGCCGCAACGTTTCTTCCGGCCGCGGGAACCGCACCGGCATCAACAGGAGGGGGACAACAGTGAGAATCTCAATGGTGTCCGAACATGCAAGTCCGCTGGCCGCACTGGGCGGGGTGGATGCCGGCGGCCAGAACGTGCATGTGGCCGCGCTGTCCGTGGCGCTGGCCGCCCGCGGCCACACCGTGCAGGTGTACACGCGGAGGGACGATCCCGGGCTCCCGGACCGGGTGCAGGTGCAGGACGGCCTGGAGGTAGTGCACCTGACCGCCGGTCCGGCCCTGCCGCTGCCCAAGGATGACCTGCTGCCGTACATGGGGCAGCTGGCCGGCGGCGTGCTGGCCGACTGGGGAACCGAACCGCCCGACGTCGTGCACTCGCACTTCTGGATGTCCGGGCTCGCCGCGCTGGAGGCGGCCCGGAGCGCCGGAGACGAGGGCGTGCCGGTGGTCCACACCTTCCACGCCCTGGGCACCGTGAAGAAACGGCATCAGGGTGCCGAGGACACGTCCCCGCCGGAACGGGCCTGGCTGGAACCCTCCGTGGGCCGGCGGGCGGACCGGGTGCTGGCCACCTGTTCGGACGAGGTCTTCGAACTCAAGGCCATCGGGGTGCCGGGCAGCCGGATCTCCATTGCGCCCTGCGGCGTGGATCTGTCCCTCTTCTCTTCCAGCGGGCCGGCGGAACCACGCGGACGGCGGCACCGGATTGCCGCCGTCGGGCGCCTGGTGCCGCGCAAGGGCGTGGACCTGGCCATCCGGGCCCTTGCACTGCTGCGGGACGAGGGCCTGGAAGATGTGGAGCTGCTGATTGTCGGCGGCTCCAGTGACAGTGCCGGACTGGAATCGGATCCGGAGGCCCGCCGGCTGCTGGCCCTCGCCCGGTCCCTGGATGTGGCGGACCGGGTGCTGCTCCGGGGCCAGGTCCCCCGCGAACAAATGCCCGCAGTACTGCGCAGCGCCGATGCCGTG
This sequence comes from Arthrobacter sp. zg-Y844, assembly GCF_024385465.1. GTDB lineage: Bacteria > Actinomycetota > Actinomycetes > Actinomycetales > Micrococcaceae > Arthrobacter_B. Next base: position 1,088,168 of record NZ_JANFLS010000001.1, read on the forward strand.
GTGTGCGCGCCCTGGTATGAACCCTTCGGGATCGTGCCGCTGGAAGCGATGGCGTGCGGAGTCCCCGTTGTGGCCTCGGCAGTGGGCGGGCTGATCGACACCGTGGTCCACGGCAGAACCGGCCTGCATGTGCCGCCACGGGATCCGGCAGCCCTGGCCGCCGCGCTCTCGGAGCTGCTGCAGAACCCCCGCTACGCCCGGCGGCTCGGCGTAGCAGGCAAGCAGCGCGCCTCCGCCCGCTACTCCTGGGACCGGGTGGCGCTGGAGACGGAGCAGGCCTATCAGCTGGCGCTGGGCACCGCGGCGAGGCCCGGACGGCTGCAGTCGCTGGGAGGGAAAGCGCTGTGAGCATCGAATCACCGGTCACCGCGCCCGTCTCCGGGCCGGAGCAGGCAGTGCTGGACCACCTGGCCCAGGCGCAGCCGGCCCTGCTCTCCCTCCAACGGCAGGCCCGGCACCTGACGGAATGGGGCCTTGAGCTGGCGGCCCGCCTGTTGGCCGGGCACCGGCTGCTGACCGCCGGAAACGGCGGGTCCGCGGCCGAAGCCCAGCACCTGAGCGCGGAACTGGTGGGACGGTTCGACGGCGAGCGCCGCCCGTTTTCCGCGATTGCCCTGCATGCCGAAACCTCAGCCGTGACGGCCATCGCCAACGACTACGGCTTCGACCAGCTCTACGCCCGGCAGGTGAGGGGCCACGGCAGGCCCGGAGACGTCCTCATCCTCTTCTCCACCAGCGGCGCGAGCCCCAACCTGCTGGCCGCAGTGCAGGCCGCACACGCTGCCGGGCTGCGGACCTGGGCGTTGACCGGCCGGGCGCCGAATCCGCTCGCGGCGGCCTGTGAGGACTTCATTGCCATTGATGCACCGGCAGCAAATGCACAGGAGGCCCATCTGGTTGCCCTGCATGCCCTCTGCCGGTCCTTTGACGCCGAGATCGAACGGCTCACCGCGGCAGGAGGAACCGCGTGAAGACAATCGTAGTGGTGGGTGATGTCCTGCTGGACACGGACATTTCCGGCTCGGCCCAGCGCCTCTCCCCCGACGCGCCCGTGCCCGTGGTGGACGTGGACGACGTCGGACGCCGGGCCGGCGGAGCGGGCCTGGTGGCGCGCCTGCTGGAGCGGGACGGCCGGCAGGTCCATCTGGTGACGGTACTCTCCGACGACGACGCCTCCGGGCTGCTGCGGACCGCGCTGGCCGGCATCCCCCTGACCTCCGGCCCGTCCGACGCTCCCACACCGGTAAAGACGCGGATCCGGGCCGGCACCCACGCCGTGGTCCGCTTCGACCAGGGCTGCTCCCCCGCCCCGGTCCCTGCGGTCACCGCGCAGATGCTGTCCGTGGTCGCGGCGGCCGATGCGGTGGTGGTTGCCGACTACGGCCGCGGGCTCACGGCCAACCCGGCCCTCCGGGACCTGCTGGGGACCTTGGCGGGGCGTATCCCCGTGGTCTGGGACCCGCACCCGGCCGGGGCCGATCCGGTGCCCGGGGTTGCGGCAGTGACGCCGAACCTGGCTGAGGCCCTGTCCGCTGCCGGGGAGGCACCGGGCGGGGTTCCGGCCGCACTTCGGGCGGCGGAAAAACTGCTGACCCGCTGGCAAAGCCAATCCGTCGTGCTCACCCTGGGGGCGCAGGGCGCGCTGGCCCTCCCCGCAGCGGGGTTGGCACAGATCCTTCCGGCCCCGAAGGTTTCCGCCGAGGACGCATGCGGTGCCGGAGACCGGTTTGCCGCGTCCATCGCCGTGCGGCTGCTCGACGGCGACGGGCTGGAAACCGCCGCCGAAGGCGCGGTGCAGGCGGCGGCCTCTTTCCTGGCCGCCGGCGGGGTGGCCGGACTGGACGCGGAAGACCCCATCTTCGGCACCGAACCACCGGACGCGATGGCGACGGCGGCGCAGGTCCGGGCGCGCGGCGGAACCGTGGTGGCCACCGGCGGTTGCTTCGATCTGCTCCACGCCGGACATGCCCGCACCCTGCTGGCGGCCCGGGGGCTGGGCGACTGCCTGATTGTCTGCCTGAACTCCGACGATTCCGTCCGGCGGCTCAAAGGAGAGCAGCGCCCGATTATCGGTGCCGGGGACCGGGCGGAACTGCTGCAGTCCCTGGAATGCGTGGACGGGGTCCTGGTCTTCGAAGAGGATACCCCGGCCGCCGTGCTGGAGCGGCTGCGCCCGGACATCTGGGTCAAGGGCGGGGATTACCGCGAAGACCAACTTCCGGAGGCCGCGCTGATCCGTTCCTGGGGCGGGGAAACGGTCACCGTCCCGTTCCATCCGGCCCGTTCCACCACGGCCCTGGCCTCCGCACTCGCGAAGGTCGGCTGAGCGGCCCCGGCCCCTGGCTCCACTGCCCCCCTAATAACTCCGTCGAAAGGAATTCCCATGACCCTGTTCCCCGCGGCCCCCGCGCCGGCTTCGCTGCCCGATCCTGTGCCCGGTCCTCTCCCGGTTCCGGACCCCCTCCTCCAAACGCGCCCCCTTCCCGCGGTGTTTACCGGCCGGGTGCTGGTCACCGGCGGCGCCTCCGGGCTGGGCGCCGCCGTCAGTGCCGCCGTGACCGCCGCCGGCGGGTCCGTGGTGGTGCTGGACCGGGATATCAGCGCCGTCACGGAGGCCAAGGCCGTGCAGGTGGACGTGGCGGACCGCGCCGGCGTGGAAGCGGCCGTCCGGGAGGCGGCGCAGATCCTGGGCGGACTCGATGCCGTGGTCACCGCCGCCGGTATTGACCGCTGCGGCCGGCTTGAAGACGTGGCGGCGGAGGAATGGGAAAAGGTCATCGGCGTGAACCTGCTGGGCACGGTCTCCGTGGTCCGCGCCGCCCTGCCGTATCTGGCCGCCTCCCACGGCCGGGTCATCACCGTGGCTTCCACGCTGGGGCTCAAGGCCGTCTCCGATGCGACGGCGTACTGCGCCTCCAAGTTCGGGGTGATCGGCTTCAGCCGCGCCCTGGCCGCCGAGACCCGCGGCCAGGTGGGTGTGACCACCATGATTCCCGGCGGCATGAAAACACGGTTTTTCGAGGACCGCACCGAGCAGTACCGCCCGCAGGACGATTCACGGCTGAACGATCCGGAGAACGTGGCTGCCGCGATCCTCTTCGTGCTGGGCCAGCCCGCCGGCTGCGAGGTCCGCGAAATGCTGATCTGCCACGATCAGGAGGATTCCTGGCCCTGAGCCCGGCTCCGGTGCGTGCCGGTCACGCGGACGACGGCGGCGCCTTCCGTCCGCGGGTCCGCACGGCGACGCGGGCGCAGAGGATGACGGCCAGCCCGCCCAGGACGGTGGCCCAGGTCAGCTGCTCATGCAGGAGCAGGGCTGCCCAGCAGATGGTCAGCACCGGCTGGGCCAGCTGTACCTGGCTGACCTGGGCCATGGGGCCGATGCCCAGGCCGCGGTACCAGGCGAAGAAGCCCAGGAACATACTCACCACACCCAGGTAGGCGAAGGCAGCCCATTCCCCCGGGCCACCGGCAGGTGCCCTCCCGGCAAGGCTGAACACAGTCAGGCCTGCCATCACCGGCGAGGCGAGCACCAGCGCCCAGGAAATGGTCTGCCAGGCACCCAGCTCCCGGGTCAGGATGCCGCCCTCGGCGTAGCCAACCGCTCCGGCGATCACCGCGGCGAACAACAGCAGGTCCGACGGGTGCAGCCCGGCCAGCCCACTGCCCTGGATGGCCGCGAACCCAACGGCGGCCGCTGCCCCGACGGCGGCCATAACCCAGAACCGGCGGGGCGGACGCTCATGCGTGCGCAGGACTGCCATCACGGCGGTGGCGGCGGGCAGGAGGGCGGTGACAACGGCACCGTGGCTGGCCGGGGCGGTGGCGAGCGCGAAGGAGGTCAGCAGCGGGAAACCGGCTACCACGCCGCCGCCCACCAGGGCCAGGCGCGCCCATTGCGTGCCCCGCGGCAGCCGCTGCCGGGTCAGTGCAAGCGCGGCGGCAGCGAGCAGGGCGGCGACCACCGCCCGGCCTGATCCGACAAAAAGCGGCGCCATGCCGCCCGCCACGGCGAGTCGGGTGAAGGGAAGGGTAAAGGAGAAGGCGGTGACGCCGAGCAGGCCCCACCACAGGCCCTCGCGGCTGGGCGGTAGCACTGTTGGCACTCGGAGAGTAGCGCTATTATGTGGCTTCATGGCCGATAGTAGCAGCGCGAACCGGATCGTGGCAGACCTGCGCTCGTGGATCCTGGCGGCGGCTCCCGGGGCACAGTTGCCGTCCACCCGGGAGCTCGTGGCACGGCACGGAGCCAGCCCGGTCACGGTGCAGAAAGCGCTGCGGACCCTGGCATCCCTGGGCCTGGTGGAAGGCCGGCCCGGTGCAGGAACTTTCGTCCGCGCCCGCACCGTTGCCCGCGCCCACGACTACGGCTGGCAGACCGCCGCCCTCGGCGCTCCGCGCAGCCTGCCCACCCTCTCCACCGCCATGCGGTCCGTGGCGGATGACGTGATTGCGCTGCATTCCGGCTATCCGGACCCGGAGCTGCTGCCCGGACGCCTGGTCCGGGCAGCTTTCGCCCGCGCCGCCCGCACCGACGCCGCCCTCTCCCGCTCCCCCGCCGCCGGGCTGCCCGAACTGCGTGCCTGGTTTGCCGCCGAACTGGGCAGGGATGCCCCGCCGGGGGTGGCACCTCCGGCAGCCTCCGACGTCGTAATCCTCCCCGGCAGCCAGATCGGGCTCAGCGCCGCCTTCCGCGCCCTCGTGGGGTCCGGACGTCCGCTGCTGATGGAATCCCCCACTTATTGGGGCGCCATCCTGGCCGCCGCGCAGGCCGGAGTGCAGGTGGTCCCGGTACCCAGCGGCAGTGACGGACCGGACCCGGAGGAGCTGGCACGCGCCTTCGCGCAGACCGGTGCGCGGGCTTTCTACGCCCAGCCCGCTTTCGCCAACCCCACCGGTGCCTATTGGTCGCAGCAGCGGGCCGACCAGGTGCTGCAGACCGTACGGCGGCACGGGGCGTTTTTGATCGAAGATGACTGGGCACATGACTTCGGCATTGCCGCTGATCCCGCGCCCCTGGCCGCCCGCGATGACGGCGGGCACGTGGTGTACCTGCGCTCCCTCACCAAGAGCATTTCCCCGGCGGTGCGGGTGGCGGCCATCATTGCCCGCGGCCCTGCACGCGAACGGCTGCTGGCGGATTTCCAGGCATCCTCCGTATATGTCAGCGGAATACTGCAGGCGGTGGCGCTCGACGTCGTCACCCAGCCCGCCTGGCGCACGCATCTGCGCCAGCTGCGGCCCCAGCTGGCAGGACGGCGGGACCTGCTGATTGATGCGCTCCGGGAGCACGCTCCGCTAGCCCAGGTGGAGGCGGTCCCCAAGGGCGGACTCAACCTGTGGGTGCGCCTGCCGGACAACACGGACCTCCCCGCCCTCACCCGGGACTGCGAAAGCGCCGGCGTGCGGGTGGCACCGGGGAACGAGTGGTTTCCGGCCGAGCAGGCCGGTGCCTATCTGCGGCTGAACTACTCCGGGCCGAATCCCGGAGCGTTCGGCGAGGGGGCGCGCATCCTGGGGCGGGTGCTGGAGCAGCACCGGCACGGCTGACCGCTAGTCCCGCGCCGCCGCCGCATTCAACAGCTCGAACGCCCTCAGCGCCTTGGCGACAACCGCCGAAGGCGTGTCTGCATCATCCTGGAATGCCCAGAACGCGAGGGCTTCCATGATCGCAGCCTGCACGGCCGAGGCCAGCGCCCTCGGTCGGAGTCCGTCCTCGGGTTCACCCAGTCGCCTGGAGATGATCTCTACCAGTTGACCGTGCCACAACTGGTACATCTCCGACTGGCTGGACTGCAGTTCGCGGATGGTCACGATCAGCCGCATGCGCTGGCGGCTGAGCACGGAATGTTCATCGGGTTCGCCGAACGCCGCCGTGACGGCGGCGATGATGAGGTCGATGAGGGGAAGGTCCTCTCCCGCTTGATCGAACCCCTGCTTCAACGCCTCAAAAGCAGAGTCAACGGCTCCCCAGACAATGTCCGCCTTGGCAGGAAAGTATCGATGCAGGGTACGGACGCTTACTCCTACCTCCGCCGCGATGTCTCCAACGGTGACGTTTTCGTAGCCCTGCCGGACGACGACGTCGAATGCCCGTGCACGCAATTCAACGTCTTCCAGAAGCGGGGGCCGTCCCGGTGCCCGTCTGCTCGAACTCATGGCTCAACCGTAGCCCTTGTCCGGTTCTGCGAGTTATGGCAGACTCTGCCGGAATTGAGGTACCGACAAGGAGGTCGTTATGCCCGAAGTGCAGCAGTTCGATGTGATCGTAGTGGGGTACGGAGACGCAGGTGCGGCAGCAGCCATTGAGGCAGCCGACAACGGAGCACGGGTGTTGGTGTTGGACCGGTCTTACGGCGGCGGAGCGAGCGCCCTTTCCGGAGGCGTCGTTTATGCAGGTGGCGGCACCCGGCAGCAACGCGAGGCCGGGTACGAAGACACCGTCGAGAATCTCTACAACTACCTGCGGCAGGAGGCGGGAAACAGTGTTGACGACTCAACGCTTCGCCGCTTCTGCGCCCAGAGCCCGGGAACAATCACCTGGCTGGAGCAGCAGGGAGTGGTCTTCGGAAGCAGCGTTCCGTCCTACAAGACGTCGTACCCCACCGATCAGCACTACCTGTATTTTTCCGGCAACGAGAAGGCCTATCCGTACAACCTCACCGCCGAACCCGCGCCGCGTGGACACCGCGCCGTTGCCAAGGGACTGGCTTCAGGCAAGGTGCTGTGGTCAGCCCTCGCTGCCGCCGCCCGGCGGAAGGGGGTGGTGTTTGTTCCACTGGCCCAAGTGAGTGACCTGATCGTGGAGGACGGCGGCGTGGTGGGGGTGCGGTACCGCGTACTCGGGCAGGACCATGCCAATGCGGCGGAACACGCACGGCTGACCCGGCTCACGGGGAAGCTGGGCAACTGGGCCCCCGGTCTGGTGAAGGGACCGGTGGCGAAGATCAAGAGCCTGTGGGAAAACGGCGCCGAAGAGAAGGAAGCCCGCGCGACAGCAGTGGTTCTGGCTGCTGGAGGCTTCATCTACAACCAGGAATGGGTCCAGCGTTACGCCCCGGAATTTACCGGGATTTCCCCGCTGGGAACACCGGCGGATGACGGGTCGGGAATCCAGCTCGGCATGGATGCGGGCGGAGCCACGGCCAAGATGGGCAACGTGACGGCCTGGCGGTTCCTCTCCCCGCCGAGCGCCTTCATAGAAGGAGTTACCGTGGGGCTGAACGGCCTCCGGATCAAGAACGAGGATCTCTACGGGGCCACCCACGGCAACGTGCTGATGCGGGAGTTCGGCGGCAAGGGCTGGGCCGTCTATGACTCGGTAAGTTGGAAGAAAGCGCGCGGCCAGGTCCGGTCCCAGACCCAGATTTTCCAAAAGCTACAGGTCGCCTTCCTTCTGACCGTGGGCCACAAGAAAGCGGATACCCTCGCGGAGCTGGCGATGAAAATCGGTGTTGATGCCTCGGGTCTGCAGCAAACCGTAGAGGCCTACAACCAAGGTATTGCCAGCGGCGCCGGCGATCCCGCCCATAAAGCTCCTGAACTATCCGTTCCCGTAGGCAAGGCTCCCTTCTATGCCTACGACATTTCCGTTGATGCCTCGCCGTTCTATCCGATTCCGGGCCTCACGCTGGGCGGACTGGTGGTGGACGGGGAGTCCGGGCTGGTGAAACGGCAGGACGGGACGCTTATCCCTGGCCTCTATGCCGCTGGCCGCAATGCCGTCGGCGTCTGTTCCAACAGTTACGTCAGCGGACTATCACTCGCAGACTGCATTTTCAGCGGCCGCCGTGCCGGACAGCACGCTGCCGCTCGGCTAAAAGCCGCACTGGCAGAAGACACGGCTTCCGGACGGGAAGACCCGCAAGGAGGCCAGATCCTCACGGACGCGGCAGATGAATCGATGGCCTAGTCTGCTGGTTGGCGGGGCACGGCGACGAGGAGCCCGCCGCTGTCGTCGGCCCCGTCCGTTTCACCGGCCTCCCAGCGCAGCAGGTCCCCGGGCTGGCAGTCCAGTACCTCGCAAAGGGCAGCCAGAGTGGTGAACCGCACCGCCTTGGCACGGCCGTTCTTCAGCACGGCCAGGTTCGCCGGGGTGATGCCGATCCGCTCGGCCAGCACCCCAACCGGCATCTTGCGCTTCGCCAGCATCACGTCGATGTCCACAATGATCGGCATCAGATCACCCCGCCGAGTTCGGCGCGCAGGTGGCTGGCCTCGGCCGCGGTGTCGACGGCGGAGGCCAGCAGCGCCCGCATCACCAGCACCAGCAGGGCACCGGCCGCAACGGTCACCCCCATGCCGCCAATCAGCAGGACAATGCCGGGAGCCACCCCTTCCCCCGGTGCCAGCACGGCCCCCAGTGCAAAGAGCAGCAGGGCTGCCACCGAGAGCGCGCCAATCACCACATCCACGTAACGGAAAGCCGCAGAGGAAAACACGGTTCCCCGCCGGACCATGGTCAGCAGGCGCCAGACGCAGACCAGGCAGACCTGGAAGGCGAGGACCCCCAGCACCACAATCGCCAGGACCGGCACACGGACGGCTTCGGCGCCCGCCTCGGCCAGGTCCATGCCGAACAGCGGCACCAGCACGGCCTGCACAAACAGGGTGCCGAGGAACACCAGCACCAGCACTATCCGCAATGCCAGGATGGTTGATTTTCCCATCAGGCTCTCCCTACCGGACCACTTCGATTGAAGGACAATCAATACTTATCGACAATCGAGAGGTCCAGCAAGGGGTTCCGGCAAACTAGGGCGCCGAATCCACCACGGAGGCGGTGATTGCCGTCCAAGCAGTCACGGTGCCCGCCGGGACCCCTTTGTCCTCCCTGAGCTGCACCTCCCGCTCGCCGATCACGTGGCCGGACGCCGGGTCGATGATGATTTCCATCCTGGCCCGGTAATTGCTGCTTTTCATTCCCAGGGAGACTCCGGTCCGCCCATCCAACGTGGCCTCGCGGTCCACCAGGGACACTCCCGGAATCAGCGCAATGGCTTGGTAGATCACAGCACGCAGGTCCGCAGGAACGGCTCCCGTACGCAGGATATTCGCGAAGGCCATGAAGGCTTCGGCCTCCGTGTTCCAGTGGTTGCCCTCTGTTTGTGCATAGATCATCTTCAACAATTCGTCCGGGTCGCGGGGGGCGCTTTTAATCACCTCGTTCAGCGACATATCGTTGAGGACATACCAGTCGGAGCCGCCCCATTGCCCGCCGGGTGCACGCAGCACTTCGCCTTCCATCGGCATTCCGAAGGCCCGCCTTTCCGCCGCCATCCTCTCGGACGCCTGCCGCGAACCTTCGCCGAAGAATTGCACCGGTGCGCTGGGCTCCGAGGCCCAGACCCATTCCCCGGTCCTATCGGCCGGCACATACATCTGCCGGTCCATACTGGCTAGCCACCGGTGGGTGGCGTCATTTGCGGGCCCGCGCTCGAACATCATTATCACGCCGGTGGTTTTGATCTTCAGGTACTGGCCTGGCTGGACTACGGGATCAGACGTGTTGATCGCGGCTGTCGCCGCAGCGTTGAGGACCAAGGCCGCCTCCGCCGTCGCACCCGGGCGTTCATTGGCTCCGACGACGTCCACCGCCACGAGCGTTGCAACGAGCGCCGCAGCCGCGGCGGAGGCCAACAGAGTGCGGCGCCAGGGCCGCCGGGCGTGCACCGGGCCCGCCGCGCGACGGGAGGATTCCTCTTCCGCGGCCTTTTGCATCAGTTTCTCCCGCCCGGCGGCCAGGACGGCCGGGAGTACCGTTCCGGTGCTGTTACGCGTTGTGCGGAGCAGGTGCAGTTCGTCCATGATCACTGTCCATATCGTCGAAAAGGGCAAAGCCGAGGTCGGCCCGGAGCTTGCGCCGGGCACGGTTGATGCGGGAGCGGACGGTGCCGATAGGCACGCCGGTGGCGGTGGCGATTCCGTCGTAGGTCAGGTCCGCCCACGCGTAGAGGAGGATGGCTTCCCGCTCGATCGGTGCCAGCGCATGCAGGGCCGCACCGATCCGGGACCGGTCGCCGTCGGCATCCACTTTCGCGTCCACCGCATCGAGCCCGTCCGCGGAGTGTCCGCGGCCGCCGTTTCGGGCCAGGGCACGCAGCATGCGCGCTTCGGCGCGATGGTGCCGGCGCAGCAAATTGGTGGCGATGCCGAAGAGCCAGGGCCGCACGGCTTCGGCCGGCCCGTCAAAGCCTGCCCGCCCTTCGAAGGCGACCAGGAAGGTTTCCGCCATCACGTCTTCGGCAGCAAAGTCACCGGCACGGCGGGCCGCGTACCGGTAGATGTCCGGCGCGTGCCGGTCATAGAGTTCCCCGAATGTGGCGGGGGCGCTCCGCGACCGCTCCACAATCTCTTTGTCTGTGTTCACACCCTGTAATGCCCGCTCACCGCAAATGGTTCACGGTTCCCCCGATTTTCTTTTCGTCTTTCCCCTGTTTCAGCGACCTGCACATTAAACGACGACGGCGCCGCCCGGACTCGCAGGGAGTCCGGCGCGGCGCCGTCGTGCGTTGTTGCTTGTTAGAGCTTGGAAGCAACCAGTCCGGTCAGGTCGACCAGACGGTTGGAGTAGCCCCACTCGTTGTCGTACCAGCCGACGATCTTGACCTGGTTGCCCATGACGCGGGTCAGGCCGGAGTCGAAGATGCAGGAGGACGGATCGCCCACGATGTCCGAGGAAACGATCTCATCCTCGGTGTAGGTGAGGATGCCGGCCCAGCGCGGATCCTGTGCAGCCTTGGCGTAGGCGGCGTTGATCTCCTCGACCGTGGCTTCCTTTTCCAGCGTGACGGTCAGGTCGGTGACGGAACCGGTGGGGACGGGAACGCGGATGGCGAAACCGTCCAGCTTGCCCTTCAGTTCCGGCAGGACCAGGCCGATGGCCTTGGCGGCACCGGTGGAGGTGGGAACCATGTTCAGGGCTGCGGCGCGGGCGCGGCGCAGGTCCTTGTGCGGGCCGTCCTGCAGGTTCTGGTCTGCCGTGTAGGCGTGCACGGTGGTCATGAGGCCCTTTTCGATGCCGAAGGCGTCGTTCAGGACCTTGGCCAGCGGGCCCAGGCAGTTGGTGGTGCAGGAAGCGTTCGAGATGACGTCGTGCTTCTCGGCGTCGTAGTCGCCGTCGTTCACGCCCATGACCACGGTGAACGCGTCACCCTTGGCCGGTGCGGAAACCAGGACCTTCTTGGCGCCGGCGGAGATGTGCTTGCGTGCATCCTCGGCGTTGGTGAAGAAGCCGGTGGATTCGATGACGATGTCCACGTTGAGGTCGGCCCAGGGCAGGTTGCTGGGATCGCGCTCAGCGAAGACCTTGATGGTGTGGCCGCCGACCACGAGGTTTCCGTCTTCGACGGTGACCTTCTCGGCCAGGCGTCCGGCTACCGAGTCGTACTTGAGCAGGTGGGCCAGCTGCGCGGGGTCGCCGAGGTCGTTGACTGCGACAACCTCGAACCCTTCGCCGTGCTGCAGGGCTGCCCGCAGGTAATTGCGGCCAATCCGACCAAAACCGTTGATTCCGACGCGTACCGTCACTGGTGCCTCCTTGATGCTGAAACTAAATTTAGGAACTAAATTTATTGTCTCCTATAATTATGCTGTTATTACCGCCACACGTCAAAGGGCACTTCCATGGACGCCTCAGCAAACACTCCGCAGCTACTGCGCCGCACCAACCTGCGCGCGGTGCTGGAGGTGCTCCGTGCTGCCCCCTCCGTCACGGGCACCGACCTGATCAACGCCACCGGCCTGACCCGCGCCACCGTCATTGCCGTGTGTGATGACCTGATTGCCCGGGGCTGGGCCCGGGAAACGGAGTCCCCGCGCATCGACCGGCAAAAAGGCCGGCCCGCCCGCCGGTTCGAATTCAACGAAAGTGCCGGCTATGTCCTGGGGCTCGACGTCGGCATCGCCACCGTCCGGGTGCTGGTCGCCGACCTCGCGGGCGCCGTCGTCGGCGAATCGGAGGCACGGTTCCCGCGTCACGGCGGCGAACCGGAACAACGACGGCGCGTGGTCACCGAGGCCGTCGATGCCGCCCTGCAGGACGCAGGGATTTCCCCGTCGGCCGTGCTGTGCGCGGGGATGGGCATCGCCGCGCAGGTCACCGGCGCCGGCGACGTCGCCCCGGGGCAGGAGGTGGCGCCGATGTTCGATCTCGGACTGAGCGCCATCTTCAGCGATTCCCGCGGCTGGCCGCTGCTCGTGGAAAACGATGCCAAGCTGGCAGCCCTCGCCGAACGCTGGCGCGGGGTGGGCGCGGGCGAAAACGACCTGGCGGTGATCCTGGCCGGCGAGCGCCTCGGCAGCGGCATCATCGAGTCCGGCCGCCTGCTGCACGGTGCGACCGGCGGCACCGGCGCCATGGGTGCGCTGGACCTGGTGGAAGGCGTAGGCAACGAGGACGGCATTGCCAAGCTTGCCCGCCTTTGGGGCAGTGCCGCACTGAAGGAAGGGCACAACGGCCGCATCCGCGAACTCGTGGGACCGGATACCAACCGCGCCTCGGCCCGTCTGGTATTCGAAGCGGCCGAGGCCGGAGACCCGGTGGCCGAAGAAATCCTGGACCGGATTGCCCGCCGGATGGCCCGGGTACTGGCACTGGTGTCCTCGTTCTTCGATCCTCGGCTGATCGTGATCGGCGGCGCGGTGGCGGCGTCGGCCACTGCCCTGCTGCCCGCCATGACGCGTGAGCTGAACGGGTACGTGGTGAAACCGCCCCGGGTCGCCGTTTCGAACCTGGGCACCATGCTGGTGCCCACCGGTGCGGTGCGCCTGGCCCTGGACTACGTGGAAACCCACCTCCTGGACCTGGTGCCCGAGCCGCGCCGGGAGTAGGGCCGGGAGGCTACCGCAGTTCCTGGATCCGCAGCTGATTGCCCGCCGGGTCCCGCAGCGCGCAGTCCCTCGCTCCCCAGTCCTGCTCCATGGGCTCCTGGACCACCTCCGCTCCGCCGGCGACGGCGCGCTCGAATGCCGCGTCCAGATCGGCAGTTGCCAGCATCATCCCGGCATAGGTGCCCTTGGCCATCATTTCCTCGATGGTCCTGCGCTCGGCGTCAGTGATGCCGGGGTCCGCTGCGGGCGGCTCCAGCACAATGGAAGTTCCCGGCTGGTCCGGCGGCCCCACCGTGATCCACCGCATGTCGCCGTAGCCGACATCGTTGCGGACCTCGAAGCCCAGCACGTCGCGGTAGAACGCCAGCGAAGCATCGGGATCGGTCTGGGGAAGAAATACCGCATTGATGGAGATGTCCATCGGGCTCACCCTCTCTGGGACGGCGAAAACCGCCCTTTCCTGATCGGTCTTTGCACGGTGCGCCTCACGCACCCCGGCAGGTCCGGCTCCTGCTCTGCAGCCAGCCGCCGATAGGTTCCCGGCGGGACCCCCACCAGCTCGGTAAAGCGTGTGCTGAAGGTACCCGGCGAGGAGCACCCCACGGCGAAGCACACGTCGGTGACGCTCCGGGTGCTGCAGCGCAGCAGCGTCATGGCCCGTTCAATGCGCCGGGTCATGAGATACGAATACGGCGATTCCCCGTAGGCCAGGCGGAACTGGCGGCTGAGGTGTCCGGCCGACATAAATACCCCGCGTGCCAGCGCTTCGACATCCAGTGGCTTGGCATACTCTCGGTCGATCCGGTCCCGCACCCGACGCAGTCGGGCCAGGTCGGCGAGCCGGCGGGAGTTCTCCAATGCCCGGCCGGATCCTCCGTCCTTGTCCACGGCTGCTGATACGACACTCATCGCACTTTCCCTGCTGCTGTCCTGTCCGGTGTTCCCTCACGCTACCGGCGGGCGGGCGGAAGGCGCTTCTTGATTCCTGATCGATTTGTCCGCCGGCCCTTTTTGCCATGGTTCCACTTCAGGGCGCGGCAGGATACCGAAATCCGCGCGATGAACTTCAAGAACACGAGCGAACCGGTCGCTCGACACAGAAAGGGCCGGGTGCCGCTGCACCCGGCCCTTTGACTGCGGAAACTACGCCGGGGCCGATCCGTCCTCGCTTTGGTTCTCCCGGTCCTCATCCGGTCCGCCGTCGTGGTGGCCGTCGTCATGGTGCCGGCCGTGGTGGCGGCCGTCGTCATCGTACCGGCCTTCACCCTCCTCGGCGTCCGGGTCCTTCTGCTCGGGACCTTGGCCGTCCGGACCCTGTTCCGCCTCTCCGTCGGCATCCCGGCGTTCCTCGTCCCGGGTGTCCTGCTCGCCCTGCTCGTCCCGGGTGTCCTGCTCGTCCTGCTCGTCCCGGGTGTCGTGCTCGTCCTGCTCGTCCTGCTTGTCCTGGGTGTCCTGCTCGTCGAAGAAGTCCCGGCTCTCGTTGTCCCCGGCGTCCTGTTCCTGGGCGGTGGAGCCGGCCTGCTCAAACTCCGGGTTCTCCGCTACAGCGGTACCCGCCAAAAAACTGGCAACCAGCAGGCCCACACCGGCAAGGGCGCCGCCGCCCCAGACGATGACTTTCCGAGCTCCGCTGCCTATACCCATGGTGCTGTTTCACCTCCGAATAAGTGGTTTGCTGACGGTTACCATCCTCGAACTTGTTGCTTTGAGAATTCTCAAAAGCAGCTGAGGGCCAGCGGCACGCGCACGTCAGGGCGATGCCGGCGGCGGGATTCAGCCCGTTGATATCCGGCCCCTCGCCAGCATTCCAGTCAGGCCTCGGTCATCTTCGACCGCGCCGGGCGCCCAACACCTTCGCCGTCGTCCACCTCAACAATCATTGACTTTATCAATAGATTGCTGTTCCAATGGTTTTTGATGTGAACTAGCTCACGACAAAGGAGTCATGGTGAATCTGGGAATTGGTTCCTGGCCGGCACGGCGGGCAAAGGTACGCCCGCATGATCCGGCGATCGTGTTCGAGGGTCGCGAGTGGAGCTACGCGGACGTGGACCGCCGCGTACGCCAGCTGGCCAATGCCCTGCTCAACGCCGGGATCCGCCGCGGAGACCGCGTGGCCTACGTCGGCTTCAACCATCCGGCCCTGTTGGAAACCTTCTTTGCCGCCGGCCTGATCGGCGCCGCCTGCGTCCTGGTCAATCCGCGCCTGCGGCAGGCCGAGGTGGACTACATCCTGCGCGACTGCGGCGCCAGGGCCGTGGTCTACACCGATGAGCAGCGGGAGAACAATGAACAGCTCGCCGCGGAGCTCGACGTCGAGCGGTGGCTGAGCGTGGACGGCGGCGGGCCGGGAACCGGGTTCGAAGACTTCCTCTCCGCCGGCAGCGAGGATCCGGTGCCGGACGGCGTCGAGATGGAGGATCTCGCCCTGATTATGTACACCTCCGGCACCACCGGCCGGCCGAAGGGCGCGATGCTTTCGCACCAGAATCTGTTCTACCAGTACGTGAACGCGCTGATCGGCGTCGATCTGCGGCAGGACGAGGTGCACCTGGCCGTGGCGCCGCTGTTCCATATTGCCGGGTTGAACATGATGACCCTGCCCGCCTTCACCCTGGGCGGCCGGATCATCATCCACCGCTCCTTCAAGCCGGACGCCGTACTGCGCGAAATCGCCGCTTCCCGAGTCACCTCCTCCTTCATGGTTCCGGCCATGCTCGATGCACTCAGCGAGCACCCCGGGTTTGCCGATGCGGATTTGTCCTCGGTCCGTGGATTCATGGTGGGAGGATCACCGGTTCCCGAACGGATGATCCGCACCTGGGCGGGCAAGGGGGCGGCCATCATGCAGGGCTTCGGCATGACGGAGACCGCTCCCGGGGTGTGCATGCTCGAGGCACGTGACGGCGTTACGAAAGCCGGCTCAGCGGGCCGTTCGCATTTCTTCACGGAGCATCAGGTGGTGGATTTCGACGGCAAGCCCGTGCCGCCGGGTGCGCCCGGAGAAGTGATCGTCCGGGGCCCCAACGTGATGTCCGGTTACTGGAACAAGCCGGAAGAAACCGCCAAGGCACTTGCTGACGGTTGGTATCACTCCGGTGACATCGCCGTCGTGGACGAAGACGGATACATGTACATCAAGGACCGGATCAAGGACATGTACATTTCCGGCGGCGAGAACGTTTATCCCGCCGAGGTGGAAAACGCGCTGCTGAACATCCCCGGCGTCCGGGATGCAGCGGTCATCGGCATCCCCGACTCGAAGTGGGGCGAAACCGGATTGGCCTTCATTGTCCTGGCCGACGGCGACTCCCGCACCAGCGAGGACCTCCGCGCCCAGCTGAGCCAGCGGCTGGCCACCTACAAGCTGCCGCGCCGGATCAACGTCGTTACCGAGCTTCCCCGCACCGCGACCGGCAAGATCCAAAAGCACGTCCTGCGTGCCGGTGCCTGAGCAGGGCACCGGCCCGCAACCCCGCTATCCATCACTCCCCCTCGAAGGAAACCATGTCATCCGCTCCTGACGCTCCGGCCGCCCCGGCGCTGCGCACCGGAAAGAACGAGGCCCGCCGGGTCATTCTCTCCAGCTACCTCGGCTCGACCATCGAGTTCTACGACTTCCTGCTTTACGCCTCCGCCTCGGCACTGGTGTTCCCGCATGTCTTCTTCACCAACCTGGATCCGCTGGCCGGCACCATCGCCTCCTACGGCACCTTCGCCGCCGGCTATCTTGCCCGGCCGCTGGGCGGTGCCGTGTTCGGGCACTTCGGTGACCGGCTGGGCCGCAAGAAGATGCTTATTCTGTCGATGCTCATCATGGGCATCGCCTCCACCCTGATCGGCCTGATCCCCAGCGCCAACACCATTGGTTCCTGGGGCGCCGTGATCCTGATCCTGCTGCGCGTCTGCCAGGGCATTGCCGTAGGCGGCGAATGGGGCGGAGCCGCCCTCATGGCACTGGAGCACTCAGCGAAGGGGAAACGCGGATTCGCCGCCTCCTTCACCAATGCCGGAGCCCCCACCGGTGCGGCCCTCGGCACGTTCATCCTGGGCCTCTTCGCCTCCATGCCGGAGGACCAGTTCCTGTCCTGGGGCTGGCGGGTTCCGTTCCTGCTCTCGGCGCTGCTCCTTGTGGTGGGACTCTTTGTACGTTCCCGCGTTTCCGAAAGCCCCATTTTCAAGGCAGCCGTGGAGAAGGAAGCAGCCGATCAGGGCTACGCCAAGCCCAAGCTGCCGATCCTGCAGGTGCTGCGCCGGCCACGTGCGTTGATCTTCACCATGCTCGGCGGAGCCTCGGGCTTTGCCCTGCAGGTATTCCTGGCCACCTTCGCCGTGAGCTACGCCGTCGAACACGGAGCCGAGCGCCAGTCGGTCCTCTACGTCTTCGCTGCCGCTTCCATCCTCAGCGTCGCGTTTGTGGTGGGTATGGGCCGGCTCTCCGACCGGCTGGGCCGCCGTCCGGTCATGGTCGCCGGCCTGGTGCTGTTCATCGCCATGATCTTCCCGATGTTCTCCTGGCTGTCGACGGGCAACGTCTGGCTGATCTTCGCCGTCTTTATGCTCGGCTTGCTCTTCCATGCCGCCATTTACGGACCGCTGGCCGCGTTCATCTCCGAACAGTTTGGCACCACCGCCCGGTACACCGGTGCGTCCCTGGGCTACCAGTTCGCCACCCTGCTCGGTGCCGGCTTCACACCCGGCATCCTGTCCTCGATCTATGCCTCCAGCGGCCGGGACACCGGGCCCGTGGTCTGGTACCTGGCCGGAATGGCACTGATCAGTGCCATCTTCATCCTGCTGACCCGCGAATCCAAGGACTATGACCTGGAGACGCACGAGCACTGACCCCGCCTCAAAACAGTGCCGCGTCCTCCGCTGCTAGAGGACGCGGCACTACGGCGTCCACCCCCCGCTTCAGGGGTCTGTCCCGGAAGCGGGATGACACTCCCCGGCCCAGCCCGCGGCAGCTAGAAAGCAACCTGCTGCAGCAGCCGGCGGAGTTCGTCCTGTTCGGCGGCGGAGAGCTGCGCCATGGAGGCCGCTGTGGCTCCGACCACTGCCTCCCTGGCCCGTGCATACAGCTCGTCCCCGTCCTTGGTGGGCGCAATGACCTTTGAGCGGCGGTCCCGGGGGTCGGTCTGGCGTTCGACGGCGCCGCGGCTCTCCAGCTCGTCGATGATGGCCACGATCTGGCTGGGATCCAGCACCAGGAACTGGCTCAGCTCCCGCTGTGTTGGCGCCGCTCCGCTGCAGGCCAGGGACAGCACGGAGTAGTGGCGCACCTTCAGGCCGAGGTCGGCCAGCCGGCGGTTGGCCTCGGCCGAGCCCATGGACGCGGCGCGGGCCATCAGGAAGACGGGTTCGGCACCGAGATCGGTAGCGGCGAAGCGGGCGGCAACGCCGTCAGGGAAGGTGCTCATGGAGTGTTTGATCCTTCGGCAGGGGCACGGTCAGAACCCCATCCTAGGAGATAGTCGCTTCTCCCAATAAGTGAGGATATTAACTGTTGACTTTTTCAATGATATGCCGTGGAATGGGAACACCGCCGCAACGTGGCCGCAGTCACATGCGGCCGGCCTGAGCAAAGGAGCTTCGCATGACCACTGAATCCACTGGTGCACTCGCCGGAAAGGTCGCCGTTGTCACCGGCTCCGGCCAGGGCCTCGGGCTGGCCTACGCCGCCGAACTCGCCCGCCAGGGCGCCGCCGTCGTTATCAATGACGTGGTCCAGGAAACGGCAGACCGCGCCGTCGAAATGATTACTTCCGCCGGAGGCCGGGCCGTCGCCGTCGTCGCCCCGGTAGGCACTACTGAGGCCGCCACCGCCCTGGTGGAAGGCGCCGTGTCCGCCTTCGGTCGCCTGGACATCCTGGTCACCAACGCGGGTGTGCTGCGGGACAAGTCGCTGCTGAAGATGACTGACGAGGATTTTGACCTCGTGATCCAGGTGCATCTGCGCGGCACGTTCACCTGCGCCCGCGAGGCCTACCGGTATTTCAAGGAAAACAACGTGGCCGGCCGGATCATCACCATCGGCTCCCCCACCGGCCAGTACGGCAACTTCGGGCAGACCAACTACGCCGCCGCCAAGGCCGGCATTGTCGGCATGGTCCGCACCTGGGCGCTGGAAATGCGCAAGGCCGGCGTCACCGCCAACGCCGTCATTCCCGTGGCCGCCACCGCCATGACCGAAACTGTCCCCTACTTCCGCGCCGCCGTCGAGGCGGACCGCCGCGGCGAACCGATGCCGGACTTCTTCCGCAAGGACCTGGGTTTCGGCACCTCCGCCGACGTCGCCGGGCTGGTTGCGTACCTGGCCTCCGACGACGCGGCGGGAATCACCGGGCAGGTCATCGGTGCCGGCGGCGACCGGCTGCAGATCTTCTCCCACCCCGTACCCGTGGTCACCGAATACCGTGAGGGCGGTTGGACGTTTGAGGCCCTGCGCGAGCAGTTCCCGGTGCTCCTGGAGGGGAACCTGCAGCCGGTCGGCGAAAAGATGCCTCCGCTGCCTGAGGAACTGCAGCCCGAACCGCAGGCGCAGTAGGGACGGAGACGGAAATGCGCTACGAATACGGCTTGGACCTCGCGTCCCTGGACGCCATCGACATGCACGTGCACATCGAGTGCTCCGACCACGGCCACGCGTCGCTGCCGGCAGCCCTCACCGAGGCGTCGGCCAAGTACTTCAAGTCCGAGGACCGCAGCCCCTCCCTGGACACCATCGCCGAGCGGTACCGCGAATGGCGGATGGCCGCCGTCGTTTTCACCGTGGACGCCACCACCGCGCTGGGCCATGAACCGAACTCCATCGAGGAGATTGCCGAGGGCGCGGCGCGCAACAACGACGTACTGATCCCCTTCGGTTCAGTGGATCCGCTGCAGGGCAGCCGCGCCGTGGACCGGGCGCGGATGCTGGTGGAGGACTACGGGGTCAAGGGCTTCAAGTTCCACCCTTCGCTGCAGGGCTTCGATCCTTCGGACCAGCAGTTCTATCCGATCTACGAGGCCATCTCCGCCCTAGGCGTCCCGGCCCTGTTCCACACCGGGCAGAACGGCATGGGTGCCGGGCTGCCCGGGGGCTACGGCATCAAGCTTGCGTATTCGAACCCGATGCTGCTCGACGCCGTCGCCGCGGATTTCCCGGAGCTGCAGGTCATCATGGCCCACCCCTCCGTGCCGTGGCAGGACGAGGCCAACTCCATTGCCACCCACAAGGCCAACGTCTGGATCGATCTGTCCGGCTGGTCGCCGAAGTACTTCCCGGAGTCCCTGGTCCGGGCTTCCAACTCGATGCTGGCCGACAAGGTCCTGTTCGGCACCGACTATCCGCTGATCTCCCCGCAGAAGTGGCTGGGTGCCTTTGAGCAGCAGAGTTTCAAGGATGAGGTACGCCCGAAGATCCTGAAGGACAACGCGGTGCGCCTGCTCGGGCTGGATACCGCTGCCGGTGCTGCCGCCGGCGCCGCCAGCGCAGGGGAAAGCGCATGACCGGGCTGCTGACCGAGCCGCGCCTGTACCCGGACTGCGATCCGTTCAACGTCGAGGGGCGGCTGACCGAGGCGGAGAAGGCTCCGCTGCGGCGCCTGCGCCGGGTACTCGAGGACTCAGCCCGGCCGCTGCTGGCGGAATACTGGGAGGCCGGGGAGTTCCCGTACCAATTGGACGGCCCGCTGCGGGAGCTGAACCTGATGGTGCCGGAGGAACTCACCGCGGACGGCGCCGAACCCCGCGCGCTCTACCACGGCTTCCGGATCTTCGAACTGGCCCGCACCGACGCCTCGCTTGCCACCTACTACACCGCGCAGGCCGGGCTGTTCCGCACCGCGTGCCGGGTAGGCGGAACGCCGGAGCAGTTCGCCCAGTGGGATCCGTTGATCACCTCCTTTGAGATGACCGGCGTGTTCTGCCTGACCGAGCCCGAGCACGGTTCGGACATTGCCGGCGGGTTGGCGACGTCGGCACGCCGCGACGGCGAAGAGTGGATCCTGGACGGCGCCAAGCGGTGGATCGGCGGGGCGTTCACCGCCGATTACCTGGCCGTCTTCGCCCGGGACAGCGCCGACGGACAGGTCAAGGGGTTCCTCGTGGACCGCGAAGCAGCCGGGGTGCGGCTCGAAAAGATCCGCGGCAAAACGTCTCTGCGGATGATGCAAAATGCCGATATTTACCTCGACGGCGTCCGTGTTCCTGAATCCCGGCGGCTCGGCAATGTGAACTCCTTTAAGGACGTCGCGGCGATGCTGCGGGCCATGCGGTCCGACGTGGCCTGGATTGCCACCGGCATCCAGGCCGGAGCATACGAAGCTGCCCTGCGGTACGTGCGCAGCCGCGAACAGTTCGGCCGGTCGCTGGGCAGCTTCCAGCTGGTCCAGGAAAAACTTGCCCGCATGCTGGGCAACGTCACCGCGTCCCTGAATCTGGTGGCAGGCCTCGCGGAGCGCCAGCAGGAAGGGATTTTCCGGGATGAGGATTCCGCCCTGGCGAAGATGTGGATCAGCCTGCACATGCGTGAAACCGTTGCCCTGGCCCGCGAAGTGGTCGGCGGCAACGGGATCACCCTGGCCACCGACGTCGCCCGTTTCCACGCCGACGCCGAGGCCGTCTATTCCTACGAAGGAACCCACGAAATCAATGCGCTGGTCGTAGGCCGCGCAGTCACCGGCAAGAGCGCCTTCGCCTGACACGCTCCGCCGTATCCGTCCAGCAACCTAGGAGTTTTCCATGACTGAAGCACCCGTCTCCGCCCAGACCGTCGTAGCGTTCGAAGAGGTCAAGGACCTCATCGGCAAGAACCTCGGCACCTCGGCGTACCGCGAGATTACCCAGGGGCAGGTGGACCTGTTTGCCGATGCCACCGACGACCACCAGTGGATCCACGTGGATCCGGAGCGGGCCAAGGACGGCCCCTTCGGCGCCCCGATAGCCCACGGCTTCCTGACGCTGTCACTGCTGATCCCGATGTGGGGCGAGCTGTTCGACGTGACGGGCGTCAAGACAAAGGTCAACTACGGCCTGGACAAGGTCCGCTTCACCTCGCCGGTGAAGGTCGGTTCCCGGATCCGGATGACCGCCGCGATCGCCGAGGTCCAGGAGGTCAAGGGCAACGGCCTGCACGTGGTCGCGGACCTCACCATCGAAATCGAGGGCCAGGAGCGCCCGGCAGTCATTGCGCGGTTCCTCAGCCGGCTGTACGCCTAGGCGGTCGGGGCAGGCGGGCCGGAGGACTAGCGCCAGTAGTTGTTCGCGGCCGCAACGGTCGCGAACTCTGTGGCAACCACGTGTGAGGCCGCAATGATGCCGTCCGGGTTGTTGGCATAGGCATCCCGGATGATGTGCTCCGCCTGCCCGTCCGGCTGGATGGCAAAGGCGGTCTGCAGCGCCAGTTGAATGGCCAGCTGCCGGCCTTCCTCCGGGGTGGCGCACTTGAGGGAATTGTTCGGAACAAGCTCCATGGTGTCCGTCCTGTCTTTTCAAAGTCCGCCGGCCTGCCGGCTCGGCGCACGCGGGCGGATACACCCGACGCCAACAGTCTTGCGCCGCGCCGCCCGGCACTCAACCGTTTCCTCGGCTTTGCCCTCCCCCGGAGCCGGGACGGCGGGTGGCAGGCTACGTCCCTGCGCGCTGCTTCAGGGCCGCCTCCACTGCGGCAACCACCGCGTACAGCAGGATCGAGGCCAAGGTCACGGCGACGACGGCGGCCCACACCTGGTCATACCGCGCCCGGGACACCGCGGAGACTATCCCGTAGCCGATTCCCTGCCCCGTGGCGAGCCACTCCGCGAGCAACGCCCCGGTCAGTGCCCCGGGAATGGAGACCCGCAGCGCGGTGAACAGGGCGGGCACTGCTGTCGGCACCGCCACCTTCCGGAAGGCATCGAACCGGCTGCCCCCGTACACCTGCACCACTTCGAGCATGGCCGGTGAGGCGGAGCGCAGGCCGAACACGATGGTGACGAGCGCGGGGAACAGCACCACAATGCCGCCCATCGCGGCCACCGCAGCTTCCTGCCGGCCGAAGACCAGGATGATCATCGGGGCGAGTGCCACCAGCGGCACCGAGCGCAGGAGCATGGCCAGCGGCATCAGAGCGTGCTCCACCCCGCGGAACAGGGTGAAGACACAGGCCGCGGCGAGCGCGGCCAGCATTCCGGCGGCGAACCCCATGCCGGCGTCGAGCAGTGTCTGTCCCAGCTGCCCGCCGACCAGCGCGCGGTTCTCTGCGGCCTCCGGGTCCAGGACCAGGAATGTCCAGACCTCCCACGGTCCCTTGCCGATGTAGGCGGACACGTCGAAAACCTTCAGCAGCCCGATCCAGAGCGCACCAACCACGGCCAGTGACACCGCCAGGCCCAGCAGCATCCGGCCGACGGACCGGACCAGCGCGCCCATCACAGGCCGCCCACCCGGACACCCGGCGCGCCGGAGGCCCACGGAACAGCAAATCGGGACAGGAGCCCCAGCACCGCGTAGGCGGAACCGGCCAGGGCGGCACAGGCACCCGCCACACCCCATACCCGTGCCACTTCCAGGGTCTGCTGCGCGTTGACCATCGCGGGCCCCAGTCCACGGTCCACTCCGCCCACGTACTCACCGAGGATGGCACCAAGCAACGCGGCCGGTGCGGCAATTTTCAACGCAGCCAGGACCGACGGCAGGGCAGCAATGATGCGGACCTTG
The DNA here is from genome assembly GCF_024385465.1 of Arthrobacter sp. zg-Y844. Classification (GTDB taxonomy): domain Bacteria; phylum Actinomycetota; class Actinomycetes; order Actinomycetales; family Micrococcaceae; genus Arthrobacter_B. The sequence continues at coordinate 1,111,679 of NZ_JANFLS010000001.1, forward strand.
AGCAACTGATGGATCCGGCGGCCGCCGAACACCGTGACGATGTCCAGGCAGGCACGGTCCGCCGCTTTCAACCCGGCCAGGGCGCTGACCATCGTGGTGAAAAACACCGACAGTGCAGCCAGTGCCACCGCCGTTCCCGAGGACTCTCCGGACCGCGGCGGGCCCAGGACAATAAAGATCACGGGGCCGACGGCGACCACCGGCAGGCAGTAGCTGACGACGGCCAGCTGCGTGGCGAGCTGCTCGAGCCGCGGGACCAACAGCACCAGGAACGCCAGCAGCAGGGCCAGGGCGTTGCCCCACAGATAACCGGCGCCGGCTTCGGCCAGGGTCACGGCGGCATTGCGCCAGTAGAAACCCCATCCGTCGGCCCCCACCTGGGCGAGCACCTCCCACGGGGTCGGGATGGCTCCGGGGCCGCCGTCGCCTGCGGCGCCGATGCCACTGAGGAAGGTGGCCGCACCTACCCACCAGAGGGCCAGTACGGCAGCCGCGCCGGTGACCCCCACGGCCCACGGCGGCACGCGGGTCATGATGCCTCCGCGGAGGACGGCCCGCCGAAAAGCAGCTCGGAGGCGTGGTCGTGCAGGGCGTGGAATTCGGGGGTCCGCATCATTTGCGGGGTGCGCGGCCGCGGGAGGTCCACGGTGATGACCTCCTTCACGCGGCCGGGACGCGGGCTCATCACCGCCACCGTGTCCGAGAGGAAGATGGCCTCGGAAATTCCGTGGGTGACCATCAGCGTCGTGGCGGGTTTCTCGGTCCAGATCCGCAGCAGTTCAAGGTTCAGGCGCTGGCGGGTCATATCGTCCAGGGCTCCGAAGGGCTCATCCAGCAGCAGTACCGACGGTTTCAGAACCAGCGCCCGCGCAATCGAAACGCGTTGCCGCATGCCGCCGGAGAGCTGCGCGGGCCGGGCCTTTTCGAATCCCTCCAGGCCCACCAGATTGATCAGCTCGCGGATATAAGCGTCATCCGCTGCACGCCCGGCGACCTCCAGCGGCAACCGGATATTCGTGTACACGCTCCGCCACGGCAGCAGCGCCGAGTCCTGGAAGGCGATGCCCAGTTCATGGCCGCGCCGGAGATCCTGGGGCGACTTTCCGTCTACAAGGACTTCCCCGGTGGTCGGTGTTTCCAACCCGGCCAGGATCCGCAGCACGGTGGATTTTCCGCAGCCGGAAGGACCCAGCAGGGAGATGAAGGATCCGCGGTCGGTGACGAGGTTGGTCTCCGCCAGGGCTGTCACCTCTTTCCGCCCCGATCCGAACGTCTTACCGAGATTCGTCAGCCGGATTCCCGTGCCGCTGCCCGGCCGGGCGGCTTCCCCGGGTGCTGTGATGCCCGGGGAAGCCGGTGCCAAGGCGTGTTCGGACTGCATCTACTTCAGCTCCGGGTTTTCCTCGTACACCTCGGCCAGGAGGCTCATGTCGAACACCTGCTCGGCGGTGAGGTCATATCCGGCCAGTTTCAGGATTTCCAGGTTCTCCGCGATCAGCGAGTCCGAGATGGTGAACAATCCGTTGGCTTCGGTATCCGCGGATACAACAAGCTTGGTGTTCTGTTCCTCGGCCTGCCGGGTCTCCTTGGCCGTGTCCAGGTTCAGGTCCGTGCCGTAGACCTCGACGGCCAGCCGTGCGGACTCCTCGGGGTCGGCGACGGCGTCCTTCCATCCCTGCGCGGTCGCCTTCAGGAATGCCTTGAGTTCCTCCCGGCGGGTTTCAATGGCTTCGTCAGTCGTCACGAAGCTCTCTGCGATGAACGGGAGGCCGTTGTCGGCGAAGGGCAGTACGGCGGTTTGATGCCCGGCCTGCTCCAGTGTCAGCACTTCATTGGTGAGGTAGCCGAAGAATCCGTCCACATCCCCGTTGACCAGCGGCTGCGGGTCATATTGCACCGGGACCTTTTCCACGGAACCGGGATCGATCCCGTTGACCTCGAGCAGGGCGTCAAAGAGTGTTTCGTTGACGCCGGCCTGCACTCCGATCCGTTTGCCAACGAGGTCCTCCGGCGTGGTGATGGGCAGGGAACCCAGGGAGATGATGACGAACGGGTTCTTCTGATAGGTGGTGCCGATGATTTTCAGCGGTGCGTCCTGCTCCGCGATGACCGGGGCCACCCCCATGGGGCTGGAGGTTCCCACCAGGGCGCCGCCGGAGAGGACCATGGTTTCCGTCGAGGTGCCGCCGGGACCGCCTGCTATGAGGTTCACCTCGGAGAAGCCTGCATCCGCGTAATAGCCCTTCTCCTCGGCGAAGTACTCACCGGCGAATTCGGCGTTCTTGATCCAGGACAGGTTCACGTCCAGGGTGTCGTACTCCGCGTCCCCGGCGTCGGCAGACCCGCCGCAGGCGGTGACCATCAGAAGGCTGGACGCGGCGAGTGTGCCGAGCAGGATTCGTGTATTCGCGGCGCGTGTGCGCAACCGGGGCAGGACGTTCATGGGTACCGCTTTCAGTAGGTGCGGGGTGATGAATCCCGAGCCTACGAACGCTTTGTTTCTGCGGCGGACACCCCCTGTTACGGTGCGGTATCGGTCCGTTACGGTGCCGTAAACTCCCTCTCCTCCGCTGGCATCAAGGGGATCCCGGCGCTACCCCAGCAGCTCGTCGACGTCGGCCCACACATCTGCGGTCCGCACTTCCGCCACAAACGAATCGTCATGTTCGCACCGCTCCGCCGTCCAGCCGACCTGCGTGACGTCCGCCTTGCAGACGGGGCACTCCGACACCCAGGACATGTGCACCCGGTGCCGGGTGCGGCCCATCGCCCCGGCGTTGACGACGTTGCCGAACCAGTAGATCCCCACCGTGGCCGCGCCAACCGCCTGCGCCAGATGCCGGGGCCCGCTGTCATTGCCCACCATCACCGCACTGGCCTGCAGCAGGGCTCCGAGTGTGCCGATGCCCAGTTCGCCGGCGAGTGAGCGGACGGGCGCATCGGGTCCGGCCTCGGCGAGCGCAAGGTCCACAACCTCCTGCGCGAGGCCCCGGTCGGCGTCGTCGCCCACCACCACAACCTGGCAGCCCCGGGCGACGGCACGCACCGCCACCTCCGCGAAGCACGACGCCGGCCACCGCCGCCGCGGGTCCGTGGCCCCGGGGTGCAGGGTCACCAGGTTCCGGCCCGGCAATACCAGGGCCCGCGCCGCTGCTGCTTCTTCGGGCAGGACGGGCAGCTGCGCGTCCAGGCTGACGGGGGCGGCTCCGGCGAGCCCGGCCACTTCCAGGGCCCGGAAGACCTCGTGCTGGTAGTAGATGTAGGGAATGCTCCGCTCCAGGGCAGCAGCATCGGGGGCGCGGGTCCCCACTGTGTGCCGTGCCCCCAAGCGGAGCAGGAAGGGATTCGAGTTCCGGCCGCCCCCGTGCACCTGTACGGCCAGATCAAACCGCTCCCGCTGCATCCGGGCCAGGAATGCCTCAACGGCCGCCGGGTTCTCCGGTCCGGAGGCAATGCCGGGGGCGGCGGGCAGGACCTCAACCCGCTGCACCGGCCCGGGCCGGTCCGCCAGCAGGGCGGCGTGCAGTGCAGTACCAAGCAACGTGATGGACGCGGACGGATAGGCGGCGGCGAGCGCTTCGACCGCAGGCAGGGCGAACATCAGGTCCCCCAGCCCTCCGCCGCGCAGCACGGCGATTTTCTTCACCGCCGGAAAGGGTGCGGCCAGGGGGCCGACACCGCGGACGAGCCCCGCCCGGTCGCCAGGGGTGTGCAGCGGCCCGCGCTGTTCCGTGGTCTGCTGCTTCATTGGGCTTCCTTTCGCCGAGGACGCGCGTGCCGCGCCGGTCTGCCCTGTGGGCACTCACCATAGGTGCTGGCGACGCCGGACCCAAGGGAGGTGTCTCCTCCAGTTGGCCGCGGCGGATCGCGGTCCGAAGGACCAGAAGGCTTCGGCAATATATGCCGCTGACGGCATAAGTCCGACAGGGCGGCCGGAACCCCGTGGGGCCGCCTGCAGCCCCGCACCTGCTTCCGCGCCTGTCTGAACCCGCCCGAAACGGGGTATGGGAGCTATACAACGCGCGACAAGGAGCAGCATGTCCACCACCATCCAGCCGCCGGCTCCCCGGCCCGCCTCCCCGATGCACCCCGCCGGTTCCCCCGAGCCGCTCACCATTTTCGATCCCCGGGACGGAACGCTGGTGGGTCGGGTGGAGCAGGACGGACGGGCCGGCATCCGCGCCGCCGTGGCGGCAGCCCGCGGCGCCCTGCCCGGGTGGGCGGGCACCGACCCCGCAGAGCGGGGGCGCTTCCTGCGCGCCGCCGCCGCTGCTTTGGAGCTGCGTGCCGCCGAACTGGCCAAGTGGAACAGCCGTGAGACCGGACGGCCCGGGACCGAAGCCCTTGCCGGGGTGCAGGCCGGGGTGGCCACATTAGAGCAATACGCCGAACTTGGCCCTGTGCACCGGGGGCATAGCCTCCGCGGTGCATCGCTGGCTGCGGACTACACGGTAGCCGGGCCTCGCGGTGTCGCCGTGGTGCTGACTCCGTGGAACGACCCGGTGGCCGTCGCCGCCGGGTTGATCGGCGCGGCGCTGGTCACCGGAAACACGGTGATTCACAAGCCCAGCGAGCGTTCTCCCCACACCGGGAAACTGCTCGGGGAGATCCTCGCTCCGCTGTTCCCCGCCGGTGTCCTCACCACGGTCACCGGCGGCCCGGACACGGGTGCCCAGCTGACCATGGAGGCAGGGGTGGACGTCCTGGCACACGTGGGTTCCAGTGCGGCCGGCGCCAGGATTGCCCGGGCGGCTGCCCTGACGGGAGCCCACGTCATTCTCGAGAACGGCGGCAACGATCCGCTGCTGGTTGATGCAGATGTGGATCCGCGCTGGGCGGCCGGACAGGCAGCTGTCGGAGCATTCAGCAACAGCGGACAGATCTGTACCTCGGTGGAACGCATTTATGTTCACCGCAACATCGCGGATGCGTTCTGCGCCGAGCTGATGGCCGAAGCGCGGCGGCGCAACCGCGCGCACGCGGTCGCGCCGCTGGTGGATACCCGGCTCCGCGACACCGTGCACCAGCAGGTCACCCAGGCGCTGGGCCGCGGCGCCACGGTTGCGGAGGGCGGCGCATTACCGGAAGGACCCGGAGCCCACTACCCCGCGACCGTCCTGCTGAACTGCTCGGCGGGGATGGAGGTCTTCGATGCCGAAACATTCGGCCCGGTGGCCGCCGTGCAGGTGGTGGACAGCTTCGACGAAGGGCTCGCCCTCGCCGCTGCGGGGTCCTACGGGCTGGCCGCCACGGTCTTAACGGGCAGCATTGCCCACGCGCAGCAGGCAGTGGCTGGCCTGGACGTGGGCACGGTGAAGATCAACGCCGTGTTCGGCGGCGCCCCGGGCGGTTCGGCACAGCCCCGGCGCCGGAGCGGCCGAGGATTTGGCTACGGCCCGGAACTTCTGGACGAGTTCTCCCTCGTAAAGGTGGTCCACGTCGGCTCTCCGGGCACCGCGGCACCGGGAATACCGGAGTGACGGACTTCCGGAACCCCGGGGAGGTCCGCAGCCTCGCTCCCGGGCTCCCTGATCGCCTCGCGGCCGCCTCCCTGTGCATAGCGGTCATCGGCGATGTGATGCTGGACGGCTGGTGGTCCGGGGTCACCGAACGGTTCTGCCGCGAGGCCCCGGCTCCCGTGGTGGATGTGCAGCGGAAAAACTACGCACCCGGCGGTGCGGGAAACACCGCCATGAACCTGCAGGCGCTCGGAGCACGGGTCCGGCTCGGCGGACTGACCGGCACCGACGCCGCCGGTGACCGGCTGCGCGGCATCCTGGCAGAGGCGGGCGTGGACCTGCGCGGGATGGTGCGGCACCCCGACGCGCAGACCGCCACGAAGGACCGGATTGTCGCCGCGGAACAGGTCCTGTTCCGGCTCGACGACGGCGGGCGGTTCCCGCCGGAGGCAGAAGAACTGCTGGCGGCTTCCGTGCCTGCACTGCTGGAGGGCGCCGATGCATTGGTGGTCTGCGATTACGGCACCGGGCTGCTGCACGGGGCCGTCCGCGACGCCCTGGTGGCACTGCGCGGCGGCCGCCTCACCGTCGTGGACGCCCACGACGCCGCGGGCTGGGCCCATCTGTCCCCCGACCTGGTCACACCGAATGCCGCCGAAGCCGCGCAACTGCTGGGCGGGTCAAAGTCGCTGGGGCATGACCGGGCGGCAGCGGTTCGGACCGCTGCACCGGCCCTGCTCGCCGCCGCCGGTGCGGCAGCGGCAGCCGTCACCCTGGACCGCGACGGCGCGGCCGTGATCGGCGCGGACGGCGGGTTCCACCGCACCTGGGCGCGTCCCGCCGCCGAAAAACAGGCGTCGGGAGCAGGCGACACCTTTGTTGCCTGCCTGACGCTGGCCCGGGCCGCAGGCCTGCCCCTGTCCACCGCCGCGGACCTGGCGCAGAACGCCGCCGATATTGTGGTCCAGCGGCCCGGCACCTCCGTCTGCAGCGCCGCCGACCTGGAAAAGCATCTGGACAGCTTTGCCGACACGGCACTCGGCCAGGCCGATCTCCTGGCCCGGACCGCCGTCGAACGGGCCGCCGGGCGCAGGATTGTCCTGACCAACGGCTGTTTCGACGTCCTGCACCGCGGGCACACCCGGTACCTGAACCAGGCCAAACAGCTCGGCGACATCCTGGTGGTCGCCCTGAACAGCGACGCGTCCGCCCGACGGCTGAAAGGACCGGGCCGTCCCATCAATCCCGTCCATGACCGGGCCGGAATCATTGCCGCGCTCAGCTGCGTGGACTACGTGACCGTATTCGACACGGACACACCGATTCCGCTCATCCGGGAGCTGCGCCCGGATATTTACGCCAAGGGCGGGGACTACTCCGCCCAGATGCTGGCTGAAACCCCGGTGGTGGAGGAGTGCGGCGGCCGGGTGCTGATCCTGGACTACGTTTCCGACCACTCCACCACTGCGCTGGTGTCCCGGATCCGGTCCGGCGGCACCGGGAATGGTCCCGGCGGGACTGAGGGAAACCCCGCAGGCAGCGGCGGCTCGGAAGCAACCGCTGGCGGGAACGGCCCCGGGAACCCGCCGTGACGCGCCGCTGGTCCGGGGACTGGGCCCGCCCACCCGATGCGGGCAGTGCGGCGGCGGTGGACGTGCTGATTCCGACCCGCAACCGGCCGGCCGAACTCGCGGTCACCCTCGCCGGGCTGGCCGCGCAGGACGGGCCTGATTTCGCCGTCGTCATCAGCGACCAAAGCACCGACGTCCCGTCCTGGGACCATCCCGCCGCCGAAGCGATGGTCCGGGTCCTGCAGGCGCAGGGCCGTCCGGTCCGGTTGCTGAGGCACCTGCCGGCCCGGGGGCTGGCCGAACAGCGGCACTTCCTGCTTGGGCAGGCCGGCGCGCCGCTGGTCCTGTTCCTGGACGACGACGTCTGGCTGGAACCGGACATGCTGGCCCGGCTGACGGCGGCCCTGGCGGCGTCCGGCGGCGGGTTTGTGGGGGCGGCCGTGCAGGGGCTGTCCTACCTCACCGACCGGCGGCCCGAGGAACAGCAGCCGTTCGAGGCCTGGGAGAACGGACAGGTGCAGCCGGAGCGGATCCGCCGCAACCAGCCGGGCTTCTCGCGCTGGACCCTGCACAACGCCGCGAATCTGGCACATGTGGCGTCCGGACTCGGGATTCCGCCGGGAGAATGGCGGCTGTACCGGATCGCCTGGGTGGGGGCGTGCGTCCTCTATGACCGGCAGGCCCTGCTTGCGTGCGGCGGCTTCGGGTTCTGGGACCAGCTGCCGCCGGGGCACGCCGGGGAGGACGTGGCAGCCCAGTGGCGGGTAATGGAGAGGTTCGGCGGCGCCGGAATGATTCCCTCCGGCGCAGTGCACCTGGAGTCGCCGACCACGGTTACCGACCGGTCCGCTGACGCTGCCGAGCTCATTCTGGGCACCGGCGGGTGCGACCCGTCCAGCGGACGGGAGATCTAGCTGCTCAGGCGGTGGGATCCGCGGGCCGGGGCGAATCGTCCTGATCCGTTGCGGGCGGGGTTGGCTTGCCCACGTTTCCCGCACCGCCCGGGATCTTTGCCGAACTGCGGTGGACACCCGAGCCCTGGCTTAGGTGCTCGGGGTTCGGCTTCTCCGTCATCAGCAGCAGCGAAGAGACCAGCAGCGACGCGATGAACGCAATGCCGACGGCAATGAGCCCGAGGTCGAACCTCAGTTCCTGCTCCGCTCCCCCGGTGGCGAAGATCATGGTGGCAATGCCGGCAATCAACGCCAGCACGGCAGAGAAAATCAGCGGTGCCTTAACGGAGTTCCGCCTCTGCGGTCCACCGGTTGAGCTGTTCGCCACTATGATTGCCTCCTGCTGCGTTGGGGTGGCGCGGATCGGAGCGTAGATGCACCGCGCGCGTTACCTAGTTTACGGCCTATGCCTGCTCGTCCACGGCTGCACGGGAATCATGCCGGGCGCCCAGGGCGGAAATGGCCACGATCACCGCAATGATGATCGCCGCGCCACCGGTCACGCCGAGCAAGGCGCGGACACCCAGGCTGTAGACGAGCGGCACCAGGATGCCGGCCCCCAGGGCGGCGGCACCGGTGATCAGCCAGTCACGGGCCGGCAGGAAGCCGCTGCGGTTCCGGACCCAGAGGATGATTTCCAGGGCTCCCCCGAGGATGAGGGCGGCGGCAGCCGCGGCCCGGAATGCCTCGGCCGAGGCGAAGACCAGCGTGGCCGCACCGGCCAGAACGTAGGCGGCGGCTTCAACCAGCAGGAAAGCCCGAACGTTGCCGTGTCCGCGTGCCGCGGTGAGCATGGGCCAGAGTGCGACGCCGGTGAGCAGCAGATACGTGCCGCCGGCAACCACCAGGACGGGCTCGGTGGGGTCCTGCCAGAACACGGTCAGCACGCCGTAGACTGCTGCGACCATTGAACGGACCAGCATGGGTCCCCAAGGTGCTCCGGGATTGGATGCGCCCACTGCAGAGCCTCCGCTTTCACTTTTGCGTCATTTCGGTGGCCGGTTGGCCACCGTCAAGCTTAGTCGCTCCCTGCTCCGGCCCGGGCACCGGTCACCATCCAGGCGTCCCGCCGGGTCCGCCAGGACAAGGTGATTCCGCGTGCGCTCATGTAGCCAAGGGCAAACGCCGCCCACAACCAGGCGATCCCCCCGGCGCCGGACAGCCCCGCAGCGTGCACCCAGATCAGCAGCGGCAGATAGGCGGCCAGGTTCAGCAGGCCGGTGAGCGCCAGGTATCTGGCGTCCCCCGCCCCGATCAGCACGCCGTCCAGCACAAACACCAGACCGCAGATCGGCTGCGAAACCGCGAGGACCCAAAGCCCGGCGGTCATGGCCTGCTGCACTCCGGCGTCGCTGGTGAAGAGCACCCCTGCCACCGGCGCCACCAGCGCCAACAGGGCTCCGGTGATGACGCCGAAGCCCACACCCCACACAATCATCCGCCGGGTCAGCGCGCGGGCCGTCACGGTATCTCCGGCTCCCAGTTCCTTCCCGATCATTGCCTGCGCCGCGATGGCCAGGGCGTCCAGCGCGAACGCCAGGAAGGTAAACACGGTCATGACCAGCTGGTGGGCCGCGAGGGATTCCGGCCCCTGCGCGGTGGCAACCAGGACGGTCGCGAGCACCGCGGCACGCAGGCTCAGCGTCCGCAGCATCAGCCACGAACCCACGTGGGCGGTGGCCCGGATCCCCGACACTGCGGGAAGCAGGGGCACGCCTTGGGAGCGTGCCATCCGCGCCACCGCGATCAGGTAGAACACCGCCATGCCCCACTGCGCGATGCTGGTGCCCAGGGCAGATCCCGCCACGGACAGGGAGAACCCGTAGACCAGCAGGTAATTCAGCCCGATGTTCACGGCGAAGCCGGCCGTGGCAACCACCAGCGGGGTGCGGGTGTCCTGCAGCCCGCGCAGGACGCCGGTGGCGGCCAGGACCACCAGCATCGCGGTCAGGCCGGGCATCGAAAAGCGCAGGTAATCGACGGCGTAGCGGTGCACGTCACCGGTGGCACCCATGGCACTGCACAGCTGTGGAGCGAAGAGGTACCCCGCGGTCGAAAGCACGGCGCCCAACAGGACGGCCAGGGCAATGCCGTCCCGTCCCGCGGCGAGCGCCTCAGGCTGCCGGTTGCCGCCGAGGTAGCGCGCCACCGTGCCGGTGGTGGAATAGGCCAGGAAGACCATCAGCCCGACGGCGGTCTGCAGCACCGTGGAGGCGAGGCCCACGCCGGCCAGCTGGGCCACGCCGAGGTGCCCGACAATGGCGGAATCCGCCAGCAGGAACAGGGGTTCGGCAATCAGTGCGCCCAGCGCCGGGAGGGCCAGGGCCAGGATCCGGCGGCTGAGCCGCCGGGAGGAAAGGTCGGCTTCGGTCTTCACACCATCCAGCCTACGTTTTGCGTCCGTTGTCCGGTGCCGCTGCGGCGGGGTCCGCCGCCCCGGCGCCGCCGTCGTCGTCGTTGCTGCGCAGGACCAGGACGGCCGCCAGAGCCGCCGCCAGCAGCAGCACGCCGACAAAAACCACCAGGAACAGCCAGCCGCCCTGCTGGAAGTAATAGCCGCCCACCCAGCCCAGCAGGCTGGACCCGGTGTAGTAGAAGAGGTTGTAGAGCGAGGAGGCCTGTGCCCGCCCCTCCCGGGCGAGTAGCGGAGTCCAGCCGGAGGCAATGGAATGCGCGGCGAAGAAACCGGCGGTGAAGACGAGCAGTCCGGCCACGATGGCCGGAAGGTTCTCAGCCAGCGTCAGGGCAAGACCCACCGCCATGGCACCGAGGGACAGCAGCAGCACCGGCTTCCGCCCGCCGCGAAGCCGGGCCGCAAGGGTACCGGCGGCCCGGGAGGACCAGGTTCCGGCGAGATAGGCGAGGAACAGGGAGCTGGCCAGGCTCTGGGGCAGCCCGAAGGGCGGCTCGCCCAGCCGGAAACCCAGATAGTTGTAAACCGCCACGAACCCGCCCATCAGCAGGAAGCCCTGTGAATACAGGGCCAGCAGCCGCGGGCTGCGAAGGTTCGCCGCCAGCCGCGCAGCCAGGCCGTGTCCGGAGGCGGCACGGCGGACGGGGACAAAACCGTGCTGGCGGGGTGCGGTGAGCATAAAAACGACTGCGGCTCCGGCTGCCAGGAGGCTCACCGCGGCTACACCCACCCGCCAGTTCACCAATTCCGCCAGGGGTGCGGCCAGGATCCGGCCCGCGAGACCGCCGATGGTGGTGCCCGAAACGTAGGTCCCGGCCGCCACTGCGGCATGCAGCCTGCTCACTTCCTCGCTGAGGTAAGCCAGCGCCACCGCCGGAATCCCGCCCAGCGCCGCCCCCTCAAGGAAGCGGAGTCCCAGCAGCATCGGCAGATTGGGGCTGAGCGGAACGGCCAGGCCCAGCACCACGGCGGCCAGGATTGCCAGGCGCATGGCTGGCAGCCGGCCGAACCGGTCCGCTGCGGCGGACCAGGGAATCACCGTGACGGCGAGTCCGAGGGTGGCTGCGGAAACCGTCAACGCTGCCGACGAGGCGGAGATACCCAGATCGGCAGCGAGTTCGGGCAGGACTCCCTGCAGGGAGTACAGCTGGGCGAAGGTAGCCACACCGGCCGCGGCCAGTCCCACCAGGACGCCGCGGTAGCCGGGGCTGCCGCGCCGGTGCCCGGTGAACTGGCCGCTGGACCCGGGCGCGTCATCGCGTCTCGTCATGGCTGGTCCGTTGCCGCGTCCCGGGCCGGGCCGGCGGGCGCGGTCCGCGATGCCCCGGATGGGTCTTCCGCCAGTTCCGCGGCCACGTTACGGCGGGCCCGTTCCTCCCAGAGCTGCCGGCCGGCGGGCGTCCGGTAGAGCGGATCGGCTGCGGCAAGCTGCCGGACCACCCGGCGTCGTCCGGCAGTGAAGTCCTCCGCTGAAAGGTGCGCGTACTCGGCGCGGACCGCCTGCAGGTAGGCGGCATAGCCCGCCGGGTCGCGGGCCAGCACGGCCAGGTCCGCGTCCGTGAGCAGCGCGCCGTTGCCGTCCGCCGGAGCCGGATCGTGGCTGGCGGTCAGGCGGATCAGCCGTGCGCATTCGGCGGTCTCGGCCGCAGCTACGCCCGCGCCGGAGAGCAGCTGCTCGGCCAGCCGGGTCGAGGCATCCTCATCGGCGCCGGCCCGGCCGGTGTACACGGCGTCGTGGAACCAGGCGGCCAGGGCCACGGGGCGGGGCACTTCGCCGCCGGCAAGCAGGTCCAGGGCCTCCAGGACCTGCAGCAGATGCCTGCGGTCGTGGTAGCGGCGGTGCGGTTCATTCCAGAGCTGAAGCAGGTGTTCGCCCAGCTCCGGGGTCCCGGGAAGCAGCCGGTTCCACCGGTGGCGCAGCGGGGCGGCAAGGGCAGAGGGACGCTCCCTCGCCGGGATCCGGAGCCCGCTGGAGATCAGGATGCGGACCAGGTCGCCGCAGCTGACCGGCACGGCCCCCAGCGACACGAGCGCGTCATAGCGTTCCCGGGGCACGTCGTAGTGGTCGCCGTCGAACGCCCGGTCCGAGATGCCGGCCTCCCGGGTGAACGCGTGCAGCTCGTCCAGCCCGGAGTTGGAGATCAGGTGCGAGAAGAGGGTGTTGTGCGCCGGCCACATCGGCGGATCGATGTAGATCATGGACGCCGGGTTTCCGGCTGCAGCAACAGCATCCTGTATGTCTATCGCACCCGGGGCAGCAATTTCCATGCGGCAGCGCATCCGTCGGACCGCCGGGCAGCCGGTCTTTGCGCAACCCCTTGTTCCGGGGACCCCCCGGTGCTGGAATAACCGCATGGATGCCGTGCCCGAAGCGATGCCCGCCGCCGACCCCGCTGCCGTGCCCGCCGCCGCATCCCCCGGTGCCTCCACCGTCGTCGCCATCGGAACCCGCAAGGGCCTGTGGCTGGCCACGAGCCCCGACCGCCGCAACTGGGAGCTGCGCGGGCCGGAGTTTGCGATGACGGAAGTCCCGTCCCTGGCCTTTGACGCCCGCAGCGGGACCCCGCGCCTGCTGGCCGGTGTCCGGTCCGAGTGGTGGGGCACCAATGTCGCGATTTCGGATGACCTGGGGCGGACCTGGCAGGAACCCGAGCAGGCGGCCATTGCCTTTCCGGAGGACACCGGCGCCTCGCTGGAGCGCATCTGGCAGCTGGCGCCGGACAGCGCGGACCGGCCGGGCGTTGTCTGGGCGGGCTGCGAACCGATCTCCGTGTTCCGCTCCCAGGACGGCGGCAAGCACTTCGAACTGGTGCGGGGGTTGTGGGACCACCCGCACCGCACCCAGTGGGGTGCGGGCTACGGCGGCCCGGCCGCCCATACGGTCCTGCCCAGCCCGAGCGACGATTCCGTCCACGTGGCGATCAGCAGCGGCGGGGTCTACCGCTCCGATGACCGCGGGGAGACCTGGGACGCATTCAACACCGGCATCATCGCGGACTTTATGCCGGAGAAATATCCCGAGTTCGGGCAGTGCGTGCACAAGGTTGCCCGGGACGCGGGCAACCCGCAGCGGCTATACGCCCAGAACCACGGCGGGGTGTACCGCAGCGACGACGCCGGCGGACAGTGGTTGTCCATTGCGGACGGCCTTCCCGCGGATTTCGGTTTCGTGATGCTTGCCCACCCCACCCGCCCGGATACCATCTGGACCATTCCGCTGGGTTCGGCGGGGGAACGCAATCCGCCGCAGGGCCGCCCGGCGGTGTACCGCAGCACAGATGCAGGCGGGAGCTGGGAGCGGTTCGACGCCGGTCTGCCCGCCTATGATTTCAACGCCGTGCTGCGCGATGCCGCCTACGTGGACGGCGCCGATCCCGCCGGCATCTACTTCGGTACCCGCGGCGGCGAGGTGTATGCGAGCGCCGACGAGGGCGAGAGCTTTCACCTGGTGGCAGCCAATCTTCCGGATGTGCTCTGTGTCCGCGCCGTCGCGGCCTGACGCTCCCGGCCGCACCGACGTCGAGCTGTTGCTCCCGGCGGCGCTGGCCGACGCCGCGGACGGACGCCGCCTGTTGACGCTGCGTCCCGCGCCTGGCGAAGGCACACCGGAAAACATCACCGTTGCGGATGTCCTGGCGCTCCTGCAGTCCGATTTCGCCGGTGTGTACCGCCGGATCTGCGACGAGACCGGGGAGCTGCGCCGCTATGTGAACCTGTACCTGGACGGCGAGGACATCCGGGACCTGGACGGCGCTTCCACCGTGCTGCCCGCCCGTGCGGAGCTTCTGGTCCTGCAGTCGATCGCCGGCGGGTGAGGATAGTTAAAAGGAACGGGCGCTTTACGCATTTCGCGTAAAGCGCCCGTTCTGCTTCGATCGCCGCACTAAGGCGGAACAGCTACCGAAGACTCATGCTGCCGCGACTAGGCCGGCAGCTGCAGGGTCTGACCGGTGAAGATCAGGTCCTGGTGGATAACGGTGTCCAGGTTGGCGTTGTACAGCGCCTGCCAGCCGCCCTCGATGCCAAGCTTCTCGGCGATCCCGGAGAGGGTGTCGCCGGCCTGGATGACGTAGGTCTCGCCGGACAGGGCCGGAGCCGGGGTCTGTACCGGAGCAACGGCCTCAACCGGGACGCTGGTCGGTGCCGGGGCAACGGTCTGCGGCTGTACGTAGGTCTCGACCGGAGCGGCCTCGACCACCGGAGCAGGCTCGGTGTAGGTCTCAACCGGAGCGGGCTCGGTGTAGGTCTCAACCGGAGCGGCTTCGACCACAGGAGCAGGCTCGGTGTAGGTCTCAACCGGAGCGGCTTCGGTGACAGGAGCCTGCTCAACCGGAGCAGGCTGGGCGGCCTGCGGGTTGGCGGTGGCGCCGGTCAGGCCCAGCTTGGCGGTGCAGGCAGGCCAGGCGCCGGGGCCCTGCTCAGCCAGGACACGCTCAGCCACGGCAATCTGCTGCTCGCGGCTGGCGTCTGCCGGGTTGCCGGTACCGCCGAAGGCTGCCCAGGTGCTGGGCGTGAACTGCAGCCCGCCGGAGAAACCGTTGCCGGTGTTGATAGCCCAGTTTCCACCGCTCTCGCACTGTGCAAGGGCATCCCAGTCCATGGAGGCTGCGTTTGCCGGAGCGGCCAGGCCGGCGAGGCCGGCAGCGCCAGCACCGGTGATGGCGGCAGTAGCCAGGCCGCGACGTACGATACGACGGATCTTCTGGTTCTTCATAAGTTTTGTGCTCCCACGGGTTCCACCTGCGCTCATCCCGTCCCCGGGCGTCTGCACGCCGTCGCCTTCCCCATATTGATAGAGGTATTTCTTGGATGCCACGCAGCGGCGACGTGCAGTGGACGCGTGGCATCAGGCTTACTGGTTTGAGGCCGCACCAGCATTAGTAGCGGCCGCCGCCGACTTCGATTCAGTCAGGCGGTCCAGCCCTCGATCAGGGCCTTAACCAACGTAAGGGAGTCTTTTATCGAGATCAAATCGATATCAAATATGCACGAATCGTTATCTTTTCCAGATCCGCGTAGATAAGCGGCAGAAGTACAATCCACACCCGTTTTTGTAGATTCCGTCACGTATTCATTTTCGGGGCCCAGGACGCGTTTTCCGTGATCCGGGTCATCCCCAAAGCAGTGAGGAACGCCATCAAAAGAACGCCGGCAGACGCCGTGCGGACGTCCGCCGCCTACAGCTTCTTGCCGAGACCCGTTCCCACCCCATGTGCAACAGCCATACCGTTATTCAACGTGTCCTTGATCATGCTCCGGTGATCGCGCCGATACCGGCGCCCGGGTTCCGGACGGTGCCGGGGAGCCAGCCGCGCCCCGGCCCGGGAAGGGCGCAGCCGCCGCGTTTTTCCGCTTCTGGACAGTGCAGGCGGACCCGTCTAACGTTGGTCCTCGTGCTCACATTCTTCAATGCGCTCAAACGCATTCTGGTCGGGCGTCCTTACGGCAACGAACGGCTCTCGCACACCCTCCTCCCCAAGCGGATTGCGCTCCCGGTTTTCGCCTCGGACGCCCTCTCATCTGCTGCCTATGCGCCCGATGAGATTCTCCTTACCCTGGCGCTGGCCGGCGTGGCTGCCGTGACCCTGTCCCCCTGGGTGGGGCTGGCCGTTATTGTCGTCCTGCTCACGGTGGTGGCGTCCTACCGCCAGAACGTCCACGCCTATCCGTCCGGCGGCGGCGACTACGAAATCGCGAGCACCAACCTGGGCAAGCCCGCCGGCCTGACCGTCGCCTCCGCACTGCTGGTGGATTACGTGCTCACCGTCGCTGTGTCGATGTCCTCGGCGGCGTCCTACCTCGTGACGGCCATCCCCGCACTGCACGGCACCCAGGCCACCATCGCCGTGATCGGGGTGGCCGTACTGGTCCTGGTGAACCTGCGCGGCATCCGGGAGGCCGGCGCCTTGTTTGCCGTACCTACCTACATCTTCATGATCTCCGTACTGGGCATGTGCCTCACCGGCTTCCTCCAGTTCCTCAGCGGAGACCTCCGCCAGGCCCCCTCGGCATCCTTTGAACTGGTGCGGGAATCCGGTTTCGACGAAGGGCTCGTAGGACTTGCCGGCGTCCTCCTGCTGCTGCGGGCCTTTTCCTCCGGCGCAGCCGCACTGACCGGCGTTGAAGCCATCAGCAACGGCGTCCCCACGTTCCGCAAACCCAAGAGCGCCAATGCCGCCACCACCCTCTTGCTCCTGGGCGTGATTTCCGCGGCCATGATCGGCGGGATCATCGCCATGGCCAACCTCACCAAGGTCCATGTCGCCCAGGACCCGGCCACCCAGCTCACATCCAACGGTTCACCCGTGGGCGAGGACTACGTGCAGCATCCGGTGATCAGCCAGTTGGCGGAGACCATCTTCGGCGACGGCAGCATCGCGTTCTACCTTGTCGTGGCCGCCACCGGGCTGATCCTGGTCTTTGCCTCCAACACCGCGTTCAACGGCTTCCCCGTGCTGGCCTCGATCCTGGCCAAGGACGGGTTCCTCCCGCGCCAGATGCGCACCCGCGGGGACCGGCTCGCGTTCAGCAACGGCATCATTTCGCTCGGCCTGGGCGCCCTGGTGCTTATCGTGGCCTTCGACGCCGATGTCACCCAGCTGATCCAGCTCTATATTGTCGGGGTCTTCGTCTCCTTCACCGCCAGCCAGCTGGGTATGATCCGGCACTGGACCGGCAAGCTGCGCACCGAGCGGGATAAGGACGTACGACGCCGGATGCAGCGTTCCCGGGCGATCAACTCCCTCGGCTTCGGCATGACGGCCCTGGTGCTGCTCATCGTCATCATCACCAAGTTCACCCACGGCGCGTGGATTGCCCTGCTGGCCATGGCCGTGCTCTACGTGATCATGTACAGCATCCGGGTCCACTACGACACGGTTGCCCGCGAGCTGGCGCTCAGCGCTGATGACCACGGCCTGGCCCTGCCCTCCCGGGTCAATGCGGTGATCCTGATTTCGCAGGTCCACAAGCCGGCCCTGCGGGCCATTGCCTATGCGCGGGCGTCCCGTCCCTCCAGCTTGAACGCGATCATTGTGGATCTTGATCCGGAGGACACCCGCCGCACGCTGGCTGACTGGGAGCGGCTGCAGATTCCCGTGCCGCTGACGGTCCTCTCCTCGCCGTACCGCGAGACCATCTCCCCGGTGCTGGCGTACCTGCGCGATGCCCGGCGAAACGCGCCGCGGGAACTGTTCGTGGTCTACATTCCGGAGTACGTGGTGGGCCGTTGGTGGGAGCAGCTGGTGCATAACCAGACCGCCCTGCGCATCAAGGCCCGGCTCCACTTCGAGCCGGCCATCATGGTTGCCTCCGTGCCGTGGCAGCTGGCGTCCAGCCACGATGCCCACGGAGAGCCGGCGGGCGGCCCCGGCGCTTCAAACCGGGGCTAGGCGCGGCCGGGGGTGCCTACTCCCCCCGGGGGCGCCTACTTTCCGGCGCGGCCGGCGAGGATCGACCGGTAGGCGTACTCAGTAAGCCTGCCGTCCTGCACGGCCTGCTCCACGACAGCAAAGGAACGCGCACCGGCGTCGCTGCTGTACGGGAAGTGGATGAGCTCTGCAATGAGCTCCCATTCCTCGGTAATCGAGTCGATGAGATCGCCGGGGGTCTCTTCAGCGGACGGGCCTCCGCTCAGGACAGTCCACTCGCCGTCGGGCACCCGGTAGGCCTGCAGCCGGTCCAGGTCCGCCTCAAGTTCCGCCAGGGAGTCGTACTCCGTCTGTGCCACGGGGGGAACGGAGCCGTCCGGTGTCGCCAGCTGGCTGACGAAGGTGCTCTCGGAAGACGGGTAGATGGAGGTGGGGACGGGTTCGCCTTCCTCCAGGTACGCCGGCAGCTGGGACGGCATCCAGTACCAGGCGTCGCCCTGGTCAGGGCCGCCGGGCTGGTCCCGCTCGCTGATCCAGCCGCGGGCGGTCAGCAGTGCCTCTGCCTCATCGCTGAAGTAGGCGGTTTCGCCGCGCAGCAGGGCATTGACTTCATGCTCGGCGCGGCGGGCCTGCTTCTTTTTGGAAACAGCTTTCTTGCGGGGCTTGGACTTGGGCATGCTGGATCTCCTGCGGCGGTGGGGGAAAGCGGTGGAGGGGTGAACGCGGCGGCTAGAAGCCGCTGCCGCCCTCAACCGCCATGTTCGAGAAGCGTGAATAGTGGCCCTGGAACCCTACGACGATGGTCTTGGTGGGGCCGTTACGGTGCTTGGCCACAATGACGTCGGCCTCGCCGGCGCGCGGCGATTCCTTGTCGTAGATGTCCTCGCGGTGCAGCAGGATGACCATGTCCGCATCCTGCTCGATGGAGCCCGATTCACGCAGATCGGAGACCATGGGCTTCTTGTCGGTGCGCTGCTCCGAACCTCGGTTCAGCTGCGACAACGCGATCACGGGGACTTCGAGCTCCTTGGCCAGCAGCTTCAGGGCACGTGAGAACTCGGAGACTTCCTGCTGACGGGATTCCACGCGCTTGCCCGAGGACATCAGCTGGAGGTAGTCCAGCACCACGAGCTTGAGGTCGTGGCGCTGCTTCAGGCGGCGGCACTTCGCACGGATCTCCATCAGGGACATGTTCGGGCTGTCATCGATGAACAGCGGCGCATCATTCATGCGCCCCATCGTGGTGGCAATCTTGCCCCACTGTTCGTCCTTGATGGTGCCCTTGCGCAGGTCCTGAAGCCCGATGGTCGCTTCAGCCGAGAGCAGGCGCATGGCGATTTCGTTGCGGCCCATTTCGAGGGAGAAGAAGACGGTGGTCATGTTGTTCTTGATGGCCGCGGACCGGGCGAAGTCCAGCGCGAAGGTGGACTTTCCGACGGCCGGACGGGCAGCGATAACGATCATCTGGCCCGGGTGCAGGCCCTGGGTGAGCTCGTCCAGTTCGTAGAAGCCGGTGGGCACGCCGGTCATGCCTTCGCCGCGGTGCCCGGCGGACTCAATCTCGTCCACCGTGCCCTCGATGATGTCCTTCAGGGGCACGTAGTCTTCAGCAGTCCGCCGCTCGGCCACGGCGTAGATTTCTGCCTGGGCAGCGTTGACAATGTCATCCACTTCCATGCCCTCGTTGGAGTAGCCCAACTGGACAATCTTGGTGCCGGCACCAACAAGGCGGCGGAGAACCGCCCGCTCGCGCACGATTTCGGCATAGAAGCCGGCATTGGCCGCGGTGGGAACGGACTGGATCAGCTCGTGCAGGTAGGCCGGTCCGCCGATCCGGCCAATCTCGCCCCGCTTGGTGAGTTCATCCGAAACGGTGACGGCATCGGCCGGTTCCCCGCGGCCGTAGAGATCAATGATGGCCTCGTAGATGGCCTCATGTGCAGGGCGGTAGAAGTCCAGCCCGCGCAGGACTTCCACGCAGTCTGCGATGGCATCCTTGGAGAGCATCATGCCGCCAAGCACCGATTGTTCTGCAACCAGGTCCTGCGGCGGTGTCCTCGCGAAGTCCGGACTTGATGTTGATGCCGGGGAGTCCGTATGCGTGAGCGACACTGTGACCCTTTCCATAAAGGCTAAGACGTTTCGATCCCTGCCCTGCCGGAGGGCTTGCTTATCTCTATCAGCCCGCACTGACTATCGCCGGAACGGCGGCGGCGTGCTGACGGATCCGAGCCGGCGGACATGCGTCTGAAGAAGGGATTCACCGCAACCGTATGCCTCCTTCGCCCTACCGACAAACGAGTTATCCACAGGTCCTGTGGACAGGCTGTGCATAACGCGGCGTGTCTTGTGCACAGGCTGGGCATAAGCATGTGGATAAATCTTAGTTTTTTCCACAAAAGGGGCTCTGACTAGGGCAAACGCTTGTCCACACCTGTGTAAACAAACTATTTTTCCGCCGCGCCCGGCTGCTGGTGCCGTGTTGACAGCAGCTCAAAACAGGCCTAGGAGTGCCGAAATCCACAAATACCCCCCGCGATATCCACAACAGCAGTCTCAACGGAGCATGGATTGCGTACGTCTGCTGCCGGGGCATGCAGAACGGCGGCCGGATCAGCGGTTCCCCGCACAAAAAAGCACCCCCCGGCCCGAAGGCAGGAGGGTGCTTTGGTGTCTGCGTCAGACGTTAGCCTGCAACGACCTCGAGGTCGATGACAGCTGCAACATCGTTGTGCAGGCGGACGTTGGCCTGGAAGGAACCAACCGACTTGATGTGCGTCGGGAGTTCAACCTTGCGCTTGTCGATGGCGCCGAGACCGGCGGCTTCGACAGCAGCGGCAACGTCGCCGGGCTTGACGGTACCGAAGAGGCGTCCGGACTCGCCGGCCTTGACGGTCAGCTTGACCGGCTTGGCGGAGAGAGCAGCAGCCTGCTTCTGAGCATCTTCCAGGGAAGCGTGCTCGCGGGCAGCGCGGGCAGCCTTGATGGACTCAACCTGCTTCTCGCCACCCTTGGTCCAGGTCAGAGCGAAGCCGCGGGGCAGGAGGTAGTTACGTGCGTAACCGTCCTTAACCTCGATGACGTCGCCGGCAGCGCCGAGACCGGTTACTTCGTGGGTCAGAATGAGCTTTGCCATGAGTTAGGTTCCTTTCCTTTAGCCGCGGCCAGCGCCGGAGTAAGGCAGGAGAGCAACTTCGCGGGCATTCTTGATTGCCTGGGCGATCTTGCGCTGTTCCTGCACGGTGACGCCAGTTACGCGACGAGCGCGGATCTTTCCGCGGTCGGAAATGAACTTGCGCAGCAATGCTACGTCCTTGTAGTCGATGACAGTGATGTCAGCGGCCTTCAAGGGATTGGACTTTGGTTTGGGCTTGCGAAGTTCAGCCTTAGCCATCGTGGAGCTCCTTATGTCTAGTGGAGCCCGTGGATACATTTTCCACGGGATGGGCTCGACGGCGGTTGCCGTCTGAGGATGGCGCCCGAAGGCGCCGGGTGAAGGGCCGCTTCTCCCGAATGGGGGTCGCCGCTCTTCGGATGAAGAGGTTTAGAAGGGCGGATCGTTCGAATCCGGGCCGCTGCCCCATCCACCGGAGTTGCCGCCCGCAGGGGCGCCCCAGGGATCGTCAGCCGGTGCGGACTGCGCGGGCTGCTGCTGGCCGCCGCCCCAACCGGAGTTGGAGTTGCCGCCGAAGCCGCCACCGCCACCGCCGCCGTTGTTGCCGCCGAAGCCGCCACCGCCACCGCCGGAGCGCTGGGTGCGGGTGACCTTGGCAGAGGCATAACGCAGCGAGGGGCCGATTTCGTCGACCTCAAGCTCCATTACGGTGCGCTTTTCGCCTTCTTTGGTTTCGTACGAACGCGACTTCAGGCGGCCCTGGCAAACTACGCGGGTTCCCTTGGTGAGGGACTCGGCGACGTTTTCAGCAGCTTCACGCCAGACAGACGCGCGGAGGAACAGCGTTTCGCCGTCCTTCCACTCGTTGGACTGACGGTCGAAGGTCCGCGGGGTCGAGGCAATGGTGAAGTTCGCCACTGCCGAACCGGACGGAGTGAACCGCAGTTCCGGGTCGTTGGTTAGGTTACCGACGACGGTGATTGTTGTCTCGCCTGCCATGAAAGCCTCCTGATATCAGTACGGGTTGCCGAAATTATTCTGCGGAAACCTTTGCAGCGTCCTTAGCGGCCTTCTTGGCATCCTTCTTCGAGATCTTCTGCTCTTCCGGGCGGATGATCTTGGTGCGCATGATGGTCTCATTGAGGCTCAGCTGGCGATCAAGCTCGGCTGCTGCTGCAGGCGTACCGGTGAAGTTAACCACCGCGTAGATGCCTTCAGTCTTTTTCTGGATTTCGTAGGCCAGTCGACGACGGCCCCAGATGTCTACCTTGTCGATGGTTCCACCATCGTTGCGGACAACATTGAGGAACTTGTCGAGCGAAGGCTCGACGGTACGCTCTTCGACCTCGGGGTCGATGATTACCATCAGTTCATAAGCACGCATTTGTGAACCCACCTCCTTTGGGCTATACGGTCACGGCATTTCCGTAACAGGAGGTTCTTTTGCGTTGTCTCCCCTCGGCATGCAGCTGATCCGCAGCGGGGGGAATCTGCCGGCCGAAGCCGACAGCACAGACTTTCTTATCCTATCCGATTTCCCGGGACGGGATTGACACGCCGGGATCCGCCGACCCTTCCGTCCGGGTCAGGCCGCCCCCGCCGCGAAGAACAACTGTGCCACTGCGGCCAGGCGCCGGGGGTCCTGCACGCCTGCCATTTCCCGGGCCGAGTGCATGGAGAGTACGGGAATCCCGACATCCACGGTCCGGATGCCGAGCCGGGTTGCGGTCAGGGGTCCAATGGTGGAGCCGCAGGGGACGGAGTTGTGGGAAACGAATTCCTGGTACGGCACCTCGGCGGCCGCACAGAGGCTCGCCCAGCGGGCCATGCCGGGGGCGTCGGTGGTGTAACGCTGGTTGGCGTTGATCTTCAGCAGCGGCCCGCCGTTGAGCACCGGGTGGTTGGCGGGATCATGCCGCTCCGCGTAGTTGGGGTGGACGGCGTGGCCGACATCCGCGGAAATACAGAAGGAGGCGGCCATCGCGCGGGCACGGTCCGCCGTCGTCGCGCCGAGTCCGTCACCGATCCGCAGCAGTACATCTTCGAGGAACGGGCAGGCAGCGCCGGACCGGCTGCCGCTGCCCACCTCTTCATGGTCGAACGCCGCGAGGACGGCAACCGGTGCGGTGGGCGCGACGTCGGCCGCGATAAGTGCGACGACGCCGGCGTGGACAGAGGAAAGGTTGTCCAGCCGCCCGGAGGCGAAGAACTCCCCCTCGGCGCCGAAAACCTGCGGTGCCTGGGTGTCGGCGGCAACGATGTCGTAGCCGCCGATCTCCTCCGGCGCCAGGCCGGCCTTGGCCGCCAGCAGAGCCACGAGGTCGGAGGTGGACGGGTCCCCCAGTCCCCAGACCGGGTTCATGTGCTGTTGTTTATCCAGCTTCAAGCCCTCATTCACGGCCCGGTCCAGGTGGATGGCCAGCTGCGGAAAGCGCATCAGCGGGCCGGTCTCCACGAGCCGCTCCTCGCCGGCCAGGGTGACCATCCGTCCGGCAAGCTGCAGCTCCCGGTCCAGCCAGGAGTTCAGCAGCGGGCCGCCGTAGACTTCGACGCCGGCCTGCAGCCAGCCGAGCCGTCCGGTGGTGGGCCGGGGCTTGAGCTTGAAGGACGGGGAATCGGTGTGGGTACCGAAGATCGAGAACCCGGTGGCGGGGCCGGCGGCCTCAGGCGTGACCCAGGCGATGAATGCGCCGTCGCGCACCACAAAGAATTTTCCGGACGAGCGCGGGAAATCCCCGGTCTCGAGTACTTCCGTGAACCCTGCCTCCGCCAGGCGGCGCGCGCCTTCACGCGCCGCGTGGAAGCTGGAGGGTGAGGCGCTGACAAACGCGCCGAGGTCATTTATGTGGGCCAATGCGTCAGACATGCTCCGATTCAACCAGAGCCCGCCGCCCCGGCGTAACCATCGGCCTTCCGGGACGTAAAGAACCCCCGGCAAGACCATTGCCGGGGGTTGTGGAGGTGATGTCCGGTGAAGGCGGGGGCGGCCGTTCTTCCGCCGCCGCCTTCACCGAAGTCCGGGTTTCCCTTAGACGTCGCGGCGCTTGGTGACGATCAGGGCAGCAATGAGCAGGACCACGGCCCAGGCCGCCAACACCAGGCCGCCCTGCAGCTGGGTCAGGGCCCCTTCGGCGGTGGCCCCGGCGGTGACCAGCTGGGTGCCGGCGTTGCTCGGCAGGAACCGCGCGGCGTCGGGGATCCAGTCGGCGATTCCCTGCACAATCTGAACCACCAGCGGCAGTACGAAGATGATGCCGATGGCGGTGACCACTCCCCCGGCGGTGTTGCGCAGCAGCGTGCCGATCGCCATCGAGAACACGGCGATCAGGGCCAGGCAGGTACCGGTGTTCAGGATGCTGGCGAGAACGCCGTTGTCATCCAGCGACAGGCTGAGGTCCCCGCTGTCCAGGATTGGCTGTGCCACCAGGAAGGAAATGAAGGCGGCGCCGGCGCCGATGACGAAGGAGATCACGGCAATGACCAGGGCCTTGGCCAGCAGTGCGGGGATCCGCTTCGGGACCGCGCTGAACGTGGAGCGGATCATGCCGGTGCCCCACTCCGAGGCGATCAGCACCACGCCCAGCGAAGCGATCAGCAGCTGGCCGAAGAACAGGCCGCTGGCGGGTATTTCAGGCACCAGATCGGTGTATATCTTCGGATCGCCGAACGCCATGGCTTCTTCGGGGGTGCTCGCCGAGCTGATCATGTCCAGCACGGCCACCACCTGCCAGGCCGCCAGGGCGGCCAGGCCGACCATCACCACAACCGTGATGGCCAGCAGGATGACGGTGGAAGGTACGGTGTTGACCTTGATCCACTCGGATTTGAGGACCCGGCCGAAGTTGACACCGGAGCCGGTCGGGGCGGGCGCGCCGTGCTTGTTAGTTGATGTAGCAGTACTCACGGTGCTAGTTCCCCTTCCCGGAGGCAGCGCCCGCAGGAACAAGGTCCTGCGGCAGGTCCTGAGACCGGTATTCGACGTCGTCGCGTGTCAGTTCCATGTAGGCGTCCTCGAGGGACACCTGCTGGGGTGTCAGTTCGTACACCAGGATCCGGCGTTCCAGTGCCGTTTCGGCGATCAGGCGCGGATCGGCGCCGGTGATCTCCAGCAGCCCGCCTTCCTTCTCCACACCGGCAACCCCGGGGCGGTTCAGGGCAAGCAACAGCTCCCGCGGGCTGTCCGTGCGGACAAGCGTGCGGACCTTGTCCTCTCCGGCGATGATTTCGCTGATGGGGGCGTCGGCGATGATCCTGCCGCGGCCGATCACGATGAGGTGATCTGCGGTCTGTGCCATTTCGCTCATGAGGTGCGAGGAAAGGAAGACCGTACGCCCCTCCGATGCCAGCCCGCGGGCCAGGTGCCGCACCCAGAGCACTCCCTCGGGATCCAGGCCGTTGACAGGTTCGTCCAGGATGACCGTGTGCGGATCCCCCAGCAGCGCCACCGCGATGCCCAGCCGCTGGCCCATGCCCAGGGAGAAGCCGCCCACCCGCTTTTTCGCCACCGGAGAGAGGCCGGTGAGTTCAATGACCTCGTTGATCCGCTTGGTTGAAATACCGTGGGTGGCTGCCATCGCCCGCAGATGGTTGTACGCGCTGCGCTTGGTGTGCACGGCCTTCGCATCCAGCAGCGCTCCCACCTCGCGAAGCGGCGCCTTGTGCTGGGCGTAGGGCTTGCCGTTGACCAGAACCTTGCCGGCGGTGGGCCGGTCCAGGCCCACGATCATGCGCATGGTGGTGGATTTACCGGCCCCGTTCGGGCCCAGGAAGCCGGTGACTTTGCCCGGCTGGACAGTAAAGGAAACATTATCGACGGCTGTTTTTCCGCCGTAGCGCTTGGAGAGGCCGGATGCCTCGATCATGGGTGATCCTCACGTTGGGAAGCAAAAGCTGGGGGGCTACCTCCACCATAGAGGGCCGGCGCCGCAACGGGACCGGTCCAAGGGATGAATCAGGGGTCCCCCTTAGGGATGACTAGGGGTTTCCCCGACCCTGCCCGATGTCCCGGGATTGGTACTCGACCTCTCCTCGGGTCAACTCCATATAGGCGTCCTCCAGGGATGCCTGCAGCGGGGTCAGCTCCGTGACCAGGATCCGCCGTGACAGCGCGGCTTCGGCAATCCCGCGGGCGGACAGCCCGAGGATTTCGAGCTGGCCCGGTGCCGGCCGGCGTATTTCCACGCCGTCAGAACCTATTGCGGCCGCCAGGGCATCGACGTCGTCCGCGCGCACCAGGGTGCGTTCACGCCCGCTGCCGGCGAGGACCTGGTCCATGGGTGCGTCCGCCAGGATCCTGCCGCGGCCGATCACGATCAGGTGGTCGGCGGTCACTGCCATTTCGCTCATCAAGTGCGAGGAAATGAACACCGTGCGGCCCTCCGCGGCCAGGCCCCTGGCAAGATGCCGGACCCACTGCACGCCTTCCGGGTCCAGTCCGTTGACCGGCTCGTCGAAGATAAGCGTGCGGGGGTCTCCCAGCAACGCCGCGGCGATTCCCAGCCGCTGGCCCATCCCCATGGAGAAACCGCCCACGCGTTTGTTGGCCGCCGCTCCGAGGCCCGTCAGTTCGATGACCTCGGTGATGCGTTCCCTGGGAATGCCGTGGCTGGCGGCGAGCGCCCGCAGATGGTTGTATGCCGTCCGCTTAGGGTGGACCGCCTTTGCCTCCAGGAGCGCACCGACCTCCCGCAGGGGCGCCTTATGGTCGGCGTAGGGCCGTCCGTTGACCTCCACACTGCCGGCGGTTGGATGGTCGAGCCCCATGATCATGCGCATGGTGGTCGACTTGCCGGCCCCGTTCGGGCCGAGGAAGCCGGTGACCTTGCCGGGCTGGACATCGAAGGAGATGCCGTCGACGGCAGTCTTGCCGCCGAAGACCTTGGCGAGGCTGCGGGCCTCAATCATGGTTGATCCTCGTTTCCGAAGGGCTCCGCCCCGCTACCGGGAGCTGATCGACTCAAACTTCCGTACCGCCAGCGGGACGAAGACGACGAGCATCACGACCGCGCCGATCACCACCGTGGCAACGGCGTTCTGCATCGGCCAGGTGTCCGGCACCGGGGCGGTGCCGAGGTTGCCGAACAGTTCGCGCACGGCCTGCACGAGTGCCGAGACCGGGTTCCAGTCCGCAAAAGCCTCCAGCGGGCCGGGGAGGGTGGAACTCTGCACGAATGCGTTGGAGATAAAGGTGATCGGAAACAGGATCATAAAGGACGCGTTGTTGATTGTCTCCGGTGAACGCACCGACATACCGAGCAGGGCCATGACCCAGCTGAAGGCGTAGGAGAACAGCAGCAGCAGGGCGATGGCGGCCGCGAACCGGCCGGGCGTGGAGTTCACCCGCCAGCCCACCAGCAGGCCGGTACCCATCATGATGAGCATGGAGATCCCGTTGAGCGCCAGGTCGGCGTTGGTCCTGCCGATCAGCACCGCGGACGGGCTCATCGGCAGGGTCCGGAAGCGGTCAATGATCCCCTCCTTCAGGTCCTGCGCCATGGCGGAGCCGGAGAACGTGGACCCGAACACCACGGTTTGGGCGAAGATGCCCGCCATCAGGAACTGGGTGTAATCCGTCCCCGCAACGGCAATGGACCCGCCGTAGACCTGGCTGAACAGCAGCACGAACATGATCGGCTGCAGCACCGCGAAGATGATCATGTCCGGGGACCGCTTGATCTTGATCAGGTTCCGTTTGGTGACGGTCCACCCGTCCCCTGCCCACCGTGCCGGAAGACTGGGGGTGCCGGTTCGGATGCCGGTTGCGGATACTGCCGCGCTCATCGGCGTGCCTCCTCTTTCTCCGTTTCGCTGTCCTCTGCGGTCGGCTTGCCGGTGAGCTGCAGGAAGACGTCGTCCAGGGTGGGGCGGCGGATGCCGGCGTCGTGCAGTTCGATGCCGCCGGCCTCCAGCTCGGACAGGATGCGCTGGAGCGCTGCGGGACCGTCGACGACGGCGACCTCCAGGGTCCGGCCGTCGCCGGAAACGTGCGGATCGCCCGAACCGTGCCGGCCCAGGATGGTCAGCGCTGCGTCAGCGTCCTCCTGGCGGTGCAGGGCCACCGCCACTCGGTGCCCGCCTATCTGTGCCTTCAGGTCATCCGAGGTCCCCTCGGCGATAACCTTCCCCTCATCGATCACGGCCACCTTGTCTGCCAGCTGGTCCGCTTCCTCCAGGTACTGGGTGGTCAGCAGCAGGGTGGTTCCCCGGGCCACGAGGTCGGTGATGACGCCCCACAGCGCGATCCGGGACCGCGGATCCAGCCCCGTTGTCGGTTCGTCCAGGAACAGGACCCGGGGTTGGTTCACCAGCGCGCCGGCGAGATCCAGGCGGCGGCGCATGCCGCCGGAATAGCCCTTGACCGGCCGGTTGCCGGCGTCGGAAAGCTCGAACATGTCGATAAGTTCGATCGCCCGTTCCTTCGCGCGCCGGGCAGGCAGGTGGTACAGATGCCCCACCATGTCCAGGTTTTCGATACCGGTGAGGTTTTCGTCCACGGCGGAGTACTGGCCGGACACTCCAATGACCCGGCGTACTTCTTTGGGGTTGGAGAGAACGTCTATGCCGTCAATGACGGCTGTGCCCGAATCGGGCCGGATCAGGGTGGTGAGGACCTTGACGGCAGTCGTTTTCCCGGCCCCGTTGGGGCCCAGCAAAGCGGTCACCGTTCCTTCAGGGACAGTGATATCCAGTCCGTCCAGGGCATGCACGGGACCGGATTTCGAGGAGTAGACCTTGGTCAGCCCCTCGGCGGAAATCAACGGCGTGGACTGTGGTGAAAAGGACATGGGTCGAGGGTAGGACCGGGAAGGGCCCCCGCGCCCGTGCTTTGCGGACAGAAACGGTCCGCAGCTTTAGGCGGGTTCAGACTCGGCCTTCTGCTCGGCGGCGGCCGGAGCAAAAGCAATGGAAACCAGCATGGCTGCGCCCACCACCAGCAGGGCGTTGCGTATGCCCCAGTGTTCGCCCAGGAAACCCAGCACCGGCGGTCCGACGAAGAAGGCCATGTAGCCGATGGTGGACACCACCGATACCCGGCCCGCGGCATGGACCGGATCTTCCCCCGCGGCAGACATGCCCATCGGGAAGCCCAGGGCCGCACCGATGCCCCACAGCACGGCGCCGAGGGCGGCGAGACCGAGGTTCGGGGCGAAAACGAAGAGCAGCAGTCCGGCCAGGGAGGCGCTCATGCACACCCGCAGCGCCGGTACGCGGCCCATCCGGTCGATCAGCCGGGCACCGAACCAGCGGGTAAGGGTCATGGCTGCCACGAAGACGCCGAACATCACGGCGCCGGCGGACTCACTGGTGCCCAGTCCGTCCACGGTCGCCTTGGCAACCCAGTCATTTGCCGCACCTTCGGTGAGGGCTGCGCCCATGACGACGACGCCGATCAGCAGCGTCCTGCCCTCCCGCCAGGCACCGAACCGGGAGGGTTTAGCCGTCGCGTCGGCGCCGTGGCCTGCAGATGCGTGCGGCAACTGGAGGAAGTTCCGCGGCACGATCAGCACCGCCACGCAGACCACCGTCAGGATGCCCAGCAGATGCAGGGACAGCGAGATTCCCGCCCAGGAGAGCAGCGCACCGATCATGGCACCCACAAACGCCCCGGCGCTGAAGGCGCCGTGGAACTTGGGCATCACCGTCCGGCCCACCCGGCGTTCGACGTCGGCCCCCTCCAGGTTCATGGCGACATCCCAGCCGGCAATGCCGACGCCGAAGACCAGCAGACCGGCGCCGGTCAGCGGAATCGACCCCAGGCTGAGTCCGGCGGCGATGACGAGGGAGGCTATCGACGTCGTAATTCCACCGGCGCGCACGGTGCCTGCGGTGCCGATGCGCTGCGCCACCGAACCGGCCAGCGGCAGCGCGGCCACGGATCCGATGGCCGAGAACAGCAGGAGCAGGCCAACACCGGCGGCACCGATCCCCAAATCCTCTGCGGCGGCCGGAATGCGGGCTGCCCAGCTGGCAAACACCAAGCCGTTGAGCCCGAAGATCACGAAGACGGCGATGAGTGCCTTATTCACTCCGGTTTCATGGCGGAGGGCGGCATCATTCAGGGGCTGCGCACTGTTTTCGTTCACGCCAGTATTGTCCCCTACCGCACGCGCTCCACGCGTTTCTCGTCCCAGACCGGCGTCTCGGACTCGTAGACCCTGCCGTCGGAGCCGAACACCAGGAACCGGTCGAAGCTGCGGGCAAACCAGCGGTCGTGGGTGACCGCCAGGACGGTCCCCTCGAACGCGTCAATGGCCTTTTCCAGCGCCTCGGCCGAGTGCAGGTCCAGGTTGTCGGTGGGCTCATCCAGCAGGAGCAGGGTGGCGCCGGACAGCTCCAGGAGCAGGATCTGCATCCTCGCCTGCTGGCCGCCGGAGAGCGACTCGAACTTCTGCTCCGAAGACGAGGCCAGCCCGTAGCGGTCCAGGGCGCCCGCGGCTGCTTCGCGGCCCAGCCCGGACCGGTGTTCGTCGCCGCGGTGCAGGATGTCCAGCAGGGTCCGTTCGGCCAGGTCCGGGCGCATCATGGTCTGGGCGAAGAACCCGGGCCGGATGCGGGCACCCAGCTTCACCGAGCCGGCATGCGGCACCGGGGCGAGCTCCACCTCCGACACCGGCTCGTGTTCCCGGTCCGGATCGCTGCCGCCCAGGGCCAGCAGGCGCAGGAAGTGGGATTTTCCGGAGCCGTTGGAGCCGAGCACCCCCACCCGGTCGCCGAACCAGATCTCGGTACTGAACGGTTTCATCAGGCCGGTCAGTTCCAGCTTCTCGGCGACGACGGCGCGCTTGGCCGTGCGGCCGCCGCGCAGCCGCATCTTGACGTTCTGTTCCACCGGCAGGGCCTCCGGCGGCCCGGCTTCCAGGAACTTGGCCAGCCGGGTCTGGGCGGCGTGATAGCGGTTGGCCATGTCGGAGCGGAACGCGGCCTTGTTCTTGTACATGTTGACGAGTTCCTTGAGCTTGAGATGCTCCTCGTCCCACCGCCGGCGCAGTTCCTCGAACCGGGCGTTGCGGTCTTCCCTGGCCTTGACGTAGCTGCCGAATGCGCCGCCGTGGATCCATGCGGAGGCGCCGTTGATGCCCGGCTCCAGGGTCACGATGCGGGTGGCGGCGTTGTCCAGCAGCTCCCGGTCGTGGCTGACGAACAGCACGGACTTCTTGGAGGCGGCGAGTTTTCCTTCGAGCCAGCGTTTGCCGGGCACGTCGAGGTAGTTGTCCGGTTCATCCAGGAGCAGGAGCTCGTCGGGGCCGGCGAAAAGCGCTTCCAGGACCAGCCGCTTCTGCTCGCCGCCGGAAAGGGTGGCGGCCTTGCGGTACTGCGCCCGGTCGAAGGGCAGCCCGAGCGCCGCCATGGTCACCTCGTCCCAGACGGTCTCCTGCTCGTACCCGCCGACGTCGCCCCATTCGGTGATGGCGGTGGCGTAGCGCATCTGGGTGGGCTCGTCGTCGTGCTCCATCATGGCCAGCTCGGCGGCGTCCACTTCGCGGGCAGCGGCAGCAAGTGCCGGCGGCGCGGCCGAGACGAGCAGGTCGCGGACCGTGCTGTCATCCCGGACCTGCCCGACGAACTGGCGCATGATGCCCATGTTCCCGGACCGGGAAACCGTGCCCTCGTCCGGCATCAGGTCACCGGCGATGATTCGGAGCAGGGTGGTTTTTCCGGTGCCGTTGGGGCCGATCAGAGCGGTCTTGTGCCCGTCGCCGACCTTGAAGCTGACGCCGTTGAGCAGCTGCCGTCCGTCGGAGAGGAAATAGTCAATGTTGGATACGTCGAGGTGCGCCACGTACCCATCTTCCCATCCTTCCGTCCCTCCCTCCGGTGGCCCGGTGCCGCCGTCGGGGCATACGATGAAAACCCCGAGAATCAGCGAAAGCAGGACTGAAATGATCTTCATAACCGTCAAGTTCCTCGTCAAGCCCGAGTGGACCGAGCGCTGGCCGGAACTGACCGCCGGCTTCACCGAAGCCACCCGGGCCGAGCCGGGGAACCTCTGGTTCGACTGGTCCCGGAGCCTGGAAAACCCCAACGAGTTTGTCCTCGTGGAGGCGTTCAAGGACGATGCCGCGGCCGCCCACGTCCAGAGCGACCACTTCCAGCAGGCCATGAAGGACATGGTCCCGGCGCTGGTGGAAACCCCGAAGATCATCAACACCGTCATTGAGGGCGAAGAATGGTCCCGGATGGGTGAGCTGACGGTCGAATAGGGCCGCTTTTCGTCCGGAGCCGGAGTGCTGTCAGTCAGCGAAGGTGAGGGAGAGTTCCTCGCCGTTGATCTCCACTTCGGCGTACATCCAGTAAAGCTGGTAGCTCTCCCGCTCCGGTTGCCACGAACCGCCCCGATTCACTTCGGCGTCCAGGATGAATTCCCCGTCCACGGCCCGCACCGAGAACGGTCCCGTGGGATCGCTTTCGATGGGGTCGAGGGTGGGCGGAGTCTTCATGCTCCAGGAGATGTTCCGGTAACTATCCGGATCCTCGGCCGTCCACTGGTTCGGGCAGCCCTTCGGCATCAGTTCAGTCGCCTTCATGCACTTTTCGAGGTGCGCCGTTAGCCCGGCCTCGATTTCCCCGCGGCCGGCTTCCGTGACCTGCGGCTTCAGGTCGACGGTTCCCGCCCGTACAGCCGCAGCGCCGTCCGGGTTCAGGCGCGCGCTCACCACCCGGTCCGGATAGCCGGAATAAGGGCTGCCGGTAGCGGCACCCAGGATGTAGTCGCCGGGCAGGAAATTAAACACCGTGCTTCTGCGGAGCGCCTCCATGTCCTGGCCTGGGATGTCCACCCCGTTGACAGCGACGGCAGTGGCGTCTCCCCGCAGGATGTAGTGCACCTGGGTGCTCCCCAGGCCGATATTCAGCTTCCATTTCCGAAAGAACAACGCTTCGCTGCCGGCGGTGCGCAGATCCAGTGTTACGGCATGGCTGTCGCCGCCCTGTTCGATGTCCACGCTCACGTCAGCCTGGCCGTCGGTGACCACCACATCGGTCACTTCAAAGCCGGTGATTGTGTTTTCCGCCTCGGTGTACACCTCGTTGGTCATCAGGGAGTAGTCCTCCCAGTCAAGGTCGGGACCCATGCCGATGGCCCGTTCCACGTCACCGTCGACAATTGCCTGAAGATACTCTTCAGCCAGCACCTGCGGGCCGTACACGGTCTCGTTGAAGTGCCTGAAAGCGAAGTAGCCTCCTGCAACCAATGCCGCCAGCACGGCGACGGTAACGCCGGCGGCGATCAACAGGGTGTTGCGCTGCGACGGGTCGGCTTTGGGCGGTTCCTGTCCCTGCATGCCGTTCTGTCCGGGCGGCGGCGGCCACTGCTGTTTTGGCCACTGCTGCCGGTCTTCACTGCCCGCACCCGGCGGCGGCGAGGCTGGGTACACCCCTGCCCCCGCCCCCGGCCCGTAGTAATCGACATTCTGGTCCGCCATGACTTGTTCCCCCGGTTCAAGTACCCGGCTGCGCGGCCGGCACTCGATAACTTATCGGGTTTTATGACGGAGGTAACAATTACGGCCCCGCCGGATCCGGCGGGGCCGCCTGCTGCTAGTCGGCGAAAGTCATGGTGATCGTTTCGCCCTGGATGTCCACCATGGCGGGCAGCGAGTAGAGCTCAACAGTTCCCTTCATGGCCCGCCACTCGTCACCCTCCTTCATTTCCGCATCCAGGGTGAACTGCCCGTTTACTAGCTCCACCGAGAACGGGAATGACGGGTCCCCCTCAATCGACTCGTAAGCGGGTTCCTTGGCCATGCTCCATTTGATGTTGCGGAAGTTGTTGGGATCCTCGCCGTCCGCTTGGTTGGGGCAGCCCTTGGGCTGCAGTTCCGTCAGCTTCAGGCAGCTTTCCATGTGCGCCTTTGTCTGGGCCTTGATCTCCTCGCGCGCCGCGTCCGTGATCTCCGGGATGAATGCGACCCCCATCAATGATTCCTGGCCGTCCAGGCGGACGGACATTTTCTCGTCCCCGCCGTAGCTGACGAACTTCGTTCCGGTAGGTGCATTGAAGGTGTACTCGCCCGGCAGCACGGCCAGCTTCCTGCCGTCCTCGGGCATTTCCACGCTGACGCCGTTTACGGCAGGTTCGGAGGCATCCTCATCCAGCGTGTAGCGCAGCGACCAGGAGCCCAGCGGGGCGTCCAGCTTCCACTTCTTGAAAAACACTGCCTCCGTGCCGTTCTCTGACAGTTCCAGCTTCATGGCCTGGGTGTCGTCCCCCTGTTTGACGTCCACGGTCACGTCAGCGGTGCCGTCGTTGACCACCACATCGGTCACTTCGAATCCGCTGATCCTGTCGGTGGCCTTCGAGTAAATTTCGTTCGTCATCAACGAGTAGTCCAGCTCATCCCCGGTGGCAGGAGCCATTTCCATGGCGCGTTCAACGTCCGCGTCGACGAGTGCCTGGAGGTATTCCTCTGCCTGCACCCGGGGGCTGTAAGTCGTCTCGCTGAGGTGTTTGTAGCCGAAGAACCCTCCGACGCCCAGAATCACCAGCAATCCAGCCGCAACGCTGCCAGCAATGATCAGGCCTTTACGCCGCTTCGGGTTCGGCTGCTTCGATGCCTGTCCCGGCAGTCCGGGTCCCCCGGGTGGCGGAGGAGCCGCCTGGGGCCATTGCCCCTGCGGTCCCGGTGCCTGCGGAGCAGGGGGATTGGGCTGGTACGGCTGCTGTGGTTGTTGCTGCTCGGCGCCCGGACCGGGCGGCGGCGGAGCCCCCTGGTTCCCCTGTGCGCCAACAACCGGACCGTGGCTATCCATTTGTCTGTCCCCCATGACTTGTCCCCCAGTTCAAGTACCCGGCTACGGTGCCGGTACCGGATAACATACAAGGCTTTATGGCATGGGTCACAATCACGGCAGGGCTGGAATCGGGGTGCCGAGGAACCCCGGATAACCGGGAGGCGGAGGTCCCTAGCGGGCTCCCTGCGCAGGTTCCAGTGAGGGCATCGGCAGCCCGAACACGTCCTCCAGTGCCAGCTTCGCAGCATGCAGGCCGCCCATCCCGTGGACGCCCGGCCCCGGCGGGGTGGAGGCCGAACTGAGGTAGACACCGGGAAGCGCCGTACGCCACGGCTTCGGGGACAGGACCGGCCGAATCAGCATCTGGGCCAGCGTCACTGCCCCGCCGCCGAAGTCCCCGCCCACATAGTTGGCGTTGTACCGGGCCAAATCCGCCGCCGTCGTCACCCGCGAATCGACAATCACATCCCGGAAGCCCGGCGCGAAACGCTCGATCTGCGCCGTGACCGCTTCCGTCATGTCCACCGTGGATCCGGCGGGCACATGGCAGTAGGACCACAGCACGGAACGGCCCGCCGGGGCCCGGGTGGGATCGAAGCCGCTGGGCTGGGACAACAGGACGTAGGGGCGGGCCGGGTGCCGGCCGGCGGCGACGTCGGCCTCCGCTGCGGCCAGTTCCGCCCGGGTGCCGCCCAGGTGGGCGGTGCCGGTACGGGCCATTTCCGGATTCGCCCAAGGGACCGGACCGGAGAGGATGAAGTCCACCTTGCAGGCGGCATTGCCGTAGCGGAAGCGTTCCAGCGCCCGCGCATAGCGCGGCGGCAGGCGGTCCCCGCCCAGCTCCAGCAGCACCGAAGGGGAGACATCGAGGATGACGGCCCGGGAGCCGGCCACCTCGTCCAGGGAGGTGATGCGGTGGCCGGTGGAGATCCTGCCGCCGTGCGCCCGCAGATCGTCGGCCATCGCCTCGGCGATGGCCTGGGAACCGCCTACCGGGATGGGCCAGCCGACTGAATGGGCGAGCGTCCCGAGCATCAAACCGCCTCCGGCGGAGGGTAGGGACGGCATTTTCCCCACCGGATGCGCCGCTACGCCGGAGAGCAGCGCCGGTGCAGCGTCCTCCACGAACCGCCGGTTCCACAGGGGCGTGCCCTGGTCCAGGGCGGCCAGGCCGAAGCACGCCAGCGCAATCGGATCCCGGGGGACGCTCAGGAGGGAACCCATCAGCAGTTCAGTGACTGCTTCGCTGCGCCGGACCAATGGCTCCATCAGCCGTCGGTAGGCGGCACCGTCCCTTCCGAGTCCCTCCACCGTCCGGTCCAGGTCCCGATACGCCAGTGCGGCGCGTCCGCCGTCGAGCGGTGAGGCGTAGGAAATCTCCGGCACCACCAGGTCAATCCGCCGGTCCAGTCCGAAGCTGCGGAAGAACGGAGAGGCCAGGGCCATGGGGTGCACTGCGGAGCAGATGTCGTGCAGGTGGCCGGGTGCCATCAGTTCCTTGGTGCGGCTGCCGCCGCCCACCGTGGACTGGGTTTCGAACACCTCGACCTTGAGGCCGGCGCGGGCCATGATGACCGCCGCCGCGAGTCCGTTGGGACCGGCCCCGACTACACTGACATCGCTCATTAGGCCGCCTTTTCGCCCTTCCGTCCGGGGATCCGGCCGGCAAGACCCTTGGCAGAAGCCGGCAGGCTGCGCAGCTTCGCGGGCGCCTCGCGCCGCAGCTTCAGGGCGTTTGCCACCAGAGCGTACCGCAGCGGATGGAGGGGAACGTCATAGGTAGTGGGGATGGTGACCACGGTCTTGGAGAAGTTCCGCTTGAACGTGGTGACGTTAATCAGGCTCGGGTAGTTGTCGCTGACGATCCCGGTCAGCCCGCACGCCGTGTTGCCCGCTTCCTTGAGGACCTTGAAGGCCTCCCAGAGCAGCAGGTAGGGCGCGTTGGTCTTGCGTGCGCTGTGCGAGCTCGCCGCGAAGTAGTAGACGGAATAGCCGCGGTACTCGGTGGTGATCAGCCAGGACACGGCCTGTCCGTCCATGTAGGCCACCATGAGGCGCAGATGGTCACCGAGTTCGGTGAGCAGGGTTTCGTAGAAGGAGGACTCGAAACTCGAGAAGCCGTCCCGCGAAGCGGTTTCCTGCATGATGGGGAAGAGTTCGGTGCGGAACACCTCCGCCCAGCGTGCGCGCTCGATGGTCTGGACCTTGACGCCCAGCTTCTCCGCCTTGCGGATCAGGTTCCGCGCGTTGGAACGGAAAGACGCGAAGATTTCGTCCGTATCCGGAGTCAGGTCGACGACGATTTCCCGTTCGTACCAGCCGTGTTCCAGTGGACCGGTGACGGGTGGCTGCGGATGCGCGATCTGCATCCGGATGTACAGCGGGTCCACGGCGGGATCGGCCCGGAACTGTTCCTGCACGGTGGAAACGAGCCGGGCCTCGGCGTTGTGCGTGCGCGTGGTGAACCAGGTGGGGCCGTTAACGACCACCAGGGACGGCCGCAGCCGCCGTTCGGAGCGGAGGTAACTGGCGGTGGCAACCAGGGTGCCGCCGTCGTAATAGGCCCAGATGCCGTAGGGGCTGCGGCCAAGCTTCCGCTCAAAATCCGCCCAATAGGGGGTCTGCTCCAGCGGGATCACCACATCGGGGTGCGCGGCGGCGAGCGCCTCGAACTCCTCGTGGCTGAGCTGCTCGGAACGGTATGGAACGGGGGTCACTGTGCTTCTTTCGCCGGGGCCGCATGCGTTTCCAAGGATACCGGCCTTCGCCGCCGCAGGGCCCAGCGGTCGGGGGCGCCGTTGAACGGTCCGCCCTGCGGATCGTCGACGCCGTGCCGGCGCACGGGGTCGCCGTCGGGCTCCAGGATGTCGGACACCACCCGGTACATCAGATAGAGCGTGGCCAGCACGTGGCCCAGCACCGCCAGCACATAGTAGGGCGAATCGAGGTTGTTCTCGGCCGCTCCGCCGGAGGTCTCTTTCGCGAGGTACATCCAGATAGCCCACCAGTGCATCACTTCGAAGAACTGCCAGATCAGGAAGTCGAG
This sequence comes from Arthrobacter sp. zg-Y844, assembly GCF_024385465.1. Classification (GTDB taxonomy): domain Bacteria; phylum Actinomycetota; class Actinomycetes; order Actinomycetales; family Micrococcaceae; genus Arthrobacter_B. Next base: position 1,149,337 of record NZ_JANFLS010000001.1, read on the forward strand.
CCACCTCGGCCGGGCCAGGGCGACCAGGGGAATGAGCCAGAGGACAAACTGCGGCGAGTACACCTTGTTGGTGAGGACGAATGCCGCCACAATCAGGAAAACCAGCTGCGCCAGCCGCGGCCGGCGCCCGCAGCGCAGCGCCAGCACGGCGATTCCAAGGCACGCCAGCGCAAACAGCAGGTAAGCCCACAGATTGATGAATTCGGGTCCGACGCCGGTTCCGCCGGCCCGCTCCACGGTCAGGTTCCAGGCGAACCAGATCGACGAGTAGCCCGCCGGGCGCTCCGCGGTGAACGTGAGGAAGAAGCGCCAGGACTCGTAATCGCGGAGCAGGAACGGCAGGTTGATGGCCAGCCAGGTTGCTGCCGCAGCCGTGAAGGTCAGCACCGCCGGCCGCAGGCGGAGCGTCCGCAGCGCGAGCACCAGCACGGCGCCGAGAATCAGCACGGGATAAAGCTTCAATGCGGCGCCCAGCCCGATCAGCACTCCTGCTGCCACCGGACGGTTCCGGGCAAAAGCCAGCATGCCGGCCGTGGCCAGCATCACTGCGAAAATGTCCCAGTTGATGAACACCGACAGGATCGCCGCCGGGGCGACGGCCACCATGGCTGCGTCCCATGGCCGCCGCCCGGCCAGGCGCATGGTTGCTATGACCGTGGCAATCCAGGCCCCCGTGGCCAGGAGCGCGTTGACGTCGAAATACTGCAGCGACCTCAGGGCCGTGCCGCCTTCGCCGGGAACCACCAGTGCGGTGGCACCGGCCAGGAGTCCCAGGAGGACCGGATACTCAAAAAGGGTGCCCTCCGTCAGGAACGGGAAAACGCCGTCGCCTATCCCCCGGGTACGGAAGAGCTCCGGCCAGTCCGAATAGCAGGCGGAGTAAAACTGGTCCGGAGTGCCCCAACCGCCCGCACGGCAGGGAGTCTTAACCAGGACGGCCAGCAGCGCGGAGACGATCGTGAACAGGACCAGCACCCGTTCCACGGTGAAGAATCCGGGCGAGACCATGCCCGGGGCGGCGTGGCGGCCCATGGGGCCGCCGATGCCTTCCGCGAACTTCCTCAGGAACGGATCGTTGCGGGAGGGCGCCGCAATGCGCTGCGGGCCGCGCCGGGAGTTGGGCTGCATGGGTCCAGTATCCACTAGCGAACCACCGCTTCGGTCCCGGCGGGGAACCGGGGAAACGGACGGGGTAACGAGGGAAAATGCCCCTTGATGACCCGGCGGTCCGGACCCAAACCGAAGATGTGATGCCAAGCACGTAGACTGTGGAGGTTGTCTGCGCCGGGGGCGCAGCGTTCAACATTTTTCTTCAAAGGAGAACCGTGTCCGAGAACCCCATCCGGGTGGCAATTGTCGGTGTTGGAAACTGCGCAGCTTCGCTGGTGCAGGGTGTCCAGTACTACCGAAGCGCCGATCCCAACGAAACCGTCCCTGGCCTGATGCACGTGAAGTTCGGCGAATACCACGTCAATGACGTGCAGTTCGTTGCCGCGTTCGACGTCGACAGCAAGAAAGTCGGCCTTGACCTGGCTGATGCGATCGGCGCAAGCGAGAACAACACCATCAAGATCGCCGACGTCCCGCAGACCGGCATCACCGTGCAGCGCGGGCACACCCTCGACGGGCTGGGCAAGTACTACCGGGAAACCATCACCGAATCCGATGCGTCGCCGGTGGACATTGTTGCCGCCCTTCGGGACAACGCGGTGGACGTTATGGTCTGCTACCTGCCGGTCGGTTCCGAGCAGGCTGCGAAGTTCTACGCCCAGTGCGCCATCGACGCCGGTGTCGCCTTCGTCAACGCGCTGCCCGTCTTCATTGCCGGCACCAAGGAGTGGGCGGATAAGTTCACCGCCGCCGGCGTGCCGATTGTCGGCGACGACATCAAGAGCCAGATCGGCGCCACCATCACGCACCGCGTCATGGCCAAGCTGTTCGAGGACCGCGGCGTTATCCTGGACCGCACGTACCAGCTGAATGTCGGCGGCAACATGGACTTCAAGAACATGCTCGAACGCGAGCGCCTGGAATCCAAGAAGATTTCCAAGACGCAGGCCGTCACCTCCAATACCTCGGCCCACCTGAAGGCCGACGACGTCCACATCGGCCCGTCGGACTACGTCGCGTGGCTCGATGACCGCAAATGGGCCTTCGTCCGCCTCGAGGGACGCAACTTCGGCGACGCTCCGGTGTCCCTGGAGTACAAGCTGGAGGTCTGGGACTCCCCCAACTCCGCCGGCGTCATCATCGATGCCGTGCGTGCCGCCAAGATCGCCCTGGACCGCGGCGTCGGCGGGCCCATCCTCTCGGCCTCGAGCTACTTCATGAAGTCGCCGCCGGAGCAGTACAACGATGACCTCGCCAAGGAAAAGGTAGAGCAGTTCATCCGCGGCGAGGTCGAGCGCTAGGACCCCGGCAGCACAAGGCCCCCGTCCCCGGAACGCTCCGGGACCGGGGGCCTTGCCGTGCCCGGTCCTCCCCCGGGCCCCGAACCTGAATCCTAGATAAGTCCGCTCGGCGTCCCGTCCGCGGCGACACCCATGCGCAGCGCCGCAGGTTCCCTGGGCAATCCCGGCATGGTCATGACCGCCCCGGTCAGGGCCACCACGAAGCCGGCCCCGGTCTTGATGGACAGATCCCGCACGTGCAGGGTGAAGCCCGACGGCGCGCCCAGGGCCGCGGGGTCGTCGGAGAAGGAGTACGGCGTTTTGGCCATGCAGACCGGCAGGTGCTCCAGTCCCCGCGCCGCAATCTCCTCCAGCCGGCGCAGCGCGGCCGGGGCAAATTCGACGTCGGCGGCACCGTAAATCTCCCGGGCCACGGCCCGGATCTTCTGCTCCACCGGCAGCTCGTCCCGATAGAGGAACCGGAAGTCCGCCGGTCGCTCCAGGGCCCGGAGCACCGCCGCAGCAAGGTCATCGCCGCCCGTTCCGCCGCCGCCGTGCGCCCACACCTCGGCCACCGCGGCGCTGACGCCCTGCTCGGCGCACCAGTCCATCAGCCAGCGCAGTTCGGCATCCGTATCGGTGCTGAAGCGGTTGACCGCCACCACGGGGTTGATCCCGAACCGGCGGACGTTCTCCAGGTGCCGGTGCAGGTTGACGACGCCGGCCCGCAGTGCAGGAAGGTTCTCCGCCGCCAGGCCGGTCTTGGGCACGCCCCCGTGCATCTTCAGGGCACGGACGGTGGCCACCACCACTATTGCGTCCGGGGCGACATCCGCCACCCGGGACTTGATGTCCAGGTACTTCTCCGCCCCGAGGTCCGCCCCGAACCCGGCTTCCGTCACAACGAGGTCGGCCAGGCGGAGGGCAGCGGACGTGGCAATGACCGAATTGCAGCCGTGCGCGATGTTGGCGAACGGCCCGCCGTGGACGAGGGCCGGGGTACCGGCCAGGGTCTGCACCAGGTTCGGTTTCAGTGCGTCGCGCAGCAGCAGCGTCATGGCGCCCTGCGCGCCGAGATCGGCAACGGTGACGGGCCGCCGGTCGTAGGTGTAGCCGACGGTGATCCGGGACAGGCGTTCCGTGAGGTCCGCCAGGTTCCGGGCGAGGCAGAAAACAGCCATCACCTCCGAGGCCACGGTGATGTCGAAGCCGTCCTGCCGCGGCACGCCCTGGGCCGGTCCGCCGAGGCCGATGACGACGTCGCGCAGGGCGCGGTCATTCATGTCCAGGACGCGTTTGATGGTGATGCGCCGCGGATCCAGGCCCAGCTGGTTGCCTTGGAAGATGTGGTTGTCCAGCAGTGCGGCCAGTGCATTGTTCGCCGAGGTAATGGCGTGGAAATCGCCGGTGAAATGCAGGTTAATGTCCTCCATGGGCACCACCTGCGAGTAGCCGCCGCCGGTGGCGCCTCCCTTCATACCGAGAACCGGACCCATGGACGGCTCACGCAGGGCAATCATCACGTTTTCCCCGGCCCGGTGCAGGGCGTCCGCCAGACCCACCGTCACAGTTGATTTGCCTTCACCGGCAGGCGTGGGGCTCATGGCCGTCACCAGGACCACCCGGCCGCGGACCGAATCCTCCCGCAGGAGCGCCGGGTCGATTTTCGCCTTGTACCGTCCGTAGGATTCCAGGGCGGCGTCGGGAATCGACGCGGCGCGGGCAATCTCCGTGATCGGCAGCAGGCGGGCCGCCCGGGAAATTTCGAGGTCCGAGGGCATATCGGCACTGATACGCATGTTCTGCGTTCCTTCCGCTGTGCCGTCAACGGATTCGCTGGACGGCTGCTGGTCGCTGGATGGAAGCCAAGCTACCAGCAGTGCCGGCCCGCGGGGGCTGCTTCGGCCTACTTGCGCACGGAACGGCTGGCGAACTGGTCCGCTGCCTCGCGGTAGCTTTCCGCCGTCAGCATGGCTGTCCGGCGCCAGCCGAACGCCTGGGCATGGGCGGCCGCGCCTTCTCCGAGCGCACGACGGCGGTCGGTGCCGTCGTAGAGTGCCTCCAGTTCGGCGGCCCACCGGCCCGGGGCGTGGCCGTCAACGAGAACGCCGCTGCTGCCGTTGCGCACGGCCTTGGGCAGCCCGCCCACGTTGGCGGCGAGGACAGGGGTGCCGCAGGCCTGGGCCTCGAGGGCAACCAGGCCGAATGATTCGCTGAAGGAAGGCACGGCCACAACGTCGGCGGACCGGAACCAGGCAGCGAGCTGGTGCGGCTCGACCGGCGGGCGCAGGGACACCGTGTCCTGCAGTCCCAGCCGGCGGACCAGCGGTGCCAGGTCAAGCACGGAGGAGCCGCTGCCGGCGCCGAGGATGCTTACGCGCAGGGGAATGTCCGGCCGGCGGCGGCGCAGCTCGGCGGCGGCCTCCACCAGGATCTGAGGGCCCTTCATGCGCTGGATCCGGCCGGCAAAGACCACATGGAAGACCCCGGGGAGGAAGCCCATTCCGGCCTGCACTCCGGGCCTGCCGCGTGGTGAAAACACATTCAGGTCCACGCCCGGCGCCACCACGTCCACAGACTCCGGATCGGCTCCGTAGAGCGTTTCCAGTTCGGCTGCCTCGGTGCTGGTATTGGCTATCAACCGGGTGGCGCCGCGGACTATCTGCTCCTCGCCGTCGATCCGGATCTGCGGCTCGAGCGCCTCGCCGGGCTGCCCCTGCAGGTTCTTGACCCGAGCCATGGTGTGCATGGTGTGGACCAGCGGAAGGTCCCACTGCTGCGCCACGGATAGTCCTGCGGCGCCTGAAACCCAGTAGTGGGAGTGGACAACGTCGAAACCGCCGTCCAGCAGGAACGGCTGCGCTTCTGCCACCGCGCCGGCCAGATCCAGGTACGGCAACTGTTCCTTGGCCACCTTGCGGACGGGACCGGCAACCACGTGGCGAACCTTCACCCCGGGGGCCAGGGCAACGTCGGCGGTCTGCAGCGGGTCGGTCGCCCGGGTGAAGATCTCCACCTCAGTACCTGCGCGTGCCAGTTCGAGGGCGACGGACCGGACGTAGACGTTCATGCCGCCGGCATCACCGGACCCGGGCTGTTCAAGCGGGGAGGTATGAAGGGAGAGCATGGCCACACGCTTGACCTGGGGCACTTCGCTCCCTTCCTGACCGTTATCTTCTCTATCGACTTTATAACGCCACGGGCTCGAGCTTTGTTTCCTGTCAGCCAGAACACGTCCGTCCCCTCGCCTCCGGACGCCGGGCACGGCACTGCCCGGCACCCCAAGGGAGGCGCCGGGCAGTGACGGTTGACCAGGTCCGGGCGGGTACTTCGATTACTTGACGGAATTGAAGTAGTGCATCAGCAGGTGACCCTGTTCGCCTTTCAGGGCCGCGTCCATCCGGGCATGGTGGACGGCATTGGAACGGAGAAAGGAGCTCCGCAGGCGCTTGAGCATTGTGTACACCCCCTTGGCTGCGCGTCGCAGGACAGGAGCGGCCTGTTCCGGAGGCCGGGCACGGGGCAGCAGCGGCTCGTCGCTGCCGGCGGCGTCATAGGGCAGCCGGTCCGGAAGTCCGGGCCGTGGGCCGGGTTGGTTGGTTTTGGGCAGAGTGGTATTGGGCAGGGGCAATTCAGGCATTGGAAGCTCCGACGGGGAGGCGCAAAAAAGGGCGCAAAAGAATAAGCGGATAAAAGGACGTCGAAATGACGCAGGAAACCAATAAAGGACGTTAAAGCGACGTCAAGGCGATTTGCGGTAAATACCCGACCATGACGCGGCAATGTCTTTCAAAGGGGAATTCCGGCTGCGGTTCCGCACACACCCGATACACGGGTTCCGCCAACTTCCCCTGGAAACGAGGGGTGCCCAAAGAGCGGGTGTGGAGTCGGACGGAAGTGCGCGGTGCTTGCCCCGGTGGCGTGGACGGCTTGCCGGGCCGGCAGCGTTTACGCTGAAACGGCCGACCAGCTGGCAGTCACGGTAAACCGGGAAGCGGCATAGGGCCGACCGGGGAGGACCGAAGGCGGTACCTGCGGATTCCGGAAGGACGGCCGGAGATTGCCGCCGGTGTTGCCACCGGTAACTACGATGTGAATTCCATTAGTGTTCATCAATCTCCACCTCCTGTTCGCGGTACCCGGGGTACTGGAGCCTGGCGTGGCTGCAGAAGCAGCTACATAAGCAGGGAATCCAGTTCGGTCTATTGCGGACAATTAATGTGCCCGCAAAAGAAAGGTACAACAGAGTTCGTGGCCCTGCCAAGCACTTTCACAAAATTCCCTAAAAAACTTTTATTCCAGGGTCGTGCGGGCAGGGCCGTATCGCGGTACTAGAGGTTCCAGCCGACAACGGCGGGCGTGTGTTTGTCCCAACCGAGGGTGCAGACCGCTGCGGTGCTGAGCGCAAAGTGCCGGCCCATCTCCGGGGCAAGGCCGAGCCAGCGGGCCGCCAGGATACGGAGGAAATGGCCGTGCGCCACGAGCAGGACCTTCTCCACCGGCGTCGCCTCGGGGTCGCGGTCCATTTCGGTGCCGCAGCCGGCCTGCACGGAGGAGATGATGAGGTCGGCCCGTGCGGCAACCTGTGCCAGGGTCTCCCCGTTGGGCACGCCGTCCTTCCAGATCAGGTACCCGGGATTCTCGGCGCGGACCTGCCGGCTGTTGCGGCCCTCGTTGTCGCCGTAGTCCCACTCGTGGGCGTGCGGAACCACCTCGGCGTCGGGGTAACCCACCAGTTCGGCGGTGCGGCGGGCACGGATCAGCGGAGAGGTCAGTACCCGGTCAAAGGTCACCGGACCGATCTTGGCCCGCGCGGCCTCAGCCTGGGCTTCCCCCTCGGCCGTAAGGGGGATATCCGTCAGGCCGGTGTAGTTGCCTTCCCGGGACCATTCGGTTTCCCCGTGGCGCAGCAGCCAGAGGCGGGGCAGCCGGGTTCCGGACGGAGTCAGGTCCGGAACTGCCGGTCCGAAGTTTTCCCCGTTGCTCATTTTTCGCTGTCCTTCACATTCGTACCTGATACTTCCGGTTCCCGCTGGGGTTCCTTTTCCGTTGTATCAGGTGCTGTGCCAGCGGCAGCAATCGGGTTCTCCGGCTGTTCCGCCCACCAGGCGCGGAGCAGCTGCGCTGTTTCGGCCTCGCTCCGCGGACCGTTTTCCATCCGTTCCTCCAGCAGGAACCGGTACGCGCGGCCCACCACCGGCCCGGGACGGATCTGCAGCAGGGCCATGATCTGTTCGCCGTCCAGGTCCGGACGGATCGCGGCCAGCTCTTCCTGCTCGGCCAGGACAGCAATGCGCTGCTCCAAATCGTCGTAGGCGAAAGCCAGCCGTTCGGCCTTGCGGCGGTTGCGGGTGGTGACATCGGAGCGCGTGAGCCGGTGCAGCCGCTGCAGCAGCGGACCGGCGTCGTTGACGTAGCGGCGCACTGCCGAGTCGGTCCAGCCTGCATCGCCGTAGCCGTAGAAGCGCATGTGCAGTTCCACCAGCCGGGCCACGGCCTTGATGGTGTCATTGTCGAACCGCAGGGCCTTCATCCGCTTCGCGGTCAGCTTGGCGCCGACGGCGTCGTGGTGCAGGAAGCTCACGGATCCGGTTGACTCAAAACGGCGGGTGGAGGGTTTTCCGACGTCGTGCATCAGGGCCGCGAAGCGCAGCACGAAATCCGGTGCCGGCACCGGACCGTCGCTGTCGGTTTCCAGTTCGCACGCCTGGCGGAGGACCGTCAGCGAGTGCTGGTACACGTCCTTGTGCCGGTGGTGCTCGTCAATCTCGAGGCGCAGTGCCGAGACCTCGGGCAGCACGTGGTCGGCCAGGCCGCTCTCCACGAGCAGGTTCACGCCGGTCCACGGCGCCTTGCCGCAGATCAGCTTGGTCAATTCGTCCCGGACCCGTTCGGCGGAGATGATTTCGATCCGCCCGGCCATGTCCCGCATCGCTTCAAAAACGTCCGGCGCCACCTCCACGCCCAGCTGGGAGGCGAACCGTGCGGCCCGCATCATGCGCAGCGGATCGTCGGAGAACGACGTCGACGGCGCACCGGGGGTACGCACCATACCGGCATGCAGGTCGCGGGCTCCGCCAAAGGGATCCACCAGTTCCATCGACGGCAGCCGCAGCGCCATTGCGTTCATGGTGAAGTCGCGGCGGTACAGATCGTCTTCAAGCTTGTCGCCGAAAGCCACGGAGGGCTTGCGGGAGTCGGGATCATAGGCATCGGCACGGTAGGTGGTGACCTCCACCTGGAAGCCGTCCTTGCGCATTCCGATGGTGCCGAACTCCCGGCCGATCTCCCAGTAAGTGTCGGCCCAGCCCTTGATCACCCGGATGATGTCGTCCGGGCGCGCGTTGGTGGTGAAATCCAGGTCCGGGGAAACCCTGCCCAGGAACAGGTCGCGGACGGGACCGCCTACGAGCGAAAGCTCGTACCCGGCATCCTCGAAACGCGCCCCGAGTTCCGGGATCACCTCGGGTAACGGGGACTTCAAGGCCGAACTATCAAAAAGGTGCACCATAGTGCTTTAAGCCTGCCAGATAAAACGGTGAAGGCCGACAAGGGGTGGGAGCCGGAGCGCGGACACGCCGAGGGTTCCCGCTTCCTCTCCGGCAGCCCGCATAACAGTCATCATCCCCCGGCAAAGATCGTTACAGTGGGAGTATGGCCCATCCCGTACCGAGCGCGCCCAAGCGGACCCCGTTGACTGCGTCAATGGGTGGCGCCGGTGCGCATTCGGTACATGCCCCCCTCCCAACGGTGGAGGAGGTTTCTGCCGGCGGGATTGTGGTCGACACCTCAACGGAGCAGTTGCACGTGGCGATTATTGCCCGCCTGAACCGCGGCGGCCGGCTGGAATGGTGCCTGCCGAAGGGCCACCCGGAAAACGACGAAGACAGCCAGGCTGCTGCCATCCGCGAAATTGCGGAGGAAACGGGCATCGACGGCCGCATCCTGACGGCGCTGGGCAGCATCGATTACTGGTTTACGGTCAGCGGGCACCGGGTGCATAAGACGGTCCACCACTTCCTCCTGGAAGCCTGCGGCGGGCACCTGACCATCGAGAACGATCCGGACCACGAAGCTGTGGACGTCGCCTGGGTTCCGCTGGCGGAGCTCGGCCGGAGGCTCTCCTTCCCCAACGAGCGCCGCATCGCGGACCTCGCCCGCGAGATCCTCCCCCGCTACCTGTGACTCCCCCGGTGCGCAGCGCCGTTTGAGGCAATCCGTACCGGAGGTGAGAACATAGGGTCACGATGGCCGAAAAGAACATAGCCCCCAGTACTACGCGTTCGAGTGTTGTGATGGCATCGGGAACCCTGGTTTCCCGTGTCCTTGGACTGGTCCGCACCGCCCTGTTGGCAATCGCCATCGGCAGCACCGGACTGGTCACCGATATCTTCAGCTCAGCGAACGTGCTGCCGAACTTTATCTACCTGATGGTGGCCGGCGGTGTCTTCAACGCAGTGCTGGTTCCGCAGATCATCAAGGCGAGCAAGCGGCCTGACCGGGGCGCCGAGTACGTTTCCCGGATCCTCACGCTCTGTCTCCTCGTGCTCGCCGGCATAGCCCTCGTGGCCACGCTCGCGGCACCCGTGATCCTGTCCACGGTCCTGTCGCTGGGCCCGGACCAGCTGACGCTGGCGACCACCTTCGCCTACTGGCTTTTCCCGCAGATCTTCTTCTACGGCGCCTATGCGGTGATCGGGCAGATCCTCAACGCCAACGGCAGGTTCGGCGCCTATATGTGGGCGCCCGTGGTCAACAACATCATCGCGATCGCCGGCCTGCTCGTCTTCATTACGTTCATCGGCAGGGAGGAGACGTCGTCGTTCTCGCCGGAGAACTGGACTTCGCAGGCCACCCTCATCCTGGCCGGCAGCACCACCCTCGGCATTGTGATGCAGGCAGTGGTCCTGCTGGTCCCGCTGCGCCGCCTGGGCCTGGGGCTGCGTCCCTCGTTCGGGCTTCGCGGGGTGGGCCTGAGGGAAACCGGGAAGGTGGCCAAGTGGACGATCATCACCATGCTCGTGGGCAACGGCGCTTACCTGGTCTACACGGCCGTGGCCACGATCGCCTCGGAAGCGCGGCCCGAATACCAAGCCATGGGCCGTGAGATTGCCGGGCAGATGAACCTGGAAACGGCGTCGATGCTGTACATCATTCCGCACTCGGTCATCACGTTGTCCCTCGCCACGGTGCTCTTCAACCAGATGTCCCACGCCTATGCGGAGAAAAACTACGACGGCGTCCGGGAGACCCTTTCGCAGGGGCTCCGGGCCATCGGGGTGGCCACTGTCTTTTGCTCTGCGGTGCTGATTGTCCTGGCCGGACCGATCAGCATCTGGTTCAGCGGCGGATCGAATGTTTCCGCCGCGCTGCAGGCCCAGGTGCTGGTGCTGCTGGCCATCACCGCGCCCTTCCTCAGTGCCACCTTCCTGATGAACCGTGCCTTCTATGCCAACGAGGACGCGAAAACCCCGCTTGTTATGCAGCTGATCCTGTCGGCCTTCGGCATTGCGCTTGCCCTGGGGGCGGCCGCCCTGCCGGCGGACCAGATCATCTTCGCCCTGGCAATTGCCTATTCCCTGGGCAACGTCGCGGCCGTCGTCCTCAGCCATATTTTCCTCCGCCGCAGCCTCGGCGATTACGGCGGAGCCCGGGTCTTCGACGTCCATGTCCGGCTCGTGGTTGCCGCTTTGGCCGCCGGCGCCGTCGGTTCGGCCGCCTTGGCCCTGCTGGGCGGGTACTCGGCCGACGGCTTCGCCTGGCAGTCGGTGCCTTCCGCCACAGTGGTCCTGGTGGTCTGCGGCTCCCTGATGGCCGTGGCGTACTACTTCATGCTGCGGGTTCTGAAGGTCTCCGAGCTGGACGCGTTCCTGGCACCGCTCCTTGCCAAACTCCGGCGGACTCCCTAAAGTGCCGCTTCCGGCATTCTGCTTTCGGCACGGGTAGCATGGGAACAAAGCAGGCAGTTCAGGACTGCGGCAGCCGGCCGTGTTCCGTGTCCGTGAACGAACATCCGAGTACGCAATGTCAGATAAGCCTGACGCAGTCTTATTGCCGTTTTCATGGGAGGAACACGTGCCACAGTCCGTAGACGTCGGTTCAGTGCTGGGCGGACGTTACAAGGTGACAGCCCTTGTACTCGCTTCAGCTGAGCAGGACATGGTGCTCGATGGTGTGGACCAGGTCCTGAACCGTTCCGTCAGCATCCTCGTAGCCGCCCCCATGAATGCCAGCCAGGTCTCGGCAAGCGCCCGCGAAATCGCCACCGGTGAACGCCATGGCAATGTCCAGGTGCTGGATTTGGGCGTCAGCGACGGCCGCACGTACCTGATCACGAATACCGCCAGCGCGGCGGATCTCCTGGATCTCGTGATTGAGCGCGATGCCCCCTACGTCGAGCCTTTCTTCACCGACACCCTGGGCTCGGAAATCTTCGGCATGCCCCGTTCCCGCGAACCGGAAACCGTCGAAGAAGACCGCTACGTCGAACATGAGGAGCGCGAGCCGCGCAAGCCGCTGCTCTCCGGGTCGCACAAGCCCAAGCTCCCCCGGTTCGGACGCAACGCTGCTGCTGCCGGAGCCGGGGCTGCTGCCGGAACCGGAGCCGGGGCCGCTGCGGCGGAGCGCGATCTTCAGTTCGGCGAGGCCGCCGACGCTCCGGCAGAGGCCGCCACCGGCGGTGCCAACGTTCCCCCGGCTCCCACTACCCGGCCCAAGCAGTCCGCCGCAGAAGCCCGGCCGGCAAAGGTCACCAAGTGGGAAGATGACGAGCCCCAGTCGGCACCGGTTCCGGAACGGAACTCCCGCTCTGCGTCGACCTTCCCCAAGTCCGCCCTGGCGGCAGGCGGTTACGACGATGACGGCTACGGGTACGGCGATCCGGACGACGACTACGAAGAGGACAGCGCCGAGGAGAAGCCGAACCGCAAGTCCGGCCGCGTGCTTATCGGAGCGGTCCTGAGCCTCGTGCTTGTCCTCGCAGTGGTGCTGGCGGTTTCCCAGCTGGGCAAAATGGGCGATATCTTCGGATCCGACCCGGAAGCCGGTGCATCCACCGCCCCCACGCAGGAGGCTGCACAGGCCGCCCCGAGCGCGGACGCCGCCGCACCTGCACCGGCACCGGAGATTGCAGGCATCACACGTCTGGTTCCAGGCAATCCGCAGCTTGATTCGGCCAACGACGGCGCGCTGCCGCAGATCATCGACGGCAACCCGTCCTCGTACTGGTCCAGCTACGTCTACGCCAGTGACACGTTCGGCGGGCTCGCCCCCAGCTTGGCCTTGGTGGTGGACCTGGGTGCGGATTCGGCGGTCAACGAGGTCAACATCACCCAGCTGAACGGCACGGGCGGCAGCTTCTCCGTAATGCTCAACGACACTCCGGACCTGGAGGGTGCGACGTCGGTTGCCCAGAGCGGCTTTACCGGTCCCACCACCAGCATTCCGGTGCCGAAGACGGATGGCCAGGCTGCCACTGCCCGCTACGTGATCGTCAACTTCACGCAGCTGCCCCGGCTTAACGGGGTCCAGGCTGCTTACCCGTGGGGACTCAGGATCGCCGAAATCGGCGTGTCCTGACTACTACGCTCCGGACCGGCCGTCCGGCTGTGATGAGCATGTCCAGCGCCGGGCTGCCGGAATAAGCTGGACCCGGTATCCGTTGTGCCGGGTGATCCACTTATGAACCGGTCCTTTCGGATCGGTCCGTATTTTTAGTTCGACACTGTAGTTCAACAAGGAAGAGGAACACCCCCCAGTGAGCACCGCAAACTCCGTTGCCACAGACGGCGCCGCTGCTGCCGGCGACGTCCGCGAGGTCATCATCGTCGGTTCCGGCCCTTCCGGATACACGGCAGCCGTTTACGCGGCACGTGCCAATCTGAAGCCGCTCCTGATTGCGAGCTCCGTCACCGCCGGTGGGGAGCTCATGAACACCACCGATGTGGAGAACTTCCCCGGCTTCCCCGAAGGCGTCATGGGGCCGGACCTGATGGCCAACTTCGAAAAGCAGGCCGCCCGTTTCGGCACCGAAATCCTTTTCGAGGACGTCACCGAGGTGGACCTGACCGGCGACATCAAAACGGTGACGATCGGCACGGGCGAGACCTTCCGCGCCCGCGCAGTCATCATCTCCACCGGGTCCGCCTACCGTGAACTGGGACTGCCGGACGAGAAGCGCCTTTCCGGCCGCGGTGTCAGCTGGTGTGCTACCTGCGACGGCTTCTTCTTCAAGGGCCAGGACATCGCCGTCATCGGCGGCGGCGACTCCGCTTTGGAGGAAGCACTGTTCCTGACCAAGTTCGCTTCTTCGGTAACCGTGGTGCACCGCCGCGACAGCCTGCGGGCCTCCAAGATCATGCAGGAGCGGGCCCTTTCCCACGAGAAGATCCGCTTCGCCTGGGATTCTGAAGTAGCCGCCATCCGCGGCGAGGACAAGGTCACCGGCCTCGTGCTGCGCAGCACCAAGGACGGTTCCGAATCCGAGCTTGCCGTCACGGGTGTGTTCGTGGCCATCGGCAACGACCCCCGGGTGGACCTGGTCCGCGGCCAGCTTGAACTGACCGAGGAGGGCACCATCGCGGTCCTCGGACGCACCTCCAAGACGTCCCTTCCGGGCGTCTTCGCGGCCGGCGACGTCATCGATCCGACCTACCGGCAGGCCATCACCGCGTCGGGCTCCGGCTGTGTGGCCGCCGTCGACGTCGAACACTACCTCGCCGATCTGGGCGATTCCGTCCCCACCGCGGCGGAGGTCCCCACCCCGCCGTCCGAGGCTGTTTCCGAACACGCAGCCCTCTAATTCCGTTCCTCGCTTAGGAGAGCAAAAATGAGCAGTGCAAAAGCAGTAACCGATGCTTCTTTCGGTACCGATGTCCTGACCGCGGACAAGCCCGTAATCGTGGACTTCTGGGCTGAATGGTGCGGCCCGTGCCGCATGCTGTCCCCCATCCTCGACGACATTGCCGCCCAGTACAGCGACAAGGTGGACGTTGTGAAGGTGAACGTGGATGAAAACCCCGCGATCGCCGCTCAGTACGGCATCACCTCCATCCCGGCGGTGTACGTGTTCCAGGGCGGTGAGGTTGCGGCGACTTCCATCGGCGCAAAGCCGAAGCAGGTCCTGGAGCAGGAATTCGCGGCCTTCCTGAAGTAAACAGCAATGAGTGTGCATGGTGAAAGCCTGCGGAGGCTGGATGCCAGCCGGCGTGTGGTGGCGCTTCGTGAAGCGCTGCTGCGCGCCGGCGTCACCCTGTCCTACCTGGCACCGGACGCGGTAAACGATCCGACCATTTTCGATGACCACGTTGACGCGGCGGTCCGCGCGTTCCAGCAGAGCCGAGGCCTGATTGTCGACGGCGTTGCCGGTCCGGACACCCAGCGGGCCTTGTCCGAAGCGCAGTTCCGCTTTGGCGACCGGACGCTGAACTATGTTGAGGGCGGGCAGCTGCGGGGCGACGACGTCGCCGAACTCCAGCGCCACCTGTCCCACCTGGGGTTCTACTACGGCCACATCGACGGCAGTTTCGGGGTGCGTACCCGCTACGCCGTGGCCGAGCTGCAGCAGAACCTCGGGCTGCCGGGCACCGGTGTGTGCGACGCCGACACCATGCGTTCCATGTCCCGCGTGAACCGCGCCATCTCGCCCAGCCAGGCGTTCGCCCTGCGCGACTACGAACGGCTGGACCGATCCACCGCGGCCCTGCGCGGACGTGTTATCTCCGTGAACATCGGCCGTGCGCGGCTGGTGTCTCCGCACGGCGTCGAGCGGCTCAGCGGGGATCCGCTGACCGAGCTGCTGGTCACCACGGACATCGCCGGGCGTGTGGAACGCATCCTGCGTGAGTTCGGTGCCCGGCTGGTTCCGCAGCAAAGCGGTGCGGCCACCGAATCGGGGTCTCGGCGGAACGTGCCCAGCCTGAACCTGGATATCCACTGTGACTGGCTGGACCAGCAGGCCGCCTCGGGGATGGCAGCCTACTACTGGGGCCTACCCGGTACCGGTGAGGCACGCTCCCCCATCGGCCACCGGGCCGCGGTCCTGCTTTTGAAGGAACTGGGTGCCCGTACCGACTTGGACAATCTGGGCGTGCATGCCCGGACCTGGGACACGCTCAAGGTGCCCGGTGTACCCTCCGTGGGTCTCGATCTGGGCTACCTCAGCAATGCGCACGACGCCGAGCGCCTCGCCGATCCGGTTTTCCGCCAGACGGTTGCCGATTCAATCGTGATTGGCATCCAGCGCCTGTACCTCCTCGAGGAGGAGGACCAGCCCACGGGCACCCTGGCTTTGGACGACGTCCTCAAGTTCAACCCGACGGAAGAGCCGGCTACCAGGCGGGTTTCCGGCCTCTAGGCCGTTCTGCCGCTTTTCCCGGCGCTGATGAACCCCTGCGCATAGCGTTCCGCAGCTGTCGGGGAGCGGAGCAGGTGTTCATCAACCTGGAAATCTTCGCCCTCCAGCAGCGCGGCGGTTTCCGGGATGTCGTGGAGGTAGCCCGTGAGTTCCACGGCATGTCCGTAGGCCGTCGGTATTCGACGGGAACCCGTTCCTGCCTGAAAACCCAACAAGAGCCGGCCGCCGGGACGCAGGATCCGTCGAAACTCGGCGAAAACCGCCGGCAGCCCTGAAGGCGGGGTATGGATAATCGAGTACCAGGCCAGCACCCCCTGAAATGACCCGTCGCCGTAGGGCAACG
The DNA here is from genome assembly GCF_024385465.1 of Arthrobacter sp. zg-Y844. Lineage (GTDB taxonomy): Bacteria > Actinomycetota > Actinomycetes > Actinomycetales > Micrococcaceae > Arthrobacter_B. The sequence goes on from NZ_JANFLS010000001.1 coordinate 1,165,424, forward strand.
AGGACATCGCCGTGACCTCGAATCTCCGATGCGGATGTGCCTTCCGGGCCTGACGGACCATGCCTGCGGAAATATCGCACCCTTCGATGGCCAGCGGCGCCAGGGTGTCGAGATAGGTAATCATTCGGCCGGCTCCGCACCCCGCGTCCAGGACGGCTGCCCCGGACGGCAGTGAACCGGCGAACCTGCGCACCATGGCCAAGTCCTGCTCGTCCTCCGGGTCTCCCTCCCTGCCGGCAGTGGGGATCAGCTCCGCGTAGGCCTGGGAAACAAGGTTGTAGGCCCGGGCGACGGCGCCGGGGACACTGTGCAGGGCTCCCTCGTTCATCGCACCAACGTACCGTGCCGTATGCCATGCTTCTGGCATGACGGTCCGGGGAATGCCATGGCGACGGAAATAATGTGACGACGACAAGGGATGCTTTCTGACTCTCTGCCAACGAAGCAGCTGTCGCGGCAATGCTTTCCGCGGAGCCCGAGTTGATCGACGTTCTCCCGGCCCTGGAGGCGGTTCCGGGCATGGCCAAGGACATCATCCTCGTCTCGGGTCCGCTGATGCGGTGGCAGGATTACACGGGTTGCCAACGCTTGGCGGTTGTCGGTGCGGCTGTATTCGAAGGACTTGCGGCCTCTCCGGCAGAGGCTGACGGCTTGCTCCGCTCCGGCGCGATCCGGCTGGCCTCCTGCCACGAGTACGGTGCCGTAGGTTCGCTTACGGGCGTTTGTTCCGCCTCCATGCCCGTACTGGTTGTACAGGACCGCCTGTCCGGGCGCACCGCTACATGCAGGATGAATGAAGGCGCGGGCACACGGGCTCTCACATTCGGCTCCCAGGGACCAGCAGTCAACGCCAACCTGGCCCGCATCAGGGACCGAGGGCGCCGGCCCTGGCTCGTATCCTCCGGGCATCTCCTATACCGCTCCTGCCGATCATGGCCCAGGCGCTGGCCATGGGCGACGAACTGCACGGCAGGCAGACTGCTGCCGGGCTGCTGTTCCGGAACGCCGTCCTGGAACGCCTCGTCCACCTCCGGGGCAATGCCCCGGAGACCCCTGCGTTGCTGGCCTACCTCGACACAGCGGAATTCCATTTCCTGCACGTCGCGATGGCAGCCGCAAAGGTTATTGCGGACAGAGCAGACTCAGTTCCAGGGAGCTCAATCGTCACGGCCATGGCTATGAACGAGAAGGAGTTCGCAGTCAGGGTTTCCGGCTTGCCGGGCCAGTGGTTCCGCGCACCCCTACCGCCGATCTCCGGGTTTCCCGGAAGAATCATGGCGCCCTGGACGCCCGCCGATCTGGGGTACAGCGGTGGTGACAGCTTGATTATGGAAACGCTGGGGCTGGGGGGCGCCGCTGCGGCGGCGGCTCCGGCCCTGAGTCCGGTCTCCGTCGGGACTCCGGCGCAAATGATGGAACTGACGAGCTCCCTGTACGCGGTTGCATCGTCGGAGCACCCGACGATGCGGATTCCGGCACTGGGCGGGCGCGGGGTCCCTTGGGGTATGGACGCTGCCGCGATCGTGGAGCGCCGCCTCGTACCTCCGGTGCACATCGGGGCGACACTGCGGAGCGGCGGACTTGCCGGCGCGATTTATTTCACCCCGCCGCTGCAACCCTTTATCGACGCAATCGAGCGCCTGCAGTCAATCGTCTGACCCGTTTCACGTGAAACAACGCGTTTCCTGCCGCTTCGCAGCCCGGCGTCTTCGTCCGATATGACCCGCCTAAACCCTCAAGGGTTGCCCTCACCTCCTCTTTCCGGATTCTGCTCCGGGTGCCGATCAGGATGGATGGCCATAAAAACCGAGTAATGGGTGCTGCCCTCAGGAGGTTCTTCGGCTTCGAACTCATCCAGCAGGTCCTGCACACGTTCGAGGAGCCGGGCATGTCCTTCTTCCGTGAGGCGTACACCCAACCGGGAGATTCCGACCTGATCCGATGCAGGGAGCTGTCCCACCTCGGACACGAACGCACCGATCATTGCGCCCCGCAAGCGCAGATCCCGGCCGTCGAGATTCAACCGCCACGACTTCCCCGTGGCACGGTAGGGGATCTCATATGCGCCACTCGGTCCGGACCGCGCCTCTTGGGGTTCGAGGAAGCCTGCCGAGACCAGCTTGCGGACGTGATAGAGCACCGTTGCCGGGTTGGCGGCGAGCATGGTTGCAATTTCCTTGTTGGTCAGCTGCTCTTTCATGCAGAGCCGCAAAATGCGGATACGCATTGCCGAGGCAAGGGCCTTCGCCTCTTCCTCACTCGCTGACCGCCGAGGGACCTGACCGCTCTCGTCTGTCATGTGTGCAGAATACCAGAGGGCTATTGACAAATATCAATCGATTGACCAGAGTCAACCGCATGACGACTGAAGACGGCGGCGCAGCCACGGTTCCTGGCGGCGTCCTGCGGGACCGTGACTTCCGATTCCTTTTCTATTCCACCTCCTTGAGCCAACTTGGGCAGCAGGTATCCAGTCTCGCCTTGCCACTCGTGGCGGTGGTGACGCTGACTGCCAGTGAATTCGAAGTGGGGCTGCTTTCGGCCCTGAGCACCGCTGCGTTCCTGTTGATTGGCTTGCCCGCCGGAGTCTGGGTCGATCGGATGCGGTACCGCCACGTGCTCGTCTCGTCGGACCTGATTCGGGCAGCGGTCCTGCTCACTGTTCCGCTCGCCTGGTGGCTCGGGGTGTTGACAGTCTGGCAGCTCTACGTCGTGGCGCTGCTCATCGGCGTGTTCAGCGTCTTCTTTGACGTCGCTTACCAGAGCTTTCTGCCGCGCCTTGTCGGGCGTGACCATTTGGTTGAAGGAAATGCCAAGTTGGAAACGGTGCACTCGGTTGCCCAACTCGCTGGTCCGGTCGCAGCCGGCCAGCTGATCGCCTGGCTGACGGCACCCGTTGCCCTCGCCCTGGATGCCATTGCGATGGGGTTGTCCGCACTATTAGTTGGGCGCATGCGGCACCGTCAGCCCAAGCCGGAGCCGGTACCGGGATCCCGGCTGGGCACGGACATCGCAGAGGGCCTGCGTTTCGTCCTGGGCAACCCCTTGCTGCGGGCGATTGCCGGGTCCACAGGACTGTTCAACCTGGCTTTCGCGGCCTACATGGCGATGCTGGTGTTCTTCCTTCCTAGAGAAGTCGGCCTGGGCGCGCACCAAATCGGCATAGTCTTTTCGGTCCTCGGGGTGGGCGGCCTTGCCGGCGCCCTGGCTACCCGTCGACTGACCCTGTGGCTCGGTGAAGGACCCGCCATTTGTTGGTCTGTGGCGGCGACGGCTCCCTTTGCGCTCCTGATGCCTGCGGCCGGGGGCGAATGGTCGGTTTGGCTAGGCGCGGCTGGACTTGCTGTGGCTAGCTTCGGCATGGTCGTCTACAACGTCACGCAGGTGAGCTTCCGGCAAAGACTGACTCCGGACCGCCTGCTAGGCCGCATGAACGCCACCATGCGTTTCCTGGTCTGGGGAACCCAGCCCGTCGGCGCGCTGATGGGGGGCCTACTTGGACAGCTATTCGGAGCTGAGACGGCACTGTGGATCGCTGCGGCGGCGGCCTGTGTGGCCTTCCTGCCGGTCACCTTGTCACCCCTGCGGAGCATGCGGAAGCTACCCGATGAACAGCCGGCATCGGCCACGCCTTCCGCCCCGTAAGCCTTCACATGTTCCTCCGACGCTGACGCCGAGTACAAGTTCGGCGTCGCGTTTCACGTGAAACACGACGCCGAGGGCGGACCTGGTCTGCGTGTGCGGTGCGCTGCTTGGTGCTGGTGGGCTGAGTGCGGTGCACCGGGGCCGGGTGCCGGGAGCTCAATACTGAGCGTTGGGGCCGAGGGTGAAAGCATAATGATTCTCGAGCCCAGCCTGCTGCTCTCTTCCCCCAGGATCCAGCAGCAGCACAGCTACTCAGTATTCGTTCGATCCGCCCGACGGTAATGAATGGACGTGATCGATCAGGGTGGATGAATAACATCCTCAGGCTCCGGGAGGGCTCCCTCACTGCACCAGACACGTCACGGGCCGGCTGAAGCCGAGCCGCAGCGCGGCTGCCGGACGCTGGGCAGGGCCACGAGCGGTAGGCAATCGTCGGCACGAGCGTGGCTGCGCAAGACAAGTAAGGCCCCTCCCTTCCCTGCCCCCCCTGCCCCCAGCCTCCCTGCCCAGCAGTGCACTGCTCTGCACTGCCGTTCACAGCAGTGCACTGCCCTTCACCGCACTTCATTTCACTTCGCTTCGCTTCCCAGACAAGGCCCTACTCGACAGCCCTGCACACAATCCGCCTCTATCAAGGCATACCCCTGGTGTTGGGACAGCAACAGCTAGACATACGCCAAGGGCCACGTTTACCCCACCAGGCGGCGATATCCGCTGCGGCGCTTCCACCTGGGCAGGGCTTGGAAACGCCACGGACCCGACTCCAGGGACCCGCCACACATCCGCTGCCACCATTGTTCGTGGTTCGATTCCCTTCTTGCCTTCGCTTAGATGTTCTCTGAAGCAGCAGTGTGTAGTTGTTTCCACCGGAGATCGGCACGTTTTTTAGGCAGCGTGGGGGGGAGATATCGTCTAGTTGCGGACGATAGGTCATGGGACTCCCCGAACGAAAACGAGGCAACGCGCACCTAACCGCATATCGGAGAACCGAAACGGGAGCCGGCATCGGCGGTAGCTTGTGCAGGTAGCTTGATGGCATTCTCCGCCCCATGGACGACTTCCTGATGCACGGCAAAGGGAAGATGGGCATTGGATACTGGTTTGCCGGCAGCCGCCCATAGCGTGCTTATGACCCGGCAGGGCGGGCGGGCAGGGCGGGCAGGCAGGGCGGGCAGGAGGCCCGGCAGGGCGAGCAGGCAGGGCGGGCAGGCCGGCCGGCAGAGAGCCGGTCGGTGCTCGGGGTAACCCGCCGAAGACAGCCCTGCCATCCCAGGCCGCGCCTAAAGCCGCTCCAGAGAGTACGGTTCCTAGCACCCAAGCCTCGCCTTCCCAGGCAAAACAGCCTAGGGTGGGGTTCCTTTGTAGGGACTCGGACGCCCCAGTTTCACGTGAAACACCGCCAGGCGCTGACCCCAGTTCTAAGAATTCATACGCAGCCTTTGCTGCGACGGGGTGCACAGAGAGCCGCCTTGCAGGCCCCAATCCGGCCGCGCTCTACCGTGTACGGCGGTTGGCCATGTCATCTGCATGGCTAGCCACACGTCGTGGTTGGCCGCCTTCTACAATGTTTCACGTGAAACCCCGCCCCTATCCTCTATTCGGCGCCACGGGCATACGCCCTATGGCACGTCATGCCAAGCTCCCATGCCCGGTGCATGACCGACGCCCTATACGCGTGTTTGGCAGGCAAAGCGCTGATTGCGTTTCCTATCCGCTTACCGACTGGACGTCCGGGACGTCAGTTCTGGCGGCGGAGAGGTGGTAACCCTTCTGCCTGGACCTGTAAGGAGGCCGATTGCATAGACATTGCAGCTCTGCAAGGACCGTGCAAACTACCATTGCGCGCGGCGTCCACCCTGCTACCGAAGCCGACCGCACGGCCTGATTCGACCCGGTCAGTGGACGAATGGCTTTTAGTCGACTGCAGTACCGGGCGCTGGCTGCAGCCAAGGCATCGTTTCACGTGAAACACCGCCTGCTGTATAGCTGCTCCGGCTTATAGACCCGTCCGGCCCAGCAAGAAGTCTGCCAAACGCGGAAGCTATGCCGACCTGAGGGTGGCCCGCGGAGAGTTTTGGAGCCAAAACTGCACATTACCCGGGGCCAGCCGCTCTGATAATCAACCGAACCATTGGGTGCCGTTGCGACGAACCTCCAAACTGAGCTCAGTGACCCCCAACTTACGTAGAGAGTTGCAGCACCTAACTACGCAAATCGACCGCCGACTACGCCCAGCAAATAGGCGCAGCCTGGTTCCTGCGATACTCGCGGTTTGGCTCCATACGACTCCATCCAGCTCCTTACCTACAACCGGACCGGCATTCAACTACGAGAGGATACCCCGGACGACCCGCGGCGCAAAAGTAGTTGCAGGGTCCGGATACCGGACGTACCGACGCAGCGGGAGATAGGTTTCACGTGAAACGTCGACTCACTCGGTCCGAGCGGCAACGAGTGCGGTAATCACGTCAGCGAGCAGGCACCCGGAGTGAGGACACCTGAACGAGTCTTACGTGTTTCACGTGAAACACGTAAGCCCAGACTGTAGGACGGCGCGCGGAATACGACAGGAGGGGCATGCCGTCTTGTTTCGCTACCCGGTACGGACAGCTCCGGGGCGGACAGGCCGCACAGGCAACGGGTTTACGCCTCACGCACCTGGTGCAGGTTACAGCCGACAGCGTCGGGGGTCCCGATCATCCGGCCCTTTGTTGGTTTGCTCAGGTGGCCCACGGTTGTGGGTGTATTCCTGCGGCAAGCCTTCGCGCCGCTGGTTATCCCGCACCTACCCATCCAGGTGCGCCCGGAAAGCCGAAAGGGCCGGTGTTTCACGTGAAACACCGACCCTTCGGGAACCTCGCCGAGCTTTGAGCTACTCTCCGGGTGTGGAGAGTACGCCCATAATTCGATTCAGGTCATCCACGCTAGCGAATTCGATGCTGACCTTGCCCTTGCGTGCTCCAAGGGTGATCTTGACGTTCGTGTCCAGGCGGTCAGCCAAAGACGTTGCCAGGTAGTCCAGCCGTTCGTGGCGTGCGCCGATCTTCGGCTTGGAAGTCTTCGCCGGCTTCCGCAGGCCGTCGGCCAGCGACACGATCTCTTCGGTGGCACGAACGGAAAGGCCCTCCGCCACGATCCTCTGGGCCAGCTTTTCCATCTCCGCCGGGTCACCCAGCCCGAGCAACGCGCGTGCATGCCCCGCTGACAGAACTCCAGCCGCCAGCCGGCGCTGAACCAACGGCGGAAGCTTCATCAACCGCAAGGTGTTGGTTACCTGCGGCCGCGAGCGTCCGATGCGGTCTGCGAGTTCTTCGTGCGAGCAGCCGAAGTCGTCCAGAAGCTGCTGGTAAGCCGCCGCTTCTTCCAACGGGTTCAGCTGGCTCCGGTGCAGGTTCTCCAGGAGGGCGTCACGGAGGAGATCGACATCCTGTGTGGAGCGGATGATAGCCGGCACCGAGGATAGTCCAGCTTCGCGTGATGCACGCCAGCGACGTTCACCCATAACAAGCTCATAGGGGTGTTCCGCATCCTCCTCGAGCGAGGGGCGAACAACAATCGGCTGCAGCACGCCGATTTCCCTAATGGAATGCACCAGTTCGGCCATGTCGTCTTCATCGAAGACGGACCGCGGCTGCTTACGGTTCGGGTGGATGGAATCAATGGGAAGCTCGGCGAACGTCGCACCGGGAACCTGGACCAGGCCATCCTCACCACTGTAATCCGGGGTCGATGTTTCACGGGAAACATCCGCTTCCACCGGGGCAGCAGCTGCCTGCTTCGACGCTTCCGGGGCGGCCTCCGCGGGGACCGGCAGCGAAGCAGGTGCCGACTGCAGGTCTTCTGCGGCGCTCTCAGGACTTTCGGGATCCTTGGCCGTCGCCGCCACCTCCACAGCCCCCTGAGAGGCCTTGGAAGCCCGCTTGGCGCCCTTGCTTCCGGAAGCCGGGGCGGAATCCGGAGTTGAATCCGGGGTGGTCCCAGCGTCCGTCCCTACAGACGTGGCGTCATCGGGTTTGGCAGCGGGGACAGGGCTGGGCACTTCCGGCTCCACACCTTTGTCGGTACGGACTCCCGAACGGGCCGCAGAGCTGCGCGTTGTCGACTTCTTTGCCGGACCGCGAAGCGCTTCCTTATTGATCCCGGCACCCTTACGCGGACCCGTACCACCGAACTGTGAGCGGGACTCATCGGCTGCGGCGAAGAACAAATCAGCCGGACGTCCCTGAGTAACGGTTCCCTGGCTCGAGTTTTCTGTCTCCGCAGGTTCCGCACTGCTAGGAATCAAAGCTCCCAGACCGCGGCCTAAACCCCGACGCTTCTCGGCCATGGGTAAGTCCTTCCCTTATGCCCGCACTTCAAGCGGCACGGATTGATTGTGAGAGTATTCTATGGCGCGGAGCCAAGCTGGCAGCCGAACCCCGCCGGGGTGTCACTAGGCGCGCTGGGCTATCTCGGCTGCTGCTTCCAAATAGGACAGCGCACCCGTTGAAGACGGGTCATAGGTCATGACCGTCTGCTGGTAGCTGGGAGCCTCCGAAACGCGCACGGAGCGCGGCACGACGGCGCGCAGGACCTGCTCCGGGAAGTGCTCGCGCACCTCGGCGGCGACCTGTGCGGCAAGGTTCGTTCTACCGTCGTACATGGTCAGCAGAATGGTGGAGACAACCAGATCGGCGTTCAAATGCTTCTGGATCATTTCAATGTTCTTCAGCAGCTGGCTGAGGCCCTCGAGCGCGTAGTACTCGCACTGGATTGGGATCAGGACTTCCCTTGCCGCGACAAAGGCATTGACGGTGAGGAGGCCAAGGCTCGGCGGGCAGTCGATGAATATGTAATCCAGGCGCTCCAGGCCCTGCTTTTCCCGTTCGGCCGCGTAGACGTTAATGGCGCGGCTCAAACGCTGTTCACGCGCAACCAGGGATACCAGTTCGATCTCCGCCCCGGCGAGGTGGATCGTGGCCGGTGCGCAGATGAGGTTACTGATGTCCGGGCACTGCGCAACCACATTTGCCAGCGGCAGGTCATCAATCAGCACGTCGTAGATGCTCTCCACGTCAGCACGGTGGTCGATCCCCAGGGCCGTTGATGCGTTTCCCTGCGGATCGATGTCGATAACCAGGACGTTCTGGCCGGCAGTCGCCAGAGCAGCAGCAAGGTTGACCGTGGTGGTCGTTTTCCCCACCCCGCCCTTCTGGTTGCTCACCGTCATGATGCGCGTCTGGGGAGGCCGCGGCAGAACGCGTCCGCGGAGCTTCTCCCGACGCCGGTTTTCACTAGCCAGTTCCCGCGCCAGCGGGGTGCTCTCGTCCATCAAATCCATAACGTCTTCCGAGGTCGCCACAGCAGCGGCTTCTTCGGATACACCACCTTCGATAGCTCGGGGGGCCTGCACGAGTGCGGCACTGCTTTCAGTCTTGGCGGGTTCCAGCGGCTTGGCGGGTTCCTGCTGCTTGGCGGGTTCCAGCGGCTCGGCCGGCACCGTTTCACGTGAAACGGCGGCCGGCTTGTCCACAACCAATTGGGGTTGCTTTCTACCGAATGAGGCGGACAGGGCAGAACCGAGTGCGGCGAAGGGAGGAATTCGTTTTGCGGCAGAATCACGCGCACTCACCTGGTCATGCTCACTTTCCAACATAAAGCGTTAAGGCATTAGTTCATCTAGACTATCCGCTTCGCGGCCATTCCCCGGGACCGGCATGGGTGTGTGCATGAAAGCTGAGGTGTCGGGCTTCTCACCCTACGGAGATGCGTACCACCGTGGTGGGTTCTTCAAGTACATCCGCCCCTACGGTCAGCACTGCGGTATCCCGTCCGCCCAGCTTGCGGATTGCTTTCGCGGCTTTCTGCACTTCTTCTTCAGCGCTGCGGCCCTTGATGGCCAGCACCTGCCCCCTGCCGTGCAGCAGGGGTACTGTCAGTCCGGCCAATCCGCCGAGGGCCGAAACGGCCCGGGCGGTGGCCACATCCACATTTACCTCGTCGACTACCTGTTCGGCACGGCCGCGGATTACGCGGACATTGTCGAGTCCAAGATCCGTAACGACTTCGTTCAGCCATATGACCCGCCGTTCAAGGGGCTCTATGAGCGTCATGGACAGGTCAGGCCGGGCAATGGCCAGGCACAAGCCGGGCAGCCCGGCACCGCTGCCGACATCCGCTACGGCGGCATTCGCAGGGATCAGCTCGGCCACCACGGCGCAGTTCAGGACGTGCCTGCTCCATAGCCGCGGAACTTCCCGCGGGCCGAGGAGTCCCCGTTCCATGCCCGACGTCGCGAGGTGCTCTACGTATCTTTGCGCCAGATCCAGGCGGTCACCGAAGATCTTCCGGGCGGCGTCCAGTTCTGCGGGAGTTGTTTCAACCACTTACTTCATATTCCTTGTCTGCACTGCCGGGCGGGGATAACTAGGAAGCAGGCAGGGAAACGACGATGTGGCGGTCCGCGCCTTCACCCTCGGATTCACTGACCAGGCCAAGCTCGGCCACGGCGTCGTGAACAATCTTGCGCTCATAGGCGCTCATGGGAACGAGCGCCACTTCCTGCCCGGTTTCCTTGGCACGCTTGGCTGCGTCCTCAGCTATGGACTGCAGCTGGCCGCCGCGTTCTTCACGGTAGCCAACGATGTCCAGGACCAAGCGGGAGCGGTTTTCCGTTGCTGTCAGCACCGACAGCCGCGTGAGTTCCTGCAATGCCTCAAGCACTTCGCCATCGCGTCCCACGAGTGCCTGAAGAGCGGCGTCGTCGCCTTCCTCGGACACTACGGAGATATACGTCCGGCCGTTTCGGACCTCAATGTCGATATCCCCGTCGATGTCGGCGATATCCAGGAGCTCTTCCAGGTAGTCGGCGGCTACGTCGCCTTCTTCCTCGAGCCTCCCGGTGCGCGGCTGAACAGGTTCCTCGGCTTCTTCCAGGGGAACTACGGGGTCGTCAATGTGCTCAGTGCTCATTTCCTTTTCCTGTTCTTCCGCGCGGGCTGGACGCGCTGGCCCTTGGGTGCCGCGGGGACCTCGACCGGTGCCTCGCCCTTCTTCTCTCCGAGGAGCGGCGCCATCGGCAGGCCCTTGCGGGCACGGCGCTCGGCGAGGGCCTTTGACGCCGGCGAGCCGGGGGTAGGCATCCGCCGGATGACGAAGAACTGCTGTCCCATGGTCCACAGGTTGGTGGTGGTCCAGTAGATGAGCACACCGATGGGGAAGTTGATGCCGCCGACGCCGAAGACGATGGGCAGTACGTAGAGCATCATCTTCTGCTGGCGCATGAACGGGCTGGCAAGTGCCTCTTCGGACATGTTCTTGGACATGATCTGCTTCTGCGTAATGAACTGCGAAGCGGTCATCGCCAGGATCATGATGATCGAGAGCACTACAACCGAGAAGTGGCCTTCGTCGCCGAAACCGTGCAGGAGCGAGGAGGACAGCGGGGCACCGAAGATGGTGGCCTCGTCAAACTGCTGGATGGCGCTGTGCGACAGCGCGCCCTGGCCCTTGCCCTCGGCATTCGAGGTGGAGATCCCGTTCAGCACCTGGAACAGGGCAAAGAAGAACGGCATCTGTACGAGCATGGGCAGGCAGGCAGCAAACGGGTTGGTGCCGTGCTTCTTGTACAGGGCCATCTGCTCCTGCGTCATTGCCTGACGCGAAAGCTGGTCGGTCTTGCCCTTGTACTTCTGCTGCAGCTTGCGCAGGTCCGGCTGCAGGGACTGCATACCGCGCTGCGCCTTGATCTGCTTGACGAAGACCGGAATCAACGCGGCACGGATCACGATCACCAAGCCGATGATGGACAACGTCCAGGTCCACCCGGATGCGGCATCCATCCCGAGGAAAACGAAGCCCTCGTGGAAGACCCACATGATCCATGACACTACCCACTTAAAGGGGAACAGTATCGTCTCGAAGAAACCCATTTACTCTCCTCAGGCCGCCGAGCGGCTGTCTTCGTCAGCTGGAATCACGGGGTGATTCAGCACAATGATCCTCGGGACCTTCTTTGAGTCCCAAATCCGGTGTCCATCAGGTACGTGGTCCACGCCGCCGCCGTTCCAAGGATGGCAGCGGATAAGCCGTCGGAAAGCCAGCCAGGAACCCTTGACGGCTCCGTGGACGGTGACTGCTTCGAGGGCATAGGCGGAACACGATGGGAAAAATCGGCAGACCTGCCCGTAGAGGGGGGAAACGGTCTTCCGGTACGCCATCAGCAGGCCGATGAGGAGCATGCGCGGGAGGTTCCATAAAAAACGGGCAACAACAATCAAGGCCCTCAACGGAATAGATCCGGAGTCCCTCATCGCTGGCTCATCCTTCCTCACCTGGCATGTCTAAAGCTGCGAAAGTTTGGCTATGCAGGCGTTCAAAGCGCTGTGGTAGTCGGCACTCAGTACCGGCCACGACGCCGACGCGGAAGCAGGCAGGGCCCGCACCACCACGTCAAACCCGGTGGGGTGAAGAGCGAGGCTCTGCGCTGCCGCTTCCCTCAGTCTTCTCTTAACGAGGTTGCGTGTCACCGCGTTCCCGACGGATTTGGCCACTATGAAGCCTATGCGGCTCGGCTGGTCACCCGTAGGAAGCGCATATAGCACTACGTTCCGGCGCCCACTGCGGGCACCGGAACGTACAGTACGAGAAAAATCTGCCGATGCCCTTACCCGGTTCCGCACGGCCAGCATTATGACCACCTGGAATCCGGAGTAAAGCTGCTAAGAGGCAGCATCGACAAACTTTGAGGTTATTTAGGCCGACAGTTCGGTACGGCCCTTGCCACGGCGTGCGGAAAGGATGGCACGGCCGGCACGGGTACGCATGCGAAGGCGGAAGCCGTGCTTCTTGGCACGACGGCGGTTATTCGGCTGAAAAGTCCGCTTGCTCACGGTAGTTACTCCAAGACAATCTTGAGTCGCGCCGGCACTTGTTGCGACAAGGGGGAAGAACAAGCGGCGCTTTTTTCATGTGTCTGTCTGTACTCGCCCGGACCTGGACCCTGATTTCCAGAACCCCTGCAGGGCATGTGTGAGTACAGATAGCAGACACAAAGGACTACTCAACGTTAGGTGAGACGGGGGCACCAGTCAAACCGGGCTCAGCCCCGGAGTAATCCACAGCCCGCAACGGACTGTGGATACCCTGTGGATAGTCCGCACATCCGGTTGTGCACCCAGATTTTTCAACAGCTGTGGACAACTGCTGTGGGTATCCTGCGTCCATAGGTCCTGTGAGAGAGCCAACAGGCCCTTGTGCAGGCGGATTTCCAGCTACCACCAAGGGAAATCATCCTCTAGGCTTGGCGACGGGTACTTTATCCACTATCTGTGCATAACTCTGTGGATGAAGTGCCGGGATCCCCACCGGGATCCCGAGTTTTCTTAGACAGCCGCAGGGCGTCATGAGAGGTTTTTGTGGGTACGGACGAAATCAACGATGTTGGCAGCTCTTGGCGCAAGGTCATTCGGACTCTGGAGACCGATGACAGGGTCACTCCCCGACAGCGTGGATTCGTGGTGCTTGCGCAGGCCCAAGGCCTGATCGGTACGACCCTTCTGGTAGCCGTTCCCAACGAACTGACCCGTGAAGTGCTGCAGACGCAGCTGAAGAACATCCTCGATGAAGTCCTGCGCGGCGTTTTCCAGGCCGATATCCAGTGTGCGTTCGTCATCGACTCGGACCTCACTCCCGTGGCTGAAGCCGAACCGGAACCCGAAGAGCAGCCGGCGGCCCCCAGCCCCGTACCCTCCGGCGAAAGCGGTGCTCCTTCCCCGACGCCGCCGAGCACCAGCCAGGAATTCGGCCGCCTCAACCCCAAGTACGTCTTCGAGACCTTCGTTATCGGTTCGTCCAACCGGTTTGCCCATGCAGCGGCGGTAGCCGTGGCCGAAGCGCCGGCGAAGGCCTACAACCCCTTGTTCATCTATGGGGACTCCGGGTTGGGCAAGACCCACCTCCTTCACGCCATCGGGCATTATGCACGTCACTTGTACACCGGGATCCGCGTCCGCTACGTGAATTCGGAAGAGTTCACGAACGACTTCATCAACTCCATCCGCTATGACGAAGGCGCCAGCTTCAAACAGCTGTACCGCAACGTGGACATCCTGCTGATTGATGACATTCAGTTCCTGGCCAACAAGGACGCCACCCAGGAAGAGTTCTTCCACACCTTCAATGCCCTCCACAACCACAACAAGCAGGTTGTGATCACCTCCGACCTGCCGCCCAAGCAGCTTTCCGGTTTCGAGGAACGGATGCGGTCGCGGTTTGAGTGGGGCCTGTTGACGGATGTGCAGCCGCCGGAACTTGAAACCCGTATCGCCATCCTGCGGAAGAAGGCCATCGGCGACAGCCTGAGCGCTCCGGATGACGTCCTGGAATACATCGCGTCCAAGATCTCCACCAACATCCGGGAGCTTGAAGGCGCACTGATCCGCGTGACCGCCTTCGCCAGCCTGAACCGGCAGCAGGTAGACGTGGGCCTGGCCGAAATCGTCCTGAAGGACCTGATTACCGACGACGGCGCCCAGGAAATCACTGCCGCATCCATCCTTGGGCAGACGGCAGCCTATTTCCAGATCAGCCTTGAGGAACTCTGCAGCAAGTCCCGGACCCGGACCCTGGTCACCGCACGGCAGATCGCCATGTACCTGTGCCGCGAGCTGACCGATATGTCCCTGCCGAAGATCGGCCAGGAACTTGGCGGCCGCGACCACACCACTGTGATCCACGCGGACCGGAAAATCCGCGAGCTGATGGCCGAACGCCGGGCCATCTACAACCAGGTCACCGAACTGACCAACAGGATCAAACAGCAGCAGCGCGAGGCCTGAGCCAGTAGGACGGCAGGGCCCCGCAGGGGCCCAAAATTAACATTTGTGGACAAGGGTGTGGATAACCCGGTGGACAACCCGTGGTTACGCACACTTCCCTGTGGATACGCGGAATCCTAAAAAAGTTTCCAACAGGCCCGGACTCGGACGCTGCAGCGAGTCCACAGGTTATCAACAGGCTTAAACAGCTGGGACGCCCCGGTGCGGGGGGTTATCCACAGTATCCACAGGAGTTATTAACACTACGGATCTTAAGAAATTCGGTTCCACCAAATAACAACTATGCTTCCGGCACACTTCAAACCCTCCGAGATGACCACCAAAAAAACCTCTCTGACGAGAGGGGCCACCACCTCGAACGGTCCCCATCCGTTCCCCTGGCCGGACAGAACCCGGTGCAGCACACCGGCGGACGGGGCTAAGCTGTCACAGAGTATGGTTGTCATTCGCATGTAAACGAGTACGGTCCGTCCATGGCTACATCCTTGGGATCTGCACGGACTGGACCGGTCCACGGATGCTTCCGCGATTTACACACAGCTCAAGACGAGTTCAAGACAAGATCAGTTGTACTGAGAAGTACGTTGCGAAAGGCGGCACCCTTCAGTGAAGTTTCGAGTTGAGCGGGATGTCCTGGCCGAGGCCGTCACGTGGACAGCACGTTCCCTGTCCCCGCGCCCGCCCGTTCCGGTCCTTTCGGGGCTGCTTATCAAGGCTGAAAACGGTTCGCTGAGTCTTGCCAGCTTCGATTACGAGATTTCCGCGCGCCTCCAGATTCCCGCCGATGTGAGCGAAGAAGGAACCATCCTGGTCTCCGGCCGCCTGTTGGCCGAGATCTGCCGCAGCCTTCCGTCTGCTCCGGTGGAAGTGGAGACTGACGGGGCCAAGGTCACGCTGACCTGCCGCAACAGCCGGTTCAACCTGGCAACCATGCCTGAAGCCGAATACCCGGAACTGCCGGCACTGCCCGAGGTGAGCGGCGTCGTCGACGGCGATGCCTTCGCCCAAGCCGTCTCCCAGGTCATCATTGCCGCCAGCCGCGATGACACCCTGCCCATCCTCACCGGTGTACGCATGGAAATCGAAGATGACCTCATCACCTTCCTGGCAACCGACCGGTACCGCCTGGCCCTGCGCGAATTGTCCTGGAAGCCCGCAACTCCGGGGATTTCCACCAGTGCACTGGTGAAAGCCAAGACGCTCAACGAGGTGGCCAAGACCCTTGGCGGGGCAGGCGACCTCAACATCGCCCTGTCGGATGACAGCGAACTCATTGGTTTTGAAAGCGGCGGACGGCGCACCACGTCGCTTCTGGTTGACGGCGATTACCCCAAAATCCGTTCCCTGTTCCCCGAAAACACGCCGATTCACGCCACTGTAGAGACCTCCGCACTGGTCGAAGCCGTACGCCGTGTGTCCCTGGTTGCCGAACGCAACACTCCTGTCCGCCTTGCCTTCACGGACGGTCAGCTCTCCCTGGATGCCGGCACCGGCGAAGACGCCCAGGCATCGGAAGCACTGGAAGCGGCACTCGTAGGCGACGACATCACGGTTGCCTTCAACCCGCATTACCTAAGCGAAGGCCTGGGCGCGTTCCCGAGCAAGTACGTCCGCTTCTCCTTCACGACGCCGCCCAAACCGGCCGTGATTTCGGCCCAGGAAGAACTCAACGGGGACGACCAGGCAGATTACCGTTACCTGCTGATGCCGGTTCGCCTGCCGAACCAGTAGGACGCCGCCGCCTGGCCGCCGGACCAGCTGCATTTCGATCCGGCAGCGGCGGAGGACGGCGCAAAAAAATCGTCGTAACAATGCCGATGTAACACAATTTGACAAAGGCATGCCGAGCGGCGGCGGATCCGCTGCCGGAAGGGTCGGCGGCAGGCTCGACGGACAGGAAAGGACCAGGAACCCATGTACGTTGACCACCTGTCCCTTACCGGTTACCGCAGCTATCCGCAGCTGGACATCCGGCTCGAGCCGGGCGTCACGGTGTTTGTCGGTCCCAACGGCACGGGTAAAACCAATATTGTCGAGGCAATCGGCTATCTGGCCACACTGTCTTCACACCGGGTAAGCACTGATGCCCCCTTGGTGAATTTCGACGCCGACCAGGCGCTGATCAGGGCCCGTCTGGTGCGCGGTTCCCAGGCCACCGGCGTGGAGCTGGAACTGAACCCCGGCCGCGGCAACCGGGCCCGCATCAACCGTGCCAACCCGGTCCGGGCCCGGGACATCCTGGGCTTGTGCCGGACAGTGCTCTTCGCACCTGAAGACCTGGCGCTGGTCAAGGGTGATCCCGGCAGCCGCCGGCGTTTCCTGGATGAGTTGATTGTTTCCTTGGTACCGCGCCATGCGGCAACCCGCTCGGACTATGACCGCGTGCTGAAGCAGCGGAACGCCCTGCTGAAATCAGCACGGGCCGCAGGTCGCTTCACCTCTGCCCACGAGGCAACACTGGACGTCTGGGACCAGCACATGGCTGTAGCCGGCGCCGAGCTTGTGGCCGCTCGGCTCGAGGCGCTCCAACGCCTGCAGCCGCACCTGCAGGCGGCATATCGAGACCTCACCGACGGTTCAAAGGCTGCCCGGGCGGTCTATCGGTCCACACTGCAGGGAACCGTCAACGACGACGGCGCCGTGGAGGGTTCCCAGGATCCGGACGAGTTGTATTCCTTGACGGTGCCGGAACTCACCGAGCGGTTCCTGCAGGCATTCGCCGCCAACCGCCGGCGCGAGCTGGACCGCGGGATTTCCCTGGTGGGTCCGCACCGGGACGAACTGGAGCTGATCCTCGGAAAGGCACCAGCCAAGGGGTACGCCTCCCACGGGGAAACCTGGTCCTTCGCACTGTCCCTTCGCCTGGGGTCGTACTACCTGCTGACCAGCGACGATCCCACCCCCGGTGCCGGGCCGATCCTGATCCTGGACGACGTGTTTGCGGAGCTGGATGTGCAGCGCCGGCAGCGGCTCGCCGGAATTGTCGCTGGAGCCGAGCAGGTGCTGGTGACTGCGGCTGTTGGCGACGACATTCCGGAATCACTGGCAGGGCGGGTCATCAACGTGATCCCGGGAGGCGTCAGTGTGCCCGTCTCCTGATCCCGTTCCCCCCGGCGAGGATCCCGGGGAACGGCCCGATGCGGCGCGGGAGCAATTGAACCGCATGCGCCAGGCAGCCCTTGCCCGCGGGAATCAACGCACCCCGGCCACCCGTCGCAAGACCGGCCGAGGCAGGCAGGCGCCCTTTGTTCCCGGAGAGTATGTCGGGCGGGATCCGCAGGGCCTGGGCAATGTCTTCACCCGGTTCGTGAATGAACGCGGCTGGAACTCTCCCGTCGCCGTCGGATCGGTGATTTCCCGCTGGGAGGAGCTGGTGGGAAGCGAGGTCAGCGCCCACTGCAAGCCGGAGTCGTTCCAGGACACCACGGTGCAGGTTCGGTGTGACTCGACGGCCTGGGCCACCCAGCTCCGGCTCCTCAGAGACACCCTGATTGCCCGGTTCGACGCTGAACTCGGTTCCGGCGTCGTCACCAAGATCGAGGTCATCGGTCCGGCGGCGCCCAACTGGCGCAAGGGTCTGCGCAGCGTCAAGGGGCGGGGCCCCCGGGATACCTACGGGTAAGCCGGACAGCCTGGCATCCGGAGCCTCGGTGCGGCAGGGACCGAAAATCCCGCCCGTACAGGAGCCGGTTAGGGGCCGGAGAACCCCCTTGCTGGTATCCGCCCCTATCCGGGCGGCTCCAATTCGCTTCAAAGCATCATTAGTGGCCTGCCAGAGGGTGTTTTGGACAGGTTTGCCCCTTGCGGCGCGGTAGAATTGAGAGTGGAGATGCCTGTCCGCTGGGGAGGCTTCAATTCTGACGAACACAAGAGGAGTCGACAGCACCTGTGGCTAACGACAATGAGATGGACAACTCAGAGGTAACACCAGAGGACCACGCAGTGCCGGAAAAGGCCACCCCCGTGGAATACGGCGCGAATGAAATCACGGTTCTGGAAGGCCTTGAGGCAGTCCGAAAGCGCCCGGGCATGTACATCGGTTCCACGGGCCCCCGCGGCCTGCACCACCTGGTGTACGAAGTGGTCGATAACTCCGTCGATGAGGCTCTGGCCGGCTACTGCGACCACATCGAGGTGGTCCTGCAGGCCGACGGCGGCGTGCGCGTCACGGACAACGGCCGCGGCATTCCCGTGGACATGCACCCCACCGAAGGCATCCCCACCGTCCAGGTTGTTATGACCATCCTGCACGCCGGCGGCAAGTTCGGCGGCGGCGGTTACGCAGTGTCCGGCGGCCTTCACGGCGTTGGTATCTCCGTGGTCAATGCGCTCTCCGAACGGGTGGAAACTGAAGTACGCCGGCAGGGGTTTGTCTGGAAGCAGAGCTTCGCGAACGGCGGCCACCCCGTCGGCGAACTGCGCCAGGGCGAAGAAACCAGCGAAACCGGCACTACCCAGACGTTCTACCCGGATCCGGACATCTTCGAGACCACCGAGTTCGACTTCGAAACCCTGCGTGCCCGCTTCCAGCAGATGGCCTTCCTGAACAAGGGCCTGCGCATCCGGCTCACGGATGAGCGGACGCTGGAAGAGGAAACCGAGGAAATCGCCGAGGCCACTGACGAGGATGCGGCTCCGAAGCACCGCACGGTGGACTACCTCTACGCGGACGGGCTGCTGGACTACGTCAAGTACCTGAACTCCGCGAAGAAGGTCGAAGTTGTCCACGATGATGTGATCGCCTTCGAAACCGAGGACTCGGACAAGAAGATGGCCGTGGAAATGGCCATGCAGTGGACCACCGCCTACTCCGAGAGCGTCCACACCTACGCCAACACGATCAACACGCATGAGGGTGGAACGCACGAAGAAGGCTTCCGTGCCGCCATGACGTCCCTGATCAACCGGTACGCCCGTGAGAAGAACATCATCAAGGAAAAGGATGACAACCTCACCGGCGATGACATCCGCGAAGGGCTGACCGCCGTTATCTCGGTTAAGCTCGCCGAACCGCAGTTCGAAGGCCAGACGAAGACCAAGCTGGGCAACTCCGAGGTCAAGGGCTTTGTCCAGCGGGTGGTCACCGACCAGCTCGGTGACTGGCTCGAGCGCAACCCGGGCCCGGCCCGCGACGTCATCCGCAAGTCCATCCAGGCCTCCCAGGCCCGCCTCGCGGCCCGCAAGGCCCGTGAATCCACGCGCCGCAAGGGCCTGCTGGAATCCGGCGGCATGCCCGGCAAGCTGAAGGACTGCTCCTCCAAGGATCCGTCGAAGTCGGAAATCTACATTGTGGAGGGCGACTCCGCAGGCGGTTCGGCAGTCCGCGGCCGCAACCCCGAAACACAGGCCATCCTGCCGCTGCGCGGCAAGATTCTGAACGTGGAACGTGCCCGATTGGACCGCGCCCTCAGCAACGCCGAAGTCCAGGCCATGATCACCGCATTCGGTGCGGGCATCGGCGAGGACTTCGACGTCGAGAAGGCCCGGTACCACAAGATCGTGCTGATGGCCGATGCCGACGTCGACGGCCAGCACATCACCACCCTGCTGCTGACGCTGCTCTTCCGCTACATGCGTCCGTTGATTGAAAACGGCTACGTGTACCTGGCCCAGCCGCCGCTGTACCGGATCAAATGGTCCAACCACGCCCACGACTATGTCTACAGCGACCGGGAGCGGGACGAAGTCATCGCCCGCGGCCTGGCCAACAACCAGCGCCTGCCGAAGGACAACGGCATCCAGCGCTACAAGGGCCTGGGCGAGATGGACTACACCGAACTCTGGGACACCACCATGGACCCCGACCACCGCACGCTGCTGCAGGTCACCATGGATGACGCGGCGGCCGTGGACCAGGTCTTCTCCGTGCTGATGGGCGAAGACGTCGAGTCCCGCCGCAGCTTCATCCAGCAGAACGCCAAGGACGTGCGCTTCCTGGACATCTAGCGGATTCAGTGCCGGCGACTGGCTGCCGGAGAGCATGGACTTTAGCGACTTAGAAACGGAAGCAGAACTATGAGTGATGAGACTCCCGAGGTAACCGGGGAAGAGACTCCCCTCGCCGGGACCGCACTGACAGACCGGGTTGAGCAGATCGACCTGCAGACCGAGATGCAGCGCTCCTACCTTGACTACGCCATGGCGGTCATTGTGGGACGCGCCCTTCCCGATGTGCGGGACGGCTTGAAGCCCGTGCACCGCCGCGTGCTGTACGCAATGTTCGACGGCGGCTACCGCCCGGACCGCTCCTTCAACAAGTGCGCCCGCGTGGTCGGCGAGGTAATGGGCCAGTACCACCCGCACGGTGACTCGGCGATCTACGACGCCCTGGTCCGCCTGATCCAGGACTGGACCATGCGCTACCCGCTGGCCCTGGGCCAGGGCAACTTCGGTTCCCCGGGTAACGACGGCGCCGCAGCCCCCCGTTACACGGAAACCAAGATGGCTCCGCTGGCCATGGAGATGGTCCGCGACATCGACGAGGAAACCGTCGATTTCCAGGACAACTATGACGGCCGCAACCAGGAACCGACCATCCTGCCCTCCCGGTTCCCGAACCTGCTGGTCAACGGTTCCTCCGGCATTGCCGTGGGCATGGCCACCAACATCCCGCCGCACAACCTGCGGGAAGTTGTCGACGGCGTCCAGTGGTACCTGCAGAACCCCGATGCCCCGAATGATGAGCTGCTCGAAGAGCTGATCCGCCGGGTCAAGGGCCCCGACTTCCCGACCGGCGCCCAGATTCTTGGGCACAAGGGCATCGAGGATGCCTACCGCACCGGCCGCGGCTCCATCACCATGCGTGCCGTGGTCAATGTCGAGGAACTCCAGGGCCGCACCTGCCTGGTGGTCACCGAGCTGCCTTACCAGGCCAACCCGGACAACCTGGCAGTCAAGATCGCCGAACTGGTCAAGGACGGCAAGATCACCGGCATCGCCGATATGCGCGACGAAACCTCCGGCCGCACCGGCCAGCGCCTGGTGATTGTGCTCAAGCGCGACGCCGTTGCCAAGGTGGTCCTGAACAACCTGTACAAGCACACCCAGCTGCAGGACAACTTCGGTGCCAACATGCTGGCCATCGTGGACGGCGTACCCCGCACCCTGAGCCTGGACGCGTTCATCCGGCACTGGGTCACCCACCAGCTCGAAGTCATTGTCCGCCGCACCCGGTACCGGCTGCGCAAGGCCGAGGAAGCCGCACACATCCTGCGCGGCCTGCTCAAGGCCCTGGACGCCCTGGACGAGGTCATTGCGCTGATCCGCCGCTCCTCCACCGTTGAGGACGCCCGGAACGGCCTGATGGGCCTGCTGGAAATCGACGAGATCCAGTCCCAGGCCATCCTGGACATGCAGCTGCGCCGCCTCGCTGCCCTGGAACGCCAGAAGATCCAGGACCAGCATGCCAAGCTCGAAGCGGAAATCGCCGAGTACAACGTCATCCTGGCCTCCGACGAGCGCCAGCGGCAGATTGTCAGCGAGGAACTGCAGGAAATCGCCGACAAGTACGGCGATGACCGGCGCACGCACATCCTCATGGGCTATGACGGCGACATGAGCATGGAAGACCTCATTCCCGAAGAGGAAATGGTGGTCACCATCACCCGCGGCGGCTACGTCAAGCGCACCCGCAGCGACAACTACCGTCAGCAGGCCCGCGGCGGCAAGGGCATCAAGGGCGCCCAGCTGCGCGGGGACGACGTCGTCGAGCACTTCTTCGTCACCACCACGCACCACTGGCTGCTGTTCTTCACCAACCTGGGCCGGGTCTACCGGGCCAAGGCCTATGAACTGACCGAAGCAGGCCGGGATGCCAAGGGCCAGCACGTGGCCAACCTCCTGGCCTTCCAGCCCGAAGAGCACATCGCCCAGGTCCTGGCGCTGCCGGACTACGACGCCGCTCCGTACCTGGTGCTTGCCACCAAGCGCGGACTGGTCAAGAAGACCCGGCTGGCGGATTACGACACCAACCGGTCCGCCGGCGTCATCGCCATCAACCTGCGCGACGGCGACGAACTGGTCTCGGCCCAGCTGGTTTCCGAAACGGATGACCTGATGCTCGTCTCCCGCATGGGCCAGTCGCTGCGCTTCACCGCCACCGACGACGCCCTGCGCCCGATGGGACGGGCCACGTCCGGCGTTACCGGCATGAAGTTCCGGGAAGACGACGAACTCCTGGCGGCCGACGTCGTCACCGAGGATTCGTTTGTCTTCACAGTGACCGAAGGCGGCTACGCCAAGCGCACGAGCTCGGACGAATACCGTGTCCAGGGCCGCGGCGGCCTCGGCATCAAGGTCGGCAAGCTCGCTGAGGAACGCGGCCACCTGGTCGGCGCCATGGTGGTCCAGGAAGAGGACGAAGTACTGGTGGTCATGCAGGGCGGCAAGGTAGTCCGTTCCTCCGTCACCGGCGTGCCGTCCAAGGGACGGGACACGATGGGCGTTATCTTCGCCAAGCCGGACAAAAATGACCGGATCATCGCCGTTGCCCGGAACTCCGAGCGCGACCTCGCCATCGAAGAGGACGCCGAAGCGGCGGACGGAACTGCGGCGGCTCCGGCAGCGGCCGGTTCGGAACCTGTGGAGCCCGCAGGCGATGAAGTACCGTTGTCTACAGACGAAACGGCTGCGCCCGATGCACAGTCAGCACAAGATGGAGGTAGCGAGTGAGCTCGACCAACCCAAGCCCCAGGTCGTCCTCGGGCGGCGGGCCGCGGGTGAAAACCCCCGCCCGCCCCGCCCAGCGTCCTGGAGGGGGTCAGAGCACCTCGGGTAACCGCCAGCCGCTGGTGAAGCCGGCGCCCAAGGCCAAGGCCCGGAAGGCCCGGCTACTGGTCAGCAAGATTGACCCCTGGTCCGTCCTGAAGATGGCATTCCTGCTTTCGGTGGCACTCGGCGTCGTCACCGTGGTGGCTGCCATCGTGCTGTGGACCGTACTGGACCTGACCGGGATCTTTGACCGCGTCAACACCCTGCTGGGCGAGATTGCCGGCAGCGAGTCCGGCGGTTTCGACCTCCGTGACTTTGCCTCGCTGGGACAGGTGGTTTCCTTTGCGACCATCATCGCAGTGGTGAACGTCCTGCTGCTGACGGCACTGTCGATGCTCGCGGCCGTGTTGTACAACATCGCCTCCACCCTGGTGGGCGGCATTGGCGTGACACTGACGGACGACTAGCGTTTTCCGGTTCCGGAGGAGCTCAAACAGCGCCTCCGGAACCGGAAAACCACTCGATTTGGCGCCGGGCCGAAGGTACGGTAAAGTCATATCTCGGCCCGAAGAGGTTCGGGGCGTATAGCTCAGGCGGTTAGAGCGCTTCGCTGATAACGAAGAGGTCCCAGGTTCAAGTCCTGGTACGCCCACGGAACACCTTGCAAAAGGTGGACCACAACGGCAAGGAGGATTCCGTGAAGAAGTTGCTGGCAGTAACGGCAGCTGCGGCTGCGGGAGTCTTTGCTTTCAAGAAGTGGCAGGAAACTGCCGCTGAGAAGGCCGTTTGGAAGGAATCGACCGACAAGGTCGACTAAAACCAAATAGCTTTCCGGTCATAACCTGAGGCAACAGTAGGTTATACTGGATAAGTTCTCATTTCGGGGGCATGGCGCAATTGGTAGCGCACCTGCTTTGCAAGCAGGGGGTTCGGGGTTCGAGTCCCCGTGCCTCCACCGAATACAGAAGGTCCCCGCTCTTAGGAGCGGGGACCTTCTGCGTTTAACCCGTCAGGAATGCCCGCCTCAGCGCCGGGATCCCTCCCCGCCGCGGCGCCGGGGCAGCGCGGTTCCTGCACTAGTGTTGGCCTGTGAATATTTTCCTCGCGGTGGTAGGAGTGCTGGGCGTCTCCGCCTCCGGGCCCATTATGGCCGCTACCGCGGCTCCAGCCCTGGCCATCGCTTTCTGGCGCAATGCCATCGGCGCGGTGCTGATGGGTACACCGGCGGTGTTGGGCCGGCGTCGGGAATTCGGACAGCTCACTGCCCGGGACTACAAGTGGACCGCTATTGCCGCTGTGGCGCTGGCGCTGCACTTCGCCTGCTTCATCACGTCGCTGCAATTGACGTCTGTTGCGGCTGCCACGGCGCTGGTATGCCTGCAGGCAGGCTGGATCGCGTTGTTCAATGTGCTGAGGGGCATCCGGGTTCCGCCCGTGGTCCTCGCGGGACTCGCAGCCGCATTTGCAGGCGTGCTGGTGATTTCCGGGTTCGATCTGGGTCTGTCCCGGGAGGCCCTCATCGGCGACGTACTCGCCGTGGCCGGAGGCGCCCTGGCGGGCGTGTACACGATTGCCGGCGGGAAGGCCCGGGAATCCATGTCTACGGGCACCTATACAACCCTCTGCTACGGCGCCTGCGCGGTGCTCCTGCTGGCCCTGTGCGCAGCCTTCCGGCAGCCTATCGTCGGCTTCCCGCCGGCGGCCTGGATAGGGATCCTCGGAGTAACCGTGGTGGCTCAGATCCTGGGCCATACCGTGTTTAATCACCTGCTGGCCGTGATCAGTCCGTTGGTCGTGTCAATGATCATCCTGCTGGAGATCCCGGGAGCGGCCATCCTGGCGGCCGTCTTCCTCCACGAACAGCTTCCCGCCGGTACTTACGCGGGGCTGGCACTGATTTTGGTCGGACTGACGGTGGTTGTGGCCGGCCAGGGCAGGCTCCGCCGACGAACCGGGGCAAATGCCCGTCCGGCACCTCCCGCCCCGCCGGCCCTGGGCGGGGACCAGCTCTAGGCGGGGAAGCAAAGAAGGAGGGCTCCGCCTATGGCGGAGCCCTCCTTCTCTGTACTCGTCCCGGGACCGGTCCTAGCCGATGCCCGAGCCGGTTCTGCTACTTGCCGGTGTTGTTCTCCGAATGGGCGCCGGAGGGCTTTGCAGCTCCCTTGGCGTCTCCTGCGGTTTCCTTGCTGTGCTTGCCCGCATCGGAGGCCTTCTCGCCGGAACGGGCCGCAGCGCGCTCGGCTGCTTCCTTGATGCTGGCTACAGTCTCCGAGGTTTCGGACGGAGCGGGCGCAGCAGCGTCCGTGGTCTTCGCGGCGGGCTTGGCTGCCGGCGTCGGCTTGGGCACCTCAACGACGGGTGTGGCGGCCTCGGCCGGCTTAGCCGCAGCGGTGGACGAAGCACCGGTGCTGGCAGGAGCCGTTGCCGGGGTGGTAGTAGCCGGCTTGGGCGCTGCGCCGGTACCGGCGGCAGGCTTGGGGGCCGGTGTCTTCCACGGATCCTCGACCGGGCGGGAAGCGCGCCAGGCGGCCACGCCGGCCGTTACTGCCGCTGCAATGATGCCGAAGACCAGCCAGCCCTTGCCGCCGCCCTTCTGGCTCTTGCGGGCTTCCTTGGCAGCCTGCGCGGCCGCCTTCTGTGCCCGCTTCAGTGCCTTCTTGTTGCCCGTGACCTTCGCAACGGCCGTCTGCACGGGTACGTTGGCGGCCGTCAGGCTGCGCGAAACGCTGTCTGCGGCAACCCCGATGCGCGTGGACAGGGCGGGAATGTAATCATCCACAACCCGGTCCTTGGCCGTGTTCAGTGCCGGGGTGGCACGGTCCAGGGTGTTCTGGATCCGCGGAGCGGCTTCATCCACGGCGTGGCTGATGCGCGGCCCAACCTTCTCGAGCCCGCCCTGGATGCGGGGCGTGACGGTGGCTACGCCCTGGGCGATTTCATCAGCAGCGCGCTTGATGCCGTCCTGGATCTTCGGGGATGCGGTCTCGATCCCCTTTTCAATCCGCGGAACGGCCCAGCCCTTGGCTGCGTCGACCTTGGGTGTTGCCCAGTCGCGGGCAGTCACGATGCCTGCTGCAACATTGGCTTCGAGATCATGGGTGATGCGGTCCTTCTTCAAAACTACCTCCCGGGATAGTTGTCGTTTCAGCCTTAGCCTACGTGTTCCTGCGGGTCTCTGCTATCAAGGGCCCTGACAGGGCGCGGTTTTCACTGTGCGCTGAACCAGGCCGTTTCCGCCCACACACGGAAGTGCCGTGGAACAATGTCCTTATGACTGCTATTCCTACAGCAAAAGCAACCATCCACACTTCCATGGGCGACATCCGTGTCAACCTGTTCGGAAACCACGCCCCCAAGACGGTCAAGAACTTCGTTGGCCTGGCCACCGGCGAAATCGAGTGGACCGATCCGGCGACCGGTGAGAAGACCACCCGTCCGCTCTACGACGGAACCATCTTCCACCGCATCATCAAGGACTTCATGATCCAGGGCGGGGACCCCCTGGGCCGCGGCACCGGCGGACCGGGCTACCAGTTCGACGACGAGATCAACCCCGATCTCGACTTCTCCGCGCCGTACAAGCTGGCGATGGCCAACGCAGGTGTCCAGATGGGCCGGGGCACCAACGGCTCGCAGTTCTTCATCACCTCTGTGCCCACCACCTGGCTGCAGGGCAAGCACACCATCTTCGGTGAGGTTGCCGACGACGAGTCACGTGCACTCGTTGACCAGCTCAACGCGGTTTCCACCGACGGACGCGACAAGCCGGCCGAAGACGTGGTTATCAACAGCATTACCGTCGAACAGCTCTAGCCTGTTCGAAGTGCCCCGGCCGAATTCTCGGCCGGGGCTTTTCGTCAATCCGGGAGTCCCAGCAATGTCATATGGTGTGCCGGCCGAGGTGCCGGCTTCTCAGGTGCCCGTGTGTCCCCGCCATCCGGACCGGGTCAGCTACATCCGCTGCCAGCGCTGCGGGCGCCCTGCCTGCCCCGAGTGCCAGCAGAACGCTGCAGTAGGCGTCCAGTGCGTGGACTGCTTCAACCAGCAGCGCAAGACCCAGCCTGCCTACCGGACTCCCTTCGGCGGGCGCGTCGCCCCGGGCGGAAAACCGGTAGTGACCATCACCATCATGGCGGTGTGCGCTGTGGCCTACGTGCTGCAGCTGCTGCTGCCGGAATTTACGCGCACTTTCTTCTACGCACCCGTGCTGACCGATTATCAGCCGTGGCGCCTGCTGACGTCAGCGTTCCTGCATTCCCAGGGCAGCCCCATCCACATTGCCTTCAATCTCTACGCCCTCTGGTTCCTGGGCCGCAGCCTGGAGCCCTTGTTCGGCCGCGTCAGGTTTGCCCTGCTGTACCTGATCTCCGCCTTGGGCGGCTCTGTGGGCGTGATGTACCTGGCGGATCCCGGTGTGGCCGTGGTGGGCGCCTCCGGTGCCGTGTTCGGCCTCTTCGGCGCCCTGTTCGTGGTGATCCGGCAGCGGCAGGGCGAGCTGCGTTCGCTGCTGATCCTGCTGGCGGTGAACCTGGTCCTTGGATTCGTGGTCCCGGGGATCGCCTGGCAGGCCCATGTGGGCGGACTGATCACGGGTGCAGCCTGCGCGGCCATCCTGGCCTATACACCCAGGGGAAAGCACCGCACAGCCATTCAGTTTGCCGGGCTTGCGGGAGTGGTGCTGGTACTCGTGGTCGCGGGTGTGCTTTGGCAACCTCCGGCGCAGATTATCCCCGGGTAGTCCCCGGGATAAGACATCGACTTGCGTGCCCGCCGTCACTGACGGCGGGCACAGATGTTTAACGCCCGCCGATCTCTGCGGCGTGTCTACCCGTTTAGCCCGGGGTGCCGGGACGAAGCCCCCGGGGAGCTCCGGGCACCCGAAAGTTATCCACAGGGATACCCACAGTGTTAATAACCTACATCGTTGTAATTTTCGTGCCCGGCCGCTGATCCACAGGGTTATCCATAGGCTGAACGGAGTTACACACATGTAATTCCACAGGTGTGGATAACCTCCTTCCCTTTATTTGCAAGGAAGTTGTCGAAGTAACCCACAGAGTTTCCCACACCTGTGGATAACTCCGTGCACAACCTGTGAACAACGTGGAAAACCGGGGATAGCGGTCGTCAGGGCAAAGAAAAAGGCTTCCCGGCGCCAAAACGGCACCGGGAAGCCCGAGGTACGAACGCCGGAACGTCAGCGCCAGCGCGTCGTCATCAGGAAGCCCACAATCGCGATGCCAAAGCCCACCAGGATGTTGCTGGCACCGAAAGCCGGTACCGGGTACTCGCCCTGGGTGATGTAGTACGTGATGATCCACAGCAGACCGAGGATCATCAGGCCGAACATGACCGGCTTGTACCAAACAGGGTTTTCCTTGGGCACTGACGCAGTCTGTGCGGGGGTTGCGGGGCGGGAAGGCTTCTTGCGGGATTTGGACTCAGGCACGGATCCTCCTAGCGGAACCGGCTCTGCAGACGCCGGTGGTTGTAGTCATGGGCCGGGACGACCAGATCCCGAGCACGAGAAGTCTCCTTCAATGCGCGGACCTGTTAGGGTCATCCCTATTCTGATTATCCTAGCGAATTCCGCGGCCAAGCTGTCCCGGGTTCCCTGAGGCCGTGAAATACCGGTACCAGCCAAAAGGAGAGCGTTGGCCGAGCCATCCGTTACCACCACGCAGCACCGACGTCGGCGTAGTGCTTCCCCGCGCCGTACGGGAGGAAAGGGCCGGATGGTGGTCCAGGTAGCCGGAGAGCTCCTGATCACGCTGGGAATCGTCCTGGCGCTGTTTGTCGCCTGGCAGCTCTGGTGGACCAACATTGACTCAAACCGGGCCCAGCAGGAGGCCATCGACGGGTTGTTCGAGGACTTCGACCTCCCCGCAGTTCCGCCGCCGGCTTCCTCGCCCCAGGATTACGGAGATCCGGTGGTCCTGGACCCGCCAACTGAGGAAGGCGAGACATTCGCCGTCGTCTATGTTCCCCGCTTCGGGGCGGATTATGCCGCTCCGGTGACCAGCGGTGTCGGGACGGCCGTGCTGGACCGCCTGGGGCTGGGCCACTATCCGGATACCGCGATGCCCGGGGCGGTTGGGAACTTCGCCGTTGCAGGCCATCGGCAGACCCACGGCAAGGCCCTGGATCCCATCCACACCCTCGTACCCGGAGACCACATCTACGTTCAGACGTCGGACGGTTACTACGACTACGTCTACCGCAATACCCAGATAGTGCTGCCCGACCGGGTCGATGTGATCGCAGCCGTCCCGACAGAGCCCGCAGCGATCCCCAGCGAACGGTTCCTTACCCTGACCAGCTGCAACCCGCGTTTCGGCTCCCAGGAGCGCATCATCGCCTACGCCCGGCTGGACTCCTGGCAGCCTCTGTCCGCCGGTCCCCCGCCGGCTATCGCAGACGTTGTTGCCGCCAATGCATCCGGAGGTCGCTAAAATGTATGGATGGTTGTTTCGGCACCTTCCCGGACCGTTGTGGTTCCGGATTCTGCTCTCCGCGGTGCTGATTGCCGCGGCCGTGCTGGCCCTGATGGAGTATGTCTTCCCCTGGCTTGCCGAGACCAGCCTTCTTCCCTCACTGACGGATTCAACGATTGGCGGTTCCTAGCACCATGAGCACCCGGATCCTGGTGGTCGACAACTATGACAGCTTTGTCTATACCCTGGTGGGCTATCTGCAGGAACTCGGGGCGGAGACCACGGTGATCCGCAATGATGACCTGAGTGTGGAGTCCGCGATTGAGCTGGCTGCCCGCCACAACGGAGTGCTGGTTTCCCCGGGCCCGGGCACGCCGGGCGAGGCGGGTGTGTCGGTAGACCTGATCCGCTGGTGCGGAGCTACTGCAACGCCGATGCTCGGCATCTGCCTGGGCCACCAGGCGCTGGCGGAAGCGTACGGCGGCACGGTGACGCACGCGCCTGAATTGATGCACGGGAAGACCTCGCTCGTGGAACACGGCGGCGAGGATGTGTTTGCGGGTCTGCCCAGTCCGCTGACCGCCACTCGATACCACTCGCTGGCGGCTGTCAACGACAGCATTCCCGCCGAGCTGCGGGTGACGGCGCGAACGGCCAGCGGAATCATCATGGGTCTGCAGCATGCGGCAGCACCGCTGTCCGGCGTGCAGTTCCACCCCGAGTCCGTCCTCACCGAGGGCGGCTACCGGATGCTGGGTAACTGGCTGGAGTCAGCCGGACTGACTGGAGCGGCGGCCCACGCGGCCACGCTGAGTCCGCTCATTTCGAGCTCAGCGCAGGCCGGGACTTCCGTCCGCGCCTAGCGCCGTCCCGGCGGGGTGGCGGGTGTGCTGGACGGCGAGGCTGTCGGAGCAGGCGTCGGTTCCGGAGCCGGCGCCTTGGCAACCGACAGGACCACGGAAGTTCCGGGGGCCACGTCCGTGCCGCCGGGAATACTCTGCGCGATGACCGTGCCGGGTGCCGCATCGGCGGATTCGACTTCCGTTCGTTTGGGAGTCAGGAGGAGCGCCGGATCGAGTAGTTTCTCCTGGGCCTGCTCCCAAGGCATCCCCTCGAGATTCGGAACGGTTACCCGTCCGGTGGACACCACAATGTCGACTTCGCTGTCTGCCGGGACGGTCTCGCCGATAGCAGGGTCGGTGCCGAGGACTCGTCCCGACTCCATGGTGGAGCTGTTGCCCCCGATCGTGGCCCCGCCCTTGAGGCCGAGCCCGCGAAGCTCGTCGCGGGCACCCGATTCCGTCATTCCCACCAGGTCCTGCGGGATGACCATGCTGGAAGGCCCCTTGGAGATGTAGAGCGTGATGCTCTCATCCTTGACGACCTCAGCGCCACCCGCCGGAGTGGTGCGAATGGCCAGGTCCTCGGCCACGCTGTCGCTGTATTCCTCGCTGATCCGGGGTGGTTGGAAGCCCGCGCTGATAATGGCGTTCATGGCATCGGTCTGGGATTTGCCCTCGACCTGGGGTACGGCTGCCGTTACGGGTGCGGCGGGTTTGGCATTGATCATGTTCCATCCGACAAATCCGCCGACGGCGAGGACCAGGACCACAAGAATGCTGAAGACTGTGATCCAGGCCCGCCGGCGGGCCTTTTGCTGGGGGTCGCGGTCGCCGGTGGATCCGATGGGAAGGACCGGGTGGTCTTCCGTCCGGGGATGGTCATCGTCCGAAAGGAGAGATCCGCCGGCGAGCACTTTGGCCATGGCCCGTGTCCGGGGTTCGTCCTCGGGAGCAGGGGTCATGGCAACGGTGGCGGGGTCCGCCGGCCGTGCCACGGAGATTGCCTGCGTTGCAGCGGTGACGGGTCCGCCGTCGCGCGCCGAAAGCAGTGCTTCCCGGAAATCCCGGGCGGTCTGATAACGGTGGTCGCGGTCCTTGGCCAGCCCGCGCTTCAAGACGTCATCGAGGGCGGCTGGAATTTCGGGGTTCAGGCTGCTGGCCGTGACGGGCTGTTCGCGGACGTGCTGGTAGGCCACGGAGACGGGGCTTTCACCGATGAACGGAGGCCGGCCGGTAAGCAGCTCGAACAGCAGGCATGCCGTGGAGTAGAGGTCGCTGCGGGCATCCACGGTTTCGCCGCGGGCCTGCTCGGGGGACAGATACTGTGCGGTACCGACTACGGCCTGGGTCTGCGTCATGGTTGCGGCTGAATCCGCCATGGCACGTGCGATGCCGAAGTCCATGACCTTTACCCCGCCGTCGGCGGTCACCATAACGTTGGCCGGCTTGATGTCGCGGTGGACGATCCCGGAGCGGTGGCTGTAATCCAGGGCGGCGAGGACTCCGAGGGAATAGTCAATGGACTTCTCGATGGTGAGCTCGTCTGCCTTGAGCAGGTCGCGCAGGGTCCGGCCCGGAACGTATTCCATCACGATGTAGGGCAGCCGCACGTCGTCCCGCGGCGAGGCGGACTCCTGGTCGCCCGTGTCATATACGGACACAACGGAGGGGTGGTTCAGCCCCGCCACGGCTCGTGCTTCGCGCCGGAAGCGTGACTGGAACAGCGGATCACGGGCCAGGTCCGGCCGCAGCACCTTGATAGCCACGGTCCGGCCCAGGCGTATATCCCGCCCAAGGTAGACGTCGGCCATTCCGCCGCGTCCGATCAGTTCACCCACCTCGTACCGCCCGTTCAGGACGTTATCAGTGTTGAGGGTGGGCTGCCCTCGAAGGAATTCTGCGCTCATGGTCTCTTAGCTGCTGCCTGTAGGGCCGGTCATGCTGGCGCCGCCGGGCTGATTCAGGCTGGTACCGGTATCCGGATTGGATCCAGTCCCGGCGCCGTTCCCAGCCGCCGGGGCGGAAGGAGTCGAGGTGGGCGGAGCCGGTGCCGGAGCTGAAGGGGCGGCTTCTGCGATGTAGTAGGTGACGGAAGAGCCCCGCGCCACGGTAGCGCCTTCGGTGGGATTGACCCCCACGACGGTGCCCGGGGTGGCATCGGACTGCTGGGTGCCGCCGTTGACCGGCATCAGGCCGGCATCGACGATGCGCTGGCGTGCCGCCGCCTCAGGCTGTCCTGTCAGGGCAGGGACGGAAACAAGTTCCGGGCCCGAGGAGTAGATAATGGTCACGGCATCCCCGCGGCTCAACGTTCCGGAGGGATTGACCTCAATGACGGAACCTTCCGGGATGGTCGCGTCCGAGACCGGCAGGCGTTCCACCTGAAGGCCCAGGGCAATCAGCTCGGAGTAGACATCGTTTACGGGCCGGCCCTCGTAGGTGGCCGAATCGATGCGGATTTCGTCGGGCGTTTCGGACGGGGTTGCACTCGCTGTGGTCTTGGAAGGCGAGGGGCTGCGCGAGCTGGTGGCTGACGAACTCGCGGCGGGGGCCGGGTCCTCGTCTCCCTCGGAGCCGGTGAGCACGAAGAACGCCACGACGCCGGCCAGAATGAGCACGAGCAAGGCGATCAGCGGGATCGTCCAGGGGCTGCGGCGCTTTTCCTCTTCGACGTCCCCCGGGGCGCCGTCGTCGTAATCGACATCGTCTTCGTCGGTCCAATCACGGGACGCGGCAAGCTCACCCGTGCGGGCATCGGCCACGGACGCGCCGGCGACCGTGGGCAGTGCCGACGTCGAAGGTGCGGTGTCCACCACGCGGGTGGCTGACGTACCGGTGGTGGGCACCGGGGCCGTAACCGCGCCGGTGGAGGATCCGAAGAGCAGCATGCCGGGGACGGCTTCCTGCGCTGCATGGATGTCTCCGCGGCGGATGGCGGCGACAGCAAGGGCAAGCGACTCGGCGTCGGCCGGACGGTCCGCCGGGTCCTTCGCCAGCATGGACATAATCAGGGCACGCACCGGTTCCGGAATGGTTTCCGGCAGCGGCGGAGGCGTGTCGTTGACCTGTGCCAGGGCAATCGCGATTTGGGATTCACCGGAGAAGGGACGGCGGCCGGCAAGGAGTTCGTAGCCAATGACACCAAGCGCGTAGATGTCGCTGGAACCCGTCGCCTGCTGTCCGGTGGCCTGCTCCGGAGCCAGATACTGGGCAGTGCCCATGACCTGACCGGTGGCGGTCAACGGCACCTGGTCGGCCAGTCGGGCGATCCCGAAGTCGGTGATCTTGACCTTGCCGTCGGGCATGATGAGCAGGTTGCCCGGCTTCACGTCGCGGTGCACCAGGCCCTGGTTGTGGGCTACGGCAAGCGCAGTGGCGACCTGGCCGATGATGGACAGCGTCCGGTCGGGCGAGAGCACCTTGTCGCGCTCGATGATGCTGGACAGCGGCTGGCCCGGAACAAGTTCCATGACCAGGTACGCCGAACCGTCCTCTTCGCCGTAGTCGAAGACATTGGCAATGCCGGGATGGTTGAGCAGTGCGGTGTGCCGGGCCTCCGCCCGGAAACGGTTAAGGAAGCCCGGATCCCCGGTGTACTCCTCCTTGAGGATTTTGATGGCAACAATGCGGCCCAGGACAAGGTCCCGTGCCTTCCAGACCTCGCCCATACCGCCAATGGCAATACGGTCGGTCAGCTGGAACCTGCCGCCTAAGGTGATACCCGATGTAGGCCTCACTTATTCAACACCGCCTCTAGGAGTTTCTGCGCGCTTGGAGTGGTCAATTGGGCACCGGTGGCCAGGTCCACGTCTTCCATAACAACGGAAATGGCCACCTGCGGATCGTCGGCCGGCGCGAAGCCGGTGAACCAGGCATTGTCTCCCCGGCCGTCCACCTGGGCCGTGCCGGTCTTGCCGGCCACCTTGAATCCGGGGACCTGGGCAGATTTGGCCGAGCCGTTGTCTACGACGCCGACCATCCACTCGGTGAGCTGGCGGGCTGTGTCGGGGCTGACGGAAGTATTCAATTCAGTGGGCTTCGGTTCATCGATCACGGACAAATCGGGAGCGCGGACGCTGCGGATCAGGTTGGGGGTCATCTGCACGCCGTCGTTGGCGATGGCTGCGGAAATCATGGCGACCTCCAGCGGGGTGGCGGTCACGCTTCCCTGTCCGATCGAGGCGAGGGCCAGTTGCGCCTCGTCCTCGTTCTCGGGGAAATGGCTGGCCACAACCTCGTTGGGGATCTGGAGGGAGGTATCGAAACCGAACTTCTTGGCCTGCGCTGCGATGTTGTCCTGCCCCAGATCCAGTGCCACCTGGGCGAAGACGGTATTGCAGGACCAGGCGAGGGCAAAGGCGAAGTCTGCCTCGGACCGGGCCGAGCAGGCGCCCGTGGTGAAGTTCGGAAGGGAGATGTTGGTTCCGGGCAGCGGGAGTTCCGGCGGATTCGGGATCACGGATTCGGCGTCGTATTTTCCAGACTCCAAGGCTGCTGCCGTGTCCACGAGTTTGAAGACGGACCCGGGGGCCAGCAGGGACTGCGTGGCCGGATTTGTATAGGGCGACAGTCCCGGCTGGGAGGTCAGGGCCTCCATGTTGGCACCCAGCACCGCAGTGTCATGGCCGGCCAGGAGATTGGTGTCATATGTGGGCTTGGAGACCATGGCGAGGATATCGCCCGTCTTCGGGTCCATCACGACGATGGATCCCTTCTGACCGTCGGGAATAAGGTCGTAGGCCAGCTGCTGGAGTTCCGGATCGATGGTCAGTTCCACCGAAGCACCCTGGCTCTGGGCACCGGAGAAGAGCTGGACCAGCTTGTCGTTGAACTGTTGGGAGCTGTTGCCGGACAGCTCGTCGTTCATGGTCATTTCCAGCTGCGTGGTGTTGTTCAGGTTGAAATACCCGGTCAGATGCGAATACAGCTCCGGGCTGTTGTAGACCCGCTGGTAATTGAACTGGTCGTCCGAGGGAACGGACTCGGCGATCGCCTTGCCGTCCACAAGGATGGAGCCGCGGGGTTCGCCGAAATCACGGTAAAGGGCCCGATTGTTGTTCGGGTTGGTGTTGAGCTTCTCAGCGGCGAAGAACTGCACGTAGGTCAGCGAACCGAGAATGAGCACGAACATTGCCAGGGCCACTACCCAGCTGTTACGGATAGCCTGGTTCATTCGTCTCCTCCCTTAGGGGAACGCCGGGTACGGGCAGGAGCGCCGGACCGGGAATCGGACATGGCGGGGACCATATCGGTGGCCAGCGGGCCGGTAGGCGTGGGCCGGCGGGCAGCGTCGGAAATCATGAGCAGGAGCGCCACGATGATCCAGTTGGCCAGCAACGATGATCCGCCTGCCGACATGAACGGGGTGGTCAATCCGGTCAACGGGATCAGGCGCGTAACGCCTCCGATCACCACGAAGCACTGCAAGGCAATGATGAAGGACAACCCGCATGCCAGGAGCTTCCCGAAACCGTCCTTGGTACCCAGGGCGGCACGGAATCCGCGGGATACCAGCAGCACAAACATCAGCACGATCGCGAAGATGCCGATCAGGCCCAGTTCCTCGCCGAGGGCGGCAATAATCATATCGCTGTTCGCAAAGGTCACCAGATCCGGGCGGCCCTGTCCCAAACCGGTACCGACAAGCCCACCGCTGGCCAGGCCGAAGAGCCCTTGCACTACCTGGTAGCTGCCGCCGGCCCCGTTGTAGACCTCGGGATCAAAGGCGTTGAGCCAGCCGTGGATGCGCGCCTGCAGGTGGCTGAACAATTGGAGGGCGACGAATCCGCCCGCCGCGAGCAGGCCCACGCCGATCAGTACCCAGCTCACGCGGCTGGTGGCGACATAGATCATGGCCATGAACAGGCCGAAGAAGAGGATGGACGAGCCAAGGTCCCGCTGGAAGACCAGCACGCCGATGCTGACGAGCCAAGCCACGAGCATGGGGCCCAGGTCCCGCATGCGCGGGAACTGCAGCGGCCCGACCTTCCGTCCCGCGAGCAGGATGAGGTCACGGTTGGTGGATAGATACCCGGCGAAGAATATGGCCAGGGTGATCTTGGCGATCTCGCCGGGCTGGAAGGTTCCGATGCCAACGTTGATCCAGATCCGGGCGCCGTTGATCTCGCGGCCCACGGGTGCCGGCATCAGCGGAAGGAGCAACAGAATCGCGCTGACGATCAACGAGATATAGGTGTAGCGGCGCAGGATCCGGTGGTCCTTGATGATGAACAGCACGGCGATTCCGGCCGCCACGGCCACTGTGCTCCACAACAGCTGCCGGTCAGCTGCATCATCGCCGTTGGTGATATCCAGGCGGTGGATCATGGCCAGCCCGATGCCGTTAAGGGCAGTCACAATGGGAAGTATTACCGGATCGGCATATTTGGCACGGAAGCGCAGCACGAGGTGGAAGATGATTACCAGGGCCATGAGCGTCCCGCCCTGGACCCAGAAATCGGAGTCGAAGGCACGGTCTTCGTCGAGGCCGACAATCATGTTGGCTCCCACTCCGACCAGGAGCGCAACGAGGAGGAGGAGGGCTTCGATGTTCCGGCGCGGTTTAGGCACGGTGAGGACATCCGACATTACTGCTCACCTCCGCAGGCACTGTTCTGGTCGGTTTCGGGCGCAGCAGTCGCACCCGGTGAAGGCGCAGCAGTCGGGGAATCGGTGTTTACCGGCGGACACAGGACCGCCTTGGCGGTGTCCCGCAATTCGCTGACTATCTCTCCGGCATGCTCAAGATCCCGGGCAGGAAGGGTGTCCTCCACCCGGTTCCGGTGATATTCGGAGAGGCTGTCCACCGGAATGTCGGAGACGTCGGTGACATGCGAGAGCTGGATAGGTCCGATGGTCTGGGAGACACCGTTGTAGATGGCGACCCGGTTTTCATAGGAGCCCACGTAGTAGCGGGTCTGCGTCCAGGTGTAGCCGAGCCACACGACGACGGCGAGCAGCAGCGCAACCACGGTCAGGAATGCCGGCAGCAGCCAGCGCTTCCAACCGGTACGGGGCGAATCCCCGGTCTCCTGCTCTCCCTGCTGCTCGGATTCCGCCTTGTGGGTCAGCATGCGGGCAGCGCGCCGCTCGGCGGACCGCTTCGTGACGATCGGAATTTCACCGGTCTCGGTGGCAAGGGAAGCCGCGCCGACCAATACGTGCGGCCGGGAGGCCAGATCCTGGCGGATCAGCTGGGCGCGTTCGCGCTCACTTTCGGCGTCGTCGGCGTCGTCGCGGGCAGCGGTATTCTCCGTGCGGGGTCCAGTCTCGTCCTCGGTCACGGGCGGCGCCGCGGCTACCGCAGCCGTCGGGCGGTACGCATTGTCCCGGGCGGTCAATTCGGAGAGCGGAGCGGTTGCCGGTGCGGAGCCGGCGTCGGGGTCCTCGTCTATTTCGATGACTGCCACTGTCACGTTGTCCGGAGAACCGCCGGCCAGGGTGAGTTCAACCAGGGTATCCACGCACTCCTGCAGGTCCGAGGTGCTGCGGAGAACGCCCTCGATATCGGAGTCGCGCAGGACGGCAGTAAGGCCGTCCGAACACAGCAGCCAGCGTTCGCCGGGCTCGACGTCGAAAGTGGCCAGGTCCAGTTCGGGGCTGGCATCAACGTCACCGAGCACGCGCATGAGGACGTTCTTATGCGGATGTACTTCGGCTTCTTCGGGTTGCAGGCGCCCTTCATCGATAAGCCGCTGCACGAAGGTGTGGTCGATGCTGATCTGTTCGAACCGGCCGTCTTTGAGCCGGTAGGCGCGGGAGTCGCCGATATGCGCAAGTGCCAGGCGCTGCTCATGCAGCAGCAGCGCAGTGACGGTGGTTCCCATGCCGGAGAGCTGGGGGCTGGTGGTCACCAACTCGGACAGAAGCGAATTCGCCGCTTGGATTTCATCGGCAAGGACGGTCAGGGGTTCATCCTCGTGGACGCTGCTGTCCAAGTGGACCAGATCGAGCACGGTGGAGGCCGAGGCGACGTTGCCGCCGGCATGACCGCCCATGCCGTCGGCGACGACGGCGAGGTAGCGGCCGACGTAGGCGGAATCGTCATTCTTGAAACGAACCATTCCAACGTCGGAGCGTGCTGCATATCTGAGGACCAGGGCCACTGTCAGGGCCTCAATTCGATGACCGTCTTACCGATGCGAATCGGCACACCGGGTTCGACGGGCAACGCCCGGGTAAGTTGGCTTCCGCCGAGATAGGTTCCGTTGGTTGAACCAAGGTCCTCAACGAACCAGCGGCTGCCCTGGGGGAAGAGGCGGGCATGGCGGCCGGAGGCGTAGTCGTCCTCCAGGACGAGGGTTGCTTCCTGTGCCCTTCCAAGCAGGATGGGGCTGGCGGCAAGGTCGAGTGTGGTGCCGCGCAGCGGGCCTTCCGTCACTACGAGTTCCCTGGGCGTGACCTTGCCGGGGGCCGGCGCACGCTGTTCAAGGTTTGGGTCTTTACGGATCTGGCGGGCCGTCGGGGTGCCGGTCCGGTTGCGGCTGCCCACGGCGAGGTCGCGCCGGATGGCGCCGACTACGCTGACCACCATGATCCACAGCAGGATCAGGAAGCCGTAGCGCAGGAGTGTTTCAGTTAATTCGCTGAGCACTAACGTCCCCCGGTCCGGACAGGCAGCAGCCGAAAGACGATTCGGGTGCGTCCCATGGTGATTGTGGATCCGTCGGTAAGCACTGCTTCACCTTGAACTTTCTGGCCGTTGACGAAGCTGCCGTTGGTGGACCCCAGATCGATGGCACGGCTGGCACCGTTCTCGGTACGGATCTCCAGATGGCGGCGTGAAACACCGGTGTCGTCCACGAGGATGTCGGCTTCGGAGGAGCGTCCCAGAACCACTGAGGGGGCGTTGAGGGTGTAGCGCTGGCCGTCAACGTCCAGGACGGGCTGCATACGAGCCGATGGTCCCTGCCGGGGTGCAGGAGGAGAGGGCATCCGGGCTTGGGCCGAGGGGGACTTTTCAGTGGATGAATCCACTTCAAGTACCCCTGCCTTAAGGGAGGAATCGCGGGTAAACGAAACCCGTACCGGGCCCTGAAGTGTGTAGGACTGGCTGCGTGCATGCTTAATAACCACGTCGCAGAGCTCTTCAGCCAGGGGTGCGCCCCACTTCTGTGCCTGGGTGAAGTCCGAGGTGGATAGCCGCACAGTAAAGACATTCGGTGCCAGCGTCCGGCCCTGGCCCAGGACCATGGAATGCTGATCCAGTTCCTTGCGGAGTGCGATGGCAAGCTCCAGCGGTTCAACACGGCCGGACGAACCGGACGCGAAAGCACCACGAACAATCTTTTCGATGCCGCGTTCGACATTGTCGAGTATGCCCAAGTTCGTCTCCTTCCGTGTCCTGTCCAGTGAATTGCCTCGTCTGCAGTACCTGCCCGGGCACCGGGGTGCGGGCGGAATCGTCCGCCGGGACTGGTTCGGGACCGGTTCCGGCAGGGCACAGGTACATACGTCCACTTCGATAGTACTGGTGACGGCAGATAATTGTCTTACCGCCGTCCCGGCGCCCCGCGTTCCGGCGCGGCCGATGTGCCAAGCCGGTTGCCGCTTCACACCGGTCCCCTGAGCGGCCGGGGGAACAGCCGTCGATTCCTTGCAACAGCGCGGTTTTCTGGTTGCCTCGGCGGCCGTTTAGGTGTTTGGCCAAAATGCCGGTATGCTTGATTCTGCTGTTCCCGAGGAAACGCAACGAATGATCACAGACAGGATCCGCTTGGATCGTGTGAGATTGTCCGCACAGCGTTGCCGCGGGAAACCATTTATGCGCGAGTGGCGGAACGGCAGACGCGCTGGCTTCAGGTGCCAGTGTCCGAAAGGGCGTGGGGGTTCAAATCCCCCCTCGCGCACATAGAAAAGAATGACCCCGGCCAAACGGCCGGGGTCATTCTTTTTTGCGTCCCGGGTGGTCATCCCCCGGAGCAGGGGAGACGGACAAAGGGAGGGGCCGCGCAGCAGCTGCGCAGCCCCTCCCTTATGTGCGTATTGCGAATCCGGCGAGCCGAAGCTCCTAGGCGCGTTCCGCCTTCTTGGCTTCGGCTTCCTTTACCCGCTGGGCTTCCGCACGGACGGCAGCAAAGCTCGCACGTTCCTCAACCAGCCAGGCCGGAGGCTCGGCAAGCAGCGCCTTGATTTCCTCGGTGGTCAGGGCCTCGGTCACGCCGGCGCGGGTCAAACCGCCGATCGAGACGTTGAGCTTCTGCGCCACGACGGGGCGCGGATGCGGGCCGGTGCGGCGCAGCTCGGTGAGCCACTCAGGCGGATTGGACTGCAGTTCGTCGAATTGGGCCCGCGAAATAGGACCGTCCTGGAAATCCTGCGGCGCTGCGGGCAGATAGATGCCCAGCTTCTTGGCTGCCGTGGCAGGCTTCATGGATTGGGGAGATTTCTCGGTGGTCATATTCCAAGGGTATCCGCCCGCCGCGCCACCTCCCGGTGGGCTAAGGTGTTTTGATGCCCACAGACACATCAGCATCCCTGCAGGGGGCGACGTCGCGGCCGCTGACCGTGGCCTATGTACCGGGCGTGACGCCGGGCAAATGGATCACCCGCTGGCGTGAACGGCAGGACCAGGAACTGAGGACGTTCCAGTGTGAGGAGCCCGCAGCGCTGGAGGAACTTGCCTCCAACCGGGCGGACCTGGCGTTTATCCGTATTCCCGCCGAAGGTTTCGCGCGCCCGGACGGCGTGAACGTGATTCCGCTGTACGAAGAGCAGCCGGTGGCCGCTGCCTCAAAGGAGCACCCGCTGGCGGCCTTCGACGCCGTCGACCTCGCCGATCTCGACGGCGAGACGATCCTGGACATTGACGAGATGGGCGGGGCCGCCGTCGCCCTTGAGGTGGCTGCCGCCGGCAGCGGTGTTGTGATCCTCCCCATGTCCGTAGCCCGCCTGCACTCCCGGAAGGACGTTGCAGCGCGGCCCGTGAACGGTGTTCCGGCAACACGGATCGGAATTGCCTGGTTGCAGGACCGGGACGAGCCGGACATCGAAGAGTTCATCGGGGTGGTGCGGGGACGGACCGCGAACAGCTCCCGCCAGCCCTCCATCCAGGCTGAACAGAAGTCCTCGGCCAAGAAGCGGACCAAGGAGCGCCAGGCCCGGAGCGCGGCCAAGCCCGCGGCAAAGTCCGCGGCAAAATCCGGCGGGCGTCCCGCAGGCAAGGGAAAAGGCGCAGGCAAGAACGGCAAACCGCGCCGCAGCCGTTGAAGCACCGTTGATTCCACAGCTGATCCGGCACTGCTGACACCGGCCGGGGCCGGAGGTACCCTTTCGCAGATGCGGATCAAAATGAGCGGCATCCATGTGGTCGACCCGGAACGTGCCTACGAGTTCTACACGGGTACCCTTGGCCTGGAACCCTTGATGGCCATGCCGGAGTACAACCTGTTCATTGTCTGTTCGCCTGAAGATCCGGGTGGTCCGGGGCTGCTGCTCGAACCCAGCGACAACCCGGTTGCCGAAGCGTACCGGACGGGGCTGTACCGGGAGCAGCTGCCCGTGCTGGTGCTTGGCGTACCGGATGTGCAGGCGGAGTATGAGCGGTTATCGGGGCTCGGCGTCCAGTTCCTCGGTGAACCCACCCTTGATTCGACGGGCGCCCAGGCGGTTTTCGACGACGGCTGCGGCAACTACCTCCAGCTTCACCAGGACTAACGCGGAGGCGGCGGTGCCCAGACCGCCGTCCAGCGCCTGGGAACACCGCCGCTAGCGTTCCCCCAGCCGCGGGCGGAGGCGGGATTCCTCCAGGTCCAGCAGCCGCTGCGCCTCCGAAAGGGTTCGGGACGCATAGCGTCCCTCACGGCGGGCCAGCAGCAACTGGTCCCGTTCGGCCTCGACGACGGCGCGGCGCAGTACGCGGTATTGGAGCTGCGGCGTCGGATCCTCATTTTCCCCGAGTGCACGTACCCGTTCCCAGGCCAGTTCGCTGCGGAGGAAGGTGCTCTGGCGGACCCTTTCGACGACATCCGGGTCCACCTCCCGGCGTACGCCCGGGCATTGCGCAGGCTGCTCCAGAACGCTGAGCCCGGCACCGCTGAGCTCGTCCAGCAGCTTGGCCAGCTCCCTCTGGTCCGATGCCACATCCCGGCCCTGAACCCCCAGGAGGCGGATCAGCCACGGCAGGGTGACGCCCTGCAGCAGCAGGGTTGCCACGGCCACCGTGAAAGCGATCAGCACCAGCTGCTCGTGGTACGGGGTCTGCTCCGGCAGGGACTGGGCCGCGGCCAGGGTCACCACGCCCCGCATACCGGACCAGGAGATCACCATGCCGCCGCGCCAGCCCAAACCCTCGCGGCCGAGTTGCTCGACGTCGGCCCGGCGGCGGAGGTAGAGCAGCTCGGCCCGCCGATGCCGCCTGCGCTGCCGATCGTCGTTCAGCCCGCCAGCCTTGATCCGGTCCAGGCCCAGCCGGAACCGCTTGGTCCGCCGTTCCTGGTGACGGACCTTCAGCCGCAGCAGGTAGATCAGCGGAGTAACCCAGGCGAAGCGCAGCAGGATCAGCAGCACGGTGGTTGCCAGGCCGATCAGTACGGCATCGAGGACCGGAAGGAGGCTGGCGTCGATGTTCTCCACCAGATGCCGCAGTTCGAGTCCCATTAGGAGGAAAACGCCGTTTTCCAATAGGAACTGGATGGTCCGCCAGTTGATGCTGTCATTGATCCGGGCCTGCGCCGTCAGCGCTGAGGCACTGCGGTGCCCGGTGTACAGCCCGGCCACGACCACGGCGAGGACCCCCGAGGCCCCGGCTTCCTCCGCCGGAATGAAGGCAATAAAGGGAACCACAAAGGAGATTGCCGTATCCAGGACCGGATCGGAGAGTTTCGATCGGACATAGACCGTGGCCGCGCCTACCAGCAGGCCGACAAGAACGGCAACGACGACCGCGAAACCGAAGTCACCGATGCCGGCCCAGATGCTCGACAGGCCCCCGGCGGAGGCGGCGACGGCGGAGCGCAGCAGCACCAGGGCGGTGGCATCATTGACCAGCCCCTCGCCTTCGAGCACCGTGACCAGGCGCGGCGGCAGACCCAGCTTCTTTCCGATCGAAGTGGCAGCGACGGCGTCGGGCGGACTGACGACGGCGCCCAGTGCCACCGCGGCGGCGAAGTTCAGGTCCGGCAGCAGCAGGTAAAGGAGGAGCCCCGTGGCAAAAGCCGAAAACAGGACGAGGAAGACGGACAACGAGGAAATGGCACCGATGTTGCGCCGGAAGTCCACCACGGGGACGTTCACCGCGGCGGCATAGAGCAATGGGGGCAGCACCCCCATCAGGATCCATTCGTGCGGAACGGAGAACTCCGGCACGCCCGGCGTGTAGGAAAGCGCCAGCCCCACCACCACCAGGATCAGCGGTGCAGCTATCCCGAGGCGTTTGGAAAAGGCAGCAACCGTCACAATGACGGCAACACCCACTACAGCAAAAAGAGCCAGTTCCACACTTCAACTTTAGTCCCGCCCGGGTGTGCTCCCGTCCCCGGAAGGGCTAGGTATAGGGGGACCAGCCGGTCAGCGCCGTCATGCCGTCCACGGTGACGCCGTAAATCGCGTAAATGGTCACGGGCACCATCAGGGCCCATTCCCGCCATGAGCCGGCCGCGCCGATCAGGGGCAGCGAGAAGCAGCCGCTGCTCCGCCAGAGCTTACTGACAACAGGGAATCGGACCAGGGACCGCGGGCGTTTGATCCGCAGCGGCCACAGGATCATTACGCCCTGGTGGGTGAGGAGGTCGCCGACAATATGCACTGCCACGCCCAGGCCCACCGCCACCGGCAGCCAGTCATTGTTTTCCGGGGCATAGACGGCAATGAACCCCGAGAAAACCAGGGCGAGGAACCAGCTGCGAACCGGTCCGCCGGCGATTTTCAGCGCCTTGAAGGCAAATCCCATCAGCAGGACGGACAGGATCCCCGCGCCCACCGC
The DNA here is from genome assembly GCF_024385465.1 of Arthrobacter sp. zg-Y844. Lineage (GTDB taxonomy): Bacteria > Actinomycetota > Actinomycetes > Actinomycetales > Micrococcaceae > Arthrobacter_B. Next base: position 1,209,792 of record NZ_JANFLS010000001.1, read on the forward strand.
CACTGATCCGAAGACCGGCACCTCGGTGGTCACTTTGCCCAGTGCTGTCGCCAGCGCCACGAAGACCGCCAGCCCGAGCAGGGAATGCGTGCCGCGCCGGTGGCCGCCGCTGACGGCCTCCGTAAAGCGGGCAAGGATTTTGGTGAGCGGGGGAAGGGAATGGGCAATGGTCCCGCTGTGATGGTCGAGATCGGGCAGCAGGGCAGCGCCGGCGGTCAACAGGGCACCGGTGACGACGCCGAGCGGCGTCACCGGATACCAGCCGAAGGCGTGGGGAGCGGTGGAGGCGACGGCAACCCAGGCCGCAGCGCCGCTAGCGGCATGGTGGCCACCCATCATGGTTGAAAAGTCCTTCCAGAGGGCGGTGCAGGCGCCAAAAGAGTTTATTGAAGCTACCTATTTTTCCACGGTTTCTTCGGGCCTTCGTTCACCTTGGGCCGAGGGCGCAGGTGCTTAGGCAACTGTGAATCCCAGGTGCCTAAGAATGGCCTCCACGATTTCCGCAGGAGAATCCGTTATTTCAATCCGGATACCGGCCTCGTCCAGTGAAAGCGGCTCCAACGTGCTCAACTGCGAGGGAAGCAGGGACGGCGGCATGAAATGTCCGCTTCGGGTTTTCATGCGTTCGGCAAGCACCTCGCTGCTCCCGTCCAGGTGGACGAACGTAACGTCCCCGGTTGCCTGCGCAAGGACGTTCCGGTACGTGCGTTTCAACGCGGAACAAGTGACGATGGTGCACCGGCCGTTTTCCGCCTGGACACCCATCCAGTCGCGGATGGCGTAGAGCCACGGCCAACGGTCGTCGTCGTCCAGGGGGACGCCGGCGGACATCTTGGCAATATTAACGGCCGGATGGAACTCATCAGCCTCTGCGGCGATCCATCCGAGCCGTTTGGAAAGCAGGTTGGCGATGGTGGTTTTGCCCGATCCGGCAACACCCATGATGACGAGGTGCTGTGCAGTTTGGGACATTGAAATCTCCTTGGGACGCCGTTGTCGCGGGTTCGGACCGGTTTGCTGACCCGAACTTCTGAGCACAAAGGTATCACCAACTGATGGAGCGGGACCGGATGAATCGGGGCACCGTTGGCGGCTGATCAAAGGCGGGCCTCGGAGGCTAGGCTGAAGCAGGGGGCGGGTGGCCGGTCTCAGCGGTATCCCCGCCGATTAGGCGCCCCCACTCATATGCATTCTAGGGAATATACAAAGGAACGTAGCTGGAAAGATGCGGATATGAACGAACATGCCGGCCCGCCGGCCGCGGTCCTGAACGCCCGGATCATCGAGGTCCTGGGCCAGGACATAACCTCCGGTGTGCTTGCCCCGGGGGACCGGCTCACGCTTGACGGGCTGCAGCAGGAGTTCGGAGTTTCTCGAACCGTGGTCCGCGACTGCATGCGGATCCTCGAGTCCATGAACCTGGTGTATTCCAAGCGCCGGGTCGGCATTGTGGTGCAGGAACCCCAGCTGTGGAATGTGTTCGATCCGCGGATCATCAAGTGGCGCCTGGCCGGGCCGGGCCGGGCGGAGCAGTTCCGCACCCTGACCGAACTGCGGGTGGGGGTGGAGCCGGTAGCCGCGGCGGCCGCAGCCAGTCACGCGGCACCAGCTGAGCGGGACCGGATGGTGGAGCTGGCCGCGGAGCTTCGAAGGCTCGGCGAAGCGGGGGAGCTGGATGAGTTCCTGCAGGCCGATATTGAATTCCATACGTTGCTGCTGCGTTCCAGCGGCAACGACATGTTCGCCTCGCTTCAGGACGTGGTTGCCGAAGTGCTTACCGGCCGCACCCGGCAGGGCATGATGCCGGCGAACCCGAGCGAGGCTGCCCTCCGGGGGCATGTGCTGGTGGCGGACGCCGTCGCCGCCGGCGACGGCGCTGCCGCGCTGGCGCACATGATGGATCTACTGGAAGAAGTACGGCAGGCGATCGCGGGTTAGCCGAGCCACTGGGCGCAGCTGAATGCCGGCAGTGCGGGGGACGGCAAAGGCCGGCGCACCCCTGGAAAAGGGATACGCCGGCCCGGAAGCCGGAGTCCTAGCGGGTCGGTTTCAGGTTGCTGTCTTCGGGTGTGACTACCTCTGCCGTGGCGGAAATGTTCTCGGCATCCACCATCCAGGCGTACTGCTCCAGCTTGGCAATAAAGCCGTGCAGGATGTCCGCAGTGGTCGGATCCTCTTCGTCCACCTGGTCGTGCACGTCGCGCATGGTCTTGACGACGGCCTCGAGCATGGCGACCACGTGCGTCACGGTATCGCTGGTGTCAACCAGTCCGGCGGGGAACGGCGGCAGGCTGGTGCCGTTGGCCACTGCCACGCTTCGGCCGTCCGGAACGGCGCGGAGGGCACGCATGCGCTCGGCCAGTTCATCCGCGAAGATGCGCGCGTCGTCAATGATCTCGTCAAGCTGCAGGTGCAGGTCCCGGAAGTTCTTACCTACTACGTTCCAGTGGGCCTGCTTGCCCTGCAGGTGCAGTTCGATCATGTCCACCAGGACGGCCTGCAGGTTGGTGGTCAGCTCTTCAGATGCCTTCATGTTTCCTCCAGATATTGACGAAAAATGAGTACTGGACTCACCTGCCGGAAAAAGTCCGGACACTGCAGTGCACAGCGCCGCCGGCAGGTGGATTGTTCCCCAGCCTAACCCCGGGACGCAGCTCGGAACAGAATGGACCGGTTCCCGGGACAGCTAATATAAGCAACCTTACTTCCAGTTGAAGTGACTTGTCGTCCTGTGTACGGTGAGGAAAACGGGGCCTGTGAGAAACGGCCCGGCCAAGGCAGGATTCGTACTACCGGAGGGACAGCATGACCACCGTAGAAGAGTCAATCGACGTATCAGTACCGGTTACCACCGCTTACAACCAGTGGACCCAGTTCGAGTCCTTCCCCCACTTCATGGGCGGCGTTCTCTCCATTACCCAGCTTTCGGACACCACCACACACTGGGTGACCAAGGTGGCCGGCGTCGAGCGGGAATTCGACACGGAAATCACCGAGCAGCACCCGGATGAGCGGGTCGCCTGGAAGAGTACGGACGGAAAGTCCCATGCCGGCGTCGTAACGTTCCACCGCCTGGGCGACGCCGAGACCCGGGTGACCGTCCAACTGGACTGGGATCCCGAAAACATCGTTGAGAAGCTGGGGTCCGTGGTCGGCGCCGATGACCGGCAGGTCAAGGCCGACCTCGCTCGTTTCAAGGAATTCATTGAAAGCCGCGGATCGGAAACGGGTTCGTGGCGGGGAAATGTTGACGCTCCCGGTAATGCCGCCACCGGCGCGGCCGGCACGGCTCCCGTAGGACCTACCTCCACCGACACATCGCGGCTGGCGGCAGCCCCGGACGCGGATCCGGCGATGGATGACCCGGAATCCGGCGGACCCCGGGCCGGCCTCTAGCCGCCCGGCTGGTTAAGCAAAGACTGCGGATGCCTGCAAGGCATCCGCAGTCTTTGGTTAAAACCGGGTCCGGAGATCAGGCGGGATCGAGGTTCTTAACCGCGGGACCTTCCAGCAGCGTTCCCTTGGCCGTGAACCGGGAGCCGTGCAGCGGACAATCCCAGGACTGTTCGGCGTCGTTCCAGTTCAAGACCCCCTTGAGGTGCGGGCACACGGCCGACACCCGGCTGGTCTCGCCGGCGACGGTGCAGGTACCCACCGGCTTGCCGTTCTCCCGGGACACCACACCCTGCCCCTCCGGCGGGGCCGTGTCGGTGCTGTTGACCAGTCCGGCGGCCCAGCCGGTGAGCATGGAGAGCCCCACCTCGGCGTTGTCACGCAGGGTGGACGCGGCATCCAGCGGGGCCACCCGGGGCTTGTACAGCTCGCGCGCCCACGGGTTCTCTCCGCCGAGAATCTCCGCGCTCAGGGCCAGAGACGCCGCGACGGCATTGGTCATGCCCCACTTGTTGTAACCGGTGGCTACATAGATGTTGGATCCCATCAGCGGCAACTGCCCGACGTAGGGCAGGCTGCGTGCCGGCGAGTAATCCTGCGCCGACCAGGCATAGCTGGCCGCGCTTCCCACCGCGAAGTTCTCCTCGGTCCAGTCCACCAGATCGTCCACCAGTTCCTGGGTGTGCTTTTTCCGCCCGACCGTGTGCCCGTTGCCCCCGGCGAGCAGGTAGGAAATACCGTCTGCCTCCGCGGTCCGCAGGGAGCGGGTGGGCGAATCGACGGAGAGGTACATGCCCTGCGGAACCGTTCCCGTCACCGGCAGGGCCACTGCGTAGGAACGCTCGGGTTTCAGGACGGCAAAGTAGCCGCCGCGGTCAAGGATCGGGATGCCGGTGGCCAGCACCAGGTGCCGCGCCGTGACCTCGCCCTGGCTGGTTCCGACCTTGATGCCGGCACCCTCCTCGTGGCGCGCGCCGGTCACCCGGACGCCCTCGATCAGGGTGCCGCCGTGGGCGCGGTAATCCTTGGCCAGGCCGGCAAGCACAGTCATCGGCTGGATCTGCGCCTGGTCGCGAAGCCGCAGGGCGCCCGTGGTTTCAAAGGGAAGCTCGGTCTCCGTGGTGAACTCGACGTCGAGCCCTGCCTCCTTGGCTGCCTCGTGTTCCTTCCGCAGGCTCTTGAGTCCCTGCTCGGTGGTGGCGTAGGTGTACGCGTCCCGGACCTCGTAGCCAATCCCGTTTTCGTCGCAGAATCGCAGCAGCCAGCTTTGTCCCTGCCGGTTGGCTTCCACATACTGGCGGGCAGTCTCCGCGTTATGATGCGACGTGATGCTGGACAGCTGTGTTCCCTGCAGGAGGGAAACCTTGGCCGTGGTGTTGCCGGTAGCGACCGCACCTACCGTGCGTGCTTCCAGGATGGCCACGCGCTGTCCGCTGCGTGCCAGCAGGGCTGCCGTGGTGAGGCCGGTGAGTCCGGCGCCGACCACCACGGTGTCGTAGGACGCCCCGGGGTCGAAGGGATCAGAGGGTATAACGGGCGCGGTATCGAGCCATAGAGATTTCAAGTTATCCTTCCCGCCAAGCTGACGAAGTGATGTGGGAGCCGCCCTGCGGTCCCATCTGGAGCATGCCGCCGTCGACGGCCCAGGAGGCCCCCGTGACGTAGGACGACGCCGGTGAAGCCAGGAAGGCCACGACGTCGGCAATCTCGGTGGCATAGCCGGGCCGGCCCAGCGGAATGCCGGGGCGGTCCTCGGCCTGCGGGTCGGAGTCCGTCTGCCCCGTCATGGGTGTGGCGATTTCCCCGGGCGCCACCGAATTGGCCGTGATCCCGTAGCTGCCCAGCTCCAGGGCGATGGTCTTGATCAGCCCGCCGAGCCCGTGCTTGGAGGCGGTGTACGCCGCGGCGCCCACTCGCGGCTGGAGTTCGTGGACGCTGGTGACGGCGATCAGCCGGCCGCCGTTGCCGGCCGCGACCATGCGCTGAGCTGCCCGCTGCAGGCAGACAAAAGCCCCGCTGAGGTTGGTGTCCAGGGTGGTGCGCCAGGCGTCATGGCCCAGCTCCAGGAACTTCTGCCCGTCCCCGGTCCCCGAGTTGTTGACGAACACGTCCAGGCCGCCCAGCTTCTCCGCCAGGGAATCCACCACGTCCGCGCACCCTGGGAGATCGGTGGTGTCCAGATGGGCCACGACGGCGGTGCGGCCGTGCGAACGGACCTCCTCAGCAGTGTCCATGGCACCCTGTTCATCCGAATGCCAGGTGATGCCCACATCCATTCCCGCCTTGGCCAGTGCTACGGCGGCGGCGCGTCCTATGCCGGAATCAGACCCCGTGACTATTGCCGTTTTAGGCGCAAACCCCATCTGGTACCCCCTCATGGTCCTGGAAAGTCAGCATGCTTCCCACCTTGCCCCAATTGTGCAACAGTTTAAAGCCCTGATCACCGAATCCTCCCGGTCCGGTTCTCCGGTGCTGCGGAGCAGAGGAGTCATCATGGCATACCCCAGCTACGGTTCCAGCGGCGGTCTCTCGGCGCGCAGGACCAATGCGCAGAAAGCCGCAATTGCATTCGGGATTGTTTTCCTGCTTATCGGAGTCCTGGGGTTCATTCCCGGGGCCACCATCAATTACAGCCAGCTTTACTTCTCGGGTTACGCATCCGAAGCCGCACTTCTGGGCATATTCCAGGTCTCGGTGCTCCACAACGTGGTCCACATGCTGCTGGGCTTCGCCGGGCTGGCCCTGGCGCGAAAGCACTCCTCGGCCAAGCTCTATTTGCTGGGAGGAGGCATCCTCTACGCCCTGCTCTTCATTTACGGGCTGCTCATCCCGCTGGAGTCGGACGCCAACTTCGTTCCCTTCAACACGGCGGACAATTGGCTGCACGCAGTGCTGGCAGTGGTGATGATCCTGCTGGGTATCTTCCTGGGACGTGAGAGCGAACCGAGCTCGTACCGCAGCAACCCGAACCCCGGTGAAGGATCAGTTCCCAACTAGCCGGGCTGCCGCGTCCGATGCTGGAATCCGCCGCCCGCCCCGGTTAGCGTTGGAGCCATGGACGAACAGGAAATCCAGCACCGGATCCAGGAACTCGTAGCGCAGGAGCAGTCCCTGCGGGAGACGGATCCGGGTGCGGAACCCGAGAAACACGCCGCGGAACTCAGGCGGGTGGAGGAACAGCTGGACCAGTACTGGGACCTTCTCCGCCAGCGGCGGGCCAAGGCCGACGCCGGGCAGAACCCGGATGAGGCGCAGGAACGGCCCGTGGGTGAAGTCGAGGGATACCGCCAGTAGGGACCATCCCGTACGGCCGGCCCCGAGCGGACTAGTGCTGCTGCCGGCTGCTGACGGACATTTTCGGCGTGCCGGCTTCAGCTTCCCGGTCTGCCGGGCCGGCGACCTGGTGCAGCAGGGTGGCGGCACCGATGCTGCGCCGGAAGCCGCTGTCACCTCGGAAGGTCTCCCCAAGGGCCCAGACCATCAGGCAGCCTTTGCTGAGGGTCTTAAGCAGCCCGGCGTTCCTGGGCGTCAGTGCCATCATGGACGCCACGCCAAACAGGCCCCAGCCGATGAGCGGCCCGTTGGGCACCTTGAAAACAGTCTGCCGGCCGAACCGGTCCGTGAAGAAATTGCGAGATGCCATAGCGGTCAGGCGCCTTTCCGGGTTTTGGCTGTGCTTTTGGTGCCTTTGGAGTTCGCGGTTTTGGCGGGAGCCTTCTTGGTGCCGTCCTCTTTGGTGCTTTTACTGTCGGTGCCGCTCTTTTTATCGCGGTTCTTCTCTACGCTCCGCCGCAGCGCCTCCATGAGGTCCAGGACCTTGCCGCCCTCGTCCTCCTCGGATTCTCCGCCGAAGGTCTCCTCCGTGTCGAGCGATTCTCCCTGTTCGAGCTTGGCATCGATCAGGGTTTTGAGCTGCTCTTGGTAATCGTCGGTGAATTCGGAAGGATCGAAGTCCCCGCTGAAGGAATCCACGAGGGCCGAGGACATCTCCAGCTCCTTGGCGGAAATCCGCACCTTTTCGTCGAGGGAGGGGAAGGTGGCCTCCCGGACCTCGTCCTCCCACAGCAGGGTCTGGAGGGTCAGCACGTCACCGCGTACGCGCAGGGCACCCAGCCGGCTCTTCTGCCGGAGCGAGAACTGGACGATAGCCGTGCGGTCGGTGTCCTCAAGGGTGCGGCGCAGCAGCACGTAGGACTTCGTCGATTTGGAGTCCGGCTCCAGATAGTACGTCCGGTCAAACAGGATGGGATCCACCTGCTCGCTGGGCACGAATTCCACGACGTCGATTTCCCGGCTTTTCTCCACGGGAAGGGAGGCCAGATCCTCGTCGGTAAGGACCACCGTCTGCTCGCCGTCGTCGTACGCCTTTGCGATGTCCTTGTATTCCACCACCTCGCCGCAGATCTCGCAGCGGCGCTGGTAGCGGATGCGCCCGCCGTCTTTGCCATGCACCTGGTGAAGGCTGACGTCGTGGTCCTCGGTGGCGGCATAAACCTTGACCGGCACGTTGACCAGCCCAAACGCAATGGCGCCTTTCCAGATCGCTCTCATGTAGTCCAGTGAACACTAGATTCCGGTTCCGTTGCCAGAGCCGGGTTTGTCTGCGCGTGCCTCCCGCAGATGCTCCCACAGCTGCCGGTACACACGCGGATCGGAAAAATAGGCGGTATGGGATTCGGGAAAGGGTTTGCCGGAGTCCACTTCGCTGTCGGTCACGTTCACCTCCCGGCCGGCAAACACGCGTTCGGCGCAGAAGGAGATCAGGTCGCGCTCGTCCCAGAAATTCAACCAGGGGACTGCGGGCCCTGAACCGCCGCGGACTGGACCGAGATAGGCGAGGGCATCGAGGAGGTAGAACCACGGCGCCTGCGAGCCCACGGTCACCAGCAAATCCACGCGGATGCCGTCCGCTTCGGGGGAACTGAGCAGGTCGACAGCTGCCACGGAGCCGAGGCTGTGGCCGAACAATACGACAGGTGCGTCCTGGTCCGTGCTGCGCAGGGTGTCCGCAATGCGGGCACAGGCAGCCGGACCGTGGCGCAGATAGAAGGCAACCTTGCCGAAGAAGCTGCCCGCGGCGTCGGTGAGGCGGATCCGGTGCCGGATCCCCGCCTCCGTGAGCACACCCAGGACCAGATCCTGCAGCGTCTCGCCCAGGAATGCCGCGTCAGGGCGCGCCGGCGGGGCACCGGTGCTGGAGGCCTGTTTCAGCGGATCAGCCGCTCCCAGGTCCATGCCGAAAAGGGCCAGGGCCAAGGACGTATCGGTCACTCCGGGCGGATCGTCGGCGACATACCGCGGGGGCAATGCCGGGACAAAGCTGACATTGTCGGGTGCGGCGGCGGCCCAGTCGACCGCCAGCACCCGGTAATCGGACAATCCCGGCACCGCTGCCATCTGCTCCCGGATCCGGTCCGCGAGCTGCGGATTGGGCTGGCCGGTGCCCGGCAGGAAAACCAGCGTTCCGGGTTTCTCCGGTGGTCCGAGGGGTGCGGGATCCATGGCTGCCTCCTTCGTTGCGGCGGCACCTTCACCGACCGCGCAAGGCAGCGGTTTCGGCCCGATAGGGACACTTTCACATGCCGCAGTCCCGGCCGCCAGCGAAGGGGAGGGAAGGACGGAATCCGGGTGGCTTGGCACGGCCCGGGAGGCTGTGCAGGAGCGTCAGCGGGGAACGGCAGCCACGGGACTGAAAACGCGGGTCTGCATAATCACGTCGCCGGGCCCCTGCAGATCAACCACCAGGCCTTCGCCGCTCTTCAGCGAGTTGAAGATGCCGGCCGCCTTGCGCGTCCTCATCTGGATACTCGACTCCCAGCCCACGAGGTGCCCCGTGTCCAGGGTGAAGCCTTCCCCTGCTTTCAGGGATACAACGTCCAATGCGCCGTAGGAGGAAACCAGGAGGTTGCCCTGGCCGCTGACCTTCAGCACCACCAGGCCCGAACCGGCAAACATGCCGTTCAGGGAGGCGTCCGGGCCGACGTCGAGGTTCCCGTCGTTCGCCAGCCACGCTCCCTTCGTCAAGCGGAAGCCCGTTGCATTATCCACCCCGACGGAAACTACGTCTCCGACGGACTCGGAAATGACATCGACCCAGCCGCCCTCGGCGGGGGCGGTGAAAACGGTGGTGTGGAAGCTTTCCCCGCCGATCATTTTCCCCAGGCCTTTCATAAAGCCGCCGTCAGCCTTTGCCACGAGCGTTACGCCGAAGGAATGCGCCATCATTGCTCCCGGCTGCACTTTTATTGCCTCGTGGGGTTCAAGGAAGCAGCGGGCTACTGCGTATGCCGGGCTGTGGCGGATTTCTACTTTCACAATTACCTCTTTATAAAAAATATGGGATTCAGTGGCCTGCGCTGCGAATATAACTGCCTTGATCCTAAGTGCGGGGTTCCATGGACCGGCGCGCCCGCACATTTGCCTCCGGCAAGTCGGCGGCGGCAGCGGGCGGATAATGGGTGCTGTGAGGGAAGGCGAGGCCGTGGAAGCGAATACATCCGGATCCGGGCCCGCGCGGGTGGAACTGTCCGTGGGGCAGGTGGCCGAGCGCAGCGGCGTCAGCGTATCGGCGCTGCACTTTTACGAGCGCCAGGGCCTGCTCTCCAGCCGGCGGACACAGGGTAACCAGCGGCGCTATGACCGGTCGGTGCTGCGGCGGGTGGCCGTGATCCGCGCGGCGCAGCAGGCAGGCATTCCGTTGGCCGTGATCAACCGGGCTTTCGCCGAACTGCCTCCGGACGGGGTCCCGGACCAGGCCGACTGGCAGCGGCTTTCTGCCGCCTGGCAGCAGGAACTCAATACCCGCATCCGCCACCTCCAGGCACTTCGTGACCGGCTCGGCGGCTGCATCGGCTGCGGCTGCCTCTCCCTGGCCCAGTGCCGGTTCGTGAATCCCGACGATTCGGGCACCGGCACCGGCGCCCGGGCATTCGACGTCTGAGTCCCTCCGATTTGACCTCAACTATGGTTGAGGTTTTAGCGTTGAGGGATGCCCTCGATGGGTTGGTCTGCGGAAGGACTTGAGATGACGCGGAATACGGCTCTGTGCGAGCGGAATGTAACGGATGCATTCAAGGACGCCTTTCGGGCTCATCCGGCGGGCGTGGCGATCATTACGGCCGACGGCGGCAGCGGCCCCGTGGGCCTGACCGCCTCCTCGGTTTCCTCGGTTTCGGCGGAGCCGCCGATCCTGTCCTTCTCCCTGGCCTCAACCCACGGGACAGCCGGTCTAATAGCCGCGTCGGAGACCGTCGTCGTCCACCTGCTTGGCTCCGAAAATGCCGGACTCGCCGCACTTTTCGCCCGGCAGGGCGCGGACCGGTTCGGCTCGACGCGCACCCGCACGCTGCCCGGCGGCGAACCCCTCCTGGAAGAAGCCCCCGTGGCACTTCGCTGCCGGATCGACGGCAGGATCCCGGTGGGCAGCTCCATCCTGATTGCGGCCACCGTCCTGGAAATCCTCCCCGGCAGCACGGAGCAGGAACCGCTGGTCTACCACAACCGGACTTATCACCGCCTGGGCGGGCACTCCGTGCTTGGCCAGGCCGGCTCGGTTGCTCCCGGAAGCGGCCAGTAGCGGATAATCGGGTTCAGACCCGTACGGCGACCGTCGTCGGGAACGACCCACCGGAAGGCACGGCGATGGCAAAGAAAAAACTCAAGGACCTGAGCAGCGGACAGAAAAAGGGCCTCGGAGCCCTGACCGGACTCCAGTTCCTGCTCGCCGGAGCTGCGCTTCGGGATTTGAAGAAGCGACCGAAGGAGCAGATCCGCGGCAGCCGCGGATGGTGGATGGCCGCGTGCGGCATCAACTTCGCCGGCCCCATCGCCTACTTCCTCTTCGGCCGGCGCTCCGCCTAGGCATGGTGCGTTCCCGCAGCACTGGAACCAAACCGCCGGTCCTCGAGCCGGTTCGCCTGCAGGACCTGAGTGACGGTGCCGATGTTCCGGTAGGCAGCACCCAGGAAGCGGTGGCCTATGCCGGAGAATCCTTCGCCGGTTTGGAACTGCGCGGGGCAGTGTTCTCCGAATGCAGCCTCACCGGAGTGTCCCTGGACAACGCCGACCTCACCGCTGCACGGTTTCTGGAATCGACCCTGGAAAACCTGTATGCCCCGGTGTTCCGGGCGGCCAGGACCACCTTCCGGGACGTGGAGATCTCCAACCCGCGCCTGGGTTCCGCTGAGCTTTACGGCGGAAGCTGGAATTCCGTCCGGGTGGAGGGCGGCAAGATCGATTTCCTCAACCTGCGCGGCTGCACGCTGACCAACGTGCTGTTCTCCAACTGCATCATCGGGGAACTGGACCTGGACGGCGCGCGGCTGAACCGGGTGGCGTTCCGCGACTGCCGGATCGACTCCCTGCTGCTGGGAAGCGGCGGTACGGCCGTGGATGCAGACCTGCGCGGATCCGCGTTCCGGAGCATCACCGGATTAGCCGGACTGAAGGGGTTCACCGTGGACGAAGAACAGCTCCTGCTGCTGGCTCCGCTGCTCGCGGCCCAGCTGGGCCTGCGCGTGGAAGCCTAGGGCTGCCCGGCGTACTGGTCCCAGGGGATGTTCCAGTCGCCGTAGCCGTCGTCGATGGAAACCGGCCCGGCTTCGGTGTTCAGCACCTGCACCACGTCCCCGGCGTCGAAGGTGTCATAGAAGTACTTGGCGCCCTCGGCGGACATCCCAACGCAGCCGTGCGAAACATTGATGCGGCCCAGGGCACCCACGGCGCCGTCGAGGGCCTGGTGGACAAAGACACCGCTGTTGGTCAGGCGGCTGGCCCAGGAGGCGTCGAACGGCTCGTAATAGTCCGGGTCTCCGGGCGAGAGACCGATGCTCTCGGCGCGGAAGGGCAGCTTCTCGTGCTGGCTGACGACAACCTGGTAGCCGCTGGGCGAAGGCCAGGTGGGTTCGCCGAGGGTGACGGGGAAGGTCCGGACCAGCTGCCCGTCCAGGAACACCTGCATGGTCTTAGTGTTGTTGTCCACCACGGCCAAGCGGGTGTTGTGCGTGTTGAAAGTCCGGGTTTCGTTGAAGTTGCCGATCATTCCGTTGCCGAAGTCGACGCCGAACAGCTGCATGTCCACGGTGATGGCACTGTTGGGGGCCCAGAAGGCTTCCGGCCGGTAGCGGACCCGGTTGTCCGTGATCCAGTAAAAGGCGCCGGTCTGGCCCGAGGTGCTGGTGACCTTGATGGCCTGTTCCACCGCGTCTTTGTTGGTGACCGGTTCACTGAAGGTGATATCGATGGGCTGGCCCACGCCCACGCTGGCGGCGTTCTGCGGATACATGAATGCATTGGCTTCATTCGCCGGAAGCACGGTTTCGAAGCCCTGCTTGCGCGTGGTCTCCTTGCCGGCCGAATCCGTGAGCACCACTTCCATGCCGTACCTGGTGTTGAAAGCCAGGGGTGCATCAGCGGTCCAGACGGCACCGTCGCCGGACATCACGCCGGGCACGGGCTCACCGCCCGCTTCGGGCTTCAGGATGACCTTGTTGATCACTGCATTGGTGGCGGTGACGGAGGGAACCTCGGCGGGGTTGACGCCTACGGCGCCGTCAGCCGGCGTGGTGGTGATGGATACCGGGGCGGCCTGCACGGAGGGCGACGCCGATGCGGAGGCGCCTGCTGCGGGGGACGAGCCGGTTTCCGAAGGGCCCAGCCGGCCGGTGGCGAAGGCTGCGCCGAGACTTCCGCCGATGACGAGCACCGCGGCAACCGCCGCGGCTATTGGCCATTTACGGCTTTTCTTGTCCTGCACAGCCAAGTCCCCTCAAGTACAAGCCGGGAGCCGTCACGACGACGGAACCGGCATAGTTGCAGCTGGGCCGGCTCGACCGGCGCGTATTGTCCTACCGATGATATTAGCTTCTTTGGATTTCCCGAACGCTGTTACCCAATTGCCGCCTAAACGGCTGTTCAGGGTGCGGCCGGTGTTGTCAGCCGCGCTGCCTGCCGCGTGATGTTCTTCGCCATGGAGGGAAAGATCAGGCCGTGGAAAGGGGCAATGAGCCACCAGTAGAGCTTGCCGCCCAGTCCCTTCGGGAAATAAATGGCCCGCTGCCGGTACAGGCTGCCGCCCTCGCCGTCCGGGTCCACACGCATCTCCAGCCAGGCCTTGCCGGGCACCCGCATCTCCGCACGCAGCCGCAGCAGGGTGCCGCGTTCCAGCAGTTCCACCCGCCACCAGTCCACCACGTCGCCGGTAAACAGTGTGGTGGGGTTCCGCCGGCCGCGGGTGAGGCCCGCCCCGCCGACGGTTTTATCGAGGACCCCGCGGATGGCCCAGGCCATGGGAAGCGAATACCAGCCGTTCCGGCCGCCCACTCCCTCGATGACCTGCCAGACCGCGGCCGGGTCCACGGCCGCGCGGCGCTGCCGCGAGTCCACGTACACTGTCTGGCCCGCCCAGTCCGGGTCGCTGGGCAGGGGGTCGGAGGCCAGATCGGACGACGCCGAGGCGTTGGCCCAGGTGGTTTCCACCTCGCCGCGTTTCTCCTTGCCCAGCGCCCGCTTCACGGCGTCGTGGTAGTCCGTGAGCCCGCCGTCGGGCTGCGGCAGGTATTGGTCAATGTCGTGTTCCTTGGCGACGGCGTCGTGCTGCAGGGATTCCACCAGCGGCAGCGCCATGGAACGCGGGATCGGGGTCACCAGGGACACCCAGTGTCCGGCCAGCCGCGGCGCCGGCAGCGGCAGGGCGTAGATACGGCGCCGGGGCAATCCGGCTTCCTCCGCATATCCGTTCATGATTTCCGCGTAGGTCAGGACCTCCCGTGATCCGATGTCGAACGTGCGGTTCATGCCGGCGGGGATGTCTACGGCCCGCACCAGGTAGTGCAGGACGTCCCGCACCGCAATCGGTTCGATGCTTCGCCGTACCCAGCTCGGCGCCGGCATCACGGGCAGGGTTTCCGTCAGGTGCCGGATCATCTCGAAGGAGGCGGATCCGGAACCGATGACGACGCCGGCCTGGTACACAATGGCGGGCACCTCGCCTTCGAGCAGGATCCGGCCCACCTCGGTCCTGGATTTCATGTGCGGCGACAACTCGCCTTCCTCCGGGTGAAGCCCGCCGAGATACACGATCCGCTGCACGCCGGCCTCCGCGGCGGCGTCGGCCACCAAATGGGCAATCTCCGACTCCTGGCTGCCAAAACCCTTCCCGGACGCCATCGAGTGCACGAGGAAGTACAGGGTGTCGATGCCGGCGAAGGCCGCCGCGGCGGATTCCCGGTCCGATAGGTCACCCTGGACAATTTCGACCTCGGACGCCCAGGGCACATCGGAGAGCTTTTCGGGGGAGCGCGCCAGGACCCGCACCCGGTGGCCGTCTTCAAGCAGCAGCGGGACAAGCCGTCCGCCGATGTAGCCGGTGGCCCCCGTGACCAGGATGTGCTGGCTTTCTGTCATTTTCCCAACATACACACGCGCCGCCGCCGATGGTCAGGGCGGCCGGACGCTCTGGGCGAAACCCTCCGAAGACTCTTCCGGTTCGCTGCGGCGGATACCCCGGGATTGATAAGCCCCCTGATGAAATACTGGTATTTGCCCGGTATCCCGGTAAGACTAGGGGGCATGGCGACAGGCGGAGGGAAAAACCAGGAGACCGTCAGTGTGGAGGGGCACCGGCTCCGCCTGACCAACCTGGACAAGGTGCTTTACCCGGAAACGGAGACCACCAAGGCGGATGTGATTGCCTACTACGCTGCCGTGGCCGAGTACATGCTGCCGCACTCGCGCAACCGCGCGGCCACCCGCAAACGCTGGGTGCACGGAGTGGGGACGCCCGAGCACCCCGGCCAGGTGTTCTTCCAGAAGAACATCGAGGACTCCGCTCCTTCCTGGGTGAAGCGGTTCTCGATCGAGCACAAAACCTCCACCAATACCTACCCGCTGGTGAATGACCTGGCCACGCTGACCTGGCTGGCCCAGTCCGCAGCCCTCGAAATCCATGTGCCCCAGTGGCAGTTCGGGCCGCGCGGCAAGATCGGCAATGCGGACCGGATGGTGCTGGACCTGGACCCCGGAGAAGGGGCGGGGCTGGCCGAATGCGCCGAAGTGGCCCGCCTGGCCCGGGCCATCCTCTCGGACATGGGCCTGGATGCCCGGCCCGTGACCAGCGGCTCCAAGGGCATCCACCTCTACGCGGCCCTGGACAGCAGCCAGAGTTCCGACGACATCAATGCGGTGGCCCACGAGCTGGCACGCGCCCTGGAGGCTGACCATCCGGATCTGGTGGTCAGCGACATGAAAAAGACACGGCGCGTGGGCAAGGTGTTGGTGGACTGGAGCCAGAACAACGGCAACAAGACCACCATCTGCCCCTACTCGCTGCGCGGACGGTTCACCCCCACGGTGGCCGCCCCGCGGACCTGGAAAGAACTCGAGGATCCGGACCTGGCCCAGCTGGATTATCTGCAGGTGATGGACCGCGTCCACCGCGGATCCGATCCGCTGGCTGGAATGGAGAGCGGTGCCTTCGAGGAGGAGTCGCTGGAGCAGGCCACGGAGGACTCCGGCGGGGCATCGGATGGGGTCCGGTCCGCGGGCGGCGGCGCGGACCGGCTGACCAAGTACCGGAGCATGCGGGACGCCGCGAAGACGCCGGAACCCGTCCCGGAGGAAGCGTCCACTCCCTCGGAGGGCAACAGCTTCGTCATCCAGGAGCACCACGCCCGCCGGCTGCACTGGGACTTCCGCCTCGAGCACGACGGCGTGCTGGTGTCCTGGGCGCTGCCGAAGGGACCGCCGTCCACGTCCGGAAAGAACAACCTGGCCGTGCAGACCGAGGATCATCCGCTGGAATACGGCAAATTCGAGGGACATATTCCCAAAGGGGAATATGGCGGCGGGGACGTCACCATCTGGGATCACGGCACATATGAACGCGAAAAATGGCGGGACGGCAAGGAAGTCATCGCGGTGCTGCACGGCCAGCCCGACGGCGGCCTGGCTCGGGAAGGGGCAGCCGACCGGCGCTACGCACTGATCCACACCGGCTCGGGCGGCGACAAGGCCAACAACAACTGGCTGATCCACCTGATGAAGAACCAGCCGAAGCCGGGCGAAAAGGGACAGCCGGAAGCTCCGCCGGCCGGGTCCGCCGCCGCTCCCGCGGACGCCCCGGAATCGCCCGCGGAGTCCGTGGCCGCTGCCGCCCGGACACGGCCGGCCACGGCCGCCGCCCCGGCAAAAACCTCGTCCGTCGACGTCGGGAAGGCGGCCCGCGACGCGGAAGACGCCTCGGTGCCCGCCGTCGAGCCGATGCTGGCGACGCTCGGCAGCCGGGCGGAGATCAACGACGACGACGAGTGGGCCTTCGAGATGAAATGGGACGGCGTGCGCGCCGTCGTCACCGTGACGCCGGCAGGCACCCGGCTGATCTCCCGCAACGGCAATGACATGACCGCCGCTTATCCGGAACTGCAGGACCTCAGTGCGCACCTCAACGGGGAACGGGCCGTACTGGACGCCGAAATCGTCGCGCTGAACAAGGCCGGCCGGCCGGACTTCGGCCTGCTGCAGCCGCGCATGCACCTGACCAAGCCGCGGGAAATCGCCGCGGCCGCCGCACGGACGCCGGTGCACCTGATGGTCTTTGACCTGCTCTGGCTGGACGGGAACTCGCTGGCGGACCTCAGCTACGAACAGCGCCGGGAAATCCTCGAGCAGGCCGTGGAGCCCGTCCCCGACGGGCACCTCCAGGTTCCGCCCGCACTGGACATGTCCATGGACGAGGCGGTGGCAGCCAGCAAGGAACTGGGGCTGGAAGGCGTGATGGCCAAACGCCGCAGCAGCACCTATTCCCCCGGCCGTCGTTCCAAGAACTGGGTGAAGCTGAAGAACCAGCTGACCCAGGAGGTAGTGGTGGTGGGCTGGCGGCCGGGGCAGGGAAACCGGCAGAACAAGGTCGGTTCCCTCCTGGTTGCCATTCCGGACGGGGTGGACCTGAAATACATCGGACGGGTGGGGTCCGGCCTGAGCGAGAAGGACCTCGCGACCATCGGTCCGCGCCTGAAGAAAATGTCCCGCAAAACGGCGCCGCTGGACGATGTGCCTTCTGCCGATGCCTCCGACGCGCAGTGGGTGCGGCCGGCGCTGGTGGGCGAAGTGACCTTCTCCGAACGCACCGGCACCGGAAAACTGCGCCATCCCGTCTGGCGCGGCCTGCGCCCGGATAAGAAACCGTCCGACGTCGTGGTGGAGACCCTTTAGGCGCACCATGCCGATACCTGACCGGAAAGGACCCCCAAGATGACCGAGACCAATGCTGCCTCCACGGCCCGCATTCCCGGCACCGAACCGCATCCCGACAGCGCCCTGGACGGTGTGGACGCGTGGTGGCGGGCCGCGAACTATCTCTCTGCCGGCCAGATCTACCTGCGCGACAACCCGCTGCTGCGCCGACCGCTGGAAACATCGGACGTCAAGGCGCGGCTGCTGGGGCACTGGGGGACCACACCCGGACTGAACTTCATCTATGCCCACCTGAACCGGCTGATCCGCGAGCAGAAACGCAACGTCCTGTTCATTACCGGGCCCGGGCACGGCGGCCCTGCCAATGTTGCGAATGCCTGGCTGGAGGGCACCTACTCGGAGATCTACAGCCATGTGGGCCGGGACGAGGAAGGGCTGCGCACCCTGTTCCGGCAGTTCTCCTACCCCGGTGGAATCCCCAGCCATGCGCCGCCGGAGACTCCCGGGTCCATCCACGAGGGCGGTGAACTGGGCTATTCCCTGGCCCATGCCTACGGGGCGGTGTTCGACAACCCGGACCTGGTGGCCGCCACGGTGATCGGCGACGGCGAGGCCGAAACCGGTCCGCTGGCCGCCAGCTGGCATTCCAACAGCTTCCTCGACCCGGCGGTGGACGGAGCGGTGCTGCCCATCCTGCACCTGAACGGCTACAAGATCGCCAACCCCACCATCCTGTCCCGGATGCCCGAGGAACAGCTGCTGAAACTGCTCGAGGGCTATGGCTACCGCCCCTACGTGGTGACGGTCGAGGACCCCGCCGCCGTCCGACAGGCCCACGAGGACTTCGCTGCCGTACTGGAGACCTGCCTGGCGGAAATCACCGCGATCCAGGCGCCGTACCGGACCGGCGAAAAGACTGCGGTGACCCCGGACATCCCCGGTGCCGGCACGATGGAACAGCACGCTCCGCGCTGGCCGATGATTGTCTTCCGCTCGCCCAAGGGCTGGACCGGGCCGGCCGTCGTCGACGGACTCCAGGTCGAGGGCACCTGGCGGGCCCACCAGGTGCCGCTGTCCGAGATCCACGACAACCCGGAGCATCTGGCCCAGCTGCAGGAATGGCTGCAGTCCTACCGGCCCGGGGAGCTGTTTGACGCCGACGGCCGGCTTGCCGCAGGGATTGCCGCGCTGGCTCCGGAAGGGGACCTGCGGATGAGCGCGACGCCGTACGCCAACGGCGGGCGCCTGCTCCAGGACCTGCACCTGCCGGAGTACGCGGACCATGCGGTGAAGATCGATCATCCGGGCTCCGAACGGGTAAGCCCGATGTACAACCTGGGTGGCTACCTGCGCGAAGTGATCCGGAAGAACCCGTCTAACTTCCGGATTTTCGGGCCGGATGAAACCGCGTCCAACCGGCTGCAGGCCGTCTACGACGTCACGGACAAGGCCTGGCAGCAGCGCATTGACGAGCTCGACGAACACCTGGCCCGCAGCGGACGCGTGGCCGAGGTGCTCAGCGAGCACCTGTGCGAAGGGTGGCTGGAGGGATACCTGCTGACCGGCCGGCACGGCGTGTTCAACTGCTACGAGGCCTTCGTGCACATTGTGGATTCCATGTTCAACCAGCACGCCAAGTGGCTGAAGGTCAGCCGCGGGCTAAGCTGGCGCCAACCGGTCGCCTCGCTCAACTACCTGCTCTCCAGCCACGTCTGGCAGCAGGACCACAACGGGTTCTCGCACCAGGACCCCGGCTTCATTGACCATGTGGTGAACAAGAAGGCAGACGTCATCCGGGTCTACCTGCCGCCGGACGCCAACACCCTGCTGGCCGTGGCCGGGAACATCCTGGACAGCAGGGACCGGGTCAACGTGGTGGTCTCCGGCAAGCAGCCGGCTCCGGTCTGGCTGGATCCGGAACAGGCGCTGCTGCATGTGGAGCGCGGCGTCGGGATCTGGGACTTTGCCGGCAGCGAGGGCGCCGGCCCGGGCACCCGGACCGATCCCGACGTCGTGATGGCCTGCGCGGGCGACGTACCCACGCTGGAAACCGTGGCTGCGGCGGCGCTGCTGAAGGACCAGTTGCCGGACCTGAGGATCCGGGTAGTCAACGTGGTGGACCTGATGGTGCTGCAGGATCCGCGCGAACATCCGAACGGGCTTCCGGACCGGGATTTCGACACCCTGTTCACGCAGGATAAACCGGTGATTTTCGCCTATCACGGCTATCCCTGGCTCATCCACCGGCTGACCTACCGGCGCACCAACCACGACAACCTGCACGTGCGCGGCTACAAGGAGGAAGGCACCACCACCACGCCGTTCGACATGGCCATGCTGAACCAGATCGACAGGTTCCAATTGGCCATCGACGTGCTGGACCGGGTAGCGTCGCTGGGATCGACGCAGGCGTCCTTCCGGCAGTATTTGCAGGACGAACGGGCACGTGCCCGGCAGTACACCCGCGACGAAGGGCAGGATCCGTCGTACATCACCGGCTGGAACCTGCAGGAAGCAGAGCAGGACACGCCCGGCTGAGCACCACCGGCCAGGCGCGGTACGCACAGGCTTCGGCGGCGCCCCTAAAGGGCAGCACGCCGTGGAAAAGTACGATCCATCCATCGAAGGAGAGTTCATTGACCACTGATCAGACGAGCGTTGTAGTTTCCCGGGTCATCGATGCCTCGGCCGCGGACATCTTCAATCTGTTGTCCAACCCCGAGCGCCACCACGAGCTGGACGGCTCCGGCATGGTGGTTTCGGACGAGAAGACCGACCGCATTACGGCTTCCGGCCAGGTCTTCACCATGAACATGCACAACGAAAAAATGGGCGACTACCAGACGGAAAACCACGTCACCGGGTACGACCACAACAAGCTGCTGGCCTGGCAGACTGCTCCGGCCGGCACCGAACCCAAGGGTTGGCAGTGGGTCTGGGAACTCCAGGCCGACGGCGCCGACTCCACCGAGGTCACCCTGACCTATGACTGGTCCCATGTCACGGACAAGGAGACCCTGAAGAAGGTCTCCTTCCCGATGGTGTCCAAGGACGACCTCGAGGAATCCCTGAACAAGCTCGCCGCAGCGGTCTCCGGCGCCTAGGGTTTTTTAGGACGCACGACGGCGGCCGGCACCTTCCGTAGGGAAGGTGCCGGCCGCCGTCGTACTGCGTGCGGAGGTTAGACCGCGGACCAGCCGCCGTCGGAGGGCAGGATGGCGCCGTTGATGTTCACGCCGTCATCGCTGAGCAGGAACGTGATGGACGCAGCGAGGTCCTCCGCCGAGGCCAGGCCCGGAATGTTGACGCGTGCCGGGGACAGGCGCGCCTCGCCGTACTCGCTGGTCTTGCCGCCCATCGGAATGCCGGTGGCTACGCCGCCCGGAGCAACGGCGTTCACGCGTATGCCTTCACGGGCATACATAAACGCGGTGCTGCGGGTGATGCCTACGACGGCATGCTTGGAGGCGGTGTACGCCACGCCCGAAGCGGAGCCGCGCAGCCCGGCTTCGGAGGTGATGTTCACAATCGACCCCTTGCGGGCTTCGAGCATGGTCGGCAGCACGGCGCGGGTCAGGCGCATCAGGCCCTCCACGTTGACCGCGAAGATCTTCTGCCACATGGCATCGGAGACCTCGTGCAGCGGGGAGAAGTCGTCATTGATGCCGGCCACGTTGGCCAGGCCGTCAATCCTGGTGCCGGAAGCGGCCATGATGCGGTCGATGGCGGCGGCATCGGTCAGGTCGCCGGCAACCGGAACAATGGCCTCGCCCAGTTCTCCGGCGAGTTCCTTGATCTTCGCCTCGGCGATGTCGACGGCAATCACGCGGCCGCCTTCGCGGGCAATGCGGGCGGCGGTGGCGCGGCCGATGCCGGAGCCGGCGCCGGTGACGATGATGGTGCGGCCTTCGAATCGGCCTTCAACGGTCGGCAGGACGGTTTCGGCGATCTCGGGCATCACGCCGCCGTTGGCCTGCTTCACGAGTTCATCCACGGCAGCCTGCGGGAACTTGCCCTGGCTGAGGTCAACCAGCTGCTGCAGCTTCATGGTCAGGGCGGGGCCGAGGGTCTTCTCGTCGCTTCCGGCCTGCGCGAGCATGCCGCGGATGGCGGGACCGCCGGCGGGGTGGTCGAGCCACTGCTGGACGGTGTTCTGGGCGGTGATGGGCAAATTGGCCACGAACCGGTCCTTTCGATCGGAGGAGCGGCCGTAATCTGCGGCCGCCGGTATCGGCAGCTCGCCACGATGGTTACACGTGTAAGTTGCCTGTATCGTCAGACTACCGGAGAAATCTCCGGAGGATAAGGGGCTGATTTCCGCGGTGTTGCCGGCGGGTCGGTGAAGCCGAGACGAAAGAGGGACGGGATGAACCGCAGGGTCACGTCCAACGACGTTGCGCAGGCGGCCGGCGTTTCCCGTGCCACCGTTAGCTACGTGCTCAACGGCCGTGCCGGGCAGAGCATCTCCTCCGGGACAAGGGAACGCGTGCTGGCCGCAGCCCGGGACCTGGGCTACGCGCCGTCGACCGCCGCCCGCACCCTGCGCCGCGGCCGCAGCGACCTGGTGCTGATGCTGCTGCCGCCCGAGCCGCTGGGCCGCGCCCTGGCCATCCTGATCGATGCCGCCTCCGAGGAAGTGGAACGGCAGGGGCTGCGCCTGGTGGCGCACCGGCTGCCGGCACAGGGCGGAGCGCCGTCCCTGGTGCAGTCGCTGGCTCCGGCAGCGCTGATCCTCACCACCCCGCTCCCGGAACCGGAACTGGCAGCCCTGGCGGCCATCGGCATCCGGGTGGCCTCCCTGCACCAGGCGCTGGAAGACCCGCTGGGCCCGGACCTCGGCATCGGGGCATGCCAGGTGCAGCATCTGGCCGCGGCCGGACACCGGCGGATCGGTGTGGCGGTGCCCCCGGAGTCCGGTTATGCCTGGCGGGTGGACGTCCGGCTGGCGGCCATTGCGGACGCCTGCCGCCGGCTTGAGCTTCCGCCGCCCGCCGTCGCCCGTCTGGCCCTGGACGCCGGGGAGGCGGCGGGCGTCGTCGACCGTTGGCGGGCAGGACCGGAGCCGGTGACCGCGGCCTGCGCGTTCGACGACGAGCACGCCTTCGCCCTGCTGGCCGGGCTGGCCGCGCACGGCCTGAGCGCACCGAAGGATTTGGCGGTGATCGGCGCCGAGGACATTCCGCTGGCGTCGCTGGCAGTGCCGCCGTTGACCACCGTGTCGGTCGATGCCCGGTCCTTGGGGGAGCGGTTTGCGCGGATGGCGGTGGCCTCCCTGGATGCGGCACAGGAGCTGCGGGGAAGCGGAGCAGACGGTTCCGGGCAGCCGGCGGAAGCTGACCTGCCGCCGGTGCGGCTGGTGCGGCGCGTGTCGGCCTGAGCCTGAGGCGGTTCGGAGGTCAGCCGTGCGGCCAGTCTGCGACCGCCTGCTCAATGGCCCGCCGCTTGGCTGCCGAGACCCGTTCCACCAGGTCGATGACCGGTTCCGGGGTGGCCCGGGAGGTGCGGGGCAGCCGCCAAGTGCCCACCGCCACGCCGTCGTCGAGCACCGCAGGACGGAAGACCCCGTTGCCGCCCGGGACAATTGCCGCCAGCATCGCCGGGCTGGCAACCAGGGAACGGTCCGCGTAACCGAGGATCCACTCATCGAACGCCGGCACCAGTGACACGCCGGAAGGTTCCGGAATCTCCGGCTCACCGATGATCCACGCCGGCCGGCCGTCCACTTCAACCTGGACCAGGTCCGCCACTCCGGCTGCAGCCTTACGCACCATGGTTTTGGGCAGCTTGGTCCACCACGCCGCATCGTTCTCCGTGACCGGACCCCGGGCGAGCACGAAGCCGCGGACCACCGCGGACAGGTCGCCGTCGTTCGGCGCGCCGGGGTCGACGGCGCGCGGTGCCGTGAGGGTGAGGAGCTGCTCGGTGCCGGTCTCGAAAAACCGTCCCCAGTGCGCCAGGCCTTCCACGCAAAGGTGCATCAGCAGGTGGTAGCCGCGGCCGTCGGAGGTGTCGATCCCGGCTGCTTCCCAAAGTTCCAGCGCTTCGGAGCGTCGCAGCGGCCGATCGTCCAGGGCTTCGCGCAGGGTGTCCCGGCCCCGGGCCAGTACCGTCTCCTCAAGCCCCAGCTCGGCCCGGCGCCGGGCAGCCATGCTGCGGATCCGTTCCGCGGTGAAGGACAGCAGTGTCGCCAGATGCTCCGGCGTGGTGGCGAACAGGGTGCCGCGCATCGGCCAGCCGCGCACCAATTCGCCGCGGTCGAACGCGTTCCGGACGTCCTGGACAGTGGTTCCGGGGCGGGAGCGGACGGCAATGGCCCGCAGCACCGCGGGCAGGTCCTGGCCCTGCAGCGCGACGGCCCGCCGCACGACGTCGGCCGGGGACAGGTCCGAACCGCCCAGCAGCTGCGAGGAGCGCCGGATCCGCCGTGCATCCTGCCCGGAAAGAGAAGTGACCACGAGGCAAAGCTATGTGGCGCAGCGCTGCCGGGGCAAGGTTCCAGGGGGCAGGCTACTGCCCCTGTTCCGCCTCCCGCGCCCGGTAAAGCTGCATCAACCGGTAGCGGCGGCCCAGGGACTCCCGGCGGGGTTTGACCGGTGCGTCCTCCGGTTCGGCCGTGAGGTCGATGTGTTCCTTGCCGAAACGCCAGAGCAGCAGGTCATCGAGCAGCCGGTCCGGTCCGGGGGAGTAGCGGTGGTCCAGGGCCGCGCGGACCTTGGTGATGGCGTCTGCCTGCAGTAGTCCGGCCAGGTCCATGGTGGTCTTCATGCCGTGCGCAGCCAGCATTTCCGCGGCCCAGCCCCAGTCGTCACCGGACTTGCGGTTGACGTGCGGGAGCAGGGTCATCCAGATGTCCCGGATCCGGTTCGGAGTCAGCGGCGCACTGCCCTGGCCCTCTTCGTCCCAGAAGCCGGTGACGGTTTCGTAGCGTTCGTGCAGCTCGGCGAAGGCGGTTTCCACCGTCTCCAGCATGGCAGCGGTTGCCGTGAACTGCCGGTCGAAATACGGGCTCCAGGCCCGCGGATCGCCGGCCTTGAACCGGATGTCGTGCTCTATCTCGGACCAGGCATGGGCCAGCACGGTACGGATCTGCACTTCGAACAGGTAGCTGCCGTTGGGCCGCTGGTCCGGTTCCAGCAGCTTGTGGTACTTCCGCACCGTCTCATTCTGGATGGTCCGCAGGATCAGGTGCCGGCTGGAGTAGCCGTACGTACCGGATTCGATGGAGCCAATGTCCTTCTCGCGGTCGCCGCGGCAGTCGAACTCCGCCCGCTGCCGCTTGATCAGGTTGGCCGCTTCATCCACTTCATGCGGCAGCGTCATGATGATGCGCAGGCCCACGAGGTCGGTGAGGTTGCGCAGCGGATCCGGGAACAGCAGGGAAGGCAGTTCGCCGGGGTGCTCCGGGGGCAGCATCCGGGAAGCCTTGTCCCGGAAGGACTCAACGGTCTTGGTGCGCGAGGCTACGAACAGCGGCTTTACCGGGCTGTCGGCAAAGACAGCCCGAAGATTCGCTTCCATCTCCGCGGTGACCGCTTCCAATCCGGGCCGGACCCGGGCGTACTCATCGGTACTGGCCTGGACTATGGGCCGCAGCCGCTCATCCAGTGTGTCCCACGCGCTCAAAGCTGTTTCCCTTTCCCCTGCCTGCCCCCAGCCTATGGCACGGTGTTTCTCCGACACCGGCGATAGGCTCCCTATCAGATTAAGCCCCGCGAGCAGAAGGATCGTCATGCCAGCGCCTGCACTGCGTCTCTCCTACGGTCCGGACGCGGACCAGTACGCCGAACTGACCCTTCCGGAAAGCGGTGCGGCGCAGGCCGTGGTGGTCATCGTCCACGGCGGCTACTGGCGCGCAGCCTATGACGCGGAACTGGGCCGGCCGCTGGCGGCGGACCTGGCCGCCCGCGGGTTTGCCGCCTGGAACCTGGAATACCGGCGGGCCGGCAAGGGCGGCGGCTGGCCGGAAACGTTCGAGGACATCTGCGCCGGGATCGACGCGCTGGTCCCGGCGGCACGGGAACACGACGTCGACCTGTCCCGCGTGGTCTTCCTGGGCCACTCCGCGGGCGGCCACCTGGCCGTGCTCGCCGCGGGGCGGACTGATCCGCGCGTCCTGCCTGCCGGCGTCGTCAGCTGCTCCGGAGTCCTGAACCTGGCCGAGGCCCACGCACTGGGCCTGAGCAACGGCGCGGTGCGGAACTTCCTTGGCTGCACGCCTGTTTCCAATCCACGGCGTTTCCGGGAGGCGGACCCCATGTGCGCGCTGCCGCTGCAGGTTCCGGTCTGGGCGCTGCACGGCGAGGAAGACAGCACCGTGCCGCTCAGTTCCTCCAGCAGCTGGGTGGACGCTGCCCGGGCAAGCGGCACGGCGGCGCAGCTGCGCCTCATTCCCGGTGACCACTTCGCGATGATCACCCCCGGCACGCCGGCCTGGGACGCCGTCGTCAAGGCGGTCCGCGAGGCCGCCGGAATACCTGTTGTTTAAGGAAACCCAAAGGCCGCTCTGTTAGGTTGGCAGTGTGCTTACAGTTATTGGGGAAGCCCTTGTTGATGAAGTAGTCAGCGATACGGCGCCGCGGCGAACACACCCCGGCGGCAGCCCGCTGAACGTAGCTGTGGGCGTGGCGCGGCTGGGCCGTCCCGTCCAGTTCGTGGGCCGCTTCGGCTCGGATACCTACGGTGCCATGATCGCCGAGCATCTTCGGGCAAACTCCGTGCTGACCGCCTTCGAAGCCGATGACCGGCCGACCAGCGTGGCCACGGCCGTGCTGGATCCGGCGGGCGGCGCCCGGTACACCTTTGACCTGGAGTGGCAGCTGCCGGGCCTTGCGGAGGATCTTCCGGCCCTGCTGGACGGAACCACCATGCTGCACACCGGTTCCATCGCCTCCATGCTCTCGCCCGGCGCGGACCACGTGCTGCGCGCCGTGGAACAGGCACGTCCCGGCTGCACTGTCACCTACGATCCGAACTGCCGGCCGACCATCATCACCGACGCCTCCTACGCCCGCGAACAGGCGGAGAATTTCGTGGCACTGGCCGACGTCGTCAAGGCCTCCGACGAAGACCTGCAGTGGCTCTACCCGGACGAACCCGTGGAGGAATCCGCCCGGCGCTGGCTCGCTGCGGGACCGTCGCTGGTAGTGGTCACCCGGGGATCTAAGGGACCGTGGGCCGTGGCCGCGGCGGGAGAATGCGAAGTGGCCGCACCCACCGTCAGCGTGGTGGACACCGTGGGCGCCGGGGATTCGTTTATGTCCGCCCTCCTGGTGGGGCTGATGGACCGGGAGCTCGACGGCGGTGCCCGCCGCAGCGACCTGGCCCGGATCGGCGTCGGCGAACTGCAGGAGCTGCTCTCCTTCGCCGCACGCGCAGCAGCCGTCACCGTTTCCCGCGCCGGAGCCAATCCGCCCTACCGCCGCGAAGTCCCCTGATCCAGCCGCCCGCCGCGGCACCAATGCAAACTACCCGAAAGGAAGTCCGTGGAAAGCCGAGACCCGTATGAGGCACTGCCGCAGGTACCTGAGTTCACCGTCGAGAGTGAAGAATTCGCGAACGGAGGCACGTTCGCACCGGCCCAGTACAGCGGCAAGATGGGCGTAGCCGACGGCGGCGATGCCTCGCCGCAGCTGACCTGGTCCGGCTTCCCTGAGCAGACCCGCAGCTTTGCCGTGACGATGTACGACCCCGATGCACCCACCGCCAGCGGCTATTGGCACTGGGCGGCCTTCAATATCCCGGCGTCGGTCACGGGCCTCGCCGCCGATGCGGCCAATACGGGGCAGATGCCCGCCGGCACCGTACAGCTGGCCAACGACGCCGGATTTGCGGGCTTTGTGGGCGCCGCCCCGCCCGCAGGACACGGACGGCACCGCTACTTCGTGGTGGTCCACGCCGTGGATACGGAGGAACTGGACGTCCCGCCGGAGGCCACCCCGGCTGCCCTCGGCTTTGCGCTCTTCACCCACACCTTGGCGCGGGCCACGATGATCGGCACCGCGGAAATCCGGGAGGACTAGGGTCCCCGGGGCAGACCCGTTGGGGAGGATTCGCACCGTTCCGGCACCCGCCGCGGCCGGAAGTAAGCTTGATGGCATGCAGGAACAGCGGGGGCCGGTACGGCTGATAGCAAGCGACATGGACGGCACCATCGTGGGTGCGGACAACAGCATCAGCGACCGGACCGTGAACGCTTTCCGCGCCTGCATGGCTGCGGGCATCGACGTCGTCTTCGTGACCGGGCGCCCGCCCCGCTGGCTGGACCCCCTGCGCGAGCGGATCGGGCACGCAGGGACCGTGATCTGTTCCAACGGGGCCATCACCTATGACCTGGCCGCCGAGCGGGTCCTCGCCACCCGGCTCCTCCCGCTGGAACAGATGCTCGCCGCCGCGGAGGTCATCAGGGACCTCTTCCCGAGGGCACGTTTCGCGGCGGAGACGGTGGACGGCCTCCATCTTGAGGACGGCTTCGTGGACACCGGATCCGTCGAACTCCTCGGCGGCATAGTTCCCGGCCCGCTGCACGAATCCCTTGCAGGCTCACCGGGCGTGGCAAAATTCCTCGCCCGGGGCGCCGACATCTCCCCGGACGAGTTCCTGCGCCGGGTGGCGCCGGCGGTGTCCGAACTGGTGGAGACCACCCATTCGGCACCGCGGATGCCGCTGCTGGAAATGTCCCTGCCGGGCCTGAACAAGGCCGTTACGCTGGCCGGCTACGCCAAGGGGAAGGGTATAAACCCGGAGGAAACCATAGCTTTCGGCGACATGCCCAACGACATCTCCATGCTGGATTGGGCGGGCCGGGGCTACGCCATGGCAAGTGGTCACCCGGCTGCCCGCGAGGCGGCGGACTTCACGGCACCGGGCTTCACGGACGACGGCGTGGCGGTGATCCTTGAACGGCTGCTCGATGTTCAGGAAGCCTCCGCAGAAGCTGGTGCGCGGTAATTACCACCGCGAGCCAGGCCGCTCCGAGCGTCCAGGCCACCAGCACATCCGTCAGCCAGTGGTGGCCGAGGTAGACCCGGCTCAGGCCCACGGCAAACGTAAAGACCGCTGCCGCGAGCAGCGCGGAGGCCTTCGCCCAGCGGTTGTGCACGTGCAGGATCACCAGGTAGGCCAGGATCCCCGCGATGACGATTGAGTTCAGGGTGTGTCCGCTCGGAAACGAGGCGGAGGATTCGTACGGCGGGACGGCATCCGCCAGGTCGGGCCGGGTCCGGCCGATCAAGGCCTTTCCCGTGACCGTCATGAGCAGTGAACCGGCGGCTGCGGCCGCGGTGAGGATCAGCGGTGTCCAGGAACGCCAGCGCAGGCCCATAACGAGCACCACGAGCCCGGCGATGACGGGCATGCCGATGGTCCCGGCAAGGTTGGTGAAGCCGGTGACTGCGGAATCCAGCGCGGGAGTGCGCAGTCCCAGTGCCGTTTCCAGCACCGGCCGGTCCAGGCCGGCAATGCCGTCCGCGTCGGTGACCGATTCATAGACCTCTGCGGACACCAGGGTCAGGGCCAGTGCCGGCAGGAGGCCGACGGCCAGGATCACCAACAGGGCCACATGCGGCGAGGTTGCGCGGCTGATTCCATGCAGCAGCTGCCTGAGCCGATTCGCGGCCGGGGAGGGGTGAGGTGCGGGCACGGGGCTCATGGATCAAGTATGCCAAGCCGCCTGCAGAGCCAGTCCAGGTTGTTCTCCAGTCCGGCCCGCCAGACCTGCCAGGAGTGTCCGCCCGGAAGCTCCTGGAACTGCACGTCCGCGCCGGCCGCCCGGGCTGCTTCATACACCTGCCTGCCTTCCGGGGCGTACACCTTGTCCTCGCTGCCGACGACGACGATCCCGGCAAGTTCGGGAAATGACATCCGGTGAAACCGGTCCACGGCGTTCTGTTCTGCGAAGGCGGCCTGGTCGCCGTCGAAATACGTGTCCAGCAGGGCCTGCTGCCCATCGGCGTCGGTGGGCTCGTTTTCGCCGGCGATGTCCAGGAATGTCGGATAGGACTCGGGGTGGTTCGCCGCCAACTGCACTGCGCAGGTGCCGCCGAACGAATACCCCGCGATGGCCCATTGCCGTGCTCCGGCCGTTCCGGCCCCCAGATTCTGCTGCACCCAGGCGGGAAGGTCCCGGGCCAGGTACGTTGCCGAGTCGCTTACGGTCGTGTCCAGGCACAGCGGCCAGTCGGGGTTGGAGTCATTGCTGGCGTCGGGCATGACGACAATCGGAGCCAGGCCGGCATGGCGGGCAGCGAAGCCGTCCATCATTTCGGCTATGCGGCCGCTGACCAGCCAGTCATTCGGGGAGCCCGGCTGGCCGTGGATCAGGACCAGCACCGGCAGGCTGACCGCGCCTGGATCGGCCAGATAGGCGGGCGGGAGGTAGATCAGTGCAGGGTGGGAGGCGTATCCCGAGGCTGCCGCGGGGATCTCTGCCCGGTAGACCCGGCCTTCGCCGGGCAGGTTCGACGGCGGCGACCAGTCCCGTTCGGAGGCTGCGGGACGGTTGGTCCCGGTTTCCGCGGGACGGGGCAGCGGGTCATTCGTGGCCGAGGGCGGGTCCAGGAGGGAACGGAGGGTGGGGTATTGGGCGTAGGCAAGGTTCGCGGTGCAGGCCAACGCCAGCAGTATTCCGAACGCCGCCGCAGCGCCCGCGGTCCGGCGGGACCACGAGGTGCCTGGAACTGCCAGCAGTCCGGCCGCCAGCTGAAGCCCCAGGATGGCCAGGGCGGTGTAGAGGTAGAGCATCCGTGGAAGAGAAGCATTCCACCAATGGAATATAAGTTCTGCGAGCACATACAGCAGTGCCGTGCAGGCGGCCGCAACCACCAAATAGACCAGGATCCTGCGCAGGCCCAGCCGCCTCCCGGCAATCCCTAGCCAAAGAAGCGCAGCCGCGCCCAGGGCCAGGGCGAGGGCGGGGAGGATCCCGTCAATCAGGGACAGGCCCATCACGGCCGGGGTGTCCTCATGCGGTACGGGTCACGATCCGGCGGGCCAGTGACAGGCCCTGCCCCAGGGACAGATCCGGAACGTAGGCCCGCGCCAGCGCGTTGGCGATGGCGGGCAGGGACGCCGGGTCCCGATAGGTCATGAACAACGGCCGGTACTCCGGGGCGAACTTGGCCTTGAAGGCCAGCAGGGAGCGGAAACCGTATACCGGCTCCAGGGTTTCCCCCAGCCGGTCCAGGAGCCGGTCCATCACGGGCGGACCGTCGGCGTCGTCCTCTGTCTCCCCGTCGGCACGCGCCAACGGCGCGCCGGAAAGGCTGAGGAAGGAAAACCCCTCGTCCTGGAGCGACAGTGCAGCGGAAGCGATGAGGAAGTCCATCCCCAGCCGGAAGCCGTTGCTGCGTCGGCGCATAAAATCCAGGGTCCAGCCCGCCACCGCTCCGTTGCGGTACACCGGAAGCCAGGACGTTACCGCGTGCACGGTGCCGTCTTCGTCGATGGCCAGCAGGCAGCGCACCTCCGGATCATCCACTTCTTCCAGTCCGCCCAGCGTGAAGCCCATCTCCGGCATGTCCTTATCCGCCACCCACTCCTCCGAAATGGCGTACACCTGGTCCTTCACGGCCAGCGGTGCCGTGGGATAGCGGGTCCACTCGGCCCGGATGCCCAGCTTGCGGGCCTGGTTCATGGCGGTGCGGATGTCCTGGAATCTCTTGCCCTTGAACGCCAGCGAGCCCAGCCGGAGGACGGTTTCCTCAGCCACCTGCAGCGAGGAAAATCCCAACCCGCTGCTGAGGTCGCGCACCTGGGTGCCCACGGAGTAGAAGCACGCGGTGGTGCCGTTCGCGGCGCAGAAAGCCGAGAATCCCTCCACGGAGCTGTGCAGCTCATCCCTCGGTCCCACAGGTTCTCCGACGCTCAGCGCCACCCCCAGATCCATCCGGTAGGCCACATAGGAATTCCCGCTGGGGGAAAACCAGTAGCTGTTGCCCGCCCAGAGCGTCATCCAGGCCATGGTGCTGCCGCCGTGGGTCCGAAGCAGCACACGGGCGCGGTCCGCATCAGCGGTCGCCGGACTGTAGGGCGGAACCAGGAAGGAGCGCAGCAGCAGCACACACACCAGAACCCAGAAGGCCACCCCTACTCCTTCGTACAGCAGGACCGCCGGCAGGCTCTCCGGCACAATGCCCGGAGCCCGGCTGGTCACTTCGAGGACCGGGAGGAAACGTCCGGGGAGATCCGCGGCGAGCAGCGCCGGCGTCGCGGCCGGCGAGAAACCGTTCCGGTTTAACAGACCGGCACCCAGGTAAAGCGCGGCGAGCAAAACCGCCGCCAGGGCGGAAGTGCCCGCTAACCGCCGGTAGGTTCCGGCAGGAGCGGTTACGGAGAAGAGCCCGCGGGCGAGGATCAGCAGCACCAGCACCGCCAGCGGAACGGCCATGGGCAGCACCAGTGCAACCGCATTTCCGGTGCCGGGAGCCAGGGTGCCCGGTTCATTCCCGGCCAAAAGCCGGCCGATCCGTACCGCGGCCAGAACTGTCATGGCGCCCTGCAGCAGCAGCGCGGCGGCCCACGCGAACCGGCGCCCGCGCCGCAGGCCGTCGGAAAAAACAGCCAGCAGCACCAGGGGCAGGATGGCCAGGAAGAACGCCGCCGGACCGGCACGCAGTTGGATCCGCGCCGCGATGCACTGCGCCGAATCCGCTGCTTCACCGCACACCTGGGCCAGCTCGGCCGGGGTCCTCACCTCCACGTCCGTAAAGAGATACTGCAGCACCGAAAGCGGTCCCACCGCCTGGCTGCTGAGTGCGCTGATAACCGGCCCGACAGCGGAAGCCAGTACAGCCAGGGCCACCAGCACCCGCGCCTCCCGGCGGCTGCTGACCAGCCTGCGCGGAATCGACGGCCGGCGGCCCGCCAGATAGGGGCCGGCCAGTGCGCCGGCCGCGGCCGCGCCCAGGACCGTCAGGGTGGAGAAGCTTCCGCCATAGAGTGCCAGCAGTATCAGCAACGCAAACAGGGGAACCCGCAGGCGGCGTCGCCACAGGGTCCCGAGCCGGGCACTGGCAGCAGCCCCCGCGGCAGCCAGGAAGGCCACCGGACCCACGAAGGACTCGGAGACGAGGGCACGGGACCAGTCGCCGATGGAGGCGCTGGTCAGGTAGGCGAAGCCGGTGGTCAGCAGCAGTCCGGCGATTTGACCGCCGAACCCGGCCAGCAGGAACCGTCCGGTTCCCAGCAGTCGCTCGGTGGGCAACCCGGCCAGCAGTGCCAACAGGGTGCCGCCGAGGTAGCCGGCCGGGCCGCCCGCCCAAAAACAGCAGAAAAGCAGGGGTGCCGGATTACCGGCCACGGTGTTCACGGAAGCGGCAGCCCAGTCCAGCCACGGCCCTTCCGGGCCGCTGCGGAGGGAGGATGTGGACGCCCCCAGGATCCAGAACAAGGCAATAAAGGTGAGGGTGGCGGGAGCGCTGCCGGCACTTCTCAGCAGGCGCCGGAGCGGCCAGCGTGCTCCGAAGCGGGACCCCACGGGACGTTTGTCAGGCACGGTACTGACCTCCACGGAACTAGCCGGCGAAAGAAACTGCTGCCGGTCGCGGTGCTGCCAGTCTAGGCGCGTGCGGCCGGGCGTGGCCCGTCCGGGCACAGTCCGGCGCTTGGTAAGGTACGAATGTGTTGGCAACTTATCCATATTTCCGGGCCCCCCGCGACCAGGCGACGGCGCCCCCGGAATCATCGCCGGCACCCATCGCGCTGGCGCACCGCGGCTTTTCCCCCGACGGCTACGAAAACACGCTCTTGGCGTTCCGCGCGGCCGCGGACCTGGGGATGAGCTACCTGGAAACGGATGTGCGCACCAGCCGCGACGGCATCCTGATGGCCTTCCACGACGAAACCGTGGACCGCATTTCCGGCGGCGTGGTGGGCAAAATCAGCCAGCTCACCCGAAAGGAACTCGACGACGTGCTGGTGGGCGGGGCGGAACGGATCCCCACCTTCGAAGAACTCCTGACCGAGTGGCCCCGGATGCGGCTCAATGTAGACGTCAAGGACGCCGCCGGGGCAGCACTGCTCGCGGCCCTGATCGAAAAACACTCCGCCCATGACCGGGTCCTGGTGGCATCCTTCTCCGACGTCCGCCGGCTTCGCGCCCTGCGCCGGTTGGGCCGGCCGGCTGCCAGCTCCGCCGGAAGCGCCCTGACCGCGGCGCTGCTTCTGCTCGGCCCGCTGGGCGCCGCCGCGTTCCTCGCCCGGCTGGGCCGTTTCCAGTGCGTCCAGGTTCCGCTGCGCTTCGGCCCCGTGCCCGTGGTCACGCCGGGTTTTGTCCGCAGCTGCCACCGCGCCGGAATCCAGGTCCACGTCTGGACCGTGAACGACGCGCCCACCATGAACCGGCTGTTGGACCTCGGCGTGGACGGCATCGTTACGGACCGTTCGGACATCCTCGTGGACGTCCTCAAAGACCGCGGGCAGTGGCGATAACGACTACTTGGACGGTCTTGTCCGTCCCTACTGGCAGGATGAGGGCATGCGTGTAGTTATTGCTCCGGACAAATTCAAAGGATCACTCAGCGCCGGGGAGGCCGCGGCAGCCATGGGTGAAGGCGTATTGGCGGTCTACCCGGATGCCGAGGTCACCGCTGTGCCGGTGGCGGACGGCGGCGAGGGCACCCTTGACGCTGCCCTGATAGCAGGGGCCGAGGCCCGCACCGCCAGGGTCCGTGGACCGCTGGGACGGGAAATCACCGCTGTCTGGGCACTCACCGGAGATACTGCCCTGATCGAAACCGCGCGGGCCAGCGGATTGACCCTGCTGGACCCCACCCCCGAGACCGCACTAGCGGCCACCAGCTATGGCAGCGGGCAGCTGATCATGGAGGCACTGGATGCAGGTGCGCGCACCATCATCCTGGGAATCGGCGGCTCCGCCATGACGGACGGAGGCTCCGGCGCCTTGACGGCCCTGGGCCTGAAGATCCTTGACGACGCCGGTGCGCCGGTGCCGCCCGGGGGAGCGGCCCTGGCGCGGGCCGTGTCCCTGGACGCCGCCGGCCTGGACCCCCGGCTGGCCGGCGTGGACTTGAAGATCGCCGCCGACGTAACCAACCCGCTGCTCGGCCCGGAAGGTACGGTGGCCGTGTTCAGCGGCCAGAAGGGTGCCGACTCCGCAGCGCAGGCGGTCCTCGAGGATGCCCTGGGTAACTGGGCCGGACTGCTGAAGTTCACGACCGGCGTCGACGTCGACATTCCCGGCGCCGGTGCGGCGGGCGGCTTCCCGTCCGGGTTCCTGGCGTTCACCGAGGCGTCGCTGAATCCCGGGTTCGAACTGCTCAGCGCGTTCACCGGGCTGGACCTGGCACTCACACGCTGCGACCTGGTGCTCACCGGCGAAGGCTCGCTGGATGAACAGTCCCGCTACGGCAAGGCGCCCCTGGAAGTGGCGGCCCGGGCCCGGGATGCCGGCATTCCCGTGGTGGCCGTGGCCGGCCGGATCACCCTGACCCCGGACCAGTTGCAGGAGTACGGAATTGTTGCGGCCGTCAGCCTGCTGGATGTGGTCCAGCGGCCGCAGGATGCCATGGAGCAGGCGGCAAAGTACGTGGCGTGGGCTACGCGCCAGGCACTGGAAGGAGCCTGATCCGGGGCCGGCCGGCGGCCTAGCCGAGCCGGCTGGGCCTGGCTCCCGCGTCCTCCTGCGGCTCGTCCGGATCCGTCCCCCGCCAGCGGGCGATCGCCTGCATGCCGTGGTAGGCAATCAGGGTGGCGCCGGTGCCGAGGGCAATGCCGCCGAATTCCAGCCCTGCCACTATCCAGGTGAAGTTCGCGATCGCAATGATCAGGCCCAGGCCGGCGGTGGAAAGGTTGATCGGGTTGGAGAAGTTGACCCGGTTGTCCACCCAGATACGCACGCCGAGGATGCCGATCATGCCGTAGAGGACGACGCCGGCACCGCCCAGCACACCGCCGGGCACCGTGGCGATCATGGCCCCGAATTTCGGGAACAGGCTGAGCAGGATGGCCACGATGCCGGCCACCCAGTACGCCGCCGTGGAGTACACGCGGGAGGCCGCCATCACGCCGATGTTCTCTGCGTAGGTGGTGGTGGCGGA
Organism: Arthrobacter sp. zg-Y844; assembly: GCF_024385465.1. Taxonomy (GTDB): domain Bacteria; phylum Actinomycetota; class Actinomycetes; order Actinomycetales; family Micrococcaceae; genus Arthrobacter_B. The sequence continues at coordinate 1,245,428 of NZ_JANFLS010000001.1, forward strand.
ACCGCCGCCGGAACCGGCCAGCATGGTGGCCAGGCCGTCGGCCATCAGTGCCCGGCCCGCGTACGGGTCAAGGTCGCGGCCGGTCATGGCGGCCACGGATTTCACGTGTCCAATGTTTTCGGCCACCAGTACCAGGACCACCGGAACAAAAAGGCCGATAACCGAGAAGTGGAAGGTGGGGGCGGTGAATTCGGGCAGCCCGATCCAGGCGGCATCGCCGATGGCCTGGAAATCCACCTCGCCCTGCAGCATGGCCGTGACGTAGCCGGCCACCACGCCAACCAGGATCGACAGCCGGCCCAGGAATCCCTTGAACAGGACCGTGGTCAGCAGGATTACCACCACGGTGACGGTGGCCGTGAGCGGCCCTCGCTCGAAGTTGTCCCGCGCCGAACCGGCCAGGTTGAGGCCGATCAGGGCCACTATGGTGCCGGTGACCACCGGCGGCATCAGGACCTGGATCCAGCGGGTGCCGGCAAGCTGCGCGGCGAGTCCGACCAGGAACAGGGCAAAGCCCGCCATGATGATGCCGCCCAGGGCTCCGCCGGGACCGTGCTGGTTGGTGGCAGCTCCGATCGGAGCAATGAAGGCAAAACTGGAGCCCAGATAGCTGGGGACCCGTCCGGCGGTGATGATCAGGAACAGGATGGTTCCGATGCCGGAGAACAGCAGGGTGGTGGCCGGCGGAAAGCCGGTCAGGAGCGGCACCAGGAAGGTGGCGCCGAACATGGCCACCACGTGCTGGGAGCCGATGCTGATGGTCCGCGGCCAGCTCAGGCGTTCCTCGGGAGCAACGTAGCTGCCCGGCCGGATGGTTTTGCCGTCTCCGTGGAGGGTCCAGTCCATACCGAATCTGCTCATGGTGGTGCCTTCCGGAGAAAGGGGGTGTCTAGGCCAAATTCTAGCCGTCCCGGCGAACCGGGATGCTACGTTGCATAGGAAGAATGCAAGGTGCAGGGCGGGACCTTGATCACAAACCGATTGGACGATGGAGCAGCATGGGCATTTCAGTTGCAGGACGCGTAGTTCTCATCACCGGCGCAGCCATGGGCATGGGCCGGCTCTACGCCGAGCGGGCCGTGCATGACGGCGCGGCAGCAGTGGTGCTGTGGGACCTCAACGCCGAGGCCCTGGAGGTCACCGCCGCGCAGCTGCGGGAACTGGGCGCGTCGGCAATCCACCCCTACGCGGTGGACGTTGCCTCCCTGCCGGACATCACGGCCACGGCCGACCAGGTCATCCGGGAGGTAGGCGTACCGGACATCCTGGTCAACAACGCCGGGATTGTGCGCGGCAAGTACTTCTGGGAACACGAGCCGGAAGCGGATATCGACGCCGTTATGCAGGTCAACACCCTCGCCCCCATGCAGGTGACCCGCGCGTTCCTGCCCGGCATGATCGAGCGGCGCACCCCGGCCCGCATCCTGAACGTAGCCTCCGCCTCCGGCACACTGTCCGTTCCGAAAATGAGTGTCTACACGGCTTCGAAATGGGCAGTCATCGGTTGGAGCGACTCGATGCGCCTGGAACTCACCGAATCCGGCAACGGCCACGTTGCAGTAACCACCCTGATCCCCAGTTACATCAAGACCGGCATGTTCGAAGGGGCCAGGGGGCCGCTGATGACTCCGCTGATGGAACCGGAATACGTGGTGGACAAGGCGTGGGAGGCGCTCCTTGCCGGCAAGGCACGGATCCAGCTGCCCTGGACGGTGGCCCTGGGCAGCGCCCTGCGCAATGTGCTGCCCCAACCGGCCTGGGACGTGGTTGCCGGCCGCGTCTTCAAGGTCTACCAGTCCATGGACCACTTCACCGGCCGGAAACCGGCGGCTCCCGCTGACGAAACGTCCCTCAAGGAAAGCACCCAGGCATGAGCGAGATGGTCTCCGCGTTCTCTGAATCCATCCGCGATTCCGCCACCGACCCCGCTGGTTCCCCCGCAGCAGTTCCCTCGGTGCTGGCCAAGGTGCGGGAAACCTATGACTCCGGCCGCACCCGGCCGCTCGCCTGGCGCCGGCAGCAGCTCGAAGGCCTGGTCCGGCTGTTCCACGAGCGGGAACAGGAGCTGGCGGACGCCCTGGCAGCGGACCTGGGCAAGAATCCGCTCGAAAGCTACGTCACCGAACTTTCCCTGGTGCGGGCGGAGGCCGAACACGCACTGAAGCATCTGGAGAACTGGGCCCGCAGCCGGCGGGTTTCCGTCCCCCTGGGCCTGCAGCCGGCGTCGGCCCGGACCGAACCACGGCCGCTGGGCGTGGTGCTGATCATCGGTCCCTGGAACTATCCCGTGCAGCTGGTCCTGGCGCCGCTGGTCGGTGCCCTCGCCGCCGGCAACGCGGCAGTCCTCAAACCCAGCGAACTGGCCCCGGCGACGTCGGCCGTGCTGGCGGAGCTGCTGCCGCGCTATGTGGACCCGGAAGCCGTCGCCGTGGTCGAGGGCGGGCAGGAAGCCAGCACCGCCCTGCTGAAGGAACGGTTCGACTCGATCTTCTTCACGGGCGGGGAGCGCGTGGGCAGGATTGTCCTGCAGGCCGCCGCCGAACACCTGACCCCGGTCACCCTGGAGCTGGGCGGGAAATCTCCGGCCGTGGTGCTGGACGGCAACTGGGCCGCCGTCGCGCGCCGCCTGGTCTTCGGGAAACTGCTTAACGCCGGCCAGACCTGCGTGGCCCCGGACTATGTCCTCGTGACGAAAGAGGCGGCACCTGCGCTGAAGAAGCACCTGGTGCGGGCGGTCGCGGAGCAGTTCGGCAAGGATCCGTCCCGGAGCAAGGACCTGGGCCGGATTGTCAACGAACAGCACTGGGAACGGCTGGTCGGGCTGCTGGACAGCGGCACGGTCCTGGCCGGCGGGCGCAGCGACCGCGGAAGCCTGTACCTGGAACCGACCATCCTCACCGACGTGGCCCCGGATTCACCCGTGATGCAGGAGGAAATCTTCGGCCCCGTCCTGCCGATCATCGAGGTCCGGGACCTGGCGGAGGCAATGAAATTCATTAATTCCCGTCCGGTTCCGCTGGCCGCCTATTTGTACAGCAACTCTGCGGCGGCACGGAAGACGTTCGAGGAGGGGGTCCGGGCCGGCAGCATCAACCACAACGCCAGCACCGTCCAGTTGGCCGTACCCGGCCTGCCCTTCGGCGGTGCAGGTGCCAGCGGCACCGGCGCGTACCACGGGAAATACACCTTCGACACGTTCAGCCAGCTGCGGCCGGTCTTCACCAAGGGCACGCTGCTGGACACCCTCCGGTTCGCGTACCCGCCCTACACGGGGCTGAAGAAGCGGCTCCTGCGCCGGCTGCTGTAACCGGCTGCAGAACGGGAAGAAGGGGTGCACCGGCAGGTGCACCCCTTCTGTTTTTTACGGCCCGTTTACGGCGGAAGCTAGGAAATCACGCCGTCCACGATGGCCTTGGCCTCGGCCTGGACCTGGTGCAGGTGTTCCTCGCCCTTGAAGGACTCGGCGTAGATCTTGTAGACGTCTTCCGTGCCCGAGGGGCGCGCGGCGAACCACGCGTTTTCCGTGGTCACCTTCAGGCCGCCGATGGGCGCGCCGTTGCCAGGTGCCTCGGTCAGGCGCGCGGTGATTTCCTCACCGGCCAGGGTGGTGGCGGTAACGTCCGACGGCGAGAGCTTGGCCAGCGCGGCCTTCTGCTCGCGGGTGGCGGGTGCGTCCACGCGCGCATATTCGGGATCGCCGAACTGGTTGGTCAGTTCGCGGTACCGCTGGGACGGGGTCTTGCCGGTGACGGCCGTCATTTCCGAGGCCAGCAGGGCCAGCAGGATGCCGTCCTTGTCAGTGCTCCAGGGGCTTCCGTCGAGCCGGAGGAAGGACGCACCGGCGGATTCCTCGCCGCCGAACGCGGTTTCGCCGGAGAGCAGGCCCGGCACGAACCACTTGAAGCCCACCGGTACCTCCATGAGGACCCGCCCCAGGTCTGCGGTAACGCGGTCGATCATGGAGGAGGAGACCAGGGTCTTGCCCACCATGGCGTCTGCGCTCCAGCCGGAGCGGTTGCGGTACAGGTAGTCAATCGCGGTTGCCAGGAAGTGGTTCGGGTTCATCAGTCCCGCATCCGGGGTGACAATGCCGTGCCGGTCGGCGTCGGCGTCGTTGCCCGTGGCAATGTCGTAATCCCCGGCCCGGGAAATCAGCGACGCCATGGCGAACGGCGAGGAGCAGTCCATGCGGATCTTCTCGTCCCAGTCCAGGGTCATGAAGGCCCACTGCGGGTCCACGTTGGGATTGACCACGGTGAGGTTCAGTGAGTGCCGTTCCGCGATGGCGCCCCAGTAGTCCACCGAGGCGCCGCCGAGGGGATCGGCGCCGATGTGGAGGCCGGCGCTCCGGATGGCATCCAGGTTCAGCACCGCGGGCAGGTCTTCCACGTAATGCGCCAGGAAGTCATAGGTGCCCACCGAATCGGCCAGGCGTGCTTCGCCCAGCGGGATGCGCCGGACCCCGTCCAGGCCGTTCTCCAGCAGCTGGTTGGCGCGGTCGGCAATCCAGTTGGTGATGTCCGATCCGGCGGGTCCGCCCGTGGGCGGGTTGTACTTGAAGCCGCCGTCCGCCGGAGGATTGTGCGACGGGGTGACCACAATGCCGTCAGCCTGGTCCGTGCGCGTGGAATTGTGCACCAGGATGGCATGGCTCACGGCCGGGGTGGGGGTGAATCCGTTGCGTGCGTCGATCTGCACATTGACGCCGTTGGCGGCCAGCACTTCCAAGGCGGTGTTCTGCGCCGGTTCGGACAGGGCATGCGTGTCCTTGCCCATGAACAGCGGCCCGGTGATGCCCGCCGAGGTGCGGTATTCCACGATGGCCTGGGTGATGGCCGCGATGTGCTGCTCATTGAAGGCGCCGTTGAGGGAGGAACCGCGGTGCCCGGAGGTGCCGAAGGCCACGCGCTGGGCAACGTTGGACGGATCCGGTACGACGTCGTAATAGGCGTCCAAGAGTGCGGTGAGATCTACAAGGTCGGAAGGTTCGGCGCGTTGGCCGGCACGATTAGACATACCCCTAAGCATGCCAAAGAAACGCAGTCGGCGGCAGACACGCCGTGCACGTAGAAACGCAGGGGCACCCGTATGCTTCTAGCCGAAGCCGCGGGTGCGGCGGGGGAAGGAAGCTGATGGCCACGTCGAGTAGTTCCGTGCCGCCGCAGGGCGCACTGCCGCACGGCGGCCTGCGCCGCGGCGCCCGGGCCATGATGGTTTTCTTCAACGTGCTCTACCTGTGCGCCGCACCGGTGTTCTGGTTTTTCTGGACGCAGCGCTCGGCGTTCGCACTGCCGGCCTGGGCGGAAACCGCCGCGGGTTTTGCCAGCGGACCGATGCCGGCGTTGGCCTTCGCGGCCGCCTGGGCCGCGGCGGGGATCCTCTTCGGGCGGGACCGGCGGCAGGCCGGAGCGGAGGCGTTCAATTCCGTCTGTGCACTGGGTGCCCTGGCGGCAGCAAGCGGCATGCTGGCGCTGGTCAGCGCCGGACTGGACGGCTAAGGCCCCGGGCACGGGTGAGGCGGGACGCCGGTCCCGCCCGCCGCACCCTCACGCAGGTCGGTGGCCCGCCTACCAGAGCCGGGCGCTGGCCAGCCGGGCACCTTCTCCGAGCGTCTCCAGCTTGGCCGCCGCGATCTGCGGATGCACCCGGCCGCCCAGCCCGCAGTCGGTGGACGCAATGACGTTCTCGCGCCCCACCAGCCGGGCGAACCGTTCAATCCGGTCCGCCACCAGTTCCGGATGTTCCACCACGTTGGTGGCATGGGAGACCACGCCGGGAATGAGGACCTTCCCCTCCGGCAGCTTGGTATCCTCCCAGACCCGCCATTCGTGCTCATGCCGGACGTTGCCTGCCTCGAAGCTGTAGCCGCCGGCGTTAATCTGCAGCAGGGTGTCCACCAGGTGGCGGAACTCGATGTCCGTAGTGTGCGGCCCGTGCCAGGAACCCCAGCACAGGTGGAATCGGACCTGTTCCTCGGGCAGGCCGCGCAGGGCATAGTTCAGGGCCTCGACGCGGATCTGCGTGAACTTGAGGTAGTCGGCCACCGAAGGCTCGGGGTTGATCTGGTCCCAGTTCTCGGCAATGGACGGATCATCGATCTGGACGATCAGCCCGGCGTCCACGATGGCAAGGTATTCCTCCCGCATGGCATCCGCGCAGGCGTAGATGAACTCCTCCTCCGTCGCGTAGTACTCGTTGGCAATCCGCGAACAGGAGCCGGGGGAGAGTGAGGCGAGGAAACCCTCGGACAAACCTGCCTCGGCCAGACCGGACTTGAGGTTGGCAATGTCGCCGGCCACGGCGTCGTACCCCGTGTATTCCACGGGACCCGTGACCTTGGGAAAGACCTTCTGCGCCCCGGTGGTGATGCCGGAGGTTGGGTCGGTGTAGGCATCGGCGAAGCGCTGCCGGTCGCGGCGGTCCCCGAAACTGGTGAGGACAACGTTTCCGGGCTCGGAGCGGTGCGGTTCCATGTTCCAGATCCCCGTCTCGGCAACGCTCAGGCCGCCAAGCCGGGCAAACGAGTAGGACCACCAGGCCCCGTAGTCGACGTCCGCGGACATCGCATGCCCGTATTCGCCGTCGTTGGGGATATCGATACCCGCCTGGCGCTGGCGGCGCACGAGGTCGGCGACGGCGGCCTGCAGCAGTTCGGCGTAGCCTTCCGTATCCGCGGGGTCGGTTTCCCGGGCCGCGTTCGCGGCAATCAGTTCAGGGGTCCGGGGGAGCGAACCGGCGTGCGTGGTCAAAATACGGTCAGTGCTTTTGCGCATGGCAGTGATCCTTAAGGAATCGGTGCTCTTGCCCGCACCGGATGCCCAAGGGGCGGTGCAGGCCGCTTCGTCATCCGAACCACCCGTGAAGCATGGGGTTGGTGCACGGCCAAGTCGGAGCTTGGCGGCCGTGTCTCCTGAAGCTGGGACCCATCCTAACCACGCCGCAGGGATGCAGCCAAGCATGTGACGGGACGGCAAAAAGGACGGCGGCACCGGAAAGTTCCGGTGCCGCCGTCCTTAGTGAAACGCTTGGTGCCTGCCTGCTAGCGCACGCCGCCCATGAGCTTCTTGATCGACGGTGTCGCGACAGCCAGGGCGATGCCCAGGATGATTGCGGTGACGCCGCTGAAGGTGAAGTAGCTGACCTCAGTTGCGGGATCGTAGAACTGTGCCAGCCAGCCTGCCAGGGTGGTGCCCAGGGAGACGGACAGGAAGAACAGGGCCACCATCTGGGTCCGGAAGATTTCCGGAGCCAGCTTGGTTGCCACGGACAGGCCAATCGGGGAGATGAACAGCTCCGCGAACGTGAACAGGAGCAGGATGCCGACGATCGCCAGCAGCGGGGTGCTGTTGGCGCCGCCGCCGGAGAACGGAATGAAGGCCAGGAACGCCAGGCCCATCACTGCCAGGCCCAGGGCGAACTTCAGCGGTGAGGACGGCTGGCGGTCGCCCAGCTTGGTCCAGACGGCGGCAAACACTGCAGCGAAGATGATGATGAAGATCGGGTTGATCGACTGGACCCAGCTCGGCGGCATTTCCCACCCGAAGATGTGCCGGTCCAGGGAGGTGTCGGCGTACAGGGCCACCACGGTGAACTGCTGCTGGAACAGCGCCCAGAAAGCGGCACTGGCGATGAACAGCGGCATGAAGGAGTAAACACGCCGGCGTTCTAGCCTGTCCACCTTCGGACTGCGCAGGATGATGATGAAGTACGCGATGGAGGCCAGGATGGCGACCGTGGCCATGACCACTGCCAGGTTCTCCGCCTTGAGCAGGCCGAAGGCGGCGGCCAGGGCGACGATGACCACGACTGCGGCAACGACGATGCCCATGGGGAGGTACTTCTTGCGCGGCAGCGGGTTGGTGACCTCGTGGGCTGCCTTGGGCAGGTACTTGCGGGTCATGCCGTACTGGACCAGGCCGATGGCCATGCCGATAGCGGCCAGGCCGAAGCCGTAGTGGAAGCCAAGGCGGACCTGGAGGAGGCCGGTCAGGAGCGGGCCGACGAGGGCGCCGAGGTTGATGCCCATGTAGAAGAGGGAGAAACCGGCGTCGCGTCGTTCGTCCTTCTCCTCGTACAGGGTGCCCACCAGGGAGGTCGCGTTGGCCTTGACGCCGCCGGAACCCAGGGCAATCAGGATCAGGCCGGCGGCCAGTCCCACGGAACCGGGGAGCACAGCCAGGGAAATGTGGCCGAGGACCACGATCGCGGCGGAGTAGAACAGCACCCGCTCCGAGCCGAACACGCGGTCGGCGAGCCAGGCACCGACGATGGTGGAAAGGTACACGCCACCGCCGTAGGCGCCGACCAGGGAGACGGCAATGGCTTCGTCGATGCCGAGGCCGCCGTCGGTGGTGCTGTAGTACATGTAGTACAGCAGGATGCCCTGCATGCCGTAGAAGGAGAATCGCTCCCACAGCTCAACGCTGAAGAGGTTGGCCAACATCCGGGGATGGCCGAAGAAGGTTTTACGCGCTTCTTGTACGCCTGAGGTACTGGGGGTATGGCTCACGAGGTTAATATTCCCACTCCCTCCCGGGGGTCAAGCAGGCCGAACTGAAAGAATCCGCCGGAGACTAGGCAGCTTTCCCGGTGAGCTATGTCGAAGGTCACATGAAAAAAGGATGATTTTGCCAGCGTTACATGCATACCTGCCTGCATGACGCGCGGATTTGCACGTCTGCGACGGAATTCCCTAAGCAGGCAGGGGGTTGGCATGGGTATGCCAAGCCTCAGCGTTCCCGTCTCGATCCTTGACCGTGCCAACTCCCGCGAAGGGTTTCCCGAGCCGGAGGCGTTTAATGCAGTGCTTGAACGCGCCGAATCGGCAGACCGGCTGGGCTACAGGCGCTTTTGGGTTGCCGAGCACCATGCCGTGGCCGGAATTGCCGGCTCGGCACCCGCCGTCCTGATGGCCGCCCTGGCGGCACGCACCAACAGCATCCGGATCGGCTCCGGCGGCGTGATGCTGCCGAACCACCAGCCGCTGGTCGTGGCCGAGCAGGCGGCGACGCTGCAGGCCCTGTATCCCGGCCGGATTGATCTTGGCCTGGGCCGTTCCCTCGGTTTCACTCCGGCGGTGCGGAAGGCACTGCGGGCAGGACCGGCCGAGGCGGAGGAATTCGAAGGGCAGTTGGCGGAACTGCTCGCTTATCTCGACGGCACCGCGCCGATCACCGCCCGCCCGCAGGACCGCGGCCGGACCCCGGTGTTTGTGCTTGCCACCGGAGCGGGAGTGGACATAGCAGCACGCGCCGGCCTCGGCGTCGTCCTGGGCGGCCCGGCGCTGTTCCGGCAGAACAGTGCCGGGCAGACAGGTGCACTGGAGCGGTACCGCTCCTCCTTCCGCCCCTCGGACCGTTTTCCCCGGCCCTACGTGCTGGCGGCAGTCAACATCGCCGCGGCCGGGAGTGAAGAAGAGGCACGGGAACTGCTGCTGCCCGAGGCACATGCCCTGGCCGATTCCCGGACCAAGGGGGTGTTCCCCGCCCTGTCGGCAGCTCACCGCGCCGCCGAACTGTCCGGACGGCAGCAGGACCTGGTCCGCGCCACCCTCGAGACCTCTGTCTACGGGACACCGGAACAGGTGCACGGCAGGCTCGAGGACCTGGTGGCTTCCTCCGGTGCGGACGAGCTGCTCGTTACCGGCGGCGCCTTCGATGTCGAGGGACAGCGGGAATCAGACCGGCTGCTGGCAGGGCTCTTCTAGGTCAATAGCCCAGTTGGGCCGCCACGGCCAGCAGATCCGCTTCCGCACCGGGCCGCCCGATCAGCTGGATCCCCATGGGCAGTCCGTCCGCGGTATCCAGCACCGGCAGGGTAATCGCGGGAAGCCCGCAGACATTCACCATGGAGGTGAAGGGGGAGTACCGGCATTGCCTCGCGTAATCCTCGTCCGCCCGGTCACCGGCGCCGGCGTCGCCGCTGGCGTACCAGCCGAGGGGCCGCGGCGGCATTGCCAGGGTAGGCGTCAGGATCATGTCGTAGGCGCTGTACTGCCGGATGGTCTCGGCCTCGAAGGCGCGGAGGACCTCGACGGCGGACACCAGGTCCGCGGCACTGCGCTGAAGGGCGCGCTGACGCATGACGGCGGCCAGGTCGGTCAGCCGTTCTTCCCCGCCCGGTGCCAGGACGGCGGTGGCCAGCCCGGCCGTCCACACCACCTGGAACGCGTCCGGATACCGTTCGTCATAAACCAGGTCCGTGTCCAGCAGGTCGTGGCCGGCGCCGGTCAGGGCCGCGATACCGGCGTCGAGCGCCTGTACCGCCTCGGGATCAAGCCGGATCTCCAATCCGGATTCGAAGGGTGAACGGGTGCTGATCCCGATCCGGAACCTGCCCTCGGCCCGCAGTGCGGCCTCGAGGAAGGTTCCGGCGGCGGGGGCCGCGCTGGTGGCGCGGTAATTGGGTTCGTCGACCATCGCATCCAGCAGCAGTGCCGCATCCGCTGCATTCCGGGCCAGCGGGCCGGCCACCACGAACTGCCCCAGGTCCTGCTGCCCTGAGCCGGCCGGGATCCGCCCGCGGTTGGGCTTCAGGCCCACCAGTCCGGTGGCCGCCGCAGGGATGCGTACCGAGCCGCCGCCGTCGGTGCCCGGCGCAAAGGGAATCAATCCGGCGGCGACTGCGGCTGCGCTGCCGCCGGAGGATCCTCCGGGGCTGAGCCGCTGGTCGCGCGGGTTCCGCGCCGGCGGACCCACCCGGTTTTCGCTGTAGCTGCTGAGCCCGAATTCGGGGACCTGGGTCTTGCCGAGGCTGATCGCCCCGGCCCGGCGAAGGACGGCCGGCAGGGCCGCGTCCTCCCGGGCTGTCCACGGGTCCAGGGCCGTGCTGCCCATGGTGGTGCGCACGCCGGCCACATCGGTGAGGTCCTTGTGCGCCAGCGGCATTCCGTGCAGCAGGCCCAGTTCGCCGCCCCGGGCACGGTGTGCGTCCGCGGCCCGCGCCTCGGCGACGGCGAGTTCCGGCGTCGGCGTGAGGAAGGCACCCAATGCCGGGTTGAGCTCTTCGATGCGCCGCAGGTAGTGGTCCGTGGCTTCCTCCGCGCCGAGCCCGCCGGAGGCCAGGGCATCCCGGAGTTCGACGGCGGTCATCTCGTGGGGAGCGGGCATTGCGAGCCTTTCGGTGCGGGCGGCGTCCGGGCGTTTATTCTCTCGGACCGCGTCCCACTATAGGCTGGACAAAACGGCACCGTACGGCGGGCCCGGGCGTGCCCGGAACCGTGGTGCGGGGCGACATTTCCGTTCGACAGTGAGGGCAGCAATGAGTGAGATGCAGAGCGTAACCGTAGACACCATTCCCGAGGGCGCGAAGATCCTCGACGTACGGGAAGACTACGAGTGGGAGGCCGGCCACGTTGACGGCGCCCTCCACATCCCGCTCGACCGGCTGCCCGAGGCCCTGGACGATCTGGACCCGGACCAGGACCTTGCCGTCATCTGCCGCACCGGCGGCCGCAGTGCCCGGGCCACCCAGTGGCTGGAAGCCAACGGCTACTCCGCCGTCAACGTCAACGGCGGGATGGGTGCCTGGCTCGAGGCGGGGAAGCCCATGGTTTCCGACAACGGGCAGGAACCGACCGTTAAATGACGCATGCCGCCGACACCCAGACCGCCCCGCATCACCGCGGTCCGCTGGGGGAAACCGTGGTTTATGCCTACCTCGGTCCGGAGGGCACCTTTACGGAGGCTGCACTGCTGACCATTCCGGGCGCCCGGGACGCCATCCGCATTCCGGCGCCCAGCGTGAATTCCGCACTGGAAATGGTCCGCTCCGGGCAGGCCACCGCTGCAGTCGTGCCGATTGAAAACTCGGTGGAGGGCGGTGTCAGTGCCACCCTCGATGCGCTGTCCGCCGGTGCCTCGCTGCGGATCCTGAGGGAAATCCTGGTCCCCATCACCTTTGTCCTGGCGGTGCGGCCGGGGGTGGCCCTGGCGGACATCCGCACGGTTTCCACGCACACCCATGCCTGGGCGCAGTGCCGGGAATGGGCTGCGGGAAATATTCCCGCAGCGGAATACTTGCCCGCTTCCTCAACGGCAGCGGCAGCAGTAGGACTGAGCGAAGCCGATCCGTCCTTCGACGCGGCGATCTGCGCACCGCTGGTGGCGCAGCGGCTGGGGCTGGAAGTTCTGGCGGCGGACATCGGCGATGTCCGCGATGCCGTCACCCGATTCGTGATGATCAGCCAGCCCGGCCTGCTCCCCGAACCAACCGGCTCCGACAAGACCACCCTCGTAGTTCCCCTGCCGGAGGACCACCCGGGTGCCCTGATGGAAATCCTCGAGCAGTTCTCCACCCGCGGGGTGAACCTGAGCCGGATCGAGTCCCGTCCCACGGGTATGTTCCTCGGTGACTATTTCTTCAGCATCGACGCCGACGGCCACGTCGCGGATGCCCGGATGGCGGATGCATTGAAGGGCCTGCACCGGATCAGCCCGGAACTGCGTTTCCTGGGCTCCTATCCGCGGGCGGACCACCGCGAGTCGGAAATACCCCGGCACACCAGCGACGAGGCGTTCCGGGCCGCTGACATTTGGTTCGAGTCCCTGCTGAACGGATACTAGGGCTGGAAGCTGCGGCCGAACCGTTCCGCGGCGGGTGAAAGGGACGCACCATGGGCCGACTGCGGCGAAGCAACTGCGAACATCCCGGCTACTCCCGCCGGCGCTGGGGCAAGGGATTCAGTTACCGGGATGTCCGCGGAAACGTCATCACCGACCGCACGGTCGTGGCGCGGATCCGCTCGCTGGCCATTCCGCCGGCCTGGACGGATGTCTGGATCAGCCCGTACGCCAACGGCCACATCCAGGCGACGGGAACCGACGCCGCCGGACGTAAGCAGTACATGTACCACCCGCAGTGGCGTGAAATGAAGGACCGGGAAAAATTCGACCGCGCCCTCGCGTTCGCCCAGTCCCTTCCGGCGGCCCGCCGCCTGATCACCAAGCACCTGCGCGCCGAAGGCTGCGGCTCGGAACGCGCCCTGGCCGCAGCCCTGCGGATTGTCGACGCCGGCGCGCTGCGCGTGGGCGGCACCCGGTACGCGGACGCCAACGGGTCCTACGGCACCACCACCCTGCGGATCGAGCACGTGCGGCTGGACGGAACCGAAGTGCGTTTCGACTTCCCCGGCAAGAGCGGCCAGGAGTGGCACACCTCCATCAAGGACGCCGACCTCGCGGCGGCCCTCGAACCGATGCTCCGCCGCCCGGACGCGGACACGGCCCTGGCCTACCTCGGCGCGGACGGCGCCTGGCACAGCGTCGATGCCGCCCAGCTCAATGCCTTCCTGAGGGAGGTCACGGGCGGAGAATTCAGCGCCAAGGACTTCCGCACCTGGCAGGCCACGGTGGTGGCGGCCATGTCCCTGGCCCGGATGGCGCCGGCAGCCGCTACCAACCGGGCGAAGCGGAAGGCCGTGGCAGCAACTGCACGCGACGTGGCGGAGCACCTGGGCAACACCCCGGCAATCGCCCGCAAGTCCTACATTGATCCCCGGGTGGTGGACCGTTTCTTCGACGGCCAGGTCATCCCCGTGACGGGGTTCTCCGCCTCGGAGACCGCAACCCGGAACATGCTCGAGAATTAACCGGGTTTCCGCCGGGACCGGCAATAAGTATGCTGATGGAAGGCGCGCGCAGTATTGGCGCACTGGTCAACCACCCCAAGAAGGAAGGTGCCGGCATGAGCGAGTACCCGAACGAACAAGAGCAGCTCAAGGACCCGAAGCCCAGCGGTGTTTCCACCAATGACGATAACTACCGCGGCGATGTCGGCGACCAGGGCAACGACATCCGCTTTGCCGAGGAAGAGGCACTGATCCGCGAGCAGTCCTCCCCCAGCGAGGACGAAGGCGAGTACACCGACAAAGACGGTGCCAGGACGGACAAGGGCCGCGAAGGCGGTTACACCGACTCCGAGGGCACCCAGGACGGCAAGTAACGCCTTCCCCCGAAACGGCGCTGCACCCACCGGTGCGGCGCCGTTTTTATGCCTCCGGCGGCAGGACGGGCGAGGGCGGCACCCGGACCAGCAGGGCGCCGGCATCCACCTCCACCGCGATGGTGGTGGCCGGACCGGTCAGGTCGCCGTCGAGCTGGGTCTGCGTGGGTTCCGCGACGGTCACCGTGACTTTCCGGACCCGGTGGTGGCGGATCACCGGCAGGTCCTTGGGGTAGCGCGTCATCACTTTGCCTGCCACCCAGGCCCAGCCCAGGACGCTGCGCGGGCTGATGATGACGACGTCCAGCAGTCCGTCATCCACCACGGCGTCGGGAATGAAATCGATGCCGGCGGGCAGGCGTCCGGTATTGGCCACCAGCACGCTGTGCACGTTCTGTGACTGCGCCGGACCGTCGTCCAGGCTGACGGTCATCCGCGTGCGCCTCCCCGGCAGCAGCCGGACGCCGGCTTCGCTGTAGGCCAGCCAGCCCACCCGCTTCTTGAGTTCATCCCGGGTAGCGGCGATCACCTGGGCATCCAGGCCGATCCCGCCCATCACCAGGAACGCGTTGTGGGAACGCCCGCCGGTGGAGGCATCTTCGAGCACAATGTCCGCCATGTCGATCCGCCGCACGTCCCCGTGCAGGGCGTTACGGATGTTTCCCGCCAGGTCCGCCACCGAGATATCCAGGTTCCGTGCCAGCAGGTTGCCGGTGCCCAGCGGGATCAGGCCCAACGCTGCACCGGAATGCGCCACCGCGCGGGAGACTTCGCGGATGGTGCCGTCGCCGCCCGCGGCGAGGACGACGTCGGCCCCGGACTCCAGCGCCTGCAGCGCCTGGAGATAGCCCGGGCTGTCCACGGTGGTTTCCAGGATCAGCGGCGGATCCCAGCCCGCCAGCTCGCAGGAAGCCCTCAGCAGCTTCTCGGCGTCTGCAGCAAGCGCCTTGATCGGGTTGACGACCATCGCCACCCGCTGGTGGGCCGCTCCGCGCGGGGCGAACACCGCCGCGTCCGCTGCCGCCTGCCTCCTGCTTCGGGTGCCGGCAATGGCCCAGGTTGCGGCGGAGGCCAACAGGGCGGCGATGAGGACAAGGAGGAGGGTAATTTCAACGGGCATGATGCCTCCCAGAATAGCCGCCGCCCCGCAAAGCCAAGGCCGGGCGGGTTTTGGGTACTCTTGAGACGTGATCGATGTAAATGAGCTCCGCGAAAACCCCGAAAAATTCCGAGCCTCGCAGCGCGCCCGGCTGGCCGACGAGAGCCTTGTGGACGCGATCATTTCCGCTGACGCTTCCCGCCGCGACGCCCGGACCCGCTACGAGACCCTGCGTGCCGAGCAGAACGCCTTCGGCAAGCGCGTCGCCGCCGCGAAGGGCGAAGAGAAGCAGGCCCTCTTGGCCGAGGTGAAGGAACTGGCTGCCGCGGTGAAGGCCGCCGGCGCCGAAGCCGACGCCATCCAGGCGGAGTCCGATGCGCTGCTGCGCCGGATCCCCAACCTGGTGTCCGACGGCGTTCCCACCGGAGGCGAGGACGATTTCGAGGTCCTCAAGACCGTCGGCAACCCCCGCGACTTTGAGGCCGAGGGCTTCAAGCCCCGCGACCACCTGGAAATCGGCGAGCTGCTCGGCGCCATCGACATGGAACGCGGCGCCAAGGTCTCCGGCTCCCGTTTCTACTTCCTGCGCGGCGTCGGTGCCCGCCTGGAACTGGCACTGCTGAACATGGCCATGGACCAGGCGGTGAAGGCCGGATTCGTCCCGATGATCACCCCCACCCTGGTCCGCCCCGAGACGATGCAGGGCACCGGTTTCGACGTGGCGCACGACGCCGAGATCTACCGCCTGGCCGAAGACGACCTGTACCTGGTGGGCACGTCAGAGGTGCCGCTGGCCGGCTACCACGCCGACGAAATCCTTGAGCTGGACGGCGGACCGGTCCGCTACGCCGGCTGGTCCTCCTGCTACCGCCGCGAAGCCGGTTCGCACGGCAAGGACACCCGCGGCATCATCCGCGTCCACCAGTTCAACAAGGTGGAAATGTTTGTCTACACCCGGCCGGAGGACGCGGCGGAAGAGCACCGCCGGCTGCTGGCGTGGGAAGAGGAAATGCTGGCCAAGGTCGAACTGCCCTACCGGGTCATCGACACGGCGGCCGGCGATCTGGGCATGTCGGCGGCGCGGAAGTTCGACTGCGAGGCCTGGGTTCCCACCCAGAATGCCTACCGCGAGCTGACGTCCACCTCCAACTGCACCACCTTCCAGGCCCGGCGCCTGAACATCCGCGAACGCCAGGCCGAGGGCAAGGGCACCCGCGCGGTCGCCACCCTGAACGGAACGCTGGCCACCACCCGATGGATCGTCGCCATCCTGGAACACCACCAGAACCCGGACGGCTCGGTTAATGTCCCGGCTGCGCTTCAGCCGTACCTGGGCGGCCTGGAAGTCCTTCCGGTCCTCTAGCTCCTTCCCAAGCCGGCGGGACCGATGGGCACTGCCCTTCGGTCCCGCCGTCTTTTGCCCAGGCACGCAACCGCCGTCCGGCGGTACGTCCTGTGTCGGCTGTCCTAGCCGCCTTCCTTACCCATCTGCTTAGATAAAACGATGACAACTTTGAGTACCGCTGGCATCGAAGACCAGCGAACCCCTGACAAGCGGCACCTGGTGGCCCTCGACGTAGACGGAACCCTCGTGGACCACGACGGGCACATGTCCCCGGGCGTGCGCGGGGCCGCACGAAAGGCCCTGGCGGCAGGGCACCACCTGGTGGTGGCCACCGGCAGGTCTTACGGGGCCGCGTTGCCCATCCTCGAACTCCTGGGCCTGACCCGGGGATACTGCGTGTGCTCCAACGGTGCCGTGACCCTGCGCCTGGACCCCTCCCTCGAAGACGGCTACGAAGTAATGGACCGTGTGGTCTTCGACCCGAAACCGGCACTGGCCGCGCTGCGGGCGAAGCTTCCAACTGCAAAGTTCGCCCTGGAGGACGCTGAAGGGCGCTTCCTGTCCACCGAGCGATTCCAGGACGCCAGCTTCGGCGCCGAAGCCCTCGCCGTGGACTTCGAATCGATGCTGGAGGCACAGGCCGTACGCGTGGTGGTCTTCAGCACCGACAGCACCGCGGAGGAATTCGGCGAAGCGGTGGAGGCGATCGGCCTGCACGGCGTGACGTACTCGGTGGGCTGGACTGCCTGGCTGGATATCGCCGCGTCCGGTGTCACCAAGGCCAGCGCGCTGGAACTGGTCCGCCGCCGGCTGGAGGTCGATCCGACGCTGACCATTGCCCTGGGCGACGGCCGCAACGACATTGAGATGCTGGACTGGGCCGCCCGCGGAGTGGCCATGGGGCAGGCGCCGGACGAGGTCCTGGCAGCAGCCTCCGAGGTCACCGGCACGGTCTACGAGGACGGTGCGGCGAGCGTGCTGTCCAGCGTGCTGGACGAGTCCTAGCTCACGCCCGGTAGGGGAGCGCGGCCGGCGGAAGCGACGCCGGGCCGTAGACCAGTCCCAGCAGCCGCGCGGCGGCCGGACGGGTGGCCCATTCTTCACTCCAGTGGGACCGGACCACCGCCTTGCTCACGGCCTGCGCGGTGATCCCCAGCTCCTGGGCTACGAATTTCTGCTGCCCGCGCGCTCCCGGGGTCATGAGGTCCAGCACCTTCCACTCGGCCTCGGACCGGGCGGCCACAATCAGGCCCAGCAGGCGCAGCACGGCTTCCGCCTCCGCCGCCAGCTCCGCATCCGGCCCCTCCACCGCCAGCGGCACACGGTCGCCGGCGCGCTGGGCACGCTCCACGGCACGCCGCGAGTAGACCAGTCCGAAGCCCCGTGCGTCCATCAGATCCTCGGGCAGGGGAACCTGGAGCTCGCCGACACCCACCCCTACATGCCAGCGGCGCTGCCGGACCGCTGTCAGCGCGGCTTCCACCGCGGTGGCTGCATCCGTCAGCACCCCCTGGGCTTCGTCGCCGACGGTGCGCTGGAAGGGAACGGCAGCAGGCAGATGCCGAAGGGAGCGGATCAGGCCCGGAACCAGGTCCCCGACCTCGCGGGAGTCCCGCTGGTTGATGGTCAGCACAAAATGCATGGCATCAGCATGTCAGATTTCCGGGGAAAACAACCGAATCCGGTTGTGGCGCGCCCTAGCGGTAGAGTCGGGCGCATGACCAGCCAAGACCAAGCGCCCAGCCCGGATCGCCGCCCGCTGCTTCGCCTGCTGTTCGGAGCGGGCGTTGTCCTCCTGGGCGCGTGGGCGGCATGGCTGACGTCCAGCTGGATTGTCCTTGCGGCAGCCGTACTGGTGGCGGTTGTCCCGGCCAGGACCCACGCGGGAGACCTGCGCGCCTGGGCACGGCGCAAGGCACGCGGCAACTGACATTGCCGGGTTAAACGCCGACGGCGGCCACCCCCGCGAAGGGTGCAGCCGCCGTCGTACCGGCAGGGCCGGTAGGAAGAACTAGTTGTTGACGGGGTTGGCGTCGACGTCGCGGCCCTGGGCCTCGTCCTCTTCGTGGCCTTCGCCGTGTGCCTTGAAGCGCTCCAGGGAGGCCCTGACCTCGGCTTCGGCGTCTTCGCGGCCGGCCCAGTCAGCGGCTTCAACCCACTTGCCCGGCTCGAGGTCCTTGTACTTCGTGAAGAAGTGCTTGATCTCGTCGAGCAGGAAGTCGGAGACGTCCGAGAGGTCCTGGATGTGGTTGAAGCGCGGGTCCACGGGAACGCAGAGAACCTTGGCGTCTCCGCCGCCGTCATCAACCATGTTGAACACGCCGATGGGGCGGGATTCCACCAGAACGCCGGGCATCAGGTCGAAGTCCTGCAGCATTACCAGCGCGTCCAGGGGATCGCCGTCCTCACCGAGGGTGTTCTCGAAGTACCCGTAGTGGGTGGGGTAGGCCATGGACGTGAACAGGACCCGGTCCAGGCGGAGGCGGTGGGTTTCGTGGTCAATTTCGTACTTGACCCGGGATCCCTTGGGGATCTCGATGGTGACGTCGAGCGTCATGGGCGTTTCGGACATTGCGACTCCTCACTGGCGTGGCCCGCGGAGGAACCACTGGAAAGATTTGGCTGGCGATCATGCGCCGGCATGCCCCGCGACCGGAAAGATGGGGGCGGGCGCCGGCGTCGGTCTAGTCTTAAAGATATATGTCCTGTGCACAGAACGTGTGCAGGGCCGGAACGGGCCGGGTAAGCCGGCGGAAAAGAAAGAGTCGGTGGGACATGTCTCGGATGTTCTCCGGCACTCTGCTGGCCCTGGCCTTCGCAGTGCTGCTGGTTCCGCTGGCCTGCTATGCCCTCCCGCCGGTTGCCCAGTCCTTGACCGAACCGCGGCTGCAGCGCGCCGAGGTGGTTCCGCGCTACCAGCAGGCACCCGTGAAGCTCACGGACAGGGCGCTGGTGTCTGCTCCGAAGGTGTCGGACCCGATGCCGGATGCGGAGCAGTTGGGGCGCCTGCTGGACGCAGAACTGGCCGTGGACGGCAGCGGCACCTTCTCCGCTGTGGTGCAGGACGTGCTCACCGGCACGGTGCTTTATGAGCGCGACGGCGCCGCCGGGCTGGCCCCCGCCTCAAGCCTCAAGGTCCTGACTGCCGCCGCGGCTCTGTCCGCGATGGACGGCGGGACACGCTTTCCCACCACCGCACTGCCGGGAGAGGACCCCGGCACGGTGGTCCTGCGCGGAGGCGGCGATGTGCTGCTCACCGCTGGAGAGTCGGATCCCGATTCCGTGGCGGGCCACGCCGGGCTGGCCACCCTGGCCGAAAAGACCGCCGCGGCGCTTGCCGACAAGGAAACCGCAGGCCCAGTGAAGGTGCTGGTCGATGATTCGCTGTTCACCGGCCCGGCGCTCTCGGACGCGTGGGGGGAAGCCGACGTCGCGGCCGGGGAGATCGCCCCGATCCATTCCCTTGCGGTGAGCTCGGCGTGGGCAGAGGAGGGCACCGGGCCTGGGCCCCGCGTCGACGACGCCGCCCTGTCCGCCGGTGAGTCCTACCGCGCCGCGCTGGCTGCCGCCCTGGCACCCAAGGGCATCGACGTCGAGCTGTCTGTTGAACGCGGCGCCGCTCCGGCAGATGCTGTTGCCCTCGCCGAGGTCCGTTCCGCACCGCTGGCCGAACAGGTCGACTACATGCTGCTGAACTCGGACAACTACCTGGCGGAGGTACTGGCCCGGCTCAGCGCCGCTGCGACGGACCGGGAGGCATCCTTTGCCGGGGGAATCGAAACCGTTGTCGCCGAAGTGACCGCCCTTGGCGTGGACACCGGAGCAATGGTGCTCGGGGATACCAGCGGCCTGTCCGGTGAAACCTCAGTGTCCGCCTCGCAGTTGAACTCGCTGATGCGGATCCTCCTCACCAGCACCAGCACCGACCCCGATTTGCGCGCTGTGGCGGGCGGGCTGCCCGTTGCGGCCCTGAGCGGAACGCTGGCCGGGCGGTATGACGAGACCGCCGATTCCGGAGCGGCGGGAATTGTGCGGGCCAAGACGGGAACCCTGCTGGCGGTCACCGCGCTGACCGGGTACGCCGCCGACGCCGACGGCCGGGTATTGGCCTTCACCTTCATAGCCAGCGGCCTGGACGGAAACACCCAGCAGGCACGGGACGCGGTGGATTCCGCCGCCGCGGTGCTGGCCGGATGCGGCTGCCGCTGACGAAGCAAGGACGGTTCCTTCCCCCGAGGTGGTGTGGTGCCGGAAGCCAATGTGGTCGAATGGAGCAATGGAGAGCAACGAGCGAAGCCGTCCGACCCCCGTCCCCGCGCCTTCCGCCCCTGCAGGGCAAAATACCGACGCCCACCCGTCTGCCGGCGGGGCGCCGTCCCTGGTGAACTGGGACCTGGCCGCTTCCACCGCTGCGGCCATGGTGGCGCCCGGACCGAAGATGTCCGCCCGCGAGATCCGCGACGCGGTGGCGGACCTGCGGGCCGCCGCCGACGCCTCCGTTGCGCACGTCCACCGCATCACCGGCCTGGACGCCGCCCGGGACCTGCGGGATTCGGACGTGCTGATTGTGGACCGGGCATCCTGGGCCCGCGCCAACTCGCAGAGCTTCTCGGTGCTGATGGGCCCGGCCCTGCAGCACCTGGCCGAAACCCGGCCGGAACAGCTGGCCGCCGCCAACACCGCACTGGGCGGAACCATGACCGGCGCGCAGCTGGGCACTATCCTCGCCTTCCTCTCGAGCAAGGTCCTGGGCCAGTACGATCCCTTCGCCGCGCTGGGCGGTGTCGGCAAACCCGGCGGGCGGCTGCTGCTGGTGGCCCCGAACATCGTCACGCTGGAACGCGAACTGAACGTGGAACCCGCCGACTTCCGCCTCTGGGTCTGCCTGCACGAGCAGACGCACCGGGTGCAGTTCGCCGCCGCTCCCTGGCTGCGCGGGCACATGCTGGAGCAGATCAGCCAGCTCTCCAACGGCATGATGGACAAGGCGCAGACCATTTCCGAGCGGCTGGGCTCCGCCGTGAAGGCGCTGGCAGCACCCAAGGGCGGCGTGGACGCCGACGGCGTGCCGCACAAGTCCGTGGACCTGCTCTCCCTGCTGCAGGATCCGGAGGACAAGGAACGCCTCTCGCACCTGACGGCCGTGATGTCGCTTCTGGAAGGCCACGCGAACGTGGTGATGGACGCCGTGGATGCGAGCATCGTGCCCAGCGTCAAGACCATCCGGCAGCGGTTCAACAACCGCGGCGCCAAGCGCACCTGGATTGACCGCTTCTTCCGCCAGATCATGGGGTTGGATGCCAAGATGCGCCAGTACAGCGACGGCGCGCGCTTTGTCCGCGCCGTCACCGACCGGGTGGGCATGGAAGGCTTCAACCGGGTGTGGGAGCGCCCCGAAAACCTCCCGACCGAAGCGGAGATCCACTCCGCAGACCTATGGATTGCCCGGATGGGACTGTAACCGCACGTGCTCGACGAAAACTCCAACGACTCCAACAACTCCAACAACCCCGCCTCCACAGCGGACACCGCGGCACATGCCGCCGCCCGGCCCGCGCCGCGGGTGCGCAAACGGCTCCTTCCGACGCTGGGGGATGCCCGGAACAGCATCCGTGACACCCTGCGCGACGCCGGCCTGGCCCCGGGCGGAGACCGTCCGCCGCTGATCCTGGTGGCCTGCAGCGGCGGGCCCGACTCCCTTGCCCTGGCGCTGGCCGCCTCGTTCTTCTCCCGGCGGGGGGACTACCGGGTGGGCGCCGTCGTCGTTGATCACTCCCTGCAGCCCGGCAGTGCAGACGTGGCCGCCTCTGCGCGGGGCAAGCTGGAAGGGATGGGCCTGGAACCCGTCCTCGTGCGGAAGGTGGAAGTGCCGGCCTCCGGCATGGGGCCCGAAGCGGCAGCGCGCACGGTCCGTTATGCCGCCCTGGACGCCGCAGTGGAGGAACTGGAGGCCGACGCCGTCCTGCTTGGCCATACCCTTGATGACCAGGCCGAGCAGGTGCTGCTGGGCCTGATGCGCGGTTCCGGCACCCGGTCCCTGGCCGGCATGCCCGCTGTACGGGGAAAATACCTGCGGCCCTTCCTGGGCCTGCGCCGGGAACAGACGGTCGAGATCTGCGAGCATGCCGGGCTGGACCCCTGGCACGATCCCAGCAACCGGGATCCCGCGTACGCCCGGTCCCGGGTCCGTACCGAAGTGCTGCCGTTCCTGGAAGAAAAGCTGGGCCCCGGCATCGCCGAAGCCCTGTTCCGTTCCTCACGTATCCTCTCCGCCGACGCCGACTATCTGGACGCCGTCGCGGCGCAGGCCTTTGCGGAGCTGCGCGTCGCCGGTCCGGCCGGTGACGTCCCGGATTCCGGGGAGCTGCTCCTGCCCGAAGAGCAGCTGCGGAACCTTGCCCCCGCCGTCCGCCAGCGCGTATTGGCCCTCGCCGCGCTCGAACTCGGCGGTGCCCAGCCGAGCTACGAGCGCCTCGCGGCGGTCCAGTCGCTGCTGCGGCGAACCGGGTCGGCGGGACCCGTCCAGCTGGTGGGGAAAGTCAGCGTCTACCGCCAGCCGCGCGCCAAAACGGTTCACCACGGCGGCTCAAGCTATGGCAATCTTGTGTTTAGGAAAAAGAGCAGCACCTAACATCCAAAGCTGCAACACCTCGCACCCGGGAGTCATTCGTGGATTCACACGACGTCCAGTCAGATCTCAAGCACGTTCTCTACACCAAGGAACAGATCCAAACCCGGATCAATGAACTGGCGGCCGAAATTGACCGCGACTACGCCGGCCGCGACGTCCTGCTGGTTGGCGTGCTCAAGGGAGCCGTGATGGTTATGGCTGACCTCTCCCGCGCCCTGCACAGCCACGTCACCATGGACTGGATGGCAGTGTCCTCCTACGGCTCCGGCACGCAGTCCTCCGGCGTCGTGCGCATCCTCAAGGACCTTGAGACGGACCTGCTCGGCAAGCACGTGCTGATTGTCGAGGACATCATCGACTCCGGCCTCACGCTCTCCTGGCTGCGCACCAACCTGGAATCCCGCGGACCGGCCAGCGTGGAAATCTGCACCCTGCTGCGCAAGCCGGAGGCAGCCAAGGTGGAAATCGACGTTAAGTATGTCGGTTATGAAATCCCCAACGAGTTCGTGGTCGGTTTCGGCCTGGACTTTGCAGAGCGGTACCGCAACCTGGACTTCATCGGCACCCTCGCGCCGCACGTTTACGAATAACGGTTTCCGGCCCCGTTCCTCCCCGTCCCCGACAAGGGACCGTCACGGATGCAACGCTCTACGCCCTGAGGGAACTAATCCCTTCCCCTGACCGTGTTCTTCTGAGGGACGGTGTATAGCTAGTAGGTAAATTCCGCGCATACCAGCGTTGTTGACCAGGAGGGACGGGGCATTAGCCCTGACGACGAATGAAATCCAAGAACTTCTTCAAGGGGCCGGTCATTTGGATCGCGCTGGCATTGGCCGCTCTTTTGATCCTTGTGCCGAGCCTTACTGCCACCAGGGCCACGCAAGTGGACACCAAGGAAGGCATAGAGCTTCTCGACCAGGACAAAGTCTCGCAGGCGAAGATCTATGACGGCGAGCAGCGGGTCGACCTGACATTGAATGACAGCGGCGTTGATGACAAGGGCGTCACTGACGTCCAGTTCTACTTCAGCACTGCGCGCGGCGAGGAAATAGTCCAGGCGGTCAACGATTCCGGGGCAAACTACACGGACCAGCCGGTGCAGACCAACTGGTTCACCAGCTTCCTCGGATTGTTCCTGCCGTTCATCATCATCGGCCTGATTTTCTGGTTCCTGATGTCCCGCATGCAGGGCGGCGGCTCCCAGGTCATGAAGTTCGGCAAGTCCAAGGCCAAGCTGACCAACAAGGACATGCCCCAGGTAACCTTCGACGACGTCGCGGGCGCCGACGAAGCCGTCGAGGAACTCCACGAGATCAAGGAATTCCTGCAGGATCCGGGCAAGTTCCAGGCCGTGGGCGCAAAGATCCCCAAGGGCGTGCTGCTTTACGGCCCTCCCGGCACCGGCAAGACCCTGCTGGCCCGCGCCGTCGCCGGCGAGGCCGGTGTGCCGTTCTACTCGATCTCCGGCTCGGACTTCGTTGAAATGTTCGTAGGTGTGGGTGCCTCCCGCGTCCGCGACCTCTTCGAACAAGCCAAGTCCAACGCCCCTGCCATCATCTTCGTGGACGAGATCGACGCCGTCGGCCGCCACCGCGGCGCCGGCGTGGGCGGCGGAAACGACGAACGCGAGCAGACGCTGAACCAGCTGCTGGTGGAAATGGACGGTTTTGACGGCAACACCAACGTCATCCTGATCGCTGCCACCAACCGGCCCGACGTCCTGGACCCGGCACTGCTGCGTCCGGGCCGCTTCGACCGCCAGATCGGCGTCGAGGCACCCGACATGCAGGGCCGCCTGCACATCCTGCAGGTCCATGCCAAGGGCAAGCCGATGGCTCCCGGCGTGGATCTCGAAACCGTTGCCCGCAAGACGCCGGGCTTCACCGGTGCGGACCTGGCCAACGTGCTCAACGAAGCGGCGCTGCTGACCGCCCGCTCCAACGCGGACCTCATTGACGACCGCGCACTGGATGAGGCCATCGACCGCGTGATCGCCGGCCCGCAGAAGCGCAGCCGCGTGATGAAGGAACTGGAACGCAAGATCACCGCCTATCACGAAGGCGGACACGCCCTGGTGGCTGCGGCACTGCGGAACACGGACCCGGTCACCAAGGTGACCATCCTGCCGCGCGGCCGGGCACTCGGCTACACCATGGTCCTGCCGCAGGACGACAAGTACTCGATCACACGCAACGAGCTCCTGGACCAGCTCGCCTACGCAATGGGCGGCCGCGTCGCCGAAGAGATCGTCTTCCACGATCCCTCCACCGGGGCCTCCAACGACATCGAAAAGGCCACGTCCACGGCCCGGAAGATGGTCACCCAGTACGGCATGAGCGAGCGGATCGGGTCGGTCAAGCTCGGCTCCGGCGGCGGAGAGCCGTTCCTGGGCCGGGACATGGGCCAGGAACGCAACTACTCCGACCAGGTGGCCTATGTGGTTGACGAGGAGGTTCGGCGCCTGCTGGACAACGCGCATGACGAGGCGTACCAGATCCTCACCGAGAACCGCGACGTCCTCGACCGGCTCGCGTTGGAGCTGCTGGAGCGGGAAACCCTGAACCAGGCGGAGATCGCCGAGGTCTTCTCCGATGTGCGCAAGCGCGATGTCCGCGAGGTCTGGCTGTCCAAGCCCACTCGCCCCGTCCACAGCATGCCGCCGGTGGTCTCGCAGAAGGAACGGCGCCAGGCCAAGGAAATCGGTGCCCCGGATCCGGCCTCGGTTGCTCCGCAGGACCAGATTGCCGACGCCGACCTGCCGCAGGACTTCGATGTGTCCAGCAATGGCCTGCCCAAGGGCAGCGGGAACGGCAGCCATCCCGGCCGGAGCGGAAGCAACGGCAGCACGCCCCCCGAGGCGTAGGTCCGGGCGGCCCTGCGGGGCCGCCCGGCATAGCCGGGGAACGAAGTACCGGCGCGATAGGATCGACCAGTGACGGATTTCGATGATGAACTACTGACCGCCGAAGCGGCAGCGGATTCCCCGGTGGATCAGCCAAGGATTGAACGGGCGGTCCGGGAAATCCTCCTCGCGATCGGGGAGGACCCGGACCGCGACGGTTTAAGGGAAACCCCCAGCCGGGTGGCCAAGTCCTATACCGAGATCTTCAGCGGCCTGCACCAGAGCCCCTCGGACCTGCTGGCAACCACTTTTGACCTGGACCACGAAGAAATGGTCCTGGTCAAGGACATTCCCTTTTATTCCACCTGTGAGCACCATCTGGTGCCGTTCCACGGCACCGCGCACATCGGCTACATCCCCTCCCACGAGGGCAAGGTGACCGGCCTGTCGAAGCTCGCCCGGCTGGTAGACATCTACGCCCGGCGGCCCCAGGTCCAGGAGCGGTTGACCACCCAGATCGTGGACGCACTGATGACCAATCTTTCCCCCCGCGGTGCCATAGTGGTTATTGAATGCGAGCACCTGTGCATGTCGATGCGCGGGGTGCGCAAGCCAGGCGCCAAGACCGTGACCTCGGCGGTGCGCGGCCAACTGCGCGAGACAGCAACCCGGGCCGAAGCAATGAGCCTGATACTAGGACGATAGGACCACCATGGATTCACTCGCTGCCGCACCCGGCACAGGACCGGCAACCTCCCCGTTGCCCGTACTGCGGCCCGCCCGCAAGGCGCGCAGGCTTTCCGACCTTCCCACTGACCGCACCCTGGTTATGGGTGTCCTCAACGTCACGCCGGATTCCTTCAGCGACGGCGGGCAATTCGCCGATACCGACGCGGCAATCCGTGCGGGGCTGAAGATGCACTACGAAGGCGCCGACATCATCGACGTCGGCGGTGAATCCACCCGGCCGGACTCCGTCCGCGTCTCCCCGGAAGCGGAGCAGGAGCGGGTCCTGCCCGTGGTCGAGGCCCTCGTCCGTGCAGGAGCCCTCGTCAGCATCGACACCATGAATGCGGCCACGGCGGAAAAGGCGATTGAGGCCGGCGCCGCGATCATCAATGACGTGTCCGGCACCGAAACCGATCCCGGGATGCCCGGGCTTGTTGCCCGTACGGGGGTCTCGTACATCCTTATGCACAGCCGCGGCAACGTCCGCAGCGATGACCCCAACGCCAGCTACGCCGATGTGGTCGAAGAGGTGGCAGCGGAAATGCTGAAGGTCCGTGACCGGTTCTACGCCGCCGGTGCGGCCCCCGAACAGATCATCCTCGACCCCGGACTGGGCTTCTCCAAGGACGGCGAACACAACTGGCAGCTGCTGCGCGGAATCGACCGTCTCAACGCCTTGGGCCACCGCGTCCTTATCGGTGCATCCCGCAAGCGTTTCCTTGGCTCGCTGCTCACCAGCTACGGGAAGGCGGCCCAGCCGCTGGAACGCGACAACGCTACGGTCGCGGTGACTGCGCTGGCGGCATCCGCCGGCGTCTGGGCCGTGCGCGTGCACAACGTGCCGGCCAGCCTTGATGCCGTAAAAGTCGCCGCGGCATGGAAAGCGTAGCCGGATGCTGAGCACCGGAGTTTCCGGAACGGCCCCCGGAACACGGGACCGGATCACGCTGAGCGGCATCACTGCCACCGGTTTCCACGGTGTCTTCCCCCACGAGCGGCGGGACGGCCAGCCCTTCGTTGTGGATCTGGTCCTGTTTACCGATCTGCGGCCGGCCGCGGCCACGGATGACCTGACCCTGACGGCGCATTACGGCGAGGTTGCCGAACGCGTAGTGCAGATCATCACCGGGGACCCGCTGAACCTGATCGAGGCGCTGGCGGGCCGGATTGCGGACGCCGTCCTGGCTTCCTTCTCCGTCCTTGCCGCAGTTGAGGTCACGGTGCATAAGCCGAAGGCGCCGATCACGGTGGAATTCGGCGACGTCGCGGTGACTATCCACCGGGAGCGCGCATGACTGCCGTCCATTGCGTCCTTGCCCTTGGAAGCAACCTTGGCGAAAGCCGGGACACCCTCTCCACGGCGGTAGCGGACCTGGCCGACCATCCGCAGGTACAGCTGAGCGCCGTATCCCCCGTGGTCCGCACACGTCCGGTCGGCGGCCCTGAACAGCCCGACTACCTCAACCTCGTGGTGGCGATCGAAACCGAACTCGAACCGCACGCCCTGCTCGCGCACTGCCAGGCCGTCGAGGCACGCCACCACCGCGAACGCATTGTCCGCTGGGGCCCGCGGACCCTGGACGTCGACATCATCACGTACGGGGACCTGCGGCTGGACGAGGAGGACCTCACCATTCCGCACCCCCGTGCCGCCGTGAGGGCCTTTGTCCTGCAGCCCTGGGCCTGGATGGAACCCGACGCCCGGCTGGACTCAGTGCCCGTGGCCGAGCTGGCCGCCCGTGCCGAGGACCTCCCCGGACTCGAAGTCTTCGAAGGAGAATGAGCCCGTGAGCAGCATCCAATATCGGTGGCTGGCCGTCATCGGCCTCGCTGCCGGCGTTGTGGGCTGGACGGCGAACTACTTCCTGTCGGAAAACGGCTATCCCGCACCCGTGCTGAGCTCGGTGGCGTTGGTGGCCATCATCTTGGTGACCGGCGCCACCCTCTTCCTCGGGCTGCGGGTGCGCAGTTGGCGCAACGGCCGGCGGGACCGGGAGCTGGACCCCATTGCCGCCGCCCGCACCGTTGTCCTGGCGCAGGCACTCGCCTACGCCGGCGCCCTGCTGCTCGGCTGGCATGCCGCCATCTTCCTCACCCAGCTGCCCCTGTGGTCGCTGCGGCCGGGTCACGCCGGCACCTGGTCCTCCCTCGCCGTCAGCGTAGGCGGGATCCTGATGATTGCCACGGGGCTTACCGTCGAGCGGTTCTGTAAGCTGCCCCCTGTCGACAAGGACGGCACCGGGTCCGAGCCCGGCCCAGGAGGCGGCTCCGGAGATGGAGCGGGGGATGGAGGAGAATATGCCTAGCGAGGCAATCGACCCCGCAGCAGTGCAGTGGCAGCGCGTCTCACCGAAGTACCTGCGGCTGAGGCTGCTGAGCTGGGGCATTGAAACCGTAATCACGCTGGTGGTGACCGGCCTTCCGCTGGTGCTGCGCCTCACCGGAATCTGGCCCGGATACCCGGCGTGGCTGGCGTGGGGGCTGCCCATCTTCTTTGCCGTAACCCTGCTGTGGCGCGGGATCCTGCTTCCCCGCCAGGTCCGTGCCCTCGGTTACGCCGAACGCAACGAGGACCTGCTGCTTCGACGGGGCATCTTCTTCCAGCGCACCCTGGTGGTTCCCTATGGCCGGATGCAGTACGTGGACGTGGCAGTGGGACCCCTGGAACGGGCCTTCGGGCTGTGCACGCTGAAACTCCATACCGCCGCCCCGGGCACCAACGCCGGCATTGCCGGACTGCCGGCTGACGAGGGTGCCCGCCTGCGGGAGCATTTGTCCGCCCGCGGCGAAGCGCAGCTGGCCGGACTGTGACCGCCGGCGCCGCCCGGGGGCCGGGCAAGGACCCCGAAACCGCCGGCATCGATTCGGTTATCGAGACGGAACCCGAGTGGAAAAGGGTGCACCCGGTTTCCCCGCTGGTCCGCGGCTGGATAGCCCTGGCCGCCCTCGCCTATTTCGTGGGCAGGGACCAGGTTGAGTCGTGGTTTACCGACGGCCGCATGGACCTGCCCGCCGGTACGGCACTGTTCTGGACGGTACTGGCCCTGGGGATCGCCCTGGTGGTGATCGCCGGCTCTTTCTTCCTCTCCTGGTGGGTTACCCGCTACCAGCTGACCCATGACCACATCCGCGTGCGTTCGGGTGTGGTGGTGCGCCGCCAACGCCAGGCACGGCTGGACCGGGTGCAGGCCATCGACATCGTCCAACCCCTGCTCGCACGGATCTTCGGGCTGGCCGAACTGCGCTTTGAGGTAGCCGACGCCGGTGAGTCGGCAGTGCGCCTGGCTTTCCTTCGGCTGCCGGATGCACAGCAGCTGCGGGCGCGGATCCTCGAGGACGCCTCCGGCCTCGAGGAAAAACAGTCCGACGGCGGCAACGGTGCCGGCGAGGCAACGGTGCCGGGAGAACGGCAGGTGCTGGCACTGTCGGCCGGACGCGTGATTTCCTCCGTCCTGCTGTCCGGGACCACCGTCTTCCTGATCCTGGCCGTTGCGGGAGTAATTGTCCTGACGTCGCTCACGGGCGAGGCCGCCTCCATTGCGGCCATGGTCCCGATCATTTTCGGTTTCGGCAGTGCGTACTGGGGCCTGTTCAGTTCCGGCTTCAACTTCCGTGCCTCCGTGTCACGGGAAGGTATCCGGATCCGCTCCGGACTGCTGGACACCCGCACGCAGACGGTACCGCCGGGCCGGATCCAGGCCCTGGCCGTGCGGCAGCCGCCGCTGTGGCGGATCACCGGCTGGTATTCGATCTCCGTGAACGTTGCAGGGTACGGAGTCGGCGCCGACAGTGAATCCTCCGCGCGCACCCGGCTGCTGCCCGCGGGTACCCCGGAAGAGGTCCTGCAGATGCTGGCCCTGGTTATCCCGGATCCCGGTACCGAGGATCCGGTGGGAGTGTTCACCGCAGGGATGAACGGGACCGGCCCGGCAGCGGGCTTCACCGTCTCACCGCGGCGTGCCCGCTGGCTGTCCCCGCTTTCCCGGCGCCGGAACGGCTACCTCGTCACGGAGACGGCCATCCTGTCCCGGCACGGATTCCTGTGGCGGTCGCTTCAGGTGGTTCCGCACAGCAGGACCCAGTCCCTTGCCCTGGAACAGGGCCCGGTGGCCCGCCGCCTGCGCCTGGCAGACCTGGTCCTGCACTCCACACCCGGCCCGGTTTCCCCTCGAGTGGTGGAAATCGATGCGGACACCGCCCGGCAGCTGCTCCACGAGCAGGCGCTGCGCGCCCGGACCGCCCGCCGCCGGGACCTCCCGGAACAGTGGCTGCGCGGAACCGGTCCGTCCCTGGCGAAGTCCGCGCCTGCCGCCCCGGCCCCGATGCCGGCTCCGGCCCCGGCCCCGCCGCCCACCTCTGCCAACCCGCCGCCCACCCCTGCCAACCCGCCGCCCACCGCGGTGATGCCGCTACCCGTCTCCAAGGAGGAGCCTCCCCATGAACACCGCTGATTCAGCCAGCGTCGAAGAACGCCGGCGCCGCGGCCGGCTGGGAGTCGGCGTCATCGGTGCCGGCCGGGTCGGTGCCGTCCTGGGTGCTGCCCTGCGCGCGGCCGAGCACGCCGTCGTCGGGGTTTCCGCGGTGTCCGACGCCAGCCGCGAACGGGCGGAAAACCTGCTTCCCGGAGTGCCGATCCTTGAGATACCGGACATCGTGGAACGCTCCGAACTCGTCCTGCTCGCCGTTCCGGACGATGCCCTGGGCCCGCTGGTCTCCGGACTGGCGAAAACCGGCGCTTGGCAGGCGGGACAGTTGGTAGCCCACACGTCCGGGCGGTTCGGCACGGAAATCCTTGCCCCGGCGCGGGCAGCGGGCGCCATTCCCCTGGCACTGCACCCGGCCATGACCTTCACCGGGATGAGCCTGGACCTGACCCGTCTGGCGGACTGTTCCTTCGGCATCAGCGCCCCCGCCGCCGTCCTGCCGATCGCCCAGGCACTCGTGGTGGAGATGGGGGCCGAACCGGTGGTCATCGACGAAGCGGACCGCGTGCTCTACCACGCGGCCCTCGCCCATGCCTCCAACCACCTGGTCACCCTGGCCTCTCAGTCCACGCAGCTGCTGGCAGGCCTCGGCGTCGAACATCCGGACCGGCTCCTGGGGCCGCTCATGCGCGCCTCGCTGGAGAACGCGCTGGCCTCCGGCGAGGGTGCCCTCACCGGCCCGGTGGCCCGGGGCGATGTCGGCACCGTATCCGCACATACCCGCGCCCTTGCCCAGGCAGGCGCGGAGGACCTCCGCGCCGCCTACGCCGCACTCTCCGCCGCGACGGCCTCCCGGGCCGTTGACCGCGGACTGCTCACCCCCCGGCAGGGTGAAGCCATCCTGGCCGCCCTCCGGGACCCGCAGGAACCCTGAACATCCGAACGAACCCCCATAGAAGGACAGCGTTGAACACCCCCCGCCTCGTCACCACCGCCGCCGAACTGCGCTCCGCCACCGAGGAGCTGCTCCAAAAAGCGGCCGCAGCCAACCCCGCCCGCCTTCCCTCCCTCGCGCTGGTTCCCACCATGGGTGCCCTGCACGAAGGGCACGCCTCCCTGATGGGTGCCGCCCGGGCGGACAACGACGTCGTCACCGCCTCGGTGTTCGTCAATCCCCTGCAGTTCGACGACCCGGCCGACCTCGAGCGGTACCCCCGCACCCTCGATGCGGACCTCGAGCTCCTGGGCCGCGCCGGCGTGGACCTGGTCTTCGCCCCGTCGGAGGCCGAAATGTACCCCGGCGGAGCGCCGCTGGTCCGCGTGAGCGCCGGCACCATGGGCACCCGCTGGGAAGGTGCCGTCCGGCCGGGACACTTCGACGGCGTGCTGACCGTGGTCGCCAAGCTTTTCCACCTGGCAGCTCCGCCGGTACCGGCGCGCTTCCGGGCCTACTTCGGGCAGAAGGACGCCCAGCAGGTGGCGCTGATCCGGCGGATGGTCGCGGACCTCAACTTCGACGTGGAGATCACCGGCGTGCCGATTGTCCGGGCGGCCGACGGACTCGCCGAATCCAGCCGGAACCGCTTCCTCGACGCCGGCCAGCGGCAGGCGGCACTGGTGCTGTCCCGGGCGTTGAACCTGCTGAAGGAACGCGCTGCGGCGGGCCGGCCCTTGGACCTGCCCGACGCCGTCGAACTCGTTTCGTCGCAGCCCGGAGTGGAACTGGACTACTTCGAGGTGGTGGACCCGCAGACCCTTGAACCGCTCACGGATACTGCCGGTGCACCGCTGGCCGGAACCGCGCTGGCACTGCTGGCCGCACGGGTCGGTCCGGTCCGCCTGATCGACAACACCCTGCTGCCGTAGCAAAAGTACCTGCGCTCCGTGCGTACCCGGTGCGGGTGCACGGAGCGCAGGAACCGGGAGCGGTGCTTTGCTCTGTAAACTTAATAACCGTGACCACATCTAACCCCGTTCCCGAAGCCGCAGACACCTCCGAACAGATGCGCATCCGTGCCGAGAAGCGCGCGCGGCTCATCGACCGGGGGGATGAGGCCTACCCGGTAGGGGTGGAACGCACCGCCTCACTCAAGGAAGTACGCGAAAAGTTCGGCCACCTCGGGGCCGACGAAGCCAGCGGCGAGACCGTGGGCGTCACCGGCCGCGTGGTGTTCATCCGCAACACCGGAAAGCTCTGCTTCGCCACCCTGCAGGAAGGCAACGGAACCCGGCTGCAGGCCATGCTCAGCCTGGCCGTCGTCGGAGAGGAATCCCTGGCGGACTGGAAGTCGCTGGTGGACCTGGGCGACATCGTCTTTATCCGCGGAGAGGTGATTTCCTCCCGCCGCGGGGAACTCTCGGTGATGGCGCAGTCCTGGTCGATGGCCTCCAAGGCGCTGCGCCCGCTGCCGGTGCTGCACGCCGGACTGAGCGAGGAAACCCGCGTCCGCCAGCGCTATGTGGACCTGATGGTCCGCGATGAAGCGCGGGACATGGTCTACAAGCGCGCGGCGGTTATCCGCGGAGTCCGCGACACCCTGCACGGACACGGCTATGTGGAGGTGGAAACCCCCATGCTCCAGCTGGTGCACGGCGGTGCCGCTGCCCGGCCGTTCGAGACGCACCTGAACGCTTTCGACCAGAAGATGACCCTGCGCATCGCCACGGAGCTGTACCTCAAGCGTGCAGTGGTCGGCGGGATCGAGCGGGTGTTCGAAATCGGCCGCATTTTCCGCAACGAGGGCGTGGACTCCACGCATTCGCCCGAATTCACCACGCTGGAATGCTACGAGGCCTACGCGGACCAGTTTGTGATGGCCGAGCGGATGAAGGAAATCATCCTGCACTGTGCGGACCTCATGGGCAGCCGGCAGATCGAAACGGCGGCCGGCACCATTGACCTGGACGGCGAGTGGCGCTGGCTGAGTGTGTACCCCGGCCTGTCCGAAGCGGTGGGCACACAGATCACCCCGGACACCGACGCAGCCGTGCTCCGCGATATTGCGGAAAAGCACGGCGTGAAGGTGGATCCGAAGTGGGACGCGGAAAAGCTCGTTATCGAACTATTCGGCGAAATTGTGGAGCCGACGCTGCTGCAGCCGACCTTCGTGTACGACTACCCGCCGTCCGCGCAGCCGCTCGCCCGTCCTAACCGCGAGGACCCCCGCCTGATCGAAGCCTGGGACCTCATCATCGGCGGCATGGAACGCGGCACGGCTTTCTCGGAATTGATTGACCCGGTTATCCAGCGTGAACGCCTCACCGAGCAGTCCCTGCTGGCGGCCGGCGGCGATGACGAGGCCATGGCCCTCGACGAGGACTTCCTTCGGGCATTGGAATATGGTGCCCCTCCCATGGGCGGCATCGGTCTGGGAATTGACCGCCTTGTGATGCTTTTCACGAATACAGGAATCAGGGAAACAATTCTGTTTCCCCTCCTTAAGCCGGAAATGGGTTAGCCATGGAATATGTAGAAGTCCTCCTGCCGTCAATTTGTGTTGCAGCTCTCTTTTATTTCGTGATGAGGGCCCTGCTTAACTCGGACCGGTCGGAGCGGCAGGCCCTTGCCGAGGCAGAACGGGAAGCTGACCAGAGTGTAGACCATGAAGCTTTGAAAAAACCGAGTGAAGAAGAGAATAAATAGCCAAGTACTTTGACGGGGCTTTACCAATTGCGTCATACTCTAAGTGGTCTCATAATTAGTCTTCCCATTTTTAGCTGCTTAGGAGCCTGTCATGGCGCAAAAGGTAAAAATCATTCTCGTGGATGACGTCGACGGCGGAAGTGCGGATGAGACCGTACGGTTTGCCTTGGACGGGTCACAGTACGAGATTGATCTGTCGAAAGACAATGCGAAAACTCTCCGCGATGCACTGAAGCCCTATGTGGATGCCGGCCGCAAGGTCGGAGGCCGCACCGGGCGTCCGCGCGGCACCGGCTCGGCCCGCAGCAACGAAGCGGCACAGATCCGCGAATGGGCCCGCAAGAACGGCTACACGGTTTCCGAGCGCGGCCGCGTGAACAGCGAGATCATCGACGCCTACCGGGCCGCGCAGTCCTAGGCATACCGCCTAGGTCTCACGCCCATGGCGAACAAGCTCCTTAAGCACCCCTGGGGCACGTAGCATCGAATTACGCGTTAGCTAGGAGTGTGCCTCATGTTTGAAAGATTTACCGACCGTGCCCGTCGCGTTGTCGTGCTTGCCCAAGAAGAGGCCCGCATGCTCAACCACAACTACATCGGCACCGAGCATATTCTGCTTGGGCTCATTCATGAGGGTGAAGGTGTCGCTGCTAAGGCCCTTGAATCCCTGGGCATCTCGCTTGGTGCTGTCCGCGAGCAGGTGCAGGAGATTATCGGTCAGGGCCAGCAGGCCCCGACCGGTCACATCCCCTTCACCCCCCGCGCCAAGAAGGTGCTGGAGCTTTCGCTCCGTGAAGCCCTGCAGCTCGGCCATAACTACATCGGCACCGAACACATCCTGCTCGGCCTGATCCGTGAAGGTGAAGGCGTAGCCGCGCAGGTGCTGGTCAAGCTCGGTGCTGACCTGAACCGTGTCCGCCAGCAGGTCATCCAGCTGCTTTCCGGCTACCAGGGCAAGGAGCCCGTCTCCACCGGTGGCCAGCAGCAGGAAGGCCAGCCCGCCGGATCCGTGGTGCTGGACCAGTTCGGCCGCAACCTCACACAGGCCGCGCGTGAATCCAAGCTCGACCCGGTTATCGGGCGCGAGCATGAAATGGAACGCGTGATGCAGGTGCTGTCACGCAGGACCAAGAACAACCCTGTCCTGATCGGCGAGCCCGGCGTCGGCAAGACCGCCGTCGTAGAGGGACTGGCCCAGGCGATCGTGCGCGGCGACGTGCCCGAGACCCTGAAGGACAAGCAGCTTTACACCTTGGACCTCGGTTCGCTGGTTGCCGGTTCCCGCTACCGCGGCGACTTTGAGGAACGCCTGAAGAAGGTCCTCAAGGAAATCCGCACCCGCGGCGACATCATCCTGTTCATCGACGAGATCCACACCCTTGTGGGTGCGGGTGCCGCCGAAGGCGCCATTGACGCCGCATCGATCCTGAAGCCGATGCTGGCCCGGGGCGAGCTGCAGACCATTGGTGCCACCACGCTGGACGAGTACCGCAAGCACATCGAGAAGGACGCAGCGCTGGAGCGCCGCTTCCAGCCGATCCAGGTTGCCGAGCCCTCGGTGGCACACGCCATCGAGATCCTCAAGGGCCTGCGTGACCGCTACGAAGCGCACCACCGCGTTTCCATCACCGATGCCGCGCTTGCCTCAGCAGCAACGCTGGCGGAGCGGTACATCAGTGACCGGTTCCTGCCGGACAAGGCAATCGACCTGATCGACGAGGCCGGCGCCCGCCTGCGGATCCGCCGGATGACGGCTCCGCCGGAGCTGAAGGAAATCGACGAGCGGATCTCGGCGCTGAAGATGGAAAAGGAGTCCGCAATCGACTCCCAGGACTTCGAAGGTGCCGCCTCCCTGCGCGACAAGGAGCAGAAGCTCCAGGATCAGCGTGCGGAGAAGGAACGCCAGTGGAAGTCCGGCGGCCTGGATGACATTGCCGAGGTGGATGAGGAACTCATCGCCGAGGTGCTTGCCAACTCCACCGGCATCCCCGTGGTCAAGCTGAACGAGGAAGAGTCCACCCGCCTGCTGCGGATGGAAGACGAACTGCACAAGCGCGTCATCGGCCAGGACCAGGCCATCAAGTCCATCTCGCAGGCCATGCGCCGTACGCGGGCCGGGCTGAAGGACCCCAAGCGTCCGGGCGGCTCGTTCATCTTCGCCGGCCCCACCGGCGTCGGTAAGACCGAGCTTGCCAAGGCCCTTGCGGAGTTCCTGTTCGGTGACGAGGACGCCCTCATCACGCTGGACATGTCCGAGTACGCCGAGAAGCACACGGTCTCGCGCCTGTTTGGTGCTCCTCCCGGATATGTGGGCTACGAAGAAGGCGGGCAGCTGACCGAAAAGGTCCGCCGCCGTCCGTTCTCCGTGGTGCTGTTCGACGAAGTGGAGAAGGCCCACTCGGACCTCTTCAACTCGCTGCTGCAGATCCTCGAAGACGGCCGCCTGACCGACGCCCAGGGCCGGATGGTGGACTTCAAGAACACCATCATCATCATGACGACCAACCTTGGTACCCGGGACATCTCCAAGGGCGTCATGACGGGCTTCCAGTCCGGCACGGACACCAAGACCGGCTATGACCGGATGCGGGCACGGGTGACGGAAGAACTGAAGCAGCACTTCCGCCCCGAGTTCCTCAACCGTGTTGATGACACCGTGGTCTTCCCGCAGCTGACCCAGGACGAGATTGTCCAGATTGTGGACCTGTTCCTGAACCGGCTGAGTGAGCGCCTGGCCGAGAAGGGTATGAGCATCGAGCTCACCCCGGCCGCCAAGGTGCTGCTGGCAACGCGCGGCTACGATCCCGCGATGGGTGCCCGGCCGCTGCGCCGGACCATCCAGCGCGAAATCGAGGACCAGCTGTCCGAGAAGATCCTCTTCGGCGAGCTGAAGCCCGGCGAAGTCATCTCGGTGGATGTCGAGGGCGAAGGCGACGAAGCGAAGTTCACCTTCGTCGGCAGCGGCGTTCCGAAGGCCATTGAGGAAGCTTCCCCGGCAATCGAAGCCGGCGTCAGCGACTAACAGCCGCTCAGTACAACCAATGCACGGGTAAAGGACCCGGCGGGCAGGCAGCCCGCCGGGTCCTTTGGCGTTCGCAGGGCGGCCCTCCGGCGTCGAACGCCGAAACGAAGTTTGGGTGCGGCTGCCCTGACAGTCCTAGACTGGGCCGGTGACTTCCGTATCCGCCATGACCATCCGCCGCGCCCGCACTTCCGATGTTCCCGGCATCCGCGCCCTGGTGGCGCCGCTGGCCGAGGAACGGATCCTGGTGGCCAAGGAGGCTGTTGCCTACTACGAGGCACTGCAGGAATTCCGGGTCGCCGAGGACGCTGACGGGCGGATTGTCGGCTGCGGTGCACTGCACGTGATGTGGGAAGACCTGGCCGAAGTGCGCACCCTGGCAGCGGACCCCGCCCTGCGCGGCAGCGGCATCGGCCATCTCCTGCTGGAACAGCTGCTCGCTGATGCGGTGGAAATCGGTGTGCGGCGGGTATTCTGCCTGACCTTTGAAGTGGAGTTCTTCCAGCGGCACGGATTCGCCGTCATGGCCAACCAATCCGCCGTGGATCCGGAGGTCTATTCCGAGCTGCTGCGTTCCTCCGATGAGGGTGTTGCCGAGTTCCTGGACCTCGCCCGGGTAAAACCGAACACCCTGGGAAACACCCGGATGATCCGCTCGTTCTGATCCGGCAGCCGTCCGGGGCGCGTTCGCAGAGAGAGTAACCGGGAGGGCCGTGCTGGCCTTTTGTCTTCGAAACTGGATAAGCTCAGGATACTTAGCATCATCAACGGTCCCGTGGAACGCAGCAGTAAACGGTTGCGAACCAGCAGCGGTTTCGCGTTTGCACGGGCCACGATCAGAAAGCGGGTTCAGCAATGGGCGCAGATGACAAGATGCAGAACAAGGCCGAAAATCTTGGCGGCAAGGTCAAGGAAGGCGTAGGCAAGGCCACCGGCAACGAGCGCATGGAGGCCGAAGGCCACGGCGACCAGGCCAAGTCGAGCCTGAAGGACGCCGGCGAGAACGTCAAGGACGCTTTCAAGGGCAAGTAAGGCTTTATTCAAAAGCGGGAGGGGGTTCGCCCCTCCCGCTTTTTTGCTGCCCGGGCGGCTTTTCGGACTCTCGAGCGCTGCCGGTGCGGCTGGCACGCGGGCACCCTGTTGCACTGCTTCCGGCGCGGGTAGGGTCGGTGGGGGAGAGGGAGCCTTGGCGTGCTCGCGGGGCTCCTCAGTCCGACCGCTAAGGAGCCCGGCGTCATGAAGAAACTCATCAACAATCCCCGCTCGGTGGTGGCAGAATCACTCGAAGGCTTCGGGTTGGCCCACCACGACCTGGTCCAGATCCATCTGGACCCGGACTACGTCCTCCGGCGCGACGTTCCGGTACAGGGCAAGGTAGGCCTGGTCTCCGGCGGCGGCAGCGGCCATGAGCCGCTGCACAGCGGCTATGTGGGGTCGGGCATGCTCACCGCTGCCGTACCGGGAGCCGTTTTCACGTCGCCCACCCCGGACCAGATCCTGCCGGCCATCGTCAAAAGCGACTCGGGCTCCGGCGTCCTGCTCGTGGTGAAGAACTACACCGGCGACATCCTGAACTTCGAGACGGCTGCCGAACTTGCCGGCGTCGAAGGCATCGACATCCGCACAGTCGTGGTGAACGACGACGTCGCGGTAGAAGACTCGACGTACACGGCAGGAAGGCGCGGTGTGGCCGGGACCGTGCTGCTGGAGCGGATTGCCGGCGGCGCCGCGGAGCGCGGAGATGACCTTGCCAAGGTGGCGGAGATCGCCGAACGCGTAAACGCGAACGTACGGTCCATGGGTGTTGCCCTGGCACCCTGTACGGTGCCGCATGCCGGTGAGCCGAGCTTCACCCTGGCCGAAGACGAAATTGAAATGGGTGTAGGGATCCACGGCGAACCCGGGCGGCACCGGGTGGCCATGACAACGGCGGATTCCATTACGGACCAGTTGATGGAAGCCGTGCTCAGCGACCTCGGGGTGGCGTCCGGGGAGCGGGTGCTGCTCTTCGTGAACGGCATGGGCGGCACTCCGCTGAGCGAGCTGTACATTGTCTACCGCCGGGCGGCCCGGATCCTGGCAGACAGAGGTGCCCGGGTGGAGCGTTCCCTGGTGGGCAATTACATCACCGCCCTGGAAATGCAAGGGGCATCAGTGACCGTCCTGCGGCTGGACGATGAACTTACGGAACTCTGGGACTCGCCGGTGAACACTCCGGCCCTGCGGTGGGGAGTATAGGCATGGAACTGGACGCAGCCTGGGCGGATAAATGGATGCGCCTAAGCGCCGCCGCCCTGAGCGAGAACCGCCAGCGGCTGACCACCCTGGACCGGGAGATCGGCGACGCCGACCACGGCGAGAACATGGAGCGCGGATTCAGCGCGGTGGTGGAGAAACTGGACGCCGACGGCGTGCCGGAGACACCCGGGGCGGTGTTCAAAACAGTCGCCATGACCCTGATGTCGAAGGTGGGCGGCGCCGCAGGACCGCTGTACGGGACCGCATTCCTGCGCGCCTCCACCGCGGCGGGCAGCGCGTCCGCCCTCGGACCGGCCGAGCTGGTGGCGGTCCTGACGGCTGCCCGGGACGGAATTGTCGCCCGCGGCAAGGCCGAACCCGGTGACAAAACCATGATCGATGCCTGGACTCCCGCGGTGGATGCCGCTGTTACGGCCCAGGCGGCGGGTTCAGGTCCGGTGGAGATCCTGACGGCGGCCGCGAACGCGGCCGACGCCGGGCTGGCCGGCACCGAGCCGCTCGTCGCCCGCAAGGGCCGGGCCAGCTACTTGGGGGAGCGCAGTGCGGGGCACCTGGATCCCGGGGCCGCGTCCACGGCATTGATCCTGCAGGCAGCGGTTTCGGCGGCGGAGACGGCAGCGTGAGTGTCGGCCTGGTGGTAGTTTCGCACAGCCGGAAGCTGGCCGAGGGCGTCTGCGAGCTTGCGGCGCAGATGGCCGCAGACGTTCGGATAGTCCCGGCAGGAGGCACCGACGACGACGGCATCGGCACCAGCCTGGAA
The DNA here is from genome assembly GCF_024385465.1 of Arthrobacter sp. zg-Y844. Taxonomy (GTDB): domain Bacteria; phylum Actinomycetota; class Actinomycetes; order Actinomycetales; family Micrococcaceae; genus Arthrobacter_B. The sequence goes on from NZ_JANFLS010000001.1 coordinate 1,286,123, forward strand.
AAAATCATGGCCGGTATTGCCGCGACGGACTCCGGCGAGGGTGCGGTCCTGCTGACAGACCTCGGATCCGCTGTAATGACGGCGGAATCGGCGCTGGAGTTCCTCGACCCGGAGCAGCAGCAGCGGGTACTCATGGCCAACGCGCCGCTGGTCGAGGGCACAGTGGCCGCAGCCGTAGCGGCACAGACCGGAAGGAACGTTGCCGAGGTTTCGGCTGCCGCGGAGTCCGCGGGAGCGTCCTACACCCCGGACAGCCCAGCCTCCGACGAAGCCGCCGGCGGCCCGCCTGCCTCCGGGGAGCCCGAGCCGGCCGCGGCCGACTCCGCCAGCGGGGCCTGGACGCTGATAAACCCGATGGGCCTGCATGCCCGTCCGGCTTCAGTCCTGGCGCAACTGCTGGCGGACCTGGACGCAGAGATCACCATCAACGGCGTGGACGGCAAATCGGTCATGATGCTTATGACGCTGGGCCTGCGGCCCGGCGAAACGCTCAGCGCCACCGCCACCGGACCTGATGCGGCCCGGGCGGTGGAACTCGTGGCCGAGCAGGTGCGCAACGGGTTCGGAGAAATCTGAGCCCGCCGCCGGTCAAAGCGGCAGCGACACTCCGTAGGCGTCTTCTGCCGCCAGCCGGTCCGCGATCAGGCCGGCCAAAGCGCGCTCCATTTGCTCCTGCGGCGCCTGCAGCCGGTGCAGGGCGCCCAGGGGATCCACGTCGGCCGTCAGCCTCGGGCCGGCCAGGTCCACCGGCGCGTGCAGGAGCAGTTCCCGGCGGACCGGGCCGTCCGCGGAGCGCAGCACCGCCATCATGGCCCCGCGGACCTGCCGGTCCGTGCCGGCCCAGGCCTGGCCCTTGGCCGCGTAATGGGGTTCCGGCCTGCCCGCTGCCACCCAGGCGCAGCGGTCCAAGATCGGACACTCCCCGCACCGAGGGCTGCGGGCGGTGCAGACCAGTGCGCCGAGTTCCATGACAGAGGCATTCCAGGCCACGGAGTCGCTGGTGTCGAGGGGCAGCAGGGAAGCGGCCAGCCGCATCTCGGCAGCGGTAAGGGACGGTGAGGGCAAGGCGTTCCCGGTTACTGCCCGGGCATGCACCCGGCGGATATTGGTGTCCACCACCGTTTCCCGCCGCCCGAAGGCAAACGCAGCCACAGCGGCGGCGGTGTAATCACCCACTCCCGGCAACCGCAGCAGCTCCGGATAAGTGGACGGCACCTCGCCGCCGAACTCCTCGACAATGGCCTTTGCCGCCGCGTGCAGCCGCAGGGCCCGCCGGGGATAGCCCAGCCGGCCCCAGGCCCGGACGGCTTCCCCGCTGGGCTCCGAAGCCAACCCGGCCGGCGTCGGCCAGCGCTGCAGCCATTCAGTCCAGACGGGCAGCACCCGTACCACCGGCGTCTGCTGGAGCATGATTTCGCTGACCAGAACACCCCAGGGCGTGCGCCCGGCGTCCCGCCAGGGCAACTCGCGGGCATTGCCGGCGAACCACCCGGTAATCCGGCGGTGCAGGTCTTCCACCTGTGAATCCATGCTGCACTCCCTTGCATATGACCAGCAATACTCTACTAACCGGCGTGGTGCGCCTCGTAATCGCTGTCTTGATCCCTAGCCTTGAACCATGGATGGGATGGGAAGACAGCAGCCGGCCGGACCACGCCCCGGTCCGCGCCGTCCGAGCCCCGCCGTCTACCGCCGGCGGCGGCTGGTTGCAGGCATCCTCGCGGTGCTGCTCCTGGTGGGACTCGGGTTCGCGGTTGCCGGCGTGATCGGCGCTTTGACACCGGAAAAACAGCCCGTAGCCGACGCCACCGTCCCCTCTCCGGTCCTTACCGCGCCGGCCGCCACGCCTGCGGCCGAGACGAAAGCGTCGAAGGCTCCGAAACCCGCGGCGACCCCGTCGGAGTCCGCCTGCCCCGCAGAGTCCGTGCTGGTTACTGCTGCCACCGATGCCCAGGTCTACCCGGCCGGTGCCACACCGATCCTGGCGCTGACGGTCACGAACACGGGGAAATCCGCCTGCGAGATCAACGTGGGCACGTCGCAGATGGAGTTTTCGGTAGCCAGCGGCTCGGACCGGATTTTTTCTTCCACTGACTGCCAGGACGGCGGCGAGGACTACCTCAAGACGGTGGAACCGGGCGCATCCGAGACAGCCAACTTCACCTGGGACCGGAACCGCTCGGCTCCGGGCTGCGCTGCCGTGGCTTCCAACCCGAACCCCGGCTACTACGTGTTCACTGCCAGGCTCGGGGAAGTCACCAGCGAAACGGCTGTTTTCGAACTGGAATAGGCCTACATGAACCGGTCGAGGAGGCTGGTCTCCGCGATCCGGGAGAGGCCTTCCCGGACGGTGCGGGCGCGCTGCTCGCCGATGCCGTCGACGGTCATCAGGTCATCGATGTTGGCGGCCATCAGGTTCTGCAGGCCGCCGAAGTGGTCCACCAACCGGTTGGATACCGCGGGGGGAACCGACTTGATATTGCTCAGGAGCCGGTAGCCGCGCGGCTGCACTACGGCTTCGAGCGAATCCTGGCCCGGCTGGAAACCGACCACCGAGGCGATCTTGCCCAGGTCCACCATTTCGGACGAGCTCATGTTCTGCAGCGTGGAGATCTGTTCCTCGATGTTGCGCTTTCCGTCATTCAGGTCCGCGTAGTCGCGCAGGATCATTTCGCTGCCCGGGCCGAGGCCGGTGGTCAGTTCCTCCAACTGGAGGGACAGCAGGCGGCCGTCGACCCCGAGTTCGAGGACGTACTGCGAGATTTCCTCGGAAATGCGGCGGACCATTTCCTGGCGCTGCAGCGTGACCGCTACGTCGCGGACCGTCACCATTGCCTCGATTTCCAAGGCGGACAGGGAATTGGTGACCTGGTCCAGCCGGGCGCGGTAGCGCTCGAGGGTTGCCAGTGCCTGGTTGGCACGCGCCAGGACCGGCTCGGATCCTTCGAGGACGTGGCGGAGTCCGCCGACGTAGAGCTGGATGATCCGCATGGACTGGCTGACCGAAATCACGGGGAAGCCGGTCTGGATGGCCACGCGTTCGGCGGTCCGGTGCCGGGTGCCGGATTCATGCGTTTCGATGGTGTGGTCGGGGACCAGCTGCACCGCCGCGCGCAGGATGTTCCCGGCGTCGCGGTCGCAGACGATCGCGCCGTCCATTTTGGCCAGCTCCCGCAGCCTGGTGGGGGAGAAGTCGATGCCGATATCAAACCCGCCGGAGCAGATGCTGTCCACCGCGCGGTCAAAGCCGAGGACGATCAGGGCGCCGGTGCGGCCCCGCAGGATGCGCTCGAGTCCGTCGCGGAGCTCGGTCCCGGGTGCGACCCGCGCCAGGGTTGCTTTAAGCGCGTCTTCGGGACTGCGGGCCATGGTCACTTCCTTCCGGCCCGGGGGCCTGGATGATCTGGGCTGAGGCTTGCCCGTCCCTATACTAGTGGGAGATCCGGGTAGACCATCCAACTCGTGAACCACGGCACGTCCCGGACCGGGCCCGCCTGCAGGCCGCTGGAGACAGCTGCGGTGATACCGCTCACCGGCGGCTCCCCGGGATCTTCGGAAACGGCAGTGCTAGAAGAGCAGCTCCAGGGCCTCGGCCAACGTGGAGACCTCCCGGACCTTGAAGCCGGAGGGGACGTTTCCCGGTCCGTTCGGGGAAGCCGGAACGACGGCGTGCGTGAAACCGAGCCGTTCGGCCTCGTTGATCCGCCGTGCGATACCGGGCACCGGACGCACCTCCCCGGCCAGTCCGACCTCGCCGAAGGCTATGAGCTGGGCCGGCAGCGGTTTGTTCATTTTCGCCGACGCCACCGCCAGCGCCACTGCCAGGTCCGTGGCGGGCTCGCCAAGCTTCACGCCGCCTACGGTGGAGACGTAACTGTCATCCTTGGCCAGGCTCATGGAGGCGCGCTGCTGCAGAACCGCCAGGAGCATGGCAACGCGGGAGGCATCAACGCCGCTGGTGGCGCGGCGGGCCTGGGCATTTCCGGTTTCGGCGACCAGGGACTGGACCTCCGCGACCAACGGCCGCTTGCCCTCCAGCGTGACCGTGATGCAGGTGCCTGAGACCGGGTCCTTGGTACGCGAGACGAAGAGTCCGCTGGGGTCGGCGAGCCCTTCGATGCCGTCTTCGGTCAGGTCGAAGCAGCCCACCTCGTCCGTAGGTCCGTAGCGGTTCTTGACCGCACGCAGCAGCCGAAGCCTCGAATGCCTGTCGCCGTCGAACTGGCACACAACGTCCACCAGGTGCTCCAGGAGCCGGGGGCCGGCGATGGAGCCGTCCTTGGTGACGTGGCCGACCAGCAGGGTGGTCATGTTCCGGGTCTTCGCGGCATTGATCAAAGACGCGGCCACCTCGCGGACCTGGCTGACGCCGCCGGCGCTGCCGTCCACGGCGCTACTGCTCAGGGTCTGGACGGAGTCGACAATGAGCAGCCCGGGGGAGACCTGCTCCACCTGGCCCAGTGCCTGGCTGAGGTCCGTTTCCGCACTGAGATAGAGGTTCTCCGACACGGCGCCGATGCGCTCGGCCCGCAGTTTCACCTGCGCCGTGGATTCCTCCCCGGTGACGTACAGGACATCGCGGCCCAGGCCGGCGACGCGGGCGGCGACGTCGAGGAGCAGGGTGGACTTACCCACACCGGGCTCCCCGGCCAGCAGGATCACCGCACCGGGAACCAGGCCTCCACCCAGGACGCGGTCCAGTTCACCTACCCCGGTGGCCTGGTACGCGGCAGTGGTGGCGTCTACCTCGCCGATCCGCAGGGCCGGGCGGGCAACCACGGTGGCGGCGGTGGTCCGGGCCAGGACTTCGCCGGATTCCTCCACCGTTCCCCAGGCCTGGCACTCGCCGCAGCGTCCAACCCATTTGGCCGTCGTCCAGCCGCACTCCGAGCAGCGGAAGTTGGCGGTCTTGGGCCGTGCAGTCTTTGTTGCCATGGAATCAGGCTATCCCGCGGCACTGACACTTTCTTCCGGCCGGCTCAGACCTCCGAGAGGTAGGTAACCGCCTCTTCGTGGGTGAGCCCGGTGGATTCCAGCAGGTCCACCACGAGGGGGCGGAAAAGCATGATGAGCGCGTCGCCCTGCAGATCCGTGATGCCCAGCGACTTCGGATGCAGGCGGCTCCCCACCGCGGCCAGCTCGTTGCGGGCCTGGCGAAGGTGCCGGAGCCGGGTGTCCGGGCCTTCCCCGCCGCCCAGCGCGCGGGCCAGGACATTCACGGCATCGGCCGTCTCGTTCAGCACCTCCGACACGTTCTCGATGGCCTCGTCACCCAGCGACGCATGGTTAATGACCGACGTCGTCCGGCGGGCGAAAACCCGGCTGTTGCGGACCGCCAGGTCCAGATAGCCGATGGAGCCGCGCAGGTCTCCCAGTTCCGCCAGGTACCGCCGGTAGGCGGGCGAAATCCGGGCGACTTCCCGTGCATCCCGGACGCTGCGGGCCAGGGTGTCCAGCTGGGGTTGGGTGTTGCGGGCCCGGACCAGCGCATGCCAGGCAATGGTGGAATCGCTCTTGGCGATGGCTTCGGAACACTGGCGCAGCACGGCAGACAGTTCGTGCAGGAGCTCGCGGATGTTGGACTTCGGTTCCCGGCGCGGATCCCGCGGCGCCAGCATGGTCACCACGAGGGCAAAAACGCCGCCCACTATGGCGTCCACGCTGCGGGTGAACACACCGCCGTCCGGGGCGGGCAGGAGCACCACCAGCAGGGACTGCAGCCCCAGCTGGGTAGTGAAGATAACGCCGCGGTCCAGAAAGCGGGCCAGCATCACCGAGAGGAAAAGGACGACGGCGGCCTGGGCGAGACCGTTGCCCAGGAGGGTGAGCAGGATTTCGCCAATGGTGATGCCCAGCGTGCAGCCGATTCCCACCTCCAGCACCCTGCGGGTCCGCGGTTCCCGGGAGAAGCCCAGGGAAATCAGGGCGGCCGTCGCGGCGAACAGCGGGCCCTCGTGCCCGAGCACGTACTCGGCAAAGGCGTACGCTCCGACGGCGCAGATGGTCATTTGGAGGGCCGGCACCACGGAATTGCGGCTGCGCTGCAGCCCTACGCGGGCCCGGTTCTGCAGGAAACCCCGGCTTTTGGCGAAGGAGCTGCGTTGGGGCATGAAACCAGTCTAGGGGGAGCTGAGGGCAACCTGTATCCGGCGTTACATTCGGCGGCAACGGATGTTCTTCGACTGCCCGGCGGGCGTTAACTTTCCGTTCACCTTGCTTCGCCACCCTTGAACAGGAACGTGCTGGAGGTTCCGCGTGCTCGACTGCTTTTCCGCAATCAGCTTCCCGGCGCACCCGCGCCGAATGAAACCCCTCGAAAGGGACACGATAGTGAAGGTTTTGAACCGCGCTGCATCCGTACTTTCAGTTTCACTTGTTGCCGCACTCGGCCTGGCCGCCTGCGGCACGGACAGCGCTGCACCCTCCGCGGCCCCGACTGCGGGGAGTTCGGAAAGTTCCGTCACGGGCACGCTTTCCGGTGCCGGTGCCTCCTCCCAGGATGCGGCCATGCAGGCCTGGATCGCCGGCTTCGGTGCAGCCAATCCGGAAGCATCGGTGCAGTATTCACCGGACGGCTCGGGCGCCGGCCGGGAAGCGCTGCTGGCCGGCGGCGTCCAGTTCGCCGGGTCCGACGCCTACCTTGATGATGAGGAAACCGCCGCGGCCGCCGAAGTCTGCGGACCCGACGGCGCCATCCACGTGCCGGTCTACATCTCGCCGATCGCCGTGGCCTTCAACCTTCCCGGCATAACGGACCTGAACCTCGACGCAGACACCATCGCAGCGATCTTCCGCGGCGAGGTCACCACGTGGAATGACCCGGCCATCGCCGCGCAGAACGAAGCAGTTGAGTTGCCGGACACCGCCATCACGGCGGTACACCGCGGCGACGAATCGGGCACCACCAAGAACTTCACCGAATACCTGGCCGAAGCAGCACCCGAAAAGTGGACGGATAAGGCATCAGGTGAATGGCCGGCCGGGCTGCCGAATGGGGAAAGCGCCTCCGGCACCGGCGGCGTTATTTCCACGGTGACTTCCACTGAGGGTGGCATCACCTATGCCGACGCGTCGGCAGCCGGCTCCCTGGGCAAGGTCAGCGTCAAGGTGGGCGATGCCTATGTGCCGTTCAGCGCCGACGCCGCCGCCCTCGCCGTCGAATCCTCCACCCCGGTGACAGGGGAGGGTCGTCCGGAAGCGGATATGGCCATGGACCTGGACCGCGACACGGCAGAATCGGGTGCCTACCCCGTGGTGCTGGTGAGCTACCACGTGTTCTGCACCAGCTATGAGGACCAGCAGACGGTGGACCTGGTCCGTGCTTTCGGCGACTACGTGGTCAGCGACGAAGGCCAGGCTGCCGCGTCCGACGCCGCGGGCAGTGCGCCGCTCTCCGAGAGCCTGCGGAGCAAGGCCGAAACCGCATTGGAGTCCATCCAGGTGCGTTCCTAGCCCGACCACCATCCTGCCCTCCCCGGGTCTCAGCACGGGGAGGGCAGGGGCCGCTCCGAGGCGGAGTCCCTACACTGATAAAAGAGTCTGCACGCAACGCATTTCGAAGGGTGAGTAGTGTCCAGCAAGTCCATAACGGGAGAAAGCGGCGCGGGCCGTGCCGGAGACAAGGTTTTCTCCGGCATTACGGTGACAGCCGGGTGCCTGATCCTGTTCGTCCTGTTCTGCGTGGCCGTTTTCCTGATGTGGCAGGCGCTGCCCACGTTCATGGCCGATCCGGCGGACATCTCCGGCGGCGGCGGGTTCGGACAGTACATCCTGCCACTGGTCATCGGAACGGTGATTGCCGCCCTAATCGCCCTGCTGATCGCCACTCCGGTGGGAATCGGCGTCGCCCTGTTCATCTCCCACTACGCCCCGCGGCGGCTCGCGCAGGGACTGGGCTACCTGGTGGACCTGCTCGCGGCCATCCCGTCGGTGGTCTACGGTGCCTGGGGCATGACAGTGCTGGCCCCGGCACTCGTGGGTCCGTACAACTGGCTGGCCGAAAACGCCGGATGGATTCCGATATTCGCCGGTCCCGCCAGCCAGACCGGCAAAACCATGCTCACGGCCGGAATTGTGCTTTCCGTGATGGTGCTGCCGATCATTACCTCCCTTACCCGGGAGATCTTCCTGCAGACGCCCAAGCTGCACGAGGAAGCGGCCCTGGCCATGGGCGCCACGCGCTGGGAAATGATCCGGATGGCCGTTTTCCCCTTCGCCCGTCCCGGTGTCGTCAGTGCCGTCATGCTGGGGCTGGGACGTGCGCTGGGCGAAACCATGGCCGTGGCCCTGGTGCTCTCCTCCGGCGGCCTGATCGCCAGCCTGATCCGGCCCGGCAACCAGACCATCGCCGCCGAGATCGCCCTGAACTTCCCTGAAGCATTCGGGCTCCGGCTCTCGGAACTGATCGCTGCAGGACTCGTGCTGTTCCTGATCACGCTGGCGGTCAACATCATTGCCCGCTGGATCATCAGCCGCCACAAAGAATTCTCTGGAGCCAACTGATGCTCGATACAACCTCCGCCCTCAGCCGTCCCGGGTCCCTGCTGACCAAGAACAGGCTGCCCCGCTATACGCCTTGGGTCGTGCTGGCCGCTGCCTTGATCCTGGGGGCGGCACTGTCCGCCCTCATCGGCTTCTCCGTCACGTCCTTCGCAATCTTCACCGCCGTGCTTTTCGTCATCGGCGGCACGGTTGCCACCTGGGTCGTGGAGGGCAGGCGGCATGCAGTGGACCGCCTCGCCACGAACCTGGTCTGCGGTGCCTTCCTGCTGGCGCTGCTGCCCCTGGTATCGGTGATCTTCACCGTCCTGGTCCGCGGGCTGCCCGGCCTCAGCCCGGATTTCCTGCTCACTTCCATGGGCGGCATGACCGGCGCCGTGGACAACGCCACGACGGACAACGGGACAGCGGTCCTGGGCGGCGCGTACCACGGCATTGTCGGCACCCTGCTGATCACCTTCTGGGCCACGGTCATTTCGGTGCCCGTGGGCCTGCTCGCCGCCGTCTACCTGGTGGAATACAGCCGGGGCGGAACACTTTCGCGGGCCATCACGTTCTTTGTGGATGTGATGACCGGTATCCCCTCGATTGTGGCCGGCCTGTTTGCCGCCGCGTTCTTCGGGCTCGTCTTCGGGCCGGGCACCCGCACCGGATTCGTTGCCGCCGTCGCCCTCTCCGTGCTGATGATCCCGGTGGTGGTCCGCTCCACCGAGGAAATGCTCAAGATCGTGCCCAACGAGCTACGCGAGGCTTCCTACGCCCTGGGCGTGCGTAAGTGGCGGACCATCCTGAAGGTAGTGGTGCCCACAGCGATTTCCGGCATTGCCTCCGGCGTCACCTTGGCGATCGCCCGCGTGATCGGGGAAACGGCACCCCTGCTGGTCACCGCCGGCTTCGTCAACACCATCAACTTCAACGCGTTTGCGGGCTGGATGAGCACGCTGCCCACCTTTATCTACCGGCAGCTGATGAGCCCCACCTCCCCGACCAACACAGATCCGAGTACCCAGCGGGCCTGGGCGGCAGCACTGATCCTGATCATCATGGTGATGCTGCTGAACCTGGGCGCCCGCCTGATTGCCCGGATATTCGCCCCCCGGACCTCCCGCTAGCCCTGTACAGCGATTTACCGAGAAGGAAACCATGTCCAAGCGCATCGACGTCAAAGACTTGAATGTCTACTACGGCAATTTCCTTGCCGTCCAGGACGTCAACATCAACATTGAACCCCGCTCCGTGACCGCCTTCATCGGCCCCTCGGGCTGCGGCAAATCCACCTTCCTGCGCACCCTGAACCGGATGCACGAGGTACTCCCCGGCGCACGTGTCGAAGGTGAAGTGCTGCTGGACGGGGAGAACCTCTACGGCCCCGGCGTTGATCCGGTGACCGTCCGCAGCCACGTGGGCATGGTGTTCCAGCGGCCCAACCCGTTCCCCACCATGTCCATCCGGGACAATGTGCTGGCAGGCGTGAAACTGAACAACAAGCGCATCTCGAAGTCCGACGCCGATGACCTGGTGGAAAAGTCCCTGACCGGCGCCAACCTCTGGAAAGAGGTCCGTGACCGCCTGGACAAGCCGGGCTCCGGGCTCTCCGGCGGCCAGCAGCAGCGCCTGTGCATAGCCCGCGCCATAGCGGTGTCGCCGGAGGTGATCCTGATGGACGAGCCCTGCTCCGCCCTGGACCCCATCTCGACGCTGGCCATCGAGGACCTCATCGAGGAACTCAAGAGCGACTACACCGTGGTCATCGTTACCCACAACATGCAGCAGGCGGCGCGGGTGTCGGACAAGACGGCGTTCTTCAACATCGCCGGCACCGGCAAGCCCGGCCGGCTGATCGAATACGCCGACACTCCCGTCATCTTCAGCAACCCCGCCGAGCAGGCCACGGAAGACTACGTCTCCGGACGTTTCGGATAAGCGGCGGCTAGAGGAGCGGGCTGAGGGCCAGCAGCAGGATCCCGCCGAGCAGCGCGGTTATGGGCGCCGTGACCAGCCAGGTGACGAGGATTTCCCGCAGCGGGATGAAGCGGACGGTGGAAAAGCGCTGGTTGGTGCCGGCGCCGACGATGGCGGACGTCATGGTCTGGGTGCTGGAGAGCGGAATGTGCAGCCAGAGCGCACCCAGGAACAGCATCGCGGAGCTGACCGCCTGGGCGCTCATGCCCCGCAGCGGGTCCATCCGGACCAGCCGGTACCCCAGTGTGTGCGTGATCCGCCAGCCGCCGAAGAGCGTGCCGGCGGTCAGGGCCAGCGCCGCAAAGAGCTGCACCCAGAGGGGAATGTCGGTTTCAATTGTCTGCCCCGCGGCCAGCAGCGCAAGCACCACCACGGCCATGGTCCGTTGCCCGTCCTGGATTCCGTGCCCCAGGGAGAAAGCCGAGGTGAAGACGGACTGCGCTATCCGGTTTCCGGCGTCTCCGCGGCGCGGAGAGCTGTAACGCATCAGCCACGTGGCCGGAAAAACCAGCAGGTAGGCCAGTGCAAAGGCGATCAGGGGGGACAGCAGCAGCGGCAGGGCTATCTGCTCCCAGATCAGCCGGTAGGACTCGGCTATGTTGTGCCCGCCCACTAGGGTTGAGGCCGCGCCGGAACCCACCAGCCCGCCCACCAGGGCGGACGTGGATGACGACGGCATCCGCCGCCACCAGGTCCACACCCCCCATCCGCACGCCGCCAGCAGCCCGGCAATCAGGATGCCGAGGCCCTCTGGTCCGGCCGGGAGATCCACAAACCGGACGGTCAGGGCAACGGCCAATGCGGTGCTCACCAACGCACCCAGGAGATTGAAGCCGGCGGCCAGCAGAATGGCCACGGTGGGGGTCAGTGCCCGGGTGCGGACGGAGGTGGCCACCGAGTTGGAGGCGTCATGGAAGCCGTTGAGGAAGGCATAGGCTCCGGCGAGCAGGACGACGCCGGCCAGGAGGAGGGTGGCCACCCTAGGATTCCCGGACGAGGACGCCGCCCACGAACGTGGCCGCCAGGCGCAGCTGCGCCGAGGTTCCCGAAAGCTGGTCGGCAAGGTCCCGGTGCCGGGCATAGGCCATTGGCTTGTACTCGCGCATCAGTTCCGCCACCCAGATCCGCCGGGACCGCTCGGCCCGCCGGGCCAGCCGGAGCATTTCGATCCAGTATTCTTCCAGGTCCTCCAGCGAAGCCAGCCGCCGCATGGCGGCGGCGGTCAGCTCAGCCTGGCGGCCGATGACTTCCAGCTGCTCGGACGCCCGGCGGGACACTCCTGTGAGCTTGTAGAGGGAAATGGTTTCCGCTGAGGCGTCCAGGCACTCCATGGCGGACATCAGGAGCAGGGAAAGCTCGTAGAGGTCTTCACGGGGGAGCGGGTTGATGAAGCTGGTCCGCATCTGCGTCATCAGTGCAAAGTGCAGATCGGTGGTTTCGGCATCGATCTGATGCAGCTGCTCGGTCAGCCGGTCGAATTCCTCCGGTTCTGCTCCGAGGATCTCCGCCAGCACGCTGGTGCCGCGCAGCAGTTGGGACGCCATCCGGGAAAGCAGCTCAAGCCCGGCATTCTCTTGGGGGAAGAGTTGAAGCTTCACGTTGGACGAACGTCGGCCGGGGAAGTAAGGGTGCTCACAGCCCCAAGAATATCCGATGGCGGGTCTGGAATTACGGGGACGCCCGCGAAAGACTCCCGCTGGGAACCAGCTGGGGAAAAGTAACGGTGCCGGACCGGGAGCGCCTCTCGGCGGAAGGCCGCTCGAAGCGGCTCAGAGTTGAAGCCCGGGGGTTCCGCAGTCCGACACCGATTTCAGTTTTCTACGCTCGGCCGGTGATGTCAACACGGCCCTGCAGGCCGGGGCGGCACTGTGCGGAGCGCCACTGTGGGGCTTGACACTGTGGGGCTTGACACTGTGCCCGCCGCGGCACGGCTAGTCGAGCTCTCCGCGCCGCCAGGCGGCTGCCGAGTGCTCCAGGTCCTCGGCCGTGTGCACCAGTTGGCGCGCGTTGCGGGTCAGCAGGGTGGCCCGGTCCCCGTTGGAGGCCTCCGAGGCATCGGCATGGTTGGCCTGGCCGAGGGCCACCACGCGGCAGAACGCGGCGAAACGCTCCAGCGCGACGTCGAAGTCACCCTCGAAGGCACCGGAAAGAATGGTGTCCGCCATGGCCCGCATTTCGTCCGCTCCGAGGGGCTCGGCTACTCCGGCGACTACCTTGGATACCTGGGCAACGTCTTTGCCTGCGGCGTAGTAGGCGGCGATCCGTTCCGGGTTCCGCTGGATGGACGCACGGAGGGCATACAGGCGCCAGAGGGCGCCGGGCAGGGACCGGGCGGGGCTTTCAGCCCACATCTCGGCCACCGCTTCCACCCCCTGCTGGTCGGTCAGTTCCACGAGCCGGCGGGTGACTTCCGGATCGGTGCTCTCGCGGCCGTGGTGGACCAGCGCCTGGGCGGCAAGATGGGCCGCCTCCGAAACGCGTGCCGGATCGGCACCGCCGGGGAAATTGGCGAAGTCCACAGGTGCAAGAGGCTTTGGCTTGTGATGGCGCGGCGTTGAATTGGACTCACTCATACTGGAAGAATACTCCGGCACTTACGCGGAAATCGAGGCGGTCCCCGGGGTACCCTGCCGTGCTCCAGACCGGGGTTTTCCACGATCTGTGTGGTGTGCGATAAAGTGGGACAGTCGGTCCGCGCGCTGTCAAAAGCCGGGGCCGGTGGAGCGCCTATAGCTCAGTTGGTAGAGCAACGTCCTTTTAAGTCGTGGGTCGCAGGTTCGAGCCCTGCTGGGCGCACCGAACAGAAATGGCTTGCCTTCATTGAAGGCAAGCCATTTCTGTATCCGGCACCGCCGGGTTACGCCTCTTCCGCCGCTTTGCGCGCCGGTGCCGGAACCGGACGACGGCGGGCGGTATCGAACTTCATCAGCTTGTGGGTGCCGTCGCAGTACGGCTTGATGGCCGAACCGCCGCACCGGCACAGGGCAACGGTTTCCCGGTCACGGGGTACCGGAACCCCGTCAGGCGTGACAATTTCAAAGTCGCCGCGGACCAGCAGGGGACCGTTGGGGCAGGCCACGATCGAAGCGGGAGCGGCTCCTTCCCGTGTCTTCCACGCGTCGGCGCCGTCCTGCTCCGCCTGGACGTCCGCGTGTTCGGCGTCCTTCTCATCTACGGGGCCGGCCGCCGGAGCCGTCACGGGGTTACTCCGTCGGCCGCTGCGGTTGCGGCCAGCGCTGCCTTGCCGCCGTCGTTCACCAGGGGAAGCAGCAGCGCGGATTCGCCCGCCTGCCAGGCATTCAGCTGGTCTTCGCCGAGCATCGCATCGATGGCCAGGACAGTTGCGGCGCCGAAAATGACGTCGGCGAGCAGATCGGGTTCAGCCTCGGCCAAGCCTCCGGCCAGGTCCCGTGCGGCAATCTGTTCGTGCACTGCATCCGCTTCCACATGCTCGTCGAAGTAGTAGGTGACATCGTCGCTGAACCCGTGCCGGCGGAACCCGCGGGCGTAGAACGAGTTGGGGATCGAGGACGTCATCTCGAACGCCGCCAGGTGCCCGGCAATGGCGCCGCGCAGCCGGCGGTTCAGTCCGAAAAGCGACATGGCGTTGGAGGATGCCAGGGTCAGGGCGGGAACCTGGTCAATGTAGTACCCGTAGCCGGAATCCAGGTCCAGGCCTTCCATGGTGGTGCCGAACAGCTTCGAGTGCATCCGCTCCACCCGCCCGCCGCCGTACTCATCGGCCTGGATTTCGACCAACGCCGCCTTTGCGCGGCCCACCGGCAGGCGCGGGATGGCCCAGCTGTGCGGATCCGCTTCCTTCAGTTGGTAGATCGAGCGCAGGATCAGGAACTCGCGAAGCTGTTCCACGCTGGCCTTGCTGGCAATAAACCGGGAGACGCTGGGGCTGTCGTCTTCGGCTGCCAGGCGGAAGAGGGTCTCCGCGACGGCTTCGCTTTCCGGTGCGGGCAGCTCGGGGACGGGCACCGTACGGCGCAGCACATCCTCGAAGGCGGCCTCCAGCCGTGCCCGCACGCGGATCAGCTCGGGATCCCACTCTGCCGCGTCTTCAACTCCGTCCAGTCCGCTGTAATGCAGCTCGTACAGGCAGAACAGGGCCAGCTGGAGGTCTTCGTCACGGAACAGGTCCGCAGTGGCAGCCAGTGCTTCGTCCACCAGCAGGTTCAAGGAACCGTAGGCGTTGGCATGACCTGTTCCGCCGCGGTTCTGGAGGAGGTCAATCAAGGTGGCGCTGACGGGCCCTCTCGGGGCGGGAATCTTCATTGCTTTCCTTACAACGCACTACAGGGTGCTTTTCCGGCGGGTTTCATGGGTTGGTTGGAACGAATCCAACCGTCAGCATACTTGGTGTGGCCCCACGGGGCCTGTTTTGCCGGGCGGCCGGGGCCGGCATTGACCTTTGCCGCCGGGTTCGGTGCAATGGAGGCAAACGACAATACGCAGGAGGGTGGATATGCCCGGTACGGATCCTTCAACGGTTCTGCCGCTGCTGCTGCTGGCGGCAGTGCTGGTGGCCGGGTCTGCCGGTGTGGACCGTGCGCTTGGTACCCGGGACGGGGAAAACCTCTTCTGGGTCGGGTTCTCCGCGTTCCTGGGAGTGCTCCTGACCGCTGCCTGGGTGTTGGCTGCCACGTCGGCCGCATCGGCCGCCGTCGGAGCCGTTGTGGTGGCGGGCAGTATCGCAGCGGCGCTTTGGGTGGGGCGGCGGGACCGCCGTCGTCGCCGGAACCGCGAACGCCAACAGCTGGAGGCAGTTGTAAATGCCGCTGCCGCCCGGCACCGGGACGTCCTGGCCCGCTGGAGTGCCTATGAACTGGACCCCTGGCTCGCGGCGGAAAACCCGCAGTTGCTGGACCTGCGCACCCCGGAAACACGGACCTTTATCCGGGCGCTGAAGGTTGCCGAGCAGCTCCGCCCCGAAGCGGGAACCGCGGCGGAGGCTGCTGCCTACGCCGAAGCCGTCACCGTGCTGGAAGACTCGCTGCGACGCGCGGAAGCGACCGTTGACGGCGGGCGGGCGGCCTGACGGCGGGGACTGGACCGCGGTGGGAATGCGTGGCAGTCTCGGGCCATGACTAGCAAAGACATCAGCGTCACGCGCAATGAAGCGCTGAATCGGTACGAACTGCGGCTGGACGGCACCCTCGTGGGCATGGCCGATTATCAGGTGGAGCCGGACGGCGTCGCTTTGACCCACACGGAAATGGAGCCGGATTTCCGGCATCAGGGCTACTCATCACGTCTGGCCCGCTACGCCGTGGAGGACATTGTGAGCGGCGGGCGACGGGTCAAGCCGTACTGCTCCTATATGGCCGCGTACCTTGGCAAGCATCCGGAATACAGCCACCATGTGTCCTGGCCGCAGGAATAGCCGGAGCGGCAGGCCGCGCGTTAATTGAAGCTGGCTTCCCGCTCTGCATATGGGGGGAACGCAGAAGGGGAAGCCAGTTCCAACAGTATAATTCCATTTGTTCGGGTAAATCCAATCGAGGGGGGCCAAAATGGCGGTGTCTGCCAAGGCTTTCCAAAATTGGCGCACCGCAGTGGCTCCGGGTGAATCCAATGCGGACGTTTGCCGCCGGACGGGGATCAAGCGCTCCACCCTGGCCCAGCAGGTTGTCCGGGGCAAAGTAGCGGAGATTACCGTGGTCCGGGTAGCCCGGGCGTACGGGAAAAATCCGGTAGAGGCCCTTTCTGACTTCGAGGAGTACTCCGATCTGCTCGGCGGGCCGTGGCGGCCCAACCCCGCGGAACTCATCAGCCAGGTTTCCTACATCTGCATCCTGCAAATGATCCTGGCCAGGGCCACCCAGAGTGGACCCCCGGAATGCCCCGACCTTGCCAAGCATCCGCACCGGAACGCGATCCGTTCCTGGTTCGAGGCAGTAGACCCGGGGGACCTGCGCCAGCAGCTTAGCGCCCGGACCGGCGTTGCACCCCAGAATATTTCGGCCCAGCTTTCCGCGGCCCGGCTGGCACCTGAGCTGGCCGTGGAAGCTGCGCGGATTGCGGGCGCTTCGCTGCCGGGCGGCCTGGTGGCCACCGGGCTGGTTACGCCGGAGGAGGCCGGCTGGCCGCAGAAGGGCCAGCAGGAAGCTCTGGCTGCGCTCACCGATTCCGAACTCCTGTTTCTGGCCCGGGACCGCTTGGACGGGGCGGGAAAGCAACTAAGGAAGTTTGAACACGATGTGGAAAATGATCTAACGCTCTTGGAGAACCTGGGATGAATATAGCCTCCGCCATTCAGTTTGGCGCGCTGGCCGTTGTGGCTGTCTTTACCCTGGTTCGGCTGCCGCTGGCTATCCGGGGGCGCAATCCAATGCTCTTTTGGGGGCTCGCAGCTACCACCATCGGAGTTGCGCTGAGCATTCCGTCGATATACCTTCCCGTGGATGCTTTGCTGGGCGGAGCAAACCATGCGAACCTGATTCTCCGTTATGCGACCTACGGAGTTGTAGCGTTCATTGGCGGAAGTGCCGCTGCAGCCTTCCGGGCCCCCCAGGTGCGGCGAATCATTCTTGGGCTACCCGGACTCGTAGTGCTGGCTGCTACCGTCATCGCCACCACCGTGTTGTTCAGCATGTGTGAAATGCCTGTCTCTTCGCCGGGCCTCAACGGCTATATGCACCAGGAGCATGTCTGGGCCTACTCAGTGCTCGGGCGGATCTATCCCGCCTATATAGCCGCCTGCCTGATCATCCCCGCTTTCCGGGTTGCTGCGACCGCGAGGCGGCCGGCCCTGCTGCGGGTCGGATCGGCGTTGATAGGGTTTGCCCTTGCCGAGATCCTGATCTGGTCGGTGCTGTGGGTAACCGGACAGCAGACCGGTGTTTGGGACTATATCCTTCCGCATTCCTCGGTCATTGTTCTCACGGCGGGGCTCGCTGCCGTGGCCCTCTTCGGTATCGCCTCAAAAAAGAAGGAAAAGCAAAGCCTGCTGACTCCTTACTACACAAGATGACAATTAGGTAAAGTTGTTCACGATTTCATGTTTGTATGCCAGAATAATGAATATGTAACGTCCGCTGCCTGTGGGGGGTCAGCGTGAAGTTGCAACGAAGCCAGCGGCACTGCCGCTGGCTTCGTCATTTCCGGAAGTAACCGGTGCTGAAGGCAAAAGGCGGGACAATCATGGAACGGATCGGCGCCCCGCCTCTTGCCCGGGCTGCCTAGGTCGCATCCAGATCCGTCTCGAGAATCTTGGCCAGTTCCTCCAGGGCCGTTTCCGCACCCGCGCCGTCCGAGCGGAGCACCACCACATCTCCGTGCGATGCACCCAGGCTCATCAGGGAGAGCATGCTCGAGGCATCCATTGCCTCTTCGGCGGGTTCCCCTTCCATCGCTATGGTCACGTCGACGGGCTGGGCCGCTGCCGCTTCCGCGAAGATCGATGCCGGCCGGGCATGGAGTCCCACCCTGCTGGCCACTGTGGCTTTGCGTTCTGCCATTTTTCGTTCCTTCCGTGGTTTAGCTGCTGGCTTTTGTTCCGCCTTGCCCGCCTACAGGCCGAGCTGTTCGAGGATGGGCAGCCGGCTGCGGACGATGGTCCGCGCTTCGGCCGCGGAGTGTGCCGCCAGGGCCCTCGCGGACAACTCTTTCGCCTGGTCATGGGTCACGGAAGCCAGGACCGCCCCCACGGTGGACAACGCCCGGGGGGTCATCGACAGCGTGTTCACCCCCATACCGGCCAGGACGACGGCGAGTGCGGGGTCGGCGGCTGCCTCACCACAAACACCCACGGTCCTGGCGCCGGCAGCCGGGTCCAGTGCCGTGGCCCTTGCCGCACCGGCCACGGTGGCGGAAATCAACTGCAGGACAGCTGGCTGCCACGGGTCGTTCAGCGACGCCAGCGAACCCAGCTGCCGGTCCGAGGCCATGGTGTACTGCGTCAGGTCATTGGTGCCCAGGCTGGCAAACCTCACCCGCGAAAGGATGGCTTCGGACATGATGGCCGCCGACGGCACCTCCACCATCACCCCGGGCATGCCGAGACCGGCTCCGGCGCACATCACCGCGAAGTCGGCGGCCTCCTCTGCGGTGGAGACCATCGGTGCCATGACCCAGACATCCGCCGTGGAGGCCCCGGCGGCAGCGGCAATAGCCTCGAGCTGGCGGGCAAGGACACCGGGTGTGGCCTGGTCGGTCCGGAATCCGCGTACCCCCAGCGCCGGGTTGGGCTCCGTTGCGTCCGTCAGGAACGGGAGCGGCTTGTCCGCGCCGGCGTCGAGGGTCCGGATCACTACCTTCCGGCCGGGGAACGCTTCGAACACCGCACCGTAGGCGGCAACCTGTTCCTCGATGGTGGGTTCGGTATCCCTGCCGAGGAAACAGAACTCCGTGCGGAGCAGCCCGATTCCTTCGGCACCTGCCTCTGCCGCGGCCCGGGCGTCCTTCCCCGACCCCACGTTGGCCAACAACGGCACCAGGTACCCGTCCGAGGTTGAGCCCGTGCCGTTGAACGCCGGAAGTGCGGAGCGTGCAGCGTATTTGTGCGCGGCCTCCCGTTCCTCTGCCCCGGGTTCCACCACCACGGTGCCGGCCGCGCCGTCGAGATAGATCTCGGCTCCATCAGGAACTTCGTCCGCGCCGGGGGCTCCGACCACGGCGGGCAGGCCCAGGGAGCGGGCGAGGATTGCCGTGTGGGACTGCGGGCCGCCCTCGCTGGTGACCAGGCCGATCACCATTGCCGGGTCCAGCGTTGCGGTGTCTGCCGGTGCCAGCTCCACGGCCGTGAGGATAAAGGGAACATCGGAAGCCGGAATCCCGGGTGCCGGCAGTCCGTTGAGTTCGGCGACAATCCGGGCGCGGACATCCAGCACGTCCTGGGTCCGTTCAGCCATGTAGCCGCCGAGGCTCTGGAGCATGGCGGCTACCTCCATGCCCGCTTCCCAGATGGCCCGGTCCGTAGCCATGCCTGCGTTGATGTGTTTGCCCGCCGCTTTGAGCAGCATGGGATCGGAAGCCATCATGGCGGTGGCATCCAATACGGCTTTCGCGTCGCCCGAGGCAGTTTCCGCCCGGTGCTTAAGGTCCCCCCGGACTGCTTCAGCGGCATCCTTGAGGCGGCTTTTCTCCCCGTCCACCGTGCTGCCCGGGGCGGGTTTCGCCTCGGCGTCAGGCTCGGGCACCGGAGGCGGCATCCGGCGCGAGGGGCCGAGGACGCGTCCGGCACTGACTCCGATTCCCTGGATGGTCCGCATCATCTAAGCCTTCCTCTTCATCGACTGTGCTTTAGGCAATTGCTGGTTCCTCCACCTTTTTCCGGGGCTTCACGAACCGTTTCAAAGCCACGTAAACGAACCCGGTAACGGCTGCTCCGGCCAGTATGGCGACGATGAACATCAGCAGGTTGCCGATGGCGAAGAACACGAAGATACCGCCGTGCGGTGCCTGTGAGGTTACCCCGGTGCCCAGACAGATCGCACCGGCCACCGCACCGCCCAGCATGGTGGAGGGAATGACCCGGAAGAAATCGGAAGCGGCAAACGGGATGGCGCCCTCCGAAATGAAGGCCGCGCCCAGCAGCCACGCAGCCTTTCCGTTCTCGCGCAGGGCCATGCTGAACTGGTTCTTTGCCAGCACCGTGGAGGCAAAGGCCATGCCCAGCGGCGGGACCATGCCGGCGGCCATGACCGCTGCCATGATTTCCCACGGCACCTGGTTCTCGAAGCTGCCTTCCCCAAGCCCGGCCACGGCAAACGCGTACGCCACCTTGTTGATCGGGCCACCCAGATCGGAACCCATCATCAGGCCGAGAATGATGCCCAGGCCGATGGCCGCCACACCGGTGAGGCCGGTCAGCCAGTCATTCAGTCCCAGGGTCAAGGCGGCAATGGGTCCGCCCAGGACCAGCATCATCAGGCCGGAGGCTATGATCGACGCCAAAAGCGGAATGATGACCACCGGCATCAGCCCCCGCATCCACGACGGAACGTTCCAGCCGCCGATCCAGCGGGCCGCGTAACCGGCCAGCAGGCCGCCGATGATGCCGCCGATGAAGCCGGCATCCATAAACACCGCCACGGCGCCTGCAGTGAAGCCCGGTGCGATGCCGGGCCGGTCGGCCAGGGCATACGCAATGTAGCCGGCCAGGGCAGGCACCAGGAAGCCCATGGACAGGGAGCCGATCTTCCAGAACACGGCCCCGAGATAGGCGATTATCCCTTCAGGCGGCGGATTCAGGAGGGACGTGCCGTCCAGCATCCGGTCTCCGTTGGCAACGTCGTCGACCGACAGGGCGAGCTCGTAGCCGCCCAGGAGGAAGCCGAGGGCAATCAGCAGGCCGCCGCCGGCAACAAACGGAATCATGTAGCTGACGCCGGTCAGCAGCGCCCGCTTGAGCTGTCCGCCGAAGCCTTCGCCGCCGGAGCCGGACCCGCCTTCGTTCTCCTCCCCGCCGCCGCCGCCTCCGGACACGCGCCGGGCATTCGGGTCATTGACTGCGTTGAGGGCTTCGTCGATCATCACGCCCGGTTCGTCGATGCCGCGTTTCACGGGTCCGCTGATCAGCGGTTTCCCGGCGAAGCGCCCCTTGTCCCGGACATCGACGTCGACGGCGAAGATCACCGCTTCCGCGTTGCGGATCACCGAGGGGTCCAGGGGAGTGGATTTGGCGGAACCCTGGGTTTCCACCTGCAGGTCGACGCCTCGCTCGGCAGCTGCCGCGGCGAGGGAATCAGCGGCCATGTAGGTGTGCGCAATACCGGTGGGGCACGCGGTGACGGCGACCAGATGCCGTGACCTCGAGGTGTCGGTTTGGGTTGCCCCGGTACCGCCCGCGGACGCAGGAGCGTCGGCTCCGTGTCCGCCGTCACCGGTTCCGTCCGCTTGGCCCCCGTCGCGGGAGCCCCCGTCGCGGGAGCCCCCGTTGCGGGAGCCGGCGTCGTGGGAGCCGGCGTCGCTGCCCACGGCAGTCGCGCCGGTGGCCGCACCCGCCGCAGCGGCGCCGCCCGCACCGGCGGCGCTTCCGGCGCTGTCCGGTGCCGGGCCGAGTCCGAGGGCTCCGTCGACCAGTTCCACGATCTGCACCGGCGAGGTAGCCGAACGTAGGGAGGCGGTGAAGTCCTTACGGATGAGTGATCGGGCCAGCTTTGCGAGCAGCTGGAGGTGTTCCTGGTCCGCTCCTTCCGGAGCTGCAATGAAAAAGACGATGTCGGCGGGGCCGTCCTTCGCTCCCCAGTCCACTGCGGGGCGGATCCGTGCCATGGCGAGCGTCGGTTGGGTGACCGCCGCGGATCGGCAGTGCGGAATCGCAATGCCGCCGGGCACGCCGGTGGCGGTCTTCGATTCACGGGCCATCGCATCCGCGTAGAGGTCTTCGTAGTTGGTGGCTCGTCCCGCGGCCACCACGCCCCGGGCCAAATGGCCGATAACAGCGGTCTTGTCCGTGCCCAGGTTCTCGTCCAATGTGACCAGATCCGGCGTAATGAGGTCCGACATCAGCTTTCCTCCTTCGAAGACGACGACGACGACGGCGAAGCGGTGGCGCTCCCTGCGGCGGCAGCTCCCCGGGGGGTGCCCCGGGTGCCGTTGAGGGTGGTGACCGTTACCGCTCCGGGATCAGTGGCTGTAACGGCTGGGACAGTGGTTCCGGGAAGGGAAGCAGCGGCGGCACCGTGGGCCACGGCCTGCCGTAGGCAGTCCGGGGGCGCCGCACCGGAGACATCGGCAAGCAGGTACCCGGCCAGGGCCGAATCCCCTGCGCCAACCGTCGAGCGGGCCTGCACGGGTGGCCGGGTGGCCAGCCAGCTTCCGTGCGCGGTGACCAGCAGTGCGCCCCTGGCGCCCAAAGTGGCGAGGACAGCGCCGACGCCGCGTTCAATCAGCATCCCCGCCGCCCGCGCCGCCAGCAGGGGGTCGGCTTCCAGCTCCGCTTCGGAGGAAAACCCCGTGGCTTCGGAGAGTTCCTCGGCATTGGGTTTAAGCAGGTCCGGCTCCGCTCCGTGGAGCAGCGCGCCCATGAGCGGCGGTCCGGATGAGTCGATGGCTATGCGGGGTGCCTTGGCCCCCAGCCGGTCCCTCACGGTGTGGGCCACCGAAGCGTAAAAGTCCGGCGGCACTTCCGGGGGGAGGGAGCCGGCCAGCACCAGCCAGGAACCCGGGCCGCTGTCACTGGCGGTGCAGGCCCCTACCAGCAGGGAGATCAGTGCTTCCTGCTCCACCGGCTTCAGCGGCGGACCGGGAGCATTGATCTTGGTAGTGGTGCCGTCCGGCTCCGTGAGCGTGATGTTGCTGCGCAGCGGTGCCGTGATGGGCAGGTTCAAGTACTCGACTCCCGCCTGCCGCAATCCGGCCATGACGGGATCGGTGTCGGCGCCGGGAAGGACGGCAACGGACCGGATGCCGGAGACGGTCAGGGCCCGGGAGACGTTGACGCCTTTGCCGCCCGGTTCTTCCCCCGCGGCAACGGCGCGCTGGACGGCTCCCCGCTCCAGTACTCCGGGGAGTTGGACGGTGCGGTCAAGGCTGGGATTGGCGGTAAGGGTGAGGATCATGAAGGGGATCCGTCCAGGCCGTGCCTGCCAGGGCCGGCCGCTGTTGGGTGGGGAACGGCTTGCCGGTGCGGTTCCCGGTGCTTTTGGTGGCTTTTGCTTGGATACATGCACGCCCGCGATCTGTGGCAATTGCCACGTATATGCGCTGAATGCGACTCTACTTTTGCCGCACCACCCGTGGCAATGGCCCTCGGGCGGCGCCGCGCCGACGGCCTGCAAACGGCGTGCAGCGCTACGCTGAACCGATGGAAAACGTAACGTGGTCCGAGCCGGCGGAGCGGCGCCGGGGGCGCGAACTGGTGGTCTTTCTGCACGGCTACGGATCCGGCGAGCAGGCAATGGAGCGGCTCTTCATTGCCCTGCCGCCTTCTGCTGTCGGAGCCGCGGTGCGGGGGCCGTTGGACGTGGGCGGAGCCAGCGGGTGGTTCCTGCTGGATCCGCTCCTGAACTCGGACACCGCCGAGGTCCTGGAATCCGCCCTCTCGCTGCTGGCCTGGCTGAACCGGACCCGGACGGAATACGGATTCACCGGCATCTCGCTGGTGGGATTTTCCCAGGGCATGGCCATGGCCGGCACGCTGCTGCGGCTGAGGCCGCAGGATTTTCGCGCCGTCGTCGGCCTTTCCGGTTTTATTGCCCGCAACGAACTCCTCGCCGCCGCGGAACCGCTGCCCGTAAGGGTGCCGTTCTTTTGGGGGCGGGACCGGGAGGACTGGGTTATTAATGCAGACGCAGTGGATTACACCGCGCAGTGGCTTGACGAGAATGTGGCGCTGACGGCACGGACCTATTCGGGAATGGGGCATTCCATAGGTACGCGTGAAATGACCGATGTAGCGGTTTTCCTTCGCCGATACCTTGTCCCCGACACGCCGTAGGGAACGCCGACACGCCCCAGGGGACAATAGCTGGAATTGGGCGCACACCCGCGGTACCTAACACACCCCCGGCTGAATGGGAATTCCCTCCGGACTGTGACGTAAGGTTGCTGATCAAGTAGTCTGGAGGAAAGCGTGGCTCACAAGGTCGTGCTTCAAATCACTGTCACTCACATAGCAAGGAGAATCTCATGGGTTTCATTGCGTTCCTTATTCTTGGTCTCATCGCAGGTGCAATTGCAAAGATGATCCTCCCGGGTCGTCAGGGCGGCGGCTGGATCGCCACTCTGGTTCTGGGTGTCATCGGCGCTCTGCTGGGCGGCTGGATCGGCAGCGCCATCTTCGGCGTCGGTCTTGAAGAATTCTGGTCCATCCAGACCTGGCTCGTTGCCATCGTCGGCGCCATTGTCGTCCTCGTGATCTACGGCTTCGTCACCCGCAAGAGCGGCAACCGCGCCTAATTAGCGCGTAAACGCCGCTGACGCGGCGTTGATTTAGAGGGCGGGGCCCCGGCGGAATATTCCGCCGGACCCCGCCCTTTGCTTTAGGTAAAACCCGCTGGTGTTGGAGCAATACCGCAGGCGTGAAGCCTGTACCGGATTTCCCCGAGGAGAGTTCTGTGAAGCGACGTAAGTTCAATCCCGCAGCCAAACTGGCCGGACGAGCCACTATGGGCGCGGACGGCAAGCCCAAGCCTCAGGTTGTGAAGGCCATCGAGCGTGCCGTGGAAGTCCAGCGGCCGCTGGTGCTGGCGAACATCCGCAGGATGCAGCGCAAGAACCCGTCCGCCAATGCCGCCGAGCTGATCAGCATCCTGGACCGGCACTACATCAACGTGGTGACCGGCGGCGGCGCGGCCATCGGTGCCACCGCCGTGGTTCCGGGCGTGGGAACCGTCGCGGCACTTGGCCTGTCAGCCGCAGCGACCGTCGGGTTCCTCGAGGCGACAGCCCTGTACGCGCAGTCGGTGGCTGAACTGCACGGAGTCCGGCTGGCCGATCCGGAGAAGTCACGGACCATGGTCATGGCCATCATGCTGGGCGAGGAAGGGACCTCCATGATGCAGTCCCTGTCCGGACGCGGAACCGCACAGGCCTGGGGCAGCAGCATGGGCAGCATGCCCTCCGGCCTGATGGGCTCGGTGGGCGGCAGCATCCGCAAGCAGTTCCTCAAGCGGGTCATGGCCAAGCAGGGCACCGCCCTGCTTGGACGTGCCCTGCCGCTGGGTGTGGGCGCCGTCGTCGGCGGCGTGGGCAACCGTGCCATGGGCAAGGGTGTTATCAAGGCGACCCGGGCCGCCTTCGGTGAACCGCCGGCGTCGATCCCCGGACAGCTGGCAGGCGAACTGGACCAGCTGGAGAAGTCCGCCTAGGGCAACTGTCCCTCGACGGAGAAAGGCCCGCCGGCATTTGCCGGCGGGCCTTTCTGTCCTAAGCGTTCCTTTTCTCCGGACCCGGATCAGCCGAATACAGCCGTGGCGATGGTGAAGATCGCCAGTCCGGCCAGCGAACCAACCACGGTGCCGTTGATCCGGATGAACTGCAGGTCCTTGCCGACCTGCAGTTCGATCTTCTCCGAGGTCTCCTGCGCATCCCAGTTCTCCACCGTCTCGGTAATGACGGCGGCAATGTCGTTGCTGTACGTGCGGACCAGGTAGCCCGCAGCGTCCGCCACGTAGCCGTTCACCTTGGCCGCCAGCTCCGGCTCGTTGATCAGGCGGGTACCGAAGTCCTGAAGTGCGGACTTGAAGTTCCGCGTGAGTTCGCTGTCCGGGTCATCGGCGGCCGTCATCAGCGCGTTTTTGATGGTGGTCCAGGTGGAGGTCATCAATTCGCGCACGCGCGGATCATCCAGGACCTGCTCCTTCACCACATCGGCCTTCGCCATGGTCTTGGGGTCCTCCTGCAGGTCCCGGGCCACTCCGGTGAGGTAGTTGTCCAAGGCCACTCGCAGCTGGTGGTTGGGGTTTTCCTGCACGTCGATCAGGAACCGTTCGGCCTGGATCTGCACGCGCTCGCCGACCAGGTCATCCACGAAGGCGGGAACCCACGACGGCGAACGCTCGGTTACCAGCCGGCCGATCACTTCGGGGTTGGCCAGCACCCAGTCGGACAGGCTGTCCACAATCAGGTTGACCAGCTGGTGGTGGTGGCCCTCTTCGAAGATCCGCTGGGCCATCTTTCCGGCCGGCGGCCCCCACTGCGGGTCCACCACGTGGCGGCGGAACATGGATTCCAGGACGTCGCGGACGGCGTCGTCGTCGAGCACCCTCAGGGCCCCGCGGATGGCTGCGGCACCTTCGGTGGCGACGCGTTCGTCTCCCTCGGGCCGCGCCAGCCAGGTGCCTGCCTTCGCAGCAACCTGCATGGAATCGAGCTTGGCCCGGATGATGTCTTCGGCCAGGAAGTTCTGTTCCACGAACTGGCCCAGGGACGCCCCGATCTGGTCCTTTTTCTCCGGGATGATGGCTGTGTGCGGGATCTTCACCCCCATCGGATGCTTGAACAGGGCGGTGACCGCGAACCAGTCGGCAAGGGCGCCCACCATGCCGCCCTCCGCCGCAGCGCGGACGTATTCCAGCCAAGGGTACCTGTCCTGCAGTGCGAAGGAAAAGAGGAAGATGACGGCCAGGAGGATCAGCAGGCCCGTGGCCAGCATTTTCATGCGCCGCAGGGCATAGGCGCGCTGCTCGTCGGTGGGCTGGGCAACCACGCTCACGCGTGTACCTCCTTCACTGAGAAGGACATCTTCGAGGTTGACGCGTGTTTCAATACCGCTCCCTAATCCAGTGCCGGTCCCGCTGCCGATCCGCTGCAAGGAACTTCTGCGCGGGACCACCCCAATCTAATCAGTGATTGCCGCAGCTGCGCTACGAACCGGGGCATCTGCTTCGGCACCGTGTGGTTGAGTAGTGCCATGGCATCCCCCATAGAGGATTATGCGCTGGTTTCGGACCTGCATACCGGAGCCCTCATATCGCGGACCGGCAGCATGGACTGGCTCTGCCTGCCGCGGTTCGATTCGCCCTCGGTGTTCGGTGCGCTGCTCGGGAGCAGCGACCACGGCCGGTGGCTGCTGGCGCCGGAACATCCCGCAGCGACCGTAACGCACCGCGGGTATGTTGAGTCCACCTTCGTGCTGCGTACCCATTGGCAGACACCCTCCGGAGCGGTCCGGGTCACGGACTTCATGCCGGTGAAGGACCGCCGGGCGTCCCTTACCCGCCGGATCGAGGGCCTGAGCGGCACTGTGGACATGAGGCAGGAACTGGAGATCCGCTTTGATTACGGCACGGTCATTCCCTGGGTTTTCCGGGGGTGGGACGACGACGGCGAACACCTTTCCGCCATCGCGGGCCCGGGTGCCCTGGTCCTGCGCGGGCCGAGCCTGCCCGAAGCAGACAACCACCGCCACGTAGGGCGCTTCGAAGTCCGGGCCGGGGAATGCGTTGACCTGGAACTCACGTGGTACCCCTCGCACCGGCCGGTACCGCCCCGGCAGAACGTTGACGCGGCCTTGGAGCGGACCGTCGCCTACTGGCAGGGCTGGGGCCGGCAGTGCCCGCAGAACGTCCCCTATGAACACGCGGTACGGCGTTCGCTGCTGGTCCTGCGTGCCCTGACCCATGAGGACACCGGCGGGATTGTCGCCGCTCCCACCACCTCACTGCCCGAGGCGGCAGGAGGGGACCGGAACTGGGACTACCGGTACTGCTGGCTGCGGGACGCCGCCCTGACGCTCGAAGCCATGCTGACCCACGGGTACGAGGACGAGGCCCTGCAGTGGCGCAGCTGGCTCCTCCGTGCCGTGGCAGGAGATCCGGAGGACCTGCAGATCATGTATGCCGTGGACGGGGGCCGGGAACTTCCGGAACGGATCCTCCCGCAGTTTCCCGGTTATGCGGGAGCTGCACCCGTGCGCATCGGCAACGGGGCCGTGGGGCAGTACCAGGCCGACGTCGTGGGCGAAGTGATGGTGGCCCTGGACCGGCTGCGGGACCGGGGCGTGCCGGAGGACCACTTTTCCTGGCCGCTGCAGCGGGCGCTGCTGACCTTCCTGGAAAAGCACCTGGAGGAACCGGACCGCGGCATCTGGGAGATGCGCGGGACGCCCCGGCACTTCACCCACTCGCGCGTCATGATGTGGGCTGCCTTCGACCGCGCGGCCAAGGCCGCCAGGACCTACGGCCTCGACGGGCCGGTGGAGGTCTGGGAAGGGCTGCGGGACGGACTGCGCGACGAAGTGATGGAACGCGGCTGGGATCCCGACCTGAACTCCTTCACCCAGTTCTACGGCAGCGGCACCGTGGACGCCGCCCTGCTCCAGCTGCCGCACGTGGGTTTCGTTGCCTACGACGACGAAAAAATGCTGGGCACGGTTTCCCGGCTGGAGTCGGAGCTGGTCAACGGCTCCGGACTCCTGCTGCGCTATGCCACCGAAACCGGGGTGGACGGACTGGCGGCGGGGGAGAACCCCTTCCTGGCGTGCAGCTTCTGGCTGGTGGAACAGTACGCCCACTCGGGCCGGCTCGCCGAGGCCCGGCGGCTGATGGACCAGCTGGTGGGGTACGCCAACGAGCTTGGTCTGCTCAGTGAGGAATATGATGCAGAAAACAACACCATGGCCGGCAACTTTCCACAGGCGTTTTCCCACCTGGCCCTGGTCCGAGCAGCCGATGCAATTGCCGTTGCCGTCGCGGCACAAGTGCCGACCGCGGCATCCCGGCAGGCGGCCGTCCCCACAACCGAAGGAACCCGATGAACCGACAGACGCTCTCAGCAGCTGCCATGGCGGCCCTGCTGACCACCAGCGCCGTCAACCACTTCCGCAACCCGCGCTTCTACAACGCGGTGGTTCCACGCAGCATCAGCACCGATACCGAGGGGAAGTTCGGTGTGCTGACCCGGCGGCAGTGGACGCACGTCAGCGGAGTCATTGAGTTCGCGGCCGCCGCCGGACTGCTGTTGCCGGCTACTCGGCGGCTGGCGGCAACGGGGACGGCGGCCATGTATGTTGCCTTCATTGCGGGGCATATCTCTGCCCTGCAGCGTGCCTTCGGCCCCCGCGGCGGGGACAAAGAGAAACTGATCCACAGTGTCCGGCTCCCGCTCCAGCTGCCGTTGATCCTCTGGGCATGGAACCTGCGGAAATAGCGGATGTCGACGAAGCTCCTCCTGCTTTCGGATACCCATCTGCCCAAGCGGGCGAAAGTGCTTCCCGAGGTCCTCTGGGCGGACATTGAAGCGGCCGACATTGTGGTGCATGCCGGTGACTGGGTGAATGAGGAGCTGCTCGACCAGATCCAGTCCCGCTCACGGCGGCTGATCGCCTGTTACGGCAACAACGACGGCCCCGACCTGCGGAACCGGCTGCCGCTGGTGGCCCGGGCGGTGGTTGAAGAGGTGCGGCTCGCCGTCGTGCATGAGACAGGTCCCGCCGCAAAGCGGGAAGCGCGGATGGACGCCCAGTTCCCGGACACGGACCTGCTGGTCTTCGGCCACAGCCACATCCCGTGGGACTCCGTAACACCTGCAGGGATGCGCCTGCTGAACCCCGGGTCCCCCACGGACCGCCGGCGCCAGCCGTTCTGCACCTACCTGCGCCTGGAGATTGACGGGAAAACGGCAACGCCCGATCTCCGGCGGCTTCCACCGCGGGGGATCGGGCGTTCCTAGGGGACGTTCCGGGTGCCGCGCCTTTCGGTGCGGCACCGCGGTGCCCGGTCAGGCCGGGACGGTGTCCTTGCGGAGGGCGGCCGGCTCGGCCGTCTTGCGCCGGCCGGTCCGCAGGCAGGCGATCGCTCCGCCGCCCACAAGCATCGGGACGATGAAGAGGAAGTAAAGGTTGCCGGGTTCCCAGCCGCCGTCGATCAGGGAACCGGCCACGATCGGGGAGATGATGGCACCCACCCGGCCCATGCCGGTGATGAACCCGACCGCCGTGGCGCGGACGTCCGAGGAGTAGTACACGGGACCGATGGAGAACATGCCGGCGATGCCTGCGTTCACCAGGAAGCCCAGCAGGGCCGCCGCCAGCAGGGCCGTGGGCAGTGCGCCGGTGGAGACCGCGTACACGCCGAAGCCGCCTGCGGCGAGGACAAAGAACGTGACCAGGACCCATTTGACGGCGAAGCGGGCGGCGATCAGTCCGAAGACGATGGAACCGATGATCGCGCCGAGGCTGAAGAGCACGCCGGCGTCGATGCCGTCCTGTGCCGTGAAGCCGCTGGAAGCGACCAGCTTGGGCGTCCAGGAGTTCGCGAAGTAGAAGCTCGCCATCAGCATCATGAACGCGATGGACAGGAAGATCGTAGTCGCCGCGTATTTGCCGGAGAACAGGGACTTCCAGCGTGAGCCGACGGTCAGCGCCGTGCCCTGGGGGATGAGGGGCAGTTCGGTGATCTGCGGCTGGTCCAGGCGGGCCAGGATGCGGTTGGTCTTCTCCAGCGCGCCGGCCGGGCGCCGGGTCATGAGGTAGTCCAGGGATTCGGGCAGCAGCTTCAGGATGAACGGAATCATGGCCAGCGTGATGATGCCGCCGAAAATGAACGCCGCGTGCCAGCTGTAGGCCGCGATGAGGATGCCCGCAATGATGCCGCCCAGCATGCCGCCGATAGGCTGCCCGGCGCTGTAGAAGCTGATCGCGGTGGAACGCCGTTTGGCCGAGGAGTACTCGGAGACGAAGACGTTGAGGCTCGCCTGCATGGTGCCGATGGCCAGTCCGGTGATGAAGCGCAGCACAAAGAGGACCGCATAGGACGGAGCGAACGCGGAGGCGAACATCCCCGCCGAAATCACCAGCGCACAGATCAGGATGGTTTTCTGCCGGCCGATGATGTCCGCCACCTGGGCCACCAGGATGGATCCCACCGCCATGCCGAAGAGGGCCGAGGAGAGCAGCATGCCCAACTGGGCACCGGTGAGGTCCCAGTGCTCGCTGATCGAATTGGCGCTGAAAGCCATAACCAGGACGTCAAAGCCGTCGATCATGTTCAGGGCGACGCAGATGGCGACAATGCCGACCTGCATTCGCTTCATAGGAGCCGCTTCGATGCGTTCCTTGATTTCCATGGGCCTTACCTAACTTGCTCTGGGGGCGGGGGACCGGCCACGCTTGTACGCATGCCGAACGGGTGTTCGTTTGAAGAACCTCAATGAGTGTAGGGCCACAGGGCTGTGTGGTGCGAATTACATCCGTGTACCCGTCCCCGGCGGGCTGCCGGGGCGGTTAACCGCAGAAAGCCAGGACCCGCGGCCTTGCGGCGGGTCCTGGCTTTCTGCGGCAGAGCCGGTGTCGGTTAGTTCTGGATACCGGGCTGGAAGACAACCTTGATGCAGCCGTCTTCCTTCTTCTGGAACTTCTCGTACAGCTCCGGTGCGTCCTCAAGGCTGGCCTGGTGGGTCACCAGGTTGGTCACGCCCAGCGGATCGGCGGAGTCCTCGACCAGCGGCATCAGGTCATCAACCCAGCGCTTGACGTTGCACTGGCCCATCCGCAGGTTCAGCTGCTTGTCGAACATGTTCATCAGCGGCATCGGGCTGGCCGTGCCGCCGTACACGCCGCTGAGTGAGACCGTTCCGCCGCGTCGCACCGCGTCGAGGGCGCCGTGCAGGGCGGAGAGCCGGTCCGTTCCGGCGGTTTCCATGGCCTTCTGGGCCAGCTTGTCCGGCAGCAGGCCAACAGCAGTCTGGGCGGCCTTGCCGACCGGGGAGCCGTGGGCTTCCATGCCGACGGCGTCCACCACCGAGTCGGGGCCGCGGCCGTCGGTCATTTCGCGCAGCTCGTCGGCAATGTCCTTGTGCAGGTCCAGGACCTCGACGCCGTACTGGCCGGCGAGCTTGCGGCGCTCCTCCACGGGGTCGACGCCGATGACGCGGTAGCCGAGGTGGGTGCCGATACGGGCAGCGAACTGGCCCACCGGTCCCAGGCCGTAGACGGCGAGCGTGCCGCCGTCGGGCACGTTGGCGTACTGGACGCCCTGCCAGGCGGTGGGCAGGATGTCGGAGAGGAACAGGTAGCGGTGGTCCGGCAGTTCCGAGCCGACCTTGATGGGGCCGTAGTCGGCATGCGGCACGCGCAGGTATTCAGCCTGGCCGCCCGGGACGGAACCGTAGAGCTCCGAGAAGCCGAACAGCTGGGCGCCCATTCCCTTCTCCCGCACCTGGGTCACCTCGCACTGGGTCTGCAGGCCCTGGCGGCACATGTAGCAGCTGCCGCAGGAAATCTGGAAGGGGATGACCACGCGGTCGCCCTTCTTCAGGTTGGTGACGGCCGAGCCGACCTCTTCCACGATGCCCATGGACTCGTGGCCGAGGATGTCACCCGGCTTCATGTACGGCATCAGGACGGCGTAGAGGTGGAGGTCCGAACCGCAGACGGCGGTGGAAGTGACGCGGATGATGGCGTCGGTCGGTTCCTGGATCACCGGATCCGGAACCACCTCTACGCTGACGGACTCTTTTCCCTGCCATGTAACTGCTTTCACGTGCGAACCTCCTGCTAGTTGCATTCTGAGTGCGTTGAAAGAACTAACTCCATTGTGTCAATTCATAAGCGTACTGACAAAACAGGTGTTTGTTCTGGCAGAATGCCGCCTCCGGGTGGGCGGGAGGGTGCGCGGCGAGCGGGCTAGGGGCGGCGGCCCGGCAGGACACGCCACTGAGGTGCGGTTCCGGCGGGTATCGCGGCGTCCCCGGGTCCGGGCTCACGGGCCCCGGCAAGGACCCGGGTATCCCGGCACAGGATCATTGCCAGTGCAGTGTCGTTATCCAGTACTTCCCGGCTCCCCGGGAGGAGGCCGCCCGCGGTCGGATGGCCGGGCAGGGCGTCCGGTGGAAGCTGGATATGCACGCGCAGCTGCAGGTTGGCAGGCGCTGAGCGTTCGACGTCGTCCGCGACCCCGGCGAGCACCTCCAAAGCGGCGGCCTCAATCCGGACGGTGCGCGTGAGGTTCACGCAGATGTCGGCGCCCAGGGTAGCGGTGTGCTGGAGGATGTTCAGCAGGGTCTCGCAGCTGGCGCCCGTGAGTTCTCCACGGACTTCAATCGAGGCGGCTGCATTCCGCGTATCTATCTGGACCAGAACACGCAGCGGATTTTCCATGTCTTCTCCACGCCGACAGGTATCCCCGGCCGCTGCTTAACCGGGTCTGCAACCGTACCAACGCGGATGTCCTGCTGTCTGCCGTTCTTCCCCTTTTAGCGGATTTCGGTTGCAAACCGTCAATAGGTAGCTGCGGATTCCTTGTGGCGTTCGACGACGGCGGCGGTCGCCTCCGCAATGGCCTCCTCTTCGTCGGTGGGCACCACGAGGACGGAAATGGCAGAGTCGGGCGTGCTGATCCGCCGGGCCTGCTTGCCGGGTGCCAGATTGGCTTCGGGGTCGAGCCGGATGCCGAGGGGGCCCAGCTGGTCCACCACCAGCCGGCGGAAATGCCAGCCGTTTTCGCCGATCCCGGCAGTGAAGACCACGGCCTGCGCGCCGCCCACGGCCACGTGGTAGGCGCCGATGTACTTGGCCAGCCGGTAGGCGGCCACGGTCAGGGCCAGCCGAGCCTGCTCATTGCCGTTGTCGGCCGCTTCCTCGATTCCGCGCATGTCCGACTCGCCGGCCAGGGCCCGCAGCCCGGATTCCCGGTTGAGCAGGTTGTCCAGGGTGTCGGCGTCGTACCCCTGCCGGGCCAGGAAAACGAGGATCGACGGGTCAACGTCTCCGCTGCGGGTGCCCATCACCAGGCCCTCCAGGGGAGTGAATCCCATGGAGGTGTCGATGCTCCTGCCGTCCTTGATGGCCGCCACCGAGGCACCGTTGCCCAGATGGGCGATCACGCCGTCGAACTTTGACGGCTCAATGCCCAGGAAGCGTGCAGCCGCCGGTGCGACGTAGGCGTAGCTGGTGCCGTGGAAACCGTAACGGCGGATGCCGTGACGCCGGTACAGGCTGTCGGGCAGTGCGTAGCGCCAGGCGTGTTCGGGCAGGGTGCGGTGGAAAGCGGTGTCGAAGACGGCCACCTGCGGCATCTTCGGCCACTTTTCATGGACCGCGCGGATACCCATGGCGCTCGCGGGGTTGTGCAACGGGGCCAGCGGGCTGAGCCGTTCAATCGAGCGGACAATCTCGTTGTTGACCAATACGGGTTCGCTGAAGCGTTCCCCGCCGTGCACCACCCGATGCCCCACGGCGTCGATTGTGCGTCCGTCCAGCTCGTCGCGGAGCCGGCTGCTGAGTTCTTCCAGCGCGGACGCGTGGTCCGGAACCACGTCGCCGATCCGGTCGATGATCCCCTTGGCCAGCAGTTCCTGGGTATCGGTCTCCCGGACCTGGTACTTCAGCGAAGAGGATCCGGAATTGATGACAAGAACCAGCATTTAATCCTCCTGTGCCTGCACTGCGGTGATGGCCACGGTGTTCACGATGTCCTCGACGGTGCAGCCGCGGCTGAGGTCGTTGACTGGTTTGCGCAGGCCCTGCAGGATCGGGCCCACGGCCACGGCTCCGGCGGACTGCTGCACGGCCTTGTAGGTGTTATTTCCGGTATTCAGGTCGGGGAAGATGAATACCGTGGCCTGTCCCGCCACTGAGGACCCGGGTGCCTTGGAGGCCGCTACGGAGGCATCGACGGCGGCGTCGTACTGGATGGGTCCTTCCACCGGGAGATCCGGGCGGGCGCGGCGGACCAGCTCGGTGGCCTGCCGGACGCGTTCCACCGAGCCGCCCTTTCCGGAGGAGCCGGTGGCGTAGGAGAGCATGGCGACCCGCGGGGTGACACCGAACTGCTCGGCGGTGGCGGCGGAGGCGAGGGCGATGTCCGCCAGCTGCTCGGCGTCCGGGTCCGGATTCACTGCACAGTCGCCGTACACCAGGACGCGGTCCTCCAGCAGCATCAGGAACACCGAGGAGACGATCTTGACTCCCTCCCGGGTCCGGATGAACTCCAGTGCGGGCCGGATGGTGTTGGCGGTGGTGTGGGCCGCGCCGGAGACCATGCCGTCCACCCTGCCCAGCTGCACCATCATGGTGCCGAAATATGCCCCGTGGAGCATACGTTCGTTGGCGTCTTCCAGGGAGACGCCCTTGTGCTTGCGCAGAGTGGCGTATTCCCGGGCGAATTCCTCCCGCAGGGCGCTGGTGGCCGGGTTGATGAGGTTGATGTTGGACAGGTCAATGCCCTCGCTTGCTGCCAGTTCGCGGATCTGGCCCTCCGGGCCCAGCACCGTCAGTGCACATACGTCCCGCCGGCTGAGGATCTCTGCGGCCTGCAGCACCCGCAGGTCCAGTCCTTCCGGCAGCACGATCCGCTGCCGGCTGGTGCGGGCCCGCACGATCAGCTCGTTGAGGAACCGCAGCGGTGTGGTGGTGGCAGGGCGGGGGAGCGCCAGGCGTTCCAGCAACTCGGCCTCATCCACATGCCGGGACCAGGTGCCCAGGGCTGCGGCAACCTTCCGCCGGTTGCCGCTGGAGATCTCGCCCCGGACCCTGCTGACCCTGCGCGCAGTGATATAGGTGTCCGTTTCGACTTCGAAGACGGGAAAGGGTGCCGACGCCAGCAGCCCCAGGATGGCCGGTTCCACATCGATGCCGCCGGTGAGGATCATGCCGCTGGCCACGGGAAAGTCCGAGGAGAAGGAGGATGCCAGGGTGGCGACCATAACGTCGGCGCGGTCGGCCGGGACAATCACCAGGGTCCCGTCCGAAAGCTGGGGGATGAAGTTCCCCACGGTCATGGCGGCAACCTTGACTGCGGAAACGTCGCGTTCAAGGTTGGCGCTGCCGGCCACTTGGCGGGCCCGCAGTGCCGTCTGCACTTCGGCGATCGACGGCTGGGAGATTTCACTCTGCTCGGGAATGACGTAGACCGGCCGGCCGCTCTGTCCGGGCCGGATAGCGGCGGTGATGGCCTCGACGTCGGACGGCGCTGCCCGGTTGACCATCACGGCCAGCAGGTCGCACTTCGCGTCGGCCAATTGGCGGCGTGCCACGTCGACGGCGTCGGCAGTCTCCGCCGCAGTGGTTTCCTGGGCGTTGACGACGGCGAGCACGACGGTGCCCAGGTCATTGGCCAGCCGGGCATTGAGATCGAACTCCAGGGCGACGTCGTGCCCGGAGAGATCGGTGCCTTCGACAATGACGACGTCGCAGTTTGCGGCGATTTCGCTGTAGACGGCCAGGCAGCGGGCATCAACCTCGCCGCGCTCCCCGGCAACCAGCAATGCACGCAGCTGAGTCCGGGTCAGGCCACCGCGGCAGGTGGCCGGACCCAGGTTGAAGCGGCGCTGCATCAGCTCCACCATGGGATCCTGTGCCGGGTTGTCACCCTCGACAATCGGCCTGAAGAAGCCCACCCGGTCTGCGTGCCGGCCGAGCATGTCCGCCAGCCCCAGGCTGATCAGGGACTTGCCGGATCCGGGCGTCATGGCGCTTACATAGATTCCGCGGGCCATAGCTGCTTGTCCGTTCGTTGCCGGGATAAAACCTGGGTTAGCCGCCCCTGACAAGCGAGTGGCGTACGTCATATCCATCCTCGCAAAAGGCAGCGGCACTTGCCAGCCAGCGCCCCGGCGCCGGTTCCGCAGCCGCAGCTTTTTGGAATCCTTTGTCTCAGCATGTGAGACTAAAATAAGAGCCGCACGGCGCCCGGACTACGATTGATCGGTTAGATTTCCCTCAGATAAGGCGAGGATCCACGTGAGTCTCTTCCGTACAAAACCCATCGAGAGTTCCCTTGCGGATGCCGACGAGCCCGGCCGTCGGCTAAAGCGCTCACTCACCACCTGGGACCTCATGATCATGGGCGTCGCGGTGGCCGTAGGCGCCGGCATCTTCTCGGTAGGCGCCCGGGCTGCGGCGCAGTTCTCCGGCCCGGCCGTAACCCTTTCGTTCGTGCTGGCGGCGATCACCTGCGCGCTCGCCATCATGTGTTACGCGGAGTTCGCCACGGCCATCCCGGTGGCAGGCTCCGCCTACGTGTTCACCTACGCCACGATGGGTGAGCTGGTGGCCTGGATCATCGGCTGGAACCTCATCCTGGAGCTGTTCACGGCAGCGGCAGTGATCGCGAAGTACTGGGGCATCTACCTCAGCGAGGTCTTTGCGCTGATCGGCTGGGACATACCCGCCACGCTGGACCTGGGCGTGCTTTCGCTGACCTGGGGCCCGTTCCTGATCGTCGCAATCTTTACCTTCCTGCTGGTCATGGGTACCAAGCTTTCCGCCCAGGTAAGCAACGTTTTCACCATCATCAAGGTGGGCGTGGTTCTCTTCGTGATCGTCGCCGGTTTCTTCTACGTCAAGGCGGAGAACTACACGCCGTTTATTCCGGATCCGGTCGCCACCGCCACTGATGGAAGCTCGGGGGTCCTGCAGCAGTCCCTGTTCTCCTTCCTCACCGGTGCCGCCCCCGCGCAGTACGGATTGTTCGGTGTCTTTGCCGGTGCCGCCATCGTTTTCTTCGCTTTCATCGGATTCGACGTCGTGGCCACCTCTGCCGAAGAGGTCAAGGATCCGGGCAAGACCCTTCCGCGGGGCATCTTCGCCGGCCTGGCCGTAGTCACGCTGCTTTACATCGGCGTCTCCCTGGCCCTGACCGGCATGGTCCCCTACACCGACCTGGCCGCAGCCGAAGACCCCAACCTCGCAACGGCCTTTGCCCTCGTGGGAAACACCGGTGCGGCATCGGTCATCGCCGTCGGATCCCTGATTGGCCTGACCACGGTGATCATGGTGCTGCTGATGGGCCTGGCCCGCGTGGTGCTGGCGATGTCCCGGGACGGCCTGCTGCCCCGCTCGCTCTCCCGGACCAGCGACAAGCACTCCACACCGGCCCGGCTGCAGATCATCCTCGGCGCCCTGGTCGCCGTGGTGGCAGGGTTCACGCGGGTGGACGTACTCGAGGAAATGATCAACATCGGCACGCTCTCCGCGTTCGTGGTGGTCAGCCTGGGCATCCTGGTGCTGCGGAAGAAGCGTCCGGACCTGCGCCCGGCCTTCCGGGTGCCCTTCGGTCCGGTGATCCCCGTCCTTTCCGCGGTGCTGTGCCTGTACCTGATGACCAACCTGGCGGTTGAGACCTGGATCTACTTCGCGGGCTGGCTGGTCATCGGCTTCCTGTTGTACTTCGCCTACGGGCAGCGGCATTCGCGTCTCAACGAGAAGTTCCATGACGTGGCCGCCGCCGGTGCAAGCCGGGACACGGCAGTCTGAGCCCTGCGGGCCGAACGGTCCGCCGGGAAACCTCCAAACCCGCGTAGGCTGCTCCGGCGGCCTGCGCGGGTTTTTTGGTGCCTGCAGTGGCACACTGGGCAGATGCTTGTAGCCTTTTCCGTCGCTCCGTCCGGTACCGGACCGCAGACCCCAGCCGCCGGTCCTTCGGCCTCCGTGCACGACGCCGTGGCCGCCGCCGTTCGAATCGTCCGGGAATCCGGCCTGCCGAATTCCACGGACGCCATGTTCACCACCCTTGAGGGTGAGTGGGACGAAGTGATGGATGTCATCCGCCGGGCCACGGAAGCGGTTGGCCAGTACGGCAGCCGGGTGTCGCTGGTGCTCAAGGCGGATATCCGGCCGGGGCACACCGGTGAATTGACCGGCAAGGTGGAACGGCTGGAAAAGGCACTCGGCGACCTGGACGAGTACAGCGGGCACGCCTAGGTACGCAGCGGCCGGACGCGCCGGCGGAACGGGAGCAGGGGATGTCGCAGTGGGAGCAGGTCGAGGAGTACCTCAGCAGCCGCGTGGTGCGGCCGGATGACCAGCTGAAGGCCATCGTTGCTGCGACCGGGGCCGCAGGGCTGCCGACAATCGAGGTAACCGCCGCGCAGGGGAAGTTCCTGATGCTGCTGGCCCGCATTTCGGGGGCCCGGCGGATCCTGGAGATCGGCACCCTGGGCGGATTCAGCACGGCCTGGCTCGCCCGGGCACTGCCCGACGACGGCGAACTCATCACGTGTGAATACGAACCCCGCCATGCGGAGGTGGCCCGCGCCAATCTGGCTGCGGCCGGGCTTCTGGACCGCGTGACCATTCGGGTGGGTGCAGCCCTGGACACCCTGCCGGATCTGGCGGAAGCGGCGCCGTTCGACCTGTTTTTCATTGACGCGGACAAGGTCAACAACCCCGCCTACCTGGAGTGGGCGGTGAAACTGTCCCGGCCGGGGAGCGTGATTGTGCTGGACAACGTGGTGCGCGGCGGCAGCGTCCTGGACCCCGGGGGCGATGACGCGGTGCAGGGCACCCGCGCTGCCGTGGACATCCTGGGCTCGCATCCGCGGCTGGACGCCACGGCCCTCCAGACAGTGGGGAGCAAGGGGTGGGACGGGTTTGCGCTGGCGGTGGTGCTGTGACGCTCCCCGGTCAGGGACGCAGCCGGTGCCGACTTAAGCTGGAGATATGAGCTTTAGTATCCGGCGCGCCCTCCCCGGCGACGCCGAGGACTTCGTGTCCGTCCATCTGCAGTCTTGGCGGGAGAGTTACGCCCATGTACTGGGGGATGAGGTGTTCCGGCGCCGGGAAGCGGACCGCAGCGCCGCCGTCGAACACCGGCGGGCAGCCCTGGCCGAACAGGCAATGGAGCCGGCTATTCGAAACTGGCTGGCCCACTCGGAAGACGGCCGGCTCCTTGGTTTCGCGTCCGCCGGTCCCGCACGGGACAGCGACGCGGACGTTCCGCTGGAACTTTGGTCCATCTACATCCTCGCCGAAGCGTATGGAAAGGGTGTTGGGCAGGCCTTGCTGGAGCAGGCCGTGGACAAGGAACCCGCTTACGTCTGGGTGCTAGAGGACAATGCGCGTGCCCAGGCGTTTTACCGGCGCAACGGCTTCGTGGCAGACGGAACGTCAAAGGACCTGCCGCAGGTCTGGGCCGGCACCGGCATGGTGGAAATCCGGATGGTGAGGCACTGATGGGGCGCAAGCGCCCCGGCAAGGATCCGGTGGACGCCGTGGCCGGCACCGGCCCGGTCGCCGGCACCTATCCGATCGACACGGGAACGTGCGAGCTGGTTCCGGACTCCTTCAGCTCCGACGGCTGGATCCTGATGGTGAACGGAGTGCACAGTTCGCATATCGACCTTGCCGACCCGCGGCATCTGGACTTCGAATACATGCGCTGGATCGTTGCCCTGGTGGAATCCCGCTGGCGTCCGGACGCCTCGCTGCGTGCCCTGCACCTGGGTGCGGCGGCGTGTTCGCTGGCCCGGTACCTGGCCGCCGTCTATCCCGGTGCCCGGCAGGTTGCCGTGGAACTGGACGGCAGGCTGGCGGAGCTGGTCCGCGGGTGGTTTGACCTGCCCCGGGCACCCCTGCTGCGGCTGCGGGTGGGGGAGGCGCGTGCAGTCACCGAGACCCTGCACGAGGACAGCCGCGACCTGGTGATCCGCGATGTCTTTGCCGGCGCCAAGACACCGGTGCCGCTGACGACGGCGGAATTCACCGCGCACGTGGCCCGGGTGCTCGCTCCCGGCGGCGTCTACGTGGTGAACTGCGGTGACACCCCGGACCTGCGCGGCGCCCGCGCCGAAGCCGCCACCATCTGTGCGGCGTTTGAGTACACCGCGGCGATAGCCGATCCGGCCATGCTGAAGGGCCGTCGTTACGGCAATATCATCCTGGCCGGCAGCGACACCCCGTTTGCGGAGGATCCGTCCCTGCCCCGCACCCTGCTGGGGGGAGCGGTGCCGGCCCACCTGTGGGATGACGCAAAAGTGCGCAGCTTCGCGGCCGGTTCCCGGCCGCTGCATGACGATCCTGTCCGGGAAGTGCCCGCGGAACAGCCGGTCCCGGCCCCCCGCCGGTAGCGCCACGGGGAGTACCTGCCGAAGGTGGCCGCCCGGCAGCTCCGTTGACAATCAGCATGCTTACTTCAGTAGGGTGGTGAGAATGACCGTGGCCTTCGGGCGGCGGTTGGACCAACCACGATGGAGGCTACATGTTCAGCAAGAGCACATCCGAACCCGACCTGCCCGTACCGGGCGCCCCGGCGCCGCAGGCCCCGGAACTGGCCGAACCGACGCAGCCGCGCGAACCGCTGCCGCCCAAGCCGGACCAGGATGGACCGGAGACCGTGACTGCCACAGGTGTGGCCACCGGGGCGCCGAAGGCCTCCACCGCGCAGAGCGGACAATTCCTCACAACTGCCCAGGGTGCGCGGTTGCGGGACACCGATCACTCCCTGAAGGCCGGCCCCCGGGGCCCGGTGCTTCTGCAGGACCACCACCTGCGGGAAAAGATCACCCACTTCGACCACGAGCGCATTCCCGAGCGCGTGGTCCACGCCCGCGGCGCTGCCGCCCACGGCGTGTTTACCGCCAACGGCGCGGCCGAAGGAGTCACGCAGGCCGGTTTCCTGGCCAAGGGCGTGGAAACCCCCGTCTTTGTGCGCTTCTCCACCGTGCTCGGCTCCCGCGGTTCTGCGGACACGGTCCGGGACACCCGCGGTTTCAGCACCAAGTTCTACACCGCCGAGGGCAACTATGACCTGGTCGGCAACAACATTCCGGTGTTCTTCATCCAGGATGCGATCAAGTTCCCCGACGTGATCCACGCCGGGAAGCCGCACCCGGACCGGGAAATTCCGCAGGCCCAGAGCGCCCACGACACCTTCTGGGACTTCGTCTCGCTGCACACCGAAGCGCAGCATCACACCATGTGGAACATGTCCGACCGCGGCATCCCGCGGTCCTACCGCACCATGGAGGGCTTCGGCGTCCACACCTTCCGCCTGATCAACGCCAAGGGCGAAACCACCCTGGTGAAGTTCCACTGGAAGCCCCGGCAGGGTGTGCACTCCCTGGTCTGGGAAGAAGCGCAGATCATCAACGGCATGGATCCGGACTTCCACCGGCGCGACCTCGCAGACGCGATTGAAGCCGGCGCGTTCCCGCAGTGGGACCTGGGCATCCAGGTCTTCCCCGACACCGAAGACGAAATGTTCGAGGGCATCGACCTGCTGGACCCGACGAAGCTCGTCCCCGAGGAACTGGCTCCCGTCCAGGTCATCGGCACCATGACGCTTAACGCGAACACCACGAATTACTTCGCGGAAACCGAACAGGTGGCCTTCCACCCCGGACACCTGGTGCCGGGCATCGACGTCACCAATGACCCGCTGCTGCAGGGCCGGTTGTTCTCCTACATCGATACCCAGCTGACCCGGCTGGGTGGCCCGAACTTCAGCCGGATTCCCATCAACCGCCCGCATGCACCCGTCAACGACATGCTCCGGGACGGGTTCCACCAGAGTGCGGACCATTCCGGCGTGGCGCCGTATAAGCCCAACTCCCTCGACGGCGGCTGCCCGTTCATGGCCGGAGCAGACATGGGTGCCTTCATCGACGTTCCTGTCGAGGTGCCCGCGGCCCGCAAGGTGCGCGAGAATCCGGCGACATTTGATGACCACTACAGCCAGGCGCGGATGTTCTTCCGTTCCCTGACGCCGGTGGAGCAGGACCATGTGGTTCAGGCCTACACGTTTGAACTGGGCAAGTGCTATGAGGAGAACATCCGGCTGCGCCAGCTCCAGTCGCTTGCGAATATCGACAAGCGCCTTGCCGAGGACGTGGCTGCCGGCCTGGGCCTGGCGGCCCCGGCTCCCGCCCTCGCCGTTGCCGACACCGCCCCCAGCCCGGCCCTCAGCCAGCTCGGCGGCTCCTGGCCGGTAGCGGGCCGGGTGGTCGGTGTTGTCGCCGATGAAACATCCGACCTGGCCTCGGTTTCCGAGGTCCTGGCAGCTGTCCATGCAGAGGGCATGGTCCCGCTGGTCATTGCACCGCACGGCGGCAAGCTGGGCGCTGAAATCACTGTCCAGCGGACCTACCTGACGGCCCGTTCCACCGAATTCGATGCCGTGGTTGTTGCGGCCTCGGGTGCCGCGGCACCGGATGCGGTGGACAGTTTGGATGCCAAGGCGGGCAATCCCGGCGGGCACCCCTCCCTTGACCCGAGGGTCACCCTGCTCCTGACGGAAGCCTTCCGCCATGCCAAGGCCATCGGGGCCTGGGGGGACGGCGCTTCGGTCCTTTCGGCCGCCGGCATCCCCGCTGAAACACCCGGCGTTGTTGTAGGCGGAGCCGCCGAGGTTGCCTCCGGCGTTACCGCGCTCCTGGCGAACCACCGGGTGTGGGAGCGTTTTCCTGCTGCATAGCTGATGCGGTTGCGGTGCCGAAACCGGTTAAGACACGAAGGGATCCGCGGCCGCGGATCCCTTCGTGTTTGGCAGTACCGGGTGGAATCGCTCCCTAGATCCCTGCCAGCTCCCTGATGGGACCGATGCCGAAGAACAGGGCGAATGCCGCTGCCACCACGTACATCAGGGGGTGGACCTCTCGGCCCCGGCCCTGGAAGACGCGGATGACGGTGAAGGAGATGAACCCGGCACCCAGGCCGTCAGCAATCGAGTACGTGAACGGCATCAGCGTGAAGGTGAGGAAGGACGGCAGGGCCAGCCCGATGTCGCTCCAGTCGATCTTGCCCACCTGGGAGACCATCAGGTAGCCCACGACCACCAGGGCAGGGGCCACGGCTTCGAACGGCACCAGATAGATCAGCGGTGTCAGGAACATGGCCACGATGAACAGCAGGCCGGTCACCACGGAGGCGAGCCCGGTGCGCGCACCTTCGCCGATGCCGGCGCCGGACTCCACGAAAATCTGGTTGGAGGAAACCCCGGCACCGCCGCCGGCCACCGCGCCTGCGGCATCCACCAGGAGGACGCGCTCCACGCGCGGGATGTTGCCGTCCTTGTCGATGCTGCCGGCCTCGGTGGCGAGGCCCACCATGGTGCCCATCGCGTCGAAGAAGATGCTGAGCAGGATCACGAAGACCAGCAGCGAGGCGGCAACTCCGCCCAGGGTCTGGAAGGACCCTACGAGGCTGACATCGCCGATCAGGGAGAGATCCGGAGCAGCCCACTGCGGCATGCTCGGGGTCACCAGCGACCAGCCGGTAGCCACACCGGCACCCTGGCTGCCCGGCTCGGCCAGCCATTCGACAATCACGGCGAAAGCGGTCGAGGCGACGATGCCGATGAGGATTGCGCCCCGGACCTTGCGGGACATCAGCACAATGGTCAGCAGCAGGCCGAAGACGAACACCAGCGTGGGCCACCCCAGCAACTGGCCGCCGTTGCCCAGGCCCAGCGGAACAGTAGTGCCGGCCTCATCCGGATTGCGCCGGACAAAGCCCGCGTTGACCAGGCCGACCAGCGCTACGAACAGGCCGATGCCGACCACGATCGCTGTTTTCAGGCTGGGCGGAACTGCACGGAAA
Organism: Arthrobacter sp. zg-Y844; assembly: GCF_024385465.1. Lineage (GTDB taxonomy): Bacteria > Actinomycetota > Actinomycetes > Actinomycetales > Micrococcaceae > Arthrobacter_B. The sequence continues at coordinate 1,330,236 of NZ_JANFLS010000001.1, forward strand.
ACGGCGGTACGGAATCCGGTGAGCACCAGGATCACCATCGCCAGGCCCGCGATGACTACCAGGCCCATCACATCAGGCCAGGTCAATCCGTCATTGGAGGCAACCGTCACGGCTACGAAGGCGTTGACGCCCAATCCCGTGGCGATCGCGAACGGGTGCTTGGCCCAGATGCCCATAATCAGGGTCAGGATGCCTGCCACCAGGGCAGTGCCCGCGGCAATTGCAGGGCCGGGCATGGTGTTGCCCATCGAGTCCTCGCCGCCGAGAATCAGCGGGTTAAGGACCACGATGTAGCTCATGGCGAAAAACGTGGCCAAGCCGCCGCGTATTTCGGCTGATACGGAGGAACCGCGTTTGGTGATTTCGAAGTAACGGTCCAGCTTTGAACCTTGTTTGAGCATGACGCGTCCTCTGAACTGACCAGTGGTGGGGATGGTGAGGGAATCCAGCATTTAGATCTTATCGCGGGCACGCGGCAGTGCCGTGAAGAACTGGCGGTTAGGCTGAAACGGTGACGAACCTTGTGCGCAATTACCTTTCCAAGTCCGGTTTCGCCGCTGTGGCTGCTGCCTTCCTGCTGGCCCTCTGCGCGGGGCTGCTTCTCTCCGCCCCGCCTGCTGCTGCCCACGATGAACTCACGGGCAGCACTCCGGGCAACGGTGCAGTGGTGGACACGGCTCCGGAGTCCGTGGAGCTGACCTTCTCAAACGTTCCGGCGGCCATCGGCTCCGAGGTGCGGGTTTTGGATGAGGAAGGAACGGACTGGGCCCAGGGCCAGGTGCGGATCCTGGACAACACCGCCACCCAGCCGCTCCGCCCCGGAGCGCCCGCCGGAAGCTACACGGTTCAGTGGCGCGTGGTGTCCTCGGATGCCCACCCGATCGAGGGGACATTCGGGTTTACGGTGGCGGGCAGTGGCGGCACCGGAACCGCCACCGGCACCGCCGCTCCGTCTACTGCTGCGCCCCTGCCGCCCGCAGCGACCCAAAGCCCGGTGCTGAACCAGTCCGCCGATGCCGGATCCCCGTGGACGGTGGTCGTACCGGCAGCGGTGGTGCTTCTCGCCGTGGCAGTGCTGATTGCCCTGGTTGTGCGCCGGCGGCTGCGCGAGGACTAACGCTCACCCCTGGGCAGGGCCTTGCGGGGCAGGTGACCCTGCGTCCGCAATGGCCTCGCCTGCCGCCTTGGCTTGGCGCATGAGCCCGCGGAGGGACGGCAGCAGGTTCTCGCCCACGCCGACGAGGTACACGCCGATTCCCCGCAACGCCTCCACTGCTTCCGGTCCGGCGGTCACGCCCAGCGCCCGGGCCAGCTTCCGCAGGTCCGATCTGGAGCAACTGGTGAGCACCACGTAGTCGGCCAGGAGCAGGTTGCTGCCGGTGCGGATGGCCCATTTGCCGGGGGCAGCCGCCGGCGAGGGAAGCAGGCCGGCGGAAGCAGCCAAGGTCATTTCCTGCGCTGCGGAATCCTCCCGGACGTCCAGCCGGTGGCTGGCAGCATAGGCGTGCAGCACGCGCAGCAGTTCCAACCGTTCCGGGAAGACCTCCGGCTCTGACGCTGCCTCCCTGATGGTGGCAGCAGCCGGCGCCGGTCCGTGGACCACTATCGAGTCCACCCCCTGCCGGCATAGTTCGGTGGCCACCGCCAACCCGCTGAGTCCGCAGCCGATCACCACGGCCTCGGTTAGCTCCGTTGCCGTTTCCTCGTGCGCTGTTTCCTTCTGCCCAGCGGAACCGGTTTGCGCGTTCGGGAAAGAATCCACGCAGTCGTTCCTTCCGACGGTTTTGGAACCTCCCCACAGGCTGCGGTCCTGAGGCGGAACCATATAGGCACTTGCCCGGCTGCGGTAGCGTAGCCCGCTGCCCGGCGCGGTACGCTACTGCCAAGGACAGCCGGAGGATGACGCCGGTTGGGGACCAGAGGGAGCGGCATATGACTGATTCGACCTGGGGCGCAGGGGCCGGTGCCGACGGGCCTGCGGGCATCGTCGTCGGTGTGGATGGATCCGACCAGAGTATCTGCGCATTGTTCTGGGCTGCCCGGGAGGCGCGGCGGCGGGAGTGTCCGCTGCACGTCGTGACGGCGTACACCGTGCCCATTTTCGCCGCTTCCTCCATGGACGCCGGCTACACCACTGTTGATGACGCAATGATCCGCGACGGCGCCCGGCAGGTGCTGGACGAGGCCGTGGAGCGGATCAGCCACTACGGGGTGGAAGTGATCCCGCGGGTGGAGACCGGAGATGCGGCCGCCGTCCTGCTGGAGCTCTCCGAAGACGCGGACCTCATGGTGGTGGGATCACGCGGCCGCGGCGGTTTTGTCGGGCGCCTGCTGGGTTCGGTCTCCAGCGCCCTCCCGGCACACGCGAAGTGCCCCACGGTCGTGGTGCCGCTGCGGACCGCCGGGCGGCTTCCCGACTCGGGAGTGCGGCCGCCGGCCAACTCGCCGGATCCGGACGCCGTGCACCGCGCCGTCGTCGTCGGCGTGGACGGTTCGGAACAGGGCCGTGCAGCATCACTGGTTGCGGCCGAACAGGCGCAGAGCATGGGGCTGCCCCTGCGTATTCTGTGCGCGTTGCCGCCGTTCACCGGCTCGCTGGCCTGGGTGCCTGCCCCGCTGGACATCGAGGCGCTGCATGCGGAGCTGCATGAACAGCTCGACGCCGGCCGGGACTGGCTGCAGAGCCACTTCCCCGGACTGGAAATGACCGTTGAGCTGGTGGACGGGGCCCCGGGCGAGATCCTGATTGAACGCACCGCAAAGGTCGAGCTCCTGGTGCTGGGCACCCGCGGCCGCGGCGGCTTTGCCGGCATGCTGATGGGGTCCACCAGCCAGAGCGTGCTGCACCACGCAAAGGGGCCGCTGATGGTGGTGCCGGACCATGACGATCCCCGGCTGCTGGACCGGCCGAACTTCGGCCCCATGATCGCCGAGTAACCGGCCGCACGCGGTCAGGCGTGCTGCTGGCCTTCGTGCACGGCGTGGCTGGCCGGCTCCAGCTGGAAGGTGCAGTGCTCTGTGTCGAAGTGGCTGCTCAGGCATCTGGTCAGCCGGTCCAGGATGGTGTCCAGGCCGTCCGGAGTGAGGTGTTCCTCCTCCAGCACCACGTGTGCGGAGAACACCGGAACCCCGGAGGTGATGGTCCAGATGTGGATGTCGTGCGCGTCCGACACCCCGTCCACCGACACAATGTGGTCGCGGATCATGCCCACGTCCACGCCCTGCGGGGTGGCTTCCAGGAGCACGTCGATCACTTCCCGCAGCAGCGACCAGGCCCGCGGGGCAATCATCAGGGCAATCAGGATGGAGGCCCAGGTATCCGCCTGCTGATAGCCGGTGGTCATGATGACGACGGCGGACACCACCACGGCGGCCGAGCCCAGCAGGTCCCCCAGCACCTCCAGGTAGGCGCCGCGCACATTCAGGGATTCCTTGCGGCCGGCGTGCAGCACCAGCAGGGAAATGAGGTTCGCCAGGCCGCCCACGACGGCGAAGGGCAGCATCAGCCCGGTGTCGACGTCGGTCTCGCTGCCGAGGCGGCGGACCGCCTCGACGAAGATCACTACGGCAATCACAATCAGCAGCACGGCATTGGCCAGGGCGGCCAGTACTTCGGCCCGCTGGTAGCCGTAGGTCCGCCGCGACGTGGCCGGGCGGGCGGCAATCCACGCCGCGAACAACGCAATGGAAACCCCGGCCGCGTCGGAGAGCATGTGGCCGGCGTCGGCAAGCAGGGCCAGGGATCCGGAAAGCAGGGCACCGGCAACCTGGATCAGGACCACCGAGATGGTGATGAGGAAAACGATCAGGAGGCGCCGCCGGTGCTTTCCGGTAGCGGTGACTGTGCCCAGCCCGTGGCTGTGCCCGTGATGTTCACTCATGGTTAAAGGCTAGCCCCAGCCCAGTTCGTGCAGCCGTTCGTCGTTGATGCCGAAGTGATGGGCCACCTCATGGATGACCGTGATGCGGACCTCGTCCACCACTTCCTCCCGGCTGTCGCACATCCGCAGCAAGGGTCCGCGGAACACCACAATCCGGTCCGGCAGGGAACCCGCATCCCACCAGGAATCCCGCTCGGTCAGCGGGGTCCCTTCATAGACCCCCAGCAGTTCCGTGTCCGGATCTTCGTGCGGACCCGGCTCATACTCGTCCTCGATGAAGACCGCCACGTTGTTCATGGCGCGGGACAGGTCCGCCGGAATGGAGTCGAGGGCTGCTTCCACACAGGCGTCGAACTCGTCCGGGTTCATCTCGATTGGCACCCCTCCACTGTAGTGGCGCAGGCCTCACCGGAACCGTTTTGGATATTCCGGAAATAAGCCCTATAGTTTTAGAGTCCACAACGGAGCGAAACGACTGGTTCACCAGCCGCTTCATTCCATGTGTGTTCTGTTGGCCCCCATCGTCTAGCGGCCTAGGACACCGCCCTTTCACGGCGGCGGCACGGGTTCGAATCCCGTTGGGGGTACTCAGGAGTGGTAAATGAGCCGGCGAGAATCTGGTAGAGTTTACACTCGTGAAATGCAAGGCCCTGTAGCGCAGCTGGTTAGCGCGCCGCCCTGTCACGGCGGAGGTCGCGGGTTCAAGTCCCGTCAGGGTCGCTCAGATTTTCTGAAGCGATTTGGAAGATCTCGGTGATCATCGGTTGATGATGCCAGGCTCTGTAGCTCAGTTGGTAGAGCGTTCGACTGAAAATCGAAAGGTCACCGGATCGACGCCGGTCGGAGCCACCAGCTAAAACCCCGTAGCTGTCTCGCAGGAGACAGGACGGGGTTTTTCTTTTTGCCCCGCGGAGGCGGCCCTCCGGCCCCCCGGCGCGGATCAGCGGCTGCTGCTGCGCCCTGCAAAACGTCCCGCTCCCGGGATACGCTGATCCCATGGATGAGCCCCGGAACACATCAGCGAACGCTCCCGTCACTGCGGCACCAACCGCCCCCGCACCGGCAGGCCCGGCGCACGCCGTAACGGGCACCGGCGATGCCGCCGTGATCGGCGGCCGGAACTCCATCAGCGAGCAGGCGGTGGCCAAGGTTGCCGCAATTGCCGCCCGGGCGGTTCCCGGCGTCTTCGCCCTCGGCAACAGTTCGGGGCGGGCGCTCGGTGCGGTGCGCGACGCCGTCGGCGGCTCAAACGCCACCTCCGGTGTGCACGTGGAGGTCGGCGAACGCGAAGTCGCCGTCGATATCAGTTTGACCGCCGTCTACGGCAATGCCCTGACGGTAGTTGCGAACAATGTCCGTGCCGCGGTCTACGGTGCCGTGGAAAAACTCGTGGGCCTTCGCGTGGTGGAGGTTAACGTGGAAATTTCGGACGTGCAGCTTCCCACCGAGCCAACCGGTTCCGCACAGGTCGGCGGCGCGAAAGCGGTATAGGCTTCAAAGCACGTTCCTCGCAGGACGCACCGGGTTATGTGGAGCAGGTATTAAGGCAGGGGAAATGAAACCAACAGTCGTGGGAATGGCAATCGGGGCCGTACTGGCTTTCGCCGCACTGATATTCGATTTTTGGGGCTTTCTGCTGACCGCCCTGTTCATTGCAGTCGGAGCGCTGCTGGGCCGCGCTGCGGAAGGAAAGATCGACTTCCGCAGCGTTTCCGATGCGCTGACCGGCCGCCGCTCCTCTTCGTGAGCGCCGCCGGGATGACCGCGCCGCCGGCGATGGAGACCGGGTCGGTGCTGGCCGGGCATAACCGGATCAGCACCCAGGCGCTGACCAGCACCGCCAAGGCGGCCGCGGCCGAATACTTTGGCGTGCCGGCACAGCAGGTGCGCGTGCAGTGGACCGATGACCGCGGGCTGCTCGCGCTCTCGGTATCCCTGCCCATTGCGCTGCCGCCGCTGCAGGTCCTCACTCCCGCCATGCTGCAGCGCGCCGGCGGGACGGTCTGGGAGCGGGCGCACGCCGCCAAACCTGTTTTGCTCCGACGGGTGGCTGACCTTACCGGGTCCCGGCTTTCCCGGGTCGACATCCGCATCACCGGCGCGCTGCCGGTGGAAGGAAGGCGGGTGCAGTGAAGCAGGCGGACCTGGACGTAACCAACAGAATCCTTCGACGGGAAACCCATTCGGCCCGCACCGCCGCGTCGTCCTTTGCGGCCGTCCTTGGCATTCTCTTTTTCGCGTATGTCCTGCTGGAATCCGTGCTCCAGGCGCTGGGCCAGGAGGCGTGGCTGATCGATCCGCCTACCTTCGGACGGTGGTTGGCGGATCTTCCCGCGGGTACGGACCCGGTGATCCTCGGATTATCCGGTGCACTGATTTTCCTTGCCGGCCTGCTGTTCTTCCTGCCGGCCGTGCTGCCCGGACGCCGCGCCCGCTATGCGCTGCCCAACCCGCGTGCCGCCGTCGTTGTGGACGGCGAAGTCCTGGCCGCATCGCTGGCCCGGTGCGCCCGGATGCGTGCTGACGTCACGCCGCAGCAGGTGCTCGTAACGGTGGGAAGGACACTGGTGGAGGTGCAGATCCGCCCGACGTCGGGCACTCCCGTGGATGCCGAGGCGGTGCGGGGCGCAGTGGAGGACGAGTTGCTGCTGACCAAGCTGGACCCGCAGCCGGCGGTCCGCGTACGGGTTGCCGAAACCGGGGTGATTGGACAGTGAACGCCACACCTCGCGCGCTGAACCGTTTCCTGCTTGGGCTTCTTGGGTTCGTGCTGATGTGCATCGGCGGAGGGCTGGTGCTCATTTCCGTCTGGCCTGCCGCGGCGCAGGTCTGGCACAGGTTTGCAGCCGACGCCGGACAGGCCATCGACTCAGCGCTCTCCGCCACGGCACTGCCCGGGGGCGGCGGCAGCTGGATCTGGGTCGCACTTGCCGTGCTTAGCTTCCTGGGCATCGTGCTGATGGCGGTGTGGATGGCCGGCCAGGGCGGCGGCCGGACGGGAACACTTGTCTCCGAGTACGACGACGGCGCCCCCGGCCGGGTCGCGATCAGCGGAACCGTGGCCGAGCAGGCCCTGCGCACCGCCCTGCAGGACAACCCCGATGTTGCCGCCTCCGCCGTCAGCACGTACTCCGTGAAGGGGCGCAGCGCCCTGCGGGTGCGGATTACCCCGCGGCAGGGGGCCGCTCCGCACCTGATTGCCGCCGACGCCACCGCGCTGGTGGAAACCCTGGACACCGTCCTCGGACACCAGACCCCGGTGCTGCTGAGCCTGGAGGCCGGCCGCCGGCTGCGCTTCGGCCGGGAGGACCGGGTCCGCTAGGACTGCCTAGGAGGCCCGGGCCAACTGCCGGATGGGGATCCACCGCGACGCCAGCCGGCGGTACGCGGCGGCAGCGCCGGTCATATCGCCGTCGGCCAGGGACTCGATCCCCAGCCGCACATCGGAGGGGGAGTCGTCCGGGAAGACGAGGTCCGCCACCGGGCCGTAGTCCAGCTCCAGCACGGCGTCCGGATCAAAGACTTCCAGCCAGGCTGTCAGTTCGGCCAGCTCGTCCAGCAGGTCAAGTTCCGGAGCAGCTATGGCCAAGGCTGCCGAGGCTGCACGCGCCCGGTCAATGCACTGCAGCACCGGCGCGGAGAGCCGGACGGTCTGGACATGCCCGTCATCCTCCACCACCTCGGTGTGGTCCTCCTCGTGCAGCAGGACAAACCAGCCGAAGGGCACGCCCCAGGTGGCGGAGCGGGTGTGGAGCTTCGCCAGCGAGTCGGCAAAGGAATCCGGATCCAGCCGCGCCGCGTGGGCCTCGCGGGCCACTTCAGGGACCAGCACGTCCACTAGGGGGCCGCGGATGGACTCGCCCAGGGACTCCGCCGCCAGGGAAGTGCGCACGGCCAGCTGGTTGGGGCAGTACAACCGGTTGGTGACCCCTTCCTGCGCCGGATAATGCAGCACCCGGACCAGGTCCGTGGCGTTGTGGGGGAAGGGGTCCGAGACCACCCGGACCAGCCGGCGGACGGCGTCGGTGCGTTCCAGGACCTCGGTTTCGTGGCGTCCGCGGGCACGCTGCTCCATGATTGCCAGCTGCTGGCTGTCATCAAAGGCGTCCAGCGGTTCGTAGACGCGGAGGTAGGAGACAAACGGGAAGGTGCGGTACAGCGACTGCTGCGGATGCCGCGCCACGGCTAGTCCAGTTCCACAATCACGGGTGCGTGGTCCGAAGCGCCCTTGCCCTTGCGTTCTTCCCGGTCGATCACGGCACCGGTCACGCGCTTGGCCAGGGCCGGGGAGCCCAGGACGAAGTCGATGCGCATACCCTGGCGCTTGGGGAACCGCAGCTGGGTGTAGTCCCAGTAGGTGTAGACGCCGGGGCCGGGATGGAAAGGCCGGACGACGTCGGTGAACCCGGCGTCAAGGAACTCGTTGAAGGCCTGCCGCTCGGGTTCGGTGACGTGCGTGGCATTCTGGGCGCGGAACCAGTCGATGTCCCAGACATCGTCATCTTCCGGGGCAATGTTCCAGTCACCCATCAGGGCCAGTTCCAGGGACGGATCCTTGGTGATCCACTCCGCCGCGTGGTCCTTGAGCGTCTTGAGCCATTGCAGCTTGTAGGGCATGTGCGGATCATCCACGGCGCGGCCGTTGGGTACGTACAGGCTCCACACCCGCACGCCGCCGCAGGTGGCACCTATGGCGCGGGCCTCGGCCACGGTGGTTTCTTCGGTCTTGCCGAACATCGGCTGGTCCGGGAAGGTGCGTTCGACGTCGTCGAGCCCCACGCGGGACGCGATGGCCACACCGTTCCACTGGCTCAGCCCGAAGTGCGCCACCTCGTAACCGTTCTTTTCGAACAGCTCCCAGGGGAAGTTGTCGTCCTTCGCCTTGGTTTCCTGAATGGCAAGGACGTCGACGTCGGAGCGCTGCAGCCAGGCCTCAATGCGGTCGGCTCGGGCGCGGATGGAGTTCACGTTCCAGGTAGCTATCTTCACACTGCTACGTTACCGAATCCCGTCCGGCTCCACACTGCGCCCCGCGCCACAAGGGGTAAGCGGGCGGTATGGACGGACCGCCCGCTTAGAAGGGTGCACGCCACGGAAGCTGACGCTATTTCCACCAGGTGTCGGAAACGGTGACCGGTACGGTGCGTTTGTGCCGGGTCATCACAAAGCGTGCCTCGATCTTTTCGGCGTCTTCGGCAGGCGTGTCCCCGCCTTCCAGATAGCCGTCGATGGTGTCGTAGCTCAGGCCCAATTCGGTTTCGTCGGTCTGGCCGGGCTTGTCATCCAGCAGATCCGCGGTGGGCGCCTTGGCGATGAGCGTTTCCGGGGCGCCCAGTTCGGCCAGCAGGGCCCGGTTCTGGCGCTTGTCCAGGCCGGAAAGGGGCAGGAGATCCGCGCCGCCGTCGCCGAACTTCGTGAAGAAACCCGTGACGGACTCGGCGGCGTGGTCGGTGCCGATCACCAGCAGGTTGTGCTGGCCGGCCACTGCGTACTGTGCGGTCATGCGTACCCGTGCCTTGATGTTGCCCTTGTTGAAGTCGGTGATTTTCTCGCCGGTCATCTTCACATATTCGTCTTCGAAGCCGTCCACTGCCGGTCCGACGTTGTAGACCAGGGACTTGGACGGCGCGATGAACCCGAGTGCTGCCTGGGCGTCGGCTTCGTCATGCTGGACCCGATACGGCAGTCGGAGGGCAATGAACTCCGCGTCGGTGCCCTCGGCTTTCAGCTCGTCCACGGCCAGCTGGGCAAGCTTGCCCGCAAGCGTGGAATCCACGCCGCCGCTGATGCCCAGGACGTACCCCTTGGAGTGTGAGGCGTGCAGATAGTCCTTGAGGAAGTCCACCCGGCGGCGGATTTCCGCGGCCGCATCAATGGTGGGCTGAACTCCCAGTTCGGCAATGATTTCCGCTTGTAGTTTCCGCATGGATCACAGCCTATATCCGACGGTCCCGCCGTGCCCGGGAAAGGCCGCGCGAGTTGCGCCGCCGCAGGCCCGGGTTGTCCGAATCGACCGGCGCCACATTCGCATAAGGGACCAAAGCCCTGTCCTGCCGGTGCCCGTAGCTAGGATTGAGCCATGACTTCGCCCGCAATCGCCCCGTCCCGCGCCCGGCTGCTCGAACTGATCATGGAGCTGGCGGTGGTGCGGGGCAAAGTGGTGCTTTCCTCCGGCGCCGAGGCGGATTACTACATTGACCTGCGCCGCGTCACGCTGCAGCACGAAGCGTCGGTGCTGGTCGGTGACGTGATGCTGGAACTGCTGGACAGCGCGGGCATTGAGTTCACCAACGCCGGCGGACTGACCATGGGCGCGGACCCGGTGGGCACCGCCGTTATGCATGCGGCCACCCGCGCCGGCCGCGCCGTGGACGCCTTTGTTGTCCGCAAGGCACAGAAGTCCTACGGCATGGGCCGCCAGGTGGAAGGCCCCGACGTCGCCGGCCGCAACGTGGTGGTCCTGGAAGACACGTCCACTACCGGCGGGTCGGCGCTGACCGCCGTCGAGGGCGTGCGCAACGCCGGAGGCAACGTGGTGGCCGTGGCAGTCATCGTGGACCGGGACACCGGAGCGAAGGAACGCATCGAGGCCGAGGCCGGCGTTCCCTATCTGTTTGCGTTCGGCAAGGATGAGCTCGGGCTCGGATAGCCGCAGCAACCGCCGCGGCACCGGTTCGATGGAACCGGCACCTCCCGATCCGAGGGAACTCCTTCGGACCACGGCAGACCTGCACCGGGTATCCCGGCGCCGCTTCCTGGCCGGTTCGCTGGCGGGGATTGTGCTCGGCACCGATCTTGTGGTCACCGACCGCGTCCAGCACTACCGTGAAGAGCTGGAAATCCTGCGCGTGCCCGACGACGACGCCGAACGCCGGTTTCCGCATGCCATGTGGTTCCTGTTCCCCGGCTACAAGACCAGCTGGGAGGAAACCGGCTGGCTCCTGCGCTCCCTGCGCCCGGCCCTGACCACGCGGGGACAGCTCGCCGGGATCGGGTATTCCAACAGGGGTTTGAAGGTCCCGGCAATCCTGGAGGCGGTGCATGCATCCATCCGGGAACACTCGCTGACGCGTGTCTACTTCTACGGGCACAGCTTCGGCGGGATGCTGGCGGTGCAGGTGGCCGCCGGGCTGGCCAGCCGGGGCGTCGCCGTCGACCTGATTGTCCTGGACTCCAGCCCGTCGGGCCGGAGTGCCGTCCGCGACCAGGCCATGTTCAAGGGAGCGGTGTTCCTGTACGACAACGGCTACCGGATCACCACCGGGCTGCGCGGCGGTTACGAACTGGGGGAGCGCATGCTGCACAGGAATGAACGGTCCTGGCGGACGGTCGCGGAACAAACCCTGGAACAGCTTTCGCCGCTGGCCCCGTCCAGCCGGCTCATCCAGTCCCAGGCGTCCTACATCTACCACTTCACGGCTCCCCGGTTTTCGGGATCGCTGGGCGGGACGAAGCTGGCATTCATCGGAAACCCGGAGGACCAAACGGTGGACTACGGCACGGCCCGGGCCGGCTGGGAGGCAGCGTTCCCGGAGAACCTGCTGACCAGCTCGCTGGTCACCGAAGGAGCCCGTCCGGCCCACGCCAGCCCGCAGTGGAACCCCGCGGTCTATGAGGACATAGTGCTGGAAGTGCTGCGGCTCTTCGGCCCGCCAGGACCCTCGGGAGGTCTCCGGGCGGAGGAATAACCCCGCCCGGCCAGGTTCCGGGAGTCCTCAGATGGTGTTGATCAGGTCCGCGACGGAGTTCATGATCTGCGTGGGCCGGAACGGATACCGGTTGATGTCCTCGCGCTGGGTGATGCCGCTGAGCACCAGCACCGTGTGCAGTCCCGCCTCGATGCCTGCCACGATGTCGGTATCCATCCGGTCGCCGATCATGGCCGTGGTTTCGGAGTGGGCGTCGATCTTGCGCATCGCGGACCGGAACATCATCGGGTTCGGCTTGCCGACAATGTAGGGCTCCATCTTGGTGGCCGCCGTGATCAGTGCGGCGATGGCGCCGGTGGCCGGGAGCGGTCCCTCCTGCGAAGGACCCGTGACGTCCGGGTTGGTGGCAATGAAACGGGCGCCGTCCAGGATGAGCCGGATCGCCTTGGTGATGGTGCCAAAGGAATAGGTGCGGGTCTCGCCCAGCACCACATAGTCCGGAGTGGTGTCGGTGAGGATCATGCCTGCCTCATGCAGCGCCGTCGTCAATCCGGCCTCACCCACCACGAAGCAGCGCCCCGGAGTGCCGGAGTTCTTCACCTGGTCCTTGAGGAACTCTGCCGTGGCCAGCGCGGAGGTCCAGAGGTTTTCTTCCGGCACCTCCAGCCCCGAGGCACGCAGGCGTGCGGCAAGGTCCCGCGGGGTGTAGATGGAGTTGTTGGTCAGCACCAGGAACCGCTTGGAGGTGGAGACCCAGCGCTCAATCAGCTCAGCGGCACCGGGGATGGGGTGGTTTTCGTGAACCAGGACCCCGTCCATGTCCGTCAGCCAGCATTCAATGTTCTCGTTTTCGCCCACGGTCTCCCATTTCTCGCATACTGCATTACTGCCTCGCCTTACAGCGCGCCGCACGGCCTTGGAACCTGTCCCGGAGGCGCCGGAAGCGGGCGTTGCCAGTCTTTCACCTTAGGCTGGAAGGGTGATAGACAGCCCCGAAGAAGTCAGCAATGACACCGTAGATGAAGCCGCCGCACCGTTGCACCAGGTGGGTGTGGGTCCCTGGGAGGGGCCGCTGCCGGAAGGGGATCACTGGGATCCTGAACTGCTGGCCAACGGGGACGCGCGCAACGTGGTGGACGAATACCGTTACTGGAAGCATGACGCGATCGTGGCGGACCTGGACACCCGGCGGCATCCGTTCCACGTGGCCATCGAGAACTGGCAGCACGATTTCAACATCGGCACAGTGGTGCGCACGGCCAACGCCTTTATGGCGAAGGAAGTGCACATCATCGGACGACGCCGGTGGAACCGCCGCGGTGCCATGGTCACCGACCGCTACCAGCACATCCGCAACCACCCCACCGTTGAGGACTTTGTGCAGTGGGCCCGCAGCGAAGGCCTGCACATCATTGGAATCGACAACTTCCCGGACTCGGTGCCGCTGGAAACCTACGAACTCCCGGAAAACTGCGTGCTGGTCTTCGGCCAGGAGGGGCCCGGGCTGAGCCCGGAAGTCCACGCCGCAGCGGACGCCACCCTGTCGATTGCCCAGTTCGGCTCCACCCGTTCCATCAACGCCGGCTCCGCCGCCGCCATCGCGATGCATGGCTGGATCCGCCGGCATGTGTTCGGCCAGAAGGTGGGCTAGCAGCGCACCCCGGAAACCGGCGTCGTAATCCGGCGCCGGTACCTGATGCCGCAGGGACACTTGTGGCTAGGATGTAAGGAGCCAACGAGGGCTGAAGGCCCTGCCGTATCGACCTTGGAGTCAGCATGCCTATTGCAACCCCGGAGATTTATGCCGAGATGATCGACCGAGCCAAGGCAGGGGGCTTCGCGTATCCGGCAGTCAACGTCACCTCCTCGCAGACCCTCAACGCCGCGCTCGCAGGTTTCGCCGAAGCAGGTTCGGACGGCATTGTGCAGGTATCCACCGGCGGTGCGGCCTATTGGTCCGGCGCCTCGGTGAAGAACATGGTCGCCGGTTCCCTCGCGTTCGCTGCCTACGCCAAGGAAGTAGCCAAGAGCTACAACGTGAACATTGCGCTGCACACCGACCACTGCCCCAAGGACAAGCTGGATGACTTTGTCCTGCCGCTGCTGGCCGCCTCCGAAGCTGCCGTGAAGCGCGGCGAGGATCCGATCTTCAACTCGCACATGTGGGACGGCTCGGCCGAGACCCTTGAAGACAACCTGCGCATCGCCCAGGAACTGCTGGCCCGCACGGCGGCCGCCAAGATCATCCTCGAGGTGGAGATCGGCACCGTCGGCGGTGAAGAAGACGGCGTGGAGAACGCCATCAACGACAAGCTCTACACCACGGTCCAGGACGGCATGGCCACCATCGAAGCCCTCGGCGACGGCAGCAAGGGCCGCTACATCACTGCCCTGACCTTCGGCAACGTCCACGGCGTGTACAAGCCCGGCGGCGTGAAGCTGCGTCCGGAAATCCTCAAGGAAATCCAGGACGCGGTGGGCGGCTCCATCGGCAAGGACCGGCCGTTCGACCTGGTCTTCCACGGCGGCTCGGGTTCCTCCGCCCAGGAGATCGCCGACGCCGTCTCCTACGGCGTCGTCAAGATGAACATCGACACCGACACCCAGTACGCCTACACCCGCCCGGTGGCGGACCACATGCTGCGCAATTACGACGGCGTACTGAAGGTGGACGGCGAAGTGGGCAACAAGAAGCAGTACGATCCGCGCGTCTGGGGTGCAGCCGCTGAAAAGGGCATGGCCGCCCGCGTGGTGGAAGCAGCACAGAACCTTGGATCGGCAGGTAAGGCACTCTAATGTCAGACGAATTCCGCAAGAACCTCCTCGGCCCCGACGCCACCTACCTGCCGGAGGAGACCGACGTCGTCGCCCGCCTGGAGGCCGGCGACGAACCGGTGGATCTCGCAGCGCAGTTCCCCACCTCCTCGCAGGTGTGGGCAGCGCTCGCGGACGAGGCGTTCGAGGAGGGCCGGAACATCGAGTCCTACGCCTACGCCCGGGTGGGGTACCACCGCGGACTGGATTCCCTGCGCCGTGCCGGCTGGCGCGGCGTCGGCCCCATCCCGTGGTCGCACGTTCCCAACCGCGGTTTCCTGCGCTCGCTGTACGCGCTGGGCCGCGCGGCTGCGGCCATCGGGGAGACCGAGGAAGTGGACCGGATCCGCAAGTTCCTGGACGATTCCGATCCGCAGGCCAAGGCAGCTATCGAAAGCCTGTAGGCTCCTCGGCTTCACCACAACGACGGCGGTTCCCCGGTTTTCCGGGGGGCCGCCGTTCTGGCGCCTGCGGTTCCTTTCTGGCCCTGGCGGGATGCCCTTGCGGGGCCGGGCCTCCCGGTATCCGGGTGCACACGCCTACGCTGGAAAGCCGCTCGAAAGGTGGACAGCGCATGGAAAAGTTCGACCTGAAACGCTCCTACCCCGAGCTCTATTCGCCCGGCGGCCGGGACTTCACGTTGGTGGACGTGCCGATCATGCACTACCTCGCCGTCGACGGGCACGGTGACCCCAACACCTCGCCCGAATACACCCGGGCCCTCGAGTGCCTCTATCCGGTGGCGTATTCACTGAAGTTCGCCTCGAAGGATGAGCTGGAGGCGGACTTTACGGTCGGCCCGCTGGAAGGTCTGTGGCGTGCCGAGGATACGGAGGCCTTTAGCCGCCGCGACAAGGGCTCCTGGGACTGGACCATGCTCATTGCGCAGCCGGAGTGGATCACTCCGGAAATGGTGGACGCGGCTGTTGCTTCGGTGGCCGCCAAGAAGAAGGTTCCCGGGCTGGACCAGGTGCGGTTGCTGACGCTCACGGAGGGTCTCGCGGCGCAGATCCTGTACATCGGACCCTACGACGACGAGGGTCCGGTCCTGGCCCGGCTGCACGGCTCCTGGATGCCCGAGCGAGGGCTGACCTTCAACGGCGACCACCACGAGGTGTACCTCAGCGACCCGAGGCGGGCGGCTCCGGAGAAACTACGGACGGTTCTGCGCCAGCCGGTCCGTAGCATCGAACTCTGAGTTAGAGCGGTTTTCCGCCGGCTTCCAACAGGCAGAAAAGTCGATGCCTCATGCCGGGCACTTTTCCGGTCAGCAGGACGGCAGCGCAGCTTCAGGGAACCATCGCGGCGTACACCACGAAGTTGTCGTCGAAGCGGCCCGTTTTGGGATCGTAGCCATCGCAGGTAATCAGGCGGAGTTCCGGCCCGGCAGTGTTGCCGTACACCTGTGACGTGGGGAAGTTGTCCTTGGGATACTGCTCGCCGCTGAGCACCGTGAAAACGGCCGTGCTGCCGTCTTCCCGGACCACCTCAATCCGGTCGCCGGGGGAGAGCCGGCGGAGGTCGGCGAAAATCCCGGGACCACCTCCCTCGGCATTCACATGGCCAAGCAGCACGGCCGGACCCGTTTCGCCCGGGGTTGGGGAATACTCGTACCAGCCGGCGGGTGAACCCGGTTTGCCCGGAGGGACCTGCAGTGCGCCGTCGTCGTCCAGGCCCAGGCGGATAAGTCTCGACGACGCCCCGATCGAAGGGATGCGCAACGTCGCCGGTGCGGATTCCGGCATTCCCGCGCTCTGGACGTTCGATGCGGAGGGCGCCGCGGCAGGTGGTAGCGACGGCGACGGCGACGGCGGCGCGGGTACCGGTACGGCCGTTTCCGGGGCGGTCCGTGCAGAGGCAGTTGGAGCCGGGACAAGGGCTGTTGCTGCAGCGTTACGGACGCTTACGGGACCGGCGCTGCCGGCCCCTGCGAGGAGAAGTGCGGCCGCCGCAGCCGCACCAAGGCTTCTGCGGCGGCCGCCCGGAGTTTTCCTCATCTCGATCCGGTCCCCGGGATCCGCTTATTCCTGGCCGGCGAGGCGCCGCCGCACCATGAAGGTGCCGCCTGCTGCCGCCGCGAGCACCAGGCCGCCGCCAATGGCAAGGCCTTCGGCGCTGGATTCCTCCGGCTCCTGCGTGATTCCGGTGTTGGCGCCGCCCGCGGGCACCCTGCCCACCTGGGCGGGCATTTGTTCCACATAAGACGGAATCCAGGTCCCGTCGCTGTCCAGATGCCCCTGCGGCTGGGGCATGGGCCGGGAAGAGTCCTCGCATCCGATGCCGTTCATGTTGCGGTCAAGATGTGGGCCATAGCCCGGATCGGTGGAAGGAATGTTGTACGCTCCGGCGGCTGCCGCCTCGGTGCAGTTGGGATACGGCGCCGCATAGGTGCGAGCTGGTTCGTCGGCCAGCGCCGGCGTCGCCGAAAGGAGCCCGAATCCGGTGATGGCCGCCAGTGTGAGGCCGGCTGTCGTCTTTTTCATCTGATTCCCTGCTTTCTGAGTAAAGAAGGGCATCCAGGGGGTGGATGACTCTGAAAGCGTAGGTATCCGGGCAATCGCCCCGCTTCCCCCGGGCAGGAAATTGGGCACGGCAGAGCCGAAATAGTTCGCCGGGGCAAAGGTTGCCCTCACGCAACAGCTTCGGAGACGGAGACTGAGCGTGCTGGCATCGAATGGCGTCAACTCCCGTCGAATCCCTCCGATATGTCCCAATCCCTGCGGTTTGTCCGGATCCCCTCGCTGCGCGGCGCAGGGATCCGGACAAAACGCAGGGAGCCCGGACAAAGCGCAGGAGCCCGGACAAAGCGCAGGGATCCGGGACGGGGAGGGACCCGGCCCCGCAAGCTCAGGGCAGGATGGTGGTGGTGACGGCGACAATCCGCGGGGCAGCCGGAACGGAACTGAAGCCGAAGTTCACGGGCGGCTGGACCGGACGCAGCCCGCCCAGATCGGCGCCGTCCCACGCTGCAGTAGCGGACACCAGTGATCGAATGGACCGGACGCCGTAGAACTCCCGCCGGCCGCCGCCCGCCGATCCGGCGGTCTGCACGCCCGGAGCCAGCAGTTTGGCGACGGGATTGATCAGCCGCAGCCACCACGGAGCCACGGCCAGCGGACCCGGCACATGCTCCAATACCCGGCCCAGGAAGGTCACCGGCCCCAGCACGGCCTCAAGCCGCAAGGGTCCCGCGGCCACCCGGAGCGCCTCTCGGGAAAGGACTGCGTCCACGGGCGCCACCACGGTCCGGTCGAAACTGTAGGTTTCGCCGATATACCGGGCCGCCGCGTCGGACGGGGCCAGCAGCGTCCGCACGCCGGCGTCGTCCTCGGCCATCACGTCGGTGAAAGCGCCCAGCGGGGACTCGAGCCAGTGCCCAACCACCAGCCTCGTACCGGAGGCAGTACCCAGCCCAGCAATGTAGCCGCGGAATCGGTCCATCCGGCCACGCTACCTGCGAAGCACCGAAGATAGATGCCCCCGCAGCGTATTTTCAAGTGAGCAACAGCATGATCGGCTAAACTTGGCAGGTAAGAGCCCCGCAACTTGCGCCGAGGTACGCCGTAAGGCAGGAGACGCAGGTTCAGGGGCGTTCTCATGCACGGTAGCGGATCTGCAACCAAGCAGCTCCGTCCCGTATCTAATGGGGGAGGATCCCATGCCAGCTATTGTCATCGTCGGCGCCCAGTGGGGCGACGAAGGTAAAGGTAAGGCCACCGACCTGCTCGGCGGCCGCGTCGATTACGTCGTCAAACCCAACGGCGGAAACAATGCCGGCCACACCGTCGTCGTCGGCGGTGAAAAATACGAACTCAAGCTGCTGCCCGCAGGCATCCTCAGCCCCAACGCGATTCCGGTGATCGGCAACGGCTGCGTGGTGAACCTTGAGGCGCTCTTCGCCGAGATCGACGGCCTCGAATCCCGCGGTGCGGATACGTCCAAGCTCCGGATTTCCGCCAATGCGCACCTGGTGGCCCCGTTCCACCAGGTGATGGACAAGGTCACCGAGCGCTTCCTGGGCAAGCGTGCCATCGGCACCACCGGACGCGGCATCGGCCCGGCCTACATGGACAAGGTGGCCCGGCTGGGCATCCGTGTCCAGGACATCTTTGACGAGTCCATCCTGCGCCAGAAGGTCGAAGGCTCCCTGAAGCAGAAGAACCAGCTGCTGCTGAAGGTCTACAACCGCCGCGATATCGACGCCGAAGAGGTGGTCCAGTACTTCCTCTCCTACGCGGACCGGCTGCGTCCCATGGTCATCGACTCGACCTACGAGCTGAACTCCGCCCTGGACGAGGGCAAGGTCATCCTCATGGAGGGCGGCCAGGCCACGTTCCTGGACGTGGACCACGGCACCTACCCGTTCGTCACGTCCTCCAACCCGACCGCGGGCGGCGCGTCCGTGGGCTCGGGTATCGGCCCCACCCGGATCACCCGTTCCGTGGGCATCATCAAGGCCTACACCACCCGTGTCGGTGCCGGCCCGTTCCCCACCGAACTGTTTGATGACATGGGCCTGTACCTGCAGAAGACCGGCGGCGAGTTCGGCGTGAACACCGGCCGCCCGCGCCGCTGCGGCTGGTACGACGCCGTCCTGGCCCGCCACGCTTCCCGCGTCAACGGCTTCACGGACTACTTCGTGACCAAGCTGGATGTCCTGACCGGCATCGAGAAGATCCCGGTGTGCGTGGCCTACGACGTCGACGGCGTGCGGTTCGACGAGATGCCGATGACGCAGACCGACTTCCACCACGCCAAGCCGATCTTCGAGTACTTTGACGGCTGGACCGAGGACATCACCGGGGCCAAGACCCTTGAGGACCTCCCGGACAACGCCCGGAACTACGTGCTGGCGCTGGAAAAGATGTCCGGCACGCGCTTCTCCGCCATCGGCGTGGGCCCGGACCGCGACCAGACCATCGTGGTGCGGGACCTCATCAACGAGTAAAGCCACCACGCACGGAAGGCCCCGCAGTCCTTGAGGCTGGGGGCCTTCCGTGTGCCTACCGGGCGGCCTGCGGATCCGGGGCCGCTTCGGAGCGGCTCAGCACGCAGAACTCGTTGCCCTCCGGATCGGCCAGCACCACCCAGTCCACCTCGGTTCCCTGCCCCACGTCGGTCCGGACCGCGCCCAGTGCGAGCAGCCGTTCCACTTCCTGGTCCTGGGTACTGCCGTGCGCTGCCCGCAGGTCCAAGTGCAGCCGGTTCTTGACCGTCTTACTCTCGGGCACGGGGATGATGTCGATGTCCGGACCGGCCCTGCCGTCAGCCCGAACCAGCGAAACGACGTCGGCGTCGTTGGTTTCCGCAATCCGGTAGCCCAGCGCCTGGGTCCAGAACTCCGCCAGCCGCGGCGGATCTGCCGCGTCGAGGGCAATGGATGAGATGACAAGGGCCATGGAGTTCTCCTGTCCGGCGAGGGAAATGATTCCCGAAGCTAACAGGGCCCGGGACACCGGTCAACGGCCGGATTCCCGCGCCGGAACCGGTGCGGTCGGTGCCCGGCTACCAGCGGTTCCGGGCCTCCTCGATCCAGCCGCCCAGCCCGTCCAGGGAATACTCGGTGCCGTCCGGGGTGCGCGCAGCGCCGGTCCACGTGCCGAAGGCCTGCCAGGTCCGGGCGCTGATCACGACGGCGTTCGTTGCCGCGGTGCGACGGTGGAACGGGGTGAGGGTGGCGTCGATCCACGGTCCATGCACCCGCCAGGTCGACGCCGGATCGGCGAGGTCGTACTCGAACTCCAGTTCGCCGTCGTAATGGTGCAGCTGCCCGTCCACGATCAGGGCGTTCTCCGTGGCCGGCGTGTTGGCGGTCCACTTCCCGCCGACCTGCAGTCCCAGCCGGGTGCCGTCCACCGTGCCCGAGCCGACCCCCCAGTTCCAGCGCTGCGAGTACGGCCAGCGTCCGCGGCCGCGGTCCAGCACGGCAAACGAATCTTCTCCGCCGACCGGATACTCGCGCCCGTCCACGGTGACGGTGCCCGAAACCCGGCGGGCTACGTCCTTCAGCGTGTACTGGTAACGGCTCGCTGACCATGGCACCACCACGCCGAGGACATCCCCGTCCGCTTCGGTGAACAGGTCCGCGGTGATCCGCGGCGACGAGGCCTGCAGGCGGGTGCCGCCGTCGGCATCGTGGAAACGCAGGCCGGCACCGCCAAAGGCGCCGAAGGCAGTGAGCGGCGGCAGCGTATCCGGCAGGGAGACGTCCACGTAGGAAGGCAGGATCTTCAGCGGCTCCAGGCTGGTCTCCCGGCCCGTGCCGCGTTCGAACACGTAGAGCTGCAGGGTGGAGGCGTAATCCAGGTGGGCAATGGTCAGGCCGACGGCGAGCTCGGGCGTGAGGATGCCCCAGTACTCCCAGCGCTTGGCCCGCCAGCCGCCTTTGGCGCCGGAGGGGACCACGGGACGGTGCAGGGCGCTACGGGCAAAGCCCACGGCTGCCGGATTGAGCACCCCGGCAGGTGAGCCGAGGTCAACGGGGGCGGTGATTTCATCCATGCCGCCCAAGTCTAGGGCGGGCGTAGGGTGAAGACGTGCCGGAACGCCGCCGCAGATCGTGTCGGGTGACCCGATCCGGCCGGGAAAGGCAGACATGACCAGCACAGCTACGGCCGCCGTCCTGCGCGGCACCAACCAGCCCTTCGAACTTGCAGAAGTGACGCTGGATGATCCCCGTCCGGACGAGGTACTGGTCCGGGTGGTGGCCAGCGGAGTCTGCGGCACCGACCTGGGTGTGCAGGCAGGCCACATTCCTTTTCCGCTGCCCGGTGTCCTGGGCCACGAAGGTGCCGGCGTGGTGGAAGCCGTGGGAAGCGCCGTGACTTCGGTGCAGCCCGGAGACCACGTCCTGCTGACCTTCACCAGCTGCGGAGTGTGCCGCAACTGCCGCAGTGCCCACCCTGCGTACTGCGTTGAATTCCTGTCCCGCAACCTCCTCGGCGGGGAACGCGCGGACGGCAGCTCCACCCTTTCGGAAAACGGCACCGACCTGCACGGGCACTTCTTCGCCCAGTCGTCCTTCTCCAACCTGGTCCTGGCGGACGAACGCGGCGTAACCAAGGTGGATCCGGCCGCGGATCTATCCCTGCTGGCACCGCTGGGCTGCGGCATCCAGACCGGCGCCGGAGCCGTGCTGAACGTCCTGAAGCCCGAGCCGGGATCCGTTCTGGCCGTGTTCGGCGCCGGCCCCGTAGGCCTGGCCGCCGTAATGGCCGCCGCCCTGTCCCCGGCCACGCGCATTATCGTTATGGACCTGGTGGATTCCCGGCTGGAACTGGCCCGGGAACTGGGGGCCACCGACGTCGTGAACTCCGGGAACACCGACGCCGTCCAGGCGCTGATGGAACTGACCGGCGGCCAGGGCGTCACCCACGCCCTGGAAACCACCGGCAGCGTCAAGGTGGCGGAAACCGCCGCCTCGGTGCTGGCACCGCTGGGCAAGCTCGGACTGATCGGTGCACCCGCCGCGGGCAGCACCATGAGCCTGGACGTGAACTTCATGCTCAACGGGCGCCAGATCCTGGGAATTACCGAGGGGGATTCCAACCCGCAGCTGTTCCTGCCGGCGCTGGTGGACCTGGTGCAGCAGGGCCGGTTCCCGCTGGAAAAGATGATCACCCGGTACTCGTTCCGGGACATCAATGAGGCGGCCGCGGCAGCCAAGAGCGGAAGCGTCCTGAAACCCGTCCTCCACTTCGAGGACCTGGTCTAGGCTGGGGGCAAGCGAGCCCGAAACGAAGGTGGTCGAAAGTGTTAGTCAGCGTCGGTCAGTTCAGCCCCGCCGGTGAGGTCCGGGAGAACCTGGACACCATGCGCTCCCTGGCCGGCAAGGCCCGCGCCGAGGGGTCCGAGCTGATCATCTTCCCCGAAGAATCCATGTTCAGCATCGGCAAGGTGGAAGGATCGCTGGCCGCCGCCGTCGACGCCTCCTGGACCACTTTCGTCTCCCAGCTGTCCCTGCTCGCCGCCGAGCTCGGAATCGCGGTGATCGCCGGCGGCTACGAGTCCAGCGGTGAGGAACGGCCCTTCAACACCCTGGTCCTCATCGATGCGACCGGACGGATTGTGGACACCTACCGCAAGCTGCATCTCTACGACGCGTTCTCCTACGCCGAATCGACCCGGATCAAACCGGGCGACGGCGGTGTGAAGGTTATGCAGGTAGGTGACCTCCGGGTGGGTGTCATGACCTGCTATGACCTGCGCTTCCCGGAACTGGCCAGGGCGCTCGCCGACCTGGACGCAGATCTGCTGGCTGTGCCGGCGGCCTGGTTCAAGGGCGAGCACAAGATCGACCACTGGGAAACCCTGCTCAAGGCCCGTGCCATCGAGAACACGCTGTGGGTTGCCGCGGCGGGAACATCCAGCCGGCATACCGTGGGCCACTCCGTCATTTTGGACCCCATGGGAGTGCCTCAGGCGGCGCTGGAGGAAGAGCGTGAGGCGGTAGTGACGGCGGACGTCACCCGTCAGCGGATCGACGACGTCCGCCAGTTCCTGCCGGTGTTGAAGAACCGCCGTTTTGCCGGAAATGCGCGGATTGTGGAGGCGCACTAGGCCCGGGAGGCCGGCGCTGAAAAGATTTTCCGCGAGGTGCGTAACCTTTTCCTACCCGTTCGCGATTACCTGTTTGTAACGGCCGCGCCGAGGCTTATCCCCCCAACGAGCATCGGTGCGGCCGTTGCACGCATGCCTACGGCGGCGGACACGGTAGCATTTGGACCACTCCCGCTTCCCAGGAAAGTGAATCCGCCGTGCCTGCACCGCTTACCGAGCAAACGCTCCGTGATGCGCGTGCCCGAAAACCGGCGGCTTTGCGGGAAATCTACGACGACTTCGCGCCCGGCATCCTCGGCTACCTCCGCTCCAAGGGGTGCGACGACCCAGAAGCACTCACGCAGGAAGTCTTCCTGACTCTGTTCTCCAAGCTGGACACGCTTAACGGAGGCCTCCGCGGCGCTCGAACCTTCGCTTTCTCCGTTGCCCACGCCCGCATGGTGGACGACGTTCGACGGCGCGAGCGCGAGCCGGTGATGGCCGTGTTCGATCCGGAGCTGGACCGCCGTGAAACAGAATCCGCCGAGGAAAGCGTGCTCGGCACCGATGCCGGAGCCGCAGCGCTGCTGGAAGGGCTCACAGCGCAGCAAAAGGAAGTCCTGCTGCTGCGTGTGGTGGCTGATCTTTCCATTGATGAATCGGCGAAGATCATGGGACGCAGTGCCGGAGCGGTCAAGCAGCTTCAGCGCCGCGCACTGGGCGTACTCAAGAACCAACTCGAACGGAAGGAGGTACCGGACAATGAACGAGCATCCTGAAGCGCAGGACACGCTCCATGTCCGCGGCCTCCTCGCGGAATCCGGCGTAGCGGAGTCCCCCGACCTGGTTGAGCAGCTGCTCGCGCTGCGCATGCAGTCCCGCGTGCCCGCGCCGGAACCGGACGGAGAGCTGGCTGCCCTGTTTGCCGGGACCCCCGTCCCGCTTCGCCCCCGGCGCGGCCGCGGCCGCGGCGTGATTCTCGGGGCAGCCCTGATCGGGGCCATGGCCGTCGGTGCAGGCGGCGTGGCGGCCAACCCTGACTTCCTGATCCGGGCGGATCCGACTCCCGAGGTCACCTTCACGCCGGAAGCGCCCACGCTGGAACGAGCCGAGCCCGCTGCCCCGGAGGCCGTCACGGATCCGCTGGCCCCTGCTGATGTTCCGGCGCCGGAGCCCGCCCCGGTCGTGGAAGCCGTCCCGGTACCTGCGCCCGTCCCCGAGCCGGAACCGGAACCGGAGCAGGCTATCGTCCCCGCTCCGGGCATGGATCCGGGCAACCCTCCCCTTCCCGGCGTTGGGGGCGGCAAAGCAGTTGTTCCGGACCCGCCTCGCGGCGATGACCTGCACGGGAACCCCAATGCCGCCGGCCGGGGACAGGACTCCAAGCGCGCCGGAGCGGATCCCGCCGGTGACCGTGGAGCATCACGCCAGGACTCGGGCCCGGAAAATGGCCGGGGCAAAGGCGCGTCCAACTCCCACGGCCACGGCCAGTCCGGCCGGGGCCGCTAGGAATTCAGTGCCGGCCCGGTCACTGCGCGGTCAGCTGCCGCTTTGCGGAGATCACCCCGGTATTAAAGCCGGCCAGGTTCAAGCCGCCGTGGAAGCGCGCATGCTCGATCTTGATGCAGCGGTCCATCACCACCTTTAATCCGGATTGTTCGGCGTCCCGGGCCACCTCCTCGTGCCAGGATCCCAGTTGCAGCCACAGCGTTTTCGCGCCGGCCGTCCGGGCCTCAGCCAGCACTGCGGGCAGGTCCTCGTGGCGGCGGAACACGTCCACAATGTCCGGCACCTCCGGGAGGTCCGCCAGCGAGGGATACACCGGCCGGCCCAGGATCTCCTTCGCTGCCGGGTTCACGAAATAGACCCGGTACCGCGAGGAGGAGAGCAGATAGGTGGCAACGAAGTAGGACGCCCGGGAGGCCTTGGCCGACGCGCCGACAATTGCGATGGATTCTGCCGAGCGCAGCAACGCCAGCCGTTCCGGCGCCGTTGGTCCAGTCCAGGAACGTTGTGCGGCGGTGTCAGCGGACATGGGCGGCCTCCTCGAGGGCGGGTGCGGCGGTGGAAACTTTCCGGCTGCCTGCGCCCCCGCAGGCCACCGCCAATGCCTGGTCCAGGTCCCAGAGAATGTCCTCCAGGTCCTCAAGGCCCACGGAAATCCGGATCAGGTCCTCGGGTACTCCTGCACTGCGAAGCTGCTCCGGCGAGAGCTGTTGGTGCGTGGTGGACCCGGGATGGATCACGAGCGTGCGGGAATCGCCCACGTTCGCCAGATGCGAGGCCAGCTGGAGCGCCTCGATGAACGCCTGCCCCGCGGCACGTCCGCCCCGGACGCCGAAGCTGAATACCGATCCGGGTCCCTTGGGCAGATACTTCCGGGCCCGCTCATAATGCGGATGTGAGGGCAGCCCTGCGTAACTGACCCAGGACACCCGGGGATCCGAGTCCAGCCATTCAGCCACCGCCTGGGCGTTGCGCAGGTGCTCATCCAGCCGCTGCGCCAGCGTCTCCACTCCCTGCAGGAGGGCAAAAGCCGAGGTGGCACTGAGGGAGGGTCCGATGTCCCTCAGCTGTTCGGAGCGCAGCTTGGTCAGGAACCCGTATTCGCCGAAATTCCCCCACCAGGAGATGTTTCCGTAGCTGGGCACCGGTTCCGTCATAGCCGGGAATTTACCGTTGCCCCAGTCGAACCGGCCGCTCTCCACCACGACGCCGCCCAGGGTGGTGCCGTGTCCGCCCAGGAACTTGGTGGCGGAATGGATGACGATGTCCGCGCCGTGGGTGAAGGGCTGGACCAGATAGGGGGTGCTGAGGGTGGCGTCGAGGATCAGCGGCACCCCGGCGTCGTGCGCCACCCGGGCCAGGGCCTCGATGTCCGTCACTTCGCCGCTGGGATTGGCCACCACCTCGGCGTAGACGGCCTTGGTGTTTTCCTGCACGGCCGCGGCATAGTCCGCCGGATCGGTGCCGGCCACAAAGGTGGTGTCAATCCCGAACCGGCGCAGGGTCACGTCCAGCTGGGTGAAGGTGCCGCCGTACAGCTGGGCCGACGCCACGATGTGGTCCCCGGCGGAGCAGAGCGCGGCGAAGGTGATGAATTCCGCGGACATGCCCGACGCCGTCGCCACCGCCCCGATTCCGCCCTCCAGTGATGCGATGCGTTCCTCGAAGGCCGCCACCGTGGGGTTGCCGATCCGTGAGTAGATGCTGCCGTACTTCTGCAGCGAGAACAGATTCGCGGCGTCGTCCGTGTCCTTGAAGACAAACGAGGTCGACTGGTAGATGGGAACGGCGCGTGCGCCGTGCAGGGCATCGGGGGTTCCGCCGGCGTGCAGGGCACGCGTGCGGAAACCGAACTGGTGTTCACTCATATGCTGAGTGCTCCTTCCTGGGGAGTATGGAGGGCTGGAAACGCGGGAACCGTTGAAGAATTGTTGCCGTCAGGCAAACAATGGGGAGCAGGGCGGGTGCCGGCAGGGCGCACGGACCTGCGGCGGACCGAAGCGAGGGTGGCGGGCGATGGACGAGTACGTAATCGTGATTGAAACCGGCTACCGGCGTGCTGCAGCCACCCACACGATCACCTTCACCGGGGCGATGTCCCAGGCCGAGGCCACCCAGCTGCTGCTGGAACTGATGGACGGCGGACACGAGGAACTGCTGGTGGCCCGCCCCGGGACCATGGTCCTGGAAGTCTCGGCCACCGAATTCCTGCGGGTCCAGGAGGAAATGGGCGGTTCCGTGGTGATGGACCGGGTCACGCTGACCAGGAAGCATTAGGCCGTCCCTCCGCGCCGCGCCGCGCAAACGGCCCTGATCGGCTCGATGCACGGCTCGTTCTGGAGGCTGCTGGTGTCGCCCAGAGGTGCGCCCTCAAACAGCTCGGACAGCAGGCGGCGCAGGATCTTTCCGGAGCGCGTCTTGGGCACATCGGGAACCACGACGACGGCGGCGGGCCGGGCGATCGGTCCGATCTCCCGGGCCACGTGTGCCCGCAGCACGTCGCCGGCGCGTGCGGCCTCCGCTGCCCCCGTCAGCACCACGAAGGCAACGACTGCGTGCCCGGTGCGGGGATCGGTAACCGGGCAAACGCCGGCTTCGACCACCCAGGGGTGGGACACCAGGGCAGATTCGATTTCGATGGTGGAGAGCCGGTGCCCGGACACATTCAGCACGTCGTCCACCCGCCCCAGGATCCAGGTGTCGCCGTCGTTGTCGGACCGGGCGCCGTCGCCCGCCAGGAACCATCCCTGCCGTGCGTACTGCCGCCAGTAGGACTCCAGATAGCGCTGCGGGTTGCCCCAAACCGTGCGGGCCATGCCTGGTCCCGGCCGGTCCACCACAATGTAGCCCTGGGTATTCGGCGGGACCGGGGCCCCGTCGCCGTCCACTATCCGGGTGCCGACGCCGGGCATGGGGCGAGAGGCGCAGCCGGGTTTGAACGTGCGGTCGGTGGGCCGCGGGGTGAGGATGGCGGCACCCGTTTCGGACTGCCACCAGGTATCCAGCACCGGAACCCCGCCCCGGCCGAACTGCTCCCGGAACCAGCGCCAGGCCTCCGGGTTCACGGCCTCGCCGACGGTGCCGAGCAGGCGGATCGAGGAGAGGTCATAGTGCGGCGGGACGCCGTCGGGAAACCACCCCATCAGGGACCGAACCAGGGTGGGGGCGGTGTAGTAGCTGGTGACCCCGTAGCGTTCGATGATTTCCAGGTGCCGGCCCGGGTGCGGGGTGTCCGGGGTGCCTTCGAAGATCACCTGGGTGGCGCCGTTGGCGAGCGGTCCGTAGATCTCATAGGTGTGCGCCGTGACCCACGCCAGGTCCGCGGTGCACCAGTGCACGTCCGCTGACCGCTGGGCGGGGTTCGGATTGCTGAAGAGGTAGTCGTAGCTCTGTGCGGCCTGGGTCAGGTAGCCGCCGGTGGTGTGGACCAGGCCCTTCGGCCGGCCGGTGGTGCCGGAGGTGTACATGATGAACAGCGGCGTCTCGGCGTCGAACGCAGCGGCTTCATGAACGTCCGACGCCGTGTCCACGCTCTCGTGCCACCACACATCGCGGCCGTGCACCCAGCGGACCGGAGATCCGGTCCGGCGGATCACCAGAACGTGCTCAACGGAGTCGGCACCGGCGACGGCGGCATCCGCGTTGTCCTTCACGGGCACGGCGCGGCCGCGTCGGTACTGGCCGTCCGTGGTGACCAGCAGCTTCGCACCGGTGTCCCGGACGCGGAATTTCAGCGCCTCGGCGGAGAACCCGCCGAAGACCAGCGAGTGCACTGCCCCGATCCGTGCGCAGGCCAGGGTGATGACAATGGTCTCGACGAGGACCGGCAGGTAGATCACCACCCGGTCGCCGGCTCCTACGCCCAGGGCCTGCAGGGCGTTGGCGGCGCGGCAGACCTGCTGCAGCAGTTCGGCGTAGGTCACGGAGCGGCGGTCTCCGGGTTCGCCCTCGAAGTGCAGGGCAACCCGGCTGCCGTGCCCGGCTGCCACGTGCCGGTCCACGCAGTTCACGGCGGCATTCAGGCGGCCCCCGGCAAACCACTCGATACTCGGAACGGTGTAATCCGCCTCTGCTTCCGGAACTTCCGGGCCGCTGATCCGCTGCGGCCGGTGGAAGGTATGGGCAGTCTGCCAGGGCTCCTCCCACTGCAGGCGGCGGGCCGCGGCCTCCCAGAAGGCAATACGTTCGGTTTCGGTGACGGGCTCCGGAGAGGTTTCCACGGTGGCAAGTGCAGGGGTCAGGCCCATTTCCGGACCGCCTTTCGCTCCGCGATTCCCAGCAGGGCATCGGTGGCTTTGCCGATAACGGCCAGAGTGATGATGGCCAGGAACATGCGGTCGGTCCGGCCGTTGTTCTGCGAGTCCATCAGCAGGAAGCCGAGTCCCATCGAGGACGCAATCAGTTCCGCCGCAACCAGGAACAGCCAGGACTGGGCGAGCGCGAGCCGCAGGCCGGAGAAGACGGCCGGTACCACCGCCGGCAACTGCACGGTGGCCAGCAGCTTCACGCCGCGGAGCCCAAAGGCGCGGGCTGCCTCCACCAGGTTCCGGTCCACGTGACGCAGTGCCAGCGCAACGGTGGTGAAGACCGGAAAGAACGCGCCGATGGTGATCAGCGTGATCTTGGAATCCTCGCCGATTTTCATCCAGAGGATCAGCAGCGGTACCCACGCCAGGGACGGAACCGCCCGGAGGGCTCCGATGGCCGGGCCCAGCAGGGCATCGGCCAGCCGGGACAGGCCCAGCAGGGCGCCAAGGATCAGTCCCAGGGCGGAACCGATGGCAAAGCCGGTCAGCACCCGCTGGGTGGAGATGGCGATATGGAGGCCCAGTTGGCCGCGCTGCACCAGGTCCGCCGCGGCGTTGTACACGGCGCCGGGGGAGGGAAGCTGCACGGGGCTGAAGACTCCGGTGGTTGAGGTGAGCTGCCAGGCCGCGAGCAGCAGCACCGGGACGAACAGGCCCAGTCCGAGCCGGGGGATCGGTCGGTCCGGCCAGGCGGCCTTAGCAGCTGCTTCCGGTGTTCGATGGGAGGCTTTGCGGGTGCGGGCCGTGGCCGGAGATGTGGCCGGGGTGCTCATGAGGAGGCTCCGAGGGAGTCCGGATCCGCGTTCCGGACATAGGAGTCATCCAGGAGGCTGGCCAGGGCGTCGTCGACCTGCTCCTGGCTGGCCACGTCACCGGTCTCCACCAGGGTGGGACCGATCTTCGCCAGGACGCTGCGCTGGGCTTCACCGGGTGCGGGATCCACATCCAGGTTGCTGCGCTCGCCGATCACCGTTTTGGCGACGGCGGGGTCCAGCCCGGCCACGTCGGCCAGGATCTGCGCGGTTTCATCGGGATTTGCTGCTGCCCAGGCACGGGCCTTTTCGTACGCGTTGACCACGGCCTGCGCCTGCTCGGGGTCTTCCGACAGGAAGGACTCGTTCGCTGCGAGGAGCCCATAGGTATTGAAGTCCAGATTGCGGTAGGCCAGCCGGGAACCGTTCTGCTCGGCTCCGGCCATGATCGGATCCAGTCCGGCCCAGGCATCCACCGACCCGTTCTCCAGTGCAGCGCGGCCGTCGGCATGCTGCAACTGCTCCACGGTGATGTCGGAGAGGGCCAGCCCCGCCTCGTCCAGCGCCTGGACCAGGAAGAAGTAGGGATCGGTGCCCTTGGTTGCGGCCACCGATTTGCCGGCCAGATCGGCTACCGAGCTGATGCCTGAATCGGGACCGACCACCAGGGCCGACCATTCGGGCTGGGAGAAGACGTCAATCACCTTGATCGGGGAGCCGTTGGCCCGGTTGAGCAAGGCGGCCGAACCAGCGGTGGAGCCGACGTCGATGGCACCCGAACGCAGGTTCTCATTGGCCTTGTTGGAGCCGGCGGACTGGACCCATTCCACGGTGACCCCGTCATCGGCCAAAGCGTCCTCCAGCCAGCCCTGGTCCTTGATGATCAGGCTCAGCGGGTTATACGTGGCGAAGTCGAGCGTGAGCGTCCCGCCGTCGGCGTCCTCTACGGCGGAGGCGCCGGTGGTGTCTTCCCCGGCAACGCATCCGGTGAGGGTGAGCGCGGCGGCAGCTGCGACGGCGGCGAGTATGCGGGGCGTCCGGCGGGGAAGGGGGTACAGATGGGACAGGTGGGAACGGCTGTTCATGATGGTTCCTTAAGGGAGGAGGGTGCGCAAAAGCGCAGTAAGGGTTTGCGTGTGGAGAGGGCAGAGGGGTGCCGTGCCCTGACGGGACAGGGCGGTGCCCGTTGCGAAAGGCCAGGAAGGCCTGGGAGGCGCGGGAGGGCTAGTGGCGGTCTACGCCGAGCAGGGCGAGGAGCTCGCCGCGCATTCGGGCCAGCTCCGCCGAGGCGCGGTCCCGAGGCCGGCGGCCGGGGACGGTGACAACCTCGGTGATGGTGGCGCCGGGAGCAGTGTCCTCGGGGCCGAGGACAATGATGCGGTCCGCCAGCTGCAGGGCCTCATCTACGTCATGGGTAACCAGCAGCACGGTGGCAGGCGCGGCCCGGTGCAGGGTGAGCAGCAGGTCCTGCATTTTCAGCCGGGTCAGCGCGTCCAGGGCGCCAAAGGGTTCATCGAGCAGCAAAACGCCGGGTTCCCGGGCGAGGGCACGGGCCAGCGAAGTCCGCTGGGCCATCCCCCCGGAAACCGCCCGCGGCCGGTGCTTGGCGAAGGCGGACAGGCCTACCAGGTCCAGGAGCTCGGCAACCTTGGCCTTCCCCCGGCTGGCGCTCGCGGACTTCGGGAGTCCGATCGCAATGTTGGCCTGCAGCGTCTGCCACGGCAGCAGCCGCGGTTCCTGGAAGGCGACGGCGCAGCGGTCGTCGATTCCGTTGACGGTACTGCCGTCAATCAGGACACTGCCGGACGTCGGAAGATCCAGGCCGGCGGCTGCACGCAGCAGCGTGGACTTGCCGCAGCCGCTGGGGCCGAGGATGGCCAGCACCTCGCCGGGATGGATGTCGAAGGTAATGTCCCGCAGGACAACGTGTTCATCCGGGCCGGTGCCGAAACTGCGGCTGAGCCCGGCGAATCGAACCGGCAGGGCGGCCCCGGTGGGGGCGGGCTGTCCGGTGCGCGTAGGCGGGGTGGACGTGGAAGGGGGCAATACTGCAGTCATAGGAACGCTCCATCGATCCTGGCAGTAGCACCCTACGGAAAGTGTCCTGAGCCGGGATAACGGCTTCCTGCGACACCAGCCTCGTTATTGCCGCCTCTCAAGGAGGAAATGCGGCAACCAGGGTTGCTGCGGCTTCATCGATCCAGGTCTCTCAGCCGCTCGGGATGGTCAAGGACTACTAAACGCCGTATCCGCGGATCCGACAAGCCCGGTCAGGTACGCCCCGTTCACATAAGGAAATGTTCCACGCCGTCGCCGGTCCTGCCGTCTGCAGCACTTCCGTGCACCTGCAGGCCGCGGGCATTGACCGCGCGCGCCGTCGGCTCCTAATTTTGGAACACGGTGCGTTAAGGCGGGCTCGTCAGCTCTCCTGCATCTTCCTACCCCCAACCAGCAGGAGCCTGCCATGGAATCAGCTTCGGGTGCCTCCGGAATCGTGATGTCCGCCGATGGAACGCCC
The DNA here is from genome assembly GCF_024385465.1 of Arthrobacter sp. zg-Y844. Classification (GTDB taxonomy): domain Bacteria; phylum Actinomycetota; class Actinomycetes; order Actinomycetales; family Micrococcaceae; genus Arthrobacter_B. Next base: position 1,362,201 of record NZ_JANFLS010000001.1, read on the forward strand.
ATTGCGTGGTCCCGGCAGGGCAGCGGCCCACCGTTGGCGATCGTGGGACCCCTGCTGGCGCACCGCAGCAGCCCCGCGACGGTGGTCCTGGCGGACGCCCTCTCGAAAAACCACACGGTCTACACCTATGACCGCCGGGGCATCGGGGAAAGCGGCATGGGCGAGGAATACACCGCGGAATCGGACGTTGACGACCTGCTGGCTGTCCTCCAGGTGGCGGGAGGAACAACCGACCTTTACGGGTTCGATGAAGGGGCGTTCCTGGCCCTAAGGGCCGCGGAGGAATCCACGGTGGTCAGCCGGGTGGTGGCCCTGGAACCCACCCTGTCCCTCGCTGACGGGGAGGACGAACTGATGGTCCTGCAGACCGAGATCGAGGGCCTCGCCGGTGTCCGGATCCCCGTTCTGGTTATGGCCGGCAGCAGCAGCGGCGAGGATACCCAGGACCTGGCGCGGCAGACCGCGGACGCCTTGGACTCCGGGGAGTTCCTGCTGCTGGAATCGGATAGCGGCGGCGTTCCCAACGCGGCCCTGACCGATGCCATCGAGTCTTTCCTGGGCTAGGCGGCTCGGGCGTAAGCTGAAGCCGAATCTTCGGGCTCAGCAAAGGACGGCAGATGTTCCAGTTCAACGGCGACAGCAGCGCACACGTCAACGACCCTGCGGTAATGGAGCGGTTGCTCCGGAACAAGCCGGCCCGTTGGGCGATCGTGGGCTTGTCCAATAACCCGCTCCGCCCCGCCGTCGGCGTCTCGCGCTTTGTCCAGGACCATCTGGGCATGGAGATCATTCCCGTGAGCCTGAAGGGCGATGACGTGCACGGCAACAAGGGATACCGCCGGCTCAGCGAAATCCCGGGAAGCATCGACGTGGTGGATTGCTTCGTGAATTCCGCCCGCGTGGGCGACATTGTGGACCAGGCCATCGAAGTGGGCGCCAAAGCGGTCTGGATGCAGCTCGGCGTGGTGGACGAAGCGGCAGCCGCGCGTGCAGCAGCGGCGGGGCTCGACGTCGTGATGGACGCCTGCCCGGTCATCGAAGCACCGCGTTTCGGGCTCTAGAGTTTGGCGAACCGGGCGCGGATGATTCCCATGTACAGCCCGTAGAGCATCAGGCCGATTCCAACTGCTGCCAGCGCCACCACGCCGAAGGGCTGGTCCCGCAGCGTATGCAGCGCACCGTCGAGGCCGGTGGACTCTTCCGGGTCCGCCTGGACGGCGGCCAGGGTGAGCAGCACCCCCAGGATGGCAAGCGACACTCCCTTGGCGATAAAGCCGGCCACGCCGGTGATGTCCACGGCCTTTGACCAGAGCCCGGCGGGGACGCCGGTGAGGTTCCGGCGGAAGCGGCGGGTGGCGCCCTTGAAAATGAAGTAGCCGCCGATCCCCACCACTACCAGTCCGGCGAGGCCCAGAATCCATTGGCCCGCTGGTACCGCCAGCAGGCGGGCGGTCCAGCTGACCGAGGAAGAGCTGCCGCCGTTGCTGCCGCGGCCCAGGGCGAACGAAGCGAAAATGGTTCCGATACCTCCGTAAACGAGCACCTGTCCGGCGTTGCTGGCCCGGTCCTTCCAGAGCTCCTTTTCCTTCAGCTGCTGTCCGGCAAGGAAGATGCGGCTGAGCTGGAACAGCGCCAGGGCGTAGCAGCCGAGGAAGCAGAACCAGAGGAGCACGTACCCGGCGGGCTGTTTGGCCACAGCGGCTACGGCTCCGCTGGTATCCGCGTTGCCGGATCCTCCGGCATTGATCTGCAGGGCGATCGCGCCGATGACAATGTGCACAATCCCGCTTGCCACGTAGCCCACCCGGGCGAACCGCTCGAAAGCCGTGGAATCGGCGGCGCGCTCGGCGGCCTGGCTGACGGGGCCGGTACTGCGGTTGTTCTGCTTCAAACCGTTTTGTCCTTCGCTCCGCTGCCGGCATGCCCGCAGCTTTCCTACCTGTTCCTCCCATCCTGCCACCCGTGGGCTGCGGCAGTGCCACCGCACGGACGGCGGCGTTAGGCTTTCCACATGGATGCGGGTGAGCTTAAACGATTGTGCCTGTCCCTGCCCGGAGCGTTTGAAGATTTCCCCTTCGGGCCGGAGTCCTCGGTGTTCAAGGTGCGGGCTGCCGGCGGCAAAGCGAAAATGTTTGCCCTGACCGCCCTCGCCGGCGAGCCCCTGATGATCAGCCTGAAGTGCGAACCTGAGCTGGCCCTCCAGCTGCGCGCCGCCCATCCGGAAATCACGGGCGCCTGGCACATGAACAAGGCGCACTGGAACCAGGTGGAAGTTGCCTCCGGCCTGCCGCACGGCATGATCCGGGACCTGGTGGAGGACTCCTATGACCTGGTGGTGGCGTCGCTGCCGCGAAAGGACCGGGAATCACTTGAGTGGAAGGGCCTGGCGGGCGGATGAGGGGCAACACCGGCTTCACCTATGCGGAGCAGGGCCTAACCGAGCGGCCTTATCCGGTGCCGATGACGGACCGCTGGCCGGCGGGTTACCGGCTGGTGCTGCGCAAGGAAGAACTGGAGGTGGCCGATCCGCGGTCCGGGTTCCTCCGCCTCACCAACGGGCTGCTGGACTGGGACCTGCATCGACGGGCGGGGCTGTCGGTGCCCCCCGGCACGCCCCGCGCCGCCCCCGGTGTCGACGTGGCGTCGGGGGTCGGGTTCTGGCGGGTGCGCTACTACGCGCCGTGCCGGGTGATCTGGGCAGCGGACGCGGTGGTCGACGACGACGGCTCGCCGGTCCGCGGGCAGCGCAGCGGTTTTGGCTACGGGACCTTGGCCGGACACCCGGAGCGCGGCGAAGAAGGCTTTTATGCCGAACTGGACGAGGAGGGCCGGTTGTATTTCCGGATCGCCGCCTACAGCCGGCCAGGCAACCGGCTGGTGGGTGCCGCGAACGCCGTCAACGTGAGGGTCCAGCAGTTCTACACCAACCGGTACTTTGCTGCTGCCTACCGGCTGGCTTCCGGGAGCTGATCCCGCCGGAGGGTGAACTTCAGGGTGAGGCCGTTTTCCTCTTCCGGCATGAAGCCCGCGCTCAGGAGCAGGGATTGGGACGCGTCGTTGCCCGGTTCCGTGTAGGCAATAATCGCGTCCACCTCCGGGTGGGTGAGCGCAAACCGCGCCAAGGCCACCAACGCTTCAGTGGCGTAGCCCTGTCCCTGGCGGGAGGGTGCAACGTTGTAGCTGACTTCCACCGTGCCTTCATCCGGCAGGCCGGCGAAGCCGATGGTTCCCACCACCAGCGTGGTGGATATTTCCCGGATCAGGCGGGTGCCGAACGTTGCCGCAGCGGGACCGAGCAATCCGGCCTCGAAGAACTGGCGGGCGGCGTCGTAGTCGGTGGGCTGGGGGAAGTCCTCCGCCCAGTCCGGGTGGCGCGTCTGGATGATGAGGGCGTCCACTTCCGCCACGGTCATCAGGTCCAGCGACAGGCGCTGCGTGGGAATGCCAGCGTCTGCGGCCAGGTTCTCGGGGATTATGCTCACGAGCTAATTCTGCACGTACTTCCGGGTTTTGCTTCATTCGGCGCACCCGGACCCGGAGGGCACTACTTGGTTTGGTGCCCGACAGGTACGAAGAGCATCCGAAACGAGTTCGCCAGGAGGAGTCCGAATAGCCCGGTGGACGTCGTGGGCCGCTGGAGCCTACACGGGCCCGGCCATGAATCGCCGGGCCCGTGCGGCCGCGGGTTACTAGCCGAAATGCTTCGGCAGGGTGCCTTCGTGCGCAGCTTTCAGCTCATCGAGGGGCAGAGTGAAGTTGCTCTGGAAGTCCAGGGCACCGATTTCGGTATCCACCACGCCGATCCGGGCATGAGCGAAGCCGCGCGCCGAGCACATGTCCTTGAACCGGACCTCCTCGCTGCGGGCCACCGCGACGACGGCGCGGGCCTGGGACTCGGAGAACAGCAGGGTGAACAGGTCCACTCCGTCGCGTTCGCAGACTTCGCCAAGGCCGATCCGAGCACCGACGCCGAAGCGCAGGGCCATTTCGGACAGGGCGGCGGCGAGGCCGCCTTCGGAGAGGTCATGCGCGGCGTCGATCATTCCGTCGCGGGAGGCATTGACCAGCAGTTCCCCGAGCAGCTTCTCCGCCTGTAGGTCCACCTTCGGCGGCTGCCCGCCCAGGTGGCCGCGCAGGTTCGCGTATTCGGAACCGTCCAGCTCGTCCTGCGTGGTGCCCATCAGGTAAATGGCCTGGCCGTCCTGCCGCCAGCCCGACGGCGTGCGCCGGGCGACGTCGTCGAACACGCCCAGCACACCCACCACGGGGGTGGGATGGATGGCGACGCCGCCGGTCTGGTTGTAGAGCGAGACGTTGCCGCCGGTGACGGGCACGCCGAGTTCGCGGCAGCCGTCGGCCAGTCCGCGTACGGACTCGGCGAACTGCCACATGACCTCGGGGTCCTCCGGGGAGCCGAAGTTCAGGCAGTCGGTGACCGCCAGGGGCTTTGCGCCGGCGGTGGACACGTTGCGGTAGGACTCGGCCAGGGCCAGCTTCGCGCCCTCGTACGGGTTGAGGTAGGAGTAGCGGCCGTTGGCATCGGTGGAAATCGCGACGCCCAGTCCGGTGGTTTCATCCACGCGGACCACACCGGCGTCGTCCGGCATGGCCAGGGCGGTGTTGCCCTGCACATAGCGGTCGTACTGGTTGGTGACCCAGGACTTGTCGCACATGTTCGGTGAGGCCATGAGTTCCAGGATGGCGTCCTTGACCGCGGCGCTGCCGAAGGGCCGTTCCGCGTTGAAGGAGTCGGCTTCGATGCTGTCCTGTGCGGCCGGGCGGGCCATGGGGCGCTGGTACACCGGTCCCTCATGCGCCACCGTGCGCGGATCCACGTCCACAATGGTCTCGCCGTCCCAGTCGATGATCAGCCGGCCGGTGCCGGTGACCTCGCCGAGCCAGGAGTACTCCACGTTCCACTTGTCCATGATGGCCTCGAACGCTTCCACGTTTTCCGGCGTCACCACGGCCATCATGCGTTCCTGGGACTCGGACATCAGGATCTCGCCCGGAGTCAGGGTGGGATCGCGCAGCAGCACGTTGGTCAGTTCCACGTGCATGCCGCCGTCGCCGTTGGAGGCGAGTTCCGACGTCGCGCAGGAAATGCCGGCGGCGCCCAGGTCCTGGATGCCCTCCACCACGGAGGACTTGAACAGTTCCAGGCAGCACTCGATGAGCACCTTCTCCGCAAACGGATCGCCCACCTGGACGGCGGGACGCTTGGAGGGCTTGTCCGCGTCGAAGGATTCGGAGGCCAGCACGGACGCGCCGCCGATGCCGTCGCCGCCGGTGCGGGCGCCGAAGAGCACCACCTTGTTGCCGGCGCCGGACGCGTTGGCCAGGCGGATGTCCTCGTGGCGCATTACGCCCACGGCCAGGGCGTTGACCAGCGGGTTGCCCTGGTAGACGGAGTCGAAGACCAGTTCCCCGCCGATGTTCGGCAGGCCCAGGGAGTTGCCGTAGCCGCCGATGCCGGAGACGATGCCGTGCACCAGGCGGGCAGTGTCCGGGTGGTCGATGGCACCGAAGCGCAGCGGATCCATCACGGCCACCGGGCGGGCGCCCATGGAGATGATGTCGCGGACAATGCCGCCGACGCCGGTGGCGGCGCCCTGGTAGGGCTCCACGAAGGACGGGTGGTTGTGGGATTCGACCTTGAAGGTCACGGCCCAGCCTTCACCGATGTCCACGACGCCGGCGTTCTCACCGATGCCTACCAGCAGGTGTTCCTTCATTTTGTCGGTGACCTTGTCACCGAACTGCTTCAAATGCACCTTGGAGGACTTGTAGGAGCAGTGCTCGGACCACATCACCGAGTACATGGCCAGTTCCGCCGCGGTGGGGCGGCGGCCCAGGATCTCCACGACACGGTGGAATTCGTCTTCCTTCAAGCCGAGCTCGGCCCATTGCAGTTCCGTGTCCGGGGTGGCGGCGGCGTGCTCAACGGTGTCGATGCGGAACTTCTTCTGCTCAGCGGCAGCACTGGGGGAAACGGTCATGACTTGCCTCCGGCAACGAGCGAGTTGAGTACAGAGCTGAAGATGCGCAGCCCGTCGGTGCCGTAGCCCAGGCCGACCTCGCCGTAGGCGGAGGAATCCGGGCCGAAGCCGGGTTCGACGGCGTGTTCGGGGTGGGGCATCAGCCCGACGACGTTCCCTGCTGCGTTGGAAATGCCGGCGATGCCGCGGCGGGACCCGTTGGGGTTCCCGCCGTCGTAGCGGAAGACCACCCGGCCTTCGCCTTCCAGCTCGTCCAGCGTCTTCTCATCCGCGACGTACTGTCCGTCCTGGTTTTTCAGCGGAACAACCATGCCGGCGCCGGGTTCGTAGGCGGAGGTCCAAGCGGTGCTGTTGTTTTCCACCCGCAGCAGCTGGTCCGCGCAGGAGAACCTCAGGTGGTTGTTCTTGATCATGGAACCGGGCAGAAGGTGCGCCTCGGTGAGGATCTGGAAGCCGTTGCAGATGCCCAGTACGGGCATGCCGCCGGCGGCGGCGTCCACTACCTTTTCCATGAGCGGTGCGAAGCGGGCAATCGCGCCGGCGCGCAGGTAGTCCCCGTAGGAGAACCCGCCGGGGATGATCACGGCGTCCACGGACTGCAGATTCGCTTCGGCGTGCCAGAGCCCGACGGCGGTGCCGCCGGCGATGGTTACGGCGCGGGCGGCGTCGCGGTCATCCAGGGTGCCGGGGAAGGTGATGACACCCACCCGGACCGCGCGGAGCGCGTCGTTTTCGGGGGCAACGGAAAAGTCGCCGATCAGGGGGGTACTCAAGATCAGGCCTCCGGGATTACTTCAACGCGGGTGACGTCTTCGATCACGGGGTTGGAGAGCAGCGTGGCGGCGGCGGTGCGGGCCTGCTCCAGGATTTCGGGGGTGACGTCTCCGTCTACGGTGAGCTCGAAGCGCTTGCCCTGGCGGACTCCGGCGAAGCCGGTCAGTCCCAGGCGGGGGAGCGCCCCTGCAATGGCTTTGCCCTGCGGATCGAGGATTTCAGGCTTGGGCATTACATCAACAACGATCCGGGGCATCCGGCAGCTCCTCTAAACGAGATGGGTGGCCGCGGACCTTGCCGTCTCACGCTGATTCAGCGCTCCGCGAGCTTGCACTTGCCATTCTAGCCGCGTTACCTGCGTTACGGTGACGACTCCGGGCCCTAGGCCGGGATCTCCAGCTGGAAGCCGCAGACGCAGCGGAGCACGGTGGTTTCCAGCTGTACATCCACCGGTTCCTGCGGCATGGATTCCACAGTGATCGGTTCGAAGATGGAGAGCTGCCGGCTGTCCCGGGGCTGCATGGGTTCGCCGCAGTGCATGTACTCGGCGTCGTCGGACTCGAGGATCCCTCGTGCCCAGAGGTATTGGTCCTTTGCTTCTATAGACATTTTTGCGCTTTCAGTCGGTCCGGAACTCCGTTGTCCGGGAGAATACTAAGCATGCTTATTCAATAGTAGGCCATGAGGTGTAGGGTCGGGGGCCATTGTGTGAGCTGGATTACCTCTGGTTAGAGTGGGGCCGTGAGACTCCTGCAAGCAAGCCCGGCCACGGTCCGCCGGCTAATGAACGTGTGGCCGCCCTTTGCCTTTACCGGCATTCGGATCACCCGACTGGACCCTGAATACCTGGGTGTCTCTGTGCGGCTGCGGTCCTACTGGTGGAACAAGAACGTGGCCGGCGTGCATTTCGGCGGCTCCCTGTTCGCGATGACGGACCCGTTCTGGATGATGATGCTGCTCCACCACCTCGGCCGCGACCACGTGGTCTGGGACCGTGCCGCGGAGATTGAGTTCCTGAAGCCGGGAAAGGGCGAGCTGACCGTCCGCTTCACCCTGGACCGGGCCGACGTCCGGCGGCTGCGCAAGCTCGCGGCCGGCGGCGACAAGGTACTGGAGTGGTTCTCGGTGGATGTTACCGACGGTTCAGGCGACGTTGTGGCACGGGTCCGCAAGCAGGTCTACGTGCGGCTCAAGCGCGACCGGGCAGTGTCCACGGAAGGAAACGGCAATGAATAACGGAGCGAACCCCCTGATCCCGACGGGCTGGGAGTTCCTGGTCACCGGAATTTCCGCGGCCCTGATCATCCTGCTGGTGGTCGCCGTCGTCCGCCTGGCCCGCTCGAGTGCAGTCACTGCCGGGGAGCGGCTTGGACTGCTTGTCTTCTGCCTGATATTCCCCGTGCTGGGACCCATTTGCACGTTGGTGATCCTGGCCCGCCGGGAAAGCGTGCGCCGGTAACTAGAGGGAGCCGTCCGCGGGGCCCAGCAGGGCGGTAAGCCGTTCCCAGCGTGAAATCTGGCAGCCGTCAGTCAGCGAGAAGGTTGTGTCCACGGCCTCGCCGCGGACCATGCCGGTGACGTGTGCGCGCTGCATTCCGCGGATCTCCTGGGTGCACATCAAGCCCGCCGCCGGCTCCGCGAGGGCGGCCACCCCCTGTTCCGCGAGCACGGCACAGGCACCGGCAGGATCCGGTACGGTCGAGCCTTCCCGGGGCCCGGCGCCGTCGCACTGCAGCGTCCACGTGCTGCTCGGCGTCGTTCCGTCCGCACTGAACTCGACGGTCAGCGAGACCGGTGCCTCCGCCGCGGTCCCGCCGGTCCCGGGAGCGGGGGTAGGGGAGCCGGTCGGTGTGGGCGAACCGACAGGCGAGGCCGGCGCCGTCGTTGACTCACTGGGGGAGCCCGTGGATTCCCCGGAATCCGGAGAACGGCCGGAATCGGCGCCGCAGGCTGCCAACAGGACGGCGGAGCACAGCAGCATGGGGACTACTGCTATTCCTCGAATGTTGCGCACTGTTCGGCCTCCATTGGTAGCGGAGCCACCAGCCTAGCCAACGCTGTCAAGCAGGGTCGGTCGAATCCGCAGCAGCGTCTGCCTGCGCCGCGAAGTAGGCATCCTGGCTTGGGAAGTAGTCCTCGAAGTCCGGCGCCGGGCCGCCGCTGCGGGCGGCCAGTAGCCGGTCCAGATAGTATTCCCAGCCCGGTCCGATGCTTGAAGCGGCCTGCGGGTCCTCCAGATGGTGGATGAAGTCCAGTGCGGTGCCGGCCGGATCATCACGGAGCCGGATCTCCAGGTCCCAGCCGCCGTATTCATCCTCCACCAGCAGGCGCAGCAGTTCCGGAGAGACGCACTCCGCTATCCGGACCCGGCTCCAGGGCAGGCCCTCTTCGAAGAGCAGCTGCAGGTCAACGGTGCCGCCACTGCCCGGGGTTCCTTCCCAGCGGCCGAACCACTGGGCCGTCAGGTCGGGGTCGGTAAAGCTGGGCCAGACGGCCGCAGCCGGTTCGGGAAAACTGCGGTGGAGAATCAGGTCGTAGGACTCGGGTCCGGTGCGGATAACCCGGCCGGTCGGTTCTGGCTGCATAGCTGTCCTCCAAAGGGTTCCAGCAGGCTCAGGATGCGCGCCCGCAACTGCTGCGATTCCTCGGCGAAGCCGCGTTGTGCGGCTGCGTACTGCGCCCGGCCGGCCGGAGTTTCCACCGCAATCGGGGTGTAACCCCAATCGGCCAGGTCGTAAGGGGAGGCGCACATGTCCATTTCCCGGATGCGCCAGGACAGCTCGAAGGCGTCCATAACCACCTCGCTGGGGAGCAGCGGCACCAGTTTGTAGGCCCATTTGTAGAGGTCCATGTTGGCGTGCAGGCAGCCGGGCTGTTCCAGGTCGCGCTGGTTCTCGCGGGTGGGGGTGAGCTCGTTCAGGGGTACTGCTTCCGGGGTGTAGAACCGGAAGGCATCGAAGTGGGTGCAGCGGATCCGGCTGCGTTCCACCAGTTCGTCCGTCCCGGCGGCACCGAGCCGCAACTGCAGGTAATCGTGCCGGATGCCGTTGTCCTCCGACTTGTAGGCCATGGCCCACTCGTGCATACCGAAGCATCCGAGCACCGGCTTCCGCGCGGCCGTGCGGGAAAGCAGCATGGTGGTGAACCCCAGGGCGTCTCCGCGCACCGCGGCGAACCCATCGGTGTCCACAATGACGGCGGGTGTTTCGGCGTCGATCCCCGCGGCGTCCCGTTCCGCTTCCGTCAGTGTCCGGTAGAACTTCCACCCGGTGCGCTCAAGTGCGGACGGACCGGTGAGGACGACGCCGGCGCCCGGGTGCCAGCGAAGCAGCTGGCCGGGTTTCTGGGAGTAGTAGGTGAAGAGGAAGTCCTCCACCGGGTGCTTCCGCCCGGCCGAGCGCCGCGCCAGGAATCCTTCGGTAAAGGGCCGGACGCGTTCTTCGTGCGCGGACTGCCGCGGCAGCCATTGGTCCTCGCTGAGGACGGTGGGGTGGGCGGGAGCAATCACCGTTCCATTATCCTGCCTCGCGGTACGCCCGTCATCCGCTGGTTCAGGCAGGGTTTGGTTGACGGAAAATACCAACCTGATCGTTAGTACGATAGGAGCGTAATGCCCGTCGGAAAGGTGCAGCATGGTTGAGAAGGAAAGCTTTGTAACCCGGTTCATGCGGACCACGGGCAAGGTGCGGCTGATCTTCGGACCCGCGCAGCAAGGGTCGCTGGACCATCCGATGACGGAGGAAAACCAGGCGCTGCTCAAGGAGCAGCAGGCCCAGGAAAAGGCGATGTGGGAAACCGTCACCCGGCCGGACGGAAGCAGCTACATCGTCTCGCGCAAGCCCGAATAAGCTCCGAACGTGCTCCGGATACGCCAGAGGCCGGCACCGCCTGGGTGCCGGCCTCTTTGCTGCCCGATGTCAGTCCGCCGCGGCCCTAGCGCCCGGTGCCGCCGTACACCGTGGCCTCACTGTCGCCGTCGAGCCCAAAGGCAGCATGCACCGCGCGTACTGCGGTGTCCAGCAGCTTGGCGCTGGTGACCACGGAGATGCGGATCTCGGAGGTGGAGATCATGTCGATGTTCACCCCGGCGGTGTGCAGCGCTTCGAAGAAGCGGTGCGAGACGCCCGGGTTGGACCGCATGCCTGCGCCGATCAGGGAGAGCTTGCCGATCTGCTCGTTGTAGTGGATGGTGTCGAAACCGACCTCGGCCTTGGCGGCGTTGAGCGCGTCGATGGCTTCCTTGCCGTCGATGATGGGCAGCGTGAAGGAGATGTCCGTCCGGCCCGAACCCTGGGTGGAAACGTTCTGCACGATCATGTCGATGTTGGAGTTGGCGCCCGCCACGATGCCGAAGATTTCCGCGGCCTTGCCGGGGATGTCCGGAACACCCACCACCGTGACCTTGGCTTCGGAACGGTCATGGGCAACGCCGGAGATGATGGGCTGTTCCAAGGGTTCTCCCTCTTGAATCTTGATCTTGTCGTCGGGGCTGGGCAGAACCCAGGTTCCCTCGTGTGAGCTGAAGGATGAGCGGACGTGCAGGGGAACGCCGAAGCGCCGGGCGTATTCCACGCAGCGCAGGTGCAGGATCTTGGCACCGGAAGCGGCCAACTCCAGCATTTCCTCGCTGGAAATCTTCTCGATCTTCTGGGCGCTCGAAACCACCCGCGGATCGGCGGTGTACACGCCGTCGACGTCGGTGTAGATCTCGCAGACATCGGCTTCCAGAGCTGCGGCCAGGGCCACCGCCGTGGTGTCCGAACCGCCGCGGCCCAGGGTGGTGATGTCGTGGCTGTCCTGGCTGACGCCCTGGAAGCCGGCCACGATGGCGATATCGCCCCGCTCGATGGCGGTCTTGATGCGGTGCGGGGACACATCAATGATCCGGGCCTTGCCGTGGATCGCATCGGTGATCATGCCCGCCTGGCTGCCGGTGAAGGACTGCGCAGAGCCGCCGAGCTGGTTGATGGCCATGGCCAGCAGCGCCATCGAGATACGTTCCCCGGCGCTGAGCAGCATGTCCATTTCCCGGGCATTGCCCTGGGTGGTGATCTGGCCGGCCAGGTCCAGCAGCTCATCGGTGCTGTCGCCCATGGCGGAGACGACAACCACCACTTCGTTTCCGGCGGCATGGGTATCCACCACGCGTTTCGCCACGCGCTTGATGCCGTCGGCGTCCGCTACGGAGGAACCGCCGAATTTCTGCACTATCAGGCTCATGCGTACACTTTCTCAAGTTTCATTGTGGTTGCTGGTGCCCGGCATCTTCGGCGCGGCTTCGAACTGTTCTCCCCGGAAAGCGGGCGGTACTACCCACAACGTCCGTCCAGAAAGTCTATCGCCGCCGTCGGGAAGTCCCGAAATACACGTGCGTAACCTGCGGCCCACCGGCGAGTCCGGGCGCAGTGCACGACGCCCGGCCCCTAGGGTGGGCGCCATGGGGAAGAGAGCCGTCACAGGCACCGGCGTGGTTGCCGGAGGGATTCAGCGCAGCTTCGGAAATGCCGCTGCGATCCGCAACATGGACTTCACCGCGCCCGCCGGCGAGGTCACGGCATTGATCGGTCCGAACGGCTCCGGAAAGACCACCCTGCTGCTGATCCTGGCATCCCTGCTGGCCCCCGACGCCGGATCGGTGCGGATCAACGGCTTCGACCCATTGGTGGACCCGCGCCGGGTGCGCGCGGGGATCGGCTGGATGCCGGACACCCTGGGCACCTGGGGATCCCTGACCGCACGGGAAATCCTGGTGACGGTGGGCGGCCTCTACGGTATGGAGCGCTCGTTGGCCGGACAGCGGGCGGCCGAGCTGCTGGAAACCGTTCATCTCACCGACTTCGCGGACAAGCCGGCACGCGTGTTTTCCCGCGGCCAGCAGCAGCGGCTGAGCCTGGCCCGCGCGCTGATCCATGACCCGTCGGTCCTGTTGCTGGATGAACCGGCGTCGGGGCTCGACCCGGGATCCCGGGTGGACCTGCGGGTGCTGCTGCGCCGGCTCGCTGCCGAAGGCAAAACCGTGGTGGTGTCTTCGCACGTGCTCTCGGAACTGGACGAAATGGTGGATCGGGCGGTCTTCGTGGCCCGCGGCGAGACGGTGAAAACCCAATCACTGGCCGACGCCGATGCGCAGGAACGCTGGTACGCCATCCGCTCCCTGAACACCGGTTCCCTGCTGCGGCAGGTGGATGAGCGCGGCATCCCATATCGCCAGCAGGGCGGCGCCGCCCGGCCGGAGGTCCAGGTCCGGTTGGCGGGGGACGCCGCCGCGGCCGAGCTGCTGCGGTCCCTGGTGCTGGCCGACGTCGCCGTTACGGCCTTTGCGCCGGCCGGCGGTGCCCTGGAGGAGACCTACATGAGTTTGGACGCTGATCGCGGATGAGTACGCAGACCCTTACCCCTGATGCCCCGGCGCTCGGCTATCGGCGCGGGGTGCGTTCTGTCTTCGCACTGGAGATGAAGCAGCGGCTGCGCTCCCGCAGCTGGTATGTGCTGCTGGTTGTCTGGTTTGTGGTGATCGGGCTGGTGGCCACCCTGACGGCGCTGAGTTCCTCCGCCACCATGGGGCCGCAGGGCCCGGCGCTCTACGAGCTGATGGTTGGCTTCATCCTGTTCTTTGGACTGCTGCTGGCACCGGCGCTTTCGGCCAATGCCGTCAACGGCGACCGTGCCGCCGGAACGCTGGCCATCCTGCAGGTCACCCTCCTGCGCCCCGGCCAGATCCTCGCCGGGAAGTGGCTGGCGTCCTGGCTGGCGTCCATGGGATTCCTCGTGGCCAGCATTCCCTTCCTCCTGTGGGCCCTGGCCCTGGGCGGTGTCCAGCCGCTCTCCGCCGTGGTGGCACTCGTTATGCTGGCCGTGGAACTGGGGATCGTCTGCGCGGTGGGGGTGGGCGTTTCCGCCCTGGCCGCCCGTCCGCTGTTCTCCATTGTGGTCACCTACATGCTGGTGGCCCTGCTGGGGCTGGGCACCCTGATCGCGTTCGGGTTGAGCGGCTTCCTGACCGAGGAGACCGTTAAGGTCAGCAGTTCCGCCTCCTATTCCTACGATGGAAACGGCGCCGAGGAATACACCTGTTCGGGTCCGCTAATGGACGTGTCCGTGGCACACACGGAGCGAATCGCGTGGATCCTTGCGGTCAACCCCTTCGTGGTGGTGGCCGATTCGATTCCCGTCACGTCGGAGCGGGACGAAAACGGATACACCGCCAGCGGAGTGATGGAGGGGATCAGCACAGTGGTGCGCCTGGCCCAGGCCGGACCGGACTACAGCACGCCGTGCATCAACGGCGAAGTCCGGGAGGGCGGCCAACCCGACGTGCCGCCGATCTGGCCGCTGGGACTCACGCTCCAGGCCGCGCTGGCTGCGGCGCTGGTTTTCCTGGGCCGGCGCAAGCTGCGGACGCCGGTCCGCAAGCTCGCTGCCGGGACACGGATCGCCTAATGGCACATGGAAGCGTCCTGGCTTAGGACATGCTCCGACGGCCCTCAAAGGCGCGGCCGAGGGTGATTTCATCCGCGTATTCCAGGTCTCCGCCCACGGGCAGGCCGGAGGCCAGACGCGTGACCTTGATGCCCAGGGTCTTGAGCATCCGCACCAGATAGGTAGCCGTGGCTTCGCCCTCGAGGTTCGGGTCGGTGGCGATGATGATTTCGGCGATCTGCTCATCCGACAGCCGGCTGAGCAGCTCCCGGATGCGCAGCTGGTCCGGACCGATGCCGGCAATCGGATTGATGGCGCCGCCCAGCACGTGGTAGCGGCCGCGGAAGGACCGCGTACGCTCCACCGCAATCACGTCCTTGGACTCTTCGACCACGCAGATCATGGTCGGATCCCGCCGCGGGTCCCTGCAGATGGTGCAGGTTTCCTGCTCCGTGACGTTGCCGCAGACACTGCAGAACTTCACCCGGTCCTTGACCGTGACAATGGCCGTGGCCAGCTTCTTCATGTCATCGGGATCGGACTCGAGGATGTGGAACGCGATGCGCTGGGCGGACTTGGGCCCGACGCCGGGAAGACGGCCTAGTTCATCGATGAGTTCCTGAACGGCACCTTCGTACACGTAACCTTCTCTGCTGGGTTGAACTGCGTTTATAGCTGGCTGTTACCGGGGTATTCCGCATGCTGCGGGCCCCGGAGCGGGCGTCTTACGGGGGACCAGCGCTGGTCAGCGGCCGTCCAGGCTGCGTTCCTCGATCAGCCGCCCGCCCAGAATCCGTTCGATCGCCTTACGCCCCACCAGACCGGAATCCTCAAGCGTGATGTCATCCGCGCTGGGAACATCTTCGACGTAGGTCGAGTCTACTGGGCGGCTCCCCCGGACGGGGGCTCCGCCGCCGCGCTGGGCAGCTTCATTGAGGAGCTTCTGGTAACGGCTCAGCGGCTGGTTGGGAGCACCGCCGGAAGGGGCGGCGGGGGACATCGTCGTCGGCGGAACGGATGTCCGGACGCCTGGTGCTGCTGCACCCCGGTCCTGACCCGGCGCCGTCGTGGTTCCGGGCCGGGCGGTCAAGCCGGCGGGGGCGGCCGACGCCGACGCCGGTGCCGACGCCGGTGCCGCAGCCCGCGGGGCGCCCGCGGGTACGGCTGATGACGGGGAGGTCTGTGCGCCGCCGGCCCGGCTGTCCGCCGCGGAGTTTCCGCCGGCCGGTCGGGTGGTGGACCCGGTGCCGGCCCAATCGGTACTCGCCCATTCGGAGTCCGAGAGGTGTCCGCCGGAGTACACATCCACGGGCGCTTCGGCGGTTTCCCAGGCGTTGCTTTCGGGTGCGTCGTTGAATGGATCGCTCGGCTCGTCCGGCCAGGGCTCATCGGAAGGACGGTTTCCGGCTGAGCGCCCTGCAGCTCGTGCGCCGGAGCTGCCGTTCCGGCCGGAGGTTCCGCGGGCGGCCTGGCCCGGACCGGTGGACGGAGTTCCGCCGCCGTTGGAACTGCCGGCGCGGCGCCGGAGGGCAGCCGTAGCCGCGTTGACCGGAGCGCCTGGTGCCGCCGGTTCGGGTGCGGCCACCGGTGCTGCAACGGCCTGAGCCTGCTGCGTCGGAACTGCACGGTTCGCTGGCGTTGCTGGCTCCGCTGCCGGTGCTGGTGCCGCTGCCGCAGGCGCCGTTGCCCTCGGGGCCGAATCCGGGCCCGGAGCCGACGCTGCGCGCGAGTCCGGGGCAGCAGCCCCGGTCATCTTGGCGGTTTCGCTGGAAGGAGCGGCGGCAGCCGTGGTGCTTCGACCATCCTGCACCGACGGAGCTTGGGCTGCAGGCGCCTGCGCCGGTCGTGCCTGAGCCGGTTGTGCCTGAACTACCGGTGCCTTGGCGGCCGGTGCGGATGCCGGCGCTTGCCGGCTATCGGCTTTTGGGCCCGACTCACCCGCTGACGCCGAGCTGTCATGGATCGGATTGATCTGGCAGTCCAGCGCCAGGACCTGATGGATCGCCTTGCGCAGGTTCTCCAAATGGTCGGGGCGGTTGAAGTTGGTGGCCGCGCCGGGGTTGGTGAAGGCAAGTTCAAGAACCTTGCCGTCAAAGGCGCGCGGGCTGGAGTTTTTGCTGACGTTCAGCCAGGTGGCACGGCGGATGCTGGTCAGGGCATCCATGATTTCCGGCCAGGCACGGCGGATCATCTCGATCTGCCCGCTTCCGCCGGCCGGTGCCGAAGCGGGACCGCCGGCCGGAGCCTGCCGCTGCTGAGGCTGGACCTGCTGGGCCGGTGCCTGCTGCGCCGGCTGCGACTGCGCGGGCTGGGACACCGGCTGCGACTGGGCGGGCTGCGACTGCGCTGGCTGCGACGGTCCGCCAGCGGCAGGGCGGGAACCGTTGGATCCCGCTGCGGGCGCGGCGCTTGAAGCGGCAGGGGCATCCGCCGGGGAAGGCGCCTGCGCCGGGGTGGACCACGTGCCGCCCCAGTCCAGGGAACTTCCGGCGGGCTTGCTGTCCTGGCTGGAGGCTGCCGGTGCGGCAGGGGTTGCTGCTGCATCCGGGGCGGGCGTTGCCGCAAAGTCGGTTCCCCGGGGAGATGCCGGAGCTTCGTCCACCGCAGGAGCTGAAGCAGCTGCCTGCGAAGCCGTGGGTGCGGCCGCGGGAATGGTGTTCACCGGAGACGCTGCAGCTGCAGCGCGGCCCATGGCCTCGGTGGGATCACCTGCATAACTGAGCCGGCGCTCCAAGCGGTCCACCCGTGCGGCCGTCCCGCGTTCGGCCTGGTCTGCGGCCGGAAGCAGAATACGGGCGCAGAGCAGTTCGAGGTGCAGCCGCGGCGACGTGGCACCGGTCATCTCGGTCAAGGCAGTGTTGGTGATGTCTGCGGCGCGGGATAGTTCACTGCTGCCCAGCTGGGTGGCCTGGGTCTGCATCCGGTTGATCTGGTCTTCCGGCATGCCGCGGAGCACGGTGGATGCGCTGTCCGGCATGGCGTTGACGATGATCAGGTCCCGGAAGCGTTCCAGCAGGTCTTCCACAAACCGGCGGGGATCCTGGCCGGTCTGGATGACACGGTCCACGGCGCGGAATACGGTAGCTGCGTCTGCGGCGGCAACTGCGTCGACGACGTCGTCGAGCAGCGACACCGGGGTGTAACCCAGCAGCGAAACGGCCAATTCGTAGTCCAGGCCGTCGGGGCCGGCGCCGGCCATGAGCTGGTCAAGGACGGAAAGGGTGTCGCGCACGGACCCGCCGCCGGCGCGGATCACCAGGGAAAGGACGCCCGGGGCGACCGCTACGTTCTCCTGCGCGCAGAGCTTTTCAAGGTAAGCCAGCAGCGGCTCCGGCGGAACGAGGCGGAAGGGGTAGTGGTGCGTGCGGGACCGGATGGTGCCAATGACCTTGTCCGGCTCCGTGGTGGCGAAGATGAACTTGATGTGTTCCGGCGGCTCTTCCACGATCTTCAGCAGGGCGTTGAAGCCGGCGGACGTGACCATGTGGGCCTCGTCGATGATGAAGATCTTGTAGCGGTCCCGGACCGGGGCGAAGGTGGCGCGCTCCCGGAGGTCGCGGGCGTCGTCGACGCCGCCGTGGCTGGCCGCGTCAATCTCGATGACATCGAGGCTGCCGGACCCGTCGCGGGCCAGTTCAACGCAGCTGTCGCACTTGCCGCAGGGGACCGGGGTGGGGCCCTCGGCGCAGTTCAGGCAGCGGGCAAGGATGCGCGCAGAGGTGGTTTTGCCGCAGCCGCGCGGGCCGGAGAAGAGGTACGCGTGGTTAACGCGGTTCTTTTGCAGGGCCGCCATCAGCGGCTCCGTGACGTGCTCCTGGCCGATCACGTCTGCGAAACTCTCGGGACGGTAGCGGCGGTAAAGGGCTGTACTCACAGATAGAAGCCTATCGGTTGGCACTGACGGTTTTTCCTCCGGCGGCAGGCACGGTGGAAACTCCACTTCCTCAAAAAAATTAAAGACCCCCCATGCACCTGCCAGAGCCCGCTTACCCTTGCTACCTTCCGGTCCTGGGGGAGTTCACAGGATGACACCACATGAGGGGCCGGGAACCAGTCTACCCGAAAATTCCGGGCCTCGACTCGCAGCGGATCCGGGGTGTATCTCCGGGGTATAGAGCCATACTGCGGGTACGGAGCCATACTGGAAAACCCGCCGGATCAGGAGTGTGCCCATGCAGCGTTCCCCAGCTATGCAGGTAGAGACAGCCCGGACAGCAGCCCCTGCGCTTCCCGTGCTGCCGGACCTGCCGAGCGAACCCGCATCGAGTCCCGACTTTCCCGCTCTATATAGGGCCGGCGATGTTCCCGGGGCGCCGCATTGAGTCTCGCCCTATATACGGTTCCCGACGCCGCCGGGCTGGGCGCGCTTGGTGCCTCCTTTATAGAGGTGCTGGTTCGGGACCGGCCGGATGCCGTACTTGGGCTCGCCACGGGGTCCTCGCCCCTGCCGGTGTACCGGGCGCTGGCGGAGCATGAACTGGACCTGTCCCGGGTACGGGCGTTTGCCCTGGATGAGTATGTTGGACTGCCGGCCGACAGTGAACAGTCCTATGCCGCCGTTATAGACAGGGAGGTCACACGCCCCCTCGGATTGGATCCGCGCTGTGTGTCCGTTCCGGACGGCAGTGCGGAGGACCCCGCCGAAGCGGCCGAAGCCTTCGAACGCCGGCTGGAAAGTGCCGGGGGAGTGGACCTTCAGCTGCTGGGGATCGGGCATAACGGCCATTTGGCCTTCAACGAGCCCGGCTCATCCTTGGATTCGCGTACCCGGGTGCAGCGCTTGTCCGAAACCACGCGGAGGGCCAACGCCCGGTTCTTCCCTTCCACGGGGGAGGTTCCGCAGTTCTG
Organism: Arthrobacter sp. zg-Y844; assembly: GCF_024385465.1. Classification (GTDB taxonomy): domain Bacteria; phylum Actinomycetota; class Actinomycetes; order Actinomycetales; family Micrococcaceae; genus Arthrobacter_B. Next base: position 1,381,241 of record NZ_JANFLS010000001.1, read on the forward strand.
CATTACCCAGGGGCTGGGGACCATCCGCCGTGCCAGGCACCTGCTGCTGTTGGTCCGCGGCGGGGATAAGGCAGGAATCCTGGCTCGGGCACTGACCGGACCGGTGGGTGTTGATTGCCCGGCCTCCATCCTCCAGTTGCATCCGCGGGTCACTGTCATCACGGATGAGGCAGCGGCCTCCGGGCTGGCGGGCCTGGAAGAAGCCCTGCTTCCGCCCGGATAGGGTGGGGCCTGCCGTGGGAACCCGTGCCGGGCGGCCGTCTGATGCCTGCGGGAAGGCGCCGGAAACGACGCCGGAATCGGGCGGGAAATGCGTGTCCGGAGTCACCCCGAATCCGATTTGCAGCTGGGGGCAAACGTGTGTAAAGTTTTCTAAGTCGCCGCGGCCGGGACGCTGGAAAAGCGCCCGAGCATGGCGGCCAAACCCCAACAAAAAACAGAGTCCAACCAGTGCGCGCCCTTCGCGGGGCCGGTGGAAAAGACTCCGGTTGATGCTGGGTCCGGAACGGCGGAAAACGCCTTTCACGGGCTCCCGACAAGGGAAACCGCGAATTGCAAATAACGCCGGAATGGAATAAGATATAAAACATTGCAGCGAAGAAGAAAAGG
>NZ_JANFLS010000002.1 GCF_024385465.1 Arthrobacter sp. zg-Y844
GAAACGCCCGGTCCCATTCCGAACCCGGAAGCTAAGACCCACAGCGCCGATGGTACTGCATCCGGGAGGATGTGGGAGAGTAGGTCACCGCCGGACAATATTTGAATACAGGTTGAGCCCGTACCAGTGCTGGTACGGGCTCTTCCTCTTTAACCCGCCAATCCGGATAGATTGAATACATGGATTCCAAGGTCGAGACAAAAATCACCAGCGGGCGCGGTATCTTCTGGCTGATCCATTTCGCGGCATTGCTTGTTTCGCTGTCTTGTTTTGCCTACGGAACCACGATTTACGATTCCCTGCCGGAGACAATTCCGACCCATTGGGGCGCCGGCGGCAGCCCGGACGAGTGGGAAGCCAAGTCTTTCGGCACCGTTTTCTTCCCCTTGATGATGGGCGGCGGCCTCAGCGTCCTCCTGGCCTTGATTGCCGCCGTCGTGCCTGCCATGGTCCCCCCGGAGAAGGATTCATCGGACTGGGAGCTGTACCGCCGGGAGGGGACGATCCGCGGCACAGTTGCGGCCTTGGGCTGGACTTCGTTCCTGATAGCGGTGCTGATCGGTACGCTCACTGTTGCCGGCTGGCGAACCCCGGACCATGTCCCCGCCGGGCCGGCCCTCGTGATGGTTGCGCTGATTCTTGGCTGCCTGGTCCTTTGCTATGCGGCTGGCGCGCGCTGGGCGAGGCGGACGGCTGAGCGGGACGGTGTCCGCCCGACAGCAGAGGAACAGGAAGAGGAGAAACGATGGGTGGGCGGTATCCTCTACAACGATCCGAATGACCCCCACGTCCTGGTACCCAAGCGCAGCGGGTCCGGCACTGGCTTGACGGTGAATGTCGGCAACCGCGCCGGACGCACCGCCGTCGTTGTGTTCCTGGTCGTTTTTGTTGTCCTTCCTGCCGGTTTCGGAGTCTTCCTGGCCCTGTGAGTACCGCCTGCCGGCTTGGTCCGTTTCTCCACTAGGCTTATACCCATGCGTATTGCTCGATTTGTACAGGACAGCGACCCCGCCTTCGGCGTGGTCGGCGGAGAAGAAGGCAGCGAAGAAATCGCCGTCATTAAGGGTGACCCGTTCTTTTCGGGCGTCCAGCTGACGGGGGAGCGGCACAAGCTGGAAGACGTGCGCCTGCTGGCCCCGATCATCCCGCGAAGCAAAGTGGTCGGCATCGGCCGTAACTACGCGGACCACGCCAGCGAAATGGGCAATGACGTGCCGCCGGCGCCGTTGATGTTCCTCAAGCCGAACACCTCGGTGATCGGCCCCAACGATCCCGTGGTGCTGCCCTCCTTCTCGGACGAGGTTTCCTACGAAGCCGAACTCGCCGTCGTCATCGGGCGCATCTGCAAGGATGTCCCGATTGAACGCGTGGATGAAGTCATCTTCGGCTACACCTGCGCCAACGACCTCACCGCCCGCGATGCCCAGCGCACCGACGACCAGTGGGCCCGCGCCAAGGGCTTTGACACCTCCTGCCCGCTGGGCCCGTGGATCGAAACCGAACTGGATCCCGAGAACACGGCGGTCCGCGGCTACCTCAACGGCGAACTGGTCCAGGACGGCAACACCAACTCGATGATCTGGGGGGTCAAGGAACTGGTTTCCTACGTCTCGCAGGCCTTCACACTGCTGCCGGGCGACGTCATCCTCACGGGCACCCCCGCCGGCGTCGGCATCATCAGCGACGGCGAACGCTTCGAGGTCGATATCGAAGGCATCGGCCGGCTGGTCAACACCGTCCGCAGCTGATGCCCCGCGGAGCGGACCGGGAGTCCGGCCGGAACACAGCCGTGCCTGCGCTGATCTGGTCCTTCATCCTCCTGGCCGCTCCGTTTCTCGGCTTTCCACCCGGTGCCGCCCTGCCGTGGGGTGCAGGTGCAGCGTTGCTGATGGGCGTTTTCCCGGCCGTCCTGGTCAGCTACCTGCAGCGGCACAACGACCTCCGCAGCCTGCCGCCGTCGTCCCTGCCGCCCACCGTGCTTGGCGCGGCGGCACTGGCGTTTATGTTCCAGCGGCTCATCCTCTGGCTGGACGGCCCGCTGCCGCTTTCTGCGGCGGCCTTCGCCCTGCTGGCCGCAGTCCTCGTGCTGCTGGTCGCCAACGCGTTCACGTCCTGGTCCTGGCTGGACCTCACCCTGGGGGCGGGCATTGTGATCCTCGGTTCGACGGCGGCCCTGCTGTTCCCGGGACTGCCGGGGACAGTGTCAGGTGTCGTCATCGCCGGCGGCCTGGCGCTTTTCCTCGCCGCCCGGCTGCAGCAGGGACGCCCGGCAGGCCATCTCCTCGCGGCCGCCGCCGGAGCGGCAGCCGGTGGGGGAGTCTTCCTCTGGCTGCTGTCCTACGCACAATAAGGCGGCTACCGGACAGAAGAGTCTAAACTGGGAAGTATCATGACTAACGCTCCCACTCCCTTAGCTGACCTGCCCACCGTTACCGATGACACGCCCGTACGCGTGCGCTTCTGCCCGTCTCCCACGGGCACCCCGCACGTCGGCCTCATCCGGACCGCCCTTTTCAACTGGGCCTATGCCAAGCACACCAAGGGCACCATGGTGTTCCGCATCGAAGATACCGACACTGCGCGTGACAGCGAGGAAAGCTACCTCCAGCTCCTCGACGCGCTGAAGTGGCTGGGCATCACGTGGGATGAAGGCGTGGAAGTGGGCGGCCCGCACGAACCGTACCGGCAGTCCCAGCGCGGCGAGATCTACCAGGACGTCATCGCGAAGCTGCGCGAGGCCGGCTACGTTTACGAGTCCTACTCCACCCCGGAGGAAATCGAAGCACGCCACCGCGCCGCCGGACGCGACATCAAGCTTGGCTATGACAACTATGACCGCGACCTGACCCCGGAGCAGATCGAAGCCTTCCGGGCTGAAGGCCGTTCACCCGTGCTGCGCGTGCGGATGCCGGATGAAGACATCACCTTCACGGACCTGGTCCGCGGCGAGATCACCTTCAAGGCCGGAACCGTTCCCGACTTCGTAGTGGTCCGGGCCAACGGCGCACCGCTGTACACGCTGGTCAACCCGGTGGACGACGCGCTCATGGGCATCACCCACATCCTCCGCGGCGAGGACCTGCTGTCCTCCACCCCCCGCCAGGTCGCGCTCTACCGCGCGCTGATCGACGTCGGCGTGGCCAAGTACATGCCCTTGTTCGGGCACCTCCCGTACGTCATGGGTGCCGGCAACAAGAAGCTCTCCAAGCGCGATCCGGAGTCCAGCCTCTTCCTGCACCGGGAACGCGGCTTCATCCCCGAAGGCCTGCTGAACTACCTGTCCCTGCTGGGCTGGTCCCTGTCCGCAGATGAAGACATTTTCACGGTCGACCAGCTGGTGGAGAACTTCGACATCCACAACGTGCTGGCCAACCCCGCCCGCTTCGACCTGAAGAAGGCCGAGGCCATCAACGGCACCCACGTACGCATGCTCGAAGCCGAAGACTTCCGCAACCGGCTGGTTCCCTACCTGCAGCAGGCCGGCTTGGTAGGGGAGACTCTCACACCGCGTGAAGAGGAAATCCTGACCGAAGCCGCCCCGCTGGTACAGGAACGCATCACCCTGCTGGGCGAGGCCCCGGACATGCTCGGCTTCCTCTTCAAGGCCGACGACGCCGTCGACGTTGCCGAAGACGCCCGCAAGGGCCTGCCGGCGAACCTGGGCGAGGTCCTCGACGCCGCCCTGGCGGCCCTCGAGTCCGTGTCCGACTGGACCGCGGAGAACATCCAGGCAGCGCTGCGCCAGGCACTGGTGGAAGACATGGGCATCAAGCCCCGCCTGGCCTTCGGGCCGGTGCGCACTGCCGTCTCGGGACGCCGGATCTCACCGCCCCTGTTCGAGTCCATGGTCATCCTTGGCCGGGAATCCTCGCTTGCACGGATCCGCGCGTTCCGCGCCGCAGCCTAGGGAACACCGAAATGGGCAGGTTCATCGATGCGGTGCTGTTCGACATCGACGAGACCCTCATCGATCTGCAGGCGGCCATGGGCACTACCCTGCAGGCGGTCAGCGCCGATGACCTGACCCACTTCACAGCGGCGGACTGGGAGGCCTACACCTCCCTGTTCGCCGCCGACCCCCAGGGGCACTATGACGCCTACCTGGCCGGACGGCTGGGCTTTGCCGACCAGCGGGTGCTGCGCCTGCAGCATGCCCGCGAACAGGCGGGGCTGGCACCCCTGGACAGTGACGCGGCACGGGCATGGAACCAGGCCTATGAACAAGCCCTGCCGCAGTACTTCCGCGCCTTTGACGACGTCGCTCCGCTGCTCGATGCCCTGGAAGCCCGCGGCATCGCGTACGGGGCAGTCAGCAACAACGTGCACGACTACCAGCGGGCCAAGCTGGACGCCGCCGGGCTGCAGCGCATCAAGGTCCTGGTCGGCATCGACACCGTCGGTGCCGCCAAACCGGAACCGGCCATCTTCCATGAAGGAGTACGCCTGCTCGGCAGCAGGCTGGAACGGACCGCCTACGTCGGGGACAACCTGCAGGTGGACGCCGTGGGAGCGGCAGGCGCCGGCCTGCTGGGCGTTTGGCTCGACCGCACGGGCAATCCTTCTCCGGTGCGCGACGACGGAGCAGCAGCGCCTTCGGAAGTGCACACCATCGGGTCCCTCGGGGAGCTGCTGGAGCTGGTCTGAAGCGGGCACCGGGCCCGTTTTGTACTTGGTCCGGAAGCCGTGTATAGTTATATCTCGTGCTGAGGGGCTGCGGCCGGGGATAACTCCTCGAGAAGCAGCCGGAAAAGTGCATTGGGATATGGTGTAATTGGCAACACATCGGTTTCTGGTACCGACATTCTAGGTTCGAGTCCTGGTATCCCAGCGGTAGTCAATTGGTGGTTTAGCCCCGATTGGTCTCCTCTGAAAGAGTATGAAATACTCTACAGGCCGGTTCTCCGAAACCGGCAAGGAAGTGCCCGGGTTGAAAGACTTGGAGCACTGTACACGGCCCCATCGTATAGCGGCCTAGTACGCTGCCCTCTCACGGCGGTAACGCGGGTTCGAATCCCGCTGGGGTCACAGATTACCGGCTCCGGACAATATGTCCGGGGCCGGTTTTGTTTTGCCCCGATAATATTGGCCCGCGGCGCAGGATTGCCGCCGTGCTAATTTCGAAAAGGCAGCCGCAAAACCATAACCAGAGGAACAGCCCGTGCCGTCCGAAGCCCTGACCGTGGACCAGCTCGATGAAAAGTCACTCCTGGCCCGGATCTTCCCTAGGCTCGGACCGGATACTGCGCTGCTGGGGCCGGGTGACGACGCCGCCGTCATCGCTGCCCCGGACGGGCGAACGGTGATCTCCATCGACACCCTCGTCCAGGACGCAGATTTCCGCCTGCTTTGGCCCTCCGGTTACCGTACCTCTGGGGCCGACGTCGGCTGGAAATGCGTGGCCCAGAATGTCTCCGATATCCGTGCCATGGGCGCGGTGCCCACCTCGCTGGTGGTCAGTCTCACCCTCCCGGGCAGTACGGAAGTCGCATGGGTGGAGGAACTCGCTGCAGGGCTTGCCGCCGGCATTGAATCCCTGGCATTCGAGCGGTGCTCCGTGGTGGGCGGCGACCTTGGCCGGGGCAGCCAGATTGTCGTCACGGCAGCTGTGACAGGTGATTTGGAGGGGCGGGACCCGGTTCTGCGTTCCGGGGCCCGGCCGGGAGACGTTCTGGCCCACATTGGATCGCTGGGACTCGCGGCCGGCGGGCTGGCCGTACTCGAGAGCAACGTTGACATGGCAGACCCCGGGAATTCCAAGGACCACTTGCTTGCCGTGCTGGCCATGGCGCAGTGCAGGCCGCGTCCGCCGCGGACCGGCGCCGGACCCGAGGCAGCAATTGCGGGCGCTACGGCCATGTTGGACGTCTCCGACGGCCTGGTGCGCGACGCCGGACGCATCGCCCGTGCCTCGGGCGTGGCCATTGACCTCGATGCCGGCTATCTCGCCTCCCGGGCGGAGGTGCTGGCACCGGCAGCTGCGCGCCTCGGTGCGGATCCGCTGGCCTGGGTGCTCGGCGGGGGAGAGGATCACGGGCTGCTGGCCACCTTCCCGCCGGACGCGGTCCTGCCGGAAGGGTTTGTCCGTATTGGAGAGGTAACGGACGGCGAGGGAGTTACCTTCGGCGGAGAGGTGCCGCCGGCCGTCGGCTGGGACCACTTCGCCGGCTAGCTCAGGGGTCCGGCATGATGCGCCGGTTGCGGATCCGTTCGGCCAGCTCCAGCAGCTGCTCCCGGGACAGGTCCGGCAGGTGCTCCAGCTCCTTGACGAAGTCATCCAGTGCGTTGGTGGCCCGGGCCTTGAGGAGTTCGGTGTAGAAACCGACGATGATGCCGGTCATGAGGGCCACCACGAGGATCCCGTACAGGGTCACGACCACCGTGATAATCCGGCCGGCCGGTCCGGTAGCCACATAATCGCCGAAGCCGACGGTTGTGAAGGAAACGAACAGGTACCAGAGGCCGTCGCCGAAATCGGAGAATTGCGGTTCGAGCCGCGGCAGCAGGAAGCCGGCGACCCCAAGGACAATCAGGAAGCCGAAGAAAATGTAGTCGGCGCCGGAGATCCGGACAATGTGCCACAGCACCCGCATCCGCTTCATGGGAACTCCCTTGGGTTTCGATCCCCAACGGTTCTAGGTTCCCAATATAGGGTTACTCGCCGCTGTTGCGCAGTGCCTCGGTAAGCTGGGCTCCGGCCTTGGCCACCACTTCGGCGTGAACGCGGCCCGGCTGGCGGGTGAGGCGTTCTATCGGCCCTGAAATGGACACGGCGGCAATCACCCGTCCGGACGGCCCGCGCACCGGAGCGGAAACGGAGGCAACGCCGGGTTCACGTTCGCCCAGGCTCTGGGCCCAGCCGCGGCGTCGGACACCGGCGAGGACGGTAGGGGTGAAGCGGGCATTCTGCAGGCCCTCGAGCAGACGGTCATGGTCCTCCCAGGCCAGCAGGCACTGGGCGGCGGAACCGGCTTTCATGGACAGCTGGGTGCCCACCGGGATGGTGTCCCGCAGGCCGATGGGCCGCTCGGCGGAGGCGACGCAGACCCGCCACTCGCCCTGCCGCCGGAAGACCTGGGAGCTTTCGCCCGTCGCGTCACGCAGCGACAGCAGCACCGGCCCGGCGGAGGCTATCAAACGGTCTTCACCGGCCGCGGAGGCCAGTTCCACCAGGCGTCCGCCCAGGACAAAGCGGCCCTGGATATCGCGGCCGACCAGGCGGTGGTGCACCAGTGCCAGCGCCAGCCGGTGCACAGTGGGACGGGCCAGTCCCGTCGCGGAAACCAGCTGCGCCAGCGTGGTGGGGCCGGCTTCCAGTGCATCAAGCACCATGGCCGCTTTGTCGATAACGCCTACCCCGCTGACTGTGTCCATAAGCTGATACTGCCGTCTCACTATCTGAGATGCAAATCGGAAAGCTGGACCGCCGGCTCTGCCTGCTGGTTCTCTTGAGGGACTAGGGATTGAACCAAATGAGGGGTACCGGTATGGGTGAGCATGTGGCAGGCAGGACGCTTGCGCAGAAAGTCTGGGACGAGCACGTGGTCCGCAAGGGGGAGGACGGTGCCCCCGACCTGCTCTACATCGATCTCCACCTCGTCCACGAGGTCACCTCCCCGCAGGCCTTCGAGGGCCTGCGGCTGTCAGGCCGCGGACTGCGCCGCCCGGACCTGACCATTGCCACCGAGGACCACAACACTCCCACCCTGGCCATCGACAAGCCCATTGCAGACCCGGTGAGCCGCACCCAGATCGAAACGCTGCGGGCCAACTGCGCCGAGTTCGGCGTGCGGCTGCATCCGCTGGGGGATGCCGAGCAGGGCATCGTCCATGTGGTGGGCCCTCAGCTTGGCCTGACCCAGCCCGGACTCACTGTGGTCTGCGGAGACTCCCACACCTCGACACACGGCGCGTTCGGCGCGCTGGCCATGGGTATCGGCACCTCCGAGGTCGAACACGTCATGGCCACCCAGACACTGTCCCTCAAGCCGTTTCGGACCATGGCGATCAACGTCGAGGGAACCCTGCGGCCCGGTGTGACGTCCAAGGACATCATCCTGGCGGTGATCGCCAAGATCGGCACCGGCGGCGGGCAGGGCTACGTGCTGGAATACCGCGGCTCCGCCATTCGCGCACTGTCGATGGAGGCGCGGATGACCATCTGCAACATGTCCATCGAGGCCGGCGCCCGTGCAGGGATGGTCGCCCCGGACGAAACGACCTTCGCCTACCTCAAGCACCGCCCGCACGCACCACAGGGCCGGGACTGGGACGCCGCCGTCGAGCACTGGAAATCCCTTGCCACGGACGCCGACGCCGAGTTCGACGCCGAGGTTTTCCTGGACGCCGACACCCTGGAACCGTTCGTCACCTGGGGAACCAACCCCGGGCAGGGAGTTTCGCTCTCCGAAGCAGTTCCCGCGCCCGAAGATTTCAGCGATGAAAACGCGCGCGCCGCCGCCGAACGTGCGCTGGCCTACATGGACCTGGCCGCCGGCACTCCCATGAAGGACATCCGCGTGGACACCGTCTTCCTGGGCTCCTGTACCAACAGCCGCATCGAGGACCTGCGGATAGCCGCGGATATTATCCGCGGCCGGCAGAAGGACCCGGCAGTCCGGATGATGGTGGTGCCCGGCTCCGCGCGGGTGCGGCTGGAGGCCGAAGCCGAAGGACTGGACCGGGTGTTCAAGGACTTCGGCGCCGAATGGCGGTTCGCCGGCTGTTCCATGTGCCTGGGCATGAATCCCGACCAGCTCGAGCCGGGGGAGCGCTGCGCCTCCACCTCCAACCGAAACTTCGAGGGCCGGCAGGGCAAGGGTGGACGGACCCACCTGGTCTCCCCGGTGGTGGCAGCAGCCACTGCCGTCCGGGGAACCCTCAGCTCACCCTCGGACCTTGACCCGCTGCCGGGCGCCGTCGTCGGCACCGCAGCCTAGGAGAACCGTCATGGACAAGATCACCACCCACACCGGAATCGGCGTCCCGCTGCGCCAAAGCGACGTGGACACCGACCAGATCATTCCGGCCGTCTACCTCAAGCGGATCACCCGCACCGGATTCGAGGATGCGCTCTTCGCCGGCTGGCGGAAGAACGAGGACTTCATCCTGAACCGGGAACCCTACCGCCAGGGCTCCGTGCTGGTGGCCGGGCCGGACTTCGGTACCGGATCCTCCCGTGAACATGCCGTCTGGGCCCTGAACGACTACGGCTTCCGCGCCGTGCTCTCCTCCCGCTTCGCTGACATTTTCCGCGGGAACGCCGGCAAACAGGGCCTGGTCGCGGCCCAGCTTGCGCAGGATGACATCGAGCTGATCTGGAAGGTCCTGGAAAACTCGCCGGGAACAACGGTCACCGTTGATCTGCAGGCCCGGACCGCGGTCTGCGGCAGCGTCACGGCTCCATTCGAGATTGACGAGTACACTCGCTGGCGCCTGCTGGAGGGATTGGACGACATTGCCCTGACCCTGCGCCATGAGTCGGACATCACATCGTTCGAGGCCGAGCGCCCCGCGTACAAGCCCACCACGCTCCCTGCCCTGCACTAGCACAGTCCAGGCAGGGGCAGGCCGGCACTGCAATGATCAGCAGGCTTCCGGTTTGCACTCCGGCGGTTTTTCTGCCTCTCCCAGCGCCCCGATATCATTGATAGGCCCCGCTTCGGCGGGGCCTATCCGCTTTCCACTGCGGGCATGACCGGAATCACACCGGTTCCGGCCTGCCGGAGGGCGGCGTTATTTCAGTAAGCAGAGCCTTGCTCATATGCTTGAGTGCAGTCTCTTATTGCTTCCGGGGCCAATCTATTTTAAGAAATCAGGTGTTCATGGGTAGCGTCCTCACCATCCGAGGCGGTGTTCCTCTCTCAGGGAAGGTACCGGTCCGCGGGGCGAAAAATCTGGTCCCCAAGGCGATGGTTGCGGCCCTGCTTGGCACCGGCCCGTCCACCCTGCGCAACGTTCCTGAAATCAAGGACGTCGAGGTAGTTACGTCGCTGCTGCAGCTGCACGGCGTCGAGGTCACCAAGGACCCTGTCACGGGTGATCTCACCATGGATCCGAAGAACGCCAAGACGGCGGCGTCCAAGGACATCGACGCCCACGCCGGCGATTCCCGCATCCCGATCCTGCTCTGCGGGCCCCTCATGCACAGCCTGGGCGAAGCCTTCATTCCTGACCTCGGCGGCTGCAAAATCGGCGACCGGCCCATCGACTACCACCTGCAGATGCTGCGCAACTTCGGTGCCGTAGTGGAAAAGCGCCCCGGCGGCATTTCCATTTCCGCGCCCAAGGGCCTCAGCGGCGCAAAGCTCGAACTGCCGTACCCGAGCGTCGGAGCCACCGAACAGGTGCTCCTGACGGCGGTCAAGGCCGTAGGCATCACCGAGCTTCGCGGCGCGGCCGTGGAACCGGAAATCATGGACCTGATCGCCATCCTGCAGAAGATGGGCGCCATCATCTCCGTGCAGACGGACCGAGTGATCCGCATCGAGGGCGTTTCCGAACTCACCGGGTACAACCACCGGGCGCTTCCGGACCGCAACGAGGCTGCTTCCTGGGCCTCCGCCGCACTCGTCACCAAGGGTGACATCTACGTTGAGGGCGCGGAGCAGAAGGACCTCACCGCCTTCCTGAATACCTACCGCAAGATCGGCGGCGCGTTCGACGTCGACGACGGCGGCATCCGGTTCTACCACCCGGGCGGCGCACTGAACCCGCTGGTGCTGGAAACGGATGTACACCCCGGCTTTATGACCGACTGGCAGCAGCCCCTGGTTGTCGCCCTGACGCAGGCCGAGGGTGTGTCCATCGTGCACGAAACCGTGTACGAGAACCGTTTCGGGTTCACGGATGCGCTGATCCGCATGGGTGCCAACATCCAGGTGCACCGTGAGTGCCTGGGCAGCGTTCCGTGCCGTTTCGGCCAGCGCAACTTCCTGCACTCGGCGGTTATTGCCGGATCCGTGCAGCTGCGCGGTGCAGAGATCGACATCCCGGACCTGCGCGGCGGCTTCAGCCACCTCATTGCGGCGCTGGCGGCCGAGGGAACCTCGCGGGTGACCGGCATCGAGCTGATCAACCGCGGGTACGAGCACTTCCAGGGCAAGCTCGAGGGCCTCGGCGCGGACTTTGACGTCGCTTCCGGCGTATCTGCCGGACTCCGGTAGCCTGACGGAATGACGGAATCGAATAAGTCACGGGTTGTTTTTGCTCTGCTCGCCGGATCTCTCCGGCCGGTATTCAATATCTTCCTGAAAAAGCAGTGGCAGGGGGCAGAGAACCTGCCGAAGGACCCGGGCTTCATTGTCTGCCCGAACCACGTGACTGAAATCGATCCGGTGGTCGTGGGGCACTTCCTGTACAACCAGGGACGCCCGCCGCACTTCCTCGCGAAGGCATCCCTCTTTAAGGTGCCCGTGCTGGGACCGGCGCTGTCCGCCACGAACCAGGTCCCGGTGGAGCGGATCACCACCGGGGCCGCCGGTTCGCTGGAGGCCGCCCGTGAAGCCCTGGCGGCAGGGCGCACGCTGGTCATCTACCCCGAAGGCACCCTCACCCGCGACCCCGACCTCTGGCCGATGAAAGGCCGGACCGGGGCTGCGCGGCTGGCCCTGCAGACCGGGGTGCCCGTCATCCCGATCGCCCACTGGGGTGCGCAGGAAGCCTTCCCGCGCTACGCGAAGTTCCCCAAGCTGTTCCCGCGCAAGCGGGTGCGGCTGGTGGTCGGCAAGCCCGTGGACCTGTCCGAATTCTCCGGACTGCCGATCAGCAAGGCAGTGCTGGACGCAGCCACGGAACGGATCATGTCCGACCTTACGGACATGGTCTCCAAGCTCCGCGGCACCCAGCCGCCCACCGAGCGGTGGAACCCCGTGGCCCGGGGCCAGCGGCAGGTGGGACGTTCCTTCGAAAACGGAGCCGGCGCATCCGCCACATCAACCAAACCAATCCAACCGGAGGCCGGACAGTGACCCCCCGCAGTGAACACCCCGCCGTCGTCGCCGTACTGGGCGCCGGCAGCTGGGGTACCGCCTTTGCCAAGATTGCCGCCGACTCGGGAGCCGGGCGCGGCACCGACGTCCGGCTCTGGGCCCGCCGCCCCGAGGTGGCCGCAGACATCAACGGCAGGCACCGCAACACCCAGTACCTCAAGGACACCGTCCTGCCCGCGAACCTGCGCGCCTTCACGGACCTCGGCGAGGTGCTCGCCGGAGCCGACATGGTGGTCCTCGCCGTCCCTGCACAGTCCCTGCGCGCACAGCTCCGGGACGTTGCCGGCCGGATTCCCGCCGACGCCGTCGTTGTGTCGCTGATGAAGGGCCTGGAGCGGGGCACCGACGCCCGGATGAGCCAGGTGATCGCCGAGGAACTGGGACTGCCCGCCGAGCGTATCGCCGTGGTTTCAGGTCCGAACCTTGCCATGGAAATTGCCCGGCAGGAGCCCACCGCGTCCGTAGTGGCCTGCACCGACCTGGATACCGCCGCTTGGATCGCCGAGGCCTGCACGGCGCCGTATTTCCGCCCCTACACCAACGAGGACGTGGTGGGCACCGAGATCGGCGGCATCGTCAAGAACGTTATTGCCCTGGCGGTGGGGATCTGCGACGGCAAGGGCATGGGGGACAACACCAAGGCCTCCGTGATGACCCGCGGACTTGCCGAAACCACCCGCCTGGCCCTGGCGCTGGGCGGCAATGCGGAAACCATGGCCGGCCTGGCCGGCATGGGCGACCTGATTGCCACCTGTTCCTCGCCGCTGTCGCGTAACCACACGGCAGGTACGCTGCTGGCCCAGGGCCTGAGCCTTGCCGAGGTCAACGCGTCCATGACCCAGACCGCCGAGGGCATCAAGTCCGCGCAGGCCGTGCTGGACCGCGCCACCCAGCTTGGCGTCTACATGCCCATCACCGAAAACGTTGTCGCCGTACTGCAGGGCGTAATTACTGTTGACGAACTGGGCCCGCGGTTGCTGGCCCGAGAACTGAAATCCGAAGGTGTGTCCGCCCCGTGACTGTTGAACCCCTGCCCGCCGGTACCGTAGCTGACCGTCCCGGAACTGAGCGCCCCCGGGTTGCCGTCCTGTTCGGCGGACGCTCCAGCGAACACGCCGTCAGCTGCGTGACCGCGGCCGGCGTGCTGCAGGCCATTGATACGTCCAAGTACGACGTCGTTCCCATCGGCATCGCGAAGAACGGCCAGTGGAGCCTGGTGTCGGCTGACCCGGCCGAGTGGTCCCTGCGCGCCGCGACCCTGCCCGAGGTTCCGGCGTCGGAGGAATCCGTGGTGCTCTCCTCGCAGAACGGCAGCCGGGAACTGGTGGCACACGCCGCCGGCAGCCTGCCCCGCAGCCTCGGCACCATCGACGTGGTGATGCCGCTGCTGCACGGCCCCTTCGGCGAGGACGGAACCCTCCAGGGCATGCTGGAAATGGCTGACATGAGGTATGTGGGAGCAGGTGTCCTGGCGTCTGCCGTCGGCATGGACAAGCACTACATGAAGGTGGTCTTCGAATCCGCAGGCCTGATGGTAGGCCCCTATGAGGTCATCACCGACCGGCAGTGGCTGCGCGACCCGCAGTCCTGCCTCGACCGTGCCGGTGCCCTGGAATTCCCGCTGTTCGTCAAGCCGGCCCGCGCCGGTTCCTCCATGGGCATCACCCGCGTCACGGACGCAGCGGAACTGCCGGAAGCCATCGAAGCGGCACGCCTCCACGACCCGAAGGTGGTCGTGGAAGCCGGGATCGTCGGCCGGGAAATCGAAGTGGCCGTCCTGCAGGGACGCGGCACCGAGGATCCGCGCACCAGCCAGCCCGGCGAGGTTGCCGTGCGCGACGGCGGCCACGAGTGGTACGACTTCGAAGCCAAGTACGTGGACGGGGCGGCGGCAGACCTGAGCTGCCCGGCCGACCTTCCGGCGGATATCACCGCCCGGGTCCGCAGGCTTGCCGGGACCGCCTTCGACGCAGTGGGCGGTGAAGGCCTGTCCCGGGTGGACTTCTTCTACACGCCGGACGGCGAACTGATCATCAACGAGATCAACACCATGCCCGGCTTCACACCCATCAGCATGTATCCGCAGATGTGGGCCAAGTCCGGGTTGCCGTACACCGAGCTGATCGATGAACTGATTTCCCTGGCGCTGGCCCGGAAGACGGGGCTGCGCTAGCCCTGCCCGGCTTCCAGGTCCAGCGTGTCCGCGGGGCTCAGGCACTGGCTGGTGGGCTCGATTTTGGACACTGCGTTCTGCAGCTGGACCAGGAGGGTAGACGAGGCGACCTCGTTCGGATTGAAGATCACTTCCACCGCCGGTTCCCGGCCGTAGGTGGTGGCGGTCCAGGTGTCTTCGCCCTCACGCAGGATCCAGTCGACGCCGTTCACTGAGGCGCACGGATCGGTGGTCGGGCCCGGCACGGGGACACCGCACTTCAGGATCGCCCGGGACGGGTTGCCCCACGCGGCCGTCGACTGGCTGTCGGTGTCCCGCAGGGCGTAACCGGCCATCTCGTCCGGCAAAGCCACCATGACGGCGGCGCAGTCCGGATTGGCAGCGTCCGGGGCCGATTCGATGCTGGCTACCGGACTGCAGCCGGTGGCCGCCACTGCAGCGAGAATGAGGACTGCTGGTAACGCATAGAACTTCATGATTCCAGCGTATCCGCCGCGGTGCCCCGGACCGGAATCGGAATGTATAGACTCATACCGCCCCCGACCTGAGGAAAAACACTTGAGCGAGTACCCCTTTTCCCCTGAAACTGACGTTCCCGCAGACACCACGCGCAGGAAGTCACACCGTGTGCGAAATGTGCTGCTGGTTTTTGTTGCCCTCGTGTTGGTTGCCGCGCTGGCGGCCGGTGGCTACCTGTGGCATCTGGCGCGGACCTTCGACAGTTCCACGGACACCATTGCCAATGCGCTTCCAGAGACACGTCCGGAGAAGGGCGCTGCCGCAGGAGACTCACAGAACATCCTGCTGATGGGAAGCGATACCCGCGATCCCGCTTCCGGCGACGCACGGTCGGACACGATGATGCTGGTCCATATCCCCGGGGATCGAAGCGGCGTTTACGTTATGTCGATCATGCGGGACACCTGGGTGGAGATCCCCGGGCACGGGGAACACAAGATCAACGCTGCCATGGCTCTCGGCGGAGTGTCCCTGACGGTTGACACCGTTCAGACCCTGTTCGACGTCCCCATCGACCACGTGGCGATTATCGATTTTGAAGGTTTCCAGGGTCTGACGGACGCCCTGGGCGGGGTTACCCTCAACAACGACATCGCCTTCCAGTCCGAGGGCGGCCACGGCGAGTACTTTGCCGCCGGGCCGATCACCGTTGAGGGTGAGTCCGCGCTCAAGTACGTCCGCGAGCGGTACGCCTTTGCCGACGGGGACTACCAGCGGGTCAAGAACCAGCAGGCTTTCCTGAGCGGTGTGATCTCCGGTGTCCTCAACACGGAAACCCTGACCGACCCGGTAAAGGTCAGCAACATCGTGGGCGAAATTTCACCGTACCTGAGCGTTGATGAAGACCTGGACGCAGCGGCGGCAGGGGCGTTGGCGGTCAGCCTCCGCAACGTCCGGTCCGGGGATGTCCATATGTTCACCCTGCCGAACGCCGGGGTAGGCACGTCCTCCGACGGACAGTCGATTGTGGTGCCGGACGAGGCAGCCATCGCCGAAATCGGTGCTGCACTGGACGCTGACGACCTCGCCGGCTACCTCCGGTCCGCCGTTCCGCAGAGTTGACCGGCCCAACCGGCGGCAAATCGTTATCGGCCACTGTCAGTGCCCTGCGGTAGGCTTCCTAATGACATAGACGGTTAGCGGCAATGACGACGAAGACCGGATGGGACGGGCCCCGATGAGCGGCACCAGCAGGACCAGAGACAGCTCTACAAGCAGGAAACGGGATTACCTTGCAGACTAAAATCACCGCCAACGCGCAAGCGCTGAAGCGATGGTTGAGCAACGCAGAGGTCTCCTTGGGTAACCACAGCGACCGCCTCAATGCCATCAATATCTTTCCCGTGGCCGACGGCGATACCGGCACCAACCTCTACCTGACGCTCCGCTCCGCCTCGAGGGCTATTGCGGAAGAGGACACCGCCGACATCGGCGAGCTGCTGGGAATAGCCGGCCGTGCAGCGATGGAAGAAGCCCGCGGCAACTCCGGAACCCTGTTTTCAGTCTTCCTCACCTCCATGGCGGAACCCCTGGCCGGCGCAACCCGGCTCTCCGCGCCGTTGCTCGCATCCGCCCTGCAGCGCGCGCAGCTGCGCTCCTGGTCGGTGCTTAGCGACCCGGTGCCCGGCACCATGCTCTCCGTCCTCGAGGCGGCAGCCCACGCCGCCTCCGACAGCGAAGCAGCAGTCACCGGAGATGACAGCAACGTGGGACTCGCGGTCACGCTGCGCGCCGTGATGGACGCCGCCCTGACCGCCGTCATCCACACCGAAAGCCAGCTGGATGCGCTTGCCGCTGCCCATGTGGTGGACGCCGGCGGCGTCGGTTTCCTGCTGGTACTGGACGCCCTGCGAGCCGCAGCCCTGGGCGAGGAACTGCAGGAAGAACTGCTGGACGGACTGCACGGCTACGACGTCCAGGACCCGCACATCCACGCCCACATGCCCCGCATGGAAGGCGTGGAGGTCATGTGCACCATCACCCTCAGCCCGTTGGATGCAGCCACGCTGCGGCTCCAGCTGGACGAGCTGGGGGACTCCGTCATCATGAGCGCCGTCAGCCCGGTGGGAGACGGCTACCGCTGGCGGATCCACGTCCACACGCCCGACGCCGGTGCCGCCATCGACCTGCTGCGCACCCTGGGCGATCCCGAGAACCTGACCATCACCGAGCTGTCCGCAGACGGACACGAAACCAAAGAAGTCCCCGAGGCACATGGACTCTAGGCTCCCCGGAGAACTCGACTTTCCGCTGGACCGCCGCATCGGCAAGACCACGGCCAACGCCATGGAGAAGCAGCTCGGCCTGAAGACCGTCGGCGATCTGCTCCACCATTTCCCGCGCCGGTACCTCGAGCGGGGCGAACTCACACCCATCGCCGAAATACCGTTCGACGAAGACGTCACCCTGATAGCCCGGGTGCAAAGCAACAACCGCCGGCAGATGCGGGCCCGCAAGGGATCGATCGTTGAAGTGGTGGTCACCGACGACACCGACGGCAGCCTCGGCCAGCTGCACCTGACGTTCTTCAACGGGTTCAACGCCCACAAGGAGCTCACCGTCGGCACCCGGGCCATGTTCTCCGGCAAGGTCGGTGCCTACCGCGGCCAGCTGCAGCTGACCAATCCCAGTTACGCGCTGCTGGATGATGACGCCGTGGATGAAGAGGAGGCCAAACGGCCTATCCCCGTCTACCCGGCCTCCGCCAAACTAGCCAGTCCCACCATTGAAAAGTCCGTGTCGATGCTGCTGGACGTGCTTCAGGCAGCCCGGCTGCGTGATCCGATCCCGGAGCCGATCCGCCGTCGGGAACACTTACCCGACATCACGGAGGCCTACCAGCGGATCCACCGGCCGGCCACCATGGAGGAGGCCTACGCCGCCAGGCACCGGTTCCGGTACCAGGAAGCCCTGGTCCTGCAGACCGCACTGGCCCGGCGTCGTGCCCTGACCGCCGAAGAGGAAGCCACCGCGCGTCCGGCAGTGCCCGGCGGCCTCCTGGACCGCTTTGACGCGTCCCTTCCCTTCACCCTGACTCGCGGCCAGGCCGAAATCGGGCGCGACCTTTCCGCCGAACTGGGCGGGGACCATCCCATGAACCGCCTCCTGCAGGGCGAAGTGGGCTCGGGCAAGACCCTGGTGGCCCTGCGCGCCATGCTGCAGGTGATCGACGCCGGGGGACAGGCCGCGCTGCTGGCACCCACCGAAGTTCTGGCATCGCAGCACTACGAATCCATCAGCGCCATGCTGGGACCGCTGGGCCGCGGCGGCCAGCTCGACGGCGATCCGGACGGCACCCGCGTGGCGCTGCTCACCGGGTCGATGAGCACCGCCGGGCGGCGGGCGGCCATGCTGGATGCTGCCGGCGGCGCCGCCGGAATCATCATCGGCACGCACGCACTGCTGTCCGAGAACGTCTCCTTTGCCGACCTCGGCCTGGTGGTGGTGGATGAACAGCACCGGTTCGGCGTCGAGCAGCGCGATGTCCTGCGCACCAAGGGGCACAGCACCCCGCACCTGCTGGTCATGACGGCCACCCCGATTCCCCGTACCGTGGCGATGACTGTCTTCGGTGACCTCGAGGTCTCCACCCTCACCGAGCTGCCGGCCGGGCGGGCCCCCATCTCCACCTACGTCTCGCCGCTGGCCGAAAAGCCGCAGTGGGAGCAGCGGATCTGGGCCCGCGCCCGGGAAGAGATCGACGCCGGCCGTCAGGTGTACGTGGTCTGCCCCAAAATCGGAGCGAAAGAAGAGGAACCCGGTACGGAGCTGGACCTGTTCGACGAGAAGGAAGCAGCTGCCGGACGGGAGCGTGCCCAGCGGCAGGAGCTGACCTCCGTCACCGAGTTAACCGAATACCTCACCACCGTGCCGGCGCTCGCAGGGAAGGTCATTGCGCCGCTGCACGGACGGCTGGACCCGAACGACAAGCACGAGACCATGGCTGCCTTCAACCGCGGCGACATTGACGTGCTGGTCTCCACCACCGTCATCGAAGTGGGGGTGGACGTGCCCAATGCCTCGCTGATGGTGATCATGGACGCGGACCGGTTCGGCATCTCCCAGCTGCACCAGCTGCGCGGCCGGGTGGGCCGCGGCGGGCTGCCCGGCACCTGCCTGCTCGTGACGCAGCTGGAACCGGGACATCCGAGCCGTGAGCGGCTGGAGGCCGTGGCGGCCACCACCGACGGTTTCGAACTGTCCCGCAAGGACCTGGAACTGCGCCGCGAAGGCGACATCCTCGGCGCCAGCCAGTCCGGCGGCCGCTCCACCCTGAAACTGCTGCGCGCCGTCCAGGACGAAAAGCTCATTGAAAAGGCACGTGCCGACGCCGTGGCCCTGGTGGCCGAGGATCCGGACCTGCGCGACTACCCGGCCCTGGATGAAGCCATCGAGGCCTACCTGAACCCCGAAGCCGAGGCGTTCCTGGAGCGCGGCTAACGCCCGCCATCCGTCCTCTCGGCTTCCGGCAGCGGATAAAGTGAAGGCATGAGCCGCATTATTGCCGGGGCTGCCGGCGGATCCTCCTTGTACAGCGTTCCGGGTGACGGAACGCGTCCCACCACGGACCGGGTGAAGGAAGCCCTCTTTTCCCGCCTCGAGTCCTACGGCATCCTGCAGGAAGCCCGCGTGCTGGATCTGTTCGCCGGGTCCGGTGCCCTGGGGGTGGAGAGCGCAAGCCGCGGCGCGGCCGCCGTCGACCTGGTGGAACTGGCCGACAAGCCCGCGGCCACCTGCCGGCAGAACGCGGAACTGGTCAACAAGATCCTGGGCCGGACCTGCGTCAACGTGCACCGGGCCAAGGCCGAAACCTTCCTGCTGCGGGTCCCGGCGGACGTGCGCTGGGACGTGGTGTTCATCGATCCGCCTTACGCGTTCACCGAAGCGGAGCTGGCTACGGTCCTTACCCCGCTGGCCGGGCACCTCGCAGTCGGAGCGGTTGTGGTGCTCGAGCGCTCCACGCGTTCCCCCGAGCCGGTCTGGCCCGAGGGCCTGGAGCGTTTCAGCGAGCGTAAATACGGTGAAACCACTCTGTGGTTCGCCGAACCCGCCGACGATGACGCAGAGTCCGATGACGCCGAGGCCGCGCAGGCCTAACCCGCGAAGCGGTCCAGGTTCTCGCCCGTCAGCACCGCTGCCGGGTGCGGACCGGCCGCCAGGAGCTGCTGCGTCCACTCGGCGGGCCAGGGGAACCGGGTTGCCGCGAGCACGATATTGCCGGGGTAGCGCCCCGTGAACATGTCCCGCTGCGCCAGCGCCGCCACGCCGCAATCCGTACGCTCAGAGTCCGTTTCCGTGCCGTCCGTGCCCAGTGCGGCCTGCATCTCGCGGACCTGCCGGCGGGCGAAGGCCAGCGGCGGATCGTCCCCGACGTTGACCAGCAGCACCCCGGCGGGGGAGAGCAACGCAAGCAGCTCGGCGTAGAAGTCCGACGTCGCCAGGTGCGCGGGTGCATCGGGTCCGGCGAAGATGTCCAGGACAATGGCATCGAAATGCCGGCCGGCAAAGCGGTCCAGTGATTCCCGTGCGTCCCCGATGACGGTCTCCAGCCGGGTGCCCTCCGGCAGCGGAAGGTGCGCCAGCACGAAGTCCAGCAGTTCGCGTTCCAGCTCCACCGCCGCCTGCTCGGACCCGGGGCGGGTGGCCTGGAGGTAACGGGTGAGGGTCAGCGCTCCGGCACCCAGATGCAGTGCACGCAGCGGCTCCTCGTCCGGTGCGGCCAGGTCCAGGACGTTGCCTATCCGGCGCAGGTACTCGTAGAAGATTTCCTGCGGGCGGGCCAGGTCCACGTGGGACTGCTCCGCGCCGCCGATGCTCAGGATGAAGGCACCGGGGGTGAAGCCGTCTTCGGTGATGGTGGCGTGGGCGCCGATGCCCCGCAGCAGCCGGGACGCGTTCACAGCAGCCCACCCAGCCGGGCGAGGCGCTCGGAGGCCTGGTCCAGGACGTCCGTTTTCTTGCAGAACGCGAACCTCAGCAGGGACCGGGTGCGCTGCGCTCCTTCCGCATGGCAGAACACGGCCACCGGAATGGCCGCCACACCGATCATTTCCGGCAGCCGCCGGGCCAGTTCCGTGGCGTCGGTAATCCCCAGGGGCGACGTGTCGGCGGTAACGAAGTACGTTCCGGCGGACGGCAGGACTTCCATCCCGGCCGCCCGCAGCCCGGAACCGAGCAGGTCCCGCTTCGCCTGCAGCGCCGCGGCGGCTCCGGTGAAGTAGGAATCCTCCAGTCCCAGGCCGACGGCGACCGCGGACTGGAAGGGGGTGCCGGAGGTGTAGCTCAGGAAGGTTTTGACGGTGCGGACTGCTGCCACCAGCGGCGCCGGGCCCGTAAGCCAGCCGATTTTCCAGCCGGTCACGGAAAACGTTTTGCCCGCCGAGGAAATGGTCAGGGTCCGTTCCGCGGCACCGGGCAGCGTGGCTACGGGAATGTGCACCGGCCCGAAGGTCAGGTGTTCGTACACCTCGTCGGTGACGATCACGGCGTCGTGCTTCGCTGCCAGGTCCACGATCCGCTGCAGGACCTCGCGGGGAAGGACAGCGCCCGTGGGGTTGTGCGGGTTATTGACCAGCACCACCCGGGTGCGGTCGGTGAACGCCGCTTCGAGGGCGCCGTCGGCGGGGAGGAAATGCGGTGCCTCGAGGGCGACGGTGGTGTGCGTGGCGCCGCTGAGCCCAATGACCGCGCCGTAGGAATCGTAGAACGGTTCGAAGGTCAGCACCTCGTCGCCGGGACCCGTCAGGGCCAGCAGGGACGACGCAATGGCTTCCGTGGCGCCGGTGCTGACGATCACCTCGGTGTCCGGGTCCACGTGCAGCCCGTAGAACCGCTCCTGGTGCGCTGCGACGGCGGTGCGCAGGACGGGCAGGCCCTGCCCCGGGGCGTACTGGTTGGCGCCGGAGGCAATGGCCTCCCGTGCGGCGTCGAGCATTACGGCCGGGCCGTCCTCATCGGGAAAGCCCTGGCCGAGGTTGATGGCTCCGTGCTGTCCGGCAAGGGCGGTGATCTCCTCGAAAATGGTCACCCCGAGGTTGCCGTCGGCCGCGAGCAGGTTGGCCCCCGCGGCGGTCCGCTGCCAGGGCTGGGCGGCGGCCGGGCCGGTGCCGGACCGGGCGCGGAGCAGGGACGCGGCTGTGCTGATACTCATTCCTCAAGTATTACCCGCCCGCACCCGGTAGATTCGACCTATGCGACGCGCTGTATGCCCCGGTTCCTTTGATCCCATCCACAACGGCCACGTGGAGGTGATTGCCCGTGCGGCGACCCTCTTCGACGAAGTCATCGTGGCGGTGTCCACCAACTATGCGAAGAAGTACCGCTTCAGTGCCGAGGAACGCCTGGAACTCGCAGCGGAAACCTTTGAGGCTCTGAGCGGAGTCTCCGTGGTCCCCATGGGGGACGGGCTCCTGGCCGACTTCTGCCGGGAACACGGAGCCTCCGCGATCGTGAAGGGGCTGCGGTCCGTCCAGGACTACCAGTACGAACTGCCCATGGCCGTCATGAACAGGCAGCTCACCGGCGTCGAAACCGTCTTCCTGGCCGCGGAAAGCAGCTACACCCACCTGTCCTCGTCCCTGATCAAGGAAGTGGCGGCCCTGGGCGGCGACGTCGCCGGCTATGTTCCCCCAACGGTGTTCAAGCGCCTGACGGCAAGCTAGTCGGGGTCGGATCCGTCCCCGGACGCACCGGAGGGGAAGTACCGGGGACGCCGATTAGCCGGATGCTGCGCGGCGGGTAAACTGGGTAATGGAGCACGTGCCCGCACGTGTTCCTTGGCTGCGGTGCAGCCGCAGTTTGAGAGATTCCGGCAAGTCAGGCTAAGATGATATGTCGGTCTATGTTCTACAGGAGTTCTCATTAGCGAATTTTCGCGGTCCAATCCGGAAACTCCCCTGGCTATCAACGTCAGGGACCTCGGGCGCAGCCCGGGAACGATGCGGACCTTGCATGAACATGTACCGGCACCGAAAGACTTCGGTGTTGCGCTTATCGGCGTTCCGGAAGGATCCGGCCTCGAGCTCGATCTGAGGTTGGAGGCCGTGCACGAAGGGATTCTGGTATCCGGCGTAGTAATCGCCCCCGTAAAGGGCGAATGCGGCCGCTGCCTGAAGCCACTCGCGTACGACCAAGAAGTCGATGTGCAGGAACTCTTCTACTACGAGGACGCTGAGTCCTTCGAAGAAGAAGATGAAGAAGAGCAACACCGGATCGAGCGAGATGTCATCGATCTTGAGCCGGTATTGCGGGACGCAGTGGTTCTTACCATGCCGTTCCAGCCGGTGTGCCGGGAAGACTGCGAAGGCCTTTGCTCCGAATGCGGAGCGCGCCTTGAGGAGGATCCGGGTCACCACCATGAAGCAGTGGATCCTCGCTGGGCAGCCCTCGCCGGGCTGACCGGCACGGCCGCAGAAGATACTGCGGCACCAAGTACAGAGTCAGACGAGAGAGAAGAGAGTTAGCCGTGGCTGTTCCGAAGCGGAAAATGTCCCGCGCGAATACACGTGCACGCCGGTCCCAGTGGAAGGCGACCGCGCCCAACCTGGTGAAGACCGTGGAGAACGGCCGCGTCACCTATAGCCTGCCGCACCAGGCCAAGGTCGTAACCGACTCCGCCGGTACCGCGCTGTTCCTTGAATACAAGGGCCGCAAGGTCGCGGACGTCTAAGACCAGTGTTCGGCCCGGTTTTGCGCATCATTAGTGTTGTTGCGGACGGGCACGTGAATACTGCTTTTCGGGTTGTATCCAAAAAGTGAAGAATACTGAAGAGCTTATGAAGCGTCTCGGTGTCGATATCGACGCCGGGACGCTTCGTCTTGCACTCACGCACCGTTCCTACGCTTACGAGCAGGGCGGCATCCCCACGAACGAGCGCCTGGAATTCCTGGGTGACTCCATTCTGGGGTTCTCGGTAACCGATGCGCTCTACCGGGATAATCCTGATCTTTCCGAAGGCGAGCTGGCCAAGCGCCGCTCCGCCGTCGTGAGTACCCGTGCCCTCGCCGGCATTGCCCGCGGCCTGGGGCTGGGGGAGTACATCCTGCTGGGCCAGGGTGAAAAGCTGACCAACGGGCGCGACAAATCCTCCATCCTTGCGGACACCACCGAGGCAATCATCGGTGCCGTGTACCTGGATCACGGAATCGAAACCGCGCGGCAGATGGTGATGCGCCTTGTCGGGCCGCTGCTGTCCAATGCCGAGGCACTCGGCGCCGGCACGGACTGGAAAACGAGCATCCAGGAAATCGCTGCCGGCCGGAAAATGGGCGACATCGAATACCGGGTCTCCGGATCCGGTCCCGACCATTCCCGCAGCTTCGTTGCTGTCCTGCATATCGGTGACAAGGCCTACGGCACCGGTGTCGGCCACTCCAAGAAGGAAGCCGAGCAGGAAGCCGCCGCTGCCTCCTGGAAGATGATCAACGCCAAGGAAGCCGATTCCACGGCTGCCGGTTCCTAGGCACTCCCGGCAATGCCTGAGCTTCCCGAAGTCGAGGTGGTCCGCCGCGGACTGGCGTCATGGGTCCGCGGCCGTACCATCACCGGCGTCGAAGTCGTGGATCCCCGGTCCGTGCGGCGCCATGCGCCCGGCCCGGCCGACCTCGTCGCCAACCTTGAAGGCGCGGTGGTGGCCGACGTCGTGCGCCGCGGCAAGTTCCTTTGGCTGCCGCTGCTCGAGTCGGCTCCTTCACCGAACGGTGCGGACGACGACGTCGTGCCCCCCTTTGCGCTGATGGCCCACCTCGGCATGAGCGGGCAGCTGCTGATGGAGGACTCGGCGCTTCCGGACGAGAAGCACCTGAAGGTCCGGTTCACGCTCAGTCCCGCCGTTGATGCCTCCGGTGCTGCGATGCCGGACGAGCTGCGTTTTGTGGACCAGCGGATCTTCGGCGGTGTGTTCCTCACCGATCTGGTGCCGACTCCCGACGGCGCTCCCGGCGGCCTGTCCGAAACCGGACTTCCGCTCGTGGCGCAGGAAGCCGCGCACATTGCGCGGGACCCCCTCGATCCGGCGTTTTCCTTTGACGGGTTCTACCGTCGGCTGCGGGGCAGGAAGACCGGGATCAAACGCGCACTGCTGGACCAGGGACTGATTTCCGGGGTCGGAAACATTTATGCCGACGAGTCCCTGTGGGCGGCACGGATGCACTTTGCCCGCCCCACGGACACCATGCGCCGGGCTGACGCGCTGCGGCTGGTCGAGGCCGCCCGGGACGTGATGACCCGCGCCCTGGCTGCAGGCGGCACCAGCTTCGACTCGCTGTACGTCAATGTGAACGGTGCCTCGGGGTACTTCTCCCGGTCCCTCAACGCCTATGGCCGCGAAGGACTGCCCTGCCCGCGCTGCGAGGAACTGGGGTTGCACACCCTGATCCGGCGGGATTCATTTATGAACCGGTCGTCGTACAGCTGTCCCGTGTGCCAGCCGCGGCCCCGGAACGGCCGCTGGTAGTTTTCCGTTCCACGAACTGGATCGGATGTCCGTCGAAGTCCTCGACGAATGCAACCCGCAGTTTTCCGTCCAGGAACGGGTGCGGTCCTTGAAGGTCTTTCGCTCCGGCGTCGAGCGCAGCTGTGTAGGCGGCTGCGGCGTCATCCGTCCAGAGCGTGAGGCACGCGCGGTGCCCGGCCGTGACCGGGGTGAGCCCGTGGGCTTCGGCCGCCGGTCCAGGCAGAGCGAGCCCGAGTTCGAAGCCTTCCAATGACATTTCGATTTTGACGGGTGCTGTCCCTGCTCCCGTTGCGCGGAACTCTTCAGTGAAGCCGAGGGCCGCGTAGAAGCGCGCCGCCCGCGCGACGTCGGCGACGAACAAGATGACCTGCGGATTGTAGATTTTCACGGCTGTCCTCATCTCGGGCGTTGGAGTGCGCCCGTTCACGGCACCTTTGCGCACGGTAACAAATCCGGGTGGTATCCGTCGCCCAGCAGCCGGCGTCACACCGGGCGCGCTCCGGACGGGCATCCAGGGCCGGTCCCGCCACCAGCGTCAGGAACAGAAAAATTACGAAACTCTTGCAATCCTTCCGTAATTACGTAATTCTCTATTCATGACTGCAGGAGATGACGCCCGGCTGGAGGCGCTGGAAGCGCGCGTGGCAGCCCTGGAGCAACGCGCGGAAGCCGCGGAGCCTACGTCGGCCGCGGACGGGACGTCGGCCTCGGACGGGGCAGACGTGTTCTGGGCCCTCGAAGGGGTGCGGAAGCGCCATCCCGAGCCGGGAGCCGTGCTGTTCACCGGCACCGCCACTACCGCCGCCGGTGCCCACTACGAGTACCAGTACGGGTTGGAGACCGGGCACCTGCTCGACGTCGACTGGACGCAGTTCGCCGAAACCCTTGCCTCCCTCGGCCATCCCATCCGTCTGGCCGTGCTCCACGCCGTGCTCGGCGGAACCGAGACCGTGGCAGAACTGGTGGAGGAACTGGGTTCCGGAACCTCCGGACAGATTTACCACCACGTTCACCAGCTGACCGCCTCGGGATGGCTCGCACCGCACGCCCGGTCCCGCTACCAAATCCCACCGGCCCGGGTCATCCCGCTGCTGGCGATTCTGACCGCTGCCTCCGGAGGTAACTGACATGTCCAAACACAGACGCATGGCCGTGGCCGTCCTGGCTGCTGCAGCGGTACTGGCCGCCGGGCTCCTTGCTGCCCCGTGGACGCCGCGCCTGTCGACGCAGGTATCCGGGGATGCAGCCCTCGCCGATGCTGTCCGGCCCCTGCTGCAGAAACCTGCCGATGCGGTCAGTGTGGCCTACCTCGAAAACGGCGATGTCCGGTTTGCCGGATCCGGTGCCGACGAGCGGACCGAGTTCGAAATCGGTTCGGTGTCCAAGACATTCACTGCAGCGCTGCTCGCGGACGCCGTCGAGCGCGGCGAGGTGACGTTGGAGACCACCGTTGCCGAGATCCTGGGTCCGGAGCTGCGGGATCCGGAAGCCGAAATCGGCACCGTCACCCTGGTGGAGCTGGCCAGCCACCGTTCGGGGCTTCCCCGGCTTGCCACCGATCCGGGAGCGCTGGTCTCCCTGCTTGCCGGCACCGTCCTCCACCGCGACCCCTACACCGCCTCGCCTGCCGAGGTGCTGGAGCAGGCACAGTCTGCGTCGGTGGGTGGAAGGGGAACGGTGGCCTACTCCAACCTCGGGTATGCCTTCCTCGGGCAGCTGCTCGCCAGGGCAGCCGGGATGGAATACACCGACCTGCTGGAGCAGCGGATTTTCGAGCCACTGGGAATGAAGGACACGTACGTGCCAATGACGGCCGACAACCTACGTCCCGATGCTCCGACCGGCCGGAATGCAAGCGGACTGCCAGAGGGTGCCTGGACCGGCAACGGCGGGGCGCCGATGGGTGGGATCCGGTCTACCGCAGCGGATATGTCGCTCTACCTCCAGGCACTGCTGGCGGACACTGCTCCGGGTTCCCGTGCCCTGGAACCGCAGTGGGATACCGGTGAGGACGGAGAGCAGGTGGGCCTGGCATGGTTCACCCAAGCCTCTCCCTCGAGTGGGCGGGCTGCGACCTGGCACAACGGCATGACCGGAGGCTTCTCGGCCATGGCGGCGATGGACCGCGAGGCGGGCACGGCGGTGCTGATCCTCTCCAACGTGGCTGCCGGGCAGGAAGAAGCTGCCTTGGCTTTGCTGAAGGAAGGTCTCTGATGACATTCACCCTGTTGTCCTGGATCCTCGCCGTCTGGCTGGTGGCGCTCTGCCTGTCCGTGGCGGTTCCCGTCTGGAAGCGGGCGGGACAGCCGTCCGGTCCCGGCAGGAGGTCTTTGCTGGCCGGTTTGATGGAAGCGGCATTTATCGCCGGCCTTTTACGTCTGATGTCCCCGTGGGCTTCCGGGTCGGTGGTCCTTTGGGTGGTGGCCGTGGTTGCGCTCGCTGCAGCTGTTGCCGGTGCTGTTCTTCGCTGGCCGGAGCTGCCGGGCCGGGTTGAGTCTGAGGGTTTGTTACGGGAGAAGGTATCCGAGGCTACGACGGGACCGGAGCCGGCCGGATCGGAGCTGGTTCCGAACCCAGACATCCCTGCGGAGGCGTCGGATCAATCCCGGCTGCCGCAGACCGCGGCGGCACAAGCCGCATCGGTGGAGCGGTCACGGCTACCGTTCTTTCCTGTGCGGGAAAGGGCGGCCGCATCCGACACCGGGAATTCCGACCCCGGCAGCCCCGACCCCGGAAGCCCAGACCGGAAGGCGAAGGCCGGGAAGCCCGGAGGGAAGGCGAAGGCCGGGAAGAAGAAGCCGAAGAAGGAGCCCGGAAACCTCGCGCTGGCGGGGAACGCTGCCCTGCTGCTCGGCGTCGTCGTGGTTTCTTTTCTGGCTGGGTAAGGCCGGTTTCGGACGCAAGAGCGTCGCTTGGAAGGCTATAAAAGACAACTGAAAAAACAGGTGGTTGAACGGGTATTTTGCGCCTAGATCAGAGCTCCAGACCCCGATAGACTCGAACACATGTTCGAATATTCTCACCCTGCAAACCACCCGCGGACCGGCGGATCGACCGCCGGTACCGCGTTGGTGAACGCGTGGGCCGAGGTACTGGGAGACCAAGCTGAGGGCCTGTCCAGCGGGGCGCCGGATGACGGCGAGCTCATTGACCGGATCCGGGCGCTCGAGGAACTGAAAGCCGCAGCCTCGGCGGCACAGGCCCGGGCGGCTGTAGAATTCGATGCCTCGCAGCGCAGGAAGCAGGCCGAGGCCGGAGTGCCGCGCGCGGACCTCGGCCGCGGAGTCGCGTCCCAGATTGCCTTGGCCCGCAGGGAGTCACCGAGCCGCGGGGGACGGCTGCTGGGGTTTGCCAAGGTGCTGACAAAAGAGATGCCGTGCACGCTGGACGCGCTGACCCGCGGGAAAATCAGTGAATGGCGGGCAACGCTGCTGGTCCGCGAGACAGCTTGCCTAAGTCTGGAGGACCGGCGGCGGGTGGATGAAGAACTGGCCGGAGATCCGGACGTGCTGGAAACCCTGGGGGACCGGCAGATCATTTCCCGTACCAGAGGTGCCGCTTACCGGTTCGACCCGCAGACAGGGGTCAAGCGCGCAGCCAAAGCCGAATCCGAACGCTTTGTTTCCTGCCGGCCGGCACCGGACACCATGACTTTCCTAACCGGACTACTGCCCGTCGCCCAGGGAGTGGGAGTCTTTGCCGCACTGTCCCGTGAAGCAGACCGGCTGCGGGCAACCGGAGATACCCGGGGGCGGGGCCAGATCATGGCGGACACTCTCGTGGAACGCGTGACCGGCCAGGCGGAGACAGGGCAGCTGAAGGTGGAAGTTCAGCTGGTGATGTCGGACCGGACACTGTTCGGCGGAGACTCAGAGCCTGCTCTGGTCCCCGGGTACGGCCCGGTGCCGGCGCAATGGGCAAGGGACCTGGTCCGGGGAAGGCGTCCGGGGCAAGAACCCGGGCAGGACTCCGAACATGACGGGCAACGGGCTGCAGGCCGGACAACGAAGCAGGACAAGCAGGAAGAACGCTGGATCCGCCGGCTCTACACCGAACCGATTGCCGGTCAATTAGTCGCTATGGATTCCCGGGCGCGCTTGTTCCCGGCTTCGCTGGGACGGTTTATCGCGGCACGCGACCAGACCTGCCGAATGCCGTGGTGCGGGGCACCGATTCGGCATCTCGACCATATTCGCCCGCACCGTGACGGCGGGGAGACCAGCACTGCGAACGGTCAGGGACTCTGCGAGGCATGCAACCAGGCTAAGGAAGCACCCGATTGGAAGGCGCAAACGCTCGATCCGCCGCCGGGATCAACTACACCGCAAACCGTCGAGACCACCACCCCAACAGGGCACACCTACCGGTCCACGGCGCCTCCGCTCCCCGGAAGCAGGGCCGAGGACAGCGCTGGCGATCGGACGGGAGGCAAGCCGCCCCCGAAGGGTTTCCTGGAAGCCTGCATCGTGGACCTGGTTTGGGCCGCGTAGCAGGCAGAACGCTACCGGTCCGCCAGCTCCGCAAGGACCCCGTCGGTAAAGGGAGGCCACACCTCGGCAGCCCAAGGACCGAAATCGCGGTCGGTAAGGCAGACAGCAGCAGCACGAGCCGCAGGATCCACCCAGAGGAAAGTGCCCGACTGGCCGAAGTGCCCGAAAGCGGCCGGCGAGCTGTTGGCACCGGTCCAGTGCGGAGACTTCTGGGCACGGATCTCGAAACCGAGACCCCAGTCGTTCTCGTTCTGCCGGCCGAAACCGGGAAGCACTCCCGCCAGGCCGGGAAAGACCACCTGCGTGGCTTCCGTCAACCGGCCCGGATCCGTGAGCGTGGGAGCCTGCAGCTCGGCAGCAAACCTGCTGAGGTCCGCAGCCGTGGAGACGGCACCGGCAGCGGGGGAGCCCTCCAGTGTTGTGGAAGACATGCCCAGCGGAACCAGCACGCCTTCCCGCAGGTATTCCCCGAAGGCCATGCCCGTAGCCTGCTCCAGTGTCTCTCCGAGTACCTCAAAACCCGCGTTGGAATACAGGCGCCGGGTACCGGGGGTGTAGCGGACGGTGCGCTCGCCGAAGTCGTAGCCGCCGGAATGGGCCAGCAGATGCCGGACGGTGGATCCCTCGGGGCCCGCAGGCTGATCGAGTTCCAAGGCTCCCTCATCGAGGGACACCAGAACGGCGTATGCGCTCAGCAGCTTGGTGACTGACGCCAGCCGAAAACGGAGGTCCTGGTCGCCGGCGGTTCCCAGCACCTCGCCGTCAACGCCTACGACGGCGGCAGCGGCGTGGTCGACGGGCCAGGACTCGATCGTCTGCAGGCTTTTCACGGGATCATCCTAGGAGTAGTGCCGGGCAAGCCGGATCATGCCGTCTTCAATCGAAACTTCGGGCGTCCAGTCCAGCACTTCGCGGGTTTCGCGCTGGTCAAACCAGTGCGACGTCGAGAGCTGCTCGGCAAGGAAGCGGGTCATGGGCGGCTCGTCATGGACCAGACCCCGCCGGCCGGCCACCAGCCATGCCTTCTCGATCAGGCTTCCGGCGCCGCGGGCAACCTTGCCGGGAACGCTCCAGCCCGGTGCAGCCACTCCAGCGGCGGCACAGATCCCGGCAATCAGTTCCCCTACCGGCCTCGGCTGTCCGTTAGTCACCACGAGGGCACGGCCGGCCGCGGCATCCATCCGCTCGAGCCCGCGGACAATGGCTGCCGCCGCGTTGTCGATATACGTGGTGTCGATCAGCGCAGCACCGGCATCCAGCAGCGGCAGCCGGCCGGACCGGGCACGGTCGATCACGCGTTCCACCAGCTGCGTATCGCCGGGCCCCCAGACGATATGCGGGCGGATGGCAGTGACCCGGAAATCGGAGGAGTTCTGCGCCAGCGCAATGAGCTCGGCCTGGGCCTTGGACGCGGCGTAGAAGCCGCGGGCACGGGACGGATCTGCAGTACCCGCACCGGCACCGGCAATCGGTTCGCCGAAGTGCGCCACGGACGGAGAGGACACGAAGACGACGTCGCGGACCCCGGCCGCCTGCGCAGCCTGCAGCAGGACCTGCGTACCAACGATGTTGGTTTCCTCGAACTCATGCCACTCGCCGGTAAAGGAAACCTTCGCGGCGAGATGGATTACTGCGTCCATCCCGTCCACGGCGCGGGCAGCAGCAGCGGGATCCGCAACGGACCCGGCCACGGAGTCCCGGCCCGGGACTCCCGGCCGGCGCTGGAACGTGCGGACCTTGTGGCCCTTGGCTTCCAGCAGGTCCGCCACGGCGCCGCCCAGCAGGCCGCTGGCACCGGTGACGAGGACATTCCGGGGAGGCAGGACGGCGGAGCTCATCGCCGTCCCTTGCCCAGGCTCGGCACCGGACCGCCGGCGAGCAGCCGGGAGGCCCAGTCCGCCAACGCGGTGCGGTCGATCTTGGAATTGTGCCGGATATCGGTGGGCATCTGCGGCAGCACCAGTACCGCCGCCAGATCGAGCCCCACCAGCTCGGCCACGCGGGACCGCACAGCTGCGGTCAGCGCCGGAGTCGCGGTTCCGGCCCGGCGGGCGGGCGGTTCCGTTTCGAGCACGGCCACGGGCACCTGGGCACCCGCGGGTCCGACGCCGACCAGCGCCACCCTGCCTACGCCGTCGACCGTCTCGGCCGCCTGCTCGGCTGCCACCGGAGTCCGGACACCGTCCGCAGTGGTGAGGATGTGCCCCAGGCGGCCCTCGACCCACAGCCGGCCCTCGTCGTCGAAGTGGCCGACGTCGCCGGTGCGGTGCCAGCCGTCAATGGAGGAACTGTGGCGTTCCGTGATCCAGAGCCGGTCGTAGCGGTCCTTGACGTGCGGGGCGCTGACCAGGATTTCACCGGTGCGGTTCGCGACGGTCAGCGGTTTGTTGCCGACCGAGCCGTCCGGCAAGACTTCGGCGATGGCCACGTCGGCCCGGGACACCGGGGTGCCCACGCAGACGCCGTTGCCGGCACCCGCGGCACGGATGCCCTCGAGGCTGATGTCGGTGACCGGCAGCGCTTCGGTCATGCCGTACGGGGTGTGCAGGGACGCCTTCGGCACCAGATCCTGCACCTGGGCCAGAAGCGGCTCGGCTATCGGGGCGCCGGCGGAAAGCAGCAGTTCCACCTGTGCCAGTGCGGCCCGTTGTGCAGCGTCCAGTTGGCCGGACGTGGCCAGCACGTTGGTCAGCGCCGCAGGGGAAGCAAAGATGGTGGTGGCATCCACGGCGACGGCGGCATCAGCCAGGGCTGCCGCGGTCAGGGTGCGCGGGGAGGTGACGTCCATGTCCGGAGTCACTGACGTTGCCCCCAGCGCCGGCCCCAGCAGGGCGAACGGCGCGAAGCCGGCCACCAGCGAGGTCCCGGCACGGAGGTTATAGGTGTCCTTGATGGCGTCGCGCATCGCGGCCAGCTGCCGGTGCGTGTACACCACGCCCTTGGCAGGGCCCGTCGAGCCGGAGGTGAACAGGACGGCGGCGTCGGCGTCGGGGTCTGCGGGATACCACGGCGCTTCGGAGCCGGAACCGTCGGCAATGAGACCCTCGACGGAATGCCGCACACCCAGCAGCCGTTTGCGGGCCGGAGACAGCTCGGACACGCTGATCCGGGTTCCCGGCCAGCCCAGCGCCCGGGCACCGATCAGCGCCCGGTCGATGCCGATCAGGAACGCCGGACCGGCGCCCTTGATGGCGCGGCCGAGTCCCTTGGTGCCGAGGCCGGCGTCGGCCACCACGATGACGGCGTTCAGGCGCAGGCACGCGTAAATCAGCGAGGTCAGTTCAATGCCGGGCGGAACCAGCAGGTTCACCCGGGTTCCGGGACGTACGCCGGCCGCGGCAAGTCCCGCAGCGAGGGCATTCACGCGTTCCGCAAGGCCCGCCCAGGACAAGGTGCGCGGGGCCGTGCCTTCGCCTCCGCCCAGCGGTGCCATGTCGACGACGGCGGGGCTCGTATCGCGCGCCCGCTCATCCAACTCGGCAAGCATGGGGCGGAACGGCTCAGTGCGCCGGAGGGCGGAATCCGCAGGCTCTTCGACGGCGGTCCGCAGCCAGGCGAAGACGGGGGAGGCGATGTCGACGTCTTCGGGAAGCAGGTGCCCCGCACCCTCGAACCGGTGCACGGAGGATTCCGGCAGCCGCTCCAGCAGGTCGCGCAGGTAGCGGTCGGAAAAGACCGGATCCCGAGGACCCCAGAGAACCAGCGAGGGAACGTTGAGCCGGCGGATGCCCTCGGCTACGGTGTTCAGCGCGCGCCAGCTCGGGTGGGAATCGACGGCGGGAATGTCGGCAACGAAGTTCGCGACGCCCTGCCGGCGGGCCGCACCGCGGTACGGCAGTGCGAAGGCATCCCGCACGGGAGCCGGGAGTGCTGGCTGCGCGAGGGAATGCGTGACCCGGATAAAGGCATCGGTGCTGCGCGTGCCCCAGGGGTGGACGGCCGGATGCAGGGCCAGCTTCAGGGCCGGCGGCAGCGAGTAGCCGGCCGGATGCACAGCGGTGTTGGTCAGGACGACGCCGGCCAGCTGGCGGCGGTGCCGCAGCGCCCAGCCCAGGGAAATCACGCCGCCCCAGTCATGGCCGACAGTGACCACGGGACCCGTGATCCCCAGCGTGTCCGTGAGGTTGCCGAGGTCGGTGATCCGGTCCTCCAGCCGCCGGAAGGCGCCGGTGCGCTCGGAGAAGCCCATATCCAGCTGGTCAACGGCCACTACGCGCCACGGCTTGTCGGCGGAAGCGCCGGCAGCCAGCAGGGTGCGCCAGAGATAGGACCAGGTGGGGTTGCCGTGTACGCAGAGCAGGGTTCCGGCCGGTTCAACCCCGGCGGCGGCCAGGTCAGGGCCGTTGTCGAGGATGTGCCACTTGCGCACTGAGCCGGCGACGTCGACGGCGGCGGTGGAGGGAACGTGGACAAACGTGGACCAGGCGGCGGAAACGCCGGGCCAAAGCTCCTCTACCACGCAATCTCCATCATGGTCGTGTTCAGTCCGGAGCCCACGCCCATGCACAGCACGCGGTCGCCGGGGTTCAGGGAACGGGATTCCTGGGCCAGGGTCATCGGCAGCGACGCCGGACCGACATTGCCCCAGTTCGGGAACGTGATCGGCACTTTTTTCCGGTCCAGGTCCACGGCCTTGATGATGGCGTTGGTGTAGGAGTTGGACACCTGGTGGGTCACGTAGCGGTCCATGCCGGACCAGTCCCAGCCGTTGCCGTGGGCTTCGTGCCACGCATCCACCACGAGTTCCAGGCCGCCGTCCAGCAGGCCCTTGGTATCGGTGTACATGCCGTCGATGCCGCCCACGCACAGCTCGTGGTGCTGGGTGCCGGCACGCGAAACGCCGCCGAGGATGCGGTGCGAGCCTGGGTGGCGGTCCGCGCGGCCGATGACGGCGGCAGCCGCACCGGAGCCGAGGGTGAGGGTGGCGAATTCCCGCAGGTAGTCGTCGCGGGTCGAATCGGGGGCGTTCAGGCGCTCGAAAGTGGCTTCCTGCACGCCCTGGGAATCTTCGCCGGCCACGATCAGGGCATAGTTGATCTGCCCTGAGTCGATCATGTTGGACGCCAGGGTGATGCCGTTGACGAAGCCCAGGCAGGCGTTGGCCAGGTCGAAGTTCATGGCGGAGGAGGGCAGGCCCAGGCCGTTGTGGATCTTCACGGCTACGGAAGGCTCAAGGTTCCGGCGCGTCACCGAGGTGTTGATGAGCAGTCCGATTTCGGATGCTTCGACGCCGGCTTCGGCCAGGGCCTTGGCACCGGCTTCGGTGGCGCCGTCGTCGAACGCGGTGCCGGGGGCCCACCAGCGGCGTTCACTCACGCCTGCCACCCGCTCGAGCAGGCGCTTGGAGAGCCGCAGCCGCTTGAGCGACGGCTCGAGGCGCTCGTCGAATTCACTGGAACTCATGACCACCGGAGCTTCAACGCTGTTCACGCTGAGGATGGCGGAGTTGGAGTGCTGGAAGTTGAAGTTCCCGGTCAAAATGCCTGCCTTGTCTGCTGCTGAACCTATCGCGCTGGCGGCCGCCGTGAAGCCTGCATCCACGCCCTAAAATCATATGACTCTTCTAGAAGCCTACTGACCGGCCCCGCGATTCCGCAGGCAAAAGCCGGATTACGCTCTCCGAGTAGAGCGGAATTTTGACGCTAACCGCGTAGATTTAAGGAATCAACCCCGGCAGGAGAGATTAACCCCCGTGCATCTGAAGACCCTGACCATGCGAGGATTCAAGTCCTTTGCATCGGCCACCACCTTTGAGTTCGAACCCGGTGTGACGGCGGTGGTTGGCCCCAATGGGTCCGGGAAGTCCAATGTGGTGGATGCCCTGGCATGGGTGATGGGCGAACAGGGCGCCAAAACCCTGCGCGGCGGAAAGATGGAAGACGTGATCTTCGCGGGTACGTCCGGCGCTTCCGGCCGTGCACCGCTGGGCAGAGCCCAGGTATCGCTGACCATCGACAACGCCGACGGCGCCCTGCCGATCGAATACTCCGAAGTCACCATTTCGCGCACGCTCTTCCGCACCGGCGGATCCGAGTACGCCATCAACGGCAGCCCCTGCCGCCTGCTCGACATCCAGGAACTGCTCTCGGACTCCGGCCTGGGCCGTGAGATGCATGTCATAGTCGGGCAGGGGCAGCTGGACAAGGTGCTGCACGCTTCAGCGGAGGAACGCCGGGGCTTTATCGAGGAAGCCGCCGGCATCCTCAAGCACCGGCGGCGCAAGGAAAAAACCCTGCGCAAGCTGGACGCCATGGCCGCGAACCTCGCCCGCGTCACCGACCTCACTGCCGAACTGCGGCGCCAGCTCGGACCGCTGGGCAAGCAGGCCGCCGTCGCCCGCCGGGCCAAGACGGTGCAGCAGGATGTCCGGGACGCCCGTTCACGGCTGCTGGCCGATGACCTGGCCACCCTGAAGGCTGCCTACGAGAAGGACGCCGCGGATGAATCGGCCCTGAAGGCACGCCGCACGGTAGTGGAGGCTGCGGTGGAAGAGGGCCGGAAGCGGCAGGCCGAACTCGAGGCGCTGGCTGCGCAGGCCGCACCGAAGCTCAACGCCGCACGGGACACCTGGTACGAACTGTCCTCCCTGCAGGAACGGTTCCGTTCCCTTGCCGCGCTCGCGGCCGAGCGTGCCCGGCTGCTGGGGGCAGCGGAACCGGCGGCCGGCAGCGGCCGGGACCCGGAACAGCTGCAGGCCTCTGCGGACCGGGTCCGCGCTGAAGCCGCGGCCCTGGACACCGAAATCGAGGACCGGCGGGCACGGCTGGAGGACGCCGTGGAGATCCGCGAGGCGGCCGAAGAGGAAGCGGCTGCGGAGGAAAAGCGGTATGCCGGGCTGCTCCGGGCCGCGGCGGACCGGCGCGAGGGCCTGGCCCGGCTGACCGGCTCGGTGGAAGCCGCCCGTTCGAGGGTGGCCTCGGCGCAGTCCGAAGCGGGCCGGCTGCGGGCCTCGATCACCGCTGCCGAGGAACGCCGTACCCGCGCCCGCGAAGAGTTCGAGCAGCTGGAAGGGTCCGCTGCCGGAGCCGAGGCAGGCGAAGCGGACCTGGACGCCGAGTATGAAGAAGCGCAGGCAGCCCTCGAAGCGGCCGAGCAGGAACTCCGGCAGCTGCAGCAGGCCGAGCGGGAAGCAGTCCGCGAAACCGAGAACCTCGCCGCCCGTCGTGAGGCCCTCGCCGTCGGCCTGGACCGGCGCGACGGCAGCGCCTCCCTGCGCGGGGCCGGGGTGGACGGCGTGCTGGAACCGCTGGCGGAATTGGTCAGCGTCAAGCCGGGCTGTGAACGGACAGTGGCGGCAGCATTGGGATCCGCAGCGGACGCCCTGGCCGCCGCGGACCTCGACGCCGCAGCCCGGGCCCTGCAGCACCTGAAGGACACGGGGGAGGGGCAGGTGGAACTGCTGCTGGGCGGGGCACCGACCCGGGCCGCTGAGCTGCCCGCGGACCTTCCGGCCGGCGCGGTGCCCGTGCTGTCCCTGCTGAGCGCCGATGCCAAGGTGCAGGAAGCCCTGAACGCACTGCTGGGCAACGCCGTGGCAGTCCCCGACCTGGCCTCGGCCGTGAGCCTGGTGGCCGCCTCGCCCGGTGCCGTCGCGGTGACGCCCGACGGGGATGTGCTGAGCGCCTTCAGCGCCCGGGGCGGGTCCGCCTCGGCCCCGGGGCTGCTGGAAATCTCCGCCGCGGTGGAGGAAACGGATGCCCGCCTGGCAGCGGCACGCGCCCGGGCGGAGGAAGCCGGTGCCGGCATCGGCGCAGCGGCCGCGCGGGTCGAGGCGTGCCGGCTGCGGGCGGACACGGCACTCGCGGCCCTGCACGAGTCCGATGCTCGGCTGGCTGCGGTAGCTGAACGGCTCGGCACTCTGGGTTCCGCCCTGCGCGCCGCCTCGGGGGAGGCTGAGCGGCTCTCGTCCCTGGTGGCGGCGGCAGAAGCCAACGTGGTGGCGGAAGAAGCGAAACTGGCGGCCGTGTCCGAGCGCCTCGCCGCAGCCGGCGAGGAACACCTGCCCGACGAGGAACCGTCCGCGGACCGGCGGGATGCATTGGCGCTCGCCGCGGCCTCCGCACGGCAGGCGGAAATGGATGCCCGGCTGGGCCTGCGCTCGGCCGAAGAACAGCTCAAGGCCGTAGCCGGCCGCGCGGAGTCACTGGAACGCGCTGCCCTGGCCGAACGCCGGGCCCGGGCTGCCGCGGCGGAACGGGCCAGACGCCGCGCCGGACAGCATGCCCGCGCGGTTGCCGTGGGCGCGGCGGCAGAAGCCGTGCTGGCACACCTGCAGGTTTCCCTGGCACTGGCAGCCGAGGAACGCAGCCGTGCGGAGGAAGCCCGGACCGCACAGGAAACCGAACTGTCCTCCGTCCGCAGCGCCAACAACGACGCCGCTGCGGAACTGGCACGGCTCACGGACTCCGTCCACCGCGACGAGCTGGTCCGTGCACAGCAGCGGCTGCGCATCGAGACCCTCGAAGCCCGCGCCCTCGAGGAGCTGGGCATGACCGCCGAGCATCTGGTGGCGAACTTCGGGCCGGACCAGCCGGTTCCGGTGCCCGCCGAGCCGGTCAGCGGCGACAAGTGGGCGGCACTGCGCACGCCCGTGGACGAGGACGGCAATCCGCTCCTGGACGGCATCCCGTATGTCCGGGCGGAGCAGGAGAAGCGGCTGAAGCGCGCCGAACGGGACCTAGCGGCGCTCGGAAAGGTCAATCCCCTGGCGCTGGAGGAATTTGCCGCCCTGGAGGAACGCCACCAGTTCCTGTCCACGCAGCTGGAAGACCTCAAAGCCACCCGGAAGGACCTGCTGGACATCATTGCCGACGTCGACCGCCGCGTGGAAGAGGTCTTCACCGCCGCGTACCGGGACACTGCCGAGCAGTTCAAGCATGTCTTCGGCACGCTGTTCCCGGGCGGGGAGGGACGGCTGGTGCTGACCGATCCGGACAACATGCTGACCACCGGAATCGAGGTCCATGCCCGGCCGGCCGGCAAGAAGATCAAGCGGCTTTCCCTGCTCTCCGGCGGGGAACGCTCACTGACGGCCGTGGCGCTGCTGGTGGCCATCTTCAAGGCCCGGCCCTCGCCGTTCTACGTGATGGACGAGGTGGAGGCCGCGCTGGATGACACGAACCTCGGCCGGCTGCTCACCATCTTCGAGGAACTGCGGGAGTCCAGCCAGCTGATCGTCATCACCCACCAGAAGCGCACCATGGAAGTGGCGGACGCGCTCTACGGCGTGACCATGCGCGGCGACGGGGTTTCCACCGTCATCAGCCAGCGGATCGAGCGCGGGACGGAGCCCGGAGCCGTCCGGAGCTAGGACGCGTAACGGCTCACGAAGTTGCGCAGCACCCGCGGCGGCACGTGCACGGCCGATCCGCGGACGGCGTCCATCACCGTCTCCGCCTCATCCGGCTCAAAGTAGCCGGCATGCCGGTACACGGAGATCCGCGTCAGCAGCCCGGCCACGTCCAGCTCCGGATGGAACTGCGTGGCGTACAGGTTGGACTTCACCCGGAACATCTGCACCGGGCAGGTCGCCGAACCGGCAAGGTTCACCGCATGGGCCGGCAGCTCGGCGACGGCCTCCTTATGCCCCACGTACGCGGCGAAGGTATCCGGTACGCCTTCCAGCAGCGGGTCGCGTCGGCCTTCGGGCGTCAGCCGTACCTCGACCGGGCCCACCGGCTCGCCGTACCGGCGGTCCACGGTTGCGCCCTGGTGCCGGCCCAGCGTGCCCACTCCGTAGCAGGCGCCGAAGAACGGAAAGTCGCGGGCCACGACGTCGTCCAGCAGTTCGGCCATCTCCGACTCCACCCGCAGCTGGACCGGGGACTTGGACTCCTCGGGATCGCTCGAGTTGAACGGGCCGCCGCCCACAATCACGCCGCTGTAGGAATCCAGGTCCACCGGCGGCAGCGGGCCGGCTTCGAGACGGACCCGGTGCAGCTGCCCCTCGTCGAGCCCGCCGAAGCGCAGGAAAGAGGCGTACTCCTCGTCGGCGGCGTCATCTTCGGCGCGGGTGGCCAGGAGCAGGAAAGGCTTCATTCCTCGATGGTAGTGGGGGCCGGGGCCGCTTTCCGGGCAGGCAGGGTCTCCCGCGCCGTCAGCCAGGCGATGAAGCCCATGGCGGCAATGGCGCCGGTAACGCCGAACGCCCAGGAGTAGCCCAGCGAGTCGGCGAGCATGCCGGCGAGGATGGGACCGGCAATGGCACCGGTGTCGCTGGCCATCTGGAAGGTGGCCAGGACCTTTCCGCCGCTGCGCCCGTTGCCGATGATGTCGCCCACGGCGGCCTGCTGTGCGGGATTGAGCAGGCCGGTGCCCATGCCGGCGATGACGGAGATGATCAGGAACTCCGGCACGCTGGAGCTGAAGCCCATCAACGCGGTGGCTGCGGCGTTGACGGCCAGTCCAATAAGGGCCAGGGGCTTGCGGCCCCAGCTGTCGGCCAGCCGGCCGGAGAACGTCAGGACGACGGCGGTACCCACTGCGAAGGCGGTCAGGGAAATGCCCGCCACCTCCGGTCCTGCGGACAGCGCCGCGGCAGCGAACAGCGGAACCAGGGCATTCCGCACACCGAACGAGGACCAGCCGTTGGCGAAGGAGGAAACCAGCGCCGCACGGTACGTCGGATCCCGCAGCGCCTCCGCGACGGTCAGTACGGGCAGTGCGGCGGGCTTGGTGTCGTCGGGCCCGGCGACCGGCCGGGAGTCCTTCAGCCGGAGGAAGACGACACCGGCGGCCAGCACCAGCGCGGCGGCATAGACAAGGAACGGAACGCGCAGTCCGAATCCGGCCAGCAGGCCGCCGAGCAGCGGTCCGCCGATATTGCCCAGCAGGAACGAGGAGGCATAGGCGCTGGAAACCCTGCCGCGGATCTCCGGAGGTGCAAGCCGGATGATGAGCGCCATGGCCGAGATCGTGAACATGGTCGAACCAATGCCGCCCAGGCCGCGGAAGACCAGGAGCTGCCAGTAGCTCTGGGCAAAGGCGCATGCGGCGGTGGACAGGGCCACGATCAGCAGGCCGGCAATGTAGACCGGGCGCTCGCCGAGCTTTTCCAGCAGCATGCCGCCGGCCGGGGCAAACACCAGCCGGGTGAACGCGAACGCGCTGACAATGACGGCGGAAGCGGTCACGCCGACGTCGAAACTCTGCGCGAACTGCGGCAACACCGGCGCCACCAGGCCAAAGCCAAGGGCGATGACGAAGGCGGCCGCGATGAGGACCTGGATTTCCTGCGGGATTCGGATTCTGGAAGAGCGCACCATGATAAGGCGATTCTCTCAGATCCCAGGGGAGGGGATGAGCAGCATGTGAGAAGCTTGGGAGCGTGAATGAGACCCTTTCGATAGTGATCTATGTCCTTGTTGCGATCGCCGTTGTCGGCTTCTCCGCGACACTGCTGGTACGGACCCGGCGTACACCCAAGAGCATGTACCCCACCCGCCGGGACGCCAACGATCCGGTCACGGGAACCGGCGGCGGCACCGACACCCTGGAGGCACCGCCGGGCGAGACCGACGTCGTCGTCCCGGATGACCTGCGCGACCTGGAGGAAGCCCCTGCCCCGCAGGCGCCGACCATCGAAACGCCCGAACCGGTGCAGGGCCGCCTGGCCCGGCTGCGGGCACGGCTGGCGAAATCCAACAACGCGCTGGGCAAGGCGCTGCTGGCACTGCTGTCCCGGGACACGATCGACGAAGACGTCTGGGACGAGATCGAGGAAACCCTCCTCCTTGCCGATCTGGGCACCGAACCCACCATGGAACTCGTGGACGCGCTGCGTCAGCGGGTCAAGGTCTCCGGCAGCCAGGATCCGCAGGAAGTCCATGCGATGCTGCGCGAGGAACTGATCAAGCTGGTGGATCCGTCCATGGACCGTTCCCTGGCAGTGACCCGCCACGCCGAGACCCCCGCCGTCGTCATGGTCGTGGGCGTCAACGGCGTCGGCAAGACCACCACCGTGGGCAAGCTGGCCCGCGTACTCGTCGCCGAAGACAAGGACGTGCTGCTGGGCGCTGCCGACACCTTCCGTGCCGCCGCCGCCGAACAGCTGGCCACCTGGGGACAGCGCGTAGGCGTGCCCACCGTGCGGTCCGAGATCGACGGCGCTGACCCCGCCTCCGTGGCGTTCGAAGCGGTCAAGGCCGGCATCGAGGGCGAAGTCGACGTGGTCCTGATTGACACCGCCGGACGGCTGCAGAACAAGGTCGGCCTGATGGACGAGCTCGGCAAGGTCAAGCGCGTCATCGAAAAGCAGGCCGCCGTGGACGAGGTCCTGCTGGTCCTGGATGCCACCACCGGCCAGAACGGACTGACCCAGGCGAAGGTTTTCGCCGAGGTCGTCAACATCTCCGGCATCGTCCTGACCAAGCTGGACGGCACCGCCAAGGGCGGCATCGTCGTCGCCATCCAGCGGACCCTGGGCGTGCCCGTGAAGCTCGTGGGACTGGGTGAAGGTGCCGACGACCTGGCACCGTTCGAAGCGGAGAGCTTCGTGGACGCACTGCTGAGCTAGGCGGCCTCCCGAACCCAAAGCCCCGTTTCCCGCAAGGGAGGCGGGGCTTTTGCGTGTCCGGAAACGTTTCCGAAATGTCGTTGTCACGATCCTTTTACCTCAGCGCCCGGTTTGTAACCTCCCGGCAACACCTCCGGGTCCGGACGGAAATCTGGCCCCGGCAGAGTTCGTTGTGCGGGAGATGCCCGCCATATGTGAAGGGACGTGAAGATGGATCTGTCAGCAGGTCACGTCTGGGTAATGGTTTCGGCGGCGCTTGTGCTGCTTATGACGCCGGGTGTGGCATTTTTCTACGGCGGCATGACCCGCGCCAAGGCCGCGTTGAACATGATGATGATGAGCTTCGTCTCGATCGGGCTCATCGGCGTGGTCTGGATCCTCTGGGGCTTCTCCATGACCGGCGGGGACGGTATCGCCGGACTGTTCGGCAGCCCCTTCACCTCCTTCGGGCTGAAAGACATCCTCGGCTCCGAGGACCTCATCACCGCCGGCTACGGGGCCACGTTCGCCATTATCACCGTTGCCCTGATCAGCGGCGCGGTGGCCGACCGGACCAAGTTCGGCGCCTGGGCGGTGTTCGTACCGGTCTGGGTGACCCTGGTCTACTGCCCGCTGGCGTTCATGGTCTGGGGCGGCGGACTCCTCGGTGCCGAAGGGGCCGTGGGTTCGGTGGTCGGTGAAGCCATCGACTTCGCCGGCGGCACCGTGGTCCATATCAATGCAGGCGTGGCCGGACTGGTCCTGGCCCTGATCCTCGGCAAGCGGAAGGGCTTCGGGAAGGACCCCAACCAGCGTCCGCACAACATCCCGTTCGTGATGCTCGGTGCCACGCTGCTCTGGTTCGGGTGGTTCGGCTTCAACGGCGGCGCCGCGGGCACTGCCGAGGAAGCGGGATTGATCTGGATCAACACCCTCGCCGCTCCGGCCGCAGCGATGCTCGGCTGGCTGCTGACCGAACGGCTGCGCGACGGCCGCGCGACGTCGCTCGGAGCCGCCTCCGGCGTCGTGGCAGGACTCGTGGCCATCACCCCGGCCTGCGCCAACGTCAGCCCGCTCGCCGCGGTGGGGCTCGGCCTGGTCTCCGGTGCCCTGTCCGCCCTCGCCGTCGGACTCAAATACCGGTTCGGCTATGACGACTCACTCGACGTCGTCGGCGTGCACCTCGTCGCCGGCCTTGCGGGCACCCTGGCCCTGGGCTTCATTGCCCTGCCGGTCGACGGCGCGGGCGGGGGCCTGTTCTACGGCGGAGGTTTGGGCCAGCTCGGCGCCCAGGCAGCAGCCGCGGCAGTGGCCATTGTCTTCTCCGGCGTCCTGACGCTGATTATCGGGCTGGCGATCCACAAGACCATGGGCTTCCGGATCTCGGAGGAGGACGAAATCAACGGCGTGGACCTGAGCGAACATGCCGAAACCGCCTACGAATTCGGCGGACTCGGCACCGGCGGCTCCTTCAGCCCCTTCCAGGACACGGCACGTGCCACCACAACCAAGGAGACGGTCAACTCATGAAACTCGTAACCGCTATTGTCCGGCCGGAAAAGCTTGACGCCGTCCGGGGAAGCCTGGAGAGCTACGGGGTCCAGGGCCTGACGGTAAGCTCCGCCAACGGGTACGGCCGCCAGCGCGGCCACACCGAGGTCTACCGCGGCGCCGAATACACCGTGGATCTGCTGCCCAAGGTCCGGGTGGAGATCCTGGTGGCCAATGACTGGGTCAACGACATTGTGGATGTCCTGGTTTCCACGGCCAACACGGGCCAGGCCGGCGACGGCAAGGTCTGGGTGGTGAACGTGGAGGAAGCCCTGCGGGTCCGGACGGGGGAGCGGGGGGACTCGGCGCTCTAACGCCCCGGCGCGAAAGGAACCTACCGCCCGGCTGGTGCTCCAGCCGGGCGGTCCGGCGATCCGGCGAAGCCATCCGCCAGGGCAGGAGGGGCGA
Organism: Arthrobacter sp. zg-Y844; assembly: GCF_024385465.1. Taxonomy (GTDB): domain Bacteria; phylum Actinomycetota; class Actinomycetes; order Actinomycetales; family Micrococcaceae; genus Arthrobacter_B. Next base: position 44,076 of record NZ_JANFLS010000002.1, read on the forward strand.
ATAGCGGGAGTGGCTTGGTACCCTTAACAGCTGGGCCTGCCAAACATGGCGAAGAACTGACGAAAGAAGTGCGCGGCACGTGTTCAATTCACTGTCTGACCGGTTGACTTCAACCTTCAAGAATCTCCGCGGCAAGGGCCGGCTCACCGAGGCCGACGTCGATGCCACCGTTCGCGAGATCCGCCGCGCCCTGCTGGACGCCGACGTCGCCGTTCCGGTGGTGCGCGCCTTCACCGCTTCCGTCAAGGAACGCGCCCTCGGCCTGGAGGTTTCGCAGGCGCTGAACCCGGGCCAGCAGGTCGTCAAGATCGTCAACGAGGAGCTCAAGGGCATCCTCGGCGGCGAGACCCGCCGGCTGCGCCTGGCGAAGAACCCGCCCACGGTCATCATGCTCGCGGGCCTGCAGGGTGCCGGTAAGACCACCCTCGCCGGCAAGCTCTCCAAGCACCTGAAGTCCCAGGGCCACAGCCCGCTGCTGGTCGCAGCGGACCTGCAGCGACCCAACGCCGTCCGCCAGCTGCAGGTCAACGGCGAACGCGCCGGCGTCCCCGTCTACGCACCGCACCCCGGTGTTTCCTCCGAGTTCGAGGCAGCCACCGGCGACCCGGTCGCCGTCGCCCGCCAGGGCATCGAGGAAGCACGCACCAAGCTTTACGACGTCGTCATTGTCGATACCGCCGGCCGCTTGGGCGTGGATGCCGAACTGATGCAGCAGGCCGCGGACATCCGCGCCGCGATCAACCCGGACGAAGTCCTGTTCGTCATTGACGCCATGATCGGCCAGGACGCCGTGAACACGGCGCAGGCCTTCAATGAGGGCGTCAACTTCACCGGCGTGGTCCTCACCAAGCTCGACGGCGATGCCCGCGGCGGTGCCGCACTGTCCGTGGCGTCGGTGACCGGCAAGCCCATCATGTTCGCCTCCACCGGCGAGGGCCTGACCGACTTCGAGGTCTTCCACCCGGACCGCATGGCCAGCCGCATCCTGGACCTCGGCGACGTCCTGACCCTGATCGAGCAGGCCGAGCAGAGCTGGGACAAGGACGAAGCCAACCGGATGGCGAAGAAGTTCGCCGACCAGGAAGACTTCACCCTCGACGACTTCCTCGCCCAGATGCAGCAGATCCGCAAGATGGGCTCCATGAAGAAGATGCTCATGATGATGCCCGGCGCCGCCGGCATGCGTGAGCAGCTGGAGAACTTCGACGAACGCGAAATCGACCGGGTGGAAGCGATTGTCCGCTCCATGACCCCGCACGAGCGGGTAGCACCCAAGATCATCAACGGATCCCGGCGCGCCCGCATCGCCCGCGGTTCCGGCGTCCACGTCTCCGAGGTCAACGGCCTGCTCGAGCGTTTCGTGCAGGCGCAGAAGATGATGAAGAAGATGGCTGCCGGCGGCGGCATTCCGGGCATGCCCGGCATGGCAGGACCCGGCGGGTTCGGCGGTGCGCGCAAGAAGCAGCAGGCAGCCAAGGGCAAGAAGAAGGCCAAGTCGGGCAACCCGGCCAAGGCCGCCCAGGAACGGGCAGAGGCGGAGGCCCGGCGTGCCGGAGCCCGGCAGGCCCTGCCCACCGGCAGTGCGTTCGGCGGCCAGGAGGCGGACTTCGACCCGTCCTCGCTGAACCTGCCCAAGGGCTTCGACAAGTTCCTCGGTAAGTAGGGCCTGTACCGCACCCCGCACAACGCCGGACTCGGAGTCCGGCGTTGTGTGTTTAATGGCGGATGCGCGCCTTCACGGCGCAGCGCCGAAGTTCGGCAGCAGAGGAAGGGACCAGCATGGCGGCACAGGGGCTGAGCGGCTTTTACGGGTCGGTCTTCCGACGCAGCATCACCGTACGGGTCCTGATCCGCACCAGCGACGGCCGCGTGCTGATGCTGCGTAACGGCAACGCCTGGGAGCTGCCGGGAGGAGTGGTGAAGGGCGGGGAGGATCCACGCTCCGCCGCCCGCCGCATTGCCCGTGCAACCCTGGATCCCGAGTTCAATGTCGGCCGCGTGCTGGTGCTGGACTACGTGCAGGGCACCCAGGGACAGGCGGACTCGATCGATTTCCTGTTCGACGGCGGCATATTGTCCACGTCCGTGACGTCCTTTACCGGAGCAGGCGGGGAGTGGGAGGCCGGATTCATTCCCCTGGCGGATTGCGGTTCGGGACTGGACGAGGGGCATGGCGGGGAGTGGGGAGCCGCGCTGGAAGCACTGGAACTGGGCACCATGGTGGAACTCGTGAACGGTGCACCTGTTTCCGCGGGGCCGGTCGCCGTGCCGTCGCTCCGCAGGATGATGCCGCCGCTGGAGGGCTTCTCCGGAATTCTTGGACATTAGGAGTGGGTTTGCCTCGGGAACGAGTGGTGTTTGTGCACGGCGCCGGCAGTTTCGGCGCGGCCGCCTGGCCCCGGCAGCACGGGCTCGCCCTCGACTATGACTGCCTGTTCCTTCGGCGCCACGGCTATGACGCCGTCGCCGATCCGCTGCCTCCGGACCTGGAAGCGGACATCGCCCTGATCCGGAAGGAACTGGCCGACGGAGGGCACCTGGTGGCGCATGCGGCCGGTGCGGTTCCGGCCATGCTGGCGGCACTCCGCGATCCGGCTCGGGTCTTTTCCCTGGTCCTGTGTGAGCCTGCGGTCTTCTCCCTGACCCGCGACCTGCCGGCCACGACGGCTCACCGCAACCTGCTGCAGCCCCTCTTTGACGACGCTCCGCTGGACATTGTCCCGGGTGTCCCCACGCTGGTCCTTACCGGCGGATGGGAACCGCTGTATGAAGAGGTGGCGGATTTCCTGGTCTCGACGGGAGCCGAGCACCGGCAGGTCGGCGGGAACCACCGTCCGCAGGACACGGATGCCGGGCGGCAGGCGATCCGGGAGTTCCTGGCCTCTGTCAGCCGGATGCCGGCCAGCTGATGGGTGGACCGTCCATCCGGAGCGCCGGCCCCGAAGATCTTCCCGTCCTCCCCGCGTTGGAGCAAGCATCCGACACGCTGCTGGACGGGATGCTGCCCGCAGGCTCCGGGAAGCTGCCGCCGCCGGCCACCGTTCCGGAGCTCGCAGCTTCCCTCCACATTCTGGTTGCGGGCAATCCGCCCGTGGGATTCGCCCGCCTGAAGGAGGTTGACGGACAGGCCCACCTGGAGCAGCTTTCGGTACACCCCGGTGCCGCCGGGGCGGGAGTGGGACGGGCGCTGGTGGAGGCTGCCCTCGGCTGGGCGCGGCAGCGGGGCTACACCTCGCTGACGCTGTGCACCTTTGCCGAGGTGCCGTTCAACGCCCCGTTCTACGCCAGCTGCGGCTTCGAGATCGTGACCCATCCCGTCGGCGGGCTTGCCGCACTCCGGACCCACGAAAGGCAGCTCGGCCTGGATGCCCTGGGGGAGCGGGTCGCCATGCGCCGGGACCTGCTCAAGCGGCAGGGCCCGGCGTCCCGGCCGCCGTCGTCGTCCGGGACACCCTAGGCGAAGGATTCGGCCAGCCCCAGGGGCAGCTTTGCCCGCCAGTACTGCCGTGCCAGCAGCACCCCGAGGACCATGGGCACGGCGCCGATGGCCAGGAGGATCACCAGGGCAGCGGGGTGGTCGTAGGCCAGGGCGGGCAGCGAGGCGCCGACGAATGCTCCTCCGAGTCCTCCGAGCCACAGGTCGAAGCGCCAGCGGAACGTGAGCCAGCGCCAGATTCCGCGCTGCGGCTCATCCAGCCGGAGGTTATCGGCGGCAGCCAGCGCCAGATAGTGCTGTTTCTTGAGGTGGGAGACGAGAAGGGTGCCGGCGATTGCCGCCGCGAGGCCGCCGTAGAGCACCAGATTGACCCAGACCTGGTCCCGCACCACGTCGCTGACGGTCTCCGGCCAGCCGTCCCCAAGGGACAGCACGACAGGAACTGGAATAAGGACGATCCAGAAGGCCAGCGCCGCACCCAGCCACGCCAGATGGGCCCGTGGGGAGAGATAGGTGTTGACGGAGACGACCGTTCCGCCCTCCAGGCCTTTGGGGGTCGTCGTGCTCACTTGGCCGCGCAGGACCCGTCCGGTGAAGATGAAGCACATCGCGAGCAGGAACAGAACCCCGGGGACGGAGGAAAGGACGGCGAGTTCGTCGATCTCGGAAGAGGAGAGGGGGAGGAGCCCTTCCGGAACCGGGACGTCATCATCCCACGACGACGGATTGTAGGTATTGGAGAAGACGAACAGGTTCAAGGCCACCATGGCCACGCCGAGCCCGCCAACACGACGCCGATGCCGGTGACGACCCCCAGCACTCTGCGCTTTGTTCTTCCGCCGGACGGTTTCCTGCTTCCGCCGGACGGTTTCCGCTTTCGTTGGACCGTTGACTGGCTCATCCCCGTTCCAGCCCAATGTCGTAGTCGGCGAGTATCCGGTTGTGTCGCTTTGCGCCCAGCATGCGGATTCCCCCATTTGTATTTGTCCGCGGCCGATTGCCGAGCCGACGGTAACAGGCATCAAGGAACCGGACAATGGGCCCTTGCATTGTCACCGCCTTCGCCCTGGGCAGGAGACTTGGGATTAGATGAAGCTTCAAGTAAACTCATTGCATGAACCTTCAAGTAAATGACCTGCTGCCCGCCGATCTCGCCATGGGCACGGTCATGCTCAAGGTGGGCGACCTCGCAAAGGTCTCTGCCTACTACCGCGGTGCCCTCGGCCTGGAGGTAGTGGCGGAGGCTGACGGCGGCCAGTATCTGGGGCGGGGAAGCGTCCCGGTGGTGCATCTGGCGCCGGCGCCCGGATTGCAGGTGGCCACCCGCGGCGAGGCAGGACTGTTCCACACCGCCGTCCTCTTCGAAACCCAGGCCGACCTTGCTGCCACCGTTGCCTCCGCGGCCCGGTATGACCCGTCGGCCTTTGCCGGTTCCGCGGACCACCTCGTCAGCGAGGCGTTCTACCTCACCGATCCTGAAGGCAACGGCATCGAGCTCTACTATGACAAGCCGCGCGAAACCTGGGGCTGGGACCGGACGGAGACCGGCAAGGAAGTGCGGATGGCGTCATTGCCGCTGTCTCCGCAGGCCTACTTCCGCGAGCACCTCACCGAAGCGGCACTGGATGGACTCCAGGCCGCCGATGCCGCCGTCGGGCACGTTCACCTGCAGGTAGGCGACACGGAAACCGCTGCCGCGTTCTACATCGATACACTCGGCTTTGAGCGGACGGCCGGTTTCCACGGGCAGGCACTCTTTGTCTCCGCCGGCGGCTACCACCACCACATGGCGATGAACGTCTGGAACAGCCGCGGCGCCGGACCGCGCCGCGACACGCTGGGCCTGGGCGAGGTGCTGATTACCGTTCCAACCGCCGACGACGTTGCCGGGCTTGCGGACCGCCTTCGGGTTGCCGGAATTTCCAGCCACTCCACCGGGGCCGAGCTGCGTTTCGAGGACCCGTGGCGGAACCGGCTGCGTGTTGCCGCCGGCTGAAAATCCGCTGATATCCGCTGCGGCCGCGCGAGTCGCAAAAGATGAAGTCATCTGGCACAATGGTCTGGTACTCGATCTGCGCGGGCCCTCTCTCCGTGCATGCATCTTGTCCTTTTGAACCCCAACGTTATGGCCCGCCCCACGGGAGCAGAAGTACGGGTTCGCCCCATTTCAGATCAGGAGTGACCACAAAAGTGGCCGTAAAGATTCGCCTTAAGCGCCTTGGCAAGAAGTTCTCAGCACACTACCGCGTTGTTGTCATGGATTCCCGTGCCAAGCGCGATGGCCGTGCCATCGAAGAAATCGGACTTTACCGTCCGACCGAAGAGCCGTCGTACATCGACATCAAGTCGGACCGTGCGCAGTACTGGCTCGGCGTCGGCGCCCAGCCCACCGAGCAGGTCGCAGCACTGCTGAAGATCACCGGTGACTGGCAGAAGTTCAAGAACATCGACGGCCAGGAAGGTACCCTGCGTACCAAGGCCCCGAAGGAGCCCTTCGTGGTTCCCGAAAAGAAGTCCGTGATTGTCCCCGAGGCCATCACCCCGAAGGTCAAGAAGGAAGAGGCTCCCGAGGCCTCCACCGAGGCTGAGGCAGAGTAACTTGCTCGCTGAAGCGCTGGAGCACCTCGTGCGCGGAATCGTTGACAGTCCTGAGGACGTCAAGGTTTCCGCCAAGAGCAACCGCCGTGGGGAAACCCTCGAGGTTCGGGTTCACCAGGACGACCTCGGCCGGGTCATCGGCAGGCAGGGACGGACCGCACGCGCACTGCGCACGGTCATCGCAGCCCTTGCCGACGGTGAGCAGGTCCGAGTGGACGTAGTGGACACGGACCGGCGCCGCTGATCTGAAAATGATCACCGACGGCGCAGCGGAAGCGAACAGTTCTTCACTGCAGTACCGGAAGTAAAGCAGTACACAGGATCCGGCCCCGACACCAGATAATGGTGAAGGGGCCGGATTTTTTTCAGGCGCCGGCCAATCCAGGCGACGAAAACCCCATAGAGGAGAATCCATGCAGTTACAGGTGGCACGCATCGGCAAGCCGCACGGCATCCGCGGTGAAGTGACCGTCCAGGTGCTGACCGACGCACCCGAGGACCGCTTTGTCCCGGGCACCGAGCTCACCGTAGAGCCGGCCGCCAAGGGCCCGCTGACGGTGATCAGTGCGCGTTGGAACAAGGACATCCTGCTGCTGGGCTTCGAAGAAATCACGGACCGCAACGGCGCAGAGGAACTGCGCGGCGTGAAGCTGTTCATCGACACCGAAACGGTGGACGAGGACGACGACGACGAGGGCTGGTACGAGCACGAACTGGTGGGCCTGAAGGCACGGGTAGGCGACGACGTCGTCGGCACCGTCAGCGGCCTGCGCACCCTCACCGTCCAGGACCTGCTGGTGGTCGAGGACGGCCGCGGCGAGGAAATCCTCGTACCGTTCGTCGAGGCCATTGTCCCCGAAGTGAATATCGAAGACGGCTATGTCCTGCTCACTCCGCCGGAGGGGCTCTTCGAGCTGAATAAGCCCGAAGACAAAAAGGACGCAGCCCCGGCCGACACGAAGGAAGCCGGACAGTAAGTGCGCATCGACGTCGTCAGTATTTTCCCGGAGTACCTGGCAGCCCTTGAGCTGTCCCTGATCGGCAAGGCCCGGCAGGAAGGCCTGCTGGACCTGGCCGTGCATGACCTGCGGGAGTTCACCACAGACCGGCACCGTACCGTGGATGACACCCCCTACGGCGGGGGAGCGGGCATGGTTATGAAGCCCGAGCCCTGGGCCGCCGCACTGGACGCGGTTGCGGGCGACGGCGACGAGCGGCCGGTCCTGATCGTCCCCTCGCCGGCCGGTGCAGTCTTCACGCAGGCCATGGCCTACGAGCTGGCCGAGGAGAAGCACCTCGTCTTCGCCTGCGGCCGCTACGAAGGAATCGACGAGCGGGTGCTGGAATGGGCCGGGGAACGCTTTGACGTCCGTCCCGTCAGCCTCGGAGACTACGTGCTCAACGGCGGGGAGGTCGCGGTGCTGGCCATGGTCGAGGCCGTAGGCAGGCTGGTGCCCGGCGTCGTCGGGAATCCCGAGTCCCTTGTCGAGGAATCCCACTCGGACGGGCTGCTGGAATACCCGGTCTATACCAAGCCCTCGGCCTGGCGCGATCGTGCCGTCCCGGAGGTCCTGCTCAGCGGCAACCACGGCAAGATCGCCCGGTTCCGGCGGGACGAACAGCTGCGGCGCACCGCGGCACGCCGGCCCGATCTGATCGAAAAGCTCGACGCCGCTTCGCTGGACAAGGCCGACCGGGCCACTTTGGCGGCGCTGGGCTACGAAATCCGTGACGGCAGGGTCTGCCCGCCCGCCTGACGGCAGCGCCGGATTGGTGCCGTTCGGATGCGTATGGCAAAATGGGGAGTTGTGTCATCTGGGTCCGTACCTGCCACAGGGGGGACGCGGCCAACAGATACGTACACACCGGCATTCCACCCTCGGTCCTGCCGGTCTACTAACTTCGACAGCATCCGTGCAGCCCGCATTTTGGGGGCGCATTCTTGCTGCCGTTACCAAAGTGAATGACCTGTGGCGTTCACCAGGAGTGATAAACAATGCACATCCTAGATTCTGTTGACGCAGCTTCCCTGCGTACGGACATCCCCGAGTTCCGCGCCGGTGACACGGTCAAGGTTCACGTAAACATCATCGAAGGCAAGAACACCCGTGTTCAGGTCTTCCAGGGCTTCGTGCTCAAGCGCCAGGGCGACGGCCTCCGCGCGACCTTCACGGTCCGCAAGGTCAGCTTCGGCGTCGGCGTGGAGCGTACCTTCCCGGTACACTCCCCGGTCATCGACAAGCTCGAGGTTGTCTCCAAGGGCGACGTCCGCCGCGCGAAGCTGTACTACATGCGCGATCTGCGCGGCAAGGCAGCCAAGATCAAGGAAAAGCGCGACTTCCGTCCCGCCAAGTAACTTACTTGACTGCAGCATCCGCCTCCGGGGGTCCCTCCGCGAAGCACACGAAACGCCGGCCCCGGTTTGTGGGCTGGCGTTTTGTGCTATGTGCTCTCGCCGCGGCCGTGATCCTGGCCGCCCTCGTGCGGGCGTTCCTGTTCGACGTTTTCTACATCCCCTCGGATTCCATGCAGCCGTTGCTGGAACCCGGTGACCGGATCCTGGTCTCCCGCACCGCCTATGATTCGGCTGACATCCGGCGCGGCGATGTGGTGGTGTTCGACGGCCGGGGCTCGCTGGCGCCGCTGCACAGCGGGCGTCCGGCAGTGGCCGACGCCGCGGTCACCGTGGGGCGCTGGGTCGGGCTGGCCGGCAGCGACACCGTTTACGTGAAACGGGTCATCGGTGTGGCGGGGGACAGGGTGAGCTGCTGCACGGACGGGGATCCGCGGATAACCATCAACGGAACTCCCGTGGACGAGCCGTACGTTTACTCTGGAGACGCTCCCAGCGACCACGGGTTCGACGTCGTCGTTCCCGAAGGCAGGCTGTGGCTGATGGGGGACCACCGGTCCGTTTCGGCGGATTCCCGGTCCCTGCTGGGAGCTCCCGGCGGCGGCCTGATCTCCACGGAACGGGTGATCGGACAGGCCCAGCGAATTCTTTGGCCGCTCGAGCGCGGCACCAATATTGACCGGCTATCCTTAGGAGCCGAGTGGAACACGGAGAAATAAGAGGAAACGCAATGTCGCAGCAACCGGACCAGTCCCCTGACGGGACGCCCGGCTCCGGGGAGCAGCGGGACCACGCAGCGCACTCGGCCGCACCGAAGGAAAAGAAACGCGGTTTCGGCGCCTGGCTGCGTGAAGTCCTCACGATCGTGGTGATAGCCCTGGTGCTGTCCTTCCTGATCAAGACCTTCCTTTTCCGGGCGTTTTACATCCCCTCGGGGTCCATGGAAGAGACGCTGGAAATCAACGACCGGATTTTCGTGAACCTTCTGGTCCCTGAACCGATGGACCTGAACCGCGGCGACGTCGTGGTCTTCAAGGACACCAAGGGCTGGCTGCCGCAGACCGCGGAGAAGGCAACGAATCCGATCCGCGAGGGCCTGACCTTTGTTGGCCTGCTTCCTGACGAGTCCCAGCAGCACCTGGTCAAGCGTGTCATCGGCACCGAAGGCGACCATGTGGTCTGCTGCGATGCCAACGGCAGGATCACCGTAAACGGCGAACCCTTGGACGAGCCCTACCTGTACCCCGGCGCCGCGCCCTCCGACATCCCCTTTGACGTGGTTGTCCCCGAGGGCAAGGTCTGGGTGATGGGGGACCACCGCAATGCCTCTGCCGATTCCCGCGAACACCAATACGGTGAGGGCGGCGGTTTCGTAGACGTGGCGGACATTGAGGGCAAGGCCGTAGTGACGGCCTGGCCGCTGAACCGCGTCGGCGGGGTTGACGACTATTCGGAAGTCTTCGAGGATGTCCCGGAACCGAGCGGCAGCAAGTGAGTTCCACGGCGAAGCCACCGACCCTTCGGTATGAGCGCACGTTCGCTGCCTCCGGGCACCGGATCCTGGCCGGCTGCGACGAAGTAGGCCGCGGCGCCCTGGCCGGACCGGTGTCCGTAGGGATGGTGGCCGTGGACCTGGCTACCGTGCGCTCCCTCAAGGGAGTGCGGGACAGCAAGCTGCTTTCCGTGGCGGACCGGAACGCGCTGGTTCCGCAGATCAGGAAATGGGCCCTGGCCTGGGGTGTGGGCCATGCCAGTGCGGCGGAGATCGACCTGCACGGGCTGACCGTCGCCCTTCGCCTGGCCGGAACGCGCGCCTGGGACCAGGTGTGCTCAACCCTGCGTCCCGACGTCGTACTCCTGGACGGCAACTACAACTGGCTCTCGCCCGAGCGGCAGGGCAGCCTGTTCGACGATCCGGATGAACCGGCACCGGGATGCACCGCACCCGTGCACACCCGGATCAAGGCGGACATGCAGTGCCTGAGCGTGGCCGCCGCCAGCGTGCTGGCGAAGGTGGAACGCGACGCCATGATGGTAGAGTTTGCCGCTTCGAACCCGCACTATTCGTGGGAGATCAACAAGGGTTATGCCACCGAGTCGCACCGCGCGGCCATCGACGTCCACGGACCAACGCCGCTGCACCGCATGTCCTGGCGGCTGGGCTCCAAGCCCCGCCCGGGGGAACCGTTGCTGGAACTGGAAGACGACTTGAGCACAGTTGGGGGATGATAGGAACATGAGCGCCGAAGACCTTGAGAACTATGAAACGGACATGGAGCTCCAGCTGTACCGGGAGTACCGCGACGTCGTAGGCCTCTTCAGCTACGTGGTGGAAACCGAGCGGCGCTTTTACCTGGCCAACCACGTGGACCTGCAGGCCCGGTCCGCCGACGGCGAGATCTACTTCGACCTCACGCTGCAGGACGCGTGGGTCTGGGACGTCTACCGGTCCGCCCGGTTCGTCAAAAGCGTGCGGGTGATCACCTTCAAGGACGTCAACGTGGAGGAATTGACCCGCAACGACGACCTCACACTGCCGAAGGCCGACGAACTGTAGCTTCCGCCCCTGCCTTCGCCCAGCTGACGGATGGGCTCCTTGGGTCATTCCGGGCGAGGCTGGAAATCCATCCCTCAACCATTGTTCCGCGGTGGTTCAGCAGATACGGCACCGCGATCGGCGGCGGGAAACCGCAGCGCCAGACGGTCTTATAGCTGCCGGTGTTTCCCGCATTCGCCTTCCATGTGACCACGTCCCAGTCCAGGTCCTCGAAGGCGTGCCCCACTGCCAGCCGGACCGCGCGGGACATCAGGCCGCGGCCCCGGTATTCCGGCGACGTGACGAAGCCCAGCGAACCGGAGGCTGCACCTTCGAAGCGCAGGTCGATGGTGCCTGCATAGCTGCCGCCGACGTCGAGCGCCCAGGACACGGCGTTTTCCTGCGGCACCGAGATGGCGGCCAGGTACTGCTGCGCCATCTCCGGCGTGTAGCCCAGCGGAATGGTGGTCCACTGGACCGACACGGGGTCGATGCAGCGTGCATACACAGCATCGAGGTCGGCGGCGGCGTGCGGACGGAGCAGGAGGATGTCGTCGCTGAGCAGCGGGATCGCGAAAGCCATCCCGACAGCCTAGCGGGTGTAATCCGGGCCTAGACTTAGCGGCATGCCCGAGTCCCGGCGCGGCTTCGACGCCAACCTCCGCCTGTACGCACAAATGCAGCCCGACGGTCCGTCACTGGCACACCTGCTGTCCCTGCAGCAGTCGCTGCCGGCCGGCACGCGGCTGGTGCCGCGGCAGCAGCTGCACCTGACGCTGATCCACTTCGGGAAGGTGCTGGACGTGCACCGGGCCGTCAATGCCCAGACCGGTATTTCATGTTCCGCCTACGAGCAGCTGCTCGCCGGGTACGTTGCCCGGACCGAGGCGCTGCTGCCCGCGGTTTCCTTCCGGCTGGAGCCGGCGGGGTTTGCCGGGTTCGGTACGCGCGGCTCGACCTTGGTAGTGGAATACCTGCCGACGCCGGAACTCGCCTTGCTGCATCGGGACCTGTACGCCGAGCTGGTTGGTTTTCTCGGCGCCGCCGGCATTCGGGACGCCGCGGCCTTCATGGCCGGTAATCCGAACTTCATGCATGCCGGGACCCTGCGCCCGCACATCTCCCTGGCGCGGGGGTTTGCGGGCGCCCTGCCTTCCCTGCCGCTGGAATCCGTGACGCTGCAGCCGATGCCGGTGGTGTACCCCGGGCACTGACGGCATCCGGGGTACACCTTTGGGCTTAGGCTTTCCTGCGGCGGGCAATGACCACCAGTACCGCTCCCACAGCCAGAATGGCTGCGCCGGCCGCGGCAAGCCACGTTCCGCCGGCACCCGTGTGGGCGAGCCCGGCATCGGGAACGCGGGGGCTGGGGTTGCCGGCAACCTGGATCCCGGGGTCCGTGGTGCCCGGGGCCGGCGGGGTGCTGCCCGGGGCAGGAGTGGTGCTGTTCGAACCGGGCGGGGTTACCGAACCTGCCGGGGTTTCCGACGGAGTGGCTGCCGGTGTCGGCGTGACCGCACCTGCCGGGGGCCTGGACGGGGTGTCCGTAGGGGTCGGCGTCGGCTTCTGGGACGGGGTGTCCGTGGGGGTGGGCGTCGGCGTCGACGTGGGAGGGGGATTAGTAGGCTCCGGTGTCGGTGTCGGTGTCGGCGTCGGCGTGGAAGCGCAATCGGGAACCGTCATCACCTCCTCGAGCTCCTGATGCTGGGAGGCCTTTAGCTTCGGGTTCCCGGGGAAGGGCTCGGGATAAAGGAGGTTCTTCGGCCACTCATAAGTGCCTTCGAACTCGAGTACGTCTTGCTGGACGGCCCAGCCGGGACCGCATACCTCGAATGGAACCAAGGGGACCAGGGACGTTACATCGGTGAACCACTGGTGTCCGGGCTGCTTGGCCAGGAAGGTTTGTTTTCCCGAGTTCTCCCAGGCGGCCGGCTTCTGCGCGTCTACCTTCCGGTACAAGTAGATTCCTGTTTCCGTCACGGAAACCTCCGCCGAGGGAGACCCACTCGGCGACGTGGTTGGGACAGTGTCCCCGGTCGCCGGCGCGGCGGTGGCCAAAGCCGGTGCACCGGTGACGATCGACAGCCCCGCTAAGGCTGCAAATCCTGCCACGACAGCGGTTGTATTTCGCTTGCGGTTTTGCATGATGTCCTTTTTGTGAGTCGAACATGGGCGTTAGCGTCGCTATCCTGTCCGGGCCGTCTCAGCGTTCCCCTACGGAATGACGCAGTTTCCCGACAAGACCCGCTCAAATTCCGGTCGGGCGTCTCATCTGCCCTTGGCGATATGGCATCGCTGGTGTATCCCGGAAGTTGAAAACGCCGAGGTCCTGCCCACGACCAGCGAGGAGAGCGTTATGGATACTGCGGGACGGGTTGCCCTGGTAACCGGAGGATCCGGCGGGATCGGAGCGGCCGTGGTCCGACGGCTCGCGTTGAACGGCTATTCGGTGGGTGTGCACTACGCGCGGAACCGGGCGACAGCGGACGGTGTTGTTGCCGACATTGCCGCCGAGGGCGGACGTGCCTTGGCCGTGGGCGGAGACGTGGGGGACGAGACCGCGATGGCCGCCGCGTTCGACGCCGTCGAGACAGCGTTCGGCGGCCTGGACGTGGTCGTCAATACCGCAGGCATCATGCTCCTTGCCCCGATCGCCGAGCTGGAACTGGCGGACCTGGACCGGATGCACCACACGAATATCCGGGGAACGTTCGTGGTCTCGCAGCAGGCGGCCCGCCGGGTCCGTCCGGGTGGAGCGATCATCAACTTTTCGACCACCGTCCGGCGCACCCAATACCCCGGCTACGGCGCCTATGTGGCCAGCAAAGCTGCAGTGGAAGGGATGACGCTGATCCTGGCGCGGGAACTGCGGGGACGGGACATCACGGTCAACGCGGTGGCGCCCGGGCCGACAGCGACGGCGTTGTTCCTGGACGGAAAGGACGAGGCCACCGTCGAGCGGCTGGCCGAGGCGGCGCCGCCAGGGCGCCTGGGCCAGCCCGAAGACATCGCCGAAACCGTTGCCTTCCTTGCCGGGCCGGGTCGCTGGGTCAACGGCCAGGTGGTCTACGCCAACGGGGGACTGGCCTGACCTTCTGCTCCTCCACACTCAGGTTCCGGTGCACGGCGGCGGAATCCTTCTCCACACGGCTGTGTCCTGCTGTGCCCGGTCCGTCCGGTTTGAGCCAACGTGGTGGACATGAAAGCCAAAGACATCCTGGGAAGCCGCGGAGAAGAACTGGCGGCGCGGTACCTGACCGACGCCGGGCTTCGCATCATCGACCGGAACTGGCGGTGTCCCGAGGGCGAGATCGACCTGGTCGCCGTGGACGGCGCCACCCTGGTGGTGGTCGAAGTGAAAACGCGCTCCTCGCTGGACTTCGGACACCCCTTCGAAGCGATCGGGCAGGATAAGGTCGTCCGCCTCTACCAGCTGGCAGGGGCCTGGGCCCGGGCCAACAGCCGCTACTTCACCCACCGCCGGATCGACGCAGTCTCGATTGTCGACGACGGCGCCAATCCGCCCGTCGTGGAGCACCTGCGGGGAATCTCCTGATGGGGCTCGGACGGACCTACGGGGTAGGGCTGGTCGGCCTGCAGGGCAGGATCGTCGAGATTGAAGCCGACATCGGCCAGTCCCTTCCGTCCTTTATCCTGCTGGGGCTGCCGGACGCCTCCCTTAATGAGGCGCGCGACCGGGTGAAGTCGGCGGCAAAAAACGCCGGGCTGCCGCTGAGCCGGCGCCGCATCACGGTCAACCTGATGCCTGCGGATGTACCGAAGCACGGCTCCGGCTTCGACCTGGCCATAGCCGTGGCTGCACTCTGCGCCGGCGGTGTCCTGCGCAGCCCGGGCCGCTGCATCTTCCTGGCGGAACTCGGGCTGGATAGCCGGCTTCGGCCGATCCGGGGCATACTTCCGGCTGTTATGGCCGCGGTTGCCGCCGGCTACACGGACTTTGCCGTGGCGGCGGAGAACGCAGAGGAAGCTGCACTGGTGCCTGCCGCCCGCGTCCGGGGATACTCCTGCCTGGCCGAGGTGGCCGCCGACCTCGGCGCCGACGCCGAGCAGCTTAGTTTTCCACTGCCGGTGGCCCGTACCGGCGAAGATCCCGACCACGAAGAGTGCCCGGCTGAATCCCGGATTCCCGACCTTGCGGACGTGGCGGGGCAGGCAGAGGCCCGCTTCGCCGTCGAAGTGGCTGCAGCAGGAGCACACCATCTGTTGATGACCGGGCCGCCGGGCGCCGGAAAGACCATGCTGGCTGAGCGGTTGCCCGGCATCCTGCCGAACCTTTCCGATGACCAGGCAATGGAAGTCACCGCCATTCACTCCCTCGCCTGGCAGGGACGCCCCTGCCGCCAGCTGCTCCGTCGACCGCCGTTCGAAAGTCCGCACCACACCGCGTCCACGGCAGCGGTAATCGGCGGCGGTTCAGGAATCCCGCGACCCGGCGCTGCCTCCCGTGCCCACCGCGGCGTGTTGTTCCTCGATGAGGCGCCCGAGTATGAGAGACGGGTCCTGGACGGCTTGCGCCAACCGCTTGAGAGCGGCGAGCTTGTCCTGCACCGGGCAGCGGGTACAGCCGTGTATCCGGCACGCTTCCAGCTCGTCCTTGCCGCCAATCCCTGTCCCTGCGGACTCGCAACCGGCAAGGGAATCGAGTGCACCTGCACCTCCACACAGCGGCGCCGGTACTTCAGCCGGCTCTCCGGTCCGCTGCTGGATCGGGTGGACCTGCAGCTGTCCGTGCAGCGGGTCTCCCTGGTCGACTACTTCGCCGCAGAGCCTGCGGAGGCCAGCTCCACGGTGGCGGCACGCGTGCTGGAGGCGCGGCGGCTCCAACGGGAGCGGCTTCAACCGCTGGGATGCGAAACCAATGCCGAAGTTCCCGGCACCTTGCTGCGGGACAGCCTGCGGCCGCCGAGCAAAGCAACGTCGGCCCTGGACCGGGCCATGGACCGCCAGCTCCTGACGGCCCGGGGCTACGACCGGGTATTGCGGGTGGCCTGGACCGTCGCCGATCTTGCCGGGCACGGAAGCCCGGACGCCGACGACGTCGGGCAGGCCCTCGCTTTCCGCCGGCAGGGAGCGGCGGCATGAGTAATGACGAGGTGCTGGTCGCACGGGCGGCGTTGTCCAGGCTGTTCGAACCTTCAGATACCGTGGGCCTGGCACTCGTGGCGGCCGCCGGTCCGGTCCAGGCGCTGCAGATCGCCACCGGAGCGGCGGGCACGCCTCCGGATCTCGCCGCCGAAACGTCACGCTTTCCATCCCCGGGCAGCGGCCAGGGAAGCGCCCTGGCAGAGGGACTGAAAAGGTGGGCCCCGCGGGTAGCGGACCTTGCGCCGGACCGGGACCTGGACGCGATCCGCCGTCTGGGTGGGGAACTCCTTGTGCCGGAGGATCCCCGTTGGCCCGAGTCATTGCGCCACCTGCAGCAGGAAATGCCGTTGTGTCTCTGGGTACGGGGAGACCTGGAGCGGGGCCTGCCGGAACTGGACCGGACCGTGGCAGTAGTGGGTTCCCGGGACGCGACCGGATACGGGCTGTCCATAGCGGGGGACCTTGCAGCGGGGCTGGCCAACCGCGGGTACACCGTTGTCTCCGGAGGCGCCTACGGAATCGATGCCCAGGCACATCGTGCCGCGCTCGCAGCTGCATCCGCTGATGCCCCGGCCACGCTAGCGGTCATGGCGTGCGGTGCGGACCGGTTCTACCCGGCCGGCAACGAGGACCTGCTTCGCGCCGTCGCGGAGCGCGGGCTGCTGCTGTCCGAAGTGCCGCCGGGATCTGCCCCCACCCGGTGGAGATTCCTGCAACGGAACCGGATCATCGCTGCGCTGAGCGCCGTCACCGTGGTGGTGGAGGCCCGCTGGAGATCCGGAGCACTGAACACTGCCCACCATGCCGCCGGGTTAGGGCGGGAAGTCGGTGCCGTGCCGGGCTCCGTGTACTCAGCCAACTCTGCCGGATGCCACCGGCTGCTGCGCGACGGAAGTGCAGTCTGCGTGACCGATGCCCGGGAAGTGGTGGAGCTGGCCGGGCCGCTCCGTGATGTCCCGCCGGGAGAGCCGGGCGATCCGGACAGCCGGGCAGGGGACAGCCGGGCAGGAGGCCGCCGGGCAGATCACGACGGGCTGCCCGTGGAGGATTTGCTGCTGTTGGATGCGCTGCCGGTGCGCAGCGGAACGACCACCGAGAAACTGGCTACCGTCGCGGGGCTTTCCCTGCAAGGGGTGCGCGCCGGGCTGGCGCGGCTGGAATTGGAAGGACTGGCCATACGGTCCGAAGGAGACCAGTGGCGTCGCGGCCGGCGTTAGCAGCATCGACATTTCGACTATCCGCACAACCAGGAAGGACGTCATCATGATCACTCACAAGATAGTCACCTCGCCGGTAGGGGTACTCACCCTCGTCGCTATGGACGGACTCCTGTCCAAGGTCCGGCTGGGGCCGCCCGCTGCGCCGGCAGGGGCAGGGACACCGTACGGCATTGCGGCCGAAGACGGCTTCGAGGATGTCGAACGTCAACTGACGGAGTACTTCGAGGGCCGGCGCTGCTGCATCAGCGTGGATACCAATCCCCAGGGGACCGAGTTCCAGCGCAGGGTATGGGAGCAGGTCTCGGGCATCGCCTACGGCAGGACGGCAAGCTACAAGCAGCTGGCGGTCCTGCTGGGTGACGCGGCCAAGGCCCGAAGCGTGGGAGCAGCATTGGCCCATAACCCGTTGAATCTGGTGGTGCCCACCCACCGCGTGGTGGGGTCCCGCGGCGCGTTGACGGGATACTCGGGCGGCGTCGATGCGAAACGGTACCTGCTGGAACTCGAGCAGGCCCCGCAGACAGAACACCTGCGGCGCAACTGCCTGCGTGCCGACAGCGTGCCTGCTTGAACGGCGGCGGCAAAGAGAGAACAGTAAAGAGGTGACATCAAAGGGAGCAGCAGGGCGAACTGCGTGGCCGGCGGAATTCCGTTCCGCGCTGGAGGGCTTCTGCCGTTACCTGACGGCAGAGCGTGGCCGCTCCGAGCACACGGTCCGTGCCTATGAGTCGGACGTGTCGAAGCTGCTCGACTATGCCCTCGGCGCCGGAGCAGGCTCGCTCCAGGAACTGGACCTGGGCATCCTGCGCGGCTGGCTGGGCGAACTCAGTGCCGGCGGGCAGGCCCGTTCCACGCTGGCCCGCCGCGCCGCCACGGCACGCAGCTTCACCAACTGGGCCCTGCGCGAGGAACTCATCAGCGAAAACCCGGCCCTGCGGCTGAAAGCACCGAAGAAGGAGAAGACCCTTCCCGGCGTGCTGCGCAGCAGCCAGCTCGATGACCTGTTCGAAACCCTGCAGGCGGCTGCCGCCGAGGGCGAACCCGTGGCTCTGCGGGACCGCGCGATGGTCGAACTGCTCTACGCAACGGGCATCCGGGTGGGGGAGCTGGCCGGACTGGACGTCGACGACCTCGATCCGGACCGCCGGACGCTCACCGTGCTGGGCAAGGGCAACAAGGAACGCACGGTGCCTTACGGCCTGCCGGCTGCGCTCGCGGTGGATGACTGGCTGCGCCGCGGCCGTCCGTCGATGGCGACCGGGGACAGCGGTCCGGCATTGTTCCTGGGCAAGCGGGGCGGACGGGTGGACCAGCGGCAGGTCCGCAGCGTGGTGGCAGGGCTTTTGGAAGCCGTGCCGGACACGTCCGCCTCCGGGCCGCACGCCCTGCGCCACTCCGCGGCCACCCACCTGCTCGACGGCGGTGCCGACCTGCGTGCCGTGCAGGAAATCCTGGGCCATTCGTCGCTGGCCACCACGCAGCTCTACACACACGTGTCAGTGGACAGGCTGCGCCAGAGCTACAGCCAGGCGCATCCGCGAGCCTAAGGGACGGCCGCCCAGGGACCGCCGCCCGACTCCGGCAGCACCGCCGAGCCTGCGGTGCTGCAGAGGCTCAAAAGGATACATTGGCGCATCGACGTAACTTACGGCACAATGATGGACAGCGGTCACATCCGGCTCGATATCCGTCCATGCAGCAGCAGGTCGTTGGGGAAGACGTACCTACAGCTATGGAGGATGGAATGTCTGTTGTGATGGCGCGCGGCGTACTGTTTGTGCACTCTGCCCCTTCCGCGTTGTGCCCCCATATTGAGTGGGCCATCGGATCCGTCGTGGAAAAGCGAACGGATCTACAGTGGACCCCTCAGCCGGCTGCGCCCGGAATGGTACGGGCCGAAATCGCCTGGACCGGACCGCAGGGCACCGGTTCCCTGCTCGCGTCCGCGCTGCGCGGCTGGGCGCACCTCCGGTACGAGGTGACGGAGGAACAGAGCCCCGGAGCCGACGGCAGCCGCTGGGCACACACGCCTGAGCTGGGCATCTTCCACGCCGCCACCGACGTGCACGGCAACATCATGATTTCCGAGAACCGCATCCGTTACGCCTATGAAAACGGTGCCGGCGATCCGTCGGCGGTCTACCACGAACTCTCACTCGCCCTGGGCGAGGCCTGGGACGAAGAGCTGGAGCCGTTCCGGCACGCGGCCGACGGCGCTCCGGTGCGCTGGCTGCACCAGGTCGGCTAGTCTCCTCAAAAACTCCGTAGCAAACACAACAGGCGTCCGTTCCCCGCGGGGAACGGACGCCTGTTGTCGTAAGCGAACGGGTTAGCGGCTGCGCAGCACGGCGACGGCGTTGTGCCCGCCGAAGCCGAAGGAATTGCTCAGCGCCACGATGTCTCCGCCGCGCAGCTGGCGGCTGGAGGTCACCACGTCGAGCGGAATCTCCGGATCCTGGTTTTCCAGGTTGATCGTGGCCGGCGCCTGGCGCTCGTAGACCGCCAAAGCCGTCAGGACGGCTTCGACTGCACCGGAGGCACCCAGCAGGTGGCCCATCTGCGACTTGGTCGCTGACACGGCAACTCCGTCGAGGGCACTGCCCAGGGCAGCCTTCAGCGCGGTGTATTCCGGCTTGTCGCCCACCGGGGTGGAGGTGGCGTGCGCGTTCACGTGGACTACGTCCTCGGCCTGCGCCCGGGCATCAAAGAGAGCGGACTTCAGGGCCCTGGTGGCGCCGAGGCCCTCGGGGTCCGGGGCGGTGATGTGGTACGCGTCGGCGGTGACGGCCGTGCCTGCAAGTTCGGCGTAAATCCGTGCTCCGCGGGCCAGGGCGTGCTCTTCGCTTTCGAGCACCAGCGCACCGGCGCCCTCACCCATCACGAAGCCGTCGCGGTCCTTGTCATAGGGGCGGGAGGCACGCTGGGGATCATCGTTGCGCTTGGACAGGGCCTGCATGGAGGCGAAGGATGCCAAGGGCATCGGGTGAATGCAGGCTTCCGCGCCGCCGGCGACGACGATGTCGGCTTTGCCGGAGCGGATCATGTCCAGGCCCTGGTGGAGGGCCTCGGTTCCGGAGGCGCAGGCTGAGACGGGTGTGTGGGCGCCGGCGCGGGCACCCAGGTCGAGGCTGACCGCGGCGGACGGGCCGTTGGGCATCAGCATCGGAACGGTCATGGGCAGTACCCGCCGCGGTCCCTTTTCGCGCAGGGTGTCCCAGGCGTCGAGCAGGGTCCAGATGCCGCCGATACCGGTGGCGAAGGAGACGGCAAGCCGGTCGTGGTCAATGTCTGCGAGGCCGGAATCGGCCCAGGCTTCGCGCGCCGCGACGACGGCGAACTGCGTGGAGGGGTCCATCCGCTTGGCTTCGACGCGGGAAAGGACTTCCGAAGCGGGAGTGGTGGCCCGCGCTGCAAAG
This sequence comes from Arthrobacter sp. zg-Y844, assembly GCF_024385465.1. Taxonomy (GTDB): domain Bacteria; phylum Actinomycetota; class Actinomycetes; order Actinomycetales; family Micrococcaceae; genus Arthrobacter_B. The sequence continues at coordinate 64,741 of NZ_JANFLS010000002.1, forward strand.
GTCACGGGCAGCGAGTACTTCTCCACCCATTCGTCTTCCAGGGTACGGGCGCCGGAGACACCCTGCAGTGCGTTCTTCCACATGGTTGGAACGTCCCCGCCGATGGGCGTGGTCGCTCCGAGGCCTGTGATGACTACTTTGCGGGCCATGATTCACTCTCTTGAAGCAGTTGCAGGTGCTGGTTCCGGCAGTACCGGGCGGCCGCCGCCAGGCAGCGGCCGCCGGAAGGTTATGCCTGGGCGTTGGAGATGAAGTCCACGGCGTCGCCGACGGTCTTCAGGTTCTTGACCTCTTCGTCCGGGATGCGCACGCCGAACTTTTCTTCGGCGTTGACGACGATGGTCATCATGGAAATGGAGTCGATGTCCAGGTCATCGGTGAAGGACTTGTCCAGCTCAACGGCCTCGGGGGCCAGACCCGTCTCTTCATTGACGATCTCGGCGAGGCCGGCCAGGATTTCTTCTTTGCTAGCCATGTTGGCTCCTTTTCTTGTAGTGCCGGTACGGGACCGGTCCGGTTTTCCAACCGCCGAAGCGGTGTGGTTCTGTGGGCTGCACCGGCGTCGCCGGCACTGCGGAATTGGGGCTAGGGAAGGACAACTACCTGCGCGCCGAACACAAGGCCGGCACCGAAGCCGATCTGCAGCGACAGCTTGCCGCTCAGTTCGGGGTGCTCCTGCAGCAGGCGGTAGGTGGCCAGCGGAATGGACGCGGCCGAGGTGTTTCCCGCATCGGCAATGTCGCGGGCAATGATGACTGACTCGGGCAGCTTCAACTGCTTCGCCATCTCGTCAATGATGCGCATGTTGGCCTGGTGGGGCACGAAGGCGGAGAGATCCTCGGCGGTGATCCCGGCGGCGTCGAGCGCCTGCTGGGCAGCCTTGGCCATCTCCCATACGGCCCAGCGGAAGACCGTCTGGCCGTCCTGGCGCAGGGTGGGCCAGAGCTTGGTGTCCCGGTCGGAGAGGTCCGCGGCGCTCATGCCGCCGTCGGCCTCGGCGGCGAGGGAAAGTTCCCGGACATCCAGCATGGAGTGGGTCATGCCGATGGCACCGGACTTGCTGCCGTCGGATCCCCAGACGGAGGGCGCGATTCCGGGGGTGTCGGAGGGGCCGACGACGACGGCGCCGGCACCGTCGCCGAGCAGGAAGGAGATGGTGCGTTCGGTGTTGTCGATGAAGTCCGAAAGCTTTTCCACGCCGATGACCAGCACGTAGGTGGCGGCGCCGGAGCGGACCAGCGCGTCTGCCTGGGCAATGCCGTAGCAGTACCCGGCGCACGCGGCGGAAACATCGTAGGCCGGTGCCGGCGTCGCGCCCAGCCGCTCGGTGATCTGGGTGGCCGCGGAAGGCGTCGCGTAGGGGTGGGTCACGGTGGAGACGATGACGGCGCCGAGCTGGGATCCCTCGATGCCGGCGTTCTTCAACGCCTCGCGTCCGGCAGCCTCTGCCATGTCCACCACGGACGTGCCCTTGTCCGCACGGTGCCGGGTCACGATGCCGGTGCGCTGGCGGATCCACTCATCGGAGGAATCGATCCACTGGCAGACGTCGTCGTTGCTGACAATGACGTCGGGGCGGAAGGCGCCGATGCCGTGGATTCGGCTGAATTCGTTGACGGGGGACTGCTTCAGGGTGGGCGTGCTCACGCGTTACCTTCTCCGGTTGTTGCTGCCGTTCCGGAATGCTCACGGATGAACTCCCGGGCAGCGGTTAGATCTTCTGGGGATTTCAGGGCGAGTGTCGGTATGCCCTTCATGCCGCGGCGTGCCAGTCCGGTGAGGGTTCCTGCCGGCGGCAGTTCCAGCAGGCCGGTCACGCCCATGCCGAGCATGTTCTCCATGCAGAGGTCCCACCGTACCGGGCGGGATACCTGGGCGATGAGGCTGTCAAGGTTGGCGTCACCGGACACCACTGCGGCGCCGTCGCGGTTAGAGAGCAGGGTGGCCAGCGGCGCCTGCGGGGTGAGGGAGGGACGCAGTGCTTCCAGGACAGTCACGGCGGGGGCCATGTGGGAGGTGTGGAACGCCCCGGCGACCTTCAACGGAATAACCCGTGCCTTGGCCGGCGGTGCTGCGGTGAGTACCTCGAGCTGGTTGTGTGTCCCGGCCGCCACGATCTGCCCGCCGCCGTTGGCGTTCGCCGCCGTGAGCCCTGCGGCTTCCAGCACGGCGGCCACGTCGTCGGGATCCCCGCCCAGAATGGCGCTCATGCCCGTGGGCTCAACCGCTGCGGCGCGTGCCATGGCGTTGGCCCGTTCCCGGACAAACACCAGGGCGTCGTTTTCCGGCAGCGCACCGGCGATGGCGGAGGCGGTGATCTCGCCGACCGAGTGGCCGGCCAGGACGGTGGAGGATGTCAGCGCAGAGGGCTCCAGCAGCAGCCGGGCGGCCATCAGGCCCGCGGCGACGATCAGGGGCTGGGCGACGGCGGTGTCCTTGATGGTTTCCTCGTCGGAGACCGTGCCGTGGGCAATGAGGTCCAAGCCGGCGACGTCGCTCAGCGCGGAAAGGTGATCCCGTACGCCGGGCAGTTCCAGCCACGGTGAGAGGAATCCTGGCGTTTGGGACCCCTGGCCGGGGCAGACGATTGCAAGCACGTATACAGCTTTCCAAAGATAGGGGACGGGACCGGGTGTTTGCGTAGACCAAGCTCCCCGGACGCCTTTGTAGGAAGTCTACAAGCCAACGACGGCGCCTGGGCAGGGTTCAGAGGCGGACGGCGGGCTTCTCGGGGGCGGCTTTTCCGGCCGGTGCCAGGCGTCCGACCACCAGCGCGGTCTGCAGTACGAACGCTTCGCGGGGCAGCATCGGGTCCCATCCGGTCACATCGCAGACGCGCCGCAGGCGGTAGCGGACCGTATTGGCATGGACGAAGAGTTCACGTGCCGTGGCCTCCAGGGAATGGCCCAGCGAGAGGTACGCGCTAAGGGTCTCTGCCAGCCCGTTGGAGGCACCCAGCAGGGGTGTGTAGATGCTTTCCACCAGGGCCTTGCGTGCGGTGTCATCCCCGGACATCACCCGCTCGGGCCACAGGTCGTCAGCTGCCACCGGGCGTGGCGCAGCCGGCCAGGCGCGGGCGGCGGTGAGTCCGGCGAACGCGGCCTGCGCGGACGGGCCGGCCTCGACAAGGGAGAGTGCGGGCGGGCCGTACACCACCGGTCCCGGACCGAAGAGTTCGGACAGGCGGGTGTAGGAGAAGGCCTTGTCCTCCAGGCCGCCCAGGACCAGGATCAGCCGCTCGCCCTGGATCCCCACGAGGGTGTCCTCGGCCAGCCGGCCCGTGGCCCGGCGGAGTTCATTCACGAATGTGGCATTGGCTTCGGCAGGAGAGCCGCCCACCATGACGGTGACCGGTGCCGCGGAGCTCCAGCCGACGGCGGCGATCCGGGAGCGCAGCGCGTCCGAACTCTCGCCGCGCAGGATGGCGTCGACCACAAGGGCCTCCAGCCGGGTGTCCCAGGCACCCCGGGTTTCGGCCGCACGGGCATAGACATCGGCGGCGGCGAAGGCCACTTCACGCGAATAGCGCAGCACCGCTTCGCGCAGTTTGGACTGGACCTCGCTGCCGGCCAGCTCCGGCACCCGGTCCTCGACCACCTGGACCACCACCCGGATCAGCTGGAGGGCCTTCTGCAGGCTGATCGAGCGGGTGAGCTCGGTAGGGGCGGTGCCGAAGACGTCGCTGAGCACCCAGGCGGGCGAGGCAGGACGCTGGTACCAGTTCACGAAGGACGCGATGCCCTTCTGTGCAACCATTCCCAGTGCCGAGCGCTCGTCCGGGCGCAGCCCCCGGTACCACGGCAGGGAAATGTCCAGCTGCTGCAGGGTGGCAGTCGAAAGCCTGCCGATATTCGCTTTCAGGCGCTCGACGGTGGGCTGGTCTGCTTCCGGCGGCGCTGAGGCAGCGGACGTATTGGGACGCACTGGCATACCTGCGAGCTTACGGCCTGCACGAGTGAACCGCTATTTTGTGTGAAGGCTACAAGTTGGCTAGGCAGGCAGCTTGGGTTTCACATCGTTCCCGGCTGCCGCCCGGTTACTGCCCATGCCGGCGCGGGGGCAGTGACAGCGGGACTACAGCGCCGATCCCAGCCGCCGGAATCGCTCCGTGCGCCGTGCCAGCCGCTCGTCCGGCGGAACGGCGCGAAGCGAGGCCAGCTCGTATTCCACGGCCCGGGCCATCCGCCGGCAGAATTCGCGTGCCTCCTCGGCGGCATCGGGCAGTTCCGCCACCGTGTGGTCCACAATCCCGTGGGCGGCCAGCGGCGTGCCTCCCGGAGCGAAGCCGGTCCCAGGGCAGCCTGTCCTGTTCCGCGTTCCCGGTCCTTTTAGCCCTGCCCGCTGCCGTTCAGGGGCAGCACGTCGCTCGCGCCGAAATGCAGCAGCTGGCGGACGCCCGGACGGCGGGGATTGCGCGAAATCCGTATGGATTCCCAGTCAGGTCAACACGGGGCCGCCAAATGAAAAGGAACCGCCGCAGATGCGGCGGTTCCTTTTCATGTTCCCCGAGTTCGAGGACCGGCGGATTACCTAGGCGTCGCCGCCGGCGTTTCCGCTGGTGCCGGCGTTGACGTCCAGCAGGTGGTACTTCTCGATTGCCTCCTTGGGGGCATTGGCGTCGACTTCACCGCGGCGGGCGAGCATCTCCAATGCCCGCACCACCATCGAGTGGCTGTCGATCTTGAAGTACCGGCGAGCAGCTGCACGCGTGTCCGCAAAACCGAAGTCGTCGGCACCGAGGGTGGCGAATTCGTTCGGCAGGAACTGGCGGATCTGGTCCGGTACGGCCTTCATGTAGTCCGTGGAGGCAACAATCGGGCCGGTGGCACCGGCCAGCTGCTGGGTGACGAAGGGTACCCGCGGCTCAGAGCCGGGGTTCAGGAAGGCTTCCTCCTCGGCGGCGAGGCCGTCGCGGCGAAGTTCGTTCCAGGAGGTCACGGACCAGACGTCGGCCGAAACACCCCAGTCCTCGGCAAGGAGCTTCTGGGCTTCCAGGGCCCACGGCACGGCAACACCGGAGGCCAGCAGCTGGGTGCGGGGTCCGTCGATCTTTGCCGGTGCGAGCAGGTAGATGCCCTTGATGATGCCTTCCACGTCCAGGTCCTCGGGGGCCTTGGGCTGCTGGATCGGCTCGTTGTAGACCATGAGGTTGTAGATGACGTTCGGATCCTTGGAATCCGGGCCGTACATCTCCTCGAGGCCGTGGCGGACAATGTGTCCGATCTCGTAGCCGTAGGCCGGATCGTAGGTCTTCACCGCGGGGTTGGTGGAGGCCAGGATCGGCGAGTGGCCGTCGGCGTGCTGCAGGCCTTCACCGGTGAGGGTGGTGCGGCCGGCGGTAGCCGAGATCAGGAACCCGCGTGCCATCTGGTCGGTAGCCGCCCAGATGTAGTCGGCGGTGCGCTGGAAGCCGAACATCGAGTAGAACACGTAGACCGGGATCAGCGGCTCGCCGTGCGTGGCGTAGGACGTGCCCGCCGCGGTGAACGCCGCAATCGAGCCGGCCTCGTTGATGCCGACGTGCACAATCTGGCCCTGCGGGGATTCCTTGTAGGCCAGGACGAGGTCCCGGTCCACGGACAGGTAGTTCTGCCCCTTGGGGTTGTAGATCTTTGCCGTCGGGAAGAACGAGTCCATGCCGAAGGTACGGGCCTCGTCGGGGATGATCGGCACAATGCGCTTGCCGAACTCCTTGTCCCGCATCAGGTCCTTGAGCAGGCGGACGAAGGCCATGGTCGTGGCGGCCAGCTGCTTGCCGGAACCCCGGTTGGCTACTTCGTAGGCTTTCTCGTCCGGAAGGTGGACGGGTTCGTGCTTTACCCGGCGTTCCGGGACGTTGCCGCCCAGTTCGCGCCGGCGTTCCAGCATGTACTTGATCTCGGGGGCATCCGCTCCCGGGTTGTAGTACGGCGGCTGGTACGGGTCGGCTTCGAGCTGCTCGTCGCTGATCGGGATCCGCAGGTGGTCGCGGAAGGCCTTCAGGTCGTCGAGGGTGAGCTTCTTCATCTGGTGGGTCGCGTTGCGGCCCTCGAAGTGCGTGCCCAGGCCGTAGCCCTTGACCGTGTGGGCCAGGATGACCGTCGGCGCGCCCTTGAATTCCGTGGCGGCCTTGTACGCGGCGTAAACCTTGCGGTAGTCGTGGCCGCCGCGCTTGAGGTTCCAGATTTCCTCGTCGGTCAGGTTGGCAACGAGTTCCTTGGTCTCCGGGGTCTTGCCGAAGAAGTGGTCGCGCACAAATCCGCCGGACTCGGCCTTGTAGGTCTGGTAGTCGCCGTCGGGGGTGGCATTCATGATGTCCACCAGCGAGCCGTCCTTGTCGCGCTGGAGCAGGTCATCCCACTCGCGGCCCCAGACAACCTTGATGACATTCCAGCCTGCGCCTCGGAAGAAGGCTTCCAGTTCCTGCATGATCTTGCCGTTGCCGCGGACCGGGCCGTCGAGGCGCTGCAGGTTGCAGTTGATCACGAAGGTCAGGTTGTCGAGCTTGTCATTGGCGGCGAGCTGGAGCAGGCCGCGCGATTCGGGCTCGTCCATTTCTCCGTCGCCAAGGAACGCCCAAACATGCTGCTCGGAAGTGTCCTTGATGCCGCGGTTCTGCAGGTAGCGGTTGGACTGTGCCTGGTAGATGGCGTTCATGGGACCAATGCCCATGGAAACCGTCGGGAATTCCCAGAAGTCCGGCATGCTGCGCGGATGCGGGTAGGAGGACAGTGCATGCCCCTCGCGGGACTTCTCCTGGCGGAAGCCGTCCATGTCCTCTTCGGACAGGCGGCCTTCGAGGAAGGCGCGGGCATACATGCCGGGGGAGGCGTGACCCTGGAAGTAAATCTGGTCTCCGCCGCCCGGGTGGTCCTTGCCCCGGAAGAAGTGGTTCATGCCCACTTCGTACAGGGTCGCTGCTCCGGCGTACGTTGAAATATGGCCGCCGACGCCGATGCCCGGGCGCTGGGCCCGGTGCACCATGATGGCGGCGTTCCAACGCAGCCAGGCGCGGTATCGCCGTTCGATTTCCTCGTCACCGGGGAATTCGGGTTCCTGATCAACCGGGATGGTGTTGACGTAGTCGGTGGTGGTTACCATCGGCACGCCCACGCTCTGGGAACCGGCGCGCTGGAGCAGTGAACGCATTATGTACTGCGCGCGTTCAGTGCCCTGCGAACGGATCAGCTCGTCGAGCGATTCGATCCATTCTGCGGTTTCCTCGGGATCACGGTCCGGCAGCTGGTTGGTTAACCCGCTCAGGATGTCCGTTGTGTCTTCTGCGGCCACGGCCAACCTCTCTCATGTACAGATTGTGTCTGCGACATTCTTTCTGTGGTATCCGGCCGGTGTCCGCCGGATCTTCGCTTGCGCGTATGCGCGCCTCGGCGCCCCTTTTTATCCACTCTAGTCCCGAGCGGCCGTAGTTGCGTAGCCTGCCCGGCACTCATCGCTGACGGCGTAGACCCCCAAACCCTTGAAGCCTGCGGGTTTTAGGTGTTTCGTTGAGTCGGAGACAGCGCAGATCAGGCAAATGTGTGATTCCCTTGTATTTATGCAGTCAACCAGGAGGAGTGAAGTGAGCGAGGCCGAAGCCGTCACTGAAGAAAACGTGGCGAGCAGATTGGGTTTCAAGGACGGGGACCTGGTTCAGGAGTACGGCTACGACGAGGATGTGGACTTCGACTTCCGTGAGGACCTAGAGGACCTCATCGGCGGCGAGTTGCTCACTGAAGACGACCACGATGTTGTGGACGGCGTCATCCTCTGGTGGCGCGCCGACGACGGCGACCTCGTGGACGCGCTGGTCGATTCCCTGACCACGCTCGACGACGGCGGCGTGGTCTGGGTTCTGACTCCGAAGTCCGGGCGCGAGGGCTACGTTCCTCCGGCCGACATCGAGGAAGCAGCACCCACAGCGGGACTGCACGTCACCACTTCCCCGGGCGTCACCGATGACTGGGCTGCCACACGCCTGGTGAGCCGACGCAAGAAGTGACTGCGCACCTGCTCACGGCAGGTGCTGCGGTACCGGACTTCTGCCTTCCCAACCAGTTCGGCGAAGAGGTCCGGCTGGACGGTCTCCGGGGATCCGGCGTCGTGCTGGTCTTTTTCCCGTTCGCGTTCTCCCAGGTGTGCCGGGGCGAGCTCGCGGAGCTGCAGTCCGAACGTGCCCTTTTCGACGACGCCGGCGTGCGCCTGCTGGCAGCTTCCTGTGACTCGAAGTACACCCTGCGTGCCTGGGCCGAGCAGGAAGGCTTCGGCTTCGACCTGCTTTCCGATTTCTGGCCGCACGGCGAGACGGCGCGGGCTTTTGGGGCTTTTGACGCACGCAGGGGGCTGGCGGAACGCGCCAGCTTTGTGATGGACGGGGAAGGCGCCCTCCGCGCATGCATCCGTTCCGACCCGGGCGCAGCGCGTCCGCTCGAGCAGTACCGTACTGCTTTGGAGGCACTGTGAGCGAACAGCAGCCGAAGGACTCCCGCCCGGGCCTCGGCCTCACGGGTTTCGCCAGCGGCCATGCCCTCGAATCCGTTCCGCCGCCCACCGAGGCGGAGCTGCGGCTCCTCGAGCGCGCCGTCGGCTATCTGGGCGGGCAGCGGCTGGCGCTGCTGACCGGTGCCGGGCTGAGCACGGATTCCGGCATCCCGGACTACCGCGGGCCCGACGCGCCCCCGCGGAATCCGCTGACCTACCAGCAGTTTGTCGGTGATCCGGACCTCCGCCGCCGGTATTGGGCCCGCAACCACATTGGCTGGCACCATCTGCGCCATGCGGTGCCCAACCCCGGCCATGGGGCCGCGGTGGTCCTGGAACGGCGGGGACTGCTCTCGGGCCTGATCACCCAGAACGTGGACCGGCTCCACACGGACGCCGGCAGCGTCAACGTCATCGACCTGCACGGGCGTTACGACCGTGTGGTCTGCCTGAACTGCCGTTCGGGCTTTTCCCGTTCCGAAGTTGCCGGGCTGCTGCAGGAGCTGAACCCCGGCTATCTGGAGCAGGTGCGGCTCGACGGCGGGATCGCCCCGGATGCCGACGCGGATATCGCCGATACCGAGAACTTCGTCGTTGCGGACTGTCCCGTCTGCGGCGGAATGCTGAAGCCCGACTTCGTGTACTTCGGCGAGAACGTTCCCAAGGACCGAGTGGCCCGGGCCTTCTCTGTGGTGGACGACGCCGGTGCCCTGCTGGTGGCGGGTTCCTCACTGACCGTGATGAGCGGGCTGCGCTTTGTCCGGTACGCGGCCAAGGCCGGCAAACCGGTGGTCATCATCAACCGTGGGTCCACACGGGGGGATCCGCTGGCCACCCTGAAAATCGATATGGGAGTCAGCACGGCCTTGACCTGGCTGGCCGAAAACCTCCCGGACCTGCCGGCCGAAGCGCAGAACGGCGCCGATTAGGCATCCGGTGCGGTCTTACGGTAATGTAGTTCCTCGTGATGCAGGGCCTGCGGAGAAGTTTCTGACGGCCGGGCAACATGTCTTGGGTCTTTAGCTCAGCTGGTAGAGCGCCACGTTTACACCGTGGATGTCATCGGTTCGATCCCGGTAGGACCCACCAGAGAAGCCGCCGTTACTTTCCGCAGATGTGGAAGGCAACGGCGGCTTTTGGTTTAACCGCACAGACGTACGAAACGAGTGGGGTTGATGGCAAAGGAATTCCAGGCGCGGAAGCGCGTTGGCGCAGCGCTTGCCGTAATGATCCTGCTGGGCGGCTGCTCGGCGCCGGGCGACGCTCCGCTGGTACCACCAACCGCAGAGCAAGGCACCGCCAGCACCGCGGACACAGGGGCACCGGAAGCGATTGCAGCCGCCCTGGACGTGATGGCCGGGGACAGGCGGGACGATTTCTCCGTGGCCCTCCAGGACAACCGCACCGGGAAGTCCTGGATCGAAAACCCGGACGGACGGTACCTCGAGGCAAGCCTGGTGAAGGTTCCCATCCTCCTGACCCTGGTCCGCCAGGCCACCGAAGAGCAGCGCAGCTTCACGGCGAAGGAAGAATACCTGGCAACCCTGATGATCGAATACAGCGACAATGAAGCCACCACCGAGTTGTACGGCCGGCTTGGGGGCCGGGAGGAACTGAACCGCACCTATGAGCTCATCGGGGTGGAGGATACGGAAGCCGGTGAAGTCTGGGGAGCCGGCGAAACCACTGCAGGGGACCAGTTGCGCATTGCCCGGACGGTGGCCTGCGGGGCCGACTGGCTGGACCCGGACCTGTTGGCGTTCGCCGTCGGACTCATGGAAAACGTCTGCCCGGAGCAGAACTGGGGGATCAATGCGGGGGTGCAGGCGCCCGATGCCGAGGTGGCGTTGAAGAACGGCTGGCTGCAGGACGACGACGCCGTGTGGAACGTGGGCAGCGCCGGGTTCGTCCGGACCGGGGGGAGCGACTACAGCATTGTTGTGCTCAGTTCCCGGAACTCCACGCTCGAGGAAGGGATCGGGATTGTCGAAGGCGTTGCCTCGGTGATCAACGGCTACGAAGCCGGGGCCTGATCCCGCGGCCGGGGCCCCTGTGGCGGCGGGACGCCGAAGAAGCATAGGCTGGAGCGTGAACACGGCGCAATGATCATGTGCCGTCCCCGTGCCCGCCGGGCACCCGAACCATCCTTGGAGAGAACTTGAGTGCACAAATTGGTGTAACCGGCCTTGCCGTCATGGGTGCAAACCTCGCCCGCAATCTCGCCCGCAACGGTTACACGGTGGCCCTGCACAACCGTTCCATCGAGAAAACGGATGCCCTGCTTTCCGCCCACGGCGATGAGGGGGAGTTCATCCGCACCGAGACGCTGCAGGAACTGGTTGACTCACTGGAGAAACCGCGCCGCGTTCTGATCATGGTCAAGGCCGGAGCGCCGGTGGATTCGGTGATCGGCCAGCTGGTTCCGCTGCTGGAGCCGGGCGACATCGTGATCGACGGCGGCAACTCGCATTTCGAGGACACCCGCCGCCGCGAGGCCGCCCTGGCTGAGAAGGACCTGCACTTTGTCGGCGTCGGCGTCTCCGGGGGTGAAGAGGGAGCCCTCCTGGGCCCCTCCATCATGCCCGGCGGTTCCCGCGAGTCCTACGATTCCCTGGGCCCGATGCTGGAGAAGATCGCCGCGAAGTACGACGGCGAGCCCTGCTGCACCTGGATCGGCACCGACGGGGCCGGCCACTTTGTGAAGATGGTGCACAACGGCATCGAATACGCGGACATGCAGGTGATCGGCGAGGCCTACGACCTGCTGCGCTCCGCTGCCGGCATTGAACCGGCCGAGCAGGCCAGGATCTTCAACGAGTGGAACACCGGCCAGCTCAGCTCCTTCCTGATCGAAATCACCGCGGAGGTCCTGGGCCACGTGGACGCCCGGACCGGGAAACCGTTCGTGGACGTAGTGGTGGACTCCGCCGGGCAGAAAGGCACCGGACGCTGGACGGTCGTCTCCGGCCTGGATCTGGGTTCCCCGGTTTCCGCCATCGCAGAGTCGGTCTTCGCCCGCGCACTGTCCTCCCAGCGCGGACAGCGCGAAGTTGCACAGCACACTCTCCAGGGCGAGGAAGCCGCCGTCGAGCTTCCGGATACGTTCGTCGACGACGTGCGGCAGGCCCTCTACGCCTCCAAGCTGGTCAGCTACGCGCAGGGCATCGACATGCTCAACGCTGCAGCCAGGGAATACGGCTGGGAACTGAAGCTGGACGAGATCGCCTCGCTCTGGCGTGCCGGCTGCATCATCCGCGCGGAACTGCTGGATGACATCATGAAGGCCTACGCCGGCAGCGAAGCTCCCGCGAACCTGCTGTTCGCCCCGGCGTTCGCGGAGTCGATCGCCGCCGCCGTTCCGGCCTGGCGCCGCGTGGTCTCCGTCGCCGTGCAGCTGGGCATTCCCGTGCCGGTGTTCTCCTCCTCGCTGGCCTACTACGACGGCCTGCGCCGCAAGCGGCTTCCGGCGGCACTGACGCAGGGCCTGCGGGACCTGTTCGGTGCACACACCTACCACCGGGTCGACGCCGAAGGAACCTTCCACACCATGTGGGGCGAAGACCGCGCCGAGGTCGAGGCAGTGGACACCCACTAAGGAACCCAAAGGGTACTAAAAAGGTCCGCAGCGGAAGCTGCGGACCTTTTTAGCGTGCTGTTCCGGCTAGATGTAAATGGCCGGATCGATGTACTCGGCCGGGTCCACAGCGGGCTGGGTCATCTTGGTGTCCCGATGCCGCCACTTGGCCGGGATGCCGGTGATGATCGAATCCGCCGGGGCATCCTTGACCACCACGGCGTTGGCTCCCACCGCGCTGTTCGCACCAATGGTCACCGGCCCCAGGATCTTCGCTCCCGCACCTACGGTGACCCCGTCGCAGATGGTCGGGTGGCGCTTGACCTTGGCCAGCGAACGGCCGCCCAGGGTCACCCCGTGGTAAAGCATGACGTCATTGCCGATCTCCGCTGTCTCGCCGATGACCACCCCCATGCCGTGGTCGATAAAGAACCGGCGGCCGATGGTCGCTCCGGGGTGGATCTCGATGCCGGTGGCAAAACGGGTCACCTGCGAGAGCACGCGCGCCGGGAACCGCAGCGGGGGCCGGGCCCACATACGGTGCGTCAGCCGGTGCATCCAGATGGCATGCAGGCCGGAGTAGACAACGAGGTTTTCGAGCGAGCCTCTGGCCGCCGGATCGTGTGATGCGGCGGCGTCGAGGTCTTCGCGCAGTCGGGCTAACAGACTCACAGAGAACTTTCTGCTCGGATGATCCGCCCCGCAGGGACGGAACGCGGACTAACCGCGGATGTCGTCGTACAGGACCGTAGAGATGTAACGTTCTCCGAAGTCGCAGACGGTGGCAACAATCAGCTTACCGGCGTTCTCTTCGCGCTTGGCGAGTTCCAGCGCAGCCCAGACGATGGCACCGGAGGAGATACCGCCGAGGATGCCCTCCTGGGTGCCCAGTGCGCGGGCCGTGGCTACGGAATCCTCGATGGAGGCGTCAAAGACCTCGTCATAGACGGTGGTGTCCAGGATCTCGGGGACGAAGTTGGCACCGATGCCCTGGATCTTGTGGGGGCCGGGGGATCCGCCGTTGAGGATGGCGGAGTCCTTGGGCTCTACCGCCACAATCTTCACGTCCGGCTTGCGTTCCTTCAGGACCTGCCCGACGCCGGTGATGGTGCCGCCGGTGCCGATGCCGGCCACGAAGATGTCCACCTTTCCATCGGTGTCGGCCCAGATTTCCTCGGCGGTGGTGGCGCGGTGTACGGCCGGGTTCGCTTCATTGGCGAACTGCTGCGCCCAGATGGCGTTTTCGGTGGTGGCCACGATTTCCTTGGCCTTGTCCACTGCTCCGCGCATGCCCTCGGCGCCGGGGGTGAGGACAATCTCCGCACCGTAGGCACGGAGCATGACGCGGCGCTCCGTGGACATGGTTTCGGGCATGGTGAGGATCACCTTGTAGCCGCGGGCAGCGCCCACCATGGCCAGGGCGATACCGGTATTGCCGGAGGTGCCCTCCACGATGGTGCCGCCGGGCTGAAGCGCGCCCGCCTTCTCGGCGGCGTCGACGATGGCCACGCCGATCCGGTCCTTGACGCTGTTGGCCGGGTTGTAGAACTCCAGCTTCACCGCCACCTGGGCGGGAAGCCCCTCGGCGAGCCGGTTCAGGCGGACCAGCGGGGTACCGCCTACGAGCTGGGTTACATCGTCATAAATACGAGCCATGGTTTCCTCTATTCCTTCAACGTTCCTTCAAAAAGCCGGACTCAACAAAGCCGGACTCAGTTATGCCCGTTCCAGCCTATCGGCGCGGCCGGACAGCCTTAGTCCTGAAGCCATTCGGAGTAATACTTGCGGGCCTTGGCCAGCTTCGGATTAATGATCACCTGACAGTAACCCTGGCCGGGGTGCTTGGCGTAGAAGTCCTGGTGGAAATCCTCCGCCGGGTAGAACCGGGGAAGGGGCACGATCTCGGTGACGATCGGGTCCTTCCAGTTCTCCCGGGCACGCTCAAGCGCAGCTTCGAATTCCTTGCGCTGATCCTCGTCCCGGTAGAACATCGAGGACCGGTACTGGGTGCCGACGTCGTAGCCCTGTCGGTTCAGGGTGGTGGGGTCATGCTGCGAAAAGAACATGTCCAGGATGACTTCCGGAGGGATCATGTCCTCGTCAAAGGTCACGGCCACTACTTCTGCGTGTCCGGTGATCCCGGCGCTCACGCTGTCATAGTCCGGGTTGTCCACCGCGCCCCCTGTGTAGCCGGAAACTACGTCGGTTACGCCGCGGACCTTGCGGTAAAGAGCATCGAGGCACCAAAAGCAGCCTCCGCCTAATACATACGTCTTCATGCCCTTAACAAGGCATCAGGTCCCGCTTTGATTCCCGATGTCCGGTAACCGGGTGCGGCGGTGTTCGTTCCGTCACGGCAGGCGCGGCGGAATTGAGCACGGCAACGGCAGCGGGTAGAACTAAAGTCATGGAAGCGGATCACCCCCACGAGCGCGCCGGCGCGGACACTGAACCTGACCAGGCCACCGGCGGCAGCGACACACCCACCCTTGGCGACGTACTCCTGGCAGCCGAAGAGCTCTGGCCCGAATCACTGGCCGAGGACTGGGACGCGCCCGGCCTGGTTGCAGGCCGCGGCGACCGGGAGGTCCGGCGGATCCTGTTCGCGGTTGATCCCACCCGTGAGGTCATCGACGAGGCCCTTGAATGGGGAGCGGATCTGCTCGTCACCCATCACCCCCTGCTGCTGAAACCGGTGAACTCCGTAGCTGCCAATTCGTTCAAGGGCGACGTCGTGCACCGGCTGATCGAGGGCGGCTGCGCACTGTTGACGGTGCATACCAACGGCGACAGCGCCGTCGGCGGCGTGTCCGACGTGCTCGCAGATGCCTTCGGGCTCCGGAACGTCAGCCCGCTGGTTCCCGCCGCGGAAGGCCTGCCCGAAGAGGGAATCGGCCGGGTCGGGGATCTTCCCGAGATGCTGTCGCTTGCGGACTTCGCCGAGCGCGTCTTCAGCCTCCTGCCCGCCGTCGCCGGCGGCGTCCGCGTGGCGGGCGACCCGCAGGGCATGGTCCGCCGGGTAGCCGTCTGCGGCGGAGCCGGCGACAGCCTGTTCGACGCCGTCCGGGCCCAGCGTGCCGACGTCTACGTCACCGCGGACCTGCGCCACCATCCGGCGTCGGAGCTGCGGGAGCGTGCCTCTGCCGGAAACGGCCGTCCGTACCTCATGGACGTCTCCCACTTCGGCAGCGAATGGCTGTGGCTGACGCCGGCCGCGAACGCCCTCGAAAACGTCCTGACGGACCAGGGCTTCGCCGCTGACGTGCGCGTCAGCGGCGTGAACACGGATCCGTGGGACTTCGTGCTGACGCCGTAGGCTGAAGTGATCCCCGGCGGTGGCATAGGCTTAGGAGAGCCGGGCCAGGCAGGCCCGGATATACACGGAGGTAACCGGTGGCAAAAGCATCGCCCGCGGAGCAGCTGAGGCTGCTGGATCTGCAGGCCCTGGACAGCAGGATCAAGTCCCTGCGCAATCAGGCCCGCAACGTTAGCAACAATCCCGAGATCGCGTCCCTGGCCGGTGCCGTCGCCGCAGCTGAAAGCGCACGCGTCGCAGCCGGCACGGAAGTGGCCGACATCGAACGTGAGCTCACCCGCGCCGAAGCGGACGTAGCATCCGTTGTCGCACGGATGGCCCGTGACCAGCAGCACCTGGACAGCGGCAAGGGCGGCTCCAAGGAGCTCACGGCGCTGCAGGCGGAAATCGTTTCCCTCGAACGCCGCCGGTCCGACCTTGAAGACGTCGAACTCGACGTGATGGAACGGCTTGAGGCTGCCCGCACCCGCGAAGCCGAAGCCGGTGAAGCACTGACATCCCTGCACGGGAAGCGCCGGGAACTGGAGGAGAAGCGCGACGCCGAACTCGCCGTCATTGCTGCCGACAGCTCCGACGCCGAAGCCCGCCGTGCAGAGCTGGCCGACAGCTTCGATACTGCGCTGCTTGCCGTCTACGAAAAGACCTTGTCAAAGCACGGCATCGGCGCCGCGCGGCTCTTCCACGGCACCTCCGAGGGCTCGGGCATGCAGCTGAGCCCCGGTGACCTTGCTGACATCCGCAAGGCTGCCGAAGACGAGATTGTGTTCTGCCCGGATTCGGGCTGCATCCTGGTCCGCTCTGCCGAGTGGGGCAGCTAAGCGGTGACATTGTTTGACCCGGAGCCTGACTCCGGCGAGGAACCCCGCCGCGCCTCCGCCGGCAGCTCCCGGCGGACCCTGATCGTGGAAGCCGACGGGGGGTCGCGGGGCAATCCGGGTATTGCCGGTTACGGTGCGCTGGTCCGCGATCCTGACACCGGCCGCATCCTGGCTGAAAAAGCCGAATACGTGGGCCGGGTGTCCAATAACGTTGCCGAGTATTCAGGCCTTATCGCGGCCCTGGAGCTGGCGCACAGCATCGACCCGGACTGCTGGATCCTGGCGAAGATGGATTCCAAGCTCGTGGTCGAGCAGATGAGCGGCCGCTGGAAGATCAAGCATGCCGACATGCAGAAGCTTGCGGCGAAGGCACGTTCCATCGTCAATCCGCAGCGGGTGAAATACCAGTGGATTCCGCGGGAACTGAACAAGGACGCGGACCGGTTGTCCAATGAGGCAATGGACGCAGGCACGGCCGGCATTCCGTGGAAGCCGCGCGCCGGTGCGGATACCAAGGCAGCCGCCGCCGCGGCGGTACTCGAAGCGGCGTCGTCTCCTGCTCCTGCGGCCGCCCCCACGGGACGGCTGCATCACACGGAGATCTGGGTCAACGACTTCGCTGCGGCGGAAAAGTCGCTGGGCTGGCTGCTGGAACGGGTGGGCTACGTCCGGAAGGACACCTGGACCACCGGTGCGAGCTGGCAGGGCGCCGAGGGCTACATCGTGCTCGAGGAAGGCCCCGACGTCGAACGCGGTCCCTATTCCCGGAAGCGGCCCGGACTGAACCACCTCGCGTTCTGCGCCGGTTCGGAGGCCGACGTCGAACTCCTGGCACGGCGTGCGGCCAGCCACGGCTGGACCCTGATGTTCGCGGACCGGCATCCCCACGCCGGGGGAGCGGAGCACTGCGCCGCGTACCTGGAAAACGAAGAGGGTTTCGAAGTGGAACTGGTGGCCGGGTAGGGCGCTATCCGGCCAGGATGAGGTTGAGCTGGTACGGCTTCCGGCCTGCCGGGGCCACCAGCTCGGCCTCCCACTTTTCCTGTGCAGCAGCCAGCAGGTCCTGCGGCGTCGCCGGCTCCGTGCCGGTGCGCAGGAGCAGATGGCGGGCCAGCTCGCCGCGGGTGTGCTTGGCGAAGTGCGAAACCACTTTGCGTTGGCCGTCGCGGACGGTAAATACGTTAACCGCCGCCGTGCGCTGCGGATCCGGCGCCCAAGCCGCCGCATAGGTGCTGGAGCGGCAGTCCACCACCAGTGAATCCCCGGCGTACTCGTCCAGCGGACCGGTCAGGTGCTGCTTCCAGAAGGCGGCAAGGCGCCCGGTCTCGGGAAGCCGCACTGACATCGAGAGCCGGTAGGCCGGAATCGGATCCGCAAAGCCGAGGGCACCCCACAGGGCGGACATCACCAGCACGGCATCGTCTGCACGCCGCTGCACCGCCGGCGGGAGCGAGGCGTAGCCCAGCGCGTCGTACAACACACCCGTGTAGACCCGGTGCGCGGGTGCGCAGGGCTCGGTGTCCAAGGCGGTATTGCGCCGTACTTCCGGGGCCAGGGTTGCCCCCACCCCCAAGACAGCCAGGGCATTTTCGGAGCCGCTGGCTTCGGCCAGGGCCTTGAGTACCAGCGAGCGGGGCTCGGAAAGCAAGGGGAAATGCAGCCGGGACGGGTCCAGGGGCGGCCCGGACGCTGCAGGGGTTTTTCCTTCGGAGGGCGGGAGCAGAATCAGCACCGGTTAATCCTACGCGAGCCGGCCGGCGCAGGTCCGGACCGGGCAGCGCCTCCGGGACGGTAGAGTTGACTGTGGACGGGTTGGCCAGGCAATCGCGTCGGCGCGGACTCCTTCGAGGAAACCGCAGCCGCCGAGGAAAGTCCGGGCTCCGCAGGGCAGGGTGGTGGGTAACGCCCACTCGGGGAAACCCGCAGGCCAGTGCCACAGAAAGGAAACCGCCGGCTAAAGCTGCTTTGCAGCCTGAGCAGGTAAGGGTGAAAAGGCGGTGTAAGAGACCACCAGCGTCCCGGGTGACCGGGACGGCTAGGTAAACCCCACCCGGAGCAAGGCCATACAGGACACGTTTGAGGGCTGCCCGCCCGATGTGTCCGGGTAGGCCGCTTGAGGCAGCCGGCAACGGCGGCCCTAGATGGATGATTGCCGCTCCCGGTCCGGTAACGGTCCGGGCGTACAAAACCCGGCTTATCGGCCAACCCGTCCACATACTTCCGCACAAAACCCGCGGCCGTGCGGAGCAGCCAAAGATTTCCGCACTCTTGGCAAAGCTTTCGTGCAATATTCCTTTTCCGGCACGTTGACTCGTTTTATTCAACCGGTGCTGGGCTAGTCTGTGGCAATGTCCCACACGGAGGCGGCAAGGAAGCCCCTGGTTCTGCGAAATGCGAATTTCCGACGGCTGTGGATCTCTTCAACCGCCGGAATATTCGGCACTGCCGTAACCAGCGTGGCCCTGCCGGTGATAGCGGTGACGGAACTGGATGCCTCGAACTCCACGGTTGCCGTCCTTTCCGGTATGACCTTTCTTCCCTGGCTCCTGTTCGCGCTGCCTATCGGCGTGCTGGTGGACAGGCACCGGCGCCGCCCGCTGATAGTGGTTTCGCTTGCCGTACGGACACTGCTGCTGGCCAGCCTGCCGGTGGCCTGGTGGCTGGGGGCGCTCACGGTTACCCAGTTATTCGCGGTGTCTTTCGGCGCAGGACTCGCAGCAGTGTTCTTTACCCTTGCCGAGCAGGCACTCATGCCTGCCGCGGTGGACCGCGAGGAACTGGTGGAGGGCAACGGGCTCATGACGGGTTCCGGTGCCCTTGGCGACGCCGGCGGCCGGGCCGTGGGCGGCTGGGTCACGGATGCCTGGGGGGCATCCAATGCTTTGCTGCTGCAGGTCGCCGCGTCCTTTGCCTCCCTGACGGCGATTCTCAGGCTCGACGTTGCCGAGGCCCGTCCCGACCGCCCGAAGGACCGGAGGGTTTTCCGGGACATGGGGGAGGGACTGCGCTACACCTTCAGTACCGTGCCCCTGCGCGTGCTGCTCATCACCGGCGCGCTCTGGAACCTCGGCGGCAACATCGTGGTGTCGCTGCTGGTCCTGCTGGTGATCCGTTCCCTCGGAGAGTCTCCGGGCATGCTGGGCCTCCTGACGGCAGCTACGGCGGTGGGGGGAACCATCGGCGGCTTGTCCACCAAGTGGATCACCGGCCGTCTCGGCTCCGGGCGGGTGTGGCGGTATTCGATGTTCCCGGTAGTAGGCGGATACGCGACCCTGCTGTTCATCTCTCCGGGCTGGGGAATGACTGCCGGCTTTGTCGGACTCTTCATCGCGGGCTTTTCCATTGCCTTGAACATTGTCGTCTCCACGACCTTCCGCCAGCGGGTCTGCCCGCCGCAGATGCTCGGCCGCCTCGGCTCCGCCCAGCGGATGGTGACCTGGGGCATGCTCGCCGTCGCGGCATTTGCCGCCGGGCTGCTGGTCGAGGTGATGGATATCCGGGGAGCGATCCTGACCGGGATCCTCGTGGCCGCGCTTGCCCCGCTGGCCGCTGTCTTCGGCCCGCTGCGCCGGGTAAGGGATCTTGCGGACCTGGAACCCCCGCGAGCGGAAGGTCCGGCAGGCGACCGTGCCGAAAGCGGCCTGCAGACCTCCTGAATGTGACTGATCTCTCAGCCGTGGGTCCGGCGGGGTTGATGTGTCCTAATACACTGGTAGGGATTACCGCCCAACCGGCACAACGCAGTGCCGGCTGAGAAAAGGATGTGAAGTTCTGTGAGCTCCAATTCGGATACGTGCCTTGATGCCTGGATGGATCGGGAGGCCCTCGCCGAGGCCATGATTCCGCTGATCGGGCGGCTCTACCGGGAAAACAGCGTGGTGACCTCGGTCTATGGGCGTCCACTCGTCAACAAGTCGGTTATCGACATCCTGAAGGCGCACCGGTTCGCCCGCCAGATCGACGAAACCGAACTCCCGGTCGCAGAGACCTACCCGTTGCTCCGGGCCCTGACCGAGCTGGAACTGGGTGCCGCGTCCGTGGACCTGGCCAGGCTGAGCAACAAGTACAAGGAGCAGGGCGGGGACCTCAACGACTTCCTGCGCGCCGAACTGGCCGACGTCGCCGGCAAGAGCGGAGCCGACGAGCGGACGAGCACCGACGTCGTCCTCTACGGCTTTGGCCGCATCGGACGGCTCCTGGCCCGGATCCTCGTGGAGAAAGCAGGCGGCGGGCAGGGCCTGCGGCTGCGCGCGATCGTAGTGCGGAAGGGCTCCGAAAACGATCTCGTGAAGCGCGCCAGCCTGCTGCGCCGGGACTCGGTCCACGGGGCCTTCAACGGCACCATCACGGTGGACGAAGAAAAAAACACCATCCTCGCCAACGGAACCCTGATCCAGGTCATTTACTCGAACGATCCGGCGACCGTGGATTACATGGCGTACGGCATCAACGATGCGGTGGTGGTGGACAACACCGGCCGCTGGCGCGATGAGGAAGGCCTGTCCCAGCACCTGGCCGCGAAGGGTGTGTCCCGGGTGCTGCTGACCGCACCGGGCAAGGGGAACCTGAAGAACATCGTGCACGGGATCAACCACGGGTCCATCACGGACGAGGACCGGATCATTACGGCTGCCTCCTGCACCACCAACGCCATCACCCCGGTGCTCAAGGTCCTCAACGACAAGTACGGCATTGTGAACGGGCACGTGGAAACGGTGCATTCCTTCACCAATGACCAGAACCTGATCGACAACTTCCACAACGGCGACCGGCGCGGGCGCTCCGCGGCGCTGAACATGGTCATCACGGAAACCGGCGCCGCGAAGGCGGTTGCCAAGGCACTGCCGGAGCTGGAAGGCAAGCTCAGCGGCAACGCGATCCGCGTACCCACCCCGGACGTGTCGATGGCCATCCTCAACCTGAACCTGGAGAGCGCCGCCACCAGGGACGAAGTGAACGCCTTCCTGCGCGAAACCTCGTTGAACTCTCCGCTGCACAAGCAGATCGACTACATCGCCTCGCCCGAGGTGGTGTCCAGCGACTTCGTGGGTTCCAAGCGCGCCGGGATCGTGGACGGTCTCGCGACCATTTCCAACGGCAAGAACCTCGTGCTGTACGTCTGGTACGACAACGAATTCGGGTACAGCTGCCAGGTGGTCCGGGTCCTGGAGGAGATGGCGCACGTCAACCCGCCGGCTTTCCCCAAGGCACAGTCGCTGGCAGCCATCGCCGGCTAAGGGCCGGCAACGCGCAGCGAGCTTAAATCACGAAGGGCCCGCAGGAGATTTCCTGCGGGCCCTTCGTGCGTTACGGGCGGTGTCGGTACAGAAGGACTCAGTGGCCGAAGGGGTCCGGGTCCACACCCGGCATCCAGGTATGGCCCGGGACGGTCCAGCCCTGCGCCTTCATCACCTTCCGCGCCTTGCGGCTCCAGCGGTCGGTAAGCCGGTCCACGTAGAGCTTGCCGTCGAGGTGGTCGTACTCGTGCTGCAGGACGCGGGCAAACCAGTCGGTCGCCTCGAACTGCACGGGCGCGCCGAACTCGTCGAAGCCGCTGATCTTCGCCCATTCGGCCCGGTTCACCGGGAAATTCTCGCCGGGTACGGAGAGGCAGCCTTCGGAGGTTTCGTCCGGATCGGGGGCGGAGCCCGGGATCTTGGACGTGATCAGGACCGGGTTGATGACGACGCCGCGGTTCGGAGCGTCGTCGTCGTTCTCATAGTCGAAGGTGAACAGACGCAGGCCGACGCCGATCTGCGGGGCTGCGAGGCCGACGCCGTTGGCGACGTCCATCGTTTCGAACATATCGGCAACCAAGGTGCGCAGCTCGTCATTGAACTCTTCCACCTCGGCCGCCCTGCGGTGCAGTACGGGTTCTCCGTGGATGACGATGGGACGAACGGTCATTACTGTCTTTCTCTCGTGGTGTTGGTGCCGGGAACCGGGCTCAGCGGACGATGCCGCGTCCGATGACTTCCCGCATGATTTCGCTGGTGCCGCCGAAGATGGTCAGCAGGCGGGCGGCCAGGAAGACCTGGGCCACCGGGTATTCCAGGATGTAGCCGTAGCCGCCGTGCAGCTGCAGGCAGCGGTCCGTGATGGACTTGGCCCGTTCGCTGGCCCAGAGCTTGGCCTTGGCGGCCGAGACGGCGTCGAGCTTTCCTTCATTGAACGCAAGGATGGCCGAATCGACGTAGGCTTCGGTGACTTCAACCTCGGTGAGGATGTCCGCCAGTGCAAAACGGCTGTTCTGGAAGTCGGCGATCCGGTCCCCGAAGGCGTTGCGGTTCTTGGTGTATTCCACGGTGGCTTCGTAGACCTGGCGGGCGACGGCGGAGGAGGCGACGGCGATGGCCAGCCGGCCCTGGGGAAGCTGCCCCTCGGCGTACTCCAGCCCGCGGCCGACGTCGCCCACAAGGTTGGCGGCCGGGACGTGAACATCGTCGAAGAACAGTTCAGCGGTGTCGGAGGCCTTCAGGCCCATCTTGTCGAGCTGGCGGCCGGTGCTGTAGCCCTCGGTTTTCTCCACCATGAACATGCTGAACGAATCGCGCTGTCCGCGGCCGGTGCCGCCGTCCGTCCGGGCAAGGACCAGGGACGCATCGCCGCTGATGCCGTTGCCGATGAAGGTCTTCTGGCCGCTGAGGCGCCAGTCGCCGTCGTCGGTGCGGACCGCCTTGGTGCGGATGCCCCGGAGGTCGCTGCCCGCTCCGGGCTCGGTCCAGGCCACCGAGGTGACCAGATCTCCGGACACCATGCCGGGCAGCCAGTGTTCCTTCAGCTCGTCGGAGCCGTAGGCCAGCAGGTGGGGGAGGACCATGTCGTCATGCAGATGGAAGGCGAGGCCGACGGCGAGGTGGTTGGAGCGGGCAAATTCCTCGTCCATCACGGCGCGGAAGCGGTAATCCGGCATGCCGGCGCCGCCGAATTCCTCGGGGACGGCCAGGCCGAGCAGGCCCTGTTCGCCGGCGGCTTTCCAGAGCCGGCGGGGCATCATGTGCGCGGCGTCCCATTCCGGGTATCCGGCGGCGACTTCGCGGGCATCGAATTCCCGGACGACTTCCCGGAACAGCTCATGGTCCTCTTCGAACAGTCTGCGCTCCAAGGCGGCGCCTCCTCATTGATAAGCCACGCATAGGCGTATGGGGTTCAGTGCGGGCCATTGCCCACGGGCGCCGTGCATTAGGCACTGCACCGCTAACAGTGAAACACAAACATAAAAGGCCGCCCCGGACTAATCCGAGGCGGCCTTTCGAAGCTGGAACCGCCAGCCTCATTGGGGTGAGTAACGGGGGTTGAACCCGCGACCTCCTGGACCACAACCAGGCGCTCTGCCAACTGAGCTATACCCACCATGTGCCTCAAACGTTCATCCGCGAAGTCCAGGCGAGTGGTCTTGCGGACTCATTTATCTGAGGCAGCGGAATCAAGCTTACACGGTTTTTGGAGTGCTTTTGACACGTCCGGCGCCGAGCAGCACTTTTGTGATGGAGCTAACTCGAAATTCCTGCGGCAATCTTCTTCGCAGTGGCGGAATCCGGCCCCGGCGCGGGGACGAAAACAGCCTCGCGGTAGTAGCGCAGCTCATTGATGGAATCGCGGATATCACCGAGGGCACGGTGGCCGCCGTTCTTCGCCGGCGCCTGGAAGTAGGCCCTCGGATACCAGCGGCGGGCCAGCTCCTTGATGGTGGATACATCGATGATCCGGTAGTGCAGGTAATCGATCACTTCGGGCATGTCGCGGGCCAGGAACATCTTGTCCGTCCCCACGGAGTTGCCGGCGAGCTGCGCTTTCTTGGGCTCGGGCACCCACTTGGTGATGTATTCGACGACGGCGGCCTCGGCCTCGGCCATGGTGATGCCGTTGGGCAGTTCGTCCAGGAGCTTGGAGGTGGTGTGCATCTGGCGCACAAAGTCACCCATCTGCGCCAGCGAGGCGTCATCGGGCTTGATGACCACGTCCACGCCGTCGCCGAGGATGTTCAGCTCGGAGTCCGTGACGAGGACGGCCACTTCGATCAGGGCGTCGTTCTTGATGTCCAGACCGGTCATTTCGCAGTCGATCCAGACCATACGTTCATTTGTTATTGGCACTCCTCCAATGTACCGCTTTCGACCACCTGGTCCCTGGAAAGGGTCCGGAGGCTAAAGGCTGGAGTGGCTGCGCTGGCGCCGGTCCGGAAGGGCGTTGTCAGCGGTGGCGTAGCTTGCCGGCACGCCGGACAGGTAGGGCTGCAGGGGAATCTGGCCGGTGTCGGGCGGTCCGAAGGTACGGGTCCAGCGGCTCGGTTCGGCGGGCATCAAAACCGGGGCGGCGGCAGCACGCCGTCCGTGCGGCGCATTTCGGGCCCGGTCTGCGGAGCGGGGACGGGCATGCGCAGCGGCCGCTCCAGCGGATGGGGGAGATGCAACTGCAGCCGTGGGCGGGGCGGGCGAGGGAACGATTGCCGGAGCCGCCCGAGCACGCACCGCCGGAGCCGGCAGGGCCTGAGCGGGAACTGCGGAGGCTGCCGCCGTCGTCGTACGCGGCGGAGCGAAGAGCCAGCTGAGCCCGAAAGCGAGGAACAGCAGCGCCGACGCGGCGGTCACGGTGCCCCAAGGCACCTCGACCCACAGCATGGCGACGACGGCAACGGCAGTGAGGAAGACACCCCACGCCAGCAGTTCCGGACTGCGTCCCTGCGGTAGTGCGGGCCGCGCTGCCGCAACCCGGATCCTTACGGGTTTGTTTATCTTTGTTGCCCGGTGGCGCCCCACAGCCAATACCGCCTTGCCTCGTTTGTCACAACAGAAACACCAGTGTAAGCGACAGTGGTCCGGCTCACAGGATTGACGGCGGCCGCGTCGGCTACGACCCGGGCAAGCGCAGGGCCCGGTGCTAATATCAGCCTGTTACGGTACCCGGGCATTTTCATGCCCGCATTCGAAGCAGGTACCGGACCCTGACTGCCGACAGGCCCGCAGGACACAGTGTCACCCAGAGATTGGAACCACGTAGATGACCGCCCAGGTCCCCGCGACCGAGCCTTCGTCTCCTGGCACGGAGATAGCGAAAGCCGACCGCCCCAACATCGCGATCCTGCAGGGGTTCATCGGTTCCCTTTTGATCCTCTTCGGATCATTCGGCGTGGGCTGGCTGTCGCTCGATTCCGCCGCTCTCCGGAGCAATCCGCTGATTATCTGGATGCGCTTCGATCAGCCCATCGGCGCCGTGGCCGCTGTGCTGATGCTGGCAACGGGCGGGATGCTCCTGGTGCGGTCCTGGCTGCGGCTTGGCCAGCGGATGAAGGGGTGCTGGGGCCCGGAATCGCGTCCGGTGGTACTGCGCGCCGTGATCGCATGGTCGGCACCCATGTGCGTTGCCCTGCCGCTGTTCAGCCGCGATGTCTTCGCCTACATCGCCCAGGGGCTGGTGATGGTCAGCGGGTTGAACCCGTACAAGGACGGCTACTCCCAGATCTCCAACTACCTGCAGCTCGGCGCAGATGATCTCTGGGCCCAAAGCCCCACCCCTTACGGACCGGTCTTCCTCTGGATCGAGGAACTCGTGGTCCGGATTACCGGCGGCCAGCCTGAGTTCTCGATCCTGCTGTTCCGGCTGATAGCGCTGATCGGCGTCGCGCTCTGCGTCTATTACGTGCCGAAGCTGGCCGAGCTGCACGGCATCAACCCGAACCGTGCCCTCTGGCTGACCGCAGCCAACCCGCTGTTCCTGGTGAATTTCATCGCCGCAGTCCATAACGATGCCCTGATGATCGGCCTGGCACTGGCCGGACTGTATCTGGCCGCGACCAACCGGGCCCTCGCCGGCATCCTGCTGGTGACCCTGTCCATCGGCATCAAGCCGATCACCATCATTTTCCTTCCGTTTATCGGCCTGCTGTGGGCCGGAAAGAACGCGTCATGGCGGCGGAAGTTTGCCTACTGGTTCATGACTGCGGGCATTTCCCTGGGCCTGCTGTGGATCATGGGCCTGATCAACGGCTTCGGCTTCGGCTGGGTGGGCGCCCTGAGTACGCCCGGAAGTGTCTGGATCTGGTACGCCCCGGTGGGCTTCGCCGGCATGCTGGTGGCAACGCTGGGCAACGCCTTGGGACTGCCGGGCTGGACCCTGGCCGACATTGTCCACACGATCGGACGCGTGGCCTCCGTGGGGATTGTGCTGTGGCAGATGTTCGTGGGGCAGTACAGCCGCCTGATCAGGCGGCTGGCGCTGGCCTTCGCCGCCATCGTGATGCTGGCACCGATGATCCAGTCCTGGTACGTCGTGTGGCTCATCCCGCTGTTCGCCGTGACGGGCCTGCGGGATGACTGGCAGGTGAAGACGCTGTACCTGTTTGTTTCGTTCTTTATGGTCTACGCCATCAGCGACCAGCTCGATATCTGGCCCTACTTCGAGTTCAGCCTCAGCGCGGCCCGCCAGATCGCCGCCGTGATCGCGCTGGGCTTCGCCCTCTACCTGATCTTCCTGGATCCCAAGACCAAGGTCCTGTTCCGCAAAAAGCTTACGGAGCCTGCTCCGGGCGAACTGCGGACGCACTGAGGCTGTCGCCGCCGGCCCGGGTAAGGCGGATGACCCGGGCCACCGACCAGCCGAAGAGCACCAGCAGCAGGATGTTGCGGGCGGTCAGGAGCAGGGCCACGGCAATGTTCAGGTCGTTGTACAGGGCAGAGTAGAACATCGGATAGACCAGCGTGGTCAGCGCGGCAATCGCCGGCATAAGTACCCCGGGCACCTTCCAAGCCTTGCCTTCCCAGGCCAGTCCGACGGCGACCACGGCGCCCAGCCACAGCATGAACTGCGGCGACCCCACCTTGTTGAACACAATGAACGCGCTCACCAGTGCCAGCGAGCCGGAGATCAGCAGGGCACGCGAATCGGCCCCGCGGCGCAGCGCCCAGATGAGCAGTCCGACGACGGCGAGGGCAGCCAGCGCCAGCAGCGGCGTCATCAGCGCGGCCACGGGCTCGCCGAGGGCGCCGCGGACTTCGCGGGTGTTGATGACCTTGTCTTCGAAAATGTACGCGTCGGAGGATCCGAGGATCGCCTGCCAGAGCCCCGGCGTGGTGAACGGCGCTTCCATCTGCATGCCGCGGGCGCCCTGTTCACCGATGAAGCTCAGCAGGTGGGAAAGGCCGCCGGACAGTGCCACGGCGACGGCAATGACCGCCGACACGGCGGCACCGGTGGCCAGCAGGGTGAGGCGTTTCTTCCACGCCACGAGCACCGCGAGGATCACGGCGGCGGGCCAGACCTTGATCCAGGTGGCCAGCGACAGCAGGGCCGAGGCAAGGACGGGACGGGTGGCAAGGAAGAGCAGGCCCATGATCACCAGCGGTGCGGTAAGTCCGTCCACGCGCCCCACGGCAACCGGGCCGAGCAGTGCAGTGACGGCCAGCCACCAGTAGGCGGACGCGATGCCCTGGGTCCCGGCGCGCCGGGCAAGGACCGCGACGCCGGCCGCGTTCAGGGCGGTGAAGAGCAGGAACCAGGTGAACTGGTAGGCATCGTAGCCAAAGGCCGCTGACAGGACCATCGGTATGAGCGCCGCTATGGGATAGACCCAGCCGCCGTCAATCCCGACCCAGTAGCCGTTCTGGATTCCCGAGAACGCCCACAGCCGGTAGAAGCCCACATCACTGAGGACGTCCCCGCCCAGGATGCGGGTGGCGAGGGCGGCAAGGAAGCCCAGGTGGACTACGGCAAATACCGTCCAGAGGGTGGCGGGGCGGAGTAACCGATGATGCTGGAATGCCGATTTCCGGGTCATGCGAGGGTGGTGCTCCTTAGGTAAATCCGTTGCCGTGCCGCGTCCGTGCACAGCGATAAGGCTACCCAAGCGCGGCACCCGGCATGCAATCCGCCGTCGGACACGGGATACTGGAGTAATGACCGACCTAACTGAAGAAGTGATTGTGGCGGATTTCGACGTTTCGGAGTGGGAACCCACGCCGTACCAGGTGGAAGGAACCAACAGCGAACTCTCCACGGTTCGGGCGGTGAAGATCTACGAGGGTGACATCACCGGGACGTCCGTCGCGGACCTGATTATGGCCGGCAACTCCGTGGGGGCCGGCTATGTGGGCTCCGAGGTCTTTGCCGGAACCATAGCGGGCCGCTCCGGAACCATGGTCATCCAGCACTGGGGGCTGGCCGAGGGGACTGCGACGGCGAGCTCCGGGCACATCATTCCAGGTTCCGGCACCGACGATCTCGCCGGCATCTCCGGCAAGGCCATCTACACGCAGGAAGAAGACGGCCAGCACCGGCTCGAGCTGCGGGTGACGTTCCCCGCTCCCCAGGCCTAGGCCCGCGGTCGGACTAGGCACCCAGCGCGGCGAACACCGCCGTCGCGAGCGAAGCGGCAATGACCAGGGCGAATCCCGCCAGCCACAGGGCGGCAGGAACCCCGGTACGCCGGAAGAGGATGTAGGCGTCGGAGCTTTCAAGGTTCCGGCGCCGGCGTGTGTGGACGCTCAGCACATTGAGCCAGTCCCGGACAGCGCCCACCAGGAGCGCGATACCGGTACACATGGCCACATAGCCCGCCACCGGCGGGGCAGCGAACCAGACCAGCAGCACCGAGACGGACGCGCAGCCGAAAGCAATCACGAACCCCTGGCCGTTTCGGATGAACAGCAGGGCGGCAACCAGGACCAGGGCGCTGAGCGACAGTGCCGCACCCGACCAGCCGCCGAGCGCTGCCAGCACCAGGACGGCCCCGACCACGGCCGGAACGGGGTAGCCCCAGAAGCCGGCCCACGCCGCTGGGAAACCGCCCCTCCCCAGGGAACGCATGTCTCCTGAGTGGTCAAAGCGGAGGCGGATGCCCTTCACTACCTGCCCGGTCATCAGTGCCGCGAAGGCATGGCCGAGTTCATGGACAAATGTCACGAATAGCCCGAACCACCGCCACGTTGTCCGGGGAACGCTCAGCAGTGCGGCAGCGGCGGCAATCATCAGCAGCACCCCGGGCTCGGGTTCCACGGCCGGAACGCGGTCGAAGCCGGCCAGGACCCGCGACCACCACTCGGCGGCGACGCCCAGGGACTCATCCACGGACGGCCGCCGGTGCGGGCTTAGAGCTCGAGGACCCCGCGCAGGATGGAATCGCCGGAATGGGTGGGGTTGCCGTCAAAGGGCTCGTCCGAGATATCAACAATTGGGTACTCATCGAGGTCAAGATTAGCCGGAATGGTGAACCGGCCTTCCGTGCCCTCCATCGTCCCCAGACTGACCATGCGCTGCACGTCAGGGGCGATCAGCCAGACTTCGCGGAACCCCTGGGCATCGGATCCGCTCGCCGTGACTACCAGCTCGCGTCCGCCGTCGGAACGCTGGTCCACCTCGGCCCGACCCGTTTCCGAATAGGCAGGCAAGGGGGCCAGCTCCACCGCGGCAATAACTTCGCTGCGGTCTGCCAGGATCCGGGAGACACCCCAGGTGCCCGCAGCTGCCAGCACCACGGCCGCAGCAGCGGCACCGAGGACCTGCGGCAGCCGACGTCGTTCGCGGCGCTTCCGGGCGGCTTCCAGCGGAACCGGCGTCGACCCTGTCGGGGGTGACTGCAGCGTTGCCGGAGACGGCGCCGATCCGGTCTCGGCGTTCTTGTCGGATGGAGACGATGCCTGCGCAGCCTCATTGGACGCAGCCTCATCGGACGGAGTCTCTCCGGACGCAGCCTCTCCGGACGGAGCCGCGGCAAGGGGATCGGCGTCAAAGGGATCGGCGCGCACGGCATCCCCGAGTCCCAACCGGGCATGGATGGAGTCCCAGACCGACGACGGCGGCCGGGGGAGCCCCTCGGGAACTGACGTGGTCCTTCCGGCGGTCACAACGCGCTGCAGCGCGGTGACCTCGGCGGTGCACTCGGCGCAGTTGTCGAGGTGCGCCGTGTCCTGTGGACCGGCCTCGCCGAGGGCGCACAGGGCCAGCGCTTCAGGTGGCAGATGCTGCATCGCTGACCTCCAATCGCTGCCGGAGTTGGACAAGGCTTCTTCGAATATGGCTCTTTACGGTACCCAACGGGAGTTTCAGTGTTTCCGATATCTGCTGATGTGTCAGGTCTTCATGAAAGGCCAGGCGGAGGATGGAACCCTGGGGTTCCCCGAGCCTGGCCAGTTCTGCATCAAGCACCACGCGGTCTGCCACGCCGTCGGGATCAGGACCGGCGGGCGGAACCGGGTTCCTGCCGGACTCCGGAACTTCCATCAGGGTTTCCGAAGAACGGCCCCGGGCAGTGGCCATGCCGACCGCCACGTTCCGTCCGATCCCTACCAGCCAGGCGGCGAGGGTGGAGCGGTCCGGTGCGTAGCTGTCCCGGTATTTCCAAGCCCGGATGAACACTTCCTGCACGGCGTCGTCGGCTGCGCCCTGATCGAGCAGTTTGCGCATCGCCAGCGCGCGGATCAGGGGCGAGAACCGACGGTAGGCCTCTGCCAGCGCCGCTTCGTCCCCTGCCGCAAAGGCATGGTCCATCGCGGCGTCGCGATCTGAGGCGCCCGTGGGCATCAGTGCCGTTCTCCTGCCGTGCGGGGCTGCGTCCGGTATGCGGCAGCTCTCTGAGGTAGCCACTATGGTACGGGTACGGCGGTGAGCACAACGTTGTCTTCATAGTCACCTACCGAGTCCAGCCATCTACCGCCGCACGTTACCAGTTCCAGCCGCGGTGCACCGTCACGGTCGAAGAGATTAAATTCGTCGAGTGATGCCTTGGGAATGTTCTGCACCTTTTCGGTCGTGTATTTCACGACGGTTCCGTCGCTGCGGGTCACGGTCACGGGGGTGCCGGCAGGGACATCGTCCAAGCCCGCGATGGGAAGTTCCTCGGTGCGTGAGTCCACATGGGCGGCCAGCACCGCTGCCCCGCGGGAGGATCCGGGCGCGGGTCCGTAGCGGTACCAGCCGGCCTGGTAATGGTTGTCCGGCAGCGTCATGGCTCCGTTCGCTTCCTGCCCCACCGGGATCACCTCCAGCTCGATGCCGGTTCCTTCCACGCTGACCCGCACGGGCTCGGGAACGGCTTCCGCCGGGGTAGGTACGGCGGGCCGCACGGGTATGTCAGTGGCGGGGACGGTTGGTGCCGCCGTCGACGCCGGCGCGGGCGCCGTCGTTACCGAATCCGCCGGGGAAGCGGTCTCGGGGGCGCCGCTGCAGGCCGCCGTACCGCCCAGGATGCCGGCGGAGAGGCAAGCCGCTGCGGCGAAACGTCGCAGGGGAACAACGGGCATGGATGGACCTCCGGAAAAGGGTGGCCCCGGTGCTGCGGCGCGGAAAGGGGGTGCGCCGCAGCACCGGGGGATCGGGCGGGTGCTGCTTAGCTGTCGCTGACCGTGGAACGGCGGCGCAGCAGGGCGGCACCCAAGGTGAGCAGCGCGACGCCGCCGACAGCGGCAGCCGCCGTCATGGTCTGGTCATCCCCGGACTGGGCAACCTGCTCCAGTGCACCCGGAACCGCGTGCGGCGCGGAGTGCAGCCCCTCGATGGTCTGGGTGGCGAGGGCCAGGTTTCCTGCTTCGAGCGAACCCCACGCGTAGACAATCGTGTTCGTGCCTTCGGCCAGGGCGAGATCTGCCGGACCGATCACCGGAGTGGTGGTGCCGGCTGCAGCGACCGAAGCGGAAACCGTTCCGGCATCCACGGTCAGCGCTTTCTCATTGGGGTTGGTGAGGCCCTCGATCACCGGTGTGCCGCCGGCCAGGACGTCGACGGCCGGTGCGGCGGCCACGTGGCGGACGGTCAGGCGTGACTTGCCCGCGTCGACGGCGGATGTGTCATTGGTGAACAGGTTTGCCGTCGGGTTGCCCGAGGCATCCAGGTTGGCGGTGGCGGTGTAGTTGCCTCCCGCTGCCAGGTCAGCCGAGACCGGGCCGATGATCGGGGCGGAGGCGTCGGCGGCGTCGGCGGCCGTGATGGCCAGCTGGTAGTTGCCGCCCGGCAGCTCCAGCGGCCCGGCAAGATCACCGGGCATGAAGTCATCCAGGGTAAGCGTGCCGTTGACGTAGACGTCCACGGGAGTGTCCGGGACGCCGTGCAGTACCGACAGTTTTGCCGTGTCGGAATCAGCAGCGGATGCCGGTACAGCCGAGAAGGCTGCGGCGGCACCCAGTCCGAGGGTCGCGAGAGCGGTAGCGGTCTTGCGCATGGTCTGAGCTCCTTGATCTGCCGCACCTTTCGGGTACGGGTTCCGTGACTTACACCCCTACTACTTCCGGTGGGATCGTCTTGGATGCAGAACCGGCGATAATTTCCGCAGAAGTTTTTCGAGGAGCCGGGCCGGGGACTTCGAGGAGCCAAATCCGGGACGGTGGCGGCGGGTATTAGCCCGGGACGGGCGGCCCGCAGCAGCGGGGTGCGGGAACGGACTCGGACGGGAGCCTGCGGCGTCCGTAGTATCATCGTGTGGTTGCCCCCGTAGCTCAATGGATAGAGCAACGGCCTTCTAATCCGTAGGTTGCGCGTTCGAGTCGCGCCGGGGGCACTCAGCAGGATCTGTTGCAGCGCCCCGGCGGCGGCGTGGGCTTCGCGCTTTGGCTGCCCGGCGACGCCAAGCCCGCGTAAACGCCCCGCCGGCCGTCCCATCGGTCCGCGGCGACCCCACCTTCTTGGCATGACGTTCGCCGAGGCAGGGCACATGGTCCGGGGACTGACAGCTCTTCCTCCACAGGACCGGCAGTGCCCCTTCCCGCCTTACGCGGTCCACATTCCGGCCCTTCCCGAGGGCACGCGCACGCACATCGGTGAAGACTCGCACGCACCGGCGGACCAGCCGGAACGCATGAGGGCGACACTGCGCATCGTCAAAGCACAGGCGCCGCGGTACCGAACCGAAGGCAGGAAAACATGAGTGACACCATTACGCTCCGGGGCTACGTTGCCACCGACCTCCGTCAGAACACCACTGACAATGGACTCGCGGTGGCGAGCTTTCGAATGTGCACCACGGAGCGCCGGTATGACCGTGACACCGGGGGATGGCAGGACGGACAGACAAACTGGTACGCCGTCAGCCTGTTCCGCCAGCTGGCCACCAACGCCGCGTTCAGCATCCACAAGGGGGACCGGGTAGTAGTGACCGGCCGGCTGCGCCTGCGGCAGTGGGTCACGGAGGACGGTCGCAGCGGCACCAGCGCCGACATTGACGCCGACACGGTGGGCCATGACCTGATGTGGGGGACCGCCAGCTTCCGCCGCACCACGTCCGCCGGCAGCGACGCATCCGGCGTCGGCGGCGGTATCGACGGCGGGATGGCCGGCGGAGCAGGAACGGACGACGCCGCCGGGCCCGGGTCTCACGAGGATCTTGAGTCCGCGGAGTCCCTGGGTCGGATTGATGCGCTGACCGGTGAACTTCTTGATGCCGTCGCCGGGGACAGCCTGGCCGCGGAGGACAAACAGGCGGAAACCACGAAGGCTGCCCGTGAAGGAGCTGCCGCGCCGTATTGAGAGCGCACCCCTATATCCCGGGACCCCTTTTGTCCGCGCAGCGTAATACGTGGCACAATCGCCGGATGAACCCCCGCCGCAGAGCCCGACCGACCCCTCCCGCCGCTGGCATGGCGGCCGGGTTCCTGGCGCTCGCGGTCGGGCTTTCCGGCTGCGGATGGCAAGGGAAAAACACCGAGGAACCTGCGCCGGCGGGATCGACCGCGCCGGGATCGACCTCGGCGGAGACACCCTCGCCCCATGCCGCGATCACCGAAGTACTGGAATCCGAGTTGGGAAAGCTGGCTGATTCGGATTCGCTGCCGGACGGGGAAGCGGTGGCTGCGGCGTTTGCCGCGGCCGGCTTCCCGGCGGGATCGGTGGAAGTTTCGGCTGACAGCACCCCGACCGGCCTGGAGGTTGACTCGATCCAGGCTGCGGCTGTGCAGGACGGGGAATGCATTTTCGGTGAGGTCCGGGACGGGTCGGCCTACGTCACAGTGTTGCCGGTGTTGTCCGGCGGCGGATGCTTCGTCGGGAACTGACCGGGAACTGACCGGGAACTGACACCGGAATCAACCCCCATGCAGGCACCGGCGCGGAGTCGGATCAGCTGTCCGGACCGGCAGGCCGACTCAGCCGGGGAAAGCCCCTTCGGTTTGTTGTGATCCCTGCGGTCTGTGGCAATTCCTGCGCCGCGCGGTGCAGGGATCCGGACATACTGCGGGGATCCGGACAACTTGCGGGGACAACCTGCAGGGATCCGGACATACTGCGGGGATCCGGACAACTTGCGGGGACAACCTGCGGGGATCCGGACAACCTGCGGGGACATGCTGCGGGGATCCGGACAACTTGCGGGGACAACCTGCAGGGATCCGGACACCCTGGAGGCCCGGTCTCCCCGGCCGCAGCGCAGGGGTAACCGCCCGGGCCCGACGCCGGGAAATGGTACATATCGGCGCTGACACATTAGCCTTGTAGATATGGCGGAATTTATCTACACGATGACCAAGGCCCGCAAGGCCGTTGGCGACAAAGTTATCCTCGACGACGTAAGCATGTCCTTCTACCCCGGTGCCAAGATCGGCGTGGTGGGTCCCAACGGTGCGGGTAAGTCCACCATCCTCAAGATCATGGCTGGACTGGACACCCCCTCCAACGGTGAGGCCCGGCTCAGCGCCGGCTACACGGTGGGCATCCTGCTCCAGGAGCCGCCGCTGAATGAGGAAAAGACCGTACTCGGCAACGTCCAGGAGGGCGTTGGCGAGATCTACGGCAAGATCCAGCGGTTCAACGAAATCTCCGAAGAGATGTCGCAGCCGGACGCGGACTTCGACAGCCTGCTTGAGGAAATGGGCAAGCTGCAGGAAGCCATTGACGCCGCCGATGCCTGGGACATTGATTCCCAGCTCGAACAGGCCATGGACGCCCTGCGCTGCCCGCCGCCCGAAGCCGATGTCACCCTCCTCTCCGGCGGTGAGCGCCGCCGCGTGGCGCTCTGCAAGCTGCTGCTGCAGAAGCCGGACCTGCTGCTCCTCGATGAGCCCACCAACCACCTGGACGCCGAGAGCGTGCTCTGGCTTGAGCAGCACCTCTCCGCTTACCACGGCGCCGTCCTGGCCGTGACCCACGACCGGTACTTCCTGGACCACGTGGCCCAGTGGATCGCCGAAGTGGACCGCGGACATCTGTACCCGTACGAGGGCAACTACTCCACGTACCTGGAAAAGAAGCGCGCACGCCTGGAAGTCCAGGGCAAAAAGGACCAGAAGCTGGCCAAGCGCCTCACCGATGAGCTGGACTGGGTCCGGTCCAACGCGAAGGGCCGCCAGACGAAGTCCAAGGCCCGTCTGGCCCGCTACGAGGAAATGGCAGCCGAGGCGGACCGCACCCGCAAGCTGGACTTCGAAGAAATCCAGATCCCGCCGGGCCCGCGCCTGGGCTCCCTCGTGCTGGAAGCCAAGGGCCTGCAGAAGGGCTTCGGCGACCGGCAGCTGATCGACGGACTGTCCTTCTCGCTTCCGCGCAACGGCATCGTCGGCGTCATCGGCCCGAACGGCGTGGGTAAGTCCACCCTGTTCAAGACCATCGTCGGTCTGGAAGAGCTCGACGGCGGTGAGCTGAAGATCGGCGACTCCGTGAAGATCTCCTACGTGGACCAGTCCCGCGGCGGCATCGACCCGGAGAAGAGCCTGTGGGAGGTCGTTTCCGAGGGGCACGACTGGATCCAGGTGGGACAGGTGGAAATGCCGTCCCGCGCCTATGTCTCCGCTTTCGGGTTCAAGGGCCCGGACCAGCAGAAGAAGGCCGGCGTGCTTTCCGGTGGTGAGCGCAACCGGCTGAACCTGGCCATGACCCTGAAGCAGGGCGGAAACCTGCTCCTGCTCGATGAGCCCACTAACGACCTGGACGTCGAAACCCTGTCCAGCCTCGAAAACGCGCTGCTGGAATTCCCCGGCTGCGCCGTGGTGGTCTCGCACGACCGGTGGTTCCTGGACCGTGTGGCCACCCACATCCTCGCCTTCGAGGGCACCGAGGAAAACCCGGCGAACTGGTACTGGTTCGAGGGCAACTTCGAGTCCTATGAGCAGAACAAGATCGAACGCCTCGGCCCGGATGCAGCCAAGCCGCACCGTGTGACGCACCGCCGCCTGACCCGCGACTAAGTCCGGCGCAGCCCGAGAAAAAAGAGCTCCGCTTCCCTTCGGGGAAGCGGAGCTCTTTTCGTGCAGGGTCAGCAGTGCTTACTGCGGGACGCGGACCATGCCTTCCTGGGCAACGGTGGCCACCAGTTCACCGCTTCGGTTGAAGATCCGTCCGGTGGACAGCCCCCGCGCGGCGGAAGCGCTGGGGGATTCCTGGACGTAGAGCAGCCAGTCATCCACCCGTACCGGCCGGTGCCACCACATGGCGTGGTCCAGGCTGGCAATGCTCATGCCCGGGGTGGTCCAGGCAAGCCCGTGACCGCGCAGCACCGGTTCCAGCAGGGTGTAGTCGCTGGCGTAGGCCAGGGCCGCGCGGTGGAGGTTCTCGCCGTCGGGCATTGGCTTGAAGGTCTTCATCCAGACGGCGTTGTGCGGGGTCTTTTCCCGTCCGGCGCGAACGTAGACCGGGTCCATTACGTGGCGGATGTCCATGGGACGCCGGTGGGACCACGCTGCGGCCACCGGGTGGTCGAAGTCCTTCAGCAGTTCGGCAGTGGTCGGCAGGTCCTCCGGCTCGGGGATGCCGGCGGGCATCTCCTCCTGGTGGTCCACCCCCGAATCGGGAACCTGGAAGGAAGCGATCATGGACAGGATCGGCTTGCCGTTCTGGTAGGCGTGGCTGCGCCTGGCGGAGAAGGAGCGGCCGTCCCGCAGCCGTTCCACACCGAAGGTAATGGGTACCTCGGTGTCGCCGGGGCGGAGGAAGTACCCGTGCATGGAGTGCATGATCCGGTCTTCGGGAACGGTGCGGGCCGCAGCAACAAGGGACTGGCCCAGCACCTGTCCGCCGAAGACCCGCTTGCGCGGTTCTGCCTGGGAACCCCCGACAAAAATGTCCTCGTCGGTCTTCGCGCCGTCGGCCCAGCTAAGGTTCAGGAGCTCGAGCAGGGACGCGGTCGGATCGAAGGATTCATCAATGGACATGAGGGACTATCTCCTAGCAGGAAAGGCGGTGCTGCCTGAGGCAGGAACCGTGGAACACTTCTAGCTTAAACGTACCGGTCAGTAACCAGTGCGGCCGCCGGTGGCCTGCGTTTTAGGGCAAACCTCACTCTCTGGAAAGATGGGGGGATGTCTGTGCATCGTTTCCCCGTCCAGCTTCGGTTCGGCGACCAAGATCCCAACGGCCACATCAACAACGTTCGGTTCGTCCAGTTCCTCGAGGAAGCGCGGGTCCAGCTGGGCCTGCTGCCGCTTCCGGCCGGTGCGGGCGGGCCGGGTAGCTTCCGGGACCTGTCCGGGGACCGGACGGCAACATACGTGGTCCGGCAGGAAATCGAGTACGTGTCGCCGTTGCTTCACCGGAAGGAACCTGTCTGGGTGGACGTCTGGGTGACCCGGATCGGCTCCAGCAGCCTTGCCTACGGTTTCCGCGTGGCGGATGAAGACCCGGCGACGGTGTACGCCTACGCCGAAGCTGCCATGGTGCAGGTGGAGGCTGCCACCGGCAGGCCCACCCCGCTCACGGACGAGCAGCGGGAAGTGCTCCAGGCGTGGATGGGCGAGCCCGTGCCGTTCCGTGCAGCCGTTCCTGCCGGACAGGGGAACTAGATGGACAGCGAACTCCGGCTGGCGGATCCGCAGGTCACGGCCGATCTGCGCAACTTCGTGGCCCGTGCCCGAACGGCCGACGACGGCGCGGTCCGCCTGCAGGCCGTGGGCAGTGTCCTGGCCGCCTATGTCTGCGTCCTGCGCCCCCGGATCCTCGGGGAAGACACGCCGACCGTGCTGGGCCTGCGGACCATGCCGCTGGCTGCTCCGGCGGAGGTGGACGCCACGGTCCAGCTGTCGGCAGTGGGGGACCGGCTCGCCCGGATGGGAACCGCAGACACCGTGCTTCCCGTGCCGCCGATGACCGTGCGCGAAACGTGGGCGGGCATCCTGGCACCGCGTTCGGGCTGGCAGCCGGCCGGCCGGGTTCCGGTACAGCTGCTCGAGCAGACGGCACACCGCGGAATCCGCGAGGTCGCGGCGATGCTGCCCCAGAGTCCGGGAGCCGCCGTCGTGCACAGTGCCCGGACACGGGTCTGGGCGCAGCCCATGGGCGGAACCGAAACGCCGGTGCCCGCAGGGGCTGCCTTTGCGGCGCTGTCCCTCGGCTTCCTGCCCGCCGACGGACCCGAGACCGACGCCTCCCTGTTCAGCAACGGGCGCTGGCTGCGGCTGAGTACCCCGCTCGGGCACGTCCTGACCCGGTTGCCGGCGGTCCTGTAGGCCTGCCGCGGCGGCGGATCAGGCCGAATTGACCATGGAGTGGGCAGCCCGCTCCAGGTAATCCCAGAGGGTCCCCTCGTGCAGGGGTGAGAGCTCGAGGGAGTCGACGGCGGCACGCATGTGCCGCAGCCAGGCGTCCCGCGCCGCGGGGGTGACGATGAAGGGCATGTGCCGCATCCGCAGGCGGGGGTGCCCGCGCTGCTCACCGTAGGTCTTCGGGCCGCCCCAGTACTGCTCGAGGAACAGGAGCAGGCGTTCCTTGGCCGGCCCGAGGTCTTCCTCGGGATACATCGGCCGCATCAGGGGGTCCTCCGCCACTCCGGCATAGAACACGTCCACGAGTTTCACGAACGTGGGATGCCCGCCCACGGCCTCATAGAAGTTGTCCGTGTACTGCGGCTGCTGGAAAGCCTGCGGCTGCAGCGTGGGCTGCTGCGCCGGCTGCAGCGGCAGGGATGCCGCGCTCGGGGGCGCCTGGGGTGCCGTTTCAGGCGACGGTTCAGTCATTGGCGGCCATGCCGTCCTTGAGCGCGCCGGCCTTCGCCGGTTCCTCCGGTTCTGCCGGTGTTTCGCCCAGGTACGTGCCCTGGGAGCGGTTGCCGATCTTGGCGATCTCGCCGTTGCGGATGTACCAGATGACGCCGCGGTCATCGATGATCCGCGTGATCCGGATGCCCACGGACTGCACCGTTCCGGCGGTGTCGCCGACTTCGATGACGTCGCCGATTCCGTACTGGTCCTCAATGGTGATGAAGAACCCGGCCAGGGCGTCGCGGATGAGTTCCCGCGCGCCGAAACCGAGGGCGATGCCGACAATGCCGACACTGGCCAGCAGCGGGGCGATGTTGATGCCGACGGCATCCAGGACCATGATGATCGCGACGGTCCAGATGGAAACGTTGACGGCGCTGCGCAGCAGGGCGCCGATGGTGTCTGCGCGCTGGGCGCGGCGTTTCTTGTCCAGGTTGCGCATCACCGGCTGCG
Source organism: Arthrobacter sp. zg-Y844 (assembly GCF_024385465.1). GTDB lineage: Bacteria > Actinomycetota > Actinomycetes > Actinomycetales > Micrococcaceae > Arthrobacter_B. The sequence goes on from NZ_JANFLS010000002.1 coordinate 104,239, forward strand.
CCCACTTGATCTTGGAGGAGTGCAGCAGCGAATAGCCCTTCTGGGCGCGCGCCACCAGCCGGTTGATCAGGAAACGCGCGACAAACCACACGCCCGTGGCGGCCAGGACAATAAAGGCAGCCTCGATCAGGCCGGAAAAGTCGAAATCATTGACGGTCACTGAAGAGAGGTCAATTTCGGAAGCGGAAAGCACGGGTAGCCGTTCACCTTTGTGTAGCCGGACAGTGGTCTGCGGTTAAGGCTACCCGTGCCGGCCGTGCCCGGAGGGCAGCTCGGGCACGGTCAGCGTCCGGGGCCGGTGCTCCACCGGGAAATTGACGCTCCGCGCAATGAAGCACAGCCGGTTCGCCTCGGCGTGCATCGGCCCGGCTGCCAGTTCGACGGCGGCCGGCCCCGCGCCGCCGTCGATAGTCACCTTGGGACGAAGCACGGCTGTGGTGAACTCACCGCTGCCGTCCCGGTTGAGCCGCAGCAGCCCCTCCGGGGAGTCCTCATAGGCGAGCACCCTGATGCCGTTTCGGACCGCCACGTGCAGGTAGGAAAGCATGTGGCACTGGGCCAGTGCGGCCAGCAGAAGCTGCTCGGGGTTCCAGCGGTCCCGGTCGCCGTGGAAGGTGGGATCCGCCGTTCCGGGCAGGTCAGGCAGTCCGGGGGCGCGGATGATGTGGTCGCGGCCGTAGCCGCGGTAGGAAGCGGTCCCGTCGCCGCGGTTTCCCGTCCATTCCAGGTCGAGCGTGTAACGGTGTTCGGAGAGATTCACGTTCTCCAAGCTACCGTCTGAGCCGTTGGATGGAAGGGAACCGCGGCGGCAAGGTGTTACCGGTCGGCCTGCTGCGCCTTCAGGGCGCGGACCACGCCGTCGCGGCTTTCCAGGACCAGCCGTCGCAGCGAGGGCGAGTCCCCGCCCAGATCGGCGAGGAAGGCATCGGTGGTGTCCACCGTGTCCTGGCGCGTCAGCCGGGACGGATAGAGGCCGACGGCGATCTGCTGGGCGATCTCATGGGTGCGGCTGGCCCACACGTCGCGGATCGAGGCAAAGTACTTCTGTGCGTACGGTTCCAGCAGGCCGGTGTCGTGGACCCGCATGAATCCGGCGATGGCCGAACGCTGCGCGGCGTTGGGCATGTCGGAGCGCTCCACGATCGCTTCCCAGGCCGCTGCCTTGGCTTCTGCCGTGGGGATGGCCGCACGGGCCATGGCCGCTGCAAGGGCACCCGTGGCGGTGGCATCGCGCTCGAGTTCCGCGTCGATGTCCGCTGTGCCCAGCCGGCCTCCGGCCACGAGACCGGTGAGCAGCTCCCAGCGCAGGTCCGCGTCGACAGCCAGCCCCTCAAGGGACTGCTCGCCGGTGAACAGACCTGCCAGCGCGTCCAGCTGCTCGTCCGACGAGGCGTGGGCGGCGAAGGCCTTGACGAACTGCAGCTGTGAATCGGAGCCCGGCTCCGCTGCCGAAGCCAACTCCCAGAGACTCTCCGCAGCGGCAACGGTCATGGGACCGCGGTCCTTGGGGCTGACGTAGAAGGCCAGGGTGGTGGCCAGCTGGCGCAGCAGCACCTGGACAACGGTCGAGTCGGACTCGGAGGCGATGTTCTGCAGGACCAGTTCCACGTAGTTGCGGGCGGGGATCTCGGCGTCCCGCGCTGCGTCCCAGGCGGAGGCCCACACGAGCGTCCGGGGGAGGGAATCCGCAATGTTGCGCAGGCTGCGGGTGGCGGTGTGCTGCGAGGCGGCGTCCAGGCGGATCTTTGCGTAGGCAAGGTCGTCGTCGTTGAGCAGCAGCAGGGCCGGGCGCGGCTGGCCGATGAGTTCGGAAACTTCGGTGCGTTCGCCGTCGACGTCGAGCTCCACGCGGTGCGTGCGCTGCAGCCGGCCGTCCGCGTCCGGGTTGTAGAAGCCGATCGCCAGGCGGTGCGGGCGAAGGGTGGGGTATTCCTCGATAGCGCTCTGCAGCACGGCGAAGGACGTGATGGTACCGTCCTCATCGGTCTCGAACTCCGGACGCAGGGTGTTTACGCCGGCAGTCTCCAGCCACTTCGCGGACCAGTCGGACAGGTCCCGGCCGCTGGCTGTTTCCAGCTCCGACAGCAGATCCGACAGCTCGGTGTTCTGCCAGGAGTGCTTGCCGAAGTACTCGCGCACGCCGGCCATGAACTTATCCTGTCCGACCCAGGCCACCAGCTGCTTGAGCACGGAAGCGCCCTTGGCGTAGGTGATGCCGTCGAAGTTGACCTGGACGTCTTCCAGGTCCCGGATTTCGGCGACGATCGGGTGCGTGGTGGGCAGCTGGTCCTGGCGGTAGGCCCAGGCCTTTTCCAACGAGGCGAACGTGGTCCAGGACTGCTTGAACTCGGTGGCCTCGGCAGCGGCGAGGGTGGACATGAACTCTGCGAAGGATTCATTCAGCCACAGGTCGTTCCACCAGCGCATCGTGACCAGGTCGCCGAACCACATGTGCGCCAGTTCGTGCAGGATCGTCACGGCGCGGCGTTCCACGGTGGCTTCGGTGACCCGGGAACGGAAGACATAGCTCTCGAGGAAGGTCACGGCACCGGCGTTTTCCATGGCCCCGGCGTTGAACTCGGGCACGAAGAGCTGGTCATACTTTTCGAACGGGTACGGCGTGCCGAACTGCTCCTCGTAGAAGGCGAAGCCCTGGCGGGTGAGTTCGAAGATGTTCTCCGCGTCCATGAACTGCATCAGGGACCGGCGGGCAAAGACACCCAGGGGGATGGTGCGTCCGTCGGAACTGGTCAGCTCGCTGCGGACGGACTGGTACGGACCTGCGATCAGCGCGGTGATGTAGGAGGAGATCCGCGGCGTGGGTTCGAAGGACCAGGTGGAGCGCGGACTGGCGTCCGTCAGGTCGCCGGCGGCAACGGGTTCCGGGGTGGGGGAGTTGGAAATGACGTCCCAGTGCGACGGCGCGGTGACCGTGAAGCGGAAGGTGGCCTTCAAATCCGGCTGTTCGAAGACCGCGAACATCCGGCGGGAGTCCGGAACCTCGAACTGCGAATAAAGGTAGACCTCGTTGTCCACGGGGTCCACGAAACGGTGCAGGCCCTCACCGGTGTTCATGTAGCGGGCGTCCGCGTCCACCACGAGTTCGTTGGACTCGGCGAGGTTCGGCAGGGAGATCCGCACGCCGTCGGACACCTCCGCCGGGTCCAGGGACACGCCGTTGAGCGTGATCCGGTGAACCGTGTCGGTGACCGCGTCGATGAAGGTCGAGGTCCCGGGGCGGGCGGAGAACCGGACGACGGTCGTGCTGCCGAACACCGCCTCTCCCCGGGTCAGGTCGAGGTTGACGTCGTAGGACTCGACGTCGAGGAGTTCTGCACGTTCACGGGCTTCGGAGCGCGTGAGATTCATACCTGGCAAGGTTGGGCCTTTCTCAAGGACAAGGAGTGCGGCGGATTCATGGTGTTTGCAAGAATCTTCCACACTAGTGATCTTGTGCAACAGTCTCTCATCGCCAAGCACCCTTCCAAAGCACGGAACGGCGGATTGCAAAGAGCAATCCGCCGTTCCGGTGTGTCCTGCCGTCAGCCGCTAGTTGTAGCTGACCTGTACCTTGCCGTCGGCATCCCGGGTGATCTTTCCGCCCTTGAAGCTCTGGACCGTTGCACCGCCTGCGGCCGCGGTCGGACCGGAGGTCGGGTATCCGAGACGTCCCGTCTCCGCGCCCTGCGCACGGTAGGCGTCCCGGACGGGTCCGTTTGCGAGGATATGCGTTCCCGTGCCGGCGGAGGAGAGGATGGTGCCGCCCTCGTATTCCTGTGTGGTTCCGCCGTTGGAGGATTTTTCTCCGCTGGTCGGCAGTCCGAGGTAGCCCGAGTTGAAACCGGTGGAGCCCCAGGCTGAACGAATTGCCCCGTTCTTCGAGATCTGCGCCCCGGTCTTCTGGGACCAGATGATCGCGCCGCCCTCATAGTCCTGGTACTTGCCCTGCGCTCCCATGCTCCGTTCCCCTCCGGTGGGAAGCCCCAGATAGCCGGAGTTGAAGCCCGTGGAACCCCAGGCTGAGCGGATCGGTCCGTTCAAGGACACCTGGGCTCCGGTCTTTGCAGACCAGATGATGGCTCCGCCTTCGTAGTCCTGGTAGCTGCCCTGGGTGCCCATGGCCCGTTCCTCCCCGGTCGGCAGGCCCAGCGGACCGGCGTTGAAGCCTGTGGCGCCCCAGGCCGAGCGGATGGGACCGTTCCGGGAGATCCTGGCCCCGGTCTTCTCCGACCAGATGATCGCGCCGCCCTGGTAGTCCTGGTATTTCCCCTGAGTGCCCATGCTTGTCTCCGGGCCGGTGGGAAGCCCGAGGTAGCTGGCGTTGAAGCCCGTGGCGCCCCAGGCCGAGCGGATGGGGCCGTTCTTGGAGATCTGTGCTCCGGTCGCAGCGGACCAGATCATGGCACCGCCCTGGTAGTCCTGGTAGGTGCCCTGGGTCCCCATCAGGACTTCATTGCCCACGGGATATTTGAGGTCCGACTTTTCCGCTCCGGCGGCACGCCAGACATTCCGGACGGCACCCGTGACGATCCAGGCCCCGGACGCAGGGGAGTGGATGATGGTTCCGCGCTGGTACTCCTGGGAGGTGCCGCCGTCTGCGAGCGTCACCTGGTTTGTCGTCGGGTAGCCGATGGGGCTGTTCTCGAAGCCGGAACGGCGCCAGGCTTCACGGATGGGTCCGTTCCGGGAAACGCGCGCGCCCGTGGCCGGAGACCAGATGATGGCTCCGTTCTGGAAGTCCTGGTAGGTTCCGCCGTTGGGCAGTCCGCCTATTTCGTTGCTCGTGGGATAGCCAAGGTAGCTGCGTTCAAAACCGGTGTAGCCCCACTCGGTGCGGATCGGGCCGTTCTTGGAGATCCGCGCCCCGGTGGCGGGCGACCAGATAATGGCGCCGCCCTGGTAATCCTGGTAGGCGCCGCCGTTGGGCAGGCCGTAGACCTCGTCACTGGTGGGAAGGCCGAGGTAGCCGGCGTCGAAACCCGTGGACGCCCAGGCGGAGCGGATCGCTCCGGTGGAAACGCGTGCACCTGTGTTGGGGGACCAGATGATGGCTCCGTTTTGGAAGTCCTGGTAGGCCCCGCCGTCCTTCAACCCGCCGCGGATATCGCCGATCGCGTTGCCCAGCTCCGGGTGCGCCCTGCGGGCTTCGTCGATCGGGGCTCCGGCACGAGCGGCGACGCCGCCGGTCACCGTGACGGACGCGGCTTCGCCGCTGATCCAGTTGACGTGCACCGTTGTGCCGGAATGCGAGGTGAAGGTCTGGCCGGCCTGCCAGGTGCTGTTGGCATTGGTATAACCGCTGAAATCCCGGGTGTTGGGTGCAATAACCAGGGAATTCACGGCCCAGTCGTTCGCCAGGTCCGGCTTGACGATCTTCACGCCGCGGTTGCCGCCGACAGCCGTGGACTCGTCATATCCCACCGGAAGCCGAAGCTCGAGGTAATAGGTCTCGCCGGAGGAATCCCTGAATTTCACCGCACGCTGCGCGGAAGAGCCGGCCCAGGGCCTCAGGGTGTATGTGATCGAGGATCCGGGTGTACCGGCGTTGTAGATCTCGTCGCCGCGGCCGAAACCGCCGGCGTCCCAGAAATACGAATTAATGGCCGGCGAAGGATACTGTGCGTAACCCATGAGATCGGAAGTGTCTCCGTACTCACGCGAGGTGCAGGAACCGTCGGCCCAAGCGCCGTTGGAGCCGACACCGATATCGGATCGGCCGTTGTTGCATTTGAGGCTGTTGGCGTGCAGCAGGCCCAGTACGTGGCCGAATTCGTGCGTCACCACGTTGTTGGTGAAGCCCGAAGGCTGCGGCATCAACACCGAACCGCTGGTGGGACCGGAAGTCCAGCCGCCGCCGAGGATGCCGCCGTACCCCCCGCTCTTGAGATCGCCGGCCGGCACAAAGACCAGCAGGGCATTGTTGGCGCTGTCCCGCCATCCGAGGTCACGCTTGATGGTATTCATCATGTCGGCGTAGTCCTGCCGGGAATTGGCGGAGCTGTTGATGGCGCGGGTGCTGGTATGGAGCACGCCCAGCCGGCCGTTGGACATGGCACGCCAGTACTGGTTGGCCGCGGTCATCGAGTTAAGTGCTCCGGCTTCATTCACCGCGCCCCGGTTATCGGTAAGCGTGGCGTACACGAGCGTGATGTTGATCGTCCCGCTGCGGGCAGCGGCACCCATCGTGCTTGCACCGCCGGCCGCGCTGCTGAAGGCAGAGGCGCCGTGGTCATGCGCTGCGGAGATGTCCGTCTCCACGGCGGAACGCACGGTCCCGTCCGGGTCCGTGACCATCGGAGTGTTGGGACCGGGGACCGGGAAGCCCCCGCCGACCACGGGGTCGTACCCGAGCTCATCCCCGGATTCGGCCGTGTCCGTGTGGCTTTCTTCGCCGTCGGCGGGATGTTCCTCAGCCGGGGCGGCGGTCAGCGGGGCGGATGGCGTCGGTTCAGCCCCCGGCACGGCTTCCGCGACGGCGCTGCCGGCGTCGGGCGCAGGAGAGGGAGGCAGGGTGGCGGCGCCGGGATCGGCGGGGACCTGTGTGGCCGCGGGTTCGCCGGGGACGGCGTACTCCTGTGCCGGAAGCCCTCCTGCTGTCAGCGAAACGGCGAGGAGGGCCAGAACGGCGAGTTTTGCACTTTTCAAATGACTAATCCTTGTAGGGCGATTCCTGGTGGGCGCAACGGTGCTGTATCCGCGACGCCAGCGTCGGACGCGGGTAGACCGCTCCAATCCGGAGGGATCGGAGTATAGTCCTACCTGCTCTATCGGCACGCAGCAACGCCATGTAAGGGCGGTTTCCGGTCGAGGCGGGGGAATTTGGAGACGCGGCTGCAGCGGAAGCTAGGCTGGAAGCGTCTTTTCCCCATCCTCAAGAAACGGACTTACCCCAAATGCGCGTCCATATTGCAACCGACCACGCAGGCATGGAACTGAGCTCCCACCTCATTGCCCATCTGACGGGCAAGGGGTACGACGTCGTCGACCACGGCCCCCGGGAATACGATGCCGAGGACGACTACCCCGCGTTCTGCATCGATGCGGCCGAGGCCGTTGTCCGGGATCAGGAAGCGGGCACGGATGCCCTGGGAATCGTGCTGGGCGGCTCAGGCAACGGCGAACAGATCGCCGCCAACAAGGTTCGGGGAGTCCGGGCCGCACTGGCCTGGAACCTGGAGACCGCAAAGCTCGCACGCCAGCACAATGATGCCAATATCGTCGCCGTGGGCGGGCGCCAGCACAGCGTAGAGGAGGCCACCGGAATCATCGAAGCCTTCCTCGCCGAGCCCTTCAGCGACGCCGAACGCCATGTCCGCCGGATCGGACAGATTGCACGGTACGAAACCACCGGCTCCACGCTCTAATGCCCGAAGGGCATTCCATCCACCGCCTGGCCCGGCAGTTCTCCTCGGTGTTCGGTGGCGAAAGGCTCACCGTAAGCAGCCCGCAGGGCCGGTTTGCTGCCGGTGCCGCCCGGCTGGACGGACATGTGCTCGAGGCGGCGGAAGCCCACGGCAAGCAGCTGTTCCTGCGTTTCGACCATGATCTCTACCTGCGCATCCACCTTGGCCTCTACGGCGCCTTCGATTTCGGCGGGGACGAAACGTTCATCGGATCCTCCAGTATCGGAGCGCCCCGGCGGCTGGGGGAGCAGGAGGCGGCAGGCGACGACGGCGCGGGCTACTCCGGGCCGCCCGAACCCAAGGGGGCGGTGCGGGTCCGGCTGGTTTCCAAGCACGGCTGGGCGGACCTGCGCGGCCCCACCGCCTGTGAGGTGGTGACCGAAGCCGAACGCCGAAAGGTGCTGGCCAGGCTGGGGCCGGACCCGCTGGCGGGCGGGGACGGCGGCGCCGGGGATGACGGCGCCGCAGGTGCCGGGCGTGCTGCGGAATTCACGCGCCGGCTGCGCAGCAAGGGCTCGCCTGTCGGCCTCCTGCTGATGAACCAGGAGGTGCTGGCGGGGGTGGGCAACGTCTACCGCGCCGAAGTGCTGTTCCGGGCCCGGATTTCACCCTGGCGGCTGGGCCGCAGCGTGGGCGAGGGCGAGGCGGGGGCCCTGTGGGACGACGTCGTGCGCCTGATGAACGACGGAGTGCGGCAGGGCCGGATCATCACTACGGAGCGGCAGGACCGGGACGACACCGGCGAGCCGGTCCCCGTGTCCGAGGCCCACTATGTCTATAAGCGGACCGGACTGCCGTGCCGGCGCTGCGGAACCCCGGTGGCGGGAACCGAGATGGGCGCCCGCAAACTGTACTGGTGCCCGTCCTGCCAGGCCGACTGATCCTGCCAGGCCGACTGGGCGCGGGCGCGGGCAGCGGCCTGGCCGCCTGGCCTGCACGGGCCTAAAAGCAAGAAGGGCCTTCCGCGCGGCGGAAGGCCCTTCTAAGGTGGAGGGGATGACGGGAATCGAACCCGCGTAATCAGTTTGGAAGACTGAGGCTCTACCATTGAGCTACATCCCCGGCGCCGTAAGGCAGGTTTTACCTTAGCACGCGAAAACCGGCCGTGAGTAATCGGCCGGTATCCGGCTCCCAACCGGGTGCGGAATCGATCGTGGTGCCGGGAAAATTCGTCATACCAGCTTCAGGGCAGGTAGGCTGTCAGGTGCACTGACGGGGTGTAGCTCAGCTTGGAAGAGCGCCTGCTTTGGGAGCAGGAAGTCGCAGGTTCAAATCCTGTCACCCCGACTCTGTATAACCATGGTGCAGACCAATCCCAGAACCCTCAGGAGAACTTACGCTGTGAAGAGCGCCGTAGAAAACCTCACACCCACGCGGGTAAAGCTCAACGTCGAAGTTCCGTTCGAGGAACTGAAGCCGAGCATCGAAGAGGCCTACAAGACCATCGCCACTCAGGTGCAGGTCCCGGGCTTCCGCAAGGGCAAGGTTCCCAACCGCCTCATCGATCAGCGCGTTGGCCGCGGCTACGTCCTCGAGACGGCGATCAACGACGGACTCAATGGCTTCTACGCCGAAGCCGTCCAGGAAACCGGAATCAGCCCCCTGAGCCGGCCCGAAGTTGAGATCACCGAAGTGCCGGACCCGACCACCGACGAAGGCCAGCTGGTCTTCACCGTCGAGCTGGACATCCGCCCCGAAATCGAGCTCCCGGACTACGCCGGCCTCGAGGTCACCGTCGAGCCCGCCGAGGCTTCCGACGCCGACGTCGACAAGGCCCTGGACGAGCTGCGCAGCCGCTTCGGCACGCTGAAGTCCGTGGACCGCCCCGCCGCCGCCGATGACTTCCTGACCATGGACCTGGTCGCCACGGTAGACGGTGAAGAGGTGGATTCCGCTGCTGACCTGTCCTACCAGGTAGGCGCCGGCACCATGCTTGAAGGTATGGACGAGGCCGTTACCGGCCTGAGCAGCGGCGAATCCGCCACCTTCAACACCAAGCTGGCCGGCGGTGAGCACGCCGGTTCCGACGCCGTGGTCACCGTTACCGTCAAGGCAGTCAAGGAGCGCGAGCTCCCCGAGGCCAACGACGACTTCGCCCAGCTGGCAAGCGAGTTCGACACCATCGCCGAGCTCCGCGAAGACCTCACCAAGCGTGCCGCCGAGTCCAAGCTGATGGAGCAGGGCGTCGAAGCCCGCGACAAGGTCCTGGAGAAGCTGCTCGAGCTCGTTGAGGTTCCGGTTCCGGAATCCGTCATCGAAGAGCAGATCGAACAGCACTTCAACTCCGAGAGCGCCCAGACCTCCGGTCCGGACCACGACACCGAAGAGCACCGCGCCGAGGTTCGGTCCAACACCGAGCAGGCGTTCAAGAACGAGATCATCCTTGACGCCGTAGCCGAGAAGGAAGAAGTAGGGGTCAACCAGAACGAGCTGATCGACTACATCGTTTCCTCCGCTTCGCAGTACGGCATGGATCCGAACCAGTTCGCCCAGCTGATCGACCAGAGCGGCCAGGTTCCGATGATGGTCGGCGAAGTCCGCCGCCGCAAGGCACTGGCCAAGGTCCTCGAGCTGGCCAAGGTCACCGACACCACCGGTGCCGAGATCGACCTCACCGAATTCGTCCGGCCCGCCGGCGAAGAGGTCGAGGCAGCAGAAGCAGAAGCAGAAGAGCAGCAGAACGAAGACAAGGCCTAGCCTGTCCCGGTTTCCTTAACCGCCTGTTGTGCCGCCGGTCCGAAAGGGCCGGCGGCACAGTGGTTTAAGCGTTCCTTTGGCGGGCGGCCCGCGCCACAGACCGATGTGACGCGCATCGTGCGCCGTCAGCGAACAGCCGGCCAAACAGAAGCAGATCGCCGCCGCGACAGGCTAGTGTCCTAGAAGAGACAAACGGCAGGAGCCGCTGGCACGGCCAGCACCCGTTCCTGCCAGAGCGAGAGGTCACTCAGTATGGCAACTGCACCGAACACACCCACCATGGCTACGGTGGACCCGGCCGGCCGGGACGACTACATCTACAACCGCCTGCTCAAGGAGCGGATCATCTGGTTGGGCTCGGAAGTCCGGGACGAGAATGCCAACGCGATCTGCTCCCAGCTTCTGCTGCTTTCCGCGGAAGATCCCGAAAAGGACATCTACCTTTACATCAACTCTCCCGGCGGCTCCGTGACCGCAGGCATGGCGATCTACGACACCATGCAGTTCATCCCGAACGACGTCGTCACCGTCGCCACCGGCCTGGCCGCCTCCATGGGCCAGTTCCTGCTCTCCTCCGGCACCAAGGGCAAGCGCTACGCAACGCCGCACGCCCGCATCCTGATGCACCAGCCCTCCGGCGGAATCGGCGGCACGGCTTCGGACATCAAGATCCAGGCCGAGCTGATCCTGAACATGAAGCGTGTGATGGCTGAGCTGACTGCCGAGCAGACCGGCCAGACCGTCGAAACCATCCTCAAGGACAATGACCGCGACAAGTGGTTCACCGCGCAGGAAGCCCTCGAATACGGCTTCTTCGACAAGATCTCCGCGCACGCAGGCGGAGTGACCGGCGGCGGCGGAACCAACCAGGACCAGGCAGAGGGCAAGGACGAGGACTAGGGTCCCCGGCCAGCCACCCCTCCATTTGCAGACTTCAGGAGTAATTCATGAACCATAATTTCGGCACCGCCGGCTCCGCCGTCGCCCCGCAGATGCCCACCAGCCGCTACGTCCTGCCGCAGTTCGAAGAGCGCACGCCCTACGGCTTCAAGCGCCAGGATCCGTACACCAAGCTGTTCGAAGACCGCATCATCTTCCTGGGCGTCCAGGTTGATGACGCGTCCGCCGACGACGTCATGGCGCAGCTGCTGGTGCTTGAGTCCACGGATCCGGACCGCGACATCACCCTGTACATCAACTCCCCGGGCGGCTCGTTCACGGCCATGACGGCCATTTACGACACCATGCAGTACATCCGTCCGGAGATCCAGACCGTCTGCCTCGGTCAGGCTGCCAGCGCCGCCGCCGTGCTGCTGGCCGCAGGGACCCCGGGCAAGCGCCTGGCACTGCCGAACGCCCGCGTGCTCATCCACCAGCCGTCGCTGTCCGGCGGCCAGGGCGGCCAGGCCTCCGACCTGGAAATCCAGGCCGCCGAGGTCATGCGGATGCGCACCTGGCTGGAGGACACCTTGGCGCTGCACTCCAACCGCACCTCCGAGCAGGTCAATACGGACATCGAGCGTGACAAGATCCTGACCGCCGACTCGGCCCTGGAATACGGGCTGATCGACCAGGTGCTTGATTCCCGCAAGCTCAAGACGCCGGCCATTAACAAGATGTAACCTGCTTCGCCGAAATAACGGCATGTCCAGCCGGCCCGTGGCGCGTAATATCGCACCACGGGCCGTTTGGTTGCTGAATAGCTCCTCCAAGTGTCCTAGAGTGGATCATGGTTGGCTCAGCCCATGCTGCGGAACCGTTTTTGATGGACCATCTAAGGGGACTGAACTATGGCTCGCATTGGTGAGAGCACGGATCTGCTCAAGTGCTCTTTCTGCGGAAAGAGCCAGAAGCAGGTACGCAAACTCATTGCCGGCCCCGGCGTGTATATCTGCGATGAGTGCATCGACCTCTGCAACGAGATCATCGAGGAAGAACTCTCAGAGGTTGCTGACCTGGGTACCTTCGAGCTGCCCAAGCCGCGGGAAATTTTCGACTCGCTGCAGGAATACGTCATTGGCCAGGAACCTGCCAAGCGGTCGCTGGCCGTTGCGGTCTACAACCATTACAAGCGGATCCAGGCCGGCCACGCTCCGCGCAACGCCGGCAACCTTGCGGACGCGGTAGCGGCCGACGACGTCGAAATCGGCAAGTCCAATATCCTCCTGATCGGTCCCACCGGCTGCGGCAAGACCTATCTGGCGCAGACCCTGGCCCGCCGGCTCAACGTCCCCTTCGCCGTCGCCGACGCCACCGCGCTCACCGAAGCCGGGTATGTCGGCGAAGACGTGGAAAACATCCTGCTCAAGCTCATCCAGGCGGCGGACTACGACGTCAAGAAGGCCGAGCAGGGCATCATCTACATCGACGAGATCGACAAGATTTCCCGCAAGAGCGAGAACCCCTCGATCACCCGGGACGTCTCCGGTGAAGGCGTACAGCAGGCGCTCCTGAAGATCCTCGAAGGAACGGTCGCCTCCGTGCCGCCGCAGGGCGGACGCAAGCATCCGCACCAGGAATTCATCCAGATCGACACCACCAACGTCCTCTTCATCGTGGCCGGCGCCTTTGCCGGACTGGAAGAAATCATCGGTTCGCGCTCCGGCCGCAAGGGCATCGGGTTCGGCGCGCCGCTGATCGAAACCACCAAGGGCACGGACTCGTACGCCGAGGTCATGCCCGAGGACCTGCTCAAATTCGGCCTGATTCCCGAATTCATCGGCCGGTTGCCCGTCATCACCACCGTGTCCAATCTGGACCGCACGGCCCTGATCCGTATCCTGACCGAGCCGAAGAACGCCCTGGTGAAGCAGTACCAGAAGATGTTCCAGCTCGACGGCGTCGAACTCACCTTCGAGCAGGGCGCCCTGGACGCGATCGCGGACCAGGCGCTGGACCGCGGCACCGGAGCCCGCGGCCTGCGTGCCATCCTCGAAGAAGTGCTGCTGCCGGTAATGTTCGACCTGCCCAGCCAGGAGGACGTCGCCACGGTGGTCATTACCGCGGATACCGTGGAGAAGAAGGCCGAACCGACCCTCATTTCCCACGCAGTCGCCACCAAGCGCCGGAACAAATCCGCGTAGTACGGGGTTGGGAGGAGTAGTACGTTCGGCGCTGAATGCGCCATCGACCGCTTCGAAGGAGTTTCCATGACCGTAAATGGTTCTGCGTCGCCTGCCAGTTCCGCATCGACTGCTGATTTCTGGTTTGACCCGATGTGCCCGTTCGCCTGGGTCACCTCCCGCTGGATGGATGAGGTGGAAAAGGTCCGCGACGTCCGCACCAACTGGCACGTCATGAGCCTGTCCGTGCTGAACGAGGGCCGCGACCACCTTCCGGAGGACTACCGGAAGCGGATGGATGCGGCCTGGGGTCCTGTGCGCGTGATCATCGCAGCGCAGGAACTGCACGGCAGCGAGTACATCAAGAAGCTGTACGACGCCATGGGAACCCGAATCCATATCGGCGGCAACTCCGACTTCCCCACGGTGATCCGTGAGGCCCTGGCCGAGGTCGGCCTGCCCGCCGAGCTCGCGCAGTACGCCGAAACGGACGAGTATGATTCCCAGCTGCGCGCCTCACACAAGGAAGGCATCGCAAAGGTGGGCGACGACGTCGGCACCCCCATCGTGGCCTTCAACGGCACCGCCTTCTTCGGCCCGGTCCTGACCCGCATTCCGCGCGGGGAAGAGGCCGGCGCGATGTTCGACGGCGCCGTTATGCTGGCCTCCAACCCGGCGTTCTTCGAACTCAAGCGCAGCCGCACCGAGAGCCCGCAGTTCGACTGATTGCTTTGCTTCCATAAAGCAGAACGCCCGGCCGGATAACCCGGCCGGGCGTTCTGCTGTCCTGCTGCGGTTACTCTGCCGGCGGTGCCAGCTCGACGTCGGAAACGCTCAGCTCGCCCTCGCCGACGGCCAGGTTGAGTTCGCGGACGTTACCGGCGGCCTTCAGATCCGCCTGCCCGGCGCGGAGCCGGGCGACGGCACCCTCAGGCGCGGTGACCGTGGCCTTGAGGACCTCGGTCCGCTGCTTCACCTTGGCCTCGGACTTCGCCTTGCGGATACCGCCCAGGGCGGCGGCAACCGTGCCGAGGATGCCGGCGTCGGCATCCACCACTGCGGCGGCGAGACCGTCCACGTTCGGCCACGGCGCGCGGTGCACCGATCCGGCGCGCCACCAGCCCCAGACCTCTTCCGTTGCGAACGGCAGGAACGGTGCGAACAGGCGCAGCAGCGCATCCAGCGTGGTCGCCAGCGTAGCGAGCACCGAAGCCTGCTCCGCGTCCCCGGCAGCCCCGTAGGCACGGTCCTTGATCAGCTCCACATAGTCATCCGTGAAGGACCAGAAGAAGGACTCGGTCAGCTGCAGTGCCTTGGCGTAGTCGTAGCGTTCGAAAGCACTCGTGGCGGCGTTGACGACGTCGGTCAGCTGGGCCAGCAGTGCCAGGTCCAGCGCGTTGGTGATCACCGAGGTGTCCGCCAGGGCCACGTTCTTCTCCGTAGCGCCCAGGTTCAGGACGAACTTTGACGCATTGAGCAGCTTGATGGCCAGCCGGCGGCCGATCTTCATCTGCGCAATTTCGTAGGCCGTATCCGCACCGAGCTTCGCCGAAGCGGCCCAGTAGCGCACGGCGTCGGAACCAAACTCGTTCAGCACATCGGTGGGGACCACCACGTTGCCCTTGGACTTGGACATCTTCTTCCGGTCCGGATCCAGGATCCAGCCCGAAATCGCGGCGTGCTTCCACGGCGCAGCGGCGTTCAACGCATCGGCACGGACCACTGACGAGAACAGCCAGGTCCGGATGATGTCGTGGCCCTGCGGCCGCAGGTCGAACGGGAAGACCTTTGCGAAGAGGTCCTCGTCCACGCTCCAGCCGCCCACAATCTGCGGGGTCAGCGAGGAGGTGGCCCAGGTGTCGAGCACATCCGCGTCGCCGATGAAGCCGTTCGGCTGGTTGCGGGCAGACTCTTCGTAGCCCGGAGCCGGTTCGGCGGCCGGGTCCACGGGGAGGGATGCCGAATCGGGCAGCACCGGGTGGTCGTAATCCGGGTTGCCGGCGGCATCCAGGGGGTACCAGACCGGAACGGGCACGCCGAAGAAGCGCTGGCGGGAGACCAGCCAGTCACCGTTGAGGCCCTCAATCCAGTTCTCGTAGCGGGAGCGCATAAACGCCGGGTGGAAGTCGATTTCCTTGCCCCGGGCAATCAGGCGTTCGCGGCGTTCCTCGTCGCGGCCGCCGTTGCGGATGTACCACTGGCGGCTGGTGACCACTTCGAGGGGCTTGTCGCCCTTTTCGAAGAAGTTGACCGGGTGGGTGATCTTCTTCGGTTCGCCGTCGAGGTCGCCGCTTTCGCGGAGCATTTCCACCACGGTCTCTTTGGCGCTGAAGACGGTCTTCGTGGCGATGGCCGCGTAGTTTTCCTTGGCCGTCTCGGTGGCGATCCACTCCGGGGTATCCGCGAGGATGCGCCCGTCGCGGCCGATCACGGCACGGGTGGGCAGGTTCAGCTCGCGCCACCAGGTCACGTCGGTCAGGTCGCCGAAGGTGCAGATCATGGCGATGCCGGAGCCCTTGTCGGGCTTGGCCAGCGGGTGCGCCTTCACTTCCACCTCGACGTCGAACAGCGGCGACTTCACCGTGGTGCCGAAGAGGCGCTGGTACCGCTCGTCGTCGGGATGCGCAACGAGGGCAACGCAGGCCGGCAGCAGTTCCGGTCGGGTGGTCTCGATGTAGATCTTCTCGCCGTCGGGGGCGTGGAAGCTCACCCGGTGGTAGGCGCCGGGCTGCTCGCGGTCCTCAAGCTCTGCCTGGGCCACGGCGGTGCGGAAGGTGACGTCCCAGAGCGTGGGGGCTTCGGCCATGTAGGCGTCGCCGGCCCGCAGGTTGTCCAGGAAGGCGCGCTGGCTGACGGCACGTGAGTGGTCGTCGATGGTGCGGTAGGTGCGGTTCCAGTCCACGGACAGGCCCAGGGTGGAGAAGAGGTCCTCGAAGACCTTCTCGTCCTCCACCGCCAGCTCCTCGCACAGCTCGATGAAATTGCGGCGGGAGACGACGTCGAAATCACGCTGGTTCTTCGCGGCCTTGGCAGGCGGGCGGTAGTCGGCGTCGTACGGCTTGGTGGGATCGCACCGCACACCGTAGTAATTCTGCACGCGGCGCTCGGTGGGCAGGCCGTTGTCGTCCCAGCCCATCGGGTAGAAGACGTTCTTGCCGGTCATCCGCTTGTAGCGGGCCATCACGTCGGTCTGCGTGTAGGAGAACATGTGCCCCACGTGCAGCGAGCCGGAGGCCGTGGGCGGGGGAGTGTCGATGGAGTAGACCTCGTCGCGGACCGTGTCCGGCTCGAACGCGTACGTTCCCTCCTCGCGCCAGCGGGCGCTCAGCTTGGACTCAAGCCCCTCAAGGGCGGGCTTGTCGGGGACGGAAACGGTCTGGGGTTCGTTGTCGGGCGTGTCTGTGCCCGGGATATGTTCAGCCATGCTTTCCATTCTTCCATGCAGGCCTATGGTCTGAGGCACTGCCGGGTTTACCGGACTGTCCCGGGTGTTGCCGCCTGTTTCCCATCCTGCGGTGACTTCCCGAAGTAATGGGCCAGGAAGAAGGTCATGGCGACTGCTCCGGTGAGCAGCGAGATGCGTTCACGCGGACCGGACGGGGCCCGGCCCAGAAGGGCGACGCCGCCCGCTGCGTTCAGGGCGCTCCAGACGGCGTTGGCCACGGGGCCCGAGAGTCCGACGCCGGGCGGATCGGCAAACGGGGTGGGGAACCTTCGGCCCTGGACGGCGCTGACCCCGTGCGGGACTGCGTTGGCGAGGAGTACTCCGGCGAGGAATCTGGCGACATGAGGCATGGATAGGTCCTGTTCGGTTCGCGGAGGGTCGGGGCAGCCATTGGGGGGGGGGGCGTACCGAGAGCCTACAGCTTGGCCCCCGCCTGTGCGGGTTGGGTCCATCTGCGAGCACAGCGTCCCACCGGGTGGTGCTGCTGGTGCCGGTGGGGCCTCAATGGATGCCAGGAGCCCCAAACCGTGGGACCCCGTGCGGGCAGGCACGGCCTCCATCCCTCCACACAGGACCGAACCGCATCGGGTGACCTGATGCAAGCCACCCCGCAGCACGGAAGAGCAACAACCGGCCGGAGACCCGCCACTGTGAGGGGATGCAGCAACTGGAGGCATTCCTGCTCACACGTTACGGAGTGGCCAGCTACGGGACGCTGACCGCCAATGGGTTCCCTCGGCGCACGATCGACCAGGCCTTGCGCACCGGGATCGTCCGGCGCGTGGCCCGCGGAACGTTGGCGCTGCCTCAGGCAGACGCCCGGTTGGTCCATGCCGCACGCAGCCAGACCTCGCTGACATGCACCTCGGCGGCCGACATTCTTGGCTGGTGGTTGCTGACCCCACCCGAAACCGTACACGTCCGGTGCGACGCGGCCCGGTCAATACCCGGCACGGTTGTCCACCGGGGACAGCGGTCGGCACACCGGCTGATAGCACCGCCCCGGCAGATCCTGAAGGACGCCTTCCGCTGCCTTCCCCCGCTGGACGCACTGGTGATGGCGGAATCCGCAGTCGTAACCAAAGCCGTAGGACTGCAGAGCCTGCAGAAGGAATTCTCCGGTCAGCAGGACTGGCAGGTCCGGGCCCTGCTGGGGACCGTTCGGCGCACCACGGCATCACCGCTGGAGGTCTGCGCGCGGTTCCACTTGCTGAACGCCGGACTGCGGGTTGAGACAGAGGTGGCCCTGCCTGGTCTCGGACGAGTGGATCTGCTTGTTGACGGGTGGCTGATCATCGAGATCGATGGGTTCGCGTTCCACAGCAGCCGGGAGCACTACCGCGCGGACCGGCGACGCTGGAACGCGTCGGCAGCAGCCGGGTGGATCACGCTGCGGATCACCGCGGAACTTGTCCTGCACCGGCCGGAGGAATTTGTGGATCTGGTGAAAAAGACGCGGGACATGTGGAACCTGCGCGAACATGCCCAGCGACCGCCGTCGTCACAGAGGGAAGGAAAGCGCCGCAAAACCAGGACGGAACCAAACGCTGGCTAAAGTGGAGCCATGACTGAGATCACACCGAAGCGGGCCGTTGTTACCGGAGCAAGTTCAGGGATCGGGGCTGCCGCAGTACGTGCACTGCGCGCCTCGGGCTGGGACGTCGTCGCCGTCGCCCGCCGCAGGGAGAAGCTGGAGGCGCTCGCAGGGGAAACCGGTGCTGAAGCCATCGCTGCGGATGTCACGGATGACGCTTCGGTGGCACGGCTCGCCGAGCAGGTCCTGGCGGGCGGGGGAGTGGCCGCCTTGATCAACAACGCCGGCGGTGCCTTCGGACTCGACCCGGTCGCGAGCGGAAGCATCAGCGACTGGCAGCGCATGTACGACGTCAATGTGCTGGGGGCACTGCGGACAACGCAGGCATTCCTGCCCGCACTGCGGGCGAACGGCCGGGGATCGGTCCTGCTGCTCACGTCGACGGCGGCCTTTACCGCCTACGAGGGCGGTGCCGGCTACAGTGCAGCGAAGTCCGGGGAAGAGATGCTGGCCCGGACACTGCGCCTGGAGGAAGCCGAACACAATGTCCGTGTCATCGAGATTGCCCCGGGCATGGTCAAGACAGAGGAATTCTCCCTGAACCGGGTGGGGGACAAGGAGGCTGCGGACAAGGTGTACGCCGGCGTCGAAAAACCGCTGACGGCGGAAGACATCGCCGAGGTCATCGCGTTCGCGTTGAACGTGCCGCACCACGTCAACCTGGACCAGGTGGTCCTGCGCCCGCTGGCGCAGGCTGCCCAGCACAAGGTCATACGCACCGGATTGTAGGCCGGCAGGTACTCCCGGAGCGCCCCGCCGGGGACGGTGCTTCGACAACCGGCGCGGGCGTGGCCTAAACTTGACCGGAACAGCACTGACCCGGCCATCACCGGTGAGCTTCCGGAAGAACAGCTACCTCTTAAATAGGGGCAGCCCAGTAGAACCGGACGGGTAAGCCCGTCACAGCAGTCAATGAGCGGCAGCCGCGCGACCCCAGCACCAGCGGGAACGCACGGCGGCAAGCGAGGTGGTACCGCGGTTACCGCCGGCCTTTCGGGGCCGGTAGAGGCCGCCCTCGCATCCTGTTCCACAGCCAGATTCACTTGCCGCTATCAGGATGACGAATATGCCCTCTGTATACCCCAAAGCCAGCACCGGCGACGCAGCTTCTGCTGCCGTTCCCTCCTCTCCCCGGTTTCCGGAACTCGAAGAACGCGTTCTGAAGTACTGGGACAAAGACGGCACCTTCCAGGCTTCGATCGACGCCCGGGCGGCCGGAAACGACGGCGAGAACGAGTTCGTCTTCTACGACGGTCCGCCCTTCGCCAACGGCCTGCCGCACTACGGCCACCTGCTCACCGGCTACGTGAAGGACCTGGTGGCCCGCTACCAGACCCAGCGCGGCCGCCGCGTGGAACGCCGCTTCGGGTGGGACACCCACGGCCTGCCCGCCGAACTCGAGGCCATGAAGCAGCTCGGGATGAGCGACAAGGTCCAGATCGAGAAGATGGGCATCGACAAGTTCAACGATGCCTGCCGCGCCTCGGTCATGAAGTACGCCGGCGACTGGCAGGACTATGTCACCCGCCAGGCCCGCTGGGTCGATTTCGAGAACGATTACAAGACGCTCAACGTCGAGTACATGGAATCGGTCATCTGGGCGTTCAAGACCCTGCACGAAAAGGGCCTGACCTACAGCGGTTTCCGGGTGCTTCCGTACTGCTGGAAGGACGAGACGCCGCTGTCCAACCATGAGCTGCGCATGGACGACGACGTCTACAAGATGCGCCAGGACCAGACGGTCACGGTCACCTTCCCCATCACCGCCGGCGACAACGCGCTTTCCGCCGAGCTCGAAGGCGTGCAGGCCATCGCCTGGACCACCACCCCCTGGACCCTGCCCACCAACATGGCCCTCGCCGTCGGACCCGAGGTCCGCTACGCCGTCGTGCCCGCGGGTCCGAAGGGCACCCAGGCGGGCGAGGGACGTTTCCTCCTGGCCGAGGACCTCGTGGGCTCCTACGCGAAGGACCTGGGGTACGACGACGCCGAGGCGGCCCGCGCGGCAGTCACCGCCGTCCACCTCGGCAAGGACCTCGCCGGGCTGCGCTACGCACCGCTGTGGAACTACTACACCGACACGGAAAAGTGGGGCACTGCCAACGCCTGGCAGATCGTCACCGCGGATTACGTCACCACCACCGACGGCACCGGCATCGTCCACCAGGCACCCGCCTACGGTGAAGACGACCAGAAGGTCTGCGAGGAATACGGCATCCCCGTGATCCTCTCCGTGGACGAGGGCGGCAAGTTCCTGCCCATGTTCGCCGTCGGGGAGCTCGCCGACATCGCCGGACTGCAGGTCTTCGACGCCAACAAGCCGATCACCCGCGTCCTGAAGGCGGAGGGGCGGCTGCTGCGCCAGGCCAGCTACGAGCACAGCTACCCGCACTGCTGGCGCTGCCGGAATCCGCTGATCTACAAGGCGGTCTCCTCCTGGTTCGTTGAGGTCACCAAGATCAAGGACCGCATGGTCGAGCTGAACCAGCAGATCAACTGGATCCCGGAGAACGTCAAGGACGGCCAGTTCGGCAAGTGGCTGGAAAACGCCCGTGACTGGTCCATCAGCCGCAACCGCTACTGGGGCAGCCCCATCCCGGTCTGGGTTTCGGACGATCCCAACTACCCCCGTACCGACGTGTACGGTTCGCTGGCTGAAATGGAAGCCGACTTCGGCCGGCTGCCGCTGAACAAGGAAGGCCAGCCGGACCTGCACCGCCCGTTCATCGACGAGCTGACCCGGCCCAACCCGGACGACCCCCGCACCCCTGAAGAAGGACAATCCACCATGCGCCGCGTGGAGGATGTCCTGGACGTGTGGTTCGACTCCGGGTCCATGCCGTACGCCCAGGTGCACTACCCGCACGAGAACGCCGACTGGTTCGAGAACCACAACCCCGGCGACTTCATCGTCGAGTACATCGGCCAGACCCGCGGCTGGTTCTACACCCTGCATGTCCTGGCCACGGCACTGTTTGACCGGCCGGCCTTCCGCAACGTCATCAGCCACGGCATTGTCCTGGGCTCCGACGGGCAGAAAATGTCCAAGTCGCTGCAGAACTATCCGAATGTCTCGGAGGTGCTGGACCGTGACGGTTCCGACGCGATGCGCTGGTTCCTGATGGCCTCCCCGATCCTGCGCGGCGGCAACCTGATCGTCACCGAGCAGGGGATCCGCGACGGCGTCCGCCAGGCCATCCTGCCGCTGTGGAATGTGTGGCACTTCTTCAGCCTCTACACCAACGCCGCCAACAACGGCAACGGCTACGAGGCCAAGGCCTGCTACGACTCCACCGAGCCGCTGGACCGCTACCTGCTCGCCGCCACCGGCGACCTCGTGCGGGACATGGGCACGGCACTGGACACCTATGACGTGTCCGTGGCCTGCGAGATCCTCCGCGCCTACATGGACACGCTGACCAACTGGTACATCCGCCGCAGCCGTACACGCTTCTTCGAAGAAGATACGCAGGCCTTCGACGTGCTCTACACCTGCCTGGAGACCGTGTGCCGGGTGGCAGCTCCGCTGCTGCCGCTGATCGGCGAGGAAATCTGGCGCGGCCTGACCGGCGGGCGCTCCGTGCACCTGACCGACTGGCCGGACGCGGACCTCTTCCCCAGCGACCCGGCCCTGGTGGAACGCATGGAGGCGACCCGCCGGATTGCCTCCGTCGGTTCCTCGCTCCGCAAGGGTGCCAACCTGCGCGTGCGCCTGCCGCTGTCCGAAATGACCGTCGTCGCTCCGGAGGCGCAGTCCCTGACCGGCCAGTTCGCCGCGATCATCGCGGATGAGCTGAACCTGAAGAACGTCCGCCTGGTGGAGGCCGCCGACGCCGACCCGGCAGAATTCGGCATCAGCCAGAAGCTCGTGGTCAATGCGCGCGCCGCCGGGCCCCGCCTGGGCAAGAACGTCCAGACGGCCATCAAGGCTGCCAAGTCCGGCGACTGGTCCGTGGACGACGCCGGCACGGTCACCGCCGGCGGCCTCGCCCTGGAGCCGCAGGAGTACACCCTGGAAACCGTCGTCGAATCGGATGAAGGGGAATCCGCCAAGGCGGTTGCCGTTCTGCCCGGCGGCGGCTTCCTGGTGCTCAACACCGAGGTCACCCCGGAACTGGCCGCCGAAGGCACCGCCCGCGACGCCATCCGGGCGGTCCAGCAGGCCCGCCGCGACGCGAACCTGCATATCAGCGACCGCATCCGCACCCGCATCAGCACGGGGGAGGAAGAGGCAGCCGCCCTCCAGGCCAACGTGGCCCTGGTGAAGGCCGAAACGCTCACCGATGACCTCGTCATCACCGGGGACCTGGTCACCGACGGCGCCGATACCGACGCCGAGAAATACACCGTCACAGTGGAGAAGATCTAATGAGTTCAGCAGACCGCCCGTCCGGTTCCATTGACGGGTTCTCCGTGGAGAGCGTCTACGCCGAGCTGCTTAGCCGCGCGCCGGAGAACAAGATGGAGCCGCGCATGGCTCCGCTGTTCCGGGCAATGGAGGTACTGGGGGAGCCGAACAAGGCGTTCCCGATCATCCACATCACCGGTACCAACGGCAAGACGTCCACCGCCCGCATGATCGAAGCCGGGCTGCGGGCCTACGGGCTGCGGACCGGCCGGTACACCAGCCCGCACCTGACCAGCGTCACCGAGCGGATCAGCATTGACGGCGAGCCTGTCAGCGATGAAACGTTTGTCCGGATCTGGGACGAGATCCATCCCTACCTGGACATTGTCGACGCCGAGCTGGAGGCCGCGGGCGAGCCCCGGCTGACGTACTTCGAAGCCGTGACCATCCTGGCCTTCGCGGTGTTCGCGGACGAACCGGTGGACGTGGCGGTCATCGAGGTGGGCCTCGGCGGCATCACCGATGCCACCAACGTCGGCGACGGCACCGTTTCCGTAGTCACACCCATTTCCCTGGACCATACCGAGCTGCTCGGCGACGACGTCGCCGACATTGCCCGGGAAAAGGCCGGCATCATCAAGGAGGACGGGTTCCTCATCAGCGCCGCCCAGCCCATGGAGGCAGCGCAGGTGCTGCTGGAAAAGGCCCACGAGGCAGGCGTCCCATTCCGGTTCGAAGGCGTCGAGTTCGGCGTCGAATCCCGGGTGATGGCAGTGGGCGGACAGATGGTCACCATCAACGGCCTCGCCGGCCGCTATGAGGACCTGCAGGTTCCCCTGCACGGCGCCCATCAGGCCGAAAATGCCGCAGTAGCCGTGGCGGCGCTGGAAGCCTTCATCGGCGGCGGGACCAAGGAGCTCGACGTCGAACTGCTGCGTACCGGGTTCCTGACCGTCACCTCGCCGGGCCGCCTTGAGGTGGTGCGGACCGCACCCACCATCGTTGTCGACGCCGCGCACAACCCGGCGGGCGCGAAGGCAACCGCTGAGGCGCTGCGCGAGGCGTTCAACTTCACCACGCTTGTCCTGGTGGTCGGCATCCTGGCGGAGAAGGACGCCGTCGGCATCCTGAGCGAACTCCGCGAACAGCTCGGCGACCTGGTCAGCGGCATTGTCCTGACCCAGTCCGGCTCGCCGCGGGCCATTCCCGCCGAGGAACTGGTCCAGGATGCCGTGGACGCCGGGTTCGCCGACGAAGACATCCAGGTCGAGCCAGGCCTGGACAACGCCATCGAATGGGCCGTAGCCAAGGCTGAGGAGAACAACGATCTCTCCGGCGGCGTGCTCGTGGTCGGTTCCATCACCTTGGTCGCCGAAGCGCGCACCCTCCTCGGAAAGTAGGCTTCGCAGCTATGGCTAAACTGACCAAAGCGCAGCGCGAATGGCGTCCGGGAATGCCCAAGAAGCGCCGCTCCGTCAAGGTGATGTTCGCGTCGACGGTGCTGACGCTGGAAGCATTCGTGGTGCTGTTCGGGACGCTGGCGGTCTTCGGGCTGCACCGGGACAGCATCTCCCCGCCGCTGCTGCTCAGCGGCGGACTGCTGCTGGCAGCGGCGCTGATCGGAACCTGTGCGCTGCTCTCCAAGCCGTCGGGTCCGCTGATCGGGTGGATCCTGCAGCTGGTGATCATTGCCAGCGGATTCCTGGAACCCATGATGTTCCTCGTCGGCGTGCTCTTCGCCATGACCTGGTGGTATGGACTCAAAGCCGGAATGCGCCTGGACCGGGAAAACCGCGAACGGGACCGGATGCAGGCCGAATGGGAGAAAGCCCATCCCGAGGAAGGCAACGCGGCAGCCGGCCCCGAAACCGCCGCCGGCACCGACTAGGCTTAGATCCGATATCCGATCGTTCCAAGGAGATACACCGTGAGCACCGAGCGCACACTTGTCCTGATCAAGCCCGACGGCGTCGAGCGCCGGCTCACCGGAGCCATCCTGGCCCGGATCGAAGCCAAGGGTTACACCGTGGCCGAGCTGAAGAAGACCGAAGCCACCCGCGGCATCCTCGAAGAGCACTACGCCGAGCACCAGGGCAAGCCGTTCTACGAGCCGCTGGTCGAGTTCATGCTCAGCGGGCCGATTGTTGCGGTGGTCCTTGAAGGACAGCGCGTGATTGAAGGCTTCCGGTCCCTGGCCGGCACCACCGACCCCACCACGGCGGCACCGGGCACCATCCGCGGCGACTTCGGCCGCGACTGGGGTTCCGCCGTCCAGCAGAACCTGGTCCACGGCTCCGATTCGACTGAATCGGCGGCCCGCGAAATCGGCATCTGGTTCAACTGACAGCACAGTCCATCCGGACACAGGAAGGGCCGGCACCATCACTGGTGCCGGCCCTTCCTGTGTAATCCGCCTGCTTCCCGCCCGTTAGGGAATCAGGTTTTCGGCCCGAAGCCGCGCAAAGAGCGCCTTGAAGGCATCCTCCGTGCGGCGGTAGCCCGTGAAACCGGCGACCCGGCTCTTGCTCATATCCGTGAGTACCTCGACCTTCCGGCCAAGGTCGGCATCTGTGTGCCACCAGGAGGCCAGGCGTCGGAGGTCAGGCTCGGCCAGGCCGTGCTCGGCGGCAATCTTGGCCCAGGCTTCGGACATACCGGCCATTTGCTCCTCCAGCGGGCGCGGCTCCGACTCAAATCCGACGGGTTCCACCCCGAACTCGGCGGCCAGGCGCGGCCACAGGGAACGCCAGCGGAAAACGTCGCCGTTGACCACGTTGAAGGCTTCATTGGCGGTGTGCCCATCCGTAGCGGCCCAAAGCATGTGCTCGGCAAGCAGGCCGGCGTCGGTCATGTCGGTGACCGAATTCCACTGGGTTTCGGAACCCGGGAAAATAAACGGCATCCCCAGCTCGCGGCAGAGTGTCGCCTGCACGGCAAGGGTCTGTCCCATGTTCATGGCGTTGCCGACGGCGAAGCCGATCACGGTGTGGGCACGGTGGACCGACCAGGCGAAGCCCTGCCGCTCGGCCGCTGCCATCAGTTCGTCTTCCTGCGCATAGTAGAAGTTCTCCACCGGCAGGCGCGGCTCGTCTTCGGAGAAGGGAGTGTCCGGCATGGGACCCTCCCCGTACGCCTCGAACGGCCCCATGTAGTGCTTGAGCCCGGTCATCAGGGCCACATGCTCCAGGGGAGCGTCCGCCAGAGCGGTGAGCAGGTTCCGGACCATGGCCGAATTGACGGCAATGTTCTCCGCCTCCGTCTCCTGCCGGGACCAGGACGTAAAGAAGACATGCGTGGGGCGGGCGCCTTCCAGCGCCTTTGCCAGGCTGTCGGGGGAACCGAGGTCCGCTGCAACCGGAACGACGCCGGGACGCGCCGGGTCGGGGTTTCCGGCCTTCCGGGACAAGGCCAGGACGGTCCAGCCCTCGTTCGCGAGCAGGTCCACCAGGGCCGCTCCGGCGATTCCGGTGGCGCCGGCAACGAGTGCGGTGCGGGGAGTTTCCGGGCGGGCGGGCGTGGTTCTGAGCATGGTTCTCCTCATGGATCGAAATGCGGCGCTGCGGGGCAATCTTCCGCACGCCTTCCTCTGGGCCAACGGGGAACCGGCGGGGGAAATTCCTCACGGGTTCCGGAGAAAGTCGCCTAGGCTGTGGCCATGGCACTTATATACGACGCCGAGCTGCGTCCGGGCAAAATGGAATTGATCTCCGGCTGGTTGCCGGGCACCTGGTGGTTTCCCTCAACGGAACCGGTGACGGCTCGGAAGGTGGCTTCCTTCCGGTTCGATGACCCCGAGGGCGAGGTGGGAATCGAAACCCATATCGTGGAAGCCGGTTCACTGCTGCTGCAGGTGCCCCTGACCTACCGCGGCGCACCGCTGGCCGGCGCGGAGGAATTCCTGATCAACGAAATGGAGCACTCGGTGCTCGGGCGGCGCTGGGTCTACGACGCGCTCGGCGACCCGGTCTACGCCCGGGCCCTGGAAGCGGCACTCCTTTCCCGGCAGCCGCAGGCCGCCCAGTACCTTGAAAGCGACGGCGGACGCGAGCTGTTGTCCGAAACCGTGCAGGTCAGCAGCACGGGGATGCCCGACGGCGCCGGGCTGGTTGATGCGCCTGCTTCCGATCCGGAGGGCTGGGCAACCTCCGTCCTGACCGAGGGCGGCTGGGAGTTCTCCGTAGTGCGCTTGCTGGACCTGGACGGACGCACGGCACCGGACCCCTCGCTGACGGCCACATGGGAGGGCCAGGACATACCGGTGGTGCTCGCCTGGGGGCTTCCGCTGGAACGGTAGCTTCAACCCAAGGCCGCTGAAACTCCGGGGGAGGTCTAGCTGCCCAGGAAGGAGTTCAGGAACCGGAAGAAGATGGACGCCGCCGTCGCGACCCAGAGGAGAACGACGATCGGCCACGCCCAGTCCGTGAGGAAGCGGACCAGGCCGGCCGGCGCCGGGATGGTGCCGGCCGTCAGGTTGCGGATGGTCGTGAAGACGAACAGCGGAATCATGGCCGCCCACACCACGATGCAGTAGATGCACAGCACGTAAATGTCGAACAGTGCCTGGCTCCACAGCCAGACCACGAACACCATGCCGAGGGTGACGCCGATCTGCAGTCCGATCCAGTACCAGCGGGAGAACCGGGCACCCGCCAGCAGCCCCATGGCAGTGGTGATGACGACGGCGAAGGCCACGATGCCGATCAGCGGGTTGGGGAAGCCGAAGATGGCCGCCTGCCAGGTCTGGAACACCGTTCCGCAGGAGACCCACGGGCTGATGTCGCAGCTGGTGATGTAGTCGGCGTCCGCGTACACGTGGAGGCGTTCAATCACGAGGATGCCGGACGCGACCCAACCGACTACCGAGGTGACCAGGAGCGTCCAGGCAAAGGACCGGCGTTCCGGACGGACGGCAGCGGCTGCCTGGTCCCGGGGATCGGCGGCTTCGTCCGGGGTGGCGCCGGATGATGGACGGGCTGCGCTGGAGGGCACGGAAGCTCCTTACGGAGTAGCTGTCGGAAGTAACTATCTGCGTCGAGTCTATGCGCAGGGACGGGCCAAAAAGGCGGCCGTATGCGATAATGAAGCTTGGCTGACAACGGAACCACATTCCGTCGCCGGTCCAGCGACAGGCTTCCGGTTCTGCCGGTGACGCTTCCCGTGTAGTTGGCCCATCAATCCGGATGGGAACCAGGGAATCCGCCGGCCAGACCTACCCAGAACAGCCGTAACGAAAATTATCCGTTCCGCAGGGGTAGCAGGAAAAGCGCCGCTGGTCTTCGAGTGATACCGCGCCCCACAGCTGGCACGACCTCGAATGACATCCAGACGACTTCCGGCTGGCGGGCAGGCTGCGATGCCACCGCACAGCCGACACATTGCCTTGGGGCATTGGAATGTGGCCAGTGCCGCAGGGCCGGAGCATAGGCCTACATGACTAATCAGAATAATGGAACCAATGAACTGCCTGTGGAAACCGCAGCGGCAGGGGATCTTCCCGTGCAGCAGGGCGAGCAGCCGGCACCCGTAAAAAAGGCCACCCGCAGCCGCCGTAAGTCTGTCCCCGCTGCGTCCCCCGCAGGGCAGTCCGCAGCGGAGGCGCCGCAAGCCGAAACGGCAGCGGCGGACATCCAGCCGGAAACCCCCGCGCCCGCCGCTGAGAAGCCCAAGCGCACACGCACCCCCCGTAAGAAGGCAGCACCGGCCGCCGAAGCAGTCATGCCGCCCGAAGAGACCCCCGAGGCCGTTGCCGAGACCGCTTCCGCCGCTGCGGACTCGGTTTCCGCTGACGCAGCTGCCGAAACCGCCTCCGCTGAAGCAGCTCCCGCCAAGACAGTGCGCCGGCGCCGCAGCCCGGCCAAGAAGCCTGCCGTGGATGCCGTTGCCGTTGAGAACGCTGCTGCCGACGAAGTGACGCTGGCTGCCGGTCCGGAGTCCACCAACACTGCCGAACCCGCTGCCGAAGCAGCCGCTGCACCGAAAACCCGGACGCGCCGCCGCGCCAGCACGCCGACCGGCCCGGCACGCTCGGCTGAGTCGGCCGTGTCCGCTGCTGCGGAACCCGCCGAAACCCCGGCCGAGCCTGTGCTGCCCGCCGCGGCTGAAGCACCCGCCAAGGAAGAGTCCCCCGCCAAGAACCAGGAGCCTGCAAAGGCTGAAGCCGCAGGGCCCACCTCGGCGCTGGATCCGTTCTCGGTACCGGAATCGCCCACGTCGGTGCTGTTCCACGCCCCGGACCTTACCGCTGTGCGTTCCGTGCCGGTGGCCAAGCCCGCCGAAGCCGAAGATACAGACGAGGCGGAGGGCAGCGACGATTCCGGCCGGTCCCGCCGCCGGTCCCGCCGCGGCCGCAGCCGCCAGGGTTCGGAATCAGGAAACGGGCAGGAAGCCGGTGCAGAAGAAGCAGCGACCGGTCCCGAGGACTCCGAGTCCGACGGCGTAACCTCCCGCCGTCGTCGTCGTCGCCGCCGCGGGGACGCCGATCTGGAACTGACCGGGGGAGCGGACGATGATCCGCCCAACACCGTCACCCGGGTGCGTGCACCGCGCGCCCACGCCGAGGCTCCGGTCTCGGACCGCGTGACCAGCGTCAAGGGGTCGACCCGGCTGGAAGCCAAGAAGCAGCGCCGCCGCGAGTCCCGCGAGTCGGGCCGGCGCCGCCACGTAATCACCGAGGCCGAGTTCCTGGCCCGCCGTGAGTCCGTGGACCGCCAGATGATTGTCCGCCAGCGTGACGAGCGGATCCAGATCGGCGTGCTGGAAGACGGCGTCCTCGCCGAGCACTTTGTCTCCAACACCCAGCAGGACTCCCTGATCGGCAACGTCTACGTCGGCAAGGTCCAGAACGTGCTGCCCAGCATGGAGGCCGCCTTCGTGGACATCGGCCGCGGACGCAACGCCGTGCTGTACGCCGGCGAGGTCAACTGGGATGCCGCCGGCCTGGACGGCCAGCCGCGCCGTATTGAACTGGCGCTGAAGTCCGGCGATTCGGTCCTGGTGCAGGTCACCAAGGATCCGGTGGGCCATAAGGGTGCACGCCTGACCAGCCAGATTTCCCTGCCCGGCCGCTACCTCGTGTACGTCCCGGGTGGTTCGATGACCGGCATCTCACGCAAGCTGCCCGACGTCGAACGCAACCGGCTCAAGAAGATCCTCAAGGACCACCTGCCGGAAAACGCCGGGGTCATTGTGCGCACTGCCGCTGAAGGTGCCAGCGAGGAAGAGTTGATGAATGACATCAACCGCCTCCGCGCCCAGTGGGAGAACATCGAAGCCAAGTCCACGTCCACCAAGACGCTGCCGCCGGAACTCCTGTACGGCGAACCGGACCTGACCATCAAGGTGGTCCGCGACGTCTTCAACGAGGACTTCTCCAAGCTTGTGGTCTCCGGTGAAGAGGCCTGGGACACCATCGAGGCCTATGTCACGTACGTGGCTCCGGACCTGGTGGGACGCCTCGAGAAGTGGACCAAGGACGAGGACATCTTCTCGGCGCACCGCATCGACGAGCAGATTGCCAAGGCGCTGGACCGCAAGGTGTTCCTGCCTTCGGGCGGCTCCCTGGTGATTGACCGCACCGAAGCCATGACAGTGGTGGACGTCAACACGGGCAAGTTCACCGGCAGCGGCGGCAACCTGGAAGAAACCGTCACCAAGAACAACCTCGAAGCGGCCGAAGAAGTGGTCCGCCAGCTGCGTCTGCGCGACATCGGCGGCATCATCGTCATCGACTTCATCGACATGGTCCTTGAAGCCAACCGCGACCTGGTGCTGCGCCGTCTCGTGGAGTGCCTGGGCCGGGACCGTACCAAGCACCAGGTCGCCGAGGTTACCTCGCTGGGCCTGGTCCAGATGACCCGCAAGCGCATGGGCACCGGCCTGCTCGAGGTCTTCGGTGAGACCTGCGAGCACTGCGACGGCCGCGGCGTCGTCACGCAGGACGTACCCGTGGAGCACCGCCGCAGCACCAGCCACACGCCGGCCGGCAACGGCCACGCGGTTGCCGATGATAACCACCAGCAGCACCTCAAGCAGGAAAAGCAGTCCCGCGGGGACCGTAAGCGCAACCGCAGCCGCGGACAGAACGGCAACGTCCAGGCAGCGGAAGAGCAGCCGCAGGCTGAGGAACCGGTACAGGAAGACGCCGAGCGGCAGGCGAAGGCCGAAGCCGCCCGCGCGGCCTTGGCCAGCATTGCCGCTGCGACCGCCGCCGCACACGAGGTGGTTGACGCAGCCGCCAACGGCGACGCGGGATCGTCGGTACCGGCCGCGAATGAGGCAGCCGATGATGAGTCCGACACCGAGCCGGGGGCCGTGCTGAACATCCAGGGGGAAACTGTAGTGGTTCCCCGCCGCCAGAGGCGCCGCCAGGTGAAGGAAGAACCCGTCCTGACCCTCGAAAGCCTGACCGAAGCCTTCAACGAGGTCGCCTCGGCCGTGTCCCAGCCCGTGCAGCCGGCCGCCGATCCGGAGCCCGCTGCCCAGGCGCAGGAGCCGAAGTCCACCCGGCAGGCTGCAGTGCAGGCATCCGCACCGGAGGCACCGGCCCGCCCGGCACGCCGCCGCAGGGCAGCCAGCAGCCCGCAGGGTGCCGCCGAGGTCCTGGCACCGGCAGCAGGGGAAGCAGTTTCCTCCACGCCGGCACGGCATACGGTTACGGCGGCCGGCAAGCCGCCGGTTGCCCGTGAGGAAAAGACCGGTGCTGCGGCTCCGGTGATCCTTGGCGTTGGCGTACCCGCCTCCGAGCTGTAGCCCCGCGTACCACTGCCTGCGGGCGGCCTGTCCCTTAGGGGCCGGGCCGCCCGCAGGCTTTTAAGCCCGTGCCATGGACCCGCCGTGGCGCCGATGCCCGGAACACCGGCATCATGGGATAAAGTAGACATCGAGCAGTGGCACCGGTTCGGTGGCGCCCTTGGTCCGAGTGCATATGTACGGCTGCATATACCGTGTGCAGGCGCCGCATTTGCGGGTTATAGGACCATTAGCGTAGCCTTGAACTTCGGTGCGAACGCCTTCCAACCGTTTATCGGCTTAGGCGGAACTGCATGGCGCAAGGCAGGCCCAATCTGGTCCCAGCTAAATGCGCATCCAAGTATTAAACGTCGAGAGAAGTGAGTTCCCAAGTGGTGTACGCGATTGTCCGCGCTGGCGGCCGCCAAGAAAAGGTTTCCGTCGGAGACCTCGTAACCCTGGACCGCGTCCCCGGTGGAGCCGGTAGCACCTTTGAGCTGCCTGCCCTGCTTTTGGTTGATGGCGACAAGGTCACCTCTGCTGCACAGGACCTGGCCAAGGTTACCGTGACTGCAGAAATCGTCGAGAACTTCCGGGGTCCGAAGATTGTTATCCAGAAGTTCAAGAACAAGACCGGCTACAAGAAGCGTCAGGGCTACCGCTCCTCGCTGACCAAGGTCAAGGTTACGTCCATCAACTCCTGATTCTCCTGCCGGCCCCAGGGCCGGGAACGCGGGTGTGATCCCGCCTGAGGGTTTCAATATCAGTTAGCAAAGGCAGGCAAAGAAATGGCACATAAGAAAGGTGCGAGTTCCACTCGCAACGGTCGCGACTCCAACGCCCAGTACCTCGGCGTAAAGCGTTTCGGCGGCCAGGTTGTCAAGGCAGGCGAAATCATCGTTCGCCAGCGCGGCACCCACTTCCACCCGGGTGAGGGCGTTGGCCGCGGAGGCGACGACACCCTGTTCGCCCTGGAAGCAGGCGCAGTTGAATTCGGCAGCCGTCGTGGCCGCCGCGTCGTGAACATCGTGGCTGCTGCAGCCGCCGAGTAATCACCGGCATTTAGCTTTTCCGACGGGGCGGGCCTTGATGGCCCGCCCCGTCGTTTTTTAAGCCAAGTAGAATTGGCATGATCAAGAAGTTCCTTTGAAGGAGAACCATGGCCAGCTTTGTAGACCGCGTAGTGCTGCATGTTTCGGGCGGTACAGGCGGCCATGGTTGCGTGTCCGTCAAGCGTGAAAAGTTCAAGCCCCTGGGTGGGCCCGACGGCGGCAACGGCGGCGACGGCGGCGACGTCATCCTGCGCGTTGACTCGAATACCACCACCCTGCTGGACTACCACCACGCCCCGCACCGGCATGCCACCAACGGCGGCAACGGGATGGGCGACTGGCGCGCGGGCAAGACCGGCGAGACGCTGATCCTCCCCGTGCCGGACGGCACCGTCGTCAAGAACAAGGCCGGCGAGGTCCTGGCGGACCTGGTTGGGGAGGGCTCCGAGTACATCGCCGCCGCCGGCGGCCAGGGCGGCCTGGGCAACTCCTCGCTTTCCTCACAGAAGCGCAAGGCTCCCGGATTCGCGCTGCTGGGCGTGCCCGGCGAAGAGTCCGACATTGTCCTGGAGCTCAAGTCCATCGCCGACATTGCACTGGTCGGCTTCCCGTCGGCCGGCAAGTCCTCGCTGATTGCGGCCATCTCCGCGGCCCGGCCGAAGATCGCCGATTACCCCTTCACCACGCTGATCCCGAACCTGGGCGTTGTCCAGTCCGGTGACGTGCGCTTTACCGTCGCCGACGTTCCCGGCCTGATTGAAGGCGCCTCGGAAGGCAAGGGCCTGGGCCACAACTTCCTGCGCCATGTGGAACGCTGCGCCGCCCTGGTGCACGTGCTGGATTGTGCCGCTCTGGAAACGGACCGCGACCCCATTGGGGATCTGGAAGTCATTGAGCGCGAGCTCGAGAAGTACGAAGTGGACATGAGCTACGCGGGCACCGACGGCGACGTCGTGCCGCTGAACCGCCGTCCCCGCCTTGTCGCACTGAACAAGGTCGACGTTCCTGACGGCCGCGACATGGCCGAGTTCGTCCGGCCGGAACTGGAGAAGCGCGGCTACCGCGTGTTCGAGGTTTCCGCGTCCAGCCATGAAGGCCTGCGTGAGCTCGGGTTCGCCATGGCTGCCATCGTCAAGGAAGCACGGGACGCCGTGGAGAAGGCTCCGCCGCGCATCCAGCCGCCGGTCCTGAAGCCGCGCGGCGTCAACTACAAGGGCGGCTTCCTGATCCGCCGCGAGGAGCGCAACCTTGAGCCGCTCTTCCGCGTCCTGGGCGAGAAGCCGGTTCGCTGGGTCCAGCAGACCGACTTCACCAATGACGAAGCCGTGGGCTACCTGGCGGACCGCCTGGCCAAGCTGGGCGTGGAGGAGAAACTGTTCAAGGAAGGCGCCAAGCCCGGTGACGCCGTGGTCATCGGCGAGGGCGACGGCGTCGTCTTCGACTGGGAGCCCACGATGATCGGCGGTGCGGAACTGCTTGCCGCCTCCCCGCGTGGCAGCGACATCCGTGTCGAAGACTTCTCCCGCCCCACCCGCGAGGAAAAGCGCGGCGACCACCAGAAGCGCAAGGAAGCCCGGGCTGCCGCCCGGGACGAGCTCGAAGCCGAGCGCAAGGCAGGCATCTGGACCGAGTCCGTGAACTACAAGCACTCGTCCCGTCCTGCGGACGTCGAGGGTAACGAAGCGGAGTAACGCCTTCATCTTCCCGGTGGGGACGGGGCGCAGCGCATAGGCTGGGCAGGTTATGAGTGAACACATCGAATTCGCCTCTCCTGCCCGCCGTGCGTTGACTTCCCGCTCCGGGCTTGCCCGGGCCCGCCGGGTGGTGGTCAAGGTAGGTTCCTCGTCCCTGACCTCCGTGGCGGGCGGGATCTCCGACTCTGCCCTGCGGTCCCTGGCCGACGTGCTTTCCGCCCGGCATGCGCAGGGAACCGAGATCATCCTGGTCTCCTCCGGCGCTATCAGCGCCGGGCTGGCGCCGCTTGGCCTCACCAAGCGTCCGGCGCAGCTTTCCTCCCAGCAGGCTGCCGCCAGCGTGGGCCAGGGCCTGCTGATGGCGCGTTACACGCAGGCGTTCAGTGTGCACGGTGTCACGGTCAGCCAGGTGCTGCTCACCATCGAGGACCTGATGCGCCGAGCCCATCACGCCAATGCGCACCGGGCCATGGAACGGCTGCTGAACTTCGGTGTCCTGCCGATCGTGAATGAGAACGACGCCGTCGCCAGCCACGAAATCCGCTTCGGCGACAATGACCGCCTGGCCGCCCTGGTGGCGCACCTCGTGAAGGCCGACGCGCTGATCCTGCTCTCCGACGTCGATGCCCTCTACGACGGTCCGCCGTCCGAGGGTGCCCGCCGCATCCCCGAAGTCACCGGTCCCAAGGACCTGGCGGACGTGCGGATCGGCAAGGTGGGAAGGGCCGGCGTCGGTACGGGCGGGATGGCAACCAAGGTCGAAGCAGCCACCATTGCCGCGGAATCGGGCATCCCGGCACTGGTCACGTCCACGGCCAACGCGGCCGCCGCGCTGGCCGGAGAAGACGTGGGCACCTGGTTCACCACCCGCGGCCGGCGCCGGTCCATCCGCCTGCTGTGGCTCGCCCACCTCGCCCGCATCCAAGGCACCCTGGTGCTCGACGACGGCGCCGCAAAGGCGGTGGGGGACCGGCACCGTTCGCTGCTGCCGGCAGGAATCACTGCTGTCAAGGGGCAGTTCGAACCCGGTGACGCCGTTGCCCTGGCCGATACCGCGGGCCGCGTGATTGCCCATGGCCTGACCAACTACGGTTCGGACGAACTGCCCACCATGCTCGGCCGCTCCACCCGGGAACTATCCCGCGAGCTGGGGCGCGGCTATGAACGCGCGGTGGTCCACGTAAACGACCTCGTTCTCCTGCACCCCAACGAAGCACCGGCACCCGCGCCGGATGCCGGGACCGGGCCTACACTGGGGTCATGACTTCCGTGAACACAACAGAGGCTGACCTGGAACCTGCCGGCACGGACAACGGCGTGGAAGCCCAGGTCCATGCCCTTGCCGACCGTTCCCGCACGGCTGCCCGGCGCCTGGCGCGGGCCAACCGTGCCTGGAAGGACCGCGCCCTGCGCCAGATTGCGCAGAACGTCAATGCGAAACAGGCCGCCATCCTTGCGGCCAACGCCCGCGATGTGGCGGCAGGCCGGGACAACGGGACCTCCGCGGCCATGCTGGACCGGCTGTCGCTGACGCCGGCACGCATCACCGCGCTGGCCGCAGCGCTGGAGAACCTGGCCGGGCTGCCGGATCCGGTGGGATCCGTAGCCCGCGGCCAGACGCTGCCCAACGGCCTGCGGCTGCGCCAGGTGCATGTTCCGATGGGCGTGGTGGCCGCGATCTACGAGGCCCGCCCCAACGTCACCCTCGATATTGCCGGACTGGCGCTGAAAAGCGGCAATGCCGTTCTCCTGCGCGGCGGCAGCGCCGCGGAGAACACCAACGCCGTCCTCGTGGAGATCATCCGTGACTCCCTCGAGGAAGCGGGCCTGCCCGCCGATGCCGTGCAGAGCGTTGACCAGTACGGCCGTGAAGGCGCCACCGTCCTGATGAAGGCCCGGGGCCGGGTGGACGTGCTGATTCCGCGCGGCGGCCGCTCCCTGATCCAGTCCGTCGTCACCAACGCCACCGTGCCCGTCATCGAGACGGGGGAGGGCAACGTCCACATCTACCTGGACCGGACGGCGCCGGTGGAGATGGCAGTGGATATCCTGCTCAACGCCAAGACGCAGCGCCCCAGCGTCTGCAATACCGTCGAGACCCTGCTCATCCACGAGGGTGCTCCGGCTGCCCGCGATGTCCTGGCGGCGCTGGCCGCCGCCGGCGTCCGCCTGCACGCCGACCCCCGCGCCATGGAACTGCTGCCCGCCGGAGTCAGCGCGGAAAAAGCCGACGACGGCGACTGGGGGCGTGAGTACATGGACCTGGACCTGGCCGTGGCGGTAGTGGACACGCTCGATGACGCGCTGGAGCACATTCGGCGCTGGACCACCGGACACACTGAAGCGATCATCACCAATGACCTTGCCAATGCGGAGCGGTTCATTGCGGAGATCGATTCCGCGGCGGTGATTGTCAATGCCTCCACCAGGTTCACGGACGGGGGCGAACTCGGGCTCGGCGCCGAGGTGGGAATTTCCACGCAGAAAATGCATGCGCGCGGCCCCATGGGGCTCAGGGAACTGACCACCACGAAATGGATCATCCAGGGCGACGGGCAGATCCGCGACTAGTTCCGTCCAGCGCCCGGCGACGGGTCCGGCTGCGATGTGCACTCCGTTACGCGTACCATTGACTAAGAACCCGTTCCGCCGGCTGCCCGGCGGAACCTATCGATCTCTAGGGGAGATACATGCTGATCCAGCTTACGGGCGCCGTGTTTACTGCTGCCGAAGAACACCACGTTGAACTGCCGGCGTCTCCGTACGTCTACGGCGGAGTGATCTTTGCGGCGCTGCTGCTGCTGATGCTGATCACGGTGTCCTTCTCCAATGTGGGCAACCGCCACACGGCCGAGCCGGAGCACGTTGACCCCCAGCGCCAGTTCCCCGACAAGCATGACCACGGCCAGGCCATCCGGGACTGACCCCGTACGTGGAGTCAGCGGAGGCGTTCTTCCCCATGGGTGAACCGCAGCGGACACAAAGCAACGGAAAGCGCAGATTCCGCCTCGGAGTCATGGGTGGAACGTTCGACCCCATTCATAACGGCCACCTGGTTGCCGCGAGTGAGGTTGCGTCCACGTTCGATCTGGACGAAGTGGTTTTCGTCCCCACCGGCGACCCGTGGCATAAGCCGGCCGCCCAGCAGGTGAGTCCGGCCGAGCACCGGTACCTGATGACGGTCATTGCTACGGCATCGAACCCGCGGTTCACGGTGAGCCGCGTCGACATCGACCGGCCGGGCCCTACGTACACCATTGATACTCTGCGTGACTTGAAGACGGCAAGGCCCGAGGCTGACCTGTTCTTCATTACCGGCGCCGATGCCATGGCGCAGATCCTGTCCTGGAAAGACATCCAGGAGCTGTGGTCACTGGCGCGGTTCGTGGGGGTGACGCGGCCGGGGCACGTTCTGGAGAACGTCGGCCGGGATGACGTCTTCCTGTTGGACGTGCCGGCCATGGCGATTTCGTCGACCGATTGCCGGCGCCGCGTGGCCGAAGGCAACCCCGTGTGGTACCTCGTCCCGGACGGGGTAGTGCAGTACATCGCGAAGCACCGTTTGTACGCCGCCGACAGGCAGGCTCCGAACTCCGCGGAAACCGAAACAGAACCAGTAGCGTAAATACACATACCGGATGGGTAGGAAATGACTAACGGTCCAGAGTCCGCGCCGCGGCGCAGCCGCCGGGCGGCCGACGTACCCGTGGATTCCCCGGCCGGGCCGCGGGAACGTGAGTCCCAGCAGCGTGCCCGGGACCGGGAAGCGCTGCGTGCGTACAAGGCCCTGGCAGAGACGCCGGAGCGCCGTGACCCTGAGACTGCGCCGCCCACCCGCCGCCAGCTGAGGCTGCAGCAGCAACAGCGTGCTGCAGCTGCGGGTACCGGGGCCGGCTCGGCTGAGTTGCCCGCGGATGTCCCGGCCTCGCCGGAGGCAACCGGACCGGTCTCTTCCGAACCGTCTCCACCGGCACCTGCCGGTCCGTCGCTGCGTCGGGAACGACGCCGGCAATCGTCCTTGGCGGGTACGGACGCGGAACCGGAGTCCCAGGTCCCGGAGCCCAAGGCTCCGCAACTTAAGGCTTCGGAACGGCAGGTTGCGGAAACGCAGGACGAGCAGGAATTGAGCTCTCGGGCATCCCGAAAGCAGAGCCGCCGCGCGGCACCGGCTTTGGCAACTCCCGCCGTTACGGAAGGTCCGGCCGCCGGTCCCGCTGCCGGCACCGACCCGAACGCCGACGTCGAGGGTATGAGCGTGGAACAGGCCCTGGCTGCCCGCCAGGCACTGGAGGGACAGGCCCGCAACCATGTTGCGGCCATGGAGGCACTGCAGGTTGATGATCCGCAGGCCGTGGACCTGGAACTGCTGGCCCAGCAGAAGGCCCTGGCCGAACGTGCCAAGGTACTGAACCGCCGCACCCGCGCCATCGAGAAACTGTCGCAGGAAAACGAGCAGCGCAAACCGTCGCCGAGCGACCCGAGTACTGCCCACAACCTGGCGATGGTGACGCCGCTCGAGTTCGTGAAGGTCCCGGGGATGGAACATCCCGTGATGAAGGCGCCGCAGACCTCGCACATTCCCATTGTCACCTCGTCGACGCCGGTGGTGGATCCGGAGGCTGCTGCCGCGCGGCCCCTGCCGGCGGTTCCTGCCCAGCGTCCGGCGTCCGTGCCGCGCCGGGTACCCGTCGGCGCCACGGACGTGCGCCATTCACGGATCCTCGCCCGCGCTGATGCGCTGGTCAATAAACCGGTTGAATCCGAGGAAGCTGCGGCCCCCATCGGTGCCCGCAGTGCCTTCGGGCTTGACCCCCTAGATGTCATGACGGCCGGACTCGGCCGTACCCGGAGGCTGCGTTTTGCGGCCGCCGGAGTTGCAGGTCTGGGCACACTTGCCCTGATCGTCGGAGTACTAATGATCGTCGGCGGCCTTGGCGGCTGACCGATTACCCCAAGGAGACACACTTTGAGCGCCACCGAATCTTCCATCGACATTGCACGGGCGGCGGCCAAAGCGGCCTCGGCCAAGATTGCGGACGATATCGTCGCAATCGACGTGAGCGAACGGCTTGCCATCACCGACGTCTTCCTCATTGCCTCGGCCTCGAATGAGCGCCAGGTCAACGCCATTGTTGACGGCATCGAAGAGGAACTGTCCAAGATGGACCTCAAGCCCGTGCGCCGTGAAGGACGCAGCGAAGGCCGTTGGGTCCTGCTGGACTACGCCAACGTCGTTGTGCACGTCCAGCACGAGGAGGACCGCGTGTTCTACGCCTTGGAGCGTCTGTGGAAGGACTGCCCCGAGGTTGACCTCCAGCTTGAAGACGCTCCTGCCGGCGCCGAGTCCGAATAGCCTGTGACCATGAGCGCCCCTGCCCCTTGGGATCCGGATTCCGCGTCGCGCCGGGTGGTTTTCTGGCGCCATGGACGTACGGAATGGAACCGGGCGGGGCGCTTCCAAGGGCAGCAGGATATTGCCCTTGACGACACCGGCCTGCGGCAGGCTGCCGAGGCGGCGGCAGTGCTGCGGTTCCTCGAACCCGACGCGATAGTTTCCTCGGACCTGAGCCGTGCCCTGGGCACAGGCAGGGTCCTGGCCGCCGAGACCGGTCTTGACGTGGCGGAGGACAAACGCCTGCGGGAAACATTTGCCGGCACGTGGGAAGGGCGTACCTTCACACAGATCGCGGAGCAGGACGCACCGCTGCTCAGCGCCTGGTCGGCGGGAGTAGGCAGCGCCCGGGCGGGCGGCGGGGAAACGCGCGTCGACGTCGGCCGGCGGGTCGCCGAGGCAGTGGGGGAGGCCGTCCAGGAACTGCCTGCCGGCGGCACGCTTGTGGCCGTAAGCCACGGGGGAGCGATCCGCGCCGGAATCTGCGCGCTGCTCGGCCTGCCTACGGAGTCCTGGGCGGTCATCTCGGGGGTATCCAATTGCCACTGGTCGGTCCTTCAGGAAATCCCGGACCGGCACGGGAATTCCGCCTGGCACCTGGCCCAGCACAACGTGGGGCTGGACTCGCTTCCCAGCGGCCCGGTGGAGGGCTGAAAGACCCTCTTTCCTGCCCGTCAGGGGAGCGCTGAGTGGATTTTGCGCTCCTGTTGATTTGTACTAAGGTAGAGGAGTTGCTTCGCCCCGGTGAACGGGAAAGTGAAGTAAACAACCTTTAGTTTTGGGGCTGTGGCGCAGCTGGTAGCGCACCTGCATGGCATGCAGGGGGTCAGGGGTTCGAGTCCCCTCAGCTCCACCAAAACCTTCGGGAGACCGAAGGGTTTGCGGTGGAAAATCACTGAAAGTTCGGGGCTGTGGCGCAGCTGGTAGCGCACCTGCATGGCATGCAGGGGGTCAGGGGTTCGAGTCCCCTCAGCTCCACCAACAAGACCGCTGGAACACGGGAAATCCTGTGTCCAGCGGTTTTTTAGTGCCCGGAATGCTCCGGTTTGTTGTGACGTAGCTCTCAATACTGGTCCACGGCAGGTCTTCCGTTCTCTCACCATCGGCCTTAGGCTACTCATTGTCACACTGACAATAAATCAGGAGAGCGTCATGAATGCAGTACTGGACTGGATGAACTCGCCGGCAGCATCCCTGCTTGGAGCACCCGTCAGCTGGATCGAAGTCATCGGGTTCGTCACCGGTGCTGCCTGCGTCTACGGCGTCGCCCGGCAGAAGGCCTGGAACTGGCCCGTGGGCATCATCAACAACATCGCGTTTATGGTTCTCTTCTTCGGGGCCGGGCTCTACGGCGAGACCCTCCTGCAGGCCGTGTTCGCCGGCGTCGCCGTTTACGGGTGGTACAACTGGGTCCGCGGCGCCAAGGATACGGAGCAGAAAAGCGACCTGCCGATCCGCGACGCAAGCCGGAACGAGATTATTGCCGGTATCGCCGCCGTCGTCCTGGCCACCGTGGGGATCGCCATGATCCTCACGCACGGAACCGACTCCGAGGTTCCCTGGCCCGATGCCTTCGTCCTGGCCGCGTCGCTCCTGGCCACCTACGGACAGGCGAAGAAGATCTTCCAGCACTGGTACGTCTGGATTGCCATCGACCTCGTCAGTGTTCCGCTGTACTTCTCCCGCGGACTCAACCTCACCGCCATCCTCTACATCGGTTTCACCGCCCTCTGCGTCTACGGTCTTATCGACTGGAAGCGCACCCGCACCGCGGCCGTCCGCCCGGCTGCCGAGGCCGGAAAGATACCGGCATGAGCCTGTTTGGCCAGGGTGTCGTGATCGGCAAGTTCTATCCGCCGCACGTCGGCCACCGGCACCTCATCGCCCGGGCGTCGGAGCAGTGCACAAGGCTCGCCGTCGTCATCCTTGGCAGCCGGTTCGAGAGTATCGCCCTTGAAGACCGGGTGAAGTGGCTTGCCGCCGAGTTCGCAGAGACGAACGTAACGGTCATCGGGATGCCGGACGACTGCCCGGTGGACTACAACTCCCGGACCATCTGGAAGGCACACAACGAGGCCTTGCGCATCGCCCTCAAGCTAAAGGGCATCACAGCCGTCGACGCCGTCTTCAGCTCCGAGGACTACGGCAGCGAACTCGCGCAGGACTTCGGCGCGGCCCACGTCATGGTGGACAGGCTCCGCACCGCCTATCCCGTCAGCGGCACCCTCTGCCGGGACGACATCGGCGCAGCCTGGCGGAACATCATCAAAGGTGCCCGGCAGGACATGGCCGTGCGAATCATCGTGGTCGGAGCCGAGTCCGCCGGCACCACCACCCTCGCCCGGGCACTGACCGAGCACTACCGGGCGAGCTTCCCCGAGCTCGTCGACGTTCCCGAATTCGGCCGCCAGTACACCTATGACAAGTTCGCCGCTCTGCAGGAAACCAAGCCCGACGCCGTCCTGTCCGACATGGTCTGGACCGCGGAGGATTTCGCCGTCATCGGGGAACGGCAGAACGAGATGGAAAACGAAGCAGCGGCGCGGTGTCCGCTGGTCATTGCCGATACGGATGTGATCGCCACTGCGCTCTTTGAACGGATCTACATCGGTGAGCAAAGCTACGGTTCCTACCATGCCGTGGAGCGGTTGCCCCGCCGCGACCTCTACCTCGTCACCGACCACGACGGCGTGCCCTTCGAGGACGACGGATGGCGCGATCCGGAGCACCCCCGGGCCGAAATGACCGAGTGGTTCAAGGAGGAGCTCACGGCAGCCGGGCATTCCTGGATCCTTGTTTCCGGCACTCCGGAGGAGCGGATATCCACGGCAACTGAGATAATCGACCTCATCATCGCCCAGCGGAACCGCTTCACCTCACCGCCCTGGGCAAAGCGGACGGTACTGACAGGAGCCTGATGGCCACCGAAGAAGAGCAGTTCCTTCAGGACTACGCGCCCAGGGAGTATCCCTCCGTTGCGCTGACCGTGGATCTGGTCGTCTTCGCCGTCAAAGGAAGCACCCTCCATGCAGCGCTCGTCCGCCGCGGAGGGCATCCCTTCAAGGGTGCCCTGGCTCTGCCCGGCGGCTTCGTGGGGCCGGATGAGGATGCCCTCACGGCTGCGTGGCGTGAGCTGCAGGAGGAAACCGGACTGGACCTGGGTGCGCACCGCGCCTACGTCGAGCAGCTCGCCACCTACAGCTCACCTGTTCGCGACCCGCGGATGCGCGTTGTGTCCGTCGCCCATCTGGCGCTGCTCGCAACCGACGGCAGCGCCCTGCCCGTGCTGAACCCGGGCACCGACACTGCAGCCGCGCAGTGGATGCCGGTATATGACGTCCTCGCCAATGAGGCGCTGGCCTTCGACCACCGCGAGATCCTCACCGCGGCCCTGGACCGCCTTGCCGGCAAGATCGAATACACCCTCACCGCAGCCAGGCTTCTGCCTGAGGAATTTGCCCTCTACCAGCTGCGCCGCGTGTACCAGGCCGTGTGGAACACCGACAAGCTCGACGCCGGGAACTTCACCCGGAAGATGACCGGCGCCCTGCGGGACACCGGACGCAAGGTCCTCCGCGGGAAGGGTGCCCCCGCAGCGGTATTCACCGTCAAGGACGAGTACCTCAGCCCGCCGATGATGCGGCCCGCGGAGGGCTGAGGCGTTTCCACGGGGGGCTGGACCCTCAGCGTCCGTCCCGCCAGGTCCGAAGCACCCCGGCAACAATAAGGGCCTGCCCCGCACAGTAGGTCAGCATGACAAGGGGATTGGTCCAGTCAGGCATCTGCTCGGGCAGGAAGATCCGGCCGGCCAGGATCGTGTCCGAGGCCAGGAACAGCAGGCCGCCGGCGGCCACCATCGGCCGGCAGCGCGCCGCCGTCGCCGCGGTGCCGGCGAGGACAATGCCGTACGCGGCCACGGCCAGGGCCAGACCGCCCAGTGCAGGCCACAGCACCACAAGCATCAGTACCCACCACAGCGGGAAGACCAGTGCCCACCGCGGGATTCGTCCGGCAGCGGCGTACCCCGCCAGGAGCCAGATATAACAGACGTGGGCCAGGCCGAAGGAGCCGAGCATTACCGGCAGTTCCGGTGCCGACGGGAAGAACGCGGCGGCGCCGTCACCGATCCAGGAGAAGAACAGGGCCGCAAGCAGCAGTGCCGCCGGCAGCATCCGGCCGGCAGGCCCGCGGACGACGCCGCGCGCGCCCCAGAGGGCGGCGACGGCAAGCAGCGGCATCAGGGTGAGTTTGGTGGGTTCGGCGATGTCGGTGGCTTCGACTGCCCGCGCCCCGACATGAACGGCAGAGGCTGCTGCGAAAGGCAGGAATCCCCACCACCACGAGCGGGGCAGGACGGTGGTCTGGCTTTGGGCGGGCGCGGCGGTCACGGCACTCCTTCGGGTCGGCTGCAGACCATCGTACGGTGCCTCCGGCGCGATGGCCGTTAGGCGCCCAGCACCCGGTCCAGATAGGCGTTCGCGAAGACCCGGCCCGGATCCAGCTGCTCCCGTACCGCCAGGAAGTCCCTGAAACGCGGGTACCGCTCCGCCAGTGCCGCCGCCTGGAGCGAATGCAGCTTGCCCCAATGCGGCCGCCCGCCGTGGGCGAGCATAAGTTCCTCGACGGCGTCGAAGTACTCGGCGAAGTCCTCCCGGTAATAGCGGTGCACGGCTATATAGGCGGTCTCCCGGCCGTAGGCGGTGGACAGCCAGCGGTCATCGGCCGCCGCCCAGCGGACCTCCACGGGAAAAGAGATCCGCCAGCGGCGCTCCTCGATCAGCTCCCGGAGGGCGGAGAAGGCCGGGCCCAGGCGGTCCGCCGGGACGGCGTACTCCATTTCCCGGAACCTCACGTTGCGCCGGGTGGTGAAGACCCGCGCCGAAGCGTCCGAATAGTCCCGGCCGCCGAGCAGCCGTGCCGCGGCGGCGTTCACGGCAGGGACAACCGCCGGTACCGCACTGCCTACGGCACAGGTACCCCGGAACACGGTGTTTGCCAGCAGGGAGTCGTTAATCCAGCGCGCAGCGGGACCGGGCGGACGGCAGCGGGCAGCACCGGGCAGGCGGGTGTTCGCCTTGGTGGCAGCGCGGTCGGTGTGCGGAAACCAGTAGAACTCAAAATGGTCGGTTGCTTTCACCCGGTCGTCCAGTCCCTCGAGCACATCCGCCAGGGGCTCGGATCGTTCTTCGGCCTGGAGCACGAATGCGGGTACGCACTGGAGGGTGACGTCGGCGATGACACCCAGGGCACCCAGTCCGAGGGCGGCGGCCGGGAGCAGGGGATCCCCGCTGCCCACGCTGAGCAGGCCGCCGTCGGGCTGGACCAGGGTCACGCCCGCCACTTGGGTGGCCATTCCGCCGAACCCGGCACCCGTTCCGTGCGTCCCGGTGGAAACTGCACCGGCGATGGACTGCCGGTCAATGTCGCCGAGGTTCGGCATTGCCAGTCCGTACGGTTCCAGCAGTGCCGGAATCCGATGCAGCCGGGTGCCGGCCCGGAGCCGCACCCGGCACCTTCCGGTGTCCACGGCGACTACCCCCTGCAGGGCACTGAGGTCCAGCTGGACGCC
Organism: Arthrobacter sp. zg-Y844; assembly: GCF_024385465.1. Classification (GTDB taxonomy): domain Bacteria; phylum Actinomycetota; class Actinomycetes; order Actinomycetales; family Micrococcaceae; genus Arthrobacter_B. Next base: position 149,222 of record NZ_JANFLS010000002.1, read on the forward strand.
GTCGGTGGCGGCAATGTCGGTGAAGCTGTGGCCCGCCCCTACGGCCTTGACCCGCTGCCCGGCGCCGGCCGCGCCGGCCACGCAACGCTGCAGGCCGGCGGTATCGAGCGGGCGCTCCACGCGAAGCGGCTCCGCAGTAACGTTCCGTCCCCAGTTTTCCCACCCGGCGCCCGCCGCCCTCACAGGAACGCCTTCCCCTCGCCGCGGTAGGTGGGCAACGTGTCCACGATCTTCCCGCCGTCCACGACCTGGTACTCGTTGAGGTGTTCGGCCGGCTCGCCGCTCTTGGCATGCCGGAACCAGACGCGGTCACCGGGACGCAGCATCCCGGCAGCCGCACCGTGCAGGGGAGTCTGTACCTCTCCCGCCCCTTCCCGCGGGAGGAAACGCAGGCCCGCCGGCCAGACCGGACGCGGAAGGCGGCTGGCTCCCGGCGGCCCCGAGGCGATCCATCCGCCGCCCAGCACGGTGGCGGTGTCCGACGTCGGACGGCGGACGACGTCGAACGCGTAGGCGGCGGCAGGGGCCGGCGTAAACGCACGGTAGTTGTCGAACAGGTGTCCGCCGAAGAGTCCGGAACCGGCCGTTATCTCGGTGACCGCCGGGTCCGCGCGCGTGGCTTCGATGGAGCCGGTGCCGCCGCCGTTCACGAATTCGAGCGGGGCCAGATCGCGCAGCCGCCCGGCAATGAGCTGCCTGCGGCCGAGGAGCTCGGCCATGGACCGCGGCTGCAGGTGCCGCATGAGGACATTCCGCGGGCCTGCCCCGGGAACCGCGTCGCCCACGCCGGCCACCTGGGCTTCGTACATCATCAAACCCACCAGCCGGAAGCCGGGGCGGGCGGCAATCCGACGGCCCAGTCGGACGGCGTCGTCCGGGGTGTGCAGGGGAGACCGCCGGGTGCCGATGAAGCCCAGCGCCGGCGCCTGCCAGGAGGCGTCCGCATCCAGGCAGATACGCACCTCCGGGCGCTTGCCCGCCGGTGCCAGGGCATCTATCAGGTCCAGCTGGGACTCGTCGTCGACCATCAGGGTCACCCGGGCGGCCAGCCGTTCGTCGCCCAGCAGCCGGGTGAGAGCCGTCCGGTCCGTGCTGGGATATCCCACTAAAACATCCGTGCACCGCTCCGCCAGCCACAGGGCTTCGGGGAGTGTGTAACCGAAAACGCCCCGAAAACCGGGGAGCTGAAGCAGCGCCTCTATGACGCCGCGGACGCGGAGGGACTTGCTGGCAATCCGCAGGGGCATGCCGCCGGCGCGCCGGAGCAGGTCCGCAGCGTTGGACCGAAGAGCCTCCAGCCCCAGCACCGCCACCGGTGCCGGCAGGGCCGCGGTGGCCTCCGACAATGCGGGCCAATAGGTTTCGGGGGTCAGCCAGGGAGGGGACACGGCTGTTGAGGATGGGTCCGGTGTTCCCGGCAAGCCGGGCGGGAACAATTGCAGAGGGGGAGCCGGAGTCCCGGCGTCGTTGCGGTTACCCATGGTGACCTCCGTTGTCTGCACCCACCCTAAACGCGGAATGCCGCACCCTCCAGCACGCAACGCTCGGCAGCCGCAGCGCAATGTCACAGACAAACACCAGCCTTCCGGGTTAGGGTGGTCACATCCGCAGAGCGAAACCGCTCGCCACGCCGACTGGGAAGTCGTACACCACCAGAAGGCCGCATGAGTTTAACCGCATCCTCCACTGCACCCGTTGAAGAAGTCCCGAGCGAAAAGAAGCCGCGCCGGAATAACGTCACCAGCACCTACTCCGGACTGCTTAAAGCCGTCCGTGACGAAGGCCTGCTGAAGCGCCGGAGCTCTTTCTACATCACCACTTTCGTGTTCCTGTGCATCGGCCTGGTTGCCGCCGCCACAGGGTCTTTCTTTATCGGGGAGAGCTGGTTCCAGCTGCTCATCGCCGCGGCGCTGGGCATCCTCCTGACGCAGCTAGCGTTTATTGCGCACGAGGCCTCGCACCGCCAGGTGTTCGAATCGGGGCCGGCTAATGACCGGGCCGGTAAGTTCGTGGCAAACGCCGTCGTCGGCATCAGTTACCAGTGGTGGATGAACAAGCACAGCCGGCACCATGCCAACCCCAACACGGTGGGCAAGGACCCGGACATCGACATGGACACCATCTCCTTCCTTCCGGAGCAGGCGGCACGGCAGAAGGGCTTCATGGCCTGGTTCGCACGCCGCCAGGGATGGCTGTTCTTCCCGCTGCTGATGCTGGAGGGCATCAACCTGCATGCGACGTCCATCAAGCACCTGTTCGCGAACAAGCAGGTCAAGGGACGCATCTCCGAACTGGTCATGGTCTTCACCCGTCTGGGCCTGTACCTGGCTGCCGTGTTCTTCTTCCTGCCGGTGGGAATGGCCTTCGCCTTCATCGGCGTGCAGCTTGCAGTTTTCGGTGTCTACATGGGTGCTTCGTTCGCCCCGAACCACAAGGGCATGCCGATTCTCCCCAGGGACTCCAAGGTCGATTTCCTTAGCCGCCAGGTTCTGACTTCGCGGAACATCGTGGGCCGCGGCATGAACACCCTGATGGGTGGACTGAACTACCAGGTGGAGCACCACCTGTTCCCGAGCATGCCCCGGCCGTCGCTGGCCCGGGCCAGCGAACTGGTGAAGGAACACTGCTCCAAGCACTCCATCCCCTACACCGAGACCACGCTCGTGCAGTCCTACGCCATTGTGGTCCGGTACCTCAACGAGGTGGGGCTCTCCGCCCGGGATCCGTTCGACTGCCCGGTCCGGTCAAAGTACCGCATCTAGCGTGCTGATCCGCCGGAGCAACGGCAAATACCTGCGATCGAAGCATCTGACAGACTAGGAATATGACAAAAAACCCCGCAGACCGTCCGGCGGACAAAACTCCGGTGGCCCACCTCGGCATGCGCATGGAGGATTCCCTGCATGCATGGCGCGATGAACGTGCCCGGAAGCGGGGGGACGTGCAGATAGTCCTTCCCTTCACCGGATACGGCTCCACGGAATGGGTGCGCGTACTTGGCCGGGTCATCCTGGCCAAGCCCGGTTATTTTGACGGCGCTGAAAAGTCGATGGCGTCCAAGGCGATCGCCGACGGCATCCGCGGCTGGCGGAACTTCATGAGCCCGCCGGTCAACAAAGCCACGGTCACCGTGGTTGTGGGCGACCAGAAGCATGTGGTCACCGCGGACCGGGGAGGAGTGGTTGACGCCGTCCTTCCTGCGGATCTTGCTCCGGGCTGGACTACCGTCCTGCTTCGTTCCGAAGACGGCGAGGAAACCACCGCGCCGATCTACGTGGTGGATCCGGCCGCCGAGGTAGGCGTGGTGTCGGACATTGACGACACCATCATGGTCACCGCACTTCCACGGCCGATGCTGGCAGCCTGGAACACCTTTGTCCTCGATGAGCACGCCCGTACGCCCACACCGGGAATGGCGGTGATGATGGACCGCCTGGCACGGGAAAACCCCGTGGGCCCGGTGCTCTACCTCTCGACCGGCGCCTGGAACGTCGCCGCTACGCTGACCAGGTTCATTACCCGCAACCTGTATCCGGCCGGTCCGCTGCTGCTGACCGACTGGGGTCCCACCACGGACCGCTGGTTCCGCAGCGGCCAGGCGCACAAGCGCAGCCAGCTGGAACGGCTGGCCCAGGAATTCCCGGACATCAAGTGGCTGCTGATCGGCGATAACGGCCAGCATGACGAAGAGATTTACGCCGACTTCGCCCAGCGCCACCCGGAAAACGTCCGGGCCATTGCCATCCGCCAGCTGTCGGCCGGCGAAGCGGTGCTGGCCGGCGGACGGACGGGCAAGCCGGGGGAGACCCCCGTGGACGTCCCCTGGATCTACGCGCCCGACGGCGCCGGGATGGCCCGTCAGCTCGCGGAGCTCGGGCTGCTGACCGACGAGGGGTAGTTTTCCCGCTTTCGAGAACCGGCTCGTGCCCTGGGAGGTCCCAGGGCACGAGCCGGTTTGCGGTTTAGGGCAGTTCCGCCTCAGTGATCGTTACTCCCCAAGGAACGCCTTCGGTGCCGTGTACGTCCACATCGAGCACCCCTGCGGCGGGCCTGATGTCCACGGTAAGCGAATGGTTGTTCGCATCCGGCCCGCATGAGAGCTCCATTGGTCCTACCCTGGCCAGCTCGATGGTCATGGTGCCGGTCTGGGCGCAGGCTGCCTGCAGAGTGACGGCCTCGGCCTCGGTCTTGAGACCGCGGACGGCGCGGACGCCGCCGTTCCGGCTATTGGTCTGGACGACCAGGACGGCTGCGCCCGGATCCGGCGCTGCGACCGGGAGCGCGGACTCGGACGGGTCGGCTCCCGGGCTCTGGCTTGCCGGGGTCTCCGAGACAGCGGAGCCTTCCGCCGTATCTGCTGTTGAACAACCCGACAAGGATATAGCGGCAAGTGAGAATACGGCTAATGCCGGCAGTGCAATTCTGCGTTTTTTCATTAACATTGGTTCCCCTTTTTAGTGGGGAGGCCCTCCATGTTGTCTAACCCGATTTCCGGGCGGCTGACCCCTACGGATGGTGCTTTATGAATCGCAGTTCAATCTGTGTTTACATTTCGAAGTCTTGCTTTTCCGCCGGGCAGTGTCAATAAGAAGACGCGTTCCCGGAGGGCCCGCCAGCCCTTGGATGCCCTTTATTTCAGGCTTTTTGGGGAATGCAATTAATTTCCTGAAACCGGCTTCCAGGGGGTAATTTCCCGTGTACTAGCTCTGCGGATTCAGGGCCGGGCGAAGGACATCGTAAGCCCACGCCGCCAGGGCGGTGGGGGTGGAGGTCACCAGGCTGCGGGGGTCTTCCGGGGTGAAGTCCAGCTGGCCGCGCGACATCCCCAGGATCCCCTCGATCCTGGCCTCCGTTAGTCCGGCCCCGCGCAGCATGCCGGCATACTCCGTCTCGGATATCTGCAGTGCGGCCAGCGGGCGGCCGACGGCGGCACCCACAACCGCGGCAACCTCACGGAACGAGAGGTCCTGCGGGCCGAGAACCCCGAGGGTGCGCCTGCCGTGCCAGTCCGTGGCCAGCAGCCGCCCGGCCGCAACGTCCCCGATGTCCCGCGGATCGACCCACGGCATCCGGTGCTCGACGGGCAGGATGGTGGTCAGCACGCCGGCGCGCACGGAGTCCAGATCAGCGAGCAGGTTCGTGAAGAAATAGCCGCAGCGCAGGTGCGTCACGTGCGCGCCCGTACCGTTCAGCAGTACTTCCGTGCGGGCCAGGCCGTCCACTTCACCGAACCCGCTGCGGACCTCGGCCCCCACACTGCTCTGGAACACCACGCGCGGAACGGCATTGGCGGTCACCGCTGCGGCGGCCGTCTCCCCGAACCGCTCATAGCCGTCCAGCGGGTCGTCGTCATCACTGGGCGGATCCACCCAGTACAGGGCATCGGCGCCGAAGGTGGCACGCAGGACGGCGTCCTCATCGTCCTGGTTGCCCTCCACCACATCGCAGAACCCCCGGAGCCCGGGCTCCAGCCGGGAGGCGTCGCGCAGCAGGGCCGTCGGCCGGACGCCTGCCTGGATGAGCAGCCTTAAGACCCGGGAACCAACGTGCCCCGTGGGCGTGGTAACGACAATTTTCACGGCGCTGTCCCTTGTCCGGCGTCATCCTTCGTGCGGCGCGGCCTGGTTGCGGTCCCTGCTGCGGGGGAGTCTAACCGTCCGCCCGCGCTGCAGGAAAGGGCGGCGCGGACCTAGGCGTCGCCGTCGGACTCCGTGTTGATGATCCGCAGGATGCGGCGCAGGTCCATGGCCAGGGCGGCCGTCGCATCCACGGGGCTGTCGGCCGAGCCCGAGGTGTTGACCAGGCGCACCAGCTCCACGAGCGCCTGGGTTGCCGTGGAGTGCTCCTCGCTTTCGGGATCCCAGGCCTCCACCGCTTCGGCACAGCCGTTTACTGCCTTGGCCAGGGGTACGGTCAGGGCGGCCGGGACAGCGACGTTCTGCGGATTCCGCCAGATGGCGTCGGTGAGGACTTCGGTCATGTCCTTCACATGCCGGGTGGCGCGTTCCATGGCCCGCAGCGCCCGGTAGTCGGCAGTGAAATCACGGCTGTACTTGCGGCTGCGGATGTTTCCGTGCCGGCTGGTGTCCGCCAGCTCCACGGCTTCCCGGACCTCCTTGGTCAGGGTATCCAGTTCGCTCTCGCGCTGGGACCAGTCCTCGTGTTTGGGCGGCCAGGTTTCCTCCAGCGCCGTTCCCATGTCCCGCAGTTGCCGTGCCAGCGATTTCCGCAGTGTGACCAGCCCGTTGACGGCGCCGTTCAGGTGCAGGGGCGGGAAGACGAGGGCGTTGACGCCCAGCCCGACAACGACACCGACCAGCATCTGCACGCCGTAGCCGAACGAATAGCCGTCCGGATCATCACCGCCCAGGAGCAGCACGAACAGCGCAGCCATCGGCACGTATTCCCGGCCGGACGCCCCCAGGAAGTTCAACCCGCCGAGCAGCACGCCAATGCCGACGATCACGGAAATGGTCCAGACATTCGGGGTGCCGATCAGCAGGGCCCCCAGCGCCAAAAGCATGCCGGTCACCAGGCCGGCCAGGGTTTCCATGCCGGTGCGGAAGGAACCGGAGACGGTGGGGTACATGCTGACAATGGCACCCAGCGGAGCGTAATACGGGTACTGCGAAGCCACCCCCGGCACGTGCGGGGCAAGTGTCCAGGCGATGCCGACAGCGAGGGTGGCCTTGAAGGCGAGCTGGAAGCGGGTGACGCGCAGGACTCCGGTCACCCGGTTGGTAACGGCACTCAATGACCGTTTGGAGATGGTTTTTTCGCCAGTGGTCATGTTTCGAGTATGGCCCGGGCCTAACTCAGGAAACGACTTTTCAGCCCTGCCGGGCACCGGATGTGGGGAGCGGCACTATGCTCCGGCGGCCCAGCACATCGGCCAGCCGGTCCAGGAACAGCCGGACCTGCACGTTTTGTTCATGGATCAGCAGGGCGAAGATGCTACGGGCCAGCCGGATTTCGGGGACATCCAGCACCACGGTGCCGGCCGGCCGGTTCAGCATCGCCAGTTCGGGCACCAGCGCCGCGCCAAGGCCGGCGGAAGCCATGGCCAGGCTGGCGTTGAAGTCATCGCAGTACGCGGCCACCTGCGGGTGGAGGCTGCAGCTGGCGAAGAGCCGCTCGATCACCAGGGCATCGGGGGTGCCTGGATGATGCATGATCCAGGGCATCCCCGCCAGCTGCTCGGCGGACATCTCGGCGCCGCTGCGGATGCCCCAGGACTCGGGCAGCACCACACGGAAATTATCGTCGCCCAGCCAGCGGCGGCTGATGGAGGACGGCCAGGCCAGCCCGCCCTGGCCCACCTGGTACACCAGTGCGACGTCGAGGTTCCCTCCCGTGCGCAGCCCCTGGATGGTCTGTGCCGGTTCGGCGACGGAAAGCAGCAGGTCAATTCCCAGATCCCGCCACTGGGGCGACGCCAGCAGTTCCGGCAGGGCGAAGGTGGCCAGGCTGGGGAAGATGCCCAGGCGCAGCACCTCTGAGCTGCCAGGTCCGGGACGGGCCGCGGCCGCCAGGAGGGCATCCATGTCGGTGAGCACCTTGACGGCGTGCCGGGCCATGACGACGGCGGCTTCCGTGGGCGAGGCGGTGCGGGCGGAACGCTCGAACAGGCGCACACCGGTGTCCTTCTCCAGGGCGGACATCTGCTGGGACACGGCCGAGGCCGTGTAGCCCAGCCGCAGGGCGGCTCCGGCAAACGACCCGGTGCGGAGAACCTCCAGCAGCGTCTTCAGGTGCACGGGGTTGACCATTCCGGCACCCTCCTTCCTCGCCCCTGCGGGGCCGACCACAATATCTAGTGTTAGCGGGTACTAGACCCGACACGCCCACGGTACGCGACACGCTTGAATCTTGCCTGCCTCGTCACATGTGCATCGCGTTCTGCACAGGCTGTGGAGAACCCCTGCCGGCCCGCTGGAATCCCGCCTATTTACGCGGCATGCCCTGTGCACAAACTGTGGACGGCGGCCCCCTGTAATGACATACTTGTAATACATCATGTAGGGGTTCCACCTTGAGGGGCGCACTAGATGTAGTGTCTGGGCATGGAACTGGATGTAGTATCTAGGAACAGACTTCGAGAGCTTCACCAAGCTCCACAAGCAACTTTTTGAACACAACGAACGACCAGTATCGCCAGCTTCATCAGGCACCATCCAGCAGCACAGAACAGACTTCACGCTTCACTAGGGGAGACCACGCCATGACCGTTACGGTTTACACCAAGCCCGCCTGCGTACAGTGCAACGCCACTTACCGCGCCCTCGACAAGAAGGGCATTGTGTACCAGAGCGTGGACATGTCGCAGGACCCCGAGGCCCTCGAGCGCGTCCGTGCCATGGGCTACATGCAGGCCCCCGTTGTCGTCACCGAGCAGGACTCCTGGTCCGGCTTCCGGCCCGACAAGATCGAAGAGCTGGCCCAGGCGCAGGTTTCCTCCGTAGCCTAGGGAGCCGCCGGGCTCCGTCCGGCTTTCCCGCCGCAGCACCTCGCATCACGCACCACCCGCGCAATACCCGTCAGGAGCGCAGCAACCATGGCACTGGGGATGGCAGACCAAGCCGGCTTTGCGCCGGCATCGGCATCCGCAGGGGATGGACAACCGGAAACGGACGCCTCCCTGATCTACTTCTCCTCAGCCTCCGGGTATACCCGCCGTTTTGTGGAAAAGCTCGGGATCTTCGCGGCGGCTCTTCCGCTCCACACCTCCCAGCCCACACTGCTGGCCACCCGGCCCTACGTACTGCTGCTTCCCACCTACGGTGGAACGGCTGCATCACCGGGGGCCGCAGCCCGGGGCGCCGTTCCCAAGCAGGTCATCAAGTTCCTGAACAACGAGCGCAACCGCTCCTTGATCCGGGGTGTGATCGGGGCGGGCAACACAAACTTCGGGGACTCCTATTGCCTCGCGGCGGACATCATCGCCGTGAAGTGCCAGGTCCCCGTGCTGTATCGATTTGAACTCATGGGCACGTCCGAGGACGTCGCCAAGGTTAACGAAGGATTGGAAAAGTTTTGGACACATCAGTCGCAGAAGCCGGCATGACGGACTCCAAGGAGCTCCCGGAGGCTTACAAGGACCTGGGCTACCACGAGCTCAACGCCATGCTGAACCTGTACGGCAAGAACGGAGAGATCCAGTTCGACGCCGACCGCGCTGCTGCGCGCCAGTACTTCCTCCAGCACGTTAACAACAACACGGTCTTCTTCCATGACCTGGAAGAGAAGCTGGAATACCTGGTCAAGAACGAGTACTACGAGCCGGAAACGCTCGACCAGTACTCCATGACCTTCATCAAGGAGCTGTACACCCGCGCCTACAAGAAGAAGTTCCGCTTCGAAACCTTCCTCGGCGCGTTCAAGTTCTACACCTCGTACACGCTGAAGACCTTCGACGGCAAGCGTTACCTGGAGCGCTACGAAGACCGTGTCTGCATGGTTGCCCTGCACCTGGCCCGCGGCGACGAGCAGCTCGCCACGCAGATGGTGGACGAAATCATCGAGGGCCGCTTCCAGCCGGCCACCCCCACGTTCCTCAACGCCGGCAAGGCCCAGCGCGGCGAGCTCGTCTCCTGCTTCCTGCTGCGCATCGAAGACAACATGGAGTCCATCGGCCGCTCCATCAACTCCGCGCTGCAGCTCTCCAAGCGCGGCGGCGGCGTCGCCTTTGCACTGACCAACATCCGCGAGGTCGGCGCGCCGATCAAGCAGATCGAGAACCAGTCCTCCGGCGTCATCCCCGTGATGAAGCTCCTTGAGGACAGCTTCTCCTACGCGAACCAGCTCGGTGCCCGCCAGGGTGCCGGTGCCGTGTACCTGCACGCCCACCACCCGGACATCAACCGGTTCCTCGACACCAAGCGCGAGAACGCCGACGAGAAGATCCGCATCAAGACCCTCTCCCTCGGCGTCGTCGTCCCGGACATCACCTTCGACCTGGCCAAGCGCGACGAGGACATGTACCTGTTCTCGCCGTACGACGTCGAGAAGGTCTACGGCATGCCGTTCTCCGACATCTCGGTCACCGAGAAGTACTACGAGATGGTGGACGATTCCCGGATCAAGAAGACCAAGATCCGTGCCCGCGAGTTCTTCCAGACCCTCGCCGAGATCCAGTTCGAGTCCGGCTACCCGTACATCATGTTCGAGGACACGGTGAACCGGGAGAACCCGATCGACGGCAAGATCATCATGTCCAACCTGTGCTCGGAAATCCTCCAGGTTTCCCAGCCCACCACGTACAACGATGACCTGTCCTACGACGAGACCGGCAAGGACATCTCCTGCAACCTCGGCTCGCTGAACATTGCCAAGACCATGGACTCGCCGGACTTCGGCCGGACCATCGAGACGGCTATCCGTGCGCTGACCGCCGTTTCGGACATGAGCCACATCGGCTCCGTTCCGTCCATTGCCAAGGGCAATGACATGTCGCATGCCATCGGCCTGGGCCAGATGAACCTGCACGGCTACCTGGCACGCGAGCGGGTCTATTACGGTTCCGAAGAAGGCATCGACTTCACGAACATGTACTTCTACACGGTGGTCTACCACGCCGTGCGGGCGTCGAACCTGCTGGCCATCGAGACCGGCCGCAAGTTCGCCGGCTTCGAGCGCTCCAAGTACGCCACGGGGGAGTACTTCGACAAGTACACCAACCAGGAATGGGCACCGCAGACGCAGCGTGTCCGCGAACTGTTCGACGGCGTGCACATCCCCACCCAGGCTGACTGGGAGGCGTTGAAGGCTTCGGTCATGGAACACGGCATCTACAACCAGAACCTGCAGGCCGTGCCGCCCACCGGCTCGATCTCCTACATCAACAACTCCACCTCCTCCATCCACCCGGTGGCGTCGAAGATCGAGATCCGCAAGGAAGGCAAGCTGGGACGCGTCTACTACCCGGCTCCGTACCTGACCAACGACAACCTGGAGTACTACCAGGATGCGTACGAGATCGGCTACGAGAAGATCATCGACACCTACGCCGCTGCGACGCAGCACGTGGACCAGGGCCTGTCCCTGACGTTGTTCTTCAAGGACACCGCAACCACCCGCGACATCAACAAGGCGCAGATCTACGCCTGGCGCAAAGGCATCAAGACCATCTACTACATCCGCCTGCGCCAGCTCGCGCTGGAAGGCACCGAGGTTGAGGGCTGCGTTTCCTGCATGCTGTAAGGCTGCCGCTTTCCGCACCCCCTTCCCCGAACTTTTGAAGACAAGGAATTATTCATGACCGAGAAGCTGAAGCTGATCGACGGCGTCCAGGCGATCAACTGGAACCGGATCCAGGATGAGAAGGACGTTGAGGTCTGGAACCGTCTGGTCAACAACTTCTGGCTGCCGGAGAAGGTGCCGCTGTCCAACGACGTCCAGTCCTGGGCCACGCTGACTCCGGATGAGCAGCAGCTCACCATGCGTGTGTTCACGGGCCTGACCCTGCTGGACACCATGCAGGCCACCGTCGGTGCCGTCTCGCTGATCCCCGATGCGCTCACCCCGCACGAGGAAGCGGTCTACACGAACATTGCGTTCATGGAGTCCGTGCACGCCAAGAGCTACTCCTCGATCTTCTCCACCCTGGCTTCCACCAAGGAGATTGACGAGGCCTTCCGCTGGTCCACGGAGAACCCGAACCTGCAGAAGAAGGCGCAGATCATCACCGATTACTACCGCGGCGATGATCCCCTGAAGCGCAAGGTGGCTTCCACCCTGCTGGAGTCCTTCCTCTTCTACTCGGGCTTCTACCTGCCGATGTACTGGTCCTCGCGGGCCAAGCTCACAAACACGGCCGACCTGATCCGCCTCATCATCCGTGACGAGGCAGTGCACGGCTACTACATCGGCTACAAGTTCCAGCGCGGCCTGGAGACGGTTCCCGAGGAGCGCCGCCAGGAACTGAAGGACTACACGTACGAGCTGCTCTTCGAGCTGTACGAAAACGAAGTCCAGTACACGCATGACCTGTACGACGGCGTCGGCCTGGCCGAGGACGTCAAGAAGTTCCTGCACTACAACGCCAACAAGGCGCTGATGAACCTGGGCTACGAGGCCATGTTCCCGTCCACCCTGACGGACGTGAACCCGGCGATCCTCTCGGCCCTGTCACCGAATGCCGATGAGAACCACGACTTCTTCTCCGGCTCCGGATCTTCCTACGTGATCGGCAAGGCCGTGAACACGGAAGACGACGACTGGGACTTCTAGTTCCTTAGCGGAATCCGCACCATTGCCGCCGCGGCGGGCCTTTCGGGTCCGTCGCGGCGGCAGCGCTGTTTAAGGCACGGAATGTTCTTCTTTCAGCCAGCCCAGAACCCCATATCTGAAGGCAAAGGCGACGGGGATGAGGGCGAGGAAGACCAATAGCCCGAACAGTATCGCCGGACCGCCGATATTCTCGTTGAACCCGGCATGGGCGAAAACCCCTGCAAAAAGTACTGCCATAACACCCAGTGAAACTGCCATGATGTTGGCCCATCCCGTCGTCCGACGTGTCACGGACCTGTCCGCTGCCGCGGCTGAGACCAGTTGCCAGGCTGCCAGCAACGCCAGCTCGAAGACGGCCACCGCGATGCCGATGACCGTGACGTACGAGGACGCCAGATACGCAACCTCCGGATAGGCTTCCGCGGATCGGGCCGCCATCCGCGGAACAACGACAAGTTGGGTCAGCAGGGCGGCCACGGCAAAAGCCACGACGGCGCAGCGGAGGGGGAGGGCTTCCTGCCGAGTCATGACGTGATCCTCGCGCGGGCGGGTGCAGCTGTCAACCATGCATCAGCGGCCGCCCTTCCAGTAAGCGGGGCGAAAAGCGCGTTGGAGCGAAGCACGTATGGACGCGGCTGCACCGTCCGCCTAGTCTTCGGCGCTATGACTGGAATCCCGGACAAAATCGAACCTCCGCTGGCGGGCACGGAAACTGAAACCCTGCTGGGTTCCCTGGACCGGCAACGCGCCACCGTTGCCTGGAAAACCGGCGGCATCGGTGCCGAAGCCCTTACCGCCACCGTCGGCTCCTCAGCCATTACCCTCGGTGGTCTCCTCAAGCACCTGGCGGGTGTGGAGGACATGTACTTCGCCTGGCGGCTGAAAGGCCAGGACCCGGGAGCTCCGTGGAATGCCGTGGACTGGCAAAACGACCCGGACTGGGATTGGCGTACCGCCGCAGACAACACCCCGGAGGACCTCTACGCGCTGTGGAGCGACGCCGTCGGACGTTCACGGCAACGCCTTGCCGCAGCGCTGGCCGAGGGCGGACTCGAGCAACTGCTGCCCGCCATTGAGGGCCAAGCCGGGAGCCTGCGCCGCATGCTGATCGACCTGATTGAGGAATATGCCCGGCATACCGGACATGCCGATCTGATCCGTGAATCCGTGGACGGGCTGGTGGGGGAGGATCCTCCGGGGGACGTGTCCTGGCCCGCTCCGGCGTCCGGTGCCGCCGCCTATCCGGCCCCCGCGGCAGGCGCGTAGCCTGACCGCATGGAACCTGGCTCTGGCTCAGCCGTTGTCCGCACCCGCGGGCTGTACAAGAACTTCGGACGCGTTGCAGCGCTGAAAGGCATCGACTTGGATGTCCCGGCGGGAAGCGTCTTCGGGGTCATCGGTCCCAACGGTGCCGGCAAGACCACGCTGATGCGCCTGCTGCTGGACCTGCTGCGTCCCAGCTCCGGGGAGATAGCCGTCCTCGGCGTTAATCCCCGCAGCGGAGGGCCGGCCCTGCGTCGTCGTATCGGGTTCCTGCCGGGGGATCCGGCATTGGCGGACAGAGTCAGCGGACGGGAACTTCTCCGCTTTTTCTCACATATCAGTGGAGCCGTAGATCCGGGGACGGTTCCGGCGCTGGCGGAGCGGCTCGATCTGGACCTCGGCCGACCGGTGCGTGCCCTGTCCAAGGGAAACCGGCAGAAACTGGGACTCATCCAGGCGTTTATGCATCAACCGCCGCTGCTGATCCTTGACGAACCAACCAGCGGATTGGACCCGTTGGTTCAGCAGGAGTTTCTGGCGCTGGTGAGGGAGGCGAGCAGCAACGGCCAGACGGTACTGCTCAGCTCGCACGTTCTCAGCGAGATTGAGGAGGCCGCTGACACTGTGGCCATCCTTCGGAAGGGGGCAGTGGTATCCGCCGCCAGCACCGCGGATATCCGTGCGTCGGCCGGCCGCCGTGTGCGGATTGGTATCCCTGCAGCAGAGGCACCTGCCTTGGTTGAACGCCTTCGGCGGGTGCCCGGTTTCGAGCTGCTGCAGGTGCCCACGGACCCGGACCCCCTGGGCCCAGCCTCAATCCATGGCCGGTTCAAGGGTGACATGCCGGACCTGATCACGGCCCTGGCGGGACACCCTCTCCTCGACCTGATGGTGCAGGAGCCCGACCTCGAGGAGGCCGTGCTGCGGTTTTACGGGCCGGAGAATGCTGCCGGGCCGGCCGACGGCGGTGCCGCCGAATGAGTCGCCTCCCTTTGTTCACCCGTTCACTTGCCGCGTCATGGCGTCCGCTTCTGGGATGGGCGGCGGGCATCCTCGCTGTCCTGAGCCTGTACCTGCCCCTCTATCCGTCCCTGGCCGGCCAGGATTTCCAGGATCTCCTGCAGAGCCTGCCGCCCGAACTCATTTCCGCGCTGGGCTATGACGAACTGACCACCGGCGCCGGCTACACTCAGGCGACGTTCTTCGGCCTCATCGGGTTCGCCCTCTTCACCATCGCCGCCATCTCCTGGGGAACCCGGGCGATTGCCGGCGACGAGGAGAGCGGGACACTGGAACTCGTGCTGGCCCACGCGGTCGGCCGGGTCCAGCTCGTGCTGGAGCGCAGCGCCGCCATTGTTGCGCGTCTGCTGCTGCTCGGCCTTTTCGCGGGTCTGGCCGTGCTGGTTTTCAACCGCCCCGCACAACTCGGACTCGTCCCTTCCCACGTTTGGGCCGGGTGTGCGGCGCTCGTCGGGCTGGCACTGCTGACGGCGTCCGTCGCCCTGGCTGCGGGGGCCTTCACCGGCCGCCGCGTCTGGGCGCTCACTGCGGCCGTTGCGGTCGCCGTCGGCGGGTACGCCCTCAACGCGGTGGCCAACCAGAACCAGGACCTGGACTACCTCCACGACTGGACGCCCTATCACTGGGCCTTCGGCTCCGGGCCGCTCAGCAACGGAGCCGATTGGGCCGGGCTCGGTGCGCTGTATGGCACAAGCGCGCTGCTGGTCCTGCTCGCTGCCGTCGCCCTTACCCGGAGGGACATCGGCACGTGACCGCGAGCCCTGTGCAATGATGTCCCCACCAAACACGACGGGTGGGCGCCGATGCGCAAGGTAAAGGGACTCGCAGCCGCGGCAGCGGCGGTGCTGCTGCTTTCCGCCTGCACGGACGCCGGATCGTCGACCGCGGACGAGCAGTCCACTCCGCCGGCACCGAATGACGGCGCCTCAATCATGGCCTGCCAAAACGCCGTGGTCCTTGGCGAGGACCGGGTGCTGGACTTGAGCGATGCCCGGGACTTCCAGGCCTGGGGCTTAGTGGAGCCAGCCGACGCTTCGGTTCCGTTCTCCACCGGATCGCCGGTGGAAATTGCCTGGCGGGTTACCGGGACCGGTACGTTCGATACATGGCTTGCCGATCCGCAGGGAAACCGGGTTGAGGCGTTGAAGAAACCGGGCACTTCCACTGGAGGGGAGCTGGACAAGCCGGGGGAGGGCTGGGACGCCGTCTACGAGTTTGACGAGCCCGGGTGCTGGTCGCTGCGGGTGGAGCGGCAGATGCCGGACCGCACGACGGCGATATCGGTCGACCTTCGGGTTGAGGAGGGGGCCCCTTCCTTCGCCTCAGTCAACGAAGTGTACGACGCCGTCGCGGGCGTCCTGGACTGCGACCCCGGCACCACAGCGGAACCGGTCACGATACAGATCGACGGATATCTTCCCGAGTACCGGATGTGCACCGACGCGGTCGAAATAGTCCGCTACGAGAACGAGGCGGACCGGGCCAAGGCGTCTGAATTGCTGCAGGCCGCCGAAAACCCGTTCCCGTACTTCGCCGAAGGCAGCAACTGGCACGTGCTGGTCCTGCCGGACCGTGAGGGACGGATGCCGGGCCCCGACCAAATCGCTGCCCTCGCCGCGGAACTGGGCGGCAGTTATGTCAGCGCAGCGGGCGAATAGCCCGCACGCCAGGCGTCATTATTCGTAATACTACGTTTATTGGACCAATAAACTTCCAATGACGAAAAAGCTGTGTAGGCTGGCAGCATGTTCACCGCATACGCCACAGTCCCGCAGGGATACACCGTCCACTCGGCAGCGACGCCGATGTCCTTCCCGGCCGGGGAGGCTCACCTCAAGGTCGAAGGCAGCCCGGCGGAAACCCCGCTGTACTTCTACCTCACCGGCGCCGATGCCAACGAGTACATAACCGCGGCCATGTGGATCGACTACGCCCACCAGGGCGGACACAAGGTCCAGGCCCTCATTCCGTACCTGCCCGGAGCCCGCCAGGACCGCGGCAATCCCTTCGGCGCCAAGGTCTACGCCAACCTCATCAACGCCATGAACGCCGACGAAGTGGTCTGCTTCGACCCGCACTCTCCCGTCATGCCGGCTCTGGTCCGCAACCTGCGCGCTGTGGATTCCTCGACCGTCATCGCCCAGGTCCTGCGGAACAAAGCAGGGGAGTATGCCGGCGTCATCTGCCCGGACGCCGGGGCGAAGGAACGCACCGCCCGAACCGCTGCAGCCCTCGGACTTCCGCTCTACTCCGCCGAGAAGCACCGGGACTTTGCCACCGGCAAGCTGTCCGGGTTCACCTGCGCGGAACTGCCCGACGAAGGACGCTTCCTGGTCGTGGACGACATCTGCGACGGCGGCGGAACCTTCATGGGCCTGGCCGCAGCCACCGGGCTGGGACCGGACCGCCTGGACCTGTGGGTGAGCCACGGAGTGTTCTCCGGCAAAGCAGCCCAGCTGCGGCAGGCCTACGGCTCCATCTACACCACGGATTCACACCCCGGCGCCGCCAACCCGGACGTCGCCGCTTCCATCACGCCCCTGATCTCCCACCTCATCTAAGGAACCGGCCATGACCACGACATCAGCACCGACCGCCCTGACCACCGCCAGCATCACCGCAGCCCTGTTCCAGACAGACGCGTACAAGCTCGGCCACATCCACATGTACCCCCGGGGCACCACAAAGGTTCTCTCCAACTTCACCAACCGCGGCTCCCGGATCGAGGGCGTTGACCACGTGGTGCACTTCGGCCTGCAGGCCTTCCTGCAGAAGTTCTGCATTGAAGCCTTCGCACCGTTCTTCGCCGCCGATGAGGACGACGCCGTGGCCGAGTACCAGGCCGGCCTCAACGACATCCTCGGCCCCAACACCGTCGGCACCGACCACATCCGGTCCCTGCACCGCCGCGGCTACCTGCCGCTGATCTTCCGTGCCGTGCCCGAGGGAACCCGGGTGCCCCTGCGGGTCCCCTCCGTCACCGTCGAATCCACCGAGCCGGAGTTCTTCTGGCTGGTCAACTACATCGAGACGGCGCTCAGCGCCTCCATCTGGCAGCCCTCCACCGCAGCGACCATTGCCGACAAGTACCGCGGCATCCTGGACACCGCCGCCGCGAAGACCGGCACGGACGCCGCCTATGTGGACTGGCAGCTCCACGACTTCTCTTTCCGGGGCATGCCCGGCATCGAAGCAGCCGCAGCGTCCGGCGCCGGCCACCTGCTCTCCTTCAAGGGCTCGGACTCCCTCGGCTCGGCCGACTTCATCCGCCGTTACTACAACTCCGCCTTCGGCACGGACAACGGCCAGATCCTCGGCTCCATCCCCGCCAGCGAGCACGCCGTGATGTGCGCCGGCGGCCAGGACGGAGAAGCGGAAACCTTCCGCCACATCCTGGAGGCCAACCCCACCGGAAACATCTCCCTGGTCTCCGACGGGTACGACCTGTGGCACGTGCTGCAGGGCATCCTGCCCGGGCTCAAGGACATCATCACCTCACGCGACGGCAACGTCGTCATCCGTCCCGACTCCGGAGACCCGGCCGACATCGTCTGCGGAACCTCCACCCGCCCCGGCGCCGTCGCCCCCGACACGGCACCGTCGATGGCAGAGGACCCGGCATACTTCGGCGTCGTCGCCCTCCTGGAAGCCGAGTTCGGCTCCACCCGCAACCACGCCGGCTACAAGGTCCTGAACTACGTGCGCGTTATGTACGGCGACTCCATCACCCCCGAGCGTGCCGCGGACATCACCGCACGCCTGGAGAAAGCGGGCTACGCCTCGGAGAACGTCGTGCTCGGCGCCGGTTCGTTCACCTACCAGTACGTCACCCGGGACACGTTCTCCTCGGCCATCAAGGTCACCTACATCGAGGTCAACGGCCAGCCCCGTAACGTGTTCAAGGATCCGATCACCGCCCAGGGCTTCGGGTCCAAGCGTTCCGCCACCGGCCGCCTGGCCGTCACCCGGAACGACGACGGCGAACTGGTCCTCATCGAGAAGGCCACCCCCGAGCAGGAAGCGGCATCCCTGCTGCAGCCCGTGTGGGCCAACGGCGGGTTCCTCCGCCGCCAGTCCTTCGCGGACGTCCGTGCCGTGCTCGGTAACATTGCCTCATGAATTCCGAAAGGCTGCAGCCCCTCGTCTCGATCGATACCGTGCCCTTCATCGTGAGGGACGGGGGGCTGTGCCTGGTGACGGCGGAGCGGGCCAACGAGCCCTTCGCCGGCGTGCAGGCGCTCCCCGGCGTCCTCCTGCTTCCCTCCGAACGGCTGGCCGAGGCCGCACTGCGGGCGCTGACGGTCAAGACCGGAGTAGGGGAGGACCGAGTGGAACACCTCGACACGGCGGGTGTCTACGACAACCCGGACCGGGATCCACGCGGGCCGACCATTTCGATTGTCCATACCGCTGTCCTGCACCCGGACGCCGGGCTGAACGAAGCCGCCGTTAGGGTCACGCCGGTGGAGCGAGTATCCGGGCTGCCGTTCGACCACGACACCATCATCCGCCGTACCGCCGGCACCGTGCTGGACGCGCTTTGGGTGGACGCGGTACTGACCAAGGCGCTGCTGGGGAAGCACTTCACCACGGCCCAGGCCGCACGGATCAGCCGGAGCCTCGCGGCGGCCGCCGGACGCACCGAACCGGACTCCTCCAACCTGGGCCGGATGCTCGCCCGTAACCCTGCCCTGTCCAAATCCAGTGAGACAGTCGCCGCGGGCCGCGGGCGGCCGGCTGCAGGGTGGTCCTGGACATAGCCGGAAACATCGAAATCAATGGCGGCTTTCGAAAGGAGCAATCGGTTACAGTTATTGTCGCCAGGATTTTGATCCGTTCAGCTGTGACACAGACTGACCTTACGAAAGTCGAACTCCATGTCTTTTGAGTATGTTTCAGCGGTAATGGCCCAAGGGGCGGGTGAAAGCGAAGGCTCAGGAAAAACCTGGATTTTCGTCGCGGTAATAGTCCTGCTCACCTTGGTATTGCCGAATGCTTCGAAATCCACCAAATCCAAGGGGGAATCCGTCACATACGGAACCGGAACTCTCACAGCTGAAGAGGTTGTCGCGAAGCGCTTCCAGCCCACCAAATTCAAGGAGGGCTATGACCAGGACGAGGTGGATGACTTCCTGGAACGCACTGTCCAGGAGCTTCGGCGACTCGAAAAGGAACGTCTTGAACTGCCAAAGACGGACATTTTTAGGCAGGACGTTACCGCTTCAATTCTCAGCCCTGAAGAGGTAATAAATCAGAGGTTCCAGCCGACAAAGTTCCGCGAGGGGTATGCGCAGAATGAGGTGGATGACTTCCTGGACCGGATTGCCACGGGTCTTCGGGGCCGGGTTTCCGAAAATGAGCAGCTTCGGCGCCGGTTAGGCCCGTCCCAGTACGGAACTCCGACGACGCCGAGCTGACCTGGATACGGCACTTCGACGGACAGTAGCCCTCAATCGATGCCATTCCCTGGTGGAATTAATCAGCCGGCGGCCGTTGCCGTTGCCGCTTCGTGGCACCCCGTTGTTTCTTTGCATCGAGGCGGCGGTAGTTCGAGCCGCGGGTAGGTTTGGTGGACCGGCGCGGAGCAGGTCCGGGCGCCAGTCCGTCTGCCACGAGTGCGGCGAGCTTGACCAGGGCTGTTTCCCGGTTGCGAAGCTGGGAACGTTGCTCGGAGGCCGTCACGGTCAGCACTCCGGCCACGAGACTGCGTTTCAGCCGCTGCAGCAGCAGCAGGCGTTGCTGTTCCGACAGCACCGCAGAACCGGCTACGTTCCAGGAGAGTGCGACGCGGCTGTCCGAGGTGTTGACGTGCTGGCCCCCGGGGCCGGACGAACGGGAGAACCGCCACTCGAGTTCAGCCGCGGGAATTGTGAGCGCGGGCGACACCACCAAATCCATCCCTCCAGCGTCGCACGAACGAATCCGGTACGGCTAACGCGAGTACAGCCGGTCGGTGGGCAGCAGCAACTCGATTGCAGCGGTCATATCGGCGGCCTTGGCAATCGCACCCTCCGCTGTCGGAGCCACCACCACCCGGTCCCGGTGGACTTCCTGGATCAGCACCGGAATCTGACGGCCGTCGTCGTCGAGCCACCACTGCTCGATGAACATCCGAAGGCCGAGCTCGTCGAGCAGGGCTTCGGCGGCATCGAGGTCACCGGCCTCAGCGCAGCGGCGGTGCAGCAGGTCATACGGGACAAACCCGCCGTCGTCGGTCATATGGATATACCCACGTGCTCGCCGTCGAGGCTCCGCAGATGGTCAAAGGTGTTGTCGGGCGGCAGGGGTTCGGACATGGCAGGACCCTAGCACCCTGGGATCACTCGGGCAGCAGGTCCCACAGTTTCCGGGTGGTGTTCCAGCTGCGGATGGTCATCGACTTGTACAGCGGCGAGGCCGCGATGGCACTCAGCCGGCTCTTGGTCAGCTCGGCGCTGAGCCGCTGCGAATAGATGACGCCTTCGCCGGCCCAGATCTCGTCAACGCCTTCCCTCGGCCGGAAAGCTTCCAGGGCGGTGTCGGCATCGATGTCCATGAGGAAGATCGCGTCCGAGTGGTAGAGGTCCGGCCGCTCACCAAAGTGCTGCGGCCGATGCTCGACGACGGCCTGCAGCTGCGCGCGGCCCAGCACCAGGACCTTGATGAGTTCGTCGTCGAGGTCGAAGTGGTCCGCGCAGGAGGGCCAGATAAGGGAACGAGTCCGCGGCCGGGCTGTCGGTCACTGCACCGGGATGCGGCGGCGGATTTCGCGAACCGTGCCCGCCGGATCGGGGGAGTGGTCGTGGGACTCGGGCACGGTGACCAGCACGGCCTGCGGCATCCGCCGCGCCAGCTTCTCGGTGGCGGCCATGATCACCGGGTAGGTGGTGGTTCCCCGCAGGATGGTGACGGGGACCGAAACCTGTGCCATCGCCGCCGTCGGGGTGGACACGGCCTGCGAAAGCAGCGCGTCATAGACGGCGGACTGCGCCAGCGGAACCAGGGAATCGAACATGGGGCTGGCCTGGATCTGTTCAATAAACGGTTCGGGCAGACCGATTCCTTCCCGCTGGAAGGTGGTCACGGCATCCGCCGGGTTCCCTGAATCAACAAGGGCCTGAAGCCGCTGCGGAAGGTCCATCGAGGGTTCCCCCTCGCCGAAGAGGAACGGCGGCTCGGACAGGAACAGATGGCTGATCGGTGCTCCCTCGGCCGCCGCCAGCAGGGCGAGCATGGCGCCGGAGGAATGTCCGAGGACCACCGCGTCGCCGCCGACGGCGTTGAGGACCGCTGTGAGGTCCTCCACCTCCCGCCGCGGAGAGTAGGGGGAAGAGTCCGTGCTTTCCCCGCGGGCACGGCGGTCCATCGTCACCGCCTGGAAACCGGCGGCTTTCAGCGCGTCGGCCAACGGGGCGCCGGCGTCGGCGGTCGAAAATGCACCGCCGACAATGACCACCGGCGGACCATGGCCCGTCTGGTCGAAAGCGATCCGGGTGCCGTCTGCTGAGTCTGCGTACAACATGCCCCAGATTCGATCATGCCGACGAGGCCCCGGCAATCAGTGGCTCCGCATCCGCGGCTCCGGCGGCCAACTTTCTTCCGCGCCTCCGGCACCCCGCCGCCGCGCGCGGGCCGTGGACCTAGCCGGCGACCTGGCTGCGCTGGCCGGTATCGACGGCGGCCACCGCACCGCCGTCGAGCAGGAGGTCCGCGCCGGTCATGAAGCTGGCATCCTGGCTGAGCAGGAAGGCCGTGGCATTGGCGATGTCGAAGGCGGTGCCGAGGCGCTTGGTGCCGGACGCCTCGATCATGGCACGCATTTGCGCGCCCGATTCGCCGGCGAGTTCCTGCTGTCCCATCGGGGTGGAAATGACGCCGGGGCTGATGCTGTTCACGCGTGCCCCGCGGGCACCCCAGCGCAGGCTGGCGGTCTGGACGCGGACCTGATTGGCGCGCTTGGCCACACTGTAGGCGTGTCCGGGGTGGTCGATGCCGGCAACAAACGGGATCAGCAGCAGATCGTCCGCAGGGACGGTGGCCAGGCTCGCCAGCACGTCGGCGGGCATCTGGCCGCCGGCCATGTAGGCGGACATGCTGGAAATGACGACGCCGGCACCGCCCGGGGCGATGACCTTCTCGAACTCCTCCAGCACCACGGCCACGCCGAACAGGTCGACCTTCCAGATCGCCTCCACCGGTGCCTGGACGGGGGAGAGCCCGGCGGTGTGGACGACGCCGGTTACCGCTCCCAGCTCACGGGCAGTTGCGGCCAGGGCGGCCACGGACTGACGTGAGGAGACGTCCACCTGCTGGGAGACGACGTCGTAGCCCTCACCGAGCGCGGTGGCCACGGTGCTCTCCAGCAGTTCTTCATTGAAGTCCGCCACCAGGATCTTGCGTCCTGCGCCGGACCGGCGCATAACCGCCTGCCCCATGCCGCCCATGCCGATAACTACCAGTACTTCCGAGGCCATGATGCTCCGATGCTTAGAGTGCCGGCGGGAAACCGCCGGATGTATGCCTCTGAGACTAGCGGGTCTCGGTTTCCCCGCGGCACGGCGCGGCGGTGGGCATCGAAGTTAGCCGGCAGGGTCATAGGCGACGGCGACGTCGAGTACCCAGACGACGCCGAAGCGGTCCTGCACCATTCCGTAGGCGGGGGAGAAGGCCGAGGGCGCCAGGTCCTGCAGTACGGTGGAGCCCTCGGCAAGCCGGTCCCAGAGAGCGGTGATCTCCTCGGCCGAGTCGCCGCGGACCGAGACAAAGGAGGATTTGTCTCCCTGGTCGTAGGACACGCTGGCGGGAACGTCGTAGGCCATGATCGAGAAGCCGTTCCCGCCGATGACCTGCCCGAACTTGACCTGGCCGGCCTCCTCCGGGAGTTCGACGCTGTAGGCATCCTCATTGGTGACGACGATAAGCTGCCCGCCGAAGACCGAGTGGTAGAACTCGAGGGCGGCCCGGGCATCGCCGCGGAAGTTCAGGTGGGGCGTGGTGGTGACAGACATGGGTTGCTCCTTCTGGGGTAGCCCGGGTGTTTCCCGGTAACACCCACTGTTCTCTTAGTAGAGGTCAGTTTCTGGCCGCTATTTCGTTTATCTTTTCCGTATGCCCACCACGACGTCGCGGCTCCTGACGCTGCTTTCACTTCTGCAGACTCCGCGGGACTGGCCGGGGCAGGTACTCGCGGACCGGCTGGAGATCAGCCCCCGGACCGTGCGCCGCGACGTCGACCGCCTGCGGGAAATGGGTTACCGCATCTCCGCACTGAAGGGGCCGGATGGGGGCTACCGCCTGGACGCCGGTGCCGAGCTGCCGCCGCTGCTTTTTGACGACGACCAGGTGTTGGCCCTCGCCGTCGCGCTGCACTCCGCGCCCATGACGGGAGCCGGTATCGATGAGGCCGCCGCCCGCGCGCTGGCCACGGTCCGGCAGGTGATGCCCTCGCGGCTGCGCCACCGTCTTGACGCGCTGCAGTTCACCGCGCTGTCCGTGGGTCCCGGTGACGCCGGATCGGTTTCGCCGGAACTGCTGCTGACCCTCGCCGCTGCCGTCCGATCACGTCAGGTGCTGCGCTTTGACTATGCAGGTGCCCAGTCGGGAGACGGCGACGTCGGCTTCTCACCGCCGCGCCGGGCGGAGCCGCATCATCTGGTGGCCTCCCGCGGACGCTGGTACCTGGTGGCCTGGGACCTGGACCGGAACGACTGGCGGATCTTCCGTGCCGGCCGGATCACGCCGCGGACGCCGGCGGGTGCCCGGTTCCGGGAGCGGGAACTGCCCGGCGGCAGCGTGCACGCCTTCGTCTCCGCCCGGTTCCGGGGAACGGAGCCGGGAAAGAATCCCGGTAAGGGGTCCGACTGGCCCTGCCGGGGTGCCGTGATCCTGCACCTGCCGGCGGCCGCCGTCGTTCCGTTCGCCGCGGACGGCACGGTCGAAGCGCTGGGATCCGACCGGTGCCGGCTGGAGGCGGGCTCCTGGTCCTGGGCGGCACTGGCAGCCTCCTTTGGCCGGTTCGACGCCGGACTCGAGGTGGTCGGCCCGCCTGAACTGGCCGCCGCCTTCGGGAAGCTGGCTACCCGCTTCACCGCGGCGGCAGCACGGTAGGCGCGTGATATCTCCGCTTCTCGGTCGAGCGGGCCCGCGGGAACCGGGATCGGACTGCATAATGCCGTTATGGCTGCCCATCACCGGAACACGAATCCACTTCCCGCACTCTGGCAGGACCTGGCCCCGCTGCTGCCGACGGACACGGACACGGCGCCGTGGTCGGGGCCGCGCTGGTGGTGGGCGGGCGCACTGGACGTGGAAGGACTGGCCCTCGGATCCCTGCAGGCGCTGGCTACGGCGCTCGCCGCCGGGACCGGCGCCGCGGGCAGGAGCCGGGACATCGGACTGACCTCCCGGGGTGCCGCGGCGTCCTTTGCCTCCTATACCCACCTGCGGGTCAACGGCCAGGCCGTGGGCGGGTTCGCCCCGCTGTCGGGTTTCCGCCGCACCATCGACGGATGGGTCCGGCTGCACGCCAACTATCCGCATCACGAACGCGCCCTGCTCACGGCGCTGGGCGTTGCCTCACCGGACGCCGTAGATGCCGCACTACTGCGGTTGACCGCCATGGAGGTGGAGGACCGGGTGACGGCATACGGGGGAGTGGCAGCCGCGGTCCGGCCGCCAGCGGAGTGGATGAGCTCCCCGGCAGGCAGGGCCCTGCAGGGGGAACCCTGGATCCGGCTGAACACAGCCCCGGCACCAGCGCCTTCCCGTACAGTGCCGGCTGCCCTGCGCGGCGGGTTCGGCGGGATTCTGGACGGCCTGCGTGTTCTGGACCTGACGCGGGTGATCGCCGGTCCGTCGGGCAGCCGGATCCTGGGCGCCCTGGGGGCCGACGTGCTGCGGATCGACCCGCCCGCCACACCGGAGCTGGTGGAGCAGCACATTGACACCGGCTTCTCGAAGCGCAGTGCGGTGGCCGACCTCACCGACCCGCCCGCCTACCGGCGGTTCCGCGAGCTCCTCGAGGAGGCCGACGTCGTGCTGCTGGGGTACCGGGGCGGCTCCCTGGCCCGCTTCGGACTGGATCCGGAAGCGTTGCGGGCGGATTTCCCGGGACTGGGCGTGGTCAGCTTCGACGCCTGGGGGAATGCCGGGCCATGGGCGGCCCGGCGGGGTTTCGACAGCATTGTGCAGGCCGCGAGCGGCATTGCCACCATCTACGGCGGCGGGGAGGGAGACTCGTGGCGGCCCGGGGCGCTGCCGGTCCAGGCGCTGGACTATGCCACCGGCCTCGGGGCAGCCGCCGCTGCGGCGGCGCTCATGGGTGCCCGGAATCGAGGGATCAGCGGATCGGCCCATCTGTCGCTGGCGCGCACCGCGCTGGAGCTGATGCGGCTGCCTGCTCCGCCCTCGGGTACGGAGCGGAACGAACTGGAACCGGAGCTCCGCACCTCGCCAAGCGCCTACGGCGAACTGACGTTTGTGCCGCCGCCCCTGCTGGTGGACGGAAAGCATCTTGAGTACAGCCGGCCGCCGCAGCGTTACGGCAGTTCTGCGCTTGTCTGGGAATAAGGCGCCTCCAGTCCGTCCGTCAGGGAAGCCTGCCGGGCCGCAGCAGCGAGGGGACGGCAGCCCGGCCGGGGTCCAGCGGCACGGGGCTGATAAGCACCGCCGGTCCGCGGTGAAGCGTCCCGCTGCTCAACGGCCGGCAGCGCAGCCCGCCCCGGCCCCGCATCGCCTTGTGCGCGCCGGGCGCCAGGACCTGATCCATCCAGGCGCACGGGTGGGCCTGCCTGCCGCCGTGGAACTCAACCAGGCCACCTGCCGATTCGAGAACAAAGTCCTGCCCCAACAGCGGGATCAGCTCGGCACCGCGGAGCACCACGTTCCGGCGGGCCAGCAGCGGGTCGAAAGGATCGGCACCAAGCTCCGCGGCGATGGCCTCCAACGACTCCACAGCGAACAGGGTCACGGCTGCATCCATGTGGGCGGCCTTGCCGAAGAACCGGTCCCCGACAATCCCCTTGCCGGCCACCACCTCAGCCTGGTCCGCATCAGTGGTGACGACGTCGGCCGGCCCGTCCTTGGCGCGCCCGAAGTAGGCGTGGGCGGGCGAGACGAGCAGGTGCAGGATCTCGACGTCGTACGCGTAACTCATGCCTCCACGCTAACCCTTCCGGTGCGGACGGTCCGCAGCCGCTCATCCCGTCCCCGGCACGGGCGCGCCGGTGCCGCGCGCGTTGCGCCGCACGTGCGAGGATGGCGCGAAATGACGAGGGTGCCATGCCGGATAAGGGGTGGGTAACGGGACAATGCGGTACGTCTACCTGCGGACCTGCGCGTCAATGGCCGGCCTGCTGTGTTTATGCTTGGTTGTCTCCCTTGCCGTGTTCCTGAACCTTTCCAATGAGCCGGCCGGCGCAGTAGCTGTCCCTGAAGCCGAGGCACCGGACAGCGTCATACTCGTGGTCAACAAGCACCGTCCCCTGGCGGCGGACTATGTGCCGCCGGACCTGGTCGACGCGGGCGGGCTGCTGCTCCGCGCCGAAGCGGCTGAAGCCTATGTCCATATGGTTGGGGACGCCGCCGCGGAGGGTGTCGCCATTTCTCCCGTCAGCGGCTATCGGTCGAGCGAAGAACAGTCCCGGCTGCACTCCTCCTACACCGAGAGGTACGGGCAGGAGGGAGCCGATTCGCTCTCCGCCCGGCCCGGCTACAGCGAGCATGAGACCGGGCTGGCCGTGGATGTCGGCAACCCGGATGGCCTGTGTGCGCTGGAAACCTGTTTCGAGGGAACGGCGGCCGGTGCCTGGACGGCGGCGAACGCGCACCGGTACGGCTTCCTGATCCGCTATCCGGCGGGGGCGGAACACATCACCGGGTATGCCTACGAGCCCTGGCACCTGCGCTACGTGGGGCCGGAGGTTGCGGCGGCCGTCTACGACGCCGGGGTGACCCTGGAGGAGTTCCTCGGCTTTCCGGCCGCCCCGGATTACTGATCGGGTGTAGCTAAACCGCCTTTACCACCGGCAGTTCGCTCCACTCGGTGGTGTACCGCGGCGAGGAATACTTACGCGACATGGTCCACTCCGGCGTCGCCGTCGACATCCCCGCCAACCCGAGCCCGATGCTCGCCGCCCCGTATTTGTCCGTGACTTTCCCCAGCAGTTCGCCCAGGTTCCGCCGTTCCTGTGCGGAGACGAACTCCTCGAACAGGGGCTGCGCTCCGGCGGATTCCAGCCCGCTGAGCATCACCCCGGCCTTGGTGTAGGGCACCCCCTCGACCACCTGGGACTCCAGGGCACCGACGGCGGCCCGGCTGAGGACCACGGGATCCGACGTCGGGCTGGGCAGGCGCACCGTGGCCGAGGGGAACGACGCCGCCCGCTCGCTGAAGTGCGACGTGCCGGCATAAGCGGTGAGAATGCTGGCCTGCTGTCCTTCGCGCTCCAGCCGGGCGGCAGCCTGCTGGGCGTAGATGCTCATGACCTGGCGCATTTCCGCGCCGGTGGTGACCGGGGTTGAGAAGCTCCGGGAGAAGATCAGCTGCTTGCGGTCCGCCCGCTCGTCCTCGTGCGGAATGCAGGCGGTGCCGTTGAGCTCCAGCACGGTGCGCTGCAGGATGACCGAGAATTTCCGGCGGATCAGCGCGGGATCAGCGGCGCGCAGGTCCGCGACGGTGGAGATTCCCATGGCTTCGAGCTTCGTGCCCAGCCGGGACCCCACGCCCCACAGGCCGGTGACCGGCACCCGGGACATGATGGTTTCCACGGCGGCCGGGTCCATGGTCTCGAGGTTGCAGACGCCCTGCAGATGCCGGTTCTGTTTGGCGATCCGATTGGCGAACTTCGCCAGGGTCTTGGTGGTGCCGATGCCCACGCAGACCGGCAGGCCGGTGTGGCGGGCGACGGCGGTGCGGATGGTTGCGCCCTGCGCCTCCAGGTCGCGCGGCGTCCCGGCGAGTCCGAGGAAGGACTCATCGATCGAGTACACCTCCTGCCACAGCGCGTAGCGCCCCAGCAGTTCCATCACGCGGGAACTGAGGTCTCCGTAGAGCTCATAGTTGCTCGAGCGCTGGATCAGGCCCACGCGCGGCGCGGATTCGGCGAGCTTGAACCACGGCGTGCCGGTCTTGATGCCCAGCGCCTTCGCCTCGTCCGAGCGCGCCACCACGCAGCCGTCGTTATTGGACAGCACCACCACCGGCACCCCGGCCAGTTTCGGGTCGAAGGCGCGCTCGCAGGAAACGTAGAAGCTGTTGACGTCCACCAGGGCGATCCGCTGGGCGGCGTTCGGCGACACGGACTGCTCAGACATGGTGCAGGCAGCGGGTCACAACACCCCAGACGGACAGTTCCGACGGCTCCGCCACGAGGATGTCCGGATACCCGGGGCTTTCGGCCCGCAGCACGATCCGCTGCCCGCCCAGCAGCAGCCGGCGGACCGTGAGCTCGCCGTCCACCACGGCGACGACGACGGCGCCGTCGCGCGGAGTGAGTGAACGGTCCACAATTAGTTCATCCCCGTTGCAGATGCCGGTGCCCGCCATGGAATCGCCTTCCACCCGCACCACGTAGGTGGAGGTGGGATCGCGGATCAGGTGCCGGTTGAGGTCGATCCGGCCGTCGAAGTAGTCCCGGGCCGGACTGGGAAAGCCCGCTGCGGTGGCTGCGTCGGACTCCGTCGGCGGCGCGGGGCGGCGCGACCGGTCCGCTGAGAACACCGCCATGCCGAGGCCTCCTGAGGGGAAAATTCTAGAACATACTTTCGAACCCTCAGCCTAGCACCGGACCGCTGTACGTTACTTGAGCGGAACCCCGTGCGCATCGGTGCGGAAGGACTTGGCGTTGCAGAGAATCATCAGGCCTTCGACGAATCCCCAGACAGCTCCCATGCCCGTGAAACAGGTGAGGACAACTTGCGCGATGCCCACGCTGTTGTTGCCCAGGTAGAAGCGGTGGACGCCGAAGCCGCCGAGGAAAATCCCGAGGAGCCCGGCGGCGACGCGGGATTTCTGGGGCCGGTAACCGGACCCCTGCGGCGCATGGCCGAACTGGGCATGACCGTAGCCCTGGGCCTGCTGGTGGCCGGCAGCCGGATAACCCTGGCCGGGATACCCCGGGGCGGGCTGGTTCGGGTAGCCAGGGTTCGGGTAGCCCTGGACGGGATACCCCTGGGCCTGGTTCGGATATCCGGGTGAGGGATAGTGAGGTGCCTGCTGCTGCGGCTGCTGAGCCTGGGCCGCCGGCGGCGGGGTGGGCTCGGGTTTCTTGGGGGAGGCGTATTGCTCGTCCCACTCGTCGGACCACCGGTTTCCGTGGTTGTTTCCCTGGCCGGGACCGTTACCTGACATGGTTTCCTCCAACGTTTATTCGAAGCCATCCGGACCGGGTGTCGAGACTGCGCTTCCACTCCGGCGGCGAGCGCCGCAACCGTCCGGATATACCTGCTGCCTGCACTCTAACAGCCGCCGGAAACAGAAGCTTCGGACCCGCCGCCCCGGAGGGAATTACCCCTAGGCGCCCGCCCGTGCCCAGCCCGCGAGCCGGTCGCTGACTTCCATCCATCCGGTTTCCAGTACCTGTTCGCGGGGATGGGCGTCGTACCACTGGACGATTTCGCGGGCACCCTCGGAAAACGGAATGACTGCACGGTAATCCGGCACCAGGGATTTGATCTTGCTGTTGTCGAAGATGACCGAATGGCTCTTGTCGCCCAGCAGGCCCGGGCCCCGCCCCGGATCCAGCGCTGCAATGGTCTCGGAGGCCACGTGGACCAGGAGCGGCTCGGGGACGCCGGCGGCAGCGGCCAGGGAACGGTAGACGGCATCCCAGGGCAGGAACTCATCGGAGGTGATGGTGTAGCTTTCGCCGACGGCGGCGGGCCGGCCCAGAAGGCCCACGAAGGCCTTCGCGAAATCCCGGCTGTGCGTCAGCGTCCACAAGGACGTGCCGTCACCGTGCACCACCACCGGTAGCCCGGAGCGCATCCGGTGGATATCCGTCCAGTGTCCGGACAGCGGGACCATGGTGGCGTCATAGGTATGCGACGGGCGCACCACCGTCCCCGGAAAGCCCTCGCTCCGGTAGGCCTGCACCAGGATGTCCTCCCCGGCGATCTTGTCCCGGGAGTACTGCCAGAACGGGTTGCGCAGCGGCGTCGACTCCCGCACCGGCAGCCGCGCGGGCGGTTTCTGGTAGGCGGAGGCCGAGCTGATGAACACGTACTGCCCGGTCCGGCCGCGGTACAGCTCCACCGCCGCTGCCACATGCTCGGCGGTGAAGGACAGGAAGTCCGCCACGGCGTCGAACGTCCGGCGGCCCAGGGCGTCCCGCACGGCACCTGCATCCCGGACATCCGCGGCCAGGACCTCGACGCCGGCCGGCACCGGACGCAGCGCAGACACGCCCCGGTTCAGCACGGTCACCCGATGCCCGAGGCTGGAAGCGTGCGCGACGGCCGCGGCGCTGATTACGCCGGTGCCGCCGATGAAAAGCAGATCAAGAGCCGCGGGATGCGTCATTGCGGGTTTCCTTACGGGTTTCCTTGACTGGGGGCAGGAGCCGGGCTTAGGTGGAGGTGCCCGGCTCCGAACTGCACCAAGCCTAGATGAACGCACGGCAGGAAGGCACCGCCATGACAGAGAGTCCCCGCACCGTTGTCCCGGAACTGACGCTCGGCAACTCCGTACGGATTCCGCAACTGGGGTTCGGCGTCTTCCAGGTTCCGGCGGACCGGACGCAGGAAGTGGTGGAGGACGCCCTGGCTGCCGGATACCGGCATATCGACACCGCTGCAGCGTACGGCAACGAGGCCGGAGTGGGAGCGGCCATCGCAGCGTCCGGCATTCCGCGGTCCGAGATCTTCGTGACCACCAAGCTGCGCAACGGAGACCAGGGGAGGGCGAGGGCAGCGTTCCTGGACAGCCGGCGAGCGCTGAACCTCGACGTCGTCGACCTCTACCTGATCCATTGGCCGGTGCCCTCGCAGGGGACGTTCGTGCAGGCCTGGAAGGAACTCGAGGCCCTGTACCGGGACGGCTATATGCGCGCCATCGGGGTCTCCAACTTCCTCGCGGACCACCTGGATGCCCTGTATGAGCAGAGCCAGGTCCTGCCGGCCGTAAACCAGATAGAGCTGCATCCCGGATATCAGCAGGCGGCGCTCGCGGCCGACACCATTTCCCGCGGCATCGCGGTCGAGGCCTACAGCCCGCTGGGGCAGGGCCGGGAACTGGCCGGAGCGGAGGTGGCCGCGCTCGCAGAGAAATACGCAGCCACGGCAGCTCAGGTGGTGCTGGCCTGGCACCTGGGGTCGGGACGGATCGTCATTCCCAAATCCTCCGACTCGGCACGGATGCGGGAGAACCTGGCTGCCGCCGGGCTCGAACTGACGCAGGAGGAACTGGACCTCCTGGACACGCTGGAGGGAGGTCGCCGGATCGGTGCCGATCCGGCGACGGCGGACTTCAGCCAGTTCTGACCCGCCGGACAGTCTGGGGAGGATGGATGCGGCCGTCTCAGGAAGCACTGGATCTCCTGCACGCCATCGCCGACGTACTGCAGGACGGTCCGCTGACCGTGGGCACCATGTTCCGCAGCCCGGGGCTGCGTACCGGATCTAAGATCGTGGCCTTCCTCGGTTCCGGCGATTACCTGATCGTGAAGCTGCCGAAAGCCCGGGCCCAGGAGCTCATTGCTGCAGGCGCGGCAGGGCCGGTCACCATGGGTAAGCGCACCATGCGGGAATGGGTCGAGGTGCCGTCCGCCGCGGACCCGGAGTCCACGGCACGTCAATGGACGGCACTCACCCGGGAGGCGCTGGCATATGTCCGCAGCCTTCCGGGTTAGCTGACCTCATCTGGTATCCCGGGCGGTGCGGTCACCCAGGGTTTCCTTGCGTGAGTTGTTCGTGCGGCGGGTGACGGCCGAGGCCCAGACCCAGGTGGCCCGGCGCAGTCCGGCATCCTCCCAAAGCACCTGCACCGCCCGGGAGGACCAGCTGCAGGCTTCGCCCTTAACCCGCTCGGCAGCGCCGGGGAACCGGATCCAGGCCCAGACGGGCACGCCGGGCACCGACGTGGTGACCGGATTGTGCTCGAAGTCCAGCTCTTCCGGGGTAAGGCTGATCGGCTCGGCCCGCCGCGCATAGCGGGCCGCCAACCGCTCGGCGGCGTCCTGGTTCATACAAATAGAATATATGTTCGAATGCGGGTAACCGGCCCGGGTCCCTTCCCTGCTCCTGCGGGCGGCCGGTCCATGGTGCACAATAGGTGCCATGTGCGGACGGTACGTAATGGCAAGGGCGACGTCGGATCTGGTCTCGGCGTTCGCCGTCGAGCAAACGGTGGGACCGGATGTGCTGCCGTCCTGGAACGTCGCCCCCACGGACGACGTGCGGATCGTCACCGAGCGGTTCGCCAACGAAGCACCGGTGCGGCGGCTGGCGACGGCGAAATGGGGGCTGGTTCCGGTCTGGGCCAAGGACCCCAAGATCGGCTCCCGAATGATCAACGCCCGGCGGGAAACCATCCTGGAGAAACCGGCGTTCCGCAAGGCGGCCGTGAAGCGCCGTGCCCTGGTGCCGGCGGACGGCTACTACGAGTGGGAAAAGTCCGCGGACGGCAAGATCCCCACCTACCTCTACTCCGGGAAACAGGACCCGCTGGCGTTCGCCGGCCTGTACGAGTTCTGGCCGGACCCGGCGCTGCCGGAGGACCACGAGCACAAATGGCTGTTGAGCGTCACCATCATCACCACGAAAGCCACCGACGCCCTGGGTCACATCCACGACCGCACCCCGCTGATCATCCCGCCGGACCTGTACGCGGACTGGCTGGACCCGAAGCTGACCGACGGTGCCGACGTCGCCCAACTGCTGGACGCCGTGCCCGAACCCACGCTGACCCCGCGGGTGGTGTCGCGCGAGGTCAACTCGGTGCGCAACAACGGGCCGGAACTGATCGAGCCTGCGAGCGCCTGAACCCCGGTGAACCCCGGTGGATCACCAGGCGTAGTCCTCCGGCGCCGGGGAGTGGCCCGGGAAGATCTCATCCAGGCGGGCCAGCGTCCGTGTATCTAGGGGAACGTCCAGGGCCAGCAGCGCCTCGTCCAGCTGCTCCTGGGTCCGCGGGCCCACCAAAGGCGCCGTCACCGCGGGCTGGTGCAGCAGCCAGGCCAGTGCCAGGACGCCGGGCAGGATGTCCAGTTCCGCGGCCAGGTCCTCGTACTGCCGGATCTGGTCCCCGTGTTTCTCGAGCAGGTCCCGCACCCTGCCCTCGGCGCGCCGCCCGCCGCCGTCGGCCTCCTTCGCCAGGATCCCGCCGAGCAGCCCGCCCTGCAGCGGTGACCACGGGAGGATGCCGAGCCCATACTGCTGCGCGGCGGGGAGGACTTCCAGCTCCACGGACCGGTTGATCAGGTTGTAGATGCTCTGCTCGCTCACCAGCCCCGCGAAGTTCCGCCGGTTGGCGTTCTCCTGTGCCCGGGCAATGTGCCAGCCGGCGAAGTTGCTGCTGCCGTTGTAAATGATCTTGCCCTGCGCCACCGCCACCTCCATGGCCTGCCAGATCTCCTCCCACGGCGTATTCCGGTCCACGTGGTGGAACTGGTACAGGTCGATGTAATCCGTCTGCAGCCGCTTCAGGCTGGCGTCGAGGGCGCGGCGGATGTTCAGCGCGGAGAGGTACGTGTCATTGGGGCGCTCGCTCATGGAGCCGTAGAGCTTGGTGGCCAGGACGGTGTCCTCGCGCCGCCCGCCGCCTTTGGCGAACCAGCGTCCGATGATCTGCTCGGTCCAGCCCTTACGCTCGCCCCAGCCGTACACATTGGCGGTGTCGAAGAAATTGATGCCGGTTTCCCGGGCGGAGTCCATGATGGCGTGGGCGTCCGCCTCGTCGGTTTTGGGTCCGAAGTTCATGGTGCCCAGGCACAGGCGGGACACGGACAGGCCGGAGCGGCCAAGATGCGTATATTCCATCGGGCCAGTGTGCTCCCCGTTACGTTGCGGGGCCAGCCGTCGGGCGGCGCTGGGGTAGCCTGAAAGCCAATTCCGGAACGGCAGGGAGAAGCAAGCACGTGGCTGAATCGTATTACCGCTCGCTGGGCAACGACGCCTATGAGGCAACCATCCATACCCAGGGCGCCTGGAATCCGCAGGAGCAGCACATGGCCCCCATTTCCGGCCTGCTGGCCCACTGCCTGGAGCAGTTCCGTCCACGCCCCGAGCTGCGCATGGCCCGGATCAGCTACGACATTTTCGGGTTGATCCCGCGCACCGCCTTCGAGGTGAAAACCTCCGTCCTGCGCCCCGGACGGACCATTGAACTGGTGCAGGCCGAGATGGTGGTTGACGGGCGCACCGCCGTCCGCGCCACCGCCTGGCGCCTGGCCCGCGGCTCGACGGCCGAGGTGGCTGCCGTGGAAGACGATGCCATGCCCGGTCCGGCAGAGGCGGGCACCCATGAGGGCATGACCGAGTGGCCCGGGGCGTTTATCGAATCCCTGGAGAAGCGGGCGCTGCCGGGGCTGCGCCCGGGCCGCGGCCGGGCGTGGCTGCGCACCCCGCACGAAATGGTGGAGGGTACGCCGACGTCGGACCTGGTCCGCCTCGTGGGCATGGCAGACACCGCCAACGGTATTTCCACCCGCGTGCCTCCGGGCGGGGACAGCTACATGTTCCCGAACGTTGACCTGCAGCTGCACCTGCACCGCGAACCCCGCGGGGAATGGCTGGGCCTGGACACCCGGGTGACGTTCGGTGCCGACGGCATCGGCCTGACTTCGACGGTCCTGCATGACCTGCAGGGCCCGTTTGGACGCAGCGAGCAGATCCTGACCGTCCGGCCGCTCGGCGGAGCGTAGGCGGTGCCCGCCGCCTTGGAAGTATTCCGGCAGGAGGAATCCCTGGGCGCCGCCGCCGACCTCGACTTCGCGCTCGCCATGCTCGACGCCGTCCGCAGCGGTGGGCTCGGCCCGGCCCTGCGGATTTACCGTCCCCGCCCCACGGTGGCCCTGGGGCAGCGCGACGCCAAGCTGCCCGGCTTCGCCGCGGCGCAGGAGGCCTGCCGCCGGCACGGATTCGAGCCCCTGGTCCGCAAGGCCGGCGGCCGGGCAGCCGCCTACCATGACGGCTGCCTGGTCCTGGACCATGTAGAGCCGGACGCGGATGCCCTCGCCGGCTCGAGACGCCGGTTCGCGGACTTCGGCGAGCTGCTGGCCGGCGCGTTCCGCAAGGTCGGGCTGACCGCAGGTGTAGGCGAAATCCCGGGGGAGTACTGTCCCGGGGAATTCACCGTCTCCGGCCAGGCATCCGGCGGGGAGCGGATCAAACTGGTGGGCACGGCCCAACGGGTGATTGCCGGCGGCTGGCTGTTTTCCTCGGTGCTGGTGGTGGACAACGCCGGCCCGCTGCGCCGGGTGTTGACCGACTGTTATGCCGAGCTCGGGCTGGGCTGGGACCCGCGCACCGCCGGAGCCGCCCGGGACCTGGCACCGGGACTGGACATGGCCCAGGTCCTGGATGCCGTGCTGGCCGCCTACGCCGGCTACGCACCCGTCGTCGACGAGGACTTCGCCGCACTGCAGGGGAGAGTTGCGCAACACTAGGGCCGCGTCGCTTCGTCCCGGCGGTTCCCGGCGATAGTGTTGATGCCGGTGAGCCGGCATAACCGGAGCGGCCATCAACATCTCGTAACAAAGGAATTCCATTGGGCTCAGACACCGTTGAAAATACTGCGCTGCGGCTGCAGGCGGTCCTTGAGATCCTCGCAGCAGAGGACCCGTCAGCTACCGGCAAGGTCAGCAGGGCAAAGGTACTCGGTGCCGCCCTGGACCGTGTGCCGCTCGCAGGACGCGAAGCGGAGGCCCTGGCCAGCGGCACCTCCCGCGGTGAGCGTGCCCTGGTGAATGCCACCACCAAGCTCGTCAAGGCGGGCTGGATCCTCAAGGAAGCCCGCTCGGGCTGGAGCATCACCAACGAGGGCCGCCGGGCCCTGAAGGACTTCCCGGAACCGGCGCACCTGTCGGCCGCCCTCAGCGGAAAGCCGGTGGCTGCGGCCGAAGCCGCTTCCCCGGCAGAGGAAGTAGTGGAAGAGGTCCTGCGCGACGCCGTCGCCGTCCCCTCCGCTCCGGCCGAGCAGCACGGCTCGCACCCGGAGACCGATATCCCGGAGCCGTCCTTCCCGCAGCCGGAGTCCGTGGCCCTCGCCGGCGATTTCGGTGCAGCGCTCGGCACCGAGGACTGGAATCCGGCCGGGGCACAGTTCGCCTTCGACCGCCATGACGAACTGTGGAAGCTCACGGTGGACCTGCCCGAAGGCACGTACACCTACAAGGTGGCCTTGAACGGTTCGTGGGAAGAGAACTACGGGTTCGACGCACACCGCGACGGCGGCAACATCGAGCTGTGGCATGCCGGCGGTCCGCTGACGTTCCTGTATGACCACGCCACGCACAACGTGGTCACCAAGGCAACCGCCTAGGACCGACGCGGCGTCGTGCCCGGACCCTCAACGGGGTCCACCAGGAATCCGCGGGGTTCCCGCACCCACCAGACCCGTTCGCGGCGCAGCTCCGCGGGCGTGGAAAAGCGGTAGCGGTAGACACGGGCACGGATCCAGCGGGGCGGCTCGCCGTCGAACGGGTCCCTGCGCAGCAGGCGCAGGGTCCGCCGGTCGGCGGTGAGCAGCTTCCGCAGCAGCACCGGGAACCAGGCACCCGAGGCGCCCAGGCCCAGGAACCACATCAGCCAGTCCAGCCGCAGATGATAGGGCGCAAACTGGCGCGGCATCCGGTGCGGGTCCCCGGGCTTGCCCTTGAACTCGTACTCCAGCCAGCGGGCGTCCGGCCCCGGCGGATCGTTGGTGCCCTCGATGACCACCTCGTTCCGGTGCCGCGTGATGCTGCCGAACGCCCCGTAGGCATTGGAGAGGTGCCAGCGGTTGAAGCTGGCATTCATCAGCTGGTCGCGGCGGACCAGATTCTTCAGCGGTGCCCACGCCCAGTACAGCACCGCCAGGGTCACGGCGCCGACGACGACGGCGAACGCCGCCGGGGTTGCCGCCGGATCCGGTGCGGCGAACTGTGCCTCCGGGAGCACCGCCTGCACCGCCGAATCGCTGATCGCCGTGCACGCGAGCAGGATGGTCAGCACGTTCAGCCAGGCGAAGTTCCCCGAAAGGACCAGCCAGAACTGGGTCACAATCACCACCGCCG
Organism: Arthrobacter sp. zg-Y844; assembly: GCF_024385465.1. GTDB lineage: Bacteria > Actinomycetota > Actinomycetes > Actinomycetales > Micrococcaceae > Arthrobacter_B. The sequence continues at coordinate 186,922 of NZ_JANFLS010000002.1, forward strand.
CGGCAATCGACGCCACCGGCTGCGGGAAGAACAGGAAGAACGGCACCACCAGCTGGGCGAAGTGGTTGCCCAGCACCTCCATCCGGTGCAGCGGCTTTGGCAGGTGGTGGAAGAACCAGCTGGCCGGGTTCGGCATCGGCTGGGTTTCGTGGTGGTAGTACAGGGCGGTGAGGTCCCGCCACACCTTGTCGCCGCGCATCTTGATCAGGCCGGCACCGAATTCGAGCCGGAACACCAGCCAGCGGAAGGCCCACAGCACCGCGACCGGAACCGCGACGTCGTCCGAGCCGAGGAACGCGGCCAGGAACCCCGCCTCCAGCAGCAGCGATTCCCAGCCGAACCCGTAGAACGTCTGCCCGATGTTCACCACGGACAGGTACAGCCCCCAGATAAACAGGAAAGCTGCCATCGGCAGCCACCACGGCCCGGACTGCGGCACTCCGGCCACCAACAGGGCGGCGACGACGGCGCCGGCCCAGACCACTGCGAGCAGGAACCGGTCCGAATAGTGCCAGTGGAAGAGGGTGGGGATTCCCCTGCCCTTGATCCGGGCCAGGAACTGCGGGGCCGGGAGCAGGCCGTTTTCGCCGAGCAGCGCCGGAAACTGGGCGGCCGCGGAGAGGAACGCGATCAGGTAGACGGCGCCGATGCCGCGCTGCAGCACCTGTCGGGCGAACTCGTATCCTTCGGCGCTGAACCACTCCATGGCATGTCAGCCTAGCTCCAGCGGCGGGCCGGCGCCGCCCGTCCGGGGGCCCGGCTTAAATGTACTTATTGATGTACACCCAGCGTCCCCCGAGGTCTGCACGGAGGGCTTCGAGCAGGGTCGTGACGAGTTCGGGTGAATACCCGCCGGTGCCGGTATCAATAATGACCGCGAAGGACGCCATTGCCATGCAACTCCCCAGGTCCCAGTCACCGAATAGTCCCGTCCATGAGCAGTCGGGACAGGCAAGCCGAGGCTCGGGGCCGCCGTCGTACCATTCACTGACCAGCGGAACAATCAGCTCGAGCGGAAACTGGAAGGGGCAGCGCCGGCAAACGGGACCCTCGGTACCCTCACCGGCAAAGTAGTACTCCCGTTCGGCGACAAAACTGTAGCTTCCGTTGGCGTCTGCGGATGCCGCCAAGGTGCGCGGTCCGAAGGCGTCGGCGGGGTGCTTGTCGTAGTAGGGGTCGTAGACCGTAGGGTCGGCCATGCTCCAGCCGGTGCTGCGGAACCAGCTCCGTACCTGGCTGAATCGTGCCTCGCTTCCTTGCGCGTCTACGGAAAGGTCCAGCAGTTGTTCCCGGTTATCGCTCATGCCACACGGTAACGAATGCCGCCGGAAAATACCCGGAAGAGCAACAGGTTCCTCTTGCCTGCCCCTCGTCCTACGCTGGAACGGTGGCAGAACCCTCTGCCGCGGGAGGTGCCGGAAAATGACCGGATCGCATGTCCTTGCCCTCGTTGTCGCCCATCCCGACGACGATGCCTACGGGCTGGCGGGAACAGTGGCACTGCACGAAGATGATCCGCAGTTCCGCTTCGTCCTGGTCCACGCGACCGACGGCGGCGCCGGGCAGATCGATCCGTCCTATCCGCCGGTCAACGAGCCGCTCGGGCGGATCCGCCGGCGGGAAACGGACGCGGCCTGGACGGCTCACGGCCGGCCGCCGGACCGCCACGAGTGGCTGGACTACGACGACGGCGCGGTGGCCGAGGTTCCCTTCGCGGAACTCGAGGAACGGATCGGCGGCATCCTGGCGCAGGAGCGGCCCGACGTCGTCGCCACCTTTGGTCCCGACGGGCTCACCGGGCATCCGGACCACATCGCGGTCGGTGCGGCTACGGACGCGGCCTTCGGGCATCTGAAGGCCGACGGCGGACCGGGACTGCAGCGCCTGCTGCACGGCGGAGTGTGCCGCTCCACCTGGGACCGGTGGAACCGCAGCCGGATCCGGCACGGACTCCAGCCGTGGATCGAGGGGAGGGTGTATGACGTGCATCCGATCCCGGATGAGCTGATCGGGATCGAGGTTGATGTCGGCAGCGTGGTTCACCGGGTGGTGGCGGGCCTGATGGAGCACCGGACCCAGCGCCATGTGGTCTCCCCGGGGGTGCCGCCGGACGTGGAGGAAGACGTCCGCTGGGGACGCACCGTCAGCTCCGAGATGCTGGCCATCGCGTGGCCCCCGTGGCAGCCAGGGGGTGCGGTGCTGGGCGATGTCTTCGAGGGGCTGGACTAGACGGGCGTCGTATCCGTCTTCGGTTCCTTGCGGTGCCCGGCGGAGGGTCCCTTAGCGGGCGTGTATTGGTTCCGCCCGCCCGTGAGATGGCTTGGTCAGATTGTTTGCACGCAGTAGCGTTCTTCGGGTGAATGAGGAAGCTGAAGAACTTGAAGGCGGAAACGCCTCAGAGAGTGTCGTTCGTATTGGCGATACTGTCCGCAAACCGTGGCAGGAAAACTCTGCCACGGTTCAGAAATACCTGAAAGCTCTCCAAGCGGCTGGCGTTGACGTGCCCGAACCCCTGGGCAAGGATCACGATGAGCGGCATGTCATCGAGTACGTCGATGGTAAATCTGCGATGGACCAGTTGCCCCTAGGGCAGAATGACCTCCTGCGGATCGGTCGTTTGATTCGCCAAATTCACGATGCCAGCGAAGGATTTGGCCTCCCGGATACGACCGGATGGAACCTTCTGCTTCCTGCCGACAACGCGAACCTAATGTGCCACAACGACCTGGCGCCATGGAACCTCATCATGGGTGAACGGTGGGTATTCATCGATTGGGACGCCGCGGGCCCGAGTACGCGCCTCTGGGACCTTGCATATGCAGTGCAGTCCTTTGGAATGCTCTTTGAAGGCCAACCCGTTCCAGAGGCAGCCGCGAGGCTGCGTGCTGTTATCGACGGATATGAAGCTGACGAGGTCTTACGGGAAGCGTTGCCCGAAGCCCTAGGAAAGAGGACGGCGGCCATGCATGAGCTGTTGAAGTCCTCACATGAAACCGGATTCCAGCCTTGGGCAGAAATGTATGTCAGCGGACACGGCGATCACTGGCGCGGGGCGGCTGACTATGTCCTACGCAATAAAGATGCCTGGAAACGGGCCCTGGCTTAGATTGCTGTTGGCCTACAGAGACCCGATGCAGGATCCTTCAGCGGGCACGTCCCTTGCCAGGCGGGGGAATAACGACAGTTGAGGTAGCTAAAGGCTGGTGTGAGCATGGCGAGTACACCCAGGCCGATCTCGCTGGACTATTCCCAGTCTCTCGAACGACGATCTACCGAGAAGTGCAGCGACGAGCAATCGCGGCCATGCCACAGCCCCGTCAATAGAATTGGTTTGACTGCGGTGCGTTAACCGGCTGACACCACCGTCGTTTTTGTTCGGGGAAGACTCGTCAGTACCAACGCGCCGACGATCGCCGCAATTCCACCTACGGTCAGGGCGTAGGTCGCACCGGCGCCGTCGACGAGGAGTCCGCCCAAGCCGGCTCCGACGGCGATCGCGATATTGCAGACCGTCACGATGAGCCCGCCGATTTGTTCAAGCCGTGTCGGTGCAGTCCTGGCGCCCCAGCTGAGCACTGCGGTCGGGAGTCCGCCGAAACCAAACCCCCAGAGTGCGGCGGCGATGAAGAGGCCGGTGATTGATCCGCCGGCGAGGAGCATAACGAGCATTCCGAGCCCCAATACCGCAGGGAAGAGGAACACGGCGGCCCGAAGCGCACGGTCGGCCAGGGGGCCGCTGAGAACGGTGCCCAGGACGCTGGCGGCTCCGAACACGAGCAGCAGCACGGCCAGACCGCCGGCATCGATTCCGGACACGGTTTCTGCCGCCGGGCGGATATACGTGAATCCGCCGAAGTGGCCGCCGAAGACCAGCAGGACCGCAACCAATCCCACCACGACCACTCCGGAGCGAAGGGTCGATCCGAGGGCGCGGAGCCCGCTAACCCCTGTAGGTCTGATGGCCGGCAGCGTCGCCGCCTGCACGAGCAGGGCCAGAGCGGCGACGACTGCGGCGATGAAGAAGACGGCCCGCCATCCCCAGATTTCCCCGAGCCAGGCACCGAGAGGTACGGCAACGATGGTTGCAACCGCTACACCGGCGTTGATGACGGTCAGCGCGCGGCCGAGATGGTCGGCGGGTACCAGGTGCGCGGCCATGGCGGTGGCCATTGCCCAGAAGCCGCCAAGGGCAACGCCGAGCAGGAGCCGCGCCGACAGAAGAACGAAAAGGCCGGGTGCCAGGGCAACGAGGATGTTGGAGAGGATGGCCAGGGCGGTAAGGCCGATCATGACCCGCCGGCGATCGGTGCGGGGGAGGACCACGGCGATAAAGAGGGCCGAGAAAACAGCAGCGACGGCGGTCATTGTCACGCTCTGTCCTGCAGCACCGACCGATACGTCCAGGGTTCCGGCGATACGCGGAAGGAGGCTCGCGGGCAGGAACTCAGACATAACGATCGCGAAGATTCCAAGGCCGAGCGAGACAACACCGCCCCAGGAGGCTGTGTGGCCTGCTTTGGTGAGGTGTAAGGGGGTGGCGGTCATTGTGGTGATCCTTCTCCTAGAAGTGCAGCTCGCCGTTTTCGTCCCGGAGGGTTCCGGTTGGGCCCTCCGAGCCGTGGGTGGCGAGGCGCACAACGACTCGTGCGCTTTCTTCCGGTGACCTCCCGATACCGAAGCGGGCCGTCATATCCGTGGCAGTGGTGCCGGGTTCGAGTGCGTTGAACTTGATGCCGGGGTGGGACTTGGCGTACTGCACGGTGAGCATGGTCGCCGCCGTCTTGGATGCCGAGTAGAGGGCAAGCGGCAGGTCGAACTCCGGTCGATCGGGGTTGGTTACCGCCCAGAAGGACCCGGCGCTGCTCGAGATGGTGACCACATGGGCGTTGGCGGATTTGCGCAGCAGGGGGAGTGCCGCCTGCGTGACGCGGACAATACCTACTGCATTGGTATCGAAGGCCCGGAGGGCGGAAGGGCCGTCCATCTCCGTTTCCAGGATGCCTGCGTTGTGGACCAGGACATCGAGCCGCCCCTCGGCGGCATCAATGCTCGCGAGTGCGCTGCTGACTGAGGCGTCGTTCGTTACATCGAGCTGCACGAATCGAGCGCCCAGCCCTGCTGCGGCTTTCTCACCCCGCTCGGCATCACGGGCACCTATGTAAACGACATGCCCCAACTCCAGCAGTTGCCTGGCCGTTTCGAATCCGATGCCCTTGTTCGCCCCGGTGATTAATGTGATGGTCAATTTTCTGTCCTCTCGGTAGGCTCCAGCTGAGCCACTGCAACGCTACGAATGCCTGCTTTCACCGGCCAGAGCCCTGTCCAGCCGGGGGAGTGACAGGACCCCCTCTGCCGCTGTCCCAACCGCCCTGCCAGGTCCTAGGCTGGCTCCCATGAGTAAGACATCGAACGCCCTTGGCGACTATCTGCGGGCCAGGCGCGAGCTGGTAACACCGAAGCAGGCCGGCATCCCGGACATAGGTGTGCGTCGCGTGCCCGGACTGCGGCGCGAGGAAGTGGCCATGCTCGCCGGCATCAGCGCCGATTACTACCTGCGGTTGGAGCGTGGACGGGACCGGCACCCCTCCGTGCAGGTCCTCGAGTCCATCGCCCGCGTGCTCCAACTTGACGACGAGCACCTCGCGTACCTGCTCACGCTGGTCGCGGACGTTCCCCGGCAGCGCGTTCGCCGGCCGTCCAAGGAAACCGTTCCCGCTGGTGCACTCAAGCTGCTGGATTCGCTCGCCCAGCCCGCCTTCATCGAGGGCCGGTACTTTGACATCCTGGCCGCAAACAGCCTGGCGAAAGCGCTCTCACCGCGTCTTGATCTCGGGGGGAACCAGCTGAGGGACATGTTCCTCGACCCGGCCGAGCAGGCCCTTTATCCGGAGTGGGAAGTGGTGACGGAGTGCTTCATTGCGAACCTTCGGCAGTCCGTGGGCAAGGATGTCGACAATCCCCGTTTCATCGAACTCGTCGGAGAGCTTTCGCTGGCGAGCCCCTACTTCCGCCGAATGTGGGCACGGCATGAAGTGCGGGCCCAGAGAGGCACACCGATGCGCCTCAACCACCCGCAGGTCGGGGAAATGACCCTTAACCGGGAGCGCCTGGGCATCAACGGAGCGGACGGACTGATGCTCGTCATTTACCACCCCGACGCCGGCTCCGACAATGCTGAGAAACTTGCGCTCCTTGCCTCCGCGGCCTTCTCAACGAACACGAGCCAGGAACATCCGCAAACCGGCGCCGGGTTAACCAGGGAGTGAAACCGTGACTACTGTCGGCATCCTCGGCGCGGGCCAGGCCGGAGCAACGCTTGCCCGCGTGGCAACCGCGGCGGGCTACGACGTCGTTATCGCGAATTCGCGGGGACCTGAAACCTTGCAGCGGCTGGTCAAGGACTTGGGACCGCGGGCACGCGCAGCCTACGCGGCAGAGGCTGCGGCTGCAGCTGACTTCGCCGTCACCGCGTTCCCGTACGCGCCCGGTGACCGGCTGCCGGTGCGGGAACTCGCAGGAAAGGTCGTGATCGATAACAACAATTACATGGTCTGGCGCGACGGGAACTTCCCCGACGTCGACTCCGGGCTCAAGACAGTCCATGAGTTACGTCAGGAACAGCTGCCCGCTTCGAAGGTCGTCAAGGCGTTCACTCACGTCCAGTTCCATGAGCGCTTCCACCTCCGTGTCCCCAGCGACGCGCTGCCGGCCATCATGCGGCTGGCGCGACCGGCCGGAGCACCTGACCGTAAGGCGCTGGTCGTCTCCAGCGACTATCCGGAGGCCGTCGAACTGGTGACCCGGTTCTATGACGATCTCGGATTCGACGCAGTTGATAACAGTCCCCTGAGCGAATCCTGGCGCAGCAGCCCCGGTACGCCGATGTGGCACCACCACGTCGATGGACAAAGCCGCGAGGAACTCATCCGCAATCTGCAGCGCGCTCAACGGTCCGTCATCTCAACCCCGGCAGCGGCTCAGGCGAAGGGACCCACGCCTGCGTAAAAAGCTTCGGGAGGCAGGCTCAGCTGGTCCTTGACGGCTTGCGTGTCTGCATCCAAAAACTCGTGCGACCCCTTCACCAGGGCATCGAGCACATCCGAGATGATCACGCGGGGGTCGTTCTTGGGAATGTCCCAGCCCTTCATCATGTCGGTATCGGTGGAAGAGAGGTGCACGCTCATCACGTGTGTGCCCTGGCCGGCAAGCTCCAGGCGCGTGCTGTTGGTGAGCTGCCACTCGGCGGCCTTCGCGGCAGCGTAGGCACCGTTTCCCGGATACGAGCGGAAGGACAGCAGGGACATCACATTCATGATTGCGCCGCCCCCGTTGGAACCAAGAATCGGCGCGAAGGCGCGTGTCATTTCCAAGGTGCCCCAGAAATGGGTGTCCATTTCCGCCCGGATACGATCCAAGTCCCCGGTCAGCAGATTCGTGGCCGTGGCAATACCCGCATTGTTGATCAGCAGGTCCACATCCGTCGCCGCAGCAGCCGCCGCCTCAACGGTAGCCGGATCGGTGATGTCCACCACGAGGGCTTCGACCTGGCCGGGTGCTCCAAGCTGCTCAAGGAGGCCGACGTTCCCGCGCTGACGGGTTGTCGCGTAGATCTTCGGTGCGCCCCGCTCAACTAGCTGGATCACGAACTCCCGTCCCAGCCCCCTGTTCGCTCCGGTTACCAGTGCAACTGTCTCAGTCATGTTCATGGCGCTGACATGACTCCCTGAACGATGAGGCCGACGCCGGCGGCCAGCACGCCGACGCCCAGCACAGCCGCTCCAATCCAGAGAAGCATAATGGCCCGGTTGGGCCGTGCGGGATCCTGGCCGATCACAGAGACGAAAAAACCGGAGGGCATCAGGATTGCAGCCACGAGGACGCCGAGGGAAATCGTGGCGAACGGCTCGGGTACGCGGTTCGCCTGCACGATCACCATGATCAGGAGGCCGAGGATGATGAGCACTCCCGCGTGGGCATGGCCGGCACGGAAGAAGCTCTTTTGGAGATCGTTCGCCGGGAATCGTCCGGTTACCGCTGTGAAGACGAACCGGCCGCCGTATGCGACGCCGAGGACGGTGAGGAGAACGACGCCGGCGATGACCTGGTGAGTGCTGTCGAGCATGATGTCCTCTCCTGGTACGGGTCAGCCGTTTCGCCGCATCCGAGCCACTTCGGCTTCAATACGGCGATCCGATATGGCGGGACGGCCTGCGTAGACAGGGATCCCCGCAATGACTGCGGCGACAAGAGTTCCCAGGATCGGCCAGACCGGCCAGAAGTAGCCGTCCGGCGTCGTGAAGTACCAGATAGCGACCTGAAGGACCGCGAGCAGCAGCCACAGACCGACCACCCCCTTGTAGATGGTTTTCGCGATGACGCGGCGGCGGGCAAGTTCGTACGATTCATTAGGCGTTGACATGGTGTGGTCTTCCGTTCTGGTGTCGGCGTTGGGGCAACAACGCTACAAATCCCGGTTATCAGCGGCCAGTGCCCTGCACAGCCGGGGGTTTGACAGGACTACCTCTCCCGCATTTGGCCGTGTGCCGACGGAACTCCCGGATAGCCGGCCCGTGAAAACCCGAACAGATAGGGAGCAACCATGAGGATTGTGGTGACCAGTATTTTTGTGGACGACCAAGATAAGGCACTATTTCTACACGCGGGTGCTGGGATTCGAACAGCGGCAGGATGTGCCGGCGGGCGGGGCGCGCTGGCTGACCGTGGGGGTGCCGGGGGAGGACGCCGGGGTGGAACTGCTGCTCGAGCCGGCCGGGCATCCCGCCGTTGCGCCGTTCACGGAGGCGCTGGTAGCGGACGGGATCCCGTTCACCTCCTTCGCTGTGGACAGCGTGGAGGACGAATATCACCGGCTATTGGACCTGGGCGTGGCTTTCACTCAGCCGCCTACCCGGATGGGACCAATAACGACGGCGGTTTTCTCCGACACCGTGGGCAACCTTATCCAGATCGCCGATACGGCGGACTGAAGCAGCCTTAGAAGCGGAACAGGGAATTGATCTCCTGCTTGGCGTCGTCCACGTAGACCTCGGTGCGCTCGTCGAAGAACGAGACCCGGTCCTTGAGCTGCGCCGAATCGGGAAGCACCCGTTCATACGACCAGGCCAGGTCCGTTCCCGCCGGATGCCCGGTCACCGACCAGTAATTCGCCGTCCCCTTGTACGGGCAGACGGACCGGAAGGTCGATGCGTTGAGGACATCCCAGTCCACGTCCCTGCGCGGAAAATAGGTCCGCGGCGGAAGCATGGTTTCGTACACGAGCAGCGGCTGCCGGGTCTCGGCCAGCAGTTGTCCGCCCAAATGCACCCGCACCGCACGCGAGGAGTCCACGGCGTCGACCCGGTGGAAGGGATCCCGGGGGTGCCCCTCGACCACCTGGTCTTCCTCCAGCCACCGGTCGAACGCATTGAAGTCCAGCAGCACATACCCGCCAAGATCTGCATCATCCGGACGGAACCCGGCACCGGGCAGCTCATGCGCTCCCGCGCGCAGGTCCAGCGGCTGGCCGGCGGCAGTGTGCGCGGAGAACGGGTAGCGCGGGTCCATCAGGGCGCCGGGCGGCACATCGGCCAGCGGATCGCCGTCGGGCTCCGAAGCAGCCGTCACCTCCGCTGAGATATCCCCGGCGGGTACGGCGTAGATGGGGGTGACCCGCCGCGGCTCGTAGGCCAGCACCGCATTGGTGGAATCCACCACGGTGTTGCCGCCGAGCTGCGCACGGATACGCCGAGGCGTGGGTTCATAGCGCAGCTCCGGCAGGAGCTTCCAGAAAGCGGGACTGATTTGCAGGGCCATGGAACAAGTCTCTGGCGGGGCGCCACCCGAAACAAGGGCCTGCGGATTCGGCGGGCAAAGTCCTAATCCGGGGACGAACGCGGACGGGGATCCCGGGTGCTACAGATGGTGGTGAACGTAGGCCCAGCGGCCGCCGAGCTCTGTCTGCAGGTTTTCGATCAGGGCGTCAATGAGCGGGACTGATGTCCCGCTGCTGGAGGTATCGATAACGAGCGCAAATGACGACACCGCCATGCATCCGCCGATGTCCCAGTTCCCGAGCAGGCCCGCCCAGGAGCATTCCGGGCAGATGAGGAAGGGTTCAGGCCCGCCTTCATCCCATTCCCGTATCTGCGGGATGATGGGCATCAGCGGGAGTTCCGTGCCGCATTTGCGGCACTCCGGTCCTCCTGCACCGTCCCCGGCGTGGTAGAAATCCCGGCCTGCGACGAAGGCATAACTGGTGTCGAACCCGGGGCCGGCGGTGAGGTGGCTCCGGGGACCGAAGGCGTCAGCAGGGTGCTTGTCGTAATACGTGAAGAACATGTCCGGATCGGCCTTGCTCCAGCCGTAGGCTCTAAGCCAGTTTCGGACTTCCTGCAGGCGCTTTTCCGCGCCGGCCTCATCCACGGACAGGTCCAGCAGCTGTTCCCAGTGAACTCCCATGCGCACACCCTAACGCAGGCCGCGGCGCCCGCGGCCTGCGTTCGGATGGGCGCGGCGGGCCTTAGTGCCCCCGGTCGATCCATTCCTGCAGGTGCGGACCTTCGGCGGCGATCGACGTCGAATCCCCGTGCCCGGTGAGCACCTTCGTCTCCGCCGGCAGCGTCAGCAGCCGTTCCCGGATGGACTCGATGATGGTCGGGAAATCGCTGTAGGAACGGCCGGTGGCGCCGGGGCCGCCGCTAAACAGTGTGTCGCCGCTGAAGACCACCGGCTCCGGAACGTCCTCGCCGGCGGCCAGCGAGAAGCAGACCGATCCGGGGGAGTGGCCCGGTGTGTGCAGGGCGCGCAGGGTATGGCCGGCGATCTCGAACGTGTCGCCGTCCTCGATCACATCGTCCGGTCCCTCGTCGGGGAACACGGCGTCCCACAGCATCCGGTCCGCGGCGTGCAGGAACACCGGGGCGCTGAAGCGGTCCCGGGCTTCGCCGACGGCGCGGATGTGGTCGTCGTGCCCGTGGGTGAGCAGGATGGCCATGACCTCCCGGTCACCCACGGCTTCGGCAACCGCGTTGATGTTGTGGGCGGGGTCGATGACGATCACCTGGGCGTCGTCGCCGACAATCCAGACGTTGTTGTCCACGTCCCAGGTGCCGCCGTCCAGGGAGAAGGTTCCCGAGGTGACCACGTTGTCGATGCGGAACATTACAGTTCCACCACCGAACGCAGGACCTTGCCGTCATGCATCTTGGTGAAGGCTTCCTCGATGTCGCCCAGGCCGATGCGCTCGGTGACGAAGGCATCCAGGTCCAGCCGGCCGAGCTTGTACTGCTCCACCAGCATGGGGAAGTCCCGGGAGGGCAGGCAGTCGCCGTACCAGGAGGACTTCAGGGAGCCGCCGCGGCCGAACACATCCGCCAGCGGCAGTTCGATCTTCATCTCCGGGTTCGGCACACCCACCAGCACCACGCGGCCGGCGAGGTCGCGGGCGTAGAAGGCCTGCTTATACGTTTCCGGGCGTCCCACCGCGTCAATCACGACGTCGGCGCCGAAGCCGCCGGTGAGGGCGCGGATGGCTTCCACCGGATCTTCGTCCTTGGAGTTGATGCCGTGCGTAGCGCCCTGGGCCATGGCCAGTTCGACCTTGGCCGGGTCGATGTCCACGGCGATGATGGTGGTGGCGCCGGCCAGCTTCGCGCCGGCGACGGCGGCAATGCCTACGCCGCCGCAGCCGATGACGGCCACGGATTCTCCGCGCTGCACGGCGCCGGTGTTAATGGCGGCGCCGATGCCGGCCATCACGCCGCAGCCGAGCAGGCCCACCGCGGCGGCGTCGACGTCGTCGTCCACCTTGGTGCACTGGCCGGCGGCGACGAGGGTCTTCTCGGCGAAGGCACCGATGCCCAGCGCGGGCGTCAGCTCGGTGCCGTCCTCCAGCGTCATCTTCTGCGTGGCGTTGGCGGTGTTGAAGCAGTACTGCGGCTCACCCTTGCGGCAGGCACGGCATTCGCCGCAGACAGCGCGCCAGTTCAGCACCACGCGGTCCCCGGGGGCTACCTCGGTCACGTCGGGACCGACGGCGGAAACAACGCCGGTGGCTTCGTGCCCGAGCAGGAACGGATAGTCATCGTTGATGGCGCCCTGCTTGTAGTGCAGGTCGGTATGGCAGACGCCGCAGGTGAGGATGTCCACCAGCGCTTCGCCGGGCCCGGGATCCGGAACCAGGATGGTCTCCAGGGAGACGGGGGCGTTCTTTTCCTTGACGACTACGGCCTGAACCTTATGAACCATGAGTGTGCTGCCTCTTTCGATGTCCGGGCGGGACGCCTGAGTCCAGCATCCCGCTTCCCATCCTATGGACCCGGGGCGCCGGGAGCGAAGCGGGAATTACCCTTCCGCTCCCGGCTCAACCGTCAGGGCCTGCCGCCGGACCGGGTACCGTCCTAGCATGGAAGGCAGGAACGGGTCCGGAGTCTGCCAGCCGCCAACACCAGGAAGTGCCCCCATGCTAGGAACCCTGTTGTACGGAGAACGGGATGTCCGGGTGGAGGATGTCCCCCGGCCGGCACTCCAGGAACCCACTGACGCCATCCTGCGAGTGGTGGCGGCCTGCGTCTGCGGATCGGACCTGTGGCCGTACCGGGGCATCGACCCGGTGCGCCGCCCGCGCCCGATGGGGCATGAATACGTGGGCATAGTCGAAGAAACCGGGGCAGCGGTTTCGCTGATCCGGCCGGGCCAGTTTGTGGTGGGCTCGTTTTTCGCCTCCGACAACACCTGCGAAATCTGCGCCGCGGGGTATCAGAGCCGGTGTGTCCACGCCGCCGGCGTCGGCGGAGCGCAGGCCGAGTATCTGCGTGTTCCCCTCGCGGACGGCACACTCGTGGCGACGGCGGACCCGCCGGATGCAGACGTGATCCCCTCACTGCTCGCCGCTTCGGACGTGCTCGGGACGGGCTGGTTCGGTGCGGCGGCGGCCGAAGCCGGGCCCGGCAAGACAGTTGCGGTTGTGGGCGACGGCGCGGTGGGTCTCCTGGCCGTGCTGGCCGCCCGGCAGATGGGCGCCGAACGGATCATCGCCATGAGCGGCCACGCGGACCGTCAGGAACTGGCGCGGGAGTTCGGAGCCACGGACATCGTCCAGGAACGCGGCGACGACGGCGTAGCAGCGGTGCGCGAACTGACCGGCGGGCTGGGCGCCCACAGCGTCGTGGAGGCAGTGGGGACCCAGGCCTCGATGCTGCAGGGTATCGGCTGCACCCGCCCCGGCGGCCATATGGGCTACGTGGGGGTGCCGCACGGCGTGCAGCTGCCCGGGGAACAGCTCTTTTTCGCGGAGATTCACCTGCTGGGCGGCCCGGCACCGGTGCGCCGGTTCCTGCCCGAGCTCATGGGGTTGATCCTGCAGCGCAAGATCAACCCGGGGAAGGTCTTTACCCTGGAGCTGCCGCTAAGCGAGGCCGCGGAAGGCTACCGGGCCATGGATGAACGGCGCACCATAAAGGCCCTGCTGCGTCCCTGACCCACCGCCCGGCAGGTTCCCACCCGCGGCGCTAGAAGTCTACGTAGGTCCCGGTTGGAACGGTTCCGCTGAAGTCCGTTGCGGGACCGAAGCGTCCGTCGAGTCCACATTCCTGCTGTGAACCGGAAAACGACATCAGGTTGAACCCGTATGTCACATCGTGTGACTGGCCCGCCGGCAAGGTTAGTTGGAATACCGACTGTCCGGCACGCCAGCTGACGGTTTCGAACGCCAGCGGGGTGACCTCGGTCCGCACTGCGGGGAGGATCGCGCTGAGCGGTATCGTCCCCTTGGAAGACGCCTGGCTGGTCACGGAACGTTCACTGGTGAGCGCGACAGGTGCAGTGACCGTGGAACTGTTCGTGAGCGTTGCCGTGCCGACTGTTTCCCGGCTTGTGGTGGACCCGGTGAAGGTGGTTGATGTGGACCCGGGTTCACATTCGGTGACAGCCGCTGAGGCCGGTGCCGCAAAAACCGCGGAACCGGCGATCAGTCCGGCTGTCGACAAAAGGACGGCGGTCCGCGTCGTCGTGGTCTTCATCTCGCTCCTTCGTGTCCCGGTAGTACCGTTCCCTCTGGAAGAGCCCCCACACTACTACTCAGTAACCGTGAGTCAAGCACGCGGTTCCGCCGTCCGCCGGGCCCGAGGGGCCTACCGCCTAGAGGCCGAGGCGGGACTTCACCTCGGAAGCGGAAGGGTTGGTGGCCGCGGAACCGTCCGGGAAAATCACGGTCGGGACGGTCTGGTTGCCGCCGTTGAGCGAGGCCACCAGCTCCGCAGTACCTTCCACGTCCTCGATGTTGACCTCGGTGTAGCCGATGCCCTGGGCATCCAGCTGGGACTTCAGGCGCCGGCAGTATCCGCACCATGAGGTGGAGAACATGGTGATGGTTCCGGTTGCGGGGGTGAAAGCTTCAGCAGTGGCAGCCACGATGGTTGCTCCTCTTCGTCGAAATGGATTGTTGCCCGATCCAACAATATTCCGGCCGGCGGCATTCCCGGTGGCAGACTGGAGGCATGTGCGGAAGATACGTCATGGCCCGCTCCGTGGGGGACCTCGTGGCCGACGCTGAAGCGGAGGCTGACGCCCGGCTGGAACTGCGCGCGTCCTGGAACGTGGCCCCGACGTCGGACGTCCCTGTTGTCCTCGAACGGTTCGTGGAGGTGCCGGGCCGGGGGCGGATGCAGGTGCGCCAGATCCACGTTGCCCGCTGGGGCCTGGTTCCGGGGTGGGCAGCCGATGCGTCGGTAGGCGTACGTGCGTTCAATGCCCGCAGCGAGACCGTCCTGGAAAAGCCCACGTTCCGCGACGCGGTTCTCTCGCGTCGCTGTGCGGTGCCGGTGGACGGTTACTACGAATGGAAGGCCGGCCCCGGCAAGGCACGCCGCCCGTTCCACGTGTCCCGGGCCGACGGCGCCCCGATCTACTTTGCCGGTCTCTATGAGTGGTGGCGGGATCCGGCCAAGGCCGAAGACGACGCGGAGAAGTGGCTGCTCTCGACATCGATCCTCACCGTCGCCTCGCCCCCGGAGGACAGCGCCGAACCCGTGCTGCGCGAACTGGTCGGCCTGCATGACCGGCTGCCGCTGCCGCTGTCCCCGGACGCAATGGCTGCCTGGCTTGACCCGGCGCGGCGCGATGCGGGCACGCTGGTAGCCCTGGCCGCGGCGCAGGCCTACACGACGGCGGCGGACTGGGTGTTGTCCGAAGCCCATCCGGCCGTAGGCAACGTGCGCAACGACGGCGAGTACCTGCTGCATCCGGACCCGGCGGAGACGGTGCCGACGGAGAACGTGCTGTTCTAGCGGGAACTTATTCGGAAATCACTGCCAGGGTGACCCGGCCGGTGTCGTCCACCCTGAGGCCGGGGTTGAAGCAGACTTCCCAGCGCAGCCCGTCGGGATCCGTGAAATAGCCGGAATAGCCGCCCCAGCTCATCTGGGTTCCGGGGGCGGTGATGACCCCGCCGGCACCGGCGGCGTTGGCCAGCACGGCGTCTACCTCTGCTGCCGAGTCCACGTTGTGCCCGAGGGTGACCGGGGCGTTGTGGAGCTCGCCGACCGCGCCGGCTTCAGCCGCCAGATGGTCTGCCCGGAAAAAGGCCAGGAGCAGCCCGTGGTTGATCTGGAAGAAGATCACCTCGTCGGGGACGTATTGGACGGTTTCCCAGCCGAGCCGCGAAACGTAGAACGCGTGTGTTACTTCGAGGTCCCGTACGCCTACGGTGACCACGGAAACGTGGGGGTTCACGCCTATGATCCTGCCATGAAGACGCCCAACGGCCGTTACCCGGGTAGCGGAGGCCCGGTGCGGTGCCTGCTGCCCGGGAATGGTTACTCTTAAGGCATGGAACCAGCTGAGCAGAAATCCGTTTCGGGACAGCTCGATAATGTCCGGACAGCAATTGACGAAATCGATGAGGAAATTGTCGCGCTGATCTGGCGGCGGCAGCGGTTGGTCCGGCTCGCCGGGGGGCTTAAAGACAACGACGACGCCGTCCGCTCGCCCAAGCGCATGGAGGAAGTCATTGCCCATGTCCGCCACGCCGCCCAGGAGCAGGACGGCGACTGCAATGTGGTGGAACGCACGTACACGGCCATGATCGAGGCCTTCATCGACTACGAGCTGAAGGTCCGCCACGAGATGGAGACCCAGCGCAAGCTGGACGCCTTCAGCCGCAGCTAGCGGGAGCCCGGTTCCGGGCATGTCGAGCCGAGCCACACGCCGTCGGCGCCTCAACCGCGGGGTTGCCCGCATCGGGTAGGTTGTGCTGCATGACACGAACAGTCGGTGGCCTCTTCCCTATCCCCGATGGCGAACGGGTCCACGCCTGGCTGTCCCTGGAGTGGGGATCACGCAAGGAGACCCCGGTGCGGGTTGCCGAGCGCATCCTGCTGACGCTGCCCCTGATTCGGAAGAGATTCCCCGATCCGGACGCCCAATGGCAGATGTCGGCGCAGATCCTCCTGGTGTCCGGGCAGAAGTGGATCGACATCCCGAAGGACCCCGAGTCTCTGGGAGCGCTGATTCAAAGTCCCCGCCAGCGCGATGTTCCCTATTCCAAGGTGGATACCGGAACCCTCAAGGCAAAGTTCTCACTGACCGGCACCGGCGATCCGGAAAACGGACTGTTTTCGTTCGAAATTTCTGCCGGCCGCAGCGGTGTCTGGGGGAACCCGGCCAATGAGATCACCATGCTGCCGCCCGCGGAGTTCGTCATCGGTTTCCCTGAGGATGCCCGCCGCTGGTTCGGTGAGCTGGTCCATATCTGGCAGCCCGAGACTGCGTGCCTGACGACTCCGGAAACCATGACCCGCTGCACAGAGAGGGGAAAGCAGCTGGGTGTCGGACAGCGCTCCATATATGCCCCGTCCGTCGGCTATCTGAACTGGTTTTCGCGCACCGGGTACGGCAGGCTTCCCTTCCCCCTGGACGCGGCAACCCGGGAATGCCCGGACGGGACGCTGATCGCCGTAAGGGAATGGAACGCCGCTGCGGTGGCTGACCTGTACGCCGAGCTTGAGACCATGGGGATGCTGCATAAGATCCCTGATGTACAGCTTCTCGATGAGCCGGTCGGTGGATACGGGACCTGCAGGTCATCGGAATGAAGGAGAGCCATGGGGGAAACTAGTTCGACGCCGGAGGCGAACCGCTGGCGTCCCGTGGCGGCGGCGCTCGCAGACCGCCGGCGCCTGCACCTGTACGCCCGCGCCGTGCTGGCAGCCGACGACGGCGCACACCTGGACCCGGAGGATCTCACCTCCGCCGAGGCCAAGTCGCTGGCCGTGCTGCAGAACGCCGGCCTGGTCCGCGTCGGCGAGTGCGGGGTGGAACCCGTGGCGACCGCCTTCGCCGATCTGCTGGCCGCCGGGGTGCGGCCACCCGACACGTCGGCCCGCCGCTTCCTGGTCAACGGCAGGCTCGAGTCCTACCCGCGCAAACGCTCCGACCGGCTGGAGCTGCTGCACTTCCTGGCCGGGGAGGTCTTTGAACATGCCCGGCCGCCGGAGCCGGGGCTGCGGCCGGTGCTGTCGGAGAAGGAACTCACCACCCGGCTGGCGGCCTTCACCGCAGACCCCGCTGCCATCCGCCGCTATCTGGTGGATGAAGGCATCGTGGCCCGGGATGCGGCAGGCACCCAGTACTGGCTCACCCATCCCCGCCCGGCTGAAGGAATGGAATTTGCCTAGTTCCCCGGATACGGCCAACCTCACTGCAGTCGACGCGCGGGTTCTTCGCCCCGTGGAGGGGCTGGTGAACTTCCGCGACCTGGGCGGACGACGACGGCGCGACGGCACGCTTACGCCGCACGGGGTCTTCTTCCGCTCCGAAACGGTGGACCTGGTCCGCCCCCGCGGCTGGGACGCCCTGCATGCGCTGGGGGTGCGTACCGTCGTCGACCTCCGCCAGCCGCCCGAACGTGCGCGGGACACCACCGCCCGCCCGGACTGGCTCACCACGGTTCACGTGGACCTGGACGGCCTGGCCGAGAACCCGGAGTTTTGGGAAGGGTACTGGAACAACGGGCTGATGGGCACGCCGCTGTACTACCTGCCGCACCTCACGCGGCTGCCGGACCGGATGGGCGCCGTCCTGCAGGCGCTCGCCGATGCCCCGCCCGGCGGGGTGCTTTTCCACTGCATGGCGGGACGCGACCGCACCGGAATGACCGCAATGGTCCTGCTCGCGGCAGTGGACGCGGAGCCGGAGGAGATCCGGGAGGACTACTTCGAAACCGTCCGCAACGCGGACGCCTTCGCAGCAGCAACGGGACGGCCCAATCCGGAGGCAGAGAGCGAAAAACTGTGCGCCGGGCACGGAACCAGCATGGACGGTGCCTTCCGTGCGGCGGTGGACGGTTTTTCGCTGCAGCGGCTCTTTGACGACGCCGGGCTGCCGGAAGCAGTCCGCACCGGCATCCGCACCTGGCGGGGAGCAGTTACCGCCGGGCCTTAACGCTGCTCTGCTACTCCGACGTTCCCGCTTCGAGGATCGACACGATTGAGAAGAGCGTAAAGCAGACAGCTCCGAGCCCAACCAGCACGTGCGCGGGGACAAAGAACGCCGGGTCTGTGCCTGCGGCTTCAAAGAGGAACGCTGCGAAGAACAGACAGGTGAGCGCTGTTCCGATGGGCATCAGCGGGATGCGGTTGGCCAGGACAAACGTGCGACGCCAGACGAGGGCGAGCAACAGCACCTTCGACAGGATGCTGAAGCAGATCAGCCCGAGGCCGATCAGCACACATCCCGGGGCCAGCCGATAGGGTTCGTGTGAGCTGAACAGCACGAATAGTCCGAGCAGCACATTGATCGTGCCGGCGGCAGCGACAAGCCAGGGCCAGGCGGAACGTTCGCCGTCGCTGAATTCGTTGCGCACCTGGCGCACGATGCTCGCGACCAGGGCGATCAGCGCCGTGCAGATTGCCGACAGTCCGATCAGGACGTGGCCGGCAACGAATCCGGGAGTATCTCCGCGCACCAACAGGCCGATCGCAAGGGAGAAACCGACGACGGCGGACACCACCGGAACTGCGAGCAGCACGGCGCCGACGGCGCGGGAGTGAGCACCTTCCGGCGGGCCGCCCTGGGGCTCGAGTAACTGTGCTGACTGGATGAGCGTGAATTTTGTGGACGCGGCCGCGACGGTGCTGACGCACGCGGCGACGAAGCCGATGCCGATCACAACGAAGCCCGCCGTGAGGTTCTCCGCGGTGTTGTCCCGGTTGACCAGAACGATGCCCCAGAGGATGGCGGCGGCAGCAGCCACGTAGCCGGAGAGCGGCAGGATGATCGCCCAAACACGCCCATAGCGGTTGATGAGCTGCCTGATGATGGTGGCCGCCGTAGTGAACAGTGCATAACAGATTGCGGTCAGCCCGACGTTGACGTGTCCGGCGACAAACCGATTGGCATCGTCAGGCCCGGCCAGGATGTAGAGGCCAAAGGACAGACAGACAGCGCCCATGATTAGCGGTATGACGCGGAAAATGACACTTATCGTACGGTTCATGGCGTACCCCGAAGGTGAGCCCGTGCGGCTTCGACATCTTGGCCGGTCCGCGTTTAGTGCCAGTTTGCGCCTGTCCTGACCGCGGAACAACGCCGGGGCAGGGAGCCGCTCCCGGACTATGGAAGTTAGCGCCCTCCACAGCCACGACGCCGGCTGGCACCGGCGGCAGGGATGGCCGCCGCCGACCGTTGACTTGGCAGGACGGCGGGCGTCGAATGGAAGTTCCAACCGGACTGCCATCATCCGGCCGAAATTTCCAAGGAGGAGTGCATGGCCGACCGGTTTACGCCCCACGGAACCGCAGCCACCCATCCGATAGCAGGTATGGCCGGAGCCATGGGAGCGCCGGTCAACGCCGTCCCCCTGGTGGCCCATTCCCCGCAGGCGCGGTCAACGCCTCCGCCGGGCGGTGCCGGAGCGCAGGGCAGCGCCGAGGCGGGAGGCGGGCACTCGCGGCGCCGGATCGCCTTCGTATTCGCCGGGCTGATGCTGGCGGTGCTCGTTGCGGCCCTGGACCAGACCATCGTCGCCACCGCGCTGCCCACCATCGTGGGGGACCTGCAGGGCATGGACCACCTGTCCTGGGTGATCACCGCCTACCTGCTGACCTCCACGATCGGGCTGCCGATATACGGGAAACTCGGGGACCTGCTGGGGCGCAAGAACATCTTCATTTTCGCCATCGTGGTGTTCCTGGGCGGGTCCGCCCTGTCCGGGCAGGCGCACAGCATGGCCGAACTCATCACCTACCGGGCCATCCAGGGCGTAGGCGGCGGCGGGCTGATCATCGGTGCGCAGGCCATCATCGGCGACATTGTGCCCGCCCGCGAGCGCGGCAAGTACATGGGAATGATCGGGGCGGCGTTCGGCATCGCTTCCGTCAGCGGACCGCTGCTGGGCGGCTACCTTACCGATTACTGGTCCTGGCGGTGGGTGTTCTACATCAACCTGCCCATCGGTGCGGTGGCGCTCGCGGTCATCATCACCGCCCTGCACCTGCCGCGGTCCGAACGCAAGGGGATCCGGCTGGACTATGCCGGTGCCGCACTGCTTGCGGTCGGCAGCGCGGCCCTGGTGCTGCTGACCAGCTGGGGCGGCAACAACTACGCCTGGACCTCGCCCACGATCCTTACGCTGGGAGCGGTGGCCGCCGTCGCCGTTGCCATCTTCATTCCGGTGGAACTGCGCGCGTCCGAACCGATACTTCCGCTGCGCCTGTTCGGGATCCGCAACTTCCTGATCTGCACACTGGTGGGGCTGGCGGTGGGGCTGGCCATGTTCGGGTCCATTGCCTACCTGCCGACCTTCCTGCAGATCGTCAACGGAGCCAGTCCCACTATGTCCGGGCTGATGATGCTCCCGATGACCGCGGGGCTGCTCACCACCTCGATCGGGACGGGGCAGCTGATCTCCCGCACGGGCAAGTACAAGATCTATCCGATACTCGGGTCCCTCACCATGGTCGGCGGCCTGCTGCTGCTCTCACGCATCTCCAGCACGACGCCGTATTCCCTCACCGCGCTGGGCATGTTCGTGCTGGGACTGGGGATCGGGGCGCTGATGCAGAACGTGGTGCTGATTGTGCAGAACAGCGTCCCGGCCAAGGACATGGGTACCGGGGTTTCCACCGCCAACTACTTCCGGCAGATGGGCGGTTCCCTGGGGATTGCCCTTTTCGGTTCCCTGTTCATCCGCCGGCTGAACGACCAGCTGGCCTCGGCACCGCCCGGAGCCGGCGATGCGGCGTCGGGCGGTGCCAATTCGATCAGCCCGGACAAGATCCGGGCGCTGCCCGCACCGGCGCAGGACTTCATCAAATCCGCGTTCGGCGAGGCGCTGCCGCCGATCTTCCTGCTCGGGGTGCCGATCCTGGGGGCGGCCTTTGTCCTGACGCTGTTCCTGGTGCAGCAGCCGTTGTCCAGGACGGCGCGGGTGGACGTGGACGCAACGTAGGCCGCCAACCGAGAAGAGAAGAAACCCGCCATGTCCCACAGAGCAATAACGCCGCGCACCGCGGCGCCCGCGGCCCGCTCCGGGACCGGCCTGCCGAAGCACCGGGTGGCGGCTGCCCCGGGCGAGGAACCGAAGCGGAACCTCGTGCCGGTTTTCACGGGTCTGGTGCTCTCGGTGCTGCTGGCAGCCCTGGACCAAACCATCGTCGCTACGGCCCTGCCCACCATCGTGGGGGACCTGAACGGGTTGGAGCATCTGTCCTGGGTGGTCACCGCGTATATCCTGGCGGCAACCATCGGCCTGCCGATCTACGGCAAGCTCGGCGATCTGTTCGGCCGCAAGAGCATTTTCATTTTCGCTATCGTAGTGTTCCTCGCCGGCTCGGTCCTGTCCGGACTGGCGCAGAACATGGGCCAGCTGATCGGGTTCCGTGCGCTGCAGGGGGTAGGCGGCGGCGGGCTGATGATCGGGGCGCAGGCCATCCTCGGAGACCTGGTTTCCCCGCGGGAGCGCGGGAAGTACATGGGCCTGATCGGGGGCGGCCTTCGGGCTGGCGTCCGTGGGCGGTCCGCTGCTGGGCGGCTGGATCACTGATGCCTGGTCCTGGCGGTGGGTGTTCTACATCAACCTGCCCATCGGCGCGGTGGCGCTCGCCGTCGTCGTCTCTTCGCTGCATCTGCCCAAACCCCGCGGCAGGCGCCCGAAACTGGATTACGCAGGCGCCGGACTGCTTGCGCTCGCGAGCGCCGCCCTGGTGATGCTCACCACCTGGGCCGGCACCACCTACGCCTGGTCAAGTCCGCAGATTCTTGCCCTGGCCGTGGTGACGCTGGCGGCCGGCACGTCATTTGTCCTGGTGGAGAGGCGGGCAGCGGAACCCATCCTTCCGCTGGACCTGTTCCGCAGCCGGAATTTCCTGCTGCCGGTGCTGGTGGGCATCGCCGTGGGCATCGCGATGTTCTCCACCATCTCCTACCTGCCCACCTTCCTGCAGATGGTCAACCGGGCCACCGCCACGCAGTCGGGCCTGATGATGCTGCCCATGATGGGCGGGCTGCTGCTGACCTCCATCGGCACCGGGCAGCTGATTTCGCGCACCGGCCGGTACAAGATCTACCCGGTGCTGGGCTGTGCGGTGATCATCGCCGGGTTGGTGCTGCTCTCCCGGATCTCAGACACCACCGCATACAGTTTCACCGCTCTTGGCATGCTGGTGATGGGACTCGGGCTGGGAATGCTGATGCAGAACCTGGTGCTGATTGTGCAGAACAGCGTGCCGGGCAGGGATATGGGCGCGGCCATCTCCGCAGCGAATTATTTCCGCCAGATCGGCGCCTCGTTCGGGATCGCGCTGTTCGGGTCGATCTTCATCCACCGGTTGGGCAATGAGATTGCAGCGGCGCCGCCGGGGGCCGGGACTGCCCTCGGCGGGGACATCAATTCGCTGAGCCCGGCCATGCTCCGCGGACTCCCCGCACCGGCGCAGGACTTCATCGCTGCGGCCTTCGGGCAGGCCCTGCCTCCCATTTTCCTTCTCAGTGTGCCCATCGTGGCCGTTGCCCTGGTGCTGTGCCTGTTCATCCGGGAAACGCCGTTGTCCACCACGGCGCGGGTAAGCGGAGAAGCGGACCGCTAAGCGGGCTGTGTCAGCCGTCATAACTGAGAAAGGCGATCACCAGCAGGAGAAGTGCAGCCAGGATGCCTCCCTGCCAAATCAGGGAGGGGATGATGTAGAGGCGGGCTGCAAGCTTCTTGTTCCCCTTGGCGAGCGCCACGCTGAATCCCACCACTCCTCCGAGCAGTATGGCCAACCCGGAATAGATGAACAGGTCAAACACTGAGTCCCCCAAATCGGGGAAGTTCCAGGTAGCGAAGTTGACAAGAGGGCGGATGAGGATCGCCCAAACGATCGTCACGAGGACCATTCCAGTGATTGCCGCTGCGCTGAACCGTGTCGGCTTGGGGCCGGCTGCGGGAGGAAACGGGCCCTGATCCGCAGGCAGGACGTCCTGCGCATATGGATTAAAGTGCGGCGGTTCAGGCTCCTGCCCGAACGGATTCCACGGTTCCGGCTGCTGCCGTCCATTAGGTGGTGTGTTGCTGTCTGCCGTCATGTTAGGCCCCCATTCGATAAAACTGCCCGGACCCCGGCTTCTGCGCCGAATCCAGTTGTCTGGGAACAGTGTGCCCCATGTGGGCACCGACGCCGGCAGCGGCGCACCTGGCTTCCGCAGTGCCAGAGCGGGCATCGCCTTCTGATCCATCCCCGAGTGGTGCCGTTTGTCCCCGGCTGGTCGTACACTGGTGGCGGAGCGGTTCGAACATATGTTCGAATTAGTTGCTAACTGATAACCAGTGGTGAGAGACGTAGGCGGAGTGCCTGTCTACCGGGCGGGGAGGAAGCTGAATGGGTACCTTCAGCGAAGCAATCGAGGTGGTGTGCTCGCCCGCGGGCCAGCCTCTCCGGCTTATCTGGGGCGGGCGTACCTACAAGGTGGGGGCCGATCCTGTGCGCTGGTATGAACGCCGCAACTGGTGGGAAGAGGAAACCCGCGCCGAACGCGGGCACGGTGCCGGGCTGGTGGATACCGAAATCTGGCGGGTCCAGGCCCGGATCAATGACCGCTCCGACCTGCGCACCCTCGACCTCTCGCACCATGTCCGCAGCAACCGCTGGCGCCTGATCCGCATCCACGATGCCCTGAGGGACAGTGCCTAATGGAAGACAGTGCCTAAGCAATGAGCTTTACCCACCTGCACGCAGCCACTGCGTTCAGCGCCCACTACGGGGTGTCCTGGCCGGAGGAGATGGCGCAGGCCGCAGCGGCCGACGGTGCGGATGCGCTCGCCTGCACCGACCGGGACGGGCTCTATGGAACGGTCAAGCATCTGCGTGCGTGCATGGAGGCGGGCATCGATCCCATCGTGGGCGTGGACCTGGCCGTGCTGGATGGCAGCAACGCCGTCACGGGACGGGTGGTCATTCTCGCCCACGGGCATACCGGGGGAGCGGGCTACCGTGCCCTGTGCCGGCTGATCTCCGCCGCGCACGCCGCCACCTCCGCCTCCCGGGCACGCGCCGGCAAACCGGTAGGCGTCACCATGGAGCAGCTCGCAGGGTACGTCCGCGGCGCAGGAGCAGGGGAAGGTGTCTCCGATGTGGAGGCCGAACCGGTCCTGACCGTCCTCGTCGGCCCGCAGTCCGACGTCGGCCAGGCCATGCGCAGCCGCAGCTACGCCGTTGCCCGCACCCTGTTCGGCCGCTGGCGCTCGCTGATCCCTGCCCGGGCGCTCGCCGTCGAGGTGGTTACCCATCTGTCCGCCCCGGGGGAGAACCTCAGCCTTGCCCACGCCGTACGCATGTTCCGGCTGGCCGATGAGATGCGCGTGCCAGGCATCCTCACCAACGCCGTGCGCTACGTGGACGAGGATGGAGCCGCCACCGCTGACGTGCTCGACGCCGCGCGCTCGCTGACTTCCCTCTCCCACCTTCCGGACCGGCAGCCCAACGGGCAGGGCTGGCTCAAGGGGGCACGGGAGATGACTGCGCTGGCCCGCGAGATCAGCTCCGAGGCAGGCTACGGTTCCTCGGGAGCGGCACGGATGCTGGCCGACACTGCGGCGCTCACGGATAGCTGCCGGATAGACCCCGTGGCAGATATGGGATGGAAGCAGCCCGTGGTACCCGAGGCCTCGGTGATCGGCATCGAGGCCGAACCCATGATCGAACTGCGCCAGCGCTGCGAGGCGGGGATCACCCGCAGGCTGCGCGCCCGGGACTCGATTGCCGAGGTGGAACTGCGCAACCGGCTCGAACACGAGCTGGGCATCATCGAGCGGCTGGGCTTCGCCTCGTACTTCCTCACCGTTGCGGAAGTCTCCGCCATGATCACCGGAATGGGGGTACGCGCCGCAGCCCGGGGGTCGGGGGCCTCCTCACTGGTGAACTACCTGCTGGGCGTCAGCCACGTGAACCCGCTGGACCACGACCTGATCTTTGAACGCTTCCTCTCCCGGGACCGCTCCACGCTGCCGGACATCGACATAGACGTGGAAAGCGCCGAGCGGCACAACGTCTATCACCGCATCTTCGAACGCTTCGGCTCCGAACGGGTCACGCTGATGAGCATGCAGAACGGCTACCGGGCGCGCGGAGCGGTGCGCGACGCCGGACTGGCGCTGGGCATGCCCGAGGAGGAAATCGGCGCTGTGGCTAAACAGCTATGGCGTTTCTCGGCCCGCAACTTCCGCGAGGCGCTCGCGGAAAAGCCCGAACTGCGCGAATTCTCCGGCCAGGTGGAAAAGAACCAGCAGCTGGACCTGCTGGTGGACCTCACCGAACGCCTGGACCGGCTGCCCCGGCACATTTCCATGCATCCGTGCGGAGTGATCCTGGGGGACACCTCCCTGCTGGACCGAACCCCCGTGCAGCCCAGCGGCCTGGGCCTGCCCATGTCCCAGTTCGACAAGCACGACATGGACCCCATGGGCATGCTCAAACTCGACGTGCTGGGTGTCCGGATGCAGAGCGCCATGGCCTTTGCCGTCCGCGAAGTAGTGCGTGTGCACTCCTCCCGTGAAGAGGTCATTGCCGCCGGGAAGCATCGGGACGGGCCGGAGAAGCCGGACCCGGAGTTCGTTGAACCCGACGGACGGATCAACCTCGACGCCGTGCCGTTCGACGACGAACCCACCTACGAACTCATCCGCAGCACGCACACCCTGGGTTGCTTCCAGATCGAATCCCCGGGACAGCGCGAGCTGGTGGGCAAGCTGGCGCCGCGCGAGTTCAACGACCTGATCATCGACATTTCCCTGTTCCGGCCCGGGCCGATGAAATCCGACATGGTCCGGCCGTTCCTGGAACACCGGCACGGTTTCTCCCCGGAGGTCTATCCGCACGAGGCACTGCGCCCGGTGCTGGCCGAAACCCACGGCGTCACGGTTTTCCACGAGCAGGTGCTGCGGACGCTGAACGTCTTTACCGGCTGCGGGCTGGCGAAGGCGGATGAACTGCGCCGCCTGCTGGGCAACGAATCCGCTGAGCCCGGAGTAGAGGAATACTTCCGCAGCAAGTCCGCCGCCCGCGGCTACACGCAGGAGACCATCGACAAGGTCTGGGACACACTCAAGGCCTTCGGCAGCTTCGGCTTCTGCAAGGCCCACGGCGCGGCCTTCGCCGTGCCCACCTACCAGTCGGCATGGCTGAAGGCACACCACCCGGCGGCGTTCCTCGCAGGCATCTTCGAACACGATCCCGGAATGTACCCACGCCGGCTGCTCGTCGCCGAGGCCCGGCGGATGGGCATCCCCATCCTGCCCCTGGACATCAACCGCAGCGGCGAAACCTACCGGGTGGAACGGCTCGACGACGGCCGGCTGGGGATCCGGCTGTCCCTGGCCGGGATCTACGGGCTGTCCGCCGTCGAGCTAAAGCGCATTGCCGCCGGGCAGCCCTATGACTCCCTGGCGGACCTGAGGGCACGCGCGAAGGTCTCCCGGCCCACCCTGCGCCGGCTGGCGCAGCTCGGTGCCTTCGATTCGCTCAGCAAGCAGACCGGCTCCGAGGGCAGCCGTGCGGACCTGATCCAGTACCTCGACGCCGCGCCGGCAAAGTCCGCGTCCCGGAAGCACGATCCGATTCCCGGGCAGCTGGCCCTGCCGCTGGG
Organism: Arthrobacter sp. zg-Y844; assembly: GCF_024385465.1. Taxonomy (GTDB): domain Bacteria; phylum Actinomycetota; class Actinomycetes; order Actinomycetales; family Micrococcaceae; genus Arthrobacter_B. The sequence goes on from NZ_JANFLS010000002.1 coordinate 214,036, forward strand.
GGATACCGAGCTGGCGAACCTGCACCGCCACCTGCCGGAGCCGGGGCTGCGGGAAAAGGTCCGCACCGAACTGGACCTATTGTCCGTGGACGTCAGTGCGCACCTGATGGAAAGCTACGGTCCGCTGCTGCGCGGGCTGGGCGTCACGCCCGCGGAAGCACTGTTGGACCTGCGCAACGGGACCGAGGTGCTGGTCGCCGGGATCCGGGTGGCCACGCAGACGCCTCCCATGCGCGGGGGACGCCGGGTGGTGTTCATCAGCCTCGACGACGGCACGGGCTGCATCGACTGCACGTTCTTCCACGAGGCGCAGGAGAAATCCGGTCCGCTGCTTTTCGGCACGGAACTGCTGCTGGTCCGCGGGCTGACCCGCCGCACCGGCCCGCGGGGCATCAGCCTCCAGGCGCTCGAAGCATGGAACCTGGCGGACACGGACTCGCTTCCGAAACCCGGCCGCCAGCGCGGCATGTTGGTGGGGTCCAAGCGCAGCGGATAACATCGGTACGGGCGGAAGTGCGGCCGTGTCCAGGCCGTGCAGCAGACGCCGTACAACGAAATCTAGGAGACAACCGTGTCAGTGCCAGAGAAGTTCACCCTCATCGTCGACGGCGAAGAGACCACGGTGGATACTGGCACCACTGGTGCTCAGCTCTTCTTCGAACGCCGCGACGTCGTCGTGATGCGCGTGCACTCCGTCCTCAAGGACCTGGATACGCCGCTGGAGCAGGGCGACATCGTGGAATCCGTCACCATTGAGTCCGAAGACGGACTGAATGTCCTGCGCCATTCCACCGCGCACGTCATGGCCCAGGCCGTGCAGCAGCTGCGTCCGGACGCCAAGCTGGGCATCGGCCCGTACATCAAGGACGGTTTCTACTTCGACTTCGACGTTGCCGAGCCGTTCACGCCGGAGGACCTGAAGACCCTCGAGAAGATGATGCAGAAGATCATCAACTCGAACCAGAAATTTGCCCGACGCGTGGTCAGCGAAGACGAAGCCCGCGAAGCCATGAAGAACGAGCCGTACAAGCTTGAACTGCTGGGCAAGAAGGACGGCGCCGAGGAAGCCGGCGAAGGTGCCAGCATCGAGGTCGGCGCCGGCGAGATCACCATTTACGACAACGTGGACCGCAAGTCCGGCGACGTCGTCTGGTGCGATCTGTGCCGCGGCCCGCACCTGCCCAACACCAAACTGATCTCCAACGCCTTCGCCCTGACCCGCTCCGCCGCCGCCTACTGGCTGGGCAACCAGAAGAACCAGCAGCTTCAGCGCATCTACGGCACCGCCTGGCCCACCAAGGACGCACTGAAGGCCTACCAGGAGCGCCTGGCCGAAGCCGAGCGCCGCGACCACCGCAAGCTGGGCACCGAACTGGATCTGTTCTCCTTCCCGGATGAGCTGGGTTCGGGCCTGCCGGTGTTCCATCCCAAGGGCGGCATCATCCGCAAGGCTATGGAGGACTACTCCCGGCAGCGCCACACCGAGGCCGGTTACGAGTTCGTTTACACCCCGCACATCACCAAGGGCCACCTGTACGAGGTTTCCGGCCACCTGGACTGGTACCGCGACGGGATGTTCCCTCCCATGCACGTGGATGAGGTTACCGATCCGGAGACCGGCGAGGTCACCAAGCCCGGCCAGGACTACTACCTGAAGCCGATGAACTGCCCCATGCACAACCTGATCTTCCGCTCCCGCGGACGGTCCTACCGCGAGCTGCCGCTGCGGCTGTTCGAATTCGGTTCCGTGTACCGCTACGAAAAGTCCGGCGTGATCCACGGCCTGACGCGCGTGCGGGGCATGACCCAGGACGACGCCCACATCTACTGCACCCGTGAGCAGATGAAGGACGAGCTGACCACCACGCTGAAGTTCGTGCTGGACCTGCTCAAGGATTACGGCCTGGATGACTTCTACCTGGAGCTGTCCACCAAGGACCCGGAGAAGTACGTCGGCTCCGACGATGTGTGGGAGGAAGCCACCCGCACCCTCGCCGAGGTTGCCGAAGCCTCCGGCCTGGACCTGGTCCCGGATCCGGGCGGAGCAGCCTTCTACGGCCCGAAGATCTCCGTCCAGGCCCGCGACGCCATCGGCCGCACCTGGCAGATGTCCACCATCCAGCTGGACTTCAACCTGCCCGAGCGCTTCGAGCTCGAGTACCAGGCCGCCGACGGCACCCGCCAGCGCCCCGTCATGATCCACCGCGCCCTGTTCGGTTCCGTGGAACGCTTCATGGCCGTGCTCACCGAGCATTACGCCGGCGCGTTCCCGGCCTGGCTGGCACCGGTGCAGGTGGTCGGCATCCCCGTGGCCGAAGCCTTCAACGACTACATGTTCGACGTCGTCGACAAGCTCAAGGCGCACGGCATCCGCGCCCAGGTGGACACCGGTACCGACCGCTTCCCGAAGAAGATCCGCACCGCGTCCAAGGACAAGATCCCGTTTGTCCTGATCGCCGGCGGCGACGACGCCGAGGCCGGCGCCGTCTCCTTCCGCTTCCGGGACGGCAGCCAGGACAACGGCGTACCCGTTGAAGAGGCCGTCAAGCGGATTGTCGAAGCCGTCCGTAACCGGGACAAGTAGGGCGGCGGGGACGCAATGGGAGAACAGCCTGACGACGCCGCGGTGACGGACACGTTCGAACTCGCCGGTGTCCCCGACGCATTCCAGCGGCTCTGGACCCCGCACCGGCTTGCCTACATCAAGGGCGGGCAGAAGCAGGTCTCCTCGAAGGAGACCTGCCCGTTCTGCGCCGCTCCGGAGCGGTCGGACGAGGAATCGTTGATTGTCCACCGCGGCCGGCACGCCTTCGTGATCCTGAACCTCTTCCCGTACAACGCCGGCCACCTGCTGGTCTGCCCGTACCGGCATGTGCCGGACTACACGGACATCGACCCGGAGGAGACGGCGGAGATCGCGGCTCTCACCCAGACCGCCATGCGCGTGCTGCGGAAGGTGTCCAGCCCCACCGGTTTCAACCTGGGCATGAACCAGGGGGAAACCGGCGGGGCCGGGATCGCCGCCCACCTGCACCAGCACATCGTTCCGCGGTGGGGCGGTGATGGAAACTTCCTGCCGATCATCGCGCAGACCAAGGCCATCACCCAGACCCTGGGCGACGTGCGCCGGCAAGTGGCCGATGCCTGGCCCGAAGAGGGCTCCGGCCCGGACAGCGAGGACTGACGCGTGCTCAACAAATACGCACGGGGATTCTTCACTGCCGTTTTCACCCCGCTGGCCACCTGGCTGCTCCGCCGCGGCGTAACCCCGGACATGGTCACCATTGCCGGCACGCTCGGTGTGATGATCGGCGGACTGGTCTTTTATCCGCTGGGTGAGCTGTTCTGGGGCACCATCTTCATCACCGTTTTCATCTTCTCCGACGTGGTGGACGGGATCATGGCCCGGCAGCAGCAGCGCAAGGGCAGCTGGGGCGGGTTCCTGGATTCCACCCTCGACCGCTTCGCCGACGGCGCCCTGTTTGCCGGCGTCGCCATCTGGTTCTTCACCGGCGGCGGCAACGACGCGATCGGCATCGCGGCCATCCTCTGCCTGGTAGTCGGCATGCTGGTTTCCTACATCCGGGCCAAGGCCGAGTCGCTGGGCTTCTCCGCCAACGTCGGCATTGCCGAGCGGGCCGAGCGGCTGGTCTCCCTGCTGGTCGCTACCGGGCTGGTGGGCCTGGGCGTCCCCGAGGTCCTGCTGCTGGTGGTCCTGATCCTGCTGACCCTGGCCAGCTGCGTGACCATCGGGCAGCGGATGCACACCGTGCGGAAGCAGGCGCGGATGGCCAACCCTGCCTAGGCAGGCTTATTAGGCGCAACAGAAGGCGGGAACCGGTTATCCGGTTCCCGCCTTCTGTTTATGGTCCCTGCGGCTGCGGCTGCGGCTGCGGGAGCGGGGGCCTAGGCCAGACCGCGCCGGTCCAGCAGCGGCTGGATCTGCGCATCGCGTCCACGGAAGTTCCGGAACGCCTGCAGCGGGTCGATGCTGTTGCCGCGGGACAGCAGTTCCGTCCGGAAACGCTCCCCGTTCTCCCGGGTCAGGCCGCCGTTTTCCCGGAACCACTCGACCGTGTCGGCGTCGAGCACTTCGCTCCAGATATACGCGTAGTACGAGGCCGCGTAGCCGCCGGCAAAGATGTGCTTGAAGTATCCGGTGCGGTATCGCGGGGGAACCAGGTCCAGGTCGACGCCGGCCGCCGCCAGGGCCGCGGCCTCGAAGGCTTCCGGATCCTGCACCGTTTCGCCTGGTGCGAGTTCGTGCCAGGCCAGATCCAGCAGGGCGGCACCCAGGTACTCGGTGGTGGAGAACCCTTCGCCCCAGACGGCCGCCGCATTCACCTTGTCGATTTCCTCCTGCGGCAGCGGCTCCCCGGTGACGTGGTGCTTGGCGAAGTTGCTGACCACCTCCGGCCACAGCATCCACATCTCGTTGACCTGTGACGGGTATTCAACGAAGTCGCGCGGTACGGCGGTGCCGGAGAACTGGGGATACGTGACGTCGGAGAACAATCCGTGCAGCGCATGGCCGAACTCGTGGAATGCCGTAACCACTTCGCCGAAGGTGAGCAGCGTCGGCTCACCGGCCGCGGGCTTGGAAATGTTCAGGTTGTTAATGACCACGGGCGGGGCTTCCAGCAGCCGGGACTGGTGGACCAGGGAATTCATCCAGGCGCCGCCGTTCTTGGTGTCCCGGGTGTAATAGTCGCCCAGGAACAGTCCCAACCCGGTGCCGTCGTCGTCCTTCACTTCCCAGACGCGGACATCCGGGTGATAGCCAGTGAGGTCCGTCCGTTCGGTGAAGGTCAGTCCGTAGAGCCGGTTCGCGGCGTAGAAGACGCCGTCAGTGAGGACGCGTTCCAGTTCGAAGTACGGGCGCAGGGCGGAGGAGTCGACGTTGAACTTCTCCCGGCGGACCTGTTCGGAGTAGTACGCCCAGTCCCAGGCGGCCAGCTCGTGTCCGTCCCGCCGGGCCGCTTCGCGCAGCTCTTCAGCCTCGGCCTTGGCGTTGCGGACGGCTGCAGGGGCGAGCTTGTCCAGCATGGCGTGGATCGCGTCTAGGGACGGTGCGGTCTGGTCATCGGTGCCGTACTCGGCATGGTTGGCGAACCCGAGCAGTGCGGCCTTTTCCGCCCGAAGCGCGGCCATTTCCGCCGCGATTGCAAGCGTGTTCCCGTCATTGTTCCGGAAACCGCGGTTTCGGGCTGCCTCATGCAGCCGACGGCGGCTCTCACGGTTGGTCAGCGACGCCAGGGCCGGCTGCGGGGTGGGCAGCACGAGGGACAGCAGGAACTTACCGTCGTGTCCCGCTTCCGCCGCAGCGGTCGCTGCTGCGGCGATGTCGTCGTCGGGCAGGCCGTCCAGTTCGGCGGCGTCGTCCACCACCAGGGCCGAATCGTTGGTGTCCTTCAGCAGGCGCTGGGAAAAGTCCGTGCCCAGTTCCGAAAGCCGGGCGTTCAGCTCCCGCATGCGGGCCTGCCCGGCGTCATCGAGCTGCGCTCCGGCGCGGATAAAGCGGCGGCGGTACTCGGACACGAGGCGTGCCTGTTCATCGTCCAAGCCGGCGAGGTTCTCCGCGACGGCTTCGACCCGGGCAAAGAGCTGCCGGTTGAGGTAAATCGTGTCCTCGTGCGCGGCGAGCCGCGGGCCGATCTGCTGCTGGATCCGCTGCACGCCGTCCGTGGCGTGAGCGGCACAGAGGGTGAAGAAGACGACGGCGGTGCGCCCCAGCTCCTGGCCCGATAATTCCAGGGCTTCGATCGTGTTTTCGAAGTCCGGTGCCTGCGGGTTCGCGGCAATACGGTCAATCTCGGCGGCATGCCCGGAAATTCCGGAGTCAAAGGCGGGCAGGAAAACGTCTTCGTTGATCTGCTCGAACGGGGGCAGCTGGTACGGCAGGCTACTCGGGTAAAGGAAAGGGTTGTCCATAAGGCCCAAGACTGGCACAGCGGGGCATCCCGCTCCAACCTGGCACTGCAGTAGGACCGGTCCGATTCCCCGCTGCCGCAGCCCGCGGACCTGGGGAGATGCGTGGGGAAGTTCATGAAACGCAACTTGGGTATTCGTCCTGCGGCGGTGCTGGTGACGCAGGACGGCGGGGGAGGGTAGGCGTGTGGCGTGCGGACGGGTTAAACCGCTTCGGTGAGAAAGATCCACTCCGGTGAATCCCGTCGCACCGGGCTTCGGTCCCAGTGGCCCCAGCACTGGTCGACCGTAAGTCCTGCGGCTTCCAAACCGGCGGTAACCGTGTCCCAGGAAGGGAAGCGGAGGGTCTCGATCGTCGTCCGCGTTCCGGAACCGTCGGTCCAGGTATCGGTGTGCGTGACCAGGTCGTCTTGCCGCCGGACGGTCTGGGTGACTGTTCCCCGGCTGGTGCTGTGCGTGCCCTCCCACCGGCGCCAGGCTTCAACATCCGGGTTGCGTACTTCGAACGCGAGCCTGCCTCCGGGCCTGAGCGCTCGTCCGGCATGGGTGAGCACCTGCACCCATGCGGTGTCATCAAGGAAGTACTGCGCGACATGTCCGGTCATCAACACCAGATCTGCCCAGGCTTCCGGCAGGTTTTCCGCGGTTCCTCGAATCCAGGTGACGGCGTCGGCATGCGGCTGGGCGGCCGCGAGCGAAAGCATGGTTTGTTCAGGCTCGACTCCGGTGACCTCATACCCCTGCCCGGCCAGCAGGCTGCACAGCAGGCCGGTTCCCGCTCCGAGGTCCGCAACGCGCCGGGCTCCCGTCTCGGCGGCCAGTGCCAGGTAGAACTGCAGGTCCTGCCGGGCTTTGCTGTCCGCATCATATGCGGCCGCAAGTTCAGGGACGGCATAGTAGTTAGCGGGCTTCGATGTGCTCATGCGGTTCGTTTCAGTCGGGGGCTTTTCACTAGGGGAGCAGGGCAGCTTCGGTCTGGGTACGCGCCTGAACGGTAGCACGCGTCCCGGACCCCGGTTCGGGGCCGGCGGCGGCGACAGGCGGGCCCGGGACTCGCCGGCGGCGGGCCGCCCGGCCGACGTCGGCGGATCCAGACCAGCCTCCGCGCCGACGAGGGCACGCCTCCAACTAGCACCGCGAACCGGCAGAGCGCGGCAGGATCCTGACCGACCCTTTCACGTGTTTTCCCAAGTCAGGGCGGGGGTACCCAAGGGTGCGGGTAGTTTTCCACAAGGACGAAAACTCCTATTGCAGCGTTGATCGGAAGTCCATAGCATCGAACACATGTTCGAATCAAATCGGGACTATCCACCATCTGTTCATGGTGCTGAGCCCTGCTTCGGTACACCCGCTGGGCAGCACTGTGGCAGTAACGGTCCGGCGTCCGCGCCACCCAGCCGTGAGCGCCCTGGTCCGGCAACCCTCAGCGAGGCGTATTGCGGCAACGAACCGTCATCCCCGCAGGTCGCCACGTGGATCACCGAGCTGTCTTCCGGGCGGGTCCTGGAGGAAATCGCCTCCGATACAGATGCCTGTCTGATAAGCCGGCTGCGCGTACTCGAAGAGCTCAAGGCCGCTGCTGCAGCAGCCCAGGTCCGGGTCGCCGCCGCTTTCGATGCTTCCGTCCGTGCGGCGCATGCCCGCTCCGGGGTTCCCCTGGAGCAGCAGGGGAGAGGAGTAGCTGCTCAAATTGCCCTCGCCCGGCGCGAATCGCCTGCCCGCGGCGGGCGGATTCTTGGCTTCTCCAAAGCACTTGCGCATGAAATGCCGTGCACGCTCCGGGCGCTGTCCGAGGGCAGACTCAACGAATGGCGGGCCACGCTGCTGGTCCGCGAGACGGCGTGCCTTTCAGTATCCGACCGTCGTTTGGTGGACCGCGAGGTAGCTGGAGACCCCGCAGGGCTGGAGGGTTTGGGCGACGGACGCCTGATCGGCCGGATCCGGAAACTGACTTACCGGATCGATCAGGAAGCGCTGGTCCGCCGGGCAGCCAAGGCGCAGGCGGACCGCTATGTTTCCTGCCGACCCGCACCGGACACCATGACCTACCTGACCGGCCTGCTGCCGGTGGCACAGGGAGTCGCAGTCTTTGCAGCCCTCAGCCGTGAAGCAGATTCCCTCCGGGCACGGGGCGATTCACGCGGACGCGGCCAGATCATGGCGGACACGATGGTGGAAAGAATCACAGGGCTTACCCAGGCGGACCGGGTGCCGTTGGAGGTCCAGCTTGTTATGACCGACCGTACGCTGCTGGCGGGTTCGAACGAACCGGCCTATCTCAGCGGATACGGCGCGGTGCCGGCCACGTGGGCGCGGGACGCGGTGCGGAAAGCTGCAACTGGCAGGGCTGGTGGTGGCCTGGCCGCAAGCGGCAGCGCCTCGACACCCAAAGCCGGACGTAAGGACCCCGCGAGCCGACACGAAGAATCAGCGTCACCGGATCTCTGGCTCCGCCGCCTCTATACGGCGCCGACCTCCGGAGAGCTGATCGCCATGGATTCCAAGGCGCGGTACGTCCCCGATTCCCTGGCCAGGTTCATCTCCGCGAGGGATCAAACCTGCCGGACACCGTGGTGCAACGCCCCAATACGGCACCGCGACCATATCCGTCCGCACCGCATCGGCGGGAGTACAAACGCCGAAAACCTGCAGGGCCTGTGCGAAGCCTGCAACCAGGCCAAGGAAGCACCAGGCTGGAGGGCAAGGAGTGTTGGAAGTTCGGGCCGGCACACGGTCGAAATCACCACGCCGACTGGATACTCCTATCAATCCACGGCGCCGCCGCTGCCGGACGATTGATCATTTGAGCCGCACGCTAAACGGCAGGTGCGTGCAGCGCTTTGATTGCACCGTCGATTATGGATGTCCCCGTAGCCGATCCCTGACCGGGACGCCGAGCTGGCGGGTGGTTCCGATCCGGGCCCAGTATTGAGCACCTATCGCTGTCGGTATCGCGCTGCGAGGGCATCTCCCGTGAGGGCACGGAACATCTCGGTCATATGGACAGCGACACCCGCATATTGCGCGATTCGGTCGGCGCCGGCGCCGAGTGCGGCTCGAACTGGCTCCAGCGCAGGCGTAGTGGGGTCAGCGGCGGCAGCACGCAACAGCTCCAGACGCTGCGGGCCGGAGGTATAACCGAGTTCAAATAACGTCCAGTGGAACAGGTGCATCAGGGCGGTATCGCGGTCAAAGCCGTCATGCGTGAGCATGGATGCTTCTTCCTCCGCAGTGAGGTCGAAGTCGCGGTGGAGCGCCAGGCCGAAGTCGGTGAAGAGCAGTCTGCCGTCCCGGATGAGGATGTTCCCGGGGTGCACGTCAAAGTGCTGGAATCCCTGGCTGTTCATCCACGCTGTGGTTTTCAGGAGCTGGTCGACAACTTCAGGAAAGACGGTCGCCCCAGTGCCCTCGACCAGGCTTCTGCGCACCCAGGCGCCCAGAGTCTCGGGCACGTACTCAAGGAAGAACACCATGCTTTTGGACGCGTTCTTCATCGCGGTGAGCTTGCTCTGGACCGAAGGCCAATGTGGCCCCCACTGGCGGGGAGACGCATCGCCGTCGAACTCGCTAAGGTCTGCCTCGCATTTCAGATCAATGACTCGCCAGCCGAGCAGGAGCGGGAAGAAGTCCGCCACTCCCGTTTGAACCCACTCGGTCGTCGCCTGATGTGCTGCCAGCTCCCGCCCGACCGCGTGGGTAGGGCTTCCTATGCCGTAGTGGGAAACGAAGGGAAGCCGGAGCAGACTTGCAGTGGCGGTGGGATCCGCTTCTTCGATGCTTGTCAGCGGGAGCTGTTTCACGAAGACAGTGGATTCACCGATGCGCACTGTCTTGGTTGTTCCCCCGATACCGATGCCTACTTGATCAGCATCATGGATAAGCATCCGCACGCTGGCATCGTCCAGCCCGTCGAGTATAGAAGAGATCGCTTGGGCTTCATCTATACGGACCGTCATCAGTACACCCTAAGGCCCGGTGCCGGCTCCGCGCGGCGGATCAAATGCTCTTGCCGGACCATCAGCGGGGGAAGCCGCCCAATGCCCGGCAAGAGACGCTAGCGCGGCCGCTGCCCGGCGTGCTGGCGTGCCATTTCCGAGAGCCTCGACAGATCAGCCAGGTCCTGTTCCGAACGGGGAGCAGGGGAGAAGCTGCCGAACTTCCGCGTGGCTGCCTTTTCGATCAGGAAGTCCGCAATTGCCGGGTTCTTGGGAAGGAGGGAACCGTGCAGGTAGCTGGCCACGACGTTCTTGTACCGTGCGCCCTCGGTGCTGTCCTTGGTGTTGTTGCCCTCACCCTTGCGGATCTCCGCCAGCGGCTTCACACCCGGACCGAGGAACGTCTGGCCGCTGTGGTTCTCGTAGCCGTGGATCTCGCCGAACTCTTCGCTGACGGAAAGCACGTTGCCGATCAACCGCACGTCACCTCCGTGGGTCTCCATGTCCAGGATGCCGATTCCCGGAATAAGCGCACCCTCATGCGTCTTGAAGAACCGTCCGAACAACTGGTACAGGCCGCAGATCACCAGCATCGGCAGGCCGTCGTCGGCCAGTGACTGCAGGGTGGGAGCCAACTGCTGGAGATCCTGCTGGATCACCACCTGTCCGCTGTCCTGCCCGCCGCCGCCGACAATGATGTCGACGTCGGCAGGGAACTCGTCCCCTGCGTTGTACTCCTCGACGACAGGCTGGTAGCCGTACCACTTCAGGCGCTGCTTGAGCACCAGCACGTTGCCCCAGTCGCCGTAAATGTTCATTTCCCGCGGGTACAGCTGCAGGATCTTGATTGTGCGGTCCTCGGTCATGAGACCACCTCTACCTTCGTGATCTTGGAGAGTTCCCGGCGTACGGCCAGCATGGCCGTGTACGTGCAGAAGATCCGCATGGGAACCCCGGGGGAGTCCTTGATGAAACGCTTCAGTCCGTCCGTGATGTCCGGTTCGATGGTGCGCACCGGCACGTCGTCGTACTTCAGCCGCAACGCCATGTCGTAGGCGCGCACGCCGCTGACGACGTCGACGCCGCCCTCGGCCAGGGACTCGAAGTCGACGTCCCACAGCCAGGACATGTCGCGGCCGTCGGCGTAATTGTCATTGATGGCGATCATCGTCGAATAGCCGTGGGCGGCAAAGGACTTCAGGCCCAGGCGGAAGCCGCTGGGATTCTTCACCAGCACCAGCTCCAGCGGCTGGCCGTTGACGGTCAGGGACTCGCCGCGCCCGAAGGCAGGCTCCACATTGGCAAGCGCCTCGAACAGCGCGTCGGAGTCGAGGTCCTTGCCCTTGATCGTGCGCGCAAAGGCGAGGGCAGCGGCGGCATTGAAGATGTTGTAAACGCCGCGCAGCTTCAACCCGGAGGTGCGGACCTGTCCGTCGACCAGGAAATCCGCGTCCGTCTCGCTCACGCGTTCAAGGACGACGTCGGCCTCCTGCGTTGCGGCCAGCGCTTCGGCACGGCTGCCGCGCATCTCGTCGTCGTTGGGGAAGGTGCTGCGCAGCGAGGCATCGAGCCCGAAGTACACGGCACGCTGGCCGTTCAGGGAATCGGCGATGCCCGCCACGCGTGGATCCTCGCGGTTCAGGACCACCGTCTCGGTGGTCGCGCGGGCAATGGATTCCAGCAGGCGGGTGGTCTTGTCGATCTCGCCGAACCGGTCCAGCTGGTCACGCAGGACATTCAGCAGCAGGCTGTAGCGCGGCTGGATCAGTTTCACGAAGTGCACGGCGTGCGCCTCGTCCAGCTCCAGGACGGCGATGTCCGCATCCAGGTGTCCGCGCAGGTTCACTTCGCCCAGCAGGGCTGCCGCAACGCCGCGGGTGAAGTTGCTGCCCGTGCGGTTCGTGAAAACCTTCAGCCCCTGGCTCTCGAGCAGCTCCACCACCATCTTGGTAGTGGTGGTCTTACCGTTGGTTCCGGAGACGACGGCGACGCCGAGCGGCAGGTCTGCGAGGGTGCGGCGAATGAAATCGGGATCGATTTTCTCCACTACCAGGCCGGGCAGGGCGGAACCGCCGCCACGCAGTTTGGAGGCACTGCGGACCAGTTTTCCGACCAGGATGGAGAAAGAACTCATGGTTACTGAATATAGCGCACACCCTTGATACGGCACCGTTCCGCAAGGCGTGAGGCTGCACGCATCGTGACAGGTCAGAGGTGTTTTATCCGTCCTTATCCGACGCCGGCCGGGAGCGCGGAAGCGTTTCCGGCCCCGGAAACGGATTCGGTCGCTAGAATTGTGGCAGTGCGTTCGGGAAGCTTAGCTGGTCTCCCTGTTCGGGCCGGGTTCCCCGGAGTCCTGGACGGGTGGCAAGCAGCCGGACTTTTTTATCGATCAGAGGAGAAGCGTAGAGCATGTCGGGCCACTCTAAATGGGCAACCACCAAGCACAAGAAGGCCGTAATTGATGCCAAGCGCGCCAAGTCCTTCGCCAAGCTGATCAAGAACATCGAAGTTGCAGCACGCGCCGGCGGAGCCGACATGGCAGGCAACCCGGCCCTTGAACTGGCCGTTTCCAAGGCCAAGAAGACGTCGGTGCCGATCGACAACATCAACCGTGCGGTCAAGCGCGGCGCCGGCCTGCTCGGCGAGGCCGTCGATTACCAGACGATCATGTACGAGGGCTACGGACCGCAGGGCTCCGCCCTCCTGATCGAGTGCCTCACGGACAACAAGAACCGTGCAGCCTCCGAGGTCCGCCTTGCCGTGACCCGTAACGGCGGCAACATGGGTGATCCCGGTTCCGTCGCCTACATGTTCACCCGCAAGGGCGTAGTGAACCTGCCCAAGAACGGCCTCACCGAAGACGATCTGCTGATGGCCGTCCTTGACGCCGGTGCGGATGAAGTAAAGGAATCGGGCGAGAACTTCGAGATCATCTCCGAGCCGCAGGACCTCCGCGCCGTCGTCGGTGCGCTGGAAGAGGCGAGCATCGAGTACGAAACCGATGAAGCCGAATTCGTTCCGTCCATGCATGTGGAACTGGATGCGGATGCTGCCCGCAAGTTCCTCAAGCTCGTGGATGCGCTGGAAGACCTCGACGACGTCCAGAACGTTTACTCCAACGCTGATATCCCGGCCGCCGTAATGGCCGAGCTTGAAGAAGACGACTAAGACGTACCTGTGTCTTTACGCGTCCTGGGGGTGGACCCCGGCCTGACCCGCTGCGGCCTTGGAGTAGTTGAGGTCGAGGGAAACCGCCGGGCCACCCTCGTGGCCGTCGGAGTTGTCGGCACAGTGGCCGGAACGGCGCTTGACGCCCGGCTGCTGGTCATTTCCGAAGCCATCGATCTGTGGCTGGACACCCACCGGCCCGATGTCCTGGCCGTGGAACGGGTCTTCAGCCAGCTCAATGTCAGCACGGTGATGGGTACCGCCCAGGCGTCCGGCGTCGTTATTGCCGCCGCTGCCCGGCGCGGCATCCCGGTCGCCCTGCACACGCCTACTGAGGTCAAGGCGGCGGTCACCGGCTCCGGCTCGGCCAACAAGGACGCCGTGGGCAAGATGGTGACCAAGATCCTGCGGCTGGACGAGATGCCCAAGCCCGCCGACGCCGCCGACGCCCTTGCCCTGGCGATCACCCACGCCTGGCGCCGCGGCGTCGCCGGTCCCGGACCCACCGCCGGCTCCGCCTCGCGGGGCACGGCACCCGCGACCGGGTTAACTCCGGCCCAGCGGCTGTGGGCCGAAGCGGAAGCGCGGGCAAAACGCGGAAGCTACTGAACAGCAGGGGAATGCGGGCGCCAGCAAGTAGGGTATTCGTAGATATGTTCTATACAGCCTCTGGAGTTCCTTCATGATCAGTTCCCTCCGCGGGGTCGTTTCGCACGTGGGCCTTACCTCTGCCGTCATTGATGTCCACGGATTCGGGATGCTCGTCCAGGCCACCCCGCAGACCCTGGCTTCGCTGCGCACGGGAAGTGAAGCCAGCGTCCATACCGCCATGATCGTGCGCGAGGACTCCATGACCCTGTACGGGTTCAGCGACGCGGACCAGCGCGAGGTCTTTGAAATCCTCCTCGGCGTCAGCGGCGTGGGTCCGCGGATCGCCCTCGCTGTCCTGGCGGTCCACACTCCTGAAGCCATCCGGGTGGCCGCCTCCACCGGGGACGACAAGGCCTTCAGCAAGGTCTCCGGCATTGGCCCCAAGGGTGCCCGCCGCATTGTCCTCGAGTTGGCCGACAAGCTGGTGCCGCACGGCACCGTGGAAAACCCGGCGGCACCGCGCTGGCAGGAACAGGTCCTGGCCGCAATGACCGGCCTCGGCTGGTCCGAAAAGGACGCCACCGCCGCCATGGACGACACCGCCGCCGAGCATCCCGACGTCGCTGCCGCCGGCAACGTCGGGGAAATCCTGAAACTGACGCTGCGCCGCCTCGGGACCGACGGCGCCCGGGTGTCCTCGCGCCGAAAGGCCGGCTGAGGTGTCCACCGCAGACTCCCTCGTCGCACCCGGTCCCGATCCGGACGACAAAGCCATCGAAGCCGCCCTGCGGCCCAAGAACCTGGACGACTTCGTAGGTCAGAAGCGCGTCCGCGAACAGCTGTCGCTGGTACTCGAAGCGTCCCGGCTGCGCGGCCGCAGCGCCGACCACGTACTGCTGTCCGGCCCGCCCGGACTGGGCAAGACCACCCTGTCCATGATCATTGCAGCGGAAATGAACGCACCGCTGCGGATCAGTTCCGGGCCGGCCATCCAGCACGCCGGTGACCTCGCAGCCATCCTGTCTTCCCTGACCGAGGGCGAGGTGCTGTTCCTGGACGAAATCCACCGCATGTCCCGGCCGGCCGAGGAAATGCTCTACATGGCCATGGAGGATTTCCGCGTCGACATCATCGTCGGCAAGGGCGCCGGTGCCACCGCCATTCCGCTGGACCTGCCGCCGTTCACCCTGGTGGGAGCCACCACCCGCGCCGGCCTGCTGCCCGGCCCGCTGCGGGACCGTTTCGGGTTCACCGGCCACCTGGAGTTCTACTCGACGGACGAGCTGGAACTGGTGCTGCGCCGTTCGGCCATGCTGATGGACATGAAGGTCAACTCCGCGGGCTTTGCCGAGGTTGCCGGACGCTCGCGCGGCACCCCGCGAATTGCGAACCGGCTGCTGCGCCGCGTCCGGGACTGGGCGCTGGTGCACGGCATCGAGCAGATCGACGCCCGCTCGGCGGGAGCCGCGCTGGATATGTACGAAGTGGACGTCCTCGGCCTCGACCGGTTGGACCGCGCCGTGCTGACCGCGCTGATCACCAAGTTCAACGGGGGACCGGTGGGACTGTCCACACTGGCAATCGCCGTCGGCGAGGAACCGGAGACCGTGGAGACGGTGGCCGAACCGTACCTCGTCCGTGAAGGCCTGCTCGGCAGGACCCCGCGGGGCCGCATTGCGACCCGGGCCGCGTGGGAGCATCTGGGCCTCCAGATGCCCGAGAACGTTGCCGCAGCCATGCCGCAGAACATGTTTTCCGGCCCCGGCACAAACACCTCATCCGCTCCCGCCGAGGAGACCGGGCCGGAAACTTAACAGTCCGCTCCCACGTTTTCCGTTTAGACTGGCCCTTGGGCACGGTCCCGGCAGTATGCCAGGACGCCCGGCACTTCCCCAACAGAAACGGAACTCTCCACGTGAATATTGCTGATCTCTTTCTCCCTCTGCTGCTGGCGGTCTTCGTCATCATGATGTTCCGCAAGCAGAAGAAGTCGCAGCAGACGGTTACCCAGCAGCGGGCCCAAATGCTTCCCGGCACCGAGGTCATGACCCAGTTCGGGCTTTTCGGCCGGATTGTTTCCGTGGACCAGGAAGAAAACAAGGCCGTGCTGGAGCTTTCCCCCGGCAACACCGCCACGGTGCACCTCCAGGCACTGACCAAGGTCGTCACTGTTCCCGCCGAAGAAGCACCGGCCGATGACGCCGCTGCGGTCCCCGATGACGCCTCTTCCCTCACGCTCGGCAAGGACTCCTCCGAGCGCCGGGACGCCGTGCAGGACGAGACACCTGAAGAAACACTCAAGCGCCTGAACCGCGACGACAAAAAAGAGAACTAGACTCTCCACGAGCCAAGCGGGGCATCGGTGCCCCGCTTGCCGCCCGGAGACCATGACGGTCCCGGTGATCTTCGCCCTTAAGGAAAATTCCCTATGCCCCGTACCGGCCCCGGCTCGGCCGCGAAAAAGACGCTCCTCTGGTTGGGCGTCATTTTTGCTGCCCTGGCCCTTTTGCTTGGCGGTGGTTCCATGTGGAGCAACGCCAGCTGGACCCCCAAACTCGCCCTCGACCTTGAGGGCGGAACCCAGATGATCCTTGCTCCCGAGGTGCAGGGCGGTGACTCCGAAATCACGACCGAACAGCTCGACCAGGCCGTGGAGATCATCCGCCAGCGCGTGGACGGCAGCGGCGTCTCCGAAGCGGAGATCAGCACGCAGTCCAACCGCAACGTCGTGGTGTCGCTGCCCGGTGTCCCCGATCCCGAGACCCGCGAACTGATCCAGGCTTCCGCGAACATGGAGTTCCGTCCGGTCCTCACCGGCGGCGGGGGACAGGGTGCAGCAGTCACGGATCCCACTCCCGCGGAACAGCTGCCCACACCGTCGGCGGAACCCACGGATGCTTCGGACACCAACTGGATTTCACCCGAGCTCCAGACACAGTTCGAAACCACTGACTGCCTGAACCCGGACACCATCGCCAACGCGGAGCAGGCGCCGGCCGACGAGCCGATGGTCGCCTGCGAGCCCGGCACCGCCGGCAAATACATCCTGGGTCCGGTCGAAGTTCCCGGCGTGGACATTTCCACCGCCAGCTTCGGCATGGCACAGGGCAACAACGGTGTTTCCACCAACCAGTGGGCCGTGAACATCGAGTTCAACCGCGAGGGCACCGACAAGTTCCGCGACGTGACCGAGCGTCTCTTCGCCTTCCCGCAGGGCGACCCGCGGAACCAGTTCGCCATCGTCCTCGACGGGCAGATCATCTCGGCGCCGACCGTCAACGCCGTCATCACCGACGGCAAGCCCCAGATCACGGGCAACTTCACCCAGGAAAGCTCCGAAGCGCTCTCCGAGCAGCTGAAATACGGTGCCCTGCCGATCAGCTTCGAGATCCAGAGCGAACAGCAGGTCTCGGCGACCCTCGGCGCGGACCAGCTGCGGATGGGCATCATCGCCGGCCTGATCGGCCTGGCCCTTGTTGCCGTCTACTCGCTCTTCCAGTACCGCGCGCTGGGCTTCGTCACCATCATCTCGCTCGTCGTCGCCGGCCTGCTGACCTACCTGGCCATCGCCATCCTGGGCTGGAGCCACAACTACCGGCTCTCACTCGCCGGTGTGGCCGGCCTGATCGTCGCCATCGGGCAGACCGCGGACTCGTTCATCGTGTACTTCGAACGCATCCGTGACGAGCTTCGCGACGGCCGCGGGCTGGTTTCCGCGGTGGACAACGGCTGGAAGCGCGCCAAGCGCACCGTCCTGGCCTCCAAGGCCGTGAACATCCTCGCCGCCGTCGTCCTGTACTTCGTGGCAGTGGGCAACGTGCGGGGCTTTGCCTTCACCCTGGGCCTTACCGCCATTGCGGACCTCATCGTGGTCTTTATGTTCACCCACCCCACCATGGTGCTTCTGGCCCGCACCAAGTTCTTCGGCGACGGCCACCGGTTCTCCGGCCTCGATGCGAGCAAGCTGGGCGCGGTACCGCTGTACCGCGGCGCCGGACGGCTGCGTGATCCCTCCGAAGCGCCGGCTGCGCGCACCAAGAACAAGGGAGCGGCCAAGGAAGCCGAACGAAGGATGACCATCGCCGAACGGCGGCTTGCCGAAAAGCAGGATTCAATGGCCGGTACCGGCCGCAGCTCCGAGAAGGACGGCGAGTAATGAGTAAGCTCCCCAGTTTCGCCGCATTCGGCAACGACCTTTACACCGGAAAGCGGTCCTACAACTTCGTTGGCAAGGCAAAGCTGTGGTTCTTCATCGCAGCGGCAGCCGTGCTGCTTTCGATCCTCATCCCGGTGGCCAAGGGCGGATTCAACCTCGGCATCGAATTCCGCGGCGGCTCCGAGTTCACCGTCTCCAACGTCAGCAATACCGACGTCAGCGGCGGTGAGAAGGCCGTGGCCGAGGTTGCCGGCACCGCCGACCCGAAGGTCACCAACATCGCCCCGGGCACCATGCGGATCCAGACGGAGAAGCTGAGCGATGACCAGACCATCGAGGTCAAGGAATCGCTGGCGGACACCTACGGCGTAAGCCAGGACGAGGTCACCTCCACCTTCATCGGTCCCACCTGGGGAAGCGACGTCAGCCGGCAGGCACTGGTGGGCCTCGTCGTCTTCGTCGCACTGGCAGCAGTGCTGATGGCCTTGTACTTCCGGACCTGGAAGATGTCGGTAGCTGCCGTCGTCGGGCTTCTGGTGGTTATGGTCGTCACGGCCGGCGTCTATGCGCTGAGCGGTTTCGAAGTGACGCCGTCGGCCATCATCGGTTTCCTTACCGTGCTCAGCTACTCGCTGTATGACACCGTGGTGGTGTTCGACAAGGTCCGCGAAAACACGAAGGACCTGGACAAGCGCACCAAGCGGACCTTCGCGGAAGAAGTGAACCTGGCCGTGAACCAGACCCTGGTGCGGTCCATCAACACGTCCGTGGTCGCAGTCCTTCCGGTGGCCTCCATCCTGTTCATCGGTGCGCTGCTGCTGGGCGCCGGCACCCTGAAGGACCTGTCCCTGGCATTGTTCGTGGGCATCATCCTGGGCACCATCGCGACCATCTACATTGCAGCGCCCCTGTACGCCTGGCTGCGCCGGAACGAACCGGACATCCGCAAGCAGGCCAAGCGGGTGGCTGAACGCCGGGCCAACGAAGCAAAGGGCTCCGCGGCTGTCAGCGCCTAAGGGGTAAATCCCGCTCCGACCATCCGGTTCCGTACTCCACGCCAAAGGAGTACGGAACCGGCGGTTTAAGTGCGGTGCGGGCAGGCTTAGACTGGTTGACAGGTGCCGCGTAAGCGCGGCCGCCGAAAACGTTTTGACCGCCTGCTTTTGAACGTACGAAGAAAGGTCGTCAGTGGCCAACAGTGCAACACCTGCCGATGAGGCAGGAAACAGCGGCACCGCGGGGATCGACCCGGGGCATGAGGACACCGCAGCGCGCGAAGCTGCGGCATTGGATGCTGCCGCCGGCAACACTGACGCCCTGCTTCCCGTCCCTGGCCCGGCGAAGGCCCCCGTACCGGTGAAACCCGGCAGCGGCGCAGGCCGTACGCCCTCGACCGGCCGCCGTGCCTCGACCCGTGCCCGGCTCGCCCGCCTGGCCGGCCGGGGCAACCCCGGCTACTCGCCGATGCTGGAACCGCTGCTCCGCACGGTCCGGGTCAACAACCCCAAGGAAGACCTGGACCTGATCCAGCGGGCCTATGTGGTTGCCGAGCGGAGCCACGAGGGACAGAAGCGCAAGAGCGGGGATCCGTACATCACGCACCCGGTGGCGGTGGCGACCATCCTGGCGGAGCTGGGCATGACCGGCACCACCCTGGCCGCGGCCCTGCTGCATGACACGGTGGAGGACACCAGCTACACCCTGGACGAGCTGCGGCGCGAGTTCGGCCCGGAGGTGGCGATGCTCGTGGACGGTGTCACCAAGCTGGATAAGGTCACCTTCGGGGACGCCGCGCAGTCCGAAACCGTACGCAAGATGGTCGTCGCCATGGCCAAGGACATCCGCGTTCTGGTCATCAAGCTCGCGGACCGGCTGCACAACGCCCGCACGTGGCGTTTCGTGTCGCCGGAATCGTCCGCCAAGAAGGCACGCGAAACCCTGGAAATCTTCGCCCCGCTGGCGCACCGGCTGGGCATGAACACCATCAAGTGGGAGTTGGAGGATCTTTCCTTCGCCGCACTGCACCCCAAGGTGTATGACGAGATCGTCCGGATGGTGGGCGACCGGACTCCGGAACGGGAAAAGTACCTGGGCACCGTGCGGTCGCAGATCGCCGATGACCTGCACGCGGTCAAGATCAAGGCCACCATCACCGGCCGGCCCAAGCACTATTACTCGATCTACCAAAAGATGATCGTGCGGGGCAAGGACTTCGACGACATCCATGACCTGATGGGCGTGCGCGTCCTGGTGGACTCCGTCCGCGACTGCTACGCCACCCTCGGTGCCCTGCATTCGCGGTGGAACCCCCTTCCCGGGCGGTTCAAGGACTACATCGCGATGCCGAAGTTCAACATGTACCAGTCGCTGCACACCACGGTGATCGGCCCCGGCGGCAAGCCCGTGGAAATCCAGATCCGCACGCATGACATGCACCGCCGCGCCGAATACGGCGTCGCCGCGCACTGGAAGTACAAGGACGGCAACAAGGGCCCCGAAGCCCCTGACGACATGGGCTGGCTGCGCAGCCTGGTGGACTGGCAGCAGGAAACCTCGGATCCCGACGAGTTCCTGGATTCGCTGCGCTTCGAGATTAATGCGCGCGAAGTCTTCGTCTTTACGCCCAAGGGCGAGGTCATGGCGCTTCCGGCCGGATCGACGCCGGTGGACTTCGCCTACGCAGTGCACACCGAGGTGGGCCACCGGACCATCGGGGCACGCGTCAACGGGAAACTGGTGCCGCTCAACAGCGAACTGCAGCACGGCGACTGGGTGGAGATCTTCACCTCCAAGGCCGAGGGCGCCGGCCCAAGCCAGGACTGGCAGGGCTTCGTCAAGAGCCCGCGCGCCCGGAACAAGATCCGGCAGTGGTTCACCAAGGAACGCCGCGAAGAGGCAATCGAAAAGGGCAAGGACCTGCTCACCCGCGGCATGCGCAAGCAGAACCTGCCGCTGCAGCGCCTGATGACGCATGATGCGCTGGTGGCGGTGGCCGAGGAACTGCACCACCAGGACATTTCCGCGCTGTACGCCGCGGTGGGCGACGGCCATACCTCTGCGCAGAACGTCATTGAGCACCTGGTCAACCTCATGGGCGGGCACCAGGGCGCCGAGGAGGACCTGGCCGAAACGCCGGTGGCCACCGCAGCCCGCCGCCCCAAGTTCTCCGATTCCGGCGTCACCGTACGCGGTACCGGCGATGTGTGGGTCAAGCTGGCCCGCTGCTGCACCCCGGTCCCGCCGGATCCGATCATCGGGTTCGTTACCCGCGGTTCGGGTGTCTCGGTACACCGCAGCGACTGCCGCAACGTACAGGAACTGCGCGCCACGCCGGACCGCATTGTCCCCGTGGAGTGGGCGCCCACCCAGTCCAGCGTCTTCCTGGTCGAGATCCAGGTGGAGGCACTGGACCGCAAGAGCCTGCTGTCGGACGTGACACGGGTCCTGTCGGAAAACCATGTGAACATCCTCTCCGCCAGCGTCAACACCTCCAGCGACCGCGTGGCGATGTCGAAGTTCGTGTTCGAGATGGGGGATCCGAAATATCTGAACCACATCCTCAGTGCGGTCCGCAAGATCGACGGCGTGTTCGACGTCTACCGCACCACGGGGTCGCAGCGGCGGGTCTAGGTTCCGGGTTCCACTAACCGGTCGGCTCGGCGGCGGCAGCTGCAACGCGTTCCAGCGCCGCCGCCTTGCCCGGTACCCGGTGTCCGGCTTCCAGGGCCCGCTGCACGAGGTCCAGCCGGCAGCCCAGGGCCGGGAGCGCCGCCAGGCGCCGCAGGGTGGAAACCGCTTCCGCGGTGCCCGCATAGAGGGCGACGTCGACGGCGGTCCGCAGCGGAGAGGTGACCGACACTGTTCCTACGTCCACGCGGTCTGCGGGGCCCAGCAGGACCTCGTGGAGGACGGCGGTGCTGAAGGGCTGCAGGGCACCGGTGCGGCTGCGGCGGTCCGCCAGCACATCGAGCCGCGGCGGACGCCGAGCGCAGCCGTAGATCCAGGCAGCGGTCAATCTCCCCATGGTCAGCCTGCGGCGCAGCTGCACGGGCAGCTCGGCAGACGCCGCAAGGGCACGGACCACCGGGTCCGGCCGGACATCCCAGCGGACAAAGGTTCCCGCGTACACGTGCCGGAGCAGCCCGTCCATTGCCATGGCCTGGAGTTCCTCGTGCCGGAACACCTCACCTGCGGTGAACAGCGCTCCGCCCGTGGAGGTGATCTCCGGGAGGGCACCGGGGTAGGGAAAGAGCTGCGCAGGCATGCACACCAGCATGTGCAGCCGGCGGGCAAAGCGAAAGCCCCGCCCCGCCCGTTGTGGATAACGGGAGGGACGGGGCTTTCCCCGTGGAACCGGTACGCAGCCTAGGCGAAGTCCTGCGCGGACTTCTGCAGCATTGCCAGCCACTGCTGGCGGGCTTCCAGGGCCTCGCGGGCGTCCGCGATCTTTTTCGCGTTGCCCGCCTTCTCGGCGTCGGCCAGGTCCTGTTCGAGGGACGCGATGGTCGCCTCCAGCTGGGACAGGGCCGAGTTGGTGCGTGCCTTGGTCTCGGGGTTGCTCCGCTGCCAGTGCTCGTCTTCGGCAGCCTTCACGGCTTCCTCAACCTTGCGGATGCCGGCCTCCATGCGGCCCATATCGGCCCGGGGCACCTTGCCGGCGTCTTCCCAGCGTTCCCGGATCGACTGGAGGGCCTTGCGGGCCGAGTTCAGGTCCGTGATCGGCAGGAGGGCCTGTGCTTCCTTCAGCAGCTCTTCCTTGACCACGAGGTTGGCGGCGAATTCCTCGTCGATAACCTCGTTGGCCGCCTGGCGGGCGGCGAAGAACTGATCCTGCGCGGCACGGAAGCGGGCCCACAGGGCATCGTCATCCTTGCGGCTGGCGCGCTTGGAGGCCTTCCACTCGTCCATGAGCTGCCGGTATTCGGCGGCGGTGTTGCCCCAGTCCGTGGACGTCGCCAGTTCCTCGGCGCGGGCAATGAGTGCCTCCTTCGCAGCCTTGGCGGACGAGTTTTCACTGTCCAGCTGGGAGAAGTAGGCACGGCGGTGGCGGTCGAAGACCGTGCGGGCGGAACGGAACCGCTTCCACAGGGTGTCCTCGGTGCTGCGGCCCAGGCGCGGGCCGTTCTTCTGCGCGGTCTTCCACGCATCGAACAGCTCGTTCATCCGGTTGCTGCTGGTCTTCCACTGAATCGTGGCCGGGTCCTTGGCGGCGATTTCCTCCGCCTCGGCAACAATGGCCTCACGGGCGGCAAGCTCACGCGCCTTGGCGGCCTCAGCCTCGGCGCGCTCGGCGGCCTCGGCTTCCTTGAGCGAGGCTTCGAGTGCTTCGATGCGGGCATCGAGAGCCTTGATATCGCCCACCATCTTGCGCTCGGCCACCTGCTGGGCCAGGTGCTTCAGGGTCTTGTGGATGTCCGCGGCCGGAGCCTTGACCTGCACCCGCTGCTCCAGGAGCAGCAGCTGGCTGGCGACGTCGTCGTACTTGCGCACGAAGTAGGCCAGTGCTTCTTCCTTGGAGGCGTCGGGGAACTGGCCGACGGCCGATTCCTCGCCGTCCACGATCAGGAAGACGTGGCCGTCCTCCTCGACCCGCGCGAAGCGGGCGGCTTCCTCCAGCGGGGTGGAGTGGGCGGCCGGAGCTGCCACCACCGGCTGGGCTGCCGCGCCGGACCGGGGGCCTACTGCTGCGGGGGAGGGCCGTCGCGCCGCAAGTGCTGCGGGGCTCGGAGTGGCAGGCCGGGACGTCTCCGTAGTGGAAGGGCCTGCTGTTTCGTCGGATTTCTGACTGTCTGTCACCGCTAAAAGTCTTTCACTCGATGGATGGCAGTTTGCGAAGCCCGCGCCGCCACTTAGTTCAGGGTGAACGAGTTAATCGTCACCGGGTCTTTCGGGAAACCATCGGTCTCCCCGGAGGCTGTGCCCGAGGAAGCGATGGCCTCCAGTACGTCAAGACCTGACGTTACCTTACCCATTATCGTGTAGCCGCCGGTTTCCTGCGTTAGCGTCGAATCCTTGTAAACAATGAAGAACTGTGTGCCGTGGCTCATTTGGTCTTCACCGCGGGCGACGGCGATGGTGCCGGCGGGGTAAAAGCCGTCTGCCGGCGAGTTCTCCACCGGCCCCCACAGGAAGTCCTGGTCGGCCTTCCCGTCCCCGTTCGGGGAACCGCACTGGAGCACGGACGTGGATTCGGTGGCGGTCAGCCGGTGGCAGTCCTTGCCGCTGAAGTAGCCCGCATCGGCAAGCGTCTTGAAGGAGGCAACCGCCTGGGGTGCCGCCGTGCCGTCCAGTTCCACGCCGATCTCGCCCTGTCCCAGCGCCAGGGACCCGGTGAAGGTCCTGCCCTCGGCGACAGACGGATCCGGAACGTCGGGCAGTTCGACGACGTCGGCCTGTTCCCGCAGCAGCTCCAGGTCCGCCGCCGTGGGATCGGAACTGAACCACGCCATCTGCAGCGCAACGGCGAGGGCCAGGACAACGGCGGCGGCCGCTGCGGCGAAGAGGTTGTCACGCTTGCGCCGCTTGGCACGGGCGGCGGCGAAGGCCCTCCGCGCTTCCATCCGGGCCAGCCGGCGCCTGTCTTCACGGCTGGTGCGGTTTGCTGCCACCGTTGCCTCCTGTACTGGATCGGATCGGGATCGGGTCTGGGAGCGGCGCGCCGGTCTGAAACGGGGGCTGCGTCCCAAGCGGCTAAAATGAGTGCCGCACATAGTTTATGCACGCTCATGCGTGCACCGTGGCCGGGCGGGGTTCCGCCTGCGCCGTTTCGCCCACCTAAGGAGTTGCCACCATGGCACGCAAGGCCTCACTGTCCGGTTTCCCCGAATGGCTACCGCAGGAGCGCCTTGTTGAACTCCATGTCCTGGACGTACTCCGCCGCACCTTCGAGCTGCACGGCTTCTCCAACATCGAAACCCGGGCCGTGGAAACGGTGGGCCAGCTGCTGCGCAAGGGCGACATTGACAAGGAAGTCTACGCGCTGAGCCGGCTGCAGGCCGAAGAGGGCGAGGCCGCCGGCAAGGAAGATCCCAACCAGCTGGCCCTGCACTTCGACCTGACCGTGCCGTTTGCCCGCTACGTGGTGGAGAACGCCGGCCACCTCTCCTTCCCGTTCCGCCGCTACCAGATCCAGAAGGTCTGGCGCGGCGAGCGTCCGCAGGAGGGGCGGGCCCGCGAGTTCACGCAGGCGGACATTGATGTGGTGGGTGACGGAGAGCTGCCGTTCCGGTACGACGTTGAGCTGGCGCTGGTCATCGCCGAAGCCCTCGGCGCGCTGCCCATCCCCGAGTTCAAGATCAGGGTCAACAACCGCAAGCTGGCCGAAGGCTTCTACCGCGGCATCGGCCTCGAAGACACCGCCGGCGTGCTGCGCAGCATCGACAAGCTGGAGAAGATCGGGGCGCAGCGCGTAGCCGAGCTCCTGCAGGAGGAACTCGGTGCCACCCCCGAACAGGCCGAGGCAGCCCTGAAGCTGGCCTCCATCCGCACGGAGGACACCTCGTTCGTGGAGCAGGTCCGGGCACTGGGTGTGTCCAATGAACTGCTGGACGAAGGCCTCGATGAACTGTTCCAGGTCATCAGCGAAGCCTCCCGCCGCGCTCCGGGCCGGGTCCTCGCGGACCTCAGCATCGCCCGCGGCCTGGACTACTACACCGGCACCGTTTACGAAACGGTCCTGGTGGGACATGAAGCGCTCGGCTCGATCTGCTCCGGCGGCCGCTACGATTCCCTGGCCAGCAAGGGGAACCGCACCTTCCCCGGCGTCGGCCTCTCCATCGGCGTCACGCGGCTGGTCATGCGCATCCTCAGCCAGGAATTCGCGCAGGCTTCGCGCAGCGTTCCCACTACAGTGCTGCTGACCCTGGCCACCGACGAGTCCTGGTCCGAAGCCCAGGACACCGCCGCCCAGCTGCGCAGCCGCGGCATTTCGGTGGAAGTGGCCCCGAAGGCGGAAAAGTTCGGCAAGCAGATCAAGTTCGCCGACCGCCGGGGCATCCCGTTTGTCTGGTTCACCGCCGAAGACGGCAGCCACGAGGTCAAGGACATCCGCACCGGTGAGCAGATGCCGGCCGATCCCGCGCTGTGGACTCCGCCGGCCGAGGACCTCACCGTGCAGGTAACCCCCGTGCAGGTGCCGTCCGCCTAGCGGCCCGGGCCGCCGCCGCGTTCCCGGAACGCGATGGCGGCCTGCACCCGGGAGGAGACTCCCAGCTTGGCCAGGACACGGGACACATGGGTTTTGACGGTGGTCTCGGCGATCCCCAGCCGGCGGGAAATCTGCTGGTTGGACAATCCCTCGCCGATGCAGGCCAGGACCGCTTCCTCCCGTGCGGTCAGGGACTCCGCCGGCAGAGTCCCGGTAGCGGCTGCCGCTGCCGCTGCCGGTGCCGCAGCCGCAGCCGGTGACTGCACGAACGCGGAGATCAGCCTGCCGGTGACCTCCGGGGAGAGGACACTGTCGCCGTCGGCCACGCTTTGCACCGCGCGCACCAATTCGGCAGGTTCCACCGATTTCAGCAGGAATCCGGCAGCGCCGGCCCGCAGCGCGGCGAAAACGTACTCGTCAATGTCGAAGGTGGTCAGCACCAGCACCGCGGACAGTCCCTCTCCGGTGATCTCCGCGGTGGCGGCAATTCCGTCCATTCCGGGCATGCGAACGTCCATCAGGACGACGTCGGGCCGCAGGGCGCGTGCCATGCGCACGGCTCCTGCACCGTCCGCAGCCTCGCCGACGACGGTGAAGCCGCCGATGGACTCCAGGATCATGCGCAGGCCGCCGCGGATGGCCGAGTGGTCATCCGCCAGCAGCACGGTGGCGGCGGTCAAAGCGTCTCCTGGTGCTGGCGGGGGAGCACGCCGGGGAGCGCGCGGGGGAGCGCAGATGCTGCTCCGTCGGCGTCTTCTGCAGGCAGGACGGCTTCGACGAGCCAGGCTGGCCGCAGGTCCTGCCCCGCGGCAGGGCCGGCGACCCGTCCGGCAGAGAAACTGCCGCCGAGCTGCGCCGCCCGCAGTTTCATATTCCGCAGGCCCGAACCGTTTCCGGCGGCCGCGGAACTGCCGCCGTCGGAGGCGGGGAGAGCGTTGCGGATCCGCAGCTCCAGCTGTTTGTCCTGCCGCCGGACCGAGATACTCACGGGGCAGCCCGGCGCGTGCCGGACCGCGTTGGCCAGCGATTCCTGCACGATCCGATACGCGCTGCTGCCCACCAGCACCGGCACCTCAACGTCACCGGACAGATGCAGTTCCACCGGGCTTCCGGCCAGCCGGGCGGAAGCGGCCAGGGACTCCAGATGGCCCAGGCCCCCTGCGGCCGCAGCGGCTTCCGCCTGCTCCCGGCTGTCCAACGGGCCGTCGGACTGGAGCAGGTCGATCATGGACCGCATTTCCCGCAGGGCGGCGACGCTTTCCGTCCGGACCTGGGCCAGCACCCGGCGGTCCAGGGCAGCATCGGCTGCCGCCAGTGCAGCACCGGACTGCAGCGCTATGGCGGACAGATGCCCGGCAATCGCGTCGTGCAGTTCGCGCGCCATCGCTCCGCGCTCCGACGCAACGGCAACCTGCAGGTTGAGCTCGGCCAGCTGGGCGGTGCGTTCGGCCTTGAGGCGTTCCGTTTCCGCCCGCTGCCGTTCGCGTTCGGCCCTCTCGGTCTGGCGGCGCAGGGAGCCGGCCCACCAGAGCGGAACCAGGCAGACAAAAACCGCCTGGAACAAACCGAAGAGCAGGTACGGCCATCCCCGGTAGACCAGTCCTACGGAAACGGGAAGGACAACCATGCCGGTCACCGCCGCCCGCTGCACGCCGCGGCTTACGCGCGGGGAGCCAAAGAGGATTCCGGAGTACAGCACCTCGAACAGGAGCAGGTAGGTGATGATCCCGCCGCCGAGCAGTGCGCCGGCACCGGTTGCCGTTCCGGTGACGGCCAGCATCAGCGGAACATTCCGGCGGCGGAACAGCAGGCCCGTACATCCCAGCACCAGGACCGGTACCCAGGCCCAGTCCGGTGCACCCGGAATCGGCGGGAACAGACCTGCGGCGTTCACCCCGAGGAGTTTCAGCACGGTACCGCCCACCAGATAGCCGGCGGCCGCGGCGGCGCCGGAAGGCCAGATTCCGTTCCCGGTGCCCTGGTCTGGGGTTCTTTGCATGGGTTCAGCCTAAATGAGCGGCGCTCCCCGGGGGTCCGGGCGGCGGGCTATGTCCTCCGAAGGGATGACGGAAGGCACCCTCGCGGTGGCACCTTTCGCCGACGACACCGGGTTTCCCGCGCGGAAGGCTGGGGTCATGGACATCCTCGTGTATTTGATCATCGGCTCAGAGATTGGTTTCTGGGTCCTGCTGGCGGCCGGCCTGGGAGCCCGCTACCTGCTTCACCGCAGACGGCTGGGCATGGTGCTGCTCGCCTGTGTTCCGCTGCTCGACGTCGTGCTTTTGGCGGCATCCGCCGCCGATTTGGCACAGGGCGGACGGCCCGGGTCCATCCACGGACTTGCGGCGTTCTACCTGGGCTTCAGTGTCGCCTTCGGCCACAGCCTGATCCGGTGGGCGGATGTGCGGGTTGCCCACCGGTTCGCCGGGGGACCGGCACCGGTGAAGCCGGTGAAGGGGACGCCGGAGTACCGGCGGTCACTGTGGGTGGAATACGGCCGCGTCCTGCTGGCCACTGGAATTGCCGTCGCCGTCCTGCTGGGCATGATCGGAATCGTGGCCGCACCCGGGGAAGCGGAGGTGCTGTGGGACTGGGTGAAGCGGGCCGGCCTGGTCGCAGGGATCTGGCTGCTGGCCGGTCCGGTGTACGGAATGTTTGAAACCGCTCCCCGCGAACGCGCCGGCCTCCGCTGACCTCGTGGATGGCGGTCCAAGGCACAGGGCCCCTAGGCTTTAACCATGGCTGTTGACCCGCTTTCCACCCCGCCCTGCGCCGAACTCCACCTCCACATTGAGGGAACGCTGGAACCGGAGCTGATCTTCGAACTGGCCGCCCGCAACGGCCTGGACCTGCCCTACGACAGTCTCGAGGACCTCCGTGCGCGTTACCGGTTCACGGATCTGCAGTCCTTCCTGGACCTCTACTACTCCAATATGGATGTGCTGCGGACCGAGGCGGATTTCACCGACATGACCCGTGCCTACCTGCGCCGGGCTGCGGCGGCCGGGGTGCGGCATGTGGAAATGATGATGGATCCGCAGGCGCACCTAGTCCGCGGCGTCCCGTTGAGCGTCTCGGTGGGCGGAGTCTGGGCGGCTTTGGCCCGCAGCGAGGAAGAATTCGGGATCTCCACGGAGCTGATTGCCGCGTTCCTGCGCGACCATCCGGTGGCCGAAGCGCTGGAGGTGCTGGAGGAACTGCTGGCCATGGATGCGCCGATCATCGGGATCGGCCTGGACTCCGCGGAAGTGGGGAACCCGCCGTCGTCGTTCATCGAGCTGTACCGTCGTGCCCGGGAGGCAGGGCTGCGGTCCGTAGCCCACGCAGGTGAGGAGGGTCCGTCCTCGTACATCGAGGAGGCGCTGGACCTGCTTCACGCGGACCGCATCGACCACGGGATCCGCTGCCTGGATGACCCGGACCTGGTGGACCGGCTGGTCCGCGATCAGGTGCCGCTGACCGTCTGCCCGCTTTCCAACGTGCGGCTGCAGGCGGTGTCGGCCCTGGCTGAGCATCCCTTGCCGCGGATGCTCGAGCACGGCCTGAACATTTCCGTGAACTCGGATGACCCGGCCTACTTTGACGGCTACGTGGATGACAATTTCCGGGCGGTGCAGGAAACCTTCGGGCTCAGCAGGGCGCAGCTTGCCCGGCTCGCCGCCAACTCGATCGAAGCCTCGTTCGCGCCTGCCGGGCGCCGCGCCGAACTGCTGGGCGAAGTCCGTGCGTGGGAGGCTGCCGGCGCCTAGGTGAGCGCCGGCCCCCGGACGAGGCTAGAACGGCGGCGTCCTGGGGGTCCGCGGGCGACGGAAACTCAACCGGACCACGAGCCCCGCCACCAGGATGATCAGGGCCAGGCTGATGGACACGGGCGGCAGGGCGAGGGCCAGCAGCAGTGCGCCCACCGCACCGGCCAGGTTCAAGACCCGGGGTGCGTAGCGCGTGCGGTCCTTCAGGGTGAAAGCACACACGGTGGTGATGGCCGCGTAGAACAGCAGGGCGAAGGACGCCATCCCCAGCAGTGCGTCCAGGTCCCCGAACAGCACAAGCAGCAGGACGACGGCGGCCGCCGTGGCTTCGGCGGCCCACGGGGTCTGTCCGCGGCCGAAGCGGGATTCCCGCGACGCGCCGAAGAAGGACGGAAGGTCGCGGTCCGCGGCCATGTCGGAGGCTGCCCGGCCTGCCGATTCCGTCAGCGACCACAGGCCGCCCAGGGCGGCGGCGGCAACAGCAAGGATAACGGCACCCGTACCGACGCCCGCGCCCACGCTCTCCAGGGGTTCAAGCAGGGGAGCGGTCTCGGCGGACAAGGCAGCCGCTCCGTAGTAGGCCAGCATCGAAGAACCCATGAACCAGTACAGTCCGAAGGCCACGGCAATGGCAGCGGGGATCGCGATGGGCAGGTTGCGTGAGGGATTGCGCACACCGGACCCCATCGTGGCCAGCCGCGTGTACCCGGAGAAAATGAAGAACAGCAGCCCGGCGGCCTGCAGCACGCCCGAGGTGGAAGCCTCAATCTCCGCACCCACCCGCACCGGCTGGTGAGGCGCCTCGTTGAAGAGCACCACCACCGTGAAGGCCAGGACGCTGAAGACAAAGGCCACTATGAAGCGGGTGACCCAGGAACCCCGGTTCACCCCCAGCAGGTTCACGGCGGCCATGACAATCACGGCTCCCGCTGCGCCGGCCCGAGGATGCTCAGGGAAGACATACGCCCCGAACGCGAGGGCCAGGACAGCCGAGGAAAGCAGTAATGCCCAGATCAGGGTCCAGCCGGAAAGGAAACCGCTGTACGGCCCCAGCAGGATCCGCGCGGCTGTCCGCGCCGTGGCGTCTCCGCCCCGGTCCTCGGGGAGCCGGCGCGAGACGGCCCTGCTGAGCTGGAAGGTGGAGAGCCCGCAGAGGAAGGCCACAACCGCCGCGATGCCGAGGCCCGCGCCCAGCGCCGGTCCTGCAGCGGCCGCAGCCGGAGCGAAGGCGACGAACGCACCCGCACCGACGATGGAGCCTAGGCCGGCAGTGGTGGCATCAAAGCCGCCCAGGGGAACACGCGGCTGGGTAGTGCCGGACAACAGGCTTATCCAATCGGTAGGTACATGGCGGAGCGGGGGTCGGTTCACCGGTAAACTCTGAAGGAGACCGTGTATTTACAATGGGCGGAAACAGTGGTTTCCGCAAGTTTTTCGAAAGGACAGCTGTGCTGCGCACTCATGCCCTTGGTTCCCTGAGGGCCGAGCATATTGGACAGACCGTTACTCTCGCAGGATGGGTCGCCCGACGGCGCGACCACGGCGGCGTTGCCTTCCTCGACCTCCGCGATGCCTCGGGTGTGGCGCAGGTTGTGGTGCGTGAAGAGGATGTCTTCCACGGGCTGCGCAACGAGTACGTCCTGCAGATCACCGGCACCGTGCAGAAGCGGCCCGAGGGTAACGAGAACCCGGCCCTGGCCACGGGCGAAGTCGAGGTGATCGCGGACGACGTCGTCATCCTGAACACCTCTGACCCGCTGCCGTTCCAGATCGACGAGCATGTGGAGGTCGGCGAGGAAGCCCGCCTGCGCCACCGTTACCTGGACCTCCGCCGCCCGGCACCGGCCGCTGCCATGCGCCTGCGCTCGGAAGCCAACCGCGTGGCCCGTGAACTGCTGCACGATGAAGGCTTCGTGGAGATCGAAACCCCCACGCTGACCCGGTCCACCCCCGAAGGTGCCCGCGACTTCGTGGTTCCCGCACGCCTGGCCCCGGGTTCCTGGTACGCCCTGCCGCAGTCCCCGCAGCTGTTCAAGCAGCTGCTGCAGGTTGGCGGCTTCGAAAAGTACTACCAGATTGCCCGCTGCTACCGCGATGAGGACTTCCGTGCGGACCGCCAGCCGGAGTTCACGCAGCTGGACATTGAAGCCAGCTTCGTCGAGGAAGACGACATCATCGCCCTGGGCGAGCAGATCGTGAAGTCGCTGTGGAAGCTGATCGGCGTCGAGATCAGCACCCCCATCCCGCGCATGACCTACGCCGATGCCATGGCCCGCTACGGTTCGGACAAGCCGGACCTGCGGTTCGGCCTGGAACTCACCGAGCTGACTGAATTCTTCAAGGACACCACCTTCCGCGTCTTCCAGGCTCCCTACGTGGGTGCCGTGGTGATGCCGGGCGGTGCTTCCCAGGCACGCCGCACCCTTGATGCCTGGCAGGAATGGGCCAAGCAGCGCGGCGCGAAGGGCCTGGCCTACGTGCTGATCCAGGAAGACGGCACGCTGACCGGACCGGTCGCCAAGAACCTGACCGACTTCGAGCGGGAGAACCTCGCCGAAAAGGTGGGCGCCAAGCCCGGTGACTGCATCTTCTTCGGTGCCGGCGAAAAGAGCGAGGCACGTGCCCTGCTCGGCGCCGCGCGCGTGGAAATCGGCCACCGCACCGGCCTGATCGATCCCAAGGACTGGGCGTTCGTCTGGGTGGTTGACGCACCCATGTTCGAGCCGGCGTCGGCCGCAGTTGCCGCCGGCGACGTGGCTGTGGGCGGCGGGGCCTGGACGGCCGTGCACCATGCCTTCACCTCGCCCAAGCCCGAATTCATGGATACCTTCGACACGGATCCCGAGTCGGCAGTGGCCTACGCCTACGACATTGTCTGCAACGGCAACGAAATCGGCGGCGGTTCCATCCGTATCCACCAGCGCGACGTGCAGGAACGCGTCTTCAAGGTCATGGGCCTTTCGCAGGAAGATGCACAGGAAAAGTTCGGATTCCTGCTCGAAGGCTTCAAGTACGGCGCACCGCCCCACGGCGGCATCGCCTTCGGCTGGGACCGCGTAGTGGCCCTGCTGGCCGGCACCGAGTCCATCCGCGACGTCATCGCCTTCCCGAAGTCCGGCGGCGGCTATGACCCGCTGACGCAGGCTCCGGCACCGATCACGCCGCAGCAGCGCAAGGAAGCCGGCGTGGACTTCAAGCCGGAAGCCAAGAAGGACAAGGAAGCAGCCGTGAAGGAAGCGTAGCTTCCCGCCGCAGGTACGGTACCCGGTCGCAGCATGCGGCCGGGTACCGTGTTTTAACCGTGTTTTGACATGCCCGCCTGCGCTGGACAGTCCGGCACCGGCACCCGATAGTGTTTGGGCATGAGAGATCGCTGGTTCAAGCAGGTGGACGTATTCGGCACGAAGCCCTATCTGGGCAACCCGGTGGCCGTGGTGTTGGATGCCGACGGTGTTTCCGACGCCGCCATGGCCTCCTTTGCCCGGTGGACGAACCTGTCCGAGACGACGTTCGTGCTGCCGCCCACGCAGGAAGGCGCCGACTACCGGGTCCGGATCTTCACGCCCGGGGGAGAGATCCCCTTCGCCGGGCACCCCACGCTGGGCACCTGCCACGCCTGGCTCGAAGCCGGCAACATCCCGCATTATCCCGGCGTCGTGATCTCCGAATGCGAAGTGGGACTGGTGACCCTGCACGCCTCGGCCGGGATGGCCGCGTTCGGCGCACCGCCGCTGATCCGCTCGGGCGAGCTGGAGGAAGCCGTGCTGAAGCAGGCGGTGGACGCCCTCGGGATTACCCGGGACCAGGTTGCCGCCTCGAACTGGATCGACAACGGTCCCGGCTGGCTGGGCCTGCTCCTGAAGGATGCCGAAACCGTGCTGTCCCTGACACCCGATCCGGCGGCTATGGGCTCCCTGGCCGTGGGCGTCATCGGCCCGCAGCCCGACGGCGGCGAAACGGACTTCGAAGTCCGCGCCTTTGCACCCGGGCACGGGGTGCGGGAGGATCCCGTCACCGGCAGCCTCAACGCGGGGCTGGCACAGTGGCTGATCGGAGCCGGCCTCGCGCCGGAGCGTTACACCGTCACGCAGGGCACTGTGCTGGAGCGTTCCGGACTGGTGCGGATCTTTACCCGGGACCGGAAGATCTGGGTGGGCGGGGAAACCGCCACCTGCATTGACGGCACCGTAAAGCTGTAGCTGCGGACATGTTTACGCTGGCGTCCCTTCCGCACGCCGTCGTCGGCGCTCCCATGGCCGGCGGGCCGTCCACTCCGGCGCTGGCGGCGGCCGTCAGCAACGCCGGGGGTCTGGGCTTCCTCGCTGCGGGCTATAAAAGCGCCGAAGCGCTGGCCGGGGAAATCATGGCGACCCGAGGGCTGACCGGCCGGCCGTTCGGGGTGAACCTCTTCGTGCCGGACTCCGCGAACACGGGCGGTTCCGGAACATCCCGGCAGGTCGCTGCCGCCCTGGCCTACCGGGAGCAGCTGGCCCGGATCTATCCGCCGGAGCTGCTGCCGCTGCCGGACCCGGAGGACGACGACGGGTGGGATGCCAAGCTCGAACTGGTCCTCCGCCTGCAGGTACCCGTGGCGTCCTTTACCTTCGGCCTGCCCGGCGCAGACGTTATTACTGCGCTCCGGGACGCAGGCACCGCCGTCGCCGTCACCGTGACCACTGCACGGGAAGCCGAGCTGGCCGTTGCGGCAGGTGCACGGATGCTGTGCCTGCAGGGACCGGCGGCCGGCGGTCACCGCGGAACCTTCGACGCCGCGGCGGAACCGTCCGCGCAGCCGTTGGATGAGCTGGTGCGTGCGGCCCGGGACGCCGTCAGCGACGATGTCGAGCTCATTGGCGCCGGAGGAATCAGCACCGCTGCACAGGTCCGGTCCCTGCGGGCCGCCGGGGCGGATGCCGTGCAGGTCGGCACCGCGCTGCTGTTGAGCCTGGAGGCCGGGACCGCAGCCGTGCACCGGGCGGCCCTGCAGGACCCGCAGTTTACGCAGACCGCACTGACCCGGGCCTTTTCCGGCCGTACCGCCCGGGGACTGGCCAACCGGTTCATGGCCAAACACCCGGATGCCCCGGCCGCCTATCCGCTGGTCAACCAGGTCACCAAGGGGCTCCGGGCACGGGCGGCAGCCGCCGGAGATCCGCACGGCACCAGCCTCTGGGCCGGAACCGGCTACCGCTCGGCAGTGCCCGAACCTGCCGCCGCCGTGGTCGCACGGCTGGGGACGCGGTAACCGTTCCTAGGGCAGGCTGATCCGGACAAACACCGACGCCGCATTCCGGGCCGCCTGCGCCAGCACGGCTGCTTTCGGGTCTGCGACGTCCAGCGGGCGCAGCCGGGGCAGCGCGGCCCAGCGGGCGAACTCCCGCCGGTCGGCCACCTGCTCGGCCAGCATCCGGTCGCCGCCGAAGACCAGGTACTCCGGAGCGGCGCTGCTGAATACGGCCGCTGCCTGCTCCGCGACGGTCGCCACGAGGGCATCGGCTGCATTGGCCCGGCGGCTGTTCGGCGAACCCGTCTTCGAGCCCAGCAGGCGGCCTTCCCGGGCAACGCCCACGGCATAGCCGCCGCGCCGGACCAGCACCAGGCCCAGGGTCCGGGCCTGCCCGGCCAGCGAAGCCAGGCGTTCGACGTCGTTGGCGCCCCGTCCGGGGCGGCCGTCGGCAGGCCACGGTTCGAACAGTTCGGCCTCGGCGCCGGACGCGGCACGGACCCGCACGCCCTCATTCCCGGGGACAAACTCCAGTGCGCCCTGGCCCGCTTCGAACCGTTCCAGCCAGCCGGCCAGCCGTTCTGCCGAAACATAGGTGGTGCGCGAGGAAGGCATGGCCGGGTCTGCTTTCAACGAAAGAGGGGTGGACCTGCTCAGGTTACGGCACGAGTAGCCTTGAAACGTGAATGGTTTGCCGGGGAATGATTTGTTCAGCGTAGACGGAGACGACGACGCGGAGTTCGACGACGCCGGGGCAGTCCCGGGCACGAGGGTGCGGCCGCGCAGCCCCTTGGCTGTCCGGATGCGCCCGCGCACAGTGGACGAGGTGGTGGGACAGCAGCACCTGCTCGGCCCCGGTTCGCCGCTGCGCACGCTGGCTTCCTCCGCCGATGAACGCAACCCCGCCGGACCCTCCTCGGTCATGCTGTGGGGGCCGCCCGGCACGGGCAAGACCACGCTGGCACACGTCGTCGCCCGGGGCGCCGGGCGCAAGTTCGTGGAGCTCTCCGCCATCACCGCCGGCGTCAAGGATGTCCGCCGGGTCATGGAGCAGGCCCTGACAGACCGGGACCTGCACGGCGTCACCACCATCCTCTTCCTGGACGAGATCCACCGCTTCAACAAGGCCCAGCAGGATGCCCTGCTGCCCGGGGTGGAAAACCGGTGGGTGGTCCTGATGGCCGCCACCACGGAGAACCCGTCCTTCTCCGTGGTCTCCCCGCTGCTGTCCCGGTCGCTGCTGCTGACACTGAAACCGCTGACCGAGGAGGACATCGCCGCCCTGCTGCAACGCGCCGTCGAGGATGAACGGGGACTGGCCGGACGGGTGACGCTTAGCGCGGAGGCGCTGGAGCACCTGGTCCGGCTGGCGGCAGGGGACGCCCGCCGCGGCCTGACCGCGCTCGAGGCCGCCGCCGGCGTCGCCTACTCCGAAAAAGCGGACGGCGACGACATCCCTGAAGTCACCCTGAAACACGCGGAAGAGGCACTGGACGTTGCGGCGCTGCGCTACGACCGCGCGGGTGACCAGCACTACGACATCACCAGCGCGTTCATCAAGTCCCTCCGGGGATCCGACGTCGACGCCGCCCTGCACTACCTGGCCCGCATGCTGGAATCGGGGGAGGACCCCCGGTTCATCTCCCGGCGGCTGATCATCTCGGCATCGGAGGACGTGGGAATGGCGGACCCGACGGCGCTGCAGACCGCCGTCGCGGCCGCCCAGGCCGTCCAGCTGATCGGCATGCCCGAAGGACGGATCATCCTGGCCGAGGCAGTGGTGCATATTGCCACCGCACCCAAGTCCAACGCCGCCTACAACGGCATCAACGCCGCCATCGCCGATGTGCGGGCCGGGCGCGGGCAGGGCGTTCCATCCCATCTGCGCGATGCCCACTACCCGGGTGCGAAGCAGCTGGGGCACGGCAAGGGGTATATCTATTCGCATGACTCACCGCACGGCGTCGCACGCCAGCAGTACGCGCCGGATGACCTGGTCGGAACGAACTACTACGAACCCACCGGCAACGGAGTGGAGCGTGACATCTCCGCCAGGCTGGACCGGCTGCGGGGAATCATCCGGGGCGAGAAGTCCTGACCGGGAGCGCCTGTTCCTGACCGGCGGGTCCTGCGGTGCGTGTTAGCATTGATGGTTGACTGGCAAGCCGGTTGTCGATTTCGACACCCTCGGCTGTAGCAGACGGCAGCGGTTGGCCGGAGCTCTCCCTAATGGAGGCCAGCATATTTCGCAGCAGTCACGGCACGTACTACCGCCGTGGCCAAACCGCCAAACAGTGAAAGGTGAACGTGGCTAACAACACACGTGCACGCCGGCAGGCACGCGCATCGCGCGCCCTCGGCATTGCTTTGACCCCCAAGGCAGCAAAGTACTTCGAGCGTCGGCCTTACCCCCCGGGTGAGCACGGCCGCGCACGTCGCAAGCAGGACAGCGACTACGCCGTACGTCTGCGCGAAAAGCAGCGTCTGCGTGCCCAGTACGGCATCCGCGAAGCACAGATGACCCGTGTCTTCGAAGAAGCCCGCCGTACCGCCGGCCTGACCGGTGAAAACCTGATCGAACTGCTCGAAATGCGTCTCGACGCACTCGTGCTGCGTGCCGGCTTTGCCCGCACGATCGCCCAGGCCCGCCAGCTGGTTGTGCACCGTCACATCATGGTTGACGGCGCCCGCGTGGACCGCCCGTCCTTCCGCGTTTCCGAAGGCCAGCTCATCCACGTGCACCAGCGCAGCGAGACCATGACGCCGTTCCAGGTTGCCGCAGCCGGCGCCCACCGCGACGTCCTGCCCGCCGTTCCGGGTTACCTCGATGTTTCCCTGGACAAGCTGCAGGCACGCCTCGTGCGTCGCCCGAAGCGCTCGGAAGTCCCCGTGACCTGCGAAGAGCAGCTCGTGGTGGAATACTACGCACGCTAATAACGGAAACTTTTCCGTTTACTGTTCAGCCCGCGGCCTTGTGCCGCGGGCTGTTCCGTTATCCGGGGCCGTATTCCTCCTTTCGTGGCGTACACGGCAAAAGTAAGTGCCGCGGCGTTGCAGTAGGTAAGGTACATACCGGAGTCTTTCGCCGTATCCAGGCGGGGACTTCCGGGCAGAGCCGTTAACGGCGATGCGAACCACGAATTTTCTGCGCAAGAAGGAGTCCCATGTCGGGTGGAGATATAGCCGGTCTGATCGCGGCCGGTGTGTTTGCCGTATTGGTCGCGTTGCTGGCCGTTCCCGTCTGGAAACTGGGGAAGGTCTTCGACGAGATGCGCGGCGCCATCCGTACGCTCAGCGAGGAGACCACTCCGCTGATCGACGAGGTCACCACCACGGTGTCCACCACCAACCTGCAGCTGCAGAAGGTGGACGGCATCTCCTCGAACGTTTCGGACGCATCGGCCAACTTGTCCGCTCTGTCCTCCCTGGTGGCCGCCACCGTGGGTTCCCCGCTGATCAAGGTCTCGGCGTTCAGCTACGGCGTACGTTCCGCCCTCGCCTCCCGCAGGACCGCCGGCCGTGGCCGGCGCAGCCGCTAAGCACACCAACAATTACAGGAGCCAGCCATGATCAAGCGCGTATTTTGGATGTCCATTGGCGTTGCCATCGGCGTAATCGCCGTCCGCCGGGTTTCCGAGGCCAAGACCAGCCTGAGCCAGGCGGGGATCAACCGTGCGGTGGATTCCGCAGCCGGTGCCGTGCAGAGCTTCGCCGAAGCCCTGCGTGAAGGCATGGGCCAGCGTGAGGGCGAGCTGCGCGCTGCCCTGGGCCTGGACAACTCCGACAACGTTGCCGAGACCCTGAGGTCCACGCGCCGCTAAGCGCCGCACTTCTTCGTCACTGGCAGCACAGCATTACGCACGCAGTCCCACCTGCCTGCTGAAACACCATTACCGGAAGGGTATAGAAGCACCATGAAGTCCCACGAGATTGCACGCCGCTGGCTGGATTACTTCAGCAATAAGGGACATACGGTGGTGCCCTCGGCGTCGCTCGTCTCCAACGATCCCTCGCTGCTGTTCACCGTGGCCGGCATGGTGCCGTTCATCCCTTACCTCACCGCCCGCGAAAAGGCTCCATACAGCCGGGCAACCAGCGTGCAGAAGTGCATCCGCACCGCGGACATCGAAGAAGTGGGCAAGACCGCCCGCCACGGCACCTTCTTCCAGATGGCAGGCAACTTCTCCTTCGGTGACTACTTCAAGGAAGAAGCAATCACCTACGCCTGGGAACTGCTGACCTCCGACGTCGAGAAGGGCGGTTACGGGCTGGACCCGCAGCGGCTCTGGGTCACCGTTTACGAGGACGGCGACGAGCGCGACGACGAAGCCCGCGCCATCTGGCGGGACAAGATCGGCATCCCGAATGACCGCATCATCGGGACCGGCAAGGCGGACAACTACTGGAACACCGGACAGGCAGGCCCGGGCGGCCCCTGCTCCGAGATCTACTACGACCGCGGCCCGGCCTACGGCCAGGAGGGCGGCCCGGCAGTAGACGAGACGCGCTACATCGAGATCTGGAACCTGGTCTTTATGCAGTACCAGC
The DNA here is from genome assembly GCF_024385465.1 of Arthrobacter sp. zg-Y844. GTDB lineage: Bacteria > Actinomycetota > Actinomycetes > Actinomycetales > Micrococcaceae > Arthrobacter_B. Next base: position 253,484 of record NZ_JANFLS010000002.1, read on the forward strand.
TCTCCGCCGTGCGCTCCAAGACGGACTTCGACGTGGCCGGCGAACTGCCGCAGAAGAACATCGACACGGGCCTCGGCCTCGAGCGTCTGGCGATGATCCTGCAGGGCGTGGAGAACATGTACGAGACGGACCAGGTCCGTCCCGTGCTGGATAAGGCCGCCGAGCTCTCCGGCAAGACCTACACCAGCTCCGAAAACCCCTCGGACCCGCACCACACGGACGACGTCCGGATGCGCGTGGTTGCCGACCATATCCGCTCCGCCCTGATGTTGATTTCCGACGGCGTGAGCCCGTCCAACGAAGGCCGCGGCTACGTGCTGCGCCGCCTCATCCGCCGGGCCGTGCGCGCCATGCGCCTGCTGGGCGTGGACACCGCCGTGCTGCCCGAACTGCTGCCCGTCTCCCGCGATGCCATGAAGGGCACGTACCCCGAGGTTGAAGCCGACTTCGCCCGGATCAGCCGGATCGCCTATGCCGAGGAGAAGGCGTTCCTGCGCACCATCGCCTCCGGCACCGAGCGCCTGGAAGAGGCCGTCAAGGTCTCCAAGGCCGCCGGCGCTCCGTTGAGCGGCGAAGAAGCGTTTGCCCTGCACGACACCTACGGTTTCCCCATCGACCTCACGCTGGAAATGGCCGAGGAAGCGGGCCTGAAGGTCGACGAGGCCGGATTCCGCTCGCTCATGTCAGAGCAGCGCAAGCGCGCCCAGGCAGATGCCCGCGGGAAGAAGCACGGGCACGCCGATATGTCGGTGTTCAACGAACTGCTGGCCGCCGGTTCCACGGTATTCACGGGCTACGACGAGCTGAAGACCGAATCGAAGGTCCGCGGCATCATTTCCGGGAACTCCCGCGTGGAATACGCCGGACAGGGTTCCGAAATCTCCCTGGTGCTGGACTCCACGCCGTTCTACGCCGAAGCGGGCGGGCAGGCCGCCGATACCGGCCTCATCACCGGTGACGGCTTCGTCCTCGAGGTGCAGGACGTCCAGCGTCCGGTCAAGGGGTTGAGCGTGCACAAGGCGATTGTCCGCGAAGGCGAGATCGCCGCCGGCGCCAATGTGCTGGCCGCCGTCGACGCCCAGCGCCGACACGAGGCTGAGCAGGCGCACTCCGGCACGCACATCGTGCACGCGGCCCTGCACCAGATCCTCGGCCCGGAAGCGCTGCAGCGCGGCTCCTTCAACAAGGCCGGCTACCTGCGCTTCGACTTCTCCTGGGGCGAAGGCCTCTCCGACGCCGCGAAATCCGAAATCGAAGAGGTCTCCAACCTCGCGATCCGCAGCAACTACCAGGTAGAGACCAAGATCATGTCCCTGGCGGACGCCAAGGCACTGGGCGCCACCGCACTGTTCGGCGAAGCCTACGGTGACACCGTGCGGGTCGTGGAAATGAACGGCGACTGGTCCCGCGAACTCTGCGGCGGCACCCACGTGGCCTCGACTTCCCGCATCGGCAGCCTGACCCTGCTGGGCGAACAGTCCGTCGGATCCGGCAACCGCCGGGTCGAAGCCTTCGTGGGTATGGACGCCTTCCGCCACCTCGCCGCCGAGCGGGCACTGGTGAATGAGCTCTCCGAGATGCTCAAGGTCCCTTCGGTGCAGCTGCCGGACCGCCTCGCTGCCACCCTGGCCAAGCTGAAGTCCACCGAGAAGGAACTCGAAAAGCTGCGCCGCGAGCAGCTGGCCGCTTCCGCCGCTGCCCTCGTAGGCACCGCAGTGGACGTAGACGGCGTCCGGCTCCTGGCCCACAACGCCGGCGAGGTCGGGGGAGCGGATGACCTGCGCACCTTGGCCCTCGACCTGCGTTCCCGCCTGGGCAGCGAACCCGCAGCGGTGGCTGTCGCCGGTGTCTCCAACAACCGTCCCGTGGTGATTGTTGCCACCAACGAAGGTGCCCGCGGTGCCGGCGTCAAGGCCGGTGCCCTCGTCAAGGTTGCTGCCGGCGTGCTCGGCGGCGGCGGCGGCGGCAAGGACGACGTCGCCCAGGGCGGCGGCTCCGATGCAGGCAGGATCGGAGATGCCCTCACGGCGATCCGCGAAGCCGTGGCCGGGCGGAGCTGACTTGAGTGGTCTGCGCGGGGTGAAGCTGGGTGTCGACGTCGGCCTGGTTCGGGTCGGCCTCGCAGCCAGCGACCCCGACGGCGTCCTGGCCATGCCGGTCAGGACGCTGAAGCGGGACGCGAAGAAAAACAGCGACATCCGCGTGGTGGTCCGGGAAGCTGCGGAGCGGGGTGCCGTCGAAGTGTTTGTCGGCCTGCCCCGCAGCCTGGGCGGCGGCGAAACCGCCTCCACCCAGATGGCCCGGGACTACGCGCAGGCGCTGGTCCGGGCCCTGGCCGACGCCGGCCAGGAACAGCAGGTGCGGCTGGTGGACGAACGCCTGACCACGGTCTCCGCGCACCGTAACCTGCGCGAAGCTGGAATGAACAGCCGGAATCACCGTACAGTGGTTGATCAAGCGGCTGCAGTGGCTATTCTGCAGCAGGCTATTGACACACAACGATCCCAGAACCGGGACGTAGGGGAGCTGGTTACACTGCGCCGGCCGCGCCGCGAAAGCGGCGGGATGCCGGCCCCGACCGAGGAGTTCGAAATTTCGCAGGACATCGAGCGCGAAAGCGGTAATACGCCGTGAGCCACAGATATCCCGAGTACCCGGCCATGGCGGAGCCTGACCGCAGGCCCCGGGAGGGCGGCAGTCCTCTCCCCGTGGGCGTGTTCTTCGAGGAGCCCTCGGAGCTTCCCAGCCGCAGGAGCCAACGGCCGAGCCGTGAAAAGCAGCGCCGCCGCCGTCGCCGCACCATCATCATGATCACCGTGCTGGCCGTGTTTGCAGGCGTGATTTTCGGCCTCATCATGTTCCTCCGGGACCTGCTGGGCATGAACGAGATCCAGGACTACGAGGGTGCAGGCAACGGCACCGTGGCGTTCACCGTGGCAGAAGGTGACGGCCCGCTGCTGATCGGCGGAAAGCTCGAAGCCGAAGACATCGTCGCCACGTCCAAGGAATTCGTCAACGCCTTTACCGCCCAGTCTGACGGACGGGAAATCCAGCCCGGCACGTACGAAATGAAATACCAGATGTCCTCCTCCGCCGCCGTGGATGCCCTGCTCGGGGACGGCGGCAGCCAGGTGCATTACGCGGCAGTGGCACGCGACCTGCGCCAGGGCGAGGTCTTCGAAGTCCTGAACACCTCGACCCGGATCCCGCTTTCGGAGTTCCAGGCCTTGGCCGCGGACCCGCAGCAGTTCGGCCTGCCGGAGGAAGCCGTAAGCCTTGAGGGCTACCTGCATCCGGGCGAATACCGGTTCGACGTCGAAAAGGACGCCACCGAGATCATCACCGAGATGGTGGATAACACGTTCGCTGAACTCGAAGCGGCCGGTATTACCGATCCCGCCGAGCAGTACCGGATCCTGACCAAGGCCAGCATCATCCAGGCCGAGGCCGGGGAGGCTGACTACGGCGCCGTCGCCGGTTCCATCGAGAACCGGCTGGGCCCGGACAACAAGGAAACCAACGGGCTGATCCAGTCCGATGCCACGGTGACCTACGGCCTGAACCGCAAGAGCTATGAACTCACCGCGGAGGAAAAGGCGGACAAATCCAACCCGTACAACACCTACGCCAACCCCGGCCTGCCCGTCGGTCCCATCGGTTCCCCGAGCCGGGAGGCCATTGAGGCAGCGGCCAACCCGGATGACGTCCCGTACTACTACTGGGTCACCGTCAACCTGGACAGCGGCGAAACCAAGTTCTCCTCCACCCTCGCCGAGCACGCCAAGTACGTCGAGGAATACCAGAACTGGTGCAGTACCCAAAAAGCCGGGCGGTGTGGTTAGCGGTGGATAGCGCCCCGCGGCGCGCAGCCGTGCTGGGGCATCCGATCAGCCATTCCCGGTCACCCCGGCTGCACCGGGCTGCGTACAACCATCTGGGGTTCGACTGCAGCTACGAGGCAATAGACCTCCGTGTTGAGGAGGCCGCGGGATTCGCGGCCTCCCTCCGGGGGCAGGCGGGCTGGACCGGTCTGTCCGTCACTATGCCGCTGAAGGCCGTCATGGCGGCGCAGATGGACGAGGTCGAGCCGCTGGTGAAGGCCCTCGGGGTGCTGAACACCGTGACCTTCTCCCGGACAGGCTCCCGCACGGTCCTGACCGGCCACAACACCGATGTGGCCGGCATTGTCGGCGCGCTGCGGTACGCCGGAATCGGTTCCGGAGCGCGCGCCGTGGTGCTTGGCGCAGGCGGAACCGCGTGCGCCGCTGTTGCGGCACTGGCCCGGCTGGACCCGGCCGAAACGGTAGTCTGCGCCCGCCGCTTCCCGGTACCCGCCCCCGGACAGGCAGGGGTGCTGGAGGCAGGCCGCGCAACCGGCGTTGCCGTACACCCGCGCCCGTGGGAGGAGGCAGCCGCCGCCTGCGCGGCAGCCGACGTCGTCATCTGCACCCTCCCGCCGCACGGCGCCGACGGCCTCGCGGACGCAATCTCCGAAGTCCGGCAGGACGCCATCCTCCTGGATGCCGCGTACGACCCCTGGCCAAGCCGGATCGCGTCCGTCTGGTCCGGGTTCGGCGGAACGGTGGTGCCGGGCATCGAGATGCTGCTCTACCAGGCCGTGGAGCAGGTAAAGCTGTTTACTGCGGACGCGTTCTTCGATGAACCCGGCGTCATAAACGCCATGTGTGACGCCGTGCGAATACCGCGGCGCTGAACGCCCCCGCCGGGCATGGCAGTATTGAAAGCATGTTGCGTTGGTTGACCGCCGGTGAGTCCCATGGCCCTGCATTGGTTGGAATTGTTGAAGGTGTCCCTGCCGGAGTGGAGGTGGACAGCACCCTCATCTCCGCGGCTCTGGCCCGCCGCCGCCTCGGTTACGGCCGCGGTGCGCGGATGAAATTTGAACAGGATGCCGTGCGCATCCTGGGCGGCGTCCGCCACGGCAAGACCCAGGGCGGCCCCGTCGCCATCGAGATCGGCAACACCGAGTGGCCCAAGTGGGAACAGGTGATGGCTGCCGATCCGGTGGACCCGGCAGTCCTGGCCGACTCTGCACGCAACGCGCCCCTCACCCGTCCCCGTCCGGGGCATGCTGATTTCACCGGCATGCAGAAGTACGGTTTTGACGAAGCCCGTCCTGTCCTGGAACGCGCCAGCGCAAGGGAAACCGCCACCCGCGTGGCGCTTGGTGCCGTGGCCTCCGCGTTCCTGAAGCAGCTGGGCATTGAGCTGGTCAGCCACACCGTGGGTATTGCCGGCGTGATGGCGCCCGGCGACTCGGCGTTGCCGCTCCCGGCCGACGTCGACGCGCTCGACGCCGATCCGATGCGCTGCTTCGATGCAGGCGTCTCGGCCGCCATGGTGGCTGAGGTCGATGCCGCCCATAAGGAGGGCGAGACGCTCGGGGGAGTGGTGGAGGTGCTGGCCTACGGACTGCCGCCGGGACTGGGCAGCTACGTTCATTGGGACCGACGGCTGGACGCCCGGATCGCCGGTGCCCTGATGGGCATCCAGGCCATCAAGGGCGTGGAAGTAGGGGACGGTTTCCTGACTGCCACCCGCCGCGGCTCCGCCGCCCACGACGAAATCCTGCAGGATGCCGAGGGCCGGGTGGTCCGCTCCGGCAACCGCGCCGGAGGCATTGAAGGCGGCATGAGCATCGGCGAACTGCTGCGGGTACGCGCCGCAATGAAACCCATTGCCACCGTGCCGCGGGCACTGCGCACCGTTGACGTGAGTACCTCCGCACCGGCCCGGGCCCACCACCAGCGTTCGGATGTCTGCGCGGTCCCCGCTGCCGGTGTGGTTGCCGAAGCCATGGTGGCGCTGGTCCTGGCCGAAGCCGTGATTGAGAAGTTCGGCGGCGATTCCGTGCCCGAAACCGCACGGAACCTGCACGCCTACCTGGCCGCCATCCCGCAGCCGCTGGAATCCGCCGGTACCGATGTCTCCTAGGAGCGGCAGGTCCAGCGGGCTCGATCGGCACCTGGTCCTGATGGGCTTTATGGCCGCCGGGAAGTCCGTCGTCGGACGCGGGTTCGCCGCCCGCCACGGGATGCCCTTCCTGGACACGGACGAGGCCGTCGTGGCACGGTACGGGCCCATTGCCGGCATTTTCAGTGCCTACGGCGAGCACTATTTCCGCGAGGTTGAAGCGCGGGCCGTTGCCGCGGCCCTTGAGGCCCGGGTGCCCACGGTGATTTCACTGGGCGGGGGCGCGGTGCTGGACTCGGGGACCCAGCAACTGCTCGGCCGCGCCACTGTAGTGTTTCTGGATACGGACCTTGCCACCGTGCTTCCACGGATCACCCGTGCAGGCCACCGTCCACTGCTCGCACCGGACCCCGTCCGGCGCTGGCAGGAGCTGGCGGACATCCGCCGCCCCATATACGAATCCCTGGCCGACATCACCATTGACACCAGGGGACTTACTGTTCCGGCCATTATTGACCGGCTGACTTCCGTCCTCATCAAAGGAGAAGACTAGATGCCCTCCGACCCCACGATCATCCCGGTGACCGGCACCAACCCCGCCGAGAACTACGACGTCGTCGTAGGCAACGGCCTGCTTGGCCGGCTGCCGGACATGCTCGGTGAGCGCGTGCGCCGCGTCCTGGTGATCCACCCGCGCGCCCTGCGCACCACCGGCGATACCGTACGCGATGAACTCGCCGCCACGGGCCTGACCGCCGTCACCGCGGAAATCCCGGACGCCGAAGAGGGCAAGCACATCCAGGTGGCGTCCTTCTGCTGGCAGGTCCTGGGCCAGAACGATTTCACCCGGTCCGATGCCATCGTCGCCGTCGGCGGCGGGGCGGTCACCGACGTGGCCGGCTTCGTGGCCGCCACTTGGCTGCGCGGCATCAAAGTGGTGCACATCCCCACGTCCCTGCTGGGCATGGTGGACGCGGCCGTGGGCGGCAAGACCGCCATCAACACGGCTGAAGGCAAGAACCTCGTGGGCGCCTTCCATCCGCCCGCCGGGGTCCTGGCCGACCTGGACGCCCTGTCCACCCTGCCCAAGAACGAGCTGCTCAGCGGCATGGCCGAGGTCATCAAATGCGGGTTCATCGCCGACCCCGCCATCCTGGACCTGATCGAAGCGAACCCGGAGGCAGTGGCCGACGGCGCTTCCGACGTCGTCCGCGAACTGGTGGAACGCTCCATCGGGGTCAAGGCCGAGATTGTCTCCTCGGACCTGCGCGAATCCGGCCGGCGGGAATTCCTGAACTACGGGCACACCCTGGGCCACTCCATCGAGCTGGCGGAACGCTACCAGTGGCGGCACGGCGCGGCAGTGTCCGTCGGCCTGGTCTTCGCTGCGGAACTGGGACGGACGGTGGGCCGGCTGGATGACGCCACCGCGGACCGGCACAAGGAGATCCTCTCCTCGCTGGGGCTGCCCGTGACCTACCGCAAGGACCGCTGGTCCGCCCTGCTGGACGGCATGCGCCGGGACAAGAAGTCCCGCGGGGACCTGCTGCGCTTCGTGGTGCTGGACGGACTGGCCAAACCGTCCATGCTGGAGGTGCCGGATACCTCGCTGCTGTTCGCGGCCTACCAGGAGATTGCCTCCGAGCCGCAGGGCGGAATCCGCCTCAGCCTGTAGGTTCCGCGCGAGCGGGTAGAATAGTCGACGGACTTGAATAAAACGCACTTTGACTAACGACTGACGAACAATATCTAGACGGACAACGGAAGAGAAACTGTGGCGACGACCAACGACATCAAGAACGGCACCGTGCTGAAGCTTGAAGGCAACCTCTGGAGCATCATCGAGTTCCAGCACGTGAAGCCGGGCAAGGGTGGTGCGTTCGTCCGTACCAAGATGCGCAACGTGACTTCGGGCAAGGTAGTGGACAAGACGTTCAACGCCGGCATCAAGGTCGAGACCGCCACGGTGGACCGCCGCGACTACCAGTACCTGTACCAGGACGGCGAAGACTACGTCTTCATGGACACCTCCGACTTCGACCAGCTCACGGTCCCCGGCAAGATTGTCGGTGACAACGCGAACTTCATGATGGAGTCCATGATGGTCACCATCGCGATCCACGAGGGTTCGCCGCTGTACATCGAGCTGCCGCCGTCGGTCACCATGGAGATCACGTACACCGAGCCGGGCCTGCAGGGCGACCGCTCCACCGGCGGCACCAAGCCCGCCACCATCGAGACCGGCTACGAGATCCAGGTGCCCCTGTTCCTGGAGCAGGGCACAAAGGTCAAGGTCGACACCCGCACCGGCGACTACCTGGGACGCGTTAACGAGTGAGTGCACGCAGTAAAGCACGGACCCGGGCACTGGAGGTCCTTTTCGAAGCCGAACAGCGTTCGGTTTCTGCCTTCGATGCCATTCGGGCCCGCCGCGAAAAGACCGACCAGACCATCAACCCCTACACCATGGACCTGGTGGAAGGCGTGGTTGCGATGCAGGAGCAGATCGATGAGTTCCTGAGCACGTATTCGCAGGGCTGGACGCTTGATCGCATGCCTTCGGTGGACCGCATCATCCTCCGCCTGGGCACTTGGGAACTTCTCTACAACGACGACGTTCCCGACAAGGTGGCCATCAGCGAAGCCGTGGAATTGGCGAAAGCGCTCTCCACGGACGAATCCCCGGCCTTCATCAACGGCCTGCTCGGACGGCTGCAGGAACTGAAGCCCTCCCTGCTGGCCTAGGCAGGATCCAAGCATCCAGAAAAGACCGGCCCCGCGGGGCCGGTCTTTTCTGCGTTTCCAGCCGTTTCACCTGGCCTGCAGCGCCTGCCCGGCCAGCATAGTGGTCCGGATGCCGGTGAGTTCCCCCAGCAGGGTCCGCTCGTACTCCATATTGGCGCTGACATCCCGGCCGGAGGCTATCTGCTGCCGGGTCAAGGCCAGGCGGGTGGCACGCCGGATGAACTCCTTCATGTGCGGTGCCGCCCCGGTGGCCCGTGCCCAGCCCATTGCCTGGCGGCGGCCGGCGCCGGTGGCCAGCATCCGCACTTCTGCGGGGGTGAACCAGCCCGCCGCTGCGTATTCGGAAAGCCGTTGCAGGGTCAGGCGCTGCTCCGCGCGGCGCAGCAGCCATACCCCGGTGACCGCCGCGCCGAAGAACGGAACCTGGAGCAGGAAGTAGAAGAGGAAGAAGTCCCCGAAAAACAACGCGGGACCGCCGTTCCACAGCATGTGCCCCAGAATGGCCGGAATCAATCCGATGGCGAAGGCCGGCAGGATCCAGGCGTTGCCCGCACGCCGCGCCGCCAGGCCCAGGGCGAGCCCGGTGCAGGCGGTGAACAGGACATGCGCAAAGGGGGAGAGCAGCCCGCGGAGGATGAAAATAAACCCGAGCTCGTACACCGTCTCGGGCCCGGCTGTCCGCAGCGCTGCCCCGAAATAGAGGATGTTTTCCGTGAAGGCGAACCCCGCTGCCACGGCAGCCGCAAACACGATGCCGTCCACCGGCCCGTCAAAGATCCGCCGGCGGACCAGCAGCAGCAGGAGGATGCCCAGGCCCTTGGCGATTTCCTCCACTACGGGAGCCTGGACCACGGCGCCCAGCAGGTCCGCCGAGCCGTAGGGGACCAGCTCCAGCAGGGCAAACGTGAAGTACGGGCCAACCACCAGGGCGATGGCCACCGAAACCCCGGCACCCCACAGGAACGAGAAAACCAGGCTGCTTCGCGGTTCCGGCTCCCACCGGTCCACCCACCAGATACCCAGCACGCAGATGCCCAGGGGAACCAGCGCCAGGAGCCCGCAGAAAATGAAGGCCGGCGGGCCGAGGCCGTCGAGAAGGTACATGCCCACCCAGGCCAGGGCCACGGAGGAGAGCGCAATCAGCACCACGGTGGCTGCCAGGCCCTTGTCCCGGCGTGGTGCAGGAGGGGACCAGAACGGCTGGACAGGTGCGGCGCCGTCGGCAGCGCCGTAGCCCGGAGGGGCGGGATGCTGCTGGTCAGGGTAGATACCGGGTGCGCTCATGCGCTGGGCCTGCTCATAGCAGACAGGATAGTTCCACCGCGGCATATCCCGTCACACACAACGGGCGGCGGCGTGGCCTGTGATAGCTTGGTGCCGCATTCAACCTTTAAATTCCGTCCTGTGAGGCGGGGAAGGAGGAAGCGAATATGACGGCCAAAGATGCTCTTTCCAGCCGTACTGTTTTGTCTTCAGCTGACATCGACCGCGCCCTGACGCGTATTGCCTACGAGATCCTCGAGGCCAACAAAGGTCCCGAAGACCTGGTCCTGATGGGGATCCCGCGCCGCGGTTATCCGCTGGCCCAGCGCCTGGCCGCCAAGATCGCGGCGGCGGCTCCCGGCGTCGATCCCGCTGCCATCACCGGCCAGCTCGACGTCACCATGTTCCGTGACGACCTCGCCCGCAGGCCCACCCGGCCGCCCTACGCCACCCGCGTCCCGGTCACCGGGATTGACGACAAAGTGGTGGTGCTGGTGGACGACGTCCTGTATTCCGGCCGCACCATCCGTTCCGCGCTCGATGCCCTCGTGGACCTCGGCCGGCCGCGCATCGTCCGGCTGGCAGTGCTCGTGGACCGCGGCCACCGCGAACTACCCATCCGGGCAGACCATGTGGGCAAGAACCTGCCCACCGCATCCATCGAACAGGTCCGGGTCCGGCTGGCCGAAAGCGACAGCGCGGCCACGGGTGAAGCGGCCACAGACGAAGTGGTCATCGAGGGCACTGCATGAGGCACCTCCTGTCCACGCTGGACCTCAGCCGGTCCGACGCCCTGGCCATCCTGGATACGGCCGAGCAGATGGCCGCAGTAGGGGAACGGGAAGTAAAGAAGCTTCCGGCCCTGCGCGGGCGCACCGTGGTGAACCTCTTCTTCGAGGACTCCACCCGCACACGCATCTCCTTTGAGGCGGCCGCGAAACGGCTGTCCGCCGACGTCATCAATTTCTCCGCCAAGGGATCGTCGGTCTCCAAGGGCGAATCACTGAAGGACACTGCACAGACGCTGGCTGCCATGGGCGCCGACGCCGTAGTGATCCGGCACGGTTCCTCCGGCGCGCCGGCGCGGCTGGCGTCCTCGGGCTGGATAGATGCCGCAGTTCTCAACGCCGGGGACGGCACGCACGAACACCCCACCCAGGCGCTGCTGGATGCCTTCACCATGCGACGGCACTGGGCGCGGCTGCACGGTACGGAATCCACCGGCACCGACCTGGCCGGAATGAAGGTGGTGATTGCCGGGGACGTGCTGCATTCGCGGGTCGCCCGCTCGGATCTGTGGCTGCTTCGGACACTGGGCGCGGAGGTCACCCTGGTTGCACCGCCCACGCTGCTGCCGTTCGGCGTCGAATCCTGGCCCTGCACCGTCAGTTACGACCTGGACGAGGCACTGGCGACCCGGCCGGATGCCGTCATGATGCTGCGGGTGCAGGGGGAACGGATGCACTCTGCCTTCTTCCCCTCCGTCCGCGAGTATTCCCGCCGCTGGGGCCTGGACGACGTCCGCCTCGACCGGCTGGACACCCTGGGCCTGACGGACACCATCATCATGCACCCCGGTCCGATGAACCGCGGGCTGGAAATTTCCGCCCGTGCCGCTGATTCGCCCCGCTCGACCGTCCTGGACCAGGTCCGCAACGGCGTTTCGGTGCGGATGGCCGCCCTTTACCTGCTGCTCTCCGGAGAGAACAGCACCCCCCGTACCCAGCAGGAGCAGCCCCGATGAGCACTACCGGCACCTATCTGATCCGCGGAGCGTCACTGCTCGGCACCGAACGTGCGGATATCCGTATCGAAGACGGCACCATCACCGCCGTCGCCCCTGAACTGCCGGTGCCTCCCGGCGCCGCCGTGGTCGAGGCGGAGGGCCTGATCGCCCTGCCCGGCATGGTGGACCTGCACACGCACCTGCGCGAACCCGGCCGGGAAGACGCCGAAACCGTAGAGACCGGCACCCGTGCCGCAGCACTCGGCGGCTTCACCGCCGTACACGCCATGGCCAACAGCATGCCGGTTGCAGACACCGCCGGCGTGGTGGAACAGGTCCTCAGCCTGGGGGAGCGGGCCGGCTGGGTGGACGTGCGTCCCGTGGGGGCGGTCACGGTAGGCCTGGAAGGCCGGCAGCTGGCGGAACTCGGCGCGATGGCCGACTCCCGGGCCCGGGTGCGGGTGTTTTCCGACGATGGCAAGTGCGTTTCGGACCCGGTGCTGATGCGCCGTGCGCTGGAATATGTGAAGGCGTTCGACGGCGTCGTTGCCCAGCACGCGCAGGAGCCCCGCCTCACCGAGGGGGCACAGATGAACGAAGGCGAAGTCAGCGCCGTCCTCGGACTGGCCGGCTGGCCCGCCGTCGCCGAGGAATCCATCATCGCCCGCGACGTCCTGCTGGCACGGCACACGGGCTCCCGCCTGCATGTCTGCCACCTGTCCACCGCCGGGTCGGTGGAAATCATCCGGTGGGCCAAGGAACGCGGCATCCGGGTTACCGCCGAGGTTACCCCCCACCATCTGCTGCTCACCGACGAACTGGTCCGCACCTACGATCCGGTCTACAAGGTGAACCCGCCCCTGCGCACCGAAGCGGATGTGCAGGCGGTCCGCCGCGGCCTCGCCGACGGCACCATCGATATCGTCGGCACCGATCACGCCCCGCATCCCAGCGAACACAAAGAAGGCGAGTGGGCGACGGCGGCCATGGGCATGACCGGCCTGGAGACCGCGCTGTCCGTGGTGCAGCACGCCATGATCGACACGGGGCTGATGGACTGGGCAGGTTTCGCCCGGGTCACCTCTTCCACCCCTGCGCTGATCGGCCGGGTGGCGGGCCAAGGCAGGCCCCTTGCCGCCGGCGAACCGGCCAACGTCATATTGGTGGACCCGTCTGCGCGAAGGAGGGTCGACCCTTCTAAGATGGCTAGCAAGGGACGCAACAGTCCGTTTGCCGGACTGGAACTGCCCGGTGGAGTCGAAGCGGTTTTCTACGCCGGCCACCCCACCGTCCTGAACGGCAGACTGAACACGCCCCACCCCGCTGCCGCAAAGGAATCCTGATGGAACTGGTCTTTTTCTTCCTGGGCCTGGCCGCCCTTATCGTCGTGGTCCTGGGCCTGTTCGCCCTGGGCTGGCGCGGCCGACGACGCCGCCAGCAGGACACGCCCCGCCCCCTGCCCCTGCCGGACGAACTCTCCGATCCGGGCTTCCAGGCACTGGGCCAATACGTCGCCACCACCACCGCCGGTGACTGGCTGGACCGCGTGGCACTCTACGGCCTGGGCGTAAAGTCCAACGCCACCGCGGCGGTTTTCCCCGAAGGCGTGCTGTTTGCCCGTTCCGGTGCCGACGACCTCTGGATTCCGCGGCAGGACCTGCACGGCGTCCGCCTGGAGCGCGGCATAGCCGGAAAATTCGTTGAAAAGGACGGATTGGTCATTGTGACCTGGCAGCTGGGCCCCAAGCGCGTGGATACCGGCTTCCGTACCCGCTCCTCGGATGAGAAGACTCCCCTTGTCCGCGCCATTACCGAACTTCTGCCGGAATCGGCCACCCCTAGCGAGGAACAACTGTGACAGTTCACGAAACCATCAACCCCACGCCCGCCGTCCTCATGCTGGAAGACGGCCGCACCTTCCGCGGGCGGGCCTACGGTGCGCAGGGAACGGCCCTGGGCGAAGCGGTCTTTGCCACCGGCATGACCGGCTACCAGGAGACCATCACCGACCCCTCCTATGCCCGGCAGCTCGTGGTCCAGACGGCTCCGCATATCGGCAACACCGGAGTCAACGGCGACGACGCCGAGTCCCGGCGGATCTGGGTGGCCGGGTACATTGTGCGCGACGCCGCCCGCCGCCCCTCGAGCTGGCGTTCCGAATCCACCCTGGACGAGCAGCTGGCGGAACAGGGCGTCGTCGGCATCTCCGGCGTCGACACCCGCGCCGTGACCCGGCACCTGCGCGAACGCGGGGCCATGAAGGCCGGGATTTTCTCCGGGTCCGACGCCGAACGCCCCGACAGCGAACTGCTCGCCGAGGTCCGTGCCCAGCAGGGTATGGAGGGCGCACGGCTGGCCGAAGAGGTCAGCGTGGACGAAACCTACCTCATTGACCCGGCAGACCACGGCTGGGCCGGCGACCCGCTGTTCACCGTTGCCGCCATCGACCTAGGCATCAAATCCATGACCCCGGTGCGCCTGGCCGAGCGCGGCATCCGCACCTACGTGCTGCCCGCCGCCTCCACCTTCGAGGACATCAAAGCCCTGGGCGCCGACGGCGTGTTTATGTCCAACGGCCCCGGCGACCCGGCCACCGCCGATGTCCAGGTGGACCTGCTGCGCGAAGTGCTGGATGCCCGCATTCCGTTCTTCGGGATCTGCTTCGGCAACCAGATCCTCGGGCGTGCCCTGGGCTTCGGCACCTACAAGCTGCGCTACGGGCACCGCGGGATCAACCAGCCCGTCCTGGACCGGCGGACCGGCAAGGTGGAAATCACCAGCCAGAACCACGGATTCGCCGTCGACGCCCCGCTGGACGGCCCCGTCACTGCACCGGAAGCCCGCTACGGCCGGGTGGAGGTCAGCCACGTCAGCCTGAACGACGACGTCGTCGAGGGCCTCGCCTGCCTCGACCTCCCCGCCTTCTCGGTCCAGTACCACCCCGAGGCTGCCGCCGGACCGCACGACTCCGCGTACCTCTTTGACCGCTTCGTCGAGCTTATGGCAGCCAGCAAGAGCAAGGAAAGCATCTAATGCCCCGCAGAACCGACCTCAAGTCCGTCCTGGTCATCGGCTCCGGCCCGATCGTCATCGGCCAGGCCGCGGAATTCGACTACTCCGGCACGCAGGCCCTGCGGGTGCTCAAGGAGGAGGGCCTGCGGGTCATCCTCGTGAACTCCAACCCGGCCACCATCATGACCGACCCGGAGTTCGCCGACGCCACGTACGTGGAACCGATCACCCCGGAGATGGTCGAGAAGATCATCGCCAAGGAACGGCCCGACGCGATCCTGCCCACCCTCGGCGGGCAGACGGCCCTGAACACCGCCATCGCCCTGGACAAGAGCGGCGCGCTGGAGAAGTACAACGTGGAACTGATCGGCGCGAACATCGCCGCGATCGAACTCGGCGAGGACCGCGAGAAGTTCAAGGGCGTCGTCGAGCGCTGCGGTGCCGAATCTGCGAAGTCGATCATCGTGCACAGCATGGATGAGGCCTTCGCCGCGGCCGACAAACTGGGCTACCCGATGGTGGTCCGGCCTTCCTTCACCATGGGCGGGCTCGGCTCCGGCCTGGCTTACAACGCCGAGGACCTGCGCCGCATTGCCGGGGCCGGCATCCAGTACAGCCCCACCTCCGAGGTTCTGCTTGAAGAGAGCATCCTGGGTTGGAAGGAATACGAACTGGAGATGATGCGGGATAAGAACGACAACGTGGTTGTCGTCTGTTCCATCGAGAACTTCGATCCGGTGGGCGTGCACACCGGAGACTCCATCACCGTGGCTCCCGCCATGACCCTGACCGACCGCGAGTACCAGAAGCTGCGCAACATCGCGATCGCCGTCATCCGCGAGGTAGGCGTGGACACCGGGGGCTGCAACATCCAGTTCGCCATCGAGCCGGACACCGGCCGCGTGGTGGTCATTGAAATGAACCCGCGCGTCTCCCGCTCCTCGGCGCTGGCGTCCAAGGCCACCGGCTTCGCCATCGCCAAGATCGCCACGAAGCTTTCCCTCGGCTACACCCTGGACGAGATTCCGAACGACATCACCAAGAAGACGCCGGCGTCGTTCGAGCCCACCCTCGACTACGTCGTGGTGAAGGTCCCGCGGTTCGCTTTCGAGAAGTTCCCGGCCGCGGATCCCACGCTGACCACCACCATGAAGTCCGTAGGCGAGGCCATGGCGATCGGCCGCAACTTCACCGAAGCCCTGCAGAAGGCACTGCGTTCCCTGGAGCAGAAGGGCGCCTCGCTGTCCTTCGACCCGGTGGACGCAGCCGACGTGCCCGGACTCATTGAGGCGTCGCGGCGGCCCACCACCGCCCGGCTGCAGCAGGTGCAGCAGGCGCTGCTGGGCGGTGCCTCCATCGAGGAGCTCTTCGAAGCCACCGGCATCGACCCCTGGTACCTGGACCAGCTGGTGCTGATCAACGAAACCGCCGAGCAGATCCGTGCCACGCCGTCGGTCAACGAGGACATCCTGCGCCTGGCCAAGCGGCACGGCTTCTCCGACGAGCAGATCGGCGCGCTGACCAACACCCCCGAAGCAGTGGTGCGCGGCGTCCGGCACGCCCTGAACGTACGCCCGGTCTTCAAGACCGTGGACACCTGCGCCGCGGAATTCGCCGCGTACACGCCGTACCACTACTCCTCCTATGACGAGGAGGACGAGGTGGCCGAGCATGCCAAGCCGTCCATCATCATCCTCGGCTCCGGGCCGAACCGGATCGGGCAGGGCATCGAGTTCGACTACTCCTGCGTCCACGCGACCATGGCACTGCGCGAAGCCGGCCACGAGACCGTGATGATCAACTGCAACCCGGAAACCGTGTCCACCGACTACGACATCTCCGACCGGCTCTACTTCGAGCCGCTGACCCTGGAGGATGTCCTGGAGGTCATCGCCGCGGAGCAGCGCACCGGCGGCGTCCTGGGTGTTTTCGTCCAGCTCGGCGGGCAGACGCCGCTGAAGCTGGCACAGGCCCTGGCCGACGCCGGAGTGCCCATCCTGGGCACCTCACCCGCCGCAATCGACCTGGCCGAACACCGCGGTGCGTTCCAGCAGGTGCTGGACGAGGGCGGGCTCACCGCCCCCAAGAACGGCACGGCCGTGTCCTTCGAGGACGCCAAGCGGGTGGCGGACGAGATCGGCTACCCCGTCCTGGTCCGCCCGTCCTATGTCCTGGGCGGCCGCGGCATGGAGATCGTCTATGACGAAGCGAACCTCTCCCGCTACATCACCAACGCCACCGAGATCACCCCGGACCACCCCGTCCTGGTGGACCGGTTCCTTGAAGACGCCATCGAGATCGACGTCGACGCGCTCTTCGACGGCACCGACCTCTACGTGGGCGGAATCATGGAGCACATCGAGGAGGCCGGCATCCATTCGGGCGACTCCGCCTGCGTGCTGCCGCCCATCACCTTCGGCACCGACGTGATCGACCGGGTCCGCGAGGCCACCCGGGTGATCGCCGCCGGCGTCGGCGTCCGCGGGCTGATCAACATCCAGTTCGCCCTGGCCTCGGACATCCTCTACGTCATCGAAGCCAACCCGCGTGCCTCCCGCACCGTGCCGTTCGTGTCCAAGGCCACCGGCGTCCAGCTGGCCAAGGCCGCGGCTCTCATCGGCACCGGCGCCAGCATCGCCGAGCTGCGGGCCGCCGGGAAGCTGACCGCCGTCGGCGACGGCTCCACCCTGCCGCTGGACGCCCCGGTGGCCGTGAAGGAAGCGGTGCTGCCGTTCAGCCGGTTCAGGACCCCCGAGGGCACCGTGGTGGACTCTCTCCTGGGCCCGGAAATGCGGTCCACTGGTGAGGTCATGGGCATCGACAAGTACTTCGACACCGCCTTCGCCAAGTCACAGGCCGCCGCGAACAGTGCCCTGCCCACCGCCGGCAAGGTCTTCGTATCGGTGGCGAACCGGGACAAGCGCTCGATCATCATGCCGGTGAAGCGGATGAGCGACCTCGGCTTCGAGATCCTCTCCACCGGCGGCACGGCCGAGGTGCTGCGCCGCAACGGCATTGCCGCCACGGTGGTGCGCAAGGTCGCCGAGGGTGCCGGACCGGACGGCGAAGGGACCGTCGTGGACCTGATCACCGCCGGCGAGATCAACCTGGTGGTCAACACGCCTTCCGGCGGCCAGGCCCGCGGCGACGGATACGAAATCCGGGCCGCGGCAACGTCCATCGGCTGCCCGGTGGTCACCACCGTCTCCGAGTTCGGTGCCGCCGTGCAGGCGATCGACGCGATGCGCTCCTACGAATGGGACGTGACTTCCCTGCAGGAACACGCCGCCCGGTTGAAGGCAGCCGGTGCCTGAGGAACGTCCCGCTTTCGGTGCGCGGCTGCGCGCGGCCATGGACCGCCGCGGGCAGCTGTGCGTCGGCATCGATCCGCACCCCGAACTGCTGGCCCAGTGGGGCCTGAACGACGACGCCGCCGGGCTCGAACGTTTTTCCCTCACCGTCCTCGCGGCGGTGGGGGAGCAGGTTGCGGCCGTGAAGCCACAGGTGGCGCTGTACGAACGCCACGGATCCGCCGGGCTGGCGGTCCTGGAACGCCTGCTGCAGGAGTGTTCGGACGCCGGCGTGCTCAGTATCGCCGACGCCAAGCGCGGGGACATCGGCTCCACGATGGCAGCCTATGCGGACGCGTGGCTGCGGGACGGTTCGCCGCTGGCGGCCGACGCCGTGACGCTCAGTCCGTATCTCGGGTTCGGGTCCCTGCGGCCCGCCCTGGACCTTGCGGCTGCCACCGGACGCGGTGTATTTGTCCTGGCACTGACGTCAAACCCGGAAGGGGCGTCCGTTCAGCACGTCGGCGCCGGGGGAGCGGAACGGTCCGTGGCTGCCCGGATCGTGGACGCGGCAGCGGCGGAAAATGCCGGCCCGGGAGGTGGTTCCGGGACGGAACTGGGCTCCGTGGGACTTGTGGTCGGCGCGACCGTCGGCACGGCACTGGCAGATCTGGAGATCGACCTTGCCGCCTCGCGGGCACCGCTGCTCGCTCCGGGCCTGGGCGCCCAGGGGGCAACCGCCGCCGACCTGCGCGGAACCTTCGCTGCGGCGTACCCCAACGTCCTGGCCACCTCCAGCCGCGGCATCCTGCGGGCCGGCCCCGACCCCCGGGGCCTCCTCGACGCAGCACTGCGGACCGGATCGGAGCTGGCATCCGTACGCTAGGGGAGCGGCGTCTGCGAATCGGGTTCCATTGCAATTGGGCTTCGATTGCGGATAGGTTCGGAGCTACCAGCAGAGCCGCTGACAGCGGTGTGTCTTCGTCCGGGAGCGTCTCTTGAACCTCAAGCCACTGACAGAAGCCGAGCGTACGCTCGCCCGCGAAAAGGCCACCGCGGCCCGGGCGGTCCGTGCGGAGGTCAAGTCACGTATCAAGTCCGGTGATCTCAGCATCGAGGAAGTCATCCTGTCCCGTTCCGGCGAGGAAGCGGTTGGCCGGCTGAAGGTCATGGACCTGCTGCGCGCCTTGCCTGGTGTCGGGGAGCGCCGCGCAGCTGGAATAATGGCTACGGTAGGTATTGCGCCCACCCGCCGGGTCCGGGGGTTGGGCGTGCATCAGCGCAAGGCGCTGATAGACCTGCTGGCGAGCCATTAGGCTCAGGAGGCCCGCAATAACAACGAGTGAATGAGGTTTACGTGTCGCAACCGCGGCTGACAGTTCTGGCAGGTCCAACCGCAGTTGGCAAGGGCACTGTATCCACCTATATCCGGGACAACTATCCCGAGGTCTGGCTTTCCGTCTCGGCCACCACCCGTGCCCCCCGTCCGGGTGAAGAAGACGGCGTACATTACTTCTTCGTCAGCGCCGAAGAGTTCGACGCCATGATTGAGCAGGACCAGATGCTCGAGTGGGCAGTGGTCCACGGACGCAACCGCTATGGAACCCTGCGCCGCACCGTGGAAGCAGCCATGGCCGAGGGCCGCAGCGTATTGCTGGAGATCGATCTCCAGGGTGCGCGGCAGGTCAAGAAGTCCATGCCGGAGGCGAATTTCGTGTTCCTGGCCCCGCCTACCTGGGACGAAATGGTGCGGCGACTGGTCGGGCGCGGAACCGAAACGCCCGAAGAGCAGCAGCAACGGCTGGAAACCGCTAAACTGGAACTTGCTGCCGAGTCCGAGTTCGATCACACCGTCATTAATGATGACGTCCAGCGGGCTGCAGCTGAGCTTGTATCACTCATGGGAATCAGTCCGCGCACGCGCTGACAAACCGCGAATCCCGTTCAAGAATTTTGGAGAACCCTGTGTCTGAAGGCATCATCAACCCGCCGATCGACGACCTGCTCGAAGCCGCCGATTCCAAGTACGCGCTGGTCATCTACGGTGCCAAGCGCGCCCGCCAGATCAACGCCTACTACTCCCAGCTGCACGAGGGCCTGTTCGAGTACGTCGGCCCGCTGGTGGAAACCAAGCTGAACGAAAAGCCGCTGTCCATCGCCCTGCGCGAGATCAACGACGGCATGCTCGTGGTGCGCCCGAACGAGAACGCCGAGTAAAGCTCAGCGACCACAAGGGGGAAGGCAGCAGCGTGCGCATAGTCCTGGGCGTCGGCGGCGGAATCGCCGCGTACAAGGCCGCGTCGCTGCTGCGGCTTTTCACCGAGGCCGGGCACAACGTCACCGTTGTCCCCACCGAATCCTCCAAGCAGTTCGTCGGTGTTGCAACGTGGGAGGCGCTCTCCGGCAACCCCGTCTCCTCCTCCGTCTTCGACGAAGTGGAGAAGGTCAACCATGTGCGGCTCGGACACGAAGCGGATCTGATCGTGGTGGCCCCGGCCACTGCGGACCTGCTGGCCCGGGCTGCCGCCGGCCAGGCAAACGACCTGCTCACCAATACCCTGCTAATGGCGCGCGGGCCGGTGGTTTTCGCCCCGGCCATGCATACCGAAATGTGGATGCATCCCGCGACCACCGCCAACGTCGCCACCCTGCGCAGCCGGGGTGCCGTGGTGCTGGAACCGGGCATCGGGCGGCTGACGGGCAAGGACACCGGCCCCGGCCGCCTGCCGGAACCGGAAGCCATCTTCACCGCCGCACTGGCCGCCGTGGAAGCTGACAGCGTCGAAGCTGACAGCAGCGAGGCCGCAAACACCGCAGCCGCTCCCGGCGATCTGGCCGGCACCACCGTCACCATCACCGCCGGAGGCACCCGCGAACCGCTGGACCCGGTACGGTTCCTCGGCAACCGCTCCTCAGGAAAGCAGGGGACCGCGCTGGCCGAAGCGGCGCTGGCGGCCGGCGCCCGGGTGCGGCTCATCGCGGCGCACATGGATGTTCCGGCGCCGAGCGGCGTCGAGCTTATCCGCGTCGAAACAGCCCTCGAACTCCGTACCGCCGTGCACGCGGCCGCCGCGGATTCCGACGTCGTGATCATGGCCGCCGCGGTCGCGGATTTCCGCCCGTCACAGGTGGTGGACACCAAAATCAAGAAGCGCGACGACGAAGCGGATCCCGTGATCACCCTCGTCCGCAATCCCGACATCCTGCAGGAACTGGTCCAGGCGCGCGAAGCAGCCGGAGCGGGCACCCCGAAACTCATTGTCGGCTTCGCCGCCGAAACCGGAGATGCCAGCTCCGATGTGCTCGAATACGGGCGCAAGAAGCTTGCCCGCAAGGGCTGCGACCTGCTGGTCCTCAACCGGGTCGGCAAATCCCTGGTCTTCGGCCAGGACGACACCGAGGTGAGGATTCTCTCACCGGCAGACGCCGCAGAGGATGCAGGCGAAAGCGCAGCCGGCACCAAAGCCGACGTTTCGGCACGCATCATCGCGCGGATTTCCGCCGAGCTCGCCGCACGCACCGCCTGAGGCCGCGCACCCTGCACGTGCTTCGATGGTCGGTGCGGCCCGGTAGAGTAAATCCCGTGACTTTTTCCGATACATCATCCCCCTCCAAGCCGCAGTCCAACCTGCGCCTTTTCACCTCGGAATCCGTCACTGAGGGCCACCCGGACAAAATCTGTGACCAGATCAGTGACGCAATCCTCGACGGCCTGCTCAAGGTCGATCCCGAGTCCCGGGTAGCCGTTGAAACCCTGGTGACCACAGGCCTGGTGCACGTCGCAGGAGAAGTGACCACCGAGGGTTACGTTGAGATCCCGCAGCTGGTCCGCGACACCATCCTGGACATCGGCTACGATTCCTCGGCCAACGGCTTCGACGGCGCCCGCTGCGGCGTGTCCGTATCCATCGGCCAGCAGTCCCCGGAAATCGCTTCAGGTGTGTTCAACTCCCTGGAGAACCGGACCGGCAAGGTTGTTGACCCCTATGACGCCCAGGGCGCGGGGGACCAGGGCATCATGTTCGGCTACGCCAGTGACGAGACCTCGGTGCTGATGCCCACGCCCATCTGGCTGGCCCACCGCCTCTCCGAACGCCTCACCACCGTCCGCAAGGACGGCACCCTCCCGTACCTTCGTCCGGACGGCAAGACCCAGGTCACCGTGGGGTACGACGGCGACCGGCCGGTTTCCGTGGACTCCGTGGTTGTCTCCACCCAGCACGCCGCGGAGCTGGACCTGGAACAGCTGCGTGCCGACATGGTCGAGTACGTGGTGAACCCCGTCCTGGCCGGCACCGACCTGGACATTTCCGATGTCAAGCACATCATCAACCCCGGCGGACCCTTCGTCATTGGCGGTCCCGTCGGCGATGCCGGCCTCACCGGCCGCAAGATCATCGTTGACACCTACGGTGGATTTGCCCGCCACGGCGGCGGTGCGTTCAGCGGCAAGGACCCGAGCAAGGTGGACCGTTCCGCGGCCTACGCCATGCGCTGGGTTGCCAAGAACGTGGTCGCCGCCGGCCTGGCCCGGCGTGCGGAAATCCAGATTGCCTACGCCATCGGGATGGCCCGCCCCGTAGGCATCTACGTGGAAACCTTCGGTACCGAGACGGTGGACCCGGCCCGGATTGCCGACGCCGTGCAGGAAGTCTTCGACCTGCGTCCGCTGGGCATCATCAACGGCCTGGACCTCAAGCGTCCCATCTACCAGCGGACTGCCGCCCACGGCCACTTCGGCCGTGAGGACGAAGGTTTCACCTGGGAGCGCAAGGACAAGGTCGAGGACCTCCGCAGCTACTTCAACGTGTAGCCGGCCATGGCCGCCGACGACACTACCGAGGCCGTGCAGCTTTCCCTGCTGCACGGCTTCACGCCGTCGGCAAAACCGGTAGGCAAGTCCCAGCCGGCTTCCGCCCTGCCGATTGCCCGTGTCCTGCTGGATTCCCCGCTGCCGCACCTGGACCGGCCCTTTGACTATCTGGTCCCCGCAGACCTCGACGCCGACGCTGTGCCCGGCGCCCGGGTCAAGGTGCGGTTCGGCGGCCAGGAACTCCCTGGATTTATCACTGAACGGGCGGCCGAAGCGGACACCGCCGCCCGGTTGATGCCGTTGGGCAAGGTAATCTCCCCGCAGCCAGTGCTTTCGCCGCAGATCCTGCGCCTGGCCGAGGCCGTTGCAGCACGCTACGCCGGAACCGTCCATGACGTGCTGCGGGTGGCGATTCCGCCGCGTGCGGCGAGGGTGGAGAAGGAATTCACTCCGGAAGCGCGGGCGGCATCCGCTGGGACGGGCGCCGGGATTGACGCCGGCTCCGGTGCCGGTGCCGGCACTGATTCGGGAGCAGCAGCGGCAGACACCGTACCCGGACCGGAAGGGGCCGGAGCCAACCCGCTGGCACGCTATCCGCACGGACCGCGGTTCCTGACCCATCTGGCCGCGGGCCACCGCCCCCGCGCCGTGCTCTCCTCGCTCGGCGGTTACGGCGCGAAGGACTGGCCTGCCGAAATTGCCGAAGCTGTGCGCTCCACGCTGCTCTCCGGGCGGGGCGCCGTCGTCGTCGTTCCCGACAATAAGGACCTCTCGCGGGTGCAGTCGGCGCTTACTGCCCGGATCGGTGCAGACTCCTTTGTGCGGTTGACGGCCGAAGACGGACCCACTCCGCGCTACCGCAGTTTCCTCCAGTTGCTGCACGGCGATGTCCGTGTGGCCATCGGGACCCGTTCGGCCGCTTATGCGCCGGTGCGGGATCTTGGGCTGGCCGTGATCTGGGACGACGCCGATGATCTGCACGCCGAACAGCGGGCCCCCTACCAGCACGCCCGCGACGTCCTTCTGCTGCGTGCCGAACTGGAAGACGCAGCCCTGCTCCTGGCGTCGCATTCGCGGAGCACTGAGGCGCAGCGGCTGGTCGCCAGCGGCTGGGCAGCCGGTATAGCGGCCGACCGTTCAACCGTCCGGGCGCATGCCCCGCGGGTGGTCAGCACTACCGATTCCTTCACGATGGAACGCGACCCCTTGGCTGCCCGTGCCCGGATACCGCACGCCGCGTGGAAGGCGGCGCAGGACGGACTGACGCGCGGACCGGTGCTGGTCCAGGTGGCCCGGACCGGTTTCTCGCCTGCGTTGTCCTGCCAGGAGTGCCGGGAACCCGCCCGGTGCCGCAACTGCTCCGGCCCCTTGGGCCTTGCCAGCAGGAACGGTATTCCGGCATGCCGCTGGTGCGGGCGGCCGGAGCCCATGTGGCATTGCGGCAACTGCGGAGGAACCCAGCTGCGGGGCTCCACCGCCGGTGCCGGGCGCACCGCCGAGGAGCTGGGCCGTGCGTTCCCCTCCACTACCGTGATTTCTTCCGCCGGCGACCACATCCGGACCGAGATTCCGGACACTCCGGCACTGGTCGTCGCCACCCCCGGCGCCGAGCCCGTAGCTCCGGGTGGCTACGCCGCAGCCATTCTGCTGGACGGCAATGCGATGCTGTCCCGCGAATCACTGCGCGCGGGGGAGGACACCCTGCGCCGCTGGTTTACGGCGGCATCGCTGGTCCGGCCGGCAACGGAAAAAGGCCTCGTGGTTGTCACGGCTGACGATTCGGCAACGGTTGGCCATCTGCTCCGTTGGGACCCGGCGTCGGCGGCGGAACGCGAACTGGAGCTGCGGCGCGAACTGGGTTTGCCGCCGGCCGTGCGGTATGCCGAACTGACCGGGTCGCGGGAGGGACTTGACGCGTTCATTACGCGGCTCGAGCTGCCTGAGGGTGTCCGGACCGTGGGGCCGGCGCCGCTTGCACCCGCAGTTGCCCCGCCGCCGGGGAACGCCCAGCAACGGGAGAGCAAGTCCCCGGACGGCCAGTTGGGCGGCGCCGGCGGACGCTACCGGACACTCCTGTTTTTCCCCTACGCTGCGGCCCCCGCGATTACGGCGGCGCTTCGTTCAACCAAGGCTGCTGCCTCTGCCCGCCGGACGGGCGATCCCGTCTACATTCGAGTGGACGGAACCGACGTTCTCTAGGGCCTGGCGTCCTGCGACTGGTTCCAGCTGCAGTCCTTGCTTACAGCAGCTCGTGTTCCTGCAGCTGGTTCTTGCTTACAGCAGCTCGAACAGCACGGCGCAGGCGCCAAGCAGGGAAAGCAAAGCCAGTTGGGCGGCACCGCCCAACCGGGACAACCGCCCCAACAGTCCACGGGGTACTCCGTGGATCATCCAGTACCGATGATTGACAGTGGGCAGCTTCACTGCTGCGTCCCCTTTCCCAGCCCCCGGGCCTGGCGGCTGCAGCTGTGACTGCCCACCCACTTGCCCGGGCCGATCCGTTTCAAGGCGTACATTTCCCAGTATCCCGCCCCGCGGAAAGCAGAATTGACCGGAATCGGGGTGAAGTTTGCCACTGGGTGTGCCCATGTGGCGGGTACAACGAAGGGCTCCGGATTTCCGGAGCCCTTCGTTGCAGAAAATGGAGTCAGGGATTAGGCCCCAACGGTTTCCCGGCTGGTACCTTCGACTGCGCTGTTTCCTTCGTCTGCACCGTTTCCTTCGACGGTTTCGCCGTTGATAGCGGAAGCTTCCGTTGAGGTTTGGACGGCGATCTTGCGGGGCTTGGCCCGCTCAACCACCGGGATGATGACACTGAGGACACCGTTCTCGTACTGGGCCGAAATCTGTTCAGTGTCGATCCCCTGGCCGAGGTTGAGCTGGCGCAGGAAGGAACCGCTTTCCCGTTCGCGGGTGAGCCACTTGACCCCGTCCGTGTTCTGCAGCGTGCGCTGGGCCCGGATGGTCAGCAGTTGGCCGTCGACGTCAATGTCGATGGATCCGGGATCGATCCCGGGGAGATCTGCTGCGAGGATGTACTGGTCGCCTTGCCGGTAGAGGTCCATGGGCATGCCGCGCAGGGTTCCTTCGCCACGCAGTGCCTGAGCCATGCGGTCCAGTTCCTGGAACGGATCAAACTTCATAGCCATGGTGGTACCAACTCCTTCAACATAATCGCTTTTTCAGCGGTGCCGAGATTCAGTTCCAAAGTTGAGTCAGTGACGCTCAACTTGCGAAAATGAGATTAGCACTCTCAAGGGGCGAGTGCCAACTACTTTTTCCGGTGTTGAATTTGTTCTCTTAGCGGTTGCCTCCGCGACCCGTCCGCACTGCTGCCAGGCGTGCCAGCTCCTGGACGTCGCCCGGGGTGCCGCGCCATGGAGCCCCGTGTCCGGGGAGCACCCAGTTGGCCTCGATGCCGGCCAGCCGGTTCAGGGAATGCAGGGCTAACGCAGGGTCATCAGTGAACGGTGCGGGTCGAATGCCGGTCCGCCCTGTCAGCACGTCGCGGGTGGTGAGTGCATCCCCGACAAAGACCGCATCCGCGGCCGGCACATACACGGCAATGCTGCCCGGGGAGTGTCCAGGCAGGGCTATGACCTGCGGTTCACCCGGCAGCGGGAGAACGTCACCGTCCGCCACCTCGGAGACCTCGGTGAGGTACGTGGTTCGCCAACCCCGCTTGCGCACCGCGTAGGCGAAGAACCGGACCACGGGACCCGGCCGCATGGGGCCCATCGCAGGCTTTGGCTTCTTGCCGCCGCGAGCACGATCTGCATCCTCGGAGTGGACGAAGACAGGCACGTTCCGGGTCCGGCGCAGTCTTTCGGCAAAGCCGATGTGGTCACTGTCCCCGTGCGTCAGGACCACCCCGCGTATGTCGTCCAGAGTTCGGCCCATGGACTTCAGTTCAGCGAGCAGATCCTTCCAGTGCCCGGGGAGTCCGGTATCGATCACGGTAATCCCGTCCTCCGTGTCCACCAGATAAGCGGCCACAATGTCGTTGCCGATGCGGTGCAGGTGCGGTCCAAGCTTCACTGGTACTCCTTCTCATGGGCAGGCAGTTGGCCGATCCGTGCGTGCTGATTCGGCGGCACCAGCTGTTGTGCTGCCATAAGCTGATTGGCCGCCACTATAGCCATGTGCTTCCCGCAGTGGCAGTCCTCCAGAGGCCGCCTTCAGGCTGCCCAAACAAAATCCGCTATGCATGCTTCAACGGGGGAGTGTAGGGAACGTTCTGGGGAACGCGCCGGGGGATGTTCCGGGGGATGTTCCGGGTGGCATGGCCGGTGCGCCGGCTGCGGCATTGTTCCGCGCGGTGCCGTCCCGGGCAGGGGCGGAGCGGTGGAACGATACGTGTGGCCGGTCGGCGTCGTCGTGTCCACCGTGTGTCCGGCGGGTGCCGTGCCTGCCGTGTCCGCCGTGTCTCTGGTTCCGGTGGTGATGCCGGAATCTGCTGCGGGCTCCGGACTGCTTATTCGGACTGGTTCTGCGGTCCACCCCGGCGCTTCCTTGGCATGGTTGCACGCCTCGCATAGCCCCTGCCCGTTGGCAGCATTTGTGGGTCCGCCGCGGTTGTGAGGACGAATATGGTCCAGATGGCGGATTGGTGCTCCGCACCAGGGCATTCGGCAGGTGGTGTCCCGGGCTGCGATGAATCGTGCCAGCGATTTGGGAAACAGCCGTGCCCGGGAGTCCATTGCCACCAGTTCTCCCGTATCGGGAGCCGCGTAGAGCCTCCGGATCCAGCGTTCCTCGTGCTTGTCGGGCCCGCCCACCGCCTGGTCCTTGGCCCGGCCCCGGTTGCTCCGGCCCCGCCTGCTCCGGCCCCGCCTGCTCCGGGCCAGGCTGCTCCGGCGTCGAACCAGATCCCGAGCCCATTGCGCCGGAACCGGGCCATACCCGGGCACTAGCACCGGTTCGGAATCGCCTGCCAGCAAAGTCCGGTCGGTCATTACCAGCTGGATCTCCACCTTCAACGAGCCGGCACCTCCCTGCCCGGTGACCCGTTCCACCAGGGTGTCGGCCATGATGTGGCCCCGCCCCCTTGCGTCGCCGGCGGCGCGTAGCCGGTCAGCCTCGCGTGAAAGGGCTGCGTAGACGCCCACTCCCTGCGCGACGGGCAGTAATCCGGTCAGGTATGTCATGGTGTCCGGCGCCGGACGGCAGGAAACGAACCGTTCGGATGTTGCTTTCGCGGCACGGTTCACTGCCGCCCGTGGGTCCAACCGGTATGCGGCAGCCTTGGCGCGGGCGATGATCTGCCGGTCACCCAGGGACTCCAGGAGACCGGTATCACCTGCCACTTCTTCATCCACTAGCCTGCGGTCCTGAAGGGAGAGGCAAGCTGTCTCACGCACCAGGAGGGTGGCCCGCCATTCGCTGATCTTCCCCAGGGACAAGGCCCGCATCGTGTACGGCATCTCCGAGGTAAGGACTTTTGCAAGACCGAGCAGCCGTCCGCCCTTGTTGGCGGATTCCCGCCGGGCCAGAGCGATCTGTGAAGCTACCCCTCGCCCAAGATCTTCCTTCCGAAGTCCGGCATGTTCCTGCTTGCGCCGCTGCGAGGCCTCGAATGCCGCTGAGATCCGTGCCTGCGCGGCGGCAGCTGCACCCTTCAGTTCC
The DNA here is from genome assembly GCF_024385465.1 of Arthrobacter sp. zg-Y844. Lineage (GTDB taxonomy): Bacteria > Actinomycetota > Actinomycetes > Actinomycetales > Micrococcaceae > Arthrobacter_B. The sequence goes on from NZ_JANFLS010000002.1 coordinate 281,892, forward strand.
TCCAGCGCGCGGAGTTGGTCGATCAGTTCCGCATCCGAGACGATTTCCGAAACTGAACCCTCCGGCGTGTGGCCGGATGTGGGCCCGGAATCTGCGGCCAAGTACTCCACCCAGGCGTCGAACACTGCGGATTGGACCTCCAGAGGCCCCCTCCGATGATGATCAACCGACGGCGAGTATTCGAACATGTGTTCGAGTCTAGCGTTCGTTCGGACTGGCTAAAAGGGCAAACCTACGCGTCCCAATACCTGTTTTTAATCGGACACTGTGCGTTTGGCCTGCGCGGGAACCGCGCCGATTGCTGGGGCAGATGGCGCTTCGGGGCGCGCTGTGCCAGTAGGCGCCCGGGGGTAATCGTTGCCCGTGCCGGCAAAACAGGTTGTGCACAATTGAATTGTGCCCTACGGTGGGTCCATGAACGAATCCCTACAGCGGCAGGTGTGCTTCTCGCTGTACTCCGCCTCCCGGGCGGCCACGGCGCTCTATCGTCCGATGCTTGAAGAGATGGGGCTGACCTACCCGCAGTACCTGGTGATGTCGCTGCTCTGGGAGAAGGACGCCCAAAGCGTCCGGGACCTGGGGGAGGCACTGGACCTGGATTCCGGCACGCTTTCACCGCTGCTCAAGCGGCTGGAGGCAGCGGACCTGGTGCAGCGCCGTCGTGCCGTCGAGGACGAAAGGCGCGTCCGTATCCACCTCACGGATGCCGGCCGCGCGCTCGAACATGACGCGAGGAACCTGCCGGACCGGCTCGCAGCATCCGCCGGACTGGCGCCGCAGGACCTGGAAAGCCTGCAGGACACCCTCGCCAAGGTCACTGCCGCACTGCGGCAGGCCGTGGCGAAGTAAATACCGACCATCAACCCCGACAGTAAGGTTCATTCCATGAGCAGTTACCCCGAAACCGGCCGCGAAATCCAGCTTGCTTCCCGCCCCGAAGGGTGGCCGACGGAGCAGAACTTCCGCCTGGCGGAGGTGCCGGTACCCGAGCTGCAGGAGGGCCAGGTCCTGGTCCGCAACCTGCACATGTCCGTTGACCCGTACATGCGCGGCCGGATGAATGACGCCAAGTCCTATGTTCCGCCGTTCCAGCTTGACGCTCCGCTGGAGGGCGGCGCCGTCGGTGAAGTCGTGGAGTCACGCTCACCGGACCACAAGCCGGGGGACAAGGTACTGCACGGCCTCGGCTGGCGCGACTACGCCGTCCTTGACGGGCGCCGTGCCCGCATCATCGATACGGAGGCTGCTCCGGCCAGCGCGTACCTCGGGGTGCTGGGCATGACCGGCCAGACAGCCTATGCCGGCCTGACCAAGGTGGCGGAGTTCAAGGAAGGCGACGTCGTCTTCGTTTCGGGTGCCGCGGGCGCCGTGGGTTCGCTGGTCGGGCAGATCGCCAAGGCCATGGGTGCCAAGAAGGTCATCGGCAGTGCCGGTTCCGCCGAAAAGGTCCAGCGGCTGCTGGACCTGGGCTTCGACGAGGCGTTCAACTACCACGACGGTCCGGTGAAGGATTCGCTGAAGAAGGCCGCCGGTGCCGACGGCATTGACGTCTACTTCGACAACGTGGGCGGCGAGCACCTCGAAGCGGCCCTTTCGGTAATGAACAAGTTCGGCCGGATCGCCATGTGCGGTGCCATCTCGCAGTACAACGATGCACCCGTCGGCCCGCGGAACCTGGCCATTGCCATCGGCAAGGAAATCACCCTCCGGGGCTTCCTCGTGGGCAGCTACAACCAGCACGCCGACGAGTTTGCCTCCCTGATGACCAGCTGGCTGCAGGAAGGCCTGGTCCGTTACGACGAGACGTTCGTGGACGGGCTCGAAAACTCCCCGCAGGCCTTCATTGACCTGATGAAGGGCGCCAATAAGGGCAAAATGATCGTGAACCTGGGCAAGTAAGGATCAACGACGACGGCGGCGGCCGGGGAACAGGCGGACAGCCTCCCCGGCCGCTTCCATGAGCTGGTCGGCAGAGGCCGCCCAGCTGTAGTCGGCTGCCCGCTGCACGCCGGCGTCGGACGCCTTCTGCCAGCGCCCCGGTTCGCCCAGCTGCCGGACGGCGTCCGCGAAGGCCGACGGATCCTCCGGATCCACCAGCAGCGCCGCACCGCCGGAGACCTCGCGGAAAATCGGAATGTCGCTGGCGACCACCGGGGTGCCCACGGCCATTGCCTCAATCACCGGCAGCCCGTAGCCCTCGGCTTGTGACAGGGTCACCAAGGCCGTGGTGCGGCGCAGCAGGCCGTCATACTCCTCATCGGTCACGCCGTTGTGGAACGTTACGCGCGCACCGGCGGGAATCAGCGCTTCAAGCTCGCTTCGCCGTGCATCGGAAATCCGGCTCAGCAGGTGCAGCGTGTAATCCGGCAGGTATTCCATGCCGCGGATGATGGTCTCCACGTTCTTGTACGGCATGAAGGACCCCATATACAGCAGCGACGCCTCGGCTCCCGCGTCCGGGTCCCGCGGCACGGCACCCTCCTGGGGTGCGTTGGCCACTATCCGGACGGGCCGTTTGGTCAACCGGTGGCGGGACATCAGCTCCCGCGTCGTCCCGCTGATGGTGGCAACGACGTCGGCCCGGTCCAGCAGCAGCCGCTGCGGCCAGTAGGCCAGGTGGTACAGCCGCCACAGCCAGCGCACCGCCGCCGGAAGGAACGACGGCGGCGTCGGGTTCGAGTAATAGATCAGGTCATGCAGGGTCAGGATCAGCGGATACTTCCGGCCCCAGCTGCCCATGGTCTGCATCGGGCAGAAAACCGCATCTGCGCCGAGCCGGTTGATCCGGAAAGCCACAAACAGCTCGGCGGGGGAAAGCGGGCTGTTGATCTTCACCCACGGCAGGTCCGGGAGCAGTCCCAGCTGGCGTTCGTCCGAAATCAGCATCACGACGTCGGCCTGCCTGGCCACCGCCTCGATCAGGCTCGCGCCGTAGCGGCTGATGCCGTCATGGTGGTCGGTGCGGGTAAACCGGGCGTCTACGGCCAGGCGCATCCTCATATATGCCTCCGGGACAGGAAGTCCTCGATCGTATCGGCTGCCTCAGCCGGCTTTTCGTAATGCACCAGATGGCCCACGCCGGGCAGTATCTGCAGTTCGGCGTCGGGAATCAGCTCGGCAAGCAGGCGCTGCCCCCGCACCGATCCGAGGTCGTCCTGTTCCGCGGCGATAAGCAGCACGGGCATGGAAAGCTGCCCGGCGACGTCGCGCACCGTGGCCGAAATGGAGGCCCGGAAGGCATCGAGGACCACCCGGCGGTTGGCGAAGGCACTGAAGTACGCATCGTGCTGGGCATGGATCCAGCGGCGCAGGCCCGGATCCTTTGTCTTTGCCATCAGCATGCTCATGCCCCGGACAATCAGCGGGCTGCGGAGCAGCGCCATGCCGGGTTTTTCCGGCAGTGCGGCCGCCAGCCGGTAGTAAAGTTCAGCCGCCTTGCTGGTGATCCCCTTGGGACCCTCCAGCGCAGGCTCGCAGATGGGGTTCACGAGCACCAGCTCACTGATCAGTTCCGGTGACTGAGCCGCAAGGTGCGCGGCAATAATGGAGCCGAAGGAATGGCCGAGCAGGACCGTGTCCGGGCCCAAGCCCAGGTCCGCCAGTGCCTCGCGGACAAATGCGGTGTAGGCGGGGACATTGTGCGTAGAGGGAAGGGCGGCACCGGCGCCGAAGCCGGGAAGGTCGGGCACCAGGACGCGGTGGCGGGGGAGCGCTTCGACAATCCGCAGCAGTCCATGGTGGTCGCCGCGGAAGCCGTGGACCATGAAGATCGGCGGCAGGCCGGCGTCGTCCTCCGTGACCGGCGCGAAGTCCCGGCAGACCTGCTCGGTGCCGTCCACCGAAAAGGACCGCACGGCGGCCTTGCGCAGGAAAGGCGCAGGGGCGCCCGACGGCGTCGACGCACTCCGCGCTGCAGTGCCGGACATTCAGTTCACCTCGTCGGGATGCGATCCGGACCGCTGGCCCCGGTCCAGTCCGTTCAACGCCGTCCGGTGATCGCCGGTCAGCTCGAAGGAGTACAGGTCCAGGTTTCCGGCAATCCGCTCCGGACTGCTGGCCTTGGGAATAACGATGTTGCCGAGGTCCAGGTGCCAGCGGAGGATCACCTGCGCGGGGGTGCGGCCGAGCTCGGCCGCAATCCGCACAACTACCGGGTCCGCGAGGACTGCACCGCGGCCCAGCGGGCTCCACGCGGCCGTGCGGATTCCGAGCCGCTGGTGCAGCTGCCGCAGTTCCTCCTGCGCCAGCCAGGGGTGCAGTTCAATCTGGTTTACCGCCGGGACAATTCCGGTCGCGTCCAGCAGCTGCTGCAGATGGCCGGGCTGGAAATTTGAGACGCCGATGGCACGGACCCGGCCCGCGGCGTAGAGCTCCTCCAACGCCCGGTACGTGTCGACGAACTGTCCCCGCTGCGGGCACGGCCAGTGGATGAGGTACAGATCCAAGTAGTCCAGGCCCAGCCGGGAGAGGGACGCGTCAAAGGCACGCAGAGTGGAGTCGTAGCCCTGGTCTGTGTTCCAGACCTTCGAGGTGACGAAGATGTCGCTGCGGTCGACGCCGTTCGCGCGGGTGAAGGTGTTCACGGCCTCGCCCACCCCGGCTTCATTGCCGTAGAGGGCGGCCGTGTCGAGGTGCCGGTAGCCCGCCCCGAGTGCCTCCAGGCAGAGCCGGGCGGCGTCGTCGGCCGGGATCTTGTAGGTACCGAAGCCGACCTGATCCATCAGGACGCCGTTATTGAGCGAAATTCGAGCTGCAGGCTGCATATGACGACTTTACCGAGGTGCGGGCACCGTACCGAATCGCGCGCTGACTACCTGTTTTGCCGCGGGAAGATTGGCGTGGCGCCAAAGAGGTCGGCTAAGGTAATGGCGCTTCTTGCAAAAGATTGATTGCATAGAAACCAACAGTCCGCCCTCCCACTTGGGTCGTGGACAGATACGAATGATCGGAGGAGTCGATGGTGACTCTCGGAGAAGTTTTCATCAGTGAGCTGGCGGGCACCGCCATCCTCATTATTCTGGGCTGCGGCGTTGTGGCCAACGTCGCGCTGGCGAAAACGAAGGGTGCCGGCGGCGGGTTCCTGATGGTCAACTGGGGGTGGGCCATCGGTGTGTTTGCCGGCGTGTACGCGGCCGCTATTTCCGGCGCGCACATCAACCCCGCCGTCACGGTAGGTCTCTGGGCAGCCGGCAACGAGGAGTTTGCGCCGGGCGTCGAGGTTTCCTTCGGTGCGGCCATGGTCTACTTCGCAGGGCAGATGGCCGGTGCCATCATTGGTGCCTTCGTGGCGTGGCTCGCCTACAAGAAGCAGTTCGACGACGAGCCCGACGCCGCCAACATCCTGGGTGTCTTCTCCACAGGTCCGGCTATCCGGTCCTACGGATGGAACGTTGTGACTGAGGTTGTAGGTACCTTCGTCCTCGTCTTCACGATCGTTGCCTTCGCGGGAACGCCCACGGAACTCGGCCCGCTGGCTGTGGCCCTCGTGGTGCTCGGCATCGGTGCCTCCCTCGGCGGCCCCACCGGCTACGCCATCAACCCGGCCCGTGACCTTGGCCCGCGCATCGTGCACGCCCTGCTGCCCATCCCGGGCAAGGGCAGCAGCGACTGGGGCTACGCCTGGGTGCCCGTCGTCGGCCCGCTGATCGGCGGCGCCCTGGGCGGCCTTCTGGGCGCCCAGATTCCCCTCCCGCTTCCGGTATAAGCGGACCGGCCGGCCGTATGGTCCGGCCACCCCCAAAGACCCCCACCGCAAGGAGCAGAAACAATGCCTGACAATCCCAGGTACATCATCGCCATCGACCAAGGCACCACCAGCAGCCGGGCAATCGTCTTCGGCCACGATGGAAACATCATTTCCACCGGGCAGAAGGAACACGAGCAGATCTTCCCGCACGCCGGCTGGGTGGAGCACGATCCGATGGAGATCTGGACGAACGTCCGCGAAGTTGTCGGCAGTGCCCTGTCCAAAGCCAACCTGACCCGGCACGACATTGCCGCCGTCGGTATCACCAACCAGCGTGAAACGGCAGTGGTCTGGGACCGCAACACGGGCGAACCCGTCTACAACGCCATTGTCTGGCAGGACACCCGTACACAGCCCATCGTCAACGAACTGGCGGAAAACGGCGGCCTGGACCGTTTCAAGGACACTGTCGGCCTGCCGCTGGCAACGTACTTCTCGGGTACGAAGATCAAGTGGATCCTGGACAACGTTGAGGGGGCACGCGAACGGGCAGAGGCGGGGGACCTCATGTTCGGCAACACGGACTCCTGGATTGTCTGGAACCTCACCGGCGGGACGGACGGCGGCGTACACATCACTGATGTGACCAACGCTTCCCGCACCCTGTTCATGAACCTTGAGACACTCACCTGGGATGAGGAGATCCTCAAGGAGTTCGGCATTCCGCGGTCGATGCTGCCGGAAATCAAGTCCTCCTCCGAGGTCTACGGCATGGTCGCGGGCTCGCAGCTGCTCCGCGAAACCCCGGTGGCCGGCATCCTCGGCGACCAGCAGGCCGCAACGTTCGGGCAGGCCGCGTTCGAGAAGGGCGACGCCAAGAACACCTACGGAACCGGCTGCTTCCTGATCTTCAACACCGGTGAGGAGATTGTCCGTTCCGAGAACGGCCTCATCACCACCGTTGCCTACCAGCTCGGCGACGCCAAGCCGGTCTACGCCCTCGAGGGTTCCATCGCCGTCACCGGCTCCCTGGTGCAGTGGCTCCGCGACAACCTGGGCATCATCAACAGTGCCCCGGAAATCGAAGAGCTTGCCCGCAAGGTGGAGGACAACGGCGGCGTGTACATCGTGCCGGCGTTCTCCGGACTGTTCGCACCGTACTGGCGTGCGGATGCCCGCGGTGCGATGGTGGGCCTGACCCGCTATGTGAACAAGAACCACATTGCCCGGGCAGCACTGGAAGCGACCGCGTTCCAGACCCGGGAAGTACTCGACGCCGTGAACGCCGACTCCGGTGTTCCGCTGACGGAGCTGCGGGTCGACGGCGGCATGGTCGCCAATGACGCGCTCATGCAGTTCCAGGCCGATATCCTCGGCGTGGACGTGGTCCGGCCCAAGGTCATCGAGACCACGGCACTGGGCGCCGCCTACGCTGCAGGCCTGGCCGTCGGGTTCTGGAACGACACCGACGAGCTCGAGCAGAACTGGGCTGAAGGCAAGCGCTGGACCCCGCAGATGGATGACGCCGAACGTCAGCGCCAGATGCGGCTTTGGAAGAAAGCAGTCACCAAGACCTTCGATTGGGTCGACGACGACGTTGAGTAATCCGTACGCAGAGTGAAAAGGCCCCGGCAGCCAGGCTGCCGGGGCCTTTCGCATCTCTTCACACGGAGCCGGTTTGACCGGCACATCCACCCTTGGGTAGCGTTCGGGCAGCATCTACAGTGATGCAGGTCACAGAAGCAGGTGGAAGTGTCTCCCGCAGCAAACGCCGTACGATCGGAACTGCCAGTCGCCGTCATAGGCTCCGGACCCAGCGGCCTTGCCGCCATGCGTGCCTTGTCTCGACAGGGGCTGGACTTTGTCGGCTTTGAACAGCACACGGACGTGGGCGGGCTCTGGAACATCGAGAATCCGGCCAGCACGGTTTACGAATCGGCGCACCTGATCTCCTCGAAATCCACCACCCAGTTTTCCGAGTTCCCCATGCCCCGGGACACTCCCGACTATCCCGGGCACCGCCACCTGCACGCCTATTTCCGCTCCTATGCGGACCACTTCGGCTTGCGCCGTTTCATCCGGTTTGGTGTATCGGTCACCGCAGCGGAGCCGACCGACGACGGCGCCTGGACGGTTTCGTGGGAAAGCACCGACGGGCACGGAAGCGGCCGTTTCAGTGCTGTCATCGTCGCGTCCGGCACCCTGCACACGCCGGCAATGCCCGCCCTGCCCGGCCGGTTTGCCGGTGAGGTCCGCCATTCCGCCTCCTACAAAGATGCCCGGGAGTTCGCCGGGAAACGGGTACTGATTGTCGGCGCGGGCAACAGCGGCTGCGACATTGCGGTGGACGCCGTCCACCACGCCGCCGCCGTCGACATCAGCGTCCGGCGCGGCTACTACTTCATTCCCAAGTACGTCTTCGGCCGGCCAACCGACACCCTGAACCAGGGCAAGCCGCTGCCCCGGCCGCTGAAGCAGTTCTTCGACAAGCGGCTCCTGCGCATGTTCACCGGAGACCCGCACCGCTTCGGCTTCCCGAAACCCGACTACCGCATCTACGAATCCCATCCCGTGGTGAACTCCCTGATCCTGCACCATCTGGGGCACGGGGACCTGCAGGTCAAAGGCGACATTGACCGGCTGGACGGGAAGACCGTGTACTTCCGGGACGGCAGCACGGGGGAGTATGACCTGCTCCTGCTCGCCACCGGGTATGCCCTGGACTATCCGTTCCTGGACCCGGCGCTGCTCGGCTGGGACGGCCCGTCGCCGTCGTTGTACCTGAACATCTTCAGCCGCCAGGCGGAGAACCTGCTGGTCATCGGCATGGTGGAAGCTTCCGGACTCGGCTGGGAGGGAAGGTTCCGGCAGGCCCAACTGGCAGCCGCCTACCTTGCAGCCCAAAAACACACCCCGGAGGCCGCAGAGGAGTTCCGGCAGCTGCTGGCGGGGGAGTCCCCGGATGTCACCGGCGGCTACCGGTATCTGGGCCTGGACCGGATGAGCTACTACGTGAACAAGGACGCCTACCGCGCCGAACTCGATGCACACCTGGACCTGCTTGCCGCTGCCGCTAGTGAAAAGGTGAACCACTGATGCCCATCGACGACGTCGTCCTGAACTTCACGCCGGCCTCCCTGCTGATCCTGAACGTGGTGCTGGCGATCATCATTCTCGGCATCGCCCTCGAGGTGCGTCCGGCGGACTTCCGGACCGTGGCGCGCAGCCCGAAGGCCGTGCTGCTGGGAATCTGCGCCCAGTACCTGGTGCTTCCCGCGGTGACGGTAGGGCTGGCGCTCCTGCTGCAGGTCCCGGCATCCATCGCCCTGGGCATGATCCTCGTTGCCTGCTGTCCGCCTGGCGGCATTTCGAATGTGCTCACCCACCGGGCGCACGGCAATGTTGCCCTGTCCGCTTCCATGACGGCCGTCTCGAACCTGGTGGCTATCGCCGTGATGCCGCTGAACGTGGCACTGTGGGCGCGGCTGAATCCGGCCACCGCCGGGCTGATGCGGGACTTCTCCCTGGACCGTTGGGAAATGCTGGTCCAGGTCCTGCTTATCATCGGAGTGCCCTTTGCGGTGGGCATGCCCCTCGCCCGGCGCTTCCCCGCGGTGACCGACATCCTGCGGCCCTGGGTGCAGCGGATCGGCCTGCTGGCCCTGCTCGTTTTCATTGTTGCCGGGACGGCCAGCAACCTTGGGCCGCTCCGCGAGCATTTAGGCACCATCTTCCTGGTCGTGCTGCTGCATGATGCCGTGGCGCTGGCTGTCGGTTACTGGACGGCGGCGGCGGTGCGGCTGGACGAACCCAGCCGGCGGGCCTTCACCTTCGAAGTGGGTGCCCGCAATACCGGACTCGGACTTGGCCTGACGCTGACCTTCTTTGCCGGACTGGGCGGGATGGCGATGGTGGCCGCCTGGTGGGGCATCTGGGACATCCTGGCCGGGCTGCTGCTGGCCGCCTGGTGGCGGCGGCGGGATGCGCGCCGCAGTACCGCAGCCAAGCCGGAGCCGCGGGAGACAGCACGATGACCCGCGTCTGCGTCACCGGCGGCAACGGCTTCCTGGGCAGCGCGGTGACCGCCGGCCTGGCGGGCCATCCCGAAATCTCCTATGTCCTCAGCCTCGACATCCGGGAACCGGCGGAGGAGCGCCGGCTCGCCGGGGTCGAGTACGCCCTTGCGGATGTATGTTCCCCGGACGTGGCGCGGCTGCTGCAGTCCCACCGGATCGACACCGTGGTCCATCTGGCCGCCATCGTGAATCCGGGCAAACACACCACCCGGGAACAGGAATTCCAAGTGGACGTGGTGGGTTCACGAAACGTACTGGCGGCCTGCATTTCCGCCGGCGTGAAGCACGTGGTCATTTCCTCGTCCGGCGCCGCCTACGGATACCACCCGGACAACGCCCCGTGGCTGACGGAATCCGATCCGCTGCGCGGCAATGACGAGTTTGCCTATTCCCGGCATAAACGGCTGGTCGAGGAGGAACTGGCCCGGGTCCGCGAAGAACATCCCGAACTGCAGCAGACCATCTTCCGGATCGGCACCATCCTCGGCGAGCGGGTCCGCAACCAGATCACCGCCCTTTTCGACGCACCGAAGCTGCTTCGGGTAGCCGGCAGCGAATCCCCGTTCGTGTTCATCTGGGATGAAGACGTGGCCGGCATCATGGTGCAGGCCGTCGTCACGGGACGCAGCGGCATTTTCAACGTGGCCGGAGACGGTGCCCTGACCGTCCGCGACATCGCCGGGCTGCTGGGACGCGGCACCGTCACCGTTCCGGCGCCGGTCCTGGCCGCCGCGCTCTGGCTGGGGCACCTGCTGCGGCTGACCGTGCACGGGCCGGAGCAGGTGAGGTTCCTGCGCTACCGGCCGGTGCTGGACAACACCGCCCTGAAGCAGGAGTTCGGGTTTACTCCCACGCGGACGAGCAGGGAAGCATTCCTCGCGTTCCGGGCCGCCCGGGACGCCGCCCGGGACCTGCGTCAGAAGTAGGAAACCCCGTTCGTCTTGAACGGCAGCCCCAGCCCGCCGGCCACCTCGGACAGGACTTCCGGGCAGAAGAAGTACCACCGGAGTTCGGCTATCAGCGGTTCCCCGTGGGCACAGCTGAGGCGAAGGACATCGGCCACAACCTCGGGAGTTTCCGGCGCATCCTTAAGGCGTTCCCACAGGAGGATCAGGTCCTCGCCGTCATAGCGGTGCACGCTGGCCCGGTAGAGCTCTGCGGCGTCCGGCCCGAAAGTGTGGGTCATGGAGCCGGTGCGGATCTCCTCGTGTCCGGTTTCGCTGACGTTGCCGATCACCTCCGTGCGTCCGCCGGCCAGGAACAGGCTGACCATGGCATCAATGTCGTAGGAGTTGAAAGCATCGGCGAGGCGGCGCAGCAACTCGGGGTGCCCCTCCGGCCGGGGTGGGCCGGCCTGTGTTGGGCGGGCCTGTGTTGAACCGGTCCCGTCGCCGGCGGCAGCGCCGTCGTCGGCGGGAACAGGTCCTCCAGCCCGGGCTGTTGCCAGCGTGCCCCGGCCGCGGTGAAGCGCGGACTTTACCGCCCCGGCGGTGGTGTCCAGCATTTGCGCGATCTCGGCCAGGGAGTAGTGAAACACGTCCTTGAGGACCACGCAGGCTCGTTCCCGGGGAGGCAGGACCAGCAGCAAATGCCCCAGCGCCGACTCCACCTCCAGGGACGTCAGGGGATCCGCGCCGTCGTCGGGCAGGTCCGCGCCCGGTTCGCTGAAGTCCTGCACCGTTACCCGGCCGCTGCGGCGCAGGGTATCCAGCCAGGTGTTCGTGGCGATCCGGATCAGCCAGGCCTGCACGTTGCTGATGGGTTCATGCCGTTGGGAGGCATCGGAAAGGGCCTTCACCAGGGTTTCCTGCAACAGGTCCTCGGCATCCCAGACAGTGCCGGTCAATCTGCGGCAATAACCGTAAACGGCCGGGCGCACAGGCTCGAGTGCTACCAGGAAGTTCCTTCGGGCCTGCCGGAGTTCTCCGGCCTGGACGTATATCGGTTCCGGCTTTGTTGCTGCTGCTGCTGACATTCCTGGCTCCATCCCGTTCGGCCGCCCCGGCGGCTCCTGCGACAACAATGGCATTTTTGCTTTTGTCCTACCGGGTAGACGCACGGGATGGGGCAAAAGATACGCAGGGGTTCATCCTCCCTGCGGCTCACCCCAATGCACTGGCTCCGGGGGCCGTGTGCTGTTGTAAAGTGGAGAAATGATCGCAGTACTCCTCCTTAGCTAGCCGCGCACCGTCCGTGCGCGGCCGCCCCTTGCTTGTCGAGGGGCTTTTGTGTGTCTGGGGAGGACCTAAAAATTTATCGGGCCGGATTTACCGACGGCCCGCAGCGCGGATCGATTTTCTTTGAGGACAGAGGCGAAGCATAGTGAGCACGCAGTCACAGACTGATCAGCAGGAAGAGGCCGTCTACAGTTTCGCGGCCATCGAGCAGAAATGGCCGAAGGTCTGGGATGACCTCGGTGTTTTCACCCCTGCCGACGACGGCTCGCGCGAACGACGCTATGTACTGGACATGTTCCCGTACCCCTCCGGCGACCTGCACATGGGCCACGCCGAAGCGTTCGCGATGGGCGACGTCGTCGCCCGTTACTGGCGCCAGCGCGGGTATGACGTGCTGCACCCGATCGGCTGGGACTCCTTCGGCCTGCCCGCGGAAAACGCGGCCATCAAGAACAACGCGCACCCCAGCGACTGGACCTACCGCAACATCGAGACGCAGGCGGAGTCCTTCAAGCGCTACGCCATCAGCGTTGACTGGTCCCGCCGGATCCACACCTCGGACCCCGAGTACTACCGCTGGACCCAGTGGCTGTTCACCCGGTTCTACGAGCGCGGCCTGGCCTACCGGAAGAACTCCCCGGTCAACTGGTGCCCCAAGGACCAGACCGTGCTGGCCAACGAACAGGTGGTCAACGGTGCCTGCGAACGCTGCGGAACCCAGGTGACCAAGAAGTCGCTGAACCAGTGGTACTTCAAGATCACCGACTACGCCGACCGCCTGCTCGATGACATGGAACAGCTCAAGGGCCACTGGCCCGAGCGTGTCCTGGCCATGCAGAAAAACTGGATCGGCCGCTCCGAGGGCGCGCACGTCCGGTTCAACATCGAGGCCGACGGCGGCAAGCCCGCCGAGCAGGTCACCGTGTTCACCACCCGCCCGGACACCCTGGCCGGCGCCACCTTCTTCGTTGTCGCCGCGGACGCCCCGCTGGCGCTGGACCTGGTGACGGACGAAAACCGGAACGCCCTGCTGGACTACCGCGAATCGGTGAAGGCACTCTCGGACATCGAGCGCCAGTCCACCGAACGCGTCAAGACCGGCGTCTTCACCGGCCGGTACGCCGTGAACCCGCTGAACGGCGAGAAGCTGCCCGTCTGGGCCGCCGACTACGTGCTGGCGGACTACGGCACCGGCGCCATCATGGCCGTCCCGGCGCACGACCAGCGTGACCTGGACTTCGCCAAGACCTTCGACCTGCCCGTCAAGGCTGTGCTGGACACCGGTGAAGAGGATCCCGCCGTCAGCGGTGTGGCCACCACCGGCGAAGGCACCTTGATCAACTCCGGCGCCCTGGACGGCCTGCCCAAGGCCGAAGCCATTCCGGCCGCCGTCCGGATGCTCGAGGAACAGGGCACCGGCGAGAAGTTCGTGAACTTCCGCCTGCGCGACTGGCTGCTGTCCCGCCAGCGCTTCTGGGGTACCCCCATCCCGATCATCCACTGCGGCAACTGCGGCGAGGTTCCGGTCCCCGATGACCAGCTGCCGGTCACGCTGCCCACCGGGCTGCGCGGCGAGGCACTGGCTCCGAAGGGCACCTCTCCGCTGGCCTCCGCAGAGGAATGGGTCAACGTGGCCTGCCCGAAGTGCGACGGTCCCGCCCGGCGCGATACCGACACCATGGACACGTTCGTGGATTCGTCCTGGTACTTCATGCGCTTCGTGTCCCCGCACTTCACGGACGGACCGTTCGATCCCGAAGCAGCGAAGAACTGGATGCCGGTCGGGCAGTACGTGGGCGGCGTCGAGCACGCGATCCTGCACCTGCTCTATGCGCGTTTCTTCACCAAGGTGGTCCACGACATGGGCCTGCTGGAAGCCAGCGAGCCGTTCAGCTCGCTGCTGAACCAGGGGCAGGTGCTCAACGGCGGCAAGGCCATGTCCAAGTCGCTGGGCAACGGCGTGGACCTGGGCCAGCAGCTGGACAAGTACGGTGTGGACGCGGTGCGCCTGACCATGATCTTCGCTTCCCCGCCGGAAGACGACGTCGACTGGGCGGATGTGTCGCCGTCGGGCTCTGCCAAGTTCCTGGCCCGCGCGTGGCGCCTGGGACAGGACATCACCAGCGAACCCGGCGTGGACTACTCGGCCGGGGACCGGAAGCTGCGTGCGCTCACGCACCGGACCGTTGCCGATGCCACCGAGCTGCTGGAGAACAACAAGTTCAACGTAGTGGTCGCCAAGCTGATGGAACTGGTCAACGCGACCCGCAAGGCCATCGACTCCGGCGCCGGCGCCGCTGACCCGGCAGTACGCGAGGCGGCGGAAGCCGTCGCCGTCATCCTGAGCCTCTTCGCGCCGTACACGGCCGAGGATCTCTGGAACCTGCTGGGCCGCGAAGCCTCCGTCGTAAACGCCGGCTGGCCCGTGGTCGATGAAACCCTGCTGGTGCAGGACACGGTCACCGCCGTTGTCCAGGTGCAGGGAAAGGTCCGCGACCGGCTCGAGGTCGCCGCGGACATCAGCGAGGAGGACCTGCGGGAGGCCGCCTTGGCGTCCGACGCAGTGCAGCGGTTCCTGGACGGACGCAGCATCCGTACGGTGATCGTCCGGGCGCCGAAGCTCGTCAACATCGTCCCGGCCTAGGCCCGGACAACCATGGACTGGCTCGAACGGCTCGCATCGCGGGCCAGGGGACGGCAGCGGGAAACCGCGGCCGTCCCCGGGCCGTCCGTGGGAGTGGTGACCGATTCGGCGTCGGCACTGCCGGCTGGCTGGGCGGACGCGGCCAACGCCGCTGATTTTGTCCGGGTGGTTCCCATGCCCGTGATGATCGGGGACCAGATCTACGGCGAAGGATCTGCGGACCTGATTCCGGCCCTTGCACTGGCGATGGCACAGGGCCATGAAGTGCGGACCTCCCGGCCGGCGCCGGGGCAGTTCGAAGCGGCCTACCGCGAGCTGGCTGCCGCCGGGTGCACCTCCATAATTTCCATCCATCTCTCCGGTCAGCTCTCAGGCACGGTGGACTCCGCCCGGCTGGCCGCCCGGACCGCCGGAATTCCGGTGGAGGTCATCGACAGTGCGACGGCGGCCATGGGCCTCGGTTTTGCCGTGGCGGCCGCGACGGAGAGCGCCCGGTCCGGTTCCTCCGCGGCGGAGGTCGCGGCATGCGCCCGTTCGGTAGCGGTCGATGCAACCATCCTCTTTTACGTCCCCAGCCTGGACCAGCTGCGCCGGGGCGGACGGATTGGTGCAGCTGCCGGCTGGCTGGGCACCCTGCTTGCCGTGAAGCCGATCCTGGTGGTCCGCGACGGCATGGTCCTTCCGCTGGAACGGGTGAGGACCGCGCCCAAAGCCCTGGCACGGCTGGCCGAACTCGTGCAGCAGGACATTGCCGGGCGCGACGGGAAAGTCCGCGCCGCGGTGCACCACTTCGGTAACGCCGCTGAAGCCGAACGGCTGGCCGGGATCATCGGCGCCGCCGCGCCCGAGGTGGAGTTCCTCCTCTGCCCGCTGCCCGCCGTCCTGGCCGCGCATGCGGGGCTGGGGGTGCTGGCCGTGGCGGTTGCCGGAGACGGGAGTGATGGAGGCCGGAGTGATCCTTCCGGTCCGGGCGCGGAACCTGCCGGTACCCGTGCGCCGACGGACGGGACCGCCGCGGAAGATGAGGGCTGCCGCATGGACAACGACAACACAGCCGGGAAACCGGCGGCCAAAGGTCCGGCATCCCGGACCAGGTCCGCCGGACTCAAAGCCAGGGGCAATAAGACTTCCGGCGGCGCCAAGAATTAGCCCCCGCAATTGCGGCCGGTACGTGAAAACCGGGTGCTATAGTGAGCGAAAAATTTGCCCCTATTGAAAGCGATTACCGCTATGGCACCGTTTGGATTCGGCAAGAACAATGAAACTGCTCCGGCCGCTCCGGCTGTAGACCTTGGAAAGAAAGCCGGTGCTATTTCCCTTGAAAAGGGGAACCGGGTCACCATTGAAAAAACACCGGTAGTCACGGCCCGCTGCGAATGGTCGTCCAACACCGACTATGACCTTTACGCACTGGTCATCCTCAAGGATGGAACAGAGCTGGTTTGTTCCACATTCGGCTCCGAGGCCCAGCCGGTTCCCACGCCGGAACTGCTCGGGGGTGCCGTCCGTCATCTTGGCGATGTTGGTCGCGGGCAGAACGGCAAGGCGCAGGAAACCATTGAAATCAAGCTGACCGACGAGATTGAAGCCGTCGTTCCGATTGCTTACTCAGCCCAGTCCAACGGTATGGGCTCTTTCCGTAAGTACGGGGTTTCCCTGGGGATCGACAACGGTTCGGGAACCAGCGTAACTATCGATTCGGCGAACGCTTCCAAGCGCATGAGTGTGTTCACTGTTGCCATCGGAGTTATTCGCAATACGGCCGAAGGGGTTGTCGTTGAGTCGCTGGAGACTTATTCAAAGTCACTGAGTGAATTCCGTCCGGCCTGGCAGAACGGCCAGGTTGTTATGGACGCAGGCTCCAAGAACATCTTCAAGTAAATCCGAAACCGGATTGATGCAGGCGCCGAGAGGTTCTGTTTCATCCGGACCGGATCCGGGAGGCCTTGAAGTCCTGGATCGTGAGCGGGGAACGGTGGGGAACCGCAAAGGTTCAGGAGTGGCCGCGGGAAATGGACGGCCGCTTGTCTCGTCCTCAACAATGCCGTCTCTGAGCGGCGGCTGGCCTTGGTCCGTCCACCGGCCTCAACACCGTGGAACCCCGGCGGGTGGCGATAGCTAGTTTTGTCCCATGGCACAGCATCGTTGGGATACCTCGGACGTCCATGTCCCTGATCTGCAGGGGGTGGAGCCGTCGGGCGATTCTCACCCCGGAAGTAGGCGCCGGTGGGCATTCTCCCTGCCGGCAGCGGTGCTGGCGGTGTGTTTGTTGCTGGGCAGCGGTGCGGCGATCGTACTGTTCCGGGACCGAGGTCCGGTTCCGGTGGCCAGCATCGATCTGTCCCCACCTGCCGCCGACCCGTCATCTGCCTTGGTTGCGTCAGCGCCCGCTGAAGGCAGCGGCAGCCCGCGGGGCACTTCGTCTCCTGCATCCGCGACCCCGGCGCCTTCGGCTGTGCCGTCAAATCCGGGGGAGCCCGGCGGGGGTCCGGCAACCACGGTGGTTCACGTGGCTGGAGCCGTACAGCGCCCGGGGGTCGTCCGATTGGCGCCGGGCAGCCGGATTGTTGACGCCGTTGAAGCCGCCGGTGGAACGGCAGCCGATGCGGACCTCGCCGGAGTGAATCTCGCGGCCCTGGTGGAGGACGGCGCGATGGTGCTTGTTCCGAGGATCGGGGAGAACCCGCCGCGCACTGCCGGCACAGGAGGACCTGCGGCGGATGGCAGCGCATCCGGTGCGGCTGGTTCCGGAGCACGGGCTGAAGACGGCGCTTCGGGCAGCGTCAACCTGAACACGGCAGACTCGACCCGGCTTCAAACCCTGCCGAGGGTCGGGCCGGTGCTGGCCGAGCGGATCATCGCGTGGCGGACCGAGCACGGCAGGTTCAGCCGGCCCGAAGATCTTGACGCCGTTCCCGGGATCGGGGAAGCGATGATGGCTGCGTTGCTCCCACTGGTCACCGTCTAGCAGTTGACCAATGTCCAGCCGGGAAACGAGCAGGTGGTCGCGGTACGTCGCGTCGGCGTTGGATCCGGATGCGCAGCCCTCGGGTCCGCAGGACACCGGCAGCCAGGCAGCAGGTGACGGGGAGCCGGACGCGGGGCGCGGCGCGGCCGTTGGCGGGCCGTGGGAGAGGATCCGGGCCGGAATCGGCAGGGCACGGGAAGCCTGGGACAACCGGGAAGCTGCGTCCGCTGACGTGCCTCCGCCGCTCCGCGAACTGCGGCTCCTGCCTGCGGCAGCAACGGTATGGGCCGCAGCCTTTGCCGCGGTCCGGTTACCGCCGCCGGCGGGATGGGCTGTGGCAGGCTCCGCCGCTGTTTTGGCGGTCCTTCTGGTCCTGGCAGCATCACGCGGGCAGGTCCGGGATCTACGGGGAGGAAGCACCCGCCCGGCAACATCCCGGAGGACGCCGCACCGCGGCCGCAGAAGCAGACCCGTGCACACCGGCGCCGCGGCGTTCCTGCGAGGGGCCGCTGTCCCGGCCGCGGCGGCAGCACTGGTCTGTGCCGGCGCAACGGCCGGCTTGGCGGTACGCGCCGGCGGACCTATCTCCGGGCTCATCGCCGAAGAATCCGCCATCACTGCAGAACTGCGGGCCGTATCGGATGCACGGCCTGCGGCGGCGGACCGGTTTTCGGGAAAGCCGCGTTACCTCATTGACGCCGTGGCGGAATCGGGCACTGCGGACGGCCAGCGGTTCGGCACTTCGGCGACGCTCCTGGTTGTCGGCGGGGAGGATTATGCCCCCATCAGGTTGGGGGACCGGTTCAGCAGTGCCGGCTCCCTGCAGCCTCTTCCGGCAGGAGACCGGAACCTTGCCCTCCTGCGGGCTGCCGTTCCGCCCGAGGTCACGCCTGCCGGCGGCTGGTACGCAGCGACGGCAGGACTCCGCGGAGCCTTTGTCCGGGTGGCCGAAGACCGCGGTGCGGACGTGGAGGGACTGCTTCCGGGCATGGTGCTCGGTGACCGGGGCGCCCTCGATCCGGGCCTGGAGCAGGCGATGAAGAATACCGGCCTGACCCATCTGACAGCTGTCTCGGGCGCCAACTGCAGCTATCTGCTGGCATTCATCTTCCTGAGCGCCCGGGCGCTGCGGATGCCGCGGGCCCCGGCGGTGCTGCTGGCCTTGACCGGGCTGACGGCGTTCGTGCTCCTGGTAAGGCCGGATCCCAGTGTGCTGCGCGCAGCGGTTATGGGCGGACTGGGTACCCTCGCCGTGCTCTCCGGACGGGGACGTCTTTCGGCAGCATTGCTCTTCCTGTCGATCTCCGTACTGCTGTGCATTGATCCCTGGTTGTGCGGAAGCTACGCGTTCATCCTGTCAGTCTGCGCGACGCTGGGTCTTATTGTCTTGGGACCGCATCTGGTGCGGGTGCTGTCGCTGCGCCTGCCCCGCTGGTTGGCAGCGGCCCTGGCCATACCCGTCGCAGCGCAGCTGTTTTGCTCCCCGGTCCTGGTGCTCCTGCAACCTCAGCTGCCGGTGTATTCGGTTCCTGCGAATCTGGTGGCTGCGCCCGTTGTTCCTGCCGTGACGATTGCCGGGATGCTTGCCGTCGCGCTGGTGGGTGCAGCTCCGGCGCTGGCGACGCCGCCGCTCCTGCTTGCGGCCGCCGGAGCCTGGTGGGTGGCTAAAACTGCCCGGTTCTTTGAGTCCGTTCCCGGTGCGTTGGCGGCCTGGCCGGAGGGCAGCCTGGGCGTGGTGCTCATGGGCCTGTGTGCGGGTACGGCCGTAGTTGGCATCCTGTATCTCTCGCGGAGCGCAGGCGGCGGGATATTCCTGGAACGGTCGGAACGGGCGGAACGGGCGAACGCAAAGGACGGGGAGGACGAAGCGGACCAGGGGGACAGGGATGCCGGGTCCCGGCGTCGGGGTTCAGGAACCAACCGGCAGGCAGGCTCCGCAGAGTGGCCCAGCCCCCGCCGGCGCTGGGTAGCGGCAGGTGCAGCCGCTTCGCTGGTCCTGCCGGCCGGTGCGGTCCTTGCTGTCCGTGCGCTGCAGGGAGAACGGGGCGAGGAGGATGAGTGGATGGTGGCCGCCTGCGACGTCGGGCAGGGGGACGGGTTCGCGATCCGTGCGGGTCCGGACAGTGCGGTGGTGATCGATGCCGGCGGAGAGCCCGACCCCATGGATGCCTGCCTTGATCGGCTGGGGGTGCGGACCGTTGAGTTCCTCGTGTTCACTCATGCCCACCTGGACCATTACGGCGGTGCTGCCGGAGTGCTTTCCGGACGGTCCGTGCTGCAGGTGGGCTACTCGTCGGCGGATCGGGAACTGCCGGAGAATCTGACCGGGGTGTTGGCCGGAACGGCAGCACCCCGGACACGCCTGGCCCAGGGGATGGCGGGAACGGCCGGCCTCGTGCACTGGGAAGTCCTCTGGCCGCCGGCATCGGGCAGTGCGGTGCCCGTGGCCGGAGACGGGGAGGAGAACAATGCCAGTGCCGTCCTGCTGGTGACTGTCGGGGGTCCGGGGCAGGGGGAGCGGCCGCTGCGGATACTGTTCACCGGCGATGCCGAGGAGGAGGCCGCCGCAACGATTCTCGCAACACAGGCCAATCTTCGTGCCGGCGTCGACGTGCTGAAGGTGGCCCACCATGGGGCACGCAACGGCGGTGACGGCTGGTTCCGCGCAGTCCGACCGTCCCTGGCATTGATTTCCGTTGGTGCCGATAACGAGTACGGGCACCCGGCACCGGAAATCCTGGCGCAGCTCCGGTCTGCCGGCACCGGGGTGGCGCGGACGGACCAGCACGGCACGGTAGTGGTGGTCCGCGAAGGCAACGGTCTTGAGGTCCAGAGCCTGCCGCCGTAGATCCGATAGATCCCGTAGGTCCGGTAGGTTCCGCTGAGGATCGGCAGCCGAGGGCCGCCGCCGGACGGAATACACGGCCGCCGCCGGACGGAAAATTGGCCGCCGACCGGTACCGTGGCAATCTTGGAGGGAGGATATCCGCGGTGCGGATACCTTTCGATCCTTCGCCCCGGCAGGCCGGAAAGGCCGCCACACAATCCCAGGAGCACCAGCTGTGAATCCGGCAGTCCCTTCCAAACGCAGCTCCGGCAGTAAGTCCTCCGCAAGCAAGTCCTCAGCGACGGTCTCCTGGCGCGAGGTCGAACCCGCCCCGGTGGTCCTGCTGGCGGGCCCGGAGGACTATCTGGCCTCCCGGGCCCGGGACCGGCTGCGCGGGCTGCTCCGGGAGAAGCAGCCCGACACGGAGCTGGTGCACTTCGACGCCTCCACCTACGCCTCCGGGGAACTCACACTGCAGTCGAGCCCCTCGCTGTTCGGCGAGGCCAAACTTATCGAGGCCGTGAATCTCGCGTCGATGAACGAGGATTTCCTCACCGAAACGCTGGCCTATTTGAAGGATCCGTCCCCGGATGCCGTTCTGGTGCTGCACCACGCGGGCGGCAACCGCGGCAAGAAGCTGCTGGATGCGGTTAAGGCTGCCGGAGCCCCCGTCGTGGAGTGCCAGCCCTTCAAGAAGGATGCTGAGAAGCTGGACTTCGTCACTTCGGAGTTCCGCACTGCCCGTCGCAGGATCGACCCGGGCGCGGCCCGGGCGCTGGTAAACGCCGTCGGGTCAAGCCTCTCCGAGCTTGCAGCATCCTGCCAGCAGCTGATCAGTGATTCCACCGGCGAGGTCACCGAGGAACTGGTGGAGCGCTATTACGGTGGCCGGGTCGAGGCCACGGCCTTTAAAGTCGCCGACGCCGCCCTGGCCGGGCGCGCTGCCCAGGCGCTGTCCATGCTCCGGCACGCGCTGGATACCGGCGTGGATCCGGTGCCGCTGGTCGGCGCCCTGGCCATGAAAGTCCGGGCCGTAGCCCGGGTGGCCAATCTGCGTGGCTCCTCTGCCTCGATGGCCAAGGAACTGTCCATGGCGCCGTGGCAGGTGGACCAGGCTCGACGGGATGCCCAGCGGTTTACCTCGGAGTCCCTGATCGAAGCTGTCCAGGCCCTCGCCGAAGCGGATGCACAGGTCAAGGGCGCCGGACGTGATCCGGTGTACGCCGTGGAACGGGCCGTCACCGTCATAGCCCTGGCAGCCTCCGGGCGCTAGGAGCAGTTAGCCCGCCGACACGCGCCGGCCCGGTTATGTCCGCAGGCGGGCACGCAGCCTGCCGCACCCGCATCCTCGGCTGCCCACCGGCCCGCCGGCATGCACCCGCACGGCTGTCCGAAACAGTCGAGAACAGTCCGGAAGCCGGCTTAAAACAAAGCGTGGCCGGTCCCGAAGGACCGGCCACGCTGAGTAAGTCTGTAATGCTGGCTGCTGGTTAGAGCGCGCTGACCTTCTTGGAGATGGCCGACTTGCGGTTGGCAGCGTTGTTCTTGTGGATTACGCCCTTGCTGACGGCCTTGTCCAGCTTGCGGCTGGCGGTCTTCAGCGCTTCGGCTGCTGCGTCCTTGTCGCTGGCCTTGACTGCGGCATCAACCTTGCTGATGACGGTCTTCAGCTCGGACTTCACCGAGTTGTTACGCTGACGCGCCTTCTCGTTGGTGAGGATGCGCTTCTTCTGGGACTTAATATTGGCCACTTATAAACTCTCTTTGTATTGCGGACTTGGTCGGTGAGGGTATTTCAGCCCAGACATTGACTGAGCGGCGTGGGGATACCGTAATGGCGTCTGAACCAAAGTGCCCGTCGACCTGCGCGGACACACAGCAATAAATGTTAGCAGAGTTTGGGCTCCGGTAACTAAAGTGCCGGTTCAGCGTGCCGGGCGCATCACGGCCAGCCGACGGGCAACTGTCTGGAACACGTTCCTATCCATGATTGCACCTTCCCGGCGCACGCTGCCCGGTTCGAGCTGGAGGACGCGGTCCAGCTTCACCTCACTGGGACGCCCCTTGCTGTCCCACGGGCCGGTGCCGACGTCGAGGTAGCGAGGGTCGGACCCGCTGCTGTTGTTCCGGTCCCGGCTGGTCATCATCAGGCCCAGCAACAGTCCGCCGCTTCGCCCGATCAGCAGGACCGGACGGTCCTTGCCCTGGCTGGGGTCATCTTCGTACGGGACCCAGGCCCACACCACTTCGCCGGGATCGGGATCGCCGTCCGGCTGCGGGGCATAGACCGGGGTGACAGGACCGGCGTAGTCGCCGGCGTAACCCGAAGGGGCTGCTGCCGGAGCGGTCCGCGCGGATGACGACGGCGACGGCGACGGCGACGACTGCCGGGCAGCCGGGGTGCGCGGGGGAGTGGCCTTGGTCCCGGGGGAGGGCGACGGCGTCCGCCGGGTCTCCGGCGTTCGGCGGCTGTCCGGCGTTCGGGGACGAGCCGAACGGCCGGTTCCGCGGCTGCTTTCGGCAGGGCCGGCAGAGGAGGAAGCGGAGCGCAGCAGGCGCAGGGCCGAGCGGGCAAAGGAGGCAAAGGCGCGGGCGTTAAAGGGCATGGCACTACGTTATGCTCCCGGCCACGAAACCTCAGGTGCGTCCGGTTCCTGCTGCGGCAGGCAAACGTGGGAGACTGTTAACTCGATAGAACACCCACCAGACCGCCAGGACCAAGGACACCCGCGCACCGCGCCGCGTCCGGCTTGTCCCGGAACAGTAAAGGAACCGCCACAGTGTCACCCATGGCCCGCTTCTCGCCGGTGCCTGCCGCGACGGATCCGGCGATCATCAGAAACTTCTGCATCATCGCCCACATCGACCACGGCAAGTCCACCTTGGCCGACCGCATGCTCCAGTCCACCGGAGTGGTTGAGCACCGGAACATGAAGGCCCAGTACCTGGACCGGATGGATATCGAGCGTGAGCGCGGCATCACCATCAAGTCCCAGGCCGTACGCATGCCGTGGGAACTGGACGGGCAGTCTTACGCCCTGAACATGATCGACACTCCGGGCCACGTGGACTTCACCTACGAAGTCTCCCGTTCCCTGGCTGCCTGCGAAGGAGCAGTGCTGCTGGTGGACGCCGCCCAGGGTATCGAGGCGCAGACGCTGGCGAACCTTTACCTGGCGATGGAAAACGACCTGACCATCATTCCGGTCCTGAACAAGATCGACCTCCCGGCGGCGCAGCCGGAGAAGTACGCCGAGGAACTGGCGAAGTTGATCGGCGGCGATCCGGAGGACGTGCTGAGGGTCTCCGGCAAGACCGGTGTTGGCGTTGAAGCCCTGCTGGACCAGATTGTCCGCGAGATTCCGGCACCGGTGGGCGACCCCGACGCTCCCGCCCGAGCCATGATCTTCGACTCCGTGTATGACACCTACCGCGGCGTCGTCACCTATGTCCGCGTGATCGACGGGTCGCTGTCACCGCGTGAACGCATCCAGATGATGTCCACCCGGGCCAGCCATGAGCTCCTCGAAATCGGTGTGAGCTCGCCGGAACCCACCCCGTCCAAGGGCCTGGGCGTGGGTGAGGTGGGGTACCTCATCACCGGCGTGAAGGACGTACGCCTGTCCAAGGTGGGCGACACCGTCACCAACCTGGCCAAGCCGGCCGAGAAGTCACTCGAGGGCTACGCCGATCCCAAACCCATGGTGTTCTCCGGGCTGTACCCCATCGACGGCGCAGACTACCCGGTGCTCCGCGAAGCGCTGGAAAAGCTGATGCTCAACGATGCAGCGCTGGTGTACGAACCCGAGACGTCCGCGGCGCTGGGCTTCGGCTTCCGGGTGGGCTTCCTGGGCCTGCTGCACCTGGAAATCACCCGTGAACGCCTCGAGCGCGAGTACAACCTGGACCTGATCTCCACTGCCCCCAACGTGGAGTACGAGGTGACGCTCGAGGACAAAAAGGTGGTCACCGTGACCAACCCCAGCGAGTACCCCGAAGGCAAGATCAAAGAGGTCCGCGAGCCGATGGTCTCGGCCACGATCCTGGCGCCGAATGAATTTGTCGGCGCCATCATGGAGCTGTGCCAGTCCCGCCGCGGCGTCCTGGGCGGCATGGACTATCTCTCCGAGGACCGGGTGGAAATCCGGTACCGCCTGCCGCTGGCCGAAATCGTCTTCGACTTCTTTGACATCCTCAAGTCCAAGACCCGCGGCTACGCCTCCCTGGACTGGAAGGCCGACGGCGAACAGGTCGCCGACCTGGTCAAGGTGGACATCCTGCTCCAGGGCGAACAGGTTGACGCCTTCAGCTCCATCACGCACAAGGACAAGGCCTACGCCTACGGCGTTATGATGACCGGCAAGCTGCGTGAGCTGATCCCGCGGCAGCAGTTCGAGGTGCCCATCCAGGCAGCCATCGGCTCCCGCATCATCGCCCGCGAATCCATCCGCGCCATCCGCAAGGACGTGCTTGCCAAGTGCTACGGCGGCGACATCAGCCGTAAGCGCAAGCTGCTGGAAAAGCAGAAGGAAGGCAAGAAGCGCATGAAGATGGTGGGCCGCGTGGAAGTTCCCCAGGAAGCCTTCGTGGCTGCGCTTTCCTCCGACGAGTCCAAGGACAAATCCAAGAAGTGACACCCAGCGCACTGCCCCTCGGAGACCCGGCACCTGCCGACGGTCTCCTCCCCGCACAGGCCGCGGACGGAGCAGCGGAGCGGAACTTCGGACTGTACGTCCACATTCCGTTCTGCTCCGTCCGCTGCGGCTACTGCGATTTCAACACGTATACGGCCACCGAGCTGGGCGGCGGCGCGTCGCAGGCTGCCTACGGCGGCACGGCGGCCCGCGAGGTGGTCTTTGCCGCCGACGCCCTGCGGCGTTCGGGCCTGCCGGAGCGCCGGATGGGCACCGTCTTCTTCGGCGGCGGCACTCCCACGCTGCTCCCGGCGGAGGACCTCGCGCTGATCCTCCGCACCGCCGTCGACCAGTGGGGCCTGGTGCCCGGCGCCGAAGTCACCACCGAAGCGAACCCGGACTCCGTCACGCCGCAGTCCCTGCAGCTGCTTGCCGACGCCGGCTTCACCCGGGTTTCCTTCGGCATGCAGTCCGCCGTGCCGCACGTGCTGGCAGTGCTGGACCGCACGCACACGCCGTCGAGGGTTCCGCAGGCCGTGCAGTGGGCGCGCGACGCCGGCCTGCACGTGAGCGTGGACCTCATCTATGGAACTCCCGGGGAGTCCATGGCCGACTGGAAGCACTCGCTCGAAGAGGCCCTGAGCTACGAGCCTGACCATATCTCCGCCTATGCGCTCATCATCGAGGAAGGTACCAAGCTCGCCGCCCGGATGCGCCGCGGCGAGGTCCCGCCCATCGACGACGACGACCACGCCGACAAATACGTGCTGGCGGATGAAATGATGACCGCCGCCGGACTGAACTGGTACGAGGTCAGCAACTGGGCGCGGACCCCCGAGGACCAGTGCCGGCACAACCTGGCCTACTGGCGCAGTGATGACTGGTGGGGCGTCGGCCCGGGTGCCCATTCACACGCCGGCGGCGTGCGCTGGTGGAATGCCAAGCATCCCACCGCCTATGCCCAGCGGATCGGCGCGGGGGAGTCGCCCGCCGTCGGACGCGAGACCCTGGACGCCGATACCCGGTACGTGGAAGACGTTATGCTGCGGACCCGGCTCGCTGAAGGCCTGGCACTGGACCGGCTGCGTGAGCCCGGCAGGCTGGCTGTGGCGGGACTCATGGCCGACGGCCTTGTGGATCCGCGCGCTGCGCTGACCGGCAAGGTGATCCTCACACCGCGGGGCCGGCTGCTGGCCGACGCAGTGGTCCGGCGGCTGCTGCCGGACTGAGTTCCCCGGCGGCGGTCCCGCCCTGCGGCGCTACTTGATGCGGCGCAGGTTGAGCGGGTAGCGGTACGGCCGGCCGCGGTTGCACTCGATGCCCGCGATCACCGAGGACACAGCCACGTAGACCCAGATCATGGCATTGAGCACGGCGAAGAAGCCGCCGATCTCGGGAATGAAGGACAACGCCCAGACGGTCAGGGCAGCAATGCTGGGCGGAAGCGTGAAGTTCAGGGCTTCCTTGGATTCCTGGGCAGTGAACGGACCGCGGTCGCGGAACACCAGGTAGATGATCAGTGACGGAACAAAAGCGAGGATGCCGCCGAAGTGCGCCAGAGTTGCCCACTGCCGGTCTTCGGACGCGGTCAGCGGCAGTGCGTTGGCCGGAGCCCCCTGGTAAACAGGACGCTGCGCTCCGCCGTGTTCTTCCGGTCGGGGGCGGTGGTTCTGGCGTGTGTTGGACACGGCGTATTTTCCTTTTGGCTCACGGTGACACAGGGTCGGTCCACTACTACGTATTCCTCAAGAGTACTGGCTCGCACGCTTCCTCACGGAAAGGAATGAGGCAGTGCGATGCGCGTCTCACCCGGGAACGGTCAGGAAATCGATGACTTCCTCCACTCGTCCGAGCAGTGACGGTTCCAGATCCGCATAGCTGTTCACCTGCCCCAGCAGCTTCTTCCAGCCCATTGCGACGTCGATATGGTCGCGGTGCGGCCAGCCCAGTCCCTGCAGGATGCCGGTTTTCCAGTCCAGGTGACGGGGGACCACGGGCCAGGCGGTACGCCCGATCACGGACGGCTTGATGGCCTGCCAGACGTCCACGTACGGATGCCCGACAATCAAGACATTGCCCGGCGCGCCGGGGGAGGTCATCGCCTCGGCGGCAATGCGCGATTCCTTGGAGCCCGGAACCAGGTGATCCACCAGGATGCCCAGCCTGCGTCCGGGGCCCGGGGAAAACTCCCGGACCGCGGAGTACAGGTCGTCGACGCCGTGGAGGGGCTCGACGACGATTCCCTCCACCCGCAGGTCATCGCCCCAGACCTTCTCCACCAGTTCGGCGTCGTGCTTGCCCTCCACCCAGATGCGGCTGGCCCGGGCGGTGCGGGCGCGCTGGTTGGCGACGCGGACCGAGCCGGACGCCGTCCGGGCCGGACCTGCCTTGGCCGCCGCCGCAGCCGCGGGCACAACTTCCACCGGCTCGCCCTCGAGCAGGAAGCCGAAGCCCAGTTCGAAGGATTTCTTTTTCCCGCGCCGGTCTTCCAGCACCATCAGGTGCAGTCCGCCGGATTTCTCCACGCGCACCACCGCACCAACCCAGCCCGAGGCAACGTCCTCAAGGACCAGGCCGGGTTCGGCGCCGACTTTGCGCAGGACGGTCCGGGCCGGCGCGGTGATGTCCTGCGGACCCCAGGAAAAGCTGGACACGGAAGTTGCCTCACTTACGGTTCTGATCGGGCGGAAACCGCAGCAGGCCGCGGGTTCCTCAATGCTAGCAACGCTGCCGATCCGTACTAGACTTGGCACTTGAACACTGTGAGTGCTAAACGTCCGGTGCTCTGCCCACAGGTCACCGCGCAGGTCAACACGCAAGTAAGAATGCCGAGCAACCGCCGAGCACACCGCCGATCAACAGGGAGGGAAATCCATGAGTGAGCCACGCCGACTCGAGGTCCTCCGCGCCATTGTTGAGGACTACGTCCATTCGCGGGAGCCCGTGGGATCCAAGGCACTTGTGGAACGGCATCACCTGGGTGTTTCCTCGGCCACCATCCGCAATGACATGGCCGCCCTTGAGGAAGAGGGGCTGATCACCGCCCCGCACACGTCCGCCGGGCGCATCCCCACCGACAAGGGCTACCGCCTGTTCGTCGACCGGATTTCCGACGTCAAGCCGCTCTCCGCTCCCGAACGCCGCGCCATCCAGTCGCTGCTGGAAGAAGCCGACGACCTCGACGATGTGATGGACCGTACCGTCAGGCTGCTGTCGCAGCTGACCAACCAGGTGGCCGTGGTGCAGTACCCGCATCTGGGCAATGCCAAGGTCCGGCACATTGAATTTGTCCTGCTGGCTCCGGCGCAGGTGCTGGTAGTGCTCATCTCGACCACGGGGCGGGTGGAGCAGCGCGTAATTACCGTTCCGCAGCCGGTGACGGAGCCGGACCTGAGTGACCTGCGCCAGCACTTCCTGTCCGCGTTGGCAGGCACGCCGCTGAGCAGCATCACGAGCCAGCTGGCCAATGCCCTTGCCACGGTGCCGGCCGAACGCAGGCGCGTGGGCAACTCCCTGGGGCACTGCCTGGAGCAGCTGGCCGGCATCAACCGCGAGGACCGCATGGTGATGGCAGGGACAGCCAACCTGGCCCGCTCCACTGTAGACTTCCCGCTGACTATCGGTCCCGTGCTCGAAGCGCTCGAGGAGCAAGTGGTGATGCTGCGGCTGCTGTCGGAGATGGAACAGGATGCCCGCGGCGTTGCCGTCCGGATCGGCCGGGAGAATCCGTACGGCGGATTGTCGGAAGCCTCGGTGGTGGCTACGGGATACGGTCCCGACGCCACCGCGAAGGTCGGCATTCTCGGTCCCACGCGGATGGACTATCCCACCACCATGGCAGCGGTGCGAGCCGTGGCCAGGTACCTGTCCCGAATACTGAACAACTAACGCGGTCCCCAGCAGTTACGGACCCGCCTGCCGGGGAACCGGCGGGAACCCAACCTCCGTCTTCAAAGTTTGAAGGCACGCAATACAGGAAAGCGATGTGCACGAGTGAGCGATCACTACCAGGTTCTGGGTGTCGGACGAGACGCCACCGGTGAAGAAATCAAGAAGGCGTACCGGAAGCTAGCCCGCAAGCTGCACCCGGACGTCAACAATGCTCCGGGCGCCTCGGACGAGTTCAAAGCCGTATCGCACGCCTACGAGGTTCTTTCCGATCCGGAAAAACGGCGGATCTACGACACCACGGGCAACGAGAACGGCAACGACAACGGCTTCGGAGGCGGCGGTTTCGGCGCCCAGGGGTTCGGTTTCCAGGACATCTTCGACACCTTCTTCGGCGGCGGCGCCCCGGGCGGAGGACGCGGACCGGCCTCACGCAGCCGCCGCGGACAGGACGCCCTGATCAACGTCCGGATCGACCTCAAGGATGCCGTCTTCGGCACCAACAAGAAGATCGACGTCGACACTGCAGTCGTCTGCCCCACCTGCGACGGTTCCTGCTGCCAGCCCGGCACCTCTCCGCGCACCTGCGACATCTGCCACGGCACCGGTCAGGTCCAGCGGGCGGTCCGCTCGATCCTGGGCCAGGTCATGACCTCGGCACCCTGCGGCACCTGCAACGGCTTCGGCACCGTCATCCCCGACCCCTGCCACGAGTGCTCCGGCGAGGGCCGCGTCCGCAACCGGCGTACCCTGACCATCAAGATCCCGGCCGGCGTCGCCACCGGTACCCGGATCCAGCTCGGCGGGCAGGGTGAAGCCGGGATGGCCGGCGGTCCCGCCGGCGATCTCTACGTGGAGATCCGCGTCAACAATGACCCGACGTTCCTCCGTGACGGCGACGACCTGCACGCCACACTCACCATCCCCATGACTGCCGCAGCGCTGGGAACCACCGTTGCACTGGAGACCTTCGACGGCGAACGCGAAATCACCGTCAAGCCCGGCACGCAGTCCGGCGAGGTGTCCGTCCTCAACGACCTGGGCGTCACGCACCTTCGCGGCCACGGCCGCGGCGATCTTCGGGTGCACCTGCACGTGGAGACCCCGCAGAAGCTGGACTCAGAGCAGGAGGAACTGCTCCGCCGCCTCGCCAAGCTGCGCGGCGAGGAATACAGCGAGGGAAAGCTCAACAGTTCAGGCAACGGCGTTTTCGCCAAGCTGCGGGACCGTCTGGGCAACCTCTGAGATGACCAACCCGATTTTCTTCGGTGACCCGGCGCAGGTGGCGGCGGCCGGGCCCGGAGACATCTTCCGTCTCGAAGGCCCGGAAGCTCGGCACGCTGTATCTGTGAAGCGCCTCGGAGCCGGTGAAAGCGTGGACGTGGTCGACGGCGCCGGCCGCCGGCTCACCGGCACGGTAACGGAAACCGGTGCGTCGCTTCTGGAACTGCGGGTGTCAGGTGTCATCGACGAACCGGTCGAGCCCGAACGGTTCTTCCTGGTCCAGGCGCTGGCCAAGGGGGACCGGGACGAGCAGGCAGTGGAAGCTGCGACCGAGCTGGGTGTGGACACGGTGATCCCGTGGCAATCCGACCGCAGCATTGTCCGGTGGCGCGCCGAGAAGGCGGTTAAGGGACAGGCCAAATGGCAGGCCCTGACCTTTGCCGCTGCCAAGCAGTCCCGCCGTTCCCGCATCCCTGCGGTGGAGCCCGCGCTGGACAGCCGTGCCCTGCCGGCCAGGCTGGCGGAACTTGACCTCGTCCTTGTCCTCCATGAGGAGGCCGACGTGCCGCTGGCGGATGCGGTGCGTGACCTTGGCAGGCGCGGTCCGGACGAGGCCTCCGCCTCCATTGCGGTAGTCGTGGGTCCGGAAGGCGGCATCAGCCCCGCCGAGCTGGAAGCGCTGCGCGGGGCCGGAGCGGTCGCCGTCCGGCTCGGACCGCATGTGCTGCGTTCCTCCACTGCAGGTCCGGCAGCGCTGGCTGTGCTGAATTCGCTGCTCGGCCGCTGGTAGGAAGCCCGCCGGGCTAGCCCTCCGGATCCTCCCGGGAAGCAGAGACCGTAATGCGCTTGGAATCCCCGGCGGTTTCCTGCCCGCTGTAGAAGACCCGGAGGCTGTATTCGCCCGGGGCGAGGGAAGCTGTGAAGCTGAATTCGCCCGTCTTGCCGGGCGCCTTGTCCAGTTGCACGCTGCCGGAAGCCGCAGCCCCGGCCGACGGCCTGCCGTCCACTATGGGTTCGGCCCGCCAGAGCAGTTCAACCGTCTGCGCCACCGCAGTCCCGCTGACCTCGACCTCGGTGCCCCGGATCTGGGATTCCTGCGGATCAATCACCCAGATCGGTGCCACCAGCGCGGGATCCCTGTGCAGCGGCTCCTCCAGGGTCACATGGCCGAACGCGCGGTACCCCTCCTTGCCGTCCACCAGGATCGCCACACTGCTTTCCTGCCCTACGGTGGTCAACCCCGCGTTGGCTGCTGCTGCCGTGGCGGTGTAGACCAGCTGCTGCACTGCACGGTGGGCCATGCCCGAGTCGAGGGAGCCCTTGAACGCGTCCGAGGAGATGTCCACGGTAATGACGTTCTTGCTGGAAATGGATGCGGTGACGCTGTCCGCCGCGTGCCAGGGAGTGAAGTAGTCCTGGTCCAGCGGTTGGGCCGCCGTCATGGCCTGGACTGCCTCGCCGATGGGATCACCGGTGTTGTCCGAGGAGAGGAACTCACGGTAAAGACTGACCGTCGAGTCGTTCCGTCCCAGCCAGTACACCGGCATGAGCGTTCCGGCGGAACTGGCCTCCGCCGGCGGGGAGACCGTCATCGGAGCAGCAGCGGAGGCCCCTGAGCCGTCGAAGGATGACGGCATCGTGATGGTGGGATTCTCGGCTAAGACGCCGCATCCACCCAGCCCCAGCGCAGCCGCGGCCAACAGGGAACCGGCCAGGAAATACCGCTGGCGAAGCCCTCGGAGACAGGACGTTGCGTCGTTGGATCCGGCGTCCATCTATCCTCCTCTGGGGTAACTCGAAAACGTACGTCTTCAACCTTTGCACATGCTTTGGGGCCTTCCCGTGCCGTGGACGGGCCAGCGCCCGGACTGAAACACGATTGAGACATCACCGTTGCGGGGCCGAGACAAAAACCCGATGCCGGTCGGTTCGCCGGGGAGCACATCAAGTAAGATTTAGGTAGCGTGCGGTGCGCGGCGCGTCGTCCGGGACCCGCGGAAATAATCGTCTGTACCAGGGCGTTTACTTTCCCGGGACGGATGGCCGGACCGGCCGTCACCACCGTAAAAAGTTCGAAGAACTTTAAAACCAGACTCTATAAGGGGCGATGAAAGGCCTGAAAGGGCCGTCTATATGACCGAATCTTCAACGGAAATCGGCACCATTCGGCTGGACAACCAGACAATAGTCTTTGACTCGACGGAACACATGGTCCAGTCACTGGGTGCCAATGATGAGGCGCTCAGGATCATTGAGACGGCAAATCCCGAGGTAAGCCTGATGGTGCGCGGCAACGAACTGTCCGTGTCCGGCCCCGCTGCAGAGGTGGAACAGACCGTACGCCTGGTCAACGAAGTCCGTGTACTGGCCCGCCACCAGACCCGCGTCACGCCGCAGGTTCTCGAACAGCTGATCAGCATGCTCAAGGACCAGAGCACCCACCGCCCGGCCGATGTCCTGACGCAGAACATCCTCTCCACCCGGGGAAAGACCATTCGGCCCAAGACCCTGAACCAAAAGAACTACGTGGATGCGATTGACCGCAACACGGTGGTTTTCGGCATCGGTCCTGCGGGCACCGGCAAGACGTACCTGGCGATGGCCAAGGCAGTGCAGGCCCTGCAGCAAAAAGAGGTCAACCGGATCATCCTCACCCGTCCGGCAGTGGAAGCGGGGGAGCGGCTCGGCTTCCTTCCGGGGACGCTGAGCGACAAGATCGACCCGTACCTGCGGCCGCTCTACGACGCCCTGCACGACATGATGGACCCCGAATCGATTCCCCGCCTGATGGCGGCCGGCACCATCGAGGTGGCGCCCCTGGCCTACATGCGCGGCCGGACGCTCAATGACGCGTTCATCATCCTCGATGAAGCCCAGAACACCACGCCCGAGCAGATGAAGATGTTCCTTACCCGTCTCGGCTTCGGCTCGAAGATGGTCGTCACCGGCGACGTTACCCAAGTGGACCTGCCCGGCGGCACCGCCTCCGGCCTGCGGATTGTCCACGACATCCTGGGCGGCATCGACGACGTCGCATTCTCGGAACTGCAGGCAGTGGACGTTGTCCGGCACCGCCTGGTCAGTGACATTGTCACGGCCTACAGCGAATGGGACGAGGTCCGGCGCTCCGGCGCAGCCCGCGCCGACGGCGGCCGGTCCAACGGCAGCGGCCATGCCAACGCCGGACGCAACCGGGAGGCCCGCGCATGAGCATCGAAGTGAACAACGAATCCAGTGCACCGGCTGTCGATGAAGAGGAACTCGCCCGGCTGGGCAGGTACCTCCTGGACAGCCTGTATGTCCATCCGGAGGCAGACCTGTCCATCATCCTCGTGGATGAGGACGCCATAGAAAAGCTGCACATCGAATGGATGGATCTGCCGGGTCCCACAGATGTGCTGTCCTTCCCGATGGATGAACTGCGCCCCGGAACCGCCGGCCGGATCACCCCCGCCGGGGTCCTTGGCGACATTGTGCTGTGCCCGCAGGTGGCGGCCCTGCAGGCCGCCGACGCCGGCCACAGCACCGGTGAGGAGCTGCTGCTCCTGACCACCCACGGCGTCCTTCACCTGCTGGGCTACGACCACGCCGAGCCGGAAGAGGAGAAGGAGATGTTCGGTCTCCAGCGCCGCCTCCTTTCCGCTTACCTGGGTAAACAGGCACCCAAGGAGACCCGAAGTTGAGTATTGGTGTCCTCGTCGTCATGGCCATGGCTTTCATGGTCCTGGCGGGCCTGCTCACCGCCGCGGAGTCGGCCTACGGCTACCTGCCCCGGCAGGACGCCGAAGCGCTGCTCCACGGCAAGGCAGGAGCCCCGCTGCGCCGCATCCTGGCGCACCCGGTAGCACACATGCACGCGCTGCGGTTCTGGCGCGTGTGGTTCGAAATGGCCATGGCGGTGTCCGTGGCGACGCTCTTCCAGCTGCTGCTGGACAATATCTGGCTGGCGGGACTGCTTGCCACGGTGACCATGGCTGCCGTCGGTTTTGTCCTCGTGGGCGTCTCTCCGCGGCAGATCGGGCGTAAGCACGTCACCGCCGTCGTTGTGCTCACGGCCGGACTGGTCCGCGTGCTGCGGACCGTCCTGGGTCCGATCCCCGGATGGCTCGTCCGCCTCGGCACCGCCGTCGCCCCCGGCACCCAGGGGCCCGATGCCGCGTTCTTCACGGAAGAGGAATTCCGCGAGCTGCTGGACCGCGCGTCCGATGCGGACATGATCGAGGATACCGAGGCGGAACTGATCCACTCGGTCTTCGAACTCGGCGACACCAAAGTCCGGTCCGTCATGGTCCCGCGCACGGACATGGTGTGCATCGAAGCCGGCAGCACCCTGCGCCAGGCCATGTCCCTGTTCCTGCGCTCGGGCTATTCCCGCGTCCCGGTGATCGAGGACAGCGCCGACCACCTGGTGGGCATCCTCTATCTGAAGGACGTCGCCGCGCAGATGCACAGTGACCCGGAGCGCGCCTCGGTGCAGAAGGTCGAAGATTACGCCCGAAGCGTCCGCTACGTTCCCGAGTCCAAGGCCGTAAGCGAACTGCTGCAGGAACTGCAGCGTGAATCAACGCACGTGGCGATCGTGATCGACGAATACGGCGGAACGGCGGGATTGGTTACGCTGGAGGACCTGATCGAAGAAATCGTCGGGGAAATCGTGGACGAGTACGACTCGGAGCGCCCCGACATCGAAGGCCTCGGCAACGGCCGCTACCGGGTCAGCTCCAAGACCGGGATCGACGACCTTGGTGAGTTGTTCGGCGTCGAACTGGAGGATGATGAAGTGGACACGGTGGGCGGCCTCCTGGCCAAGGCCCTGGGCCGCGTCCCGATTGTCGGCAGCGAGGTAGTGGTCGAAGGCATCGCCCTGCACGCCGAACGGCTGGAGGGCCGGCGCAACCGCGTTTCGCATGTGCTGGCCTGGAACACCGAAAACGAAGAAATCAGCGATGAGGGCAGAAACCCTGCTCCGCGCACCCGCTCTACAGAATTGGTACCCCGTAATGACTGAACCGCAGTTCCGCGCAGGATTCGTTTCCCTGGTGGGCCGGCCCAACGCCGGAAAGTCCACCCTGACCAATGCGCTGGTCGGTTCCAAGGTGGCCATCACTTCCGCCAAGCCGCAGACCACCCGGCACACCATCCGCGGCATCGTCCACCGCGAGGACTCCCAGGTGATCCTCGTGGACACCCCGGGCCTGCACCGGCCGCGGACCCTGCTGGGCAAGCGGCTGAACGAGCTGGTGGCGGATACTTTGGCCGAGGTTGACGCCGTTGGTTTCTGCCTGCCCGCCAACGAGGCAGTGGGCCCCGGCGACCGCTACATCGCTGCGCAGCTGGCGGCCCTGAAGCGGACACCCGTGATTGCCCTGGTTACCAAGACGGATCTGGTGGACCGCGCCGCGCTGGCCAAGCAGCTGATGTCCGTCACCGCACTGGGCAATGAAGTGCTGGGCGAGGCAGGATGGGCCGACGTCGTGCCCGTTTCGGCAGCTGACGGCTTCCAGGTCGATACCGTGGCGAAGGTCCTGGCGGGGCACATGCCCGCGTCCCCGCCCCTGTACCCGGACGGCGAACTGACCGACGAGCCCGAAGCCGTGATGGTGGCCGAACTGGTCCGCGAAGCAGCCCTTGAAGGCGTCCGCGACGAGCTGCCGCACTCCCTTGCCGTGGTAGTGGACGAGATTGTGCCGCGCGAGGGACGCAGCGAAGACAACCAGCTGCTGGATGTCCGGGTCAACCTCTACGTGGAGCGTTCTTCGCAGAAGGCCATTATTATCGGCCGCGGCGGGTCCCGGCTGCGCGACGTCGGAACCACTGCGCGACGCGGCATCGAGGCGTTGCTGGGCACTAAGGTGTACCTTGACCTGCACGTTAAAATCGCCAAGGACTGGCAGCGGGATCCCAAGCAGCTGGTGAAGCTCGGTTTCTAGTCCGGAGCGGCCGGCTCCCGTATCCACAGGAGCTGGCCGTACACTTTGAAGCATTCGTTTGAGCACATTGATTCATGAAGGGGACCGGCTATGTCATCTCGCCGTGCCGCAACGGGCGGCGGCCCCTTGGGAAAACCGACTGCAGGTAAGGGTTCAGCGGAACCGGGCGGGAGGCACCTCTCGAGCGGAGCCGCCGCAGGCCATCCGCTGCTGAAAGGCATCGCCGCGGCGCTGGCCCTGGTCCTGGTCGGCGGGGTGGTCTTCGGTGCCGTCCAGCTGCTGAGGCTGAGGGGCAACTTCGATACCCAGCCCCTGAACCTGGGGTCGAATGACACCCAGGTGGAGCAGGTGGACGCCAACACCGATCCCATGCAGATCCTGGTGCTCGGTACCGACCAGCGGGACGGGCAGGACTCGAACAACTCCGACGTAATGATGCTGGTGAACCTCACGGCGGACCGCTCGAACGTCACCGTGGTCAGTTTCCCCCGGGACCTCCTGGTCCCGCTGCCGGAATGCGAGGATCCCGCGTCCGGCGCGGTGTATGACGCCATGGACCTGGGCCAGCTGAACGGTGCCCTGGGGAACGGCGGACCCGGCTGCACCGTTGCTGCCATCAACGAGGTCACCGGCCTGTCGATCGACCACTTCATGATGGCCGACTTCGATGCGGTGAAGGAACTGTCGAACACCCTCGGCGGCGTGGAAGTCTGCGTCAACCAGCCCGTTGACGACCCGCTCTCCGGCCTGAACCTGCCGGCCGGAGTGAGCAGCGTCCAGGGCGAGCAGGCCCTCGCCTTCCTCCGGACCCGGCACGGGTTCGGCAACGGCGGCGACGAAGGCCGCATCCGCGCCCAGCAAAGCTTCCTGGCCTCCATGGTGCGGAAGGTCAAGGAGGAGGGAACGCTGAACAACCTGCCCAAGCTCTATTCGATTGCGGAAACCGTCACGAAGAACCTCACCGTGGACGAAGAGCTTGCGAACATCCCCGACCTGGTCTCCCTGGCAACCCGCCTCAAAGACGTTGACCTCGGGAACGTTGCCTTCGTGACGGCTCCCGTAGTGCCGTACGAATACGACACCAACCGGCTGGTCCTCGACGAAGCCAAGGCCCAGCCGCTCTTCGATGCACTGGTCTCCGACCAGGGCATCAGTGCGGGCGAAACCCCGTCCCCGGCGGCCACTGATACGGCTGAAGCGGGCACACCCGCGACGACGGAACCTGCCGCGCCCGCCGTGGACCCCGCTGCGGTGCCGGTGACGCTCGTCAACGCTTCGGGCACCGCCGGCCGCGACGCCGCGGTCCTCGCGTACCTCACTTCCAAGGGGTTCACCCAGGCACTTGCCGGCGGCGCAGCCGAGTCCGAGAGCCCGGCCACCCAGATCTTCTACGGCTACGGATATGAAGAGATGGCCCTGGAAGTGGCCCGGACACTGAATATCCCGGGCGTGCAGGTGGTACTCAGCACCGCCTACACCGGAGTTTCGGTGGAGATCGGCGCGGACTTCGCCAGCGGCTCCACCATGGGGGACCTGGGCGATCTGGGTGACCTGGACGGGCAAACCGCGGCCCAGGTTACGTGCCAGACGGCGTTTGGGAACTAGGCGTTCGGCAAACGGGATCGGCTGCATGTTAGTCTGGTCACGTGCACGCAGAGATCCTCCTCCTTAGCTGCCGCGGCGAGGCCACACAAGCACCTGCTTAGGCCGCCCCTCGCTGCGGAGTCTGTGTTGCCCGGCCACTCTTTCTGATGATCGACTAGAAAAGGCCAAACAACACCATGCGTAACGCACAGCAGTCTTCGGGCATGCCGATCTCCAAGTACGTCCCTTTCCACGAACAGATTGCCGTGGACCTGCCGGACCGGACCTGGCCGGACAAGGTCCTCACCAAGGCACCGCGCTGGTGCGCCGTGGACCTGCGGGACGGAAACCAGGCGCTGATCGATCCCATGACGCCCGAACGCAAGCACAAGATGTTCGACCTGCTGGTGAAGATGGGCTTCAAGGAGATCGAAGTCGGTTTCCCCTCCGCCTCCCAGCTGGACTTTGACTTTGTCCGCCAGCTCATCGAGGGGGACCGGATCCCCGATGACGTCACCATCCAGGTGCTCACCCAGTCCCGGGAACACCTGATTGAGCGCACCTACGAATCCCTCGAGGGCGCAGACCGGGCGATTGTCCACCTCTACAACTCGACCTCGGTGCTGCAGCGCCGCGTTGTGTTCAACACGGACCGCGACGGCATTGTCGATATTGCCCTCTCGGGTGCGCGCCTGTGCAAAAAGTACGAGGAGCAGCTGCGCGGCGTCGACGTCACCTACGAGTACTCGCCCGAGTCCTACACCGGCACGGAGCTGGATTTCGCCCTGCGGATCTCCGACGCCGTCGGGGAAGTGCTGGAGGCATCTCCCGACCGGCAGATGATCCTGAACCTGCCGGCGACGGTGGAAATGACCACGCCGAATGTCTACGCAGACTCCATCGAGTG
Organism: Arthrobacter sp. zg-Y844; assembly: GCF_024385465.1. GTDB lineage: Bacteria > Actinomycetota > Actinomycetes > Actinomycetales > Micrococcaceae > Arthrobacter_B. The sequence continues at coordinate 320,437 of NZ_JANFLS010000002.1, forward strand.
GATGCACCGGAACATTGCCAACCGTGAATCGGTGATCCTGTCGCTGCACCCGCACAATGACCGGGGCACCGGTGTCGCAGCGGCGGAACTGGGCTACCTCGCCGGCGCGGACCGGATCGAAGGCTGCCTCTTCGGCAACGGCGAACGCACCGGCAACGTGGACCTGGTGACGCTGGGCATGAACCTGTTCAGCCACGGCATTGACCCCCAGATCGACTTCTCCGACATGGACGAGATCCGCCGCACCGTCGAATACTGCAACCAGCTCCCCGTGCCCGAACGGTCTCCGTACGGCGGAGACCTGGTCTTCACCGCCTTCTCCGGCTCCCACCAGGACGCTATTAAGAAGGGCTTCGAAGCCATGGAGAAGGAAGCCGCCGCCGCCGGCAGGACGGTGGACGAGCTGCAGTGGGGCGTGCCCTACCTGCCGATCGATCCGAAGGATATCGGCCGCAGCTACGAAGCCGTGATCCGGGTGAATTCCCAGTCCGGCAAGGGCGGCGTGGCCTACCTGCTCAAGAACGAGCACAACCTGGACCTGCCGCGCCGCGCGCAGATCGAATTCTCCGGTGTGATCCAGCGCCGCACGGACACCGCCGGCGGCGAGATCACCGGAGCCGAGCTCTGGAAGGTGTTCCAGGACGAGTACCTGCCGAACACACCGGAGTCCGACGGCGCCGCCTGGGGACACTACGAGCTCACTTCGGTGAACGCGGACACGGCTGCCGACGGCCGCTTCAACCTCACCGCCGCCCTGAGCACGGACGGAATAGTGAAGCGGCGGATGGCCAGCGGAACCGGTCCCATCGCGGCGCTGCTGGAAATCCTGGGCCAGGACGGAATCGACGTCCGGCTGCTCGACTACACCGAACACGCCTTGTCCGCCAGCGGCAACGCGCACGCTGCGGCGTACGTTGAGCTGGCCGTGGGGGAGCGGGTGCTGTGGGGTGTCGGGATCGATCCCAACACGACCATGTCCGCGTTGAAGGCAGTCATCTCGGCCGTGAACCGGGCCATCCGGGACCAGTCCTAGATCGCCCGGAGGCACGCCGGGCGGCAGCGGTCCGCCGGGCGTGCCCGGGCATGGGAAAATAGGTTCCGTGGCCAAATCCTTTGCATCCCGCACCTATCGGGATGACGCGGTTGTCCTGCGCACCCACAAGCTGGGCGAAGCGGACCGCATCCTCGTCCTCCTCACCCGCGAGCACGGGCAGGTGCGTGCCGTGGCCAAAGGCGTTCGGCGGACCTCCAGCAAGTTCGGTGCCCGGCTGGAACCCTTCATGGTCGCCGAGCTGCTGCTCTCGCACGGCCGGAACCTGGACATTGTGACCCAGGCCCAAACCAAGGGCGCCTACGGGCACGGCATCGCAGCCGATTACGCCCGCTACACGGCGGCGGCCGCCATTGCCGAAACCGCGGAGCGGCTGACCGACATTGACGGCGAATCCGCGAAGGCCCACTACCAGCTGGTGATCGGCGCCTTTGCGGCCCTCAGCCGCGGCTCCCACGCCCCGGAACTGATCCTGGATTCCTATCTGCTGCGCGCCCTGTCCACCGCCGGGTGGGCACCGAGTTTTACCGACTGTGCCCGCTGCGGAGCCGCCGGCCCGCACACCGCCTTCTCCGCACCGCTGGGCGGCGCTGTTTGTCCCGCCTGCCGCCCGCCGGGCTCGGCGTCGCCGTCCCCGGAAACAATGGTGCTGCTGGGGGCGCTGCTCACCGGCGACTGGCCCACTGCCGACGCCTCCGGCCCGCAGCCGCGCCATGAATCCGCCGGCCTGGTGGCCGGATATCTTCAGTGGCACCTGGAACGGGTGCTGCGGTCCCTTCAACATGTGGAGCGTGTCTGACCTTGCGTTCAAAATCTTCCGCCGCCAAACCGGCAGGACCCGCGAGCCGGCCTGCGCCCCACCCCTCCGGTGCGGTTCCGCCGCAGGTTCCGGCCGAACTGGTGCCCGCCCATGTGGCGATCGTGATGGACGGCAACGGCCGCTGGGCGAACCAGCGCGGCCTGCCCCGGACCGAGGGGCACCGCGCCGGCGAGGCCGCGCTGCTGGACGTGATGGCAGGGGCCATCGAGATGGGCATCCGCCACGTTTCCGTGTATGCGTTCTCCACCGAGAACTGGAAGCGGTCCCCGGAGGAGGTCCGCTTCCTGATGGGCTTCAGCCGTGATGTGCTGCGCCGGCAGCGGGACCAGCTCAGCGAGTGGGGAGTACGGATCCGCTGGTCGGGGCGCCGCCCGCGGCTGTGGCAAAGCGTAGTGCGGGAACTGGAGATCGCCGAAGAGGAAACCCGCAGCAACACCGTGTGCACCTTGAACATGTGCGTGAACTACGGGGGCCGGGCCGAGATCGCCGACGCCGTTGCCGCCATTGCCGCCGACGTCCAGAAAGGCAAGCTGCGGCCGGGATCCATTTCCGAGAAGACCATCCAGAAGTACCTCGACGAACCCGACCTGCCCGACGTCGACCTGTTCCTGCGCACCTCGGGAGAGCAGCGGTTCTCCAACTTCATGCTCTGGCAGTCCGCGTACGCCGAGATGGTCTTTATGGATACGCTCTGGCCGGACGTGGACCGGCGGACCCTGTGGGAAGCCGTGGAGATCTACGCCCGCCGGGACCGCAGGTACGGCGGTGCGGTCGACAAGGCGGCCGGGGGCACGGACGCCGGCGAAGCGGACGGCCAGGCTTCTGCTCCTGCCGCCGACAAGGCCGGAGCTAGCGTGGGAGCATAAAGGCCCTGGACCACCGCAGGATTCCCTCGTAGACCCGGGTGCGGACCGGCAGCGCGGACAGCAGGGTGTCGTGCAGGGCGCCGTCGAACCGGTACACGGTGATTTCCGGACCAAGCAGGACACCGCGCTGAACCATCAGGTTCACGTCCAGCACGCTGTCGGTCCGCAGCATCAGCGGATTCCACGCAGGGGCGATGGTGGAGGCCGCGGAGGCCAGCAGCAGCACCGGCACCCGGATGTCCAGGCCCCGGGCAACCTGCGCGTGGCCCGCGAGCACAGCCCTGAGCCAGCCGGCACGGACCGGGAAGCTGAACGGCGGCCGCCAGAGCGGATCCACGTCCCACTCTCCGTCCATAGCCGAACTGATGCTCCGGAAGTAGAAACCGAACTCCGGGATTTTCAGCCGTGTCCGGGGCCGGCGGCGGGCGACCGGTTCCAGCAGGCCGTTGGTGGCGAAGCGCAGCATGGAACTGCCGCTGAGCTCCAGCCAGGGACTGTTCAGGATCAGTGCCTGCAGGCGCCCGGGGAAACGGTCCGCCCAGAGCGCGGCGACCAGCCCGCCGGTTGAGTGCGCCATCAGCGTGGTGCGCATGCCGGCACCGCAGCGGGCCTGGAGGTCCGCTTCCATTGCCTCGAGCGCTGCCTCGATATCGGCGTCGTACTCCGCCAGGTCGCCCACATAGCCCTCCGACTGGCCCGGGCGCAGGCTTCGGCCGTACTTGCGCAGGTCAAGGGCATAGAAGGCCACACCCTGGGCGGCCCAGAACCGCGCCAGATCCACCTGGAAGAAATAGTCACTCCATCCGTGCAGGTACAGGACGGCATCCACTTTGCCCTCGACCGGGACGGGCGGAACCGCCGGGCAGTGCGAGACCAGGGTGGCAACCACCGGGCCCTCATCGTCTTCCCCCAGCTCGAGGGTCAGGCTGCGGAACCCGTCGCCGAGAACGTCAGGTTTCCAGGCGGGGTGTTCACGGCGCATGCAACTGACATTAGCCGACAGGCCGCCGGTTTGCGGTTGGGGTTTGGAACGCGGTGCCGGTTCTGGAATCTTTGACGTATGCGCATCTATCCCACCTTCTTCCGGCTCGTTTTCTCCGGCATGGATCCCGAACTGGCCCACCGGATCGGTTTTGTCCTGATCCGCGCGGCCGCCCGCACCCCGGCCGGTCCGGTACTGCGCCGCCTGATGCGCCCTGCCCCGGTACTGCGGACCGAGGCGCTGGGCCTGACGTTTCCCTCCCCGTTCGGGCTGGCGGCGGGATTCGATAAGGAAGGCTCGGGCATTGTTGCCCTCTGCAACCTGGGCTTCGGACACGTGGAGGTGGGTACCGTGACCGCTTCCGCCCAGCCGGGCAATCCGAAGCCGCGGCTGTTCCGCCTGGTCGAGGACCGGGCGGTGATCAACCGGATGGGTTTCAACAACGACGGCGCCGCCGCGGTGGCCCCCCGCCTGGACAAAGCCCGGAAGGGACTGGCAAAAGCCTTCGGGACGCCGCGCCCCGTCATCGGCATCAATATCGGCAAGACCAAGACCGTCGAGCTCACGGACGCCGTTGAGGACTACCTCGCCAGTGCCCGGGCCCTCGCCCCGCACGCGGACTACCTCGCCGTAAACGTCAGCTCACCCAACACGCCCGGGCTGCGGCTGCTGCAGGACATTTCCACGCTGCGCCCGCTGCTGGCCCAGGTGGGCAGCGCCGCGGACCAGGCCGCCGGCCGGCACGTCCCGCTGCTGGTCAAGATCGCCCCGGACCTGAGCGACGCGGACATTGACGACGTCGCCGAGCTCGCCCTGGCCCTGAAGCTGGACGGCGTGATCGCCACCAACACCACCGTCACCCGGGAAAACCTGGTGACGGACCCGGAGCGCGTCATTGCCTGCGGCGTCGGCGGGCTCAGCGGTGCACCGCTGAAGAAACGGTCCCTCGAGGTCCTGCGGCGGCTCCGCACCGCATTGGGGGAGGACGGCCCGGCCATCATTTCCGTCGGTGGAGTGGAAACGGCTGCCGATGTGCAGGAGCGACTCGACGCCGGTGCGGTCCTGGTGCAGGGGTACACCGCGTTCCTGTATGAGGGTCCTTTCTGGGCGGCACGGATCAACCGGGGCCTGGCCAAGTCCCGGCGTTAAAGCAATGAAAGGGCCGCCCGAGGGCGGCCCTTTCATTTTCGTACGGAAGTTGTCCTGGAAGACCTAGGAAGGGTACTGGCCGCGGGTGACCTGCGGCTTGGGCAGGCGGAAACGCCGCAGCTGCAGGGACCGGGAAACCCCATACCAGACATCACCGGGATTGGGTCCGCCGAACTTGGCCGTCAAGCGCTTCCGGATCTGCCGGCGCAGCATAAAGCTGTCCGCAATGACCAAAAGGATGAGTACCCAGAACGCAGCCATCACAATCAGCTGGACATCGACGCTCCGGATGAAGCTGAACAGGACGAACACCAGCGCAGCGATCATGATGAATTCGCCGAGGTTCCAGCGGGCATCAACAATGTCGCGGACAAACCGGCGGTTGGGGCCCTTGTCCCGAAGGGGAAGGTAACGCTCCTCGCCGGTGTCCAGCGCGCGGCGGGTCTTCATCCGCTCCTCCCGGAGTGCCTCGCGGTTGGCAGCCTTGGCCGCCTTCCGGTCATCAGGCACCAGCGGCCGCCGGCGGGCGGCTACCTGGTCCTTGCGGCGGGGCGTCGGGGCTCCCTTGCCCACCCGTACGTTGGCTGCCTGGTCAGCGGCAGCTGCCTGGTCCACAGTTTCCTGCGCGGTGGGCGCTTCTTTCTTTCGTCCGAACACATCCCAAGGATACCGTGAAAGATTGTAGGGTTTTGGCTATGACTTCCAACCCCACTCCAGACGCAAATCCCTCCTCCGCGGACGTCCACGAAGACGCCCTCCGTGCCAGCGTGGCCGCGGATTTCCCGCGGACCGTCGAGCAGCTCAAGTCCCTGGTGAGCATTCCGGGCATCGCGTGGGACTCCTTTGATCCCGAGCACCTCAACCGCAGTGCCGCCGCCGTCGCCGAGTTGGTCCGCGAAGCCGGCATCGAAGACGTCCAGGTGCTGCGCGTTGACAACGACGGCACGCCCGGCGGCCCCGCCGTCGTCGCCCGCCGTCCCGCCCGGGCCGGCGCGCCCACCGTCCTGCTGTACGCCCACCACGATGTCCAGCCGCCCGGGGACCCGGACCTCTGGGAATCCGACCCGTTCACCGCCGAAGAGCGCAACGGACGGCTCTACGGCCGCGGCGCCGCTGATGACAAGGCCGGCATCGTGGCGCACATCGGTGCGCTGCGTGCCTTGGAAGACGTCCTGGGGGAGGAGTCCGGCGTCGGCGTCACCCTGTTCATCGAAGGTGAGGAAGAAGCCGGGTCCCCGACCTTCCGCACCTTCCTGGAGACCTACCAGGACCTGCTGCGCGCCGACGTCATTGTGGTGGCCGATTCGGGTAACTGGAAGGTAGGCGTACCGGCGCTCACCACGAGCCTGCGCGGGCTGGTGGACGGCACGGTCGAGGTCCAGGTGCTGGACCACGCCGTGCACTCGGGGATGTTCGGCGGTCCGGTGCTGGACGCGCCCACCCTGCTGGCCCGGTTGATTGCGACCTTCCATAACGACGCCGGCGACGTCGCCATCGCCGGACTCGTGTCCGGCGACGACGCCGCGGTGGACTACCCCGAGGCGGACTTCCGTGCCGATTCTTCGCTGCTCGACGGCGTCCGGCTCGCCGGAACGGGCTCCATTGCCTCCCGGCTGTGGACCAAGCCCGCCCTGTCGATCATCGGCATAGATGTGCCGACCGTGGCGATGTCCTCCAACACCATCCAGCCGAAGGCCCGCGCGAAGTTCAGCCTGCGCCTGGCCCCCGGGCAGAGCCCGGAGGAAGCCATGGCAGCCGTCGAGGCGCACGTCCAGGCCCACGCTCCCTTCGGTGCCAAGGTCACCTTCACGCCGGGGGAGCAGGGCAACGCCTTCGCTACCGACACCAGCGCCAGCGCCGCACGCACCGCGCTGTGGGCCCTGGAGCGGGCGTGGGGGGTGCAGCCGGTGGAATCGGGCATGGGCGGATCCATCCCGTTCATTTCGGACCTCGTGGAACTGTTCCCGGAGGCGCAGATCCTGATCACCGGCGTCGAAGATCCGGATTCACGCGCCCACAGCGCCAACGAGTCGCTGGACCTGGGCGACTTCCGGAACGCGATCCTGGCCGAAGCGCTGCTCCTTGCCCGCCTTGGTGCCGTAGCCGGCTAGGAAACAGGACAAAAGCAGGTGCCGGGCGGGAATTCTTTTAGGCCCGGCACCTGTTAGATCGTTGGGGGTCAGCAGACGTACCATTGAGACACTGGTCCGGCCCGCGGCAGGCGATTCAAGGCGTGCACGCGGAAAGACCAGCTGAGGAAAGAGAGAAACTATGAGCGTTTCCACCAGCGAAAACAAGACCGCCGCAGCAGAGGCCGAGCTGCCCGTACACGAAGTACTGCTGTCGGATGTAGCCGCACAGAAGGTCCGCAGCCTGCTGGAGCAGGAAGGCCGCACCGACCTCCGTCTCCGTGTGGCAGTCCAGCCCGGAGGCTGCTCGGGACTCATCTACCAGCTCTACTTCGACGAACGCGTCCTCGACGGAGACGCCGTCCGTGACTTCGACGGCGTCGAGGTCATCGTGGACAAGATGAGCGTTCCCTACCTGTCCGGCGCGTCGATCGACTTCGAGGACACCATCTCGAAGCAGGGGTTCACCATCGACAACCCCAATGCCGGCGGCTCATGCGCCTGTGGAGATTCCTTCCACTAGGAGCCAAGGCTGCGGCGGCCCGTAACAGGAGCATTAAACGCCCGGCGCGGCGGTGATCTGTCACTGGATCGCCGCGCGTACGGGTAAGCTCTACACGTAGTAGTAAAACTAATGTCCGTAACCGGGAACTTTTTTGTCCCCGTGCGGACAGCACTTGCACGCAACAAGAGGAAGGGCCGTCTGTGAGTTCGCAGGACCGAACCAGCAGCCGACGCGCCAGGATCTTAAAGATCTCAGCCGTAACGTCGGCCGGCGCGTTGTTTTTATCGGGGTGTTCATCGGAGGCTCAAACGGGCTGGTTGCCGACGGACCGCGACACCACTAACCACACCGGCCGGATCATTGACCTTTGGGTCAACTCGTGGATCGCTGCCTTGGCTGTTGGTATCCTCACCTGGGCTTTGATCCTGTGGTGCATGGTTGCCTACCGCCGTCGCAAGAACGAGACCGGGTACCCGCGCCAGCTCAGCTACAACCTGCCGCTGGAGATTTTCTACACGGCCGTGCCGCTGTTCATGGTTCTGGTGTTGTTCTACTTCACCAACCAGGACATCAAGGCGATCAATGCAACCAGCGATGACCCGGACCGGGTCATTATTGATGTGCGCGCCAAGCAGTGGTCCTGGGACTTCAACTATGTCAACGAAGACAAGTACTACCAGGGCGTTCAGGTCAACCTTGACGGCCAGGAAGTCGACCAGGATGAGTTCCCCACGCTGGTGCTCCCCGTCGACAAGACCATCGAGCTGCAGCTGAACACCCGCGACGTCCAGCACTCCTTCTGGGTGCCTGCATTCCTGCAGAAGATGGACGTCTACCCCGGCCGCACCAACGTGATCACCCTCGAAACCGGCAAGACCGGCACCTTCGACGGTAAGTGCGCCGAGCTTTGCGGTGAGTACCACTCCGAAATGCTCTTCAACGTCGAGGTTGTCACCGAAGAGGCCTACAACGACTACGTAGAGACCCTGCCCAGCGGGCAGGTCGACGGGGACTACGACCGCCAGTACAACTCAGAATCTAGCGAAGTTAGGAAGTAGGTGACGTCATGACTACTCTCGAATACACTTCGGAAGATTCCGGCACCAGGGTTGCGCCTCGCGTAGTACCCGTCTCCAAGGGACGAATCGTTGTCAGCTGGATCACGTCCACTGACCACAAGACCATCGGGTACATGTACCTGATCGCCTCGTTTATCTTCTTCTGCCTCGCCGGCGTGATGGCCCTGGTCATCCGCGCGGAGCTGTTTGAGCCCGGTATGCAGATCCTGCAGACCAAGGACCAGTACAACCAGCTGTTCACGATGCACGGCACCGTGATGCTCCTGATGTTCGCCACCCCGCTGTTCTCCGGCTTCGCGAACGTCATCATGCCCCTGCAGATCGGCGCACCGGATGTCGCGTTCCCGCGGCTGAACGCCCTGGCGTTCTGGTTCTTCCTCTTCGGCAGCACCATTGCCGTTGCCGGCTTCATTACGCCGCAGGGCGCTGCGTCCTTCGGCTGGTTTGCGTACACCCCGCTCTCCAGCACCACGTTCTCTCCGGGCGTGGGCGGAGACCTCTGGGTCTTCGGCCTGGCACTGTCCGGCTTCGGCACCATCCTCGGTGCCGTCAACTTCATCACCACCATCATCTGCATGCGTGCCCCGGGCATGACCATGTGGCGGATGCCGATCTTCACCTGGAACACCCTCGTGACGGCCATCCTGGTCCTGATGGCGTTCCCGCCCCTGGCCGCTGCACTGTTCGCCCTCGGCGCCGACCGTCGCTTTGGAGCTCACATCTTCGATCCGGAACGCGGCGGCGCCATCCTGTGGCAGCACCTGTTCTGGTTCTTCGGCCACCCCGAGGTGTACATCATCGCGCTGCCGTTCTTCGGCATCGTGTCCGAGATCTTCCCGGTCTTCAGCCGCAAGCCGATCTTCGGCTACAAGGGCCTGGTCTACGCAACGATCGCCATCGCCGCACTGTCGGTGACGGTCTGGGCGCACCACATGTACGTGACCGGCGCAGTCATGCTGCCGTTCTTCGCCTTCATGACGATGTTGATCGCGGTGCCTACGGGCGTGAAGTTCTTCAACTGGATCGGCACGATGTGGCGGGGGTCCATTACCTTCGAGACCCCCATGCTCTGGAGCATCGGCTTCCTCATTACGTTCCTCTTCGGCGGCCTGACCGGCATCATCCTGTCCTCCCCGCCGCTGGACTTCCACGTCTCGGATACGTACTTCGTGGTGGCGCACTTCCACTACGTCATCTTCGGCACCGTGGTGTTTGCAATGTTCGCGGGCTTCTACTTCTGGTGGCCCAAGTGGACCGGCAAGATGCTCAACGAACGCCTGGGCAAGATCCACTTCTGGCTCCTGTTCATCGGCTTCCACGGCACCTTCCTCATCCAGCACTGGCTGGGTGTCCTGGGCATGCCGCGCCGCTACGCCGATTACCTGGTGGAAGACAACTTCACCGCGATGAACCAGTTCTCCACCATCGCCTCCTTCGTCCTGGGTGCCTCGATGATCCCGTTCTTCTGGAACGTGTACATCACCTGGCGCCACGGCAAGAAGGTTGAAGTGGATGACCCCTGGGGCTTCGGTGGCTCGCTCGAGTGGGCAACTTCCTGCCCGCCGCCGCGCCACAACTTCACCTCGCTGCCCCGGATCCGTTCCGAGCGTCCGGCACTGGACCTGCACCACCCCGAGCTGCAGCAGCACGTCACTGACGATTCCGCCGCTGCCAAGGTATTCGGCCCCGGCGACCGGAAGGAAAAAGTCTAATGAAGGTTGAGACTAAGCTCTTCGCTTACATGACGCCGTTCTTCATCGTCGTCGGTGTTGTCTACGGCTACATGGTGGATTGGATGGAGCCCGTCGGTTACCTGGCGCTCTTCCTCACCGGCGGCATGTCCGGCATGATCGCCTACTACATCGGCTTCACCGGCAAGCGCGTCGGCCCCCGGCCCGAGGACCGCCTGGACGCCGAGATCCACGAAGGATCCGGCGAGCAGGGCTTCTTCAGCCCGTGGAGCTGGTGGCCGCTGCTGCTGGGTGCCTCTGCCGCTATCGGCTTCCTGGGCATGGCGGTAGGCTGGTGGATCCTTTACATCGGCGCCGGCCTGGCCGTTGTCGCACTGGTTGGCTGGGTATTCGAATACAGCCGCGGAAACCACGCCCACTAGGGACCGCATAACAGCATAAAAAAGGAAGGACCCGCAGGAGACTGCGGGTCCTTCCTTTTTGCCTTGGCCAGCCGCGGCAGGACAAGGAGCGCGGCAGGGGAGGGGCGGTGCGGGATGCCGGTATCCTTAGACGGCAGCAGTATTTCCCAGCCGGAGGGGCGGAATAGAAACATGCACGTTACGGGTCCGTTCATTCGCTCGGGATACCGCGGGTGAGCAATCACCGGCTGCGCCTGATTACCGAGGGCATCGATCCCGGCACGGGCGTCGCCAAGCACTTACAGCTCCAAGGCATCCTCCGCCGCTTCGTGGAAACCCATGCCGGGGCAGGGGAAATCATCCCGTCGGAGCGTGAGCTCTCCGAACACTTCTCCGTAGCCCGCATGACCATCCGCCAGGCCGTGGATGCCCTGGTGGCGGACGGCGTGCTTGAGCGCGTCGTCGGGCTGGGGACCTTCGTGGCACGGACGAAGATGGACCTGCAGGTTCAGCTGACCTCGTACTCCGAGGAAATGCACCGCCGCGGCATGGTTCCTGACGCACACGTCCTGAGTTTCGAGCAGATCGGCGCCTCGCAGCTGGTGGCGCGTGAACTCCAGATCGAACCGGGCCAGCCCGTCGTGCGGTTCCGGCGGCAGCTGCTGGCGGACGGCGAACCGATGAGCGTCGATGAGAACTTTATCCCCGCACACTACGTGCCGGGGATTCTCGAGGAAGAGCCGCCGACGTCGCTCTACAACGTGCTGAGCGAACGGTACGGCCTGGTGATGGAGTGGGGCGAGGACACCATTGAGGCAACGGCCGCCTCGGCCTCCATCGCCCGCCTGCTCAACGTTGAGCTCGGAGCACCGGTACTGAAGATCCAGCGCCACGCCTATGTCTCGCGGGCGATGGTCGACTATTCGGTGTCCTACTACCGGGCGGACCGTTACAAGCTCTGGGTGCCGTTGCAGCGGCCCGGAGTCCGCACCCCACGCTCTTACCACCCACGCCGGCGCCCGCACGCCTGAGCGCCGCCCAGGGGGCTCGCAGCCCCCGCCAAGACCCCACAGCAGGAAGAGGAACACCACGATGGTCACTATTCGGATGTACAAGCGCGACGAGGCGGGGGTGCTCCATTTCCGTGAGGCGCTCTATGACGAGGACGAAGGGCAGTTGATGCTTTCCTCCGGACCCGTAGGCTACGAAGGCTCGGCGAAGGTCCAGGAGGTGGCACCGGAAGCCGCGGAGGGCCTGCTGCACGCCTTTGCCGTCACCTCGGAGGAAGAGGGGTACGCGGAGATTGATCCGGCGGACCAGCACTGGGTCATCGTCCAGTACGCGCTCAAGACCGCCGAAGGCACCGAGCGGGACCGCTACCTCGAGCACAAGGCCACCCAGGCCATTTCCTCGTACTTCCTGTGGCGGGGACTGGGGGAGGTGGACCACACGGAATTCGCACCGCGGAAGCTGAATATCTATTGCCTGGTCCCGGACGTGAACAAGGCAGTTGCAGGCCTGAAGGTAGTGCTGCGGGATCCGCTGCTCGACTTCACCAAGCTCACCATCGGATCGGCGCCCGTAGCGGACCTCTCCGCACTGAAGCAGCGGTACCCGCTTCCGGCCAAGCGGCCCTTCACACTGGCCTAACCCGCGTTATCCGCCCGCCGGCGCATTGCCGAGGGACAAACAAAAGAAGAGGGCCCGACCGGATGATCCGGTCGGGCCCTCTTCTGCACTGCCTTGCGGTTAGTGCTGTTCGATCGATGCCTGGTCGTCAGCCTTGGCTGCAACCTCGGACGGCGATTCGTGGTGATGCGCGTTCTCCAGCTCGGACGGCGTCACCGGAGCAACGCGGTCCTCGAAGAAGAAGCGGGACAGTTTCGCGCGCCGCTTCTCCTTCCGGGAGACCTTGCCGTTGGCGTCCGGCTGGGCCGGGAGTGCCTTGTAGGAGTCAAAGTCCACCAGGCGGTAGCGCTTGTACTCGTCGAGCGGCTCATGCACCTCGATGTACTCACCGTGCGGGAGACGGACGATACGTCCGCTCTCAACACCGTGAAGGACAATCTCGCGGTCCTTGCGCTGCAGCGCCAGGGCGATGCGGCGGGCAATGATGAAGCCCAGGATCGGACCGACGAAGAACAGGACGCGAAGCCAGTACGTCACATCGTTCAGCGACACGTGGAAGTGCGTGGCGATGAGGTCGGAGCTGGCAGCAGCCCACATGACGCAGTAGAACGTGATGCCTGCAACGCCGACGGCGGTGCGGTACGGCGCGTTGCGCGGGCGGTCCAGCAGGTTGTGGACCCGCTTGTCCTTGGTCAGCCAGGCTTCGATCCACGGCCATGCGAAGAGCAGGGTGAAGACGAGGCCTGCCGGGCCCAGGGCCGGGAGCAGCACGTTCAGCGACAGGGTGTTATCGCCCCAAGGGAACGGGATGACCCATTCCAGCGGGAACGCCCCGATGAATCCGGGCATCAGGCGCAGGGCGCCGTCGACCCAACCGATGTACCAGTCGGGCTGGGTACCGGCGGACACGGGGGAGGGATCGTAGGGACCGTAGTTCCAGATCGGGTTGATGGTGAAGAAGCCCGCGATGATCGCAATCACGCCGAAGACGATGAAGAAGAAGCCGCCGGCCTTCGCTGCGTAGACCGGGCCGACCGGGTAGCCGACAACGTTGTTGTTGGTCCGGCCGGGGCCGCGGAACTGCGTGTGCTTGTGGATAACCACCATGAACAGGTGGATGGCAATCATCAGCAGGATCAGCGCCGGAACCAGGAGGATGTGCAGCATGTAGAGGCGGCCGATAATCGCGGTTCCGGGGAACTCACCTCCGAAGAGGAAGAAGCTGATGTAGGTGCCTACCACCGGGACCGACTTGATGACGCCGTCGATGATGCGCAGGCCGTTGCCGGAGAGCAGGTCATCGGGGAGGGAGTAGCCGGTGAAGCCCGCAGCCAGGGACAGGATCAGCAGGACGCCGCCCACCACCCAGTTGAGTTCGCGGGGCTTGCGGAAGGCTCCGGTGAAGAACACGCGGAGCATGTGCACCGAGACGGCTGCTACGAAGAGCAGGGCCGACCAGTGGTGTACCTGGCGCATGAAGAGGCCGCCGCGGACATCGAAGGAGATGTTCAGGGAGGACTCGTAGGCCACCGACATTTCGACGCCGCGCAGCGGTACGTAGCTGCCTTCGTAATGCGTTTCCGCCATGGACGGATCGAAGAAGAACGTCAGGAACGTTCCGGTCAGCAGCAGGATGACGAAGCAGTACAGCGCAACTTCGCCGAACATGAACGACCAGTGGTCGGGGAAGACCTTGCGGCCGAGCCCCTTGACTATGCCGGAACCGTTGACGCGGGAGTCAACGAAGTTGGTGACCCGTCCCAGACGGGTCTTGGCCTCGTAAGGCGTGGCAGAGGGAACACTCATGATCAGCCACGCTCCCAGTAGCTCGGTCCGACAGGTTCTTCGAAGTCACGCTGGGCGACCAGGTAGCCCTCGCTGTCGACCTCGATCGGCAGCTGCGGCAGTGCGTGCCCGGCCGGTCCGAAGATGACTTTGCATTCCTGCGTGACATCGAAGGTCGACTGGTGGCACGGGCACAGCAGGTGGTGCGTCTGCTGCTCGTAAAGGGCAACGGGGCATCCAACGTGCGTGCAGATCTTGGAGTAGGCGACAATGCCGTCCACTGCCCAGTCTTCGCGTCCGGGGGAGGGATTCAGGTCCTCGGGGTTCAGGCGCATCAGCAGGACAACTGCCTTGGCCTTTTCCTCAAGCTTGTGCTCGGGCAGATCGTTCAGACCGTCCGGGATGACGTGGAACGCAGAGCCCAGGGTGACATCCGAAGCCTTGATGGGCGTGCCGCTGGGGTCGCGCACCAGGCGGGTTCCCTCTTTCCACATGGTGTGGCGAAGGGTGTTGCCCGGAAGCGGGCCGAGGTCCCGGAAGACGGCGATGGCCGGCAGCGGTGCCAGGACCATGGCGCCGAGGAGAGTGTTGCGGATCAGGGGACGGCGCTTGATGCCCGTTTCCTCGATGATGTCCCCAACCATCTTCTCCGCGACCACGCGGTCCTCTTCAGGACGGATCTCGTGACGGTCTTCGGTGATCTCGTGGTCCGGCATAAGCGTCTTTGCCCAGTGGACAATGCCGACGCCGATTCCAAGCATCGCGAACGCGGTGCCGAGTCCCAGGAGGATGTTCTGCAGCCGCAGTTCAGCGATGCTGGCATCATCCAGGTGGATGCTGAAGTACCCGATGAAAAATACGATGGTGCCGATGATCGACACGATGAACAGGCTCGCCACCTGCCGCTCTGCCCGCTTTTCGGCGCGGGGATTTGTGTCGGCTAGACGAGGGCGGTGTGGGGGAAGTCCCGGATTCTGGAACTTCTCCTCATCTCCCTGGCCAGCCGTAGCGACGGTGCCCGAGGTGTTCGGACTGCCGTGACTATGGTCGCCCATGATCCCCCTCATCCTTCTCTGAAAACTGCATTTATAGACCTATATGTAACTGTGATGTCACCCGTGGAGGTGAGCGCGGCTGTGGTTAGGAAGACCGGGAGGTCAACCAGATGGTGAAAGCGATGATGATTCCCAGACCAGCGGTCCAGATGAACAGACCCTCGGAGACCGGACCGAGCGAGCCCAGCTGGGCTCCACCGGGGGAGCCGCTGGATTCGATGTCCTTGAGGAACGTGATGATGTCCTGCTTGTCCTCGGGAGTGATGTTGGTGTCGCTGAAGACAGGCATGTTCTGCGGGCCGGTGACCATGGCCTCGTAGATGTGCTTTTCGCTGACCCCGTCCAGGCTCGGAGCGAACTTGCCCCGGGTCAGTGCACCGCCGGCAGCTGCTGCGTTGTGGCACATGGCGCAGTTCACGCGGAAGAGCTCACCGCCGTTGGCGGCTGCCTCTTCGTCGGTGGTGTCCGGCTCAAGGTATTCCGAGTCCGGAACCGAAGGTCCGGCACCGAGGCTGGAAACGTAGGCAGCCAGGTCAGCGGTCTGGTCTTCGTCAAACTGGACCGGCTTCTGCTGGGCCTGCGGGCCCTGCATGGCCATCGGCATGCGGCCGGTGCCGACCTGGAAGTCGACCGATGCTGCGCCGACGCCTACCAGCGAAGGACCGTTTTCGGTGCCCGTGGCTTCAATGCCGTGGCACGTTGCACAGTTGGCGACGAAGAGCTTCTCGCCCTCGCTGACGTCTTCGGCAGTGTACGTGGTGGTAGCCGCCTGGGCCTGGTTGGCTCCGTTGGCTACGGCATAGAGACCACCCGTAACGAGGAGTCCCAGCAGCAGCAGCGCGACTGCTGCGAGGGGATGACGCCGCCTTTGCGATAGTGCCTTCACTTCGTAGTTCCTAACTTATGTGGTCTTTGGGAAACTTGTGCCACTTTGAAGTATTTCGTGGGGTGCGATCCTCAAGCAGTGTTACTTGAGGAAGTAAATGATGACGAACAGGGCAATCCAGACCACATCAACGAAGTGCCAGTAGTACGAGGTTACGATCGCCGAAGTTGCTTCGAAGTGTCCGAAGCGCTTGGCGGCGTAGGCACGGCCGATGATGAAGAGGAACGCGATCAGGCCGCCGGTCACGTGCAGGCCGTGGAAACCGGTGGTGAGGTAGAACGCGGAACCGTAGGAGTTCGACGAGAGGGAGACGCCTTCAGAGACGAGCATGGCGTATTCGTAGGCCTGTACGGAGACGAAGATGGCTCCGAGTACGAAGGTCAGCAGGAACCACTCAGTCATGCCCCAACGGGAGAACTTCAGGAGCCCTCCGGTGCGGCGTGCCTGGAGTCGTTCTGCGGCGAAGACGCCGAACTGGCAGGTGAAGGAGCTGGAAACAAGGATCACCGTGTTCACGAAAGCGAACGGAACGTTCAGCTTCTCGGTCTCCATGGCCCACAGTTCGCTCGAGACCGAGCGGAGAGTGAAATACATGGCGAAGAGGGCAGCAAAGAACATTAGTTCGCTGGAGAGCCACACCACGGTTCCTACGGAAACCATATTGGGGCGGTTCAGCGTGGGGTGAGCCGGGGTACTGGGGGCATGGGTCGCTGTTGTCACATAGACATTATGGCGGTAAAACTGCCCAGTTCTCCAACAGATCAGGGCCGACGGCGCGTCCAAAGTCGGCCACGGCGCCCCGGATCCCTGTATTGGCGCGGAAATAGGCCTCGCAGAAAGAAATCAGCTTTTTCTACGAAACGTAGATAACCTAGGGTGTGTGACTACGATTCCGAGTTCCGGTGACACCTGGCCGAGCCTGATTAATGCCCTCATTGGAGGCGAAAACCTCTCCACCGAGCAGACCCGATGGGCGATGGCCACCATCATGGCGGGCAACGCCACGGACTCGCAGATTGCGGGGTTCCTCGTGGCGCTGCGGGCCAAGGGCGAAACCGTCGATGAGCTCACCGGGCTGGTCGAGGCCATGGTTGCCAGCGCCCGGCCCATTAACATCCCGGGGGAGACCCTCGACATCGTGGGCACCGGCGGGGACCGCCACAACACCGTGAACATCTCCTCCATGGCTGCACTCGTGTGCGCCGGTGCGGGCGCGAAGGTGGTCAAGCACGGAAACCGTGCTGCGTCGTCGGCCTCCGGATCCGCGGATGTCATTGAAGCGTTGGGGGTCCGGCTGGATCTGTCCGTGGAGCGGGTGGCGCAGGCTGCTGTTGAAGCCGGCATCACGTTTTGCTTTGCCCAGGTCTTCCACCCGTCCATGCGCTTCGCCGCCGTGCCCCGCCGCGAGATGGGGGTGGCCACGGCCTTCAACTTCATGGGGCCGCTGACGAATCCGTCCAACCCCAGCGCCTCGGCCATTGGTGTCGCAGACGCCCGGCTGGCACCGCTGATGGCCGGCGTGCTCGCAAGGCGCGGTGTGCGCGCCCTGGTGTTCCGCGGCGACGACGGGCTCGACGAGATGACCACCACCGGCGTCTCTACCGTCTGGGAAGTCCGTAACGGGGCCGTAGAGGAGTCCGTAGTGGATCCCTTGGATCTCGGGATCAGCCGGGCCACGCTGGAGGATCTGCGGGGCGGTGACGCCGCCGCGAATGCGGCAGTGGTGCGCAGCGTACTGGCGGGGGACAAGGGACCGGTGCGGGACGCCGTCGTACTGAACGCGGCAGCGGCACTGGTGGCCCTGGACAGCGAGGCGGACGGCCCGCTGATCGACCGGCTGTCCCGCGGCCTGGTCCGTGCCTGCGAGTCGATTGACAGCGGCGCGGCCCAGGCAGCGCTGGACCGCTGGGTGGCCGTTACGCAGTAAGCTCCGGCGGTCAGGCCGCCGGGGTTTGCTAGCTGTCGAAGCCCAGCGAGAACGCCGCGTCCAGGTCATGCTGCGAGTAGGCACGGAACGCGATCTGCGTGGTGGTTCCGATCACGCCGTCGACCTTGGACAGGCGGTTGGCAATCGCATCGGCGAGGTCCTCGTGGCGCTGCACCCGTGCGATGGCAATCAGGTCGCATTCGCCGGTCACTGAGTAGACCTCGCTGATGCCGTCGATCTCGGAGATTTCCTCGGCGCATTCCGGGATCCTGGCGGAGTCGGTCTGGATGAGTACGAAAGCGGTGATCATGGAGGGCCTTCCCTGCGGGTCTTTTAGCGCGGTGGCTTCTAAATGCGGTGGCGTCTAAATGCGGTGGGGTTTTAATGCGGTTGCGTTGAGTGGTGCTCTCTTTGAGCCTAGTCGATGGAACCGCGCCGGCGGCGGGAAATCACTGTCCACACCGCGCGCTGGCCGAGCAGGAACACCCCGAGCACTGCCAGGGTGACTACTTGGAAGCTGACGGCGGTGCCGCCGCCGGCCAGCGCACGGATACCCAGGCCGGCGGCTACGGTTCCGAGCCAGATGACGACGCCGTCGGGCCATAGCCGTGCCGGACGCCGCCAGGCGCGCATGGCCGCCCAGGAGAGCAGGCAGGCCAGCAGGAACGGCAGCGCGGTGGTGAGGATGCCGAGCATGGCCAAGCCGTGTTCGTGGCTTTGCCGGCCGAGTGCGGCGAAAACGACGATGAGGACGAGGTCCGAAGCGAGAACCCAGGGCCAGGTCCGGACGGCCGTTGCGGATCGAACGGTCGTGTCTGTCATGCGGAGTCCTCCCGGGCGGGATGGGTGGAGCGTTTGTCGCGGACGTAGGGGCCGAGGAGCTCCCGGACGCGCTCCTCGACTGTCTCCCGGGCGGTCCCGGATTCGAGCAGCCGGGTGGACGAGTGCACGATGGCGTTGATGAGCTCGGCAGTGACCTGCGGCTCCGGCACCCCCAGCAGCGTGAGCGTGTCCATCAGCGGGGTCAGCAGCTGGCGGTGCATCATGGCACTTTGGTTGTTCAGTTCCTCGCCGGGGGCGACGGCGGCCAGCGCATTGCCGACGGCGTGTTCGCCCTCTGCGACGAGCGCGATGTTGGTCAGGACGTACGCCAGGATGCGGTCTGCGGGATCCGGTTCCGCATCCATGGCCTCGCGCACCCGGCGGGTCCAGCGCGGAAACACATCCAGCACCAGGGCATGCAGCAGGTCCTGGCGGGACTTGTAGTACTGGTAGGCACTCGGACGGGCGAGGCCCGCCAGTGCGGCCACTTCGGCCATGCTGGGGGCCTCGCCCGTGCGGGCCAGGAGGGTGCGTGCCGCATCAAGCAGCGCCCGCTGCTGTGCCGCCCGGTGTTCGGCCACCGTGGGGGCAGTAATTCGGGGCACTTATGCCCTCCTGTTCGTGCTCTGGCTAGCTTGAGAGGCGACCATCCACCATCTCGACGACGCGGTCGCAATGGTGCAGGACGTCGTGATCGTGCGTCACCATAACTGTAGCAACGCCGCGCTCATGGGTTTCCCGGGCGAGCAGGGCAACCACGTCCTGGCTGCGGGCGCGGTCCAGTGCTGCAGTGGGCTCATCCACAAGCAGCAGCGAGGGCCGGTTTACCAGCGAGCGGGCAATGCCGACGCGCTGGCGCTCACCGCCGGACAGCTGGTCCGGACGGCTCCGGGCCTTGTGGTCCATGCCCACTGCCGCCAGGAGCTCCAGCGGATCGAGCGTGTCCCGGCTTCCGGCAAGCTTCTGCATCAGGCGCAGCTGTTCCACCGAATTCAGTGCCGGAATCAGGTTCCCGGACTGGAACACGAAGCCGATCTCCTGCAGGCGGAACCGGGCCCGGGCCGCCTTGCCCAAGGTGCCCAGATCCACACCGTTGACCCGGACCGTTCCGGAATCGGGGGTGGTGAGGGCCCCGGCCACGGCCAGCAGACTGGATTTTCCGGCGCCGGACGGGCCGACGATGGCGACCATCTCACCGGGCCGGACGGTCAGCGACACGTTATCCAGGGCCTGCACCGTGCTGTCACCGTCGCCCAGGGCGAGGTTTGCGGACTCGATCAGCAGTCCGCCGGTACGCGTGCCGGGGGTGCGTTCTTCAGTGGCGGTGCTCATCTCTGTCCTCCAAGGGCTGCAAGGGGATCTACGCGGGAAATCCGGACGATGGCCAGGGCGGCGCCCACCAGGCCCAGGACGATCGTCAGGACCGTGGCCGTCAAGATGGGAGTGGCCTCAAGCGCGAAAGGCATGGCCGTACCGCTCAGTCCGGCCCCCATGGCGAGGCCGGCGAGAATGCCGACGACGGTGGAGGTCACCAGGATGATGGCCGCCTGGAGCAGTCCGTCACGCAGCAGGTAGCCGGTGGAGGCGCCTACGGCGCGCAGCACCGCAAGTTCATGCTTCCGCTGGATGGTCCAGACCGTGAAGAACGCTCCGACCACGAGGGCGCAGATGGCGTACAGGAAGATCTGGATCATTTCCAGGGTCATGGTTTCGGCGGAGTAGCCGGGGGAGGCGTTGAAGGACTCCGCCAGGGTCGAGGTGACCGTTCCGGCGGCTTCATCGCCGGCGGCGAAATCGATGTCCGCACCGTCGGCTGCCTTCAGGGCAACCGTGCTGGCGGTGTCGAAGTCGACGCGGGACATGGTGTCAGTGGTCGGCGTTCCGGGGGCACTCTGTCCGCTCGCCAGGTACTGCCAGGTGTCCAGCGGGAGGTAGGCGAGGTCAACGTGTCCGAAAGTCTCCTGACCGTCGGTGTAGCCCACTACGGTCAGCTCGACGCCGATCCGCTCCAGGGTGACGACGTCGCCGATGTGCAGGCCTTCTTCAGCTGCGGTGGCGGACACCACGATCTCGTTCGGGGCGGCCATGCTGCGGCCCTCGCCGACGGTCGGGGCCAGGAAGGAACCGGGCTCGATCCCGAACAGGGCCAGGTCAACCTGGGTGCCGTTGCCGGTGGTGCCATTCATCATGGCGGTGCCCATCAGCGCGGACTCTTCCACGCCGGGCTGCTCGGCCCAGACGGCGGCCTGGTGCTCGTCCACCACGCTGCGGGAAAAGGCATTGTCGGTCTTGGTGCCCTCGTTGAAGGCGAAGGCGGTGGCTGGCATGGCTTTCAGGCCGGACACGCCGTCGTTGACGAGTCCGGAGGACAAGCCGGATAGAAGGACCATAAGAACGGCGATGAGGGCGACGACGCCACCCATCAGTCCGAACCTGGCCCGGGCAAAACGCAACTCTCGAAGCGCTAGGAACATCGGAACCCCTTGGTGGATTGCTGGAAATGTTGCCAACACCGTGTTGGGAACATACCAACATCATGTCAGAAAAAGACCGGCTGGGTGAAATGCGCGCACTGGAGCTTCCCGGCCCGGGCCGGGCAAAGACAGGGGAGTGGCCTGGGCGCAGCCCGTCTGCTGCGTAGGTTCCGTGCCGGCGCACGGCTTCGCGGCGGGTGCAGGGGGACGACGTCGGCTGCAGGCCGTATCGGGCTGATCAACCAACCGGCACTGATGGTGCCGGCACTGTTCGTGCGTGTGATGGTTCTGCCGACCGTGCTGGATCGGCATCCCGCGGGCGTGGGGCGGGGCGGTGTGGGTGGTGCGGTCGGTGGCAGGGACGGTTCCAGTTCCTGGTTGCCGATCCCCGCGGGGGCGCCGGCCCAGGTCTTACTGCGGCCGGGCGCACTGCGGCCGGGCGAGCCGCCGGCGCCGGGAGGTAGTCCTCACCGGCGCCAACGGTTCCGCCGAGGGGCGGTTGGGTTGGTTAGGACCAGATGTCGTCGCCGCGCAGCGTGGCGTCGGCGCCGCCGTCGGTGTAGATGGTCTGCCCCGTGGTGTGGGTGTTCTCTTCGGAGGTCAGCCAGACCAGGAGGCGGGCAATAACTTCCGGTTCCGAGTGGCCGTTCAGCGGCATTGGCACGTTGGAATCCACCATGGCCCGGCCTTCAGGGGTGGACAGCAGGTCGCGCGTCATGGCGGAGAGCACGGTGCCCGGTGCAACCGCGTTCAGCGGAATCCCGGCGCCGGCAAAGGCGGGGGTGATGCTCTCGCGGCGGACCCAGCGGCTCAGTGCCCGCTTGCTGGACGGGTAGTTCAGGTAGCCGGTCTGGGGGCCGTTGTCGGCAAGCGCCTGGCCGATCCGCAGGGCTTCCTCCTCGTTGCCGGCGAGCATGGCGTCGACAAGTTCGGGGGAGTTGGGCTGCAGGCTCGCCATGGAGCTGACGACGGCGGCGCGCGGGGCGCTGCTCTTCGCCAGGGTCGGGGCCAGTTCGGTCAGGAAATCCGTGACGCCGAAGAAGTTCACGGCAACGGTGATGGGTGCCGGGGCGGAAATGCCGGCGCACGCGATGACTGCGTCGACGTTCCCGCCGGCAAGTTCCACGGCCTTCGCGACGGCGGCGGAGCGGCCCTCGGGCTTGCTCAGGTCCGCTTCGACGTCGGCGTTGCGCAGGTCGACGCCGATGACGGTGTTGCCGCGCTCCTTCAGGATGGCGGCGGTTGCTGCTCCGATGCCGGAGGCGGATCCGGTCACAATGTAGGTTCTAGTCATGTTTACAGTGTAGACCTGTCAGCCTTGTCCCGGCGTTTCAATGCAGCAGTTCCTGCCAGTCCGGCGGCACCCGGTCAGCCGGTCCGGGAACAGACTGGCTATTCGGGTGGTGGGCCGGCGGGGCGAGCTCCGGCCCCGCGAAGACCGAGGACTCCGCGTAGTTCCAGAACCAGTCCTCCCCGGGTTCGAAGCTGCGGATCACGGGATGCCCGGACTGCTGTTCGTGAAGGGTGGCGTGCTGCCCGGGGGAGCTGTCGCAGCAGCCGATGTGCCCGCATTCGGCACACCGGCGCAGGTGGTACCACCACCCCTGCTGCTCGGCGCATTCCACACAGCCCGGGCCGCTGGGCGGAACTGAAACGTTGATACCGGGGATCGGGTCCATGACGGACCTCCTTTGACGTACGGGCTGATCATCAGTACCGGCCGGCATACGGGAATGCCGTCCCCACCACGTTAGCCACCCGGCCGTCCCCGTCAACAGGTGCCGGGCACAACAGGTCCCGGGTCCGGGGTCCGGACTAGGCCAGCCAGGCGGTGGTGTCGGGCGGCAGCAGGCCGCCCTCGAGTGCGCCGCTGCTGAGCAGCACGGACCCTTCCGGCAGTTCGATGGCCGCACCGCCGAAGTTGGTGATGCTCTGCCACCCGCCGGGCCGTTGGAAGTGCAGCACGGTAGCCGCGCTCCGGACCCAGAGCAGTTCCTCCGGACCCTGCTGCTTTCCGCGCAGCTCCAAGGCACGGCGGTAGAAATTCAGGGTCGAGTCCCCGTCCTGCTCCTGGGCGGAGACGGCAGCCCGCGCGAAGTCGCCGGGCTGGGGCAGATGGGCGGAGCCGGTGCCGAAGCCGAAGCACGGGCCTTCCGCGGTCCAGGGCAGGGGTACCCGGCACCCGTCACGGCCCTTGTCCACACCCGCGTTGCGGTGGAACGTTGGATCCTGCCGGTCTGCGTCCGGGATCTCCGCCACTTCGTGCAGGCCCAGTTCCTCCCCCTGGTACAGGTAGGCCGAACCCGGCAGCGCGAGCATCAGCAGCGTGGCGGCCCGCGCCCGACGCAGGCCCAGCTCGCGGTCCAGCGCCGGTTCGGTGCCGCCCGAGAAGACCCACGCTTTTCCGTCCTGTCCTTTTTTGCTGCCTGCCGGAGCGGGCGGCAGGCCGTACCGCGTGGCGTGCCGGACGACGTCGTGGTTGGACAGCACCCAGGTGGAGGAGGCTCCGGTGGCAGCGGCCTGGTCCAGGTTGGCAGTGATGACCTCCCGGAACCGGGCGGCATCGAAGTCCGCCTGGAGCAGGTCGAAGTTGAACGCCTGGCCCAGGCCTTCGGGACTGGCGTACCGCCCGCGGCGCGAGGCATGCACCCAGGCCTCGGCAACCGCCGTGCGCGGAGGATCGTACTCGTTGAACAGCTTCCGCCACTCGGCATAGATTTGGTGGACCTCGTCACGGTCCCAGAACGGGTGGCCGCCGTCGACACCGTCACCTTCCGGCGTCAGCTCGGCGCTGGCTGCCAGGGGCTCGGTAAGGTCCTTCGCCAGTGCGTGGGCCACATCTATCCGGAAGCCGTCCACACCGCGGTCGGACCAGAAGCGCAGGGTGGTGAGGAACTCCGCGCGCACCTCGGGGTTCTCCCAGTTGAAATCGGGCTGTTCCGGGGCGAACAGGTGCAGGTACCACTGCCCGTCCGGCACCTGCTCCCAGGCGCTGCCGCCGAAGACAGACTGCCAGTCCGAGGGCGGCAGGCTTCCGCCGGGTCCTGTTCCGTCCCGGAAGATGTACCGGTTGCGGGCCGGGGAGCCCTTGGGGGACGCCAGCGCTTCCTGGAACCAGGCGTGGCGGTTGGAGGAGTGGTTCGGGACGATGTCCACGATCAGTTTGATGCCGGCGGAGTGCAGTGCCGCGGCAAGGTCATCGAAGTCGTCCAGGCCGCCCAGGCGCGGATCGACGGCGCGGTAGTCGTCGACGTCGTACCCGCCGTCCGCGAGCGCCGAGGGGTAGAACGGGCTCAGCCAGACGGCGTCGACCCCCAGTTGCGCAAGGTACGGAACCTTGGCCGTGATGCCGGGCAGGTCACCGAGGCCGTCTGCGTTCGAATCCGAGAAGCTGCGCGGATAGATCTGGTAGACGGCGGCCTGCCGCCACCAGTGCGGATCCTTCATCGGGTCGGCGTGGAACGGCTGTGCGGAAGCGGTCAAGGCGGTCCTTCGGGTATGCGGCGTTTATGCGTTCCCTGGACTCTACCAACGGGTGTGGCACAGCTGACATCTCAGGGGGCGGCGGCCCGGCGTTCGAGCACCTCCCGTTCGCGGCGGTTCCGGGCCAGGGCTGCGGCAGCAGAAAATTCGGCCCGGGCCTCGTCCGTCCGGCCGAGCCTTGCCAGCAGCTCGGCCCGCACACTGGGCAACAGATGGGATCCCCGCAGTGCACCTTCGGCCGCCAGGCGGTCCACGATGGCCAAGGCAGCTTCCGGGCCTGTCGCCATGGACACTGCCACCGCCCGGTTCAGTTCAACCACGGGACCGGGGGAGAGCCGCCCCAGTGCTTCGTAGAGCACCACGATGCGGGGCCAGTCCGTGAGCCCGGGCCGTGCGGCCGTGGCGTGGCACTGCGCGATAGCGGCCTGCAGGGCATAGCTCCCGCGTGTGAGGCCGAGTTCCTCCGACAGCCCGTCGGCACGGGCAAGGCCGGCCACGCCGCGGTGGATCTGCGCCCGGTCCCAGCGGGTGCGGTCCTGGTCCGCCAGCAGGACGGGCGCACCGCCGGGACCGGTGCGGGCGGCGAAGCGGGAGGCGGAGAATTCCAGCAGGGCCACCAGCGCGTGTGCTTCCGGTACCCGGGGGACCAGTCCGGCGAGGACCCTTCCGATCCGCAGCGCTTCGTTCGCCAGGTCCGGTCGGGTCCAGTTCTCGCCGCTGGTCGCCGCGTACCCTTCGGTGAACATCAGGTAGATGACATGCAGCACCCCGCGCAGCCGCGGCGTCCACTCATTGGGCTCCGGCGGTTCAAAGGGAACCCTGGCCGCCGCCAGGGTTTTCCGGGCCCGGACAATGCGCTGCTGCACTGTGGCTGT
Organism: Arthrobacter sp. zg-Y844; assembly: GCF_024385465.1. Lineage (GTDB taxonomy): Bacteria > Actinomycetota > Actinomycetes > Actinomycetales > Micrococcaceae > Arthrobacter_B. The sequence continues at coordinate 346,046 of NZ_JANFLS010000002.1, forward strand.
GGGGACCAGGAACAGCCGGGCAATTTCGTCGGTGCGCAGCGACCCCACCACCCGCAGGGTCAAGGCAATCTGTGCCTCCGTGGAGAGCACCGGATGGCAGGCCGTGAACAGCAGCCGAAGCACATCGTCGGGCAGCGGGTCCCACTCCGGGGCTGCCTCGTCCTGCGCCCGGCGTGCCAGCATCTCGTAGCGGTCCTGAAGCCGCTCGGCCCGCCGCCACCTGTCGATGGCCCGGCGTTTGGCCACCGTACTGATCCAGGCACCGGGGTTGCGGGGAATGCCGGTTCCGCTCCATGAGGCCAGGGCCTCGGCGACGGCGTCCTGCGCGGCGTCCTCGGCAAGGCCGACGTCGCCGGTCACCCGGGCCAGGGCAGCCACAATCCGGGCGCCTTCGATGCGCCACAGGGCATCGAGGCGTCCCCGGACTGCTGCCGCGGAATCCACGGCTATCTGTTCTCCGCGTTCAGGTTCTCCTCTTCCTGACGCCACAGCTCTTCCTTCCGGATGTATTCGTTGTCCGCAAAGTCGGCGAAATCGTCGGCTTCATTCACGCGCCGGACCTCGAGTTTGGACCCGGGACCAAGCGGCGCACGGCTGGCCCACTCCGCGGCCTCCTCACGGGAGCCCACCTGCACAATCCAAAATCCGTTGAAGAGTTCGTGGGTTTCGCCGTAGGGGCCGTCGGTGACCAGCGGCGGATCCTCGGAGAAATCCACCACCAACCCGCTGCCCTCGGAGACGTCCGCCAGGCCTTCGCCTCCGATCATCACTCCGGCATTGATCATCGACTCGTTGTAGGCACCCATCTGGTTGATGATCTGCTCAAACGGGATGGCCTTGGACGCCTGCAGCGCCTCGTCGGTGGCCCGCATGATGAACATGTACTTCATGGCACTCTCCTTGCTGCTTGTTTTATGGAAGGTGCTGATGCGCCTCCTACTATGACGTCGAACGGGCAGGATGGATATCGACAGCAGAGAAGAATTTTCCTGGCGCCGGAGTGCGGGCAGCCTCAGTGCCAGCAGCCGTTCAGCCGACGGCGGCGATGCCGCGTGTCTGGTTGCGTCCCGGCCTTTCGGCCAGCCGGACCGGGTCCTACAGTGTGGTGCATGGCCGGGATTAGGGTGCGCCTGCTGGGGCCGCCGTCGATCGAGTGCCCAGCCGGTGACGGGAGGCAGCCCCGTGGCCGGAAGGGTTGGGGGCTGCTCACCTATCTGCTGCTGCACCGCATTCCCACTCCGCGCGGCCAGCTGGCCGCGATGCTGTTTCCCGATGCCGGGGATCCGCTCGGGGCGCTGCGCTGGCACCTGTCGGATCTGCGCCGCGTGCTGGGCCCGGGCTCGGTGCTGCAGGGCGACCCGCTGATCCTGCGGCTGCCGCCGTCGTCGTCCTGCGACGCCGATACCGCCGCACCTTGGTCAGCGGACACCGCGTCCGCCGAACTCCTTGAGCGGCTGGAGTTCGCTGACTGCCCCGGCTTCGATACCTGGCTGACCGTGGAACGTCACCGGCTGCGGCACTTCGTTGAAACAGCGGCCTACGAAAAGGGGTTGGCTGCCCTCGCCGACGGCGATACCGGCAGTGCCGTGAAGTTCGCCGGGCAGGCCGTTCGCCTGGACCCGCTGAACGGTGACTTCCATGCCCTGCTTGTCCGCGCCCTCCTGGCCGTCGGGGACCGCAGCGGAGCCCGGGACCAGGCCGCCCGGTGCACCCGCCTTTTTGCCGAACACCTTGGCCTGGGCATGCCCGCTGAAGTCCAGCAGGCCCTGGCCGCCCCGGATGTCAGGATCAGTGCCCTGCCGGCCACCGCCGTCGCGGTCAGGTCCTATCTGGAAGCGGCCGCGTCCTGCCTCGCCGCCGGTGCCGCCACGCCCGCGTTGGCGCACCTGCGGGTGGCCGGCGGCCTGGCCGAACGGACCCGGAACCGCCAGCTGCAGGCCGAGGCACTTCTGGCCCTGGCGGGAGCCCTGATCCACGGTGCCGGCGGCCGCGGCGCCGAGGTCGCCGACCTGCTGCACCGCGTGGTGTCCCTCTCCGGGCCGGACGGCAGTCCTGCCGTGCAGGCTGCCGCGTACCGGGAACTGGGATTCCTCGCCGTGCAGCGCGGCTTCCCGGCGAGCGGGATTCGCTGGCTGGCCCGGGCGTTGGCGTTGGCGTCGGCGGCCGGACTGGCGGACGAAACGGCCAGGGTGTTGGGCGTCCGCGGAATGCTGGCCACCGATACCGCTGACTATCCCGCAGCCGCCGAAGCGCTGGCCACATCGACGGGCCTGAGTACCGACGGCGGCAACCTCCGGCAGGCGGCGTTCGCCCGTGCCATGCTGGGCCGGCTATACCTGCTGACCGGGCAGCACGGCACCGCCGCTGAGGAACTGGACGCGTCCCTGATGCTCCTCGCGAGTGAGCACTGGACCGCGTTCCGACCGCTGGTGGAGGCCCTGAGAAGCGAGGCATATCTGCTTTCCGGCGCTTCGGTGGAAGCGGCGGAGCTGGCCGACCACGCGGTCGCGCTGGCCGAGGCGTTCGGGGACCGCTGTTATCTGGACTCGGCGTTCCAGGCCAAGGCCCGGGTCCTGCTGGCTGCCGGCGACCGGGCTGCTGCGGGAGAGTGGATCCGCCGCGGGCTGCGCCCCGACCCCTGGTACCGCTGGTTCCGGGGACGGAACCTGGAATTCGCCTGCACGGTTGCGCTGCATTCGGATCCCCCGCTGGCACTCGTGTACGCACGGGAGCTCAGCGAGTTGTCCAGCCGCTACGGGCACGACGAGCTCACCGTCCGGGCCTATTCCTTCCGGGCGGCGCTGGGGGACTCGGCCGTGGAAACGGCTATTCCGCTGCTGGCCGCCCGCATCACCAATCCCCGGCTGCGGGCTGACCTTGCCGGCCTTGCACACGGCACCGCACACGCCGGGATCGGACACTGACGGGGTCAGGCAGCACAAGGGGCGCAATGCAAGCCCCTCAAACGCAAGGACGTGAGGATCATGACGGACACACAAACCAGCCCCGACCGGGAACTGAAGGCGAAGCTCCGGGCGGTATGGGCGCTCGGGAACTATCCGGCCGTGGCCAGCGAGATCATTCCCGGCCTGGGACCGGTGCTGGTGGAGGCCTGCGGTGTTACGGACCGGGATGAGGTCTTGGACATCGCGGCGGGTACGGGCAACGCAGCAATTCCGGCGGCGGAGACCGGCGCCGCCGTGACAGCCTCGGACCTGACACCGGAACTCCTCGAATCGGGCAAACGGATAGCGCAGTCCCGGGGTGCGTACCTGAACTGGGTGGTGGCCGACGCCGAATCGCTTCCGTTCGCGGACGGCTCCTTCGACGCGGTGATCTCCTGCGTCGGAGTGATGTTCGCTCCGCACCACGGGCCGGCGGCGTCGGAAATGGTGCGTGTGTGCCGGCCCGGCGGAAGGATCGGGCTGATCAACTGGACCCCGGAAGGATTCATCGGGCGCATGTTCGCCGCCATGAAGCCGTACGCGCCGCCTCCGCCTCCCGGAGCGCAGCCGCCGCCGTTGTGGGGAAACCCCGAGCATGTGGAGTCTCTCCTGGCGGGCAAGGTGCGGAATTTCACCGCCGAACGCCGGACCCTTCGTGTTGACCGGTTCGCGACGCCGGAGGAGTTCCTGGGCTTTTTCAAAGCGAACTACGGTCCCACCCTCGCCGTGTACAAATCGCTCGGGGACAGCCCGGACCGTGCTGCAGCACTGGATCAGGAACTGCTGGAACTGGCGAGCCGGTTCAGCGCCGGCACGGGCAACACGGCCATGGACTGGGAGTACTTGCTGGTCACGGCGCGGCGCGCCTAGGGGAGTGGCCCAGGGGAGTAGGCCCAGGAGAGTAGGCCCAGGCGAGTAGGCCCAGGCGAGTGGGCCGGGCCCGGCCCGGAGAGGTCGGCTCCGCGCACCAGGAAGTCCCGCCGCGCACAGCGTCCCACTGAGTGGGGCGTATGTGACTGGAGGGTTCATTTTCTCCCCATGCGTCACAAACCTCGGGATCCTGTGGGAATCAGCCGCACCTTGTGTACAGCTGATGCTGCCTGCGGGCGATCCAACAGCATCAGCTGTACACAAGCGGAACGGACCGGCGTCCGTCGTGAGGCATGGATGCTGCCGGAGAGTCGGCCCGGGAATTCGGCATTCGGTCAGCCGCTTGTCTATCAAGCCGCCGGTTGTGGGTGCAGGACGGTTTCCGTGCGAGCCTGGCCCTCCGGGCCGGGGAACCCGCCCCGGGGGAACCCCCTTCTCAACGCTAGTTGACATAATGTAGATTATCGGCGTTATAAACGGGGTGCCGGAAGTGGCGTAAACCACAGATATTCCCCAATCGTCCATCCGGCCCCGATTGCCCGCTAATCCCCCGTTTTCGCCGCATTTTCCGGAAATTACCAGCGTCCGTCGTTTTCCGCGCAGGCTCCGGCGCCGTGGATGCTGTCCCGTACTGAAAGGCCGCCAACGGCTGGGGGCCCCAAAACGGCTGACCAGGTCCGACGGTTTCCGTCCCCTTGGCGCCCGATGCGCCGCCGCGTACTCAGTTGACATAACGTCCTCCGGGAACCCGGTTGGGTGATCTGCACGGCTTTACATAACCGCCGCTCGGCCCCTGCCCTGCCCGGGAAACCGCCTGACCTGGTCGCGCGCCTTTCAGCCGGCGCCAGCCGCGCAAGGCGTAGCTTCCCGGGTTGACATAATGCCCCGATCAGCTGCTCGGTCGGGGCTGCGCGGATTGACATAACCGGCTGCTCAACACTGCCCTGCCGTGCCCTGCAGGGTGACCTGGCCCCGGCCGGCCCGGGCATGAAAGCGGGAATACAAAGTTCCGACGGGACGTTGATCACTTTCCTGCCGTATTTCGTCATCCGTGGCCCGCCACGCCTGTACGGTTTGGTGCAGCGACTTTCGTTGCCCTATATGATCTACGCTTCACCCCCACAATCAGGAGATAAGCACAAGAAAATGGCTACCGATTACGATGCCCCGCGCGTCAAGGAAGAAGACCAGCACACAGACTCCCTCGAGGGTCTGAAAGCTCAGCAGCGTGGCGGAGCGATGACAGCAGTCATCGATGTCGAAGAGTCAGACGCCATTGACGGTTTCGACCTTCCGGGTGCGGATCTTTCCGGCGAGGAACTGCTCATCAAGGTGGTTCCCCCGCAGGCAGACGAGTTCACCTGCATGTCCTGCTTCCTCGTACGCCACCGTTCGCAGATTGCCCGCGAAAAAAACGGCGAGGCCTACTGCGTGGACTGCGAGGGCTAGTCACTCCCCGAGCCGCCCAGCCGGGTTCCGCCAGACGGCGGACCCGGCTGTTTGTCTTTAACGGCCGGACCCGCGCCGTAGACTCTGCGCATGCCTACTTCCCTTCCCCCGTCCGCCCTGCCGCTCACCCCTGCGGACCGGGCACTCGTGGACCTGGCCCGGTGCACCATTGACGCTGCCACCGACGCCGGGCCCGACGAAGACGGCATCCACACCATGGGCGCGGCGGTCCGCACGGCCGACGGCGGGATGCACGCGGGTGTGAACCTCTATCACTTCACCGGCGGTCCCTGCGCCGAACTTGTTGCCCTGGGCACGGCACGGGCGGCCGGAGCCGCCGAGCCCACCTGCATTGTCGCCGTCGGCAACCATGGCCGCGGTGTCCAAAGCCCGTGCGGCCGGGACCGGCAGGTCCTTGCCGACTACTACCCCGGGATCCGCGTGATCCTGCCAACGCCGGAGGGCCCGGTCAGCATTTCCGCGGGAGACCTGCTGCCACTGGGATTCGTCCCGCCTGCGGCATAACCGCCGGATGCGGGCCGCTCCCCTGCTGCGTGCCTGGACGCAGGCCGACGCTCCGTCCCTCCATGCGGCGTTCGCCGCCGATCCTGGGCTCGAGCACCAGCTGGGCTGCCGGCTCGACGACGTCGGACAGGCCTCCCGGTATCTCCAGACCGCCTGGGTCTCCTATTGGCTCGCTCCGTCCGCGCGGGGACATTCCCTGGCCTCCCGCGGCGTCGCGGCCGCAGCAGCCTGGGCCCTCGGCGACGGCGGCCTTTTCCGCCTCGAGCTGGGACACCGGACCAACAACCCCGCATCCTGCCGGGTGGCGCTGAACGCCGGGTTCCGGCCGGAGGGTATCGAACGGTCGAAACTGCGCTACGGCAAGGACCGCTTCGACGTGGAAACCCATGCGCGGCTTGCCTCCGATCCGGTGCCCGGCATCAGTGCGCTGCCGCTTCAATCCCCCGGCCCCTCCACGTCCTGAACCACTTCATTGCGGCGCAGGAACCACGGCCGGAACGGCGGGTCGAACCGCGCGAAGCGCGGACCGCCCAGAGGGGAGAACCCTTCGGCAGATACTGCAGCCAGCAGGGTATGGAGATGGCTTTGGTAGTTGGCTTCGCTCCAGCGGCCGGAAAACGCCGCAGCAGCCGCCGTCTGACCCGGCACCGAAACAATGCTGACGGCCGGATCCTCAGGTACCGGGGCGGCGGCAGCAGTCAGCTCCGCGGGCAGGACGAAAGCCACGCAGAAGGCTCCCGGAATCGGGCTTGGCTCCAGCAGGACCGGAGCCGTCATCGCCAGGATCTGCCCGTCGGTACCGGACGGCGCCTGTTCCGGCGGGAGCAGGAACGAGTTCCTCCCGCTGATGTACGCGTAGAGGTGCCGGAAGCCGGCATTGCCCGCCCCCTGGAAGCCTGCATTCACGGTGACCTGGGCCACGAGGTGCGCGGGGTAATGGCGCAACTCGAAACCCGGATACCGCCCCAGGACGCTGTACGTCTGCTGCTCGGTCATGGTGCCCACGACGTTACGCCGCCCTGGCTGCGCGCGAACACCGTAGCGGCCACTAGGATGAAGCGGTGCCCACAGATTCCACCGCCCTGCTGCGCGACCTGGTCCTGCCGATGCTTGAGCAGGAGCTCGTGCCGATAGTCCAACTGGGGCACCCCGCCCTCCGCCGTGAGGCGCTGCCCTTCGACGGCGAACTGGACGCCGCCGAACTGGACGCTCTCGTTGCGCTCATGCGCCGGGTCATGCATGCCGCCCCCGGCGTGGGACTGGCTGCACCCCAACTGGGTATTCCGCTCCAGATCGCGGTGCTGGAAGACACCTTCGACGCCGGTGCCGAGGCCTCCGCCCTCCGGGAGCGGGTTCCCCTGCCGTTCTTCACCATCATCAATCCCCGGTACGAAGCCGACGGAGACGAGACCGCCGCGTTCTTCGAAGGCTGCCTGTCCTTCGAGGGCTACCAAGGCGTGGTCCGCCGGCCCCGTTCCGTGGTGCTGGACTACACCGACCTGCAGTCCCGGCAGCGCATGGAGCGCTTCAGCGGCTGGCAGGCGCGGATAGTCCAACATGAAACGGACCATCTCTTCGGAACCGTGTACGTGGACAAGATGCTTCCCCGGTCCCTGTGCAGCAACGCCGAATACGCCCGCCGCTGGGCCTCACCGGGTATCGGCGAGGCCCAGCGGATACTGGGCTTCTAGGCCAGGCGGGTTCTAGGGTCGGCAGGTTCCAGGCTCGGCAGGTTCTAGGTCAGCCAGGTTCTAGGCACGCGCAGGCTCCGGCGTGCGGGCCTGCTCCGGGGCCGGGTTCTGCGGCGTCGGCAGCCAGCGGGCCCACCATGCGAGCAGATGCTCGAAGCGCCGCCGCCGGTGCCACGGCGTGCCGCTGCGTGAGAGCTCGTGGTTTTCGCCCGGGAAGAGCAGCAGCTCGGTAGGCACCGACCGCAGCTTTAAGGCGGTGTAATACCGCTGGGCCTGTTCCACCGGACAGCGCAGGTCCTCTTCGGAATGGACCACGAACGTGGGGGTGCGGACGGAGTCCACGCACGCCATCGGGCTCTGCGCCTGCACGGCGGCCGGATCCGTGCCGGTGTAGCCGGCGCTGAAGAACCAGCCGATGTCCGCGGAGCCGACAAAGGACAGGGGATCCAGGAAGCCGCGTTCCACCACGGCGGCAGTGAACCGGTGGTCGTGCGCGATGGTCCATGCCGTGAGATAGCCGCCGTAGGATCCGCCCATGATACCCAGCCGGCTTCCGTCCAGTTCCGGATGCGCGGCCAGCGCACCGTCTACGAACGCCAGCACGTCGGCCAGGTCCAGGGTGCCCATGGCTTCCTTGATGCTTCGGCCGTGCGCCTGCCCGTAGCCGGCTGACCCGCGGGGGTTGCACATCAGCACCGCGTAACCGGCGTTGGTGTAGACCTGTGTCTCGTCGAAATAGCCCCAGCCGTACTGGGCGAACGGACCGCCGTGGATGTTCAGCAGCACCGGGTGCGGGCCGGGCCCCTCGGGCAGCGCCAGCCAGCCGTGCACGGGATAGCCGTCCCCGGAGGGATGGGTTTCCTCCACCGGCAGCGTCACTGCGGTTTCCCGGCGCAGCGCGTCGGAGAAGTCCGTGATGGGGCGGAGGCCGCCGGCGTCGACGACGGCGAGGTCGCCGGCCGTCCGCGGGTCGGTGTAGCCGACCACCACTGTGCCGCCCGCGGACCCGGCCGTTTCCACGACCCGAGGCCCCGCCACCAGGACTTCCACGCGTCCGCGCGGATCCACGGCCAGGAGTTCACCTGCCCCGCGCGTCCGGCGAAAGACCAGCACCTCGGCGCCGTGGTGCGGCACCACGGTACCCTCTGCGAGGTCAGCGCTCTCCGGATCCGTCAGTCGGCGCACTGCCGTTGGATCCGCTGCCGGGGCCGCATACAGTGCGGTGTTCCGGGCGACGAAATCGGTGCCGGTGACGGAAACCTCCTGGCCCAGATAGAACAGCCAGTGCCCGTTGGTGCTCTCCACCGGGTCCGAAACCGTCAGCGGGTTGCCGGCGTCGTGGTTGGTAAGCCGGGTCAGGCCGGTGCCGTCGGGGTGGATGCTGAAGACATCGGACACCAGGGACGCATCCAGGTCCGGGGAGGACGTGAACAGGATCCGGCCGCCGTCCGCCGTGAACACCGGCTGCAGATGGTCTGCTGCGTCGGAAGTCAGCTGGACGGCCTCGGGCAGGCCCTTTCCGGACTCGGCGCCGTCCTTGGCCCGGCCCCGCGGCTCGATGTGCGGCTCGGCGTCGAGGTCCGGCAAGACCAAGTGGAAGATCTGCACGGGCTTGTCGCCGGTGTAGCCCACCCCGTTCATCCGGTATTTGAAGGTGGTGATGAGCCGGGGATCCTCAGCGGCGGAACCCACGCCGTCCGTGGTTCCGTACCGGCCTTCCTCCGGTACGCGGGCGGAAAACACCACGCTGCGGCCGTCCGGCGAGAAATTGAACCAGGACACGCCCAGCAATGCGTCAGTCAGCCGGACGGGCTCCCCGCTGCCGGCACCGAGGATGAACAGCTGGGCCGGCTCCCCCGGTGCCGCACGCAGAAACCCGAGGCTGGAACCGTCGGGACTGTACTTCGGCGACGTGTCCCGGAAACCGCGGGTGAGCCGGCGCGGCCGGCCTCCCTGCGTCAGGGGAACCCGCCACAGCTGCCCGGTATAGGCATCGGCGGTGAAGTCCGGCCGGGTCACTGAGACCACGCAGTGCAGGGCATCGGGATGGACGGCCGGAGCGGACAGGGAATTCAGGAGAGGCAGGTCACATGGTTTCACGCTCCGAAGCCTAATGTCCGCGGCCGCCGGGGCCAACCGCCGCCTTAGGATGGACTCATGCCTTCCCTGCCGCTGCTGGTCTGTCCCGTCTGTGGCAGCAGCCTCGAACCCGATTCGGGCAACCGTTCCCTCAGCTGCGCTGCCGGCCATCGATATGATGCGGCCAAGCAGGGCTACTTCAATCTCCTCACAGGCGGCGGCACCAAGTTCCAGGCCGACACTGCCGCCATGGTGCAGGCCCGCACGGACTTCCTCGCGGCCGGGCACTACCAACCCATGGCGGCCGAGCTGGCACGCCTCGTATCGGCAGCAGCACCTCACGCAGGAGCGGTTCTCGACGCCGGCGCCGGCACGGGCTACTACCTCGCCGAGGTGCTTCGGCCGCTTCCCGGGGCCGCCGCGGTGGCACTGGACATTTCCAAGTACGCGCTGCGCCGTGCGGCCCGTGCGCTGCCGGGAAGCTACGCACTGGTGTGGGACGTCTGGCGGCGGCTACCGCTGCGGGATGCCTCCGTGGATGTGGTCCTGAATGTCTTCGCGCCGAGGAACCCGTCCGAATTCCGCCGTGTCCTGGCTCCCGGCGGCATCCTGGCAGTGGTGACTCCGCAGCCTGGGCACCTGCAGGAAATCAGGGCAGGCGCGGCGATGCTGGGTATCGCCGCCGAAAAGGAAGAACGGGTCAGCGCGTCCCTGTCGCCCGGTTTCTCTCCCGTGCAGACCGCACAGTGCACGTACTCCATGCAGCTGGGCAAAGCGGACGTTCGAAACGCCGTGATGATGGGTCCTTCCGCCCGGCACCTGGAGCAGTCTGCCCTTGAACAGACCCTGGCCGGCCTGCCCGACCCCGTCGAGGTGACTGCGTCCTTCACCCTGCAGATCTTCCGCGCGGACTGAGCGCGGACGCACAAAACGTTATCCTTCCGCCGCCCGTAGCCCTAGGTCTGCGGCACGGTCTCGGGCAGAATGTACTAAACGCCCGGTAACCGACGCCGCGCGCTACCGGCGCCAAAGGCGGGGGAACAACCAGGACAAGCGGAACTGTCCGGAAGATAAGGGGAAAACGGATGCAGGATGTCTTCGAATGGATGCTCAGCTACGGCTGGGCCCTCTGGTTGGTGCTTTTCCTCGGATTCGCCGCCGTGGAGGCCCTTACCCTGGACCTGTTCTTCGGCATGCTCGCCGTGGGCGCCCTGGCCGCTATGCTGGCGTCGTTCTTCGCCGCCCCGCTCTTCCTGCAGGTGGTGGTGTTCGCGGTGGTCTCCGTACTCATGATCGGCGTAGTCCGCCCGGTCGCCCTGAAGCACTTGCAGAAGGGCGACAAGGACCAGTTGTCCAATATCGACCGGATAATAGGCGCGCCTGCGCTGACGCTGGAATCCGTGACGGGTTCCTCCGGAACGGTGAAAATCGGCGGCGACACGTGGACTGCCCGCAGCGTTGACGGATCCCCGCTTCCCGCGGGCGTCGAGGTCAGCGTCGCACGCATCGAGGGTGCCACCGCCCTGGTCCAGGCTGCGGGAACGGAAACAAAAGCGGCATCCTGAAGAACCGGCGGCAAAGCCGCCAAACCGAATGCGGGCATTTCCGGAAGGGATCCCGCTGAACCAAACCGCGGGAGCCGCCGGCACCCGCGGAACGCAAGGGGGAACATGAGTGGAACAGCAGTCCTAGTAATTCTCGCCGTCCTGGTGATCTTTGTACTGGTCATCCTGGTCAAGGCGGTCAAGATCGTCCCGCAGGCCCGGGCAGGCGTGGTGGAACGGCTTGGCAAGTACCAGCGCACATTGAATCCCGGCCTGACCATCCTGGTTCCTTTTGTGGACCGGATGCTGCCCCTGCTGGACCTGCGTGAGCAGGTAGTGTCTTTCCCTCCGCAGCAGGTCATCACCGAGGACTCCCTCGTGGTTTCCATCGATACCGTGGTCTACTTCCAGGTCACCGACGCCCGGGCAGCCACCTATGAGATCGCGAACTACATCCAGGCAGTGGAACAGCTGACCACCACCACGCTCCGCAACGTGGTGGGCGGCCTCAACCTGGAAGAGGCGCTGACCTCCCGTGACCAGATCAACGGCCAGCTGCGCGGCGTCCTGGACGACGCCACCGGCCGCTGGGGCATCCGGGTCTCCCGGGTGGAGCTCAAGGCCATTGAACCGCCCCTGTCGATCCAGGATTCCATGGAGAAGCAGATGCGGGCCGAGCGGGAACGGCGCGCAACCATCCTGACGGCCGAAGGCACCAAGCAGTCGCAGATCCTCACCGCCGAAGGCCGCCGGCAGGCCGCCATCCTCGCTGCCGAGGGTGACGCCAAAGCCGCGATCCTCCGGGCCGACGGCGAGGCCCAGGCCATCGCCAAGGTCTTCGATGCCATCCACAAGGGCAATCCGGACCAGAAGCTGCTGGCCTACCAGTACCTGCAGACCCTGCCGAAGCTGGCCGAAGGCACGTCCAACAAACTGTGGATCATTCCCAGCGAGCTCGGCGAAGCCCTCAAGGGTGTCGGCAGCGCACTGGGCGACTTTGTGCCGGACGCGGCCATGCACTCATCCAACGGGAGCACCCCGGCCCAGACCACCGGCCCTGCAGCCGGAGCCTAGCCCCTCCGCTCCCCCTGTTAGCCGATTCCCGTTCGGTGCCGGTATAATCGGTTGTTTGCCGGACAATAGCTGCGGCACCGAACGGGACCGCCGACGGGAACAGCTGCGGCGTCGTCGGCGTTGTATTGGCTGTGACGGCCAGCCTTAGGCACCCTGCCGGTCCGCCTCCGGGCGGCAGGCGGGTACGGCACCGGCATAACAAGGGATCCGCCAGCGGATCCAGCGGATTGAAGAGGGAGAAAAGATGAGCGATCGTAGCCTGCGGGGTATGCGCCTGGGCGCGCAGAGCATGGAGACTGAATCCGGTGTGGAGCCGGCTCCCCGCCAGCGGGTGGAATACCGCTGTGAGGACGGCGAGCGTGTTTTCGTAACTTTCGCTGCCGAAGCGGACGTTCCTCCGGTCTGGATCTCCAAGACCGGCAAGGAAGCGCTTCTGGTGGACGGCGAGAAGCCGGACACCAGCAACGACAAGCCGGTGCGGACGCACTGGGACATGCTGCTGGAACGACGCAGCATCGAGGAACTTGAAACGATCCTCCAGGACCGCCTGACGATCCTGCGCGAACGCCGCGGAGAGCGCACCAGCGCCTAGATCCCTGCGGTGCCCTGGTCCGGTGAACGGACAAGGGCGCTTAGAGACAAAAAAGCGGGGCGGCTGCCAAACGGCAGCTGCCCCGCTTTTTTCTTTTCGGCTCAGCCGCGTCCGGTGAGCTTCCGCCAGCGGGCGGTCAGACCCCAGCGGGTCACATTGGCCATTGCCTCAACGACAATGTTGCCGCTCATCTTGGAGTCACCGAGTTCGCGTTCGACGAAGGTGATCGGCACCTCGGTGATCTTCAGGCCCAGGCGTGCCACACGGAAGGTCATGTCCACCTGGAAGCCGTAGCCGACGGACTCGACGGCGCCCAGGTCCAACTGCTCCAGCGTGCCGCGGCGGAAGGCCCGGTAGCCTGCGGTGATGTCCCGGACAGGGATGCCCAGCATGAACCGCGAGTAGGTGCTGCCGGCGCGGGAAAGCAGCTTTCGGTGGAACGGCCAGTTGACCACCGATCCCCCGGTGACCCAGCGGGAACCGATGACGAGGTCGGCACCCGCCTTGGAGGCTTCAAGCAGGCGGGGCAGCTCTTCCGGGCGGTGCGAACCATCGGCGTCCATTTCGACCAGGATGTCGTAGCCGCGTTCCAGGCCCCATCGGAAGCCGGCAATGTACGCAGCTCCGAGCCCTTCCTTGCCCTTGCGGTGCAGCACATGCACCTTCGGATCGTTGGCAGCGGCTTCGTCGGCGTAGCCGCCGGTGCCGTCCGGGCTGTTATCGTCCGCGATCAGTACATCCGAATCTGGAACTGCGTCCCGCAGCCGCTTCAGTGTGATGGGGAGCGACTCGATCTCGTTGTAAGTGGGGATGATAGTCAGGACACGCACTCAGTAAGCCTTTCAGCGGACGCACGCCGCGTTGTTCGCGGCAGGGACGGGGTTACTCCCCCGGCAGACTATCCAGTATATGGGAGTACGCGGCCCCTCGGGTCAGCGCCTTGCAGCCCGGGACAGCGCAACCGGGCGGATCCAGCCGTCTTCGGGCCAGTACCGGCGAACTGCCGGCCCTGTTTTCTACTGACGGTTGAATCCACCCGGTTGTGTAATGCTGGACCCGGTAACCGTCACCCGCGGAGCAGCTGCTCCGGTGCGCGTAGTACAGGCCATGGCAGTACGGGCCGGCCGAAGGCACCCGAAGCGCAGCCTGGAAACAGCTCCAGGACAGCGCTCGGTATACCTCAAAAGGCCGGACCCGACTACGGTCCTCATAGACTACGTGCTGGCTAGCCCCTGTCAATATGGCCCCTGACTAGGACGTTTCCATGTCCATGCAGGTCAGACGCGGTGTGGAGGAGGCCGAAGCACGCAGGTTGTTTCGCTGTTCAGGCAAGATCCGGAGCGCGGTACAGTTCTTTGCCGTTGTGGACCGTCTGCAGGCAGCGCGGCTCGTCTCCGTTGTCCAGCGCGGGCAGCAGCGGCGTGCCGGCGCGCGGATCCGTGCTCCACGCGGATACGTTCGCATCCGGCGTCTGGACCATCAGTTCCTGCACTTCCCAGAGCGCAAAGGACGCCGGTGCTCCGGCGGCCAGCTGGCCCCGCATGAAATTGCTCTCCCCTGCCGCACGCCAACCGGCACGGGTATGGCCGATAAACGCCGCCCTCGCCGAGACCCGCTCCTTCGGGTTGGAATGGGACACAGCGGCGCGCACACCGGACCAGGGATCCAGCGGCAGGACGGGAGTGTCGGAACCCAGGGCAACGGGCACACCGGCGGAGAGCAGGGAGGCCATCCGGTTCATATTTCCGCGCCTGTCCCCCAGACGCTGTTCATACAGTCCGCCGGGATGGCCCCATGCAGCATCGAACCCGGGCTGCAGGCTGACAGTGACGCCGAAGCGCAGCAGTTCGGCAATGGCGGCGTCATCGGTCAGTTCCGCATGTTCCAGCCGGTGGTGGGCAGCCCGGACGGCTGCTTCCCCGACGGCCTCGGCAGCGAGGCGGAGCCCGGCCAGCGCCGTGTCCATCCCTGCGTCGCCAATGACGTGGAAACCGCCCTGCAGCCCGGCCTTCGTCATGAGCTCCAAGTGCCGCCCGGCCTGTTCCGGAGTCAGGTACATGGTGCCGCTTGTGTCGGGCCGGTCGGCGTAGGGCTCGCGCAGCGCAGCCGTCCGGGCACCGAAGGACCCGTCAATGTTCAGGTCGCCGGCGAGGCCCAGCAGCCGGCCCTCAAAGAAGTCCACCAGTCCGGCTACCTGCGCCTCGCTTTCGGCCAGCTGGCCCCAGTACGGCAGGATCTGCGGCAGCGCCTCGTCGCTGAGGGGACCGTCCAGGCCCAGCAACCGGCGCAGGTCCTCCGGCGGCGCAATGTGCGGGGCGGCCATTTCCGCGACTGCCACCACCCCGCGGGAGGCCGCATGCTTCAGGGCAGCCAGCTGGAAGACGCCGCGCTGGTCCGGATCGGCGTCGCGCGCTACGGTGCGCGCGGCGTCGTGCGCGGCACGGACGACGAAGCCGTTGTCCCAGCCGTCGTACTCCTGCAGCCGGAGTTCGGCCGCCAGCGTGCCGGAGACGGCCGCACAGTGCACATCGGAGCGGGAGAGGTACACGGCGCGGTTGCCGGAGGCTGCGTCGAGTTCGGCCGCGGTGGGCGCGCGCCGTTCCGGCCAGCGCGACTCGTCCCAGTTGGACCCCAGGATCAGGCCCGCGGTCCCTGCCGCATGGTCCCGGACCTTGTCCAGCAAATCGTCGAGGGAGGTGCATCCGCTCAGATCCAGCGTCACCAGGGACATGCCCAGCTCGGTGGTGTGGACGTGGGAATCCACGAATCCGGGCGCCACCAATGCGCCCTGCAGGTCCACTACGTCCATCTTGCTGTCCTGGATGGAGGTGGCGGCCTGTTCCGACCCCACCCAGGCGACGGTATCGCCGTCGACCAGCATTGCGGTGGCAAAGGGATCGCCGGCGCTGTAGACCGAACCGTTGCGGTAGAGCGTCAGGGTGCGGGCGCTCGGGATGGGACTGCCGTTCAAGGACTCACCTGTTTTCTGTAGGGCGATGGAGGGTGGCGGCGGTTCAGTCGCCGACGTTGGAGTAGGCGACGACGCCGCGCCGCACCAGGGAAATGGCGTCCAGGAAGCGGCGGCGCATGCCGGCCGGCAGGTCCGGGACCTTGGCCAGCTGGTCCAGCAGGTCGATCACCTGCTTGGCCCAGCGGACAAAGTCCCCCGCAGCCAGCTCAGTGCCGTTCAGGGCCACCTGCAGGTGCTTGCCCTTGACCCACTTGTACATGGGCCAGACCAGGCCAAGTTCGGGTTCGACGGTCTGCGGCAGCCGGGACGCCTCTTCGAGGTCCGTGAGCTCGGACCACTGGCGGATGACGATGTCCACCGCCGACTCCAGCGAAACACTCGGCATCTTCGGCCGCAGCCCGCGCTCTTCCCGCTTCGCCTGGTAGACCAGGGCGGAGGCCAGGCAGGCCAGCTCGGCGGCGTCGAGGTCGGTGAAGGCGCCCTGCTCCAGCGAGAGGGCCACGAGGAGGTCCTTTTCGCCGTAGATGCGCCGCAGTTTCTGGCCGGCCGGGGTCACGGCGTCGAGGCCGGACTCGTCCGGGGCTACGTAGCCGTACCTGGTCAGCACCTCGCAGACCCGGTCGAAGGTCTTGGCAATGGTGTTGGTGCGGCCCCGGATCTGTCCGACGAGGTTGTCGGTCTCCCGGCGCAGCTTCCACCAGCGCTCGGCCCAGCGGGCGTGGTCTTCGCGTTCGCTGCAGCCGTGGCAGGGATGCGCCCGCATTTTCCGGCGCAGCTCTGCGATCGCCTGCTCCTGCCGCTGGGTGCCCGCCGTGTGCATGGCATTGGCGCGGGCCGACGCCGGCCGCGGCGGCCGATGGTCGTGCAATGCGTTGCGCAGCGACGAGGACAGATCGCGGCGGTCCTTGGGTGAGCGCGCGTTGAAGGACTTGGGGATGCGGATGTGCGAGACCGGTTCAAGGACGTCATCGATGTCGGCAGCGCTGATGCGCCGGATCTGCTTGTCTTCGGTCAGGATCGCCGGCCGCACCTCGCGGGCGGAGGCATCCACGTCCAGTACGACGGCGTGGCCGGAGTTCCGGCCGGCGGGAAGGAACACGATGTCCCCCGGGCGCAGGTTCTCCAGCGAGGCTGCGGCAGCACTCCGCCGATTCCGTGCCTTGGTTTTTGAAGCGGTGTTTTCCAGGTCCGAGAGCTGCCGGCGCAGGGCCGCGTATTCGTTGAAGTCCCCCAGATGGCAGGTCATTGCCTTTTCGTAGCCGGCGAGTGATTCCTCACGCGAACGGACCTGCTTCGCCAGGCCCACCACGGACCGGTCCGCCTGGAACTGGGCGAAGGAGGACTCGAGGATCCCGCGCGCCCGTTCCCGCCCGAACTGCGCGATGAGGTTGATGCTCATGTTGTAGGTGGGCCGGAAACTGGAGTTCAGCGGGTATGTGCGCCGCGAGGCCAGGCCCGCCACGGCAGCGGGGTCGGTGCCCGGCTGCCAGAGCACCACGGCGTGGCCCTCGACGTCGATCCCGCGGCGTCCTGCCCGTCCGGTCAGCTGGGTGTACTCGCCGGCGGTGATGTCCACGTGCGCTTCGCCGTTGAACTTGTCCAGCTTTTCCAGCACCACCGACCGTGCCGGCATGTTGATGCCCAGCGCCAGCGTTTCGGTGGCGAAAACCGCGCGGACCAGCCCGGCGGCGAACAGGCGTTCCACCACTTCCTTGAAGGTGGGCAGCATGCCGGCGTGGTGGGCGGCGAAACCGCGCACCAGGCCTTCGCGCCACGTCCAGAACCCCAGCACCTCGAGGTCTTCTTCGGGAATGTCCTGGGTGGCTTCGTCCACCACCCGGGCAATCTCCCGGCGCTCGTCTTCGTCCGTCAGCCAAAGCCCCGACTCGACGCACTGGCGTACAGCGCCCTCGCAGCCGTTGCGGGAAAAGATGAAGGTGATGGCGGGCAGCAGGCCGTTGCGGTCCAGCTGGGCGATGACCTGCGGCCGCGATGCCCGCTGGATGCGCGTGATCGGCGGCCCGCCGTGGCCGCCGCCGTGGCCGCCGGGCCTCCCTCCGCGGGAGGAGTCACGGCGTCCGCCGCGGGAGGAACCGCGTGGACCGCCCCAGTGGCCGCGCTGGTTGACGCGGGACTCGGCCCGCGCCAGTTCCATCAGCTCGGGGTTGACCCGGTAGCGTTCCTTGGCGCCGGGATGCTCATCGGCCGCCTCGTCGAAGGAAACATCGGATTCGAACAGGTCGAAGATGTCGCGGCCAACCATCACGTGCTGCCAGAGCGGAACCGGACGGTGCTCTGAAACCACCACGTCGGTGTCGCCGCGGACGGTGTCCAGCCAGGCGCCGAATTCCTCGGCATTGGACACGGTGGCGCTGAGCGAAACCACCCGGACGTCGGAAGGCAGGTGGATGATGACCTCTTCCCAGACCGCCCCGCGGAACCGGTCCGCGAGGTAATGCACCTCGTCCATGACCACGTAGCCCAGGTCGATGAGGGTGTCCGAGTTGGAATAGAGCATGTTCCGCAGCACTTCGGTGGTCATCACCACTACGTCGGCGTCCGGGTTGATGCTGGTGTCTCCGGTCAGCAGGCCCACCCGGTCACTGCCGTAGGCGGCCGCCAGCTCACTGTATTTCTGGTTGCTCAGGGCCTTGATGGGGGTGGTGTAGAAGGCCTTCAGGCCGTTCTGCAGGGCCAGATAGACGGCGAACTCCCCCACCACTGTCTTGCCGGCCCCCGTGGGAGCCGCGACGAGGACGCCGCGCCCGGCTTCGAGGGAGCGGCAGGCTTCCGACTGGAAAGCGTCCAGTTCGAAGCCCAGCGACTGCTCGAAGACCCCCAGCTGCGTCTTGGAATGTTCGGAACGTTGTTTTGCGGCAAGGTACCGCTCCGAAGGAGAAGTCATGAACCAAGCCTATGCGCTGCGCCCGCCGCAGTACGCCAATATCATCGGTGGGCGAACGCGTCCATGGCCTTACAGCTTGTCGATGGGGGTGGCGGTGTCCGCTTCGGCTTCCACTGCTGCTTCCCGCTCGGCCTGCTTCCGGACCCGGCGCCGGTCATTGAGCAGGCAGATGCCCACTGCTACGGCGAACAGCAGCAGCAGCGGCGCGGCGAGGTAGAACATGCTCAGGGCGTCGGCGCCGGGGGCAGCCATGGCGGCGAAAAGGCAGATCAGGAAGACGGTGATCCGCCAGTATTTGATGATGGTCCGCCCGCTCAACAGGCCGGCCAGGTTCAGGCCCACCAGGAATACCGGAATCAGGAAGGCGATGCCGAAGGCCAGGAGCAACCGCAGCACGAAGGCTAGGTAGACCGAAGCCGTAATGACGTTGGACCCGCCCTCGGGCGTGAAGTCGGTAAGCACCCGCACGGCCTGGGGCAGGATCAGCCACGCCAGGACAATACCGCCGATGAACAGCGGAACGGCGGCGGCCAGGAAGCCCAGGGCCGCGCGGCGTTCCTTGCGCTTGAGGCCGGGCGTGATGAACGCCCAGGCCTGGTAGAGCCACACCGGGCTGGAGGCCACAAGCCCCACGAATACCGAGACCTGGACCATCTGGTCGAACGGAGTAGCGACGCCTTCGAAGTTGATGGTGGTGAAACGGCCGCCGCTGTTGCCTGCGTCCAGGAGCGGCCGGGTCAGCGCCTCAAAAACCGGCAGGTAGACGAAGAACCCGCCCACGGTGCCCAGCACCACGGCGATGGCCGATTTGAAGAGCCTGTTGCGGAATTCCCGCAGATGCTCCTTGAGGGCCATCCGCCCTTCGGGGTTGGATTTGCGCCCTTTGTTCAGCGCCACGGCTGCTAGCGGCTGGTTGGCGGGTTACCCGCAGAATCCGGGGACCCGCCGGGGGTGCCAGAGGGCGGAGTCTGTCCGGGGAAGAACGTCTGTTCGGACGCCTTCTGCTGCGGTGCGGGGTGCACTACCTTCCCCTCCACCGGATCGGTGGGCGCCGTGGTCGAAGGACTGTCGTCCTTCATCTGGCGGACTTCGGATTTGAAGATGCGAAGGGACTGCCCCAAGCTCCTTGCCAGCCCCGGAAGCTTCGGAGCGCCGAAGAGCAGAATGGCCAGTACAACAATGACGATGATTTGCCAGCCTTCAAGCCTCATGGCGGTGTCCTTTCGTTGGAGAATATTCTATGTCAGAGTTCCGGGAAATCCCGCCACGCGCGCGGCTGTCCCTTGGCGGTGCGCCGCTCGATGCGGCGCAGGCGCCGGGCCTCCCGGCGGGCCGCCTTGCCGGCGTCGTAGGCCTTCCGTGCTTCGTCCGGATCCGTGAAGATGCCGGCAGGCTCTTCTTCGAGGACGGTGGACGGAACGGTATCCGGAGTGCGTAGGGACAGCTTCGCAGATGCGGCTTCGAATTCCCGGAGAATACCGAGGAACCTCTGGAAGAGCCGGTAGCCGATCAGGGCGTAGAAAGCCGCAGCGCCTGCCGCGAGGGCAAGCCAAATGAGTATCCAGGACCACCAAGGCATATCCCCAGCATAGTGGAGACTGCCCGCCCGGCCGGACCGGAGGCTAGGCAGGCCGGTAGTTCGCGGCGGCGGCCTCCAGCCAGGCCAGGGTGGCGGAACGCAGTTCGTCCGGCGCCGCGACCGCGGCTGCTCCGCCCAGCCGGGCAGTGAAAGCCGGGATCCAGCCGGTATCCGCGGTGCGCAGTTCCACGGCGGTCCGTCCGTCCGCCAGCGGGGCCTGCCGTTCGGCGTCGTAGGCCTCGGCCACCCAGAGGGCGGCGGGGTCCAGGACCATTGTGACCCGGTGATCCAGGGGTCCCGGCGTGAACAGGCTGGCGGGGAATGCGGCCCCCGGCTCCGGGGCGTGGGTCAGCGCCGGGCCGGTGTCCCGCACGCCGTGGATCCGGTCCACCCGGAAATTCCGCGGCGCTTCCGCCCGGTGGCACCACGCTTCCAGGTACCAGGTGTTGTCCACGGAGAAGAGCCGCCTCGGGTCAACGGTGCGGAGAGTGACTTCGTCGCGGCGCGGGACCAGATAGCGCAGTTCAAGCTGGCGCGTGCCGCTGATCGCCTGCTGGAGTTCGGCCAGTACGGTGCCGTCGGATTCGTCGTCCAGGCGGGCCGCGACGGCGGTGCCGACGCCGCCGGCCTCCCCTGCCGCTTCGGTCAGCTTCTCCAGGGCGCTGGCAACTGCGGCGGAGGAACCGATGCCCGGCAGTGCCGACAGTGTGTCCAACCCCACGATCAGGGCCGCGGCTTCGTCCATGCCGAAACGCACCGGCTCGGAGAGGTTCTCGGCGTTCTCGATGTAGATCCGGTCGTCGTCGAAACTGACGTCCATCAGCCCGTTGGGGTAATGCCGCGGGCCGCTCACGAACAGCAGGTTCAGGTCCTTGCCCAGCTGTTCCTTGCTGACACCGAAGGCATCGGCGGTCTCGTTCATGTCCGCGCCCTGGTTCGCCAGGACGTAGGGCACCAGGTCCAGCAGGCGGGTGAGGTGGTCCTGCGCGCCCGACGCCGGACGGCGGGCGGGAGCGGCGGAGGCGGCCAGTTCGAACCCGGGCAGCGGCCGGCGCTGGGTGTCCAGGGCCCGCGCGAGGGCGGTACGGACGGCGTCGGCAAATTCGGCCGGTTCGACGGCGACGGCGGCCGCACCGAGGGCGGCGGTGTCCGCGGCCAGCGCATCCAGATCGCGGACCCGGAGATGCAGCCGGTCCCGGCCCGCGTTTCCGGGCTCGATGGATTCTGCCTGCAGCCGCAGGGCCGCCCCGGCGCCGGGGTCCACGTCCACTGCTGCCGGCCGCGGCGCGTAGACGTCGTCCAGGGAAGCGAGCGAGGCGTCGATGTCGAACTCCGCGGGGACGGTGTAGGCGCCGGGCCGCAGCCGTACCGGCCCTTCCATCCGGGAAAGCCGGAAGATCCGTTCCGCACCGCGGTCCAGGTCGTAGCCCACCAGGTACCAGTGGCCGAAGCGGCTGCCCATGCCCCAGGGCTGGACCTGCCGGACGGACTGCTCCGTGCTGCCGACCGGCCGGTAGCCGAAGGTTACCGGGGTGCGGGTGGTGGCGGCACGCCAGATCTCGTCGAAATGCGCGTCATTGGTGCGGATGCTGGGCTGGAGGGGGATGGCCGCGGCGTCGTCGGGAAGTACCCCCCGGGCGTGGAGCTTGCGCAGGGCGCGGGCGGCGGCGGAGCCCAGCGATGCCTGGTCCCACATGCGGGCGGCCAGGGTCAGGACGGCGGATTCCTCGGGCGTGAACCGGACACCCGGAAGCCGGTATGCGTCCTGCCGGATGCGGTAGCGCTGCGTGGTGTTGTCCTCGAACATGGTCTCTTCGCTGTAGGACTCCACCGGGATGCCCTGCTCACGGAGGAAGGCCTTGTCCCGGTCAAAGAGCTTTTCCCGGGCATCTGCCGTGGAGGCTTCGGAATACAGTTCAATCTCTTCGAACAACTCGTGCTTGGTGAAGCCCCTGCGCGTGGACAGCAGCGCAATGACCAGATTCAGCAGGCGTTCGGTTCTCTTGGCGGACACGGGAGCTAATCTACCTTCCTTCCGGGCCGGGACATGCGAAAGGGCGGAACCGCCGTCGCAGGTGACAGCGGTTCCGCCCTTGGCAGGAGGGACGGATCAGCGGACGCCGAGCAGGTCCACTACGAAGATCAGCGACTCGCCCGGAGCCACGGCGGATCCGGCGCCCCGGTCCCCGTAGGCCATCGAGGAAGGGATCTCGAGCCGGCGGCGGCCGCCGACCTTCATGCCCAGCAGGCCCTGGTCCCAGCCCTGGATAACCTGGCCGACGCCCACACGGAAGTCCAGGGGTGTACCCCGGTTCCAGGACGCGTCGAATTCCTCGCCGGTGGAGAAGGCGACGCCCACGTAGTGGGTGGAAACCGTGTCTCCGGCCTTTACTTCCCGGCCGTCGCCGACCACGAGGTCCTCGATAACGAGATCCGTGGGGGCATCGTGGGCCGGGAAATCGATTTCCGGCTTCTGGCGGTCGTATTCACGCTTTCCGAATGACATTGGTGCTCCTTATGTCTGGTGGGTCAGGAGTTAAGGCTACTTGACTTCCTTGATGTCTACGACGAAGACCAGCGGACCCGAGGGGCTGCTGCCGCCGGCAGGATCACCGTAGGCCAGCTCGGACGGCAGGACCAAGAGGACCTTGGAGCCGGCCTTCTGACCGGCCAGGCCGTAGGTCCAGCCCGGAATCACGTTCGCCAGGGGGAACTCGGCAGGTTCGCCGCGCTCGTAGCTGGAGTCGAACATCTCGCCGTCCCGCAGGCCGACACCGAGGTAATCGGCTACCACGGTCCCGGTGGATTCGAGCACCGGACCGTCGCCTTCTTCCAGGACCTTCACTACCAGGCGCTCCGGTTCCTCGGCGCCTTCCGGGATGGTGATGGACGGGGTGCCGTCTTCGGCGAAGGAAACCTCGGGAAGCTTCCCTTCGTCTTCAAGGGCCGTGACGTCTTCGCTGCTCATCAGCAGGGTGCCGTCGGTGTTCCGGGCAGCAGCTTCGTCCGGGCTCAACGTCGGGACCGTGTCCATCGCATCAGTGATGGTGAAGACGAGGAAATTCGCTTCGGTTCCGGCTTCTTCATTGGCCGGAATGTAATACGCGAAATCCGAGCCCACGGGAGCGCCGAGCAGTGCGTCATACATCTGCGAATTGCCGGACTTCAGGCTCTCGTCCACGGCGATGCCTTCGGCGTTTTCGCCGCTGTAGGTTTCCTGGCCGACCGTGCCGTCTTCCGGGTTGACGATCGCGAGGCGGATCATGGCCGTCTGGCCCTCGGCTACTTTGTCGCCGTCACCGTCGTTGACCCGGGTCAGGGTGGGCTCGTCGGCGCTCAGCGGCTTATCGAAGTCGACGCTTGGGACGGAGGTTTCTTCGTCGCCGCGCTCGATCTTCACGGAGGACAACGGCCCGCTGCTCTTGGCTTCATCGCCGCCGGAGCAGGCGGTGAGGAACAGCAGGAAGGGCAGGAGGATTGCTAGTACTTTACGCACAGTACTTCTTTCAGTGGTGGACAGTGAGCAGGGCGGCCTTACCGTAGTTGCCGGTACGCCGGGCAGGGAGACGCCACGCGGCCGCAATACGCCCCAGACTAGCCGGTCCAGCTGGATGAAGCCTAGGTAAGGTTCCGGGGCAGCGCCGGCGGACGCCGGCGGAGAGGGATCAGAGAGTGGACAGCAGCGCCTCGACCCGTTCATCGACGGACGCGAAAGGATCCTTGCACAGCACCGTCTGCTGGGCACGGTCATTAAGCTTGAGGTGCACCCAGTCCACCGTGAAGTCGCGGTTCGCATTCTTGGCACGGCGGACGAAGTCGCCGCGCAGCTTGGCGCGGGTGGTCTGCGGCGGCTGGTCCACGGCTTCCTTGATGTCGCTGTCCTCCACCACACGGGCCGTTTCGCCGCGGGACTGCAGCAGGTAGAACAATCCGCGGCGCCGGGAGATGTCGTGGTAGGTCAGGTCGACCTGGGCCAGGCGCGGGGAAGACATCTCGAGTCCGTGCCGCTCTGCCACCCGGGTCACCAGTTTTTTCTTGATGGCCCAGTCGATTTCCGTATCGATCCCGGAGTGGTCGCCGGATTCGATGGCGTCCAGCGTGCGTGTCCACAGATCGATGATCCGTCCGACATGCCGGTTGTGCTCACCGTTGGCTGCGACGAAGTCCTGGACGCGCTGCAGGTAGATGCGCTGCAGGTCCAGCGGCGACATCGTGGAGCCGTTGGCCAGTTTCAGCGGCTGCCGGCCGGAGAGGTCATGGGAGGTTTCCCGGATGCTGCGGATCGGGTTCTCCAGGCGGAGGTCCCGCATCAGGACGCCGGCCTCGATCATCCGCAGCATCAGGTCGACAGACCCGGCCTTGAGGAGCATGGTCGTCTCGGACATGTTCGAATCTCCGGCTATCACGTGCAGCCGGCGGTAGTGCTCGGCGTCGGCATGCGGCTCATCCCGGGTGTTGATGATGGGCCGGGACCGGGTGGTCGCAGAGGAGACGCCTTCCCAGATGTGGTCCGCCCGCTGGGAAAACGCGAAGAGGGAACCGGACTGGGTCTTGAGCACCTTGCCGGCACCGACCAGCAGTTGGCGGGTGACCAGGAACGGAATGAGGACGTCCGCCAGCCGGGAAAATTCGAGGCGGCGCGGAATGAGGTAGTTTTCGTGGCTGCCGTAGGAGTTTCCGGCGGAGTCGGTGTTGTTCTTGAAGAGGTAGACGTTGCCGTTGAAGCCTTCGGCTTTGAGCCGGTCCTCCGCCTCCTCCACCAGGTCTTCCAGGATCAGCTCGCCGGCGCGGTCATGGGCCACCAGCTGTGCCAGGTCGTCGCACTCCGCGGTGGCGTACTCCGGGTGCGAGCCGACGTCGAGGTAGAGGCGTGAGCCGTTGGTCAGGAAGACATTTGATGAGCGGCCCCAGCTGACGACCTTGCGGAAGAGGTAGCGGGCCACTTCCTCGGGGGAAAGGGGACGCGAATCGGGCCCGGAATAGGCAATGCCGAATTCCGTTTCGACTCCATAGATCCTGCGGTCCATCAGTCTCCTTCCGCGCTGGCCAGCAAACGGTCCAGCTCAACGGTGTTTATCCTGCGGAACGCCCTGACGGTGCCGCGGGTGGAAAGCGGGTTCCGGTCCAGGACGGCGACCTCCAGCAGTCCGGCGCCCAGCGGTTCGGGTGCCTGCCCGTTGCCCGAACCGTTGGCTGCGCGGGTGGCGGAAAGCGCCTGAACCGCCGTCCGGATGGCGGAGCCGAAATCGGCGTCCTGGTTCCAGGACCGGCTGAGGGCTTCGTTGACGATCTCCGCCTGCCCGCCCATCACCGTGTAATTGCTTTCATCCGCGATGGAGCCGTCGAAGTTCAAGCGGTACAGGCGGTCCGAATACGGATCCTCCCCTACCTCTGCGACGGCCAGCTCCACCTCGAACGGTTTTCCCTCGGTGGTGAAAACCGAGCCGAGGCTCTGCGCGTAGACACTGGCCAGCCCGCGCGCGGAGACGTCGTCGCGGGAATAGGAGTAGCCGCGCACATCCGCGAACCGGATGCCGGCCTGGCGCAGGGACTCGAATTCGTTGTACTTGCCGACGGCGGCGAAGCCTATCCGGTCATAGATCTCGCTGAGCTTATGGAGGGACGGTGAAGGGTTCTCCGCCACCAGGGCAATGCCTTCCCTGCAGGTCAGGACCACTACCGAGCGTCCCCGGGCAATGCCTTTGCGGGCGAAGTCCGCCCGGTCCTTCATCAGTTGTTCGGGTGAGACGTAGAACTGCTGGGTCACGGCTACGCCTCCAGTCCGGCAGCGGTGCGCCTTGCGATGAGGTCACGGGAGAGTTCCTGCAGTTCCCGTTCGGGGATCTCCCGGTTGCCGGCACTGTTGACGACATAGACCACCGGCCACAGACGCCGGACCATGTCCGGGCCGCCGGTGGCCGAATCGTCGTCGGCCGCGTCGTAGAGGGACTCCACGGCCACCCGGACCGCATCCTCCTCGTCGAGGTTCGGCTGCCAGAGTTTTTTTAGGGCGCCGCGTGCGAACACGGACCCGGACCCGACGCTGTGGTGCTCGTATTCCTCATACCGGCCTCCGGTGACGTCGTAGGAAAAGAGCCGGCCGGTCCGCCGCTGGGTGTCGAACCCGGCAAAAAGCGGGACAACGGCCAGTCCCTGCAGCGCCAGCGCAAGGTTGGAGCGCACCATGGCCGCGAGCCGGTTGGACTTGCCGTCCAGGCTCATAGGCGTTCCCTCGATCTTCTCGTAGTGCTCCAGTTCCACCTGGAACAGCCGGATCATGTCAAGGGCGAGCCCTGCCGTACCGGCGATCCCGAGCACGGAGTAGTTGTCCGCCGGGAAGACCTTCTTGATGTGCCGGCTGGCGATCATGTTGCCCATCGTGGCCCGCCGGTCCCCTGCCATCAGGACTCCCCCTGCGTAGGTGAGGGAAACGATGGTGGTGGCCTGCGGGGCGAGCTCCCCCGCGGAACCGTGCGACGCCGGTCCCAGGGATCGGGAGGACGGCAGCAGTTCGGGGCGGTGAAGGGCGAGATGGTCGGTAAAGGAAGAGGACGGGGCTTGATGGATGGAGGCGGCGGGGTCCCGGGGGGCCATCCGTTACTGACCGCCCTTTTGGATGAAGCCGCGGACGAACTCTTCGGCGTTGCTCTCCAGCACGCCGTCGATCTCGTCCAGCAGGTCGTCCACGCCTTCAGTCTCAGTGGAAGCTTCCGCTTCGGCTGCAGGGGGCGGGACGGCCTCGGTTTCTTCTTCTTCGACGGGATGCGTTCCGGTGTTTTTGCGGTCCTGGGTTGCCATGATGCCTAGCCCTTTCTTGCCCGGGGGATGAATCCTAGTCCTATGGTGCCACGGCGGCGTCGGAACCGGTCAGGAGTCTGGTGACAAAATCCTCCGCATCGGCTGATGCGTTGAAGAGTTCCTCGGTCAGGGCCCTGGTGCCGCGCAGCGGCTCGCGGGTGGGGATCCGCTGGAGCCGCCGCCGGGAGGGCAGTTCGAAGATGATCGAATCCCAGCTTGCTCCGATCACTTCCTTGGGGAAACGGGTGAGGCAGTTCCCGCGGAAGTAGGCACGGGTGTCGTCCGGCGGGGAGGTGACGGCACGGGCAATCTCCTCGTCGGTAAGCACCCGTTCCATCTGGCCCCGGGCCGCCAGCCGGTAGTACAGCCCCTTCTCCGGGCGCATATCCGAGTACTGCAGATCCACCAGGTGCAGCCGGGCGTCCGACCAGGCCAACCCGTCGCGCTCGCGGTAGGCCTGCAGCAGCTTCAGCTTCGCCACCCAGTCCACGGAAGCGGCTGCCTCCAGCGGGTCGCGCTTCAGGGTGCCCAGCAAAGCGGACCAGCGGGCGAGTATGTCTTCGGTGTCTGCGTCCGTTCCTCCGCCGGCGCGGGAGTGTGCCGCTGCTGCTTCGAAGTAGATCTCCTGCAGGTCCAGGCCGGTCACCATCCTGCCGTCCGTCAGTTCCACCAGCTGTTCCAGCGACGGGTCGTGGCTGATGGCCTGCAGTGCGCCCACCGGGTCCCGCAGCTCGACGGCGGGGGCGCTGCCGGCTTCGATCATCGACAGGACAAGCGAGGTGGTGCCGATCTTCAGCAGGGCGGATACCTCGCTGAGGTTCGCGTCCCCGATGATGACGTGCAGGCGCCGGTACTTTTCCGCTACGGCGTGCGGCTCGTCCCGGGTATTGATGATCGGGCGGCGGATGGTGGTTTCCAGCCCCACTTCCGTTTCGAAGAAGTCCGCCCGCTGGCTCAGCTGGAATCCCTGGCGCTGGTTGTTGGTGCCGATGCCCACCCGGCCGGAACCGGCGATGACCTGGCGGGAAACGAAGAACGGCACCAGTCCGCTCACGAGGGCTCCGAAAGGAACGCTGCGGGGAACAAGGTAGTTTTCATGCGACCCGTAGGAGGCGCCCTTGTTGTCGGTGTTGTTCTTGTACAGGTTGACGGGTGCGAATCCCGGCATCCTGGCGATATGCCGCATGGCGGACAGCACCACGGCGTCCCCGGCCTTGTCCCACAGCACGGCGTCGCGGGGCCGGGTGACTTCGGGCGAGGAGTACTCCGGGTGGGCGTGGTCCACGTACAGCCGCGCCCCGTTGCCCAGGACCATGTTCATCAGCACCGGGTTGTCCTGCGTCTGTTCTCCATATAGTGCTGCGGGTCCGCCGCCCTCCATGGCGATCTGTTCGGCGTCCAGCACCGGCGGTTCGTCGGTCAGCTGGGTGGGATCCGCAGCGGCACGGGGCACCGCGAATCCGCGCGCATCGTTCAGCGGCGCCTCGTCGGTGTAGTCCCAGCGGGTGCCCGACAGGTTGCCCGTCCCGGTCCGCAGCGTGGCCGCGTACGCGTTGACGATCTGGCTGGACAGGACGGTGGCGTTGGCGGTCGGCAGGGACGGAGCGAGCACGCCGTACTCGGTTTCCGTCCCCATGACACGGCGGACGGTCACAGATACTGTCCCGGGTTGGCCGCCGTTTCGATGGTCCGGCCCGGTTCCTGGCCGGCCTTGCCCTGGACGATGGTGCGGATGTAGGTGATCCGTTCGCCCTTCTTCCCCGAAATCCGTGCCCAGTCATCAGGGTTGGTGGTGTTGGGCATGTCCTCATGCTCGCGGAATTCGTCCACGACGGCGCGCATCAGGTGTTCGATGCGCAGGCCGCGCTGGTGCAGCTGCAGCAGGTCCTTGATGGCGTACTTCTTGGCCCGGTCCACCACGTTCTGGATGACGGCACCGGAGTTGAAATCCTTGAAGTAGAGCATCTCGGTGTCCCCGTTGGCGTAGGTGACCTCCAGGTATTCGTTGGCCTTGTCCTCGGCGTACATCTTCTCCACCGTGCGCCGGACCATGTCACTGACCGTTTCCACCGGATCGTAGCCGTGCTCGGCAAGGTCGTCGCGGTGCAGCGGCAGGTCCGGGGTCAGGTACTTCGCGAAGATCTCCGCCGCGCCTTCGGCATCGGGGCGCTGGATCTTGATCTTCACGTCCAGGCGGCCGGGCCGCAGGATGGCCGGATCGATCATGTCCTCCCGGTTGGAGGCGCCGATGACAATCACGTTTTCCAGCTTCTCGACGCCGTCGATTTCGCTGAGCAGCTGCGGAACAATGGTGGTTTCGACGTCGGAGGACACCCCGGTGCCGCGGGTGCGGAACAGCGAATCCATTTCGTCGAAGAACACCACCACGGGGCTGCCGTCGGAGGCCTTCTCCCGGGCGCGGCCGAAGATCAGGCGGATGTGGCGTTCGGTCTCCCCCACGTACTTGTCCAGCAGTTCGGGTCCCTTGATGTTCAGGAAGTAGCTGCGGGCACCAAGCGTACCGGTCTGCTCCATCACCCGTGCCGCGAGGGCGTGTGCCACGGCCTTGGCAATGAGCGTCTTGCCGCAGCCGGGAGGGCCGTAGAGCAGGATGCCTTTGGGCGGCTTCAAGCCGTGTTCGCGGTAGAGATCGGGATGCATGAACGGCAGTTCGACGGCGTCGCGGATCTGCTCGATCTGCGGTCCGAGGCCGCCGATGTCGGCGTAGGAGATGTCCGGGACCTCTTCGAGGACCAGGTTCTCCACTTCGCTGCGCGGGATCTTTTCCAATGCGTAGCCGATGCGGGTGTCCACGGTGAGGGCATCCCCCACCCGGACCTTTTCCCGGCTCAGGGGCCCGTTCAGGCGCACCACGCGCTCGTCGTCGGCCCGGCCGATCACCAGCACCCGGTCCGGTTCCAGGAGTTCCTTGACCGTAAAGAGTTCCCCGGCGCGTTCGAAGCCGAGGGCGGCAATGACGGTAAGGGATTCGTTCAGCAGCACCTCCTGGCCCGGGACGATCTGGCCCAGGTCCAGGAGGGGCGAAACGGCAACCCGGAGTTTGCGGCCCGACTGGATGATGTCCAGGCTTTCCTGGACTGCCGCGATGGTCGTCACGCCGGGTTCGGCTTCGCGGCGCTGGTTCACGCCGATGACGGTGCCGAAGCTGAAGGGTGTTGCTCCCTCGTTTTCGAGGGCATCCTTCAACCGGATGATTTCGGCTTTCGCGGTCTCCAGCATGGTCACGAGCCGGGCGTTGTTGTGGGTAAGGGCAGCGAGCTGCCGGTCCAGATTCCGGAGTTTGTCCCGAAGGACATTCAATTGGCGTGCTTCGGTGCCTGCTACAGCCGCTGCGGACACCGGGCGGGATTCCCCGGTCCCGGGTCCGACGTTTTCGGGTTCAGCCATCATACCGACCGCCTTCACGTAGCTCTGGGTCTGTTCAATGACAGTAACCCAGCGCTGCTGAAGATACACGGGGTCCGGCGTCTTGTGTTTAGCCGGTTACCCCCGTTATGGGGTGTCGGTCTCCTGCTGGAACTTTTCGGCGTTTTCGAGGGCTCCGCGCTGCACGGTGGAGCTGGCATCCTTGGCCGCACGGCGCAGCTTATGGGCGGAAACTTCCCGCTCCCCCACGGCCGCGGGGGTCCAGGCGTTGAGGTCCTCTTCGCTGAAGTTGGTTTTCGAAGCGCGGCGCTTGGCCACGAGCCCGGTGGCACCTTCTGCGAGCCGGCGCGCGGTGAGCAGGAAGCCGGTGTGGGCCACCATGCGGTGGTCCGGGCGTACGGCCAGGCCCTCGAGGTGCCAGCCGCGGACCATGGATTCCCAGCCGTCCGGCTCGGTGAAGCGGCCGTCTGCCCGGATGGCTTCCGCGGTGCGGGAGAGCTGGGTGACGGTGGCGACGTAGGAGATCCACACGCCGCCCGGGGCGAGCACGGTGGCTACGGCGTCGGTGCATTCCCAGGGAGCGAGCATGTCCAGGACCACGCGGTCCACGCTGCCGGGCTCTTCGGTTTTCACGACTTCGTCCTGGAAATCCCCGAGGGTGATGTCCCAGGCCGGATGCGGCCCGCCGAAGAAGGTTTCCACGTTTCCGCGGGCGATCTGCGCGAATTCCTCGCGCCGTTCAAAGGAGTGCAGGGTGCCGTGGTCACCGACTGCACGCAGCAGCGAGATGCTCAGGGCGCCGGAGCCGACGCCGGCTTCCACCACGCGGGCGCCGGGGTAGATGTCCGCCATGGTGACAATCTGGGCGGCGTCCTTGGGATAGACGACGGCGGCACCACGCGGCATGGACAGGACGAAGTCCGAGAGCAGCGGACGCAGGATCTGGTACTGGTGTCCGGCGGTGTTGGACACCACGGACCCTTCGGGCAGTCCGATGACGGTGTCGTGCTGCAGGTAACCGCGGTGTGTGTGGAAGGCGCCGCCCTCGGTGAGGGTGATGGTGTTGCGGCGGCCCTTCTCATCGGTGAGCTGGACCCGTTCCCCGGGGCGGAGCGGTCCCCTGCGGATCTCGGCACCGTGGGGTGCAGCGGCGGCCTGCGCCTGGTTATCGGAGTTCATGGTATTCCTTTGGTTCTCTTGCTGGATTATGGGTGCCGGCGTGCTTGTGCCGGCAGGTAAAAGCTGGAGGTTGTCAGCGCCGCGGGGCGGGCTTGCCGGTGACGGCGGCGACGACGGCGGATTGGCGCAGCAGGCCGGTAACCGTTCCGTCCCGGTCAATGACCGCGTATTCGCTGCCCTGCAGTTTGGCCAGGTACTGGACGAGTTCCTGTCCGGCCGCGGCTTCGGGAACATAGGCGCCGGCAGCCAGCGGGCGGGCGACGGCGCTCACCGGCACCTGGGCGGCCTGTTCGTGGGGAACCGAGGCAAGGGCGCCGCGGTCCACAACGGCTTCCGGCTGGCCGGTTGCGGCAGTGAGCACCACGGCGGCGTCCGGATACTCGCGGGCCAGCCGGAGTGCCTCGCCGACGGGTGCCCCGCCGGGCAGGGACACGGCCGGTTCCATCAGTGCACCGGCACTGACCTGCGGGAGCCGCAGGCGCACCCGCGCGTTGGAGATGGCAGAACCTGCCCCCATCCAGAGGAAGCCGCACAGCAGGGCGGCCAGCAGGACAAGGCTCAGTGAGGGCGTCTCTCCCCGGAGGTAGGGCGGAACGAAAACGGCGGCGAGGAGCAGGACCGAGATGATGCGTCCGGCCCAGCCGGCTGCGACCGTGCCGCGTTCCTGCGATCCGGTGATCTTCCAGACCGCGCTTTCCACAATGCGTCCGCCGTCCAGGGGCAGCCCGGGCAGGACGTTGAAAACGCCTATCAGCACGTTGGCGGATACAAAGATGAAGGTGACCAGCTCAGCCACGCTGCCTTCGGAAAGGAGCTGCAGGACCCCGAATCCGGCTGCCGCCAGCAGGAAATTGGCTGCCGGGCCCGCCAGGGCGACGAGCAGGGAGCGTCCCGGGGTGGAGCGCAGGTCCCCGAACTGGGTGTGCCCGCCCCACAGCGTGAGGACGATCTTGGAGGTGGGCCAGTGGTAGGCGCGGGCGGTCAAGGCGTGCGCGGCCTCGTGCGCCAGGATCGAGAGCAGCAGCAGGACCGCGTACCCCAGGGCCACGGCAAAGGCACCGGCCCCAAGGCTCGGGAAAGCGTCCCGCACCTGCGGTCCGAACACTGCGACGATGAACGCGGCAATGAGGAACCACGAATACGCCAGGGTTACCGGTACTCCGGCAATGCTGCCCAGCGGGATACCTTCCCGGCGTTCCGTTCCGGCGGGCCCGTTGCTGCTCACCTAGCGGACTCCAGGACGGAACCGGGAAGCAGCTCGCGCAGCTGGTCTATTCCGCGGCCGGCCAGGGACTGCCATTCGTGCTCAAAGGCACCCGGCGGCAACGGAACGAAGTTCGGGACCGTCAGGGTCACCAGGCCGGCCGCCTGCGCCGACGTTGCCCCGGGCAGGGAGTCCTCGACGGCGACCACGCCGGCCTTGTCCAGGCCAGGAAGGGAGCGCGCGAGCGTGTCGAAGGCCAGCTGATACGGCTCGGGATCCGGTTTGCCGCGGCTGACCATGTCACCGGTCACCACGACGTCGAACGTCCCGGCGGGAAGCGAGCGGATGATTTCCTGCGCGAGCACCGGCTCCGACATAGTGACCAGGGCGCAGGGAATACCCGCGGCCTGCAGCTCGGCCAGCAGCTCGCGGGCGCCGGGGCGCCAGGGCACCTCGCGGCGGACATGTGCCGCAACCTGTCCGATCAGCCGGTCGATGATTTCGCGGTTTTCCAAGGGGACACCTGCTCGCTGCAGCATGCCGGCGCTGACCGCCAGGGCCTGGCCGACCATAGCCTCGGCCTGGGCGTCCGTCCAATCAACGTTGAAATCCGAGGTCAGTTCCTTTTCGGCGGCGATCCAATACGGCTCGGTATCCACGAGCGTGCCGTCCATATCCCAGAAAACTGCCTGCAGTGCTGCGTCGGCGTGGCTGTGGGAAGAATCGGAAAGGAGGGGCATGCCCTAAGTCTACGGGGCAGCGGAAGCCGGTGTTTCTTTTGCTCTACGCGAAGCGCCGTTGCCCGGTCCTGACATGCGGGGCGGACGGGGCATAGTGTGAAGTGGTGAGCAATACCGAAGGCTTTGAAGCCACAGGCCTCCAGGACTTTTTTGGCGACGGGACGTCCTCCGAACGCGTCACGGTGATGCTGGCCGCGTTCGAAGGTTGGAACGATGCGGGTGAAGCAGCCTCCGATGCCCTGAAATTCCTGAGCCGGCACTGGGACAGCGAAAAAATAGCCAGTATCGACGCGGACGAGTACTACGACTTCCAGTTCACCAGACCGTCGCTGAAACGGACGGCTTCGGGCGGTCATCGGATCAAGTGGCCGACGACGCGGATCTCCCGTGCCGAGGTGCCGGACAGCAACCTGGACATCATCTTCGTTACCGGCGTCGAACCCTCTTACAAGTGGCGGGCCTACACCGCCGAGCTCATCGCCCTGGCCAAGGAACTGGACGTGGACTGCATTGTCCTGGCCGGTGCCCTGCTCGCCGATGTTCCGCATTCCCGGCCCATCCCGGTGAGCGCTTCCTGCGAGGAACCGGACCTGCAGGAAAGCCTGAGCCTGGAGCCTTCCACCTACGAGGGGCCCATCGGCATTGTGGGCGTGGTGTCCGAAATGGCCGGCCTGGCGGACATCCCCTCCATCTCGCTCTGGGCGGCCGTACCGCACTATGTGGGGCAGGCACCCTCACCCAAGGCGCAGCTGGCGTTGCTCAACCGGATCGAGGAGCTGCTTCAGGCGCCCCTGGACACGCATCTGCTGACCGAAGAGGCCGAAGCCTGGGAACGCGGCGTGGACGAGCTCGCAACCGAGGACCCGGAAGTTGCGGCGTACGTCCGCCAGCTTGAAGAGGCCAAGGACACGGCGGAACTCCCCGAAGCCAGCGGCGAATCGATTGCGCGTGAATTCGAGCGGTACCTGAAGCGCCGACGCCGGGACTGAGCAGCGCCGAACCGCGGTTCGGCGTTCCGCCTAGAGCTGGAGTCCGAGCAGGGCATTCAGCGAGGCGCAGACGAGTTCGGCGCCCGCCTGGCTTCCCGCCGTTTCGCTGCGGACTGCGGCAGCGGCCCAGGCGTCGACGGCCTGCAACGCGGCCGGAGCATCCAGGTCATCAGCCAGCGCGGCGCGGATCTGCTCCAGGAGCGCGGCGGCGTCGTCGGCATTGGTGAACTGCAGGGCCTTCCGCCACGCCACCAGGCGTTCCTCGGCGCCGCGCAGCTGGTCGGAGGTCCAGAACCAATCCGTGCGGTAGTGGTGGGAGAGCAGCACCAGGCGGATGGCGGCCGGCTCCACTCCCTCGGCACGCAGCCGGGAAACCAGGACCAGGTTGCCCAGGGACTTGCTCATTTTCTGCCCGTCCAGCCCCACCATGCCGGCATGGGCGTAGTGCGAGGCCAGCGGTGTGCCCTCGCAGGCAAAGGCGTGTCCGGCACTCATTTCGTGGTGCGGGAAGACCAGGTCCGAGCCGCCGGCCTGCACAGTGAACGGACGGGGCAGGAAACGCTGGGCGATGACGGAGCACTCAATGTGCCAGCCCGGACGTCCGGTACCGAGCCGGCCGCCGTCCCAGGACGGTTCGCCGGTACGGGCCATGCGCCACAGCAGCGGGTCCAGGGCGTTCCGCTTGCCGGGACGCTCCGGGTCTCCCCCGCGCTCTGC
The DNA here is from genome assembly GCF_024385465.1 of Arthrobacter sp. zg-Y844. Taxonomy (GTDB): domain Bacteria; phylum Actinomycetota; class Actinomycetes; order Actinomycetales; family Micrococcaceae; genus Arthrobacter_B. Next base: position 381,284 of record NZ_JANFLS010000002.1, read on the forward strand.
GAAGACCGGAAGCATCTGTTCCCGGGTCAGGTGCGAAACCTGTCCCAGCCACCAGGCATCCGGATCGCCTTCGGCCAGGCGGGAAGCGGCCTCCACGTCGAAGTACAGGTCGCCGTCGGGCTCTGCGCCGCTGCCGGAAACCCGGTAGGCCAGGCCGCGGTCCATCAGGTCCTCCACCACCGGCACGATCCACTCCACTGCCTCTACGGCACCGATGTAGTGGTCCGGCGCCAGGACGTTCAAGGCCTCCATGTCGTCACGGAAAAGCTGCGTCTGTTCCTGTGCGAGCTCCCGCCAGTCCGCACCGGTGGCGGTGGCGCGCTCGAGCAGCGGATCATCGACGTCGGTGACGTTCTGGACGTACCGGACGGTGTGCCCGGCGTCGCGCCACTGGCGGTTGAGCAGGTCGAACGCCACGTAGGTGGAGGCGTGGCCCATGTGCGTGGCGTCGTACGGAGTGATTCCGCAGACGTACATGCTCGCTTCGCCGCCGGGACGCACGGTCACCCGGGCCTGTGCGGCCGTGTCATAAAGCCGGACGTCGTCCGACTTTCCGGGCAGGGAGGGCAGGGAGGAAGATTTCCAGGCAATCACCCCTCCACTCTAACGGGCACGGCTAGGCGGTAAGGACGCCGAAGCCCAGCAGGAGGTAGATGCAGATGCCGAGAAGGATGCGGTACCAGACAAAGAGGCGGTAGCTGCGGGTGGAGACGTAACGCAGGAACCAGCCGATGATGATGAAGCCCACAACGAAGGCGACCACCGTAGCGGCGCCGGTCTGCAGGGCGGTGTAGGGCATGGGCTCGTCCAGCGACTTGACCAGCTGGAACAGCCCGCTGCCGAACACTGCGGGAATGGCCAGCAGGAAGGCATACCGGGCGGCGGCCTCGCGGGTGTAGCCCATGAGCAGCCCCGCGGTAATGGTGCCGCCTGACCGGGAAACGCCGGGAATCAGCGCCAGGGCCTGGGCGAAGCCGTAGAGGATGCCGTGCCGATAGGTGAGCTGGTCCAGTTTGCGCTCCTGGCGGCCGACCGTATCAGCCACCGCCAGGATGATGCCGAAGACAATCAGCATGGTGGCGACGATCCAGAGACTGCGGAAGGTGCTTTCGATCTGGTCCTGGAAGAGCAGGCCCAGGACCACGATGGGGATGGTGCCGATGATGATCAGCCAGCCCATGCGGGCATCCGGATCATTGCGCGGTACCCGGCCGAACAGGGAGCCGAACCAGGACTTGATGATCCGGACAATGTCCTTCCAGAAATACACCGCGACGGCGGTTTCCGTGCCGAGCTGGGTAATGGCGGTAAAGGCCGCTCCCGGGTCCTGGGCTCCGGGCAGCAACTCCCCCACTATGCGCAGGTGAGCGCTGGAGGAGATGGGGAGGAACTCTGTCAGGCCCTGGATCAGGCCAAGGAAGATCGCTTCAAACCAATTCACACCTAAGACTCTAATTGACTCCTGCGACGCAGCCGTTCACCACCGCTACCGGTTGGCTGAACGTCCCAGCGGGTTGCCGTTGTCCTGGTCTCCGACGCTCGGATCCTCCAGGATTTCGTCCACCTCGTCCGCGGTGTCGTAGTCGTCCTCGTCCTCATCGTCTTCGTAGATCTCCAGCGGCGTCACTTCGCCGTAGGCGTCGTAAAGCACTTCCTCATAGACTTCGAAGGCATCGGCGATGGCCAGGTACGCGCTTTCGACCACTGGATCCTTGTCACCGCGTCGTGCGGCCGCGGCCGCGAGGTGTTCCTCGAACGCAGCGACAAGGGACTGGAGCGCGATGCGCGGATCTATGCTCATGACCTAGACGTTATCGGTAAAGTAGGGAAAATTGGAGGGAAATGCGCGAACAAATTCTTGCACCTGATGTCTCCCGCCGGCGCGAAAACTCCCGGGACTACGAGTACCTGGTGGTGTCGGTTGACCCGAACGAATCGCTGCCCGATGCTCGGCGCCGCCTCGTCGAGCACGCAGAATACGGCAAGTGGGAACTGCACCGCAGCCGCATCTACAGCGGCGGCGGACGGCGATTCTGGCTGCGCCGAAGAGTCCTGCGGGTCCAGCGGACCACCTAGCCTCCGACCTTCCTTGCTCCACGGGGCTCTACTCCACCGGGCCCTGCTCCACGGGGCCCTACTCCACCGGGCCCTACTCCACCGGGCCCAGGACGGCGTTGGCCACGCCGGCATGCACGGAGTCCTCGCTCGAGGGGTGGAACATTCCGGCGAGGACGTCGCGGTAGAGCCGTTCCAGCTCGGAACCCCGGAAATAGCTGCGCCCGCCCGCTACCCGGACAGCGGTTTCCACGACGCCGCGCGCCGTTTCGGTGGTCCGGTACTTCAGGCCGGAAAGCAGCGGGAACCAGTAGCTGCCGTGGTCCGTCCCCTCCTCCAGATCCCGCGCCACAGCGCCGAGCTGCAGATGGACGCCGTCCATCCGGAGCGCGGCGTCGGCAATCTTCCAACGGGTAGCGGGGTCCGCCGACGCCGGAGCGCCGTCGCGCCCGGCACGGCCGGAGGCGGCCTCGACGGCCAACTCCACGGCGCGGTCCCCGATGCCCGTATAGACGGCGGACAGCAGGGTCTCAAACAAGGCGAAAATTCCGAAGACAAAGGCATCGCGGTGCGGACCCACCGGCGTCGAACGGACCATCCGCCCGGCCGGCACCACTGCGTTGTCCAGGCGGGTGGTACAGGACTGGCTGGCCCGCATGCCCATGGTGTCCCAGTCATCCGCGATGGTGATGCCCCCGGTTCCGCGGTCGGCAAACCCGAAGACCAGCCGCGGCTCCTCCGGGTCCGACGCATCCTTCCCGAAGATTCCCAGTCGGGTCCAGGCCGGGGACAGGCTGGTGAAGATCTTGGTGCCGGTGAAGGCGTAGCCGCCGTCGCCCGTCGGACGGGCCGCGGTGTGCGAATCGAAGAGTACGGCGGGGTTCCCCGGCTCGGACACGCCGAAGGCAAACAGCTCGCCCGCCGCCGCCTCGCGGAGCACGAAGTCCAGCGAGTGGTCTCCCGCCAGTGCGAGCAGGTGCGCCACGCCGCACCAGACCAGGTGCATGTTCACTGCCAGCGCCGTCGCCGGCGCGGCTGATGCCAGGAGCCGCTGGCAGGAGACGACGTCGGGAATCCCCAATCCGACTCCGCCCTCATCCGTTGGGGTGAACAGGGCGAGGTAGCCCGCGGCGCGCAGGTCCGCCAGGTCCTCGGTGAAGAAGCTGTTGGTTTCGTCATAGCCCGCGGCACGGGAGCGCAGGCGCTCCAGCAGTTCCGGGGTGAGGATATCGGCGGGGGCCGGCAAGGGGTTCTCCTTCGAAAGGCGGGGCAGGGATCAGTAGTCGGTCAGCAGCCGGGACAGGACCCGGGTGCCGAACTTCAGGGAGTCCACCGGAACCCGTTCATCGACGCCGTGGAACATGCCGGTGAAGTCCAGGTCCTCCGGCAGGCGTAGCGGGGCGAAGCCGTACCCGGTGATGCCCAGCCTGCTGAGGGACTTGTTGTCGGTGCCGCCCGAAAGCGTGTAGGGCAGCACCGGGGCCCCGGGATCCTCTGCCTGCAGGGCGGAGATCATCGAGTCGACCAGGTTTCCCTTGAACGGCACTTCGAGGGACACGTCCTGGTGCTCGTAGCTGATGTCGATGCCTTCGCCGGCCAGTTCCCGGATGGTGGCCAGCACCTGTTCCTCCTGCCCGGGCAGGGTCCGGGCATCGATCAGGGCCTCGGCGGTGCCGGGGATGACGTTGTGCTTGTACCCGGCCTTCAACACGGTCGGGTTGGAGGTGTTCTGCAGGGTGGCACCCACAAACCGGGCAACGGTCCCCAGTTCGGCGAGGATCCGGTCCGGGTTCTCCGGATCGAACTCGACGCCGGTCAGTTCGGTGACGCCGTCCAGGAAGGCACGGGTGGTGTCCGTCAGTTCGATGGGCCAGGGGTGGCTGCCGATATTGGCGACGGCGCGGGCCAGCCGGGTGACGGCGTTGTCGGTGTTGATCTGGGAGCCGTGCCCGGCACGGCCGTGGGCGACCAGCCGCAGCCAGGAGATGCCCTTTTCCGCTGTCTGCAGTAGATACGTCCGCTTCCCGCCGATGGTGGCCGAGAATCCGCCCACCTCTGAGATGGCCTCGGTGGCGCCGTCAAAAAGTTCCGGACGGTGTTCCACGGCCCAGCGTGCGCCGTAGTCGCCGCCGGCTTCTTCGTCGGCGAAGAACGCGAAGACAATGTCCCGCCGCGGACGTGTTCCGGTGCGGGACATGGAACGCATCACGGACAGGATCATGGCATCCATGTCCTTCATGTCCACGGCCCCCCGTCCCCAGATCAGGCCGTCCCGTTCCTCGCCGCTGAACGGGTCCACGGTCCAGTCCGCTTTCTGCGCCGGAACCACGTCAAGGTGGCCGTGCACAACGAGGGCGGGCAGGGAGGAGTGGGTGCCCTCCATCCGCGTGACCACGGAGGCGCGGCCGGGGGCAGACTCAAAGAGATCGGCGGACAACCCGGCTTCTTCGATCAGCCCGGCGGTGTACTCGGCGGCGGCGCGCTCCCCCGGCCCCGAATTGTCGCCGAAGTTGGAGGTGTCGAAACGGATGAGCTCCTGGCAGATCCGGGCCACCTCGTCTTCGGCGCGGGGCTGCTCGGCACGGACGTCTGTAGGCATGGGGCTTCTCCTTCGATGAACTGTGCAGCCAGCTTAGCCAGAGCAGCGGGAGGATGGGCCGTATTGCGCCTTCGAGGGACACCAATCTGCCTCCGGCTTGGGCCGATTCGTGGTTCGCGCCTAAACCGTGTTAGAGTTTTTCCCGTTGCTTCCACAGCTTTTGAACAACTGAAGAGCCTGTGGAAATCACCCAAGCGCGGGTGGCGGAATGGCAGACGCGCTAGCTTGAGGTGCTAGTCCTCTAACGAGGGTGGGGGTTCAAGTCCCCCTCCGCGCACAGCGAAGTCCTCCTGGAATCTACGGATTCCAGGAGGACTTTTTTGTTTGTCCGGAACCAATCCGTGTGATCTTTGACTCACATCACCCGCCGCCCTTCGGTACCCTCGCACCATGGACGGCAGCGGAGTCTTTAATCTCCTGCTCGTGGCTTTTTTCATTCTGCTGGGCGGAATCTTCGCCGGTGCGGAGATGGCACTGGTGTCGCTCCGCGAGAGCCAGATCAGCGCCATCGAGCGAACCGGGAAGCAGGGCAGGCGCACAGCACTCCTGGCCCGCAACCCCAACCTGTTCCTGTCCGCGATCCAGATCGGCGTTACCCTCTCCGGTTTTTTCTCGGCTGCGTACGGCGCCTCGGCGCTGGCACCGGCGGTTGTGCCCTTGCTGCGGCAGTGGGGGCTGCCGCAGCCGACGGCGGAGGCAACGGCGTTCATCCTGCTGACCCTCGTTGTGGCCTACCTTTCCCTGGTGTTCTCGGAACTGGTGCCCAAGCGGCTGGCCATGCAGAATGCCGTCCTCTACGCGCGGTTCCTCTCCCCCGCCCTGAACCTGTTTGCCGTGCTGATGCGCCCCGCCATCCGGCTGCTTTCCTTTTCGACCGACACCGTGGTGCGCCTGCTGGGCGGAAATCCGAACGTCAAGACCGTGCCGGTGAGCAGCCAGGAACTGTGGGACATGGTGGCGGCGAGTCCGATGCTTGCCGAGGACAGCCGCCGGATTCTTTCGGACGTCTTCGGAGCGGGCACCAGGCTGGTGCAGGAGGTGATGCGGCCCAGGACCGAAGTGGTGTTTGTCCGGGCAGACCTTCCGCTGGAGGAAGCAAGGAACCGGGTGCGGCACCAGCCCTATTCCCGGTACCCGGTTACCGGCGCATCGGTGGATGACATCCTGGGGTTCATCCACGTCCGGGACCTGATGCCGGACCCGGACGTGACGGGCACGGATGACCGCACCGTAGCCGACATCCTCCGGCCCGTCCTGTTCCTGCCGGGGACCGCAGCAGTCCTGCCGTCCCTGGGCAGGATGCGCCGGGAGAACAGCCACATCGCAATAGTGGCGGATGAATACGGCGGCACTGACGGCATTGTCACGCTGGAAGACCTGGTGGAGGAACTGGTCGGGGAAATCTACGACGAGTACGACACAGGCCGGGACCCCGAGGACCGTTACCGCAGGGAAAAGGGACAGCTGGTGGTGGACGGTGCACTCATCCTGCAGGAGTTCGAACGGCTGACAGGCGTCGGCCTGCCTGAGGGCCAGTATGAAACGGTGGCCGGGTACATCCTGGAGCAGCTGGGCCGGATGGCCCGGCCCGGTGACACGGTGCAGGGCCCGGACTGCAGGCTCGAGGTACTCGGCGTGCGGGGACGGCGGATCGGCGCGGTCCGGGTAATTCCCGCGGCACCCGGGTAAACCCTCACCGCAGCCCATTGCCTAAAGACGGCGCCACCGCGCAGAATACCGACCAACGCGGCATCCCTGAACGCCCGGAAGGACAGCCATGGCTGACATCAAGGCGGAAACCGTCCAGCCCGAACTCAAGCGGGTCATGGGCACCAAACTGTTGCTGCTCTTTATCGTCGGCGACATCCTGGGCACCGGTGTCTATGCCCTGACCGGACAGGTGGCCGGCGAAATCGGCGGTGCGGCCTGGGCTCCGATCCTGCTCGCTTTCGCAGTGGCGACGATTACTGCCTTGTCCTACCTGGAACTGGTGACAAAGTATCCGCAGGCCGCCGGTGCAGCCCTGTACACGCATAAGGCCTTCGGCGTGCATTTCCTGACCTTCCTCGTGACCTTCGGGGTGCTTTGCTCCGGGATTACTTCCGCGTCAACGGCGTCGAAATTCCTTGCCGAGAATTTCATTGTGGGATTTCAGCTGGAGTGGGGGCAGACCGGGGTCACGGCGATCGCTGTCACCTTCATGCTGCTGCTGGCGGTGGTCAACCTGCGGGGTGCCGCGGAAAGCGTGAAGTTCAACATCGTGCTGACGGCCATTGAGCTGACCGGGCTCCTGATCGTGATTGTCATCGGGTTCTGGGCCATGACCCAGGGCAACGCGGACTTCTCCCGGGTGGTCGTTTTTGAAACCGAAACCGGCAAGAGCGTGTTCCTGGCCCTGACCGGAGCCACCGCCCTGGCCTTCTTCTCCATGGTCGGTTTTGAAGACGCGGTGAACATGGCGGAAGAGACCCGCGACCCGGCCCGGATCTTCCCGAAGGTCATGCTGACCGGCTTGACCATCACGGTCTCCGTCTATCTCCTGGTGTCCATCGCAGCCGTGGCCGTGGTGCCGGTGGGCCAGCTGTCCGAATCCGCCACCCCGCTGCTGGAAGTGGTGCGTGCCGGTGCTCCCAACCTCCCCGTGGACACCATCTATCCGTTCCTCTCCATCTTTGCCGTGGCCAATACCGCCTTGATCAACATGCTGATGGCCAGCCGCCTGCTCTACGGCATGGCGAAGCAGGACGTCCTGCCCCGCGCACTGTCCGCCGTCCTTCCCGGACGCCGCACTCCGTGGGCATCCATTGTCTTCACGACGGCCATCGCAGCCGGCCTGATCATCGTGGTCACGAACTTCATGGGCCGGGAAACGGTGACCGCGCTGGGCGGAACCACCGCGCTCCTGCTGCTGGCTGTCTTCACGGTGGTGAACATCGCCTGCATTGTCCTGCGCCGCACGCCGGTGGACCGGCCGCACTTCCGCTCCCCCGGCATCATGCCCTTCATCGGTGCCGTAACCTGCGCCTTCCTGCTTGGCCCCTGGGCGCAGGACGCCATCGAGTACCGGATTGCCGGGTTGCTGCTGCTGCTCGGACTGGCTCTGTGGGTGCTCACCTGGATCTGGAACCGGGCGGTCAAGGCGCGTAAAACCCGTTTCAGCGACCCCACACAGCTGAGTTGAGCGAGCCAGCGATGAAGCAGGCAGGAAGAAGGAAGCCATGAGCGTCGTCGTCGGATATGTCCCCACACCGGAGGGGGAAACAGCACTGCGTGCTGCGCTCCGTGCGGCCCGGGACCTGGCCACCGCACTCGTGGTGGTCAATGTGGAGAGCACGCGCAAGCCGCGGCCGGAACATACCCCGGACTACCTGCAGACGTTGACCGGCGTCCTGGAGGGCAGCGGGGTTCCGCACGTCCTGCTTCACCCCATGGGGGATTTTGATGCCTCCGAGGAAATCCTGAAGGCTGCCCAGGAGCACGGGGCCCGGCTGGTGGTGCTGGGGATCCGGCACCGGACGCCGGTGGGCAAGCTTTTCCTGGGCAGCACTTCCCAGCGTGTGCTGCTGGAGGCTGCCTGCCCGGTCCTGGCGGTCAAAGCGGGCCAGGCGTGAGGCCCGGCTAGCCCCGGAGCTCGCCCAGAATCGCTTCGATCCCGGTGAAGGTCTCCACGAAGGACGTGGACAGGGGCGACAGGCCCAGCCGGATGCCGTCCGGATTGCGGTAGTCCGGAATGATCCCCTGCTCCCAGAGCGCGGCGGTCACCGCTTTGAACTTCGGATGGTCGACAGTGATGTGGCTGCCGCGGCGCTCCGGATCGCGCGGCGAGGCCAGCACGACGCCGCGCGGCACCAGCAGCGCGTCCACGGCTGTGACGGCGTATTCGGTAAGCGCCTGCGACTTCGCACGGACGGCATCCATGCCTGCCTCCCGGATCAGGGCAATCATGTCCTGCATGGCCAGCATGCCCAGGATGGGAGGGGTGCCCGAGACCATGCGGCGGATGCCCTGGGCCGGAACATAGCCCTGCGCCATGCCGAACGGGTCACTGGAGCCCAGCCAGCCCTGAATGGGCTGGGAGAAGTCCGCCTGGTGGCGGGCGGCCACGTAGGCCCAGGCCGGCGCGCCCGGTCCGCCGTTGAGGTACTTGTAGCTGCAGCCGACGGCGTAGTCCGCGCCCTCGGCGTCCAGCTCGGCGGGAACGGCGCCTGCCGAATGGCACAGGTCCCACAGGACCAGGCCGCCGGCGTCGTGCACAATCTCGTTGATTGCCGCTGACTCGGCAAGGTAGCCGGAGCGGTAGGCCACGTGGCTGAACACGGCCAGCGCCGTCTGCGGCCCGACGGCGTCCGCCACCGCCTCGGCGCTCACTCCGCCGGCGTAGTCGGCCGACACCCAGCGCAGGGTCAGCCCGCATTCCCAGGCCACGCCTTCCAGGACGTACCGGTCCGTGGGGAAATTGTCGGCATCGAGCAGGATCTCGGACCGGCCGGGGCGGGCGGCAACGGCGGCGCGGGCCAGTTTGTAGAGCAGCACAGTGGTGGAATCCGCCACGATGCACTGTCCGGGGGCGGCGCCGAGCGCCACCTCGCCGAGTGCGTCGCCGATCCGGCCGGGCAGCTCGAGCCACTGCTCGTCCCAGCCGCGGATCAACCGTCCGCCCCACTGGCGGGAGACGAAATCCTGCAGGTTTTCGGCGGTGGCGCGGAGCGGGCGGCCCAGCGAATTCCCGTCCAGGTACGCCCCGACTCCCTCTGCCGGCAGGAACCGGTCCCGGTAGCCCGCGAGGGGATCGGCGGCGTCGAGTTCCTTGGCGGCAACCAGCAGGCCGGCAGCATCAATCATGAGGGAACCTTAGCATCAGGCACATCCAAGCCCGTCCGCTTCCGGGCGTTGCCGGAGGCGGACGGGCTGTGTCTGAGGTGTGCTCAGGCCCGGGTTGCGGCGCCGAACCCGTTGGGCCCCGCGCCGTTCGGATCCAGGGGAGATACCGAACCGGAGAAGTGCCGGCGCTGCGAACGCGGATTCCACCCCGTGAAGGTGGAGCCTGCCCAGCCGTCGGGCGTCTGGTCGTCCGAGATGGCTACGGCAACGGTGGCCGGCAGGAACACCGGAGCCTCGAAGTCGATGCTCCACTGGAACGGGCCCTCGTGCGTCTGCACGGTGTCCGCGACGACCCGTGAGGCCAGGTACATGCCGTGGGCCAGGGACTGCTTCATGCCCAGTGCCTTCGCCGACAGGCGGCTCAGGTGGATGGGGTTGAAGTCGCCGGAGACCCGGGCGTAGTTGCGGCCGGCGTCGGCACCCAGTCGCCACATCGCCGTCGGGAGCGGGGGAACGAACTCCGCGCGCGCCGCAGACTTGTCCGGGCGGTCGAACTTCGGCAGGAAGACGCCCTTGGCCAGATAGGTGGAACGGCCCCGCCAAACGGTTTCCGGGTTGCCGCCGGCCTCAACAGTGACCTCCGCGACGAGTTCCACCTGGGTGCCGGCACGGTGCCCGGCGAGGTTCTCCGCCCACGCCGTCACCGTCAGCGCTTCGCCGTAGTGGATGGGCCGTAGATGCTGCACCTCGTTGCGCAGGTGCACCATGCCCAGCAGGGGCAGCGGGAAGTCCTCGCGCGCCATCAGGCTCATGGCCACCGGGAACGCGAAGGTGTGCACGTATCCGGTGGGCAGGTAGTCGCTGGCGCTGTGCTGGACCAGGCGCTGGAAATCGGTGAGCCGGGCCAGGTCCACGGACGCTCCGCGGACTACGTGCCGGTCCGACGTCAGCGTGCCCGCGGCCTTGGACGGTGACAGGCGCGACTTCGCCGCGCTGCCCACTGCACCTGCATAAAGCCGCCCGAGCGTGGGGATCTCGCTCAGCTGGGTATCGCTCATGCGCCCACCATGTTCTGCCCGCAGACCCGTACGACCTGGCCGTTGACGCCGGCCGCGGAGTCGGAGGCGAGGAAGGAAATGGTCTCGGCCACGTCCACGGGCAGGCCGCCCTGCTGCAGGCTGGACAGCCGGCGGGCCACCTGCCGGGTCAGGGCGGGAATGGCAGCGGTCATGTCGGTTTCAATGAAGCCCGGCGCGACGGCGTTGATCGAGCCGCCGCGCGGTGCCAGCAGCGGTGCGGTGGCACGGACCATGCCTATGACGCCGCCCTTGGAAGCTGCGTAGTTGGTCTGGCCGCGGTTGCCGGCAATGCCGCTGGTGGAAGCCAGCGAAACAATGCGGCCTTCCGGACTGAAGCCTCCGGAGGCCAGGAAGGTTTCGTTCATCCGCAGCTGCGAGGCAATGTTGACGGCAATGACCGAACCCCAGCGGGCTTCGTCCATGTTGGCCAGCAGCTTGTCACGCGTGATGCCGGCGTTGTGGATCACGATGTCCAGGTGCCCGTAGCGTTCGACGGCGTGGGCCAGGATACGGTCCGCGGCGTCTTCGCGGGTGATATCGACCTGGAGTGCGGTGCCGGAGATTTCGTTGGCCACCTTCGCCAGCTGTTCTCCGGCGGCAGGCACGTCCACCACGATCACGGATGCACCGTCACGGTGCAGCACGCGGGCGATGGCCGCACCAATGCCGCGGGCGGCACCCGTGACCACCGCGACCTTGCCGGCGAGGGGCGCGTTCCAGTCCGCCGGAAGTTCACCGGCGTCGGAACCGACGGTGATGAACTGACCGCTGACGTAGGCGCTCTTGCCCGAGAGCAGGAACCGCAGTGCCGCCGCGACCGAGGGCGCGGTTGCCTGCACGCCGTTGGCCAGCACGATGCCGTTGGCCGTCGCTCCGCCGCGCAGTTCGTGCGCAATGGAGCGCAGCGTGCCGTCAACACCCTGGCGGGCCGCTGCGGCGGCCGGGTCCTGGGCTTCCCCGGCGGGCCGGGAAACCGTGATGACCCGGCCGCCGGGAGCGAGGTCCCGCAGGGCCGCACCGGCGGCCAGGGTAGGTTCGCCCAGGTCCGTCGGCGCCGCGGCGTCGTCGAGCACGATCAGGATGGCGCCGAGCTTTTCCTTGGGCGTGGCGTGCCGACGGACGTCCTGGTCCCAGCCAAGGAGCAGCTTGGAGAGGTCATCGGCGGCAGCGCTCTTGCCGAGCACGAGGACCGGCCCCGGCACCAGGGGCTTGGCCGGGTCGAACCGCCGCAGGATGGCCGGCCGGGGCAGGCCGAGCTTCTTGGACAGTTCCTTGGTGAAACCGCTGTTCACGAGGTTCAGGTAGGTGTCACTCATGGTTAGCGTGCCTCGAGGATCGCGACGAGGCCCTGGCCGCCGGCAGCGCAGATGGAGATCAGGCCGCGGCCCGAACCCTTTTCGTGCAGCATCTTGGCCAGCGAGGCGACAATGCGTCCGCCGGTGGCGGCGAACGGGTGGCCGGCGGCCAGCGAGGAACCGTTGATGTTGAGCTTGCTGCGGTCAATGCTGCCCAGCGGGGCGTCCAGGCCGAGCCGGGTCCGGCAGAATTCCTCGTCCTCCCAGGCGGCCAGGGTGGAGAGAACGGTTCCGGCGAAGGCCTCGTGGATTTCGAAGAAATCGAAGTCGTCGAAGGTCAGGTTGTGGCGGGCCAGCAGGCGGGGAACAGCGAAGGCCGGGGCCATCAGCAGCCCGTCCTTGCCGTGTACGAAGTCGACGGCGCCGGCTTCGGCATCCACGATGTTCGCCAGCATCGGCAGGTCATGTTCGCGGGCGTAGTCCTCGGAGCCCAGCAGCACCACGGAGGCGCCGTCGGTCAGCGGGGTGGAGTTGCCGGCGGTCATGGTGGCGTCATCGCCCAGGGACTTGCCGAAGGCGGGCTTGAGCTTGGCAAGCTTTTCCATGGTGGTGTCGGGGCGCAGGTTCGCGTCCTTTGCCAGGCCGCGGTACGGGGTCACGAGGTCGTCGAAGAAACCGCGGTCGTAGGCGGCGGCCATGTTGCGGTGGCTGTTGTAGGCCAGCTCGTCCTGGGCCTCGCGGGTGATCTTCCACTGGGCGGTGGTCAGGGCCTGGTGCTCGCCCATGGACAGTCCGGTGCGCGGTTCGCCGGTGGACGGCGCGTTCGGGGACAGGTCCTTGGGACGGATCTTTGCGACCGCAGCCAGCTTCTGCTTGGTGGTCCGGGCGCGGGAGAGGTCCAGCAGTGCACGGCGGAGGCCTTCGCTCACGGCGATGGGCGCGTCCGAGGCGGAGTCGACGCCGCCGGCAATAGCGGATTCCAGCTGTCCCAGCTTGATCTTGTTGGCCAGGCTGACCACTGTCTCAAGGCCCGTGGCGCAGGCCTGCTGCACGTCATAGGCAGGGGTTTCCGGCGACAGTGCCGAGCCCAGGACCGCTTCGCGGGTCAGGTTGAAGTCGCGTGAGTGCTTGAGGACGGCTCCGCCGGCTACTTCGCCGATCCGCTCGCCCTGCAGGCCGAAGCGGGCAATCAGCCCGTCGAGGGCCGCGGTGAGCATGTCCTGGTTGGAGCTGTAGGTGTACTTGCCGCCCGAGCGGGCGAAGGGAATGCGGTTTCCGCCGATCACAACCGCCTTGCGCACCGAAGACCCGGCGCCGTTGTTCGTGGGTGTAGCTCGTGCGGATTCAGGCTGTGCAGCCATTCGTCGTTCTCCTTGGGAGTGCATGGGGGTTGGTGTGACGCCAGTTACTGTAACCCAGCGTACCTGATACGCTCAGTATCGTGAACAACGTACTGGAAGATCCTTCCGCGCCGTCACCGGCCGCGGACGGCCGTGCCCTCCGCTGGGAAGCGCACCGGGCCGAGCGCCGTCGTACCCTCATCAAGACGGCCCGCCGGGCCGTGCATACCCTGGGCTGCGCGGCGTCGATGGAAGAGATCGCCGCCGCTTCCGGGACATCGAAGTCCGTGTTCTACCGCTACTTCGGGGACAAGGCCGGACTGCAGAAGGCAATGGGCGAAATGGCGGTGGCCCGGATGCAGGAAAAGATCCTGGATGCAGGCCGTACCGCCCCCTCCGCCAGGTCGGGCCTGCGCGCCATGGTCTCGGCCTACCTGCAGATGGCCGAAACCTCCCCCAACGTCTACCTGTTCGTGACCGGCCAGCTGGCCGACGGCGGGCCGGGACAGATCGACAGCACCCTCTCCTCCTTCTTCGAAACCATCACCGCAATGATGGACTCGGCCATGCGCCACTACCTGGCGGGCCGGGAGGTTCCGCCCGAGGCCAGCGCTACCGCGCAGTACTGGCCCACGGCGGCACTCGGGATGATCCGGGCAGCCGGTGAGCGCTGGATTGCCGCTCCCCCCGGCCCCGGGAAGCCGACCGAAGAACAAATGACCGACCAGCTGACCGCCTGGCTCTTTGACGGCATCGGCTACGACCGGGGGCATCCGCTCCCGACCCCTCCAGTTACTCCCTCCACCCACGAGAAGGAAACGCAATGACGCAAACACTTTCCCCCACCGAACGGCAGCTTCCGGCCAGCGCCACGATCAGCGACAACGATGCCGCCGTCGTGGACGTCGAGGCACTTGGCCGGGTCCTGCTCGGCAAATGGGCCGAGAAGCGGCTCGCGGCCCGCAAGATCGCAGGCATGGAAGCCATGCATACGCCCGCGGGGCTGACGTACACCGAGCACCGTGAGCGGGTCATGGACCAGCTGAAGATCCTGGTGGAGAGCAAGTCCGTCCACGGCGCATTCCCCAAGTACGTGGGCGGCGAAGACAGCCACGGCGCAAACGTCGCGGGCTTTACCGAACTCGTGGTGGCCGATCCGTCCCTGCAGATCAAGGCCGGCGTCCAGTGGGGTCTCTTCGGTTCCGCCGTGATGCACCTGGGCAACCGGGAGCATCACGAAAAGTGGCTGCCCGGCATCATGAGCCTGGAGATTCCGGGCTGCTTCGCGATGACGGAAACCGGCCACGGTTCCGACGTTGCCAGCATCGCCACCACCGCGGAGTACGACGCCGCCTCCGAAGAATTCATCATCAACACCCCCTTCCGTGCCGCCTGGAAGGACTACATCGGCAACGGCGCCGTCAACGGCAAAGCCGCCGTCGTCTTCGCCCACCTCATCACCCAGGGCGTGGACCACGGAGTGCACGCGTTCTATGTGGAGCTTCGCGACGACAACGGTTTCCTGCCCGGCATCGGCGGCGAGGATGACGGCATCAAGGGCGGGCTGAACGGCATCGACAACGGCCGGCTGCACTTCTCCAATGTGCGCATCCCCCGCACCAACCTGCTGAACAAGTACGGCGACGTCGCCGCGGACGGCACCTACACTTCGGACATCAGCAGCCCCGGACGCCGCTTCTTCACCATGATCGGCACCCTGGTGCAGGGCCGCGTTTCGCTCGACGGTGCAGCCGTCAACGCGAGCAAGCTGGCGCTGAAGACGGCCATCCAGTACGGCACCGAGCGCCGCCAGTTCAACGGTGCTTCCGACATCAAGGAAGAGGTGCTGATGGACTACCAGCAGCACCAGCGCCGCCTGCTCCCCCTGCTGGCCACCACGTTCGCTGCCACGTTCGCCCACGAGGAACTGCTGCATAAGTTCGACGACGTCTTCTCCGGTGCACATGACACGGACGCAGACCGCCAGGACCTGGAAACCCTTGCCGCGGGCCTGAAGTCCCTCTCCACCTGGCACGCCCTGGACACGCTGCAGGAATGCCGGGAAGCCACCGGCGGCGCCGGGTTCCTGGCCGAGAACCGGTTCACGTCCCTGCGCGCGGACCTGGATATCTATGCCACCTTCGAGGGTGACAACACGGTGCTGCTGCAGTTGGTTGCCAAGCGCCTGCTGGCCGATTACGCCAAGGAATTCGCCGGTGCGGACTTCGGCGTGCTTGCCCGCTACGTGGTGGGACAGGCCACGGACGTGACCCTGCACCGCACGGGCCTGCGCAGGATTGCCCAGTCCTTCCGTGACTCCGGCTCGGAGAAGAAATCCGCCATTGCGCTGCGCGATCCGCGCACCCAGCATGACCTGCTGGCAGACCGCGTGGGCACCATGGTGGCGGAGGTTGCCACCGCACTTAAGGAAGCCCGCGGGCTGCCGAAGGACAAGGGCGCGGCGGTGTTCAACGAGAACCAGCACGCCCTGATCGAAGCAGCGCGTGCGCACGCAGAACTGCTCCAGTGGGAGGCCTTCACCCGGGGGCTGGAACGGATCGAGGATGCCGGCACCCGGCAGGTCATGACCTGGGTCCGCGACCTGTTCGGGCTGCGCCTGATTGAAAAGAACGTGGGCTGGTACCTCATGAACGGGCGCCTGTCCGCACAGCGTGCCCGCACCCTGGGCCCGTACATCAACCGCCTGCTGGCCAAGATCCGCCCGCATGCCCTGGACCTGGTCGACTCGTTCGGTTACGGCCAGGAGCACCTGCGGGCTCGGATTGCTTCGGGCGCTGAGAAGGTCCGCCAGGACGAAGCCATGGAGTACCAGCGCCTGCTGCGTGCCAGCGGCGCCGCGCCGGTGGACGAAAAGGTCCTGATTGCCCGCCGGAAGGCCGAGCAGAAGAAGTCCGGCCGGAAGTAGCCTCTCCCGGGTCCCCGGGCAGGCCGGGCAGGCTAAAGCCGAAAGGGCGCCGTCGCACACTGTGCGGTGGCGCCCTTTCGGCGTTCGGATCCCACGCCCGGCCTAGGCCAGGACGGAGCGGTACACCGCGAGGGTCTCCTCCGCGATGGACTCCCAGGAGAACTGCTCGGTCGCCCGGATGCGGCCGGCCTCGCCCATCCGCCGGGCCAGCTCCGTATCCGTGACCACTTCGGTCAGCGCAGCAGCGAAGTCCCGCACGAATTTCTCCGGGTCCAGCGGCGTGCCGGTCCCGTCGGTGACCTGCTCGATGGGCACCAGCAGCCCGGTGACGCCGGTATCGACGACTTCGGGGATACCCCCGGTGGCGCTGGCGACGACGGCGGTCCCGCAGGCCATGGCCTCGAGGTTCACGATGCCCAGCGGCTCGTAGACCGACGGGCAGGCGAACACGGTGGCGATGGAGAGGACCTTGATCAGCTCGGCGCGCGGCAGCATGCGCTCAATCACCACGACGCCGGTGCGGGTGCGCCGCAGTTCCTCGATCAGCACGGCGGTTTCCGCAGCCAGTTCAGGCGTGTCGGCTGCGCCGAGGCACAGCACCAGCTGGACCTCCGGCGGCAGCATTGCCGCCGCGCGCAGCAGGTAGGGCACACCCTTCTGGCGCGTGTTGCGGCCGACGAAGACCACGCTGGGACGGTCCGGATCAATGTCGAGGGCACGGACGCCGTCGGGGTCGATATCCGGCTGCCACTGCTGCACATCGATGCCGTTGTGGACTACCCGAACCCGGTCCGGGTCCACATCGGGGTAGCTGCGCAGGATGTCCTGGCGCATGCCCTCGGATACGGCGATGATGGCGGCGGCTGCCTCGTAGGCGGTTTTCTCCACCCAGGAGGAGACGGCGTATCCCCCGCCGAGCTGCTCGGCTTTCCAAGGCCGCAGCGGCTCCAGGCTGTGGGCGCTGAGCACGTGCGGAACGCCGTGCAGCAGCGATCCCAGGTGGCCGGCCATATTGGCATACCAGGTATGTGAATGGACCAGGTCCGCTCCGGCCAGTCCGCCCAGGATTTCAAGGTCTGTCCCGAGGGTCTGCACGGCAGGATTCGCGGACTGGAGTTCCGCCGGCACCGCATAACTCTTTACTTTGGCTCCGTGGAAATCTTCGGGGCGCGGGGCCCCGAAACAATGCACATGGAGATCTACTTCTCCGGCCAGGACCCGGCTGAGCTCGGCAACGTGAACGCCTGCTCCTCCGTAGATTTCCGGCGGGAATTCCTTCGACACAATATCTACTCGCACTAAACCAACGTAGTGCACCGGGCAACCAGTGATCTAGTCTGAAGTCAGTAGACTTATTTTCGGAAGAGGTTCATGACAATGGCGCCAAAGAAGGTCCTGGCAGTAGTTCTCGCAGGCGGCGAGGGTAAACGGCTAATGCCGCTCACAGCAGATCGGGCTAAACCGGCGGTTCCCTTTGCCGGACGATACCGCCTCATCGACTTCGCACTTTCAAACCTGGTGAACTCCGGGTACCTGCAGATCGTGGTCCTGACCCAGTACAAATCCCACAGCCTGGATCGGCATATTTCTGAAACCTGGCGGCTTTCCACCCAGCTGCAGAATTATGTAGCCTCCGTGCCCGCACAGCAGCGGGTGGGCAAAAGCTGGTTCCTGGGCAGCGCGAACGCCATCTACCAGTCCATGAACCTGATTGAGGATGCCCAGCCGGACATCGTCGTCGTCATCGGTGCGGACCACGTGTACCGCATGGACTTCTCCCAGATGGTCGAGGCGCACATTGCTTCCGGCGCGTCGGTCAGCGTTGCCGCCGTGCGGCAGCCGCTGCACCTGGCGGACCAGTTCGGCGTGATCGAAACCGATTCCGAGAACCCGGAGCGCATCGCTGCGTTCGTGGAAAAGCCGGAGACCACCCCCGGACTTCCGGATGATCCGGGCAGCTTCCTGGCCTCCATGGGCAATTACGTGTTCAACACCGATGCCCTGGTCTCGGCGCTGCAGTGGGACGAGGAGCGCCTGGTCACCAAGCACGACATGGGCGGGGACATCATTCCCTACTTCGTGGAACGCGGCGATGCTGCCGTTTACGACTTCACCCGGAACATCATTCCCGGTGCCACCGGCAGCGACCACCAGTACTGGCGTGACGTGGGCACCCTGGATTCCTACTACGACGCGAACATGGACCTGATTTCGCCGCTGCCGGCGTTCAACCTGTACAACCTGAAGTGGCCCATCTACACGCGGCAGAGCATCTCCCCGCCCGCCAAGTTCGTCCGCAGCGCCTCCGACCAGGCCGGAACCGCCGTCGACTCGATCGTGTCCGACGGCACCGTGATCTCCGGCGGCACAGTGACGGGGTCCGTGCTGGCGCAGGACGTCTACGTAGCCTCCAACGCCGAGGTGACCGACTCGGTGCTGATGGACAAGGTGCATGTGGGTGAGGGCGCGGTGGTCCGAAGGGCCATCATCGACAAGAACGTGCGCATCCCCGCCGGTGCCACCGTGGGCGTGGACCGGGAACTGGACCTCAGCCGCGGGTTCACCGTGACCGAGTCCGGCCTCACCGTGCTCAGCAAGGGACAGCGCGTCCCGGAGAACTAAACGGTCAGGGGCGGGGTGCCGGGTGTGAGATATCCCGGTGCCCCCGCCCCCGATACGGGTGCCTGCGGTCTTCTCCGGTATCCTCGGAAGGCGCACACGGTGCGCCTGCACTGTGGATCCTCCGGTGCCGATGAGCGTAAAGGCCCCCATGAGTACCCCTGAACTAAGCCCGGAAGAAATCCAGACAGCCCTGAAGGTCTTGGCTTCCATCCATGTCCTGGAGGAAGAAAACCCCGACTACGTCGCGGTCCGGCGGGCCACCGCCAAGATGTTCAAATCCGTGAAGAAGCACCGGAAGAACGAAAAGCGCACCGCCGTCGCCGAGGCGGACCGCGCCGTCGTCGCCCTCACGGCCACCGGCGCCGCTGACCGGATTGATGATGAAACCCGCGGTGCGCAGCTCACCACCGCGGCGCACGGACCGTCCGCCGGCACGCTGCTCAAGCCGCGCAACTGCTACATCTGCAAGCAGCCCTATACCGTAGTGGATGCCTTCTACCACCAGCTCTGCCCCGAGTGCGCGGGCTTCAGCCACACCAAGCGGGACGCCCGCACCGACCTGACCGGCAGGCGGGCACTGCTGACCGGCGGCCGCGCGAAGATCGGCATGTATATCGCCCTGCGGCTCCTGCGCGACGGTGCGCACACCACCATCACCACCCGCTTCCCGAAGGACGCTGCACGCCGTTTTGCCGCGATGGAAGACTCCGCGGACTGGCTGCACCGGCTGCGCATTGTCGGCATCGACCTGCGCGACCCGGCCCAGGTCATCTCGCTTGCCGAGTCCGTGGCGGAGGCCGGTCCCCTGGACATCCTGATCAACAATGCCGCCCAGACCGTCCGGCGGTCCTCCAACGCCTACCGCCCGCTGACCGACGCCGAACTGGCACCGCTGCCGGACGGTCCCATGCCCGAGCTGGTCACCTTCGGGCACACCTATGACGCGCACCCCACGGCGCTGGCCGGGTCAGTCGCCGCGCATCCGGTGCTGGCAGCCGACGCCGTCACTGCCCTGGCGCTCACCGCCGGCTCTTCGTCGCTGGCGCGGATGGAGGCCGGAACGGCAATCGACGCCGGCGGGCTGGTCCCGGACACGGCGCCGATCAACAGCTGGACGCAGGTGGTGGACCAGGTGGACCCGCTGGAAATGCTGGAGGTGCAGCTGTGCAACGTCACGGCGCCGTTCCTGCTCGTCAACCGGCTCCGCCCCGCGATGGCGGCGTCTTCGGCACGGCGGAAGTACATCGTGAACGTCTCAGCCATGGAAGGGCAGTTCTCCCGCCGTTACAAGGGACCCGGCCATCCGCACACCAACATGGCCAAGGCGTCGCTGAACATGCTCACGCGCACCAGTGCCGAGGAAATGCTGGAAACGGACGGGATCCTCATGACGGCCGTGGACACCGGCTGGATCACCGACGAGCGTCCCCACCCCACCAAGGTGCGCCTGGCGGAGGAAGGCTTCCACGCGCCCCTGGACCTGGTCGACGGCGCGGCCCGCGTCTACGACCCGATCGTGATGGGCGAAAACGGCGAAGACCAGTACGGGGTCTTCCTCAAGGACTACAAGCCCTCCCCCTGGTAGGCCTTCGGCACCGGCCCCGGCCGACGACGGCGGGCGGACAGCCGCTGCACCGCCTTGCCGATCTCGGAGACCACCAGGACGGTCGCCCCGACGGCGAAGCAGAGGAACCACTGCGCTGAGGTCAGCGGCACCGTGTCGAAGATGCCCGCGAAGATGCTCAGCTGCACCACCAGGATCTGCAGCACCACCACAGCGACGAGGGAAACCCAGATGGCGCGGTTGGTGAAGGTCCGCAGCGTGAAGACGCTGCCGGTTTCGGAGCGGACGTTCAACAGGTTGAACACCTGGTAGAACACGAAGGTGGTGAAGGCCATGGTCGTGGCGAAGTTGGTACTGCCGGCGCTTTCGGGGAACCACCGCGGAGCATTGACCAGGACGGTGCAGGTACCCACCGCCATCACGATGCCGAGCATTGTCAGCACGGCGATCCGCCGGCCTGTGAGCAGGGGCTCGGTGGCCGGCCGGGGCGGCTTTTTCATCACGTCCGGGTCGGTCCGGTCCACACCGAGGGCCAGGGCGGGCGGACCGTCCATGATGATGTTCACCCACAGGATCTGCAGTGCGGTGAAGGGTGCCCCGCCGGCGAAGCCGAAGGTTGCCGCCGCGAGGAAGATCAGCACGAAGCCCCAGGCGGTGGTCAGCTGGAACCGGACGAATTTCAGGATGTTGTCGTAGATGCCGCGGCCTTCTTCGACGGCCGCCACGATGGTGGCGAAGTTGTCGTCGGTGAGGATCATTTTGGCCGCACCCTTGGACACGTCGGTGCCGGTGATGCCCATGGCAATCCCGATGTCGGCGCGTTTCAGCGCCGGAGCGTCATTCACGCCGTCGCCGGTCATGGCCACGATGTAGCCGTCCGCCTGGAGCGCCTCCACAATCCGGATCTTGTGTTCGGGGGAAACCCGGGCCAGCACCCCCAGCTGCGGCGCCTGCCGCCGCAGCTCTGCATCATCCATGGCGTCAAGCGCCGTGCCCGCAGCGGCCCTGCCCTCGATCCCGAGGTCCCTGGCAATCGCCGAGGCCGTGACCAGATGGTCCCCGGTGATCATGTGCACGTCGATCCCGGCGGCCCGCGCCCGGGCAATGGCTTCGGCTGCCTCCTGCCGCGGCGGATCCAGGATCCCGACGACGGCGTACAGCACCAGGTTGGCTGCCTCGGCAAACAGCGCATCCGGGCTGGACGGCAGCGGTGCATCCAGTACCCGCCCGGCTACCGCCATGGTCCGCAGGCCGGCGTTGGCCAGGGACTCCACGTCGCGGGAGATGCGCGCGCGTTCCTCGGGGTCCAGCGGAACCAGGCCGTCCGGGGTCTGCAGGAACGCTGTCCGGTCCAGGACCACGCCCGGCGCCCCCTTGACGTTGCAGTGCACGGCGGCCGCGGCGTCGTCGGATCGGTTGAACGTGGCCATGAACTTGTAGTCGGAGTCGAACGGAACTTCGGCGATGCGCCGGTGGGTGGCACGGGCGCCGGCGACGTCGATCCCGCCCTTTTCCGCCAGGACCACGAGGGAGCCCTCGGTCGGGTCTCCGGTCAGCCTGCCGTCCTCGACCGAGGCGTCATTGCACAGCGCCATGGCCATAAACGCCTCCGGCGGCAAGGGGGCGGACTGCCCGTCAGGGCTGAGGATCTTTCCGTCCGTGGAATAGCCGTTTCCGGTCACCCTGAACCGGCGGCCCTCGGGCGAATACAACCGCCGCACCGTCATTTCGTTGAGGGTGAGCGTGCCGGTCTTGTCCGTGCAGATCTGCGACGTGCTGCCGAGGGTCTCCACGGCTGCCAGCTGCTTGATGATCGCTCCGCGTGCGGCAAGCCGGGAGGCACCCATGGCGAGGGTGAAGGCCACGACGGCGGTCAGCCCCTCGGGAATGGTGGCCACGGCCAGTGAAACGGCGGTCAGGAACAGGTCTTCCCAGCTGTCCCCGCGCAGCAGCCCCAGCACGAACACGAGGGCGACGACGGCGAAGGCGATATAGGTCAGGATCCGTGCCAGCTGGTCGATGCTGCGCTGCAGGGTGGTCTTTTCCTCCGCGGTACTGCCCAGCAAATGCGCGATGGTGCCGATCTGGGTTTCCATGCCGGTCCCCGTAACCAGCAGCACGCCGCGCCCTCGGGTCACATCGGTGTCCATAAACAGCAGGTTGGTGCGGTCCGCGACCGGCAGCTGCGGATCCGACAGCGGGGCGACCATCTTGTTGGTGGGCTTGGACTCGCCGGTGAGGGCCGCCTCGGCCACCTGCAGGCGCACGGCCTCCAGCAGCCGTCCGTCCGCGGGCACGCTGTCCCCCGCCTCAAGGAGCACGACGTCGCCGGGCACCAGCTCCGTCCGTTCCGCCGTTACCGCGTTGCCGGACCGCAGCACCCGGCAGCTGTCGACCGACGCGTTGCGCAGGGCTTCCAGGCTGTTCTCGGCCCGTTGCTCCTGCACATAGTTCAGGGTGGTGTTGAGGATGATGACCAGCAGGATCACCACCGGGGTTTCCCACTCGCGGGAGACCACGGCACTGACCACCGCGGCGATGATCAGGACGATGGTCAGCCGGTCCGAGAGCAGGGCCAGGACCTTCCGCCACACCGGTACTTTTTTGCCCTCGGCGAGCTGGTTCGGCCCGTAACGGGCCAGCCGGTCCCGGACTTCGCCGGCGTCGAGCCCGGTCTCCGGGTCGGTTCCCAGCGCCGCTGCCACCTCTTCTGCGGGGAACAACCACGGGGATTGGATCTGCTGCTGCATGGAAACGCCTGGGACGCTTCCACTGTTGCCTTGCGAACTCATGGGCGCTTCCCGGTTCCTTGAGGATGGTGCCCCAATGGTAGCAACGCAGGCCTTGGCAGCAGTATGCCAACGGCGGGCGGCCCGGGCCGGGAAGGCGGAAAGCTGGAGCGCTTTGGATAACGGCAGCGTCTGCGGCAGGGTGTAAACGTGCCAGATTCCTCCGCAGCCTCCACCGCCGCATCCTCCCCCGTGCCGCCCTCCCGGCGTGCCCGCCTGCAACGCACCGTCCCCGGGCTGCTGACCGCTGCGGCCGCCGTCGCCGCCTCCTTCCTGGTGCATCTGCTCCTGCCGGCGGTGCCTGTCCTGACGGCAGCAGTCGTACTGGGCCTGCTGGCGGCGAACCTCCCCGGTACCGCGGACCGGGCCGTCGGCTCCTGGAAGCCCGGACTGGCCCTGGCCGCGCGCAAATTCCTGCGCCTCGGAATCGTGCTGCTGGGGCTGAAGGTCTCGCTGGTCGATATCGCGGGACTGGGCTGGACAGCACTGCTGCTGATCGTGGCGCTGGTGCTGGCGGCGTTCGCGGGGACTTACGTCATCTGCCGGTTGTTCCGCCTTCCGGGTGATGAACCGGTGCTGATCGCTGCAGGGTTCTCCATCTGCGGTGTTTCCGCCATCGGGGCAATGGCCGCAGTCCGCAGGACCCGCACCGAAGAAACGGTGGTACCGGTCGCCCTGGTAACCCTCTGCGGCACGCTGGCCATTGCAGCGCTGCCGCTTGCCGGCAGGGTGTTGCACCTGCCGCCGGAAGTTTTCGGCTCCTGGGCCGGGGCGTCCGTGCACGACGTCGGACAGGTAGTCGCCACGGCGCAGACCGCAGGAACCGCGGCGCTGGCGGCGGCCGTCGTCGTGAAGCTGGCGCGGGTGGTGCTGCTGGCCCCGATGACCGCAGCCGCCGGGCTGCTGGCCCGCCGCGCAGAGGCGCAGCTTCCGGTGCAGGGCAAGCGCCCTCCGCTGGTCCCCTTGTTTGTCCTGGGGTTCCTCGCGCTGATCCTGGTCCGCACCTGGGGCGTGCTGCCCGGGGCGGCGCTGGAAGCCGCCGCCGTCCTGCAGGAACTGCTGTTTGCCGCGGCGTTGTTTGCACTGGGGGCCGGTGTCCGGGTGAAGGCGCTGTTCGCCTCCGGTTTCCGCGCGGCGGCAGCGGCGTTGACCTCGTGGGCCCTGATATCCGGGCTGGGCCTAGCCGTGGCGGTGCTGCTGGCCGGATAGTGGGACCGGGGTTCCGCCAGGGCAGAACCAGTCCCGCCACCCAACTCCCCCGCCAGCCAACTAGGACTCGTGAGCCATGTCCGGAGAAGGCGTTGCGCAACACACCGTCGGCGGCGTCCAACGGCGTCATGCCGCGTCGTCGCGATCCCGCCGGCGGCCCGCGGACTTACCGGCTGCTGCCGGCCTGGTGCTCTGTGCGTTGATCCTGTGGTCCCTGCTGACCAACGTGGTTGACCCGCACTACGGCATTTCGCGGTACCGCACCGGATGGGCCCTTCTGGCCGCGGCGTCCGTGCCGGTGCTGATGGCGGGGCTGTATTGGCTGCTGCGAAAAGCGGCGCCGCTGGCTGAGCGGCACCGCGCCTTGACGTACCTGCCGTGGGCAGCGGTGTGGGTCCTGCTGCTGATCCTGCAGCTGCGGGTGGCCTACGCCGTTCGGCTGCCCCCGGACTGGGACGCGCATGCAATCGCCGATGCCGCCGCCGGACTGGCAGGCAAAACCGCTGACTCCGTCACCCCCTATTTCGAGACCAACCCGAACAACCTGCTCCTGGTGCTGCTGGTGGCGGCGTACTACGAGTTCGCGCTCTCGCTCGGCTACCAGGACCTGGGAATGATCACGGCGTTCCTCAACGGGCTGGTGCTCTTCACCGGGACGGTGCTGACCTATTGCGCGGTACGCATGCTGGGCGGCCGGACAGCCGCCGCCGTTTCGCTGGTGCCGACAACTGTCTTTCTGGTTCTCTCACCGTGGGCGGGAGTGCTCTACTCGGACACGGCGGGCGTGCTGTTCACCGTCCTGATCCTCTGCCTGCTGCTTGCTTCCCGCCGTTCGGCCCGGCTTGCCGTCCGCGTGCCGCTGTGGATCCTTGCGGGTGCGGTGGCCGCAGTGGGCTACGGAATCAAACCCACCGTGCTGATCTGCGTGGTGGCTGCCGGCATCACGGCGGTATGCCTGCTCGCATCCCGGAAGACCCCCGGAGTCCTGATTCTGGCGGTTGTGGTTGTTGGGGGGAGCTTCTTCATCGGCAACCGGCTGATCGCGGCCTTCGAACAACAAACCCCGGTCATTGCGTTCGATATCGAGGACAATCCCCGCGCGATGAACCCCGGCCATTTCCTGAAGGTCGGAGCAGGCACTACGCAGGGACCCCACGGCCCCTACTACGGCACGTACAACGAGGATGATTACCAGAGCACGGTTGCCCTCACCGGCGAAGAGGAGAAATTCCGGCAAGGGGTGCAAACGTACGCGGAGCGGGTGTCCAGCATGGGACCGGGCGGCTACGTTGTCTTCCTTCACCACAAGCTGGCGTGGTTCACCGGAGACGGTTCCTTCTTCTCCTGGGGCGAAGGAGTGCTGACCGGGGAAGATTTCCTTTCGTCCCGCCCGGCAGACCAAGGCATCCAGGACCTGTTCGGCAATACCCGTCCGAACTTCCACTGGCTGCTCTCCCTCTGGCAGGGAACCTGGTTCGCGG
Organism: Arthrobacter sp. zg-Y844; assembly: GCF_024385465.1. Taxonomy (GTDB): domain Bacteria; phylum Actinomycetota; class Actinomycetes; order Actinomycetales; family Micrococcaceae; genus Arthrobacter_B. The sequence goes on from NZ_JANFLS010000002.1 coordinate 407,064, forward strand.
TCCTTGCCCTCGTGGCCGTGCCGTTGTTCCTGCGGACGCCCCGCCTCCTCCGCCCGGAGCTTTCGGCAATGCGGATTGCACTGCTCGGATTGCTCCTGTTCCTTTTGCTCTTCGAGGCCCGCGCGCGGTTCCTCTATCTCTACGCGCCGTATTTCATAGTGCTGGCCTCGTTGTCCTTCACTGCAGTGATGGAACGACTGCAGGCAGCAGCGGTTCGGAGCCGCGTGCGGAGCCGGCCACGTCATGCGGCACCGCCGGGGCCTGCAGAAGTGATTGAATGAACAAGTGCCTAACCAGAACCTGAGCCGTGACGAAGCCGCTCTGCGGTCCCGCCTGCTGTCCGTGACCTCCTACGACGTCCAGCTGGACCTGGGCAATGCCCGGGACCAGGACGCCGCAGGCTTCCGGTCGCGAAGCACCATAACCTTCGGCTGTTCAGAGCCCGGTGCCGGGACGTTCCTGGACTTCATCCACGGCGGCGTATCCTCGGTGGTCCTGAACGGCGTCGAGCTGGACCTGGCGGACGTTGTGGACGAATCCCGGATCCACCTGCCCGGCCTGCAGGAGCAAAACACCGTCACCGTGGACGGCACGGCGCTGTACAGCCGCAGCGGCGAGGGCCTGCACCGCTTCCGCGACCCGGCGGACGGGCAGACCTACCTCTACACGCAGTACGAGCCCGCCGACGCGCGGCGCGTGTTTGCCGACTTTGAGCAGCCGGACCTGAAGGCATCCTTCAGTTTCACCGTAACGGCACCGACCGGCTGGGAAGTGGCCTCCAACGGCGTCGAAACGCAGCGGACACCGCTGGGTGACGGCACCTTGAGCCGGTGGGAGTTCGCCCCCACCCAGCGCATCTCCACCTACATCACCACAGTCCTCGCCGGGCCGTACCACCGCGCCGATGACGAGTGGTCCGTCCGGCTCGACGACGGCACCGATCTGCACGTTCCGCTGGCTGCGTACTGCCGTTCCTCCCTGGCCGGGTATTTCGACCCGGAAAACATCTTCGCGGTCACTAAGCGGGGACTGGACTACTTCCACCGCCTCTTTGCCTTCCCGTATCCCTTCGGGAAGTACGATTCCGCCTTTGTTCCCGAGTACAATCTCGGCGCCATGGAGAATCCCGGCCTGGTGACCTTCACGGAGGCCTATGTGTTCCGCTCCCGGGCTACGGAGGCGCAGTACGAGGCGCGGGCAAACACCATCCTGCATGAGATGGCGCATATGTGGTTCGGCGACCTGGTGACCATGAAATGGTGGGACGACCTGTGGCTCAAGGAGTCCTTCGCGGACTACATGGGCGCCCTGGCCGTGGACCGCGCCACCGACTTCACCAACTCGTGGGTCAGCTTCGCGAACCGGCGCAAGGCGTGGGCCTACGTCCAGGACCAGCTGCCCACCACGCACCCCATCGTGGCGGACATTCCCGATCTGGAGGCAGCGAAGCAGAACTTCGACGGCATCACGTATGCCAAGGGTGCCTCGGTGCTCAAGCAGCTGGTGGCCTACGTCGGGTTCGATACCTTTATCGAAGCCGCCCGCGGGTACTTCCGGGCCCACGCCTTCGGCAACACCACACTCGCGGATCTCCTCGGCGCCCTGGAAGCGGCGTCCGGCAGGGATATGGCGCTGTGGTCCAGTCGGTGGCTCCAGACCGCAGGTGTTCCGGTCCTGGTTCCGGAGACCGAAACCGACGACGCCGGTGCCTACACGTCCGTGGTCATCCGGCAGAATGCTCCGGATCCGGTCAGCGGCGAACAGGTCCCCCGGCCGCACCGGCTCCGCGTCGGCCTGTACGATTTCGACGCCGCCGGCGCGCTGGTCCGCACCGACAGCGTGGAACTGGACGTCGCCGGTGCACGGACGGAGGTACCCGAACTGCTCGGCAGGCAGCGTCCGGCGCTTCTGCTGCTCAATGACGAGGACCTTACCTACGCCAAAATCCGCTTCGACGACGCGTCGCTGGGCACCCTGCTGGAGTCCCTGCACCGGCTCAGCGATCCCCTGGCCCGGGCCATCACGCTCTCAGCTCTGTGGAACAGCGTCCGTGACGGTGTCCTCAGTGCCAAGGACTACGTACGGCTGGTCCAGCGGGTGGCGCCGCAGGAAAGCGGTGCCGGCGTCCTGCAGGTACTGCTGGACAACGCCCTCAGTGCCATCGAGTACTACGCACCGACGTCGCGGCGGGACGGATTGCGTGAGGAGTTCTACGCGCATATTGCCGAGCAGTTGAAGTCGGCGGCACCTGGCAGCGACCGGCAGATCATCTGGGCCCGGGCCGCCGCCGGCGCCGGACGGCGCAGCAGCACCTACAACCAGCTCCTGCGCGGACTGCTGGACGGCAGCGCCGGCATCGAAGGCCTGGCAGTGGATTCCGATCTTCGCTGGCGCCTCTGGGTTGCGCTTGCGGCCACAGATTCCGCGACCCGCGCGGAACTGGACGCGGAGCTGGAACGGGATACCACGGCGTCGGGCCGGGTGGGCCACACCACCGCTGCGGCTGCCTTCCCGGATTCGGAGGTAAAGGCCGCGGCATGGCAGGCAGCAGTGCACTCCGACACTCTCTCCAATGAACTGCTCTCGGCCACGATCACCGGGTTCGGCCTGGGCAGCCACGAGCTGCTCGACGGATACATAGAGGACTATTTCGCCTCCCTTACGGGGGTCTGGTCCGCGCGCAGCATCGAGCTGGCTTCACGCGTGGTCGGCGGGCTCTACCCGGGGCACCAGGACGCAGCAGCGGGCATGGTGCCGGCCGACCATCCGGTGGTGCAGAAATCGGTCGAATGGCTGGAGCTCCATCCCCATGCGCCGGGCGCGCTGCGCAGGATCATTATCGAGCAGCAGGACCAGCTGCTTCGGTCCCTGCGCGTCCAGGCGGCCGGACTGTAGGCCTGGGGTCAGGCCAGCTGCGGCTTGGCGACGGTGAGGAGGATGGCTGAGTCCTCCAGGGCCTCGACGGAGTGCCGTGCCTGCGGAACAATCAGCAGGTCTCCCGCGGAGCCGTCCCAGCTGTTTCCCTCGGCAGCGAGGGCAACCCGGCCCTTGAGGACGTAGACCGTAGCCTCGCCCGGATTCTCATGCTCGTCCATAACAAACCCGGCCCGGAGGGCGATCACGGTCTGCCGCAGCACGTGCTCGTGTCCGCCGTAGACGGTGGAGGCGCTGCGTCCGCTGGCCGCCTGCCGTGAGGATTCCATGTGTTGGCGGGCGAGGGCGGTCAGCGACTTTTTCTCCATCTCCGCAGTCTAGGCCTACGGACCGCCACCGGGTAGTTCGACGGCCCGCAGGCCCGCGGGTTAGGGAACGCGGCTCAGCCACTCCGGGGTGTCGAACTTTTCGGCGACCTTCTGCTCCGCGAGGGCAAGCTCCTCGTCGGAGATCGATGCCTCCACGGCGCCGTAACGCGCGGCGAAGGTGTCCATCATGGTTGCAATGATGTCTTCGCGGGAAAGCCCGGTCTGCCGCTTAAGCGGGTCCACGCGCTTTTTGGCGCTGGTAGTGCCCTTGTCGGAGAGCTTTTCCTTGCCGATGCGCAGCACCTCCACCATCTTGTCCGCGTCGATGTTGTAGGACATGGTGACGTGGTGCAGCATTCCGCCGCTGCTGAAGCGCTTCTGCGCGGCACCGCCGATCTTGCCCTGGTCGGTGGCAATGTCGTTCAGCGGAACGTACCAGGCGGAGATTCCGAGCTTCTTCAGGGATTCCATCACCCAGCCGTCCAGGAAGGGGTAGGAATCCGCGAAGCTGAGTCCGTCCACCAGGGACTGGGGAACGTAGAGGGAGTAGGTGATGGCGTTGCCGTGCTCCATGAACATGGCACCCCCGCCGGTGATGCGCCGGACAACGGTGACGCCGTGCCGGTCCGCACCTTCCGGATCCACCTCGTTCTTCAGGGACTGGAAGCTGCCGATCACCACTGAGGGCGACTCCCATTCCCAGAACCGGAGCGTGGGGTTGCGCTTGCCGGCGCCCACTTCCTCCGCCAGGACCTCGTCCATGGCTACATGCATGTGGGTGGACAGCGGGGTGGGCGGGATGATCTCCCACTGGTGGTCGCCCCAGCCGGTGGCCTTACCCAGGGCGCGGCGCACGGTGGTGGCCACGGCTTCGGGCGAGAAGCCGAAGAGGACCACATCCGGGGACAACCGGGAGCGGACGGCTACGGCAATATCACCGAACGTCGTCTCGGCAGGCAGCCCCTCGAGGGCGGCATTGATATCCCCGAGTGCTTCATCAGGTTCCAGGAAGAAGTCGCCGCCAAGGGACACATCGGCCAGCCTGCCGTCACGGACTTCCAGATCCACTACAACAAGTTTTCCGCCGGGAACTTTGTATTCCCCGTGCCGGCGCCCCTTGTTATCCGTGCTTGCCATCAAGACTCCTTAGCTCCGAACCGCTCTGCCGGGACCGCACGGCCCCCTGTTACAGGGAAAGGCCCGCCGGGCTGATGCCGGCGGACCTTTCTCTAAGTACTGCTGTATTTCCGTTACTGGCTACTTCTTTGCGCCGAAGCCCTTGAAGCGGGCGTTGAAGCGCTCCACGCGGCCGGCGGAGTCCATGATGCGCTGCTTGCCCGTGTAGAACGGGTGCGATGCAGAGGAGATTTCCACCTCGATGAGCGGGTAGGTGTTTCCGTCTTCCCACTCGATCGTCTTGGAGGAGGTGGCGGTGGAGGCCGTCAGGAAAGCGGTGTCGGACGCGAGGTCACGGAAGACAACCGGAGCATACTTGGGGTGGATATCAGACTTCACAGTTTTACCTTCTTTTGGTGCCTGGATTTTGCCAGGCACAGTGTGGTTGAAAGCTTTAACGGCCGTACATTCGGCCAGCAACCCATACTAGCGCATTTCACGGGCCGGCAGGAAACCCTTCGACCCTCGGTTCAGGAGAGCGGGCGGGTGCCCCACTGGGCGTTGACCGCGGTGATCGTCGAGGTGATGCCCTGGTTCAGTCCGGTGATCTCAATCTTCAGGGGCCGGTAAAAATCATCCAGGCAGAGTGAAAACGATCCGGCCGGAAGCACCGCGGATGAGCCGTCCGGAGGTCCGGTTTCGTTTCCTCGCTGCTGCGCATCCCCGGTGTCTAAGTCCCCGGTGTCCAAATCCCCTGTGTCCAAATCCCCTGTGTCGAAGCTGCCGCTGATCTGCGTGCAGGGCTCCCCGTCGAGCACTGCCCCGTACCGGACGGCGACCTCTTCCGCCGGCGCCAGCAGTGCGGCTACTTTCTCCGGCCGGACGGTCAGCTCGGCGGCGTCGGCAAGGATCGCCGCATAGGCCTCTTCAGCCGTGCCGTCCCGGTCCGCGGAGATGTCCTGGTTCTCCTTGTGCAGCACCCGCTGCCCCTCGCGGATGGTGATGGAGAGGTCCGTATCCGTGTCCTGCAGGGTCATGGCAAAGTCAGGGCCGCTGGCGAACCGGACACTGTATGTGCCCGCCGGGAGCCAGCTGGTGTCGGTCCGAAGGGTCTGGATGCCGCCTCCGCCTGCGGCCATGGCGGCAGAGACGCAGGCCCCGGCTTCCGCGCCGGACGCCGGCTCCGGATCCCGACGGAGGAGCCACTGGCAGGCATCCTGGACCGGCTGCGGCATGCCTGCCTGGCTGCCGGTGACACCCACCCGCGTCGGCGGAGCGGTGGTTGCGGGAACGGGCGCCGGCGGCTGGGTGGGATGGGCGGTGCGGGACGGCTCGGCAGCACCACGTCCGGTGGCCGACGGTGCCGCCGAAGCGGATGAGTCCCGTTCCTGCAGCTGTCCGGCTGTGGGGCCGCAGGCCGAAACGGTCAGCAGTAATCCGGCGCACAGCGCCAGGACCTTGCCTGGCCGGGTGCTTGCACGGGATTCCATGGCAGCTCCGCTGTTGTCCTCGAAGGGTGGATGACTGCGCACAGTCTGGCACCTGAGGGGCTGCAGGGTAAGGGCAGCAGGCCGCCCGGCGGCCTTAGGGCCGACACTCCCAGAAGGCGACGGCGCTGGCGGCGGCCACATTCAACGAATCGACGCCCCCGCTCATCGGGATGCGCACGGCCAGGTCGACGCCGGCGAGGGTCGTTTCGGCCAATCCGTCGCCTTCCGTGCCAAGGACCAGGGCCAGGCGCTCGTCGCGGCGGGCGCTCAGTTCATCCAGGGTCAGGGAATCCTCCCGCAGTGCCAGGGCAGCAGTCACAAAGCCGGCTTCGCGGAGCTGTCCAAGTTGACCGGGCCAGTCCGTCAGCCGAACCCACGGAACCTGGAAGACGGCACCCATGCTCACGCGGATGGCCCGGCGGTACAGCGGGTCGGCGCAACGGGGCGTCACCAGCACGGCGTCCACCTGCAGGGCGGCTGCGGATCGGAAGATCGCACCGATGTTGGTGTGGTCGACAATGTCTTCCAGCACCGCGATCCTGCGGGCCGTACCCAGCAGGCCGGGCAGGTCCAGGGGTGCCGGGCGTTCCATGGCCGCGAGGGCGCCGCGGTGCAGGTGGAACCCGGTGATCTGTTCCAGGACCTCGGGCGTACCTACGTAGGCAGGCACATCCGGGAACCGGGCCAGGATGTCCGCGAGGTCCGGAAGCCATTTCTCGGCCAGGAAAAAGGACCGCGGGCGGTGTCCGGCGTCGACCGCACGGCGCAGGACCTTGGAGGATTCGGCGATGTACATGCCTTCCTCCGGTTCCCGCCGCTTCCGGAGGGAGGTGTCCGTGAGGGAGGTGTAGTCGTAGACGCGGGGATCGTCGGCGGACAGCAAATACTGGAGGTTCACCCGGAAACTGCTCCTAGCCGCGCCGGGCAGTGGCCGAGTAGCGGCCGCCCTCGCGGCGCAGATCCAGCGGCAGGTCAAAGGCGGTGCTCAGGTGTTCCTCGGTGAACACCTCGTCGATGGGACCGGAAGCCACCACGCCGCCTTCGCGGAGCAGCAGGGCGTGGGTGAAACCGGTCGGGACCTCTTCCAGGTGATGGGTGACCAGAACCATGGCCGGTGCTTCCTCGTCCCGGGCCAGTTCGCCGAGCCGGAACAGCAGGTCCTCGCGGCCGGCGAGGTCCAGGCCGGCGGCCGGCTCGTCCAGCAGCAGCAGTTCCGGATCCGTCATCAGGGCGCGGGCAATCTGAACGCGCTTGCGCTCCCCTTCGCTGAGGGAGGAGAAGCGGCGGTTCATGAAGGTGGACATGCCCCACTCGTGCAGGAGGCGGAAGGCGCGCCGTTCGTCGAGCTTTTCGTACTTCTCGCGCCAGCGCCCGGTCATCCCGTAGGACGCGGTGAGCACCACGTTGAGCACTGTTTCGTCTTCTGGGATCTGCCCGGCCAATGCCGCGGAGGCGAGGCCGATACGCGGGCGGAGTTCAAAGACGTCCACCGCGCCGAGGACTTCCTCGAGGATTCCCGCTACGCCGCGGGTGGGGTGCATCCGACCGCTGGCAATCTGCAGCAGCGTGGTCTTTCCGGCACCGTTGGGGCCCATGATGACCCAGCGTTCCCCCTCCTTGACCTGCCAGTTGACGCCGTCCAACAGGTTTTTGCCGCCGCGGACAACGCTTACGCCGGCAAATTCAAGAACATCACTCATAGCACTAGACATTAGGCTAAAGAAAGGGGCATTGGCGAAACGATGCGCGCCGGCGGCCATGCAGACGCGGCCGGATCCCCGTAGCAAACACGTACCCACCCGTTGGACCCGATCAGAACGGAAACCATGCCGAACTCCCCCGAATACAGTGTCGTCAGCTACGGGCGGGACCTGTCCGACGCCTATCTGGGGGCGGTGCAGAGTGCCGTCTCGGGCTTGGGGGCGCGGATCCTGGAACTGGAGAACGCTGCGGGGAACGGTTACACCGTGTCCAAGCTTTACGTGGGCTACGACGGCGGCCTCCCCCGGCTGCGGCGCGCCGTCGAAGCAGCCGCGGCAGCCGTGCCGGCAAGGCCGGGCGGTGAGCACAGCGCCGTGGTGCCGCCGTCGCTCCTCGAGGATGCCCGGAAGCTGCTGGTGCTTGACGTGGACTCGACCCTGATCAAACAGGAAGTCATTGAACTGCTGGCGGCGCACGCAGGACGGGAAGCGGAGGTGGCCGCGGTGACCGAGGCCGCCATGCGCGGGGAACTGGATTTTGCTGCGAGCCTGCACGCCCGGGTGAAAACGCTTGCCGGGCTGCCGGCGTCCGTCATCGACGAAGTGGGTGCCCGGATTGAGCTTTCCGACGGCGCGGAACTGCTGGTGAAGGAGTTCCTTGCGGCCGGGCACGGGGTTGCCGTGGTGTCGGGTGGTTTCACCCAGGTGCTTGATCCGCTGGCCGACCGCCTGCGGCTCAGCTTCCGCAGGGCGAACCTGCTGGAAATCGAGGACGGGGTGCTGACCGGCGCCGTGTCGGGGGAAGTCGTGGACCGTGCGGTCAAGGCCCGCTCCCTGGCTGAGTGGGCTCGGGAGCTGGGTGTGGCACCCGGGCACACCATTGCGGTGGGCGACGGCGCCAATGACCTGGACATGCTCGCGGCGGCCGCACTGGGCGTGGCGTTTAACGCCAAACCGGCAGTGCAGGCCGCCGCGGATGCCGTGCTGAACCTGCCCCAGCTGGACGTGGTTCAGCACTTCGTGAAGCTCTAGGCGGGTCCGCCTGCCGCTCCGGCGGCCAGGTAGTCCGCACCGCCCACGTATTCGGTGTGCCCGGACGGAACGTCGGCCGTGGCCATGCGGGCTACTTCGGCGCCGAACTCCTGCACGGAGTAAAGCCTTCCGGCTTCCTCGCGGCGGGCTTCGATGGCGCCCGGGTTGGCCCGGTCCAGCAGGGTTGCCGTCACGGTGCCTTCGATCATGTCGCCGGAGACCACCACCAGGCTGATGCCCTTCTCTTCCAGCTGCGGGAGCATGCTGCGCAGCGCGTCCTCGCCGGCGCGCTTGCTGAGGGCAACGGCTTCGTATTCGGGCATGGTCGGTACCGAGCGAATGAAGTGCGCCTGGTGGCTGGTGACGAAGACCACCCGCGAACCGGCGGGCATCACTTCGAGCGCGGCGGTGAGCATGTTGACCTGCGCGTCGCGGTTGAGCTTCAGCGCGTAGTCCTCTTCCACACCGGTTTCCATGCCGCCGGAGGCATTGAGCACCAGGATGTCGAGGCCGCCGAAGTTTTCCTGCGCGGCGGCCACCAGGGCAGCTGTCCCCTCGGGCGCGGTGAGGTCCGCGCCAACGGCGACTGCGCGTCCGCCGGCTTCCTCAATGGCGGCGACCACCTTGTTGGCACGCGGTGCCTTTTGGCGGTAGTTGACGACGACGCCGGCACCCTCGGCTGCCAGGAACCGGGCCACTTCGGCTCCGATTCCGCGCGATGATCCGGTGACTATCGCGGCTTTGCCCTCCAGCAGACCCATGTGAACTCCTCTTTGTAGAAAGTATCTAAGCGTTCAGCTCTTTGAACCCATCCTGCCAGCCGGCGGGCCGGCTGGCAGTTGAGGAAACCTCCAATGATTCCGGAGCCCCGCGTTGGGCCGTGCTAGTGCCCCATGCCCAGGCCGCCGTCGACCGGGATGACTGCACCGGAAATGTAGCCTGCCTCGTCGCCGGCAATCCAGCGCACCACGTTGGCAACTTCCTCCGGCTCGGCGAACCGGCCGGCGGGGATGGAGGACAGGTAGTTCTTCTGCGTATCCTCGGGCAGGGCGCGGGTCATGTCGGTGTTGATGAACCCCGGAGCCACGACATTTGCCGTGATGTTGCGGGAACCCAGTTCGCGGGTGAGGGAACGGGCAATGCCGATCAGCCCGGATTTGGAGGCGGCGTAGTTGATCTGCCCGGGCGATCCGTACAGTCCGACCACCGAGGAGATCAGCACCACCCGGCCCTTCTTCATCCGGAGCATGCCCTTGGAGGCACGCTTGACCACACGGAAGGCGCCGGTGAGGTTGGTGTCGATGACGTCGGAGAAATCCTCTTCACTCATCCGCAGCAGCAGCGTGTCCCGGGTGATCCCGGCATTGGCTACGAGGACTTCGACCGGCCCGTGAGCGGCCTCCACCTCGGTAAATGCGGCGTCGACCGATGCCATATCCGTCACATCAGCCTTGACGCCCAGCATCCCGTCGGGAACCTCGCCGCTGCGGTATGTGATGGCCACGCGGTCACCTGCGGCCAGGAACGACTTGGCAATTGCCAGCCCGATTCCGCGGTTTCCTCCGGTCACCAGGACGCTGCGGCCGGATGAGTTCTCTGTCGTGTTCTGCACGGATGTTCCTTCTTTCAGCCAGCGATTGGGGGTTTCCTCGATCCTACGTGCGACGGATTCAACTTCTGCAACGCCGCCGCTAGTGAGAGAATGAACGAACCTGTTTGGAGGGTGAGGAAGACTACCGATGGCTACTGATGGTTAGGGACACAAACCGCGGGGACAGCGTCCCCAGAATCACTGACGCGCCCAGCCCGCACACGGACGAAATGCGCGCCCGCATGATCAAGTACAGCGTGTCCATGGGTATCCGTGTGGTCTGCCTGTTCCTGATGTTCTTCGTGCACGGCTGGTTGTTGTGGGTGGTGATTGCCGGAGCGGTGGTGCTCCCCTACTTCGCGGTCGTCATCGCCAACGGAGGCTCGGATACCCGGCTTATGACCGGCTCTGATGCGATGATAGAGCGTCCGCCGGCCACTGCGCTGGACGCTCCGCGGGCAGCCGAAGAACCCGGTGAAAGCCCCGAAACCACTGTGTTGTCGGGCGAAATCGTAGACAATGACGACAACATCAATGACGACGAAGACAAGGCCTGATCCCCCAGCATGAACCTCCTCGATTCCCTCTCCGGCACCCCGGACGCCGGCGCCGGGACCCCGGTGTGCTCCCGGAAGGCGTGCCGGCTCAACGCGAGCTGGCAGCTGCTGTGGAACAACCCCCGCATCCATACCCCGGAACGCCGCAAGACCTGGCTTGCCTGCGATGAGCACCGGGACTGGCTGGAGGATTACCTGCGCACCCGCGGCCTCTGGAAGGAAACCCTCCCGCTGGACGGCAGCACTGAAGGCGGTACGGCGTAGATGTACCGTTTCCTCTTTTCGCCCCGGTGGCTGGGCTGGTTTGTCCTCGTCTGCATCCTTGCGGCCGCCTGTGTGGGGCTGGGCCGGTGGCAGATGGACCGCCGCGAAGCCTCCCTCGCCGACAGCGCCCGGATCGAATCCAATTACGACGCCGCACCGGTCCCCTATGACGAGGCCAGGGACTACTTCGACACGTACGACGAAGCAGCCGAATGGCTGCCCGTGAAGCTTGAGGGAACGTATGACTCCTCCGAGCAGCGCATCATCCGCAACCGCCCGCTGAAGGGCCGGCCCGGCTACGAGGTCCTGGTACCGCTGAAGCTTGACGACGGCACCAGCGTGGCGGTCAACCGCGGCTGGCTGCCGATCGGCGACGACGAGGCCGGCCGGCCGGACAGCATCCCTGCCGCCCCCGAGGGACGGGTGAGCGTGGTGGCCCGGATCAAGGCAACCGAACCCACCCTGGCCCGCAGCGCCCCTGAAGGCCAGCTTCCCTCCATCGATCTCGGCGCCTTCGCGGAGCAGCTGGACTATCCGCTGCACCAGGGCTCCTACGGGCTCATGGCCAGCGAGGACCCGGGGGCCGCCGTCGCACCAGAAAGCGCACCGCGGCCGGAGGTGGACGAGGGCCTGCACCTTTCGTACGGACTGCAGTGGTACGGGTTCGCGCTGATGATGTTCATCGGGCTGGGGTACGCCGCACGCCAGGAAGCCCTGAACCGCTATTACGACGGCATCGACGATGAAGACGAGGAGGACGACGATGAAATAATCGCCGCCCACCCGACTCCGTCCCGGCGTCGTCCGCCGCGCCGCAAAAAGCGCGGGCCCACCGGCGAAGAGGAAGAGGACGCGATCCTGGACGCCCAGGGGTTCTAGCCCGCCGCTTCCGCAGGCATCTGCTCCCAGAGACATAAAGGCGGCCCTGCTCCGATTGGAGCAGGGCCGCCTTTATGTGCGGGATGGGCCGGCGGTTAGGCCAGGGTCACCAGGTCGAGGTAGTTCTCGTTCCAGTGGTCCTCGTCGCCGTCCGGCAGGAGCACTACGCGTTCCGGGTTCAACGCCGCAACCGCGCCCTCATCGTGGCTGACCATCACCACGGCACCGGTGTAGTTGCTCAGGGCGCCCAGGATCTCGGCGCGCGACGCGGGGTCCAGGTTGTTGGTGGGTTCGTCCAGCAGCAGGACGTTGGCGGAGGACGCCACGATGGTAGCCAGCGCAAGGCGGGTTTTCTCGCCGCCGGAAAGGACTCCGGCCTTCTTCTCGACGTCGTCGCCGCTGAACATGAAGGAACCCAGCACGCTGCGGACCTCGGCGTCGTCCATATCGGGTGCGGAGGAACGCATGTTCTCCAGAACGGTCCGGTCCGTATCGAGGGTCTCGTGCTCCTGGGCGTAGTAGCCCACCTTCAGCCCGTGTCCGGCAATGACCTTGCCGGTGTCCGGCTTGTCGACGCCGGCCAGCATGCGCAGCAGGGTGGTCTTGCCGGCGCCGTTGAGGCCCAGGATGACTACCTTTGAACCGCGGTCAATGGCGAGGTCCACGTCGGTGAAGATTTCCAGGGACCCGTAGCTCTTGCTGAGGCCCTCGGCGGTCATGGGCGTCTTGCCGCACGGTGCCGGATCCGGGAAGCGCAGCGCAGCAACGCGGTCACTGGCGCGGACTGCGTCCAAACCGCCCATCAGGCGGTCCACGCGCTTGAGCATGCTCTGGGCCGCGGAGGCACCGGACGCACGGGCCTTCATCTTGTTTGCCTGGGCCAGCAGGATGCCGGCCTTCTTTTCGGTGTTGGCACGCTCGCGCTTGCGGGCGCGCTCGTCCGTCTCGCGCTGGACCTTGTAGCGCTTCCAGTCCATGTTGTAGATATCGATGGTGGCGCGGTTGGCGTCCAGGCTGAAGACCTTGTTGACGGTCGCTTCAAGCAGCTCGGTATCGTGGCTGATCACGATCAGCCCGCCGGTGTGGTTCCTGAGGAACTCCCGGAGCCAGGCGATGGAATCGGCATCGAGGTGGTTGGTGGGCTCGTCGAGGAGCATCGTCTCGGCATCGGAGTACAGGATGCGGGCCAGTTCCACACGGCGGCGCTGGCCGCCGGAGAGGGTCTTCAGGGGCTGGTTCAGCAAGCGGTCCGGCAGCGCCAGGTTGGCACAAATGGAGGCTGCCTCTGACTCTGCCGCGTAGCCGCCGGCCGAGAGGAACTCGGACTCCAGCCGGTCATACCGGTTCATGGCCTTCTGCGAGATCTTCGGATCATCGCTGGCCATCTCGTCCTGGCACTTTTTCAGCTGCGCGGAAACCTTGTCCAGGCCGCGGGCGGAGAGGATCCGGTCCCGGCCCAGCTGGTCCATGTCCGGCGTGCGCGGATCCTGGGGCAGGTAGCCGATCTCGCCGACGCGCTTCACCGTGCCGGCGGCCGGGAGGGCTTCACCGGCGAGGACCTTGGTGAGGGTGGTCTTGCCGGCGCCGTTGCGGCCGACCAGTCCGATTTTGTCTCCCTTGTCAACACGGAATGAAACCGCTTCCATGAGCAGCCGTGCGCCTGCACGCAGCTCGAGACCAGATACGGAAATCACTCAGTGGACCTTTCGAAGGTTTTTGTATTGCAGATACGCTGCGCGGTGCGCGGGCCTTGAACGGTGGGATTCCACCGAGGCGGGAAGGGTCACAATGACCGGTCATGGGGGCCTGGTTGGCCGTAACAGCCTTTCCAGTCTAGCCGCCGATGCCCATTTGTAGAAAACCTCCAATGGAATCCCGCTCCGGCGCAGCTAATGTTCGAAACGAAATCCGGACCGTTTTTCTTCCCCTACAAGGAAAAGTGCAGCGATGAACAACACATCGGCCAACGCGCCGCGACCCCTCCCCGGCACTGGCACGCACGGCTCCAGGGGCTCCCACGGCACCCCCGGCGCCCTTGGCACCCCCGGCTCCCCCGGCTACAGGCGCTCCCGGTGGACCTCGGCCGACCTGTCCCTGATCGCTGTCTTCGCCGCCCTCACCGCCGTCTTCTCGATCCTTCCCGGCGTGCCGCTGGGAGCCGGTGTGCCGATCACCCTGCAGACGCTGGCGGTCATGCTGACCGGAATGCTCCTTGGTCCCGGACGCGGAGCAGCGGCTGTGGGCCTCTTCCTGGTAGCGGGCCTGGCCGGCCTGCCGGTCTTCAGCGGATTCCGCGGCGGCCTGGGTGTCCTGGCCGGACCGTCGGCGGGGTACCTGCTGTCCTTCCCGGTGGCGGCCGCCGTCGTCGGCCTGCTTGCCGGCCTGGTGCTGCGCCGTGCCCGTAAGGGGAGGTCGGTTCTCTTGTTCGCAGCGGGACTGGCCACGAGCTTCGCAGTGGTGCATCCGGCCGGCATCGCGGGGCTCATGCTCAACGGGCACCTGTCGTTCCCGGCAGCGCTGGCAGCGGACATGGCGTTCTGGCCCGGTGACGTGGTCAAGAACCTGCTTGCCGCTGCGGTGGCCGTCAGTGTCTTCAAGGCCTTTCCGCGTATGGCTGTTCCGGATCGCGGCGGCCGCTGATGCCCTGCATCCAGCTGCAGGACGTTTCCGTCATTCCACCCGGGGCAGCCGGGGAGTCCGCGGAACCGATACTGCACCTGCTGTCGCTGACGCTGGACACTCCCCGCACCGCCGTCGTCGGCGCCAACGGTTCGGGCAAGTCCACGCTGCTGAAGCTGCTGAACGGGCTGGTGCTGCCGGATACCGGCACGGTCAGCGTGGACGGCTTGGACACTGCCCGGCAAGGCGCGGATGTACGGCGGCGGGTCGGGTTCGTTTTCACCGATCCCCTCTCGCAGCTCGTGATGCCCACGGGGCGGGACGACGTCGAACTGTCCCTGCGTGCCTCGATCCGGAACAGGTCCCAGCGGCGCGCAGCGGCCGAGGCCCGGCTGGCGGCGCTGGGGCTGCTGGAGTTGGCGGACCGAAGCATCTACGACCTTTCCGGCGGTGAACGCCAGTTGATGGCCCTGGCCTCGGTGCTGGCGGTTGAGCCTGCAGTGCTGGTGGCAGACGAACCCAGCACACTGCTGGACCTGAGGAACACCGCCCGGCTGCGGGAAGTCTTTGCCTCCCTGCCGCAGCAGGTCATCTACACCACCCATGACCTGGAGTTCGCCGCAGACGCCGATCGGGTGCTGGTGATGGATGCCGGCGCGGTGGTGTTCGACGGCGGCCCGCGCGAAGGTATTGCGGCGTACCGGGCGCTGGCGCTGGGGGTGCGATGAAGCGTTCCACTGGCTCCTACGACCTGCTGGGCGCCTACCGCCCCGGCGTTACGCCCGTGTATGCGGCACCGCTGGGCATGAAGGCGGGCGCTTTGGTTGTGCTGTCCGTTGCTGTTTTGGCGGCGCGCTCCCCTGTGGTGCTGGTGGTTGCCGCAGTCCTGGTGCTGGCCGCCTATGCCGGCGCCCGGCTGTTGCGGGAGGCCTGGGTGCCGCTGAAGCTGATGTGGCCGGTCCTGCTGCTGCTGGGGGTTTTCCAGTGGTGGGCGTCCGGCGTGCTGGCAGCGGTCCTGGTGACCGGCAGCATTGCGGTCTGCGTAGTGGCGGCTCGGCTGCTGACACTGACCACTGCACCGCAGGTGCTGCTGGACGGGCTCGTGTCGCTGGTCCGCCCGCTGCAACCGCTCGGTGCGGACCCGGAACGTTTCGGGCTGACCTTGGCGCTGATGCTGCGCAGCATTCCGTTCCTCCTCGGGTCCGCCCGGGATGTCCGTGAATCTGCCATGGCCCGCGGACTGGAGCGTAATCCCCGCGCACTGACCGTCCCCGTGGTGATCCGTGCGGTTGCCTATGCCCGGCAGACCGGTGATGCGCTGGCCGCACGCGGTATCGGGGAAAGCTCCGACACGAAGGTTGACCAAGGCAACCGATAACCTGAGGGCATGAGTTTCAATAACAACGCGCGCCTGGATTCCTCCCGGGTCAGTGACCGGCGCGGCAAGGGTAAGGGCATTGCGGTCGGCGGCGGACTGGGCGGCGGGCTGCTGCTGATCCTGTCCCTGTTCTTCGGGTCGGACGTGATTGACGGCCTCGGCCTGAGCGACGGCTCCGGTGTAGCCGCCGGCCAGGCGCAGTCGGAGAGCATCGACACCTGCTTGAACGGCGAAGACGCCAACGAACGGCTGGACTGCCGCATCCTGGGCACCGCCGAAAGCCTGGACAGCTTCTGGGAACCGTACCTGGACGGTTACGGCCTGACCTACACGGAGCCCGGCGTGGTGCTCTTTACCGACCGGACCACCACCGGCTGCGGCACGGCAACCAGCGCTGTCGGGCCGTTCTACTGCCCGGCAGACGAGCAGACCTATTACGACACCGCGTTCTTCTCCGACCTCGTCACCAACTACGGTTCCTCCGGCGGTCCGCTGGCGCAGGAATACGTGGTCGCGCACGAGTTCGGCCACCACATCCAGCAGATCACCGGCTCCAGTGCCGGCCGGAACGCCGATCCGCAGGGTGCGGACTCCGCCTCCGTACGCACCGAGCTGCAGGCCGACTGCTATGCCGGCCTGTGGGCACGGCATGCGGCGGACCAGCCGGCTCCGGGCTCGGACGTGCCTTTCCTGGCTCCGTTCACCGAAGCCGATATCAGTGACGCCCTCTCTGCGGCGTCCGCTATCGGTGATGACCGGATCCAGGCTTCGGCCACCGGTCAGGTGAACCCGGAGAGCTGGACCCACGGTTCCAGCGCGCAGCGCCAGGCCTGGTTCCTGGCCGGCTATAACGATGGCGGCAGCCTGGAAAAGTGCGATACCTTCAGCGCTGCGGACCTGTCCCGCCCGTAGGGTCTGGCCGGATCCCGCCCGTAGGGTCTGGCGGGCGGCTGTCCCGTTCCTGGGCCTGCCTTCCGGTCGCGTTTCGCCGGGCGGGAAGGCGGCATCAGAATGGTGGCGCTTGTTCCGGCAGAGAGTCCTGCAGCACGTCATCCTGTAGCACCGCGTCCGTCTGTGGCACTTGCCTGAAATCTGTACCCGTACCCGTACCCGTACCCGGACCCGGACCCGCGTCCGGCGGTCCGAGTTCCAGGAACGGCTCGGTCCGGTAAACCCTTCCGGTAGGCGAAGTCCACTCAATAACTCCAGGCTCGGGCTGGCAGGCCTTCCAATAACCCAGGGTCTTGAACCGGTGGTGTCGACGGCACAGGTGTTCCAAGTTCCCATGGTCTGTAGGCCCGCCCTGTGCCCAGTCGATGGTGTGGTCAACGTCCGAATTCGCTGTACTGACCCGACAGCCGGGGAATCTGCAGGTTCCGTCCCTGGCCCGAAGCCAACGCCGGAGCCCGGCCGGGACCTTTCGGCGTCGTCCCACCCCGAGGATTTCTCCGGTGTGCGGGTCCTGCGCCAGTCCGGTCCACCCGACGGCGTTCCTAGCCAACCTACGGGCGGCTTCAGCGCTGATGGGACCGTAACCGTGCAGTTCTGCTGGCTGGTCGTCGGCGCCGAAGAGGGTTTCGGCGTTGATCAGGACCATGATTTCCGTTCGTGGGATGATCCCCTCGTCCGGCCCGGTCGTTAGAACGTTGGTGCCTTCCGAGCCGACGATGTCTCCGTTGCGCTGGGTGGCACCTCCGGTGTCATCGCCGGTGTCCCCGCCACCGGCGAAGCACCCGGAATCTTCGGCGTGCCCGGCCCTATTTCGGGTTCCGGCCCCACGTTGGGTTCCCGCCGCGGCGAAGAGTCCACGGCTGCTGCCCATCAGCAGCTGGGCGAGGATGTCGGAACGGAGCTGGTCTGCTGTCCGGGAATCCCCCGCGGACTGCTCGCCCCAGGCTGCAGTACTGAGGGCCGTGTAGATCTGCTGGGCTTCAGCCGCACGCAGGTGCGCGGACAGGCAGGACATGCCGTCCTCTTCCCGGTCCAGAGTGACCTTGCGCTGTTCGAACGCGGTCAGGTGCCGCTTGCTTATGGTCTCCGGAAACTTCCGTTCCCTCAGACGCCGTGCCTTGCAGGAGAATTGGGCCCGCGTCTGCCCGGCCGCAGCCGCCAGCAGGTCCGCCTCGAATTCCGGGAGCTGATCCGGTGGAACGTTCAGGCACTGGTCCAGTACGACCTGTACGTGCTGGTAACTCAGCTGTCCTTCTTCCAAGGCGGTCAGGGTGGCCGTGTGGGTGCTGCACAGCCTGTCCGCTTCGAACATCATCCGCTGGGCGGTGACCTGCGGGATATTCAGGATGGCGGCGCATTCGGAAGCCGCCAGGCTGAACGCCATCCCGGGCTCGAGCCGCCCCGACGCGGCACGAAAGTCCTCCCGGAAGATCTCTTCCATGCGGTTGATCAGGCGGGCTTGCAGTGCCTGCACCCAGGACATCAAATGGGCCATCCGGGACAGGGCTTCGCCGACTGTCTGTTCGTCAAAGGCTTCCAGGTTCTGCAGTGCCAGTGTCCCGGTGAAGCCGTCCGGATATTCGGCGTCAGGACTTCCGACCTGAGCGGCACCATCAGCGTCTGGCTCGGCGTCCAGTTCCGCCCGATACACCGCCAGGGTGCAGGCAGCACGGGGCGCATCCCCTTCACCCGCCATGCCTTCCGGCTGGGGGCGTTCACTGCCTGGTTCTTCGATTGTCCGTTCGGTGTTCCCGAGGTGATCCATACCTCAGGATTTCATCCCGCACTGACATTCCAGGCCCGAAAACTGGCCCAAACCGGCCTGACCCCGAAACCGGAAATACCCGTTTTTCCAACTCAACTACCTACCCCGGACACGGCAGTTCCGTTGGCCTGTTCACGGACCATCGACTCGGGCACAAGGGCCGACGCCGACCGAACCTGCCCCTCAGCTCAGGCTTCCAGCAGCCCAACAGCGGACGCTGGAACGGCCCCGGCCAGCCAGACTCCTGAATCCGATTGGTAGAAAGATACCCCCTGGGCCACGGCGACCCCGGTATCCACCGTAAGGATCACGGGATCGGCGTCCTTGCGCTGTCCCACCTGACGCGCCTGCTCCACGGAGTCCGACAGATGGACGTACTGCCGCCGCATGGGCAGAATTCCGGCTGCACGGATCTGCGGCACAGCAGCAGGCGAAGTCCCATGGAACAACACCGCCGGCGGTGAACCTGGCTCCCCTGCCGGCTCCACCGGTACGGAATGCCCGTGCACGGCACGAATTCGACCGTCCCTTATCTGGTGCCGCTTTTTCTCCGCAGCTTCCAGCACCTCGTGAAGTTCCTTCTCATCAACGGATGTCCACTCCGGTCCCAGCCGGTGCAGCGCAGCGAGCACGTCAGAAACCGGCGCCCAACCCTCCGGATCCAGCTCCAGCGAATACTCTTCCGGAGCATGGCGGAGCGCATGGGATAACACCCGGCTGATCCCTGTCCGGCTTGGTGGCTTAGCCATCGGTTCCACTTTCCTCAGCTCCAGTCGAACTCAACGAAGTCACGCACGGCAGCCAAAAGCCACTCCTCCATCGAGGGGTATTCATCCTGAACGTGGCGTATCGGCTTTCCGTCGGTCGACCACACGTCCCAGTCGTCGATCACCACAACGCTGCTGCCGGTCCAGCACGCAACGTCATCGTTGTCGGTCCTGCGGGCAAAGGGAACGATCCCCCATCCCGGGAAAACCTGCTCAATGTGCCGTGCCCGCCTCACCTGCGTTTCCCCGCGCAGCAGGTGCCACGGATCCAGATCAACCACGCCGCACTCGATCATGTGGGCGTAAAGCGGCGGCAAAGACTGCTCCTGCATCCTAGGAAGCCGGCTGCCCGACGTTCACTTCGGTGAAATCGCGGCAGAGCATCCACCGGCCGTCCTGGAGCCGCCAGGATTCCATCAGCAGGGCCCGCCCTGTCACCTCGCCGCCCGAACGGTAGGTCATCTCGTAGAACACCACAGCCTCGTCCCGGCCGCGGGGCGTAACGGTCCGGAAGTCCGCATGCACGGTACTCCCCCGCAGGGCGGACACTGTGCCGCCAAATCCCTCGCGCGCCGTCGCCGCATCAAACGGCTCCGTGGCGGTTGCGTCCTGCCCCAGCCAGCCGTGGTACTCCGGCGACAGGAAGGATTCGATCGGAGCGCTGTCGCCCGTTGCCATGGCTTCGTTCCACGCCGCCAGATACTGGTCATGAAAATGTGTGCTGTTCCCCATGGCGCACACGCTAGCACGCAGGCAGGGCCGCTTCCCCGCATTGGGGAAGCGGCCCTGCCTGTTCGACTAGCTAGCTGCCGAACCTTTAGATGTTGAAGCCGAGGGCCCGCATCTGGTCGCGGCCGTCGTCGGTGATCTTGTCAGGTCCCCACGGCGGCATCCATACCCAGTTCAGGCGCCACTCATCAACGACGCCGTCCAGGGCCTGGGCGGTCTGCTCTTCAAGCACATCGGTCAGCGGGCAGGCCGCCGTCGTCAGCGTCATGTCGATCAGCAGTGCGCCGTCCTCGGCGTACTTCAAGCCGTAGAGCAGGCCAAGGTCAACGACATTCACCCCGAGCTCGGGGTCAATGACGTCCTTGAGGGCCTCTTCGACGTCCTCAAGGGACGTGGAGGCCAGATCGGAGTCGCTCATATTTGCTCCTTCAGCTGTCTTTACTACGCGCCGGCTGCGGCGTTGGCGCCGGTGAAGCGGTCGTAGCCTTCTTCTTCGAGGCGGTCGGCAAGTTCGGGCCCGCCCTGCTCGGCGATGTGGCCATCAACGAAGACGTGCACATAGTCGGGCTTGATGTAACGAAGGATACGCGTGTAGTGCGTAATGAGCAGCGTGCCCATGCCGCCCTTGGAGTGCTCGCGGTTAACGCCTTCGGAAACGATCTTCAGGGCGTCGACGTCGAGGCCGGAGTCGGTCTCGTCCAGGATGGCGATCTTCGGGTGGAAGAGTTCCATCTGGAGGATCTCGACGCGCTTCTTCTCGCCGCCGGAGAAGCCTTCATTGACGTTGCGCTGGGCGAAGTCGGCATCGATGCGAAGGTCGGCCATGGCCGCCTTGACGTCCTTGGTCCAGTGGCGCAGGGAGGGGGCTTCGCCGTCGAGCGCGGTCTTGGCGGTACGCAGGAAGTTGGTCATGGTGACGCCGGGAACCTCTACCGGGTACTGCATGGCCAGGAAGAGACCGGCGCGGGCACGCTCGTCAACGCTCATGGCCAGGACGTCTTCGCCGTCGAGCGTGATGGAGCCGCTGTCCACGCTGTAGCGCGGGTGACCGGCAATGGTGGAGGCCAGGGTGGACTTGCCGGAGCCGTTGGGGCCCATGATGGCGTGCGTCTCACCGGTTTTGATGGTCAGGCTGACACCCTTCAGGATCGGCTTGCGGCCCTGTTCGGTCTCAATGCTGACGTGAAGATCCTTGATCTCAAGAGTAGACATGCGAGTTGGCTTTCTCCTTTGCACCCGCGGGTGCGTTACTAAGCTTTGGGGATGGAAGGCGAGAGGGTCCGGGTGCCGGGATGATCCGGCACCCGGACTAGGGTCTCAGTAGGCTCCGGAGGCTTCGAGCTCGCGCTCGACAGCGTCGGTGAGACGCTCTTCCAGGGCAGGTACCTTGATCTGCTGGATGATCTCGGTGAGGAAGCCCCGGACCACCAGGCGGCGGGCGGTGTCCTCGGGGATGCCGCGTGCCATCAGGTAGAACAGGTGCTCGTCGTCGAACCGGCCGGTGGCGCTGGCGTGGCCGGCACCCTCGATCAGTCCGGTTTCGATCTCCAGGTTCGGTACGGAGTCGGCGCGGCCGCCGTCGGTCAGCAGCAGGTTGCGGTTGACTTCGTACGTGTCGGTGCCTTCTGCTTCCTTGCGGATCAGGACGTCGCCAACCCACACGGTGTGCGCGTCGCGGCCCTGCAGGGCGCCCTTGTACATAACGCGGGACTTGCAGTTCGCCACTGCGTGGTCCACGAACAGGCGCTGCTCAAGGTGCTGGCCGGCGTCGGCGTAGTACAGGCCGAACATTTCCACGTCGCCGCCGGTGGCGGTGAACTTGGAAGACGGGGTGACGCGCACCAGGTCGCCGCCAAGGCTGACGACGACGTGCTTGAACTTCGCGTCGCGGCCGATCTTCGCGTACTGCGCGGAGGCATGCACGGCGTCGTCGTCCCAGTCCTGGACGGAGACGACGGTCAGTTCCGCACCGTCACCGACCACGATTTCGACGTTCTGGGACAGCACTGCCGAACCCTTGTGGTCCAGGACCACAACGCCCTTGGAGAACTTCTCCGCGGTGATGACGATGTGCTGCGCGGCCGGATCCTTGCTGACACCGTTGATGGTCAGCGTGACGCTGCCTTCAACTACGGTCTCGGCGGGAATGGTTACGGCAGTGGCCTCGCGGAAGTCTTCCCACGCGGCGGCGGCAACCCGGTCTTCGGGGATGCCGGCCGAGCCGATGCGGGCGTCGGTGCGGGCAATGCTCTCGACCAGCACGCCGTCGGGGGCGACGACTGCCAGCTCGGGAGCTGTTCCGTCGAGGTCCGCAGTATGCAGTCCGCGCAGGCGCTTGAGCGGGGTGAACCGCCAGTCTTCTTCGCGGCCGGTCATTTTGCCGAAGTCAGCCCGGTGGAACGAGGTGGTACGGCCAGCGCGCGAGCTGTCCGGGATGCCCTCTCCGCCACCGTGGCTGTGGGACTTGCTGCTGTCGCCGCCCAGCGGTGAGGAGGCCTCGTTCAGCGGGGAGAGGTTTTCGCCCTCCTCGGTGAAGCCGTCAATGCGCACACGGCTGGTTTCCTTGGGGGAACCAACCTTGGCCTTGACCTCCTCCACTACATTGCTGACCTTTTCGGTCACGGTTTCGACGACGTCGTTAAGCTTCGACATTAACCGACGGCTCCTTCCATCTGGAGTTCGATGAGGCGGTTGAGTTCAAGGGCGTATTCCATCGGCAGTTCACGCGCGATCGGCTCGATGAAGCCGCGCACGATCATTGCCATTGCCTCGTCCTCGGGAAGGCCGCGGGACATGAGGTAGAACAGCTGCTCCTCGCTGACGCGGGAGACAGTGGCTTCGTGGCCCATGGTGACGTCATCTTCGCGGATGTCCACGTACGGGTACGTGTCCGAGCGGGAGATGGTGTCCACCAGCAGGGCGTCGCAGCGCACGGTGTTGGCCGAGTGCGTGGCGCCTTCGCGGACCTGGACCAGGCCGCGGTAGGCGGCGCGGCCGCCGCCGCGGGCCACGGACTTGGAAATGATGGAGCTCTTGGTGTTCGGGGCAATGTGGACCATCTTGGATCCGGTGTCCTGGTGCTGGCCCTCGCCGGCAAAGGCGATGGACAGGGTCTCACCCTTGGCGTGCTCGCCGACCAGGTAGACAGCCGGGTACTTCATGGTGACCTTGGAGCCGATGTTGCCGTCAATCCATTCCATGGTGGCGCCCTCGTGTGCAATGGCGCGCTTGGTGACCAGGTTGTACACGTTGTTGGACCAGTTCTGGATGGTCGTGTAGCGGACGCGTGCGCCCTTCTTCACGATGATTTCGACGACGGCGCTGTGCAGCGAGTCCGAGGTGTAGATCGGTGCGGTGCAGCCCTCGATGTAGTGGACGTAGGAATCCTCGTCCGCAATGATCAGGGTGCGCTCGAACTGGCCCATGTTCTCCGTGTTGATACGGAAGTAGGCCTGCAGCGGGATCTCCACGTGGACGCCCTTGGGGACGTACACGAAGGAACCGCCGGACCACACGGCAGTGTTCAGCGAGCCGAACTTGTTGTCACCGACGGGAATGACGGTGCCGAAGTACTCCTGGAACATTTCCGGGTGTTCCTTCAGCGCGGTGTCGGTGTCCAGGAAGATGACGCCCTGGCGTTCCAGGTCCTCGCGGAGCTGGTGGTAGACAACCTCGGACTCGTACTGCGCTGCGACGCCGGAAACCAGGCGGCCGCGCTCAGCCTCGGGGATCCCGAGCTTCTCGTACGTGTTGCGGATGTCCTCGGGGAGGTCTTCCCAGGTGTTGGCCTGCTTCTCCGTGGATCGGACGAAGTACTTGATGTTGTCGAAGTCGATGCCGGAGAGGTCTGCGCCCCAGGTCGGCATCGGCTTGCGCTCAAAGTACTTCAGGCCCTTGAGGCGAAGGTCCAGCATCCACTGCGGCTCGTTCTTCTTAGCCGAAATGTCGCGGACGACTTCCTCACTCAGGCCGCGGCGGGCGGTTGCACCGGCGACGTCCGAGTCTGCCCATCCGTACTCGTATGTACCGATGCCCTCGAGTTCGGGGTTCTTCTCCAGGATGTCTGAAATCACAGACTCCGGCACCATGGAAGGTGCCGTTGGCTTCTGGGTTACTTGATCCGTCATCACGGCCTTTCTTGCTGATGAATGGATGTGGACTGGTTGGTCTCGGCGTGCAGTGGAACCTGCGGCGCGGATCGGGTCCGACCCACGGGAATGTGGGTCGTACAAACATGGCCGCCGCGGGAGAGCGTGGACAGTCGGCGGACGTCCACCTCCAGCAGGCGGGCAAAAACTTCGGTCTCCTTGTCACAGAAGACGGGGTAGGCCGTGGCGAGTCCCTGGATGGGGCAGTGCGCCTGGCACAGCTGGATACTCAGCAGCGTGCTCTTTTTCGCCGTGGCGCCGATCATGGTGGTCGACGCGACGAAACCGTCCTTCGTCAGTTCGGCGGCCAGCGCTTCGGCGCGGTCGGCGAGTTCGGGACCGGCGGCGTCGACGACGGGTCGGTAGCGATCCTCCATCCGGCCGAACCGTTCCGCGGCAAACGCCTCGATTGCCTGGGGGCCAAGGGCTGCACCAAGCTGGCGCAGCGCCTCGGTGGCGATGTCGAGGTAATCGTTGCCCAGGTGGGCCTGTCCCTGCGGGCTCAATACGTACCGCCGGGCCGGCCTTCCTGCACCGGATGAGGAATTGCGGACAAGCTTGACCTGGATCAGGCCCTTCCCTGAGAGGGCGTCAAGATGGCGGCGCACGGCGGCGGGCGTGAAGCCCAGCCGTTCCCCGAGCTCCGCGGCACTGACCGGGCCGTGCTCCAGAACCGCACCCAGCACTTTGTCCCGGGTGCGCTCCTCCGCTTCGCGGGCAGCGCTCGGCACGGCCGCCGCCTTAGTCTCAGAGTTGCTCACAGAATACACAACACAAGCATGACCTAATCTGTTCCCCGATTCCACTAAGGCAAGGCTTGCCATCGCCAAGGTCCATCGCGCGTGATGCCTGTGCCGGGGTCCTGTACTACCTAACGTAGAATATGCAGGTGCCTATCGATGAACCCTGCCTGACCATTAAAGGTCTGATCAAGGACTGCGGCCCGGTTGCTGGTCTCGACGGCAAAATGATCCGTGTGCTGGCCGGCGTCGACTTCAGTGCCCGCCGCGGATCCGTCACTGCCCTCCTTGGTGCCAACGGAGCGGGGAAGACCACCACGCTTGAATGCGCCCAGGGCCTGCAGTCCATTGACGGCGGGGAAATCCGCCTGCTCGGACAGGATCCTTACCGTGCGGATGCCCGCCTCCGGAGCCGCGTAGGCGTGATGCTCCAGGAAGGCGGACTCCCGCCGTCGGCCCGTCCCGTAGCCCTGCTTGAGCATGTGGCCCGCATGTACGAGGCACCCCGGCCGGTCGCCGAGCTGGTGGACCGCCTGGGTATCCGCAGCTTCGCCAACACCGGCATCCGGCGCCTCTCCGGCGGGCAGAAGCAGCGACTGGCCATGGCCGCGGCGCTGATCGGCCGCCCCGAGGTCCTTTTCCTGGACGAACCCAGCGCCGGCCTGGATCCCCAGTCCCGCCAGATCGTGTTCGACCTGATCTCCGAGCTGCGCGACGAGGGTCTCGGCATCATCCTCACCACCCACCTGATGGACGACGCGCAGAAGCTGGCCGACTACGTCTACATCATCGACGCCGGCAAGACCGTCGCCTCGGGCACCGTAGCCGAACTCACCTCCGCCACCGGCTCCCCCGCCGAGCAGCGGTTGCTGACGTTCGACGCTGAACCCGGGCTCGACGTCGTCGCCCTCGCCTCAGGACGGCTGCACCATCTGGAGGTGCAGGAGGCCGCACCCGGACACTACGCCGTCCGCGGGGCGCTGACGCCCCACGACCTGGCCGCACTGGCCGTGTGGTGGGCGGAACGGAACATCCTGCCTTCTTCAGTACACATGGCTTCGCGTACCCTCGAGGACGTTTTCCTCGACCTGTCCGGAAGGACCATCCGTTGAGTGCTCCCGCATCGTTGCCGGCGCGCATCCTGAACCAGGGCCGGTATGAGGCACTGACGATGCTGCGCAACGGCGAACAGCTGATCCTCGCCGTGGTCCTGCCGCTGCTGGCCATGGTGGCCCTGGTGGTCACTCCCCTGCTGGACGGCTACGGAACCAGCCGGATCAACATGGCAGCCCCGGGCATCTTCGCGCTCTGCGCCATGTCCACCGCGTTTACCGGGCAGGGCATCGCCACCGGCTTTGACCGCCGGTACGGCGTGCTCCGCTACCTGTCCACCACTCCCCTGGGCCGCACCGGTCTGATTGCCGGGAAGGTCATTGCGGTCCTGGCCGTCCTGGCCATCCAGGTGGTACTGGTCTCCGTAGCGGCGCTGCTGTTCGGCTGGCAGCCGGAGCTGAGCGGGTTGCTGCCGGCCGCCGTGCAGCTGGTGCTCGGCGCGGTGGCGTTCACTGCCCTCGGCCTCCTGGTCGCCGGCACCGTACGGCCTGAGGCCACCTTGGCCATAACCAACCTGCTGTGGATCCTCCTTGCTGCGGCCGGCGGTATCATCATCCCGGTAGGCAACCTGCCCGATGTACTGCAGCCGTTTATCGAGGTCCTCCCCTCTGCGGCCCTTGGTGACGCACTGCGCTCGGCCCTGATCGACTCGCAGTTCAACATTTCCGCCACGCTGATCCTTCTGGCGTGGACAATACTGGGCGGCCTGGGTGCTGTCCGCTGGTTCAAATGGAGTTAGAAACCGTGTCATCAACCTCGGCCGGTGTCCCCGCCCGGCAATCGAACAGCCAGCTGCCGGTGGCCGGACGCCTTATCCGCAACCTTGCCGTGGCCTCACTGGTGGCCAACATAGTAATCGTGGTGACCGGCGGTGCCGTGCGCCTGACGGCGTCCGGGCTCGGCTGTCCTGAATGGCCGCTGTGCACGGCCGATTCCCTCGTTACGACCCCCGAGATGGGGCTGCACGGCGTCATCGAGTTCGGCAATCGGCTACTCACTTTCGTGCTGACGGCAATTGCCTTTGCGATGGTCTTCTCCGTGTGGCGCCTGCGGTCCGAACGCCGTGATCTCTGGTGGCTTTCCATCGCCCTGCTGGCCGGCGTCCCGGCCCAGGCCGTCATCGGCGGGATCACCGTCCTGACGGACCTCAACCCGTGGGTTGTGGGCCTGCACTTCCTTGCCTCCACCATCATGATCACCGTGGCCGTGGTCATGGTGAACCGCTCAAGGCTTTCCGCGATGGACCTCCAGGCACGCCATGCTCCGCTGGCGGATAAAAACCTCCGCCCCGTACTGGGTGCCATCGGCGTCCTGTCCGCCCTGACCGTGGTGCTGGGCGTTGTAGTAACCGGTTCCGGCCCGCACGCCGGCGACCACGGAGCTGCGCGTAACGGCCTGAACCCGGACCTGATCACCCGCATCCACGTGGTGCCCGTCTACCTGCTGGTCTTTGCGCTGGCCGTGGCCCTGTACCTGGTGGTCCGCAGGGCGACCGATGCCCGGGTGCGCCGGGCCGTGATGGTGCTGGGCGTCGTCGTACTGGCACAGGCAGCCATCGGCTACGTGCAGCACTTCCTGCACCTGCCCATCGCGCTGGTGGCCCTGCACATGCTCGGCGCCTGCCTGCTGACGGCCGCAGCCGCCCAGGCCGTCTATATCGGCTTCAACAAGCAGGTTCCCGGCGGGGCCGCGATTGCGGTCCAGCAGGCCCGGCGGGCGCGGAAGACCCGGACCGTTCGCAGGTAACGGGCGCACTTTCCGAAGAAGGGCCGGACTCCTGACGGGGTCCGGCCCTTCTTCTGTCTCCGGGCCTGGCTGGGACCGGTCGGCCCGGCCGGGTCTTCTGCCGGCCGGCCCCTGTCCCGCCCCACCCCGACACTGGATCGGCTGAGCAGATAACGGGGCTATGCCGGGTTCTGAAGGCCGTTATCTGCTCTTTCGACGCTTCACAACGAGGTTCCGGCTGGCATAACCGCTTCCGCAGCAACAGCACACCATGTGGTGGGAATACCCGCTCGGAACTGCACTGGCCGGGGCTGCTGCATTCAAAGGGCAGTGGATCGGCACGTCCTAACGGAGGATGCGGCACGTTCTGGGTGAACACACGCACGGACCGGCACGGGAGAGGCACGGGGTGCTGTAACGGGCGCGGAGGACGTTCCGGGTTAGGCGGCTTTAATACTCCCTGCGAGCTCTGCGAGCAGGGAGTTTCGTTGCCGCCGTTCCGGAACGCCCGAAGCGCACGGCGCCCGAAGCGCACGGCGCCCGAAGCGCACGGCGCCCGAAGCGCGCGGCGCCCGGAGCGCGTTCTGCCCCCGGAACGCCCCGGCGAACCCTGGAAACAGAGAAGCCCGGACACAACAATGGCCGGACCCCTAAGGGGATCCGGCCACCGTAAAGCGGAAGGCTAGACCAGCGCGCCGCCCACGAACGGATCCACGGCCAGGGCCAGGAAGAGGATCGTAAGGTAGCTGATGGACAGGTGGAAGACCTTCATGGCGGACTTGTCATTGAGCTCTTCGCGCTGCGCACGGGAATGCAGCTTGTGGGCCTCGGCCACGAACCAGCCGCCGGAGAGCAGGGCGGCAATGGTGTAGACCCAGCCGGCACCGCCCACGGGAACCAGCAGCAGCGAGCAGGCGACGGTGGCGTAGGCGTACAACACCACCTGGACGGAGACGAGCTTGGCGCCCGCAACCGCGCCGAGCATCGGCACGCTGGCGTTGCGGTAGTCCTCGCCGTACTTCATGGACAGCGGCCAGTAGTGCGGCGGCGTCCACAGGAAGATGATCATGAACAGGATGATGGCCGGCCATTCCACCTTGTCGGTGACGGCAGCCCACGCGATGAGTACGGGCATGCAGCCCGCGGCGCCGCCCCAGACAATGTTCTGGGTGGTGCGGCGCTTGAGGATCAGCGTGTAGAAGACCACGTACAGGAGGATTGCTCCGAGGCCCAGAAGGCCGGTGAGCGGGTTGGCCCCGAACCAGAGCAGGGCAATGGCGACTATGCCCAGCACCCACGCAAAGACCATGGCCTCCCGCGGGGACACCTCGCCGGTGACCAGCGGACGGTTCTTTGTCCGCTTCATCAGCTTGTCCATGTCGCGGTCGATATAGCAGTTGAAGGCACCGGCGCTTCCTGCTGCCAGTGCGCCGCCGATCATGGTGACCAGGATCAGGCCCAGGGACGGAAGTCCCTGCTCGGCGAAGATCATGGTGGGCAGGGTGGTCACGAGCAGGAGTTCGATGACACGCGGTTTGGTGAGCGCCACGTATGCCCGGACCTTGCGGCCCGCCGTCATCTTCCCCGTGTGGACCGGGGACTCGGCATGCTGGGTAGTCACGAAGCGATCACTTTATCCAATCTGGAACGAAAAAGTCCGTCCTCATCATAACCTCTATCGGCTGTAGAAATCGAAGCATGGAATACGCATGCGCCTGCACACGTGCAGGAATCGGAACGGCGCCGGCCCGAAGGCCGGGATCATGCCGCAGGGGCGGGCAGGAAGCAGCCTTAGACGATAAGGTTGGAACGGACCTTTCCCGCGGCTAATTACGCTGCGGCACGGGAAAAGCAACAAACAGCATTAAGCAGTATCCGCGGCCTCGGCTGCGGAACGCGGAACAAGTTATGCCGTGAACGCGGTATCGATTTGCGTCTGCCGTTGGTTGTAGTGGTAATGGAACCGGACGCACCCCGTTCACGGGGGCTTCCGGGCATGTCCGGCGCTGTACGGCGCCGGTTGTCTGTAGAGAGAGGGGCCCGGTAAACGTGCCACATATGGAAGAGCAAGAACTGATCTGGACCGAGACGGACCGCAAGGCAGTGGACACCGTCCGCGTCCTGGCTGCCGACGCCGTGGAGAAGGTCGGCAACGGCCATCCCGGCACGGCCATGAGCCTGGCTCCGGCCGCCTACCTTCTGTTCCAGAAGGTCATGCGCCATGACCCGTCCGATCCGCAGTGGATTGGCCGCGACCGCTTCGTCCTCTCCCCCGGGCACACCTCCCTCACGCTCTACATCGAGCTCTTCCTTTCCGGCTACGGCCTGGAACTCGAGGACCTGCAGTCCCTGCGCACCTGGGGTTCCAAGACCCCCGGCCACCCGGAATACCGCCATACCGACGGCGTGGAAATCACCACCGGCCCGCTGGGCCAGGGCCTGGCGTCCTCGGTTGGCTTCGCGTTCGCCCAGCGCCGCCTGCGCGGCCTGCTCGACGCCGACGCCGCCGAAGGGACCAGCCCGTTCGACCACACCATCTGGGTCATTGCGTCCGACGGCGACCTGCAGGAAGGCGTTACGGCCGAGGCCTCCTCACTGGCCGGGCACCAGGAACTGGGCAACCTCGTAGTCCTGTACGACGAGAACCACATCTCCATCGAAGATGACACCGACATTGCCTTCACCGAAGACGTGCTCAAGCGCTACGAAGCCTACGGCTGGCACACCCAGCGGGTGGACTGGACCAAGACGGGCGAATACGTCGAGGACGTTCACGAGCTCTACAACGCCCTGATGGCAGCCAAGGCCGAAACGGGCCGGCCGTCCATCATCTCCCTGCGCACCATCATCGGCTGGCCCGCGCCGAACAAGCAGAACACCGGCAAGATCCACGGTTCCGCACTGGGCGCCGATGAAGTGGCCGCGCTGAAGGAAACCCTGGGCTTCGACCCGGCCAAGAACTTCGACGTCGACCCCGAGGTCCTCGAGCACGCCCGCCAGGCAGTCGCCCGCGGCGCCGAGGCGCACGAGAAGTGGAACGAAGGTTTCAAGGCCTGGGAGGAAGCCAACAACGAAGGCTCCGCACTGCTGGCCCGCCTGGAAAAGGGCGAGCTGCCGGAGGGCTGGGAGGCATCACTGCCCGTCTTCGAGGCCGGCAAGGACATGTCCACCCGCGCGGCTTCGGGCAAGGTCCTCTCCGCCATCGGCCCGGCACTGCCGGAACTGTGGGGCGGCTCCGCCGACCTCGCCGAGTCCAACAACACCACCATTGAAGGCTCCCCCTCCTTCATCCCCGCGGGGAAGCAGACCAACGCCTGGTCCGGCAACCCCTACGGCCGGGTGCTGCACTTCGGCATCCGCGAGCACGCCGCGGCATCGATCGTCAACGGCATCACGATGCACAGCAACACGCGCGCCTTCTCCGGTACGTTCCTGATCTTCAGCGACTACCAGCGTCCGGCCATCCGCCTCGGCGCACTGATGGGCGTGCCTGCCATCTACGTCTGGACCCACGATTCCATCGGCCTGGGCGAAGACGGTCCCACCCACCAGCCGGTGGAGCAGCTCGCTTCCCTGCGCGCAATCCCGGGGCTCGACGTCGTCCGTCCGGGCGACGCCAACGAGGT
The DNA here is from genome assembly GCF_024385465.1 of Arthrobacter sp. zg-Y844. Lineage (GTDB taxonomy): Bacteria > Actinomycetota > Actinomycetes > Actinomycetales > Micrococcaceae > Arthrobacter_B. The sequence continues at coordinate 438,496 of NZ_JANFLS010000002.1, forward strand.
GGCCGTCGCGTGGCGGACCATCCTGGAGAACACCGAGAACCCGGCCGGCATTGTGCTGACGCGCCAGAACATCCCGACCTATGCGCGGGGCGCCGGCGCTGCCACCGCCACCGAGTTCGGCTCCGCCGAAGGTGCCGCCCGCGGCGGGTACGTGCTTGCCGAAGCCGTCCGCGACGGAAGCGTCGTAACGCCGGACGTCATCCTGGTCGGCACCGGTTCCGAGGTCCAGCTGGCTGTTGAAGCCCGCGAAGCACTCGCTGCCGAAGGCGTAGCCGCCCGCGTGGTATCCATGCCGAGCATCGAGTGGTTCAACAAGCAGGACAAGGAATACCGCGAGTCGGTACTGCCCAAGGACATCCGAGCCCGGGTTTCCGTCGAGGCGGGAATTGCCCTCGGCTGGCGTGAAATCGTCGGCGACGCGGGCCGCAGCGTCTCCCTGGAGCACTTCGGTGCCTCCGCCGACTACAAGACGCTGTTCCGCGAATTCGGCATCACTGCCGACGCCGTGGCCCAGGCTGCCCGGGACTCCCTCGCCGCTGTCGGCGGCACCGGATCCGCCCCCGACGGCACAACCGGTGCCGCTTCCGGAGCACAGTCCACCGAGACCGGCGACCAGCAGTAATCCCCTTAGTTAAGGAGCATCAAACAATGACTTCCACTCCCACCGCCCGGCTTTCCGAAGCCGGAGTCTCCATCTGGCTCGACGACCTCTCCCGTGAACGGATTGTTTCCGGTTCCCTGAAGAAGCTCATCGATGAGCGCAACGTGGTCGGCGTGACCACGAACCCGAGCATCTTCGCTGCCGCACTGGCCAACGGCGAGTCCTACGCCGCACAGGTGCAGCAGCTCTCGCGGTCGGGCGCCGACGTCGACAAGTCCGTCTTCGAGATCACCACCGACGACGTCATCCAGGCTTGCGATGTCTTCGCCCCCGTAGCCGAGGCCACGCACGGCGTTGACGGCCGGGTGTCCATTGAGGTTGATCCGCGCCTGTCACGCGACACGCAGGGCACCATCAATGAGGCGAAGGAACTCTTCGACAAGGTTGGCCGCTACAACGTGCTGATCAAGATTCCTGCCACCCAGGAAGGCCTGCCGGCAATCACTGCCACGCTGGCCGCGGGCATCAGCGTCAACGTGACCCTGATCTTCTCCCTCGAGCGCTACCGCGAGGTCATCAACGCGTACATGCTCGGCATTGAGCAGGCGAAGGAAAACGGGCACGACCTCTCCACCATCCACTCGGTGGCGTCCTTCTTCGTCTCACGCGTGGACGCGGAAATCGACAAGCGCCTGGACGGCATCGGCACCGACGAGGCCAAGGGCCTGAAGGGCAAGGCCGGCCTGGCCAACGCCCGCCTGGCCTACCAGGTCTTCGAAGAGCAGTTCGCCAGCGAACGCTGGCAGGTGCTGGCCGCGGCCGGTGCCAACGCCCAGCGCCCGCTCTGGGCCTCCACCGGCGTGAAGGATCCGGCCCTGCCGGACACCCTGTACGTTACCGGCCTCGTGGCGCCGAACTCGGTGAACACCATGCCGGAAAAGACGCTGGAAGCCACTGCGGACCACGGCGAAGTCACCGGTGACACCATCACCGGCACGTACGCCGAGTCCAATGCCGTCCTGGACCAGCTGGACGGCCTTGGCATCTCCTACAACGACGTTGTGGAGCAGCTGGAGACCGAAGGCCTGGATAAGTTCGTGGTCAGCTGGGGCGAACTCCTCCAGACCGTTCAGACCGCACTGGATACCGCGAAAGAGGCATAGGAAAAAATGACCACACTGTCCTTTGAAGCAGCCGGGGCGGCCAGCGTTGCCGTCGATGCCAAGGTGCCCGAACTCGTGGGGGATGAAGTTGCCTCCCGCCTCGTGGCCCAGGATCCCACCCTTTGGGGACCCGATGCCGAAGCCGAGGCGTCCATCCGCCTGGGCTGGCTCAACCCCGGAGAAAGCTCCCGGCCGCTCGTGGGACAGATAGCGGCGCTGAGGGAAGAGCTCGCCGCCGAGTCAGTGACCCGCGTGGTCCTGGCCGGCATGGGCGGCTCTTCCCTGGCACCCGAGGTCATTACCCGCACTGCGGGCGTGGACCTGACAGTCCTGGATTCCACCGACCCGGACGTCGTTGCGGCCGCCCTTGGAGACCGGCTGGCCGAAACCGTCATTGTCGTGAGCTCGAAATCGGGTTCCACGGTGGAGACGGATTCGCAGCGCCGGGTTTTCGAACAGGCCTTCACCGACGCCGGTATCGACGCCAGGTCCCGCATAGTGGTTGTCACCGACCCCGGGTCGCCGCTGGACGCGGCGGCCCGCGAGGCCGGTTACCGCGCCGTGTTCAACGCCGACCCCAACGTCGGCGGACGCTACTCCGCCCTGACGGCCTTTGGCCTGGTGCCTTCGGGCCTGGCCGGAGCCGACATTGAAACCCTGCTGGACGACGCCGAGATGACGGCGGAAATCCTGCGGGACGACGCGCCGGACAACATCGGCCTGGAACTCGGCGCAGCACTCGGCGGGACCGACCCGCTGCGCAACAAGATCGTCATTGTGGACGAAGGCTCCGGACTGGCCGGCTTCCCCGACTGGGCAGAGCAGCTGATCGCGGAATCCACCGGCAAGCTCGGCACGGGCCTGCTGCCCGTCGCCGTCGAACCCGGCGCCCCGGAGATGGTTTCCGGTGCCGGCGACGTGCTTACCGTACGGATTGTCCCCGTTGATTCCGAGGTCCTCCCCGAAGGAGACCAGATAGTGGTTTCCGGCAGTCTGGGCAGCTCCATGATGCTCTGGGAATTCGCGACCGCGGTGGCCGGACGCCTGTTGAACATCAATCCGTTTGACCAGCCGGATGTCGAAGCTGCGAAGAAGGCGGCACGCGGCCTGCTTGACGCTACCCCGGAGCCCACGGAACCGTCCTTCATTGACGGGTCCGTCGAGGTGCGCGGGCCGGCTGACCTCCTCGGCACGGCGCACACCCTGCGGGGCGCGCTGGCAGCCCTGCTCCGGCAACTCGGCACGGACGGCTACCTCAGCGTCCAGGCCTACCTCGACCGTTTCCGGCAGGCAGAACTGGAGCAGATCCGTCCGGAGCTTGCTGCAGCCACCGGCCGTCCCGTGACCTTCGGCTGGGGTCCGCGCTTCCTGCACTCCACCGGCCAGTTCCACAAGGGCGGCCCGGCGCAGGGAGTTTACCTGCAGATCACCGGTAAGCCGGCACAGGACATCGGCATCCCGGACCGGCCCTTCACCTTCGGTGAACTCATCAGTGCGCAGGCTGCCGGTGACGCGCAGGTCCTCGCGGACCAGGGCCGCCCGGTACTGCGGCTGCACCTGTTGAACCGCGACGAAGGGGTCCGTGAAATCGAAAACGTCGTGCGGGCCCTCGCCGTAGAAGCAGGCAGTAAGTAAATGCCCGCCAAGGAAAAGACCAGGAAGGGCAACCCGCTCCGGGATCCACGGGACCGCCGGCTGAGCCGGATCGCCGGTCCGTCCTCCCTGGTGATCTTTGGCGTCACCGGAGACCTGGCCCGGAAGAAGCTCATTCCGGCGGTCTACGATCTCGCCAACCGCGGCCTGCTTCCGCCCAGCTTCTCGCTGGTGGGCTTCGGCCGCCGGCCGTGGAGCCACGAGGAGTTCGCCGCCCAGGTGAAGGAAGCGGTGCAGGCGCATGCCCGGACCGATTTCAATGAGGGCGTGTGGAAGCAGCTGGCTGAGGGTATCCGGTTTGTCGAAGGCGGATTCGACAGCGGTGAAGCCTTCGAGGAACTCAAGGCGACCCTCGAGGACCTGGACGAACGACGGGGAACCCGCGGGAACCACGCGTTCTACCTTTCCGTGCCGCCCAAGTCCTTTGAACAGGTCTGCCAGCAGCTTTCCGAACACGGCCTCGCCAAGACCTCCGAGGGCAAGTGGCGGCGGGTGGTCATTGAAAAGCCGTTCGGCCACGACCTCGCCTCAGCCCGGGAACTCAACAACGTGGTGGAATCGGTCTTCCCCGCCGATTCGGTCTTCCGCATCGACCACTACCTCGGCAAGGAGACGGTCCAGAACATCCTGGCGCTGCGTTTCGCGAACCAGCTGTTCGAACCGATCTGGAACGCCAACTACGTGGACCACGTGCAGATCACCATGGCCGAGGACATCGGCATCGGCGGTCGGGCGGGTTATTACGACGGCGTGGGCGCCGCCCGTGACGTGATCCAAAACCACCTGCTGCAGCTTTTGGCGCTGACCGCTATGGAGGAACCCATTTCCTTCAATGCGGACCACCTCCGCGCGGAAAAGGAGAAGGTCCTGGCTGCCGTCCGGCTGCCGGAGGACCTCTCCCGCAGTTCCGCCCGCGGCCAGTACACAGGCGGCTGGCAGGGCGGTGAGAAGGTCACCGGTTTCCTGGAAGAGGAAGGGTTCAACCCGGATTCCAAGACCGAGACGTTCGCCGCGATCCGGCTCGATATCAATACCCGCCGATGGGCCGGAGCCCCGTTCTACCTGCGGGCCGGTAAACGGCTGGGCCGGCGCGTCACCGAGATCGCCGTCGTCTTCAAGCGTGCCCCCAATCTGCTGTTCCGCGAACACAACGGTGACGACTTCGGCCAGAACGCCGTCGTCATCCGTGTCCAGCCGGACGAAGGTGCCACCATCCGCTTCGGCTCCAAGGTACCGGGCACACAGATGGAGGTCCGCGACGTTTCCATGGACTTCGGCTACGGGCACTCCTTCACCGAGTCCAGCCCCGAGGCCTATGAACGGCTGATCCTGGACGTGCTGTTGGGTGAGCCTCCGCTCTTCCCCCGGCACCAGGAAGTCGAGCTGTCCTGGAAGATCGTGGATCCGTTCGAAGAATACTGGGCGTCGCTCGACACCCAGCCCGAGCCTTACGCTCCCGGTAGCTGGGGGCCGGACTCCGCCAACGAGCTGCTCGCCCAAGACGGAAGGACCTGGAGAAGGCCGTGATAGTAGAACTGCCGGACACCACCACCTCCAAGGTGTCCAAGGAAATAGTTGCCATGCGCGAAAAGGGCGGCGTGGTCACCCTCGGCCGTGTGCTGACCCTGGTGGTGGATACCCAGCCGGACTTCGTCGAGGAGGCCATCGCCGCCGCCAACGAGGCCAGCAGGGAACACCCGTGCCGCATCATCGTGCTGGCCGAGGGCAGCCCGGACGAGAAAACCCGCCTTGACGCGCAGATCCGGGTGGGCGGCGACGCCGGTGCCTCGGAAGTGATTGTGTTGTCCGGGTACGGCGAACTTACGGGGGAAAGCGAATCCCTGGTGTCCGCCCTGCTGCTGCCGGACGCTCCCATAGTGGTCTGGTGGCCGCACGGAGTTCCTTCCGATCCGGCGCAGACTCCGCTGGGCTGCATTGCCCACCGCCGGATTACCGATGCCGCCACGGAGGATGATCCGAAGAAGGCGCTGCTGGGCCTGGCGGACAGCTACGCTGCCGGGGATACCGACCTGAGCTGGACCCGGTTGACGAATTGGCGCGTCCAGCTCGCCGCCGTCCTGGACGGTGGCGGAGCGGCCCAGGTCCGGTCCGTCGTCGTCGAGGGTGCCTCGGACTCGGCCAGCACCTTCCTGCTGGCCGCCTGGCTGAAAAAGGCATTGAAAGTACCGCTGGAGATCATCGAAGGGGAAGCCGGAACCGGCATCCACAGGGTAGTGTTTAGCCGCGGCGACGGAGACGTGGAACTGGCCCGGCCGGACCAGGTCACCGCGCATCTGACCCAGCCGGGGCAGCCGGAGCAGCAGATTGCGCTGCCGCGCCGCACCCTGCGCGACTGCCTGGCGGAGGAACTGCGTCGGCTGGATCCGGACGAAGTGTTCGGAGAAGTACTTACCGAGGGGCTGGCTGCGTGCCTGTCCAAGGAAGGGGCGGACGCATGAAGCACTCCCCCAAAGGCGTCAGCATCCACCCGGATCCCCAGGCGCTCGTCTCCACAACGGCAGCGCGGCTGATCACCAAGCTCGTAGACGTCCAGAGCCGGCGCGGAGAGGCCACCGTGGTGCTCACGGGCGGAACCGTGGGCATCGCGACGCTGGAGGCTGTGACGGCCAATCCGGCGCGGACAGCGGTGGACTGGACGAAGGTCAACTTCTGGTGGGGCGATGAACGGTTCCTGCCGGCCGGCGATCCGGAGCTGAACTCACTGCAGGCGCGGCAGGCGATGCTGGATCCGCTTGGCGTCCCGGCCGGCCGCATCCACGCGGTCGCTTCCGCCAATGAGGCGGAGACGGTGGAAGACGCCGCAGCCGACTATGCCCGGCAGTTGGCCGACGCCGCCGCCGCCGAACACCTGGCAACCGGGTTCGAACCTGTGGACCCGCGGCTCCCCCGCTTTGACGTCCTGCTGCTCGGGGTAGGGCCGGACGCGCACATTGCGTCCCTCTTCCCCGAAACCCCGGGCGTTCGGACCGTCGGCGCCACCACGGTCGCCGTGCGGGATGCTCCCAAGCCGCCGCCGGAGCGGATCTCGCTCACCCTGGAGAGCATCAACACGGCGTTCGAGGTGTGGCTGGGTGTCGCCGGCAATGACAAGGCCGGCGCCGTGGGCCTGGCTCTCGCCGGCGCGGGGGAAATCCAGGTCCCGGCCGCGGGTGCCCACGGCCGCACCAAGACCCGGTGGCTGATTGACCAGGCAGCGGCATCGCAGCTGTCCCAGCGGCTCTTCGACTCCGAAGACCGCGACGCCGGCGACGAGGACTAGGCCCGACCCGCTTAAAAGGAATGGCCCCCGGACTCATCCGGGGGCCATTCCTTTTAAGCTATTGCTGCGCTGCTGCCTACGCTTCGCCGGCGAAGCGCTGGATCAGCCCGAGGGCCACGATGACCAAGCCCCAGGAGAGCGCCAGCGCCACCGTGAAGCGGTTCAAGTTCTTTTCGGCAACACCGGAGGATCCGAGGCTGCTGGTCATGCCGCCGCCGAACATATCCGACATGCCGCCGCCGCGGCCCTTGTGGAGCAGGATGAGCAGCGTCAGCAGCAGGCTCGTGATCGCAAGGAGCACCAGCAGGACGATCTTCAGAATTTCCACTTACGGCCTTTCGGGTGACTCATGGATTGGAGACGCCGCTGCGGCGCCCTTCAGCTGCAGTTCAGTCAGTCACCAGATGTTGTTCGAACCTGACAATATTAGCAAATTCGCCTACATCCAAACTGGCGCCGCCTACCAGCACGCCGTCCACGTCCCGCTCCCCCAGAATGCTTGCTGCATTGGCCGCCTTCACCGAGCCGCCGTAGAGCAGGCGCGTCTTGGCAGCAACGGCATCGTCGTACAGGTCCGCGATTTCGGCACGGATGGCGGCACACATTTCCTGGGCGTCCTCGGGGCCGGCAACTTCACCGGTACCGATGGCCCAGATGGGCTCGTAGGCAATGACAAGGCGTGACACCTGCTCGGCATCCAGTCCCGCGAGGTCCCTGCGGACCTGCTCCAGGGTGTGGATCACGTGATCCCCGGCCTGCCGGACTTCGAGACCTTCGCCAACGCAGAGGATGGGCACGAGGTTGTGGCGGTAGGCAGCCTTGAGCTTTTCGTTCAGCAGCTCGTCGCTCTCGCCGTGGACGGACCGGCGTTCGCTGTGCCCCACGAGGACGTAGCTGCAGCCGAGCTTGGCGAGGAACTGGCCGGAGATGTCACCGGTGTACGCGCCGGAATCGTTGGGCGACAGGTCCTGCGCGCCGTATTCCACCTTCAGCTTGTCGCCCGCTACCAGCGTCTGCGTGCTGCGCAGGTCGGTGAACGGAGGGAACACCACAACTTCCACGCGGCCGTAATCATGCCGTGCGTCGCTCAGCGTCCACGCCAGCTTCTGCAAAAGGGTGATGCCCTGGACGTGGTCCATGTTCATCTTCCAGTTGCCGGCGATCAGGGGTGTGCGGTCGAACTTGCCGTTCGTGGAGGTGGTCATGGTTACTCCGGTTTCTTACTCGCGGTGCGCCGGCGCTGAGGCCGGGCGGGATGGGACATGCGGGTGCGGGCCCGCTGGAACAGCGGACCCGCACCTTGGGTTTTACTTGTCGAGGACGGTAAGGCCGGGAAGGGCCTTGCCTTCGAGGTATTCGAGGCTGGCGCCGCCGCCGGTGGAGATGTGCCCGAAGTCGGCTTCCGAGAAGCCCAGCTTGCGGACGGCCGCTGCTGAATCGCCGCCGCCGACGACACTGAAGCCGCTGGAGTCCTTCAAAGCCTGGGCCACGGCACGGGTGCCGTTGGCGAAGGCTTCGAACTCGAACACGCCCATCGGGCCGTTCCAGAAGATGGTCTTGCCGTGGCGGATCCGCTCGGCGAAGGCGGCAGCGGAGTCGGGGCCGATATCCAGGCCGATGCCGGAAGCGCCGAAGCGGCTGTCCTCCATGCCCTCGGCCGGAACGGTGTCGACGTCGGCGTCCGCAGCGAACTTATCCGCCACCACAATGTCGGTGGGCAGCACAAACTCGCAGCCCACCTCCTTGGCCCGGCTCAGGTAACCCTTCACGTTTTCGATCTGGTCTGCCTCGAGCAGTGATGCGCCGACCTTGTGGCCCTGTGCTGCCAGGAAGGTAAAGACCATGCCGCCGCCCACCAGCAGATAATCGGCCCGGTCCATCAGGTTCTCGATCACTGCCAGCTTGTCGGACACCTTGGAACCGCCCAGAACCACCACATAGGGCTTCTCCGGGTTCTCGGTGAGGCGCTTGAGGACCTCGACCTCGGTGTGCACCAACCCTCCTTCGTAGGCGGGCAGCACCTCGGCAACGTCGTAAACACTGGCGTGCCTGCGGTGCACGGCACCGAAGGCATCATCCACGTAGGCGCCGTTGCCGCCGGTCAGGGCCGCCAGCTCCCCTGCCAGCGCCTGGCGTTCCGCGTCGTCCTTGGAGGTCTCGCGCGGATCGAAGCGGATGTTCTGCAGCACCAGGACGGACCCGGCGGCCAGGGAGGCTGCCAGGCTGCGGGCACTGTCGCCAACCACGTCCTCGGCGAACTCCACCGGGAAGATGGAGAGTTCGTCGAGGCGGTCGACGGCGGGACGCAGCGAGTACTTCTCGTCCGGCTTGCCCTTCGGGCGGCCGAGGTGGGCCATCACAATAACCTTGGCACCGCGCTCCACGAGGGTCTGCAGGGTGGGAATCGACGCCCGGATGCGTCCGTCGTCGGTAACCCGGCCGTCGTCGAGCGGGACGTTCAGGTCGGAGCGGACGAGGACGTACCTGCCGTCAACGCCTTCGCTGATCAGGTCGGGGAGAGTTTTGACAGTCATGTCTACCTTTGCGTACTCGGTTGATTAAAGCTTTGAGCCGACAAGCTTGGTGAGGTCCACCAGACGGCAGGAATAGCCCCACTCGTTGTCGTACCAGCCCACGACCTTCACCTGGTTCCCCATAACGCGGGTCAAGCCGGAGTCGAAGATGCACGAGGCAGGATCGGTGACGATGTCGGAAGAGACAATCGGCTCGTCCGTGTAGCGCAGGATGCCCGCCAGCGGTCCGTTGCCCGCGGTCTTGTAGACATCGTTGATCTGTTCCACCGTGGCCTCCTTGGAAACCGTCACGGTGAGGTCGGTGACCGAACCGGTGGGTACCGGCACGCGCAGCGCGAAGCCGTCCAGCTTGCCGTCAAGGGCCGGCAGGACCAGGCCGATGGCCTTGGCGGCGCCGGTGGTGGTCGGGACGATGTTAAGCGCTGCGGCGCGGGCCCGGCGGAGGTCGCGGTGCGGGCCGTCCTGCAGGTTCTGGTCTGCGGTGTAGGCGTGGACGGTGGTCATCAGGCCGCGTTCAATGCCGAACGCCTCATGCAGGACCATGGCCAGCGGGCCGAGGCAGTTGGTGGTGCAGGAGGCGTTGGAGATGATGTTGTGGGACGCCGGGTCGTAGTCGCCGTCGTTGACCCCCATAACAACCGTGAGGTCGGCGCCCTTGCCCGGCGCGGAGATCAGGACCTTCTTGGCGCCGGCGTCGATGTGCTTCCTGGCGTCCTCGGCCTTGGTGAAGAATCCGGTGGACTCAATGACGATGTCTACGCCGAGATCGCGCCAGGGGAGGTTCGAGGGATCCCGCTCGGCCAGTACGCGGATGGTCTTGCCCCCGACAACGATGTTGCCCTCGCTGACTTTGACATCGGCACCCAGGCGTCCGGTGACTGAATCGTACTTGAGGAGGTGGGCGAGGGTCTCGGGGCTGGTGAGGTCATTTACCGCGACGATGTCGAGGTCGGCGTTCTGCTCCAGGGCCGCCCGGAAGTAGTTGCGGCCGATACGCCCGAATCCGTTGATTCCAACACGAGTAGTCACTGTTCTGTCTCCTTGAGTAGGGGTTCAATCGAGAGCTGCGTGACCTCATGGTAAGAAGCCACCGGACTGACTGCGGCCTGACACTTCCGCTTGGGAAACCCTTCCGGCCGCGGCGCCGTGGCCCCGTCCCGCCGGTGCCCGAAAGCACCGGGCGGGACCGGACCTACGGATTTATCTTACGCGTCACAGTCTCCGTAGGGACCGGGGCACCCGCACAAATGTGCGGCAGGGGCTCAAGACTAAGCCGGGACGATCAGGCTCTTGGCGCCGGTGCGGGCGGCGTCGAAGCGCGCGGCGACGTCGGCCCAGTTCACGATGTTCCACCATGCCTTGACGTAGTCGCCCTTAACGTTGGCGTAGTCCAGGTAGTAGGAGTGCTCCCACATGTCGAGCATCAGCAGCGGGATGGTGCCCACCGGGATGTTGCCCTGCTGGTCGTAGAGCTGCTCGATGACCAGGTTCTTGCCCAGCGGTTCATAGGCCAGGATGGACCAGCCGGAGCCCTGGATGGAGTTGGCCACGGCAGTGAACTGGCCGCGGAAACCGTCGAAGGAACCGAAGAACTCATCGATGGCTGCTGCCAGTTCGCCTTCGGGCTTGTCGCCGCCGTCCGGGGACATGTTGTTCCAGAAGATGCTGTGGTTGGTGTGGCCGCCAAGGTGGAAGGCCAGATCCTTGGACAGCTTGCCGATGGTGCCGAACTCGCCCTTGTCGCGTGCCTCTGCCATCTGGGCGAGGGCGGTGTTGGCGCCGGCCACGTAGGTGGCGTGGTGCTTGTCGTGGTGCAGCTCCATGATGCGTGCGGAAATATGCGGCTCAAGGGCCGCGTAATCGTACGGCAGTTCCGGCAGTGTGTATTCGTTCACGAAAATCCTCCGTTGGTGTCGGATCAAAGTTCCGGGCGGAATTCCCGTCCGGAAACTCGTTGTGCCGCCGAAAGGCAGCAGGCTTCCATCCTATGCAATAACGCTATTCGTCCAACATTTCCGGAGTGACGCTCGACTCAGTACCCGGAATGCCCAGTTCCGCTGCCCGCTTGTCAGCCATGGCCAGCAGCCGCCGGATCCGCCCGGCAATGGCGTCCTTGGTCATGGGCGGGTCGGCCAGGTGGCCCAGCTCGTCCAGGCTGGCCTGCTTGTGGGCCACGCGCAGTTCGCCGGCGTAGCGCAGGTGCTCCGGGACGTCCTCGCCGAGGATCTCCAGGGCACGCTCCACCCGGGCGCCGGCCGCGACGGCGGCCTGCGCGGAGCGGCGGAGGTTGGCGTCGTCGAAGTTGGCAAGCCGGTTCGCCGTGGCGCGTACTTCCTTGCGCATCCGGCGCTCTTCCCACACCATGAGCGCGTCATGCGCACCCATCCGGGTGAGCAGGGCCGCGATGGTGTCGCCGTCGCGGATTACCACGCGGTCCACACCGCGCACCTCGCGTGCCTTGGCAGCGATGCCGATCCGACGGGCGGATCCAACCAGGGCCAGGGCAGCTTCAGGTCCCGGGCAGGTGACTTCAAGCGAGGAGGAGCGCCCGGGTTCGGTGAGTGAACCGTGGGCAAGGAAGGCGCCCCGCCAGACGGCCTCCGCGTCGGCCGCGGAACCGTTCACGACGACGGAGGGCAGCCCCCGCACCGGACGTCCGCGGGCATCCAGGAGGCCGGTCTGCCGGGCGAGTGATTCGCCGTCCTTGACCACCCGAACCACGTAGCGGTTGCCGCGGCGCAGTCCCCCGCCGGACACCACAATGATGTCGCTGGCGTGGCCGTAGACCTCGGCAATGGCTGCCCGCAGCCGTCGGGCAGTAGACGCGAGGTCTACCTCGGCTTCGATGACTATCCGTCCGGAAATGATGTGCAGGCCGCCGGCAAAACGTAGCATTGCCGACACCTCGGCCTTGCGGACTGAGGATTTCTTCACGTCCAGACGCGACAGTTCCTCTTTTACAGCTGCGGTTAACGCCACAAATACACTCCTAATTCTCCCCAAAAATATCGTGGAAGGCGGTCGCGAGGCGGAGCGGATCATGGATCGGACGCCCCGACGCTGCCCCCACCTTACCGAAGACCGGACGGCCGCCCATTTCTGCTACAGCGTCCTCGAAGGCCGCTTTGTCCGCCACCACCGACGGATCCACCAGCACGGCGTCCACCTTGAACTCCGGTGCGTAGCGGCGGATGACGGCCAAGTGGTCGACGGCGGTCATCCCCGACGTTTCGGTTGTCTCATTGCTGAGGTTCATGGTCAGGCAGCGTTTGGCCGATGTGGCGCACAACGCGTCCCTAAGCTGCGGCAGCATCAGGTGCGGCAGGACCGACGTGTACCAGGAGCCGGGTCCCAGGACCACCCAGTCGGCCAGGTCGATTGCTTCCAGCGCGGCCGGGCACGCCGGCGCGTCGACGGGCAGCAGCCGGACGTCGCTGACGTTGCTGCGCGCACCGGCAGCGGCGAGGCTGGCCTGGCCGCTGATGGTCTCGAACAGGTCTCCGTCGGCGGTGCGCCGAAGGACGTCTCCTTCAATGGTCAGCGGCAGGGTGGACATCGGCAGTACCTGGCCGCGGGCACCCAACAGGGCGCCGGCCCACTGGAGTCCGGCGACGGGATCCCCCAGCAGCTCCCAGAGCGTGACAATCAGCAGGTTGCCGAGGGCATGGTCGTCCAGGGAACCTTCGACACCGGGCTGGGACCGGAAGCGGTGCTGCATGACGTCGCGCCAGGTGCGCCCCCAGTCAGTGTCGTCGCAGAGCGCCGCCAGGGCCATCCGAAGGTCCCCGGGCGGAAGGACGCCCAGTTCCCGGCGGAGGCGGCCGGAGGAGCCGCCGTCGTCCGCCACCGTAACGATGGCCGTGAGGTCGGTAGTGAGCAGGCGGAGGGCCGAGAGGGAGGCGGACAGCCCGTGGCCGCCGCCGAGCGCGACGATCGATCCGCTCCCGCTCTCACGCCCCTTCCCCTCGGGAATCAGGGGCAGGGGTCCGGTGAGGAAGGACATTACTCGCGCCCCAGATCCCGGTGGTGGGAGCTGACCGTTACGTGCGGAAGCTGGGCCAGGCGCTTGGCCAGTTCCTCCGTGACGGCCACGGAGCGGTGCTTGCCGCCGGTGCAGCCGACGGCGATCGTGGCGTAGTGCTTGTTTTCCCGGCGGTAGCCGTCAATGACGGGCTCCAGGGCGTCCACGTAGCGGTCGAGGAACTCCGCGGTGCCCTTGGCCTGCAGGACGTAGTCGCGGACGTCTTCGTCCAGTCCGGTGTGCGGGCGCAGCTGCGGAACCCAGTGCGGGTTGGGGATGAAGCGGACATCGGCGACGTAGTTCGCGTCCACCGGCAGTCCGTATTTGAAACCGAAGCTCATCACGTTCAGGCGCAGCACAATCGGGCCGGACTCCGTGAACAGCTCCGTGACGGCGGTGGCCAGTGCGTGGACATTGAGCTTGGAGGTGTCCAGGACGATGTCGGAGGACTCCCTCAGCTCCGTCAGGACCTCGCGTTCGGCGGCGATGCCGTCCAGGATGCTGCCGTCGGCCTGCAGGGGATGCGGGCGGCGTCCCTGTTCAAAGCGCCGGACCAGGGTGGAATCATCGGCGTCGAGGAACAGCAGGCGGTAGGTGACGCCGGCGGCGCGCAGGTTGCGCAGGGCTTCGCGGATGTCCTGGAAGAGTTCCTTGCTGCGGACGTCGACCACCACGGCCAGCTTCGGGATGGACTGGGGCATCCGGGAGACCAGCTCGGTGAGGGTGCCGAGCATCATCGGAGGCAGGTTCTCGACGACGTACCAGCCGTGGTCTTCCAACGCATTGGCGGCGGTACTGCGCCCGGCTCCGGACATGCCCGTGACTACGAGCAGCTCCGATTCCTCCGGTTTGACTACGGTCAAGCCGTCCTCTTGCGTCATTACTGTGATCCCATCCTGATTGTCCTGCTTTTCGAAGAACTCCGAACGGTTCGAAGCCGACACGCCGGTTCCCAAGCCTAACTAAGTTTCCAGGATTTCGCCGGTGGCCATATTGACCGCCGGAACTCCCGCCGTTTCCTTGTCCGCCAGGCGGCTGCGCAGGTTGGCGGCCATGGCCGGGCCGATGCCCGGCACCTCCAGGAGTTCCTCCTCGGTCGCGGCACGCAGTTTCTTCACGGAGCCGAAGTGCTTGAGCAGCGCCTGCCGCTTGGACGGTCCCAGTCCGGGCACCTCATCGAGCAGGGACGCGGTCATGGATTTGCCCCGCTTCTGCCGGTGGAAGGTGATGGCGAAGCGGTGCGCCTCGTCCCGGACGCGCTGGAGCAGGAACAAGGCCTCGGAAGCGCGCGGGAGGATCACCGGGAAGTCACTGTCCGGAACCCAGACCTCCTCCAGGCGCTTGGCCAGTCCGACCACCTGCACATCGGTGATGCCCAGATCCGCGAGGGCCTTCGATGCCGCCGCGACCTGGGGCTGGCCGCCGTCCACCACCACCAGGTTCGGCGGGTAGGCGAACTTTGCCTTGGGCGCCGGGGTCAGGGTGTCCGTCAACGGCTGGACATCGCCGTTGCCGCCGCGCTCGTCCGGCAGGTCCACCGGGGCATCCGGATCGGCGGCGGGATCCGCGTTCTCCGCAAGGTAATTGCGGAAACGGCGGGAAATGACGTTGTACATGGAGGACGTGTCGTCCCGGGCGGCGTCGCCGGTGATCGAGAACTTGCGGTAGTCCGATTTCTTCGGCAGCCCGTCTTCGGCCACCACCATGGAGGCCACCACATTGGTGCCCTGTACATGGGAAATGTCGTAGCACTCGATGCGCAGCGGCGGCGAGGGCAGGTCCAGGGCCTCCTGCAGTTCCTGCAGGGCGGCGGAGCGGGTGGTGATGTCCCCGGCCCGGCGGCTCTTGTGCAGCCGCAGGGCATCCGCGGCGTTGCGGGCAACGGTTTCCATGAGGGCCTTTTTGTCTCCGCGCATGGGCACCCGGATGTCCACCCGGGCGCCGCGCAGCCCGCCCAGCCACTCGGCCAGCTCCTCCGCGTCCGGCGGCAGCACCGGGACGAGGACCTGCCGTGGAATGCGGTCGGTCGAGTTCGCCTCGCCGTAGACCTGCTGGATCAGGTGCTCCACGAGGTCGGCGGTGTCGTTGTCCTCGACCTTTTCCACCACCCAGCCGCGCTGGCCGCGGATGCGTCCGCCGCGGACATGGAACACCTGGGCCGACGCCTCGAGTTCGTCCTCCTCCAGCGCGAATATGTCCGCGTCCGTGTCTTCGCTGAGGACCACGTTGTTGCGTTCGAAGACTTTCCGCAGGGCCGAGATGTCGTCGCGGAGCCGGGCGGCGGTTTCGTAGTCCAGTTCGGCGACGGCGGCCTGCATCTCCTTCTCGAGGCTGGAGATGAAGCGCTTGCCCTCTCCGGCCATGAAGTCGCAGAGTTCCGAGGCCAGCTCGCGGTGGTCCTCGGGGCTGATCCGTCCGACGCAGGGGGCGGAGCACTTGTCGATGTAGCCGAGGAGGCACGGCCTGCCCGTGCGCTCTGCGCGCTTGAAGACGCCGCTGCTGCAGGTCCGGACGGGGAAGACCCGGAGGAGCGTGTCCAGGGTTTCGCGGATGGCCTTGGCCGGATAGAACGGGCCGAAGTAGCGGGTGTCCTTGCGCCGGTCCCCGCGCATGACCTGGGCCCGGGGGTACTTCTCCCCCATGGTCACGGCCAGGTAGGGGTAGGACTTGTCGTCCCGGAACATGATGTTGAACCGGGGGTTGAATTCCTTGATCCAGGTGTATTCCAGCTGCAGCGCTTCGAGTTCGGTGCCGACCACCGTCCATTCGACACCGGCCGCGGTATGCACCATGGCCCGGGTCTTGGGCATCAAACCGCGCGGGTTCGCAAAATAGGAGTTCAGGCGGGAGCGGAGGTTCTTCGCCTTGCCCACATAGATGACCCGGCCGTGCTCGTCCCGGAAGCGGTATACGCCCGGTGCCGTGGGGATCTCCCCTGTTTTCGGCCGGTAGGTTGCTGGATCTGCCACCTCTCCATCCTACGTTCGCCTTTCGCCTGCCCCGGACGGCGGCATGGGGTTTCGCGCGGCGCTGAACGGTCCGGCCCGCTTCGGGCGCAGTACTAGGAACGCCCGGGTACGGCTACCCCTCCGGCCGGTTCCGGTTGTAGCTGTCCGAGCGCTCCTGGCCGCTGAGCTCGGCGATGGCGTCCATGACCCGGTCAGTGGCCTGGCGGCGGGCCGGCAGCGCATGCTCCGGACCGGTCTTCTGGAAGTACAGCGGCTGCCCCACCTTCAGGGTGAAGTGTCCGGGCTTGACCGTTTTCTTGCCGGCGGGCTGCAGTTTGTCGGTGTCGATGAGCCCCACGGGCACCACCGGCGCCCCGGACGTCAGGGCCAGCCAGCCCACGCCGGTGCGTCCGCGGTAGAGCAGTCCGTCGCGTGAGCGGGTGCCTTCGGGGTAGATTCCGACGCCGCCGCCCTCCTCAAGGATGTCCAGCAGGGTCTTGAGCGCCGCAACACTGGCGGCCTGCTGGTCGCGCTGCACCGGAATGGACCCCACGCCTTCGAAGAAGCTTTTCATCGCAAGCCCCTTGAGGCCGGTCCCGGTGAAGTATTCGGCCTTGGCGAAGAAACCCACGCGGCGCGGCAGCAGGGCCTGGACCAGGACGCTGTCCAGGAAGGACTGGTGGTTGCAGGCGACGATGAACGGGCCGTGGGCGGGAACGTGCTCGAGTCCGGTGATCGTGGGCCGGCACAGACCGGCGACAAGCCCGCGGGTGCTTGCCCGGGTCAGGTTATAGAGAACCATTCAGTGCCGCTCCGTTCTGCGCATAGGCCAGCACAGCATCGGCCAGTTCTTCCGCGGTGTCAACGACGACGGCGGCCCCCGCCGCATCGAGCTCGCCGTCGGCAGCGAAGCCCCAGGAGACTCCGATGCAGTCGATTCCGTTGGCGGCGGCGCCCTCGACGTCGTGCCGGCGGTCGCCGATCATGACGGCCCGGTCGAAGGTGCCCGCGTGCCGCTCCAGGGCGGCACGGATGATGCCGGCTTTCCCGTTGAGCGCGGCGGCGGCCTGCTCGTCGGCGGGTGAGCCGTGAACGGAAGCAAAGAGGCTGTCCATGCCCTGCACCTCCAGGAGTTCCACCGCCAAGTGCCCGGGTTTCTGGGTGGCCACGGCCACGGTGTGTTCCGTGCGCAGTTTCTCCACCAGTCCGCGGATGCCCGGGTAAGGCCGGCTCTGTGCCATGCCCGCCTCCCGGTAACCCTGCCGGTAGTGGCGGATCACCGCTTCCAGGCGGTCCTGGGGAACGCCGGCAATGTCACGCAGGGACGTCACCAGGGACGGGCCGACCATCCGGAACAGGTCCGCCTCTGACGGCTCCGGCAGCCCGCAGGCGGTGAGGGCGGAACAGATGCCGCCCGTAATGGCACCGGCCGGATCAACCAGCGTTCCATCGAGATCGAACAGCACCAAAAGCCGGGGAGAAGTCACGGGCCTAAGTTTGGCATATCGGGGCGGCCCAAGGGAAAAAGGTATGCCCGGCGGCGCATATCTCCCGGGTGCGTTTTGCCCGCGCGACGGGACCGGGCATGCCGAAGGCCGGCGCCGCCCCCTCGGGCGGCCGCCGGCCTTCATTGGACTACGGGTTGAGGATCTCCGCCAGGAACGTCGCGGTGTGGCTGCCCTCCACCTTGGCAACCTTCTCCGGCGTGCCGGAGGCTACCACCTTGCCGCCGCCGGTACCGCCGTCGGGGCCGAGGTCGATAATCCAGTCGGCGCTCTTGATGACGTCCAGGTTGTGCTCGATGGTGATCACGGTGTTGCCCTTGTCCACCAGTCCCTGCAGCACCTCCAGCAGCTTGCGGACGTCTTCGAAGTGCAGGCCCGTGGTCGGCTCGTCGAGGACGTAGATGCTGCGGCCGTTGGACCGCTTCTGCAGTTCGCTGGCGAGCTTCACGCGCTGCGCCTCGCCGCCGGAGAGCGTGGTGGCGGGCTGGCCCAGCCGGACGTAGCCCAGGCCCACGTCCACCAGCGTGTTCAGGTGCCGGGAAATGGGACCGAAGGCGGCGAAGAACTCTGCCGCCTCTTCGATCGGCATGTCCAGCACCTCGGCGATGTTCTTGCCCTTGTAGTGCACCTCCATGGTTTCCCGGTTGAACCGGGCGCCGTGGCACACCTCGCAGGGAACATAGACGTCGGGCAGGAAGTTCATTTCGATCTTCAGCGTGCCGTCGCCGTGGCAGGCCTCGCAGCGGCCGCCCTTGACGTTGAAGGAGAAGCGGCCCGGCAGGTAGCCGCGCACCTTCGCTTCGTTGGTCTCGGCGAAGAGCTTGCGGATGTGGTCCCAGACGCCGGTGTAGGTGGCCGGGTTGGACCGCGGGGTCCGTCCGATCGGGCTCTGGTCCACGTGGATGACCTTGTCCAGCTGCTCCAGGCCCTCCACGCGGGTGTGCCGCCCGGCCACGTGCTTGGCGCCGTTGAGCTTGTTCGCCATGGTCTTGTAGAGGATGTCGTTGATCAGCGTGGACTTGCCGGACCCGCTGACGCCCGTCACGGCGGTGAAGACGCCCAGCGGAACATCCACGTTCAGGTTCTGCAGGTTGTTTTCCCGCGCTCCGACGATCTTCAGCTGGCGGGACTTGTCCACCTTGCGCCGCTTCGCCGGGATTTCGATCTTCTTCCGGCCGGACAGGTAGGCGCCGGTGATGGAGCGCTCGTTGGTGAGCAGCTCGGCCAACGGTCCGGAGTGCACCACCTCGCCGCCGCGCTCTCCGGCGCCGGGGCCGACGTCGACAATCCAGTCCGCTTCCTGGATGGTGTCTTCGTCGTGTTCCACCACGATCAGGGTGTTGCCCAGGCTGCGCAGCCGGATCAGGGTGTCGATCAGGCGCCGGTTGTCCTTCTGGTGGAGGCCGATGGACGGCTCATCCAGGACGTACAGCACGCCCACGAGCCCCGAACCGATCTGCGTGGCCAGGCGGATGCGCTGGGCCTCGCCGCCGGACAGCGTGGCTGCCGGGCGGTTCAGGCTCAGGTATTCGAGGCCGACGTCGAGCAGGAAGGTCAGGCGGGCCTGGATTTCCTTCAGCACCTGGTTGGCGATCTGTGCTTCGCGTCCGGTGAGGACCAGGGTGTTGAGGAAGTCCGCGGCTTCACGCAGCGGCAGGGCGCTGATCTCGGCAATGTTGCGGCCGTTGATCAGCACGGACAGGGACGCCGGGTTCAGGCGCGCTCCCCCGCACTCGGGGCAGGCGATTTCCCGCATGTACTCTTCGTACCGGTCGCGGGCGTGGTCCGATTCGGTTTCCCCGTGCTTGCGGTGGATGTACTGGATGACGCCTTCGAAGCCGGTGCTGTACTTGCGTTCGCGGCCGAAGCGGTTCCGGTACTGGACCACGACCTTGTGGTCCTTGCCGTGGAGCACTGCCTCGCGTGCCTTGGCCGGCAGCTTCTTCCAGGGGGTGTCCATGGAGAAGCCCATGTCCTTGGCCAGGCCGTCGAGCAGCCGGTTCCAGTACTCGGTGGTGGCGGTGCCCAGGGACCACGGGGCGATGGCGCCCTCGGCCAGGGACTTGGAGGGGTCCGGAATGATCAGGTCCTCATCGACTTCCAGCCGGGAGCCGATGCCGGTGCAGACCGGGCAGGCTCCGAACGGGTTGTTGAAGGAGAAGGACCGCGGTTCGATTTCGTCGATGGCCAGCGGGTGCTCGTTCGGGCAGGCGAGGTTCTCGGAGAAGGTGCGGGTGCGTTCGCTGCTGTCCTCGGGGAGGTCGACGAAGTCCACCACCACGCGGCCGTCGGCCAGGCCGAGCCCGGTTTCCACCGAGTCCGTGAGCCGCTGCCGGATGCCGTCCTTGGCCACCAGGCGGTCTACGACCACTTCGATGTTGTGCTTGTACTGCTTGCCAAGCTTCGGCGGATCGGACAGCTGGACCTGCTTGCCGTCCACCCGGGCACGGGAGTAGCCCTTGGCGGCGAGTTCCTTGAACAGGTCGACGAATTCGCCCTTCCGGCCGCGGACCACCGGGGCAAGGATCTGGAAGCGGGTTCCTTCTTCCAGTTCGAGGAGCTGGTCCACGATCTGCTGCGGGGTCTGCCGGCTGACGGGCTCGCCGCAGACCGGGCAGAAGGGCCGGCCCACACGGGCCCAGAGCAGGCGCATGTAGTCGTGGATCTCGGTGATGGTGCCCACCGTGGACCGCGGATTCTTGCTGGTGGACTTCTGGTCGATCGAGACGGCGGGCGAAAGCCCCTCGATGAAGTCGACGTCGGGCTTGTCCACCTGGCCGAGGAACATGCGCGCGTAGGCGGACAGGGACTCGACGTAGCGCCGCTGGCCCTCCGCGAAGATGGTGTCGAACGCCAGGGAGGATTTGCCCGAGCCGGACAGGCCGGTGAACACGATCATGGCGTCCCGCGGCAGGTCCAGGTCAACGTTGCGGAGGTTGTGCTCGCGCGCACCTTTCACTACCAGGCGGGAAAGGTCATTGGCTTTATGCGGCACGAACGTGGTGTCAGCCGTCGGAAGAGTCGATTTAGGCACGTTTTCCACTGTAGTTCAAACGCCGATTCGAAAAAGTATTCGACCCCCCGGGTTTCGCCGCGGGCGAAGCGGAACCGGTGCGGGGCTCCCTGGCTGCATGCCCTTGGAGCGATCCGAAACCCCGCAAACCGGACGCTGCGTGTCCGTTTAGCCCAGGGCCGCCCGCAGGAGGGACACGGCGTCGTCATCCGAGACGCCGTTGGCCCGCACAGCAGCGGCATACGCGGCGGCAGCTTCGGCCACCCGGCCGCGGCCGGTGTCGCCGCCCGCCGCGACAACGGTGCCGGCGCGGGACCGCGTGGTGACGACCTGCGCCTGCTCCAGCTCGCGGTAGGCCTTCGCCACCGTGTTGACGGCCAGTCCGAGGTGTCCGGCCAGGGCACGCACCGGTGGAAGCCGGGTCCCGATGGCGAGGCGCCCCTCGTTCACGGCGTCCAGGATCTGCAGGCGCAGCTGTTCGTAGGGCGGGACCGAGCTGGAAGCGTCAATCCGGACCCCAGCCAGCACACCGGCGTCGTTGCCGGCGGAGGTCGGTGCGGTTACGGGGGTTGTGTCAGGCGTCATGGTGCAATGCTAGTGCCCGGCCGGATCGGCAGGCGCCGGCATGTCGTCCTCCGCCCCGGCATCCTGTGCCGGCTCGGCGAACTGTGAACGGTAGAGCTCGGTATAGAACCCCTCGGCCTCCAGCAGCGCAGCATGGGTTCCCTGCTCCACGATCTGCCCGTCCCGCACCACCAGGATGATGTCCGCGTCCCGGATGGTGGACAGGCGATGGGCAATCACGAAGCTCGTGCGGTCCTGCCGCAGGGCGTTCATCGCCAGCCGGATGGCGATTTCGGTGCGGGTGTCCACGGAACTGGTGGCCTCGTCCAGCACCAGGATGGACGGGTTCGAAAGCCAGGCCCGGGCGATTGTCAGCAACTGCCGCTGGCCCTGGCTCAGCGCCCCGCCGTCGTACCCGAGCACGGTGTCGTAGCCCTCCGGCAGGGACCGGACGAAGTGATCCACATGGGTGGCCTGCGCCGCCTCGACGATCTGCTCCTCGGTTGCATCGGGTGCGCCGTAGGCCAGGTTCTCCCGCACCGTGCCCTCGAACAGCCAGGCGTCCTGGAGCACCATGCCGATGTGGCCGCGCAGTTCCTCGCGGCGGAGCCGGGCAATGTCGATGCCGTCGATGGTGATGCGGCCCGCGTCCACCTCGTAGAAACGCATCAGCAGGTTGACCAGGGTGGTCTTGCCGGCGCCGGTGGGACCCACGATGGCCACGGTCTGCCCGGGCTCCGCGGTGAAGGACAGGTTCCGGATCAACGGCGCATCGGGGCTGTAGCTGAAGGAGACGTCCTCGAAGGCCACCCGCCCCCGCACCGCCTTCAGGTGCTCGGGCCGGGAGGGGTCCGGCTGCTGTTCCTTCGCGTCAAGGAGGGCGAACACCCGTTCGGCGGACGCGACGCCGGACTGGAGCATGTTGATCAGCCCGCCAAGCTGTCCCAGCGGCTGGCTGAACTGGCGGCTGTACTGCACGAAGGCCTGCACGCCGCCGATGGACAGCTGCCCGTTGGCAACCTGCAGTCCGCCGACCACCGCCACGGCCACGTAATTCAGGTTCGAGATGAACGTCATGGCCGGCATGATGATGCCCGAGACGAACTGGGCCCGGAAGGCGGAGCGGTACAAGCGGTTGTTGGCGGGGGCGAAGCCTTCAATGATCCGCTCCTGCTGGCCGAAGGCCTTCACCACGTCCTGGCCGGTGAACATTTCCTCGATATAGCCGTTTACCTCGCCGGTGGACTTCCACTGGGTCTTGAACTCTGCCTGCGAGCGCCGGGCAATGAGGACGGTGACCAGTGCAGAGACGGGCACGGTAATCACGGCGATCAGCGCCAGCAGCGGGGAGATGGAAACCATCATTGCGAGCACGCCCACGATGGTCAGGACCGAGGTGATGATCTGGGTCAGGCTCTGGGAGAGGGTCTGGGCCAGGTTGTCGATGTCGTTGGTGACCCGGCTGAGGACGTCTCCCCGCGATTGCTGCTGGAAGTGGGACATGGGCAGCCGGAACAGTTTGCCGTCGACGTCGCGGCGCAGCCGGTACATGGCGTTCTGCACAATGCGGGCGGTCACCCGTGCCTGGAACCAGCCGAACGCGAAGGCCGCCAGGTAGATGCCCAGCACGCCGAGCAGGATCCCTGCCAGTCTGCCGAAGTCCAGTCCCTGCCCCGGGACCACGTCCATTGCCGCGAGCATGTCCGCCAGTTCCCGCTCCCCCGAGTCCCGCAGTGCCTGGACCTGGGCGTCCTTGGACACCCCCGCGGGCAGGCCCTGGCCGATGAAGCCGTCGAAGATGACGTTGGTGGCCTCCCCGAGGATCCGTGGCGCGCTGACGGCGAGCGCCACGGAGACGACGGCGGCAACCAGTACCGCCGCTACCCGTACCCGGTCCGGTGCCATCAGCACCAGGATCCGACGGACACTGGAGGCGAAGTTCTCCGGCTTGGCCGTTGCGGCGGCTCCCGGGCGCCCCCGTACCCCCGGCGTACTCATGCCACTTCCTCCGCGGTGAGCTGCGAAGCAACGATTTCCCGGTAGGTGTCCGAGGATTCCATCAGCTCCGCATGGGTTCCCTGACCTACGATCCGGCCTTCTTCCAGCACCAGGATCTTCGCGGCGTCGGTAATGGTGTTCACCCGCTGTGCCACGACAACTACGGTGGCATCCCGGGTCTGCGGCTTGAGTGCCGCCCGGAGCCGGGCATCCGTGGCGAAGTCGAGGGCGGAGAAGCTGTCGTCAAAGAGGTAGATGGACGGCCGGACCACCAGGGCCCGGGCAATCGCGAGGCGTTGCCGCTGTCCCCCGGAGAAGTTGGCTCCGCCCTGTTCCACCTGGTGGTCCAGTCCTCCCTCGGCTGTCCGCACGAAATCTGCCGCCTGGGCGGTCTCCAGGGCTTCCCAGAGTTCGGCGTCGGTGGCGTCCGGCCGGCCGAAGCGCAGGTTCGAGGCGATGGTTCCGCTGAAGAGGTAGGCCCGCTGGGGAACCAGCCCGATACCGCGGCGCAGCGAGGAGAGGGTGACCCCGGCAATGTCCTGCCCGTCGACGGCGATGCTGCCGGAGGTGGAGTCGAGCAGCCGCGGGACCAGGTTGAGCAGCGTGGTCTTCCCCGCCCCCGTGGAACCGATGATGGCCGTGGTCTCCCCGGGCAGGGCTTCGAAGCTGAGGTTGAACAGCACCGGGTCCTCCGCGCCCGGGTAGCTGTACCCGACGTCGGTAAAGGTGAGCCGCCCGCCGTCGTACGCCAGCGTCCCCGCCCCGGGGGCATCCGCAACGCTGGTCCGGGTATCCAGCACCTCGAAGATCCGTTCGGCGCAGACCGCTGCGCGGGGAAGCATCATGATCATGAACATGGACATCATCACCGCCATCAGGATCTGCATGATGTAGGCAATGAACGCCGTAAGCGCACCGATCTGCATCTGCCCGGCGTCAATCCGGAAGGCGCCGAACCACACCACCGCGACCGTGGCGAGGTTGGCGATCAGCATGGCGGCGGGAAACAGCAGGGCCAGCAGCTGGCTCACCCGCAGCTGGGTGGAGGTGAGGTCCCTGTTCGCCCCGGCGAAGCGTTCCTGCTCGGAGTGCTCCCGGATGAACGCGCGGATGACGCTGATCCCCATGATCTGTTCCCGCAGGACCGAGTTGACCCGGTCGATCTGCCGCTGGGCCCGCCGGAACAGGGGAATCAGCCGCTTCAGCACCAGCCCGATCACCAGGAACAATGCCGGCAGGATCAACAGCAGGATGCCGGAGAGCGGTATGTCCTGGTTGAGGGCCAGCAGGACCCCGCCCACTCCCATGATGGGAGCCGAAACCATCATGGTGAAGGTCATCAGCAGGGTCATCTGCACCTGCTGCACGTCATTGGTGGTCCGGGTGATCAGCGACGGCGGCCCGAACAGGCCGACTTCCCGGGAGGAGAAGGTCTCCACGTTGGTAAACAGCGCGGCCCGGATGTTGCGGCCGGCACTCATGGCCACCCGCGACGCCAGATAAGTGGCCGCGACGGAACACAGGACCTGACCCGCCGTGACGGCAAGCATCCACCCGCCCACCTGCATGATGACGCCCGTATCTCCGGTGACCACGCCGCGGTCAATGATGTCCGCGTTGAGGGTAGGGAGGTACAGCGTGGCGACGGTCTGCAGCAGCTGCAGGAGAACGACGGCGGCCACCGCGCCTTTATAGGGGGCCAGGTTTTCCCGGACCAGCCTCAGAAGCATCCTTGCAACGTACGCCCGTCCGCGAGCGCAGACAATACCCGGGTAAGACTGCTGCCCCCCGGGGCCGGGACAGGGCCGGATCGCTAGACTGGCGGGATGGAGGATCTGGAGAACATCACTATCCGCAGCGTGTCCGTCAGCGAGATGGACAACAACGTCTACCTGCTCACCGGTAAAGCATCCGGTGCGCAGGTACTAATCGATGCCGCCGCCGACTTCCCCGCCATCCAGCAGCTGCTGGCCGAGGGTGCGCAGGACGCAGCGGTACCGGCGAAGCTGGAAATGGTCATCACCACGCACAGCCACTGGGACCATGTCCGGGCGCTCGCCGAAACGGTGGCGGCCACCGGTGCCCGGACCGCAGCCGGCACGGCGGACATCCCCGACATTGAGGTGCCCACGCTTGTTCCCCTGGAGCACGGGGACACCGGCACGTTCCCGGACTTCGAGCTGGAGGCCATCTCGCTGCGCGGCCACACGCCCGGGTCTGTGGCGCTGCTCTACCGCGATCCGCACGGTCCGGCCCACCTGTTTACCGGGGATTCCCTCTTCCCCGGCGGGCTGGGCAACACGCAGAAGGACCCGGAACGGTTTGCCCAGCTCTACCAGGACGTATTCGAACGTGTGTTCGATTACCTGCCGGATGACACGGTGGTGCATCCGGGACACGGTGCCGGCACCACGCTGGGCGCCGAGCGTCCGCACCTGCGGGAATGGAAGGAACGCGGCTGGTAGCTGCCGCGTTCCGTACCGCCAGGGCGCGCCGCTAGCCCGCCTTCCGCCCCACCATGAACAGCCGCCGGAACGGGAAAACGGTTCCCCAGGCCTGCCGCGGATAGGCCTGGCGCAGCAGGGCCGCGTAGTCGGTTTCGAAGGCGGCGAAGTCCTCGGCGGACAAGGCATCGATGACCGGACGCAGGGCGGTGCCGCGCACCCACTCCAGTACCGGGTCCTCACCGGCCAGGACCTGGGCGTAGCTGGTCTCCCAGACGTCCGCTTCGAAGCCGGCCTCGGTGAAGAGGGCCAGGTAGTCCACGGGCTCGTCCACGGCGCCGGCATGGCGCAGCACCCCCTCCAGCTTCGGGGCCCAGCGGGCGCTCGCCGCCAGTTCCCGCATCAGCACATGGGAAGGTGCCGTGAAGTTGCCGGGGACCTGTACGGCCAGCCAGGCGCCGTCGTCGAGCTGCTTGGCCCAGCGGCGCAGCAGCTCCTGGTGACCGGGCACCCACTGCAGTGCGGCGTTGGACACCACCACCTCCGTGCCCGGCTCCGGTTCCCAGTCCTCGATCCGGCCCTGTACGAAGTCCAGGTTCGACGGCGCGCCGTCCAGCGCCCGGGCCGCGGCGACCATCTCCTGCGAGGAATCGACGCCGGTAACCTGCGCCTGCGGCCAACGGGCCGCGAGTGCGGCGGTGAGGACGCCTGTGCCGCAGCCCAGGTCCACCACCCGGGCCGGGGAAGAAGCCGCTACCCGGGCCGTGAGGTCGAAGAACGGGCGGTCGCGGTGCGAGGAGAACTGTGTGTACTTTTCGGGATCCCATTTCATGGTCCCGAGACTAGCCGCCGCACCCTGCGGAAAACGGGACCGGCACGGCCCCGTTAGTCTGGTATGGACATGAAACTTCTTGAGCAGCTTGCCTCCGGCCCGTCCAGCACCCGCACCATCGATCCCGACGAGACCTACACGTCCTTCCTGGAGTGGGTGGAGAGCCGGGGAATGTCGCTGTACCCGGCGCAGGACGAGGCAGTGATGGAGCTGGTGACGGGCAACAACGTCATCCTGGCCACCCCCACCGGGTCCGGCAAATCTATGGTGGCGATTGCTGCGCATTTCCATGCCATGGCGCACGATGAGCGCAGTTACTACACCGCCCCCATCAAGGCCCTGGTGTCGGAGAAGTTCTTTGCCCTGTGCGAGATCTTCGGTGCCGAGAACGTCGGCATGGTCACCGGCGACTCCTCCGTCAACAAGGACGCCCCGATCATCTGCTGCACCGCGGAGATCCTGGCCAACATCGCCCTGCGCGAAGGGGCGGACGCGGACCTGGGCACCGTCATCATGGACGAGTTCCATTTCTACTCGGACCCGCAGCGCGGCTGGGCCTGGCAGGTTCCGCTGCTGGAGCTGCCGCAGGCCCAGTTCCTGCTCATGTCCGCCACCCTGGGCGACATGACCCGGATCGCCAATGAGCTCAGCGAACTCACCAACCGGGACACCGTCACGGTGTCCTCCGTGCAGCGGCCCATCCCCCTGCACTACTACTACGTGGAGACACCGGTCCAGGAATCCCTGGAGGAGCTGCTGGCCACCAAGCAGGTGCCGGTCTACGTAGTGCACTTTTCCCAGATCGAAGCCATTGACCGGGCCCAGGCCCTGATGAGCATCAATGTCTGCACCCGCGAGGAAAAGGACCGGATTGCGGAGCTGATTGCCGGCTTCCGGTTCGCCCCCGGCTTCGGCAAGACCCTGAACCGGCTGGTCCGGCACGGCATCGGCGTGCACCACGCCGGCATGCTGCCCAAGTACCGCCGCCTGGTGGAGCAGTTGGCGCAGGCCGGCCTGCTGAAGGTCATCTGCGGCACTGACACCCTTGGGG
Source organism: Arthrobacter sp. zg-Y844 (assembly GCF_024385465.1). Classification (GTDB taxonomy): domain Bacteria; phylum Actinomycetota; class Actinomycetes; order Actinomycetales; family Micrococcaceae; genus Arthrobacter_B. The sequence continues at coordinate 466,103 of NZ_JANFLS010000002.1, forward strand.
TCGGCATCAACGTGCCCATCCGCACAGTGCTGATCACCGCCCTGTCCAAGTACGACGGCACGCGCACCCGGCCCCTGAAGGTCCGCGAGTTCCACCAGATCGCCGGGCGCGCCGGGCGGGCCGGCTATGACACGGCGGGCACCGTCGTCGTACAGGCACCGGAACATGTGATCGAGAACGTCAAGGCGATGGCCAAGGCGCAGGCGAAGTTCGGTGATGACCAGAAGAAGCTGCGCCAGGTGGTGAAGAAGAAACCGCAGGCCGGGTTTGTGTCCTGGGGCAAGCCCACCTTCGAGAAGCTGGTGGACGGTACCCCGGAGCCGCTGACCTCCAGCTTCAACATCACCCACTCCATGCTGCTGAACCTGCTGGAGCGCCCGGGTGACCCGTTCACCGCGGCCAAGAAACTGCTCACCAACAACCACGAGACCCGGTCCTCCCAGCTGGCCCTGATGAAGAAGGCCCTGAGCATCTACCGGGAGCTGAAGACCGCCGGCATCGTCGAGGTGCTGCCCGAGCCCGACGCCGACGGCCGCACCGTCCGCCTGAAGGTGCACCTGCAGCCGAACTTCGCCCTCAACCAGCCGCTGTCCCCGTTTGCCATGGCCTCCCTGGAGATCCTGGACCCGGACAGCCCGTCCTACGCCCTGGACGTGGTGTCCGTGATCGAGGCGATCATGGAAAAGCCCCGGCAGGTCCTCTCCGCCCAGGAGAAGAAGGCCCGCGGCGAGGCGATCGCCGCCATGAAGTCCCAGGGCATCGAGTACGACGAGCGGATGGCCCTGCTGGAGGAAGTCACTTATCCGCAGCCGCTGGCGGAGCTGCTGGAGCAGTCCTTCGAGGTGTACCGGTCCGGTGCTCCCTGGCTGGGCGAGTTCGAACTCAGTCCCAAATCGATTGTCCGCGACATGTACGAGCGGGCCATGAGCTTCGGCGAATACGTGCAGTTCTACTCGCTGGCCCGTTCCGAAGGCGTGCTGCTGCGCTACCTCTCGGACACCTACAAGGCCCTGCTGCACACCGTCCCGCCGGAACGGCTGCGCGAAGACCTGGAAGACATCATCGAGTGGCTGGGCGAGCTGGTCCGCCAGACCGATTCCTCGCTGCTGGACGAATGGGAAGAGCTGACCAACGGCATCAACCCCGATGCTTCGAACGAACCGGTCCTTCCGCCGGTGCCGGACCGGCTGACCGCCAACGTGCGGGCCTTCCGGGTCATGGTCCGCAACGAGATGTTCTCCCGGGTGAAGCTCTTTGCCGACGAGGACGACCGTGCCCTGGGCGAGCTCGACGGCGACGCCGGCTGGGACGCCGACCGCTGGGCCGAGGTCCTGGACGCGTACTTCGAGGAACACGAGGACATCGACGACGGTCCCGACGGCCGCGGCCCGAACCTGCTGATCATCAAGGAACTGCCCGGCAAATGGGAAGTCCGGCAGATCTTCAAGGACCCGGCCAACCACCTGGACTGGGGCATCACTGCGGAAGTGGACCTGCCCGCCTCGGATGAAGCCGGCAGCCCCGTCATCAAGGTGATCACCGCCGGCCGCCTGGATTAGGCTGGGCAGCATGCAGATCCGTCCCGCACGTCGAGAAGACGTTCCCGTCATCCTCGAACTGATCCATGACCTTGCCATCTATGAAAAAGAGCCGCACGCGGTAAAAAACACCGTGGAGGCCCTGGAAGCCAACCTCTTCGGCGAGCACCCGGCCATCTTCGCCCACGTGGCGGTGGAGCACGGAGCGATACAGGGCTTTGCCCTCTGGTTCCTGAACTACTCCACCTGGGAGGGCGTGCACGGCATCTACCTCGAGGACCTCTATGTCCGGCCCGAGGCCCGGGCCGGGGGCATCGGCAAGGCGCTGCTGCGCACGCTGGCGGAAACCGCCGTCGAGCGCGGCTACGCCCGGGTCGAATGGTGCGTGCTGAACTGGAACGAACCCTCCATCGGCTTCTACAAATCCCTGGGTGCCGTCCCGCAGGATGACTGGACCACGTTCCGGCTCGCCGGGGACGCACTGGCCAGCTTCGGCACCTCGTCAGAGGCGGCGAAGTGACCGCCGTCCCGCACATCCCTGTCCCCCACTCCGCCTCGCGCATCTACCCGGTGCGCGGCATGAATGTGACGGACCACTGGTTTACCGTGCCGCTGGACCACTCGGCTCCGGACGGCGAAACCATCACGGTCTTTGCCCGCGAATACGTCGACGCCGAACTGCCCGCGGGTGACATCGAAGACCTGCCGTGGCTGCTGTACCTGCAGGGCGGCCCCGGCGGCAAGGGCAACCGGCTGCTGCAGTTCGGCGGCTGGACGAAGGCGGCGTCCAAGCACTTCCGGATCCTGATGCTGGACCAGCGCGGCACCGGGCTTTCCACTCCGGCGGACCGGCAGACCCTGCCGCGCCGCGGAGACTCTGCGGCGCAGGCAGCGTATCTCACCCATTTCCGGGCAGATTCAATTGTGGCCGACGCCGAACTGATCCGGCAGGCCCTCGGCTCAGGGCCGTGGAGCACCTACGGGCAGAGCTACGGCGGCTTCTGCACCCTGACCTACCTCTCCTTCGCCCCCGAGGGACTGCGCGAATGCCTCGTCACCGGCGGGTTGGCCCCCTTGACGGGACCCGCGGACCGGGTCTACGAGGCAACCTTCCGGCGGGTGGCGGCACGCAACGCGGAGTACTTCGGACGCTACCCGGAAGACCGGGAGACCACCACTCGGATTGCCCGGCACCTCGAGTCCGTCCCGGAGTTCCTGCCCACCGGGGAACGGCTGACCGTGCGGCGTTTCCAGATGGCCGGGTCCTATCTGGGCGGCAACACCCGGGTGGACGGGCTGCATTACCTGCTGCAGGAAGCCTTCGTTCCCACCCCCGACGGCGAACGCCTCTCGGATACCTTCCTGGAGGCCGTCCACGGGCTGGTCACCCGTGCCCCGAATCCGCTGTACGCGGTGATGCACGAGTCCATCTACGGCCAGGGCGAGGCCACCAACTGGGCCGCGGAGCGCGTCCTGGAGTCCTTCCCCGAGTTCGAACCCACGGCCACGGAACCGCTCTTCACCGGCGAGATGGTCTACCCGTGGTACTTCGACGAGGATCCGGCGCTCGTCCCGCTTCGCGGCACGGCAGAACTGCTGGCCCGGAAGTCGGACTGGGATCCCCTCTACGACACCGCCCAACTGGCGCGCAACACCGTGCCCGTGGCCGCGGCCGTCTACACGGACGACATTTACGTGGACCGGGAGCTTTCCCTGGAGACGGCCGGCGCCGTGAAGGGACTGCAGGTCTGGGAAACCGCCGATTTCCACCACGACGGAATTGCGGACGACGGCGAGGCCATCTTCAACCGCCTGCTGGGCATGGTCCGCGGCAAGGACGCGTAGGGTCAAAGGCAAAGGCAGGTCCCCGGCGTACCGGGGACCTGCCTTCGTTGTCTTGGTGGCCGCTACAGCGGACGGTCAGCGAGTTTCCGGACCCATTCCGGGGTGGGCTTGCCGAGCTTGCGGTCGGTGGTGAGCCGGAGCCGTGCGGCCCGGATCTGCACCCGTTCGCGGTCCCGATCGCGTTCGGCCTGATCGGCCTGATCGGCGGGGACCTTAGAGCCTCGTGCCAGCGGCAGTGCTGCTGTTGTCATCGTCAGCCTCCTCCGTTCCGCGTGCGCTCGTGATGTTTTCATTCTGGCTCATATCGCCGGTCGAGTCCACTATCGCCGTCAGCGGGCGTGCCCACGCAATGCTGATGATAGCCGCTTCCTCGGTTCCGGCAAGGTCACTCTGGGCCAGCAGGTCCAGGACGCCCAGGCCCGTCTCCTGGCGGCGGGGATCATCCGACAGGGAGGCCTCGATGGCCCACTGGGCGCGGGTCCACCACTCCGAGCGCTGATCCGCCTTCCGGCGCTGCTCCAGTGTCTTCCAGCCGACAAAGAAGGTCAGGGCGCCGGCGAGCAGGACCGCCAGCGGGCCAAGGGCAGCGAGGATTTCCCACCAGGGTGCGCCGCCGAAAGGAACTGACGCAGCCGCCTCCGGCGGCGGGGTGGGTGGCGGAGAGAACATATCCACACCTTAGCCGCCGCCTGTGACACTCCCGGGCATTAGGTGCGGCTACTGGCCGGTTGTCCGGTCACCCGTCCAGAACGCGTAGGCGGACAACGTCAGGCCGTCGGCTATCTCCCCTGCCGCCATGAGGGCCGGGACACTGTCCACCGGGACCCAGCGGAACCCATCTATTTCACCGTCGCGGGTGAGCGGTTCCGCGGACCGGTCCACGGTGGCCGCGACAACCACTGCATGGCCCTGCAGGAGAGAGCTGTCTGCCCACACGGACCCCAGTACCCGGAAGCGGGCACCCTGCAGTCCGGTTTCCTCTTCCAGCTCGCGCGCTGCATCGCGGACGGCCAGGTCCGGCCCGGAGCCGGCAGGGCTCCCGAACCCCCTCGGAAACTCGAGGAAACTGCGCCCGGCTGCAGGCCGCCAGTGCTCCACCATGGCAAAGTGGCCGTCGGCCACCGCGACGATGACCACGCCGGGGGTGCCGTGTTCCGCAACAAGCCGGTGCTGCAGCCAGGACCTTCCGTTGCGGGTGACCTCTTCGGTCCACAGTTCAAGGCTTGGCGGTCCGGACCAGGCATACACCAGGCTCTGGCCCGGGCGAGGCTCCGGCATCACCGCGGGACTGCCGGGAAGTGGATATGTGCTCTCATTTTCTTCTTTCGCGTTGCGTGCAGCTCGGCAAACTCCACCAGGGGGACACCCAGGACAACCGTAGCTATGGCTGAACCGACGCCGGCAAGCAGGTTGGAGAAAAAGCCCGCCGTCAAGGTGCCGACGACGGCCGGCAGGAGCGTCAGCGCAATCCTCGTCCACATGGCTTTCCGGTCCTCCCCCAGGCTGACCGCGGCATTCGACCTGGCGACGGCATAGGCAAGTGCGTCGGATGTTTTCTGGCTTGGACGGGTCTGCCAATCGTGGATGGCTGACCGGGCCTGATGCCGCAGGACTGCATAAACCTGCGGCGGCATATCGTGGAGGGTGGCCACCAGGCTCCCCTGGAACTGGATGGTTTCACCTCCGGTCGGGCCCCGCCCGCGGCGCTGCGCCTCCTGCATAACGGTGTCCTCGCGGAACCGGAGCCAGTTGGTCTCATGCTGCTCAGCCATGGCGTCGAAATACGCGCCCATCCACCAGTCCTGCAGAAGCGTCGCGTTGCCTGCCAGCCGGGGCGCGTTTGCATCAAGGTAGGACAGTGCGGCGGTACGGATCACGGTTTCCGACAGGAACTGCACGGCGGCGTCGGCCTCCGGCTCCGAATCGCGGAGTTCCCGTACGACGGCGGCCCGCCGGGACAACGCTCCCCTCAGGCCGAACGGTTCCCGGGTCCTTTCACGGACACGTATCTGATCTGCGGCTGCTTCGGCAAACCACGCTTCCCAGGCCCGGGCGAGCTGGTCGAATTCTCCCGTGGGCGCCTGGACATGCTGGTCTGCGTCCAGGCCTTCCCAGGCAGCCTGCAGTTCGGCCGCCACCGTCCGCGCCACCTCGGACGCCGGACAGCTGCGAAGCCGGGCGCTGCTCCTGGCATGGAGGGCGGCCGCCAACGGGCGCGGTGTTTCCCAGAACATCGCCAACGAAGAAAACTCGAACTCCGCCAGGACCGGACTCAACGGATCCGTGCCCAGCAGGAGGAAGCGCAGGCTCTCCTCCAAGGAGGGCTTCCGCGCCACGACGGAGAACGTCTGGTCGAAGGAACCGGTGCGGGCGAGGAGCGTCCGGACGGCATCGGGGCCCCGATCCAGGAAGAAGGCGCCGTCGAGCAGCTGCACATCCAGCAGCAGAATCTCCCGGCTCAGGAGGTCGGCTGCCCGCAGCATGCCCGGGAAAGACACCCGGTTTTCCGGTGCAGCCGCCACGTCCGGGTCGGTAAAGAGTGCCTCGTCGGAGACCAATGAACGGAAAGTGTTCTTTTGCTCCACGGTGTCGAAGTCGAAAACCAGGGTCCGCTTCATTTGGAGCGGTTGTGAGCCACCAGCGTCAACCACGGTGTTGCCCTGCCTCCGGTAGGTTCGTCCGGCGTGCGGTTCCCCCCGGCTCAGTCATCCTGCAACCATAAGCGCGGCCTGGGCGATGACTGAAATTACCGGTCCACGGTCCGGGCCATACCTGGGGGAACGGCGCCCGCCTAGGCGTGCCCGGCGGCCTGCATCTGCCGCAGTTCCTTCTTCAGGTCCCCCACCTCGTCACGCAGCCGGGCAGCCAATTCGAACTGCAGCTCGGCGGCAGCAGCATGCATCTGCTCGGTCATGGACGCGATCAGGCTGGTTAGGTCCTCGGCGGGAGCAGCAGCCAGGCCGTCCTTCCGGACCCCCTTGCCCTTGCCCTTCGTCTTCTGCTTGGCCGCCTCCGCCAGGAGGGCCTTGGTGTCGGCATCCTCGCGCGCCAGCTGGTCCGTGATGTCCGCGATCTTCTTGCGCAGCGGCTGCGGGTCCACGCCGTGCTTCTTGTTGTACGCCACCTGGATTTCGCGCCGGCGGTTGGTCTCATCAATGGCCTTGGCCATGGAATCGGTGATCCGGTCCGCATACATGTGCACCTCGCCCGAGACGTTACGGGCGGCACGGCCGATGGTCTGGATCAGCGAGGTGGAGGAACGCAGGAAGCCTTCCTTGTCGGCGTCGAGGATGCTCACCAGCGATACCTCGGGAAGGTCGAGGCCCTCTCGAAGCAGGTTAATGCCGACCAGCACGTCGAAGGTGCCCATCCGCAGTTCGCGGAGCAGCTCCACGCGGCGCAGCGTGTCGACGTCGGAGTGCAGGTATTCCACCTTGACCCCGTGCTCCAGCAGATAGCCGGTCAGGTCCTCGGCCATCCGCTTGGTCAGCGTGGTCACCAGTACGCGTTCATCCCGTTCGGTGCGGGTGCGGATTTCACCCAGCAGGTCATCGATCTGGCCCTTGCTCGGCTTGACCACCACCTGCGGATCCACCAGGCCGGTGGGGCGGATGATCTGCTCCACGTAGCCGTCGGACTTGGACAGTTCGTACTTGCCCGGTGTGGCGGACATGTAGACGGTCTGGCCGATCCGTTCCAGGAATTCGTCCCATTTCAGCGGCCGGTTGTCCATGGCAGAGGGCAGCCGGAAGCCGTGGTCCACCAGGGTGCGCTTGCGGGACATGTCGCCTTCGTACATGGCACCGATCTGCGGAATGGTGACGTGGGATTCGTCCACCACCAGCAGGAAGTCGTCCGGGAAATAGTCCAGGAGGCAGTGCGGGGCGGTGCCCGGGCCGCGGCCGTCGATATGCCGCGAGTAGTTCTCGATGCCGTTGCAGAAGCCCATCTGCTGCATCATTTCCAGGTCATAGGTGGTACGCATCCGCAGCCGCTGGGCTTCCACCAGCTTGTTCTGCGATTCCAGTTCCTTCAGCCGCACCTGCAGCTCGTCCTCGATCTGGCGGATGGCCCGGTGCATCCGGTCCTCGCCGGCCACATAGTGCGACGCCGGGAAGACGTACATCTCCGTCTCTTCGTGGATCACGTCCCCGGTCAGCGGATGCAGGGTGTAGATGTTCTCGATCTCGTCGCCGAAGAACTCGACGCGGATCGCGTTCTCTTCGTACATCGGAATGATTTCCACGGTGTCGCCGCGGACCCGGAAGGTGCCGCGGTGGAAGTCCATGTCGTTGCGGACGTACTGCATGGCCACGAAGCGGCGCAGCAGGTCATCGCGGTTCATTTGCTGGCCCCGGCGCAGGGTCACCATTGCCTCGATGTACTCTTCCGGTGTGCCCAGGCCGTAAATGCAGGACACCGTAGCCACCACAATCACGTCACGCCGGGTCAGAAGGGCGTTGGTGGCCGAGTGGCGCAGGCGTTCGACTTCCTCATTGATCGAGGAGTCCTTCTCAATGAAGGTATCCGTCTGCGGGACGTAGGCTTCCGGCTGGTAGTAGTCGTAGTAGGAAACGAAGTACTCCACCGCGTTGTTGGGCAGCAGCTCCCGGAACTCGTTGGCCAGCTGGGCGGCCAGCGTCTTGTTCTGCACCATCACCAGCGTGGGCCGCTGCACCTGCTCCACGAGCCAGGCCGCCGTCGCGCTCTTACCGGTACCGGTGGCACCAAGCAGTACGACGTCCTTCTCGCCTGCGTTGATCCGCTCGGCGAGTTCCTTGATGGCGGTCGGCTGGTCACCGGCGGGCTTGTAGTCACTGATGACCTCAAACGGTGCTACGACTCTCTTGATGTCCTGCGCAAGACTCATGCCTATAAAACTACTCCGGTCCGCGGACAGCCGCGGTCCGCTTTGCTAGGGGCTGAACTACCGGCCGGCCCGGCTCCGCGCCTCGTTCAGCGGCACCAGCCGGGTCTCCCAGAGGTCGCGTACGGCGGCCGCCAGTTCCTCGGGGGTGCCGGTGTTGTGCAGGACGACGTCGGCCGCCTCCGCCCGCTGTTCGGGAGTGGCCTGCGCGGCGATCCGGGCGCGCGCGGCCTCGGGATCCATCCCCCGGTCCTGCACCATGCGCTGCAGCCGCACGTCCTCGGGCGCCTCCACCACGACGACGAAGTCGAAGTTCCCGGCCTGGCCGGTTTCCACCAGCAGCGGGATGTCCTGGACCAGGATCCCGTCCGGCGGAGCCTCCGCCGCAAGCTGCGCCGCCCGCGCCCGGACCAGCGGATGGACAATGCCGTTCAGTACGGCACGGCGTTCCTCGTCGCCGAAGACCACGGCGGCCAGCGCCGGGCGGTCCAGCGAGCCGTCCGCGGCCAGGACCTGAGAGCCGAAGGCCTCGACGACGGCGGCCAGGCCTTCCGTGCCCGGCGCCACCACTTCACGGGCCAGGGCATCGGCGTCCACCAGCACGGCACCGCGCTGGACGAGGGTCCGGGCGACCAGGGATTTTCCGGCGGCGATCCCGCCGGTGAGTCCAACCTTGAGCATGCCCCCACCTTACCGCCGTCCCGGGCCGGAACCGCCTACTAGACTGGAAGGGTGAGCGATATCGACGCGGCGGCGGGGCGCTACACCACCATCGCCGGTGAACACCGCGCTGAACTCGAAATCAGACGCTCACGCTTCATCACCGTGCTGCGCCGCACCGAAACCGAGGAGCAGGCGCGCGCCCTGGTGGCGGACCTGCGCCGTGAGTTCCATGACGCCCGGCACCACTGCAGCGCCTTCGTGCTGGGCCCCGGGCGCGAGGTCCAGCGTTCCAACGACGACGGCGAACCCTCCGGCACCGCCGGCATTCCGATGCTGGAAGCGCTCACCAAGCGGGAAACCTTCAACGGAGCGACCGACCTCAGCGACATCACTGCCGTGACCGTCCGCTACTTCGGCGGGATCCTCCTCGGCGCGGGCGGGCTGGTGCGTGCCTACTCCGAGTCCGTCTCCTCGGCCCTCGACACCGCTCCCCTGCTGCGCCGACGGCGGATGCAGCTTTACGGCATTCCGGCCGGACACTCCGCCGCCGGAAGGCTGGAAAACGACCTCCGTACCGCAGGCGTCAGCGTGCTGGGCACGGATTATTCCGCCGCCGGTGCCTCCATCAACGTCGCCCTGCCGGACACCCCCGACGCCCTGGCTGCCTTCCATGCCAGGCTCGCCTCCCTGACCGCCGGAGCCTCCGAACCGGTCCCCCTTGGAACAGAATGGATCGACCGTGAGTGACCCCGCACCGGGCCGGACCGATTTCGACTTTTCCCGACTGCGCCGCAGGCCGGACGTCGAAGCTCCCAACCTGCAGGCCTGGGATACCGCCGACACACTTCTGCTCGACACTGCCGCAGCAGATCTTTCCGCAGCAGCGGACCCGGACCAGCCCGGCGTCGTCGTCATCGGCGACTCCTACGGCGCGCTCACGCTCGGAGCCGCGGCCCGGCACGGGCTGCACAGCCTCCGCGTGCACCAGGATCCGCTGAGCGGCGAACAGGCACTGGATGCCAACGCCGCGGACCTGGGGCTGCCGGACGTTTTCAGCCACCATTCCCTCACGGCGCCGCTTGTGAAAGACGCCCGCCTGGTGCTGCTGCGGCTCCCCCGCTCGCTGGCCGCGCTGGAAGAGATCGCTGCGCTGATCGCGGCCTCCGCCGCACCCGATGTCACGGTCTACGCCGGCGGACGGGTCAAGCACATGACTCCGGCCATGAACGAGGTCCTCGCCCGGTACTTCGGCTCCGTGACCGCCGGGCTGGGCCGGCAGAAATCCCGGGTCCTGACGGCCGGCTCGCCCCTTCCGGCCGGACAGCTCCCGGAACCCTCCTTTCCGATGTCGCAGCGGCACGACGTCGGACTGGCGCGGCCGCTGGAACTCTGGGCCTACGGTGCGGCGTTCGGCGGTACCGCGCTGGATCCCGGCACCCGGTTCCTGCTGCCGCACCTGGCCCAGGCGCGCGCTGCCCGGCGCGCCGTGGACCTGGGCTGCGGGACCGGGACCATCGCCGCCTACCTCGCGCTGACCCGGCCGGGCCTCACGGTCCTGGCTACGGACCAGTCAGCCGCTGCCGTGGCCTCGGCCGCACGGACACTGGCGGCCAACGGCGTGGCGGACCGCGCCGTCGTCACCCGGGCCGATGCACTGGGCCCGCTGCCGGACAGCTCGGAGGAACTGGTGGTGCTGAACCCGCCGTTCCACATCGGTGCCGCGGTGCATGCCGGCATCGCCCTCAAGCTTTTTGCCGATGCCGGACGCGTCCTGCGGCCGGGCGGCGAACTCTGGACGGTTTGGAACAGCCACCTGCTGTACCGGCCCGCCCTGACCAGGCTGGTTGGTCCCACCCGGGAAGTGGCCCGCAACCCCAAGTTCACGGTCACGGTCAGCACCCGGCGCTAACGCCGCATCCGCCGTACGTCCCCTAACGGTGCGGCTTCTTTAATCGGAGAGAGCGCTCTCTTGACAGTGGCGCAGATCACTCCTAGCCTGTAACCGACGCGTAGAGAGCGCTCTCTCAGACTCCGCTCCCGGCGCAGGAACCGCTTTTCTTTCTCCCGCTTTCGTCGGATCACGCCACCGAACCACCTGGCACGGTCTACCACCCGGGATCATCAACTGCTTTACCCACACACAAAGGAGTGACCGTGAAGAATTTCCGACATCCCGCGGCGGCGATTGCAGGTGCTGCCGTAGTGGCCCTGCTGGCCGTAGGCTGCGGCGGCGGCGACAGCGAAGCTGCCAGCGAAGACAATCCCCTCGAACTGACCGTCACCACTTTCGGAACCTTCGGGTATGACGATCTGTATGCCGAATACGAGGAAGCCAACCCCGGCATCGACATCAAGGCCAACAACATTGACCGCGGTGCCAATGCACAGACCGATCTCTTCACCAAGCTCGCGGCCGGATCCGGCGTCAGCGACGTGGTGGCCCTCGAAGAGGGCTGGCTCGGCGCCGTCATGGACGTCTCGGACCAGTTCGTGGACCTGAACGAGTACGGCGCGGAAGACATTAAGGACAACTGGGTCGACTGGAAATACAAGCAGGGCACCGACGCCGACGGCCGGGTCATCGGCTACGGCACCGACATCGGACCGCAGGGCCTGTGCTACAACGGCAAGCTGTTCGAAGCGGCCGGCCTGCCCAGCGACCGCGAGGCAGTCGCCGAGCTCTTCGGCGGAGACGACGCCACGTGGGACACCTACTTCGAACTTGGAAAGCAGTACCACGAGAAGACCGGACAGGCCTGGTACGACCAGTCCGGGTTCGTCTGGAACTCCATGGTGAACCAGATGAAGGAGGGCTACTACACCGCCGACGGTGACTTGAACATCGAAGGCAATGACGCCATGAAGGAACAGTTCATGCAGCTCGCTGCCGGAACCCAGGCAGGGCTCTCCGCCAACGAAACCAAGTGGGACTGGGGAACCGGCAAGGCGTTCACTGACGGCTCCTTCGCCACCTTCGTGTGCCCGGGCTGGATGCTGGGCACCATCCAGGAACAGCTCGAATCGGCCGGCGGCGGCGCGGATTCGGGCTGGGACTTCGCCGATGTCTTCCCCGGCGGCGCCTCGAACTGGGGCGGTGCGTTCCTTGCAGTCCCCGAAACCTCCGAACACAAGGAGGAAGCGGCGAAACTCGCAGCCTGGCTCACGGCCCCCGAGCAGCAGGTGAAGCAGTCGGCGGCGGCCAACAACTTCCCCAGCACCCTTGAGGCGCAGGAACAGCTGGCGGCGGATGCCACTCCGAACCCGATGTTCAACAACGCCCCGACCGGCGCCATCCTGGCTTCACGGGCCGAGGGCGTAGTTGCCCAGTTCAAGGGCCCGGACGATTCAGTAATCCAGGAAAAGGTCTTCGGTGTGGCACTGACCCAGCTTGATGCGGGCAAGGTCGACGGCGAAGGCGCCTGGAATGAAGCAGTTCAACTCCTGAACGAGCTGGTCGTCAAGGACTAGTACCCAGCGGGGCCTCCGGGTATCCGGAGGCCCCCTGATGGACTGTGAGAATCGATATGACCGTAACCATGAAACGGCCCGCGCCAGCCGCGCCGCCGGAGAAAATCAAACCCACGTTCAGGCAGCGGCTCAACATCTGGGACGTCAAAGCCTCCCCTTACCTGTACATATCCCCTTTCTTCCTGCTCTTCGCGCTGGTGGGCCTGTTTCCACTGGTCTACACGTTTTATGTTTCGCTCCACGACTGGCACCTGCTGAAGGGCCAGGGCGAGTTTGTCGGACTGGGCAACTTTGCGGATGTCCTCGCCGACCGCTTTTTCTGGAACTCGCTTTTCAACACGATGAGCATCTTCCTGCTCTCCGCGATTCCCCAGCTGGCCGGCGCACTGCTGATTGCAGCTGTCCTGGACCAGAACATCCGCGCCAAGACCTTCTGGCGCATGAGCGTCCTGCTCCCCTATGTGGTCACCCCGGTTGCCGTGGCCCTGATCTTCACGAACATGTTCAATGAGCAGCACGGCCTTATCAACAGCTTCCTGGGCAACTTCGGGGTCGATCCGATCATGTGGCGCACGGAGACATTCCCCAGCCACGTGGCCATAGCCGCCATGGTCAACTGGCGGTGGACCGGCTACAACGCGCTGATCCTGCTGGCCGCCATGCAGGCCGTGCCCCGCGACATTTACGAATCGGCCGCCATCGACGGTGCGGGTGCTGTCCGGCGCTTCTTCAGCATCACCCTGCCGAGCATCCGCCCCACCATGATCTTCGTAGTCATCACCTCCACCATCGGCGGACTGCAGATCTTCACCGAACCGCGCCTTTTCGATCCGACGTATGCCGGCGGCCCGGAGCGCGAGTTCCAGACCACCGTCCTGTACCTGTGGGAGATGGCCTTCCAACGGCAGGACTTCGGAGAGGCATCTGCCATTGCCTGGCTGCTGTTCCTCATCATCGTTCTTTTCGGAGTCCTTAATCTGGCCTTGTCCAGGCGGATAGCGTCCTCCGACGGCAGGCGGCAGCGCCGCCGGCCGGCAGTGAAAGGGAAGCAAAAGTGAGTATCGTCCAACAAAAGACCGTGCCGCGAACCCAACCGCAGCCGGTGCGCCGCGGTCCGGCACTGCGGCATCGGCTCCTGGGCAACGGCCTTCGCCCTGGCTACCTGACCTACGGCCTGCTGCTTGCTTTCTTCATCGGGTCCTCCTATCCGCTCTGGTGGTCCGCGGTGGTGGGCAGCCGGTCCAATGAGGCATTGAGCCTCACCTGGCCGCCGCTGCTGCCAGGGGGCAATTTCTGGACCAATGTTGCCGAGGTGTTCGACACGATTCCGTTCTGGACGGCCTTGTGGAACAGCATCCTGATCTCGACCATCATCACCGTTTCCGTGGTGATGTTCTCCACGCTGGCGGGGTACGCCTTTGCGAAGCTGCGGTTCCGCGGGAACAACGGGCTGATGGTCGCAGTAGTAGCAACCATGGCGATTCCGACCCAGCTCGGCATCATCCCCCTCTTCATGGTGATGCGGCATTATGGCTGGACCGGTGAGATCGGTGCGGTAATCATCCCGACACTCGTGACCGCCTTCGGAGTGTTCTTTATGCGCCAGTACCTGGTGGACGTCATCCCGGACGAGCTGATCGAATCCGCGCGGATGGACGGCGCCAACATGATCAAGACCTTCTGGCATGTGGCCCTGCCCGCCGCGCGGCCGGCGATGGCCATCCTCAGCCTGTTTACGTTCATGTCGGCGTGGACGGACTTCCTGTGGCCGCTGCTGGTACTCGACGCCGGCAATCCCACCCTGCAGACGGCCCTGAGCCAGCTGCAGTCCAACCGGTATACCGACTACTCGGTGGTCCTTACCGGTGCCGTGCTGGCAACCATTCCCCTGCTCATCCTCTTTGCGGTGGCAGGCAAACAACTTATATCCGGAATCATGCAGGGAGCAGTGAAGGGCTAATGACGAACAACGCCACGGAGTGGAAGAATTTCCCGGCCGGCTTTATCTGGGGGTCCGCCACGGCGGCCGCCCAGGTTGAAGGAGCCGCGTGGGAGGATGGGAAGGAAGACTCCGTGTGGGACGCATTCGCCCGCACCCCCGGAAACATCAGGAACTCCGACACCCCGGCAACCGCGGTGGACCATTACCACCGGATGCCCGCCGACGTCGCCCTGATGAAGGACCTTGGACTAGACTCCTACCGCTTCTCCACCAGCTGGGCACGGGTGCGGCCGGGAGACAGCGGCGCCAACAGTGCGGGGCTGGACTTCTACTCCCGCCTGGTGGATGAACTCCTCGGCGCCGGGATCCTGCCCTGGCTCACCCTCTACCACTGGGATCTGCCGCAGGCCCTGGAAGAGAAGGGCGGCTGGGCCAACCGGGACACTGCGTACCGCTTTGTTGAGTACGCCAATGATGTCTACTCCGCCCTTGGGGACCGGGTGCAGCATTGGACCACCTTCAACGAACCGTTCTGCTCGTCCCTGCTGGGCTACGGGTCCGGGGTACACGCTCCGGGCCGGCAGGAACCCCGTGCGGCCATCGCAGCGGTCCATCATCAGCACCTCGCCCACGGCATGGCTGTCAACGAACTCCGTTCCCGCGGCGCCCAGCAGCTGGGTATCACGCTGAACCTCAGCAACTCCATCCCGCGGGATGGCTCCGATCCCGTGGATCTGGAAGCCGCCCGGCTTTTTGACTCCCTGCAGAACCGGATCTTCCTGGACCCCATCCTGCGCGGCGCCTATCCGGAGGATTCACTGAAGGACCTGGAACCGTTCGGCCTGGGCGACGTCATCCACCCGGGTGACCTGGACATCATCTCCGCCCCGATCGACTTCCTCGGCGTCAACCACTACCACGATGACCTCATCAGCGGGCATCCGGATAACAGCGGAACGGACGGCCACTCCGGCGGTTCCGGCCGGGAAGCTGCGTCGCCGTGGATCGGGGCCGAACACATCACCTTCCCGAGCCGCGGCCTGCCCCGCACCGCCATGGACTGGGAGGTCAACCCCGACGGGCTCCGCCGGCTCCTGGTCCGCCTCGGTGAGGAGTACCCGGCGCTGCCGCCGCTGTACATCACCGAAAACGGGGCTGCCTACGACGACGTCGTGAGCGACGACGGAAGCGTGCCGGATGCCGAACGGACCGGCTTCATCATGGACCACATCGCCGCGGTGGGCCGTGCAATTGAGGCGGGAGCAGACGTCCGCGGCTACTTCGTGTGGTCCCTGATGGACAACTTTGAGTGGTCCTGGGGCTACAGCAAGCGTTTCGGCATTGTCCGGGTGGATTACGACACCCAGCAACGCACCGTCAAGGACAGCGGCCTTGCCTACAGCCGGCTGATCGCAGCCAGCCGGGGCGAAGATTCCGGCACCCGTGGGACGGCTGCCGCGTCGATGGTGTGACGTCCCGTAAACTGGGCACCGATCGGGCGTCTCAGCCCTCAGTCGCGTAGGAGAAAACTGTGAGTGCTGAATCCGGCCAGGCGCGCCCCGCACCGACCCTGGAAATGGTGGCCGCCCTGGCCGGCGTTTCCAGGGCCACGGTGTCCCGCGTGGTCAACGGTTCACCGTCGGTTGACCCGAGCATGGCCGACTCGGTGGAAAAGGCCGTCCGGGCGCTGAACTATGTACCCAACCGCGCCGCCCGGACCCTGGCCAGCCGGCGGACGTATACGGTGACCCTGCTCGTTCCGGAGTCCACCTCCAAGGTCTTTGCGGATCCCTTCTTCGCCAGTGTGGTGGAAGGAATCGCCCGTTATCTGAACACCACCGAATACATGCTCAACATGGTGACCTCCTCGGAATCCAACCCGGAGAAAACCCGCCGCTACCTGCTGGGCGGCAACGTGGACGGCGTGCTCGTGGTTTCACACCACACGGGCGACCATTCCTGGGAGCGGTTGAACGGCCAGCTGCCGGTGGTTTTCGCCGGGCGTCCGCTGGTGGACGCCGGCCAGAGCTACTTCGTGGAAGTGGACAATGAGGAAGGCGCTGCCGCGGCCACGGCCAGGCTCACCGGCGCCGGACGGCGGAGCATTGCCACGATCGCCGGGCCGCAGGACATGCTTGCGGGTGTGGACCGGCTCGCCGGCTGGCGGGCAGAAGTCCGCCGGGCAGGCCTGGATGACGCCCTGGTGGAGACCGGGGACTTTACCGTAGCCTCCGGGGCGGCCGCGATGCGCCGCCTGCTGGACCGCGGCAGGGAGATCGACGCTGTGTTCGCGGCAAACGACCAGATGGCGTCGGGTGCGTATTCGGTGCTGCAGGAACGGGGGCTGCGCATCCCGGAGGATATCGCCGTGGTGGGGTTCGACGACGACTACTACGCCACCAGCCTTAGTCCTGCCCTGACAACCATCCACCACCCGATCACCGCCCTCGGGGCAAAGATGGCGGAGGTGCTGGTGGACCTGATTGAAGGCCGGCCGACCGAACGGGTCAACCGCCTCCCGACATCGCTGGTGGTGCGGGACTCGGCCTAGGCGAGCCTGGGTCATCCCGCAGAATCCGCCATGGGGAACGCCGGTTCCGGACCCAGCCAGAACAGGAACAGCAGGACAACGAATGCCACGAGCGCGGCGTAGGCGCCGACGACGGTGGTGAGCACCGAGGCGGTCATCAGGGCTGCGAACTCGGCACCGGATCCGGCTTCCGCCGTTGTTCCGCCATGATCTCCCCCTGACCTCCCCCTGATCCCCCCTGACCTCTCCCCCTGACCTCCCCCTGATCGACATCGAAAAACCGTTCTCCGGGCTACCCTAGCGGCCGCCCACCCGTCCGCACCCAGACACGCCCGTACACGCAAAAGCGGACCCCCACCGAAGTGGAGGCCCGCTTTAGGCAGTTACACGGTCCGGCTTACCGGACAGCGGAACCAGTGGGAATTAGTTTCCCGTGAGCTTCTCGCGCAGTGCAGCCAGGGCTTCGTCGGAAGCCAGCGTGCCGGCACCCGTCTCGGCAACGGCCGGCTCGGAGGAGTAGCTGGTGGTGCCGGAATCGGTGGATTCCGAAGCAGCAGCGATGTCCTCGGAGTTGTGCTGAGCGACCTGCTTCTTGTGGGCTTCCCAACGTGCCTGGGCGTCAGCGTACTGCTGCTCCCAAGCTGCGCGCTGGGTTTCGTAGCCTTCGAGCCATTCGTTGGACTCGGGGTCGAAGCCCTCCGGGTACTTGTAGTTGCCGGCTTCGTCGTACTCTGCGGCCATGCCGTACAGAGCCGGATCGAACTCGGTGCCCTCGGGATCGACACCCTCGTTGGCCTGCTTGAGGGACAGCGAGATGCGGCGACGCTCGAGATCGATGTCGATGACCTTGACGAACAGTTCGTCACCAACGGAGACAACCTGCTCGGCGAGCTCCACGTGGCGGACAGCCAGTTCGGAGATGTGGACCAGGCCTTCGATGCCGTCTTCGACGCGGACGAACGCACCGAACGGAACCAGCTTGGTGACCTTACCCGGAACAACCTGGCCGAGGGCGTGGGTGCGGGCGAAGGTCTGCCACGGATCTTCCTGCGTAGCCTTCAGCGACAGGGAGACACGCTCGCGGTCAAGGTCAACTTCCAGAACCTCAACGGTGACTTCCTGGCCAACTTCGACAACCTCGGAGGGGTGGTCGATGTGCTTCCAGGACAGCTCGGAAACGTGGACGAGGCCGTCTACGCCGCCAAGGTCCACGAATGCACCGAAGTTGACGATGGAGGAAACAACGCCGGGACGAACCTGGCCCTTTTCCAGCTTGTTGAGGAACGTGGAACGAACCTCGGACTGGGTCTGCTCGAGCCAGGCACGGCGGGACAGAACAACGTTGTTGCGGTTCTTGTCCAGCTCGATGATCTTGGCTTCGATCTGCTGACCGATGTACGGAGCCAGGTCGCGGACGCGACGCATCTCCACGAGGGATGCCGGCAGGAAGCCGCGCAGCCCGATGTCGAGGATAAGACCACCCTTGACAACCTCGATGACGGTACCGGTAACGACGCCGTCTTCTTCCTTGACCTTCTCGATGTCGCCCCAGGCACGCTCGTACTGAGCACGCTTCTTGGAGAGGATCAGACGGCCTTCTTTGTCTTCCTTGGTGAGCACCAGGGCTTCGACCTGATCGCCAACGGAGACAACGTCTCCGGGATCAACGTCGTGCTTGATGGAAAGCTCGCGGGAAGGGATGACACCCTCGGTCTTGTAACCGATGTCGAGCAGGACCTCGTCGCGGTCAACCTTGACAACGGTACCTTCGACGAGATCGCCGTCGTTGAAGTACTTGATCGTTGCGTCAATCGCGGCGAGGAAGTCCTCGGCAGTACCGATGTCGTTGATGGCGACCTGCGGGGTACCGGACTTCTCGTTGGTGGTGATGGTCATGTAGTTGGGACTCCGATGTGGAAGTTGTTTTGTATTCCGGACTGGTTTCCACTAACCGGCGGTTGGGCCGGGTGGCCCCCGCAGGCAAGATACTTGCCCAAGTGAATGCCGAAGGCACGAAAGTGCCGAAGACGAACAGCTTGTTTGCCCGGAGATGGACAGGATTGGTTATAACTTGCGCTATTACGCGCCCGATCAGTCTAGCCGGACCCGCCAACGCAGGTCAAAGGGAACTGCCGGTCCGTGGCTGAAAAATACGCGACTGCCACTCAGGTGATTAGAAATGCGTGCTGCAGTAAGGCGCCGGTCCGGCCGAAAACAGCTCGTCCAGGACGCCCAGGGCCGCTTCCCCGGCCTGCACCGACCCGGCTGCCGCCAGCGTCCGCGCACTCACTGCCCCCAGATACAGGGAACCGAGTGCCGCCGCAGTCAGCTGCACCCGCGGCGTGTCCGCTTCTTTTCCGGCTGCGGCCGGACGCACGGTTCCGACGCCGCCGCGTACCTCGAGCACGAAACTCCCCGCTGCCAGCGCCATCGGATCGTCGACGTCGAGCACTACCGTGCCGTCACCGAAGTATCCTCTGGCAGCAAGTGCGGCAACGGGGTCAAGGATCCGCAGCCACAGGACGTCCTCGACGTGCTTTACCTTGTACCGCCGGCGGTCAGTCAGCATCCACGGCAGCGGATCCTCCACCGGGGCCTCGGAGAAGGACAGCCGGTCCACCAGGTCAATGGATCCGAGGTAGCGCCAGAGTTCGCGGTAGGCCTCGTCGCTGGCCGCCACCAGGTCGGTGACCTTCACTGTGTGCGGCTCGTTCTGCCAGCCCAGCGACTTGTAGGCCGCATAGCCGTCCGGGACGCCGTCTGCGTTGTACCGGAGAACACCGCGCACGGCCAGGTCCGGTTGCGTGTTTTCCCCGCTCCACTCTCCCGCGGCACGCATGGCGTACGCATGCTGCCGGCCCAGGGCGCCGAAGGTGCGTTCCAGATGGGCCCGGAAGATTTCCGGCGCCAGCCCCCGGAGCTTGTCGGCGTCGGCAATCGCGATACTGCCGCGCGGCGGGGCAGCGAATTCGAGGCCGCCGCGGGTGTCCAGTTCGACGCCGGCGGTGGAGGTGGCGGCCCCGAACCCGAAGCGCCCGTAAATGGTTGCTTCCGACGCGGTGAGGGCGGCCACCGCCAGGCCGGAGTCTTTGGCCCGGGTGAGGTCCGCGGTAATCATCCGCCGCAGGATGCCCCGGCGCCGGTGCGTGGGACGGACGGTGACTGCCGTGACCAGGTGCGCGGGCAGCAGTTCGCTTCCCCCGACGTTCAGGTCATTGACCATGGTCCCGTAGGTGGCCACAGGCACGGCCGGATCCCAGGCATACTCCGGCAGGCCGTCGTCGTACACCGCGGTCAGGACGCGGCCGTCCCGCCGGTAGCCGTCCACTTGGGCGGGCAGCCCCTCCGCTTTGGTGCGGGCCTCGTGGAAACCCAGGTTGACGGCGTCGAACCACCTGGCGGTCCGCTCGTCGGCCTTGCCCGGGTCTGCGGCGTCGTAGCCGGCGGGGAAGGAAGCGAACCGCAGCCCGTCCGCGGTGCTGTCCGTGCTGTCCGTGCTGTGGTCCGTATCCATGGTTCCCCCTGTGTCTAGGCGGCAGTTTCGGCGGTAGTGCCTAGTGCCCGGCCTCGTGCCAGCTGATCCCCTCGCCGACGGAGACATCCAGCGGAACGGACAGGTCCGCCGCGGAACCCATCTGCTCCCGCACCAGCTTCTCCACCGCGTCCCGCTCCCCGGCGGCGACTTCGAGGACCAGTTCATCATGGACCTGCAGCAGCATCCGGGATTTCAGCCCCTGCGCCTTCAGCTCGCTGTCCACGCCGAGCATGGCCTTCTTGATGATGTCCGCCGCGGATCCCTGGATGGGGGCATTGAGTGCGGCCCGTTCGGCCATTTCGCGGAGCTGCCGGTTGTCGCTGGACAGGTCCGGCAGGTAACGGCGGCGGCCCTCGATGGTGGAGGTGAAGCCGTCCTTGCGGGCCTGCTCGACGACGCCGCGCAGGTAGTCACGCACGGCACCGAACCGCTCGAAGTAGTCACGGATCAGGGTCCGGGCCTCGTCCACCGGGATGGCCAGCTGCTTGGACAGGCCGAAGGAGCTCAGGCCGTAGACCAGTCCGTAGGACATCGCCTTGACCTTGGACCGCATGGCGCTGGTGACCTCTTCGGGGGCCACGTTGAACACGTGGGACCCGACGAACCGGTGCAGGTCCTCGCCCGCCTGGAAAGCGGCGATCAGCCCTTCGTCGCCGGAGAGGTGGGCCATGATCCGCATTTCGATCTGCGAGTAGTCCGCGGTGAGCAGCGAATCGTAGCCTTCGCCGACCACGAAGACCTCGCGGATGCGGCGGCCCTCTTCGGATCGGATCGGGATGTTCTGCAGGTTCGGGTTCACTGAGGACAGCCGTCCGGTGGCGGCCACTGTCTGGGCGTAAGTGGTATGGATGCGGCCGTCGTCGGCAACGGACTTCCGCAGGCCCTCGACGGTGGAGCGCAGCTTGGACGCGTCGCGGAAGGCGAGCAGCTGCTCCAGGAACGGATGTCCGGTCTTCACGATCAGGTCCGTCAGCGCATCGGCGTCGGTGGAGTACCCGGTCTTGATCTTCTTGGTCTTCGGCAGGCCGAGTTCGTCGAAGAGGACGGCCTGCAGCTGCTTCGGGGAGCCGAGGTTGATCTCCTTGCCGATGATCCGGAAGGCTTCCTCGCTCGCGCGGGTGATGGTGGCGCTGAAATCGTCCAGCAGCCGGTCCAGCTTCTCCGAGGACACCGCAATGCCGGCGAGTTCCATTTCCGCGAGGACCTCGGACAGCGGCAGTTCCAGTCCGCCGAGGAGCTGGTTGGCGCCGCGCTCCACGAGCTGGCCGGCGAAGTGCTCGCTCAGCCGCAGGGCGGCAAACGCCTTGGACACGGCGGGTGTTGCCGCGTCTTCGTCCCCGAGGGACAGTTCCAGCTGGTTGCTGGCGGCCGCCGCGGGCACAATGTTCATCTTCAGGTGGTACTGCGCCAGGTCCGCCAGCTCATAGCTGCGGCGGTCCGGCTGGATCAGGTAGCCGGAGATGGCGGTGTCATCGACCTCGCCGGCCAGGTGGAGGCCGCGGGCAGCCAGTGCCTTGTAAGCCTCCTTGAAATCGTGGACCACCTTGGGCGCGTCAAGGTCTGCCAGCCAGTCCGCCAGCACCTGCTCGGCGGCGCTGTCGAGCTCGGTGAGCGGCACGTAGGCGGCCGATGCGTCCGTCACCAGGGCAATGCCGACGACGTCGCGTGCCCCGGCGGCACCCTCCGTCACCAACTGCACGGCAGTGCGGGCCTGGTTGGCGGCACGGAACCAGCTGTCCAGTTCCCCGGCATCGGTGATGATGCTGTGTTCAGGGGCGGGCACTTCGGCGTGCGCGGCGGCCTCGCCCTCATCTTCCCCGTAGACGTCGAAGAGCCGCTTGCGCAGCGCGTTGAACTGAAGGGCGTCAAAGAGTTCCTCAATGGCCTCCCGGTCCGGCCGCTGGGCGGCCATGGCCTCGAGGTCCACCGGCAGGTCCAGGTCCCGCAGGAGGCGGTTCAGGCGCCGGTTCCGCTTGACGTCCTCGATGTTCTCGCGCAGGGAATCGCCGACCTTGCCCTTGATGGAGTCCAGGTTCTCGAGGATGCCCTCCAGCCCGCCGTAAAGCTTGATCCACTTCGCAGCGGTCTTGGGACCCACACCCGGGACGCCGGGCAGGTTGTCCGCGCTCTCGCCCACCAGGGCAGCGAGGTCTGAGTACTTGTCCGGGGGAACCAGGTATTTTGCTTCCACGGCTGCGGCGTCCATGCGCGGCAGGTCGGAAACACCCTTCTTGGGGTAGAACACCGTGACGTGGTCATCCACCAGCTGGAAGGCATCCCGGTCCCCCGAGACAACCATGACGTCCCAGTTGAGGGCGGACGCCTTCTCGGCCAGCGTCGCAAGGATGTCGTCCGCTTCGTAGCCGTCCATGGACAGTGTGGGAATGCGCATGGCTTCCATGACCTTGATGATCAGGTCGATCTGCCCGTGGAACTCCTCGGGCGTCTTGTTCCGGCCGCCCTTGTATTCGGTGTATTCCTCAGACCGGAACGTAGGCGTGTCCAGGTCGAAGGCCACGGCCACGTGAGTGGGCTTCTCCTCCTTGATCAGGTTGATCAGCATGGAGGTGAAACCGTAGACGGCATTGGTGTGCTGGCCGGTGTCGGTGGAGAAGTTCTCGGCCGGGAGCGCGTAGAAGGCCCGGAATGCCATGGAGTGTCCGTCAATCACCAGCAGCCGGTTGTGTCCCCCGGCGTTCACGGTTCCCAGGGAAACGGGCGCTGCACCCGGGGTGCCCGGGGTTTCGACGGCGGTCCCGCCGTTATCAACGCTGCTTTTGCCGTCGTCTCCCGTGTTGCCGTTAATGTCGCCGTTAATGTTGCTGCTAAGGGGGGTCGTAGCCAGTTTGGTAGATTCACTCACAAATGCAAGCCTAGTTGCCATGAGCGAGATTTTCACGCCGGGCCCTTCCGGCCATCAGGCGGACACCAACCCCTACAAGCAGGAACTTATCGACGCCGGTGTCCCGGAAGAGATGCATGACTGGCTGTCCGCGCACGGCGTGGGCCGGCTGGTGGCGAAGATGGGCATCCGTTTCCTCGAGATGTCGGCGGACCGGCTGGTGGCCACCATGCCGGTGGAGGGCAACGAACAGGTGGCAGGCATCCTCCACGGCGGCGCGCACCTGGTCCTCGCCGAGACCCTCGGCTCCTTCGGAGCCGGTATCCATGCCGGACCCGGGCGGCACGCCGTGGGAATAGAAATCGGAGCCACGCACCACCGGTCCGCGTCCTCAGGGCTGGTCACCGGAACGGCCACGGCCGTGCACCTGGGCAACACCCTCACCACGCACGAAGTGGTTATGACCGACGAGGACGGCCGCAGGCTCTCCACGGCACGCATCACGAACATGATCCGGGAGTCCCGCTAGGGCTCCTGCCCGGCGTGGATCCCGTAACACAGCCGTACGCTGCCGTCGGCGGACGGCCGGGCGCTGAGCAGCAGCGCCGGCCGTTCCGCGGCGAGGGGCAGCAGCGGCCGGCCACTGCCGAGCAGGACCGGATGCACCACCAGGCGCAGTTCGTCCAGCAGTCCGTGGTGCAGGTACTGGCCCGCCAGATCCACACCCCGCAGCCAGACGTCCCCGCCGTTGGCCGAGTCCGCGATGTCCGCCGCGAACTCCTCCACCGGACCGCGGACAAACATGATGTCCGCTCCGGCGACGGCGGGAAACTCGTGATGTGTGTAGACCCAGACAGGCCCGGGCGGACAGTCCCACGCGTCGGCGCCGCCCTCCCCTACCTGCCGCTGCAGCCGGCCGTAGGTCCCCGCCCCCATCACCACGGCACCGGCGTTCGCCGGTGATTCGGCCACCCGGAACCGGTGGTCCTCCGGCGGGCCGGCGTCGTCGTCGGCGGTGAATCCGTCAAGGGAAACCGAGGCGTAGTACACAGTCCGCACCATGCCGCCATGGTAGCCAGCCGGCGGCCGGACGGGTATGGGCTGCGCCACAGTCGGCGTCGCCCGCGGAATAGGTTGGCGGGGTACCGGGTTGCGCCTATGAACCCACACTGCCGCTGTCAGCGCTGCCTATGCAGGCGCGGGCAGCGGCAATCGATAGGAAGAGTTACTTAGTGAACCTGTTTTCCCCGATGACCGCCGGCAGCCTTGAACTGTCCAACCGCCTCGTGATGGCACCGCTGACCCGCCAGCGGGCCGGACGCGACGGCATCCCGGGCCCGATGATGGTTGAGCACTACAGCCAGCGCGCCTCGCTCGGCCTGATCGTCAGCGAAGGAACGTATCCCAGCCGTGAAGGGCAGGGATTCCCCGGACAGCCCGGGCTCGTGGACCCCGAGCAGCTGGCAGGCTGGCGCCGGGTCACCGACGCCGTGCATGAAGCCGGCGGCCGGATTGTCGCGCAGGTCATGCACGCCGGCCGGGTGACCCATCCGAACATCAACGGCGGCGTGGACCCCGTAGCCCCGAGTGCCGTGGGCATGGACGGCATGTCCCACACCTATGACGGCAAGCAGGCGTACACAGTGCCGCGTGCACTGGAAACCGAAGAACTGGCGTCTGTGACCGCGGACTTCGTGCGCGGGTCCAGGGCAGCGGTGGACGCCGGGTTCGACGGCGTGGAGCTGCACGGAGCGAACGGTTACCTCCTGCATGAATTCCTCTCCCCGACGGCGAACCAGCGCACGGACAACTACGGCGGAAGCCCCGAAAACCGTGCACGGTTCGTCATTGAAACCCTTTCCGCCGTGGCGGCCGAAATCGGCGCCGACCGGGTTGGCCTGCGCATTTCGCCCGAACACAATGTGCAGGGCTGCCTGGAGATGGACCCGGAGGATGTGCTTGCCACGTACGGCGTCCTGCTGGATGCCGTAGCACCGCTCGGCCTCGCGTACCTGAGCATCCTGCACCGTGATCCCGCCGGCGAGCTGGTCCAGGCCCTCCGCACCCGCTTCGGCGGCAAGGTGCTGCTCAACACGGGCTTCGGCCCCCTCACCACCCGCGAGGAAGCCCTGGCCATGATGGACGACGGACTGGGCGACGCCGTCGTTGTCGGCCGTCCGGCCATCGCCAACCCGGACCTCGCGCGCCGCTGGCAGGAAGACCTGCCGCTGAACACCCCGGACGCAACGACGTTCTACTCCTTCGGACCCGAGGGCTACACGGATTACCCGTTCTACGCCCCGGACCCGGCGTTGCAGAACTAGGCACCACCAACGTAAAAGGCCCGCAGGATCAAATGATCCTGCGGGCCTTTTAGTGTTTCTGAAAGCCTAGCCGTGCAGCGCCGGGACAATCAGGTAAATCCCGAACAGTACCGCTGCGGCGCTAAGTGCGAAGCAGGTGAACGCTCCGGCCTTTGCCAGGGCGACGCGGTTGCGCGGGGTGGAACCGGTCTCAGCATCGAGCGAGACCGCGTACAGGCGAACCCCGAACGAATAGATGCAGACCACGGTCAGTGCGGCGAGAAGCGTGACGCCGAAGACCGTCAGGTAGTCCATCCAGTGGATGTTCATTTGGAACCTTCCTTGACCTTGACCCCGGCAGCGGTGCTTCCGCTCTTACCGGAGTTGTTGTTCTTGCCGGTGCTGCCGTTCTTGCCCTTGCGGTTGTTCTTGCCGCGGCGCTTCTTGATGCGGACTACTTCGCCGGCATTTTCAATGTCGCTGACGGCGTTGTCGTGGTTCACCGGGCTGCGGCGGGACCACAGGAAGATGCCCAGGATGGTGAGGGTGCCGAGGATGGAGATTGCAACCACACCTGCAGTGCCGATGGACGCGATGAGCGCCGCAATGGCACCCATGACGGCGGCAGCGGGAAGCGTGAGGAGCCAGCCGGCACCGACCTTCCCTGCGGTGCCCCAGCGGACCTCGGCGCCCTTGCGGCCCAGGCCTGAACCGATGACGGAGCCGGAGGCGACCTGGGTGGTGGACAGTGCGAAGCCCAGGTGGGACGAGGCCAGGATGGCAGCGGCCGTACTGGTTTCGGCAGCAAAGCCCTGTGCCGGCTTGACCTCGGTCAGGCCGGTTCCCATGGTGCGGATGATGCGCCAGCCGCCGGCGTAGGTTCCGGCGGCAATGGCAATGGCACAGGCTGCAACGACCCAGGGGGCGGGGCCGGTGCCGGAGGTCTGCAGGCCGCCGGCAACCAGGACAAGGGTGATCACACCCATCGTCTTCTGGGCGTCGTTGGTGCCGTGGGCCAGGGCGACCAGGGAGGAGGAGAAGATCTGGGCGTAGCGGAAGCCGCCGCGCTTGCGGGGCAGCTTGTTGCCCGAATCGGGATCATGCCGGCGGGTGATCCGGTACGCCAGCTTGGTGGCGAGATAAGCCACGAACAGGGCGATGCACGGAGCGATCAGCGCAGGCAGGACAACCTTGGACATCAGCACGGAGTAATCCACCGAACCGAATCCGGCGCCGACAATCGCGGCACCGATCAGCCCGCCGAACAGGGCGTGGGAGGAACTGCTCGGCAGTCCCCGCAGCCAGGTGATCAGGTTCCAGATGACGGCGCCCATCAGGCCGGCGAAGATCATGACGGGGGTAATCTGGATCCCGCCCTCACCTTCCTTGATGAGTCCGCCGGAGATGGTTTTGGCTACCTCCGTGGAGAGGAAGGCACCTACCAGGTTGAGCACGGCCGCCAGGGCGACGGCCGTTTTGGGCTTGATGGCACCGGTTGCGATGGGGGTAGCCATCGCATTGGCGGTGTCATGAAAACCGTTGGTGAAGTCGAAGAATAGTGCTAGCGCGATCACCAGCGCGACCATGAGGGTGAGGTCCACCGCATACCCTAACTAAAGACGAGTGAAAGAATCCGCGCAGCGGGACATAGCTCGGCACGTGTTTGGCTGCCGACGCCCGCTTTACGCCAGATTGATCGTATGCGCTTGGACAGGCGCGTACCAAAGCGGCAGATGTGCCCTTGGTCTCGCTGATGGGCGGCCCGGTCAGATCCTGAGGCCGGTGTGCGGTTCCCGTCCTCCGAGTTCCACGTCGATCACGGTGTCCGGCGCCGGGAGGACCACGGTCCGGGTGTGGGTGGTCCGGGCATCCGGTTCAATGACGCTAAGGACATACTCACCGGATCCGGGCAGGGGCAGCTCGTAGTTCCCCCTGCCGTCTGAACGGGCCGAGGCTGCTACCTCTCCGCCCGGCCGGACCAGGATCACGAGTGCATCAGCGACGGCGCGGCCGGCATGCCGGATCCGTCCCGTGAGGGCCAGCGGCCGGCGGAAATGGAGGTCGTGATGTACCGCCGCACCCCGGATGGCCAGCACTTCCGAAACCGGCAGCCAGCTGGCCTGGCTCGCAACCATGACGTATTGTCCCTCGCCGGGAAGCAGGACGGCATAGCCGCCGTCCTGGTCCGTGCGGTCCCAGTCCACCGGACTGCCACCGCTGTCCAGCACAGTGACGGTGCCCCGGCCCACCGGCCTGCCGTCAGCGGCCGACAGCAGCCGTCCGCTGACCATGATCTCCCGCTTTTCCTCCGGTTGCGGCTGCCGTTGTCCGCCGTCGGCGTGCAGGTCCGGGTGCGTGGCCTCGTGCCGGCGGGACCGGGGAATCAGGCAGGCGACGCCGGCGGCGGCCAGTGCCGCCAGACCGGCCAACACGAAAATGGTCCGGAACGCGTCCAGTCCGGGGAAGCTGCTGCCGCCGATGGTTATTGTCAGCGAGGCCAGGATAGTGGCCACTGCTGCGCTGCAGGTGGAGGTGCCTACGGACCGGAGCAGGGTGTTCAGGCCGTTGGCTGCCGCTGTGTCGGTGAGCGGGACGTTGCTCATGATGATGGTGGGCATGGCGGCCATGGAGATTGCCGTGCCGATGGACACGATCACGGCCCCGGTGATGATTTGAGGAACCGTGTGCACGAAGAGGATGCGTGCCAGATACCCCGCAGCCATAACGGTGCAGCCGGTCACCAGCGTGACCTTGGCTCCGTACGTGTTGGTGATGCGCGCCGAGACCGGGGAAGCCGCCACCATGGCCAGCCCCGACGGGATCATGGTGAGGCCGGCCGCGAGCACGCTCAGCCCGAAGCCATAGCCGGTCTCCTTCGAGAGCTGCAGCTGCTGCGTGGTGACCAGCATGTTCGCGTACATGGAAAAGCCCACCAGGACGGCTCCGATGTTGGTGAGCAGGACCGGGCGGAGGGCGGATGTCCGCAGGTCCACCAGGGGCTGTCCGTTGCGCAGCTCCGCCGGAAACCACAGTGCGAAGCAGACGGCGGCGGCGGCAAAAAGGCCCAGGATCGGGTAACTGGTCCAGCCCCAGACCCCGCCCTTGGTAATGGCCAGCAATACGGCGGTCATGGCGGCCGACAGCAGCAGGGCCCCGACGTAGTCAAACGGTGCCGGGTTGCGGACCTTCGACTCCGGAACAAAGACGACGACGGCGGCAATCACCAACGCGCCAATCACTCCCACCACCCAAAAGGTGCCCTGCCAGCCCAACCGTGCATAGACCAGCCCGGCAAGCGGCAGCCCCAGGGCGCTGCCGATGCCGAAGCTGGCACTCATCAGCGCAACGGCGCCGGCGATCTTCTTCTGCGGCAGGGTTTCCCGCAGGATGCTGATCCCCACCGGTATCACCGCACCGGCAAGGCCCTGCAGCCCGCGGCCGACCAGGGCCCACGTGAAGGTCCCGCCGATGGAGGCCGTGAAAGCGCCGGCAACCATCAGGGCCATGGCCACCAGCAGCATCCGGCGTTTGCCGTACATGTCCGCGAGCCGGGAGACGATGGGGGTTGCCACCGCTGCGGAGAGCAGCGTGACGGTGACCAGCCAGGACACGTCGTCGGAGGTGACTCCGAAGATCCGGGGGTATTCCGGCAGCAGCGGAACCACCGCGGTTTTTTCGAGCGAGACCACTATGCCGCCGCAGCCCAGCGTGGCAATGACCAGCCAGTCCGGGAACGTCCGCGCGCCCTTGCGTGCTGCTGGCCGTTCAGTCATGCGGTTCCTTCGGCTTCAGCTCGGCGGCCGCCCTAGCCCCGCGAGATGGGAACCTTGGTTGACGATGGTCCAACCTCGGGGACCGGCACACGCACCTCCAGCACGCCGTCGTTGTAGGTAGCCGTGACATTGTCCTGGCTGGCTCCGGACGGCAGTGCTATTTCGCGGGTGAATGACCCGTAACGGAACTCGGAACGGTAGCCGTGCCGTCCCTTGTGCTCCGTCTTTTCCTTCCGTTCCCCCTTGATATGCAGGACCCCGTCGCTCACCGTGACGTCCAGGTCCTGTTCCGGATTGATGTTGGGCAGTTCGGCCCGGATCACCATGGCCGAGCCGTCCTGGTATTCCTCGACGGGGAAGGCAGGGACCTCCCAGTCCCCCTCGAAGAATTTACGGACCTGGTCCGGCAGTTCAAAACGCTCGCGCCGTGCAAGGGAAGCCATGGATATCTCCTTCTCGATTGCCCGGTCCGGCGGCGTTGGAGCGCGGGAGCCGGGCAGGAATAAGCGGTCCGGCAAGGGTACGTCCGGCACGGGCCGGCCCTCAATGAAAGACCAGGAAAAAGCGCTGCCGGACACTGCCTTTACCGCCGTTTTGGGCCCCGGGCCGTGTAAACCGCACCAAACCTAGCACCGGGTATTTGCCGCGCGTAGAGTTTTTCCTGCGCGCAGCCTTGGGGGGACCCACCGCCGTTCACTACGGCCTGCTGCCGGTTGGCATATTGTCGATGAGAGGCTTCCAAAATGGTGCAGAAAAATCCTGATTCGCTTTCCGTCAATCCGCTTTTTGCCCGGCCGGGCGAGGAGACTGCCGCTCCGAAATTCCGGCTGAATGATGGTGAAATGCTGCCGGAAACGGCATACCAGATTGTCCATGACGAAACCATGCTGGACGGCAACGCACGCCTGAACCTGGCGACGTTTGTCAGCACCTGGATGGACGACCACGCGAACCGGCTCTACAGCGAGACGTTCGACAAGAACATGATCGACAAGGACGAATACCCGCAGACTGCGCAGATTGAGCAGAACTGCTGGCGGATCCTCGCCGATCTGTGGCATTCCCCCTCCCCGGAGAACTCCATCGGCACCTCGACGGTCGGTTCCTCCGAAGCCTGCATGCTGGGCGGATTGGCGTTCAAACGGCTTTGGCAGCATCGGCGCCGCAGCGAGGGAAAGCCTACTGATAAGCCGAACCTGGTGATGAGTTCCGCGGTCCAGGTGTGCTGGGAGAAGTTCTGCAACTACTTCGACGTCGAGCCGCGGCTGGTGCCCATCAGTGAAGAGCACAAATGCCTGGACGGCTTCGAGTTGGAGAACTATGTCGATGAAAACACCATCGGCGTCGTCGCCATCATGGGCGTGACCTACACCGGCATGTATGAGCCGGTAAAGCAGATCGCGGCCAAGCTGGACGAGATCCAGGCCTCCACCGGCCTCGACATTCCCATCCACGTGGACGGGGCGTCCGGCGCCATGATCGCGCCGTTCATCCAACAGGACCTGGAGTGGGACTTCCGGCTGGAACGGGTCCACTCGATCAGCACTTCCGGCCATAAATACGGCCTGGTCTATCCGGGGCTCGGCTGGGTGGTCTGGCGGGAACGGCAGTGGCTTCCGGAGGACCTGATTTTCTACGTGAGCTACCTCGGCGGCGATATGCCGACCTTTGCCCTGAACTTCTCGCGCCCCGGTGCACAGGTGGTCCTGCAGTTTTACTTGTTCCTGCGCCTGGGCCGCGACGGCTATGCACGGATCCAGCAGGCCTCGCAGGACGTTGCGCTGCACCTGTCCGGCGCGATCGCTGAGCTGGGCCCCTTCGAACTGTGGAACGACGGCTCCGACATCCCGGTGTTCGCCTGGCGGCTGAAAGATGGATACACGGACAAGTGGAACCTGTATGACCTGGCGGAGCGGCTCCGCACCAGGGGGTGGCTCGTGCCCGCCTATCCCCTGCCGGACAACCTCTCGAACCTGACGGTGGAACGGATTGTGGTCCGCAACGGGCTGAGTATGGACCTGGCAGAGAAACTGCTGGCGGATATCCGACGGGAAACCACGTACCTGGATCAGCTGAGTGCCCCGATGCCTCGCGAGGCGGAGCGTCCCGGATTCCATCACTAATCGAGGAGGTGGCCTAAATGAGCGATTCGAAGGCAGCAAATTCCCCCGCAGCGGATCAGCAGCGGGCGAAATCGAAGCAGAATGCCCAGATCACCATCGGCGCCCTGGCGGTGATGAACATTGTGGCCGTGGTCAGCCTCCGCGGGCTTCCGTCGGAGGCCGAGTACGGCCTGAGCTCGATTTTCTACTATGTCCTGGCCGCCGTCGTCTTCCTGATTCCGGTCTCCCTCGTGGCCGCGGAGCTGGCCACTGGATGGCCGGAGACGGGCGGCGTCTTCCGATGGGTCGGCGAGGCGTTCGGGCCGCGGTGGGCCTTCCTGGCCATGTTCATGCTCTTCATCGAGGTGACCATCTGGTTCCCCACCGTGCTGACGTTCGGCGCTGTGTCACTGGCCTACACCGGGGACAACCAGAACCTTGACGCGCAACTCGCAGGAAACAAGCTCTTCGTCCTCGCGGTGGTCCTGGTGGTCTACTGGCTGGCCACGTTCATTGCCTTCCGCGGTGCGAAGGCCTTCTCCCGGGTAAGCCAGTGGGGCGGCATCATCGGAACCATCATTCCGGCGGCCATCTTGATCGTCCTTGGCTTCTCCTATTTCTTTGCCGGTAACACCCCGCAGATCCAGCTGGGCTGGGGCGAACTCATTCCCGACTTCGGCAACTTCTCCAACGTGGTGCTCGCGGCGTCGATTTTCCTTTTCTACGCCGGCATGGAAATGAACGCGATCCACGTCAAAGAGGTCAAGAACCCCACCCGCGACTACCCGATCGCCGTGCTGACCGCGGCGGCAGGGACCGTCATCATCTTCGTGCTGGGAACCCTGGCCATCGCGTTCGTGGTGCCCCAGGCCGATATCAACCTCACCCAGAGCCTGTTGACCTCCTACAACGACATGTTTGAATGGGCCGGCATTGGCTGGGCTGGACCCATAGTCGCGTTTATGCTGCTGATCGGCGTCCTCGCCGGCGTAGTGACCTGGGTGGCAGGTCCGTCAATGGGCATGCTTGCCGTGGCGAAGGCAGGTTACCTCCCCCGCTTCTGGCAGCACACCAACAAGAATGGAATGGGCACCCACATCCTGTTCTTCCAGGCCTTTATGGTCACCGGCCTGGGACTGACCTACGTAGTGCTGCCCTCGGTTCAGGCCGCCTACCAGATCCTGAGCCAGCTGACGGTGATCCTGTACCTCATCATGTACATGCTGATGTTCGCTGCCGCGATTTACCTGCGCTACAGCCAGCCGAACCGTCCGCGGCCCTACCGGGTGCCCGGAGGCGACGTCGGCATGTGGATTATCGGCGGCGTGGGTTTCCTCGGTTCACTGATGGCTTTCGCCTTCAGCTTCATCCCGCCCGACCAGATTTCCGTAGGATCCCCGGAAGTCTACGTGGGCATCCTTGTGGGCGGGGCTGTGGTGATGGTCATCCTGCCGTTCCTTATTTATGCCTTCCGCAAGCCGCACTGGCGGGACCGGACCAGCGAGTTCGTTCCGTTCACGTGGCAGATTGAGCATTCGCATCCCGGGACGGTCTCGGAGTCCAGTGTTTCCACCCAACAGTTGACCAGGGAAGCGGAATCCTCCGGTTCGCCGGTGATGTTCTCGCACGACGACGGCGGCGGGCACGGCGGGAGCACGGCGGTATGACACTCGATGACACCGCAATTGAATCGGCGGTCCGGACGGCGTACGCAGACCACCGAAACGACTCCGGGGGCAGGAACGCCAGCTACATCCCGTACCTGGCGTCCGTGAACCCGGACCTCTTCGGGATTTGCGTGATGACCGCGGACGGAGCGTTGTTCGAAGCCGGTGACACAGGCTTCGAATTTGCCCTGGAATCCATTTCCAAGGTGTTCTCCATGGCGTGGGCCATGGAACAGGTGGGGCTGGAAACCTTCCAGGAAAAGGTCGGTGCGGATCCTACCGGGGAGCCGTTCAACTCGGTGATTTCCGTTGCGCTGCACGGTGACACACCGGTTTCGCCCTTGGTCAATGCCGGAGCCATGTCCACGGTTTCCCTGATTCCCGGCGACAACGCCGAGGATCGGTGGGAGGCGATCCTGCAGGTCCAGAGCGCATTTGCCGGCCGGAGAATCACGCTGAGTGACGAGGTGAATAACTCCGAGCAGTCCACCAACTTCCACAACCGGGCGATTGCCTGGCTGCTGTACTCGGGCGGCACCATGTATTCGGATCCGATGGAAGCGTGTGATGTGTATACCCGGCAGTGCTCCACCCTCGTCACCGCCCGTGACCTGGCGGCCATGGGAGCCACCATCGCCAACAAGGGAATCAATCCCTTGAGCGGGGACCGGGTGGTGCAGGCTGCCAACATCCCGGCCATGCTGGCCGAGATGACCATGGAAGGGATGTATACCGCCTCCGGTGACTGGGCCTACCGCGTGGGACTGCCGGGAAAGTCCGGCGTGGGCGGGGGCATCCTGGCCATCATGCCCGGCAAGCTGGCGATTGCCGGGTTTGCGCCGCCGCTGGACGAGGTGGGCAACAGCGTCAAGGCACAGCGTGCGGTGGCCCAGGTTGCCGCGGCGCTGGGCCTGAGTATCTACAAGGCCACCGAGTACAGCGACTAGCCCAGGTCCCGGCCTATCCGGTCTGCGGCGGCGCGCAGCGGCGGAAGCACGGTCTCCTCCACGCGTTCGGCGCTGTGCAGCTGCAGCGACACGTTGGCGGCCGCGACCACTGTGCCGTCGCCGCTGCGGACCGGAACGGCCACGCCCCGCAGGCCGTCCTCCAACTCATCAGCCACCCGTGACCAGCCCCGCTCGCCGGTCTCCCGAACGGACGCCCTCAGCTCCTGGATGGTGCGGACGGTGCGCGCGGTGTAAGGCATCAGTTCCACGGTGCTGAAATAGGCTTCCTGCTCCGCCTCGGGCAGGGACGCCAGCAGCACCCTGCCCATCGAAGTGGCCCAGGCCGGGAACCGGGTCCCGACGTTGACCGCCACCCGCACCAGCCGGGGGGAAGTGATCCGCGAAACATAGACGACGTCGGTCCCGTCCAGGATGCAGAGCGACGTTGTCTCGCCCAGGTCAACGGAGAGCTGCTTCAGGTGCGGCTCGGCGGCGTGCGGCAGGGAAAGATGCGCCAGGAACGAGGACCCGATGTCCAGGGTCCTCGGCGCCAGCCGGAAAGTGGTTCCGTCAAAGCCCAGGTAGCCGAGGTCCCGGAGGGTGAGGAGGAACCGGCGCGACGCAGCCCGGCTGATGCCTGCCGCCGCGGCTGCGGAGCTGACCGTGTGTTCGGGCACGTTCAGCGTGAAGGCGCCCAGCACGGCGAAGGCCTTCTCAACCGATTTCACGTAATAGCCGTCTGCGCCCTCCACTTAACGCGCTTTCGGTTCCCCGCGGGAAGCCAGGTACTGGGAGGCCAGCCGAACGGGTGCATTGGGTGCACCGTAACCTTCGTACCCGCCCCGCCGCTCCACCACTTCGAAGAACACGTTGCCCACGGTGCCCGTGTAGAAGTGCAGGAATTCGCCGTCGCCGTCGCGGTCATAGAGCAGGTTCAGCCCCTGCAGTTCCGCCAGGAACCCCGGATCAAGCCGGAAGCGGGCTGCCAGGTCCTCATAGTAATTGGCCGGCACCGGGAGGAACCGAAGCCCCCTTTCGGCCGCCTGGCGGGCGGTGGCGACCAGATCGGTGGAGGTGAAAGCGACGTGCTGGGGGTACTCCGCGCCGCCGGGCCCGGATTCCACGATCAACGGAGCAATGTTCAACGCCAGCCGCACCCCGCCGTCGGCGCTGCGCATCACCTGGCTGCGGACCAGGCCCATGGGACTGGGGACTTCCTGCGAGGCAATAGGGGTCAGCGAAAGCGTGGACTCGTAGAAGAGCACCGCTTCGTCGAAGTGCTGCCACGGCTGGGACAGGTTGATGTGGTCAATGGCCGAAATCAGCGGCTGCGGCGGTTGCCCGGCGGTTTCCCCGGGGCCGGGCGTCGCCGCGGGTCCGAACTCGTCCGCCCACGCGGCAGTGCCGTCGGCGTTGGCTTCGCAGAGGAAGACCTCCGTGGAATCCGGGGCAAACACGGCCTGGAGCACCTGCTCATCCGCCTGGCTG
The DNA here is from genome assembly GCF_024385465.1 of Arthrobacter sp. zg-Y844. Classification (GTDB taxonomy): domain Bacteria; phylum Actinomycetota; class Actinomycetes; order Actinomycetales; family Micrococcaceae; genus Arthrobacter_B. The sequence goes on from NZ_JANFLS010000002.1 coordinate 501,613, forward strand.
CGCCGGCTCACCGGCCGGGCCCGCAGCTGCACCGCGCGGGAAGCTGCGGCCTGCGGGTCCTGCACGTCCAGCCCGAGTGCGGAAATGCCCGGTTCCATCCCGCCGGCCTGCTGCCCGTTGATGATCACCCGCGCCGTGCCGGAGGTCCACAGCTGCACGGGTTTGGTCCGGTGCCGCCCGGCGAAGGTGAAGCCCAGCTGGTGCAGGAGCGCGGAGACCGTGTCCGGGTTCCCGGCCTTGACCTCGGCGAAGTTGAACCCGGTGGGCTCGGCCACGCTCGGCAGGGTCGCGAGGGACATCGGATAGTGCGCACTGCCGTCGTGCTGCAAGAGGTACGACGCCGTGCGCTCCTCCAGCCAGATAAGGGACCGCATCGCGTCCACCGCGGTGCGGTCCTCGGCGGTCTGCCGGAACACGTCGTTGAAGATCTCCAGGGACACCGGTCCGTCATAGCCGCTGCGGACCAGATGGGCCATGAACCGCACCAGGTCGAACGCGCCCTCACCGGGGAAGACCCGGTAGTGCCGGCTCCAGGAGAGGACGTCGAGGGATAGTTCGGGCGCGTCGGCGAGCTGGACGAAGAAGATTTTCTCCGCCGGGATTTTTTCGATCGCGGCCGGGTCCCAGCCGCGGGAGAGGATGTGGAAGCTGTCCAGGCAGGTGCCGATCTGCGGGTGGTCGGCCAGGTCCACTATGCGCTGGGCATGCTCGAAGTCATTTACGTAGCGTCCCCAGGCGAGTGCTTCGTAGGCGACCTTTACCCCGTAGCCGGCCGCCAGTTCACCCAGCCGGCGCAGCTGGTCCGCCGCCGCGGCGTCGTCGTCGATGGTCGCCGTGCCCACGTTGCTGCACAGCAGCATGGTTTCGATCCCGAGGCGGTTCATCAGTTCGAACTTTGCCCGGGCGCGGTCCAGGTTGGCTTCGAGCAGGGGGTCCTCGACGCCTTCAAAGTCCCGGAACGGCTGGTACAGGTCCAGGGTCAGTCCCAGGTGGGCCGCCAGGGCGCGGATCTGCTCCGGGCTGGACGGAGAGACCAGAAGGTCCGGTTCGAAGATTTCGACGCCGTCGAAGCCTGCATCGGCGCAGGCCCGCATTTTCTCTTCGAGCGTCCCGCTCAGGCAGACGGTGGCAATTGACGTGCGCATGGTGCTCCGGTCCCGGCCCTCAGCGGCCCTGGCTAATCAGTTCGTGGAAGTGGGCGAGCATCCGTGCCGCGTCGGGCCGGATGCCGGTAATCAGTTCAAAGGCATCCACGGCCTGGCCCACGGCCATCCGGCCGCCGTCCAGCACCCGGCAGCCCCGCGCCTGGGCGCCGCGGATCAGTTCCGTTTCCACCGGACGGTAGACGACGTCGGCCACCCACTGGGAGGAGTTGAGCAGGTCCAGGTCCACGGCAAGGCCTGGATGGGAATGCATCCCCACCGGAGTGGCATGGACCAGGCCGTCGGCACCGGGCAGGACGGCGGGGAGGTCAGCGGGCGTGCCGGCGCTGATCCGCTGGTCCGGGAAAAGCCCGGACAGCGCGGCTGCGCGTTCTGCGGCACGATCGGGGTCCAGGTCCAGCAGGGTCAGCTCGCCGGTTCCGGCTTTGAGGAGGGCGTAGGCCACGGCGGCGCCGGCACCACCCACGCCCAGCTGGACCACCGAGTCCAGCGCGGCATCCGGAAGTCCGCCGGCCAGCGCCCCGCCGAAGCCGGAGAAATCGGTGTTGTGCCCGATGAACCGGCCGTCCCGGATCAGGACCGTGTTTACTGCGCCGAGCCGCTCGGCGTCGTCCGACACGACATCAAGTTCGGCCAGGACCAGCTGCTTGCAGGGATGCGTCACGTTGAAGGCATTGAAACCCAGGTCCCGGCCTGCGCGAAGCAGCGCTCCGACATCGGTGCCCGGGCGGCCCAGCTGAGTGAGGTCAATCGGCCGGTAAATGTACCGGAGCCCCTGGTGATCGGCCTCCCTTTCATGCATGGGCGGGGTAAGGGAGGCGGTGATGCCTTCCCCGATCAACCCGACAATGAATGATTCCTCGGTGCCGCTCATGGCGCTGTTCCTTCCGGTGCCTACGTGCGGGCGGCAGTGCCTTTCGAACACGCAGGACACATATGCGCCGCTGCTTGCCGGACCCTTAGCTGTGGGCTACATTACTTCAAGCGTACGGACAATGCACACAAGTGCGTATAGCGCACACCGCCCCGGAGTTCCGTACCCCCCCCCACCACAGCCCACGTCAGGAGAGATGCAATGGACGCATCCGCCCCCGCTGGACCAGCAACGGGCAAGACCCCGCGCAAGGCCGCCACTGCCAGCTTTATGGGCAGTGCCGTCGAGTACTACGACTTCTTCATCTTCGGTTCCGCTGCCGCGCTCATTTTCCCGCGCGTGTTCTTCCCGGACGCCGACACCCAGGCCAGCGTCATGTCGCTCGCCACCTTCGGCTTCGCCTATATTGCCCGTCCGGTCGGCGCCGTCATTCTCGGGCATTTCGGTGACCGGGTGGGCCGCCAGAAGGTCCTGATGTTCACCCTCCTGCTGATGGGCGGAAGCACCTTCCTGATCGGCTGCCTGCCGGACTTCAATACGATCGGCTGGTGGGCTCCGGTCCTGCTGGTCTTCTGCCGCCTGATGCAGGGACTTTCCGCCGCAGGCGAGCAGGCCGGTGCCAGTTCCATGACCCTGGAACACGCGCCGGACAACCGCCGCTCGTTCTTCACGTCCTGGACACTGACAGGTACCCAGGGCGGGCAGATCCTTGCCGCACTGGTGTTCATCCCCGTGGTTGCCCTGCCGGACGACATCAAATACGGCATCGGCTGGCGCATTCCGTTCTGGCTGAGCGCCGTGGTTGTCGTCGTCACCTACTTCATCCGCCGCTCGCTGCATGAAACCCCCACCTTCACGGAGGCCAAGGAACGCAACGAGATCGCGAAGCTGCCGGTAGGCGTCCTGCTGAAGGACCACTGGCGCGACGTACTGCGGGTCATCTGCTGCGCCTTTATTGCAGCGGTTTCCACCGTCTACGGGACACTGGCCATCAAGTACGGCACCGAGGTAGGCAACGTGGACGCGAACATTACGCTCTGGCTCGTGGTGGCCGGCAACGTCTTCGCACTGTTCACGCAGCCGCTGTTCGGCCGGCTGGCCGACCGGATCGGCCGCCGTCCGGTCTTCATCTACGGCGCACTGTCCAGCGCGGTGATCATGCCGTTCTACCTGCTGTCCATGGAGTCCGGTAACACCCTGCTGCAGTTCGCCCTCTCCGTGGCGGTCTTCTCCTTCGGCTACGCGGCGGCGAACGCTGTCTGGCCGTCGTTCTACGGAGAGATGTTCAGCGCCAAGGTCCGATTCTCGGGCCTCGCCATCGGCACGCAGCTCGGCTTCCTGATGGCCGGTTTTGCACCGTCCATCGTTGCTGCCATCGGCGGACTGGAGCCCGGCGGATGGCTGGTGACCAGCGTATTCACCGGCACTATCTGCGCCATCGCCGCCATTTCCGCCCTCACCGCCAAGGAGACCGCGCACACCCCGACGGCGGAACTGGGCCTGAACCTGGCCAAGGCCGCCGCGCCGGTGCGCCCGGCCACGGCATAGGGACGGCAAGCACCAGTACAAGCACAAGCCAACAGGGCCGGGGCGGGAACTTTTCCCGCCCCGGCCCTGTGCCGTCTGCAGCGGTGCCATCTGCCGCAGTGTCACATACCGCGCAGCCGCGCCCGGCGCGAAGTCCAGGCGATGTATCCGCCCAACGCCCCCGTAGACGCGAGCCCGGCACTCATCAGCGGTGCCTGCCACGATTTCCAGCGGGACGAATCACCCAGCGTCAGCTCCCCCACTCCACGAATAAACGCCGACGCGAAGATTGCCGCCACCAGCCGGTTTCCCACGCGCTCCAGCCGCATTACCAGCGGAAGCAGTTCCTCGCCGCGGAGGTGGACCTCCACCCCCTCGATCTCCAGGGTGCTGAGCAGCCGGCGGGCCTGGTCCGGCAGTTCGGCACCCAGCTCCAGGACCTCCGTTCCGGCACGGCCGAGCCTGCGGGCATAGTTCACCGGGTTCAGCTGCTGCAGTGCCATCCTGCGCGCATAGGGGCCCAGGGTGGGGCCGAGCCGGAACTGGGGATCCAGCACCTCGCCCATGCCTTCGGTCATGATCAGCATCCTCAGCAGCAGCGCCATTTCCCGCGGCAGCTGGATGTGGTGCGTGCGCAGGATGCCCAGCCCGGTGGTAATGATGGTTCCCACCGGTGCCGACGCCAGGTCCTTGCCGGAATACAGGCGGATCAGCGGACCAAGGTCCATCCTGAGCTTCACGCGGTTCACCCGCATCCCGGAAGCATTGATCCGGACCAGCGCATTGGTGATCCGCTCCGGATCCTTGCGCACAATGCCGATGAACAGGGCAGACAGCTGGCTGCGCAGCTTCTCGTCCACCTCGCCCACCATGCCGAAGTCGATCAGTCCCACCCGGCCGCCGGGCTCCACGAAGAGGTTTCCCGGGTGCGGGTCGGCATGGAAAAACCCGTCATCGAAGACCATCTTCATTTCGACGCGTGAGGCAGCCACCGCCAGCGCCGGACGGTCGATCCCGGCGGCGTCGAGAGCGGCAACGTCCGTGACCTTCATTCCGCGGATCCGGTCCATTGTCAGGACACGGGAGGTGCTGTGGTCCCAATAAACGTAGGGAATGGTTATCGCAGCGTCGTCTTCGAAGTTGGCCCGGAACCGGTCCGCGTTGCGGCCTTCCTGGAGATAGTCCAGCTCCGAGCGAAGCGTGGACGCGAACTCGTCCATCAGTCCGGTGAGGTCGTAGTCGCGGGCGGCTTCCCAGCGTTTGCTGGCCGCGTTGGCCAGGTTCTGCAGGATTTCCAGGTCCTGTTCCACCTGGGCAGCGATCCCGGGCCGGCGTACCTTGACCACCACCTCCGTGCCGTCCTTCAGGACGGCGGCATAGACCTGCCCGATCGAGGCGCTTGCCATGACCGTGGTGTCGAAGGACCGGAAGACCTCCAACGGGTCTCCGCCCAGTTCCTGGTGCAGCTCGTCCTTGATCTGCGGCCACGGGACCGCTTCGGCGTCATCCTGCAGCTTCGCCAGTTCACTCTGGTAGTCCGGGGGCAGCAGGTCGGGACGGGTGGAGAGCAACTGGCCCATCTTCACGTACGTGGCACCGAGCTCCTCGAGGGCCGTACGCAGGTACTCCGGACGGGTGCGGGGTTTGCCTCCCGCCTCGGCCGCGTGCTGGCGGCGGAACGGCAGCCTGCCCTCCAGGCCAAGGGCGGACACCAGGAAGCCAAGGCCGTTGCGGGAGAGGATCTCGGCGATCTGCCGATAACGGTCCAGCTGGCTGATCATTGGTCTGCTCCGTCCGCGAAGGCTCGGTTCTCCGCTGCTGTTCGCTAACGAAACACTAGCCGCAGGGCAGGTTCCGCCGACAGGTCCTTCGTGCCTGCACCTCTTCTGTCGCCCGGTGCTCTTCTCCCGGCTGCGGAGGGCACCTAGACTCCGGCACATGCCGATGTCCTCACCTGACCAGCCGTCCGCCGCTTCGCTGCGGGAGCGGGTGTCTTCCCTCCCGCCGGATGAAAGACCCGCCCTGCTGTCCGGAGCGTCTTTCTGGACCACCGTCGCTGCCCCGGCGGCGGGGCTCCGGCCCCTGGTGCTCTCCGACGGGCCACACGGTATCCGGCGTCCACGCAGCGAGTCGGAACCCGGAATCGGTGACGCGCTGCCTGCCACCTGCTTCCCTGCGGAATGCCTCACCGCGTGTTCCTGGGACCCGGACCTGCTGGCCCGGCTCGGCACGGCGACGGCGAAGGAAGCGGCAGCTGCGCATGTCGACGTCGTGCTGGGGCCGGGACTGAACATCAAGCGCACTCCCCTGTGCGGGCGCAACTTCGAGTACTTTTCCGAAGACCCGCTGCTCGCCGGCGCGCTGGGTGCCGCCTGGATCCGCGCCCTCCAGTCCGAGGGGGTGGCTGCCTGCCCCAAGCATTTCGCGGCGAACAACCAGGAAGCGGACCGGATGCGGATTGACGCGTCGGTGGACGAACGCACCCTGCACGAGATTTACCTCCGGGCCTTCGAAACGGTGGTTCGGACCGCACACCCGTGGACCCTGATGGCTGCCTACAACAAGGTCAACGGCATCCACGCCGCGGAGAATGCCTGGCTGCTGCAGACGGTCCTGCGTGACGAGTGGGGATTCGACGGCCTGGTGATGTCCGACTGGGGTGCGGTCACCGACCGGGCGGCGGCGCTCGACGCCGGACTGGACCTGGAAATGCCCGCCAGCGGCGGATTGGGGCCGGCGGAGCTGCAGGCCGGACTGGAAGCCGGCACCGTCAACCAGGAGATGGTGGATTCATCCGCGGCGAGGCTCCTGCAGCTGGCGGATCGCACCGCCTCGCCGTCGCACAGCAGCGCGGACCCTGACGAACACCACCGGCTGGCACGCGAGGCCGCTGCGGCCTCCATGGTGCTCTTGAAGAACGAGGGCGGGATCCTGCCGCTCTCCCCCGGTCTCCGACTGGCCGTGGTGGGCGAGCTGGCCCGCACCCCGCGGTACCAGGGCGCCGGCTCCTCGCAGGTGACCCCCACGCGGGTCAGCGTTCCGCTGGAGGTCCTGTCCGAGCGGACCGCTGCGGCCGTCTTTGCCGCCGGCTACCGGCTGGACGGAACGCCCGACCCGGAGCTGGTGGCCGAGGCTGAAGCCGCTGCCGCCGCTGCGGACGCAGTGCTGTTCTTCCTTGGCCTGCCCGAGGACAAGGAGTCGGAGGGATTCGACCGGCCGGACCTGGCCCTGCCGGAAAACCAGTTGGCGCTGCTGCGGGCGGTGACCTCCGCCAACCCCTGGACAGTGGTGGTCCTGTTCAACGGCGGCGCCGTGGAGACCGGGTGGGTGGAGCAGGTACCGGCCGTGCTGGAGGCGTGGCTGCCCGGCCAGGCCGGAGGCGAGGCGCTGGCGGATGTCCTGCTGGGAGATGTGAACCCGTCCGGAAAGCTGGCGGAAACCTTCCCCCGGCGGATCGAAGACACTCCGGCGTTTGGGAACTATCCCGGCGAGGCAGGCACGGTCCGCTACGGCGAAGGGGTGCTGGTGGGCTACCGCTGGTATGACGCGCGTGGGATCGAACCGGCGTTCGCCTTCGGGCACGGCCTGTCCTACACCGCTTTCGACTACACCGGCCTGGACCTCCGCCTTGTGGACACGGATACGGGGCCTGCCTTGGCCGTCGGGGCAACGCTCACGAATATCGGCAGCCGGGCCGGAGCCGAAGTCCTGCAGGTGTACTCCGGCGCTCCGGCGGGACCCGCGGTACGGCCGCCGCGCGAGCTCCGGGCCTTCCGCAAGGTCTTCCTCGAACCCGGCGCCTCGGCTCCGGTTGCGCTGACGGTACCGCTGCGGGAGCTGGCGAGGTTCGACCCGGCGTCGCACCGGTGGATCACCGACGGCGGAACCTACCGCATCGACGTCGGGTCCTCCTCCCGGGACATCCGGCTCAGCGGAACCATCGACCTGCCCGGCACCGACGGCGGCACGGCGGCGCCGCTGACACTGGATTCGACTATCGCACAATGGCTGGCGCATCCGCTGGGCCGGCAGCTGCTGGGCGGCGGGGACCCGGGCATGGCCGACGCGCTGGCGCTCATGGGCAGTATGCCGCTGCGCCGGCTGGCCCGGTTTCCCGGCACCCCCCTAACGCGGGACCGGCTGGCCGCACTGGAACAGGCACTGCGCGGCGCCGGCCCTGCGGGAGGCGCATCCGGCTAGGCGCCGAGCAGGGACCGGTAGATTTCCTCATGCGCTGCGGCTACCTGCCGGCGCTCAGCGGTCCGTTCCCCGCGGCTCATTCCCGGCCAGCTCCGGGCAGCGTGCACCTGCTTGAGCGCGCTGGCCAGGGACTGGGCATCGAGGCCGTCCTCGTTATGCACGAATTCCGTGACGCCGGCACGCTGCTGGGCGTAGAAGCCGCAGGACGGCGCCAGCACGGCCGTGCCCAGATCGGTGCACGCTTCGAGCCAGCCGGAATGGGTGCCGAACCGGTACGGCAGCACGGACACATCCAGGCTCGACAGGTAGTCCCAGAGCTGCGGTTCGTCGAAGTAGTCCCGGACCTGCAGCTCGAGCCGTCCGGCCGCGGCGGCCTCCGCCAGCCAGCGGTGCAGTTCCGGCCGGTACTTGTCCCCTCCGGGAGTGAGGATGTCCGGATGCCCGTTCACCTGCAGCACGGCACCGGGAAGCTGTTCCACGGCGTCGAGCAGGTCCGGAAGGACCGCCCCCTCCATCATGTTCGGGCGCAGGCTCTTCAGGTGCACACCGACGCGGAACTCCTCCCGCGGACCGGCTGCCAGCCGCAGGGTCTGGCGCCGCTCAAGCTCCGCCAGATCCACCACGTGCGGATGCGGCAGCACGTGCGGGCGGCGGCCCCACCGGCGCTCGACGACGGCGGCGGCCCCGGGCGTCAGCGTGATGAGTTCATCGGCTGCGGCAATCAGCACATCCAGCTGCGCGTCATGCGCCTCCGGAGTGAGGTGGTGCGGATTGCGCAGATCGTGGACCGTGTAGACCAGCGGTTTCCCCTGGGCCTTCAGCTCGTCGGTAACCGCCTGCAGGTCCCGGGGCGAAATGGCGTCGAAGCCGAAGTGGATGTGCATCAGGTCGAAGCTGTCCGCGTTCTCCCGGATCCAGCCGGCGTCCAGCATGACCGGCGGCCACCACGTCGCCTCCGTGGACTGGCCGGGATTGCGGGGGTCCGGGTCCGGCAGGCGTACCACCGGGTTCCGCTCCCCCGGGACGGCGCCGGTATGCCGGATATAGACCTGGCTGTGCGGCACTGACGCCACCCTGATGTTCGATCCTTCCGGCCTGCCCACGCATCCTCTTCCGCCGCTGTAAACAATCCGTGTTCAGTATACTTAGTATTTTGCGGCGCCCGCGGAGGGCGCCCCCGGCGGAAGGAAAGAATGCAGCCGCAGCAGACCGCCCCGGAGCAGGCGTTTTCGGTGCTCATCATCAGCTCCGGACGAGATGCCCACCTGGCCAACGCCGTCCGCGGGATCAGCCGCTCCACCCGCCGGCCGGCAGAGATCGTGGTCTGCTACCTGAACCAGCCTGAGGCTGTTCCCCCGCCGAGCGACGTGCCGCTGCGGGTGGTCCATGCGGCGTCGGGCGCCGGCGAACCGCTGCCGCTGGGGGCGGGCAGGAACGCCGCTGCTGCAGCGGCGCGGTCCGAAACACTGGTCTTCCTCGACGTGGACTGCATTCCCGCAACTGGCATGTTCGGGCACCTGCTGTCGGACCTGGACCGCACCCGCGGCCTGGTGATGGCCGCCCCCCGCTACCTCACGGCAGATGCGGACGTGCCGGGGTGGGTATCCGACGGCGACGATCAGGTGCTGTACCGGGACTCCGTACCGCACCACGCACGTGCTGCCCTGGCACCGGCGCCGGGAGAACCGGCACGTGCCTCGCAGGAATACGCCCTGTTCTGGTCCCTGGGGTTTGCCGTGCACCGCGGGACATTCGAACGGATCGGCGGCTTTGACGAGTCCTTTGCCGGGTACGGCGGCGAGGACACGGACTTCGCCTTCACCGCGCAGCGGAAGGCGGTCCCGCTGGCATTTTCCGGGGCAACCATGTTCCACCAGCACCACGGCGTTCACCGGCCGCCGCTGCAGCACCTGGAATCCATTGTCATTAACGCCAAGGCGTTCCGGGGCAAATGGGGCAGCTGGCCGATGACCGGCTGGCTCGACGCCTTTGCCCGGGACGGCTACGTATCCTGGGAGCGCGACGGCGGGGACCTGCGGCTGCTGCGCCGTCCGGGTCCCGCCGAGCTCGCCGCCGCCCGCGTCAATGCGCCGTACTGACGTCCCTGCCGGCGGGAACGGGTTCCCCCTCGCTCCCGGAGACGGCCGACTCGACGGCGGCCAGGAACCGTTCCCGGAAGTGGGCGGGAGAAACCAGCAGGGTCCTGGCCAGCAGCTGCGGATCGGTCCCGCGCAGTTCTTCCAGCAGGCCCCGCCAGTCCGCCACTGAGGCGAAGCTTGGCGCGGCGGCTGCGCCAGCCGACGCGAGCGAAGAGGCAAAAACGGCCTGTTCCCGGAACGGCCGGGGTTCGGGAATCAGCAGCGCCGGACGGCGTGCGGCGGCCGCGGCGGCCACCGCATTGTGGCCGGCAGAGGTGACCACCACATCCGCGGCGGCCAGCCGGGGCCCCGGATCCGCCACTACGCCCAGCAGCGACACATTCGCGGGAACCTGCCCCGGGGCGCCGGCGGTATGTCCCATAACGTCCCACTGCCACCCCGGTGTCTGCCGGGCCGCGGCAAGGACGTCCTCAAGTGATACGCCGCTGCCGCCCAGGGAGGTCTGCACCGCGACGGTCCGGGGCCGCACGGGGATGGGCCCGGGTGCGGTGTCCGGAGCGAGCATGCCCAGATAAGTGCTCTTGGAGCCGTAAGCCTGCAGATGCGCCGGATCTTCGATGGCTTCCGGGAAGTAGGCGATGAGCCGGTGAACGGAGTCGTAGGCCAGCAGGTGTGCCGTGTCGGTCCGTTCCCCGTGCATCCGGCGGTGGATAACCGGATAGCCCGCGAGCCTGGCAAAGGCGGCGACCTCCACGGACACATCCACGACCACCACGTCCGGGGCGAACTCTTCCCAGAGCCGGTGCAGCTGGCTGAAGCGGGACTGCAGCGCCGGACCTGCCGGCGCATAGTGCAGGAAGCTCCCCGGCCCGGGCGCGAAGGGTCCGTCGGGTCCGACGTCGGGCGGGAGCGGCGCGAACCGCGCTCCCCCGGGCAGGCGCGGAAGTCCCCCGGCCGGGGTGGTGCCGGTGACAAGCAGCTCCACGGCAGCCAGCCGGGCAATGTTGGCGGCGTGACGCAGGTGTCCGGTGCCGTGGTGGTGCGCGTAGTAGGCCACGCGTGGCATGCGGGAAGAAGGCAAGTGCTGCTCCTGTTAAGGCACGAGGACGGCGTCGGGATGGCCGGAGTCGGGCAGGCCGTCCGGTTGGGGCAGGGAACGCATCTGCTCCTCGTAGGAATCCACCATGGCTGAGGCGCTGAAGCGGGCCGCGGATTTCCGTACCCGCTCACGGTCGAGACCGCGGGCGTCCGTGACGGCTGCGGCCAGGGCATCGGCACCGAGGCCTTCCGCGAGCCGGCCGCCGTCGGCGTCGATGATTTCCGGCATGGCGCCCAGAGGCAGGGCAGCCACCGGCGTACCGCAGGCCATTGCCTCCAGCGCGGTCAATCCGAAGGGCTCGGACCAGACAGGCGAGGCAATGAAGACCTCTCCGGACCCAAGGAAGGCGGCCAGCTCCCGGTGGTCGAGGTGGCCGACGTGCTGCACCCCGCGGCCCAGGTGCGGTGCGACGGTGCGTTCGAAATACTTCGCATCGCTGATCGGCCCGGCGAAGTGCAGTTCCATCCCTGCCATCCTGGCCGCGTCAATCGCTATGTGCAGGCCCTTTTCGGGCGTGACCCGTCCGGCCCAGACGACGGTTCCGGTACGGTGTCCGGTGCCTGCGGGCCAGTCCGCCAGCCGGATGCCGTTGTGGATGACGTGCAGGTCCGGCAGGTGCGCGGACCAGCCGGTGGCATTGCGGGCCGAAACACTGACGAAGCGGTGCAGCGGTGAGAGCGGCGCGCGACCGTCCTCCACGGCGTCCACGATCCACGGCAGCGGCGGGGTGTGGAGGATGGTCAGCATGGGCACATCCGCCAGCTCCAGGTACGGGAGCAGGCTCAGGGAGTTGTTCACGACGACGTCGAAAGCGCCTGCCCGGACCGCGGCAACGGCGGAGCCCAGCGCGGCGTCGAGGGACTGCTGCTGCCGCTGCATTTGTGCGGGAGCCAGCCCGCGCCGGAATTCGAAGGTTTCCGGGAGGACCTCCACCACCCGGCCGCCGGACACGGAGCCGGCCTTGGCGAAGAGCGTAACGTCGTGGCCGCGGGACGCGAGTTCGTCTGCCATCAGCGAGGTGTGCATTTCGAGCCCGCCCTGGAACGGGCTGGAGATCGGGTGGTGCAGGTGGGACAGGACGGCTATGCGCAATGGTTTCCCGCCTGCCGCACGCCCCTGCGGCAGGGGGAAGTCAAGACTCATATTAGTAAGTATGCCTTGTATTCGCGGCCCGCACCTGAGCAGGCAGGCGGGTACTGGCAGGCGGAGCCGCTAGGCGGAGTACGGTTCCACGCCGAACGGCACCGGCGGGATGTGGTGGGAAGGCAGGCGGTCGCGGTCGTAACTGATGGTGGTGTAGCCGTGCGGGACGGGCTTGCCTTCTTCATCCAGGTTGACGAACACGATCTTGTCGATCGTCAGGATGCTGCGGCGGGTAATCATGTTCCGCACTTCTGCCTGCATGGTCAGCGACGTGCGGCCGAACTTGGTTGCCGTGAGCCCCATTTCAATCAGGTCGCCCTGCACCGCCGAGCTGACGAAGTTGATCTCCGACATGAATTTGGTGACCACTCGGCCGTTGCCCATCTGCAGGATGGCATAGACCGTAGCTTCTTCGTCGATCCAGCGCAGCAGGCTGCCGCCGAACAGGGTGCCGTTGGCGTTCAGGTCCTCGGGGCGGACCCACTTGCGGGTGTGGAAATTGATGTTCTCGAGGGGCATATATTCAGCTTATCCACAGGACTGTTGCTCATCGGCCGGATCCGTGGATGCCTTGCTCACAGACCCCTGTTAGCTGTCTGACGCTGCTGTGACGGCGCTCCCGGGCAGACGGCCGCCGCTTCAGTCGGGGACCTCATTCAGCTGGTCGCCGAGATGGGTCAGGTCACCGTCCGGTGGAACCTCCATGGCTTCGAGCGCTGCGGCCTGATGCAGGTCCCGGATCAGGTCCGCCGACCCGCCCACGATCGTGGAGTCGAAGTCGATCTCGGAGGCCAGGAACCATGCGCCGTCGGCCGGCCAGAGAAGATTGGGGCTCTGGATCGGATCCCAGCCGTTGTGCTCCTGCCAGCCCGGTTCGGCAAAGACCGCCAGGCTGCCGGCAAACAACAGGTAGTCGCGCAGCGGCAGCTCGAGGCGGCGCGCGGTCTGCACGGACTCGTGGCCCCGGAAGGGCTGCGCCGGCCCCTCCGGGTCTCCGGCGCCCGGGAACCCGGGAAGGGTCTCCCCGCTGCCGGCCACCCAGCCGTACCCGTCCCACAGCCCGGCAAAGCAACGGCCGGAAGTTTGTGTGTGTGCACCGAGAATGCGGCTTACCTCGGCCAGGGTGCCCGCCGGGAGCGCGCCGACCAACGGGTCTTCATAGTGCCACCCCGGTTCATTCGATACCGGATTGCGGTAGCCGGCCAGAATGGAGGACCACTGCATCATCGGATGGGCCACCGTGCCGCGCACCTCCGCCAGCTCTTCCCAGCGCATGGGGCGGGACTCGGCACGTACCGGCCCGTCCTGCTGCCAGCCCAGCAGCTGCGCCCGGATCGGGTGGAAAACCCGTGCGTAGGCCTCGAACCCGCCGGGAACGGTGCCCGCAACTGTACCGGGCTCAGCCAGCCGCTCCGCGATCCAGACTCCGGACTGCGGATCGGAAAGCGGCCCTTCCAAGCTCGTCATGCGGCCCAGTATGCCCTACCGGACCCCGCAGCGGGTGCCGCTGCGGCAAGGGCTGCCGTGCCGTAGGCAGATCGGCCGGCTAGCTGAAACGTGCCGCACCCCCGGCAGCCGGCAGGTCCCGCGCGTCAACCGGTCCCTGGTCCAGCCGGAACGGCGGGTATTCGTCGCGCATCAGCGCCGTGTAAGCCAGGACGCGGTAGGACCAGCGCTGCAGGCCCATAACGAACTCGAACAGCGGACGCGGATAGCGGCCGGTGAACAACAGGGCCACTGCAGCGACCAGGACCAGCAGGGTCAGCAGGGAGATGCCCACTGTCCAGCCGCCGGCCGACCGCAGGCCTTCGCCGGCCGGGTCCGTTGCCCAGTTCACCGCCGAGCCGCCGTCGCCCATGCTTCGGTCCCACCCGCCGAACGGGCCGTTTTGGCGCACAATGACGTAGCCGGACCCGGTGAACGCCCCCACGATCAGTGCCTGCGGGATAACCAGCAGCCACCACTTCACCAGGACCAGCCCGCGCGAAAGCCGTTCCGGGTAGGCAACGTCGAAGTCCGCCGGATAGTCGGTGCGCTCCAGGCTGAAGGGCGGATACCTGTCCGTGCCCAGCACGCCTGTGGCATAGAACGCCACCCGCCAGCTCCAGCGGAGCACCCCCACGTTGAACTCGAAAAGCCCCCGCGGATAACGGGCAGTGAAGAGGATGGCGAAACCCGCAATGACGGTGGCTACCCAGAAGGCGATCCACAGGAAGGCCAGCAGGATGAAGTGCGGAATGGCCAGGAACCACTTCACCAGCCACAACCAGCGGGAGAGCCCCGGGTCCAGTTCCCCGTAGAGCCGGGCCGGATACGGTGCCCCGGTGCCTCCAGCGGACAGCTGCGCTGCCCGGGCGCCGGACAACGCCGGTGCCTCCGCGGTGCCCGGCGGCGCACCTGCCGCCGTGGCGCCTGCCGGAACCTGCGTCCCCGCCGGCGGGGACGCAGGCGTCTCAGCGGAAGCGGGAACCGGCGCCGCTGCGTAACCATAGGGACCGTGCCCGCCGCTGGGACCGGGGTATGCTCCGGTGTGCTTCCGGCCGGCCAGGATCGCAGCGAGGATCAGCGCCGCGCCGCCGAGCACCAGGACGACGGCCCCGATCAGCAGCCACCAGGCGAGAGGTCCCAGAACGTCGGAGCGGATTCCCACCTGCAGGTCCGCCGTGACCCCGGGAGAGGCGTCGGCGTTCATCACGACGACGGTCCATTCGCCCTCCTGCAGCGGCCACACAAGCTCCTGCGTGCCGGTTCCTGCGGAAGAGGCGGACCAGAAGTCCTGCTCCCCCGGCGGGGCCGGTGCGGCGGCGCCCGGGCTCTCCTCGTATTGCGCGGAGAAGGGATCGAACGTAACGTCTCCGAGTTCCGAATGGGCAACCCCGGCCAGGTACCGGTCGACGTCGGCCCTGGACGCAATCCCGATAAACAGCTCACCGTCGGGGTCGGTTCCCCGGACCTGCACCCTCCCGACATCGTCCTGAGCCCGGATGCCCGTACTCACCTCGACGTTCTCGCTGGTCAGGGCGTACGAGCCGACACTGTAGGTCTCTTCGGGAACGGATAGGTAGCCGTCGTCGCCCTGGGCCGCGGCCAGGGTTCCCAAGCCGGCAGCGCCGGCCCCGGCAGTCAGTCCGGCGAGGACCAGCAGGGAACCAATAACGATCAGTACGATTCTGCCTGCATTCATGGCGGTGCCCTTCGCTCGCTGGAAAGCGGTACCCCGGCTAGAAGTTGATCATGTGGCCGGTCAGTCCGTGGAAAGCTTCCTGCAGCGCTTCACTGAGGGTCGGGTGGGTGTGCACATTGCGGGCGAGTTCGGCCGCTGTCAGGTCCCACTTCTGTGCCAGGGTCAGTTCCGGCAGCAGCTCCGAGACGTCGGGGCCGATCAGGTGCCCGCCCAGCAGTTCCCCGTACTTGGCGTCGGCCACCAGTTTCACGAAGCCCACCGGTTCGCCCAGCCCGTGGGCTTTGCCGTTGGCGGTAAACGGGAAGGTGCTGACTATGACCTCGTGACCCTCGTCGCGGGCCTGCTGTTCGGTGAGCCCGAAGCTGGCTACCTGCGGCTGGCAGAAGGTGGCACGGGGCATCATGCGGTAATCGCCCAGCGGCAGGGTTTCCGCCTTGCCGATGGTTTCAGCTGCCACCACTCCCATGGCCTCCGCCACGTGGGCGAGCTGGAGCTTCGCAGTGATATCGCCGATGGCGTAGATGTGCGGGACATTGGTGCGCATGTAGTCATCGATGCCGATGGCTCCGCGGTCGGTGAGCTCCACCCCGGTTTTTTCCAGGCCGAAGCCCTCGGTGCGCGGGGCAAAGCCGATGGACATCATCACCCGGTCGGCTTCGATGCTGCCCTGCTGGCCGTTCTTGTCCGTATAGGTGACTGTGACGGACGAGCCGTTGTCCTTCACCGTTTCCACCTTGGTGGAGGTGAGGATGGGGATGCCGAGCTTCTTGTACTGCTTGGTGATCTCCTTGGAGACGTCCACATCCTCGTTGGGCAGGGCCCGGTCCAGGAATTCGATGATGGTCACATCCACGCCGTAGCTACGCAGCACATAGCCGAATTCCATCCCGATGGCCCCGGCACCGACGATCACCATTTTCTTCGGCAGGTCCCGGTCCAGGATCTGGGCTTCGTAGGTGACCACGTTTTCGCTCAGTTCGACGCCGGGCAGCAGCCGTACGTAGGTCCCGGTGGCGATGATCGCGTTGTCGAACGTGATGCTCTCGCTGCCGCCTTTGGACAGGTCCACCTCGAGGGTGTGGTCGTCGGTGAAGACGCCGTGGCCGTCGTACTCCGTGATCTTGTTCTTCTTCATCAGGAAGTGGACGCCCTTGACCCGGCCGTCGGCGACCTGGCGGCTGCGGTCAAAGGCCGCTCCGTAATCAAAGGTGACGTCGCCGCTCATGCCGAACGTCTTGGCCTGGTTGGTGAAAATCTGCGCCAGTTCGGCATTGCGCAGCAGTGCCTTGGACGGAATGCACCCGACGTTGAGGCAGACGCCGCCCCAGTATTTCTCCTCCACGATTGCCGTCTTCAAGCCCAGTTGGGCCGCGCGGATGGCGGCCACATAGCCTCCCGGTCCGGCCCCGAGGACCACGACGTCGTAATGTTCGCTCATGGGAACCAACTCTCCTTGCCTGGGGGTGCGGGGAAATTCCTCAGCCGGTTTAAGGCTCTCACGAGGTGCCGCCAAGGGCACGGGTGCCGGGAACGATCAGATGTAGCCCCGGTAACCGGACCAGGCCCGGCGCCGCTCCGGAAACGGATCCGATTCAATCCGGTCCAGCTTGTCGAACACGCGGGTTTGCCGGCGGACTTCGTCGTAGGCCGGCCAGTCACTGCCGGGGTGGGAATGCCGGGCCAGGCTCAGCAACGAACCCTGGAACCGTTTGGACAGGGCCCTCAGCTCTCCTGCTCCGCCCAGCAGGGTCAGGGCCTTGGCGGTTCCGATTCCGATATCCCCGAACATCACCGGCACATCGAAGGAATGGGTGGCGCCGAACCCCAGCAGGTTCATTGCCGGTGTTGCATAGTCATAGCGGTATGCCCAGGTGGGAGCAACACGCGAGTGGCCCTCGGCAACCATCTGGCTGGGATACCAGAACACCAGGTCGCCGCTGATATCCACCGAACGCTGCCGGGACGGGTAGCCGGGATACGCAGCCACCACCCGGTCCCGCGCCAGCGGATCGGTGCCTGCAAACATCTTCTCGATCCGTTGGGGCGTGGACGGCAGGATGTTGGAAACCTTCGCGAACAGCGCACCCTCCCGGGCCATGGTGCCCAGCACCAGGGGAACCGGATTCGAATCTCCGGCAAGGAACATGTCAACGGGGTGCCTGGGCAGGAAGTCGCCGTCTATCACCGGTGACACACTCAGCGACCCGGGCTGCTTGACCGGACCGATCTTAGTGGTCAGTTTCCGGGTGGCGTTGACCAGTTTCGCCGCGGGCAGCCCGGTCAGCGCTTCGGCGGCGCCAGAGGGCGGTACGCCGAGGATTTCCAGCAGATCAGCTGCCCACGCGGCGTGCATCTCCGGAGAATAGGCCGCCGATGGTGCCGGACTTTGCGCATAGGCCTGGTGGAACAGGGACCGGGCACTGGGAACGCACATCAGGGAGGTGACGGCGAGGCCGCCGGCGGATTCCCCGAAGAGGGTGACGTTGCGGGGGTCACCGCCGAATGCTTCGATGTTCTGCTGCACCCATTCCAAAGCGGCGACCTGGTCCCGCAGGCCCAAGTTGGCATCGAACGGCCGGTCCGGCGTCGAGTACGCGCGGAAGTCCATGAAGCCCAGCGCACCGATGCGGTAGTTGAGCGACACGTAGACAACGCCGCCGTCCCGGACCAGCCTTGTGCCCCGGTACGTCGGCTCCGCCGAGGACCCGGAGCTGAAGGCACCGCCGTACAGGTAGACCAGGACCGGCAGCAGCCCGTCCGCGGGTTCCAACGGTGCAGAGACATTCAGGGAGAGGCAGTCCTCGTCCATGGCCACCCGGCGCCGGGTTCCGGTGCGGCTGGGAGCTTTGGACTGGGGTGGAACAGGCCCAAAGCTGCCGGCGAAGCGGATACCGCTCCAGCTCTGCGGCGGCTGCGGCGCCCTGAGCCGGAAGCCGCCCACGGGTGGTGCCGCGTAGGGGATGCCGCGCCAGGTGCGCACGCCGTCGTCGACTATGCCCTGTACCAGCCCGCTGCCGGTTTCAACCACCAGTGAAGCAACGTCAATAGCCACAATCGACTCTTTTCAGCCGGGGGAACCGCTGACCTGCGACTACCTACGATAGGCGTGCGTCGATTGGGCCACCAGATCACGACCCGTTGCCGGCCGTCCCGGCCCAACATCCCCGGACCCGGCATCCCCGGGCCCGGCATCCGGGCCCGGCATCCGGGCCCGGCCGTCCCGGTGCCTAGGCTGCGGTGGCGAGCTGCCGCTGTGAACCGGCGCTGCGCCGTCCATGGGCGGGCCTCGCCCCCAGGCGGCGGTGCAGGATGGCTTCCCGAAGGCAAAGTGCAGCCACTGCTGCGACGTTGAGGGCGATTTTTGTGCCCGTTGACCAATCGGTGCCGACGCACAACATCCAGACAAGGATCAGGACGGGCACCTCCGCCGACCTTAACGCCTTCACAGGGCGCTTCCGAGGCGCGCCAATGGAGTGCGCGGAATCCCTGCGCACCTGTACTGAACCGTAATGCCGTTGCTCCCGCAGGCCGCTGAGGCAGCACTGCGGTATTCCATCCTTGGAGCCATGAGGACACTTCTTCCGTGAAATCGCCCGAGACCTACGTTCCACACCTCCCAAGGATGCGTCACAGCATACTTTGTATCACATCCGGCACCGTGCCGCCGGATCGGAGGCCGGCGCCGGATCCGCCGGGTGCCCGGCGGCCAGCCGGGGCTAGGCTGCGCTGACTTTCCCGTCCGCGACTTCCCAGCGCGTGTCGAGCCGGACGTTCTCCAAGAGCCGCCTGTCGTGGGACACCAGCAACAAGGCCCCCTCGTAGCTCTCCAGCGCCTCTTCGAGCTGCTCGATGGCGGGCAGGTCCAAGTGGTTGGTGGGCTCATCCAGGACCAGCAGGTTCACGCCCCGGGCCTGCAGGAGGGCCAGCGAAGCGCGGGTACGCTCCCCCGGGGACAACGCGTCGACGCGGCTCGCCACCTGATCCGCCTTGAGCCCGAACTTGGCCAGCAGGGTCCGCGCTTCCGCGGATGAGAGTTCCGGGACAGCAGCTTCAAAGGCTTCCCCCAGCGGCAGGTGGCCCGGGAGCTGGCCGCGGCCCTGGTCGATTTCCCCCACCGCGACCGAGGCGCCCAGGGAGGCCGTGCCGGCATCGGGCACCTCGCGCCCCAGCAGCAGCCGCAGCAGCGTGGACTTGCCGGCACCGTTGGGGCCGGTGATACCGATCCGCTCCCCGGCGTTCACCTGCACCGACACCGGGCCGAGGGTGAATCCACCCCGGGTGAGTGCGGCGTCGTTCAACGTGGACACCACCGAGCTGGAGCGGGGCGCAGACCCGATGCGCAGCTGCAGCTGCCACTCCTTGCGTGGTTCCTCCACCTCGTCCAGGCGGGCGATCCGTGACTCCATCTGGCGGACTTTCCGTGCCTGCTTTTCGGATGACTCGGTGCTGGCCTTGCGCCTGATCTTGTCATTGTCAGGGTTCTTCTTCATGGCGTTGCGCACGCCCTGCGAGCTCCATTCCCGGGTGGTCCGGGCGCGGGAAACCAGATCCGCCTTCTTGTCAGCGAACTCGTCGTACGCCTCGCGGGCATGCCGGCGGGCGACGGCGCGTTCCTCCAGGTACGCCTCGTAGCCGCCGTCGTAGACCGCCACGCTATTCTGTGCCAGGTCCAGCTCCACCACGGTGGTTACGCAGCGGGCGAGGAATTCACGGTCATGGGACACCAGCACGACGCCGCCGCGGAGTCCGCGGACAAACTGTTCCAGACGTGCCAGGCCGTCCAAGTCAAGGTCATTGGTGGGTTCGTCGAGCAGGACGATGTCGAAGCGGCTCAGCAGCAGGGCGGCCAGCGCCACGCGTGCCGCCTGCCCGCCCGAAAGCCCGGCCATCCCGGTGTCCAGGCCGAGCTGCAGGCCCAGGTCCGCCAGTACGGCGGGTGCCCGGTCTTCCAGGTCGGCTGCGCCGGACGCCAGCCACCGGTCCAGTGCGGCCGCATAGGCGTCATCCGCCCCGGGGAGTTCCGATCCCAGCGCCTCGGCAGCAGCCTCCATGGCTTCGGTGGAAGCCGCCGCCCCGGTACGCCGGGCCAGATACGCGCCCACGGTTTCACCGGCGAGCCGTTCGTGTTCCTGCGGCAGCCAGCCAACAAAGGCATCGGCCGGGGATGTGCTGACCGTGCCGGCCTGCGGTTCGGCCGCTCCGGCGAGCAACCGCAGCAGCGTCGATTTGCCGGCACCGTTGGCGCCCACCACGCCCACGACGTCCCCCGGCGCGACGGTGAGGGAAAGATGCTCGAAAAGGGTGCGGTGGGCGTGGCCGCCGGAAAGGTCCCGGGCGACGAGGGTTGCAGTCATGCCTCCATTCTATTTTGTGCACGCACCTGTTTCGGCTCAGGTCCGCGGCGGTAAGGTAGGCACCTGTTCCGTACCTAAGGACGATCATGACCTCCATGCATCCATCCGGTCCCGGTGCCCTTCGGCTGATCTTTCCGCAGTGGCAGGGCGCTGCCGGAGCAGGCGCCGTCGGTTCGCTGCCTGCGGGTCAGCCGCACCAGACCCAGCTTTCCTACTATCTCGGACCTTCCCTGCTCGAGTTGCTCTCCCCCGCCCATGAGGGACCTACCGCCTTTGTGCCGGTCAGCACCGACACAACGGATAAGGCAGTGGAGACGGTGGACGGCATTTATGCCCGCGAAGCGGTCCTGCGCCAGCTCCGGGAAGGGCTCCGGCTGGTGTCGGAAGCCGATCCGGCGTCAGTGGTCACTTTCGGCGGGGAATGTTCGGTGAGTGTCGCTCCGTTCAGTTACCTGGCCGCCAGGTACGGGCCGGACCTGGCGGTGCTGTGGGTGGATGCGCACCCGGACACCGGGACCCCCGGCGACAGTTATACCGGGTTCCGGTCGATGTCCCTGTCGGCGCTCGCCGGGGAGGGCGACGCCGAATTCCTGGCCGCGCTGCCGGCAGTGGTGGCGCCGTCAAACGTCCTCCACGTTGGCCTGCAGGACTGGCAGGATCCCGGCATGGCCAATAAGCGCCGGCTGGGGATCTCCAGCGTCGGGATCACCGACACTCCGGAGGATACCCGCCGGATTCTGGATTGGCTGGCGCTCACCGGAGCTACGAAGCTGGCCATCCACGTGGACCTGGATGTGCTGGACCGGCGGGATTTCACCGGAGCAACGGGCAACGGCACCCGGGGCATGCGGGTGCCGGATCTGCTTCGGATTATCGACGCCCTGGGCGATGCCGGGGAGATAGTCGGCCTCTCGCTCGCCCAGCACGCACCGCTGGAACTCCTCCGCCTGGGCGGACTGCTGCGGGACCTGCCGGTCTAGGTCAGCGGTAGCCGCGGTACCCGTTCCAGGCTTCCCGGCGGTCCCGGTGCGGATCATGGATCACGTTGTCGGTGCCGTCGAAGACCTTGGTGGCGCGCGTCTCGACGCTGTACTCCGGCCACAGGCCCGGACCTCCGGTGCGGGCAAAACGCAGCAGCGCACCGCGGAACCGGTTGCCAACGGAAACGGCAGTGCGCTTGCCGCCGAGCAGCGTCAGGAACCGGCCCAGTCCGTCGTCGTAGTTTCCGAACACCGCAGGGATGTCCATAGCGTGGGTGGCACCCATTCCCAGCAGGTTCGCCATCCGCGGGGCATAGTCAAACCGGTAGGACCACGTGGGCGCGTACGCGCTGTGCCCTTCCGCCACCTGGATACTGGGCAGCCAGAAGACGACATCCCCGCCTACGTCCACGGCAGCGCGCTTGGACGGGTAGCCGGGGTAGGCGGCGAGGACCTGTTCCTTGAGCTCCGGTTCCGTGCGGGCAAACATCGTGTCAATCCGTTCCTCCGTGGTGGGGAGGATGTCCTGCACCCGGTCGAACAGCGCGCCTTCGCGGAACATATTGCCGATGACGAGCGGGATCCGGTGCGCCTTGCCCGTGCGGAAGGCATCGATGGGATGCAGCGGCAGGAACTCCCCGTCGACCACCGGTGCTACGGCCCGGGCACCGGGCTCGGACTCCGGCGTGACCTTGCGGGTGAGCGTGCCGACTGCCTTCACCAGGCGCTGGGCGGGCAACGTGGCCAGCGCATTCGGCGCGTCCTCTTCGGAGACCCCCAGCAGCTCGATCAGGCTGGCTGCCCACTTTTCCGGCAGGCCGGGGCCATAGGCAGTAGAGGGTGCCGAACTCTGCACGAAGGCCCGGTGGAAGAGCCCCTCGGCAGACGGAACGCACATCAGCGCAGTAATCGACATGGCGCCGGCAGACTCGCCGAAGACCGTCACGTTCCCGGGATCCCCGCCGAAGGCGGCAATGTTGCGCTGGACCCAGCGCAGGGCGGCGACCTGGTCCGCCAGCCCGACGTTTACGTCGAACGGCCGCTCCGGCGTCGAATACCGGCGGAAATCCATGAAGCCGAGTGCTCCCAGCCGATAATTCATGCAGACGTAGACCACATCCCCGCGTTCCACGAGGTTCCGGCCGTCATAGTCCGGCGCGGAAGCCGCCCCGATGGTGAACGCGCCGCCGTGGAAATACACCAGGACCGGGCGCGGCGGTGCCTCGCCCACCGGTGCAGTGACGTTGATGGTGAGGCAGTCTTCGTCCATGGGAGTCTTCCGGCCGGCACCCATGGACGGCAGTCCGCGTTCCTGCGGCGCTACGGGACCGTAGCGGCCGGCGTCCAGCACGCCCTCCCACGGCTCCACGGGCCGCGGCAGGCGCAGCCGCAGCCCGCCGACCGGCGGGGCCGCGTACGGTATTCCCCGCCACGTCCGCACGCCGTTCACTAGTGTTCCCCGCACCATTCCGTCCGACGTCGAAACAGTGAGGTCCGGCTGAGCCGTAGTTGTTGCCACAGCGTTCCTTCCGCGGTTTTTCGAGCCCAGCGCGATCATATCCGCGCCGCGGAGGCCGCCGCTATCCCCGCCGAACCTATTCGCACGAACTGCTAAGCCCTTGGCGGACGGGAGGGGCGCAAACCCTGCACAAGTTCAACAGCATGCTTATGGTGGAGGAACCGTCACCAACCAAAGGAGTAACGCATGTCCCGCATCGCCATTATCGGAGGTCACGGAAAAGTCGCCCTGCACCTGGCCCGCCGGCTGACCGACAAGGGTCACACCGTCACCTCCCTCTTCCGCAACCCGGACCACGCAGCCGATGTGGAACAGACCGGCGCGGAAGCCGTCGTCGCCGACGTGGAAAACCTCTCCACCGAACAGATCACCGAACTGCTTCGCGGGCAGGACGCCGTCGTCTGGAGCGCCGGGGCCGGGGGCGGCACCCCCGAACGCACTTTCGCCGTGGACCGGGACGCCGCAATCCGCTCCATGGACGCCGCAGAAGCCGCTGGAGCCGGCCGCTACGTGATGGTGTCCTACTTCGGTGCCGGCAAGGACCATGGAGTCCCCGAAGACGACGGGTTCTTTGCCTACGCCGAGGCCAAGGCGGACGCGGATGAGCACCTGCGGGCCAGCGGCCTGAACTGGACCATCCTTGGCCCCAGCGCGCTGACCATGGATCCCGGCACGGGCCGGATCGAAACGGGAGCAGGAGTCGAGGGCAAGTCCGTTTCGCGCGAAGACGTTGCCCACGTGGCCGCCGAAGTCCTCGAACGCCCCGAAACCGCCGGAAAGACCATCGAGTTCAACAACGGCCCGACGCCGATTGCCGAGGCCCTGGATTCCCTCGCCTAGCCGGTCCATCAACAGCAACGGCAGCCGCACCTGCGGCTGCCGTTGCTGTCTGCCCGGTGTTAACCAGTGATTTTGTACTTCTCGCGGTCCGCGGCGTCGAGGACCTGCTGTTCTTCAACGGCCATGGCGCCGCCGCCGCGGCTCCGCGGCATCCACCACGCGCCGGGCTCGGGCGTCACGGGGTAGGTATCGATGCAGTAATCGATTCCCTCCTGCAGTTCCTCCTGCAGCCGGCGGGTCTCTTCGACAACGTCGGCATCCGCTCCGACGCGCATCATTTCGCCCACGTGCACGCGCACCGGGGTTTTCCAGACGGCCTTGATGCTTAGGCCGTGCCCGCGGGTCAGCATGCGGTGGCCGCCCCAGACCGATACCGGAATGATCGGGACACCGGCCTCGGCGGCCATGCGCACGGCGCCGGTCTTCAGCTGCCGCACGGTGAAGCTGCGGCTGACGCCTGCCTCGGGCAGGACCGCAAGGTAATCACCGCCGCGCAGCTTTTCTACGGACTCCTTGTAGGCTGCTGCGCCGTCGGCACGGTCCACCACAATGTGCTCGCACCAGTCGCAGACAGCCTTGACGAACTTCTTTTTCGTGGCTTTCTTGGTGACGAGGAACCGCATGTGGACCTTCAGCTTCCGCCACATCAGGAGCTCCGCGAACGCGAAGTCCAGGTAGCCGAAGTGGGTAATGGCCACCACTGCCCCCTTGCCGGGGACGACGGTGCGGTTCAGGCCGTGGATGTCTTCGTGGGCGGGAAGGTTCTCCAGGCCGGAGGGGATCACGGGGACCCTGAAGAGGCTGCGGGCAGTGAGGCCCGTAAATACGATGCCTCGATAGACGAACTTGTTGGGGTTACGCTTTGCGGGCAACGTCGGCTCCTGAGTCGGGGGGAATTTCGGGGCAGGCAACGAAATTCTACCGCGGTGCCCGATGGACGCCGGCCTGTTTGTCCGCGCGGCGGGGAAATGTCCGGCTCCGTGCTTCCCAGGTCCTCGACCAGCAGACGGGGGCCCGTTTGGCGGCTATCTTTTAGCCATGGTGATACGCGGAAGGTTCGCCGGCCGGGGGCCGGGCGGAAGGCCGCGCACCGAACCGGCCGCCCCGGCCGATCCTGCTGCCGCACGCGACGCACAACTCGGCGACGTCGACTGGTTCGCTCTTCCGGAGGGAGCGGTCCGTTCACGGTTCGCGGCGCCCAGCGGGTCCCTGGCTGCCGTAAGCATGGGAGAGCCGGGCAACCCGCCGGTGGTCCTCGTGCCCGGTGCCATGGGGTCGAAGGAGGACTTCTCCCTGGTTCTGCCGGAGCTTGCGGCTGCAGGGTATTTCGCCTTCTCCTTCGATCTTGCCGGGCAGTACGAATCGACGGGCGCGGGCCCTGAGCATCTCCGCCCGCCGCGCCAGCGGTTCGACTTCGATCTGTTTACGGACGACCTCACGGCAGTGCTGACAGCGTGCGGCCCGGCCCATGTGGTGGGCTATTCATTTGCCGGCATTGTTGCCCAGCTGACCCTGCTGAAACGGCCGGACCTGTTCCGCAGTATTACCCTGCTCGGCTGCCCGCCCCAGGGCGGGCAGAGTTTCCGCGGCGTGAGCTGGATCGGCTGGGCGGCCCCCCTGGTCGGGGACAGGATCAGCGCGGACCTGATCGTCTGGGGTGTGAAGCGCAATTTCATCCGCGCTTCCCCGGGCCGGATGGCGCTTGTCATGCACCGGTTCACGCTCACCCGGAAGGACTCGATCCGGGACATGGTGGGACTGATGCGCCACGCCCCGGACCTGAGGCCGGCCCTGCGCGCCACCCCGGTTCCCAAATTAGTAGCCGTGGGCGAGCATGATGTGTGGCCGCTGCAGCTGCACCGCAGTTTTGCCGACAGCATCGGGGCGTCCTTTGCGTCCTACAGCAGCGGACACAGTCCCAGCGAGCAATCGCCGTACGAGTTCACCCGCGACCTGCTGCGTCTGTTCGGTTCCGCGTCCTGAGAGCGGCCCGCTCCCTGCGGCGCCGCAGCGGCGGCTCCTCGCGGAACTCCACTTTGAAGGTGTCATAGGCCATGGCCACCCGCCGGCCGAGGCCGCGCCACGTGTTGAAGGGCCGTGCGGAGACGGCCACGCGCAGGTCCGGATCCCACCGGACCTGCATCCCGGGACGCAACTGATAGCAAAGGTCAAGGTCATCATGCACCCGAGGATTGTCCCGGTGCACCCGGGTCCTTAGCCGGTTCCACATGCTGCAGTGGAGGCCGAAGTTGGAGCCGAAGATCGGCGGGTGGCCCATCAACAGTGTCATGGACCAGCGGTACCCGCCGATGTAAAGGTGTTCCGCGATCCACCGGATCAGCCGGTTAGCACCGTAGAACTGACCCGGTCCGGTCACCGCAGTGTCTTCCCCCGCTTCAAGCAGGTCTGCTTCCAGCCGTTCCAGCCATTGCGGCGGCGGTACCGAGTCCGCATCCAGCCGGGCCAGCCATTCGCCCCGCGCCTCGTCAAAGCCGCGGAACGTCGCGGAGGTGACCCCCACGCGGGGTTCGTAGATCCGGCGCACTCCCGCTGCCCGGCAGACGTCCGCCGTTGCATCGGTGCTGGCGTTGTCCACGACCAGCACCTCGTCCGGCGGCCGGGTCTGCCGTGACACCGCGTCCAGGCAGGCGGCCAGCATGACGGCGTCGTTATGGGAAGGGATTACCACTGTGATAGTTGACATCGCGTCCTGGCTGCCGGTTGTCCGTTGCCCTCCGATTCTGCCACCGCACCCCTGCCGCGGCCATGCCGCGGGCAGCGGGGGCGGTGCCGGGCACCAAAACGGGAACCGCCCTTCCCGGACCGGCCTTCGTCCAACCGCCCGTCACGCGGCTTAACCCGCGGACATACGGGGCCACAATCCTTGGCGGGGCGAAAGCTGCGCAATTAGCGTGGCAGGGCTGCGGCAGTCGGCTGCGCAATCCTCTTTTCCTAGGAGCAGTTCAATGCTTATTTCAGGCCTGCTGGTCGGGTTGGCACTCGGATTCGTTATGCAGCGGGGCCGCTTCTGCGTCACCGGAGCCTTCCGCGATGTCTGGGTTACACGCAATACCCGCTGGCTCACCGCGTTCCTGGTGGTTGTGGCCGTGCAAAGCGTCGGCGTCTTCGCCTTGGACGCCGCGGGCGTCATCACCCTGCAGGCCGAGGCGTTCCCCTGGCTGGCAACCATCGTGGGCGGCTTCATCTTCGGCTTTGCCATTGTGCTGGCCGGCGGCTGCGCCACCGGAACCTACTACCGCGCCGGCGAGGGCCTGGTCGGCAGCTGGCTGGCGCTGATCTCCTACGCACTGTTCGCCGCGATCATGAAGACGGGACCCCTGGCCGGTTTCAACACCGCGATGCGTTCCGTGACCGTGGAGCAGAGCAATTTCTACTCCGTCCTGGGCATCTCCCCGTGGCTGTTCGTGGCGGTGCTCGTCACCGCCGTGGCACTGGCGGTCCGGCACCACCTGGCCAAGCCCAAGTTCGCCATGGCCGCCCTGCCGGCGTCGAAGACCGGACTGGCGCATCTCCTGTTCGAAAAGCCGTGGAATGCCTTCGCCACCGCCGTCGTCATCGGGCTCATTGCCACGGCCGCCTGGCCGCTGAGCTGGGCCACCGGCCGGGAAGACGGCCTGGGCATCACCACCCCCTCCTCCAAGCTGGTCACCTACCTTGTCACCGGCGATGCCGAGCTCGTGGACTGGGGTGTGTACCTGGTCATCGGCATCCTGCTCGGCTCCTTCATCGCAGCCAAGGGCAGCGGTGAATTCCGGGTCCGGGTCCCCGACGCCGCAACCGCCGTGAAGAGCCTCGGCGGCGGTGCCCTGATGGGCATCGGCGCCGCCCTGGCCGGCGGCTGCACCATCGGCAACGCCATGGTGCAGACGGCCCAGTTCACCTTCCAGGGCTGGACCGCGCTGATCTTCATGATCCTCGGCACGGGCGTCGCTGCGAAGCTCACCATCATGAACCACCGACCGGCGCCTGCCTCCGCACGCGTCCCCGTCGGCGTCTGATTCCCCCACCCAAAAGCTCGAAAAGGAAATACACCATGGCACAGGTCACCCTGGAAACCAACGGATCCGTCTGCCCCTTCCCCCTCGTGGAGGCCAAGCAGGCTATGACAACACTGACCAGCGGCGATGAACTCGTCATCCACTTCGACTGCACCCAGGCCACGGACGCAATTCCGCGCTGGGCTGCCGAAAGCGGCTACCCGGTCACGGATTTCTCCAAGCGCGGCCCCGCGGAGTGGTCCATCACGGTGCAGAAGGCCTAGCACCGCTTGACCGCCGCACCGCTGAAGCCCGGCTCCTCCGTTCCGCGCCAGTCAAGAGCGCAGGATCCGCTGGCGCCGGGCTTCGGCGATGGCGGCGGTCCGGTTGTCCACACCGAGCTTTTCGTAGATGTGCACCAAGTGCGTTTTCACGGTCGCTTCGGAGATAAACAGCTTCCGGGCGATGGCCCGGTTCCCGAGGCCCGTTGCCAGCAGCTCAAGCAGTTCGAGTTCACGGCTGCTGAGGGCCGGAGCCGGACTCCGCAGATGGCCCATTAGCCGGGCTGCAACCACCGGCGACAATGCCGTCCGCCCGTCCGCAGCAGCAGTGACTGCGGTGCGGATCTCCCCGGGATCCGCATCCTTGAGCATGTAACCGGCCGCCCCGGCTTCGATGGCCGCCAGGATATCGGCGTCAGTGTCATAGGTGGTCAGAATCAGCACCGGCGGGCCGTCGGCCGCCCGGATTCTCCGCGTGGCCTCCACTCCGTCCATGCCGGCGCCCATCTGCAGATCCATCAGTACAAGATCGACTGGGGTGCCCAGCACCTCCTGTTTACGGACTTCGGCCACGGCTGATTCCCCATCCGCGGATTCGGCGGCAACCCGAATGCCTTCAAAGTCCTCCAGCATGGCGCGCAGACCGGCCCGAACAACCGGGTGATCGTCAACCAACAGGATCCGCATCACTCTCATGTCCGTGTCTTCGCCGGAGCCGGTTCCGCCGGTTGCTCGGCAGCCGGCAGCGGAAGCCGTACCGCCACCACCGCGCCTTCGCCGGGCGCGGATTCGATGCTCAGCACCCCGCCCAGATCCGCTGCCCGCTCGCGCAGGGAGAGCAGCCCGAATCCGCTGCCGTCCCGGCGGGGGACGTCCGGGAGCGTTGCGGTGCTGAAGCCCGCACCGTCATCGAAGACATCCAGCGTCACTGCGTCGGGGGCGTAGCTGAGGGTCAGTACCGCGGTATGTGCGCCGGAATGCGCCCGCACGTTGGCGAGGGAAGCCTGCGCCGCCCTCAGCAGGGTGGTTTCATACCGGGCATCGAGATCCACTGGCTCTCCGTCCACCCGGAGGGTGCACTCCAGCGGCTGACCGCCGGAAGCCGCCTGCCGGGAGTTATCGGCGCAAAGGCGCTCCAGCCCCGCGATGAGGGTCCCGCTCCCCGTTGCCGGTTCGGTCAGGCCGCGCACAAACTTCCTGGCCTCGGCCAGGTTTTCCGACGCAGTGGCCTGGACGGTGGCAATGCGTTCCCGGGCCAGATCCGCCTGTCCGCTTTCCAGTGCCGCGCCGGCCGCCCGCGACATCAGGACAATGCTGGAAAACCCCTGGGCCAAGGTGTCATGGATCTCGCGGGCCAGGCGTTCCCGTTCCGCCAGGACGCCCGCACGATGCTGGGACGCTGCCAGCTGCCCGCGGGTGCGCCGAAGCTCGGCCAGCGCACGCCGCTGGTTCACGCTTTCTCCGTGCAGCGCCGCGTAGGCGAAGCCCATCACCACCGCAAAAAGGGCCCCCACCACCGGGCCCAACAGGACTGCGAGAGTAAACCCTCCGGAGTGCACGCCTTGGGCGGCGACCACCGCAGCCGTCATCGCGGTTACTGCCGCCAACGCGGGCACGGTCCGCAGCAGATGCAGGTCCAGGAAGAACAGGGGGAAGGCCAGCCAGGAAAAATCGGCGCTTATCAGCAGCAGAAGAAGCCATAGGAACGTTACGGCCGCCAGCCAATAGGGCCCGGCACGGCCGGGGTCCGGCCCGGTCCCCGTTACTGCGTAGCGTTTCTCTGCCACGGTTCCGGCGAGATAGACGACGGCGAGCACACAGGCGCAGGCATAGGCAGCCACGAGGCGGGGTGTTCCGGGCCCGTCCAGGGTCAGCTGGACCAAAGCCAGAACAAGCAGCCCGGCGAAGGCAACGTGCAGGGCTACCCGCAGCAGGCGGAGCACGGCGTCCCCTGCGACGGTCGCTGCAGCGGCAGACACGGTGCCGGCGCCGCCGTCGGGACCCCCACTGCTTTGATTCGGCGCGCTCATGATTCCAGCCTAGGTCCGGCAGTCGGCGTCGGCATCAACCAAACGGTTGAGCGCAGGACCAACCGGTTTCTCCGCCCGGATCATCCGTCCATGCGATGGGTTCGCCCCGGAACCGGCGGAGGGTTGAAAGGTACCCTCCACTGCCGCTGCGGCGGCCGATCCGAAAGGAAGCAAAACGTGTATCTGGCACTCCGCGACATTCGCTTCGCCAAGGGGCGGTTTGCCCTGATGGGCAGCGTCGTCGCCCTGATTACCCTCCTTCTGGTGCTGCTCTCCGGGCTTACCGCGGGCCTGGGCAACCAAAACACTGCGGCGATCAAGGACCTTGGCTCCGCCGGGGTGAACATCGTTGCCTTCGGTGCACCCGACGGCGGTGAAGCCAAGGTCTCCTATACGGAATCAACCGTCACAGCTGAGCAGTTGGCTGAGTGGCGGAAGACGCCCGGCATCGAGACCGCTGAACCCGTAGGCATCACCCAAACGCGCATTACCGGCGGGGCCAGCGCAAACGTGGCTGTCTTCGGCGTCGAACCGGGCAGCACTCTCGCGCCCCGTCAGGTCGGCGACGGACAGATCCTCATTGGATCGGAAACAGCGGATTCCCTGTCCCTGGATCCGGGGGACGAAGTGCGCCTGGGCGGCCGGGTCCTGACTGTTGAAGACATTGTCGACCAGTCCTACTACAGCCATACGCCGCTCGTCTGGACGTCCCTGGCTACGTGGCAGGCTGCGGCCCATACCAACGATGAGGGCTCCGACGCGGCGCCGGTGGCCACCGTGATCGCCGCCTCGGGCTCCGCCGCCGAGCAGGCAGACGACGCCGCAGGCACAGTCTCCACGGGTATCCGCGGCTCTTTCAACGGACTGGGCGCCTACACCTCGGAAAACGGTTCGCTGCTGATGATGCAGGCGTTCCTGTACGGCATCTCCGCACTGGTCATTGTGGCCTTCCTGGCGGTCTGGACCATCCAGCGCACCCGCGACATCGCCGTGCTGAAGGCCTTGGGCGGCAGCTCCGCTTACCTGATGCGTGACGCACTGGCCCAGGCCGGGACCATCGTTGCCGCAGGTGCCGTCACCGGCGGGGTGCTCGCCGTACTGATCGGCCTGGCCGCCGCTGCGGTTGCTCCGTTCATCCTGTCGGTTTCCACCGCACTGCTGCCGATCCTCGGCATTGTGGTGCTCGGGCTTGCCGGGGCGGCCGGCGCCGTACGCCGGGTTGCCAAGGTAGATCCACTGACTGCTCTCGGCGGCAACTAGGGACCTCCAGTCTGTATTCCCAAGAAAGGACCAGCACAACATGGCAGAAACCTCAGATTCGGCATTTGTTCCACCCACCCGCGCAGCCACTGCCGCACTGCACCTGCAGGACGTAACCCTCGAATACCCCGACGGCGTCAGCACGCTGAAGGCACTGGACCGGGTCAGCCTGGCTGTTCCCCGGGGAAAGATCCTCTCGCTGGTGGGTCCGTCCGGGTCCGGCAAGTCCTCCCTCCTCGCCGTTGCCGCCACTCTGATACGCCCGGCGTCGGGCACCGTGACGGTGAGCGGCCGGGATGCCGGCGAACTGGACGACGCCGGCCGGACTGCACTGCGGCGTACCGCACTTGGCATTGTCTTCCAGCAGGCGAACCTGCTTCCGTCCCTCACGGCCGTGGAGCAGCTCGTCATCACTGACCGGCTGCGCGGCAGGGCCGGGAAGGAATCCGAGTCCCGGGCGCGGGAGCTCCTGGAACTCGTGGGGCTGTCCCAATCCAACGCGGCGCGCCATCCCCACCAGCTCTCCGGCGGACAGCGTCAGCGGGTCAACATTGCCCGTGCCCTGATGGGCAGTCCGTCCCTGCTGCTAGTGGATGAACCCACCGCCGCGCTGGACCACGACCGGTCCGAGGCGATTGTCCGCCTATTGGTTGCCGTGACACGCGAATTCGACCTGGGTACGGTGATGGTGACCCACGATACCGAGTTCGTGCCCCTGACCGATGAGGTGGCGGCCATGCGGGACGGCAGGCTTATTGAACACGGCCCCGCAGCCTAGTCCTTCCGACGGGCGCGGCTGGGCTGGACCCGGGGCGGCTCCCCCGGCATCTTCGGATAGTCCGGCGGGAAAGGCAGTTCGCCCAGGCCGTTGGCCAGGTCCCGTTCCCACCAGCCCAGCAGGACGTCGATGGACCCCGGCCGGGCGGACATCTCCGCCCAGGGATCCCCGACGGTGCGCAGCCGCTCGGGAACTGTCTGCATAGTGAAGTCCGCAGGATGCACCCATTCCAGCTCGTCCCAGGTGATCGGGCAGGAGACGGGTGCGTTCGGAAGCGCCCGGGGGCTGTATGCGCCGGCCATGGTCCGGTCGCGGTTGGCCTGGTTGAAGTCCACGAACACCCGCGTGCCGCGCTCTTCCTTCCACCAGGCCGTGGTCACCTTGTCCGGCATCCGGCGCTCCACCTCCCGGGCCGCGGCAATCACGGCATGCCGGACGTCCAGGAATTCACGCTCCGGGCGGATGGGCGCGAAGAGGTGGATGCCCCGGTTGCCCGAAGTCTTGATGTAGGCGTCCAACCCGGCCTCGGCGAGGATGGATCGCAGCTCCTGGGCCGGACGCACGGCGTCGTCGAAATCCGTGCCCGGCTGCGGATCCAGGTCAATGCGCAGCTGGTCCGGGTTGTCCGTGTTGTCCGCCCGTGACGGCCAGGGATGGAACACCACCGTGTTCATCTGCGCCGCCCACACCGCGGCGGCAGGTTCATCCAGGACCACCTGCGGGTGTGAACGCGCGCTCGGGTATTCCACGGTGACGGCGCGCATCCAGTCCGGCATGCCGCGCGGCGGATTCTTGGAGAAGAACACCTCTCCGCCGATGCCCTCCGGGAAGCGCTCCAGTGAGACGGGCCGGCCGCCGTTGGCCCGGATGAACGCCTCACCCACCTCCGCGAGATAACGGGCCAGATCCAGTTTCGTGATTCCGGGATCAGGCCAGATGACCCGTCCGGGACTGGAGATGCGGACCTGCCGCTCCCCCTCCGGGCCGGGAACGGCCAAGGTGGTTTCCTCGCGTGCCATCGTTCTGCTTTCCCTCATCGGACAGTGTGGGAAAGAGGCTACCGTGTCAGGCCGCAGGCTTCCCCCGCACCGGTTCCACCGGTGCGCCGGGCCGGTAGTTCTTCCGCCCGTGGACAAAGTGGTACAGCACCGTGGAGGCCAGCAGCACGGCGGCCAGCACCCAGTACATGCCGTGGAATCCCATCAGCGGCAGGAGCATGCCCAGAAGCAGCGGACCAAGGCCCACACCGGCGTCCATCAGGATGAAGAACGTGGACGTCGCCAGGCCGATCCGGGCCGCCGGCGCCGTTGTCACGGCAATCGCCTGGGCGCACGGCATCAGTGCACCGAAGCCGAACCCCACAAACACGCCGGCCAGGGCCATCACGGTGTCATTGGGGGCGTAGGCCAGCAGCGCCAGGCCGACGGCGAAGGACACCAGGGTGGGGTACACCACGGCGTTGTCACCGTGCCGGTCCTGGATGCGACCCACAAACAACCGCGAAACCAGCACCACGCACGCATAGACCACAAAGAAGAGGCTGGCGCCGAGCACCAGGCCTTCCGTCTGGGCATAGGAGTTAAGGAAGGAGAGGATGCCGGCGTAAGCCGCGCCGGCAATGAACATCACCGATGCGATGGCCAGTGCCGACGGATCGATGATGTCCGTGAGGTGCATCCGCCACTTGTTCTCTTGTTCCTCGGCGGTCGGTGTGCGTTCCGGCAGGGACAGCACCAGGGACAAGGCGAGGGCGACGGCGGCGCAGCCGGCAGCAAACAGGAATAGGGCGCGGTAACTGACGGACTCCGCCAGGAACACGGCCAGGAACGGGCCTACCGCGGTAGCCATCGTGGTGGAGATACCGAAGTAGCCGGTACCCTCGCCCCGCCGGTGGACCGGAATGAGCCCCATGACCGAGGCGGAAATACTCGTGCTGGCCGCTCCGAAGGCCATGCCGTGCAGGATCCGGACAATCAGGAGCAGCGCCAGGTTGGACGCCGGGATATACAGCAGCGAGGCCACCACGAACACCGCAAGGCTGGTCACCAGCAGCCGGCGCCGCCCCACGAAGTCCAGGAACTTCCCGGCGAATACCCGTGCCGCCAACGCGCCGAGGACGAAGGATCCGGAAGCAAATCCGGCAGCGCTGTCGGATGCGGAGAACTCCTGCACCGTATAGAGCGCCATGGTGGTCATCAACAGATAAAACACCAGTGAGATAAAGAGGTTCGTGATGATCGCCAGCACAAATCCCCTGGTCCATAATTTCTGACCGCTGCCAGCCACTGCATTCTCCTGTTTCCTCGGAACAAGCGACCGATATTGGAAGGCCGCCTAACAATCTTACGCGCCGTCGTCGCCGGTCGGGAAATCGGCCTGCCGCCGCCGTCCACGGGCTGGACTGCAGGAAATTGCAGTGATCCCGACCACATTTACCTGCGTGGTGATGCAGTCGTGACGGATGGGAAAACTTCAGTCACTCCTGTACCGGAGGGAGGAATTCTTCGAGCGCAGATCAGGGCGCAGGGACAGCGATTCCGAGGCGGTGGTACGCCTGTTACTGAAGGGGTCACACGCGTAACACCTGTCTCGAGGCCTGGATGACCAGCGACTCGGGGCTGGAGGAGAACCCCTGTTAATATTGAGACTGAAGCCGGCCGATGTGGCCGAAGAGGCAGATTTCGGTTAGCATATCGCGCCCTCGATCACACGCCTGAGAGAAGCAGATCACACAATGGTTATCCAACCGTAACTATCTTGTACGGTTATTCCCATGCCGCTTTCTGATGCGGCTCCCCCGGGCTTGTTACCTAGCTCTGCCGCTGGTCCCGGGGTCCACAGAACGCACAACCACGGCAGAGGCGGGGGAACCAATTATGGGTTCCTTGAATCCTTGGGGTTAAGTCTCCGGTTTCACCGGCGGCCGGGTGTCTCCCATCCGAATCCGACAGCTCACCTCGCAGGTATCGGGAGAGGTTATTACATGACTTTCAACAAGACTCGTGGACGCCACCGCGCCGAGAACATCGTCGTTGCTGGCCGCGGACGGACCATCGGCAGCGCCGCTGCAGTAGTCGTCGCAGGTTCCGGCCTGATGCTCAGCATGGCCGCACCGGCCTCCGCCGGAGTTGTCGCCAATGACAACTACACCCCGTCGCAGGCCGTTGCACCGGCCGCTCCGGTTGCAGCCGCACCCGTTGCAGCCGCACCGGTAGCTGCCCCCGCAGCTGCTGCCACCACCCACACCGTTGTTTCCGGTGACACCCTGGGCCAGATCTCCGCCGCTTACGGCGTTGGCCTGGACTCCGTCCTGGCGCTGAACGGCCTGTCCCTGGCTTCGATCATCTACCCCGGCGATGTCATCACCGTTGCCGGCGAAGCCGCTCCGGCCATTGCTGCCGAGCCCGTTGCGTCCTACGCCGCTCCGGCTGCAGCTCCGGCTGCAGCACCGGTCGCAGCACCGGTTGAGCCCGCCAATACCGGCGTGGTCACCACCCAGTCCACCAACATCACGCCGGCTGCAGCAACCCCCGCAGCCAGCGGCACCAACGCCATCATGCTGGCTTCGGCACAGTCGCAGCTGGGCGCAGCCCAGGACTGCACCGTGCTGGTTGAGGTTGCCCTGCGCGCCGCAGGCCACAGCGTGGGGGACCTTGCTCCCGCACAGCTGGCCGCCTACGGCACCCAGGTCTCCACCCCGGAGCCCGGTGACATGGTCTACTACGCCGACGGCGGCATGGGCCTGGCCCACATTGCCATCTACATCGGCAACGGCGAAGCCATCCACAGCGGCTGGAACGGCAACCAGACCGTAGTCCAGTCCGTCAACGTCGGCTCCGGCCCCGTGTTCTACCGCGCATAAGGCTTCCAGCCACACCGCGCCAAAATAAGCGTCCGTCCCGCAAGGGACGGACGCTTATTGCGTTAAGCGGTGAGGACCGGCCGGACGCATCAGGGCACAAACCGGTAGCCCATGCCGTGTTCAGTGAGCAGGTGTTCCGGAGCAGCCGGGTCACGCTCAAGTTTCCGCCTCAGCTGTCCGATGTACAGCCGCAGATAGCCCGAGTCCGTGGTGCCGGGGCCCCAGACGTTCGTGAGCAGGGCCTGCTGGGTGACCAGCATGCCTGGATGGGCGAGCATTTCGGACAGGAACCGCCACTCGGTCGGCGTCAGGCGGATGTCCGAGCCGTCGTCGACCCGCGCGATGCGCCGCGCGGCCAGGTCCACCCGTACGGCCCCGAACGTGATCTCGCTGGGGCCGGCCGCGGCGGGCGACCGGCGGGACAGTGCCCGGATCCGGGCCAGCAGCTCCTCGGTGGAAAAGGGTTTAGTGACGTAGTCATCCGCCCCCAGGTCCAGCGCCCGCACCTTGTCCGCCGGGTCGATCCGGCCCGAGACCACCAGGATGGGCACGGCACTCCAGCCTCGGACCGCTTCAATGACGTCCATGCCGCTCAGCCCCGGCATGCCCAGGTCCAGCACCAGCAGGTCCGGATGGGTGTCCACTGCCTTCCGGATGGCGGCACTGCCGCTTTCCGCTGTCACTACCTCATATCCGTACGCGCTCAGGGTGATGCGCAGCGCGCGGAGGATCTGCACGTCGTCGTCGGCGACCAGGATCTTCATCCGGCCACCGCCGGCGTGGAGATCCCTGCCGCATGGATACCGCGTTCAGCGGCAGGCAGCGAGAGGACCATGGTCAGTCCGCCGCCGGGTGTGTCTTCGGTTTCCAGCGTTCCGCCCATTCCTTCGGTGAATCCCTTGGCCAATGCCAGGCCCAGGCCCAGCCCGGTTGAGTTATCCGTGTCCCCCAGCCGCTGGAAGGGGACGAAGATTTCTCCCCGCCGCTGCTCCGGGACACCGGGTCCCGAGTCTATGACGCGGATTTCCACCCGGCCGGCAAACTCGCTGACGGACAGGACAGATTTCGTTCCCTCCGGGCTGAAGCGCACCGCGTTGGCCAGCAGGTTGACCAGAACCCGCTGCAGGAGCACGGGATCGGCCACCACCACGCGCGGGGCGGCGGGGATTTCCAGTTCCACGTCCGCCGGTCCCAGTTCGAGTTCCTCGAGCGCCGGCAGCACCGCATCCGCTACATTCAGGGGCTCCAGGCTCACGCCGACGACGCCGGCCTGCAGCCTGCTCACGTCCAGCAGGCTGGTGACGAGTCCGGAAAGTGAGGCCAGTGATTCCTCGGCGGTGGCGAGAAGTTCGCTGCGGTCCTGCTCGGACCAGGTGACGTCCGTTGCCCGCAGCCCGGTGACGGCGGCGGTCGCTGCGGTCAGGGGCCGGCGCAGGTCATGCCCGACGGCGGCCAGCAGCGCGGTGCGGACCTTGTCCGCCTCGGCCAGTGAGCCGAGCCCCCTGGCGGTTTCGGTCAGTTCACGGTGTTCCAGCGCCGCCTCCAATTGGGCGGTGATGACCGCCAGCAGCCGCCGGTCGGACGCAGCCAGTTCGCGCCCCCACAGATCAAGGGAGCACCGCTCCCCCACCGGCAGGCGGGTGAACGCCGGATCGTCGGGTGAGGCGGAGGCCGGCCACTCGCCTTCGGAGTACAGGTCTTCGCCCTCGGAACGCATCCGTGCGGCGCTCACGTTGAAGGCTTCACGGGTGCGGCTGACCAGGGCGGCCAGTGCATCTTCACCGCGCAGCACGCTGCCGGCCACCGATGCGAGCAGCTCGGATTCCGACGCCGAGCGCCGGGCGGTGCGC
The DNA here is from genome assembly GCF_024385465.1 of Arthrobacter sp. zg-Y844. Lineage (GTDB taxonomy): Bacteria > Actinomycetota > Actinomycetes > Actinomycetales > Micrococcaceae > Arthrobacter_B. The sequence goes on from NZ_JANFLS010000002.1 coordinate 539,654, forward strand.
GCCCTCCGCGCGGCGGCATCCACCACGTAGCTGACGAGCAGTGCGTTCACGACGTAGAGCCCCAGTGCCAGCATGTGCGACGGCGTGGCCACGGTAACGGTGTACAGCGGTTGGATGAAGAAGAAGTCCAGGGTCAGGCCCGAGAGCAGCGCCGCGAACAGGGCCGGCCAGATGCCGCCGATCAGGGCCACGAGGATGACCAGCAGCTGGTAGCTCAAAACGTCGCCGGTGATGGTTTCGGCGCTCCGGAGCGAAACCAGGCCTGCCGTCAGCAGCGGACCGCCCACAAGGGCGAAGGCGAAGCCCAGCAGGCGCCGACGCATCGAGAGGGCGCCGCCGAAGTGCGGCAGCACCAGGGTCCGGGCAGCCGCCGAGTGGGAGACCATATGCACGTCGATGTCCCCGGATTCCCGGATGACCGTGGCGCCGATGCCCGGTCCGGACAGCAGTGCTGCGATCCGGGGACGGCGGCTGACCCCCACCACCAGCTGCGTGGCGTTGACGCCCCGGGCAAAGTCAACCAGTGCCCGCGGAACATCGTTGCCCACCACCTGGTGGAACGTGCCGCCGAGCTTCTCCACCAGGAGCCGCTGCGCGGCCAGTTCTGCCGGTTCCGGCCCGCGCAGTCCGTCGGCCCCGGAGACGTGGACGGCCAGCAGCTTTCCCCCGGCGGACCGGGCAGCAATCCTTGCCCCGCGGCGCAGCAGGGTGCGCCCTTCGGCGCCGCCGGTGAGCGCCACCACCACCCGCTCCCGGGCCTCCCATTTGCGGCTGATGCCGTGCTCTTCACGGTAGCGGTTCAGAGCCGAATCCACCTCGTCCGCCAGCCACAGCAGGGCCAGTTCGCGCAGGGCCGTCAGGTTTCCGAGGCGGAAATAGTTGGACAGGGCTGCGTCCACCCGTTCTTCCGGGTAGATGACGCCGTCGGCCAGGCGGCCGCGCAGCGACTGGGGAGTGAGGTCCACCAGCTCCACCTGTTCGGCTCCGCGCAGGACGGCGTCCGGTACGGTTTCGGCCTGCAGGGTCCCGGTGATCTGCTCGATCACGTCGTTGAGGGAGTCGATGTGCTGGATGTTCACGGTGGACAGGACGTTGATCCCGGCGTCGAGCAGGGCCTGCACGTCCTGCCACCGCTTTTCGTTCTTCAGTCCGGGCACGTTGGTATGGGCCAGTTCATCCACCAGCGCGTATTCCGGCGCCCGCGCCAGGACGGCGTCCAGGTCCAGCTCCGTGAGTTCCAGCCCGCGGTGGCTGAGGGCGGCGCGCGGGACCGTCTCCAGCCCCTCGGCCAGGGCAGCTGTCGCGGCGCGGCCATGGGTTTCCACCAGCGCGACGACGACGTCGGATCCCTCATCCCGGAGGCGGCGCCCCTCTTCAAGCATGGCGTAGGTCTTGCCCACGCCGGGCGCCGCCCCCAGGAATACCCTCAGTTGTCCTCGCGTCATGGACTAAGTGTCCAGCTCCGCCAGCGAAATGTTCAAAAGCAACACGTTGACGGTACTGCTGCCCAGGACTCCGGCGAACGGGGCCTGCGTGGCGTCGTCCACCAAGGCGGAGACCTGCTCCGGGTCCAGGCCGCGTTCGGCGGCCACCCGGTCCACCTGCATCCGGGCGTACTCGGGGCTGATGTGCGGATCCAGCCCGGACCCCGATGTGGTGACGGCATCGGCGGGGACGTCTTCCGGATCCACCCCTTCCAGCTCGGCCACGGCGGCCCGCCGCTCGGCCACGGCAGCCGCCAGGTCCTCGCTCAGCGGGCCGAGGTTGGAACCGCTGGAGGCACCGCCGTCATACCCGTCCCCCGCTGCGGAGGGCCGGGACTGGAACCATTCGGGCAGGGCCGCGCCGTCGGCGTCCGTGAACGGCTGGCCGATCAATTCGGAGCCCACCTCGTTGCCGCCGCTGCTGACCATCGAGCCGTTGGCCCGGCCGTGCAGCGCGGCCTGGCCGATCCCGGCCACTGCCAGCGGATACACGACGCCGAGCAGGAGCGTGAGCACCGCCAGGGCGCGGAGGGAGACGCCAAGCTGGCGCATGCTGCTGCGGACGGGATTCATTTCCTGCTCCTAGTAAGGGGAATGCTGCGGATGGTGCGGATGATGGTTGCCATGTCAGAACCCCGGGATGAGGCTGATCAGCAGGTCGATGAGCTTGATGCCGATGAACGGCGCAATCACGCCGCCCACTCCGTAGATCAGCAGGTTGCGGCTGAGGATCGAGGAGGATCCGGCAGCCCGGTACTTCACGCCGCGCAGCGCCAGCGGAATCAGTGCCACGATGATCACCGCGTTGAAGATCACCGCGGAGAGGATGGCCGAGGCCGGAGAGTGGAGCTGCATCAGGTTCAGCGCGGCAAGGCCGGGGAAAATCCCCACGAACATCGCCGGGATGATGGCGAAGTACTTGGCAATGTCGTTGGCGATCGAGAAGGTGGTCAGGGCGCCGCGGGTAATCAGCAGCTGCTTGCCGATTCCGACGATGTCAATCAGTTTGGTGGGGTCCGAGTCCAGGTCCACCATGTTGCCGGCTTCCTTGGCCGCGGACGTGCCCGTGTTCATGGCCACGCCGACGTCGGCCTGGGCCAGTGCCGGGGCGTCGTTGGTGCCGTCGCCCGTCATGGCCACCAGATGCCCGCCCGCCTGTTCGCGGCGGATCAGGGCCATCTTGTCCTCGGGGGTGGCTTCGGCCAGGAAGTCGTCCACGCCGGCCTCGGCGGCAATGGCCTTCGCGGTGTACGGGTTGTCGCCGGTGATCATCACGGTCCGGATGCCCATGGCCCGCAGCTGCGAGAAGCGTTCCTTCAGGCCGTCCTTGACCACGTCTTTCAGATGGATCACACCGAGCACCCGGGTGCCGCCGTCGGCGTCCCGAACCGCCACCAGCAGCGGAGTGCCGCCGCCGGTCGAGATCTTCTTGACCTGGTCCTCGACCGCGATGAGGACGTCGACGTCGATGCCGCCGGACTCCGCCGTCCAGTCCAGGATGGCGGAGGAGGCGCCCTTGCGGATCTTCGCCCCGTCGGGGAAGTCCATGCCGCTCATCCGCGTCTGGGCGGTGAAGGGAACACTGGTGGAGCCGGCCGGCGGTTCCGGGCGGCAGCCCTTAGCGGCGGCCAGGTCCACAACGGACTTGCCCTCCGGGGTGGGATCACCAAAGGAGGACAACACGGCGGCGTCGATCAGGTCGGTGCTGTCGGTGCCGTTGATCGGGATGAACCCGGCGGCCTGGCGGTTGCCGTACGTGATGGTGCCCGTCTTGTCGAGCAGCAGCGTGGTGACGTCGCCGGCGGCCTCCACCGCACGGCCGGACATGGCCAGGACATTGCGCTGGACCAGGCGGTCCATGCCGGCAATGCCGATGGCCGATAGCAGCGCGCCGATAGTGGTGGGGATCAGGCAGACCAGCAGGGCCACCAGGACGGGGATGCTGACCGTGGCGGATGAATAGCTTGCCAGCGGGTTAAGCGTCAGCACCACCACGATGAAAATGAGCGACAGCGTGGCCAGGAGGATGTTCAGGGCAATCTCGTTGGGCGTCTTCTGCCGCGCGGCGCCTTCGACGAGCCGGATCATCCGGTCCACGAAGGTTTCCCCGGGTTTGCTGGTGATCCGGACGATAATCCGGTCGGACAGGACCCGGGTACCACCGGTAACCGCCGAGCGGTCGCCGCCGGATTCGCGGACGACCGGGGCGGATTCGCCGGTGATTGCCGACTCGTCGACGGACGCGATGCCGTCGATGATGTCGCCGTCGCCGGGGATGATCTGCCCGGCCTCGACCACCACCACGTCGTCCAGCCCAAGATCGGCCGAGGGAACCTCCGAGATGGTTGCCCCGAGGCCGGCGGGATCGCGGCCGGAGTCGTAACCCTCCAGCCGGTAGGCGGTGGTGGTGGCCCGGCTGTTGCGCAGGCTGGCTGCCTGCGCCTTCCCGCGGCCCTCGGCCACGGCTTCAGCGAGGTTGGCAAAGATGACGGTGGCCCAGAGCCAGCCGGCAATCAGCCAGGAGAAAGCGCCGGGGACGGGTGTGCCGCCGGAGTCCTGCGGGCCGCCGAGGAAGGGCTCGGCAACGGCGATCGCGGTGATCAGTACGGCACCCACTTCGACGATAAACATCACCGGGGTGCGGACCATCAGCCGCGGGTCCAGTTTCCGGAAGGCTCCGGGCAGGGCGGCGGCCAGCGAGCCTGCGGTTATGCCACGGCCGGCAGGAGCCGGTTCGGAGTCCGCAACGGATTCCAGGGGTTTGGTAAGTGTGGACATGGTTATTGCAGTCCTTCCGCCAGGGGACCCAGCGCGAGTACGGGAAAGAAGGTCAGGGCAGTCACGATCACGGTGACGCCGCACAGCAGCGTCACGGACTGGGGCCTGTGGGTGGGCAGGGTGCCGGCCGAGGCGGGGACCTTGCCCTGTTCGGCGAAGGCTCCGGCCAGGGCGACCACGAAGACCATCGGCAGGAAACGGCCCACAAGCATGGCCACGCCGAGTGCCGTGTTCAGCCACGGGGTGTTGGCCGTGAGTCCGGCGAACGCGGAGCCGTTGTTATTGGCTGCTGAAGTGAAGGCGTAGAGAACCTCGCTGAAGCCGTGGAGCCCGGTGTTCAGGATGGAAGTGCCCTCGATGTCGGCCCGGATGCCGGGAACCGCGAAGCTCAGCGCCGTCCCCACCAGGACCAGGGTCGGCATGGTGAGGATGTAGAGGCTGGCAAGCTTGATTTCCCGCGGGCCGATTTTCTTGCCCAGGTACTCAGGAGTGCGTCCCACCAGGAGCCCGGCCACAAAAGCGGTGATGATCGCCAGGATCAGCATGCCGTAGAGCCCGGACCCGACGCCGCCCGGCGCCACTTCCCCGAGCATCATGTTCAGCATCGCCATCATGCCGCCCAGCGGACTGAAGCTGTCATGCATGGCGTTCACCGCACCGGTGGACGTCAGCGTGCTGGTTGAGCCAAAGAGGGTCGATGCGGCTATTCCGAACCGCTGTTCCTTTCCTTCCATGGAACCGGCCGCACCGTCCGCGGCGCCGAATTCGAATGCGGTCATGGCCGCGAGCGACACCGTGAAGATTGAGGCCATGGCTGCCAGGATCGCGTACCCCTGCCGGCGGTCCCCCACCATGGTGCCGAACGTTCGGGGCAGGCTGAACGGGATAACGAGCATCAGGAAGATTTCCACCAGGTTGGTCCACCCGCTGGGGTTTTCAAACGGGTGCGCGGAGTTGGCATTGAAGAAGCCGCCGCCGTTGGTACCCAGGAGCTTAATGGCTTCCTGGGAGGCCACCGGTCCGCCGGGGACCGTGGAGGTTCCGCCGAGGAGGTTGGTGACGGAGGTGAAGCCGTTGAAGTTCTGGATCACGCCGCCGAGGATCAGCACAACGGCGGCCAGGAAAGCGCCGGGCAGCAGCAACCGCAGCACGCTGCGGGTCAGGTCCACCCAGAAATTGCCGATGGTGGTCGAGTTGCGGCCGGCCAGGCCGCGGATCAGTGCCACCGCCACGGCCAGACCCACGGCTGCGGACAGGAAGTTCTGCACCGCCAGGCCGGCCATCTGCACCGCGTAACCCATGGTGACTTCGGGCGAGTAGGACTGCCAGTTGGTGTTGGCCACGAAGGAAGCTGCCGTGTTGAAGGACAGGGCCTCGGGCACCGCCGGAAGGCCGAGCGAGCCCGGCAGCAGGTGCTGGAGTCGCTGCAGCAGGTAAAGCAGGAGCATGCTGGCCCCGGAGAAAACCAGGACTGAGCGCAGGTAGCTCTGCCAGGCCTGGCCGGAGGAACCGTCCACTCCGACCAGCCGGTAGAAGCCGCGCTCCGCACGGAGGTGTTTGTCGGAGGAGTACAGCCGGGCCATGTAGTCACCGAGCGGCCGGTGGACCGCCGCAAGCAGGACCACCAGGCTGAGGACCTGTGCGGCCGTTACCCAGCCGCCCATCAGAACCGCTCCGGTCGAACAAGTGCCACCAGGAGATAGCCGACGGCGGCCACCCCGAGGCAGAGTGCAAGGACGTTGAAAACGATCACAGCTTTTCCACCGCCCCGGCCATCAGGACAAACGCAGCGAAAAGCCCTACGAAGCCCACCACAAATAAAACATCAAGCACGGGAATTGCCCCCAGCCGTTCAGCGTGCTGCCGCTTTGGCAGCACGGGCACACCTTGTGCCGCATCTGATTACATGCCCTCGCCGGCGCTCAAAGAGCCATCCTCACGCTTTCCTCACGCCGGCACCCCAAACCCTTACGGAATGCCCATGTAAACGGGTGATTGCGACGCCGGGCTGCCGGGGTGCAGCCGGGTCGGGACCGCGCGGTATACACTGTAAACTGTCGTCCACCGAAGGAACCGCCGTGTCCCGCAACCTGCCCCTCAGCCCCGCCGCGATAGCTGCGGCTGCACTCCGAATCGCGGACGCGGACGGCCTTGACGCCGTCTCCATGCGCAGGGTGGCGGGAGAGTTCGGGGTTTCGGCGATGGCACTGTACCGCCATGTGGCGGACCGCAGCGCCCTGCTGCTCCTGATGGCCGATGCCGCCACCAAGGACTACGCCCTCCTGCCCGCCCGGGACCTGTCGTGGCAGGAAACCCTGGCACACCTGGCCGATGCCCAATGGCGGGCCTTCACGGCGCACCCCTGGCTGCTGCGCATTATCCTGACGCCGCGCCGGCTCGTGAACATGGCCACCCCGGACGAGGTGGAACTGGTGCTCTCCCGGCTGGGCTCAGCCGGCCTGAGTGAGGACGAGGGCTTCGACTGCCTGCTGGGGATTTCCGCGGCCGTGATCGGTACGGCGTCCATCACGGCCGCGGCCCACTTCGGTGCCCCGGGAAAGGCTGACGACTCCGATCCAAGCGGACACCCGCACTGGACGCCGGATGCCGTGGAGCAACACCCGCGGGCGGCCCGGTTCCAGGCCCAGGGCATCAGCTATTCGGGCTCACGCCGGTCACTGGACTTCTTCGTCGCAAACTTCATTGCTGGCGTCGAACAGCAACTCACCCAAGCTCCGGGCGCCCCAACCCGCCCGGTTTCACGGAAGGAAGAAAATGAAACTCAGCAATAAGACCGCCATCATCACCGGCGGGGCCGGCGGAATCGGCCAGGGCATTGTCCGGAGGTTCCTCGCCGAAGGCGCCAAGGTGGCCGTGGTGGACATCGACCAGGCCCAGGGCGACAAGCTGCTGGCCGATCTTGAGGGCAAGGGCGAGGTCATTTTCATCGCCAAGGACATTGCCAAGGCGGAGAACGCTGCGGCCATCGTGGCGGAAACCGTGGAGCGCTTCGGCGGCCTGGACATCCTGGTCAACAACGCCCACGCGTCCAAGCAGGCACCCATCATGGAAACCACGCCGGAGATCTGGGACCTGTCCTTCAACACGGGCACCATGGCAACCTTCCACCTGATGCGCGCCGCGTACCCGGAGCTGAAGAAGACCCGGGGCAGCATCATCAACTTCGGCTCCGGCGCCGGGATCAAGGGCCTGCCGAACCAGGTGGCCTACGCCGCGGCAAAGGAAGCCATCCGCGCCATTTCCCGCACCGCCGCCAACGAATGGGCCGCGGACGGCATCCGCGTCAACGTGGTTTCCCCCGTCGCACTGACCCCCGGCATTGTCCAGTGGAGCCAGGCCTTCCCGGAGGCCTACCAGGAAGTCGTCGACGGCGTTCCCCTGGGCCGCCTGGGCGATCCCGAAACGGACATCGCCCCCATCGTGGTGTTCCTCGCCAGCGAGGATTCCCAGTACCTGACCGGCCAGACCCTCATGGCCGACGGCGGCACCATCAAGCTCTACTAGCCGGCAGCCGGGGCCGGGCCGAGGATTGCCCAGCCCTTCGCGGGCAGGGCCAGCTGCCTGCCCGGAACGTCCAGCCCGCCCGCGCCGGCCAGGACGTCCCGGGCAGCTTCGGGCACCTGCACGGTGACCGACGTGTCCTCGAGGTTCATCGCCACGAACAGCGAGTGGCCGGCGTCGAACACCTCGTAGACCAGCTGCTCGTTGGCGAGCGAATGTACCCGGGTGCGGGCGGCATGCACCCAGTGGTGCCTGCGGCGCAGCCCGATCAGTTCCTGGTGCAGGTGGTAGAGCGGCTGCCCCACGGCCGAAAGCTCCTCGGGGGAAGCCGGGAAGGACGGACGGATGTCGTCGTCCCCTCCGGCGCGGTCCTCCTTGTCGCCCCGGTAGCCCTGCTCGTCGCCGTAGTACACCGTCGGGGTGCCCGGGAGGGTGAACAGCAGCACCAGTGCGTGCGCAAGCCGGCCCGACGGCGCCAGCCGGCTGGCGATGCGGGTGACGTCATGGTTGCCGACAAAGGTCAACGGCACAAAGGTGTCCAGGAAGGTGTTGTGCCGTTCCAGCGCGGCGGACAGCTCATAGAAGTTCGCTTCGGCCAGCGAACTCCAGATGGCCTTCCACAGTTCGTACTGGGTCACCGAATCCAGGTGTCCGGCACGCACGTCCTCCGGGTAGTTCCCGTGGATGTACTCCCCCACGAAATACGCGTCGGGGAACTCCGTGCGGACCTCGTCCAGGACCTTCGCCCAGAACGGTGACGGCACCGCGTAAGCGGCGTCCAGCCGCCAGCCGTCCGCGCCGCGGCGCAGCCAGTGCTTCATCACGTCGGCCACGAAATCCGCGACGGCGGGCTCGGCATGGTTCAGGGCCACCAGGTGGTGGTGGCCCTCGAAGTCTTTGTAGTCCGGTTCGGTTCCCGGCGTCCAGCCGTCCGGCCAGATAAAACCGAACCAGTCCGCCGTCGTCGCCCCCGGGCCCTGCTCGAGCGCCTGGCGGAAGGGGGCGAAGGAGCGGCCGGTGTGGTTGAAGACGCCGTCGAGGAGCACCCTGATGCCGCGTGCGTGCGCCTGGGCCACCAATTCGTCGAAGTCGGCATCGTCGCCCAGCCGGGAATCTATCCGGTAATAGTCGGTGGTGTCATACCCGTGGGTTTCGGAGGCAAACACCGGTCCGAGCGCGAGGCCGGAGGCCCCCATCTCCACGAGGTAATCGAGCCACGGAACCAGCTGCGTCAGTCCGTGCCGCGCCGGGGCCTGCTCCGGGAGTGCGGCCTTTTCCGCTCCGGCAAAGCCCAGCGGATAGACCTGCCACCACACCACATGCTCCACCCAGTCCGGCGTCGTCATATCTTTCTCATCCCTTCGCGCTGCGGAGTACTGCCTCCTAACAGTCTGCCATCAGCACGCTTACCTTCGGGAATTTCCTCCCGGCACCTGCATCCAGGCCTAGAGCATGCCCTCCGGGACGGGGGGGAAGTCCTTCGCTTGGTAGAGCTTCGCGACGGCGCTCATGTAGTCGGTCCACTGGGCACCGGCGATCGCGGAGCCGTCCACGTAAGAGCGGGTGACGCCGTTGATTTCCTGATCATTCAGGGAGGAGTAGGAGTTCCAGTTCCCCACCCAGGACGCCGTCGCGATGCCGGTGGTGTAGCCGACGGTCCAGGTCTGCTCGGACATGTCCGTGGTGCCGGTCTTGGCCGCGGCAGGGACGCCGATGGGGTGGATGCTGCCCGGTGAGCCCTCAACCAGTTTCTGCAGCGGCTGCGTCACGGCAGCGGCCACGTCCTCGCTGATGGCGCGGGTGCATTCGCCGCCGGCGACGTCGTAGGCGTTGCCGGAGCCGTCGGTGACTTCGGTCAGCGCGGTGGGTGTGCAGTACTCGCCGCCGCTGGCAAAGGTGGCGTAGGCCGAAGCGATGGTCAGCGGGGAGACTTCCTGGCCGCCGAGGACAAAGGAGGGACTGGTGACTTCCAGGGGTTCACCGTCCACTGCGCGGTGGACACCCATGCTGGTGGCAGTATCCCGGATGTCGCACAGGTCGAGCTGGGCTGCCTGCGCCACGGTTGCGGTGTTGACGGACTGCCGCAGGCCGTCCGCAACTGTCATCTTCTTCTCGTAGCCCTCGGAGGCGTTCTTGAATTTCCATTCATCGAACTCCGCATTCGGACCGAGGCAGCTGGCCTTCCAGTCGAAACCTGCCGGGTAGGACGTACGCGTGGCGTCGATGGTGTCGTTCAGGCCGTGGCCTGCCGCCAGCCAGGCGGCGGTGGTGAACGGCTTCATGGTGGAACCGGGCTGGAACCCGTAGGGAGTGCCGCCCATGTCCGCGTCCACGTTGAAGTTGAGCTGGGTTTTACCGTCGCCCAGCTCCGGGGTGTACTCGGTGTTCTGGGCCATGGCAAGGATTTTGCCCGTGCCCGGTTCCACGGAGACTATGGCCGAGCCGGCCCCGGAGGGATCCCCCACCGGAACCTGGGCTTCGACCTGCTTCTGTGCCTGCGACTGCAGCCGCGAGTCCAGGGTGGTCCGGATGGTCAACCCGCCCCGTGCCAGGAGCTTGGCGCGCTCTTCGACGTCGGCACCGAAGGCTTCCGACTGCAGGATGGTCTGTTCCACATAGCTGCAGAAATACTGGGCCGTTTCGGCTCCCGTACATCCCGAGGTCACTGTCTGCGGGTTCAGGTCCAGTCCGCTCGCCACCGCTTCGTCATACTCGGCCTGGCTGATCTTGTCGTTCTTCAGCATGGCTGCGAGCACGGTGTCCCGGCGTGCCTGCGTTCCTTCGGGATTGGTGAACGGGTTGTAGTGGCTGGGCGACTGCACCATGCCGGCCAGCATGGCCGACTGTGCCGGGGTCAGCTCCGAAGCGGAGATACCGAAGTAGCTCTGGGCCGCGGCTTCCACGCCGTAGGTCTGTCCGCCGAAGAGGACGATGTTGAGGTAGCCCTCCAGGATCTCTTCCTTGGAGTACTGCTTTTCGACGGCGACGGCGAGTTTGGCTTCACGCAGTTTGTCGCCGAGGTCCTTGGTGCCGCTCAGGGTGAGGTCGCTGCCGCCCTTGCCGGAGGCAATGTCCCGGCTGATAAGCACGTTGTTCACGTACTGCATGGTCAGGGTGGAGGCGCCCTGCGTGTGCGAACCGGCCGCGTTGGAGGCAACGGCACGGGCAACGCCCTTGAAGTCAATGCCGTTGTGCTCGAAGAAGCGTGCATCCTCAATGGAGACGATGGCGTCCTGCATGCTCTGCGACATCTCGTCCAGCTCCACCGGAACCCGGTTCTGGGCATAGAAGGTGGCCAGCAGGACGCCGTCGGCGCTGTAGATCTTTGATCCCTCATCCAGGGGTCCGGTTTCCAGCTCGTCGGGCAGCTGGTCCAGCACTCCGACGGCCATGTCCGTGCCCGTGGCTGCTACCGCCGCCATGGGGATCAGGGTGCTGGCTGCCAACACGCCGGCCAGCAGGCTGACGAGGAGGAACGCGACTAACCGTCCGGGCACGGAAAGTCTCTCGAGGAATGAGGATTTGGGGGGACGCATCCGTACAAGTTATCGACATTGCCTGAGAAGGATCTTGACCGTATGGGTCACATCGGGTAAGGGACGGAAGGACCCGGCGTCCTGAAACAGGACGGAATCCCGCTCCAGCATTGGGATCGGGAGCTGCCGGTCCACGCTGCGGGCTTCCCGCAGCGTGGACGACCCGGAAACCCCGCGAGAACAAGATCACAGCAAACCCGCACTTCCGGGAGTGCAAAAGGAGGGGCCGTAAGCCGCTGATGCGACTTACGGCCCCTCCTTCTGTGTGTTGGCTGAAGCGTGTTGCCTAAGGCCTCACAGCAACGGCGCTTTAGGCGTCGACGACAATCGAGGTGATGGCCGGGGTGCGGTTGTAGAAGCGGCGCATCCAGTTGGCGACGGCGCGCTCGATGATGTCTTCGAGGTCCTCGCCCTTCGCGCCGCGGCGGTTACCGGCGTTGGCCAGGGCCTTTTCCACGGCATCCTCGGCCTTGGGCAGGTCCTCGGACTTGATGGTGAAACCCTTGGTGAAGAACTCGGCCGGCTCGGCAATGGTGCCCGTGTCGGCGTCGACCAGGGCCAGCACCGTCACGGCACCTTCCTCGGCCAGCTGCATGCGTTCCTTCAGCGTTTCCTCAGTGGTGTGGCCAACGCTGTCGCCGTCCACGAAGACCAGGTCCACCTGGTGCTTGCCGGAGATCGTGGCGCGGCCGCGGCGCAGGTCCACGGTCATGCCGTTCTCGGCGATGACGACGTCCCGGGGATCCATTCCGGTGGCCTCTGCGATGGCTCCGTTAGCTTTGAGGTGGCGCCATTCGCCGTGCACCGGCATCACGTTGCGCGGCTTGACGATGTTGTAGCAGTAGGCGAGTTCGCCGGCGCTGGCGTGGCCGGAGACGTGCACCTTGGCATTGCCCTTGTGCACCACGTTGGCGCCGATCTTGGTCAGGTTGTTGATGATGCCGTAGATGGCGTTCTCGTTACCCGGGATCAGCGAGCTGGCCATCAGCACGGTGTCGCCCTCGTGGATCCGGATCTGGTGGTCCTTGTTGGCCATGCGGGACAGCGCAGCCATCGGCTCGCCCTGCGAACCGGTGCAGATCAGCACCACCTTGTGGTCATCGGTGCGCTGCAGGGACTTGAAGTCCACCAGGATGCCCTTGGGGATCTTCAGGTAGCCCAGTTCCTCGGCAATGGTCATGTTGCGGATCATCGACCGGCCCACGAAGGACACCTTGCGGTTGTAGCGCTCGGCGGCGTCAATGACCTGCTGGATGCGGTGGATATGGCTGGCGAAGCTGGAGACGATGATCCGGCGCGGGGCGGTGCGGAACACGGTGTCGATGGCCGGAGCCAGTTCCTTTTCCGAGGCCATGAAGCCGGGAACCTCGGCGTTGGTGGAGTCGGTGAGGAACAGGTCCACGCCCTCCACGCCCAGCCGGGCGAAGCCGGTGAGGTCGGTGATGCGGCGGTCCAGCGGGAACTGGTCCATCTTGAAGTCGCCGGTGTGCAGCGCCATGCCGGCCGCCGTGCGGATGGCAATGGCCAGGCCGTCGGGGATGGAGTGGTTCACGGCAAGGAATTCAAGGTCGAAGCCGCCGATGGTGCGGCGGTCGCCTTCCTTGACCTGGATCAGCTTGGGCTTGATCCGGTGTTCCTTCAGCTTGGCCTCGATGAACGCCAGGGTCAGCTTGGAGCCGACAATGGGGATATCGGAGCGCTCACGCAGCAGGTACGGCACGCCGCCGATGTGGTCTTCGTGGCCGTGCGTCAGGACCACGGCGACGACGTCTTGCAGGCGGTCGCGGATGGCGGTGAAGTCCGGCAGGATCAGGTTTACGCCCGGGTGTTCTTCTTCGGGGAAGAGCACGCCGCAGTCGACGATCAGCAGTTTGCCGTCGAATTCGAAAACGGTCATGTTCCTGCCGATTTCGCCAAGGCCGCCGAGGTTCATGACACGCATGGTTCCCTTGGCGAGTTCCCGGGGGGCTTTCAGGACGGCAGGTGTTCTATTCACGGATGAGGGTTCTTTCGTTGGGGATCGGATTGCAGGTTGGAACGGCAGCCGTACGGCGGCATTCCGGAAGTCTGTGGTGCGGCCAGAACAGGGCCGGCAGCTGTTGTGCTTCTTTCATTCTATTGACTTTTCCGGCGCGCCGGGGACACCGGGCCCTCACGGAGAGTCTCGGAAGGGTTCGGCGGGTGTTTTCTTCCCGTGCCGGCAGCGGTTCAGCTCCGCTGGAGGGCGTTCTTCTGCGACTTGTTGATCCCGGTGCTGCGCCCGCAGTTGGAGCAGGTAAAAGCGTAGCGGCGGCTGGTGGTGAAGACGGGGATGAAGAAGAGCGTCAGTCGGTTGGCGCGCTCTTCCACATACTGCTCTCCGTAGACACCGCAGTACTGGCAGGTGGCCGGCCGCGAAAAGAGTGAGGAGAGCACGGTCTTGAATCCAATGAGCACGAACATCCGACCACTCTATGTCGCGCCGGCAGGGCGGGGCGTGCGGACACGCGGGTTTTACTAAGGTTGCTTATCACCAGGGGGGGGGTGGATGCCTTTCGGGCGCGGAACGCCGTCGACCCCGCGCGCCCCGAGTGGCGAGGCGCAGCGGCCCAAATGGATCTGCGCGCTACTGGAGGAGGTCGACGTCGTCCGTCCACAAAACTTCTCTTCGTCGCCCTCTCCCCTGCCTTGACACCCGCTGGCCGCTTCCGTCACGCCAGCAGCAGATTATGGGCCTGGACGCGGCCGTGCCCGCCGGGCCTGGGATCCGGCGTCGGCCCCTGTGGCTGCGCTGCGGCTGGCTGGTTGAACTGGTGGCGTGCCGTATGCGTCCGACTGGCCGTGCAGTGGTGGCTAGCGGCGGAAACTCCTACGCGGGCGTACGGCTGCGTATTCGGTACGCGTTACCCGGGTCGCTTTGCGTCGCATCGGGTGTGCCTGCGAGCGCCGGGGGCTCCAGGGGCGTCCCGACGTGTGCCTGCGAGCGCCGAAGGATCTTGGTTTCGTTACCGCAAAGACAGGTAGTAGGTCAGGTATTTCGCTCCTTCTCCGTGCCGCTTACCGCCGATAGACTCGAACACATGTTCGAATATCGTCCGGATGGACACCACCTATCTGCTGACCCTTCCCATGTCAGTAGCGCGTTGGTGAACGCATGGGTAGGCGTGTTGAGTGAGGAGGGCGACGCTGAGTATGCCCCTCAGCCGGACCCAGAGCTAATCGACCGGATTCGAGCCTTGGAAGAGCTGAAGGCAGCCGCATCGGCAGCGCAGGCCCGTGCCGCCGCGGCGTTTGATGCCTCACAGCGGAGGAAGCAGGCGGTGGAGGGAGTATCCCGTGACAAGCAGGGTTGTGGCGTGGCCTCGCAGATAGCTTTGGCCCGGAGGGAATCCGCCAACCGCGGCGGGCGCCTGCTGGGGTTCGCCAAGGCCCTGACCCAGGACATGCCCTGCACCCTCTACGCCCTGAGCCACGGAAAGATCAGCGAATGGCGGGCCACACTGCTGGTGCGTGAAACCGCGTGCCTGAGCAGAGAAGACCGGCAGCGGGTGGATGTGGAAGTGGCCGGAGATCCGGAGCTGCTGGAATCCCTGGGAGATCGGCAGCTCATTTCCCGCGCCAGGGCAGCTTCTTACCGGCTGGATCCACAGGCTGCCGTGAACCGGGCTGCCAAGGCTGCATCCGAACGTTTCGTTTCCTGCCGTCCCGCGCCGGACACCATGACGTACCTGACGGGACTTCTGCCGGTCGCCCAGGGGGTAGGCGTGTATGCGGCCCTGGTTCGCGAGGCTGACCGGCTGACGGCGGCCGGGGACGGGCGTACCCGCGGCCAGATCATGGCGGACACGCTGGTAGGCCGAATCACCGGTCAGGCTCAGGCGGACTCCATGAAGGTGGAGGTCCAGCTGGTAATGACGGACCGGACACTGCTTGCCGGAGAGTCAGAGCCGGCATTCGTCCCCGGCTATGGCCCCGTTCCGGCGCAGTGGGCCAGGGATCTGGTCCGCAACCGGGGTGGGGCTAAGGAGAACGCGAGCAGGGGACGTCGCCAGGATCGGAGCGACAGACCACCCATGGATGTCCAGGCCTTCATCCGCAGGCTGTACACGGCTCCGGCAACCGGCGAGCTGGTCGCTATGGATTCTCGCGCACGTTTGTTCCCGACCTCCTTGGCCCGGTTCATCGCCGCACGGGACTCTACCTGCCGGATGCCGTGGTGCGGTGCTCCAATCCGGGAGTTCGACCATGTCCGGCGGCACAGCGACGGAGGTCCCACCAGCGTCGGGAACGGACAGGGACTCTGCGAAGCGTGCAACCACGCTAAGGAAGCGCCGGGGTGGTCCGCAAAGGCAAGCAAACCTCCCGGCTCAGCTGCCTCAACAGGCGCGGCGGGCGGAGGCATGGAAGGCTTACCCCCGATACTCGCCCATACCGTGGAAACCTCCACCCCAACCGGACACACATACCGCTCCACTGCGCCACCGTTGGCAGGTACTCCTATTGAGGACGGCCTGTCTGCGGTCGAGAGGATAGTGGTGGACCTGATCCAGGCGGCATAGCTGGGGGCCCAGCCGGGTCTCCCGGCGCTCGCGGAATCTCCCCAGCGCTCGCCGGCTCTCGAACCCGGCCAGTCCCCGTCGGCGATGGCCACCGGTAGGCTGGGGAGATGGCCAGATACTTTGACGTACACCCGGAAAACCCGCAGCCCAGGGCCATCGGCCAGATTGTGAATCTGCTGGAATCCGGCGGGTTGATCGCCTACCCCACCGACTCCTGCTATGCACTGGGAGTGCAGCTGGGCAACCGTGAGGGGCTGGAACGCATCCGGCAGATCCGCCAGCTGGACGATAAGCACCACTTCACCCTGGTTTGCCGCAACTTCGCGCAGCTGGGCCAGTTTGTGCAGCTGGACAACTCGGTGTTCCGCAGCATCAAGGCCGCCACCCCCGGAAGCTACACCTTCATCCTGCCGGCGGTGAAAGAAGTGCCCAAGTGGCTGCTCCAGCCCAAGAAGCGGACCGTCGGCGTGCGCATCCCGGACAACACGGTGGTGCAGTCGATCCTGGAGGGCCTCGGCGAACCGCTGCTCTCCAGCACACTGCTGCTGCCCGGCGATGAGGATCCCATGACCCAGGGCTGGGAAATCAAGGAACGCCTGGACCACCAGGTGGACGCCGTCATCGATTCCGGGTTCTGCGGCCCGGAGCCCACAACAGTCATCGATTTCTCCGGTGACTCGCCCGAAATCGTGCGGCGCGGAACCGGAGATCCGACACCCTTCGAGTAACCCCGGCGGCCCGGAACCTTTATTGGTTCCTGCGGTTGACTCTCCCTTGGCGCGCACGAAGTCTGGCACGCGTCAGGGGGAACCATCGCTAGGCACTCGCAGGGGAAACCACATGAAGAAGACGGCTAAAACACTATCGACGGCGATATTGAGTATCTGCGTCCTGGCAGGATGCGGCGTAGGTACCGGGCTTCCGGGCATAGGCGGCGGGAACGGCCATCCCACCGGCTCCCCCGGGCCCACAAAGACTTCCACACCCACTCCCACCACAAGTCCGACTCCTACCTCCACCCCGACCCCCACCGGAACACCGTCACCGACCCATACGGGGACACCATCCCCGACCCCGACGCCGACAGACGACGGCGGCGGACACGGTAACGACGACGCCGTCAACGTAATCCTGATGGTCGGCGACGGGATGGGGACGGCGCAACGCGACGCCATCCGGCTGGCGTCGGTAGGGCTGACCGGGGAACTGGCCATGGATTCGCTGCCCGAGGTGGGCCGGGTCCACACCAACTCCGCGGATCCCGGTACCTTCATCACCGACTCGGCCGCCGCTGCCACCTCCATGGCCACCGGGGTGAAAACCTACAACGGCGCCATCGGAGTGGACCTGGAGCAGCAGCCCGTGACCTCGGCACTGGAAATCGCCGAACGGCTCGGAAAGTCCTCCGGGCTGGTCACCACCGCCCAGGTTACGGATGCCACCCCGGCCGCTTTCGGCTCGCACGTTTTGGATCGGGATGAGCAGAGCGCCATCGCTGCCCAGTTCCTGCGCAGTTCCCACCCGGAGGTGATCCTGGGCGGCGGTGAGGATTACTGGTACCCGGCGGGCAACCCGGGCAGGTACCCCGACAATCCCGCAGAGGATGATTCCGAGGAAAGCGCCGGCACCGAGGGCAACCTGGTGGAAGAGGCCCAGGACCTGGGGTATGAATACGTCTGGGATTTGCCCGGCCTGCAGGCGGCAGAGGGCGACATGCTCCTTGGACTCTTCGCCAACGAGGAGATGTTCCAGTACGGCGACGACGTCGAAGAGGCTTACGAGCCCACGGTTCCGCTGACCGAAATGACCCGGAAAGCCATTGACGTCCTGAACAACAACCAGGATGACAACGGCTTCTTCCTCATGGTGGAGGAAGAGGGCATCGACGCCATGAGCCATGTCAATAACGGGGCGTTGACCATTGAGTCCGGCATCCAGTTCGACAACTCCGTCGCCCTGGCCAAGGAGTTCGCCGAGCAGGACGGGAATACCCTGCTGATCACGGTGGGCGACCACCAGACCGGCGGTATGACCATCGAACCGCTGGGTGATGATTCCAACCCGGAGAGCCCGGTGCAGGAAGGACCGTTCGACGTCGCCAACTCCGACCAGCAGTTCCAGATCGATTGGACCACCGGCGGCCATACGGGCGACGACGTGCCCCTGACCGCCATGGGACCCGGCGCCGAGATGCTGACGGGCGTTTATGAGAACACCCGGATTTTCGAGGTCATGGCTTCGGTGATGCGCTCCGGCACGGAACGGGACTTTGACCTACAGGCGCACCGCGGCGGACGCGGCGAAGTAACCGAAGAATCCCTGGCGGCCTTCGCACACGCATTGGAACTGGGCGTCACCACACTGGAACTGGACACGCACCTGAGCGAGGACGGCCGGGTGATTGTCTGGCATGACGACATCATCCTGGCCACAAAGTGCGCTGATACGGCCCCTGCCACTTCCGGGGATCCGGAGTTCCCCTATGTGGGCGACCGCGTAGCGGAATTGAGCCTCCTGCAGCTCCAGACCCTGAACTGCGGCTACCAGCAGTTGCCGGGCTACCCGGAGCAGGATGTCGCGGAGGGCAACCGGATTGCGGAGCTGAGCGATGTCTATCGCCTCGCCCGGGAGTACGGTGCACGCAAAATCCAGTTCAATGTCGAAACCAAGGTCGAGGAAGGGCAGGCCGGCGGGCCGCGCAGTGTCGCCCTGACCGAGGCGGTGGTGGACGTGGTCCGCGATGCGAACCGGGAGCGCCGCACCACCATCCAGTCCTTTGACTGGTCCACCCTGAACCTGCTCGAGCGGATCGCCCCGGAACTGACGAGGGTGGCTTTGGCCAGCACGGCGGAGGACCTCGGCGTAGGCCAGCCGGGCGCAGCCCCGCAGCTGGGCGGAATCGATATAGATGACTTCGGCGGGTCCGTTGTCCGTGCCGCCCAGGCCCAGGGCTACGACGTGCTCTCCCCCATCTTCACCACGGTCACTGCCGAGATGATTGCCGAGGCACATGCACTCGGCATGCCGGTCATCCCCTGGACCGTCAATGAGGTGGCAGACATGCACCGGCTGATTGACCTGGGCGTGGACGGAATCATCACCGACTACCCCACCCGGCTGCGCGCGGTAATGGAAGAGCGGGGCTTCGACCTTCCCCGGGCCTACCGCCGCTGAGTTCTGCAAGGACTGCGGCAGCAAAGGATCGATAACACCGGACACCGTGCCGGGACCGAAGCCTCGGTCCCGGCACGAGTCTGTTTCGCCACCGCGGCATCCCGTTTCGGCCCGCCGGATCCCGGATGGCATGCTGAAGTAATGCCCGGTCTCTACATCCTCCCCTCCAGCTGGCTGCTCGACGCGACCCCGGAGGCGGTGTGGGAGACCGTGGCCAGCCCGGACATGAGCTGGCCGCGCTGGTGGCCCGGCTGCACGCTCCAGGACCTCGCCACCGATCCGCGCGCCGAAGCAGACGCCGAAACCGCAGACCCGACTGCGGAACTGCTGGCCACTACCGTCCGTCTGCGCTTCCGTGCAGCACTGGGCTATCACCTGTCCATCACCATCCACCCGACCGCCGCGGCCCGGCCACGGATCATAGAGTTCGACGCCGGCGGAGACCTGGCGGGCACCGGCCGGATCCGCCTGTTCCCCGTGCCGGCGGCCGCTCCCGGGAACGCCCCCGGTGACGCGGCGCAGACCCGGATGGACATCGACTGGCGGGTCCGGCCCACCCGGCCCTGGATGCGCCTGCTCACCCCCGTGGCACGGCCGGTCTTCACCGCAGCCCACTCGCTGCTGATGCGGCAGGGCGAACGCGGCCTGCGCCGGGAACTGGCCGGCTCAGGCAATCCGTCGCGGACGGCCGAAGAAGGTGCGCACACCGGGTGAGTAATGCACCGTATCCGGCGGCCCTTCAACGGGAAGCCCGGCCGCAGGCACCAGTCCATCGTGGAAACGCGTCAGCCGGGCCGGATACAGCGGCCAGGGCCGGTGCGAGTTGGGAATGAACACCGTCCTGCCTGCGAAGACCGCATGCAGGCCGAACCGTGCGGTAAGCAGCAGGGACAGGCCATCGTCCGCCTGCCGCGCATAGTCCGGCACCACGGCGAAGGACGAGCGGGGCTGTTTCCCGAACCGCTCGACGTCGTACCCCGGCTCCCGGCCGGAACGCGCGGGGCGGCAGCGGGACCAGACATACGGAATGTGCAGGGTGCGGGCAACGAGGACCGGAACCAGCCGGGAGGCGTCCAGGGTCAGGAAGAGCACCCCGCGGCTGCCGTCGCAGCCGCGTGAATACAGGCGCACGTTGATTTCGGTGAAGGACCCGAAAAACGGAACGGGGACCCGCCCGAACATCCGGGTCTCCCGCGCCAGGAACCCCACCAGCCCCACCCAGGTGGAACCGTGGAAGACATCCGGTTCGACGCCGGGCGGCATGTACGGTGCGGCAGCAGACGCGGGAAGCCGCCAGTGGAGGAAAACGGTTCCGGCCCAGGACTGGGCCATCAGTATCGGCGGCGTCACCCTTGGTCCCGCGGGCCAGGGATCCTCCGGGCCGTGGACGGGGGTACCCATGGCGCCAAGCTAACAGCGCCCCGGCCGGTCGGAAAGAGTTAGACCGCCGTATCCGGCCGTTCCTCGCCGAAGCGTTCCACGGCCGTCTTCCGGCGGATCCGGTCCAGCCGGTTGATCACCGGTGCCGCCGTGATTCCGTGCAGCACGATGGAGGAGGCCACGACCAGGCCGAGCAGCCCCCACAGCTGCTCGGCGCCGTCGAAGTTCCCCTTCCCCAGTGCGTAACCGAGGTAATACAGGGAGCCGATCCCGCGGACGCCGAAGAAGGCGATGGCCATCCGCTCGCGGGGGCCCGGCTTGCCGCCCAGCAGGCCCAGCCAGCCGGCAAGGGGACGGACCACCAGCAGGAAGGCCGCGGCCACCGCCATCTCGCGCCAGCCGATGCCGGCCAACAGTCCGCGGGCAATGGCGCCGCCGAGCAGGAGCAGCAGGACCACGGTCAGCAGCCGCTCCAGCTGCTCCACATAGCTGTGCAGCACCCGGTGGTAGCCGTGGGTACGTTCAGCGGCCCGGATGGTAACGGCACAGACGAAGACGGCAACAAAACCGTAGCCGTCCAGCATCTCGGTGATGCCGTAGGCCAGGAAGGTGGCCGCCAGGGCCACGAAGCCTTCGGAGTGGTTGGAGAGACGGATGCTTTCCAGCCGTGCGGAGAAGAAAAGGCGGCTCAGGACCTTGCCGGTGACGAGGCCAAGGAGGACGCCCATCCCGATCCGCCAGAAAACGTCCACGGCAATCCAGTGCGGGAACCAGTCCGACGGCGCCGTCCCCACCAGGCTCATGCCGATGGCGAGATAGACAAACGGGAACGCCAGGCCGTCGTTCAGCCCGGCTTCGGAGGTCAGTCCGAAGCGGACCTCGTCTTCGGCTTCACCCTCCGAGTCCTCTTCCTCATCGTCGGCGGGTTCGCCTACCTGGACCTCGGAGGCCAGGACCGGATCGGTCGGGGCCAGCGCTGCGGCCAACAGGATGGCCGCAGCCAGGCCGACACCGAGGACCCAAAGGTTCAGCAGCGTCAGGCCCAGCAGGCTCAGCGGCATGGCAATGCCCAGCATCCGCCAGGTAGTGGACCACCGCCGCCAGCCGACCGGGCGGTCCAGTGCGAGTCCCGCGCCCATCAGGGAAATAATCACGCACACCTCGGTCAGATGCGTGGTGAATTCTCCATACCGCACCGGATCCGGGTCCGGCAGGTCCTTCAGGAGGCTGAACGCCAGGATTCCCGCACCGAGGAACACCATGGGCATGGAAACCGGAACATTGCGCAGCACCTTGGGCAGCACGGCTGCAAGGAAGACTGCTAGGCCGGCTGCAAAGAAGACAAGGCTGGGTCCGTCGAACACCCCCCGACATTAGCGGCGCATCGGGCACCCCGACAGGCGCCGCGCCGAATTGGTGTCGGCGCCCTAGGCCTCGCGGATGGTGACCTGCCCCGGCTGCGCTCCGTCGGCACCGAAGACGAGCCAGCGGGTAGCGATTTTTTCGGTGAAGAACCGGTCGTGGCTGACCACGATGACGGCGCCCGGGAAATGCAGCAGGGCGCGTTCCATGACCTGTGTGCTGGACATGTCCAGGTGGTTGGTCGGTTCGTCCAGCAGCAGGACGGGAGCCCCCGACAGCAGGCACTGGGCCATGGCGACGCGGGCGCGCTGCCCGCCGGAAAGGTTGCCGATTTTCTGAACCAGGTCCGCTTCGGAGAACTGGAACATGGTCAGGAACCGGTTGACGGACTTTTTCGTGGCGCTGAAGGCGAGGGATCCCGGCAGCGAGTTGACCGCATGGGTGACGGTGTCGGCGTCGTCGAGTTCCGCCAGCATCTGGTTGTAGGAAACCATGGCCGGCCCCTTCGGCCAGGTGACCTCGCCGGCGTCGGGCTGTTCTTCGCCCGTGAGCACGCGCAGCAGCGTGGTCTTGCCGCTGCCGTTGGTTCCGGTGACCGCGATGCGGTCTCCCTTGTTCACCTCGAAGCTCAGGTCCTCGAAGAGGACCTTTTCCCCGTAGGACTTGGACACGCCGCGGACGCGGCCAAGCACGTCCTTGACGTGCAGGCCGTCGTAGATGCCGGTGATGATTTCGTCCACGGGCCGGGGCGCACGGGATTTCTTGATCCGGGCCAGCTGGGAGCTGAGCCGCCCGCCGGCTTTGGCCGCCTCGCGGCGGTCCGCAATGCCTTCGGCTTCAAAGGCCAGCAGTTCCGCCTCGTGGACGAACTGGGCCTGGAGGTTCTTCAAGCGGAACTGCTTCTGCACCACGTACTCCGCGAAGTTTCCCGGGTATTCGTGCAGGTGGAAGTTCTCCACCTCCACGATGCGGGTCACGACGGCGTCGAGGAACTTCCGGTCGTGCGAGACGATGATGGCTGCTCCCCGGAAGTCGCGGAACCAGCCCTCGAGCCATTCGACGCCGGCCACGTCGAGGTAGTTGGTGGGTTCGTCGAGCAGGAGCACATCGGGCTGTTCCAGCAGGATCTTGGCCAGCGCCGCACGGTTCCGCCAGCCGCCGGAGAGGGCGTCGATCGGGCAGACACGGTGTGCGGCGGTGAAGCCGAGGGTGGTGAGCACGCTGTCGATGCGGCGCGGGTAGTCCCAGCCGTCGAGCCGGTCCATGGTTTCGAACAGTTCGGACTGGCGGCGGATGAGCCGGTCCATTTCCTTGCCCGCGGGATCGGTTGCAATGGCTTCATCAATCTCCGCCAGCTCGGCCTCGACGTCCTTGATTTCCGTGAAGACGGAATCCAGGACCTCGGCGATGCTGGCCTGCCCGTCCAGTTCTGAGAACTGGGAGAAGTAGCCGATCTTCACGCCCGGTTCCACGGTCACGGTGCCGGAGTCCGGCTGGACCTGGTCCAGGACCAGTTTCAGGATGGTGGATTTGCCGGAGCCGTTCCGGCCGATCAGGCCGATCCGGTCCTTGGGATCGAGCCGCAGGAACGCTTCACGCAGCACCTGCTTGTTCTCGAAGGAAGTATTGACGTCCTGCAGCCGGATCAGGCTCATGGTGTCCTTTCAAAGGGGTTGGTTTCCTCGCCCCGCGGGACAACGACCATTCATCCTATCGGCTGATGCCGCACGCGGCGGCGAGACTAGCCGCGCAGGGTGTAGCTGCCCTGGGGGCGGCGGTTGAGGTGCGTGGCGGTGTCCACGTAGCTGCCGAGGTTACGGGGACGGGTGAGCGCCCGGCGGCCGGTGGAGACGTAGGTTCCCTCGGCACGCGGGGTTCCCAGGGGGCGTCCGTAGCAGGTGGTGTAGGTGCCCGGACGACGGGCCTGGGTTGCCGGAGCGGGCTGCGAAGCCGTGGGGGCAACGGTGCTGCCGGTGGTGGCCGTGCGGGGTGCGGCGTTTTCGGTGGTGGCCGGGCGGGGTGCGGCGTTTTCGGTGGCGGCCGGGGCTGCGTTTCGATTGATCAAAGTGGTCATGGTGTCTCCTCAGTTGACGCTTGGGGTGAGACTCGGGCCGTGGCGGCAGGTTTTGGGCAGCGTTCAGCCCGGGATGTGTCGCCGTTGATTGGTGCCCGCCGTTTATTTGGGCGGTGGTGCGCCTTAGCGGGCGGAGGAATCCGCCTGCATGGCGCAGGTGCTGCAGATGCCGCTGAAGGTGACTTCGGCAGCCAGTACGGTAAAGCCGGAATCGTCCGACGGGGTCAGGCACGGTGCCTGGCCGATCACGCAGTCGACGTCCTTGATGGCTCCGCAGCGGATGCAGACCAGGTGGTGGTGGTTATCCCCCACCCGTGACTCGTAGAGTGCCGCCGAACCGGCGGGCTCCACCCGCCGGGCCAGTCCGGCCTCGGTAAAGGCGGACAGGATGCCGTAGACGGCCTGCGCGGAAATACCCGGCAGTTCCGACCGAACGGAAGCCAGGACCTTGTCGGCACTGGAATGCGGTTCCCGCTGCAGCGCTCCCAGCACTGCTACGCGTTGTGACGTGGATTTCAGCCCCGCTGACCGGATGTTTCCGGCCAGGGTTTCTGCTGTTTCCGCCGCGTTCTGCATACCTAAAACCCTAACAGTTGTTTTGATTGCCTCAAGACAACTATCGCCCTTTTGCGCTGTGATTCCGGACGCTGTGACCGCCGCCGCAGGCGGTCATTGACGCGGGCTGAACGCCTGGACCCGCCCGCATAGGGGACGATGGGAAAGGAAAGCACTACATCACCGTAAGGACGAGGACCATGGGCACTTTGAAAGAACAGCTGCAGGCGGATATGAAGATGCACATGAAATCGGGCAACCGCGTTGCCCTGACCACCGTGCGCAACGTACTGGGCGAAATCACCACCCGGGAGAAGTCCGGGAAGACGCCGGTGGAGCTCGACGACGTCCAGATTGTGTCCCTGCTGCAGAAGGAAGCCGCCAAGCGCCGCGATACGGCCGGGATCTACACGGAGGCCGGCGAGACCGAGCGTGCTGCCTCCGAGACGGCCGAGGCAGAGATCATCGAAGCCTACCTGCCCGCACCCCTGACCCGTGCCGACGTGGAGGCCATTGTGGATGAAGCAATCGCTGATCTGCGTGCCGGCGGGGAAGAGCCCACAATGCGGCAGATGGGACAGGTCATGAAGCCCGTGACCGCCAAGGTGGCAGGACGGTTCGACGGCAAGACCGTGAGCGAAATCGTCCGTTCGCGTCTCGCCTAGCGGCAGCCGGTCCCACTGCTACTCTGGTTGCTGAACGCTCATTCCGCTCACCATCCGGAGGTACAGGTGCCCGCAACAGGTACGGGCCAGCGCCTGCTGGATTCCGCCACGGAGGCCTTCGCGGCGAAGGGCTTCCACGGCACCACCACCCGCGACATTGCCACGGCGGCCGGGGTCACTCCCGGCGCCGTCTATGTCCACCACCGTTCCAAGGAAGAGCTGCTCTACAGCATTTCCCGCCTCGGCCACGAGCGGACCCTGGAACTGGTCCGCTCCGGTGCCGCCTCAAGCAGCGATCCGGTGCAGCAGATCTCGACCATGGTGCGTGACTTCGTCCAGTGGCAGGCAGCCAACCGCACCAAGTCCAGCGTGGTGAACTTCGAGCTGGCTGCCCTTACGGAGGACCACCGGGCCGAGGTGCTGAAGATCCGCCGGTCCGTGGACGCAGAGTTCCGGACCGTCGTCGACCGCGGACGGCAGGAAGGCGTGTTCGACGTCGAGGACACCGGCCTTGCCGTCCTCGCCCTGCTCTCCCTTTGCGTGGACGTGGCCCGCTGGTACCGCAACGACGGACGGCAGACCGCAGCCGGCATCGGAGAACACCACAGCCGGCTGGCCCTGCGGATGCTGGGCGCGGCCGGACCGTCGAAGCCCTAGGCCTGTTGTCCGCTTCGGGGTGCCCGTCATACTGGAAGCCCGAACCTCAACAAGCGAGGTGCAGCATGGCTGAACCGACAACGCTGGTCTCCGGGATCGGCATGGGCGAGTCCGCCCGCTGGCACGCCGACGAACTTTGGTTCGCGGATTGGACGGCGGGGACCATCTCCGCACTGAACCCGGACGGGGACCTGCGGCGGGTGACGGCGGTGCCGTCCTTTCCAATCAGCTTTGACTGGCTGCCGGACGGGCGGATGGCCGTGGTCTCCGGGACGGACCGGACCGTCTTCCTGGAGATTCCCAATGCGGGACTGGTCCCGCACGCGGATTTGAGCGGACTGTCGGAGCACCCCTGGAACGAGATTGCCGTACATCCCTCCGGCAACATCTATGTGAACGGCTTGGGCTACGACTATTCGGCTGACCCGCAAAGCAGCGGGATCATCGCGCTCATCCGGCCGGACGGTTCAGTGGTGCAGGTGGCGGACGGCCTGGCCTTCCCCAACGGCATGCTGGTCTCCGACGACGGCGCCGCCCTCGTGGTGGCTGAATCCAACGCAGGACGTCTGGTGTCCTTCGCCATTGCAGACGACGGCGCCCTCACGCCTGCCGGGGAATGGGCAGCGGTTTCGGGCAGCGCTCCGGACGGTATCTGCTGGGACGGCACCGGGGGCATCTGGTTCGCCGAAGTGCCCGGCGAACGCTGCGTCCGTGTCCGGGAGGGCGGGGCCGTGGTGGAAACGGTGCAGCTGGACCAGGGCTGTTTCTCCTGCGCCACCGGCGGCGACGACGGCGGCCTGCTGTTTATGATGACCGCCCAGTGGCCGGAGGTGATGGATCCGGCCACCCCCGGCACCGGGCAGGTCCTGGGCCTGCGGGTGCGCTGATCTCCGCCGGCCCGGGACCCCTAGGCGAACGCGGACAGTCCGGTGATGTGGCGGCCCAGGATCAGTGACTGCATGGAATCGGTGCCCTCATAGGTGAACACCACCTCCATGTCGGTCAGGTGCCGGGCCACATGGTTCTCCAGAAGCAGTCCGTTGCCGCCCATGATGTCGCGTGCCTCCGAGCAGACCCAGCGGCCCTGCCGGGCGGCGAACATCTTCGCCATGGATGCCATGGGACCGGTCATCTTCCCCTGGTCGCCGAGCTCGTTGAGGCGGAAACAGGTCAGCTTGATCGCGGTGACCTGGGCGAGCATGTTCGCGAGCTTGTTCTGCACCAGCTGGAACCCGGCAAGGGGCTGGCCGAACTGCACCCGGTCCTTGGCATAGGCCACGGCAATCTCGTACGCGGCCACGGCGTGACCCAGCGCTTCCCACGCGACTCCCCCGCGGGTCGCGGCCAGCACCTTGTTGACGTCCTTGAACGAGTTGCAGTTCTCCAGGCGGTTCTCCGCGGGAATGCGGAGGTCCTCGATGACGATGTCCGGCTGCAGCACGGCACGCTTGCCGATCTTGCCGGTGATCACGGTCGCCTGGTAGCCGGCAGGGTGGTTGCCGTCGGCATCCTTTTCCATAACGAACGCCTTGACTGCACCGTCGGCCTCGTCGCGGGCATAGATGATCACAATGTCCGCAAAGCTGGCGTTACCGATCCACCGCTTGTTGCCGTTCAGGATGTAGGAATCACCCTCGCGGCGCGCGGTGGTTTCCAGCGACACGGAATCGGACCCGTGGGTGGGTTCGGTCAGGGCAAACGCGCCGATCTTCTCGAACCTGGCCATGGGCGGCAGCCACCGCTGCTTCTGCTCCTCGCTGCCGAGCATGTCGATGCTGCCCATGGCCAGACCGGAGTGCACCCCGAAGAACGTGTTGATGGAGCCGTCGCCCCGGGCGAGCTCAGCCGCGGCGGTGGAGGCGGCCATGCGGCTCATGCCCGGGCAGCCGTAGCCCTTGATGGTGCCGCCGGCAATGTTCAGCGCGGCCAGCTTGGGAATCAGCTCGTAGGGGACCTCCGCCCGCTCCCAGTAGTCATTGATGACCGGCAGCAGATCGTTGTCAACGAACGCCCGGACCCGGTCCCGCACGTCGCGGGCCTCGTCGTCCAGCAGCTCATCGAGAAGGTAGAGGTCGGCGTCGACGTCGCCCACCGCGGTGGGGTCGAAGGCTGGGCGCGCGGTCTGTGTGACGGTCATGGAGGCTCCTGACGGAAGGTACTAACTAATCGTTCATTTAGTATGAGCCGCGTCACAGTACTGGTCAAGCGTGCGCTTCTTCGGCCGCGAGCATGTGCGGGGCGCACGGGCGAACCCAAGAGCCGCCTCCTGGTTGACACCGTGGAACGGCGAGTTGCCGGATGGCTGCTCCTGGCGTCCGCGGGGCCGGGATCGGGCGCGGGCCTTGAAGGCTTTTACCGTTCCAGCGGCTGGCAGGAGGTGGGCCGCCGCCGGGCCGCGCTGCGGCTTCCCGACGGCGACCGCGACGAGGTCCTGATGTCCCCTGTCGCTGACCACCTGAGACGGTCTTAGTGGACGGCCATGCCTTCGGGCAGCTCGTTGGTGGGCCTGCGGACCAGGAACGACGCCGCGACGGCTACCAGTGAGACAACCGCACCCCAGAAGAACGCCGTGTGCACGCCCGAGGCGGCTGCGGAGACCGCTGACGCGCCGTCGGCCAGGGCCGCCGTCGTACCGGTGGTCATCAGGGTGATGAAAACGGCCGTGCCGGCGGCGCCGGCAAGCTGCTGCAGCGTGTTGATGATGGCACTGCCGTGGGAGTACAGCGACTTGTCCAGCGAACCCAAGGCAGAGGTGAACAGCGGAGTGAAAATGAAGCCCAGCCCGGCGTTCAGCAGGCAGTGCATCAGGATCACGAGGCCAACGGGGGTTTCTTCGGTCAGCAAGGTCATTCCCCACAGGGCACCGCTGAGCACCAGTGCGCCCGGAACCACCAGCGGGCGGGGACCGAAACGGTCAAACAGGTTGCCGACAATCGGCGAGAGGATGGCCATCACGGCACCGCCGGGGAGCAGCAGCAGCCCGGTGTGAAGCGTGTCCAGGCCCAGCACGTTCTGCAGGTACAGGGGCAGCACAATCAGGCAGCCGAACAGCGCCATCATGGACACCAGGACCATGATGATCGCCACCACGAAGGGCTTGCTGGTGAAGGTGCGCAGATCCATCAGGGCGCGGTCGGTGCGCTGGAGCACCAGCTGCCGCAGCACAAAGCCGGCCATGGCCAGGACGCCGACGGCCAGCGGGATCCACAGCGGCATCAGTTCCTTGCCCTGTGCAGCCTCGCCGATGCTGCTGAGGCCGAAGATGAGGCCGCCGAAGGCGAAGGTGGACAACACGATCGACAGCACGTCGAACGGCACGCGCTTGGTTTCCGTGAGGTTCTCGATCTTCATCGCGCCCAGCCCCAGCGAGAGCAGGGCGATGGGCAGGACCAGCCAGAACATCCAGCGCCAGTCCAGGGCGTTGAGGATGATTCCGGAGACCGTCGGGCCGATGGCCGGTGCAACTGCGATGACGATGGAAATGGTGCCCATCATCTGTCCGCGCTTATGTGCCGGAACAGCATTCAGGACGGTGGTCATCAGCAGCGGGAGCATGATGGCGGTGCCGCCGGCCTGGATGATCCGGCCGCCCAGCAGGGTGCCGAACCCGGGGGCCAGGGCCGCCAGCAGCGTCCCGGCGCTGAACAGGGACATGGCGGTCAGGAACAGGCCGCGCATGGAGAAGCGCTGCAGCAGGAAGCCGGTGGCCGGGATGACCACGGCCATGGTCAGCATAAAGCCGGTGGTCAGCCACTGGGCGGTTCCCGCCGTGATGTCCAGGTCGGCCATGAGCCGCGGCAGCGCCACGCTCATGATGGTTTCGTTCAGGATGACCACAAACGAGGAGACCAGCAGCAGGCCGATCACGGTCTTGGTGCGCGGATCCAGGGTGGACGGAGCCGACGTCGTTGCGGCGCGCCGGGAGGTTCCGGCGGCAGGCACGGGCTTTGCGGAGGGATCGATACTCAAAGAGGGAAGGTCCTATTCATGATGCGGGTGCGCCGTATGCAGTGGGCGCGGAAACGGACGGCACTTCAGCGGGCCCGGCCTGCAATCCTATGCGCCGGCACCTGCCTGCCCGGACTGCCGTGCCCGTCCGCCCGGCGTGTTCCGCCGGATATTCGCCCAGCGCTGAACCGGGAACCCGGGCCGGAGGCTGGAGGCGGCTGGATCCGGCTAGAACCCGGTGACCAGCAATCCGAACCCCAGCACAAACAGCACCACCATCCAGCAGCCGCCCGCTATCGCGGCCGCCGCGGTGAGTGCCAGCACCGCCCAGGGACGCTGGAACCGGTTGCGGATCCAGTCGAAAACCAGCGGAGCGGACACCAGCAGCATTACCGCCGAGGCCAGGATCAGGGCCAGCAGCACTGCCGCCTGGACGGTTTCGGGAAAGACCCAGAGCTGCAGCACAACGACGGCGACGGCCAGTGTCGCAGCCGCGGCCGACTGGACCAGCCATGCGACGCCGAGATGCGGCCAGGATTCCACGTTCTTGCTCATGTTCGGGAAGTCTAGTGGCGTTCCGGGCGGTCCAAGGTGACGGTGCGCAGATCCAGGCGGCGCAGGACACGGTCCACGGCCTCCGGATCCATGCCGGCCTGCCGGCGGGCGTCGAGTACTTCCCGGCGGGCAGCGTCCATCGCTTCACGCTGGACCACGTCCATGATTTCCAGGGTCGCCTTCCGGTCCAGCATCTTCTGCGAATCATCCTCCTCGTCGCTCTCCAGCATGGCGTGCAGCGAGGACATCCGCTTGGCCAGTGCGGCGCGGCGGTCCGGCGGCAGCTGCTGGATGGCCGTCGAGCGCTTCATCGTCTCGATTGCCACCCGTTCGGCCCGGAGCGCGAGTTCGCGTTCCATCCGGTCCGCCTCTTTATGGTCGTCAGGCAGCTTCAGGACGCGCATCAGCCACGGCAGCGTCAATCCCGGCAGCACCAGCGTCACCACGAGGACCGCGCACGCGCAGGCTACGACGAAGTTGCGTCCGGGCAGCGCGTCACCGGCGAGCGTGGTGCCCGGCAGGGCGAGGGCAAGCGCAAGCGTCGCCAAGCCGCGCATACCGCACCAGGACAGCACGAGGACCTCTTTCAGCGAACCCGGCACATGGTTCTTCTCGGTCCCGCCCATCCGGTAGATCGCCATCATCCACAGGAACCGGACAAGCAGCACGGCCGCGCAAACGGCCAGGATGCCCGGAATGAAACTCAGCAGCTGGGAACCCTCGTCCTTGATGATGTACCGCATCTCGATACCCACCAGGCCGAACGCGGCGCCGGTGGTCAGCAGCTCCACCACGTCCCAGAAGGCGGTTCGGGTCAGGCGCTCCTCCGAGTCCTGGGGGCGGGCCCGCCGGCCCAGTTCCAACGCGGTGACGACGACGGCGACCACTCCGGAGAAGTGCACTTCTTCGGCGAGCAGGTAGACGGCAAAGGGTGCAACGAGGGTGGACGCCGAACGCGCCACCAGGTTCGGCACGAACCGGTTCAGGCTACCGACGACCCAGGCCATCGCCAGGCCCAGCACCACGGCGCCGGCTGCGGCAATGAGGAAGTCCGGCACCACGTCCCAACCCACGTGCCCGCCGCTGGTGCTCGCTGCGACGGCGGCCTGGAAGATGACAATGGCAATGGCGTCGTTGAAGAGGCCTTCGGTCTGCAGCACCGTGATGAGCCGCCGCGGCATCCGGACCTTTCCAGCGACCGCTTCCACGGCTACCGGATCGGGCGGGGCAACAATGGCCCCCAAGGCAATCGCGGCAGGCAGCCCGAGCGCCGGCACCATGGCCCAGGACACACCGGCCACCACAGCCACGGTGACTGCCACCAACGCCACCGCCAGCAGCACCAGGGAACGCCAGCGCAGCCGGAAAACGGACCAGGAGCTGCGCTGGGCGGCTGCGAAGAGCAGCGGCGGGAGGAACAGCGGAAGGATAAGCTCCGGGTTGATGTGCACTTCGGGGATGATCGGCAGGAACGCGATCAGGGCCGAGGAAATCAGCATCAGCACGGGGTACGGCAGCCGGATGCGTTCGCCGATTCCCGCGGCCAGCACGGTTCCGAACAGCAGCCCGATCAGGAGTATCAGGAAATCCACCGGCTCAGCCGTCCGCTCGGTGCGTGCTTCGGACCGACTGCGCCGCGTGTTTCATAACCGCACCTGCTTCTTTCGGATGTGTAAGTATTTCGTTAATTATTGCATTGAGTGCATCGACTGGCGCACACCCAGGGCGGGCGGCGGAAGCGGCGGGTAAACGAGCAGGGAGCCCCGGGAGTCTCCACACCGCACGCTAAACCCGATAAAATTGGACGGACATCTGACTCGTTCAAGGAAGCTGCTCTATTGGCCATCAGCGATATGAGGCAAGACCCCGGCGAATTGAGATTGACCCCTCCTGCCATCAGTAAGGAGGGTCTGTACCCGTGACTGCCGTCTACGGCGTGGTAAGGGAAACCCGTAACCCGGCAGCCGCGATGAAGGCACTGACGGACAGTGCCGCCGCAGAGCCCCGCGGGCAGCAGGGTCAAGACAGCTCGGCGAATTCCCGGTCCGCTAAAGGTGCCGTCATCACCTGGGATCCCGATGACCTGCCCGGTGCCCTCCATCGGCTGCTGAGCTCCCATCCCCGCCATTTCTCCGACCCGGAGGCAGTGCCGGCGCGCCCTGTCCCCTTCCGGATGCACCTCATGGACGCGGATGTGCCCAAGTCGATCCAGCTGCACCCCCGGCCGGACCAGGCTTTGGCAGGCTATGTGCGTGAACAGACCCGCGGTGTCCCTTTGAACGCCGGAAACCGAAACTATAAGGACAGGTACGCCAAGTTTGAAGTGGCGGTATCCCTCACTCCCCTTCGCGTCCTGTCTGGACAGCGCAGCAGGGAAGAACTCCGTGCCATTGCCGACGGGGTGGACCTTCCATGGCTTGATACCTTATTGACGTTCCGGCATGAGATGCCGGTGCACGCCCTCCTCCGCATGCAGTCTTCCGAGACTGCCCGTGCACTGCGGGAAACCGAGGCTGCCATGGCCGGGGTGACGGAAACCGAAGGTCCTGCGGCAGACGCTGCGGCGGTTTTCCGCCGGCTTGCGCCGCTTTTTCCGGGCGACCGCGGAATTCTGATAGCCATCTGCATGAACCTCATCAAGCTGGACCCCGGTGAGGCAATGGTCACCCCCGCGGGGTGCCTCCACTCCTACCTCTCCGGCCAGGCCATGGTGGTTATGGGCCTTTCGGACAATGCGCTGAAGGCCGGGTTAACCACGGACTTCGTGGACGTTGCCGAGCTGCAGCAGGTCCTGGGCGACGGCCAGCCCGGCCCCGCATTTCTTGAGGTGGAGCGTATTGATGAGCGCCAGGATCGTATTCCGCTCTGGAGTGAGGACCTGGACCTGCGACGGACCGTGATCGACGGCGGCACCGCATCCATTCCGCTGGAACGTTTCACCGTTGTGCTTGCCGCACTGGGAGAAGCGAGGGTCTGGGTGGGCGACGTGAGCACGTACTTGGAGCAGGGTGCCAGCATGCTCTATCTGGGCGACCCGACGACTGCTGAAGTCGAAGGCTCGGCACAGCTCTTCAGTGCGTCGAGAACCTAGCAGCCGGCGCGGACCTGCGGGTAGTGGCGGCAATGACCGCCAGGGCCACGAGCGCCCCGATGGTCGTTTGGACGGCCCGGTCCAGGGTTACGGCCAGCACCGGCTGGGTAGCAACAAACCCCGTCATCAGCAGGGCCACCGGTGTCAGGAACACCATTGCCAGGCCGTAGTGCAGCACCGCGTAAATCTCTCCGCATAGCTGCAGCATGGCCAACAGCACCGCCAGCTGGACCGGCGACCACTGAACCTGGAGCAGCACCGCAGAGACCAGCACACCGGCGTAGGTGCCCAGGATGAAGTGCACTGCGCGGGTCACTCCCCCGGCCGCGTCCACTGCCGCGATCGGAGCGCAGGCGGCGAGCATCGCCCAGTATCCGTGTCCCAGCCCCAGCCCCGCCGAAATCGAACCCGCGGCAGCAACGGCAGCAGCGTACCGGCCCGAGTGGCGCAGGATCCGCCCCCAGGACGGCGGCCGGTACGGCAGCAATGTCCGTGGAGTGTGGCGGCGCGCGTGCAGCCGGCCGGCAAAACCCAGCGCTACGGCGAGCAGCACGCTGCCCGCCGTAGTCAGCGCAGCTTCCTCCAACCGTCCGGAGAACGGTGCAGCGGAGGTGGCGGTAAACGCGAAGATGTAGGTAAACGGGCCGGCGGGGCGCACCCTCAGATAACTGGCAGCCGCCGCAATAAGGCCCGCGATCACGGTTCCCGCCCCCACCACCGTCCAGGAATCCGCTCCGGAGAGGGACAGGAACACACCGGCCAGCACGGTCAGGACCATCAACACGCCCGACAGGGACTGGTGCTGCAGACGCCGCCAGTGCAGTTCCGCACGGCCGAAAACACCGGTCAGCGAACCGAAGATAGCGCACATCGTCAGGTCGGTCCGCCCCAGCAGGATCAGGACCAGCAGCGGCAGGAACACCCCGATCGCCACGCGGACGGCAGGCACCCGGTGCCCGCGGCCCGGAGGCACGGTGAGGAAGCTACGGACATGCTGCTGCACGGGAAACAAGGAACCTTTCACTGCGGCCGGAGGCTCATGGGCCGCGGTTCAAGCCTAGAACCCGCGGACGACGACGCCCGGCAGCTTCCCGTGTGACGGTCCTCGCATCCGCTGTTACATCCGGGCCTTTGTCCTTGCCGTGGCCTTGGCAGACCAGGGGTCCTCCGGCCACGGGTGCCGTGGGTACCGGCCGCGCATCTCGGACCGGACCTGGGCATAGGGTCCGGACCAGAAGGATGCCAGGTCGTCGGTGACGGCCAGCGGCCTGCCTGCCGGGGACAGCAGGTGGAAGAGCACCGGGACGCGTCCCTCCACGAGCCGCGGGGTTTCAGCCCATCCGAAGCACTCCTGCAGCTTGACCGCCACCACCGGCCTGCCGCCGTCGTCGTGCTCCGGATCCGGGTAGTCGATCCGGACCCGTGAACCGCTGGGCACCTCAAGCCGTTCCGGGACGAGGTCGCCCAGCCGGGATGCCTCCGGCCAGGGCAGCAGCCGCCGCAGCGCATCGGTGAGGTCGATGCTGTTGGCGGATGCTCCGCGGGCCAGGGCGTCCAGTTCGGGGCCGAGCCAGTCCTGCAGCCGGGCCAGCAGGGCCGGTTCGCTGACATCCGGCCATGGCTCCCCCAGTTCCCGGTGCAGCAGGGCCAGGCGCCGGCGCAGCGCGTCGGCGGCCGTGGAAAAACCGACCAGTTCCAGCCCCTTTGCCGTCAGGGCGCGGGCGACGGCGGCCCGTCCCTCCTCGGCGGACGGGCGTACCGGGGTGGAGCCGAGCAGGATTGCGCCGAGCCGGTGTTCCCGGCGCGCGGTGACCCGGACGCCGGCGAATTCCGCCTCCACAGTGTCCGTGACGAGGTGTTCGGCGGCGGCTTCCGCGGTGTCCAGGGTCAACGGGGCGGCAGCGCGGATCACGGCACCGGTGCCGGCGGCGTCGCACCCCTCGGCCCGGGCGACATCGGCGACGGCCAGCCAGTCCTGGCCCGTGAGGGAGCTGCCCGCGGGCAGTCCGGCACGGGTTCCGGAGGCGAGCAGGTAACGCTCCGGGCCCGCGCCGGGAACGCGCCGCGCAATCCGGTCCGGGAAGGCCAGGGCAATCACGTACCCCGGCGCTTCCCCGGCCGGGACTTCCCGTTCGGCAGGGCCGGCAGACTTCTCGCGGCGGGCCAGCTGTTCCAGCCTCCTGACGTCTTCGGACCACCGGCGTTCACCGGGCTCGCGTCCGGTCCGCAGTCCGGCCAGCAAGCGGGTGAGGTCCGCCCCGGGTGCACGGTTGTCCCCCGAAAGCAGGGCAACGACCTCGGCCGCGGTCCGGGCACCCACCGCACCGGCGCCGTCGAGCAGTGCCCGTGCGAGCCGGGGATCGGCGGGCACGCCCGCGAGTGTTTTGCCGCGGGGCGTTGCCAGCCCCTCGGCGTCCACGGCACCGATCCCGCGCAGCACCTGGAGGGCGTCGCGCATGGCGGCCGGCGGCGGTGCGTCGGGAAGGGACAGGCCCTCACCTCCCGGGGCACCCCAGCATGCCAGCACCAGGGCTGCGGCCGTGAGGTCCGCGACGGCGATTTCCGGGGTCTGGTGGGCGGGCGCGGCTCCGTAGGCCCTGTCGTCATAGCAGCGCACCACCGTACCCGACCCCAGCCGGGCGGCGCGGCCGGCCCGCTGCTCGGCGGAGGCACGGGAACAGGAGACAGTGACGAGGCCGGACATCCCGCGCATTGCATCCCGGCGCGGTTCGCGGGCAAGCCCCGAGTCGATCACCAGCCGGACACCGGGAACGGTCAGCGAGGATTCGGCCAGCGACGTGGACACAATGATCCGGGCGGGCTCGCCCGGGCCGCGGCCGGAAACGGCCCGGTCCTGCTCGGCGGGCGTAATCTGCCCATGCAGTTCCAATACCTCCGTTCCCGCCGGAATACGCGAACGCAGCCGGCCGGCCACGGTGGACACCTCCCGTGCGCCGGGCACAAACACCAAGGCATCGATATCCGGATCCCGGGCCACGGCGTGGGAATGGGCCCGAAGCGCAGTATCCGCGACATGGTCCAGGAACCCGCGGGTCACGCCGCGTTCATCGAAGCGGGGAACCGGCGCGGGGGCCCAGACCGTTTCGAGCGGGTGCAGCGCAGACGGGCAGCCGACCACGGGAGCCGGCCCGGCGCCGTCGGGCGAACCGATCAGCTCGGCGAACCGCGGTGCGTCGAGGGTTGCGGACATGGCCACCAGGGTCAGGTCCTCGCGCAGCTGGCGGACCTCGGTGAGCATTCCAAGCAGGAGGTCCGTTTCCAGCCCCCGCTCATGGACCTCATCCAGGATGACGGCGGCCGTTCCGTCCAGGCCCGGGTCGGCCAGCAGGCGGCGCAGCAGGATTCCCGGCGTCACGAATTCCACCAGCGTGGAGGGTCCCGTGCGGCTCTCGCCCCGGACCGTGTAGCCGATCCGCCCGCCGAGGGCAGAGCCGTCCAGCGCAGCCAGCCGGCGGGCCGCCGAACGGACCGCAACGCGCCGCGGCTGGGTGACCACCACCCGCGGCCGCGTCCCTCCGCGGGTGAGTACGTTGGCGACGAGCGGCGGCACCAGGGTTGTCTTTCCGGTTCCGGGCGGGGCCTGGACGACGGCGGTGCCCGCTCCGTGCGTTTCGCCGGCACCTCCGCCCAGCGCCGCTGCGAGCTGCGGGACCGACTCGGCAAAGACCAACCCGTTGCCTATGCCCGCAAGGTCGAAGGGCGGGTTGGTTGGGTGCGGAGAGGCCGGAGAAGTCACTCTTCCATTCTGCCTCCTGCGGGAAGCGGTAAAATGATAAGAGTCTCGTCACTCGCCCCTGCCTTTCCTCTTCCTTGGAGGTAGCAGTTGCCATTTTCCAAAGGCCAGATCCTGGTCCACCCCCATCACGGCCCCGCCGTTGTCAGCTCCTTCCAAACGCATCCGCGCATGCAGAAGAACTGTATTGTCCTGGAGGTCCAGTCCTCCCACCTGATGGTCTGGGTGCCCGTTGACCAAGTGGACCATGTAGGCCTTCGTCCGGTCCTGGACCGGGCGGGACTTGACACACTGTTTGGCGTCCTCCGCGCGCCCGCGGATAAAGAAGATCCCCAATGGTCGCGCCGGTACAAGGACAACGCGGAGAAACTTGCCACCGGTGATCCGATGGTGATTGCGGCCGTGGTCCGCAACCTGATGCTGCGCGAGGCGGACCGCGGTCTCTCGCAGGCCGAACGGGAAATGCTCCGGCACGCCCGTCGGCCGCTGCTGACGGAGATTTCCCTCTCGCTCGGACTCTCTGAAGTGGAGGCCGGCGCCAAGCTGGACGCCGTCTGGGCTCCGTCCAGCGCGGTCGCTTAGGCCGGCAGGTCCGTTACCGGACGGCAAGTCCTGCTCTGCTGCCTCCGCGCACCTATGCGTGTGATGGATGTCACCATAGGCGCCGCCCTTATTCTGCACCCCTTTCGGGTTTACTTGAAGCGTCAAGTGTCTGGAGACACGAACCGTTACCCCAAGGAGGTGTGCTGCGTATGAACGACGGCACTCTGGAGTCCATCCCCGCCATCGATGCCGCAGCCCTCGGCCTCCTCTTCCGTGACGCGCGCACGGTCTCGGAATTCACTACGGCTGATGTCACGGACGAGCAGCTTCGATCCATCTACGACTTGACCAAGATGGGTCCGACGGCGATGAACATCCAGCCGCTGCGGATCACCTGGGTGCGTTCCGCCGCGGCTCGGCAGCGGCTGGTGCAGCACATGGCAGAAGGCAACAAGGCCAAGACGGCCGCGGCTCCCATGGTTGCAGTGCTGAGCTTTGACCGCACCTGGCCTGAGCACTTCCCCACCGTTTTCCCGCCGGCTCCGCAGCAGGGCGCAGTCTTTGCCGCCAACCCGGAACTGAGTGCCGTGATGGGCAATGACAATGCGCATCTGCAGGCCGGATACTTCCTCCTGGCGGTCCGCGCACTGGGCCTGGCCGCGGGGCCGATGGGCGGGTTCGACGCCGCCGGGCTGGACGCTGACCTGCACGCAGGCCTCAACCTGCAGTCCTTCCTCGTCGTCAACATCGGTGTGCCGGCCGGCGAGCCACGCCACCCGCGACTGCCCCGACTGGATTATGCGACGGCGACCACCGAACTCTAGGCCGCAGACAGTAGACCGCCGCCCTGTTCGGGAAACCGCAGAGGGCGGACACCGTATAGGTGTCCGCCCTCTGCTGTTGCTGCTTTGCTTCTTTTGCTTTGCTCCGGGTTAGGAAGCCAGCGCCGGGATCTTCATGCCGTGCATGGTGACCAGCAGGTCGCGGGCGAACTCGGCCTGGCGGCGCTTTTCGGCGTCGTCCCAGCCCAGCTGCGGGGCCAGCAGGTCCGCCAGCTCGGTCAGCATGTCCTCGGACACCAGGCCGCGGAAGGCCAGCGAGGTGCGGCGGATCAGGATGTCGGCGAGCTGCGTGATCTGCTCGTTTTCCACCATGTAGGTCAGCTCGCGGGTGCTGAGCTCGCTGGTGGAGGCCAGCAGCTGGTCCCCGCCCTGGGACAGGAACTCCAGGACGTCGACGGCGCGGGTGCCGTAGCGGGTCAGCAGGACGCGGACGCGGTCACGGTCGGCCACGTCGGAGGCCATGCGGTTGACCCACAGGCGCTCTTCAGCCTCGGTGGCCGGGAAGTCCTTGCCGCCGCCGATCTGCAGTTCCGCCGTCGTCGTCTTCCGCGGCATGCCCAGCGCGGTCATTGCCTCGGTGGCCAGGGTCTCGGACAGGGCGCGGAAGGTGGTCCACTTGCCGCCGACCAGGGACAGGCTCGTGACGTTCTTGCCGGCGCGCTTGTCCATGCGCTTTTCCACGCGGTAGTCGCGGGACACGAAGCCGGGCTGCGTGTCGTCGTGCTTCGGCAGCGGGCGGACACCCGAGAAGGTGTAGACAATGTGGTCGCGGCGCACGTCAACGGTGGGGAAGACGTGGGCGATCAGTTCGAAGAAGTACTCGATCTCTTCGTCCGTGCAGACCGAGGCCTCGTTGATGTCGGCGTCGATGTCCGTGGTGCCCACCAGGACGCGGTCGCCCATCGGGTAGATCAGGACGATGCGGCCGTCGGTGTGTTCGAAGAACATTTCACGGCCGGCGCAGGCTTCCAGCAGTTCCGGGTGGTCCAGGACGATGTGCGAGCCCTTGGTGCCGCCCATGAAGGAAGTGCGCTTGCCGAAGGAATCGTTGGTCTCGTCAACCCAGGCGCCGGTGGCGTTGATGACGACGTCGGCGTCGAAGACGAATTCTTCGCCGGTGACCTCGTCGCGCAGCACGGTGCCGGCGTCGGTGGTGCCGACGGCGCTGACGTAGTTGCTGGCGCGGGACTGCGGGTTGGCCTCGAGGCCGTCACGCAGCACGTCGAGGGTGAGGCGCTCGGGGTTGTGCACCGAGGCGTCAAAGTACGTGGCGGTGTACTTTACGTCCGGGCGCAGCAGGGGCAGTTCCTGCAGGGACTTCTTCTTGCCGACAAAGTTGTGCTTGGGGGCCACGCGGCCGCCGCGGGAGAAGAAGTCATACATCAGCAGGCCGGCCTTGATCAGCACGGCGCCGCGCTCGGTGTGCTTGCCCTGCTTGTGCGTCAGGAAACGCAGCGGTGCGGCAGTGATGCCCGAGAAGGTGGTGGTGATCGGGATGGTGGTCTGCAGCGGCTTGACGTAGTGCGGGGCCAGGCGGAGCAGGGCATTGCGCTCGACGACGGACTCGTGCACGAGGCGGAACTCGCCGTTCTCCAGGTAGCGGATGCCGCCGTGGATCATGTGGGAAGACGCGCCCGAAGCGCCCTGGCAGTAATCACCGCGCTCTACGAGGGCTACGTCCACGCCCTGCAGCGACAGGTCACGGAAGGTGCCGACGCCGTTGATGCCGCCGCCGATGATCAGCACCGAGGCCTTGGGCCGGTCCTTCAGCTGCTGTACCACCGGACGGGTCCGGGCGGCGGTCTTTGCCTTGCTGGGGTTCACGGAATTGTCCACGTATATCTCCAAACGCTTCTGTGGCTGCATTGCCATATCTACTCAATGGTCGAAGCCTGCGGCTCCCGGGGCCAACCAATGCACATACGTGCACCCTGCGATAATGGATTCATGGAGTACACAACCGTGTCGATGGACAGCAAATGAACATTGGTGTCAGTGGCCGGTTCCCGGACGCCTCCGGCGCCGGACCTGCGGCGAACGAGAAGGAAAGCCGCGACCGCGATGCCCTCCGGGCTGCGCAGATGTATTACCTGCAGAGCCTGACCATGGAGGCGATCGCCCGGGAACTTCGGATTTCCCGTTCCACCGTTTCCCGGCTGCTCTCCTACGCGCGCAGCACCGGGCTGGTCCGGATCGAGATCCGCAACCCGTCGGACCGGGCCCCGGCGCTGGAACAGGAGATTGCCTCCCGGTTCCGCATCCAGGCCCATGTGGTTCCGGTAGCCGAAACGGTCTCCCCCGCCCAGGCACTGCAGCGGGTCGCCGTGCAGGCGGCGCACCTGATCGGTCCGCTCATCGATTCGGATGCGATCATCGGCGTCGCGTGGGGCTCAACCCTGACGGCAGTGAGCCAGCACCTGCCGATCAAGAACACCCATGACAGCACAATCGTGCAGATGAACGGGGCCGGGAATTTCCGCACATCGGGCATCACCTACGCCAGTGAAATCCTGCAGCGTTTCGGCCACGCGTACGGGGCGCGGGTGGTCCAGTTCCCCGTTCCGGCGTTCTTCGACCACGCCGAAACCAAGGAAGCGATGTGGCGGGAACGTCCGGTGAAACGGGTGCTGGATCTGCAGGCCCGGATGAACACCGCGATCTTCGGGGTGGGTTCCATGGAGGCGGGCGTGCCCAGCCACGTCTACAACGGCGCCTACCTGGACGAAGAAGACCTGAATGAACTGATGGCCGAGGGCGTAGTGGGGGACGTCGCCACCATGTTCTACCGTGCGGACGGCACCTGGGACGGGATCAAGCTGAACTACCGCAGCACCGGCCCTGACCTGTCTACCCTGCGGCAGGTCCCGCGCCGGATCTGTGTGGTGGCCGGGGAAACCAAGACCACCAGCCTGCTTGGCGCCCTGCGTGCCGGTCTGGTCACGGACCTGATTCTGGACGAAAATTCCGCCCGGCGGTTGGCGTCCTCCTAACCCCTTGTATCCTCCAGGAACCTTGTCAAGCCCGATCAGGAGGCATCCGCATGGACAACGAACCCACCCGACGGCTGCAGGAACTGCAGGGCGGGACCGACGCCGGGACAGCGCTGGAGTTCTTCGACGCCCTGCCGCCGCTTCAGGTGCCTGAGCTGTACGGCTCCTGGCGGGGTACTGAAATACCAACGGGTCACCGGCTCGACGGCCTGCTGGAACCGCTGGGCTGGCACGGGAAACGGTTCGACGGCGACGAGGAGGTCTTCCCGCTGGTCTTCGCCGGAGCCGGCGGGGGCGTGTTCAATGTGAATCCGGCGCTGGTCCCGCTTTCCGCAGTGCTGCGTTTCGGCCCTTTGCTGCGGAAGCCCGAACTGCTGGCGCAGATCCGCCCGGCGCTGCGGCTGGCGCGCACGCGGCGGCCCGGCGCCCGGCTGCGGATGACCGAGTACCGGGGCGTGTCCAGCGCCACCATGATCTATGACGCCCTGCCGGTCCTGGATGTCTTCCGCCGGGTCGATGCCGAAACGGTGCTGGGCGCGATGGACCTTCGTGGCCCCGGGGCTCCGTTCTTTTTCGCGCTGCACAGGGAGTAGGCGTTCGGCACTTAGTGGATGCTGTGTCGGCAGAGCACCTATTGGCAGAGCTGCGTGCCCGGGTCCACCGCGATGGTCTCCAGGACCTTGCCGGTGGTGGTGTCTATCACGACTACTGAATCGGCGGGCCAGCTTTCGTCAGGGACGGGTTGGTAGCCGACGTCGGAGACATCAGTGGTTTTGCCGGCGTCGTTGCGACTGCGGTTGAAGGCGTCGACGGTCTTGCCTGTGTTGGTATCGACAGTCACGGTTTCCTCCGGCAGGCCGGTTGTATCGCCGGACACCGGGGTGGAGTTCCACCAGCCGTCGTAGCCGCCGACACAAGCGGCCTCTTCGTTTTCGGCGTGCGCGCTGCTGTGCCCGCTGCCGCCGCACCCGGATAGCGCGGCGCCCAGTACCAGCAGACCCGCAATCGCCGTCTTCTTCATGTTTGAGCCTCTCCCCCGATATTCCGGGGGAAGCCTAACAGGCCTCGTCGCTTCTCGGGGCGTACCGGAGGACACCGGTTGTACAGGCCGCCGGCCCGTCATCCCCGTCGAACCCCGTCACTTCGCCAGCATCGCCACCGTGCGGTTCCAGAGACCCAAAGCCAGCGCAGCGTCCCCGGCCTGCTTGTTGGGCTTGGCCACCTTGCTCCGGACAAAGTACTTGCCGGTCGGGTAATCCGTTCCCGGTGTTCCCTCCGCCAGGAACACCAGTGTCCGGGCACCCTTTTCCGGAGTCGGAAGCAGCCTGCGCAGCAGTGGCGACTGGTAGACCGCACGCATAGCCGAGCCCTCGGCGCTGGAGAAGCTCGACCCGATCACGCCCGGGTGGAAGGCAGTGGAAGTTGCCCCGTGGGAACGGTACCGGCGGTCGAACTCCTCCGTGAACAGGATCTGCTCCAGTTTGGCGTTCCCGTAAGCCTTGCTGGGGTTGTACCCGTTTTCATTCTCCAGATCGTCCAGGTCCACGTTGCCGAACAAGCGGTTGGCCATGCTGGAAGTGTTGATCACCGTCCCGCCGGATTCAATGAGCCGGTCTGTCAGCAGCTGGGTAAGCAGGAACGGCGCCAGGTAGTTCACCTGGAAGGTCATCTCGTGTCCGTCCTCGGTAACCTGGCGGACATTGCCGAAAACCGCTCCGGCGTTGTTGGCCAGGACGTCGATATGCGGGTAACGCTGGAGCAGTTCCGAAGCCAGGGTACGCACGCTGCCCAGGTCCGCGAAGTCGGCCAGGAAATACTCGCCGCCCGTGTCCTTGGCAACGGCGGCGGTCTTCTCCGGCGACCGTCCCACCACCACAACATGATGCCCGTTTCGTGCGAGCTGCCTTGCCGCGGCGGCACCGATTCCGTCGCTGGCGCCGGTGATCACTATGGTTTTGGGAGACACGCAAGCCTGCTTTCCTCAGAGTGCGGCCGTGGCGGCAACACCGTTCCCACCTTAGCGGCGCGTGCCGCGGGCACGGTAGGCGTGCCCGGGTCTGCCCGGGTCACCCCGGCAACCGCAGCCCGCCGCCCGGGCGCCCGGGCGCCCGCTAAACCGCCCGACCCTGCAGCCGCACCAGCTTGTCCGGGTTGCGCACCGCGTACACCGCCTGCACCCGGCCCTCCACGAGTTCCAGCTGGAAAACCGTGGTCACCGCCCCCTCTTCACGGAACGCGACCGCCGGCAGTCCGTTCAGTTCAATGAACTCGGGGACGGCCCCGGCACCGTACTTGTCCGCCAGCCCGATCATCAATCGTGCCACCTTCTCCGGACCGTAGACCGGCCGAAGTGCGGCGCTGACCTTGCCGCCGCCGTCGGAGACCAGGACCACGTCCGGAGCCAGGACGTCCAGCAGGGACTGGATCTGCCCGGTCATGGTGGCGGCCAGGAAACGTTCGACGGCGGCGCGGTGCTCGCCCGTATCCGGCACGGTCCTTTGCGTGCCGGACCGCAGCCGGGTCCGTGCCCGGTGAACCGTCTGCCGCACGGCGGGCTCGCCGATGTCCAGGGTCGCCGCAATCTCGGGATAACCGAAGCCGAAGACCTCGTGCAGGATGAACGCCGCCCGCTCCGGACCGCTCAGGGTCTGCAGCAGCACCAGCATCGCCGTCGAAACCTCGCTGGCGGTCAGGGCCGCCGTCTCCGGATTCTCCGGAAGCCGCGCAGGGCCGGTAGGCAGCGGTTCGGGCAGCCATTCACCCGGATAGTCCTCCCGCCGCCGGGACGCTGTGCGGAGGGAATTCAGCGCCTGGCGCGAGGCGATCCGCGCCAGGTACGCCCGCGGGTTTTCCACCTGTTCCGCCACCGCCCGCCACCGCAGATAGGTCTCCTGCACAACGTCCTCGGCATCGGTAACGGTGCCCAGGACGTCGTACGCAATGGTGAAGACCATCCCTCGGTGCTTCAGGAACTGGGAGTCACGGCTTGACCGGACCCCGGTCAGCTCCGCGTCACCGGCGCGGGAGCCGCCGCCGTCGTCGCCGTCTGCGGACCTGTTGGCCATGTGTACGCTCCGCTTCGTTTCGCTTCGCCGCGGATCCACCGCAGCGTCATCCGGCAGATGATTTCCTTTTGGACCGCGGCCGTCCTGCCGTGCAGGTGGAAGCGGGTCGGAGAATCGTCGGCAGACAGGAATT
The DNA here is from genome assembly GCF_024385465.1 of Arthrobacter sp. zg-Y844. Lineage (GTDB taxonomy): Bacteria > Actinomycetota > Actinomycetes > Actinomycetales > Micrococcaceae > Arthrobacter_B. The sequence continues at coordinate 584,300 of NZ_JANFLS010000002.1, forward strand.
GAACCGCTCCGTCACTGCGGCCCAGACTAATGCACAGACCGCGGAATCCGCTGTCGTGCCGCACTCCCGCCTTTCCTTCCAAAGCCCGGAGGATGTTTCCTGCCGCGTCGGCTCCCATCGGCAGGGCCGCCGCGCAGCACATCCGCAGGTAGTCGTAGAACGGTTCATCGATCACGGCCGCATCGCCGGCGCCGTAGATGCGGTCCTGGCCGCGTACCCGCAGGGTCGGTTCCAGGCTCAGCCGTCCGACGTCGTTCACCGGAAGTCCGCTGGCCGCGGCCAGGTCCGGTGCGCCGAAGCCGGCGCACCAGAGCACGACGTCGGCACCCAGGCCGGTGCGGACGTCACCGTCGGCACGCACCGGCGACCCGCTGCGCAGTTCCACTCCTGCCCGGCGCAGGCTCTTCTCCACGGACCGGCGGGTCCGGGTGGCCAGCCGCGGCGCCACGGGACCGGCGCTGTGCAGGCTCACCTGCAGGTGTCCGAAGGACCTGGCGGTCTCCGCGGCCGTCTCGACGGCGGTCAGCCCGCCGCCCACCACGGCGACGCGGGCGCCGGCGGGCAGCGCAGCCAAGTCGCCGCGTGCCGCCGCGGCACCGTCCAGCTGTTCGATCCTGAGGGCGCCGTCCGGTGCCGTCCCCGCTGCCGAACCCACGGCGTAGACCAGATAGTCGTAGCCCGTTTCTGCTCCCCCGGCCAGTTGAACCGTCCGCCGGTCCGGCCGGATCTCCACTGCTGCATCGGAGATCCGGCGCACGCCCGGATGCAGGATCGAATCGAAGCCGACGGTGGCGTCGGCACGGGTTCCGGCAGTGTATTCATGCAACCGGATCCGCTCCACGAACCGGGGCTCGGGGGTAACCAGGACGACGTCGAGTCCCGGCCTCCCGTTGGCCGCCAGCCGGTTCGCCGCCATTACCCCTGCGTATCCCCCGCCCAGAATGACTGCTGTGGTGCCCATGAGTGCACTCCCTGCTTTCGCGTCTCATCCGGCTTCCGCGCCGGCTGAACATGGGACACCGCCCGGGGACGGTTTGTGACCGGTTGCGGAGAAATCAGTCGGGCCGGACGGGTGCCGTGCCCGCAATCTCCTGCAGGGCCAGCACATGGGCGTCGAAGCTGTTCCGGCCGGCCGGGGTGAGTGCCACCCAGGTGACGCGGCGGGCGTCCCGACGGGCCGGCGACGTCGTCTTTGCCAGGCGCACGTAGCCGGCCTCCGCGAGGATTTTCAGTTGCTTCGAGAGCGTGGCATCGGAAATTTCCAGGGTGTCCCGGAGGACGGCGAAGTCCATCTCCTCCAGCGGGCGCAGCAGCCCGCAGATCCGCAGCCGCGTCGGCGGATGCACAACCTCGTCAAACCGGGGTTCAGGCATGCGGAACCGCGCGGAGCTGGTCAACAGCGGCCCGGAACGCGACTCCGGCGAGCCCGTAAACCGCAGCGAACGCCGCAAGGCTGGTGATCATCACGGCCCAGCCGAGTCCCAGCGACACCAGGCCCAGACTCACGGAAAAAAGAAACAGGCAGACCAGCGCCGCCAGGGCAATTGCGCCGTTCGCCCGCGCACCCAGCCTGCGGAACTTCAACCCGGTGTCACGGCGGATCAAGTGCAGGATGACGAACAGCAGTCCCGCGAGCAGCCAGGGCCAGGACGGAGATTGATAGTCGGCTCCGGGCCGGGCATCCAGTGCCGCCGCCACCCAGCAGGCAGCCAGTGCACCGATGGCTGCCACCAGCGCACGGGGAGGTGTGACGCCTGCTGCCAGGGTGTCGCGGTCGGCGGTTAAGTCTCTGAGCCGGGCGGCAGCATCCTCTGCCGCACCAAAGTTATTTTCCATGATGGAAAGAGTATTGGCCGGCAACCCCGGCGTCAATGTTGCGGGAGAGGTTACGGCAAGGGTTCGTGTGCCGGCTTCGAAGGCGGGGCCGGCGGGTGGTACAGCCCGGCGTACTCCTCCAGCGTGATGTTGGCGTCGTGGATCTTCAGGGCTGCATCGGGGCCCAGGTAACGAAGGTGCCACGGCTCGTAGGCGTAGCCGGTAATGGTCTCGGCACCTGCGGGATAGCGGATGATAAAGCCGTACCGGTGGGCGTTCGCAGCGGCCCACGCCCCTGCGCCGGTCCCCTCGAAGCAGGCCTGCAGCGAGCACGCGCCGTCGGCAGCACCGATGTCCACGGCCAGCCCTGTCTGGTGTTCACTGTGGCCGGGCCGTGCCGAAATCGATTCCGCCAGCGCGGAGCCGTAGCGCCCGGTGTAGGCATCATGCAGCCGGGCCTGCGCTTCGGCGGTCCGGAAACCGCTCACGGCATCAATCACCACGCCGGCGGCCGCGGCGTCGTTCTTCATCTGGACGAACGCGTCCGCTGCTTCCCGGCGCAACGGAACACCACCGGCGTCAACCACGTCCTGTGGTGCATAGCCGGGGTCACCGAGCGGGCGCTCCTTGTTCACGACCACTGAGACGCTGCCGGGAGAATCGAAATCCTGTCCGGGCGGCGCCGTGAAGGCGGACACCGGCTGGTCCACGGAAAAGAGGTAGGCCAGCAGTCCGAGGCACACGCAACCGAGGATAGCGATGTGCGTGGTGATGTGCTGGCGCGGCATTGTCTTTCCCTCCCCTTCCACTTTCCCATAGCGGCGGCCGGTCCGGGAGGATCGACGCGTACGTTCGACACATCGCCTCCGGTCAAGCACAGTCGGCGGAAAATGCCAGAAAACGCGGCATCGACAAACCTTGTTTCCCCTAAAACCTAACGGTAAATTTAGGCGGCCGCTTCCATTTCCGTACCGCAGCGCCGAAGGGACCATCATCAGCGACGCCCAGAAAAACAGCTCCACATTGTCCGCGCTTTGGACAATCCAAGCCCTTCTCGCAATAGTCGGTTCCGCCTCCTCGCTCGCCGTTTCCCTGGTTCTTTTTGAAAATTCCGCCAGTGCAGCGATCCTTGCCGTTTCCACGTTCCTGGGTGCGGCAGCCGCCATCTACCTGGCGCCGTTGATCGGCGGGCTGACTGACCTCTTTTCCCGCCGTACCGCCATCTGCGCGGTCAACATCACCAATGCCGGCGCCATGGCGGCCATGGCCTGGGCAACCCTCATCCACAGCACGGCCCTGATGCTCGTTTTCGTTTTTGCCACAGCCGTCTGTTCCACCGCCTTGGCCCTGACCCTGCAGGCCTCTGTGCGGGTGCTGCGTTCAGAGAAGGACCTCACCAAGGTCAACGGCATGCTCGGACTCATTGATTCGGCACCGGTGCTGCTCGGTCCGGTGCTGGGTGCTGTCCTGTATTCGCTCGGGATGCCCGTCGCGGTGTTTCTGGCCGATGCAGTCTTGAGCGTTGCGGGCGCGGCGCTGGTACTGCTGCTCGCCTGGCCGGCGGAGGAAGCCCGGGCACGCAATGTGCAGTATTTCGGCGGCAATGTGAAAGCCGGTTTCCGGTTCATCAATGAGCGCCGTGATTTACTGCGCCTCCAACTCGCCTTTGCGGTCTACAACTTTGCCGGCGGCCTCTGTGTGCCGGTGGTAATTGTTTTTATCCTCTCCTTCCCGGGCACCGGGACCCCGGAATGGAATCTTTCGGCAAGCAATATCGCCAGTGGCCTGGGGCTGATGGCCGGCGCTGCCCTGGTCGCGCGGTTCGGCACTTCGGTCTCCCGGACCAACCTCGTGTGCGGCTCAACGTTTCTGGGGTCGCTGTTCGGCCGCGCGCTGGTCGTGGCCGCGCCCACCCTCTGGCTGGTCATTCCGGGGATGTTTCTCCGGAATGCGATGGTGCAGGCCACCAATGCCCCGCTGTCGGCGCTGTGGCAGGAACGGACACCGGTTCAGATCCAGGGCATCGTCTTCGGCTGCCGGCGGCTGCTCGGCCAGGGCCTCTTCCCGGTGGCAGTCCTGCTGGGCGGCGTGCTGGTGGATGTGCTGGCCACCGTGGACGGCATGAACCAGCTCAGTGCCGCCAAGACGGTGCTCATGATTGGCGGAGCACTTGAAATTGCCTGCATTGCGTACATTCGCTTTTCCCGGACGAGCAGGGTCTTCGAACCGGTGGAGGTCCCGCAGCCCACGGCTGCGTGAGGTTCGCTTAAACCGCCAGGGGCCGCTGCAGCGCAGCGGCCCCTGGTGTACTTCCGACGCGGGTCAGACGCCTACGGGAACCCGTTCCTGCTCAGCCGGGACACCGGCGTCGACAGGGTGCCCCTCGGTGCGCGGCGGCTTGAAGTGGTCGATGACAGCCACTACGGCCAGCGAGGCCGCACCCCAGATGCCGAGGGTCAGCAGGTGGGACCAGACGGTATCCGAGCCGAAGTACAGGATCGAGCGGATTGACTCGACGGCGGCCGGCATCGGCAGCACCTCGTGGAGGAAACGGAAGATTTCCGGTTCCATGTAGATGGACATCGCTGCTCCGGAGGCCGGTACGCCGAGGAACATCAGGATGCCGATCGTCGGGAGGATTGCAAGCATCCCCATGAACCGTTCGAAGACCGTGGTGAACATGGCGACGCAGAAGATGGCCACGGCGCCGGCTCCCCAGAGCGGCAGGAAGTGCCCGTCGATCGCCCCGACGAAGACGTCGGCAATGACCCAGAGGAAGGCCGACATCCCGACGGCCCAGGCCGCAACGATGGGGAGCAGCATGCGCAGCGGGCGGCTGGCCGGAGCCGCCGTCGAGCCGACCACGATGATCATGAACCCGGCCATGATCCAGCCCATGGCCAGGTACATGGTGGCCATGCCCATGGAGTCGGAATCCTTCAGCGGGGCAACATTGTCGTGTGCCATTTCCATTTGCTGTCCCGCGGAAACCTGGCCGAACACCGAGGTGAGGACCTGCTGCTGGCTCATGCCGCCGGCCTCGTTGGTGATGAGCGTGGCACTGGGGCTCTCGGCCGACGGCAGCACGTACGCGCCGACGACGGTACGGTCCCGGACCTGGTCGCGGGCGTCGTCGGCGTTATCCATCGGGCGCAGGTCAAAGAGCCCGGACATGTTTTCGTCGAGTCCGGATACTGCCTGCTCCGCCTGTTCCGCGGTGGACCCGACGACGGCGACGGGCATGTCCCGCGGTGTCGGCTCGTACATTGCGCCCAGCATGAACGAGAGCATCATCGTGACCATGGCCAGCGGGAAGAAGGCCAGGGTGCCGTAGCGCCAGCGGCGGGTCTTCGGGCGCGGCCCGCCGTGCAGCGAGGCGACGTTGATTGCCGGCGGAGCCGCGTTCGGCTTGCGGCGGCGCTTGACTGCATCGAGGACGAGGGTGAGCAGCAGGGCCGCCACCGCCCCGATCACGAGCACCAGCAGGTGGGGACCGGCGCCGTTGCCGTCGAAGTACAGGAACGAACGCAGCGATTCACCGGTGGCGGCCGCGGGCAGGAAGCTGTGGAGGTACGGATAGAGACCCGGCATGGTGTGGACGGACATGCTCATGTTGGAGGCGGGAACGCCCAGCACCATCAGGAACAGCATGCCGGCAAGGACGGCCATCGGGCCGAGGATCCGGGTGAGGAACAACTGGACGCTGCCGACGGCGAAGACCGTCAGCCAGGAGATCCCCAGCACGGCGGCGGAGTGTCCCTCGACGACGCCGAGCATCGGACCCGTCACGGCCCAGACGAGTCCGGCAATCAGTGCGGCCCAGCCGGCAAGCAGGGGAACGAAGCGGCGGAAGCGAAGCAATTCGGGTGAGTTGGAAAGGACCAGGCTCAATGGCATGTAACCGGCCAGCATCAGGGCCGTGGTCAGGAACATTGCACCCAGCCCGGCCATGTCATGGTCCGGCAGCGGGGCGAGGTCCTCGGCCTGCAGGGCCAGACCCTGTCCGAGGACCTGCGGGGCCAGCAGTGCCGTGACGGTGCTGGACTGCGAGGCGCCGGCAGCACTTGCGGTATAGACCGAGGCGGTGCCCTCATTCAGCGACACTGCGCCCGAGACTTCACGGTCCAGGACCAGCTGGCGCGCTTCGGCGTCGGATCCCACCACTCGGACGTCGACGGCGTCGGGATCAGCGGCTTCCAGCGCGTCTGCGAAGCGGTCCGCCTGCGGGCCGGAACCCGTGACCGCAATCGGCATGTCGTTCGGCGTAGGCGCGTGCATGGCGGCGAGGTAGCCGCCCACCAGCATGGAAACCATCAGCAGAGGCATCAGGAACATGGCGACATAACGGCCGATCTTCTCGGCCTTTGCCCGCTTGGCCGCGGCAAGGGCCTCGGCGTCCGACGACGGCGCCGGGGTTTCTCCTGCTGGGTCCGTATCCGGCGGAGAACCTGGGGATGTCGGGGAAATACTGGTCAAGGACGTGCTCCTGTAGCTGAATTCAAGGGTGATGGTGCGAAGTGCGCGTCGACGCGATAGTCGACGCGGGGTCTGTGGGACCGACTCGTCAAAATTACGCCATGTGGCGTAAATTGGGTAATTGAAGCAGCAGCAACGCCAGGACGAGGACATATATGGGACAGCACGGCGACAAGGCACGCGGAACCCTGCTCGATGCTGCCGAGGAGCTTTTTGCCCGGCACGGCATCGACGCCGTGTCCAACCGGCGGATCGCAGAGCACGCGGGAACCGCAAACCACTCCGCCGTCGCCTACCACTTCGGGGGGCGCGATGAACTGCTCGAGGCGTTGATCACCCGCCATCTCGAAGACACCCACCGCCGCCGTGCGGTGCTCCTGGAACAACTGGACGACGCCGCGGGGCTCCACGATTTGCTGGCCTGCCTGATCCTGCCGTGGGTGGACCACTTGGCGTCACTGCCCGTGCCGAGCTGGCGGGCGCGTTTCCTGCACCAGATGCGTGCGGTGCCCTCCATGGAATCCGTGCTTCAGCGGTCGGCCGTGGCCAACCCAGTCACCGAGGACTTGATCAGCCGGACCCAGGCCGCCGTCGGCGACCTCGCTCCCACCGTCCTGCACGGCCGTTCGTGGATCCTGGGCAACATGACCATCGGGGTCTGCGCGGAGTACGAGGCACGCATCCAAGACGGAGCCGAGACCCCGAACTGGACCGGGGTGGGCTACTTCCTGATCGATTCCTGCGCCGGGATGCTGTCCGCCCCGGTGACGCACCCCGGTGACTTCCTTCCGCAGCCCTCCCCGGTCTATCTGCTCTAGGCCTACCTGCTCCAGGACTGCCCGTCAGGGCGTCGGGACCAGCTCTGCCCGGCGTCGGCCGAACATCCGGTCATAAAGGACCGAGAAGATCATGGCGACCGCAACGGCTATCAGGATGAGAATGAGCATGCCGATAATCCCGCTCTGCAGGCCCGCGTCACCTTCGGCGTCGAAATACAGCACCGCGCGGTTGGCCATGGTCATCTGGTACAGCGGCTCGCCCCGGGCGATGAACGTGAAGAACCCCGGCAGAGCCTCCAGCGGCACCACTCCGGTCGCAGCAGGCAGGCCCATAAACACCACGTAGATCAGCGAGAGCACCATGCCGATGCTGCCGAACAGGGTGATCAGCGCCGTGGTGACCGCCGATACCGTGACGATGGACAGCCAGGTCGTGAGGAAGAACCAGCCGCCGTGCGGAATCGGCATCCCGACGGCGGACGCCACCCACATCATCAGCCCAGCCGTCGGCAGCGCACCCAGGACGACGATGCCCCACTTGATCAGGTAGGTTTTCCACCGGGCGGGCTGCACCCTCGGCCCCAGGGCAAACCGCGGACCCATTTCGACCGGCGCCACTCCGAGCCGCGAATCGACCAGGAAGTGGATGGCCACGGAACCACTGACCCCCACCACCATCAGCAGCACGGAGTAGAAGAACGCACCCATGCCAAGGGCGGAACCTTCCGGCGGGGTTTCATAGGCGGTGGTGGTGACAGCAATCGGAGCCCGGAGCAGGTCCGTTGATGTGCCGTCCACGGTTGGTGCCACCTGCTCCTGCACCTGTGCCGGCAGGCCCAGCTCCCCCAGCTCGCGCTGCTGTTCGGCCCGCGCCGCGGCCTGGGCTTCCTCTGCGGCGGAGGTCAGCTGCTCCCCCAGTCCCGTGTTGGCCTGTTCGAGCGCCGGGTCGACGGCGGCAGTCCCCAGGGTGCTCGCCAGTGGCCCGGCCAGCGGATTTGTGTAGACGGTGATGGACGGCCGCGTAACTTCCGTGTCCGTCAATGCGCCGCTCACCAGTCCCAGGGCGTCGGCCGAAAAGGACTCGGGAATGACGACGGCGCCGTGGATCTGCCCCTTGCGCAGCTGGTCCTGTGCCTCGTCCCACGACAGGACGCGCAGATCGATTTCGTCGTTTTGCGCGAAGCCCTGCTGCATCTGGTCCGTGATGTTCTGCCCGAGGTTCTCCGGGCTGCCGCCGTCCGGCGGCGTCGCGCCCCTGTCCTGGTTGACCACGGCCAGCGGAAAGTGCTTGAGGTGGTCCCCCGGGCTGCCGAGGCCGCCGATGTACAGGGCAGTGCCGGCACCGCCCAGCAGCAGAAGAACCAGCAGCGGCAGGAGCCAGAACCGGGGGGACCAATACGAGTGCCCGTTGTGCCCGCGTCCCTGGGGCCGGGAATCGGATTCCATCGCATGTGCCGACATGGACACACCTCCCAGCTGAGCCTGAGTCGGGATTCGTCCTACCGTTTGAGGGTAGCCGCCGTGCAGGGCTGCGGATATAGCAGCGCCCCCGGCTGCGTCAGGTTGGCCGAAACCTGCGCCCGTTGCCGTTCCCGTTCGGCCTCCTTTAGGGCTGCCGCACAGCCCTGCGGGACAGGGAATCCGCCACAGCGTGTTCCGTTTCCTCGGCAATCAGGTCCGCGTTGATCGCAGCACCCGCCCCCAGGCCCGCAGCTGCCGCTCCGATGACCTGCATCATGGGAACCACTACGTTGCCGGCGGCGTATACGCCGGGGACACTCGTGGCCCCGGTTGCGTCCACCGGCACTGCCGTTCCGACGGAAAGGTTCCCCATCACCTGCTCCACCGGTTCAATTCCGAGGTCCGCCAGGTAACCTGCCCGTGCCTGGAGCGGGGCAAAGACAACAACGGCTTGCCGCTGCACCACCTCGCCCGTCACCAGGCGCACCCCGGTGAGCCGGGACTCTCCCTCCACCCCGGTCACTTCACCCGGCATCGTCCGGATGCCACGGGCGGCCAGTTGCTCGGCCTGTCCACTGTCCGGCTCTCCCGCTGTGTGCAGGAACAGCACAACGTCCCCACTCCACTGCCGCCACATCAGCGCCTGATGAACCGCACCTTCAAGGTTCTGCGCGATGATCCCGATCTGCTGGTCCTGGACCTCCCATCCGTGGCAGTACGGGCAATGCAGCACGTCTTTTCCCCAGTGCGCCGCCAGCCCCGGAATCTCCGGCAAGACATCGCGTGCTCCGGAGGCCGCCAGCACCCGGCGCGCCACCAGTGATCCGCCGTCTGCCAGGGTCACCCGGAAGCGGCCGTCATCACCTCGGGTCACCGTACTCACGGATCCGTTCAGCACCACGGCCCCGTAGCCGGTGACCTCGTCCCGACCAACGGCGTACAGCTCCGCCGGCGAGGCACCTTCCCTGCCCAGGTAATTGTGCACGTGGGCGGCCGGGGCGTTGCGCGGATCTCCGTCGTCCACCACGGCCACGGTCCGGCGGGCACGCGCCAATGCCAGGGCTCCGCTCAAACCGGCGGCCGAACCGCCCACCACCACTACGTCATAGATTGCCATGCCTGCTCCTCCATCCACCCGGGCACATCGTCCGGGGCTGTCCAGCCAGTCTGCGTGCGTCGCTTCCGAGGAGCAATAATTCTTGCCGGTTCAGCAAAACCAAGGTTCGCCGGATTCCGAAATCGCAGGTTCGGACGGCATGCCGTAGGTTTGCCTGCGTGACCGAAGAATCCCTGTCCGGCGTCGGAGGCCGCCTGCGTTCCCTCCGGACGCAGCGCGGCACCACGCTCGCCAGCCTGTCCGAGACCACCGGCATTTCGGTGAGCACGTTGTCGCGCCTGGAGTCCGGCCAACGGCGGCCTACGCTGGAGCTGCTGATGCCCCTGGCCCGCGCCTACGGCGTCACCCTCGATGAACTCGTTGCCGCTCCCCCCATGGGAGATCCCCGCGTGCATATGCGTCCCATCCGGCGGCACGGGGCGCTCATCATTCCCCTCACCCAAAAGGCCACCGGCATAGGTGCCTACAAGTACATCCTTCCGGCGACCGACCATCCCGCAGTTCCGGATCCGCGAACCCACGAGGGATACGAGTGGATCTACATCCTCAGCGGACAGCTGCGGCTTGTGCTCGGTGACGAGGAATTGATCCTGCATCCCGGTGAAGCCGCTGAGTTCAGCACCCGGCTGCCGCATTGGATGGCCAGCGCCACGGCGGACGCGGTGGAGTTCATTGCCCTTTTCGGACCCCAGGGTGAGCGGGCCCATCTGCGAGCGCGCCCGTCGCATTAGCTCCTTGACCTTGCCGCAGCGTCAACTTCTAGGGTTGGTGGTGTCGAGAAGGAGCACACATGGACTGGTCCATTACGGACGTGGCGAAACTGGCCGGGACAACATCCCGGACCCTGCGCCATTACGACAGCATCGGGCTGCTGGCCCCCTCACGGGTCGGCGCCAACGGCTACCGGTATTACGACCGGGCAGCCCTGGTCCGGCTGCAGCGGATCCTGTTGCTGCGCCGGCTCGGGATGGGCCTGCCGCAGATTGGACAGGTGTTGGAAGGCCAGCAGGATGATGTCGCTGCCTTGGCCGCGCATCTGGTGCATCTCCAGGATGAACAGGCCCGGCTGCACACACAGATAGGTGCAGTGCGCTCGACGTTGCAGGCACTGAAAGGAGATGAGGAAATCATGGCAGAGAAAATGTTTGAAGGCTTTGACCACACCACGTACCGCGAGGAGGTGGAAGAACGCTGGGGCACGGAGGCCTACGCCGAATCCGATCGTTGGTGGCGTTCGCTGGACGACGCCGGCAAGCGCGGCTTCTCCGCTGAACATGCAGCACTGCAGGACGCCTGGGACGAGGCCCAGCGCCGGGGGCTGGCGCCTGCGAGCGCCGAAGCGCAGGAACTCGCACGGCGGCATGCGGCATGGATTGCTGCCGGTACCCGGAAGGAGCCCGATCCGCAGATGCTGATCGGCGTCGCGGAAATGTATGTGGCCGATGACCGGTTCGGAGCCAATTACACCCGTGAGTTCGACTCGGGTGCGCAGTTTGTCCGCGACGCGCTGGTCACCTACGCCCGGGGGCTGCGGGGCTAGTCCGGACAGCTGATGGCCCCTACCGGCTCTCCGGGCATCATCAGCTGTGCGGCGTCGGCCGCGCATGGCTTCCCACCCTTTGGTGCTGCTGTGTCTGAGGGGGTCACTTCCTCCTCATCAGTCACGGAGGGTGGGATCCTGTGTGCTTCCGACCGCAAACGGGGTGCGCCAGGGACCGCCGCTGTACAGATAACGGGGCTAAGAGCCCCGGATAAGCCCATTACCTGTACAACGGATACCCAGCCGTCCGGGATAAGCCCGTTATCTGTACATCGGATACCCCCACCGGGCACCCGGACCCGACCCGGCTAGCTCCCCAGCAGCCGAAGCAGCGCATCCAGCACCTGGGCCTGCCCCTTGACCAGCTTCGTGCGCGCCACGGCCTCCGGAAACCAGCCGGCCCGGTCGATCTCCGGGTACTCGCGGACGGTGCCCGATCCCCGCGGCCACTCCAATTCGAACGTGTTGCTCTCGATCCGTTCCGGAGCAAAGTCCGCCTCCGCGGCGAAGACCGTCACGGTCTTCTGCGCCGACTGCCGGAAAGTGCCCAGCAGCAGATACTCGGCCGCCGGGGCCTGCGTTCCCATCTCCTCGGCGAACTCCCGCAGCGCAGCGGCCCGCGGTTCCTCCTCGGGCGGGTACTCCCCCCTGGGAAGAGACCAGGCATGCTCGTCCTTCCGCGCCCAGAACGGACCGCCCATATGGCCGATCCACACTTCCAGGCCTTCAGCCCCGCGCCGGTACAGCAGGATCCCTGCACTGGAAATCATGTTCATCTCCCCTCGGAGGCTCAGGCGTCTCCAAACCCGAACGTGACAATGGGCGGCAGTCCGCTCCGCAAACGTTCCAAGACAAACCTTTCATGCGGGACGACGGCGGCGGGCAGGTCATCGAGGGAAAACCATTCCAGCCGGGCTGCCTTGCCGGGCTCCATGATGCGCGGCTCCCCCGACCAGCCGGTGCAGCGGAAGAAGAAGTCCACCCGCTCGTCCACGGCTGTCCCGGTGTCCTCCTGCGTACGGTGCATGGACGTCAGCGGCACGACGTCGTCGGGCGCCACCGCTATGCCGAGTTCCTCCCGAGCCTCCCGCACGGCGGCCTGCACGGCGGACTCCCCCGCTTCCACATGTCCGGCAGCTGCCGTGGCCCAGTAGCCGTCCATGTACCCGGTGCCCTGCCGGAGCTGCAGCAGCACCTTGTCCCGGCGCTGGAAGATGAGATAGCTGGCCGGCACAACCTGGAATCGGTTCAACAACGCGGGTGTCCCCTCGGTCGGAAAGCTGGTGCCTCAGCCTAACCGAGCTTCACCGGCAGGCCGGTCAGCAGCGACTCCTGCGCGGCATCGGCCACCCGGGAGGCCGCCACGGAGTCAAACGGTGTGCACGGGTTGTCCCGGCGGCCGAGGACCAGTTCCACGAAAGCGGCCATCTCCGCCCGGTAGGCCGCTTCGAAACGCTCGGCGAAGGAATGCGGCGGCCTGCCGGAGGGGAAATCGGCGCCCGGTTCCGCGGAGCGGACCGCCATCGTGTCGTCCAGGCCCACCAGCAGCGTGGACCGGGAGCCCGCAAGCTCCAGCCGCACGTCATGCCCCGCCCCGTTGTAGCGCGCAGCGGAGACAGTGCCCACCGTCCCGTCGTCGAGCGTGACGAGGGCCAGCCCGGTGTCAATGTCACCGACGCGGCCGATCTCCGGATCTCCCTTGTTGGACCCCACGGCATACACCCGGACAATCTCGCGGCCCGTCAGCCAGCGGAGGATGTCGAAATCATGCACGGAACAGTCACGGAACAAGCCGCCGGAGGACGCTAGGAACCCGACGGGCGGCGGCTCCATGTCCGCGGTCACGGCCCGGAAGGAGTGGATCCAGCCGAGCCCGCCGTCCTGCAGGAGCCGTTTCGCCGCCAGGTACCCGGCATCGAAGCGCCGCTGGTGGCCCATCTGGACGACTCCGCCGCGGGCATTGACATACTCCAGCACCGGCAGGGCCGCCGCGGTGTCCCCGGCAAGGGGCTTTTCGCAGAAGACCGGCACTCCTGCGTCCACCCCCATGCGCACGAGGTCCGGATGGGATAACGTGCCCGCGGCAATCACCAGCCCGTCAATCCCTTCATCAAGAAGCGCCTCCACCGAGGGGACAGATGACGCACCGAGGCGTTGTGCCACGGTATGCGCCCGTTCCACGGCGGCGTCGGCGATCACCAGCTGCACCGGCGGAACGGTTCCTTCACCTGTACCCAGCTCGGCGAGGTTCCGCGCATGCAGGGTCCCGATCCGGCCGACGCCGGCCAGCCCCAGGCGGAGCACATCGGGTTCCTGCCGGGTCTCCACTGCCGTGCCGCTAGCCCCGGCCCGGTTCGGTGCCGCCGACTTCGGCCGCCACCTCGGCGACGACGTCGCCGTGGCCGCCAAGCGCCTCCAGCTCCTGGGCCAGTTCCACCAGTTCCTCGCCGCCGGCCATCTGGGCCGTCAACTGGTCCAGGGTGATGTCCGACTTGCTGTAGTAGCCGGTGGACCTGCCCCGTTTGAGCAGCAGGAACCGGTCTCCCACGGGATATGCATGATGCGGATTGTGGGTAATGAAGATGACCCCCAGTCCGCGGTCCCGTGCCTGCAGGATGTAGCGCAGCACCACCCCGGACTGTTTCACGCCCAGCGCCGCCGTCGGCTCGTCGAGGATCAGCACCTTGGCACCGAAGTACACCGCCCGGGCAATGGCCACGCACTGCCGTTCGCCGCCGGACAGCTGCCCGATGGGCTGCTCCACATCGCGGAGGTCGATGCCCATCTCCGAAAGCTCCTGCTTGGCGATCTTCTTCATCCGCGCAACGTCGAGCCGGCGGAACGGTCCCGCCCCGGTGGTGAGCTCCGATCCCAGGAAGAAGTTCCGCCAGATCGGCATCAGGGACACGACGGCCAGGTCCTGGTAGACGGCGGCGATCCCGGCGTCCAGGGCCTCCCGCGGGGAGGAGAGCCGCCGTTCCTCCCCGGAGATGGTCAGGGTGCCTTCATCGTGCTGGTGGAGTCCGGCCACGATTTTGATCAGGGTGGACTTGCCGGCGCCGTTGTCGCCCAGGACGCAGGTGACGCGTCCGGCGTCCACCGCCATGGTGACATCGCGCAGGGCAATGATGTTCCCGTAGTGCTTGCCCACGTGCTCCAGTGAGAGCAGGTGGGCCGGTGTGGTGGTCCCGCTGCCACCCGGGGGGACCTCATGCTCAACTCCGGTGCTGTCCATGGCCATCTCCGTCTTCTCGCTACTGCTGTTCTGCCCGGCGTTTGACCATCAGGTTCACTACCGTTGCCAGCAGGAGCATCAGGCCCAGGAAGAACTTGAACCAGTCGGGGTTCCATTCGGCGTAGACAATGCCCTTGTTGGCCATGCCGAAGATGAACGCGCCGATGGCCCCGCCAACGGCGGAACCGTACCCGCCCGTCAGCAGGCAGCCGCCGATCACTGCGGCGATGATGTAGAGGAACTCGTTGCCGATGCCTTCACCGGACTGGACCGTGGAGAAGGCGAAGAGGTTGTGCATGCCCAGCACCCAGGCACAGAATCCCACCCCCATAAACAGGCCGATCTTGGTCTTCACCACCGGCACCCCCACGGCCCGGGCCGCGTACGCGTCACCGCCGGAGGCGAAGATCCAGTTGCCGATCCGGGTCCGCAGCAGGATCCAGGAGGCCAGTGCCACCAGCGCGATCCAGATGAAGACGGTCACCCGGACTTCCACGCCGCCGAGGGTCAGCGAGGAGGCAAAGACCGCCCGCCCGGATTCGAAGCCGTCCATCGTGGAGATGGACGGCGTCGATACGCTGCCGCCGATGGCACGGGTGAGTCCGAGGTTCAGCCCGGTGAGCATCAGGAAGGTGGCGAGGGTGACGATGAAGGACGGCAGCCGGGTCCGAACCAGGATCCAGCCGTTGACGAAACCCACGCCCAGGGACAACAGCAGTGCCAGCCCCACGCCCACCCAGACGTTGGTGGCGAAATACCAGCTGAAGAGCGAGGCCATCAGCGCCGAGCTGATCACGGCCACACCCGCCGAAAGGTCGAACTCACCGCCGATCATGAGCAGCGAAACACCCACGGCCATGATCCCGATGGTGGAGGCCCCGTACAGGACGGTGGCAATGGATCCCGGCTGGAGGAACACCGGCGCCACCACGGAGAAGAACACAAAGAGGGCCACTGCCCCCACCAGTGCGCCGATTTCCGGCCGGCCCAGCAGTTTGGCCAGCGGGCCTTTGCCGGTGATCCGTTCATCCGCCGCCGGCGCCGCCACGGTAGCTGTAGTTGCCATCTCGGTCTTCCTTTCCGTTCCGCCGGCTCCGCTAGCGGATGCCGTCTTCGGCGAAGGCCAGCACCTCTGAGGCGTTGGTGGAGTCAATGATGGTGGGGCCCGTGAGTACCGGCTGCCCGCCGCCGAGCTGGAACCCGCCCCGGTGGAACTGCCACAGGGCGTCCACGGCGCCGTAACCCTGCATCCACGGCTGCTGGTCGACGGTGAAGATCACCTCTCCGTCCGCAATCTTCTGTGCCATCTCGGCATTGAGGTCGAAGGACGCAACCTTGGCGTCGCTGCCGGAACCGGCCACCGCCTTCAGGATGGTCAGGGTGTAGGGCGCACCCAGACCGACAATGACGTCGACGTCGTCGGTGGCCTGCAGCTTCGCCGTGACGGTGGACTCCACCTGCGTCATGTCGGTGCCCTGCACATAGAGGACCTCTGTCCCGGGGACCACGGCCTTGACGCCGGCGCACCGGTTCTCCAGGCCTACGTGCCCCTGCTCCTGGATGACGCAGACGGGATGGGTGTAGCCGTCCGAGGCGAGCCGTTCCCCTACCGCCTCGCCGGCGAGCTGCTCATTGGAACCGAAATGGGTGAAGGCGCCGAGCTCCGCGGAGCGGTCCTCGCCGGCATTGAGGGTTACCACCGGTATGCCCGCCGCGCGGGCGTCCTCCAGCGCACCTGCCAGGGCGTCCGGTTTGGCCAGGGTGACGGCTATTCCGTCCACGCCCTGCTCCACGGCCTGCTCAACCAGCTGTGCCTGGCGGCCGCCCTCGGGGTCCGAAAGGTACTGCAGTTCCACGTTGTCCTTCCCCGCGGCTTCCTCCGCACCTTTGCGGACAATGTCCCAGAAGGTGTCGCCGGGGGCGGCGTGGGTAATCAGGGCAATCTTGATCTGTTCTGTGTCCGCGACGGCTCCGCCGTCCTGGCTCTCGGGTTCGGGCGTCCGCCCTCCCTCGCTCGAACACGCGGCCACCGTCAACGCGGATGCCAGTACCGCCGCCGCGGCGAAGCGCCGCCAGGAACGTTTTTGTGACACGACAGTCTCCTTTGTCTTCGTGGTCCGTTCCTCCCCGATAACCCGCGCCTGCACCCGTGGGGTGCACCCGCTCGGTTCGGTACTTGGAGCCCCAGAATAGTCCGCAGCGTTCCGGAGTCAATAGATTGTCAGGACATATTGCTACCCCCTTCGCCGTTTACGGAGCCGTGCGTACAGAGCACTCGGGAACCTCTGCTGCCGGACACCGGGTTCCTGCTATGCTCGCAGTCAACTTTGTCCTGTCATCGCATCAAAGAGTCACCCGTGGATCCGGCACCCGACGGATTAAGGAGCGGCCCGTGGGAACGGAACTGAACATCCCGATTGACCGGTCCTCGCCGGTGCCCCTCTACCACCAGGTGGTCCAGGGAATCGAGGCGGCCATCCACAGCGGAGAACTGGAGTTCGGCTCCCGGCTGGACAACGAGATTGAACTCGCCGGCAGGCTGAAGCTCTCCCGCCCCACCATGCGCAAGGCCATGGACGAACTGGTCCGCAACGGCCTGCTGGTCCGCAAACGCGGCGTCGGCACCCAGGTGGTGTCCAGCCAGGTGCGGCGGCCGCTCGAACTGTCCAGCCTCTTTGATGATCTGGAGCGTACCGGGCAGAAACCGGGCACGAAGGTGCTCGACTTCCGGCACGGCCCGGCGGACGCCGCCGTCGCCAAGGCCTTGGACCTGCCCGGCGGGGTGAACACCTACCACTTCACCCGGCTGCGCAGCGTGGGCGGCAAGCCCCTGGCCGTGATGGAAAACTGGGTGCGGGATGACATCGCGGAGATCACCGAAGAGGGGCTGCGCAGCCGCGGCCTGTACCAGATCCTCCGGGACGCCGGCGTGAATTTCCGGCTGGCCACCCAGCGCATCGGCGCCACCGTCGCGAGCGGGCGGCAGTCGGAGCTGTTGGAGACCCGGCCCGGTGCCGCGCTCGTCACCATGGAGCGCACCGCCGTCGACGACGCCGGTCGCAGCGTCGAAACCGGCCACCACGTGTACCGGGCCGACTCTTACACGTTCGAAATGACGCTGGTGCAGCGCTAGCATCGGCACACCAAAGCAGGGCATTCCCTTCTCCGACAGGGGCTCAACATGCAGGAACCGCAGCAGTGGGTGTATCCGTCCGGTTCTGCCGCGCGGGAACCCTGGCAGGTATCCCTCGGCGCTTCGGACAGTTCCCCTGTCCACGGCTGGGCGCACACCGGACTCAAGGTGGCCGAGCTCGGGCCGGATTCGGCGGTGTCCCTTCCAGCCGAATCCGAAGAGCGGCTGGTCATCCCCCTGTCCGGGTCCTTCACCGTGACCGCGGACGGCACGGACTACCCGCTGCGGGGGCGGACCTCGGTATTCGACGGTCCCGCAGACGTCCTGTACTCCGGCACGGACACGGCATTGACCGTCTGGTCGCGGGACGGCGGCCGGGTGGCCGTGGCGCTGGCACCGGCGTCCACCTCCTACCCGCTGCGGGTCCTGGAACGCGAGCAGACCCCGGTGGAACTGCGTGGAGCCGGGAACTGCTCGCGGCAGGTCCACAACTTCGGCACCCCGGCCGCCCTGGAAGCGGACCGCTTCATTGTCTGCGAGGTGCTCACCCCGGCCGGCAACTGGTCCTCCTATCCGCCGCATAAGCATGACGAGGAAAAGGACGGCGAAACGCAGCTGGAGGAGATCTACTACTTCGAAACCCGGATCTCGCCGCAGGCACCTGCGGACCAGGCGGCAGACCCCGTGGGATATGCCCGCGTCTATGCCTCTGATGAACGGCCCATCGATGTCACGGCCGAGGTGCGGACCGGCGACGTCGTCCTGGTTCCCTATGGCTGGCACGGCCCGGCCATGGCTGCACCCGGCTATGACCTGTACTACCTCAACGTCATGGCCGGTCCGGGACCGGTGCGCAGCTGGCTGATCAGCGACGACCCGCAGCACGGCTGGATCCGCGGCAGCTGGGAAGGGCAGGCGGTGGATCCCCGCCTGCCCTTCGGCTCCTGAGGCGCTGCTCCGCCTAGGCGCTGCCGCGCCTGGACCGCCGCCTGACCGCGGGCCGCCTACACCGCGGGCGCCGAGAGTGCCGGGCCGGGAAGCCGCAGGGCCGCGGCGTCGCTGGTGTGGAACTGCCGTTCGAGTTCCTCCAGGCTCTTGCCCCGGGTTTCGGGCAGGTAGGCCCGAACGAACAGGACCGCGAAAACGCCGAGGCCGGCGAAGAGGAAGAACGTGTTGGAGATGCCGACGCCGGCCGTCAGCACGGGGAAGCTGAAGCCCACCGCAAAGTTCACCATCCAGAGAATGAACGCGGTACTGCCCATGCCCAGGCCGCGGATCTTCAACGGGAAGATCTCGGAGAGCATCAGCCACGTCACCGGCGAAATGGCCCCCTGCTGGAACGCGAGGAAGGACACGGTCAACGCCAAAATCACGAATCCGCGGCCGGTGCCCTCCGGCAGCACCAGGGAGAAGAGACCGATGAGGGTCAGCGCCGCGATGGTGCCCAGCTGTCCGATCATCAGCATCGGCCGCCGGCCCACCCGGCCCAGCAGCCAGATCCCCACAAACGTGGCCAGCACGGAAATCACGCCGTTGGCGATGTTCGCGGTCAGGGCGGCCTGGGTGCCGAACCCGGACTGCTTCAGGATCTCGGTGCCGTAGTACATGATCGAGTTCACGCCGGTGATCTGCTGGCAGATGGCCACCCCCACCCCGATCAGGAAGATCCGCCGCATCCAGGGGACGCGGAGGTCGCTGAAGGATCCCTTCTTGGCCTCGTAGTCCTCCCGCGCCAGTGCCCGGACGTCGTCGATTTCCTTACGGGCGACGGCGGCGGTCCGGATTTTCTTGAGCACTTCGAAGGCTTCGGCGTAGCTGCCGCTGGCGGCCAGCCACCGGGGGCTTTCCGGAACGCGGAGCATCCCCAGCCAGAGGCCGATGGCCGGCAGCGTTGCCACCACCAGCATCCACCGCCAGATGCTGACCTGGTCCGCCCACAAGTTGCCCAGCACGGCGTTGGTCACGAAGGCCAGCAGCTGCCCGGAGACGATCATCAGCTCGTTGCGGGTCACCATCTGGCCGCGCAGGTGGGCCGGTGACATTTCCGCCAGGAACACGGGCACCATGGCCGACGCGCCGCCCACGGCGAGGCCCAGGACAAAGCGGAACCCGACGGTGACCACAACGTTGGGCGCCAGGGAAACCCCGATGGTGCCCAGGAGGAAAACGGCGGCAAGTCCCATGATCAGGCGCCGCCGGCCGTACCGGTCCGCCAGCCGTCCACCCATCAAGGCACCGAACGCGGCGCCGATGAGCAGGGAGCTGGTCACCAGCCCCGTGGTCAGCGGAGTCAGGCCGAGGTCTTCCTCCATAAAGGGCAGGGCGCCGTTGATGACACCCGTGTCGTAGCCGAAGAGCAGCCCGCCGAGGGTGCTGACGGCTGCAATGCGCTTCAGCGCCTTGTTGGGTTGGAGATCCTTACCGGGATTGATGGTCGAGCTCATGATGCCTCCGTCGGTCCGTCCGGCTTCACCGGGTTCCGTTGACCAGGTCCGTCATGGTTGCGAGTTGGTAGCGGGCTACCTCGAGAGCGTTTTCGTTCTCGCCGAAAACGCTGGAGACCATCACCGTGTCGGTCCGGTCCAGGAAGCCGTTTCGTGCCAGCGCCGCGAAGAGCTGCTGCCAGTCGACGTCGCCGTCGCCGATCTTCAGGTGCTGGTGGACGCGCACCGGATTTCCGGGCGGGTTGGTGATGTAGCGCAGCCCGTTGGAGGCGCGGTGGTCCATAGTGTCCGCCACGTGCACCACCTGCAGCCGGTCCCCTACTTCCCGCAGGATCCGGTCCGGGCTGTCCGCCAGATGGAAGGCATGCGCGGCCACGTAAACAAAGCCGAGGTTCGGCGAGTTCACTCCGCGGATCACCCGCCAGGCGGCAAGGCCTTCCTCCACAAAGTCATCCGGGTGAGGATCAATCGCCACCTGGATGCCCTCGCGTTCAAAGAGCGGCACCAGTTCCTCCATGGACCGGTAAAACGCCGCTTCGGATTCCTCCGGGTGTTCCGGCCGGCCCCCGAATTCCGTGTTCATTTGGGTGACCCCCAGGTCCACGGCCAGCTGCACGGCCCGCCGCCAGTAACGGACGGCGGCCTGCCGGAGATTCTCATCCGGGGAGGACCAGCGGAGCACCGGCAGGATCGACGCGATGCCGACCTCCGCCTCGGCGCAGGCCTTCTTCAGCGCTGCGGTGAGGGCGTCATCCGCCTTGGGATGGGTGAAGAAGGGCAGGAAGTCCGGGTGCGGGGTCAGCTGCAGGTACGGGTAACCCAGCTCGGCCGCCAGCTGCGGGAACTGCAGCAGGGAGTGGGTGCGGTGGAACGGGGTGGGATCCAGTGCCATCTTCACGGGGTGGCCCTCCTTCCGGGGATGGACAAATGTTCAGGACAAATACAGGGCGGGTTTCCCGTTCAGGGGCACGGCCACCCGCTGCCCGGTGCGCTGCGCCTCGACGCCCGCGGCGCAGCAGGCAGCGGTGGCGTAGCCGTCCCAGGCGCTGGGCCCTTCGGCGGTGCCTGCCAGGGAAGCGTCCACCCATGCCTGCACCTCGGCGTCGTAGGCGGCGCTGAAGCGCTGCTCGAAGCCCGGAGCCACCCGTCCGCCCCACCGGCCGTCCGCCCGCACCAGCGGTCCGGTGTCCGCGCCGATGCTTACGATGCCGTCCTCGAAGGCAGCCTGGGCGGAGACCTGGTAGCCGAACCGGGCGTTGACGTAGATTTCGACGTCGGCCAGCACCCCGGATTCGGTTTCCATCAGTACCTGCTGCGGGTCGCGCTGGCCCAGCGGCGCGTTGCCGGTCGATTTGCCGATCCGGACCTGGACGGCGGTGATCTCTTCCCCGGTGAAGAAACGCACCGCGTCGAACTCGTGCACCACCGAATCGTTGATCAGCATTTCGTTGGTGAACCCAGCTGGGGTGGCGGCATTGCGGTGCTGGTGGTGGAGCATCAGCAGCTCGCCCAGCTCCCCGCTGCGGACCATCCCGGCCAAGGCGGCGTATTCGGCGTCGTACCGCCGCATGAAGCCCACCTGGATGCGTCGCCGGCCGAGTTTCTCCTCGGCCTGGACCACCTTCCAGGCGGACACGGGGTCCGGCGTCAACGGTTTCTCGCACAGGATCGGGATGTCCCGGGCCAGGGCCTGGTGCAGGATGTCCTCGTGCAGGAAACCGGGCGTGGCGATCAGCACGGCATCGACGTCGGGACTGCCCAGCGCTTCCCCGGCATCGGTGAAGGCGGAGGCGCCGGGGATGCCTGCGACGGCGGCCCGGGAACGGGTCAGGTCAATGTCGACGACGGCGGCTACCTCGGCCCGGGCCGTCCGGTGGTGCAGCCGCAGGATGTGGTCCATCCCCATGCGCCCGGCGCCGATGACGGCAACGCGGAGATTCTCGCTCATGGTTTCTCCTCACTGGATCCGCGTGGCGGTTCCGCACGAGAGCAGGTAGCTGCGGGTGCGTCGGGCCACGGGCATCGGTACGTTCAAATCGGCGACGGGGTACATGTCCTGTTCGACTATTCCGAACAACGGCTTCTCCAGTGCTTCGGCGGCCCGGATCACCGCGGCCAGGTCCGGGAGTCCGTGCGGGGGTTCGGTCATCACCCCGGCCAGGTTCGCCGCCGCCCAGGGAAGGTCCTGCTGCCGCACCGTTTCCAGGACGGCCGGATCGATCTGTTTCAGATGCAGGTAGCCGATGCGTTCGGGGTAGGCGGCCATCAGTTCCACGCTGTCCGCTCCCCCGTACTGGGCGTGCCCGGTGTCCAGGCACAGGCTCACCAGCGCGGGGTCGGTGCCCTGCAGGAAACGTTCAATGTCCGGTTGGGAGCAGACGTGGGAATCGGCGTGCGGATGGAACTGCTGCTGCAGGCCGAATTCCCCGCGCAGTTCCCGGCCCAGCCGGTTGTGCCCCTCCAAAAGGTCGTTCCACTGGCCGACCGACAGCTCGGCTGCCTCCACCGGGGCGCCCGTGACGTCGTCGCGCCACATGGCCGGGATGACCACCAAGTGGCCGCCGCCCATGGCCGCGGTGAGTTCGGCGACCTTCCGCGCGGGTTCCCAGGCGGCTGCCCACTGCTCGGAACCCCGGTGGAAAGCGGTAAACACCGTTCCGGCGGAGACCTTCAGCCCCCGCTGACCCAGTTCATCGGCGAGCTTCTGCGGGTCGGTGGGCAGGTAGCCGTACGGTCCAAGCTCAATCCACGTGTAGCCGGCTTCGGCCACCTCGTCGAGGAAGCGCTGCCAGGGGGTCTGCTTCGGATCGTCGGCGAACCAGACACCCCAGGAATCCGGGGCCGTGCCTATGGTCAGGGGGTTGGAGGCCATGCCTGATTCCTTTCAAGGGGGGTCCCGCGCTAGTTGGAGGGGAAGGCAAACGAGGCACCGGACAACTCGGCCGGTTCGGGCCAGCGCTGGGTGACCACCTTGCCGCGGGTATAGAAGTGCACACCGTCGGGACCGTAAATGTGGTGGTCGCCGAAGAGTGAATCGTTCCAGCCGCCGAAGGAATGCCAGGCCACCGGCACCGGAAGCGGAACGTTGATGCCCACCATGCCCACCTTCACGCCCCGGGTGAACGCGCGGGCGTAGGCACCGGAGGCAGTAAAGATGGCGGTGCCGTTGCCGTACGGGTTGGAGTTGATGACTTCCAGCGCTTCCGAGATGTTCTCGACCCGCACCACGGCCAGGACCGGGCCGAAGATTTCCTCCCGATAGGCGGTCATTTCGCGGCGGACATGGTCGAGAACCGTAGGGCCGACAAAGAACCCGTCCTCGTGGCCCTTCACCACCAGCTCCCGTCCGTCCACAACCAGGGCGGCGCCGTCCTCCTGCGCTTCACCTACGATTTTCTGCAGCCGCGACTTGGCGTGCGGCGTGATCACGGGTCCCATATCGGCGTCGGGTTCCATCCCGTTGGCAACTTTGACCGCCTCGGCGCGTTCCTTCAGCCGGGCCACCAGGTTCTCCGCCGCGCTGCCTACGGCCACGGCCACCGAGATGGCCATGCAGCGCTGTCCGGCGGAACCGAACGCGGCGGCGGTAATGTGCTCGGCGGCGAGGTCCAGGTCCGCATCCGGCATCACCACCGCATGGTTCTTGGCGCCGCCCAGGGCCTGCACCCGCTTGCCGTGCCGGGTGGCCGTCTCATGCACGTGGCGCGCAATCGGCGTCGATCCGACAAAGGAAACGCCGTCGACGTCGGGATGGGTGAGCAGCCCGTCCACCGCTTCCTTGTCCCCCTGCAGCACGTTGAAGACGCCGTCGGGCAACCCCGCGTCCTTCCAAAGGCGGGCCAGGAACAGGCTGGCGGAGGGATCGCGTTCGGAGGGTTTGAGGATGAACGCGTTACCGGTGACGATCGCCACCGGCGCCATCCACAAGGGCACCATCACCGGGAAGTTGAACGGCGTGATGCCTGCAACCACTCCCAGCGGCTGGCGGAACGAAAACACGTCGATGCCGGTGGAGACCGCGTCCGAGTAGTCGCCCTTGAGCGACTGCGGGGCGCCGCAGGCATACTCGACCACTTCCAGCCCGCGGCCGACTTCCCCGGCGGCATCCGAGACCACTTTGCCGTGCTCTCCGGTCACCACCCGGGCAAGTTCCTGCACGTTCGCGGCGAGCAGCTCGCGGAAGCGGAACAGCACGGCAGTTCGTTTGGTCAGCGAGGTCTCGGCCCAGCCGACGGAGGCGGCCTTCGCGGCGGCGACGACGGCGTCGATGTCCGTCCGGTCCGCCAGCCGCAGTTCACCGGTGACCTCTCCGGTGGCCGGGTTGTAGACCGGCTGGTGCCGGTCCCCGTGTCCGGCGGTTTCGGCGCCGTTGATGAAGTGCGTGATGGTGGTGCTCATGGAACTCTCCGTTTCTGGGGTGCAGCCCGGGAAGGAGCCCGCTAACCGATCAGCGGCTTCTGCCGTGCCTTGGAGGAGGTGTAGGTGCCGTAGGCCTGCTGTGTGGAGTCCAGCTCGGACGTACCGGACACCGGTACGTCCCACCAGGATTCGGAATCGGGTGCGTCGATCAGCGGGTCGGATTCGATGTGGATCAGGACCGGCCCGCTGCCCTCCGGTTCGCCCTTCGCCTTGGCCACCGCGGCTTCCAGGTCCGCGACGGCGTTCGGTCCCGGCTCGACGCGCAGCACGCGCACGCCCAGGGACTCGGCGTTAAGGGCCAGGTCCACCGGCAGCTTCGCGCCGTCGTCGAACGTGTGGTGCTTGCGGTCCAGGGTCCGGTACCGCGTGCCGAACCGCTGCGAGCCGAGGCTTTCGGAGAGCGCTCCGATGGAAGCGAAACCGTGGTTCTGGATCAGCACGGTGATCAGCTTGATTCCCTCCGCGACCGCTGTCACCAGTTCGGTGTGCATCATCAGATAGGAGCCGTCGCCGACCATCACGACGACGTCGCGGGGCTGCGCGGCGGCCGTGCCTTCCGGTGCACGGGCCGCCTCGTCCACGGCCGCCCGCTTCACGCCGAGTCCGCCGGGGATTTCGTAGCCCATGGTGGAGTAGGCGTACTCCACGTGGTAGCCGAAGGGATCCTGCACCCGCCACATCTTGTGCAGGTCCCCGGGCAGCGAACCCGCCGCGCAGACCACGACGTCGCGGGGCGCCATGGCACGGTTCACGGCGCCGATGATTTCGTTCTGGCTGGGCAGCGGAGCGGAACGGGTGTCGAAGGCCAGGTCCACGGTCCGGTTCCAACGGTCCTTTTCCGCCGCAACCAACGCAAGCATGCAGTCCGGGACGCGGTAGCCCTCCAGAGCGTTGGCCAGCCGGAGCAGTGCCTTGCGGGCATCGGCGACGAGCGGCAGGCTCGGGCCAAGCTTGTACGCGTCAAGGGGTGCCACGTTGATATTGATGAACTGCACGCCTGGGTTTTGGAAGGCCGTATGCGAGGCCGTGGTGAAATCCTCGTACCGGGTACCGATCCCGATCACCAGGTCCGCTTCCCGGGCGAAGACGTTGGCCGCCGTCGTACCCGTGGACCCCACGGCGCCCACGCAGTACGGAGCGTCCCACGGTACCGTCCCGACCCCCGCCTGGGTGTAGCTGACCGGGATGCCGGAGGTTTCGGCCAGCCGGGCCAGCGCATCAGCTGCGAAGGCGTAGAGCACACCGCCGCCGGCCACAATCAGCGGGCGCCGGGACGCGCGGATCAGCTCCGCGGCACGGCGGATTTCCGTATCCTCGGGTTCGGGCCGGCGGATCCGCCACTCCCGTTCGGCCAGGAATTCCTCCGGCACCTGGAGCACTTCGGCCTGGACGTCCTGGGGCAGGGAAATGGTGACGGCGCCGGTTTCGGCCGGATCGGTCAGCACCCGCAGCCCGTGGAGGAAGGCGGAGTACAGCTGCTCGGGCCGGCTGATCCGGTCGAAGTACCGGGACAGGGGCCGGAAGGCATCGTTGACGGTGATGTCGTAGGCTTCGGGGCGTTCCAGCTGCTGCAGCACGGGATCGGGTGCGCGGGTGGCGAACGTGTCCGAGGGCAGCAGCAGGACAGGCAGCCGGTTGGTGGTGGCCAGCGCGGCGCCGGTCAGCATGTTGGTGGCGCCGGGGCCGATGGAACTGGTGACCGCGTACGCGGCCCGCCGGCGGGTGTGCCGGGCATACCCCACCGCCTGATGCACCATCGCCTGCTCGTTGCGCCCTTGGTAGTAGGGCATGGCGCCCGGGTCCCGGGCAGAGGACTGCTTCAGGGCCTGGCCGACGCCGGCCACGTTGCCATGCCCGAAGATGCCGAACATGCCCGGGAACAGCCGTTCGCGGTAGTCCGCTCCCCCGATGCTGTCCACGGTGTACTGCCTGCCCAGGAACTCCACGACTGCCTGGGAGACTGTCATTGTGCGCGTTGCCATCAGCCCGTGGCCTCCTGACCGGTAGGTGTCTTCAGCAGTGACGCCGCGGTGGCCACCGCGTCCTCCACGCTGCCCTCCTTGGGGTAAAGCAGCGTACGCCCCACCGTCAACCCCTGGACACCCGGAAGGTCCAGGGCGGCCTCCCACGACGCGTAGGTGTCCTCGGAGGAACCGGACGGGTCGCCGCCCAGCAGGACGGCCGGCATGGTGGTGGCGGCCAGGACGCGTTCCATGTCCGGGACCACCGGCAGCTTCATCCAGGTGTAGGCGCTGGTGGCGCCCAGTCCCGAGGCGATGGCCACCGAGGCAACCACCGCGTCGGTACTGAGATCGTTGCGGATCCGCCCGTTCTCCCAGACCGAGATGAACGGTTCCACCATGGCCACCAGGCCGCGGGCCGCCAGGCTGTTGATCGCCTGTGCCGTGGCTTCCAGCAGGTTGGCGGTGGCCGGGTCCGTCAGGCAGATCCGGGTGAGCATCTTGCCGCCGGTGGCCCGCAGGGCCAGCAGGGCCTCGGCGGTGTGGCCGGTGAAGCGGTCATCTATCTCGTTGACGTAGCCGGCCAGCCCGCCCCGGTTCATGGAACCGAACAGCAGCTTCCCGTCCAGCGCGCCGAGCAGCAGCAGATCGTCCAGGATGTCGGGGCTGGCCAGCACGCCGTCGACGGCGGGATTCGCCAGGGCGGTCCGCAGCCGGTCCAGCAGCTCGCGGCGGTCCGCCATGGCCATGGGATCGCCGCCGACGGAGAGCGCGCCGCGCGCGGGATGGTCCGCGGCCACAATGAAGTTCTGCTCGCCCTGCTTCGGCCCCGGGTGAGGCGGCCGGTTCCCCGCGGCGCGGAGGACCGCTTCGGGATCCTCGAGGCGGATGCGGGAAAGGTGCTCGTAGCGCCGCGGGTTGTCGTCGAATTCGCTCATGGGGCGCTCCCGCTCTCCAGCGGTTCCAGCGGTTCCGGTGCGGGGCGGTCCTGTCCGGCCAGCAGCGCGTACACCTCGGCGGGGGTGGGCATTGCGTCGGCGCAGGACAGCCGTGAAGCGACGATGGCGCCGGCCGCGTTCGCGTAGTCGAGCACGGCAGCCAGCGGCCAGCCGGACAGCAGTCCGTGGCAGAACGCCCCGCCGAACGCGTCTCCGGCGCCCAGCCCGTTCACGGTCTCCACCCGGAACGGTGCCGAGACAACGCGTTCGGTGCCGGTTTTGGCAAGTACCCCTTCCGCCCCGAGCTTGACGACGGCGATGCCCACCCCGGCGGCGAGCAGCCGTTCCGCCTGTTCATCCGGGCTTCCCGCCCCCACGGCCACCGCGCATTCCGCCTCGTTGCCAATGGCGACATTCACGTGGGGCAGGATGCGGGACACCTGTTCCGCGGCCTCCGCTTCGCTGTCCCAGAACATCGGCCGGTAGTCCAGGTCCAGCACCGTATACCGGCCGGGCGGAAGCTCTTCCCGCGGCCGGGCCCGGTGCGCTGCCAGATGGGCGGACCGGCTCGGTTCCTGGCACAGACCGGTCACGGTGGACCAGAAAATCCCGGCGTCCCGGATAGCGTCGAAATTGAGGCTCCCGGCCTCAATCTGCAGGTCGGGAGCGGTGGGAAAGCGGCCGTAGAAGTACAGCGGGAAGGAGTCCGGCGGCATGATGGCGCAGAACGTTGCCGGCGTCTGCAGCCCGGGTACTCCGGTGACGAAGCCGTCATCCACCCCGAACTTCCGCAGCTCCCGGTGAAGGTATTCGCCGAAGGGGTCCTCTCCGGTGCGGGTGATGATGCCGCTGCGCCGGCCGTGCCGGGCGGCGGCAACTGCGACGTTGGACGGCGAGCCGCCCAGATACTTGCCGAAGCCGGTCACGTCCTCCAGCGGCACGCCGATGATATCGGGATAGATGTCAACGCTGATGCGTCCCATTGCCAGCACTTCGTGAACCACGGGTGGATCACCGGCCTTCCTGTTCCCGCAGGCAGGCCCTGCGGCCGCCTCGGAGTGATCAGAACCACAGGCACCACTGTGCGCCCGAAAGTTTGTCCTGTCAAAGGTTTGTGCTGACAAATCGTGGAATACGGGCCAGAGAAGCGAAAGAGCAGGTATACGCGTGCGCAGGCAGCAGGCTACTCCTTGGCTGGCGCAGATTGTCCTGTCATACGCGTTGGAGTCCTCGACTCCGAAGGCTGGGAATACGGCACCTTGGGCGCTGCCCCTCACGGCATGATCCGTGCGAGGATCGGCCTATGACCCAGCGCCTGATGCTCCTCGACTCCGCGTCACTTTACTTCCGTGCCTTCTACGGCGTCCCCGACAGCATCCGCCGGTCCGACGGTACGCCGGTGAACGCCGTGCGCGGCCTGCTGGACATGATCGCCAGGCTCACCACCGACTACGAGGCCACGCACCTGATCGCCTGCTGGGATGACGACTGGCGGCCGCAGTGGCGGGTGGACCTGCTGCCCACGTACAAGGCGCACCGGGTGGCCGAAGAAGTGAGTGGGAACCCCGACGTCGAAACGGTTCCGGATCCCCTTGAGGCCCAGATCCCGATGATCCGCCGCACGCTCGAGCTGGCGGGCATCGCCGTCGTCGGCGCTGCGGAACACGAGGCCGACGACGTGATCGGCACCTACGCATCCACCGCGTCCATGCCGGTGGACGTGGTGACCGGGGACCGGGACCTGTTCCAGGTGATCAACGACGAGAGGGACGTCCGCGTGATCTACACGGCCCGCGGCATGAAGAACCTGGACGTGATGACCGATGCGTCAATGGTGGCGAAATACCAGGTGCTGCCCGAGCAGTACGCGGACTATGCGACCCTGCGCGGCGACGCGTCCGACGGATTGCCCGGCGTCTCCGGAATCGGCGAGAAGACGGCGGCGTCGCTGCTGGCCGAGTACGGCACCCTGGATTCGCTGCTGGCCGCCGCGCAGGACCCGGACAGCGGCCTCTCGTCGCCGGTGCGGTCCAAGCTCGCCAAGGCCGCGGACTATCTGGCGGTTGCACCGAAGGTGGTGAAGGTGGTGCGGGACCTCGAGCTGCCCACCCCGGTAAAGGCCGGCGCCGAGCTGCACACGATCACCGGCGGGGAGCGCGCGGAACTGGAGCGGCTCGCCAAGGACTGGAACCTTGGCAGGTCCGTGAAGCGACTGCTGGACGCTTTCGACCGCTACGCGTAGGCGGCGCCGCAAAACAAAACACCCCCGGTCCGAAGACCGGGGGTGTTCAACTGCAGCAAATGGTGCCCGAAGTGGGACTCGAACCCACACACCTCTCGATACTGCATTTTGAGTGCAGCGCGTCTGCCAATTCCGCCATTCGGGCGTGCCCTGCGTCACGAAGCACGAGTACTTACCGTGTTGAGCGCAAAACTACTCTACATGCGGATACGCTGATTGTGTGAACTGCCGGTCTGCCGGCGGGAGAGACCGTATCTGAGGAGCCATCTGTGTCTGAGTCCACCGAGTCCGCGCCCGCCGCGTCGACCCACGCTGCGTCTGCCAACACGCCGTCCAACACCCCGGCCCGCCGTGTACTCGTCGCCGAAGACGAGACCCTGATCCGCCTGGACATTGTCGAGATCCTCACCGGTGAGGGTTACGACGTCGTCGGCGAGGCCGACAACGGTGAGAAGGCCGTCCAGCTGGCCAACGAGCTGAAGCCGGACCTGGTGCTGATGGACGTCAAGATGCCGCTGATGGACGGCATTACCGCTGCCGAGCAGATCGTCAAGGCACGCATTGCCCCGGTGGTGCTGCTGACCGCGTTCAGCCAGAAGGAACTGGTGGAGCGTGCGCGCGAGGCCGGTGCCATGGCCTATGTGGTCAAGCCCTTCACCCCCGCGGACCTGATTCCCGCCATCGAGATTGCCCTCTCCCGCCACGAGGAGATCAAGGCCCTCGAAGCCGAGGTCACCGATCTGAAGGAACAGTTCGCCACCCGCAAGCTGGTGGAGCGCGCCAAGTCGCTGCTGACCACCAAGATGGGCCTCACCGAGCCCGAGGCCTTCCGCTGGATCCAGAAGACGTCGATGGACCGCCGCCTGAGCATGCGCGAGGTTGCCGAGACCATCATCAACCAGGTGAACTGACACCTACTCCCCCGCAGGAACCAACACCAACGCAGGAACCAAAAAGGAAAGGTCCCGTCCAACCGGACGGGACCTTTCCTTTTAGTGCAGGGAAACGGGGAACCTAGATGGCCTTGGCCTGGCCCTTCTTGCTTTCCTTGATCGGCCACGGACCGACCTTTTCCTTGACGCGCTCCTGGCCGTCAGCACGCTGGCCTGCGTCGGCAATGTCACCGACGCGGTGCACCTTGATGCTGTTGGTCGAGCCGGCCTGTCCGGGAGGCGAACCGGCAGCAATGACCACCAGGTCGTCGTCTTCCACCAGGCCCTCTTCGAGCAGGGTGCGGTCCACCTGTGCGGTCATCTGGTCGGTGTGCTCGGCGAACTCCACGAGCATGGGTGCCACGCCCCAGAACAGGGTCATGTAGCGGTAGGTCTCCTCCACGGGGGTGAAGGCGAACACCGGCTTGGACGGGCGCAGGCGGGACAGGCGGCGGGCGGAGTCGCCGGACTGGGTGAAGGTACAGATGTACTTGGCATCCAGCTGGTCGGAGATTTCCACCGCGGCGCGGGTGATGGCGCCGCCGCGGGTCCGCGGCTTGGAGCCCAGCGGGGGAACACGGTTCAGGCCGTGCTTTTCGGTGGACTCGATGATGCGGGCCATGGTTTCGACGGTTTCGATGGCGTACGTGCCCACCGAGGTTTCGCCGGAGAGCATCACTGCGTCCGCGCCGTCGAGCACGGCGTTGGCGCAGTCGGAGGCCTCGGCGCGGGTCGGGCGGGGGTTGTCGATCATGGATTCGAGCACCTGGGTGGCCACGATCACGGGCTTGGCCCAGCGGCGTGCCAGCTCAATGGCGTTCTTCTGCACGATCGGAACCTCTTCGAGCGGCAGTTCGACGCCGAGGTCACCGCGGGCAACCATGATGGAGTCGAACGCGTCGATGATCTCTTCGAGGTTCTCCACGGCCTGCGGCTTTTCGATCTTGGCGATGACCGGCACGCGGCGGCCTTCCTCGTCCATGATCTCGTGCACGCGGGAAATGTCGCCGGCGTTGCGGACGAAGGAGAGGGCAACCATGTCGACGCCGCGGCGCATGGCCCAGCGGAGGTCGTCCTCATCCTTTTCGCTCAGTGCCGGAACGTTGACGGCAACACCGGGCAGGTTGATGCCCTTGTTGTTGGACACCTTGCCCGGTACTACTACCTCGGTGACAACGGTGTTGGCAGTTACCTCTACGGCACGCAGCTTGACCTTGCCGTCGTCGATCAGCAGGAAGTCGCCCGCGTTCACGTCGCCGGGCAGGCCCTTGTACGTGGTGGAGCAGATTTCCTTGGTGCCGGGAATGTCATCGGTGGTGATGGTGAAGGTATCGCCCACGTTCAGGAAGTGGGGTTCCTCGGTGAACCGGCCGAGCCGGATCTTGGGGCCCTGGAGGTCGGCGAAGATGCCTACGGGCATCCCCAGCTCGGCGGAGGCCTTGCGCACGTTTTCATACGTGGCGTTGTGTACGGAGTGGTCGCCGTGGCTCATATTCATACGGGCGACGTTCACGCCCGCGCGAAGAACCGCTACGGTATTTTCATAGCTGGCGATCGCTGGTCCAAATGTGGCAACAATCTTTGCGCGTCTCATACTTCTAGCCTAGTCTCCCTTGCCAGTTTGCGCATGGGAGCGGGCCGCGTGGCCACCCGGATCCTGCACCTCGGAAGCCGTGGTAGGCGGCTTTTTGCCCCGCCGCCAGAGGAAGTGCGTGCACAGATTCCCATAAAGCGGGTATATCGAGCGGCTCCGACCTAGGGGCAGCTGGAAAACGTTCCAGGAGAATGGGAATCTGTGCAGGCGTCCCGCCCGGTTCAGCCCACCCGACGCCGGTAGACGGCTGTCGCGACGGCGTAGCCCACACCCAGGATGCCGGCCAGCCAGAGAAGCGCGACCCAGAAATCGCTGCCGACGGGCTCCCGGGCAAGCAATGCCCGGAGGGTGTCCACGATGGAAGTCACTGGCTGGTTCTCGGCAAACCACGCCACCGGGCCGGGCATGGTGCTGGTGGGCACAAATGCCGAGCTGATGAACGGCAGGAAAATCAGCGGGTAACTGAACGCACTCGCGCCCTCCACTGTCTTTGCGCCCAGCCCGGCGATCACGGCCAGCCACGTCAGGGCAAGGGTGAACAAGACGAGGATCCCGACGACGGCGAGCCACGCAGCCGGCGACGCACCGGAGCGGAAGCCCGCAATCAGGGCCACGCCGACAACGAGCACGAGCGAGGCCAGGTTGGCGGTCACGGAGGTAAGGACGTGTGCCCAGAGCACACCCGAGCGGGCAATGGGCATGGACTGGAAGCGTTCGAAGATTCCTCCCTGCCGGTCGAGGAACAACCGGTAGGCGGTGTAGGCCACGCCGGAGGCAACCGTGATCAGCAGGATGCCGGGCAGCGTGTAGTTGATGTAGGACTCCCCCGATCCGGTGCTGATTGCTCCGCCGAACACGTACACAAACATCAGCATCAGTGCGACCGGCGTAACCGCCGTCGTAATGATCGTGTCCGGGCTGCGGAGGACGTGGCGCAGGGAGCGTCCCGTGAGGGCGGCAGTGTCATGAAACGTCTGGGTGGTCATCGGTTTCCCTCTTTCTGCTGCGCCGGGGGAAGTCCCTCCTTCGGCGCGGTGCCGTCACCGGTATCGCCGGTGAGGGCGAGGAAGACGTCCTCGAGGGACGGCTGTTTAGTGATGTATTCGGCCTTTGCCGGCGGAAGGAGCTGCTGCAGTTCAACCAGGGTTCCGTTTTGGATGATGACGCCCCGGTGCAGGATCCCGATCCGGTCCGCAAGCTGCTCCGCCTCGTCGAGGTACTGCGTGGTGAGCAGCACCGTCGTGCCGCCGTCGGCAAGCTCCCGGATGGTCTGCCATACCTCGTTGCGTGCCTGCGGATCCAGGCCCGCCGTCGGCTCGTCGAGGAAGATGATTTTCGGATCCCCGACCAGGCTCATGGCGATATCGAGCCGGCGGCGCATACCGCCGGAGTACGCCCCCGCCTTCCGGCTCCCCGCGTCGGTGAGCGCAAAACGGGCCAGCATGTCATCCGCTACCGCGCCCGGATTCTTCCGGTGGCGGAGCTTCGCGATGAGGACCAGGTTCTCGCGGCCTGTCAGCACTTCATCAATGGCAGTAAATTGGCCGGTCAGGCTGATCGATCGTCGCACTTCACCCGGGTGGGCTGCGACGTCGTGCCCGTCCACCGCTGCGGTGCCGGCGTCGGCCTTCAGCAGCGTTGAAAGGATTCGCACCAGCGTTGTCTTGCCCGCTCCGTTGGAGCCCAGCAGGGCGAAGATACTGCCGGCATTCACCTCAAAGTCAACGCCGGACAACACCTGCAGATCCCGAAAGGACTTCTCGATGCCCTGTACCCGGATGGCGGGTTCGAGGGTTTGGTCGGTATGCATATCCGGTCTCCAATCCGGTGTTTTTATACCTCTTCGTCGGACCGGTCGATGGTCTCGATAAGGCGCCTGCGCTCCTTGTCGATCCACTGGCCGTCCGCGTAATTCGCCATGAAGGCCTCCGCGAACTCCACCGGATCCTCTCCGACAATGCTGCGGACCGGAGTGCCGTCAACAGCGGCACGCTCCACCAGATCAACAAGGTCCTCGAGCATCTGGACGTAAACATCACCCTTCGCAATCGGTGCCGCGTACATGAAGTAGCGTTCGAGCCCGTCCATGGCCCTGCGGTATCCGGCGGGCAGCTGTTCCTTGCGCTGCTTGAACCGGCGCCAGCGCCTCTTTTCCTCCAGCGGTCCCGTGACCAGCTCTATCCATTTGGCGGTCATGATGGGTCTCCTTCGTGCGGGTTCAGGGCGTGCTGCTGGAACTGTTCAATCCGGGAAGCCAGAAAGCTCCAGGTTCCCCAGAACTCATCGAGGTACTCGGAGCCCCGGGTGTTCAAGGTATAGACCTTCCGCGGAGGCCCCTTTTCCGACGGAACCTTCTCGACGTCGACGAGTCCGCGTTTCTCGATCCGGACCAGGAGCGCATAGACGGTTCCCTCGGCAATCTCGGTGAAGCCCTGCTCACGCAGCCTGGCCGTGATGTCGTAGCCGTAGGCGGGTGAAACGGCGAGGATCCCCAGGATGATGCCTTCGAGGGTCCCCTTGAGCATCTCCGTCATCTGCTTGCCCATGGATGTTGCGCCTATCTACCTAGTGTTGCTAGCTACCAGTACACAGTAACACTAAGTACTGTCGGGGCAAGGAGCTTCGGCAAAGAAAAAGCCCGGAGATCAACTAAGTGATCTCCGGGCTTTTAGTGAAACGGTACTTACCTACTGCTGGTGCGGGGCCGGGGGCGGCGGAGGGGTGAAACCGGCCGGGGCATTGGCGAATCCCGGATACTGGGGCGGCGCGGCCGCTCCCCCGTAGACCGGCGCCGTCGCTCCCCCGTAAGCCGGCGCGGGAACCGGCTTGGGGTTCAGCTCTTCCCCGATCCCGACCACCACGAAGGGCAGTCCTGCCTTGGAAAGATAGACGGGACGTGCCGTGCCGGCCAGCAATATGAGCGAGAACGTCACTGCGTAGATGGGCAGGTCCCGGTAGACCACCAGGAACAGGCCCAAGCAGACTGCCAGCAGCATCGCTCCAACGAGCAGCGCCAATCCGACGAGGCCCTTGGGGCTGAAGCGGACCTCCATCCGGGGGCGCGCCGGGTGCCGTTTCAGTTGGCCGAGCTTCCTCAGATAGATCACGAGCACGGCGATCCCGAAGGTGACCACCGCCCCGATGACCAGCGATGCAATGGCAGTCCCCATTTTCCTGTCCCCCAACATAAGTGTGCTTGTGTATGTGTGCACCGACACCCTACCCGACTTCGCGGCAGGCACG
Organism: Arthrobacter sp. zg-Y844; assembly: GCF_024385465.1. Lineage (GTDB taxonomy): Bacteria > Actinomycetota > Actinomycetes > Actinomycetales > Micrococcaceae > Arthrobacter_B. The sequence goes on from NZ_JANFLS010000002.1 coordinate 619,629, forward strand.
GCGCAACAAAAGCAGGCGCCGGACGAGTCTCCGACGCCTGCTTTGGTTACGCGGTTTCTACAGCACGGTGATGGCGCGGTCGGTCGGCGCCACCGGTGCGGGCAGCCGGGTGGAGCCCATCAGCCACTGGTCAACGGCGGCCGCGGCGGCCCGTCCCTCCGCGATGGCCCAGACAATCAGGGACTGCCCGCGCCCGGCGTCGCCGGCGGCGAAGACTCCCGGGGTTCCGGTCATGTAGTAGCCGTCGCGGGCCACGTTGCCCCGGTCATCAAACTCCGCGGAGACCTGCTCGGCCAGGCCGGCCGGCTCCGGCCCGGTGAAGCCCAGGGACAGGAAGACCAGGTCCGCCGGAATAATCCGCTCGGTGCCGGCCTTCGGCAGCCGTCGGCCGTCTACGAATTCCGTCTCGGCCACCTTCACGCCGGTAAGCCTCCCGTCCTCCCCCACGAACTCCACGGTGGATGCCAGGAACGTGCGTTCCCCGCCTTCCTCGTGGGCGCTGGCCATCTCGAACAGCGTGGGGTACATCGGCCACGGCTGGTGCGCGGCGCGCTCGGCGGGCGGCTGCTGGCCGATCGCCAGGGTGGTCACCGACGCGGCCTGCTGGCGGTGCGCGGTGCCCAGACAGTCGGCACCGGTGTCTCCGCCGCCGAGGATCACCACGTGCTTGCCCTCGGCGCTGATCTGGTTCTTGACGTTATCCCCGGCCACGGCACGGTTGGACTGCACCAGGTAGTCCATGGCGAAGTGCACACCGGACAGCTCCCGGCCCGGGATGGGCAGGTCGCGGGGCACGGTGGCGCCGGTGGCGATCACCACGGCGTCGTAGCGGCGGCGCAGCTGCTCCCAGCTGATGTCCCTGCCCACTTCGACGCCGGTGCGGAAGCGGGTGCCTTCGGCGCGCATCTGTTCCAGCCGGCGGTCTACCTGGATTTTCTCCATCTTGAAATCCGGGATCCCGTAGCGCAGCAGCCCGCCGATCCGGTCATCCCGCTCATACACGGCCACGGTGTGCCCGGCCCGGGTGAGCTGCTGCGCGGCGGCCAGCCCGGCGGGGCCGGAGCCGACGACGGCGATGGTGCGGTCGGTCAGCCGCTCCGGCGGATGCGGGGTAACCCAGCCCTCGCCCCAGGCTTCGTCGATGATGGAGACCTCCACCTGCTTGATGGTGACCGGCGGCTGGTTGATGCCCAGCACGCAGGAGGCCTCGCAGGGGGCCGGGCAGAGCCGGCCGGTGAACTCCGGGAAGTTGTTCGTGGCGTGCAGCCGTTCAATGGCCTCGGCACCCTTGTCCCGCCACGTTAGGTCATTCCACTCGGGAATGAGGTTGCCCAGCGGGCAGCCCTGGTGGCAGAACGGGATGCCGCAGTCCATGCAGCGTCCCGCCTGGGCCCGCAGCACGCCCTTTTCCTGCGCCTCGTAGACTTCCTTGTAGTCCATGATGCGCACCGGCACCGGACGCCGCGGCTGGGTTTCCCGCTCCCGTACCTTCAAGAATCCGCGTGGATCAGCCACCGGTAACCTCCAAAATCTTGTTCCAGGCCTCGGCGCCGTCGGGATCGAGTCCCGCTTCGGCGGCGGAGGCGCGGGCGCCGAGCACTGCCGCGTAGTCCCGCGGCAGCACCTTGGTAATGCGGGAAACCGTGTCCTCGAAGCTCTCCAGCATCTTCTGGGCCAGGTCGGAGCCGGTCTCCTCCAGGTGCCGGACCAGCAGCCCGCGGATGATGTCGACGTCCTCGGCGTCCGGGGCATCGAGCAGCAGCTCGCCGCGCTCCAGGGACTCCTTGTTGACGCGGGCGGATTCCAGATCCACCACAAACGCGGTGCCGCCGGACATACCCGCGCCGAAGTTCCGGCCCGTGGGCCCCAGGATCAGGGCCTGCCCGCCGGTCATGTACTCACAGCCGTGGTCACCGATGCCTTCGACGACGGCGGTGGCCCCGGAGTTGCGCACCAGGAAGCGTTCGCCCACCTGGCCGCTGAGGAACATCTCGCCGCTGGTGGCGCCGTAGCCGATCACGTTGCCGGCAATGACGTTGCGTTCGGCCGCGAAGACGTTGCCGCGGTCCGGGCGGACGATGATCCGGCCGCCGGACAGGCCCTTGCCCACGTAGTCGTTCGAGTCGCCGAACAGCCGCAGCGTGATCCCGGCGGGCAGGAACGCGCCGAGCGACTGCCCGGCCTGCCCGGTGAGGGTGATGTCGATGGTGTCCGGAGCCAGGGTGTCCACGCCGAAGGTCTTGGTGACGGTGTGCCCGAGCATGGTGCCCACGGACCGGTCGGTGTTGACTACGTCCAGCGCAATCCGCACCGGCGCCCGGTTCTGCAAAGCGTCGGCGCTCATCTCGATGAGCTTATTGTCGAAGTGCAGATCGAGTTCATGGTTCTGCTGCACCATGTTCCGCAGCGGCGCGCCGGGATCCACCTCGGGTCCCCGAAGGATCGGTTCCAGGTCCAGGCCGTCGGCCTTCCAGTGGTCGATCGCGGCCTGGGTGTCCAGCAGCTCGGTGCGGCCAATGGCCTCCTCGAGGGTTCGGAACCCGAGCTCGGCAAGGATTTCGCGGATTTCCTCGGCAATGAACTCGAAGAAGTTCACCACGAACTCCGGCTTGCCGCTGAACCGGGCCCGAAGTTCCGGGTTCTGCGTTGCCACTCCCACCGGACAGGTATCCAGGTGGCAGACGCGCATCATCACGCAGCCTGAGACCACCAGCGGTGCGGTGGCGAAGCCGAATTCCTCGCCGCCCAGCAGCGCCGCCATCACGACGTCGCGGCCGGTCTTGAGCTGGCCGTCCACCTGGACCACCACCCGGTCCCGCAGGCCGTTGAGCATCAGGGTCTGCTGCGTTTCTGCCAGCCCGAGTTCCCAGGGAGCCCCGGCGTGCTTGAGCGAGTTCAGCGGCGAGGCGCCCGTGCCGCCGTCGTGCCCGGAGACCAGCACGACGTCGGCCTTCGCCTTGGTCACGCCGGCCGCCACGGTGCCGATCCCGGCTTCGGATACCAGCTTCACGTGTACCCGGGCGCTCGGGTTGGAGCGCTTCAGGTCATAGATCAGCTGGGCGAGGTCCTCGATGGAGTAGATGTCGTGGTGCGGCGGCGGGGAGATCAGCCCGACGCCGGGCGTCGAGTGGCGGGTGCGGGCCACCCACGGGTAGACCTTCTGCGCCATCAGCTGGCCGCCCTCGCCGGGCTTGGCGCCCTGGGCCATCTTGATCTGGATGTCCTGCGCATTGGTCAGGTACAGGCTGGTGACGCCGAACCGGCCGGAAGCCACCTGCTTGATGGCCGAGCTGCGCTCCGGATCCAGCAGCCGTTCCGGGTCTTCGCCGCCCTCGCCGGTGTTGGATTTGGCACCCAGGCGGTTCATCGCGATGGCCAGCGTTTCATGCGCTTCCTGGGAGATGGACCCGTAGCTCATGGCACCGGTGGAGAAGCGCTTCACGATGCTGGAGACGGGCTCCACCTCGTCCAGCGGCACGGGTGTGCGGTCCCCGGTGCGGAAGTCCAGCAGCCCGCGCAGCGTCATGAGGTTCTTGGACTGGTCGTTCACGCCGTGGGTGTAGGCCTTGAACACGTCATACCGGCGTTCGCGGGTGGCGTGCTGCAGCCGGAAGACCGTCTCCGGGTTGAACAGGTGCGGCGGTCCTTCGCGGCGCCACTGGTATTCGCCGCCGTTGTCCAGGGCGCGGTGCGGTTCCTCCACGCCGTCGCTCGGGTACGCCTCGGCGTGCCGGGCAGCGGCTTCGGCGGCGATCACGTCCAGGCCGACGCCGCCGAGCTGGGTTTGGGTGCCGTGGAAGAATTCGTCCACCAGTTCCTGGCCCAGGCCGAGCGCCTCGAAGGTCTGCGCGCCGCAGTAGGACGCGACGGTGGAAATGCCCATCTTGGACATGATCTTCAGGACGCCCTTGCCCAGGCCCTTGATCAGGTTGGCGACGGCCTCTTCGCCGGTGACACCGGTGATGTCGCCGTTGCGGACCAGCTCCTCGCAGCTTTCCATGGCCAGGTACGGGTTCACCGCGGAGGCGCCGTAGCCGATCAGCAGGGCCACGTGGTGGACCTCTCGGACGTCACCGGCCTCCACCAGCAGGGAGATCTTTGTGCGGTTGGCGCTCTTGAGCAGGTGGTTGTGGACTGCGGAGAGCAGCAGCAGGGACGGGATGGGCGCCCACTGGGCATTGGAATCCCGGTCCGAGAGCACGATGTACTGCACACCGCGGTTCACTGCACCGGAAACCTTCTCGCAGATCTCGCTGATCCTTGCCCGCAGTTCGGCTTCGCCGCCTTCGGGACGGTAGAGGCCGCGGACCTTCAGCGCTATCCGGTCGTCGTCGTCGGTGAGATTGGCGATCTTGGCGAGCTCGTCGTTGTTGATCACCGGGAACTTCAGCGCAACCTGGCTGGTTTTCACCTGCTTCAGGGAGAGCAGGTTTCCGTTGGGGCCAATCGAGGCCTGCAGGGAGGTGACCAGTTCCTCGCGGATGGAATCCAGCGGCGGGTTGGTGACCTGGGCAAAGGACTGCACAAAGTAATCGAAGAGCAGCCGCGGCCGCTTGGAGAGCACGGCGATGGGGGTGTCGGAGCCCATGGCCCCCAGCGGTTCGGCGGCGGTGCGGGCCATCGGACCCAGCAGGATCCGCAGTTCCTCCACCGTGTAGCCGAAGGTCCGCTGCCGGCGGTTGATGGAGGCCTTGGTGTGCAGCACGTGCTCGCGTTCGGGCAGTTCCTCCAGGCGGACCTGGTTTTCCTTCACCCATTCCGCCCACGGGTTGGCGGCGGCAACCTCGGCCTTGATCTCGTCGTCTTCGATCAGCCGGCCCTCGGCGGTGTCCACCAGGAACATCTTGCCCGGCGAGACGCGGCCCTTGCGGACCACCTTGGCAGGGTCGATGTCCACCACGCCCACCTCGGAGGCCAGGACCACCAGGCCGTCGTCGGTCACCCAGTAGCGGGCGGGACGCAGTCCGTTGCGGTCCAGCACCGCACCTACCAGCACGCCGTCGGTGAAGGACACGGCGGCGGGACCGTCCCACGGTTCCATCAGCATGGAGTGGTACTGGTAGAACGCCCGGCGGGCCGGGTCCATGGTTGCGTGGTTCTCCCAGGCCTCCGGGATCATCATCATGATCGCGTGGGTGATGGGCCGGCCGGAGAGCATCAGCAGTTCGGCCACCTCGTCGAAGGACGCGGAGTCCGAAGCGCCGGGGGTGCAGATGGGGAAGAGCTCTTCCGGGGTCTGCCCGAGCAGCGGGTTCTTCATCTGCGACTGCCGGGCACGCATCCAGTTCCGGTTGCCCTTGACCGTGTTGATCTCGCCGTTGTGCGCGATGGCGCGGAACGGCTGGGCCAGTGGCCAGGACGGGAACGTGTTGGTGGAGAAGCGGGAGTGGACAATGCCCAGCCGGGTCTTGAACCGCGGATCGGACAGGTCCGGGAAGAACGGTTCCAGCTGCGCGGTGGTCACCATGCCCTTGTAGACCATGGTCCGAGAGGACAGCGAGGGGAAGTACACGCCGAACTTGTTCTGCGAACGCTTCCGAACGCGGAAGGCCCGGGCGTCCAGGTCCTCGGTTCCGATCCCCTCTTCCGGGGCCAGGAACACCTGGACGAAGTGCGGCATGCAGGCCCGGGACATGGCTCCCACGAGTTCGGCCACGATGGGCACCTCGCGCCAGCCCAGCACCCGCAGGCCCTCGCTGGCTGCAATGAGCTCGACGCCGGCGCGTGCGGTCAGCTGCTCGCGGTCCTCGGTGGGCAGGAAAGCGGTGCCGACGGCGTAGCCTCCGGCCGCGGGAAGTTCAAAGTCCACTACTGCGCGGAAGAATTCGTCCGGGACCTGGGTCAGGAGGCCGGCGCCGTCGCCGGTACCTTCATCGGCGCCCACGGCACCGCGGTGCTCAAGGTTGCGCAGGGCGGCCAGGGCGGCGTCGACAATTCCGTGGGTGGGCTCTCCCTGCAGGGTGGCAATGACGGCCAGGCCGCAGGCGTCCTTTTCATTCTCGGCGCGGTACAGGCCGGAATCCTCCGGGAGCGCGGCGAAACGGGTGAACGGTGACACCACCGTGTTCGGAAAAGCAGACAGGGAATCAGTCATAAGAAGTGAGTCCTTCCCCCTTGTAGAGCGTTGGGAGGGGACAGCGCTGGCCCCTGCGGAAATCCATGAGGGGATGCTCCGCGGCGTTGATTGATTTTACGGCTCACTTCACCCCGGTAAACCCCGAAACTGATCCGGTTTTTACTGGGAATCCCTGGTGCCGTTAACCGCCGCTTTTCCGGAGGGGTGTCCCGGTGCTGCAGCCGCCTGGCGCCACGTCAATGTGGCTCCGCCTGCAGCGCCTTCGAGGGTAACCCGAAGGGTCAGGCAGAAGGTCCGTTGTCCTTGGACCGGTGAGGAAGGGACTCCTCGGTTTTTGTCTCTGCGAGATTAGCACGCACGGGGCGTTCGGCTGATGCCGATTCCGCATTCCCGGCTTCTGTTTCTTTCTCGTTATCCGCGGCGGGAATACCGCCCTGAGGTGCGGGTTCGTGGCCCGGCAGGTAAAGCGAGCCCTCCCCGCCCTTGCGGGCCTTGAAAGTCAGGTAAATGAACATCGCGATGGAGGCGACAAGGATCAGCAGGCTGGTCCACACATTGAGGCGTTGTGTGACGCCGAGCAGCGTAATCATTTCGGCGTCGTCAATGCGCAGGAGCTCGATCCAGAGCCGTCCGGCAGTGTAGAAGGCCGCGTAGATCCAGAACAGGCGGCCGCCGCGGAGCCGGAAGCGGCGGTCAAGCAGCAGGAGCAGGGCGACGCCGGCCAGGTTCCAGAGGGACTCGTAAAGGAACGTGGGGTGGAACGTGGTGCCGGGGGCGGCGCCGTCGGGGAAGTTGGCGTTGTCGGCGTCGATTTCCAGGCCCCAGGGCGCGTCCGTTTCGGAGCCGAAGAGTTCCTGGTTGAACCAGTTGCCCCAGCGGCCCACGGCCTGGGCCAGCAGCAGGCCGGGGGCACCGACGTCGGCGAACGTGGAGAGCTTGATGCCCGCACGGCGGCAGCCGATCCAGGCGCCCACGGCACCCAGTGCCACCGCGCCCCAGATGCCCAGTCCGCCCAGCCAGATCTGCGGAATGAGGGACAGGTCGCCGTCCGGACCAAAATACGCGTCCGGTGAGGAGACCACGTGGTACAGCCGTCCGCCGATGATGCCGAACGGGATGGCCCAGATCGAGATGTCCCAGACCGCGTCTTCCGGCAGTCCGCGCCGTTTCCAGCGCACGGACGTCATCCACAGGGCGAGCAGGATGCCGGCCAGGATGCACAGCGCGTACGCGTGGATGGTCAGCGGGCCCAGCGAGAAACTGCTGAAATCGGCAGGCGGGCTGGGAATGCTGGCGTACACGGACATCGGGTTCATTTGCTGGCCTTCGGGGCTCCGGTACTGAGGTCACGGGTAAGGGCGGCGACGGCGTCCGTGCCGCCGTCGCGCAGGGCGGCCACCAGGGCGGTGCCCACGATGACGCCGTCGGCATAGGCACCGATTTCACGCACGTGTTCGGCACGGGAGACACCCAGGCCTACGCAGACGCGCTGGGCGCCGGCGGCGCGGGCGGCGCTGACCACGCTCTGGGCGGCGTCGCTGACACTGTCGCGGGCACCGGTGACGCCCATGATCGAAACGGCGTAGACGAAGCCGCGGCTGGCGGCCACCGTGCTCTTCATCCGGGCTTCAGTGGAGGACGGGGCAACCAGGAACACCCGGTCCAGGCCGTACTTGTCCGACGCTTCGAGCCATTCGGAGGCTTCATCCGGGACCAGGTCCGGGGTGATCAGCCCTGCTCCCCCGGCTTCGGCCAGGCGGCGGGAGAACTCATCCACACCCATCCGGACCACCGGGTTCCAGTAGGTCATCACAAGCACGGCGGCGTCGGTGGCTGCGGTGATGCCGGCAACGACGTCGAACACCTGCGCCACGCGGAATCCGTCCGCCAGCGCCTGGGTGGTAGCGGCCTGGATGACGTGGCCGTCCATCACCGGATCGGAATACGGAATGCCGATTTCGATCAGGTCCGCACCGTTTTCCGCCAGGGCGATGCCTGCGGCGATGGTGGCTTCCACGGTGGGGAAGCCGGCCGGCAGGTAGCCGATAAGCGCGGCACGCCCCTGGGCTGCGGCCCGGTCAATCGCGGCCGCGGACTTGCTCTGCATTACCTCGGTGCTCAAAGCTGTTCCCCTTCTTTGCCGATTTCGGCTTCGGCTGAGCGCTCGTCCAGCAGGTTGAACCATTCGGCGGCGGTGGCCACGTCCTTGTCCCCGCGTCCGGAAAGGTTCACCAGGACAATCTTCTCGGAAACATTTCCGTCGGAGCCGGCCTCCTCGGCGAGCCGCCGGCCGACCTTGATGGCGCCGGCCAGGGCGTGCGCGGACTCGATCGCGGGGATGATGCCCTCGGTGCGGCAGAGCAGCTGGAAGGCATCCATGGCTTCGGCATCGGTGATCGGCTCGTAGCTGACCCGCCCGATGTCGGCCAGGTGGGCATGCTCGGGTCCGACGCCCGGGTAGTCCAGGCCGGCCGAGATGGAGTGCGATTCAACCGTCTGGCCGTCGTCGTCCTGCATGAGGTAGGAACGGGCGCCGTGCAGCACGCCGGGCCGGCCCAGGGTGATGGTGGCGGCGTGGCGGCCGGTTTCAACGCCGTCGCCGCCGGCCTCGAAGCCGTAGATCTTCACTTCGGGATCGTCCAGGAAGCCGTGGAAGATACCGATGGCGTTGGAACCGCCGCCGATGCAGGCGCACACCGCGTCCGGCAGCCGGCCGGCCTGCTCCAGCATCTGGGCGCGGGCCTCTTCGCCGATGACTTCGTGGAAGTAGCGGACCATGGCCGGGAAGGGGTGCGCCCCCGCGGCGGTGCCCAGCAGGTAATGGGTGCTGTCAACGTTCGCGACCCAGTCCCGCAGCGCCTCGTTGATGGCGTCCTTCAGTGTCTGGGAGCCGTTGGTCACCGGGATGACCTTCGCACCGAGCAGTTCCATCCGGGCCACGTTCAGTGCCTGGCGGCGGCAGTCCTCGGCGCCCATGTAGACCACGCACTCCAGGCCGAGCAGTGCTGCGGCGGTGGCGCTGGCCACGCCGTGCTGGCCGGCACCGGTTTCCGCGATGACGCGGGTCTTGCCCATCCGCTTGGCCAGCAGGGCCTGGCCCAGGACGTTGTTGATCTTGTGGGATCCGGTGTGGTTGAGGTCTTCGCGCTTGAGGAAGATCCGCACTCCGCCGGCGTGCTCCGAGAAGCGTTTGGCCTCGGTGAGCAGGGACGGGCGGCCGGAGTAGTTCTTGTTCAGGTCCGCCACCTGGGCGGTGAACTCGGGATCGGCCTTGGCCTTCTCGAAGGTGTCTTCCAGCTCGTCCAGGGCCGCGATCAGGGACTCGGGCATCCAACGGCCGCCGTACTCGCCGAAGTACGGACCGGGCGCGTGCCGCAGGGAGGAGACTCCCCCGTTCAGGAAGGCCTCCGTAACGCTTCCGGTTCCGGTTTCTGCGGCAGCACCGGCTGCCTGAGCCTGTTCCGACTTCCCGATCATGAGCTTTGTGTCCTGTCCTGCTTGAGCCCGGGCCGTTCCTGCCCGGACAGGGAGTTGGTGCTATGGGTCAGCTTTCACCGTGGTGCCGGGCGCGGGCGGCAATCGCCTTGGCGCCGACGGCGGTGAACTCGCCGATGGTTTCGGCCGGGGACGCGTGCTTCACGAGGGCTTCGCCCACCAGCACGGCGTTGGCTCCGCTGGAAGCGTAGTGCTCGACGTCGGCAGCGTCACGGACGCCGGATTCGGCAATCACCACGGGACCGGCGGGTATGCTGCCGGCCAGGGAGGCGAACACCGAACGGTCGACGTCCAGGGTTTTCAGGTTGCGCACATTGATGCCGATGATCCGTGCACCCAGGGCCAGGGCCCGGTCCACTTCTTCGGCGGTGTGGGTCTCGACGAGGGCGTTCATGCCCAGCTCGTGCGTGAGGTCCAGGAAGCGGCGCAGCTGCGCGTCCTCCAGCGCCGCAACGATGAGCAGGATCAGGTCCGCGCCGTGGGCACGGGCTTCCCAGATCTGGTACTCATCGACGGTGAAGTCCTTGCGCAGCACGGGGATGCCGGCGGCGGCGCGCACCGCATCCAGGTCCGCCAGGGATCCGCGGAACCGGCGCTGTTCGGTGAGGACGCTGATGACGGCCGCTCCCCCGCGCTCATAGGCTGCGGCGAGGGAAGCGGGGTCGGCGATGTCCGCCAGTTCGCCCTTGGAGGGGCTGCTGCGCTTGACCTCGGCGACAACCCGCAGTTCGGTCCGCGGTTGAGCGTTGCCGCCCAGTGCTGCGTAGGCGTCCAGCGGGGCCGGTGCCTGCAGCGCCTGCTCACGGACCTGTTCGAGCGAGACACTTTGCCGGCGTTCGGAAAGGTCTTCCCGAACGCCGGCAATGATGTCATCGAGAACGCTCACTCAGTGGCTGCTGTTCTTCAGCTTCGATCCGTTGACGCCGTAGCCTGCCTTGCGCATGATGAAGCCGACCAGCAGGCCGATCAGCATGACGGCGATGCCGGCGAAGAAGCCGACGAAGCTGGCCATGATGTAGGCAACGGAGGACACAGCGGCGCCGATGATCATAATCAGCACGCAGGTCCAGGCTGCGGGGGTGTTGCCGTGCCCGATGGTTTCATCGTGGATGCTGGCGTGGCTTTCGCCCTCGTTTTCCTGGCCGGCTCCCAGGTGCTGTTCGGTGCTGCTTGTGCTCATGATGAATCTCCTCGTTAACGAATCTGGTTTCCATTCTGCCATTACTGGGCGGAAACCCTTTCACATATTGCGCCGGTGTTCGGCGCAATCCGGTGGCTGTGGGGGAAACCTACTTGGGGTCGGTCGGGTCCTCGCCCCGCGTGAGCCGGTCCCAGCTGTCGATTTCATCGACGGGCGGGCCTGCCGCGGCGTCCTTGGGGTGACGTACCTCCGGGCTGGTTCCGGTGCCGGCTGCATCGGCATCCGGAGCCGCGCCGCCGTCCGGTTCCGCCGTGGGCGCGTAACGCCGCGACGTCGTCCAGTGCCGGCCCGCGAGGGCCAGCCAGATACCTGCGAGGGCAATGAGGATGCCGATGACCAGCGCGGCGTAGGGCATGGGGGTCAGTTCCACCTGTGTGCCCTCGGCGGAGCTGACGCCGATGGCCTTGCCGATGGCACCTGCCGCCCCCTGCAGGGGGTCGGCGATGATCGCCGAGGTGGCTACGGCCACTCCCACGCCGGAAACTACGATGATGACGGCGATGATCCAGCGGGCAATCCGCCCGGCGATTCCTGCCGCGAGGGCGGCGGCCACGCCCACCACGGCAAACGCGGTGACGGCGGTGGCGGCATCGCTGCCCGAGACGGCGACGTCGGGGGTCACGACGTTCGCGGCGGGCAGGGTGACGTTCAGCCAGGTGCGGGTGGTGGTGCCGAAGGCCAGTGCCGCCAGCAGGACGGTCACCATGATGACGATGCCCTTGCGCTGCCAGCGCGGGGTGGTGGTGCTCACTTGTCTGCTTCCTGTGCGATGGTTCCGGCGGGAGTGCCGGCGTCGTTTCCGGCGGGAGGTGCCGCAACGGTCTCCAGCGATCCGGCGAGGAGGGCGGCCCGCAGCGGAGCGGCCGCCTTGTTGACGGTTTCCTGCGCTTCGGCTTCGAGGTCCGAGTCGTTGACGATGCCGCCGCCGGCCTGGACGTACGCCTTGCCGTCGCGCAGCAGCGCGGAGCGGATGGCGATGGCCATGTCCATATCTCCGGCGAAGTCGAGGTAGCCAACGACGCCGCCGTAAATGCCGCGGCGGTGCGGTTCCACTTCGTCCAGCAGTCGCAGGGCGCGGGGCTTCGGCGCGCCGGACAGCGTTCCGGCCGGGAAGGTCGCGGCCAGCACGTCATAGGCGGTGGACGCGTCTGCGAGCCGGCCGACGACGGTGGAGACCAGGTGCATGATGTGGCTGAACCGCTCCACTTCCATGAACTGGGTGACGTCTATGCTGCCGGGGCGGCAGACCTTGGACAGGTCGTTGCGGGCCAGGTCCACCAGCATCAGGTGTTCGGCCCGTTCCTTCTCGTCTTCCAGCAGTTCCTCGGCCAGTGCCCGGTCCAGTTCGGAGGTCTTGCCGCGGGGCCGGGAGCCGGCAATCGGGTGCGTGATGACGTCGCGGCCGGTTACGGTGACGAGCGCTTCCGGGGAGGAGCCCACCACATTGAACGGGGTGCCGTGGGCGTCCTCGAAATTGAACAGGTACATATACGGGCTGGGGTTGGTGGTGCGCAGCACCCGGTAGACGTCCAGCGCCTCGGCCCGGCATTCGGCCTCGAAGCGGCGCGAGATGACCACCTGGAAGACTTCGCCGTCCACAATGGCCTGCTTGCCGCGCTCCACCGCCCGGGTGTATTCGGGCTTGGGCCAGCTTTCCTTCACGTTGGCGGCGATATCGACGACGGTTCCCGGCGCCAGCACGGAAACGGCCTGCGGGGTGGGTGCGGCGAGCCGGCCGAGCATCGAGCGGACGCGGGCCACGGCGTCGTGCCACGCTTCGTCCACGCGTTCGTCGGAGCCGTCGAAGTTGATGGCGTTGGCCACCAGCGTGACGGTGCCGTCGCTGTTGTCGTGGATGGCCATGTCCGAGACCAGGTTCATCGCGATCTCGGGCAGGTCCAGGTCATCCGCCGGCGGGTTGGGCAGTTTCTCCCAGTGCCGTACGGTTTCCCAGCCGACAAAGCCGACCATGCCCGAGGTAAACGGGGGCAGCTCGGCGAAACGGTCGGTGGCGAGCAGCTCCACGGTGCGGGCCAGGGCCTCGACCGGGCTGCCGTCGACGGGGACACCGGCGGGCGGTTCGCCGAGCCAGTGCGCCTTGCCGTCCAGCGTGGTCAGGGTGGCGCGGGACCGGGCGCCAATGAAGGAGTACCGGGACCAGACGCCGCCGGACGCGGCCGATTCCATCAGGAAGGTACCGGCCTCGCCGTTGGTGAGCTTGCGGTAGATGCCGATGGGGGTGTGTGCGTCCGCCAGGACCGTCAGGCGCACGGGAATCACCCGGCGGTCGGCGGCCAGGGCCCGGAATTCTTCCAGGGTGGGGCGGATGGCTCCTAGATCCTGCATGGTGGTGTTCCTACTTCTTCCCTAAGCGATGGGTGGAGCGGGTTTATGCGGCGCCGACGACGGCGGGCAGCTCACGGCCGTCGAAGCAGGTGCGGGTACCGGTGTGGCAGGCCGCCCCCACCTGGTCCACGCGGATCAGCAGGGCGTCGCCGTCGCAGTCAACGGCTACGGACTTCACCCACTGCACGTGTCCGGAGGTGTCCCCCTTGCGCCAGTACTCCTGCCGGGAGCGGGACCAGAAGGTCACCCGGCCCGAGGTCAGGGTGCGGTGCAGGGCTTCGTCATCCATCCAGCCGAGCATCAGGACCTGGTTCGTGTCGTACTGCTGGATGACGGCGGCCACCAGCCCGGCGTCGTCGCGCTTCAATGACGCGCTGAGCCCGGGATCGAGGGAAGCCGGCGGATTCTGGGGGGAAGGTGTGGGAAGCATCGCTACCGATTCTACTGCCCGGCGGAAAAACGCCGCTCAACACGTTCTTTTGGGGCTGCAGCCCCGGCGAAAGACCGGGTTCCATGCTAGTTTCAGCAGTGATGCATTTTGTTGATCCGTCCCGTGAAGTCCTGGCCGAGACGCTGCTTGCAGCCGGGCCCAATGCACCCACGCTTTGCGAGGGGTGGCAGACCAAGGAGCTCGCAGCTCACCTCTATCTGCGCGAGCACCGGATGAGTGCTGCCCTGGGCACGTTCATCAAGCCCCTTGCCGCACGCGCGGACAAGGCGTTGGAGGAAACTGCGCAGAAGGCGTCCACCACGGAGAGTTACGCCAAACTGGTCCGCGCCTTCCGTGCCGGCCCGCCCCGCCTCTCCCCCATGCACCTGAAATCCGTGGACAACAGCGCCAACCTGAGTGAGTACTTTGTGCACACGGAGGACATTCGGCGTGCCTCGGACCGCTGGGCGCCGCGCGCCCTGGATTCCGACTATTCCGACGCTCTCTGGGCCGAACTGATCAAGCGCGCCGCCATCCTGTACCGCGGCGTGGACCTGGGCATTGTGCTGGTCCGTCCGGACGGCCCCCGGCATGTGGCCAAGCGTGCTCCGGTGTCCGTGGCGATTGTCGGCGAACCCTGTGAGCTGCTGCTGCACGCCCACGGCCGTACCGGCCACGCCCTGGTGATGTACGAGGGCCAGCCGGACGCCGTCGCCCTGCTGGAGAGCGCGGAAATCGGGCTTTAGCCCTCCCCTGCGCCGGGTTGCTGCGCTGGATTTCCACGCGGGATTTCTACGCCGCCAGGCTGACCATTTGGCGACGCGGTGCCGAATCCGCTGGCGGCAGGTCAGGCGCCTGTGGCTACGAGTTCGTTGTACAGATAATGGGCCCATTCCGCGCCGATAAGCCCGTTATCTGTACAACCAACGGTGAAGACGCCCGGATAAGGCCGTCATCTGTACAACCAACGGTGAACACCCATCTGGGAAGGCATCGATGCCCGGCGGCTTGTCATGGAGAACGTCCGCCCGGGCATTGATATTTGGGGACCGATATTGACAGCCGGCCTGCCCTTTCCGATCTTGGGGGTGTGCCGAACTGCCGCCCAGAAGCGTGTCCGGTGCTGCGCTCAGGCGCCGTTGTCCGGCGTCGTCTTGCCCTCACCCCGAGGAGATAGCTATGAGCCGTGTCCGCGTTGACCTCAATATCTCACTCGACGGCTTCGCCACAACAACGGACCAGACTCCGGAGAACCCGTTCGGCGACGACTGGGGGCGCCTCACCGCCGCGTATGCTGCCACCCGCACCTTCCGCCAGCGGGTGCTGCACGACGAAAGCGGAGGTGGAACCACCGGCGTCGACGATCGTTATGCCGAGCGCTACTTCGAAGACATTGGCGCGGAGATCATGGGCGCAGGCATGTTCGGGCTGCATGCGAACCCTGATGACCCGGACTGGCGCGGATGGTGGGGCGAGGACCCACCCTTCCATGTTCCGGTCTATGTGCTGACGCACGAGCCGCGGCAGTCGCTCGAAATGGCAGGAGGCACCACCTTCGAGTTCCTCACGGCAACACCCGAGGAGGCGCTGGATACAGCCACGGCGGTCGCCGGCGGCGGAGACGTGCGGGTCGGCGGCGGCGCTTCGACCGTGCGCGACTTTCTTCGGGCCGGTCTCGTCGATGATCTCCACGTTGGCATCGCCCCCATCATCCTGGGCCGCGGCGTGCGGTTGTGGGATGACCTTCGCGGTCTGGAGGCGGATTGCCAGGTCACCGCTGAAACGGCGCCGAGCGGCACCACGCATGTCACGTTCCGGCGCGGGGGGCGATCCTGACACTGCATGATCTGCTCCTGGGCCGAGAGGCCCGCAGGCATGCAAAAGGGGCGGCCCCCTTAGTGAGGGGGCCGCCCCTTTGAGATCGGAGCCGAGGTTAGCCGGCGGGATCGGCGTCCGGCTTCTCCGGGCTGTGCCCGGCTGCTGCCGCCCGGGTATCACCTTCGTTATGTCCGTCCTTCTTACCGAAGGGCAGCACCTTTTTCAGCGGGTGCAGAATCGCCATGACAACCAGGCCCCAGACCAGTCCGACGACGGCTGAGCAGAGCGTGTTCACGAGCCAGCCGAGGAATCCTCCCACCACGGCAAGGCCTGCCACGGGGTGTTCCAGCGCATGGACCAGGTCATACGGTGCATGCCAGCCAAGGTCGGAAACACCGACCAGCATGATGTGTCCGCCTACCCAGAGCATGGCGATGGTTCCCACGAAGGTGATGGCCGCCAGTACGGCAGGCATGCCCCGAACCAGGAGCCCGCCGACACGCTGGGATCCTGCTGATTCCTTCTTGGCCAGGTGCAGGCCAATGTCGTCCATCTTAACGATCAGCCCAACGGCCCCGTAGACGAGGATCGTGATGGCAATAGCCACAACAACGAGGATGATCGCCCGGACCCAGATGGACGCGTCGCCGACCTCGTTCATCGAGATCACCATGATCTCGCAGGACAGGATGAAGTCCGTGGTGATGGCTCCCTTGACTACCTTGGACTCGGCGTCGGGCCCTCGCTCTACCGCCGGCGCCTCCTTGTCCTCATGATGGCCGAAGAACTTGTGCCAGACCTTCTCCGCACCCTCGTAGCAGAGGTACGTGCCTCCCAGCATGAGAATGAACGGGATGATGACTGGAATGAAAGCGCTGATCAACAGCAGTGCCGGCAGGATGAACAGAAGCTTGTTCCGGAGCGAGCCCCAGAAGATGCGCTTGATCATCGGCAGTTCACGGGACGGGTCCGCACCGGACACGTACTGCGGCGTCACGGCGGCATCATCGATGACGACGCCGGCCGCCTTGGCTCCCGCTTTCGCCGCTCCTGCCGCGATGTCGTCCACCGAGGCGGCGGCTATCCGTGCCAGCGCAGCGACGTCGTCCAGCAGGGCAACGAGCCCGCCGCTCACAGTGCGGCTCCATGCTGGTGCGGGACGGGCGGTTGTTCGTAGGTGGCGCCCTCGAGACGCAGAATTGGCATGATGCAATTATAGGCGGGATGGGAAGGCCCCTTAGTACAGGGACCAAGCCGCCGGGCAACAGCAAAGGCGCCCCACCAAACGGTAGAGCGCCCTTGCCGACAGAAACAGCTACGAACTAGATAGTCGCCGCATCAATGACGAACCGGTAGCGGACGTCGGACTTCAGCACACGCTCGTACGCGGTGTTGATTTCCTCGGCCTTGATCAGCTCGATCTCCGGAGCAATGTTGTGCTCGGCGCAGAAGTCCAGCATTTCCTGGGTTTCGCTGATGCCGCCGATGTTGGAGGCCGCGTAGGAGCGGCGCTTGCTCATCAGGGTGAAGACCGAGATGGGCAGTGCCTCGGGCGGAGCACCCACGCTGACCATGGTGCCGTCCAGGCGCAGCAGGGACAGGTACTGCTGCAGGTCGATCGGGGCGCTGACCGTGTTGATGATCAGGTCGAACGTGTTCGCGAGCTTCTCGAACGTGCTCTCATCGCTGGTGGCGTAGTAGTGCTCGGCACCGAAACGCAGGCCGTCTTCCTGCTTGCTCAGCGTCTGGGACAGCACGGTGACCTCGGCGCCCATCGCGACGGCGATCTTGACGGCCATGTGGCCGAGTCCGCCCATGCCGACGACGGCGACCCGCTTGCCCGGCCCTGCGTTCCAGTGGGCGAGGGGCGAGTAGGTGGTGATGCCTGCGCAGAGCAGTGGAGCGGCTGCTTCATACGGAATGCTTTCCGGAACGCGGAGCACGAAGCCGTCATTCACGACGACGGAGGTGGCGTAGCCGCCCTGGGTGATGGTGCCGTCGCGGTCCTTGCTGGCGTAGGTACCGACGTTGCCGTTCAGGCAGTAGTTCTCCATGCCGGCCCGGCAGTTTTCGCATTCGCCGCAGGAGTTGACCATGCAGCCCACGCCCACGCGGTCGCCGACCTTGTGCGCGGTGACGTCGGAGCCGACCTCGGCCACGGTTCCCACGATTTCGTGCCCGACGACCTGCGGGTACGCGATGGGTCCCCATTCGCCGCGGACAGTGTGGATGTCCGAGTGGCAGACACCGGCATAGGCAATGTCGATGAGGACGTCATGCGGGCCGACCTCGCGGCGTTCGATCGTGGTGGGGACCAGCGGATCGGTGGCGGAGGTGGCTGCGTAGGCGCGTGCGGTTGTCATATTTCTCCAAGCTGTGGGGGAACAGTGCCATAGGGCACTTAAAGCACAAGTCCGATCCGGCGTCGTTTATTTCCGCGGCGTTCCGACGGCGGCGGATCCGGCCCGCTTCGAGCCCAGCCGCCGGTACGCCAGACCGATGCTGCCGCAGACCAGGTAGGCCGCGCCGATGGACAGCCACCCGGCGAGGAAGCCGCCGGAGTATTGCAGCAGCAGGCCCATGGCCAGCGGCCCCAGCGCGAAACCGGAGTACATGCCCAGCGAGACGGCCCCGGACGCCGCGCCCACCCGTTCCCGGGGAACCTCGCGCAGCACGCCGGCCATCACCACCACGTTCACGCCCAGTACGGAGGCGCCGTGGAAGACGACGCCGGACCACAGCAGCAGCGGCACTCCGGTCTGTCCGGCGGCAAGGAGCAGGGCTGCGCCGCAGACCGCCCCGGCAGCGAGGATCAGCAGCAGGGTGGAGGCGCGGACGCCGTCGGCCATCCGCCGGCCCCAGAGCACCCGGGAGGTCACGCCGACGACGCCGGCCACCGCCGCGGTGACGCCGCCCATCAGCAGCGAGAATCCGATCTCCCGCTGGGCGAACAGGGGCAGGTAGACGTTGGTTGCCTGCATGCCCGCACCGGAAAACAGCGCAAACGCGGCCAGCAGCCAGACCGACGCCGGGAACTTCCGGTCCGCGGGCTGCCCGGGCTCCCGCGGTGCCGGGAGCCGTGGTTCGGACGGCAGCCGGAACCACGCGTAGGCCAGCAGGAGGAGCAGGACCGCGACGGCGCCGACGGCGGCTCCGCGCCACCCGGCGACAAGGGCGGCTGCCGGGAAGAAGAGACTGGAGAACAGCTGGCTGGCCTGTACGCCGGACTGCTTGATCCCCATCCAGCCGGGCCGTTTGCCGGGTTCGACGGCGTGGATGATGATGCGGTTGGTGGTGGGGTTGGAGATGGCCTGGGCGGGGCCGGAGAGCAGGACGGCGGCCAGCAGCCACAGGTAGTTGCCGGACAACGCGGCGAAGCCCAGGGCCAGTGCGGTGCCGCCGAAGATGATCAGCAGTTGGGAGCGGGCGCTGATCCGGTCGCTCAACCGGCCCAGCCACATGGAGGACACCGCTGCCCCGGCGAAACAGGTCGCGGCCAGAAGTCCGAACTGTGCATCGCTGATCCGCAGGTCCGCCATGATCAGCGTGCTGGTGGCGGAGAGTCCGTAGTTCATCATCGGGCCGGCGCCCATGGCGCAGACCAGCACAAACAGCAGACCCGGCCCGGCGGTGGAGCGCACGCTTATCCCTTCGTGGAGTAACAGGACCCATTGTGGCCTGTGAACACGAAGGTTACCGAGTGCGACAGCCGGGGCGTCCGGATATCATTGGTGGGCACCCGCCCCACTTCACTGCTAGGAACCCGAACCCGTTGAACAAGAAATCACTCAAGGATGACGGCTTCACCGGTTTCCGCCCCATCGACGGTCTGGACATCAACCGGATCCCGCAGCGTCAGGGCATTTTCGCCGTACTTCGGCCCGAGGGGTTCGAACCGCGGTTCCTCAAGGAAAGCACGGCCGGGGTGTTCAAAAAGAAGAAGCCAACCCTGTCCCGGGATGAGCTCGCCGTCGAATGGGTGGCGGATGCCGACGTGCTGTTTCTCGGCAAGGCCAGCGCCGGCAGCCAGGGCAACCGCGGTCTGCGACGGCAGATCTCCGAATTCGTGGACTTCGGCAGGGGAAAGCCGCCGGGGCACTGGGACGGTCGGCTGATTTGGCAGCTGCTCGATGCAGAGGATCTTCTGGTGGCGTGGAAGGAACTGCCGCCCGACGCGCTCAACCCGGCCCTCGCCGAGTACCAGGCGGAGTTCCGACGGGTTTACGGCAGGCTGCCCTTCGCCAACCTCGTCCAGGCGCGGGCGTAGGAGCGGTTAGCCCTGCCTGATAACGGCGATCAGGGTCAATTCGAGTCTGCGGCAGGAATGCCTACAATTAAAAGACTGGTTGTGTACCGGTCGGACCCTCCGGTCCCCCCAATAGCTTCGTCTTTGTCCCATTCTGGTGATGTAAGTGACCCTCGCGCGTACTGATTCTTCCCTGTCACGGTCCGTAGGACCCGCTCGCCGGCTTTTGCCGCTGTCCTCCCGCGGCCTGCTGATTGACTGGGACCCCTCGACCTACCGGCAAACACTGGAGCGGTTCGCCGGGGATCGGCCGGTCGAAGTCCCCCATCCGGAAGCCGGAACCGGCTCTCCGTTTCCCTTCCGCCTCTGCGTCTTGGACGCCGTTGTTCCGCCGCCGATCATGCTGCACCCGCACTGGGAGCAGGCACTGGCGGGTTTCGTTCGGGAACAGGCCCGGGGCGTGCCGCTGGGCGCCCGAAACCGTAACTATAAGGACCGCAACCCGAAGTGTGAGGTGGCCGTAGCCCTCACGCCCCTGCGCGTGCTTGCCGGGGAACGGCCAATGGAAGAACTACGGGCCATCGCTTCGGGGCTGGAACTGCCCTGGCTGGGTTCGTACCTCCGCTTCCGCCATGAGACCGTCATCCACTCCGTACTGCGCATGTCGGCAGGGGAAACCGCAGCTGCACTGCGGGAAACAGCCAACGCTGTGGACCGGGCCCGGAACGTTGAAGGACCGGCCGCCGAGGCGGCCACCGTCGTACGTCGGCTGCAGCAGCTTTTCCCCCACGACCGGGGCATCCTGCTGGCTGTCTGCATGAAGTTGATTGAGCTGGAACCCGGGCAGGCAGCCGTAATCCCCCCCGGGTGCCTGCATACCTATCTGTCCGGCCAGGCAGTGCTGGTTATGGGCACCTCCGATAATGCGCTGCAGGCCGGCCTGGCCAACGGGTACGTGGACCTGTGCGAACTGCAGCTCCTAACGGCGGACGGACAGCCGCAGCCTTCTCCCCTGCCCGTGCTCGACGTCGGCGACAGCGAGCAGCGCATTCCGCTCTGGAGCGACGACATGGACCTGCGGCGGGTGGTCGTGGGCGATGATCCAAAGCCCGTCCGTCTGGGGCCGTTCAGCGTGGTGCTGGCTGCAATGGAACCCGCTGCCATCACCATGGATGAGGTTACGGCGGACATGGAGCCCGAAGAGAAGATCCTGTACGCCGGGGAACCCGTGACGGCCACATTCACGGGGCCGGCCCAGATCTTCGTGGCCTCGACACGCTAGCTGCTGCTAGCGGACGTCGAACCCGGCGTCGCGGATGGCCTGTTTGACCTGATGAATCGCGTCGTCCGGGCCGAAGTGGAACACCGAGGCGGCCAGGACGGCGTCGGCCCCGGCAATCACGGCGGCCGGGAAGTGCTCGGGCTTGCCGGCCCCGCCGGAGGCGATCAGCGGCACGTCGACTGCGGCGCGGACGGCCTTGATCATCTCGATGTCGAAGCCCTCACGGGTGCCGTCGGCATCGATGGAGTTCAGCAGGATCTCGCCCACGCCGCGGTCGGCCGCCTCCTTTGCCCAGGCGACGGCGTCGATCCCGGTGCCGGTACGCCCGCCGTGGGTGGTGACCTCGAAGCCCGACGGCGTGGCGCCGTCGTGCGTGCGCCGGGCGTCCACGGACAGCGTCAGCACCTGCGAGCCGAAGTGCCGGGTGATTTCGTCAATCACGTCGGGCCGGGCGACGGCGGCGGTGTTGATGGAGGCCTTGTCCGCGCCGTAGCGCAGCAGCCGGTCCACGTCCGCGATGGTGCGCACTCCCCCGCCGACGGTCAGCGGAATGAAGACCTCTTCGGCGGTGCGGGCGACGACGTCGAACGTGGTGTCGCGGTTGCCGGAGGATGCGGTGACGTCGAGGAAGGTCAGTTCGTCGGCCCCGGCACGGTCATAGCGGTGCGCGAGCTCCACCGGATCGCCGGCGTCGCGCAGGCCTTCGAAGTTAATCCCCTTAACCACCCGGCCGGCGTCGACGTCCAGGCAGGGGATAACGCGGATGGCAACACTCATGGCGGGTCCCCTTCCCTAGATCCGGCAGGCGTGGATGCTGCTGACCAGGATGGCGCGGGCGCCGATGTCGTAGAGCTCGTCCATGATCCGGTTGGTGTCGGACTTCTTGATCATGGAGCGCACGGCCACCCAGTCGCTGTTCTGCAGCGGGGAGACAGTGGGCGATTCCAGGCCCGGGGTCAGCGCGGCCGCCTCGTCCACGAGATCCTTGCGGACGTCGTAGTCCATCATCACGTACTGCCGTGCCACCAGGACGCCGCGCAGGCGGCGGATCAGCACGTCGACGCCGACGGGGCTGGCACCCTTGCGGCCGATCAGCACGGCCTCGGACTTCAGGATCGGTTCGCCGAAGATTTCCATCCCGGCGGCACGGAGGGTGGTGCCGGTTTCAACGACGTCGGCAATCGCGTCGGCGACGCCGAGGCGCACGGAGGATTCCACGGCACCGTCAAGCCGGACCACGGAGGCGTTGATGCCGCGTTCGGACAGGTAGGAGCGCAGCAGGCCGTCGTAGCTGGTGGCCAGGCGCTTGCCTTCGAGCTGGTCGATGGAGGAGAAGTCCCCCACCGGGCCGGCGAAGCGGAAAGTGGAGGCGCCGAAGCCGAGGTTCATCAGTTCTTCGGCGTCCACCTGCGCGTCCAGGAACAGGTCGCGGCCGGTGATGCCGACGTCGAGCGTTCCGGCTCCGACGTAGACGGCAATGTCCCGGGGGCGGAGGAAGAAGAATTCGACGTCGTTATCGGGGTCCACCATGACCAGTTCGCGGGTGTCGCGGCGCTGGCGGTAACCCGCCTCGTTGAGCATGGCGGAGGCGGATTCGGACAGGGCACCCTTGTTGGGTACGGCTACACGGAGCATGGGAGCATCTTTCGCTGGAAGTTTTTTCGCTGCAAGTTCATCACTGCAAAGGGAGTAGTTCGACCGGCGGGCCACACGCTGAAGGCTCAGCGCGCGGCTAGAGATGCTTGTAGACGTCCTGCAGGGTCAGGCCTTTGGCCAGCATCAGTACCTGGAGGTGGTAGAGCAGCTGGGAGATTTCTTCGGCGCATTCGGCATCGGATTCGTATTCGGCGGCCATCCACACTTCGGCGGCCTCCTCAACAACCTTCTTACCGATGCCATGCACGCCCGACTCGAATTCGGCCACGGTGCGTGACCCGGCGGGGCGGTCCTGAACTTTCTGGCTCAGCTCGGCAAAGAGGTCTTCGAAGGTTTTCACAGTGACAAGGGTACGCTGTGACGCCGGGTGGGGCGGAATCGTGGGGCGTGGTGGTTCGTCATGTTGTACTTTGCACAACCGGTCAGTGCTGGAGCAGCAGGCTCCGGGTGTCCGGTGAAAAAGCATTATCAAAGACCGCACAGGCAGCACCGATGGCTCCCACGTCCGTACCGAACGCGGTCCCCTCCACCCGGATGTCCGAGGCATGCGGAGCGACGGTCAGTTTCCGCAGGGCAGCCGGAACCAAGGCAAGATACGTCTCGGAGAGCATCGGCCAGTACGGCCCGCCGAAGATCACGCGGTCGAAATCCAGGGCATTCGTCAACACCGACACGGCCTTGGCCACACGCGTCGCCGAACGGTCGATGATCGCTCCGGCACCGGAATCGCCCCGGCGCGCTTTCGCACAGAGCTCCAGGAAAGCCTCCTCGACGGCCGAAGGGTCTGTTTTGTCGACCGGCCCGGGATGGACGCCGGCCCGCACGGCCTCCTCAACCAGGTTCTGCGGCATGCACGTCACGGCCACACAGCCCCGCAGACCGCAGAAGCACACCGGCCCGTCCGGGTCGACGACGATGTGCCCCACCTCCCCCGCGTTCTGGCTCGTCCCCCTCAGCACCGCGCCGCCGGAGACAAGCCCCATGCCGATGCCGGTGCCCAGGTACACGAAGATGAAGTTTTCCGGCGACTCACTGTGACTGCCCCAGATTTCTGCAACTGCCGTAGCGGCAACATCCTTTTCGAGCACGACGGGGAAGCCCGTGGCCGTGCTGAGCGCTTTCCGCAACGGAACCCGTTCCCATCCGAGCAGGTGCGGCGGATCGACCACAATGCCGTGGTCGGAATCTATTGGCCCGGGCGAGGCGACGCCCACGCCGAGCACGCGCCGTGCGTCCACTCCGGCTTCCGTGAGCAGGTCCGACACCGCCTGCACCATCACGCCGATCACGGCATCGGCGTCCATCGGCTGCGGCGTCCGCCGCGCCGAATGGGACACCACCCGCCCGCTCAGGTCGAGGATCACGGTAGTGATGACAGCCGGGTCAAGGTGCACACCGATAGCGAAACGTGCCGAGGGATTGAGCGTGAGCAGTGTCCTCGGCTTGCCGGGGCCCAGCTGGATCTTTCCCGACTCGAGAATGAGCCCCTCGTCCAGCAGGCGGCGCGCAATATTGGACAGTGTCTGTGCGGAGAGCCCCGAAATATCCGCCAATTCCACCCGGCTGAGCCCATCGGCAGAGCGCCGGATCGCGTCGAGGACCACTGTTTGGTTGAACCCGCCCATCCGCGGAAGGTTGGTGCCCCGGCGGATCGCGGATCGCTGTGGAGCGCTCAGGGCACAACCTCCGTCTGGACGTTTGGCCTCACCGGCCGTGGACACCAAATCTTAGCGTGACCAGCTCAAACGGCCGGAGCACAAGCTCGGTGTTGTTTCCGTTGCCTTGCCGGAGAGCGGAACTTTCCCGGGGCCGCTCCAGCAGGTCGGTTTCCGTGACGCCGGTATGGCTGAAACCGGCCGTCAGGGTCCCCCGTGCCCTGGTCCCGTGGGCCTCATACAAACGCACAATAACGTCGCCGGAACCGTCCTCGGCCAGCTTGACCGCTTCGACCACCAGGGCCGGGTTGTCCAGCCGCACGAGGGGATCCACCGTGGTGCGTTCCACCCCGCTGATGGTGCGCAGGGGAAGATTCAACCGGTACCCCTCAGCAACAGCCTCGGGGATGCCTGCGCCCAGCACCACTGAGGTTGCCATCCGGTGGGTGCCCTGGTCGGCCGCCGGGTCAGGGAACACCGGTGCCCGCAGCAGCGACTGGCGCACTGTAGTCGTGGTGGCCCGGCCGGAGTGTGCAGAGCGGGTGATGTCGTGCCCGTAGGTGGAATCGTTGGCTACCGCCACCCCGTAGTCGGGCTCCCCTACGTGGACCCAGCGGTGGGCAACTGTCTCAAAACGGGCCGCATCCCAGGAGGTATTCGCGTGCGTCGGCCGATGGATATGCCCGAACTGGATTTCCGACGTCGCCCGCTCGGCATGGACATCCAGCGGAAAGGAGAGTTTGAGGAGTTTTTTCTGTTCATGCCAATCCACTTCGGTGCTGATCTCCAGCCGCGGCGCCCGGCTGTCGAGGGAAAGATGCTGGACCACCCGCGAGGAATTGAACGTGCGCTCGATCCGCAGCGCCGTGCCCGCGGGACCGTCCACGATCTCCAAGGCGGATACGTCCACCAAATCGACGGTGTTCCGGCGGTAGTGCTCGTCGATGTCCCACGCATCCCACTGCGTGGGGGTGTCACGGTGCAGCTGCAGCAAGTTGGCGGCCGAACCGGACGGAACGAGTTCCCGGCCGGCAATCCTGTCGTACATCGAACGGATGAGCCCGGCATGGTCAACGAAGATCCGGACGGCATCGTTTTCAAGGACGAACCCGTCCCCGGACCGGGACACGTTCCGCCTCTCCGGAGCCGGTTCGGGCCCGGCACCGAAAGCAGCTATTCCCGCCACCGGATAAGGGGACGCATTGAGCACCGCGGCGACCGGACCCCGGCCCAGAAGCTCATGCGCCGCCGCCTCGATGATCGTTCCCAGCGTGGCAGCCACCTCGGCATAGTTACGCTCGGCCTCCTGATATACCCAGGCGATGGACGTACCCGGCAGAATGTCATGGAACTGCTGCAGAAGCACGGTCTCCCAGGCTTTCCTTAACTCCTCCGCCGGGTAGGGCGCCCCGGCACGGACAGCAGCGGTTGCCGCCCACAGTTCCGCCTCACGCAGCAGGTGCTCGGAGCGCCGGTTGCCGCGCTTGGTCCTGGCCTGGGAGGTGTAGGTGCCGCGGTGGAACTCCAAATACAGTTCACCGGACCAGACCGGAGGTTCGGCATACTCCGCCTCGGCAGCCTCGAAGAAAGCGCGCGGGCTGGACAGCTCAACGGTGGGAGACCCTTCAAGGGACCGGGTGCGGCGCGCAGCGGCGATCATTTCCCGGGTGGGCCCGCCGCCGCCGTCGCCGTGGCCGAACGGAACCATCGACGTCGTCCCGTTGCCCTTTTCGGCGTACTGCCGCTCCGCCCGCGCCAGCTCCGCCCCGCCCAGATCCGAGTTGTAGGTATCGACCGGCGGGAAGTGGGTGAATATCCGCGACCCGTCGATTCCCTCCCACCGGAAGGTGTGGTGCGGCATCGTGTTGGTTTCGTTCCAGGAGATTTTCTGGGTGAGGAACCAGCGGGCGCCGGCTGCTGCCATGATCTGCGGCAGCGCAGCGGAGTAGCCGAAGGAGTCCGGCAGCCAGACCTCCTCGCAGTCAATCCCGAACTCCCGCAGGAAAAACCCCTTGCCTGCCACCAGCTGCCGCACGAGCGCCTCCCCGCCCGGAAGGTTGGTGTCCGATTCGACCCACATACCGCCCACTGGAACGAAGTTGCCGGCAGCGACCTTTTCCTTCACCCGCGCGAAAAGATCCGGATAGGACTGCTTAAGCCAGGCGTATTGCTGCGCCGAGGACGCGGCGAAAACGAAGTCCGGGTTCTCATCAATCAGGTCGCAGACGTTGGAGAAGGTGCGCGCCACCTTGCGGACCGTCTCCCGCGTCGGCCAGAGCCAGGCCGAATCGATATGCGCGTGCCCAACGGCGTGCAGATGGTGCGCGCTTGCCGCGGCGGGTTTAGCGAGCACCGGCTGGAGGATGCGGCGGCCGACGGCGGCAGTACCGGACACGTCATCCGGGTCCATGGCATCCACCATCCGGTCCAGGGCACGGAGGATTTCAGCGCGCCGCTGCGAAGACTCGGGCAACTCCCGCATGAGTCCCATCAATGCCTCTACGTCCTGCTCGAGTTCCCATACCGGCAGGTCGAGGAGCCCCGCCTCGATCTGCGCCAACCGGTAGAGCCGGGCATCCCCGGCGGTCGCCTTGTCCCCGTAGGGTGTGGGGATAAAGAGGAAATCCTGGGCAACATTCGGGTTGGCGGCTGCTTCGATGTAGAGGTCGATTACGCCGCCCGCGCCGACGTCGAGCCGGACCGCGCGGTTCAGCGGCTCCACCCCCTTGATGATGGTCCCCGAGGATGAATACACGGTCCCCTCGGCCTGGAACCCGGGCTGCTGGCCGGTGAACCCCAGGTCGACAACGAGCTCGGCCCGGGCGTCCTTTTCCTCCGCCCAGGCTGCGGGCACCTTACCTTCGGCATGGAACCACACAGTGCCCCAGGGTTTGCCCCAAACCATTCCGTGCCGGGCCGGCAGGAACTGCTGCCCGACGGCCGTGGCGAACGGTACGGGTTCATCGGGAACCTCCCAGAAGGCCAGGTCGAGCGGCTCGGTGCGGCGGTAAAGGGCCGGTACGAGCCGTTCGCCGCGGAACCGCCGGACACGGGCTTCAACAAGGGTGGCGTCATAGTGCATGGAGTGCTGCCTTTCGAGGCTGGTAAGGAGGAAGGCCGGTGTGCGCGGGGATCAGCCCTTGAGCGCTCCGGCTGTGGCGAAGGACCCGCCGATGCCCTTGGTGACGATGACGTAGAGAACGATCACGGGCAGGGAATACAACAGTGAAAAGGCAGCCAGCTCACCGTAGGCAACGCTCCCGTACTGTCCGAAGAAGTTGAAGACGGTGACGGCTGCGGGTTGCTTGTGGCTGGACAGCAGCAGGATGAACGGGATGAAGAAGTTTCCCCATGCCTGGATGAACACGAAGATGAACACCACCGCCAGCCCCGGCCGCATCAGGGGTACGACGACGGTGCGGAGCGCCTTCATGGAGCTGGCCCCGTCTATCCACGCGGCTTCCTCCAGGCTCACGGGCACCGAATCCATGAAGTTCTTGGTCATCCAGATGGCCATCGGAAGGGACGTTGCAGCCATGAAGAGCGCAACGGCGGGGACGCTGTCGAGCTGCCCCAGCCGGACGAACATGCTGTAGACCGGGACCATCATGGCGGTGATGGGCAGTCCGGTGCCGAACAGCACCCCGTACAGGAACGGTTTGTTGTAGCGGGCCTGGTAGCGGGAGAGCGGATATGCGGCGAGGACGGCAGCAAGGACGGTGATCACAGCGCATCCGGCCGAGAGCAGGAAGCTGTTCCACAGCGGCCACAGGGTTTGCCCCGGCGTCAGTACCGCGGAGAAATTGGCCAGCGAAAACCGCTCGGGCATCCCCAGCGACGCACTCGCCCCGGGATCGAGGGAGGCGAGAACCAGCCAGGCCAGCGGCAGCAGGAAGCAGGCCGCGATAGCGAGCAGCACACCGGAGGCTGCCGCCTTGGACGCACGGCGTTGTGTGGTGGCGATCCCGGCGCTCATGCGTTCCCTCCCGGTTTGAGGATGCGGATATAGAGGAAGGAGAAAACCGCCCCCAGAAGCAGCATCACCGTCGCTATGGCGGTGCCGTAGCCGATCTTTCCCAGGCCAAACGCTTCAGCGTAGGCGAACAGCGGGAGCGTGGTGCTGCGCTGATTCGGGCCGCCGCTGGTCATCACAAATATCAAGGTGAACACGGAGAGCGTCTGCAGGGTGATCAGCATGAGGTTCGTCGAGATGCTGTTGCGGATCATCGGGATGGTCACAAAGGCCAGACGTTTCCAGCCGCCGGCGCCATCGATTACCGCTGCTTCGGTGATTTCAGGGGCGACGTCGTTCAGGGCGGCTTCGTAAATCATCATCGAGAAGGCCGTCCCACGCCAGATGTTCGCGAGCACCACGGCTGCCAGCGGATAGGCAAAAAGCCATTCAACCGGTTCAATCCCGGCCAGGCCCGTGAGCGCGTTCAGTGTCCCGTCGCTGCTGAAAAATGCGTAGCAGGCAAAGGCAGCAACAATTTCCGGCAGCACCCAGGCTGTGACCACGGTCGTCGCAACGATCGAGCGGACGATTTTCGGTGCGTTGGCAGTCATCAATGCCAACGCCAGTCCGAGGAAGTTCTGGCCGATGACTGCCGAGACCATCAGGAAAACGACGGTCAGCCAGAGGGCGTTCGGGAAGTCCGGGTCCGTCAGCAGCGCCACGTAGTTGTCGATGCCGATGAAACGCGGTTCGGAAGCCGCTCTGCCCGAAAGCGCCGCGTTGGTGAATGAACCCCAGATGGACCACAGGACCGGACCGAGCATAAACAACAGGAG
The DNA here is from genome assembly GCF_024385465.1 of Arthrobacter sp. zg-Y844. Taxonomy (GTDB): domain Bacteria; phylum Actinomycetota; class Actinomycetes; order Actinomycetales; family Micrococcaceae; genus Arthrobacter_B. Next base: position 648,625 of record NZ_JANFLS010000002.1, read on the forward strand.
CAGGACGACAGCCGGTGCCAAGGGGACGGCGCGCCGGATCGATCTTCCCCTGGAGGAACGCCGCCCGGCAGGAACGGGTGACCGCACTGGATGGCGCGGCCCCCGCTCCTGCACCGGTTGGGTGGGAGTGGTTGTCATCCCCGGCTGACATTCTCTTCGCCTACGAGGGAAGTGACGGCTTCGTCGTATGCCGCCGCTGCCTCGTCCACCGATTGTTCTCCGGTCATAACCGCTTCCATGGCCTGCTGGATGTTCCCGGAGATCTCCGCGTAGTCGGAGGTGGTGGGGCGGTAGTGCGTCACTTCCACCAAGTCGCTGAAGAATCCGCTGACCGGACTGGATTCGGTGAAGGCCGGATCTTCCGCGACATCGCTGCGCACCGGAACCTGGGAAGCGTTCACGTTGTAGGACAGGCTGTTGTCCTTGTTTAACGCGGTGCTGATGAAGTCGAAGGCCAGGTCCGGGTCCTGGGTTCCGGCGCCGACCGCGAGGGTCCAGCCGCCGGACATGCTGGTGGCGCCCGGCTCACCGCCGTCCTGGGTGGGCATCGGCGTCACACCCATCACCTCGGACCATTCGGGCCAGGGGGTCGGACCGTCCTCGAGCCAGTTCCCGGCAATCCATGAACCGTCGATCGAGGCGCCCACTTTGTTTTCCGGGTACCACTCGCCGTTGAGCTGCTGGTAATAGGTGGAATCGAGGGCTGTCGCGACATCGGGGCCAAGGCCACCGACGTAAATGTCGGAGATGAACTGCAGGGAATCCTTGAAGCCCTGCGAACCGACAATCCACTTGCCTTCGTCAGTGTCGTAAAGGGTGTCGTCCGTGCCATAGAGAAGCATCTCGAAGCCCTGCATCGACGCTGCTTCACCCATGCCGGTGCCGGAGTAGATATTGAACGGCACGGCGTCGGGATCCGCTGCCTTTACCGCTTTCGCCGCGGCCAGAATGTCTTCCCAGGTCTGCGGCTCCCAGGGTATCGGCAGGCCGGCCTCTTCAAAGACAACTTTGTTGTACCAAAGCGCGCGGGTGTCAGTCCCCATCGGCACGGCATAGGTCTTGCCGTCTGATCCGAGTCCGGCCTGTTTTGCGCTTTCGATGAAGCCGGTATCCCAGTCTTCCCACTCCGCAAGGTAGTCATCAAGTGGCAGCAGATAGCCTGCTTCCGCGTCCGGCCGGACCCTGAAGCTGTCTTCATAGAAGACGTCCGGAGCGGTGTCCGGGGACCGCTGCATGAGGGACAACTTGGTGGCGTAGTCGTTTTCTTCTGCTTCGATCGGCTCCAAGTTCACTGTGACACCCGGGTTAGCCGCCTCGAAGTCTTCCTTGGCTTGCTGCATCAGTGCATCAACCTGCGTATACGCACTGGTTTTCTGGTACGCGACGGTGATCGATCCCCCGTCTGCGTTTTCTCCTCCTCCGCTTCCCTCGGGTGCGCAGCCACTGGCTGCGAGGACCAGGAGGACGGTGGTGGGCAATGCCCAGGACATGGACCTTCGCATGGTGCTCCTTTGCTCCATTCGCGACCCACGCGCTCTGAGCAACCGTCCGCTGTGACCGGAACCCAAAATGTGTGGGAGACGGCCCGGGTAGATATCGGCCGCCGTGCGGATAAGTAAAGCGACTGGACTAATTGCTGTCAACGGTTTCTTGAGAGGATCGAATCCGCACTCCGGGGCGGCGTACCCTGAGCTATGGAATCCGAGGTCAGCAATCTCAGCCTTCACACCGGCATCACGGTGCCGTGCCTGGTCCAGGGCGACGCCGATGCACCACCGGTATTGCTGCTGCACGCCTGGGCTGAATCCCGCCGGAGCTTCGACCGGCTGGTACCCGGACTGGCCGGCTTCCGGATCTACGCTCCCGATCTCCGCGGGCAGGGCGACGCCGACAAACCGCAGGACGGATACTCGCTGGCAGAGCAGGCCCAGGATGCCGCCGCGGTTCTGGATGCGCTCGACGTCGCGTCGGCGTCGGTCCTTGGCTCCTCGAGCGGCGGTTATGTGGCCCAGCAGCTGGCCGTTGCGCACCCCGACCGGGTGGCGGCGCTCGTGCTGGTGGGCGCTCCCTTAACCCTCCAGGGCCGGCCCCCTTTCGCGGACGACGTCGACGGCCTGACGGACCCCGTCGCCGAGGACTGGGTGCACGGTTTCCTCACCTCGTTTCCCTTGATCCAAGAGGTTCCCCTATGGTTCATCGAGGACCGGGTGAGTGACGGCGTCAAAATGCCATCCCACGCGTGGAAGTCCAGCCTGCGTGGCTTGTACACGGCCGCGCCGCCGACCGAAACGGGACCCATCGACGTTCCCACGCTGATCCTGTGGGGTGGACAGGACGGCCTGCTGCCCCGTGCGGACCAGGACACCCTGGCCGCCCGGATTGAGGGCGCAGAACTGAAGATCTATCCCGATGCGGCCCACTTGGTCTTGTGGGAATGTCCGGAACAGGTCGCAGCGGATACGACGGCGTTCCTGGGTTCTCTCGCTTGAGGCCCGGTTCCGCCCAAAATTCGTCAGGGATGCAAACTTCCCGACATCATGTCGGTATAATCTTCTCGCCGGGCAGATCTGCCCGCGCGACAGTCGAAAGGACGCAAATGTACGTTGTGGTCAACACTTTGGAAGTTGGACCCGAAACCGCCGAGGCCTTTGAAAAGGCGTTCATTGACAGCATGGTGAATCTGGAAGGCGTCCCGGGACTGGGCCGCAGCACGTTGATGCGTCCCGAGGGAAAGAGCAACACGTATCTTTCCACCATGGAATTCGACTCCAAGGAGAGCTTTTTCGCGTGGCTGAAGTCCGATTCCTTCAAAGCTTCACACTCCGATGACCAGGCGCCGGGCATGCAGGCACCGAACGCCGTCGCTTCCTACACCGTCATTAAGGACACTGCAGCCTAGCGAAAAGTGACCGGGTACCTGCTGATCGCGGTTCCCTGTCGAGATTCCCTCCCCTGTTCCGTCCCCGGTGGGAACACAGCCACAATGGCTGTGTCACCACTGAACAAGGGAGACCGTCATGGCCAAGTACCTGCTGCTCAAGCATTACCGCGGCGCACCGGAAGCGCTCAACAACGTACCGATGGACCAATGGACACCTGACGAAGTCGCGGCGCACATGCAGTTCATGGAGGACTATGCCGAACGACTGCAGGCCAACGGCGAATACGTGGAGGGCCAGGCTCTCTCCCCCGAAGGAACCTTCGTGCGGTACGACGGCGAGGGCCGGCCTCCGGTGACCGACGGCCCCTTCGCGGAAACCAAGGACCTGATCGCCGGCTGGTTCGCCATCGACGTGGACGGCTATGACCGTGCGCTCGAATTGGCCGGAGAGCTGTCCGCGGCACCGGCCGCCGGCGGTAAACCGCTGCACGAGTGGATCGAGGTCCGTCCGTTCCTGGCCCAGCCCGACACGATCACGGAATAACCACTCGTGGCGGAAAACCGGCTGCGGGTGCTCACCCCGCAGGTCATCGCCGTCCTTGTCCGCCGCGGAGCCGACTTCGCGACGGCCGAGGACGCGGTGCAGGACGCCCTGCTCGAAGCCCTGCGCACCTGGCCGGATAATCCGCCCCGGGATCCGAAGGGCTGGCTGGTCACCGCCGCGTGGCGGAAGTTCCTCGATGCCACCCGCGCGGAGTCGTCCCGCCGTCGTCGTGAACTAAAGGTCGACGGCGACCGCGCGCCCGGTGTCGTCGGCTCCACCGACGACACGCTGCAGCTGTATTTCCTGTGTGCGCATCCGTCGCTGTCCCCGTCCTCGGCGGTGGCGTTGACCCTGCGTGCCGTCGGCGGCCTGACCACCCGGCAGATCGCTGCCGCGTATCTGGTGGGCGAGGCCACCATGGCGCAGCGGATCAGCCGCGCCAAACGGACCGTGGCCGGCGTCCGCTTCGACACGCCCGGCGACGTTGCCACGGTACTGCGGGTGCTGTACCTGGTGTTCAACGAGGGCTACTCGGGCGACGTCGACCTCGCAGCCGAAGCCATCCGCCTTACGCGCCAACTGGCCGCCGCCGTCGACCATCCGGAGGTGCGGGGACTGCTGGCACTCATGTTGCTGCACCACGCCCGGCGGGCCGCACGGACCGACGACGGCGGACGGCTTGTTCCGCTGGCCCAGCAGGACCGCAGCCGCTGGGATACCCGGGTAATCACTGAGGGCGTGTCCGTCCTGCAGCGGGCGCTGGCCCGCGACCGGCTGGGCGAGTACCAGGCCCAGGCCGCCATTGCGGCCCTGCACGCGGACGCGCAGACGGCGGAGGACACCGATTGGCCGCAGATTGTTCAGTGGTACGACGAACTGGTCCGGCTCACGGGCAGCCCGGTCGCCCTGTTGAACCGGGCCGTCGCCGTCGGGGAGGCAGATGGGCCGCGCGCAGGCTTGGCCGCGCTGGCGGAACTGGATCCGTCGCTCCCCCGGTACACCGCGGCTCGGGCGTACCTGCAGGAGAAGAGCGGCGACGTCGAACTAGCCGCGCGGCTCTACGCGGAGGCGGCCCGGCTGGCACCGAACCTCGCCGAGCGTGACCATCTGACCCTGCAGGCGGCACGGCTCAATGCTGCGGCGGGTGAAGGACGTACATAACGGTGCGGCCGCACTTATTGACGCCGATGCAAGAGCTAAAAGACGGTATACCCTCCATCGACCACCAGCACGGAACCGGTAACAAAACTCGATGCATCAGAGGCGAGGAAAACGACTGCTGGGCTGACTTCATCGGGGTCGGCATAACGCTGCTGCGGTGCGTCTTCGATCCAGTAGCGTCGAAACCGGGGATCGTCCACTGGTGACATATCCGTTTTCACGTAACCAGGCGCTACAGCATTCACGCGGACACCGAGGGGCGCCCATTCGGCCGCCAGCGATTTTGTCAGCTGGTGCACGGCCGCTTTGGAGGCGTTGTAGGCCGGCTGCATCTGCGGACGGTTTACGATCATTCCCGAGATCGATCCAATGTTCACGATGCTCCCGGATCGGCGCTCGGTCATATGAGCGCCGACCTCCTGGGACATGTGCCAGAGTGCCGTGAGGTTCGTATCGATCACATGGGACCACTCGTCCTCGGTGACCTTCAGCGCCTCGTGGTGGATACAGGCACCGGCATTGTTGACGAGGACGTCAATGCGTCCCGCCTTGCCGACCGCCTCGGCGACGATGCGCTCGATGCCTGCCCTCTCGGTTAGCTCCCCTAGGACAACGTGAGAAGTGCTGCCGCGCGCCTCGATCTCGCTCTGCAGTTTGGCGGCGGCTTCAGCATCGCGTCCGTGCACGACGACGTCGGCGCCGGCTTCGGCGAGGGCAAGGGCAAACGCTCGGCCGAGGCCGCGGGTCGCGCCGGTCACCAGGGCAACACGGCCGTCCAGACGGAACTTGTTCAGTACGGTCACAGGTCTCTCTCATCTCTTCGGTCCATTTGGAGTTTCCGGCGTAACCTCGGATGCTAGTTGCCGATAAGCCCCGCTGCCTTGTACAGGTCGATGTACTCCTGGGTGTTGTCTTTCGTGATGAGGGGATTGCCTACGTTCACCGAGACATTGTCTTCAGCCCCGGTCAAGAGGTCGTGCACTGCTTTGAGGTTCAGCTGGGCCAGCTCCGCGGCGTCCTGCAGTGAAGTAGCGGTCATCGTGCCCTCCTGGATGAGGAGGGTGGCTTCGGGTGTGCCGTCGACGCCGTATGCCAGCATCCCGTCGAAACCGGACTTGCCCTTCACCGCTTCGAGCGCCCCCGAAGCCATGTTGTCGTTCATTGAAATGACCGCGTCGATCTTCGGGTTGGCCAGCGACCAGTCCTCCATAAGGGTGAGCGCCTCATCCTTATTCCAATTGGCAGTGTCCTCGGCAACGATCGTGACATCCGGGCGCTGATCAAAGAACTCCTTTTCCCATGCCTCACGGCGGGCAGTGCCGTGGAAGTTCGCGGCTGGCCCGTTGAGGACCACAACATTGGCGTTCTCAGGGACTTGTTCCAAGGCAGCCTGAGCAACTATTGCGCCCTGGTCGTACGGATTGGCGTCCACGGAGCTCGCGCCGTCGATTCCCTCCACACGAGGATTGGTAGTGACCGTGACGATGCCGGCGTCGACGGCCTGCTGGATGTACGGAAGTTGGGCATCGGCGTTATTGGGCTGAATGATGATGGCGTCAAATTTGTTGGCGATCGCGTTCTCGATCAGTCGGTTCTCGATTTCATCGTCGGCCTGCCCATCGAAAACCTCCAAGGTGATGTCTTCATAGTTCGCAGCCTCGGCCTTCATTTCGTTCGCGAGCCACGCGGCGAAGGAATCCGCCTGTGCCCGGGCGATGTACGCAACCCGGTATTCATCTTTCTGTTCGCGTTCTCCGCCACCGTCGGAGGTGGGGTTGCCCGTGGTTACTGAACAACCAGCAACGTTGAGTGCCAAAAAGGCTGCCGCGCTGACCGCGGCGATCCTGCGGGTGAGGTTCTTCATTGAAGTCTCCTAGTGGACGTTGAAGGCAGAACGATTGGGATATGTCATTGCTTGGGATTGGCGTTTTCCAGGGCACCGGGTGACTCTCCGGCGGATGGTGGGGGCTGAACCGGCGGGGCCGACTTGAGGATGGTGGTCTTGGTCCTGCCCCGCTTGCTGAACACGTCGTAGGCCACGGCGACAACGATGATCAGCCCCATCACGATCTGCTGCACATAAGAGCCGATACCGATGAGATTCATAATGTTTCCGAGTACACCGACGATAAGTGCGCCGGCGAGCGTGCCGAAGACCGTCCCGACCCCGCCGGAAAAGCTGGTTCCACCGATAATCGGAGCGGTGATGGCCTGCAGTTCATAGCCGATGCCCGCATTGGGGAGGCCCGCGTTGACGCGTGACATGAAGATAACTCCGGCGATCCCGACCAACGCGCCGTTGATCAAGAACGCCTGATACTTCACACGCTCCACCGCAATGCCGGCCGCACGTGCCGCTTCCTCGTTGCCGCCAACGGCGTATACGGACCGGCCGTAACGGGTCTGGTTCATCAAGTACCAGATGACGGCAGTGATGATGAGCAATATCAGGACCGGTATCGGCAGCAAACCGAGGTTGCCCTGGCCGATCAAGATGAAATCCCCCAACTGCAGGACGTTCTGCCCCTGCGTGAGTTCGAGGACCGCGCCTCGGGCCATCAGCATCATTCCAAGAGTGACGATGAAGGCCGGGGTGTGCAGAGTAGCTACGAGGAACGCATTGATGAGATTGCAGATCACGCCCACCGCAATCCCGGCTAGGAAGGCGAGAAGCATGCTATTGCTCGACTTATAGATCAGGACCGAAGCGACACCTGCGAATGCCATCACGGCGCCGGCAGAAAGGTCGATCATTCCGCCGATAATCAGCGTCATGGCACCGTACGCCAGGATCGTGATCACCGCGACTTGCCGCAGTACGTTGAAGACGTTGTCACCACTGAGAAAATTGGGGCTTAGGAAACTCGCTGCCACGAGTACCACTACCAGGATGATGAAAATGGAGTAGCGGCTTGCTTCGAAAGATCTCAGCCTGGACAACATAGTCATGCCACCTCGATTTGATTCATGGCGTGTTTGAGGATGGTTTCCTGTGAGAACTGATGCGGCTCCAACTCGGCGGTCATCCGCCCTGCCGACATGACGTAGATGCGGTCGCACATACCGATCAGCTCGGGCAACTCGGAAGAGATCATCAGGATGGCGCGGCCCTGGCGGGCCAGTGCGGTCATGAGCTTGTAGATCTCGAACTTGGCGCCCACGTCGATCCCCCGCGTGGGCTCATCGAGGAGCATGACCTTGGGATCGGCAATAAGCCAGCGGGCCAGGAGAACTTTCTGCTGGTTGCCTCCGCTGAGCGATTCGATGCGGGTCTCGGTGCTCGGCGCCTTAACATTCATCTTCTGGAAGTACTCAGTGACTAATTGCTCTTCGACACTTGATCGATGAAATCCGCCGTGTATGACTTTCTTGAGACTGGCGAGCGTCGCGTTCTTTTTGATGCTGAGTTTCGGAATGATGCCCACCAGTCTGCGGTCCTCGGACAACATCGCTATTCCGTGCTCGATCGCCTTCTTCGGTGTATTGGTCCTGACCAGCACTCCGTCCACTTCGACGGTTCCTGAATCGAGAGGGTCGAGTCCGAAAACTGCTCGCACCACTTCGCTCCTGCCGGCACCGATCAGGCCCGCAAGGCCGACTATCTCGCCCGCCCGGATCTCGAAGTTGATGTCCTCGAAGGCATTCTCCCGGGACAGCCGCGAAGCTTTGAAGACCATGGCTCCCAGCTCAACACGTTCTTTTGGATAGCTTTGGTGGTCCAGGTCGCGTCCCACCATCTGGGCAATCACCCGGGCCGAGGTGGTTTCCTGTGCCGGTTGAGAACTGACGATCGCGCCGTCGCGGAGAACGCTGACATCATCTGCGAGCTGGAACACCTCGTCCATTTTGTGGGAGATGTAGATGATCGACTTGCCTTCATCCCGAAGCGCCCGGATCTTCGCGAAAAGCGACTCGACTTCCTTGTGCGCGATCGCCGAGGTGGGCTCGTCCATGATGAGAATCTCGGCACTGTGATAGACAGCGCGCAAGATCTCCAGCGTTTGAATCTCGGATACCGTCAGCGTGTTGAGACGGCGGTTGCCGGAAAAATCCAGCCCCTCCTCTGTCATCACCCTTTTCGCTTCGCCGCGGATATAGCGCCAGTTCACCCTGCCGTACTTGAGGGGAAGACGTCCCATGAAGAAGCTCTCCGCGATTGTCATCTCCGGGACATAGTTCAATTCCTGGGAGATCATCGCAATGCCGTGGGCCCGTGCATCGATCGGGCTCTTGATGTGCACCTCCTCGCCGCGAACGTGGATCGTTCCGCTGTCGGGCTGGTAGATGCCGTTGATGATCTTCATGAGAGTGGACTTGCCCGCTCCGTTCTCACCGCAGACTGCGTGCACGGAACCGGGACGCACATCAAACGAGACCTGGTTCAGCGCCTTCACCCCGGGAAAGGACTTATTCAGGTCCCGGACCGACAGCAGGGCGTTGCTCATGCTGTGCCCCGCACATGCGGATTCTCCACGGTGCGCACGCCCGGGAGGACCATCCGCTTGAGGGAATTTCCGGCGCCTTCACCTACGAGAGCGTCCTCGACCTGCTCAATTCCGTATTCGTGGGTGACAAGCGAATCGACTTCCACAAGACCGGACATAAGAAGCGACCGTGCTATCGGCCACGTATTCGTATATCTAAACGTCCCGGTGACACTCAGCTCCCGCATGGCGATTTCGGGCACGGAAAGCGGAAATTCATCAGCGCTGCCGACCAGTACTACTGTCCCGCCTGGACGCGTGGAACGGATTCCGTTGAGAATGGCCGGCGTCGCCCCCGAGGCGTCAACGAATACATGCGCACCCAGTTGCTCCGTGGAATCCACAGCTGGATCCACGACGCGGAGGCCATAACCTGCAGCAAGAGCGCGGCGGCCAGCGTTAATGTCGGCGACGACGACGTCGGTGGCGCCGAAGGCCCGCGCGACCTGGCCCGTCAGGATCCCAATTGGACCGCCTCCGGCGATGAGTACGGTATCTCCCACCTTTATCCCGCCCTTTTGCGCAGCGGCGATGCCGACGGACAACGGTTCCATAAGAGCCGCAGCATGATCGCTGATCGAGTCCGGCACGTCGTACGCGAAATCGTCTTGGATCAGGACGTATTCACAAAACGCTCCGTCAATCGGGGGCGTGGCATAAAACTCCATCTTCGGGCACAAGTTGTAGGCGCCCTCTCGGCAGAATTCACACACTCTGCAGGGACGCTGCGGCTCGATTGCCACCCGGCGGCCAACCCGGGACTCATCTACATCTGCACCGACGGCAACGATGGTGCCGCTGGCTTCGTGGCCGAGAACCAACGGGGACTCCACAACATAGGGACCGATACGGCCATGCTGGAAGTAGTGCACGTCTGACCCGCACACCCCCACGCTGTGAACCCGGATCAGCACCTCATCGGCCGCGGGAACCGGCACCGGCCGCTCCTCGACGATCAGGTCTTTCACTCCTCGAAGTACGCTCGCAGTCATCGTCGACGGGATCAGCACCATGAACTCCTTCGTTCCAGGTCTGCGCTTCAGTAGCGGGATGCGGTGAACATTAGAACGGTTTACGTAGAGTGGTCAATGTCTCCTCAAGGCCTTTACTTCGCATGGAACTTTTCTACTCAGGTAGTCGTGGCAGCGTTTAAACGTTTAGGTTGTTAGCATCGCGCAGTGACTAGGCAACCGAATCCCTCTAAGGCACCGACACTGACGAGCATCGCCCGGTCCCTGGGGCTTTCTCCTGCGACGGTCTCCAACGTCTACAACCACCCCGAGCGGGTCTCAAAGTCGGTGAGCGAGCGTGTACTCGCCGTTGCGGATGCGGTCGGGTACGCAGGGCCGGATCCCGTCGCCCGCCAGTTTCGCCGCGGGAAATCGGAGACCATCGGCGTTGTCTTCACGGACGAGATGTCCTTCGCTTTGCGCGATCCAGCCTCGGTCTCCCTCCTCGCGGGCCTTTCGACGGCCCTGCAGGATGCCCAGCTAAACCTGCTCCTGCTGCCGGCCGGCCCACCTCTTGGCAGCTCACGGGTATCGAACGTGATGGGAGCGGTGGTGGACGGCTTCGTGTTTTATTCGGTACCCGACGATGACCCGCATTTGGCGGCTGCGCTCAAGAGAAGGTTGCCGATTGTCGTCGTCGACGAGCCGGAAGTTGTGGGACACGCCGACTGGTTGGGACTCGACGACCATTCCGCAGCAGCTGATCTTGGTCGCTACTTGAGCCGCTTGGGCCACCGGAAAGTGGGGGTGATTACCTCCAGGTTGGGCCGTACCCGGCATAACGGGCCAGCGGATGAAGAGATGTGGAAAAACGCTGTCTACTCAGTCCAGCGCAATCGCATCCATGGTCTGAGGGAAGGCCTCTTCGGCGCGGACGCTGGGTCAATTGCGGTCGAGGAGCGCTTCGAAAACTCGGTGGACGCCGGGGTTACCGCTCTTCACACTCTTTTGCACCGGGACCCGGGCATCACTGCGGTCTGCTGCTTCGGTGATGTCCTGGCAATAGGCGCCCTTGAGGGGGCACGCCAGCGCGGATTGAGTGTGCCTGGGGACCTGACAGTCACAGGATTCGACGACGCGCCGGAAGCCGCACGGGCGGGTCTGACCACTGTGCGTCAGCCGCTGTTCGAGAAGGGCCGCATCGCTGGTGAAATGCTGCTCAGCCATCCGTTCTCCGATCGCCCCCGTCGCAGGTATCTGCCGACGTCCCTGGAGGTTCGGTCGACAAGCGACCGCCCGAATCGCAATTCCATGTAAGCGGGGCCGTTCAGCTCGTCGGGTCCCGGGTGCCTGGAACCACAACACGCCAGGACTGAAGGCGTGGCCGCGATCCTAATCCTCCTTTCCTCGGCCGAGAAGCATTTAGCTAGGACTTCCTTGGCCTGATACGGTTTTTAGTCTGATTCACGCCCGCGGTAAGGACCGCCTGCCACACCGCGCCGCGACCGCCGCAGCAGCCGGCAAGCCCTACCTCCCCAACCAACCCCGAAGCACCGAGAGCACAAACCCACATGAGCAAGCACGCAGCAATGCCCGAACGGCCCGAACCGACGCCGATCCCCAACCCCGAGCGCACGCTCACCGTGTGGGAGGACGGGGTGCAGCTGGACTTCACCTTCGCCGACTGCATGAAGTACCACGGCCCGGGCTTCCCCGGCGGCGTCGCGCACGCCTTCGCAGCACTCGGCCGCGCATTGCCGGAACTGGCAGCCCGCACCCCCGGCGGCCGGGTGGAGCGCCGCGGGATCCGGATCCGCACCCCCTTCGGCGGCCCCGGCGCCCGGGACGCCTTCGAACTCGTGACCCGTGCGGTCACCGGCGACCGCTACGCCGTGCTGCCGGAGCTGGCCCGTCCCGAGCGCGGCAACACCCTGGCCCGCTACGTCTTCGAGCTGACCGCAGGGGAGGCAACCGTCACCTGCGTGATCCGGAATGAGGGCATCGTCGCGGACGAGTTCATCGAGCTCACCGCGAAGCCGGAGAAGACCGCTGACGAGCTGGCCCACCTGGAAGTCCTCAAGCGCGAGATGCGGGACCGGATCCTCGAGCGCGACCCGGCTCAGGTGTACGACGTCGAAGGCTAATTTCCACCTATTGGAAACCGGCCCTTCGCCTAGTGCCTGCGGTAGCGACTATTGGCAGAGGGGTCCGGGTGTTCTTCGCAGATTGAGGCAACCACCTTGGTCCCCGTTTCATCCGGGCTGATCCGGATATTGACCGGCCGCCCGTAGGTGTCGGTAGCCGGTATGTCGTAGGGATTCAGCGTGGTTTTGCTCTGCACAGTCAGGATGAGCGTCTTGGGATGATCCACTGTGTAACCGTGTTCCTGCCGCAGCATTTCCGCGATCCTGCCTTTAGCCGCTGACAGTTTCCTCTTGGCTGCAACTCCGACCTTGATGAGCACGGCAAAAGAAACAACGATAACGGCCAGAAGAATAATGATCCCCAGCATCAGCAGGTCTTTATAACCCTCAGCCTTGGGGTCACCCATGAATTCGCTGGCGACGATCATTCCAACGATCGATCCGATCGCCAGCACGATTGCCAGCCATGGGGCGGGCACCTTGGGAACGAGGCTTTCGCCCGCTTCTACTCCGGGGATTTCTTTGGCTTTTGACACTTTGAGACCTAACGGTAAAAGGCGTGCGGAACAGTAACTTCAGCAGTAGCACTGCAACGATACGGCTGGATCGCACGGATCACGGATTAAACCAAAACAGATTCAAGCGGGACGCGGAATCACTAGGAGATCCCCCACCTCGCAATCCAGCGCATTGCAGATCGCGGTCAGAGTGGAGAACCGGATGGCCTTGGCCCGGTCATTCTTGAGCACCGACAAATTCACCAGACTCACGCCAACCTGGCGGCTCAGTTCCGTCAACGTCATCCCGCGGGCTTCCAGGAGTTCATCAAGACGGCAGTGGATGTTCGACGAATCATCCGCCGGCATCAGACCAGGCCGTCCGTATCCTGCTGAATCCGACGGCCGTATTGGAAGACTCCCGCAACCAGTATCAGGACGAGGCTAAGCACCAGCGGCCAGGGGCTCAGCGTGCCTTCAAAGAGGACCAGTTCGTCGCCCGTCTGCCGCTCCATCACGACCAGGTCCGCGACGCGGGGCAGCGCGATTCCGTAGAGGCCCTGGCTAAACGTCCCGACCAGCAGCAGAACGATGCCGCAGGCGCCGATGATCCGTACGGACGCGGCGGTGAACAGGACCGCGCTGCGGAGCCGGTAGGCCAGCAGGAATACCAACGCCTGGACGGCCAGCACACCTGCCTGGTGCAGCGCCGAAGACCAGGCAAGGAGCGCTGCGGGGCCGGAGGGAAGAGCGGGAACCGTAGCCGTCAGTGTTGTGTAGTGCGCTGTCACTCCGGCCGTCAGCCCGTCCACACTCTGGTCCCGTGCGCTGACCGGAAGCTCCAGCGTCACCGGGCCCGTGAAGTACCCGACGATTTCGGAGATTGAAAAGGCAGTGCTGACCACCGCGGCCAATGCCGCCACAATCATGAATACGGTCGCGTCCGTTCGCGAAACGATTCTCTTTTCGCCTGCCGGCGCGCCGGTGTTTTTCATCAGCTTCATGGTTCCCCCCATATCGACTTTCGTTATTAACGATTGTCGATAACCTACGGCGCTGCGGTGTCGGCGTCAATGGCGCCCTCCGACAACCGTCTCACTCTGGCGGCCCAGCCCAGCCGGCGCTAGGCTCCTGCGCCCTGGGCCCGGCGGATCCGGCAGCCCGCCATCTTCGGAAGGATCGGCATGCGCATTGTGCGGACGTGGCGCGGCGTAGTCCGCAGCGACGACCTCGAGACATACGTCGAATACGTTCAGGAGACCGGGATCGACGAGTACCGCGCCACTGCCGGCAACCTCGGCGCCTGGATTCTCACCCGGAGTCTGGACGAGGAGCGTAGCGAGATTGTCACGGCTTCCCTATGGGTTTCCTTGGAGGCGATTCGCGCTTTCGCGGGCGACGACGTCGGCGCGGCCGTCTTCTATCCCGAGGACGATCGGTACCTGCTGGAGCGTGACCGCACCGTCTCGCACTATGAGCTCGCCGACTAGTCCGGCCTAATGCTGTTCGTAGGGATGGTTTGCCGCTGGAGTGGGATGTTCCTCGCAGATGGAGGCGACCACTTTGGTACCCGTTTCATCCGGGCTGATTCGGATATTGACCGCCCGCCCGTAAGTGTCGGTCGCCGGTATGTCGAAGGGATTTAGCCGGATGGTGGAATTGCCGGTCAGGATCAAAGTTTTCGGGCGGTCAACGGTGAACCCGTATTGCCACCGCAGGGATTCGGCGATGTTCCGGTTGGCTGCTGATATTGCCTTCCTGAGTTTCACGATAAGCGGGATCGCGACCACAAGACCCACAAGCGCAGCGAGGAGAAAAACCAGGAGTAATACGAACCAAAACTCTTCTGCCGGACTGCCCTCAGTCTCGTCCATAGCCACACCTGCGAGGATGAGCCCAATGCCCGGGCCACCCAGCATGCCCATCAGCAACCACGAACTGGTCACCTTCGGAACGAGGCTCTCGCTCGGCTGCACACCGGGGATTTCTTTCGCTTTTGACACTTTGAGACCTATCGATAACGGGCGGACCGGCGGATCAGCAGTAGCAGTCTCCCGGGTGGGAGACAGGATCTGAATTAGACCCGGCGTTCGCGACGGTAGCCGGCAGCCTGAAGCATCAGCAGCGCAAGGGCACCGGCCAGGCCGAAGGGCAGCAGATACACACCCATCATCTGGAAGTTCATCATCGCTACGTCCTGGGCACTCGTGACTGCACTGCCGCCGCCGTAAATGGCCGACGTGATTTGGAGGTTGCCGGAGAGCCAGATCAGTCCAAGGACAAGCATCATCGCCACAACCGCCCACGCGGCACAGAGATAGGGGTTGAACCGGCGCCTGGGGGCAGCAGCCACTCCGAGGGGCCCTTGAGCAGCGGCGCCGTCAACGTCCGCGTCACTGAACTCCGCTTCGGTATGGGTAGTACGACTGGACACCCGCGGAGGTTCCCCGCCGTCATCCACCACTTCCACCCAGTCCCCGCTTTCGCCAGGCACCGGGCGGGAGTACATCCGGTAATCCGATTCACTGGTGCTTCGCCGATTTCCCATGGCCCGAAGCCTACTACGGGGCGGCTCCGGCCTGAGGAGCGGATGGGCACAAAGGTTAAAAGCCGATGCCCGTGTTCCGGTGATGGAACACGGGCATCGACCCGAGACGGATAAGAATCAAGGCGGGCAAACCGTGCGCCGCCTAGCTCTCTTCCACCTCCGAAAACAGGGCGATGAAGGTGGTCCCGGTGGCCTTCAGCTGACCGAAGAGGTCCGCGGCCGCAGGTGTTGTTACGGCAGCGGAGGCGTCCTCATAGGTGTCGAAGTACAGGTCCAGTGTCCGGTGGGCAGGCGTGGGCGAGCCGTTTTCCTTCGGCCATACCTTTCCTGCCTCGTAGCGGAGCAGCTTCGGGAGCTGCTTGGCGCTGTCCGCGATGCCTTTGTAGGCCGCCTCAAAGGCGTCGGGGTCCGCGGGGTTATCAATGACGAAGGTGATCTTGGTGGGCATGGTGTTCTTTCCTTTCGGGGGTGGGGATGGTTGAAGTGTCCGGGCACGTGGGACGGTTGTCTACCGTGCGGCGGTCTCCAGGAGCCGGAGCCAGACTTCACTGATCGTGGGATAGGCCGGAACCGCATGCCAGAGCCGGTCGATCGGTACTTCCCCGGCGATTGCGATGGTTGCGGCGTGCACCAGCTCGGTCACGTCAGGTCCGACGGCGGTGAACCCGACAATCGTGTTGGTGTCCTCATTGATGACGATGCTTGCGCGGCCGGCATAGCCGTCGGCATGCAGGGAGGCGCCGGCAACCGGTCCAAGGTCGTATTCCACGGAACGGACCCGGAGCCCGGCGTCGACGGCGCCGGCCAGGGTGAGGCCGGCGGAGGCAATCTCGGGGTCGGTGAAGATGACCTGCGGAACTGCCCGGAGGTCGGCGGTCGCCGCGTGACGCCCCCACGGGAAGTCCTCCACCGGAGCGCCGGTTGCCCGTGCCACGATCGCGTCCCCCGCAGCCCGGGCCTGGTACTTGCCCTGGTGGGTGAGCAGCGCCCGTCCGTTGACGTCGCCCGCGGCGTAAAGCCAGCCGCCGTCGGGCACGGTGCCGTCGGGGCCGACCACCCGGAGCGTCTCGTCCACGCCCAGCCAGCCGGAGGCCGCAAGCCCCAGGCTTTCGAGCCCGAGGTTGCCGGTGTTCGGCCTGCGTCCCGTCGCAACCAGGACCTCGTCGGCGTCGATAATCCCGCCGTCGGCCAACGCTATGTGCACGGTGCCGCGGGCATCGCGGGTGACCTCGCCAGGGCTTGCGCCGATCAGAACCCGCACGCCGCTGCTCTCGAGGGACGCGACAACGTGCTCGGCAGCGTACGGCTCGACCCGCGGCAGGACGCCGTCGCGCGCGATGAGCGTCACCGCAGCGCCCAGCGCACTGAAGGCCGATGCCATTTCCGTGCCGACGACCCCGCCGCCGATGATCGCGAGCCGCTCCGGGATTTTCTTGACGGACACCGCTTCACGGCTGGTCCACGGGGCGGCGTCCGCCAGTCCGGGGATCGGCGGAAGCGCCGCGCTGGTGCCGGTGGCGACGACGACGGCGTGACGCGCCGTGATCGTGCTGACCGTGCCGTCCCGGCCGGTGACCTCCACGGTCCGCGGGGCACTGATCCGCCCGTGCCCGCGCTTCAGGGTGATGCCGGCCTGTTGCAGCCACGCGACCTGGCCCTCGTCGTTCCAGTTCGAGGCGAACCGGTCCCGGCGGGCCAGCACCGCGTCGACGTCGAGCGTGCCCGTTACCGCCGCGGCGGCCCCGGGCAGCTGCCGGACGGCGCGGAGGGCGGCGGCGTCCCGCAGCAGCGCTTTGGTCGGCATGCATGCCCAGTAGGAGCATTCGCCGCCCACCAGCTCGGATTCGACAATCACCGCGCTCAGGCCGCCGGCGACTATCCGGTCCGCAACGTTCTCCCCCACCGGACCGGCGCCGATAACAATAACGTCCGCAACGGTCCCGGTCATCGTGTGCCTGCCTTGGCGAGACGCTGCAGCCGGATCGCGGAGAGGAGGAAGAACACGCCGCCGAGGGTGGCGTATCCCGCGACGCCGGTGAGGGCCGCCGAGGAGCTGCCGGACATCAGGATGAAGCCGGTGCCGGCGAGGGTGGAGATGCCGCCGCTGAGAATCATCGGCCACTGCCCGCCCAGCCGCAGGCGGGAAACGGCAACGGCGAGCTGGACGGCGCCCGCGGTAATAGCCCACACACCCCAGACAACCAGCACGGCGGACACTCCCGAGGTGACGGCCACGCCGAGCGCGACGGCGGTCAGCAGGCTGAGCGCCATATTCACCAGGAGCAGCGGGCCGGGACGGGTGGCGCGGGAGGCGCGGTGGTCGACGACGGCGGCCGCGACGTCGAACAGCGGGTAGAGGATGAGCAGGGCGATGCTGAAGGGTCCGAGGGTGGAAGCGGTCAGAGCAATAAGGACTGCCCAGACGATAGCGAATCCGAAGCGGACGAAGTACAGCTTCCGGAGGACCGGCGAGATCGCCGGTGGGGCCTGGATGGTTGATGCAGTCATGATGTTCCGTTCTGTGTGAAGTGTTTGAAAGCGGGAAGGGGCTCTGTGAGGGGTCATCGGACGGTTACCGCCGACGTCGCGGCCTGTCGAATGAGGCCCGCGACGGTCGAGGGACGGCTGACCATGACGGCATGGGGAGCCTCGACCTCGATGACGGCCGCGCCGGTACGGCGGGCCATCATCCGCTGCAGGTCCGGGTCGATGGCCCGGTCCGCAGTGGTGACGAGTACATAGGCCGGCACTGTGCGGAAGGCCTCCCGGGTGATCGGTTCCGCAACTGCCCGGACGTTGGCGGGACGCTGGACGATGCCGAGGACACCTGCCGTGCGCTGGTCGACGTCGGCGGCGAACGCCTCGCGGAAGCCCTCCGGGCTGATGTGCACCTCAGGCCCGCTTGGTGTCTCGACTGTCGCCAAGGGCAGCGGGGTCGAAGACTGAGCGGCCAGCTGGCCGACCGTCTCCCCCGCAACCGGGATAAATGCCGCGACGTACACGAGGGCCCGTACATCGAAGGCACTCGTATCGACGTTCGTGATGATTGCACCGCCGTACGAATGGCCCACCAGCACCACAGGACCCTCGATCGCCGCAAGGTAGCTGGCCAGATAGGCCGTGTCGTGTTCCACGCCCCGCAGCGGGTTCGCAACGGCCCGGACAGGGAATCCTGCGTGCAGGAGTTCGTTGATCACCGGCTCCCAGCTGGAGGAATCGGCCCACGCGCCGTGCACAAGCACTATGGTCGGCAAGCCCTGGTTTTCGGCCTGGTTTTCGGCGGCGGCGGAATCGGTGGCGGACCCCAATCGGGGTGAATTGTTGAACATCTCGGTTGTCCTTTCATCGGTGGTGAAGCCGCCCGACCGTCATCTGGAAGGTGTTTCGCGGCTGGTAGAATGACCAGTCACTCTACTTAGAAGGAGCGTAATGTGGATCACGGGGACACGCAAGGGCAACGGGAAGGAAAACCATGGCGGAGGCTGTGAAGGTATCGATGAGGGAACGACTCGTCGAAGCCGCGACAGAGCTGTTCTATGCCGAGGGGCTGCGGGCGGTCAGCGTCGACAAGGTGATCGACCGTGCCGGCACGACGAAAGTGACCTTCTACCGGCATTTCAAAAGCAAGGACGACCTGGTGGTGGCCCATCTGGAACGCCGGGCAAAGATTGAGCGCGAGGGAATCGGCGCTGCAATGGAACATGCAGGCGGAGATGCCGACAAGACGTTCCAACTCATTGCCGAACACTTAGGCACGATGTCGTGCGAACCCGGATTCCGCGGGTGCCCCTTTATCAACGCCGCGGCAGAATATCCGGATCCCGCCAGTGCGGTCCGTAAAACCATCAAGGACCACCGCGAATGGTGCAAGGCTGCGTACACGGAAATTGTCCGTCCCCTGGCTCCCGCCGACCCGAACGCTGTGGCTCAGGATCTGATGCTTCTTCACGGCGGTGCGATGGTTGCCGGCTACCTTGACGCCGACGGCGATAACCTCGCCGCGTCCTTCCTGCGCAGCTGCCGTGCGGTCGTCAACGCCGGCTGACTGCGGACAGATTCATGAGCGCCGAAGGCGCCCGCTGCGAACGTGTGCGGCAGCTTGCTGCCCGCCTAGATCGCCGGAAGTGTCGCCGTGTCGATGACGAACCGGTACCGAACATCGGATGCGAGAACACGTTCGTAGGCATCGTTGATGGCGTCGGCGGCTATGAGTTCAATTTCGGGTGCGATGCCGTGCTCGGCGCAGAAGTCCAGCATGTCCTGGGTCTCACGGATACTGCCGATACCAGTGCCCGCGAACGAGCGCCGGTTGCTGCACAGCGTGTACACCTGTACCGGCAGTACCTCCGTCGGCGCACCGATGTTCACCATGGTTCCGTCGAGGCCGAGCAGTAAGAGGTAGGCATCCACGTCGATCTTCGCGCTCACCGTGTTGATGATGAGATCAAAGGTGTTGGCGAGGGTTTCGAATGTAGCCGGGTCACTCGTGGCGTAGTAGTGGTCAGCACCGAACCGCAGCCCGTCCTCCTGCTTACTAAGCGAGTGCGAGAGAACCGTGGTTTCCGCTCCCATGGCATGTGAAATCTTTACGGCCATGTGACCGAGTCCGCCCATCCCAATGACGGCTACCTTCTTGCCTGGGCCGGCATTCCAGTGCGCCAGTGGTGAATAGGTCGTAATGCCGGCGCACAAGAGGGGCGCGGCCGCTTCATACGGGATACTCTGCGGAACACTCAGCACGAAGTCCTCCACCACGACGATATGCGTGGAGTACCCACCCTGGGTGATAGTGCCGTCGCGGTCCACGGCGCCGTAGGTAGCGGTGTTGCCGTTGAGGCAGTACTGCTCTGCACCCGCGCGGCAATTGGCGCATTCACGGCAGGAGTTGACGAGGCACCCCACGCCGACGCGGTCGCCGACTTGGTGCTGTGTGACGTCCGCACCAATCTCGCTGACGACCCCGACGATCTCGTGACCCACCGTCAACGGGTACTGGACCGGCCCCCAGTCACCCCGGACAGTGTGGATGTCTGAGTGGCAGATCCCCACGTAGGCGATCTCGATAAGTACGTCTTTCGCGCCAACGCTGCGTCGTTCAATCGTGGTAGCGACGAGCGGATCGGTGGGCGATATCGCGGCGTAGGCACTCACGGTCCGAGTCGGACGAGTCGCGATCTGAACTGGTGAAACCATGGTGGACTCCTAGAAACAGACTAGTTTGCTAAGTTGCGTGCCGACGCTTTTCACCGGTCCTGCACGAGGCAACCGGATTTGTGAGTCGTGAATCTACTTAGCCCTCAGAGAGTTAGCCAGTGCCCCCGCGGGCCGAGGCACTGGCAGCCCCCCCCTTTGCCTGCAGGTCCACGCTTTTGACGTTCCACAACAGGTAAAGGCCCTTATCCGGGCGCGCATGGTCAGCGGCCGGAATAGCGGTTGGCCTGACGGCGACGGTCGATGCCGAGCACGGCTGTGAGCTGTGGGATCGGGTGAGCCCGGCACCTTAGTATTTCGTTCATGACCAGCGCGGCCAGCAGCCCCTCCGGCAACACCCGGCTGCTGGCCGTCGCCATTCTCGCCACCTTCGTGGCCTTCCTCGATGGGTCCGTCGTCACCGTGGCGTTGCCGGCCATCAGCGGAGAACTCGGCGGCGGACTGCCCACCCAGCAGTGGACCGTGAACGCCTATCTGCTCACCCTGGGGGCGTTCATCCTGCTGGCCGGCTCACTCTCGGACTCCTTCGGCCGGCTGCGGATCCTGCGGATCGGCATCCTGGGCTTCGGGGTCTCCTCCCTCGCCTGCGCCTTGGCCTGGGCACCCGGCGTCCTGATCCTCGCCCGCGGCATCCAGGGCATCACCGCCGCACTGCTGGTGCCCGGCTCGCTGGCGCTCATTACGACGGCGTACCGCGACGCCGCGCGGGCCGCCGCGATCGGCAGGTGGACGGCGTGGACCGGCACGGCCGCGATCATCGGCCCGCTTCTGGGCGGAGTGCTCGTGGACGTGGGAAGCTGGCGGCTGATCTTCGCCGTAAACGTCCTGCCGGTGGCCGCCTGCCTGCTGCTGATGACCGGCCTGCAGGAGAGCAGCGGACCGAGGCGGGCCGCGTTCGACCTGCCCGGCGTTGTGCTGGCCGTTGCCGGACTGGCAGGTCCTGTCTATGCACTGATCGAACAGGAGCGGCTCGGCTGGGGGCATCCCGCCGTCGTCGTTCCCCTGGCCGCAGGGCTGCTGGCCCTGGTGCTGTTCCTGCTGCGCGAGGCCCGAGCACCGGCACCGATGATGCCGCTGTCCCTGTTCCGGGCGCGGAACTTCCGCTACGGCAACGTGGTCACTGCGGGCGCTTACGCCGGGCTCTCGCTGGGGACCTTCGCCGTGACCGTTTTCGTGCAGGAGACCGCGGGGTTCTCCGCGACGGCGGCCGGCTTCACTGCCCTGGCGCTGCCGGTGGCCATGCTGCTGCTGTCCGCCCGCGTCGGCAGACTGGCCGGGATTTACGGGCCGCGCCTATTTATGACCGCCGGGCCGGTGATCTGCGGGACCGGGTTCCTCCTTATGCTCATGGTCCAGCCGCCGCTGGACTTTCTTACCGAGCTGCTGCCCGGGCTGCTGCTGTGCGGGCTGGGCCTGGCGCTGATGGTGGCGCCGCTGACCTCCGCGGTGCTCGGCGCACTGAGCGAGGACGACGCCGGCATCGGCTCCGCGGTCAACAATGCCGTGTCGCGGGTGGCCGGGCTCATTGCCATCGCGCTGGCCGGCACCGTGTCCGGCAGCGCCCTGGACTTTCCGGGCTTCCGGCAGACGGTGCTGGTGACCGCGGTCCTTTTCCTGGCGGCCGGGGCGGTCGCGTTCCTGGGGATCCGGAATCCGGCGACGTCGGCCCCGCACTCCCCTGACGATTGAGGAGGAGCGGATACGCCGTCGTCGTGCTCCCCTTCACCGGGCCATGGTGCAGGCGGGCTAGCCTATTCGCGGGACCAACGCTGCGGCATTTTCGGGCGGCATTTCCTCGCAGCTGCGGACCAGAAGCAGTGCCAACCCGGTGCAGGCAACGAAGACGGCGCCGCCTGCAGCGACCGGGAGGGCCACATCGATGGTGGCCAGTGCTCCACCGGCAAGGGAACCGGCCATCGGGCCCAGCAGTTCCAGGGTGCGTGTTCCGGCATTGCCCCTTCCGCGGAGGTTGTCCGGTATCAGCCGGGCGGTATTCCTCGTTTCAATAGCCTGAGTTCGATGCCGCTTTCCGCGGTCTGGGAAACGGCACCGGTCGCGGTGCTGGTAACGGTGGCCTATCTGGTCTTGCTGCTGACATCCGTGCTGCTTTGCGCCGTCCTCGTCACCGTCTCCCTCACCGCCGGCTCAACTTCCCGACGGCTCGGGACCCACCACCAGGCAGGTGCTTGACGCTGTAGCGAGAACCCGGCCGGCGGCGTCGCGCAGATCTGCTTCGACAAACGCTGCGTTGCGTCCGGCCTTGGTCACCCATCCGTGGGCGGTGACGGTGCCCGTGTTCGCGGTGGCGGGCCGCAGGAAGGACACTTTGAGTTCGAGGCTGGTGTAGCCGGCGCCGGCCGGCAGCGTGGAGTGCACGGCGCAGCCGCAGGCGGAGTCCAGGACGGTGGCGAAAAAGCCGCCGTGGACGGACCCGATCGGGTTGTAGTGCGATTCGTCCGGTTCCGCCGTCATCACCACATCCCCCTCGCTCACGCTGACGAGGCGCAGCCCCACGTGGCTGCTGATCGGCGGGCCGGGAACCTCACCGGCGGCAAGCGCCTGCAGGTGCTCGAGTCCGGTCCGCGAGAATATGCGTGCGACGTCCCGTTCTGCAGGGGAGTATTCAAGCGTTTTCGAACGCATTTCGGAAGCGGGCATCGGAGCTCCTTCAGGGTTGGTGAGTGCTGGGCCTCACAGACACAGCAATGCAGGCCATCTTGTCATGCCGGGTCCATGGCCGCAGATCCCAGCCCGCACAGCAGCCGACCAACGCCGGCGACCACGTCCTCGACGGTCCGTTCTCAGGGCCCTCGCCCACCCGCAGCAGCGCGAGAACAGGACCGGCGGTAGCTTCTCATGGTTCTTTCCCCGGGAATCGTAGACGGTGGGGCTCTCCGACGACGGCGGCCCGGCCCCGCCGTCGTCGTGCCGCGGCGCTGCCAGCTAGAACCCGGACCGCCAGTCAAGGATGATGTCCGCAACCTCGTCGAGGTGTGACTCGAGGAGGAAGTGGCCGCCGTCGAGAAGTTCCACGCGGGCCCTGGGGACGTCCTGGCGGAACGCTTCGGCTCCGGACGGACCGAAGATTTCGTCATTCCGTCCCCATACGGCAAGCACCGGAACCTGGGTGGAACGCAGCCATTCGTGGAGCGGCGGATACAGCGCCCGGTTGGTGTGATAATCGCCGAAGAGCGCCAGTTGGGCCTCGTCGACGCCGGAGCGGGCCAGGAGCGCCAGATCGTGCTCCCAGGCGTCCGGGTCCACAGTGGTGGGGTCCGGAACGCCGTGCTTGTACTGCCACTCGACTGCCTCCCGGCCCAAGGCCGGGCGCAGGGCCGCCTTGTTTTCCGGCGAAGGGTCCGCACCGTAGGCCCAGATGGGAGCCCAGAAGTCGGGCACAAAACCCTCTTCGTAGGCGTTGCCGTTCTGCGAAATCACGCCTTCCACCGCTGCCGGGTTGGCCAGCGCCAGCCGCCAGGCGATGGGGGCGCCGTAGTCCTGGGTGTAGACCGCATAGGCGTCCACGCCGAGTTCAGCCAGGAAAGCACGCGTCACCTCGGCCAGCCCGTCGAAAGTGTACGTAAACTCCTCGACCGACGGCGCTGACGAGCGGCCAAAGCCGATATGGTCCGGGGCGATCACCCGGTATTGTTCGGCGAGCCTGGGGATGAGGTGGCGGAACATGTGCGAGCTTGTGGGATATCCGTGCAGGAGCAGGAGCACCGGGGCGTCCACGGGGCCGGCTTCGCGGTAAAACACGTCTAGCCCGTTGACGGAAACGGTGCGGTGATGAACGGCAACCATGGACTAACCCCTAACAATCGTTTTACTGGTTATGGGACGGTAGCATGGAACTCGTTCAGCGCACCCGCGTAACCCCTGGAAAGTGTGCCGTCCTCCGAGAAAGGAACCCGATGGTCGAGGATGAAGACCTGCTGCTGGCGCTGCTGAACAGCACACCCGTTGTCGCGGGCCGTCCCACGGATGGACTCGCGGGCGCCTCCTGCGTCGAGTTCGTTGCACGCTACGGAGGTACGGGCTCTCAAGCCGAGCTTGCACATCTTCGACGGATGCGGGAGTGCCTGCAGGACGCGGTCCGGGGATCCGGCGACGCACTGTCCCGTCTTTCGACAGCACTGGGCGACGGAGTCCTGATCCCCCGGGTAACTCCGCAGGGACTCCACTGGGAAGTGCGTGCGCCGGAGGACGAGCGGATAGCCTTCCGTGCGGCGCTTGCCTGGTCCCGTGTTGTCCGGGAGTTACCAGGCCGACTGCGTCCCTGTGCCAACAACGAGTGCAACCTCTTCCTCATCGACAGGAGCAGGCCGGGCACCGCCAAGTGGTGTTCCATGGCAGTGTGCGGCAACCGGATGAAGGCCCGCTCCCATGCCGGGCGCCAGCGGGCGGCTGCGGACCGACCGTAACGGGTCTGATTGTGAGTCGGCCGGGGCCCGGATCAGAGTAGCGTCCTAGGACCGTTTGACCACCCTGTTAGGTTCGGACCATGGGGACAATCGAGAGCCGCACACTACATATCCTCGTGGATGCCGCCGTTGAAGGGCTGCCGCCCGCTGCCCAAGCAGCGCCCCGCCTGACTGTGGACATAGGGTCAGCCCATACTGTGGTCCTGCTGGACGGCACCGCCGCCGTTCGAATTGCACGGGACCCGGACACAGCGGCCGCCATGCGGAAGCGGCAGCAGCTGGTGGACAGCATCCCGGACTCGATCGGCTTCCTGCTCCCCTGGTCCTTGGGACCAGTCGTGGAGCTCGAGGGGTTTTCGGCTGTCGCTACCCGGCTGATCCCCGGCGGACCCTGCCCGGCAGGAGAAGGCGACCCCGGCCAGCTCCAAGACCTGCTCAACTCCGTATCCTCCATTGCCGCTGAGCCGCTCGAAGGGTTGCTGGCCGAGCCCCTGGCCTTCTGCGGCGGATCGGACTGGTATCGGATCCAATGCGAGGAGGTTCTGCCGCGTCTCGATCAGGACGTTCAGGGGCGGGCGGCGGACGCCGTCGCCGCCTTGGCGAACCTCGAACCGGTCCGCGACGTGTTCGCCCACGGTGACCTCGGAGGACACAACGTGTTCTGGGAAGGGAACCGCATAGTCGGGGTACTGGATTGGGATCTGGCGTCGCGGAGCGACCGCTCCACGGATCTTGCCTGCATCGGTGTCTGGAACGGATGGGACAAGCTGCCGCTGATAGCCGGCGCCGCGGAAGTGCGCCGTGCTGCCATCCGGCGGAACACCTTCCGGCTGCAGCAAGTCGCGTTTGCGTTATTGAACGGCCGGCCCACGGACGAGATCGGGCAAGCCGTCGCCCGGGCAAACGCGTGGCTCCGGGAAAGCTTGTAACCGGTGGACTCCAACGAACCTCGCTACCGGACAGTTGCGCTGCGGTTTGTGGTGCCCGGCGCCTGCCTGCTGCTTGGGCTCGCGTTAGTCCTGTCATCTGCCACCGGCTGGATCCTCGTGATCGGCTCCCACGTCGTCAGCCCCTGGCTGGCGGCCGCCGCGCTGCTGCTGGCCTCCGTGGCGATTCGGTGGTTCGGCTCTCGGAACCGCGTCGGCGACCGCAAGAATCCCCGGTTGCACTCCCCCGTTCCGGCACTGCTGGCGGCCGCCGTCGCGGGAGTCGGAATCGCCGTCGGATCGCTGCTCGACGCAGGGACCGAGAGCTTCATTCTGGATCCCCAGGGACCGGAGGGCTGCCGCGCCGCAGTGCGTGAGTCCGCTTTCCTCATGTCAGGAAGCGGCAAGGTTTACGCGGTCGGCAGCCACGGAATCGGCAGGCTGGCCGGTGAGTGGAACAGCGACGACGGCTACCGGCCGATCGAGGCCGGCAACTACACCCTGGAATGGACCGCGTCCGGCGGGCTGCTCACCGTCGGCGGCGCCTCCACCCCCAACGGGTATCGGCTGGTTGAAGACAGTGAATACACGGTGCAGGTCGACGCCGACGGCAACGAGCTCAGCGGTTACGTGCCCGTGGGGCCCACCAGGTTTGAGCAGCAGCCGGTCGCCTGCCATTGAGCCAGGTTTCCGCTAGTCCACCGGCAGCGCGAAATAGGTCGGCAGGTCCTCGTACTTGAACATTGCCAGGCCCTCACTGGTGATCGCCGTGGGGAGGTCACGCTTCACCTCGTCGAACTGCGGCGCCATCTGCTCCGGGAACTTCAGGTACCCGGTTCTATCCCCGGCGGAGTTCGTGCCGTACACCTCGCCCGCGTCGGAGACCATGGCGGGGTAAAAGTCCGACGCCGGGTCGATCCGCTTCTGCTCCCCCGTCCTCAGATTCACCACCCACTGCGCGTCAACGCCCTGTTCGTTCTGCCAGTGCATCAGGTACAGCTCACCATTCGGGCTGGCCGCTGTCGCGTATCCGGGCAGCCGGGCCGCCGGGAAGGCGCATCCCTGTGCCGCGCCCTCGAAGACAACCGGTTGCCCGGTGTGCACGTCGACGGACTCGCACGTCTCGTCTACTTTGCGGACGGAAACGAACGTGGAGCCCAAGACGATGGACCCGGACGGATGGTCCGCGAACGTCATCGACCATTCGCCAATGCTGAGCGTTGCCTCCGGCAGACCCTGCTGCGGGTTCGCTGCCCGGGGTGAGCGGTACACGTCCACCCCGTCGATCCGGGCCAGCCAGGACTGCCCCTCAAGTTCCGGAATCGGTTCCAGCAGTCCTATCTCGGCATTGAGCACCCGGACAAAACCGGCGCTGTCCGGGCCGGCTGCGACGCCGCTTTGCATGCCGAGGCCGCCGTCGGTGGCGGTGAAGGCCAGCGCACCGTTACCGTCATGCGTCGACGTCGGACGGTAGCCGGTCATATCCTCTTCGACGGCCGTTGCTTTCCCCGCCGCGTCGACGACGATCAACTGGGCAACGGGTGCAGCACCTTGACCGGCGCCTGGCTGGAGCGGCACGCCGATCTGGTAAAACGTGAAGAACTCCTGCCCGTTCTGCCGCACCCGGTCCAGGGACGGCTCGACGCGCTGTTCCGGGTCCAGTCCGAGGGACGGCGACCGATACAGGATGTCGCCGGCGCTGTCGGTCACCACGAGGGTCTGGTCCCGGGTCTGCATATCCTGCTCAACGAAGGCAGTCAGGTCACCGATGACCTCCGCCCCGGCCCCTTTCTGGGCGTACCAACCGGCTTGGCTCAGCCACCGCGCCGGTAGGGCACCGGTCGCGTAGGAAAAGCCTTCCTCGTAGGAGGCGGGCTTGCCCAGCGTTGGCCGCTCAGTCGCGGTGGGCTCGGGTGTCCGGGAGGGGCTCGCCGAAACAGGGGCGGACGTCCGGGACGGGGACGCATCGGCCCCGTCGGTTGAAGAGGCTGGATCCTGCGACGACGGAGCACAGGCCGTAACGAGCAGCAGCGCTGCAAGACAAGGTGCGACGACGTGCTTGTTCATGCTGATTCCCCCATGGTGGTACCCGAAAACCGGAGTGTGCCGACCACTGTCACTTTGTGCCCGTGGGACGGCCTTACTTTAGACACCCTAACTAATGGCGCAACCGTCCAATCACGGGCCCGCGGCAATATCCCCCTGTGCGCCAAAGAAACTCCTAGCGCAAATAGCCT
Source organism: Arthrobacter sp. zg-Y844 (assembly GCF_024385465.1). Lineage (GTDB taxonomy): Bacteria > Actinomycetota > Actinomycetes > Actinomycetales > Micrococcaceae > Arthrobacter_B. The sequence continues at coordinate 676,632 of NZ_JANFLS010000002.1, forward strand.
TCTCATTGTTGACTAATGCCCATGCCAGCCGTTGAAATCCGCCGAGCCACCGAAAATGACGCCCACAACCTCGCTCGCGTCCATGTCCACGCATGGCAATGGGCCTATCGCGGATTGATGCCCGATTCCCTCCTCGACGCACTGGACATTGAGCGGAGAGCTGCGGGATGGAAGCGAATGATCCATGAAGGGCGGGTGCCGCAACCACATTTGGCCGTGATCGGCTCGAACGTCGTGGGGTTTTCCCATGCGGACAGCAGCAGCGACGACGACGCCGACCCTCAGGTCGGAGAGGTCACGGCCCTCTACCTCCTGGAGGAATTTGTCGGCACGGGAGTCGGGCGCCGCTTGTGGGAGGCAGCGCTGAACCAGCTGCGCGAAAGCGGACACACCGTTGTCTCGGTGTGGGTGCTGGATTCCAACCAGCGCGGAAGAACCTTCTACGAACGAAGGGGAATGTCCCCGGACGGAGCAACCAAAGAAGAGTCCTTCTCCGGCTCCACCCTGACGGAGGTGCGGTACCGCTCTTCGTTGCATGCGGCGGGGAAGAGACAAGGGGCTATCGGCGTCGAGGGCCAGGACCGTTAGTCGTCAGGGCGATCGATAGTCCAGTAGCTCACCTCGTCGTCGGGAAACGGCCGCTCCGCCATTCCGATCTTGCGCGCTACCCGTTTCGACTGCTCGTTACCGGCATCGATCGTCGCGGAGATGAACTCCAGATGAGAGACCTCAAAGACGTAGGCGAGCATCGACCGGCCAATTTCGGTGGCATAACCTTTGCCCCAGAACCTTTGATGGAAAACGTATATCAGTTCGTCGAAGTCCTGGCCGGGCGCACGGATGACGCCGCAATAGCCGACAAATTCGCCGCTGTCCCGTTCAAAGACGGCTGAGGTGCCATAGCCGCGCTTCGCATACTTTTCTTTGCAGACCTGAATCCATCCTGCGACTTCGAACCGGTCCAATGTCGTCCCGTCACCGACGAACCGCATGACCGCCGGATCCGCGCAGAGCGCTGCAAAGTCCTCCAGATCCTCTCCACAAAGTGGCGGGCTTCAAGGCGGTCGGTTTCAAACATCATCCGGGAACGATAACCCACGGCAGCCGCATAACTCATTCCCTGTCTCCGGGGGCTTCTCCACTGCCCGGCCGTTCCGAAAGGGCACAATGACCAGTCCGAGGTGCCGTTGGTGGCCACTGTACTGGGAGAGCAGACGTTCCTCCCGCGCCATGGATTCGTCGCAGTTGTCTCTGATTCCATCGCTCGTGAGACGCTCTCAATCTCTCCGCGAGGATCTCGGTAACGGCTTTTGCCGCTCCTGCATCTTACTGTCAAGCTGATCAAATGACTGTTCAGCTCGTCCCTCTCCGCGCCCAACAATTCCCTGCCTGGATGGAACGAAGCCGCACTGAATACGCATCTGATCTCATTACGACAGGCGAATCCCCGCAAGAGGCACATCGGCGCGCTTATGAGAGCCTAGATGCCGCGTTTCCTGAGAACATTCCAACCACAGATAATGCCGTGTTCGATGTTCTTGACGGTACCGGCACAACCATTGGCTACCTTTGGGTTGGAACTGACAGTTCTGAAGATCATCGCTCTTGGTGGGTGTGGGACATAGTCGTTGATGAGGAGCATCGCGGCAAAGGGCTAGGCAGGAAGGCAATGAAGCTGGCCGAAGACTACGCGCGTTCCCAAGGCGCCCACACCCTTGGACTCAGCGTCTTCGGATTCAACCACGGCGCCCGAGGACTCTACGAATCGATGGGTTACGAAATAGTGACCACGAAAATGAAGAAGCACCTCTAAACCTTGAATCTGTGCCCCATCGAAGGATTCTTTAGCGGCCGCCCAAGGTGGGGTGGATAGTTCAGAGTCCGAGCGCTCCAGTCGGCCGAAGGAAATGGAATCGCCGTACCCGGTCGACTGGCCCTAACGGGCTGGGACGCATCCGCTGCCGGTGGGGAACGGCGACTGTCGTCAGCCGGCCCGGACGGATTCATCCTGGCCGGAGTCCGCCAGGGTCACTCCGGCGACCGACCAATTCTCACGGGGCAGCTCGTGAAGAACAACCCGAATAGTGTCCGGCCGAATCTCCATAACCCGGGCATAAGTTTCCGTAAGCGCTGCCAGCAGCTGGCGCTTCTTCTCGGTGGTGGATGGCGAGGCGTTAAGTACCTGAATAAGTGGCGTCCGCAGAGTCTGCCACATTGCCGATGTCATTCCCGGAGGAAAGCTCGGTAGGGCGGTGATGCTCCGGTGGGGAGCGACTGCCTTCCCGTCATGGTTATCCTTAGCCGCATGCGCAACCTACCAACCACACAATCATGAAGATCGGAATCGTCGGCGCCGGCGGAGTCGGCGCCTACTTCGCCGCCGCCCTGTCCCGGGCAGGCCACGACGTCCACCTCCTGGTTACGCCCCGCCATGTCGATCCCCTTTCCGACCATGGGATTCACCTCACCTCGGGCGACGGACGGGATGAATTCATCGCGCTGGCCGGTGTTTCAACGGACGCTGCAGCCATCGGGGTGTGCGACGCCGTCATCCTAGGCTGCAAAGCAGGCCAGGTCCGCGCCGTCGTGGAAACCGCACTGCCGCTCCTCGGACCCGATACCCCGGTGCTGCCGCTGCAGAACGGTGTCACCGCATCCGAGCAGATCGAAGCCGCCGCCGGAAGCGGGCACGCTCTCGGCGGGCTGTGCATGATCATCTCGTACCTCGTCGAACCCGGGCACGTCCATCACGTGGGCGGGAATCCTGCCGTCACCCTCGGCGAGCTCAACGGCACCCCGACTGCTCGGGTAAAGGCCGTCGCCGCCGCTTTGATTTCAGCCGGCATCAGCACCCGTATCTCTGACGACATCACCACCGACCTGTGGCGGAAGTTCATGCTCATTGCCTCCTACGGCGGCATCGGAGCGCTGTGCCGTAAAAACGTGGGTGAAACGCGGACCCATCCGGGCACGCGGACGTTAGTTGAAGACGCCATGCGTGAAGTCGCCACGATCGCCGCAGCGGTTGGAGTGAACCTCACCGAGGATGACGTGAAAACGACAATGGCCCAGTACGACGCATTCACGCCCGACAGCACCGCTTCCATGCAGCGCGACCTCATCGCGGGACGCCCTTCCGAACTCGAAGAACAAAACGGCGCCCTCGCCCGTATCGCCGCGAAGCACAATACCCCTGCACCTATCCACACAACCATCTATCGGGCACTGAGCATCCTGGACCGTCCCACCTAGCCGATGCGTACGAAGGGCCTGGTACCCGTACGGAGGTACCCCTCAGGGGCTGGTGGGTTCGGCGTCGTGCAGGACCGTCCCGTCACGAAGGGTGATGGTGTAGGCGAGGTCAGGTGCGGGGCCGCCGTTGCCCTCAAGCTCGGAACCGAACGCGGTTCCCGGCCACCAGGCAACGTACCGGCCGTCTTCGAGGGAGGCCTGGACCTGCTGCCCATCGGCCGTGTGAATGGTTACGCCGACAACGTTGTCCCCGATTTGGCCCTGGGTGAGGGAAACCGTAGGCCGCGGCCGGCTGATCAGCGTCCTGCGGTCGTTGTATTCGGTGATGGGACCCTGCGTGAACTGATCCCCGACGGGCACTGCACCTTTTCCGCCGTTGCCCGAGGTTGCGACGTCGTCCGCCCGGCCGCTGCCTACCGGCACATGCGCCAGACAGTCCGCGGAGGTATCGTTCGCTCCGGCGTAAAGGAGCACCACCCACTCCCCCCTGCGCTCGGCGATGTCGAGTGACGGAGAGTCGATGTTCAGGCCCTGCTCGCGGCATGCCTTTTCCGTGGTGGCCAGGTCTGCGTCGGTCAGGGTCTCAGGGACGGGTGTCCAGGAAGCGTAAGCATTTTCCGCGCTAAGCAGGTTCGGGGCCAGTACGACGGCGGCCGCCAGGACCGCCGCGACGGCCGGTACCGCTATCCAGCGGGTGCGCCGGTGCTGCCGACGCGGGGCCGGCTCGATCCGTTCGGCTGTTGTGCCCGCCCCGGCTGTGGGATCGGTGGCAAGGATCTGCTGCAGTCCCGTCTCGTACCGCTGTCGGGATTCGCCGTCCGGTGCGGAACGCGGTGCCGGGTCCAGCGTGCGCAGGGCCCTGAGATAGGTATCGGGTTTCATATCAATTCCTCCAAGGTCGAGTAGTCCGGCGCCCGGTGCCGAAGGGCACGGTGCAGGGACTGGCGTGCGCGGTGGAGACGGATACGGTAGGCGGCCGCAGAGATTCCCAGTACGCGGCCGGCCTGCGGAGAGGTCAGGTTTTCCCACACTGCGAGCGACAGCACTTCCCGGTCCTCGGGCCGGACCCTGCTCCAAGCGGCCGCCAGGTCCACTTGGAGGGCAACCAAGTCGTCCTCCGGATCAATGAATTCCGGGATATGGGAGGCTATCCGAACCTCAAGGGCACCTTGGCGCGCACGGGAACGCTGATCGTTGAGCAGACAGTTGCGGGCCGTGCCGTACAGCCATGCCCGCGCGTCCCCTGGCTCCCGAGGCAGGTCATCCAGCCGGCGCCATGCTGCCATGAAGGCTTCATGGGTTACGTCTTCGGCCCGGTGCGATTCCGTCCGGCGCTGCACAAAGCGCAGGACGTCACCGTATGTTGTCGCGTAGAGCGCGGCGAAGCGGGCCTCGCGTTCCTTAGAGCTTCGTGTTGTCCCCATACCTCTACATGTCCGGCTCGGTGCCAAGTGTTACTAACCAGAGAAGATCACTGGATCGTACAGTGCCGGTGACGGATGGCAGTCTCTGCCACACGCCAGGTTAAGTCCGAGATCCGGGGCCGCCTCAACACTCTTGACAGCGGCAAACCTGTAAAGCTAACTAGACGTGTAAAGCGAGCTGTACATCCGAGGAGGCCGGAAATGTCCGTTGCGCCAACGCGTACGAAGTGGGGATATGCCAAGTTTGGAACCGGCCGCGTACCGGCCGCAGCCATCGCTGTTCCCTGTGGATTAGCCCTTGGAGCAGCAGGAGGTTGGGTGTCCGTCCTGGCCGGAATCAGTGGATCGAATCCTGCGCTCGGCTTCTGGGTCTTTGCCGCCTGCATCGCGATGCCGGCTGTGGCCCTGGTCTATGTCCTGGTCGTGGACCGGAACACTTTGATAGGAGCAACCGAACGTCCTGACGACTCCGTCGAATCCGGGTGGATCGACAAGGCTGCTGCGGGTTCCTTCATGGATCTGATCATGGTGCTTGGGGTCGCGGCTACCGTTCTGGCCTTCATTCCCAAGGACTTTTCCGTAGATCTGAAGCTCATCCTTCCCGCTGTGATCGCTCTGGGCTTCGCCTCCTTCGGCATCCGGTACCTGGTGCTCCGGCGGAAAGGCTGACGTGAAGAACCTGGTGCATGAGTCGCGCCAGCGCCTGGCCTGGTCCCAACAGCGGCTCGCTGACGCGTTGGGCGTATCCCGCCAGACCGTCATCTCCATCGAACGCGGACGTTTTGACCCGTCGCTGCCGCTGGCCTTTCGGATCGCCGGCGTCTTCAACTGCACCATCGAGGACCTTTTCTTTCCCGACGAGCCGCAATGAGGGGCGGCGGTGCCAAAGAGGTAGAGCCGACCCTGCGTCGCTATCCGGCATTCGTCCGGTTTTGGCTCGCGTCGACGGTTTCCGACTTCGGAACTTATACGACCACTTTGGCTTTGTCCGTACTGGTACTGGTAACCATGAACGGGACGGCGCTGTCGTCGTCGATAACGAGCCTTGATCCCGGCCAGCGTTTGTGAAGTTCCCATGTGGTGATGACGAGGCATGTCCAGTTCAGAATTGCCGCCAGAGGCAGGCAGGCAGAGGAAAACATTGGTCACCATGGTGGATGTACCAGCACACTAACTGTAAGGACGGCTAGAGAACGGGGAGGCTATGAGCGCGGAGTTGGCCATCAGTGTTCAGGGCCTCGACAAATCTTTCGGGAAATTCCAGGCTCTGAACGGGCTGAACCTCCAAGTTCAGCGTGGGCAGGTGCACAGTTTCCTAGGGCCAAACGGCGCCGGGAAGTCAACAACTATCCGTGTGCTCCTAGGGCTGTTGAAGGCCGACGCCGGAGCCCTGCAGGTCCTGGGAAAGGATCCGTGGCGAGAGGCCGTGCCGCTGCATCGCCGGCTTGCCTATGTGCCGGGCGATGTCGCGTTGTGGCCGGGCATGACCGGCGGCGAGGCCATCGACCTGCTGGGATCGCTCCGCGGCGGCCTGGACGAGGGGCGGCGGGCGGAACTGATCCAGCGGTTTGAGCTGGATCCCGCGAAGCGGGGCCGTCAGTACTCCAAGGGTAACCGGCAAAAGGTAGCCATCGTCGCCGCCCTGGCCTCCGACGTCGAGCTCCTAATCCTTGACGAGCCAACCAGCGGTCTGGACCCGCTGATGGAGAACGTCTTCCAGGAAGTGATCGGCGAGGCAAAGCAACGCGGCACCACGGTGCTGCTCAGCAGCCATATCCTCGCCGAAGTCGAAACCCTCGCGGACCGGGTGAGCATTATCCGGGACGGACGGATCGTGGAGGAAGGGACACTGGCCCAGCTTCGCGGGCATACCACCGCCGCCGTCCACGCCACTCTGGAACGTGACCCACAGCCCGGCCAGCTGGCCGCATTCGAGGACGTGCACCTGGACGGCGGCAAACTCACGGCTGTGGTGGAGTCCGCACGGGTGGGTGAGGCAATGGCAGCACTCACCCCGTTCGGCATCACATCGCTGACCGTCGAACCGCCCTCGCTGGAGAGCCTCTTCCTGCGGCTGTACGAGGACGACGCCCCCTCCACACGGGCGCGCCCATGAGCAACGCCCTGACGGGTACCGGACCGCTGCTGCGTGCTACTGTCCGGTTCGACGGACGTAGCTTTGTGCCGTGGATCCTGATCGCGACGGCACTCTCTGCGTCCTCCGTACTCGTCTACCCATGGGTCTTTCCCACCCAGCAGGACCGCCTCGGACTAGCGCTTGCCATTGGCTCCAACCCGGCACTGGGCCTGATCTTCGGACCGGCCTACGATCTGAGCACCGACGACGGTTTCAATGCCTGGCGCAGCCTCGCCCTGGGCGGTTTCCTCGCCGCCCTCGGATCGATTTTCACCGTCACCCGGTCCAGCCGGGGCCAGGAGGACTCCGGACAGGCCGAGCTTCTGGCATCCGGTGTGCTGGGCCGGGGCAGCCGCCTGCTGGCGGGAGTCAGCCTGGCCCTGATCGGCTCGGCGGCTCTCGGAGCCGTCGCCGGGGTCGTCACTGCCTGGTGCGGCGGCGGCTGGAATGCCTCCCTGCTGCTGGGAGCAACGTTCGCTGCCACCGGTTGGATGTTTGCTGCGGTCGCCGCTGTGACCGCGCAGCTAGGATCCGATGCGCGGACGGCCAACTCGCTGGCCGTGGGCACCTTCGGCGCGTTGTTCCTGCTGCGCGGATTCCTGTATTCGGTGGAGGCACCGGACTGGATGTCCTGGACCAATCCGTTAAGTTGGATGACCGAAACCCGGCCGGCCAGCGGCAACCACTGGTGGCCGCTGCTTCCCGCAGTGGCCCTCGCCCTGGTCCTGCTCGGTGTAGCCTTCCTGCTGCAGTCGCGGCGCGACTTCGGGCAGGGGGCCATCGTTCCCGATCCCGGCCCGGCCCGGGGCAGAGTTGGAACTCCATGGAGCCTGGCGGTCCGGCTGAACCGCGCCCCGATCCTGACATGGACCATTGCATTCATGATTATCGGGGTGGTCTTCGGATTTTTTGCCCGCTCCTTTAAGGACATCCTGAGCGGTGACAGTGCTGCCGCCTCGGTTCTCGCCTCCGGTGCCGCCACGCCGGAGGCTCTCGCGCCGGCCTTCCTGGTGACGATTCTGAGCCTTGCCGGAATCATTGCGGCCATTCCCGGCGTGCAGATCCTGCAGAAGGTGCGGACCGAGGAGCTCGCGGGCCGGCTGGAGCCCGTTCTGGCCGCCGCCGTTCCGCGCTCCCGTTACTTCACGGCAAACGTCATGCTCGCATTGGCCACACCAACCATCTACCTGCTCCTGGCAGGAGCCATCATCACGGTGCTGGCCTCCGGAGACCTGGGCATCGACGCCGGCAAGGTTCTCCTGCAGGCCGTGGTAACCGTTCCGGCCATGTGGACGGCCACCGCCGTTTCGGTGGCGGTCGTCGGTGCGCGACCGCAGGTGGTAATCGCGTCCTGGGCCGGTGTTTTTATTTCCTTCGTGCTCACGTTGCTGGGCCCGACGTTCAGGCTCTGGGACTGGGTACTGGCTATCAGCCCGTTCCGGCACGTTCCCAACGTTTCCGTCGACGACGAAGGATGGGCCGGGTTGGCGGGAATCTCCGCCGTCACCGCTGTGTTCCTACTGATCGGTTTCACTGGTTTTCGCCGTCGGGACCTCGATGGGTAGCCATTCGTCGCCGGCTCAACGGCGCACCAGCCCTTCCGGCGCCGCTCGATCCACGAAAGAGGAGACATCATGCAGACACGCACTCTGGGCAGCCAAGGCCTGACCACTTCCGCCATTGGTTACGGCTCAATGGGCATCTCGCTTGCCTACGGTCCCGGTGATGAGCAGGAAGGCATTTCTGCGATCCAGAAAGCGCATGAGCTGGGCGTGACGTTCTTTGATACAGCCGAGCTGTACGGCTGGGGTGCGAACGAGGAGATCGTTGGCCGGGCCGTGAAGAGCTTCCGTGACGAGGTTGTCATCGCCACGAAGTTCGGCTTCACGCGCGACGGCGGTTTCGATAGCCGCCCGGAACACATCCGCGACGTCGTCGAGAACAGCTTGAGTCGTCTCGGCGTAGACCACATCGATGTGCTCTACCAGCACAGGGTGGACCCCAGCGTTCCCATCGAGGATGTCGCCGGGACCGTGAAGGAGTTTATCGATGCCGGCAAGGTGAAGTACTTCGGTCTCAGCGAAGCTGGCCCGGAGACCTTGCGCCGCGCCCATGCCGTGCAGCCCGTCTCGGTCCTTCAGACCGAGTACTCCCTCTTCGAGCGCGACGTGGAGGTGCTGTTCCCCGTCCTGAACCAGCTCGGCATCGGGTTCGTGCCCTACTCACCCCTCGGGCGCGGGTTCCTCACCGGCACCGCGAAGCCGGCAGCCGAGTATGACGAGACCGACATGCGCAGCTGGGACGCCCGATGGCAGCCCGGCAACTTCGAGAAGAACGTCGACGCCACCCGTAAGCTGACTGAACTCGCCGCATCCAAGGACGCCACCGTGGCGCAGCTCGCCCTTGCCTGGCTGCTCGCACAGGGTGAACACATCGTCCCGATCCCCGGCACCCGCAGTGCCAAGCGCGTCGAGGAGAACGTCGGCGCCGTTGACCTCAGTCTCACTGATGCCGACCTGGCCCGCATCAAAGAGATCCTTCCGACCGGCGGATTCGGTGTCCGCTATCCGGAAGGCATGAGCCCGACCTGGCAGTAATCAGCCAAGGGAACACCGAGGCGCGGGACCCGCAATGGGCCCCGCGCCTTCGTCTGGGACAACTGATCCTGCTGTCGTCAGTGCACACCGCCCAGTTCGATGAGCAGCACACCGCCGGCAATAAGGACTATTCCCAGGCCCATCAGCCAGGTGAAGGGTTCCTTGAATAAGACCCTGCCGATAACCGCAGTCAGTGCAACGCCGGCCGCCGCCCAGATCCCGTAGGCGATGCCCAGCGGCAGCCCGTGGGCGAGGGTGAGGGTGAGCATGCCGAACGCCACCAGATAGCCGACGGCGACTCCGGCGTACCAGCGCTTGTCGTCGACGGCGAGACGGAGGCAGACGGTGCCGGCCACCTCGAAGACGATCGCGCCGATCAGGAACAGGTAGGCCATTACGCGGTTTCGGCTTTCTCATGTGCCGCTTGTGACCCGAGTTCGACGCAGAGCACCCCGGCGATGACAACAGCAATGCCGATGCCCATCAGCAGGGTGAGCGGTTCGCCGAAGAAGACCAGGGAGCCGATGGCGGTCAAGGCGACGCCGCTCGCACCCCAGACGCCGTACGCGACGCCCAAGGCCATGCCGGTGCGCAGGACGCCGGCGAGCAGGATGAATGAGCCTAGATAGCCGGCCGCGACCACGGCATAGAGACCGGCATGCTCCAGCGCACCTTTGAGCGAGAGCGACGCCGTCACTTCAGCCAGGATGGCGGCGGACAGGAGCAGCCACCCTTTTGCGGCGTTGTTCATCGGCCGGTTCCTTCCGGGACGTAGTAGCGGGTGGACTGCCGCATCGTATCCCGGAACTAGTTCCCCCGTTCTCCGGAGCGGCCGTGTTCCAGTCCGGTAGGAATACCGAGGAATGCAGGTTCCGGCGTCCCACAGCAGGACTCAGCAGCGGGCACAGCAGCTGCAGGTTCCGGCGTCCCACAGCAGGACTCAGCAGCGGGCACAGCAGCTGCAGGTTCCGGCGTCCCACAGCAGGACTCAGCAGCGGGCGTAGTAGCTGCCGGCTCCGGCACACCGCAGCAGGACTCGGCGGCAGGCGCAGCGGCGGCATCCGTATCGCAGCTGGCCACGGTATCGCAGCTGCCGCCCAGGTCCGTGGAGCAGACCCCGGTTTCGGGCAGGACGAGTTCGACGTCGTCGGCCGCCTTCTGGTCCCCGGCAAGGGCCGCGGCGATGGAACGGACCTGCTCATAGCCGGTGGCCATCAGGAACGTCGGGGCCCGGCCGTAGGACTTCATTCCGGTGATGTAGAAGTCCTTCTCGGGGTGGGACAACAGCCGGGCGCCGTGCGGCGTCACGGTGCCGCAGCTGTGGAATTCCGGGTCGATGAGCGGCCCGAGCGCCCGCGGTGCTTCCACGGCGGGATCCAGATCCAGCCGGATTTCACGGAGCATGTCCAGGTTCGGCCGGAAGCCGGTGGCCGGAACCAGCAGGTCGACGTCCAACTGCGTCTCCCCGCATGGAGTGGTCCCGATGACGGCGAGGCTGCCGGAGCTCTTGAAGCCGGTAATGGTGAACGAGGTGTGCAGTTCGATGCGGCCTTCCTCAACCAGGGTCCGCAGCCGACTGCCCAACGCGCCGCGGGCCGGCAGTCCGTCCAGGTCGCCGCCGCCGTACACGCTGGCCGCCGAGGACCGGCGGATGGCCCAGCTGATCCGGGTGTCCGGTTCCTGCTCGGCCAGCTCCCCCAGCGCCAGCAGCGTGTTGGCCGCCGAATGGCCTGCGCCGACCACCAGGATGTGCTTGCCGGCGAACCGATCGCGGTCCCGGCCGGTGACATCCGGCAGCGGCGCCGTGATGAAGCCCTCTGCATAGGCGGCGGACTCCCCCGGTGCTGCGAGTCCGGCCGAGCCCAGCGGGTTCGGGGAGTGCCAGGTGCCGGAAGCGTCGATGACGGCGCGGACCCGGTGGTCGGCGGTTGTGCCGTCGGCGTTCCGGACACGGACCAGGAACGGAGTGGTATCGCGCCCGCCGGTGCGGGTTTTGTCCAGGCCTTCCCGGCTGACGGCAACAACTTCGCTGTTGGTGTGCAGCACGTTCCGGATGGCGGGCACGGCAGCCAGCGGCTGCAGGTACTGCTCGAGGAGTTCCGCGCCGGTCGGCAGGGTTTCGGCGTCCGGTTCCTGCCAGCCGGTGTCGGCGAGCAGGCGGCGGGCGGCGGCGTCGACGTCGTACTGCCACGGCGAGAACAGCCGAATGTGCCCCCAGGCGCGCACGGCCGAGGCAGGCGCGTCGCCGGCTTCGAAGATGACCGGAGTCAGTCCGCGTTCGAGCAGGTGCGCGGCGGCCGCCAGGCCCACGGGGCCGGACCCGATGACGGCGACGGGAAGCTGGGACAGTTCAGTGTTCATTGGTGCTTTTCCTCAAGGAGTACGAAGGTTTTGCTAAGCCGGCAGGAGGTCGGCGATGAGTGCGGTGATCCGGGTCTTGATGTCGTCGCGGATGGGTCGGACCGCGTCCACTCCCTGGCCTGCGGGGTCGTCGAGTTTCCAGTCCTCGTAGCGCTTGCCGGGGAAGATCGGGCAGGCGTCGCCGCAGCCCATGGTGATCACGACGTCGGACTCCTTCACTGCCTCGGTGGTCAGCACCTTGGGCAGCTCGGCGGACATGTCGATGCCCTCTTCGGCCATGGCTTCGACGGCGGCAGGGTTGACCGAGTCGGCGGGCGCGGATCCGGCGGACCGGACTTCGATCCGCCCCTCGCCGAGGTGTCGCAGGTACGCGGCGGCCATCTGCGACCGTCCGGCGTTGTGCACGCAGACGAACAGGACGGAGGGCTTGGCTGCGGTTTCGGTGCTCATCGGTTCGTCTTTTCTGTGGAGGCGTTTGTAGAGGCGGCAGGGGTGGCGGCGGGCCAGTATTTCTTCTGTGCCCAAAGGGCGACGTAGACCAGGGCGACCAGGACGGGGACTTCGATCAGGGGGCCGACGACGCCGGCCAGCGCCTGCCCGGAGGTCACGCCGTAGGTGCCGATCGCCACGGCGATGGCGAGTTCGAAGTTGTTTCCCGCAGCGGTGAAGGCGAGCGTGGTGGTGCGGGCGTAGCCCAGGTCCAGGAGTTTGCCCAGCAGCATGCCGGCACCGAAGACCACGAGGAAGTAGACCAGCAGCGGCAGGGCAATGCGGGCGACGTCGAGCGGGTTCGAGGTGATTTCATCCCCCTGCAGGGCGAACAGCAGCACGATGGTGAACAGCAGGCCGTAGAGCGCCCACGGGCCAAGCTTCGGCAGGAAGGTGCCCTCGTACCAGTCGCGGCCCTTCGCCTTTTCACCGAGGGTGCGGGTGAGGAAGCCGGCCAGCAGCGGGATGCCCAGGAAAACCAGCACGCTGGCGGTGATGGCCCAGAAGGAGAAGCCGGCGCTGGTGGTTTCCAGGCCGAGCCAGCCGGGTAGGACCTGCAGGTAGAACCAACCCAAGGCGCCGAAGGCGAGGACCTGGAAGACGGAGTTGATGGCGACCAGCACGGCGGCGGCTTCGCGGTCACCGCAGGCCAGGTCGTTCCAGATCATCACCATGGCGATGCAGCGGGCCAGGCCGACAATGATCAGCCCGGTGCGGTATTCGGGCAGGTCCGGCAGGAAGATCCAGGCCAGGGCGAACATAAACGCCGGTGCGGCCACCCAGTTCAGTACCAGAGAGGTGATCATCAGTTTCCGGTCGGCAATCACCCGCGAGGTTTCGTCGTAGCGGACCTTGGCCAGCACCGGATACATCATCACCAGCAGGCCGACGGCGATGGGCAGCGACACATTGGACACCTTCACCGAGTCCAGCGCGGGACCGATGCCCGGAACGAACCGGCCCAGCAGCAGCCCGACGGCCATTGCGGCGAGGATCCACACCGGCAGGAACCGGTCAAGCGTCGAAAGCCGGCCGGTGACCTGACCGGTCTGGGGTGGTGCGGTGGACGTGCTCACAAAGCTCCTCGGCGGGACATCGGTACGGGACATCGACAGGGCGAACTGCATTGAAGAATATCGATATCCTTCGATGTCGAGTATCCCGGGATATATCGATACCTGTCAATCTGTGCATAATGGGCAGGTGACCTCTGCACTGACAGTTCCCGCTCCCGCCGTCGAGGCCTGCTGCACCCCGCTGACTTCTGAAGCGCTGAGCATCGAAGACGCCCAGCGCTTCGCCCAGCTGCTCAAGGCCGTGGCCGAGCCGACCCGACTGCGCCTGGTCTCACTGATCGCCGCCCAGGAGAACAAAGAAGCCTGCGTGTGCGACCTCACCGAGCCGATCGGCCTCGGGCAGCCAACGGTGTCCCACCATCTGAAGATCCTGGTCGACGCCGGCATCCTGCACCGCGAGAAGCGCGGCGTCTGGGCTTACTACTCCATCGTGCCGGGTGCGCTCGAACGCGCTGCTGCTGTTTTGTCGCCCCGGTGAGCCTGCAGCGCCTGGTGGTTTTGTAGATCGCTCGGTCTTCGGTGTCGATCTAGCGCCCGCTTAGACTGCATCCATGTCAGCTTCCGCAGAGTCCTCCTTGGTAACCCTCATCCGCTCCACCCAGCTGTCCGACGCCGCGGAGTATGCCTACGCCGCCACGGCACCCGCGGACGCCAGGCTCATCTTCCTAGCGGGCTCCTGCCCGCTGGAGGTAGACGGTTCGACGGCGGCCATCGGCGACTATGCCGGCCAGGCGGCCAAGTGCATGGCCAACCTGGAGCTTGCGCTGAAGGCCGCCGGGGCGACACTCAAGGACGTCCTCAGCACGCGGGTGTTGGTTGCGTCCAGTGCCCAAGCGGACCTGGTCACCGCCTGGGAAGTAGTCCGGGATGCCCTCGGCAGCCACGACGCCCCCAGTACTTTGCTGGGCGTCACAGTGCTGGGTTACGACCACCAACTCGTCGAAATTGAAGCCGTAGCCGCTGTCCGCGACTAGTACCTTTCCACTGCCTTGCTACGCCGGGCCCAGAACAGCACCGGGATCAGCAGCAAGGCCAGGATGCCGCAGGAAAGGGCGAGTGCGGCGTAGCCGGCGCCGGCCATCATCACGCCGGACAAGGTTCCGCCTCCGGCCCCGGCCAGGGCAACCAGCACGTCGATCTTGCCTTGGACGCGGGGACGGATCTCCGGCGACGTGTTATCGACTACCAGTGCCGTGCCGGCAATCAGGCCGAAGTTCCAGCCCATGCCGAGCAGGGCGAGGGCCAGGATCAGCAGGCCCAGGGATTCCCCCGGCGCGAAGGCTGCAGTGACTCCGGCCAAGAGCAGGGTGACCCCGGAGGCGATAGCCATTGGAGTACGTCCGAGTTTGTCCACCAATATCCCCGTGACGAGCGACGGCAGATACATCGCGCCGATGTGCACCCCGATAACCATTCCGACCGCGGCAAGGTCATGGTGATGGGCCCGCATATGCACCGGCGTCATGGTCATGATCGCCACCATCGCGATCTGGGTCAGCACCATCACGGCGGCACCCACGTAGACTCCGGTCCCCGGACGTACCGCTGCTTCGCCGACGGTGCTCGGCATCGGATCCGCTGCCTGGTTCCGGAACCGGCGTGCCAGCAAGAACGGGTCCGGGCGCAAAAGCACCAGCAGTACGACGCCGGCGGCCAGGAACGCTGTTCCGGCAAGGAGGAAGGGGCCGGCCAGGGCGGGAATACCCAAGCCCTCGGCGAAGCGGCCCATGGGCGTCACCAGATTGGGTCCGGCAACCGCCCCGAACGTCGTCGAGACCATCGCAATGCTGATGGCCTGTCCCCTGCGGTCCGGCAGCGCCAGGTCCGTTCCGGCATATCGAGCCTGCAAATTGGTGGCCGTTCCCGCCCCATATAGGAACAAGGCCGTAAACAGCAGAACAGGGCTGTCCACCACAGCAGCCAGGACCACGCCCAGCGCACCGAGACCGCCGGCCAGGAACCCGGACCCGAGTCCGATCCGCCGTCCGGCCCGCTGGGTAACCCTTCCCACGAGGTAGGCCGCCAGCGCGGAACCCAGGGTAATCAGCCCCGCCGGCAGGCCGGCCAACCCCTCCGACCCAAGCATGTCCTGCGCCAGGAGTGCCCCCACCGTGACGCCCGCGGCCAAGCCCGCCCCACCGAGAATCTGGCTGAAGACAACCGCGGTGAGGGTACGCCGCTGCACTGCGGCACGGCGCGCCTCATCCAGCACGATGGTCTTCATCCCCCGAGAATAGCCCGTACCAACGCGGGCATCCCAGCACTTAAAGCGCCGCGGCAATTACGCCTACCGCTGGTACTGTTCCACTGGTACAGTCCCCAGGCATGGACACAAACACCCTGCCACAGCCCACCGTCAATGCCCGCTCGCTTCTGCTGCCGTACACACTCTCCCTGGTTGCGGCCATGCTGCTCGTCCAGGCGTTGATCGCCCTGACCGGCGGCACAGTCACCGTCCTCGCCGGAGTCCTGACCGGCGCCGTCGCCGCCGGAATTGCCGTCTGGATGTGGCGCAACGCCCGGAAACTCACCCGGGTCCGCTTCGGTTTCGCCGTCGCGCATGCGATCGCCTTCGTCTCCGTGACAACCTCGTTCAATGCGCACGCGGTGCTGCGGGCGTTCACCGCGGGGGGCGACGGAGCCGCCGCCGAACTTCTGGGAACGCCATGGTTCGGGGCAACCCTGGTGATGAGCGCGGCCTGGGGGCTCGGGCTGCTGGTCCACCTCACCGGTGCGGCACTGGGCCGCGGCTGGGAGGACTGAGCATGGCCCGCCCCACGGAGGACGAGGAATGGGTGGAAGCCCGGATCGAGTCCTGGGTGGAGACCTATAAGAAATCGATGCTGACGCCGGTGATCCTTCGGGTCGTTGAAGCTGCGCAACCGGTGACGGTCGCCCGGATTGCAGCCGGCGTCGCGTCGGCCACCGGATGGACGATCACCGAACGGAGCATGTACCGAAGCCTGAAGCGGCTTCAGGATTCCGGCTTCCTACAGAGCGCAGAGGTTGCCGCACCCCGGACCGGAGCCAAGCGCAAGGAGATTTCGCTGACCGCGGTGGGCGCACGGTTCCTGGCCGGCATCAACGACAGCCTCGTCGGTTTCTCCCCGCCGCGCAGCGGGGAGGGTGCCGGCGCCTAGAGCACCAGATCAAACTCCAGCCGGCCGTGCCGGACCCCGTTCACCTGCACCTCCAGGGCGTGCGTACCGGCGTAATGCCGCCGGGTGGTCATCTGGCGGAAGCCGTGCCGGCCGCTCAGCTGCCGGGACTCCCCCGGTTCCAGGGACACGGTCGCCAGCTTGAAGACCTTCTCGGCCGTGGACCTGTTCGCCTTGACGTAGTGCACTGCGTAATCAACTGACAGGCGGGCCGGAGCGTCGCCGGTGTTGCTCAAGACAAAGTCGAAGGTTAGTTCGCCCGGCAGCTGCAGGACGGTTGTCTCCGTCTGCAGCCCGGTAATGCGCACCTCCGCTGGAGTGAAGCCCATCAGCTCAAGCGCGCCCGGGTTTCCCTTTTTCACCAGGGTGCGCAGGCTGCGCCGCACCACCCAGATGGCACCGGGCGTGCCGGTCTGCTGCCAGCGTGCGGCCGCCTTCAGCACGAGCTCGGGCGCGTGCCGCGCGAGGTCGTTGGTGTGGTTGGCGACGGACCGGCGCACGTATTCGGACTCGTCATTGTGCATCGCATCCAGCAGCGGCAGCGTGGCTCCCGATGTAGCGAGCAGCGACGGTACCCGGACGGCCCACGGCAGGTAGGGCCGGGTTCCCTCGCTGGCCAGCCGGCGTACATGTTCGTTGGGGTGGTCGGTCCAGGTTCGGATGATCGCCAGAGCCCGCTCGTGATCGGCCTTCAGCAGCCGCCGGATGGCGAACTCGCTGGTCAGCCCCGGGGTAAGTTCCGCAAGCAGGACCAGCGCGTCGTCGAAGGCCGGGGTGCCGCCGTCGGCCAGTGCCAAAGTGACGGCAGCCTCGGTGACGGGCCACAGCACCCAACCGGTGAAGGTCGGATCGTCCAGCGCGGCGCGGAACGCAGCCGCGGCGGCCGGATAGGTGCCCAGTGCGCTAACGAGGGCGTGCGCGACGGCGTCCGTCCGGCCGCGTAGCGACAACGGTTCCAGCTGGGTCCGGGTGGCCAGCACCCCGTCCCAATCGACGCCGGGTGCCGCGCCGGCCAGCGCATCGTGCAGGGTCTTGACCTCGTTCGGCCCCAGCAAGTCATCCATCGCACCCATGGTGGTCCCCCGTTTTCCATTGCCTCCGATATCCGACGGGCAGCCAAACTGGATCCGATTGTCCCTTTGCTCGAGCCGGGTAAGCCTATCCCTAACCTACTGGTTATCGGATTCAGCCGCCGCTGCCGAAATCATCTGCGCTGACGCGACGGTAGGACTCGGCGATGATTCCTCCGAGGATCTCGAGGTCCACCTTCGCCAAGTTCTTGATGTACAGGCAGCCCGCACCCGTCGTGTGGTCGCCGAGCCGGGACAGTTGCTCCGTGTACGCGTCCACGCCGTCAGGAAGGTAAACCGTGGTGGCGCCCTTGCGCGGAGAAAATGCCGCCGCGCCGGCGTCCCCCTCCCGGCCGCTGGCATATTTGTAGTGGTACCTGCCGAAGCCGACGATCGACGGCCCCCACATAGCCGGCTGCTCCCCGGTGATCCGTGTCATCAGCGCGACCAGGGTCTGGGCGTCGCGGCGGCGCAGGGGCGACGCCACGCCGTCGATGAAGCTGCTGACGCTGGTGCTGGCTGGTTCCATGGTGCGCCTCCTGGTTTAGGTCACGGCTACCGGGTCCGCGGGTCCGGCATCATCACTTCCACCTGCGGCTTCTCGTCCCGCTTGGCCTTCCACCAGACAAAGAAACCGGCAAGGGTGAATCCGCCGTAGAAGAGGTACATAAACGCTGTGGCGTAGTAACCGGCGCTGAAGAGCAGCGGCACGCCCACTATGTCCACGGCCACCCAGATGAGCCAGAACTCGACCCAGCCCTTGGCCATGCCGTAAGTGGCCAGCAGCGAGCCGACGAAGGTCCAGGCGTCGGCCCACACCGGTTCGTAGGAACCGAGCCGGGCGAAGACCGGGGTCAGGGCAACGGTGCCCAGCAGCATGATGGTCACCAGCCCGATGCGTTCCCGGCCCGAAGCCCACTGCGGGGTCACCGCGCTCTCGCCGTGGGACTTGCTCTGCTGCCAGCGACGCCAGCCGTAGATGGACACGGCGATAAACATGATCTGCCGTCCGGCCTGGCCCAGCAGCGTGGCCGTATCGGCGCCGCCGAACATGGAGCCAAGGAAGACGGTCAGCAGGAGCAGGTTGCCCAGGATGCCGACGGGCCAGGCCCAGACTTTACGGCGCATACCGCCGAAGGCGCTGAGCAGCCCGAAGATGTTGCCCACAAGTTCGCGCACCAGCAGTGAGCTTGAGCCCACCGGAATCTGTGCCTCGAAGAGCCACCGTAGAAAATCCATGTCGTCCTATCCCTAAGCGGGTGCTCCGGGGGTACGACAGTACGATGCGTCGCCGGGGTACAACCGGTTCGAGGGGTCACCCCTGCAAAAGGGGACCTCGAAGGGTCGGCAAAGCCGGCGGAACAACAAACTGCACGTGCTTCTCCCATCCAGACTTTAACTGTCGGTATCGGAATTTCACCGATTCAACCGAACCGCTGCCCCGATTTCTCGGATCAGCAGTGCGGGTCGCGGACTATAACCGCCGGTTCGGAATTACACCGACCCCGGAGCACGTTTGTTGCTAACTATTCTTGCACAGCAGCCTCGGCAGATGCGCGCAGTTTGCGGATAGCGTCATTGGGATCACCAGCGCCGTACACTGCCGAGCCGGCCACGAACACGTTCGCTCCGGCCTCCGCGGCCCGTTCGATGGTCTCCGGGGAGATCCCGCCGTCCACCTGGATGGCCAGCGGCAGCCCGGAGCCGCGGACGGCCGCGGCGGCCCGGCGGATCTTGGGCAGCGTCACGTCCAGGAACTTCTGTCCACCGAAGCCCGGTTCCACCGTCATGATCAGCAGCATGTCCAGTTCGGACAGCATGTCCAGGTACGGTTCCACCGGGGTGGCCGGGCGCAGGGCCATGCCGGCCTTGGCGCCGCGCTCCCGCAGGTCGCGGGCGAGCTTGATCGGGGCCGTCGACGCTTCTACGTGGAACGTGACCGAGGCGAGGCCGGCTTCGGCGTACAGCGGCGCCCAGCGGTCGACGTCGGCGATCATCAGGTGCGCGTCCAGCGGCAGCGCGGACACCTGCTGGATCCGTTCCACCACCGGCAGGCCAATGGTCAGGTTCGGTACGAAGTGGTTGTCCATAACGTCCACGTGCACGGCGTCCGCGGCGCTGATCCGCTGCAGCTCGGCTTCGAGGTTCACGAAATCGGCCGAGAGGATGCTCGGGTTGATGCAGCACTTGCTCACGAAGGGTCTCCTAGATTTTGCGGCGGATCAGTGCCAGGAACATAGCGTCGGTGGCGTGGATGTGCGGCCACAGCTGGGCGGTGGATTCGTGGCCGGCCTCCAGCGCGCCGGGCAGGCTGACGGCGTCCAGCGCGGCGCCGGCGTCGAGCAGTTCCAGGTCGTTGCGCTTGCGCATCACGTCGGCGACGACGGCGGTGGTTTCCGCGGGGTGCGGGGAGCACGTTACATAGGCCACCACTCCCCCGGGCTTAACCGCGTCCACAGCGGTGGTGAGCAGCTCGCGCTGCAGGATGCCGAGTTCGCCGACGTCGGTGGGCTTGCGCCGCCAGCGGGACTCCGGACGGCGGCGCAGGGCGCCCAGGCCGGTGCAGGGTGCGTCGACGAGAATCCGGTCGAAGGTTTCCGGGTAGTCCTCGGCGATGGTGCGGCCGTCTCCGGTACGCACGTTCCAGGTTTCCCCGGGCACGGCGTCCAGGGCCTGGCGGACCAGCTGCGCGCGGTGCGGAGCGGGCTCGTTGGCCAGCAGCACGGCCCCGGATTCGTGGGCGAGGGCGGCGAGCAGTGCGGCCTTGCCGCCGGGGCCGGCACACATGTCCAGCCACTTTTCCACGCCGTCCTCATCGACGGACGCGCCGCCGAGGTCCAGTTCGGCCAGGGCACGGGCGACCAGCTGGGAGCCGGCGTCCTGCACGCGGGTGGTGCCGGCGCGGACCGAGTCCAGCCGGCCGACGTCGCCGGCGGAGAACAGTGCGGAATCCTTCACGAGCTCGCCGTCCGTCGCTCCGGCGGCGCGGGCCTCATCGAGGTTTCCGAGGCCGGGCAGGGCGACCAGGTTCACCACGGGAGCGTCGTTGTCGGCACGCAGCAGGTCGGTGATCTCATCGACGCTGCGTCCGTGCGCCACGAGTGACTGGCGCAGTGCCCGGACAATCCACTCCGGGTGGGAATGCTCAATGGCGGAGCGCTTAACTGCGTCGGTTTCGCCTTCGGTGAGCAGCTCCACCCACTCGTCCAGGCTGCGGGCGGCGACCTTGCGCAGCACCGCGTTGATCAGCGCCGAGGGTCCGGCGCCGATGACGGCACGGGCCAGGCCGACGGTCTGGTCGAGGGCGGCATGTGCAGGGACGCGCATGGCCAGCAGCTGATGGGTGCCGATGCGCAGGGCGTCCAGGACAGCGGGGTCCAGGCGTTCCAGCGGGCGGTCCACGCACTTGGCGAGGATGGCGTCATAGGTGCCCTGGCCGCGCAGGGCGCCGTAGGCCAGTTCGGTGGCAAAGCCGGCGTCGCGCTTGTCCAGCCGGTGCTTGCGGATGCTTTTCGGCAGCACGAGGTTGGCGTAAGCGTCCTCGCCGGAGACGGCGCGGAGCACTTCAAAGGCAACCAGCCGGGCCGGATCGGCTGCGCGGGTGCGCTGGCCGGGGGCGGCGGCGGTGCGGGTCTTCACTGCGGCGCGGCGGCGTTCGTGGCCCTTGTCGTTGCGGTGCTTTTCAGGTTGGGGGGTCATTCGAAGACCACGTCCTCACGGTTGGCGAGGCCGCGGGCCCAGTCGGCCCCCGGCATCATTTTCTTGCCTGCGGGCTGGACACGCAGCAGTTCGAGTCCGTGTGAGCCGGTGCCCACGACGGCGGCGGCGTCCCCGCCGCCGGTGAAGCGGATCTGGCCGGGGCGCATGTCGGTGACATCGGGGCGCAGCTTGGCCGCGCCGATCTTGAACCGGGAGCCGTCCCAGGTGGTCCACGCGCCTGGTTCGGGGGTGACGCCGTTGATGCGGCGGCGGATAGCCAGGGCCGGCTGCTGCCAGTCCACGCGGGCATCGTCGATGCTGAGCTTGGGTGCCAGTGTGATGTCCCCCTGCTGCGGCACCGGCACGGCGGCGCCGGCGTCGACTGCGCTGAGCGTCTGGGCCAGCAGCACGGCACCGGAGTGCGAGAGGCGTTCGAGCAGGTCGCCGCTGGTGTCCTCGGGCCGCACCGTTTCGGTGAGGGTGCCGTAGACCGGGCCGGTGTCCAGCCCGGTTTCAAGCAGGAAGGTGGACGCGCCGGTGATGTCGTCACCGGCAATGACGGCGTGCTGCACCGGGGCGGCGCCGCGCCAGGCAGGCAGCAGCGAGAAGTGCAGGTTGATCCAGCCGTGCTTCGGCACGGTGAGAGCGCGGGCCGGAACGAGGGCACCGTACGCAACGATGGCTGCGACGTCGGGCTCCAAGGCGGCGATGGCCGCGATGGCTTCGTCGTCCACCTTTGCAGCGCGGATCACGGGCAGACCCAGTTCCTCGGCGCGGGCGGCCACCGGCGATGGCGTCAGGACCTTTTTGCGGCCCAGCGGGGCATCGGGGCGGGTAAGGACGCCGACGACGTCGAACCCGGCGTCAATCAGCGCGTCGAGGGACGGTACGGCGACCGCGGGGGTGCCGGCAAACAGGACGCGAAGTGCCGCGGCCACCTAGGCTCCGGCCTGGGTGCCGAACGTACCCTTGGCCGCCTGGCCGAAGGTACCGAAGCTGGAGCCCACGCTCTGGGCACGCTGCGCTGCGGTACGGTCCGCGATTGCGTCGTACTCGCGCTGCCGGATGGCCCGGAGTGCTTCCTTGCGGTGCTCGCCTTCGAGCCGGTCGATATAGAGGGCGCCGTTCAGGTGGTCCGTTTCGTGCTGGAAGCACCGGGCGAGCATGCCCTCCCCTTCGATGCTGATGGGGTTTCCGTGCAGGTCCTGGCCGGTGACGCGGGCCCAGCGGAAGCGCGGTGTCTGGTAGCCAAGCCCGGGGATGGACAGGCAACCCTCCAGATGGTCCGGCTGGAGGTCATCGCTCAGGTCAAGGACGGGATTGACCACATGCCCGGCCTGGCCGTCCACGCGGTAGGTGAATACGCGCAGGCTGACGCCCACCTGGGGTGCTGCCAGCCCGGCACCTTCGACGTCCTCCATGGTTTCCTCCATGTCCGCTACCAGCTTCGCCAGTTCGGGGCCGAAGTCGGTCACGTCTTCGGCGCGGGTCCGCAGGACCGGGTCGCCGAGCGTGCGGATAGTCAGGATGGCCATCGGGGGTTTGTTCCTTACTCTTGCTGCAGGGGATCGGAATCCAGTCTAGTTGGCTCCGCCGCCCGCCGGGACGCTCAGGCCTGAGGAGCGCCCGCTGCCACCGAAGTCTGCGGATCTGCCGTCGGTGCAGCCTGCAGGGTTGAAGCCTGTGCAGCGGGGGCTTCGTGCGCTCCGACCGGGGGCGGCGGCACGGGCAGCAGGGCACGGCCTGCGGCAACGGCGTCGATGTTGGTCTGCCAGACCCGGCGCAGTGCGCAGAACTTGAACCAGTGCTGGGGCAGCACGTCCGGGTTGGCGCGCATGGGACGCACCTCGGTCTGGCCCACGGCGACGCCAAGCAGCAGCGGGTCCTGTCCGTAGGCCCACGGCTCCCAGGTGCCGGCACCGGCGTCGACCAGCGACTCCTGTGCCTTCATCCCGGCAACAAGCTGCATCACGACCTTGTCATCCAGCTGTTTCACCTGTCCGTCGCGGTCGGTGTTCTTGGTCTTGTAATCGATCAGGCACAGCCGGCCGCCGATCCGCGCCACCAGGTCCAGGGTGCCGGCGTAGCCAAGCTCGGCGTTCCACACGGTGATTTCCGGGGCGATGGGCTGGACATCGTAGAGCTTCCACCATTCGTCGAACCGGTCCGCGAACTGGTGCTCGCCGCGGGCCACAAGGTCCTCGCGGGCACGTTCGAGCTCATGCGGGCGGTCCAGGGCGCGGAGCGCAACCTGCTCGCAGTAGAAGTGGACGCGCGTGCCCCGCTGGGCGGCGGCGTCGCGGTAGCGTTCGGAGGCCGAGGAGGCCTCCTTGACCACGGAGCGCAGCTGCGACGGGCTCCCGAGGGCGGCGGTGAGTTTCGGATCCTTGACGACGGCGGAAGCTGCCATATAGCTGTGCCAGCCGTCCAGGGACGTTGAGCCCTGGGAAATGACCGTGGTGATGGACGGGACCGTGGGCGGCTCGGAAAGGGACCGCGAATACATGCGTCCGTATTCGGTTGCGTGTGCCAGTGCTGGTTCAGTCATGTCTCCAGTCTGCCACCCGGCGGTGACAGTCTGCTTTCGGCTCCCCGCACGGCCTGCGACTAGCGGCGTCCGCCTGCGCGGACCCGGTCTATCACGGCATCGACGCGGCTTCGAATCTCATCCTTGCCTCCGACCAGCCCGAAAGGAGGGCCGTCGTCCGTAGTGCCCCACGGCACGAGTACGTCAAAGTCCAGATCACGGACCTGCGCGAGGCTGGCGAGGTAATCACCTCGAAGGTGCTCGTCCAGAACCACCGCTTTCCACTCGCCGTGCTCAATCCAGATGAAGTCCCCGGTGAACAGGAAGCGCCTGTCCCCGTTGTTCCATAGGTAGCTTGTTGTGCCCGCAGTGTGTCCCGGCGTCGGAATTACCTCCAGGTCTTCGCCAATCATCTGACGCCGGTCAAACACGGCCGACACCGGAAGCGACCCGGCCACCTCGGCACGGTCCCCCTCATGGACGTATACCGGAACATCGAACTCCGGCACTCCGTACATCGCTTCATGGGCATGGTTGATCAGCAGCCGAGCAGCTCCGCCCCGGTCCATGATGGCCTCCGCGGAGCTGTTGATGCCCGGCGAGTTGTAAACAATCATGTTGCCGCCGGGCCGCTCGAGGACGAACGAGCGAAGCAGCACGTTGTGCTGATAGGGCAGGCGCACGGCGGAAGTGGCAAGCAACCCGTCCAAGGGTGCGTGCAACGGGCTGGTTTCCGGAAGGGTCACGATTGGCTCCGTAGTCATTGGGTCCGCAGTGTGGATGCAGGACCCATAACTACGCCCCAAAAAGAGCCGGCGCCAGATAGACGCAAAAAGCCGCCACCTTCCCGAAGGAAAGTGACGGCCAGTGAAGGGTGGGCGATACTGGGTTCGAACCAGTGACCTCTTCGGTGTGAACGAAGCGCGCTACCACTGCGCCAATCGCCCTTCTTTTGCTAAATCACGTTGATGCGCCCGGAAGCACTCCAACGTCTAAAGATGCTAGCCCAGATCCCGCCCCAGTCCAAACCTGGGCCGAACCCGGGACCGATTGGACGAACCCGCAAACGTCCTATAGAGTTTTTCTTCGTTGGAAAGCGGGGGTTCGCCGCGGAAAGCGCAAGCAATCCGGGGCAATAGTTCCCTCATCTGATCAACATGCGGACGTAGCTCAGCTGGCTAGAGCACCACCTTGCCAAGGTGGATGTCGCGGGTTCGAATCCCGTCGTCCGCTCGCAAGTCACTGTACAAGCCGCTCCCGGTTTCGCCGGGTCCGGTTCTCCAAAGCTTTATGCGGCGGTTACGGTGGGGTGGCCGAGAGGCGAGGCAGCGGCCTGCAAAGCCGTATACGCGGGTTCGAATCCCGTCCCCACCTCCACAGTGGATTGTAAGAAACCCATTTATGGGCGCGATTGGCGCAGCGGTAGCGCGCTTCCCTGACACGGAAGAGGTCACTGGTTCGATCCCAGTATCGCGCACGAACAGTACTGTTTCAGTGCTTTTCTTGCGGACGTAGCTCAGCTGGCTAGAGCACCACCTTGCCAAGGTGGATGTCGCGGGTTCGAATCCCGTCGTCCGCTCTCCCTTCTGCTTATGGTTTTCCAGGAGTAATCCTGAACGGGCCGAGCAGTTTAGGGCGCGATTGGCGCAGCGGTAGCGCGCTTCCCTGACACGGAAGAGGTCACTGGTTCGATCCCAGTATCGCGCACGGACAGTTTCGACTGTTTGCATTTGCGGACGTAGCTCAGCTGGCTAGAGCACCACCTTGCCAAGGTGGATGTCGCGGGTTCGAATCCCGTCGTCCGCTCTCCCCCGGCGAATTGCCGGCTTAGAAGGAACAGGTTATTGCCTGTTCCTTCTTTTTGTTTAACCCGCAGTTCATACCAGCCTGATCTGCTCAGCAATAAAAGCTAAGTTTGCTTATTAGCCGGCCTATCGATAAAGTCTTTCCAGTAGAGAAAATGCCGACATGGTTTCAGTAGCGGGATCAAAGTTGCATGGCCGCCAGGCCGCTCACACCACTACTTGAGGAGAACCACATGGCTAATACGCAGACTCACAACGATCACACGAACACCACCGTTCGCAACGCCAACGACATCAAGGTGTCCACGCGGACCCTCGAATTCGCCGTTTACGTCCTGGCCGTTATCGCCACGATCATCACGGCAGCTGTTGTTGGCGACAACGTTAGCGAAGACGGCCTTGACGCGTTCAACGCCGCACAGGCAATGCAGTACATCACCTTCCTCACGGTAGGTCTGATGGTTGCCCGCGGCCTGGCCAAGTCCGGCCACCGCGGTAACAACAACCACAACGCGTAACACGCGTTTCCGGCCTTAGGCCGGACGCTTATTCCGGCGTGGAGCTCCTTGAGCTTCACGCCGGTTTTGCTTTAAATGCACATGTTTCCGGCGTCGGCATCAGCAACTCCCCCGCGGTTCGGCGCCGATAAACATCCCTGAAGACCTTAGAGTGTGGCCTATGGAAATCCGCCCGCTGGACCTCGATAATGACAGCGCCATGGCCGCGGCCTACCGCATTGAATGCGCGGCAAACCAAAGCGTAAGGCCCGGCTGGATTTCTCCCGGCAAGGAAGCCCGGATTCTTGGCTGGCGTACACCTAACGGATGGCAAAACCATTTGCTGGGTGCATGGAACGGCACCACATTGATTGGTTTCGCAGCCGGCATGCATTCACCCGATACTCCGGACACCACGTGGATATTCGTATGGGTCGACCCCGTCCACCAAAAAGCAGGAGTTGGGTCGGCATTGGCTCGTGCCGCCGAAGACGCCGGCCCTGCATCCACGGCCAGGTTCGTGGCAAGCGCCATCCGGTCGTCCTCGGCCGAATTGGACGCGCTGATGCAGAGTTTTGCCTCCCCTCTGGGTTATTCCCCGGCAACCACCGAAACCGTCGTCGAGCTGGATCTCCGTGACGCACAGCTTGCCGGTCCGACGACGGCGCCCGGCTACGAAAATTCAACGCACGTCAACGGCGTCCCGGAGCGGTTCCGGGAACAGGTTGGGCAGATCAAGGGCCTCGTGGATGCCGAGGCACCCAACGGCGAGCTCGGCTGGGGTGAGACACCCGTATCGCCCGATGAGTATGCCGCCGAGATGGAGCTCTGGATCGCCCAGGGGTCCACGGTATTCGAGTCGATCGCCGTGGACGCCGCCGGAAACGTTGCCGCCTGGACCTGCCTGGTCGTTGATGCCGATACCGAACGGCCGGCGCACATCGAAGGGACCCTCGTGGTCTCCGGCCACCGCGGCCACGGCCTCGGAGCGGCTGTGAAGCTGGCTTCCCTGCACCGCGCCGTCGAACTGGGAAACGTCCGCAAAGTCAGGACCAGCAGCGATGACGGGAATGTATGGATGCGTTCCATCAACACCCGCCTCGGGTTCACTCCCGTGGAGACCGAGATCATCCTGCAGAAGGAAACGGTCAGCCCGTGACCGCGTCCGCTGCCACGCGTGCGGCATACAACGTCTCGAAAGTGGCATGCAGCGGCCAGAACCGGGACGCAGGAATGGCGGCCCCGGCAACGGCGGCTTCCAGATACGTCAGGTGGGTAATCCAGCCGGGGCCATAGGAATCGACGAGGGCTCCCAGGTCGTGGTGCCTGAAGTCCATCAGGGACCCCTCCTCCGCGTCCTGCAGCCGGATCTGGATCCGTGATTCGGGTTCCTCGGGAAACTCCCAGCTCATCGCCAGCAGGCGCGGCTCCTCCACGTCGGTGATGACGCTGCGGGACAGGTAGCCGCCGCTATGGTCGACGACGATTGATCCGTCCGCTCGAACGTCGCATTCCACGGGACGGCCCAGCCACTGGGACAAAAGGGCGGCGTCAGTGAAGCCTGCCCAGACGGCCTGCGCCGGGGCGGGAAACGTCCAGGAAATCCGAAGCGAACCGTCGGCGGTCGAGACTGAAGTGAGCGGCATGGCCACGATTGTGGCACACAGTCATATTCGCCGCACCGATCAGTTTCCGATGGCCAGTGCCAGCTGTTCGGCGGCTGGGAGATCAGCCAGCACCACCTGGTAGCGGTGGCCGCCGGCGTCGGAGAACGTGACTGCACCGGCGCCGCCCATGTTCAGTCTCGTCAGGGAGCCGCGTCCGTGCCGCGTCACTGGCCAGTTCACCAGACCGGTGTTCAGTCCGTTGTCTCTGGCCACCGCGATGTCCTGTACGTTTCGGCGCTGAATGGAGCGTTTCCAAAGGGGTCCGCGTAGGGTGACGTACTGCTGGTCTACCGCAACCGTAATCCGCGCAAGAAAACACCACCAGCCGGCAGCGAGCAGGAACGCTGCGGCAGCTACATACAGCGGCCACACCGACTCGACGGCTGCCCCTACGCCCAGCGCGGCACCCACGGCGGCCAGCAAGGCTCCGCCTCCCCACCGCAGCCAACCGGGCGAACGTTCCACGAACCTGACACTGCTTGCCGGTGCCTGCGGCGCCATGCCTTCCCCCTCATCGTTTGCGCGGGCGGTCCTGATTAGGGAACGCTACCTCATTCTCCTGGCACCCTGAGAGGCTGCCGCCTCCCCCATCCGCTCTTCCAGTCCACAACTGTCTCGCTGGTGACCCAGCCGGTCCGCGCATAGTCTTTCACCACTCCCGCTGGCCCACCTGAAAGGAACCTCCCGTGACCATTGCCATCTTCGGCGCGACCGGACAACTCGGCGGACTCATCATCGACTCCTTGATCGAACGTGGCGTCGCGCCGGGCGACATCCTTGCCCTGGGCCGCAACCAGGACCGCCTGTCCCAGCTCGCTGGCCGCGGCCTGCGTACGGCACGGGTTGACCTCGACGACGCCGCCACCACAGCCGGTGTGCTGGACGGCGTCGAAAAGGTCCTGCTCATTTCCATGAGCGAACCGGGACGCCGCGTTGCGCAGCATGCAAACGCAATCGAGGCAGCACGGAACGCCGGCGTCCGCCAGCTGGTTTACACCTCAGTTCTTGAGGCGCCGACCACGATTCTCGCCCTCGCTCCGGAGCATCGAGCGACCGAGGAACTCATCACTGCGTCCGGCCTTCCGGCGACCGTTCTGCGCCACGGCTGGTACACGGAAAACCACAGGCAGGAGTTCGACGCCGCGCGGCAAACCGGCGTCGTCGCCAACAGTGTGGGTCCAGGGCGCATTGCCAGCGCCCCGCGCCGGGACTATGCCGAGGCAGCCGCTGTCGTGCTCAGTACTCCAGGCCACGAAGGCAAGGCCTATGAACTATCCGGGGATACGGCCTGGACCTACACGGAATTCGCTGCGGCCGCACAGGAAGTGCTTGGAACCCCCGTGCGCTACGAGGTCCTGGCACCGGAGGAAGAACAGAAACAGCTGGTCGCCCTCGGACTTGATGAGGCGACCGCAGGCTTCCTGGGTACGCTCAATGCCAATATGCGCGACGGTGCGTTGGCTCCGGCACCCGGCGACCTGGCCAAACTGATCGGCAGGCCTACCGAGCCGCTGATCGAGACTATGCGCGCCTGGGTCCGCTGAGCTGCGTCTTACGCTTACGTGCGGCGGCACCTGACATTCACGAATTCGAAAGCAAGAAAAGCGCCGATTCCCAACGGACCCATTGCGCCGCCGCAATACCAAGAGAAAAACGGGCGCAATACTATTGCGTGAGGCCGCGAATACCGTCAAGCCCTACAGCTGGCTCCGGTGTCAGGAAGCGTTTAGCGCAGTGTCGATAATCTCTCGGCTTGGCAGGTGCAATGCTTCCGCCGCACTGAGCCCGGTGGCCGCCAGGAAACGGTCAACGAGGCGGTTCCCTGCGGCGTAGCCTGCCCCCGCCGGAAGACCTACCGGTTCAGCCCCGAACCGACGGGCTGCTTCATCGCCGTGCACCCAGGCGGTGAAGTTGTTCATCCCGCCGATATCCAGCCCGGATAGGACCTTCTCGAACACTGCGTCATCGTGAAGGTGCGGTAGACCCATGGGCGTGTAACCCAGTTGGTCCCCGTAGAGCTGGCGGGCAAAGGCATCCGCCAGTCCCTCGGAAACCACCTGCTCCCCCACCGTGACCGCTGCCGGGTCCCAAACCACTCCGGCTGGCGCATAGCGCAGGTTGTGGTTCAACTCGTGCACGGCGGCAGCCTCGAGGCGGTTCAGGTTCTCGTCGTTGGGCCACAGGGTCAGCGAGATATAACCTGTGGCACTGCCATTTCCACTGAGCCCCTTTGCCGGACCCATGAAGTATTCGTCCGCAGGGTCGCCAAGCACCAGAAGGACGGTAATCTCCGGCACCTTGAGTTCAGGAACGGCTTGGACCTGCAGCTCAACTGCGTTCGCCAGCGCGTTTTCGATCCGCCCCCAGGCATCCGCCGTCGTCAACCGGGCGAGCCCCTCACGACAGCTTTCACTGTCGCGGTCCAAGGGGAAGCCAAAACTCAGACCGTGCATTGCCGCCAGGTCCACCTGCCCCGGAAAGTACCGGTACATGCCTTCCATCGGAGCAAGCATCGAACGCAGCAACCCCCTGCGCTCCCCCTCGGCGGCCTGGAGCACCGCTTCCATTCCCGCGGCGCTGTCCAGCACGATGATTGTCATACCGGCACCCTAACGGCTTCCCCGTTTACCTGCCGGCCCAGGGCGCCTCCGCCATAGCGGATCTGAAGATTAACGAACCAAATGGTTTGTTAGTCTTGGGGCATGAGCGCACTTCCCTCCATCTCCCCCACCAAGGCGGGGCGCAAGGAATGGCTCGCCCTCGTCGTCCTCATCCTCGCCGTAACCCTGCTCGCCATCGACGGCACCGTCCTTTATATGGCGGTCCCTGCCCTGACAGCGGACCTGTCGCCGTCAGCCACCCAGATCCTCTGGATCGGCGATATCTACTCGTTCGTCCTGGCCGGCCTCCTCGTGACGATGGGGAACCTGGCGGACCGCATCGGACGTAAACGTCTTCTAATGATCGGCAGCATCGCCTTCGGCGTAGCTTCCCTGCTGGCTGCCTTCGCGCCGTCCGCGGAGGTGCTGATTGCGGCACGTGCCCTGCTGGGCATCGCCGGCGCGACCATCATGCCCTCCACCCTGTCGATCATCCGCAACCTGTTCCACGACCCAGTCCAGCGGACGCGCGCCATCGCCATCTGGTCTGCGGGAGCGATGGCGGGCGGCGCCGTCGGGCCGTTGGTCGGCGGTGCCCTGCTGGAATTCTTCTGGTGGGGTTCAGTCTTCCTGATCAATGTTCCGGTGATCGTCCTTATTGTGGTGCTCGGCATCTGGCTTCTGCCCGAGTCCAAGAACCCCAATGCCGGAAAAATCGACCTGGTTTCCGCCGCGCTCTCAGTACTGGCCATTGTGCCGGTGGTGTACGCCGTCAAGCAGGTGGTGGGCCACGGACTCGATTGGTCCGTCCTTCCAACCCTTCTCCTGGGTCTGGGCGCAGGATGGCTGTTCGTCCGGCGCCAGCAAAAACTGGAAACGCCCCTCGTGGACATCAGCCTGTTCCGCATCCCTGCCTTCGGCGGAGCAGTGGCGGCCAACGCCCTGTCCATCTTCGCCTTCTTCGGGCTGCTGTTCTTCTTCTCCCAGTACCTGCAACTGGTCCGCGGTTACTCCCCCTTCTGGGCGGGAATGGCGGAAATGCCCGCAACCATCGCTTCCCTGGCCGTAGTAGGAGTAGTCGGTTTCGCTTTGTCCAAGCTGGGCTTGGGCCGTGCCATTGCAGCCGGCTTGCTTATCGGTGCCCTGGGGCTGGCACTGCTTGGCCTGACCGAAGGATTGCCCAGTTACGCGGGTATCGGCATTGCCCTTGCGGTAATCGGTCTGGGAACGGGCCTCGCCATGACGCTTTCCACGGATGCCGTTGTGGCTGCGGCCCCGCCGGCACGGGCGGGTGCGGCCTCGTCCATCGCGGAAACCGCTTACGAGCTGGGCGTCGCGCTGGGCATCGGCGTCCTCGGATCGGTCCAAACCGCCCTCTACCGAGCACAGCTGGAGATCCCTTCGGGCACCTCCCCTGAAGCGGCGGCAGCCCTGCAGGATTCCCTGGCCAGTGCAGCCGGTGAGCTGGGCAAAACCGATGATACTTTGCTGGCCGTGGCGCAGCAGGCGTTCACGCATGGCATGCAGGTGACGTCGTTTATTGCTGCCGCACTGCTGGTGGTGGCAGCGGTCATCGCCTGGCGCCTCATCCCGTCGGATACCTCTCTGGACAAGAGCACTGGAGAACCTCATGAAACCCACTGAATCGACGGCGACGCGCGACAAGGAACGGACTCGGCGGGCAATCATCGATGCCGCGTCCCAGATGATTTATTCCCACGGCGCAAACGTCAGCCTGGCTGACATCGCTTCAGCCGCCGGGGCATCCAAGGGAGCGCTGACCCACCATTTCACCAGCAGGAGCGCCCTCGAGGAAGCAATCCTGGTGGACGTGTCGCAGCGTTTATGGGACGCGGTGCACGAGCGCCTGGATTCTTCGGAAGACCGGCCGGGGAAACTGCTCCGCGCGTACATCCGTGCACTAACCGACGACGACGCCGCCGTACGGGACGTTGTCTCTCCCGGTTCGCTTCTGCTCATTATCGGCAGTGGCCAACCCGGGCAGGAGGCGCTTAAAGCCGATGCGGAGAAATGGCGGAAGGCTTTCGACGCCGACGGTATCGATCCTGCGCTGTCGCTGACCATCCGCTACGCAGCCGAAGGGCTCGCGGCGTCCATCGGAACCCCATATCTCACTCCGGCTGAACTCCGGTCAGCTCGAACCCGCCTCCTCGCGATGACGGAACCTGCCTAACGGGGACCGGTTCCCTAGGCTGCAGCGCCGGCTCGTCCGGCCAGGCGCTGCAGCCGCCGGCGTACGGCAATGAAGGCAACGCCGGCAAGGATGATGTGCACCAAGACCAGGGCGAT
The DNA here is from genome assembly GCF_024385465.1 of Arthrobacter sp. zg-Y844. Lineage (GTDB taxonomy): Bacteria > Actinomycetota > Actinomycetes > Actinomycetales > Micrococcaceae > Arthrobacter_B. The sequence goes on from NZ_JANFLS010000002.1 coordinate 709,301, forward strand.
CGCATCCGGTTCAACCCAGACGATGGTCCATCCTGAGTCGAGCCATCCCGTTCCCCCGAGAATCGTGCGGGTGACGGTTAGCTGCGTCCAGTGGAATGCGACCGCCACCAACAACGCGCCGGGCACCGGGATGCGCCGGGCCGCCACGAGCGCCAGCCCGAACAGCACCAGCTGCACGATGTAGGCAATCGGGTCGTTGCCTGCAGGGAACACCTCGATTCCTCCTCCGTCGCCGCCGAGCACCGTGGTGATAGCCCACCGCACCGGTCCCACCACCACTCCCACGAATGGGAACAACGCAGTGGTCACCAGCGTCGCAACCGCCAGCCCCCAGCCGTCCCGCAGGTTCGTCCAGACATACCCGCGCAGGGCAAGTTCCTCCGGAAGCGCCTCGTAGAGAGCCAGCACCACGCCGTTCAGGAGCAGGAAGCCCAGGAACGCGGCAAGGTCGAGCTGTTCCACCCGTATCCACCCGGCCAGGCCGGCGGGTAGCCAGACGAGGAGGCCGGTGAGCGCGCCCACAGCCACGCCCAGGGCCAGCGGCCGGGCGGCTGACCTGCTGAGGCCGAGTCCCTCCAGGTCGCGGTGGTCGAGCCGCCGACGCAGCAGCACGATACCCGGCACCACGACGGCGGACATCAGGACTGCCTGCAACAGGACTTCAGGAAGCCGTCCCCAACCAAATGCCTGGCCCAGGGCTTCGGCAATTCCTATAGCGGTTCCAAGGCCCATGCCGAGAAACGCCCATCCAAGGACTGCAGCCTGAAGCGCGCGCCACCGCGGAATCGCTTGCCGCGTCTGGTCCGGCAGGTGAGACGTCACTGCAGTCGGTGTGCGTGCAGGCATATCGAAGGTCCTCATTTATCGCGTCGGGGCGGTAGTGCAGGATCGACGCCAGTCCACCACGAAGACCCGGGCAACCTACGCAGCCACGCCCGCTGCGTTGATTGCCGCGGCGACCGTAGCGGTGGCAGCGTACATCCGAGCAGCAACGGCGTCCTTGTTCGTCGACTCGGACTCGTGGATAAAGGCGGTTTTGCCGCGTCGTATTCCACAGAAGTAGATGATGCCGTGCTCCACTGAGGTGCTGAAGGACTGTGTGTAGCCGTGCCTGGCATAAGATTCAAAGCCCTCCTGTGCAGGTGGACGATGCGGGTCGGCTCCTCCCCCAGCAGGTTGTGCAGCTGCGCCGCAGTGGCGTGCGTCAGTGATCCCGGATCCGGATGCGCGGTAGCGATCAAGGTGCTCATGGCTGCTTACTCCTATCACCTGTCCCCCGGCCTCGCACCGGGCCCCGAAAAATTACTCGCTTCGGCACCCCGGAAACTACTTGGTTTTTCTGAACGGCGGGCCGGCGCATGTGCCAAAACTACGTGTTCGCAGAGCCCGGCCGTCCCTAGGCTTTGAATGCCTTGGCCGGGGGCGTGGCCGGGATCCACGGGAGGCCAAGAGGCGAGTCTCGCATTGCACCGCACCAATGCTGAGGAGATCACCGTGAAGAAATCATCACCTGCCCTCGCCGTTCTTGCCGCAACCGCAGCGCTGGGGCTGGCAGCCTCACCTGCGACCGCCGGCGGACGGCACCACCCACCATCACCATCCCCAGTACCTGTTGCCGGGGAAGTCACCACCGTTGCCGAGGGGCTGCTCGGTCCCTTGAGTTTCGCCGTCGGCCGTGGCGGCACCCTCGACGTAGCCCAATCATTCACTACGCTCCTGACCCGCATTACTGACGGCGGAGAACCCGAGGTCCTGGCAACGGCACCCGACGGCTATTCCCCCGGTTCCGTTTCCCGCGACCGCGGAGCTACCTATTACACGGTTGCCACCGGCGCCGGAAGCAACGACCCGGTCGCCAACGTCACCTTGCTGCAGTTCATTGACCGGGACGGCAACATTGAGACCGTCGGGGACATTTCCGCCTACGAATTCGCTGAGAATCCGGACAGCATCAACACTTACGGCTTCGAGGAGGCGCTTCCCGCCGAATGCGCGGCCCAACTGCCGCCTGGTGTTGCCCCTGCTCCCTACACCGGGCTCCCGGACTCCAACCCCGTGGCTTCGCTTCCCGGCAGGTACGGCGGAACCATCGTGGCCGACGCGGGAATGAACGCCCTCATCCAGGTGAACGACGACGGCGGCATCCTGACGGTCGCGGTGCTGCCTCCTGTGCCGCTCACCATTACCGCCGAAACGGCCGCGGGGTTCGGGCTGCCGGCGTGCACGGTGGGACTCACGTACAACCTGGAACCGGTGCCGACCGACGTCGAACGCGGTCCCGACGGCGCCCTGTACGTGACCTCGTTGCCGGGCGGCCCGGAGGGTGGTGCTCCGGGATCCGTGTTCCGGGTCGACCCGGCCACTCTCGCACCGGAACTCGTGGCGACCGGCTTCATCGGGGCCACCGGTCTGGCGGTGAACGACAACGGCGATATCTTCGTGGCGGAGCTGTTCGCTAACCGGATCTCGGTAGTACCGTCCGGATCAGACACTCCGGAGCTGTTTCTGGAGGCCAGCCAACCGGCCGCCCTGGAACTGCGCGGCGACGCGCTGTACGCGTCGGTTGATGTACTGGCCGGACTCCCGGCCGGACCAGGCCCCGAGGCCCCGCCGGTTGCGGAGCCTCCGGCCGACCCGGCTCCTCCAACCGGCGGCAGCATCATCCGGATCGAACTGGACGACAACTGCGCCGGATACCACCATCACCACGGCGGTTCGGATCGGCACTCGGGTGACGGCGTCCGGGAGGACGGGTCCGGGGAATAGCGAAGGATATGCCCGCAGAGGAAAGTCCTTTCCTCCAACCCCTGCGGGACCTAACATGGAGGCGAACGGGAAACGAGCGGGTTTCCCCTGTGAAAGGAGGTGATCCGTGTCTGTATTTGACGAGCTCAAAGGCAGGGCCGGTGAGCTGAAGGAAAAGGCCACCGGATTTGTCGGACAGAATGCCGACAAGATCAAGGGCGGCATCGATCAGGCAGGGAACTTCGTCGACCAGAAGACCGGTCGCAAGTACTCCAGCAAGATCGATGGTTTCCAGAGCAAGGCCTCGGAAGCAGTTGACAAGACCAACCGCAACCGCGAGCCGGGAACCGGCAACGGTCCCGGACAGACGCCTCCGGCCTAACGACCCGAGAGCACGACAAAGAAGCGCCGGTCCCGCCGAGAGGCGGCACCGGCGCTTCCGCCGTTTAAGCGGGTCCTGCTACGACGCTTCGCCCGTCTGGCCCTCGCGGGCCAGTGCGGTCAGGCGCGAAACAGCTCGGAAGTACTTCTTCATGTACCCGCCGGCCATCATTTCCTTGGTGAACAGCTGATCGAACGGCACCCCGCTGGCCAGGATCGGCACGTCCTTGTCGTACAGCCGGTCGGCAAGGACCACAAAGCGCAGCGCCACGGACTGTTCGGTGATGGTCTGCACGTTGTGCCAGGCAACCGCTTCCACCCCGTCGAGCATCTGCCGGTACCGGCTCGGGTGGACCTGGGAAAGGTGGTTGATGAGTTCGGAGAAGTCGTCAACAGCGACGGTCCGGCCGGAGAATTCGGTTTCCATCCGCGCTTCCAGTTCCCCGTCCTGCAGCGGCTGGGGCGACTCGGGCAGACCGCGGTGACGGTAATCCTCACCGTCAATGCGGACGACGTCGAACTGGTCCGCGAGGACCTGGATCTCGCGCTGGAAGTCGACGGCGGCAAAGCGGCCCTCGCCCAGGGAACCCGGCAGGGTGTTGGACGTAGCCGCAAGCTTCACGCCGGCGTCGGCCAGTTCACGCATCAGGCGGGACATCAGCACCGTGTCGCCCGGATCGTCGAGTTCGAATTCGTCAATGCAGACCAGCTTGTAGGCGCTCAGCGCGTCCACGGTCTTGCGGAAGGTGAGCGCACCCACGAGGTTGGTGTACTCCACAAACGTGCCGAAGGCCTTGGGCCCTTCCACGGCATGCCAGAGCGAGGCCAGCAGGTGGGTCTTGCCGACGCCGAATCCGCCGTCCAGGTAGAATCCGGCTTTGCTCTCGGGTTTCCTGCCGCCGAAGAACTTCCGCAGGCCGCTGGGCTCGGGAGTGTCGACGTCGGCTGCGAAGGAACGCATCGCGCCCACGGCTTTGGCCTGGGAGGGCTGCTCCGGATCGGGACGGTAGGAATCAAAGGACACGCTGCCGAACCGGGGCGAGGGGAAGAATCCCTGCAGCAGTTCATCCACCGATACCTGGGGAGTCCGTTCTGTCAGGTGCTCGAGTTGTGCCACTGCGCGCTTTTCCGTCCGTTTGATGCCTGCTTCCGGCACGAAACGTGCCGGTTCTGCGGCGTTCTGCCGCCCTCGCTACGATACGCCAACGCGTTCGGGAATCTGGAACTGCCGCCGGTGGACTGCGGCTGTGTCTGCGGTCCATAGTCGGAGCATGATGCAGCAGCAGGACACGGCGGGCGCTCAACGGTATTCAGGCGAAGAGCGGACCCTGATGGGGCTGGAGTTCGGCACAGCTGGAGCGGCGCTTGGCGGTGGCATCCTCCTGGCCCTTCGCCCCGACGGGGCCTTCCTTCACGCTGACCCGTCCGTGCTGCGGCGGCGGACCCCGTTCCGGGACTGGCGACTTCCGGGCCTTCTCCTTGCCACAGGTTGCGGCGGTGGTTACCTCACCGCCGGGATGCTGCACCTTCGACGCCACCGGGCCGCCCGGCGGGTTTCCATCGCCGCCGGGACCGCCCTGATCGGTCTCGAGGCTTGGGAGATGGCGTTCATTGAGTTTCAGCCGCTGGAGGCGGCGTTCGTGGGTATCGGCGCCGCCGTCGTCGTGCTGGCGCTGCGCCTTCCGCCGGAGACGCCCGCTCCAGGGGCACTAGGTGCTGCAGGTGCACTCCCGGCGGCACATTCCCTGCACCGCAGGCGGCGCCGCAGAGGGCGCCGGTGAAGGCTGGCCTTGCGTCGACCGTAGCGGATGTCCGCCTGCATCCCTGAGGGGATCGGGTCAGAACGGCGGCACCTGTTCCTGCAACGAATCTTCCACGTCTGACTCCTCCCGTCCCTCTCGGGTGGAGTACATACCCGGATTCGGTGCCGTGTCCGGTAAGCCAAATTCCAGGAAAGGTTCCGTGCGGTAGACGCGTCCGGTCGGCGAGGTCCACTCGATGACTCCGGGAGCTGGCTGGCAGGCTTTCCAGTAACCGAGGGTCTTGAACCGGTGGTGGCGTCGGCAGAGGTGCTCCAGGTTTCCGTGGTCCGTGGGTCCGCCCCGAGCCCAGTCGATGGTGTGGTCGATGTCCGCGTTCGCGGTGTTGACCCGGCAGCCGGGGAATCGGCAGGTTCCGTCCCGTGCCCGGAGCCAGCGGCGGAGTCCGGCCGGGACTTTTCGGCGTCGTCCTACGCCCAGGATCTCTCCGGTGTGCGGATTTTGGGCCAGTCCGGTCCATCCGACGGCGTTGCGGGCCAGTCGGCGGGCTTCTTCGGCGCTGATGGGTCCGTAGCCATGCAGCTCGGCGGGCTGCTCGTCGGCGCCGAAGAGGGTTTCGGCGCTGATCAGGACCATTATTTCCGCTCGAGGGACGATTCCCTCGTCCGGTCCTGCGTCTTGGCTCGTCGCGGTTTCGCCCGCTGCCGCATTTCTGTCCGCACTTCCACCGCCCGCCGCTCCAACACGGGCTGAACCGCTACCCGCAACACCGCCAGTCCAGCTAGTCCTGCCGGTCCCGCCTGCACCGTCCTCCACCCTGCCAGTCCCAGCAGCATTCCTGACACGAGCCGTTCCGAACCCTCCCATCAGCAGCTGCGCGAGAATGTCCGCACGCAGCTGATCCGTAGTCCGGGAATCGCCGGCTACCTGCTCACCCCGTGCTGCGGTACTCAAGGTCGTGTAGATCTGCTGGGCTTCTGCGGCCCGCAGATAGGCGGACAGGCAGGACATGCCGTCTTCCTCGCGGTCCAGGGTGACCTTGCGCTGCTCGAACGCGCTCAAATGCCGTTTGCTGATGGTCTCCGGATACCGGTTCTCGCGCAGCCGGCGGGCCTTGGCGGAGAAGCGGGACCGGGTCTGGCCCTCCGCTGCTGCCAGCAGGTCTGCCTCAAATTCCGGTAGCGCCGCGGCTGGAACGTTCACGCATTGTTCCAGCACCACTTGGGCATGCTGGTAGGAAAGGCGCCCCTCTTCCAGTCCGGTCAGGGTTGCCGTGTGGGAAGTGCATAGGCTCGTCGCTTCGTTCAGGAGCCGCTGACCGGTGACCTGCGGAACGTTTAGGACGGCCGCGCATTCGGAAGCTGCGAGGCTGAAAGCCAGCCCCGGTTCGATCCGCTCGGAAGGGGCATACGTGTCGTCCCGGAAGAGTTCCCCCATGCGGTTGATCAGGCGGGCCTCCAGGGCCTGCCCCCAGGAAATCAGGTGCGCCACCCGGGAAAGGGCTTCGCCGACCGTCTGCTCGTCAAAGGCTTCAAGGTTCTGCAGCGCCAGTGTCCCGGTGAAACCGTCCGGGAAACCGCCCGCAGCCTCTCCACCCGGACCCACGTGGTCAGTGCCTTCAGGTTCTGCAGACGCGGTTTCTGCGTCGTCGGGAGTGGAAGTGTCCTCGGTATTTTCGTTCGGGGTGACACCGGGCTTGGAGCTACCGGTCTCCGGAACGGGATGGCCGGCGGCGGCGTTGCCCTTCGGAGTGGCGGCGGTGGAAGTTTCGGCACTCGCCTCGGCAGGCCCGGCAGGCCCGGCAGGCTCGGCAGGCCCGGCAGGCCCGGCAGGCTCGGCAGGCCCGGCAGGCTCGGCTGCCGGTTCAGCCCGGTACACCGTCAGGGTACAGGCCGTGCGGGGCTCATCCGTTTCACCAGCGGTGCCATCCGGCTGCTGGTCTTCACTGCTTGGTTCTTCGGTTGTCCATTCGGTGTTCCCGAGCTGATCCATACCTCAGGATTTCATCCCGCACTGACATTTCCGGACCAAAAACAGACTCAAACGAGCCTCCGCGGAAACCCAAAATACGCGTCTTATTGAGACGACTACGTGCTGGGAAAACCGAGCATTTCGACCTGGCAGCAGGACCACACAGACCCCAACCGAATATGGCCCTCAGGCCCTCCGCCTCGGCTCGATTCGCGGCGCGTCGGAAAGCTGGCGTACCGCACCCGTCCAGGGCAGCAGCACAGCATCCCGCCGGGTGGTGCTGGTGATGTCGGAGGGACCTCAGCGACACCAGCAACCCCAAACCGTGGGACAGCGTGCCGAATGGCTTCACCTCCAAGGTTCGGCGCATGGAAGTTTTAGGCCGCCGTCATCGTTAGGCTAGAAGGAAGCCCAATTGCCGAGGAAAGAAGTTCCGCGTATGTCGATCGCAGCTGACAGCAGCCCCAAGTTCTCCGCCTATGCCCACCCGGAACGCCTGGTCTCCACGCAGTGGCTGGCCGACAACCTGGACGCTGAGAACCTGGTGGTCCTTGAATCCAACGAGGACATCCTGCTGTACGAAACGGGCCACATCCCCGGTGCCCGGAAGATCGACTGGCACACCGACCTCAACGATGCCGATACCCGGGACTTCGTAGACGGTAAGGCCTTCGCCCAGCTGATGGCCCGCAAGGGCATCACCCGGGACTCCACCGTGGTGATCTACGGCGACAAGAGCAACTGGTGGGCCGCCTACGCCCTGTGGGTCTTCACCCTCTTCGGCCACGAGGATGTCCGCCTGCTCGACGGCGGCCGCGACAAGTGGATTGCCGAAGGCCGTCCGGTCACCACCGACAAGGTCTCCGTGGAACCCGCCGAATACCCCGTGGTGGAGCGTGACGACGAGAAGATCCGCGCGTTCCTGCCCGACGTCGTCGGACACCTGGGCAAGGGACCGCTGATCGATGTCCGCTCCCCCGCCGAATACACGGGCGAACGCACCCACATGCCCGATTACATGGATGAGGGCGCCATGAAGGGCGGCCACATTCCCACCGCGAAGTCCGTTCCGTGGAGCAAGGCCGCAGCCGAAGACGGAACCTTCCGCGCCCGCGAGGAACTCGAAGCGCTCTACAAGGACGACGCCGGGCTGAAGGAAGGCGACGACGTCGTGGCCTACTGCCGCATCGGCGAACGTTCCAGCCATACCTGGTTTGTGCTCAAGCACCTGCTCGGCTTCGAGTCCGTGCGTAACTACGACGGGTCCTGGACCGAATGGGGCAACGCCGTGCGCGTTCCGATTGCCCGCGGTGAAGAACCCGGCAACGCCCCCAGCTGAAGCACCAAGTAAGAGAGATTTACTCATGACTGCCACACCCGAAAACGCTGTCCCGGACTCCCTGGCCGAGATCATCGACGACTTCCAGGCCATGGAGGAATCCGACCGCCTGGAGCTGCTGCTGGAATTCTCCCGCAGCCTGCCCGATCTGCCGGCTGAAATCGCCGACCGGCCCGAGCTCCTCGAACAGGTGGTGGAATGCCAGTCGCCGGTGTTCCTCAGCCTGGACGTGGACGACTCCCCCGAGCACCTGGTCTCGCTGTTTTTCAAGGCACCGCGGGAGGCTCCCACCACCCGCGGGTTCGCGAGCGTGCTTTACGAAGGCCTGAACGGTCTTCCGGCCGCGGCCATCCTGGCTGTTCCGGCCGATGTTCCTGACCGTCTGGGCCTCACCCGGGCCATTACCCCGCTGCGCATGCGGGGAATGTCCGCCATGCTGGGACGCATCAAGCGTCGGCTCGCCCAGCACGAAAAACTGGCACAGCAGCCGGCGTAGCCCGTAACCGGCCGGGTTTGCGGCCGCAGGAGCACAGGAGACGCAGCCATGGCAGGGAACCGCGACAAGCATCCGGGTAAGGGCGCGACGCCGGCCACCAAGGTACTGGACGACGCCGGGGTCACGTACACGGTGCACCACTACGAGCACGACGCCGGCGCGCCGTCGTACGGGCTGGAAGCCGCCGAAAAGCTCGGGCTGCCGCCCGAAGCCGTCTACAAAACGCTGATGGTGGATCTGGGCGGGCATCTGGCGGTGGGCATGGTTCCGGTAGCCCTGAACCTGGACCTGAAGAAGTTCGCCGCCCTGATGGGGGCGCGCAAGGCCGTGATGGCGGACCGGCGGGACGCGGAGCGGCGCACCGGCTACGTGGTGGGCGGCATTTCACCGCTGGGGCAGAAACACTCCTCCCCTGCCGGAATCGAATCCCGGGTGGAGCTGCTGGACACCGTGTATGTCTCCGGCGGCCGGCGGGGGCTGCAGATCGGACTCTCACCCTTTGACCTTCTCCGGCTCACGCACGCCATCACGGCCCCCATCGCCGCCGCACCTGCCTAGCGGCGGTTCCGCTCTCCTTTGGAGAGGTGGTGCAGGGCGTAACCGTAGCTCAGCCGGACCCGCTGCGGGTCCTCGTTTAGCCATGCCTCGGCGGTCCCGTTGGGGAATTCCATGCCGATCACGTCGACCAGGTCCTGCGGCTTGTCAAAGGTCCAGCTGCTCATGACCAGGGTCGTGGAGGCACCCTGCTGTGCCCACCAGTCCTTGATGTATTTGCCCTCGCCCTGATGCGCGGATGCGTTGGCCGCCTCCAGCAGGGCCGCAAAGTCGCCGTCGCACTGATCATTGTCGATGACGACCAGTGATCCGCCCGGACGCAGGACCCGCAGGACTTCCGCCAGCCCCGCCGTGCAGTCGCTCTGGGGCGAAGGAAAGAAATAGGCGAACCGGGCATGGACAACATCCACCGAGGCGTCCGGCAGCGGAATGTGTTCAGCCGAGCCGTGCAGGACCTCGGCTCCGCCGATCCTTGACCGGGCGGCCGCGAGCAGCTCCGGATCGGGTTCGACGCCGATGACGGACTTTGCGAGTTCGGCATAGCGCGGCAGCCAGAACCCGGTGCCGCAGCCGAGATCGAGGAGAGTCCGCCCGGCCCAGGGCGCCAGGCCCGCAAGTGCATTCCAGACCACCCCTTCCCGGTCAAAGGCCTCATTCTCCAGCTCATACAGCTCGGGATGTGCACCCTGGTTCCAGGCCGGAAAAAAGTCGTCCAGCGGAGCGGTTCCCTGTTGGTCCTGCATTCTTTGCTCCCCCCGTGAATGTGTCAGTGCGCCTCTAACCTACTCTGTGCCTGCCCTGGCTTTGTGCGGGTCCGGTCCGACGCCGGGCCTGCATTTCCCTGCGGTTTGTGCATTTTCCTGCGCCGCGCCGCGCAGGGATGGTCACAAACCGGAGGGTTCTTCCCAAAGCGCAGGAAAACCACCGGTAGTAATGGCAGGATGAACCAACGCCATCGCCCTGGCGGGCCACACCAGCACCATCATCGGGGGAATCTTGTTGTCAGTCAGCGAAACACACCAGCCAGCCAGCGGCCCGTAGCGACGCTCGGGCAGGCCGCCTGGGCGTCGATGTTCGTCGCCCTGTACATTCTCGCCGCCTCCGGCGCACTGGTAGCGCTCGGACTCTCCGGCGTCGTTGAATTCACCCTCGAGTCGCTTCTCCCCGCCGCCTTCGGCTCCGTCACGGCCGCGGCAATGCTGGCCCTTTACGTCCACCTGTTCCGCCGCAATTCGATGACACCTGCGGACCTCGGGTTTCGCCGGCCCGGGGTGAGAATACTGCACCTGCTGTGGCAGATCCCCGCGGCGATCATCGTGTGCATGCTGGCACAGGGCCTGTTCCTCGGGCTGCTGTCCCTCATCGACTTCGATACGGCCACGGCTCGGTCCACCAGCGACCCGCTGAAGGATCTCGGCGGCCTGTCCACTCCGCTGACCGCCGTCGTCGTGCTTGTCGTAACGGTCCTGACGCCGCTGTGGGAGGAAGTCCTGTTCCGGGGCGCCCTCCTCGACGGGCTCTCGCGGCGCTTCCGGCCCTTCACCGCCGTCGTCCTGTCCGCAGCACTCTTCGCTGTGGTGCACCTGGTCCTGGTGGGATTCGCCTACCTCTTTATGCTGGGCCTTGCGCTGGCACTGCTGCGGCGCTTCCACGGGAACATCTGGGCCCCGATTCTGCTCCACGCCGCAAGCAACGCCCTTGTCACCCTTGTAGTCCTTACCGCGATCTAACTACCCGCTATTCCGCGTCGAGACGGTGCTCCGCCGGATGCCGGGTGCGGCCCAGGGCTTCGTTGAGCCACCCCAGGACCAGGCGCTCCCACCGCTCGGGGTCCACGTTGTATTCCTTGGTATGCCGGGCCTTGGTGAAAGCCTCGAACGTGATGACGTCCGGGTTTTTCTCCGCAAGTTCCGCGGACGGCCCGTACGGCACAAAGTCGTCATCCTTGCTGTGCAGGATGAGGGTGGGGATCCGGATTTCCTCCGCACGGGTCACCCAGTCCATGCTCTTGAGGTCCAGCGGAGCAGCCAGCCCGGTCAGCGCCCGTCCGGCGGCGTTGGAAATCAGCCACTGTCCCAGCCGGCCGGCCTGGGCAGGAATCCGGTTGACGCGGGCATGGTGGGCCAGCACGTCCACCCAGTTGATCACCGGCCCGTCCAGCACCATGGCACGGATGTACCGGCGCAGCGGCGAGCGGTCCGCGGCCTGCAGGCTGATCGCCCCGCCCATGGACCAGCCGAACAGCACCACATCCTGGGCGCCGTGGTCCAGGGCGTAACGGATGGCCGCCTCCACGTCCTGCCACTCGGTCAGGCCCAGCCCGTACCGGCCGTCGGAGGCGTAGGGGGCCTCGCCGTCGTTCCGGTAGGAAATGACCAGGCTGGTGAGCCCGGCTTCGCGGGCGGTACGCAGCGCCCGCAGGCATTCGGTCCGCCGGGCGCCTCGGCCGTGGACCATGATGGCCCACGTGTCGGCACCGGGAGTACGCACCAGCCAGGCCGGCGCCGTTCCGTTTTCCACCGGGATGTCGACTTCCTCCTCGGGAAGCCCGACGGCGGCCGGCGAGGGATAGATGGAACCGCTCCACCAACCGCGGCGCGCCTTGCTTAGGTCGCCGCTGTACACCTCTTCCACGTCCCGCTGCACGGTGCCCTCACGGGGCACATAGGAACGAATGGCTCCGATCCGGGCATGCCCGTTGCCGTTGTCGAAGTACAGGCTGTACGTGCCTTCGACCGTGGTGTCCAGGTTTGCCGGCAGGATGACCTGCCGGCCGTGCTCGCTGTCCATAACGGCCAGGATCTCGAGGTTCGCATCCCGCGTGCGCGCCGGGGTGACCACCTGGCGCGCGAAGTAGATGCCGAGTCCGGAGGCGGCCGCTACGACGGCGGTGGAAGCCGCAGCACCGACGCCGGCGCCGAACGCCGTCCAACGGACCCACGGAACCGAGAGAACCGGGGTGGTGCCGGAGGATGCATCGGAAGGAACGGAGATAGCCATAGAACATTTTTACCGGATGGGTGCCGGGTCCGTGTAACGGCAGGCCGGTGCGGCCTTGGGCGGCCTGCCCGGACAGGCGTACTAGGCTGGTGCGCATGACTTCGACAATTGTGGTGCTGACGGAAGAATCGCTGGGTAGCCGCGACATAGACAACCTGCGTGCCGTTGCAGGAGAGAACCCCGTCCGCTTTGAGGTTCTGGTGCCCGCTGATCCGGGCCGGAACCTGCTGGTGGACGTGCTGGACAACCTCAGCCTGCTGGATTTTGCAGAGGCCTTCCGGAACCTGACCGGCGGCCGCCCGTCCAAGGCCGACGAGGTGAAGGAAGCGGTCACCTCGCTCGCCGACTCCCTGGAACAGCTGCAGGCAGCCGGCCTCGAGGCCACCGGCACGGTCACCGGCGAAGACCCGGTGGCCGCCGTCGTCGAAACCGCCAAGCGCACGCACGCGGACCAGGTTGTAGTGATCACCACGCCGCACGCCGTCGAGGACACCTTCCGCACGGACTGGGCCAATGAGGCGCAGGACCGGCTCGGCGTTCCCGTGCTGCATCTGTACAGCGGCTCGGGATTTATTGGCGACTCTTAAGCGTTGACGCTGACATGACTACCGAAGAGAACACCGGAACCGTCCCGGTACAGAAAACCGACGAGCAGTGGCGCGAGGAACTCACTGAGCAGGAGTACGCCGTGCTGCGCAAGGCCGGCACCGAACGGCCGTACACCGGCGAGTACTGGGACACCAAGACCGCCGGCGTTTACCAGTGCCGTGCCTGCGGCAGCGATCTGTTCACCAGCAGCGAGAAGTTCGATTCACACTGCGGCTGGCCGTCCTTCTTCGCTCCGCTGGCCGAGGGCAAGGTCCGCTACCTGCATGACCGCAGCATGGGCATGGACCGGATTGAAGTCCGCTGCGCCAACTGCGATTCGCACATGGGACACCTGTTCGAAGGCGAAGGTTTCGACACGCCCACCGACCAGCGGTTCTGCATCAACTCCGTCTCCGTGAAGCTGGTGCCCGCCGCCGACACCGCGGAATAGGGAGCCATGGAGCACGGAGTCTTCCCCGGGGAAACGGTTGCCGGGCCCGACCTCCCGGACGAGGTCATCGACCGGTACCGGGAGCTGAGCGCGGACATCGCGTCCGGCGTCGGCGTGGTGTCCACCCGCCTTCGCGGACGCGACTACGCGGCGACCGTCAGCGGGTTCCTCTCCGTCTCCTACGATCCGCCCACCCTCCTCGTGAGCCTGTACGCCGAGGCACGCATTGCCGAGGCAGTGATCGACGCCGGCAGCTGGGCCCTGAGCCTGCTGCCGGCTCGGCTGCGGGGCACTGCCAACTGGCTTGCCAGTCCCGGCTCGCCCCTCGAAGGGCTGTTGAACCAGGTGAACTACGGCCGGGCGCCGGAAACCGGTGCCGCCGTCATCGAGGACTCCATCGCCTGGTTCGAGGTCCGCACCACGCAGGTGACGACGGCGGCCACCCACCAGCTGATCGTGGGCGAGGTGGTGTCCATGGGCCGGCGCGCGGGGGCCGACGACGAGGCCGACCCGCTGCTGCACTTTGCCTCCGCCTACGCCCGGCTGGCCCGCTGACCTTTCGTTCCTTCCGCTGCGGCCGCCCGACCCGGTCGAACCATTGTTTCCCTCCCGTGCCCCACGTAACGTCGATGAACGGGGGAACGTTTCGCAGCCGGATGGACGCTGCGGATCCACCGGGCCTGAGGAGATGCAAATGGGCACAGACCAGTACCATGAGCCGCCTTCCGAACTTCCCGCAGAGACGCGGACCTTTGCGCGCATGTGCGCCAGCCTGGCGGAGGAAGCCGAAGCCATCGGCTGGTATGTCCAGCGGATGGCCGTGGAGCCCGACGCCGAGTCGCGGGCCATCATGCTTGATTCGCTCGGTGAGGAGTTCAAGCACTTCAGCATGGAACTTGAATTCCTGCTGCGCCGCACTCCCCTCTGGCGGGAAATCGCCCGCGGCATCCTCTTCACGGACGGCGACATAGTCCGGCACGGCGAGGCCTCGGAAGCCGAAGCCACCGGAGACTAGCTTGCAGGAACCCGCAACCGCCCCTCCGCTCAGGGAGATGCCGCATGGCACGCAACAGCTTGCTGGACCGTTTCCGACCCGTCGGCGCGCCAGGACCGGCCGGTCCTGCCGGCGTCCCGGCTACTGACGACGAAGGCACAGCCGCCGAGCTTATCCCCGTCTTCGAAGCACTTGACGCAACGATCGCCGAGGGCAGCGAGGAGACCGGATCCGCCGGTGCGCAGGCACAGCAGACGGTCGCTGCTGCCCGGCGCCAGGCCGCTGCCCTGGTGGAACAGGCCCGGTTGGACAGCGGTGCCGTGCGCGCCGAAGCCGCAGCGCGGGTCTCCGCCGAAGCCGCAAGCGAAAATGAACACCTGCTCGACGAAGCCCGGGAAGAGGCACAGCGACTCCGCAGCCACGGCGAATCGCGGGTGCCGGAACTCGCCTCCGCCATTGTGGCGGACCTGGTGCAGGACCTGCTGGGCCGCGGAACGGACACCGGCTGATGCGAGCGGACTGGGTGGCGGCCACCGTACGGGCACGGTCCATGGCGCAGCGGCGGGTAGGCGCCGGCACCTGCCGGGAACTCTCCGCGCTGCCGGACCTCCCGGCAGCCGTCGAGGCCTTGGAAGGATCGGTGTACGCCGATCAACTGACCGGCGCCCGAACACTTGGAGCCGCGCAGCAGGCCACCCGGCGTACCGTGCTCTGGCAGCTGCGTGTCCTGGCGGGCTGGCTGCCGGCCGGCCAGGACACGCAGCTGGTCCGGGCTGCCGCCGCACGGTACGAGGCGGACAACATCGTTGCCCTGGCCGCCGCACTGCGGCGGAACGTCGACAGCGGGACGGACCCGGAACCAGCGTCTGATTCCGCACCCGTGTTCGACCTGGGCGGGCTGGCCACGGCCTGGCCGCGGCTGCAGACCGCCGACTCCCCCGAGACGCTGCAGGCCATGCTGGCCGCGTCGCCCTGGGGCGACCCCGGGTCCGCCGTGTCCCTGCCGGATATGCTCACCGCCGTCTGGCTGCGCCGGCTGGCCTCGGCCGCCCCTGCAACACGCCCGTGGGCCGTTGCCGGTGCCGTGCTGCTGGCCGCCCGCCTGCTGCTGGTGACCCGAACCGGAACCACGGACCGGCTGGTATCCCTGCTCCGTCCGCTGATCGGCACCGGATGGACCGAAGCTGCGTCGCTGTCGGAACTGACAGCGGCACTGAGCCCGGCGGCCGGACAGGCCCTGGCCGAGGTGCAGGAACCGCACGAGCTGTGGCGGGCAGAGGCCCGTCTCGCCGCGCAGGTCGAAGCCGACGGTTTCGGCCTGCTGCGGGCCGGGCTGCCCGGCCCGGACGTCGTTGTCGGGGCCATGGCGGTCCTGGCCGCTGATGCCTGGCGGGTCCGGGCCGCCCTGGCCGCCGCCGCGACCGGCACCGGGAGAAGCGAGGTGCTCGATGCCGTGGCGTGAAACCCTCAGTCCGGTTCGGATGGAACGCATTGCCCTGGTCTGGCCCTTGGACGCCGGCCGTCCCGTGCTGACCGAGGTTGCGGGCAGCGCCGCCGTCGAACTGGATCTTCCCTACGAGCCCGGTGACGGACCCGACGAGCTGGAGCGCGCTGAAGACGCCGCCGTCGTGCACGGTCCCGTGGCCGCACTGGTTGGCTGGTCCCCCACCCGGCAGCTGCCGGAACTCCGGAAGGCCCTGGAACCGCACGGCGCCTCGGCGGTTCCCCTGCGCCGGCCGCACGGCGTGCAGCCACCCACCCAGCTGACCGGCGAGGAACGACGCCGGCCCCGGCTGTCACGGCTGCTGGTGGACACCTACACCACGGTCCCCTATGCGGACCTGGACCCTGCACGGATAGCCGCCGTGGCGTACGTGGTGATGTTCGGCATGATGTTCGGCGACGCCGGGCAGGGGGCGCTGCTGGTGATTGCCGGGCTGCTGGTCCGGTTCCTTCGCGTGCCCTGGCTGGACCGCTACCGCCGGACGTGGCTGTTCATTACCGGCGCGGGTGCCGCTGCGGTGTTTTTCGGGTTCCTCTACGGGGAGTTCTTCGGTCCCACCCATGTGCTGCCGGTGCTGTGGCTGGAACCGCTCGAAGAACCCATCCCGTTGATCGTCGCCGCCCTGGTGCTGGGCGCCGTCCTGCTGGCCGGGTCCTACGCGCTGGGGACCATCAACCGGGTCCGCGAGGGCGGCTGGGCGTATGCCCTCTACGCCCGCTCGGGGTTGGCCGGCGCGTTGCTGTTCGCGGCAATCGGGCTGGTGGCCTGGGGGCTGCTGGCCGGCAGCGCAGTAATCCTGGTGGCCGCCGGAACCGCAGCACTGATCGCACTGGTGCTCATCTTCATCGGTTTGTTCGTGGAATCCGGCGGCGGGCCCACCGGCGGGCTGCAGGCCACCGTGGAGCTGGTGGACACAGTGGTTCAGCTGGCTTCCAACTTGGTGTCCTTTACCCGGCTGGCCGCGTTCGGCCTCACCCATGCCGCCCTGATGATGGTGGTCTGGCAGGCAACCACGGCCATCTGGGAACCGGGCTGGAGGATCATTCCCGCCATCCTGATGTTCGTCCTGGGCAACGTGCTCACCTTCGCCCTGGAAGGCCTCGTTGCCGGAATCCAGGCCCTGCGGCTGGAGTACTACGAGCTTTTCTCCCGCGTCTTCACCGAGGAGGGACGCCCGTTCCGCCCCTGGACCCCCGATCTTGGCGCCGCCCCTGCCCCCGCCCCTGCTGAAAGGCCTCTGCCGTGAATCCCTGGTTTGCCGTCCTTCCACTGGCCCTGTTCCTTACCGTCCTGCTGGCCGGGGGCGCCCTGGCCCTGATGCGCCGCCGCCGCCGGGCGGGGATCCGCGCGCTGCTCGGGTTGAACGGCGTCCTGATGGCCGGAGCACTGGCCCTGCTGGTCTCCGCCCTGAACGCGGCACCGGCCACGGCGGGCGACGGCGGAGCCGCCGCCACCGCTGTCGCTGCAGCGACCGACGGCAGCGACAGCAGCGGTGCGGCCCTGATCG
Source organism: Arthrobacter sp. zg-Y844 (assembly GCF_024385465.1). Lineage (GTDB taxonomy): Bacteria > Actinomycetota > Actinomycetes > Actinomycetales > Micrococcaceae > Arthrobacter_B. The sequence goes on from NZ_JANFLS010000002.1 coordinate 726,592, forward strand.
GCGCCGCCATAGCCGTCGCCGGGTCCTCCATCGGTGCGGCCATCGCCGTGGCCTACACCGGATCGGCTGCCCTGGCGGCAATGAGTGAGCGGCCGGAAATCTTCGGACGCGCCATGGTGGTGGTCGGGCTGGCGGAAGGCATCGCGATTTACGGGCTGATCATTTCCATCATCCTCATTGGCCAGGCATGAGCCGCCGGGAAGGAAGTGTTGCAGCGGTGGGCAACCCTGCCCTGCTGGAGGGGTACCGGCTGGCAGGGGCCGTGCTCTACCCGGCCGCGGGAGCAGCCGATGTGCGGGCGGTCTGGGCCAACCTTCCCGACTCGGTGTGCGTTGTCCTGCTCACGCCCGACGCCGCCGCGGAGCTGGGCATCGAACTGGCCGATCCGGCGTCGCCCCTCACCGCGGTGCTGCCTTCATGACCCGGCTGCCGCAGGGCGCCGAGGCAGCCCTTGACCCGGTGCGCCAGGCACTGCGCCGAAACGCCGGGACGGAAGCCGCCCGGCTGGATGCCGAGGCCAGGCAGCAGGCCGCGGATCTGCTCGGCCGGGCGCAGGCGGAGGCGGACGCCATCCACCTAACGGCGCAGCGCGAGGGGGCCGAGGCCGCCAGGGCCGACGCCGCTGCATCCTCCGCACGCGCCCGCAGGCAGGCACGCCGGACAGTGCTGGCCGAACAGGAACACCTGCGGTCGCTGCTGGCCGAGCAGGTGCAGGAGCAGGTGCATGAAGTCCGGAGGGACCCGCGCTACCCGCAGATCCTGCGGCGGCTGACCGCGCAGGCGGACCGCGTCCTCGGCCCCATGGCATCCGTGACCGAAAGCTACAAGGGCGGCGTCATCGGAACAGCCGGTTCGCGGCGGCTGGACCTGTCGCTGCCCACCCTGGCCGACCAGGCGCTGGAGGACCATGCCGGGGAGGTGCGGCGGTTATGGGACGACGCGTGAGGACTTCGGGCCCGGCTGAATCAGCAGGCGGCGGCCGGATCACCCGGGTGAGCGGACCGCTCGTGGAAATCAGCGGCCTGCCGGGATTGTCCATGCTTGAGGTGGTCAACATCGGTCCGGACGGCATTGCCGCGCAGGCGGTCGCCATCAACGGCGACGAAGCCACCCTGCAGGCGTATGAGTACACCGGCGGATTGAAGGCCGGCGACCGCGCCGAGCGGACCGGCCATCAGCTGGCCGGACTGCTGGGGCCGGGGCTGCTGGGCACGGTCTTCGACGGGCTGCTGCGACCCCTGTCCTCCGCTCCCCTGTGGCTCACGCAGGAGCGGCAGAGTTCGGCCGAAGACCCGGCAGTGCTGGAGACCCGATGGGAGTTCGCGCCGACGGTAGCCGTCGGCGACGTGGTGCGGGCCGGCCAGGTGCTGGGTACCGTCCCCGGAGTGGGGACGATCGAGTTCCGCGTGCTGGCACCGCCGTCGGTCTCCGGGGAGGTGACCTGGCTGGCCGAGGGCAAGGTCCGGCCGTTGGATCCCGTGGCCCGGATCGGCGGCGTGGAAGTGCCACTGGCGCAGCGCTGGCCGGTACACAGCCCCCGGCCGTTCGGCGAGCGCATCACCGATGTGGTTCCGCTGCAGACCGGGCAGCGGGTCCTGGACCTGCTCTTCCCGGTTCCCCGCGGCGCGGCAGCCGCGGTACCCGGCGGCTTCGGCACCGGCAAGACCCTCACCCTGCAGCAGATCGCCAAGTGGTCGGACGCGGATGTGATTGTCTATGTGGGCTGCGGCGAGCGCGGCAACGAGATGGCCGACGTCCTGGAAGGGCTCTCCGGGCTGGACGATCCCCGCACCGGCGGGAAGCTGATTGACCGGACCGTCATCATCGCCAATACCTCCAACATGCCCATGATGGCCCGGGAAGCGTCCATCGCCACCGGCGTCACCGTGGCGGAGTTCTTCCGGGACATGGGTTACGACGCCGTCGTGATTGCCGACTCCACCTCCCGCTGGGCCGAGGCGCTGCGCGAGTTCGCCAACCGCAACGGCGACCTCCCCGCCGAGGAAGGCTATCCGGCTTCCCTCGCCAGCGAACTCGCGGCGTTCTACGAACGCGCCGCCCGGGTCCGCACGTTGGGCGGTGCGACGGCGTCGGTCACCGTGATCGGGGCGGTCTCCCCTCCGGGCGGGGACATGAGCGAACCGGTAACCACCGGCACCCAGCGCTTTGTCCGCTCCCTGTGGCTGCTGGACCGGGACCTCGCCTACTCCCGGCATTACCCTGCCGTCAGCTGGCGCGGTTCCTTCTCCCGGGATGCGGAGTCGCTGGGCCGCTGGTACTCCGCCCACGGGGATCCGCAGTGGGCACAGCGCCGAGCCTCCGCCTCCCTGCTCCTCTCGGAAGCTGACCGGCTGACCGCCCTGGCGGAAATCATCGGCGCCTCCTCCCTCCCCGGGCATGAGCAGATGGTCCTCCTGGGCGGGCGGCTGATCCGCGACGGGGTGCTGCTGCAGAATGCGCTCAGCCCCAATGACGGCTACAGCTCCGCCGACAAGGGTGCCGCCCTGCTGCAGGCGGTCCTGGATGTGGTGAACACCTGCCAAACCCTGGTGGCCCGCGGGGTGCCGCCGGCCGACGTCGACCGCTATGACTTCTCCCCCATCCTGCGCCTGCGCGAGGACACCGGGCCCACCGACGCCGCCGGGGTGCAGGAGCGCGGCCGGGCCTTCGTGCGGCAGCTTACCGAGACACTGGACCAGCCATCGACGGGAGATGCCCATGGCTAGCGGCAACCGAGCACGGGTGGGACACAGCGATGTGCGTGAACTGCGCGGACCCCTGCTGGTTCTGGGCGACACGGAGGGTGTGGGCTGGGACGAGTTCGCCACCGTCGACGTCGACGGCGGTCCCCAGCGGCACGGGCTGGTGCTGGAGATAGACGGCGACGAGACCACCCTGCAGGTGCTCGAAGGCACCGAGGGCATGGCACTGGGCGGAGTGGAGGTCCGGTTCCAGGGCCGGCCGCTGGCGGTGCCGGTGGGTACCGGCTGGCTCGGCCGGGTGTGCAACGGGCGGGGAGAGCCGCTCGACGGCGGCCCGCCGGTCACCGCGGAGCACACCTCCCCGGTGAGCGGCTGGCCGCTGAACCCGGTCTACCGGGAACCGCCGCAGGACCCGGTGATCACCGGCATCTCCGTGGTGGACGCCCTCACCACCCTGGTCCGCGGACAAAAGCTGCCGATCTTCTCCATCCCCGGGCTGCCGCACCTGACCCTGGCCACGCAGATCGCCGCCCAGGCGACCGCATCCTCCGGGCGGGCCTTCCGGGTGGTGTTCGCGGCCATGGGCATGACGCATGCCGATATCGCCTATATCCGCGACCGGCTGGAGGAACGCTCCGCCGCCGGCGAGCTGGTCCTGCTGCTGAACGCGGCCGATGATCCGGTGATTGAACGCATCCTGACCCCGCGCATCGCCCTGACCATCGCGGAGTCCCTGGCCTACGACGACGGTTCCGACGTGCTGGTGGTGATGTCGGATATGACCAGCTACGCCGAGGCGGTGCGCGAAGTGTCCGCGGCCCGCCGGGAAATCCCGGCCCGGCGCGGCTACCCGGGTTATCTCTACAGTGACCTGGCCACCCTGTACGAACGCTGCGGACGCGTCCGGGGCCGGGAGGGATCGGTAACCATTGTGCCGGTGCTGACCATGCCCGCCGGGGACATCACCCACCCGGTGCCGGACCTCACCGGCTACATTACCGAGGGGCAGGTGGTGCTCGACGGCGACATCGACGCCCGCGGCATCTATCCCCCGGTGGATGTGCTCTCCTCCCTGTCACGACTGATGCGCAGCGGTGCCGGGCGGGGACGCACCCGGGAGGACCACCTCGACGTCGCCGCGCAGATCCTGTCCGCCATGGCCCGCGCCCGGTCCGCAGCGGAACTGGCCGAACTGGTGGGGGCCGCCGCGCTGAGCGAAACCGACAAGGCCTACATCGAGTTCCGCACAGTGGTGGAGAAGGAACTGCTCAACCAGGGGCGGGACGAACTGCGCACACTGGAACAGACGCTGGACCTTGCCTGGCAGGCACTGTCCCTGCTGCCGCGGCGGGAACTGACCATGCTGTCCGCCGAGTTCCTGGACCGGTACCTGCCCGGGACGGGCGCGGACGTGCCGTGAGCGGAGTCCAGCTGTGAGCGGGTTCCGGTCCGGAGGCAGCCGCGCCGAGCGGTCCGAGGTGCAGCGGCGGCTCGCCACGGCCCGGCGCGGGGCCGAGCTGCTGGACCGGAAGCAGCGCATCCTGCAGGCGGCCATCGACGGCCTGCAGGAACGCGCCGATGAGGGCATCCGCGTCTGGGAAACCAGCGCCCGTGAAGCAGCGGTGTGGCTGCAGCGCAGTACCGGGCTGGACGGTGCGGACCGGCTGCTGGGGGCGGCCCCGCCGGACCCGCCGGACCCGGCGGTCGCCGTCGTGCAGTGGGGCGGGGCGATGGGCATCTCGTATCCCGAATCCGCATCCTGCACGGTGCCGACGTCTCCGCCGGCCGGCGGCAGCTCTGCCCTGGTGTTTGCGGCGTCGGCGCACCGGGCAGCCCTTGAGGCGGCCGTGGCCGCGGCGGCAGGGCAACGGGCGTTGCTGCTGGTGTCGGAGGAACTCGCCGCCACCCGGACGCGGCAGCGGGCAGTAGAGAATCGGTGGATCCCCCGGCTGGAGGAACAGTTGACCGCTATCGAACGCCGCATCGCGGAGCAGGAGCTGGAGGAGAGCCTGCGGCTGCGCTGGGCTGCCGGGCTGATGTGAGGGCGGGAACGCGGGCGGCCCTCAGCGGAACAAGGACCCGTTCAGGGCACGTTGTGGCCCGCTGCCTGAAGGAGTCCGTACCACTCGCCCCTGGTCAGCGGAATGTCCGATCCCTGTGCCGCATCGGTGACGCGCTGCGGCGTCGTGGTCCCGAGGACCACCTGCATCCCGGCCGGATGCCGGGCGATCCAGGCGACCGCGATCGCGGTAGGCGTCACCCCGTACTTCACCGCGAGCCTGTCGAGTTCGGCGTTCAACTCCGGGTAGTCGGGCGACCCGAAGAAGACGCCGCCCTGGAACCCTCTCTGGAACGGTGACCAGGCCTGCAGGGTGATCTTATTGATCCGGGCATAGTCGACCAGGCCTCCGCCGTCGCGGCTGATCGAGTCGTCATGGCTGGCCATGTTCGATGACAGGCCCTGGGCGATAATCGTGGAGTGCGTGATTGAGAGCTGCACCTGGTTAGCCACGATCGGCTGCCGCACCGCGGTCTTCAGCAGGTCGATCTGGCGCGGGGTGTGGTTGGAGACTCCGAAGGAGCGGATCTTTCCGCTGGACTCGAGGTGGTCGAAGGCACGGGCGACTTCCTCGGGTTCGACCAGGGCGTCAGGCCGGTGCAGCAGCAGCACATCGAGGTAGTCGGTGCGCAGCGCCTTCAGGGATTCCTCTGCCGAGGTGACGATGTGTTCGTACGACTGGTCGTAGCCCCATGGGTCGTCGACGATGCCCGTCTTGGTCTGCAGGCTGATCTGCCCGCGCTCTGAGGAGGTCAGCTGCAGCGCCTCGGCGAAACGGCGCTCGCACAGGTGGTAGCCACCGCCTGGGTGGTTGAACCCGTACAGGTCGGCGTGGTCGAAGAAGTCGATCCCCGCCTCGCGGGACGCCGTATACAGGGCACGGATCTGCTCATCGGTGTCGCCGGCGATGCGCATCATTCCCGCAATGACGTTGGGCACCAAAAGGTCGGTACTGCCGAAGGGCACAGTCTTCATTGGTTCCTCCAGGTGGGCTTTGGTCGGGGAGGCGTGTCCCGGGGGCCCCAGCCTACCGGGTTGGTGCCGGGCAGGGTGCTGGACCGCCGGAACCGGGAACGGGTCAGGGCTTAAACGCCACCGCGCGCACGGGCGACCCGTCCAATCCCTCCAGCCGCAGGGGCAGCGCCGAGAACCACGGTTCCGGCCACGGCACCGCGTCCAGATTCGTCAGGTTCTCGACGATCCCGCCGCCTGAGCCCAGGAACACATCGTGGAACGGCAGGAACGTTCCGCCCTGGGCCTGTCCGGGTTCCGCCGGTCCGGGAGTTGGATCCGGGTTCAGGGTGTCGACGCCGACCAGCCGCACCCCGGCCGCCACCAGACGCTCGGCGATTTCGGCATCGAAGGTCGGGTGCTCCAGGTAGGCGGGCGTGTTGAAGTGCCGGGACCAGCCCGTGGAGAACAGCACGATGGTTCCGGGCAGCAGGCCCGCCAGTTGCCCGCTCACGTCCTTCCAGCTCAGGACGGTGTTGGCGGCGGACCCGGGCAGGGAAACGATCCGCGCGGGACCCATGAGGGCCTCCAACGGCATCGCGTCGACGGCAGTACCGTCCTGCACCGTATGCAGCGGCGCGTCCAGATGCGTTCCGGTATGGCTGCCCAGGTGCAGCTGCGCCACGGCGAAGCCGTCTGCAGCCACGGTGGCCGCACTGCGCAGCTCCACCGACGGGTCGCCCGGGAAAACCTGCATTCCGGTGCGGACCGGATGGCTGAGGTCGACAACCTGCATCGGCTACACAGTTCCATCCGCAACCGGGGCGGGCTCGCTCAGGTGGAGGGACTGCGGCCGGCCTGAAACCACGCGGCCGGTCACCGCACACCAGCCGAGGTAGAGGACAAAGGTGAGCGCAAAGGTGGGAATGGTGGCCCCGAGCGGACTGGGCAGCACATAGGTCAGGAGCACGGAGGCACCCGCGCCCACCAGCCAGGCCACCAGCGCCGCCGCGTTGACACCGCTCCGGAACCAGTAGCGCCCGCCGTCGCCAAGCAGGATGTCCGCGCTGTACGAACGTTTCTGCACTACGTAATAGTCCGCGATCATCACCGCGAACACCGGAATGAACAGGGCGCCGATGACGGTCAGGAAGGACGTGAAGCTGTCCAGCAGGCCCAGCCAGGTGGAACCGAGGACGGACACCGCACCCAGCACGAGGGCCGTGGGAAGGAAACGGATCCGCCGGGACGGCACCATGTTCACCACGGAGGAGACCATGCCGTACACCACCATGGTGTTCGTCGCCATCACGGACAGGAAAATCACCACGGCCAGCGGCGCGCCGAAGATCGCCACGATCAGGGCCGGATCGAAGCCCACCGCCTCGCCGCCGTCGAGCACAACATAGCCGATCGCGGTGGCGCCCAGCGCCATGGCCAGAACTGTCGAGACCACGTAACCGACGGCGGAGCCGGCCACGCCGGCGGTCTGGGACTTCGCCAGCCGGTTGAACTCGGCGGAAAGGACCGTCCAGGAGATGGCCGTGGCAATGACGACGTCGAGCACGGAGATCGCTGACATCCCGGCGTCGGCGTCCCGCGGAATGGCAGCGAAGTCAGCCACCGGGAATTCCCGGAACGCGACGGCGAAGACGTAGGCCATGATGGCCAGGATCACCAGGGCCAGCCACGGCTCCACGCGGGCGATGCCCTTGTGGCCGAAGATGGCCAAGGCCACCACCAGCAGCTGGCAGAGCACGGAGAAGAGGACGGGGCTGGAGAAACCGGTGGCGCGTTCCACCAGGAAGTTCACCGTGACTCCGGCAAGCATGGCCTGGACCCAGCTCCAGCCCATCAGGATGACCACGTTTGCGGCCACGGGCAGGAACGAGCCACGCAGTCCGAAAGACCCCTTGGTCAGGGACATGGTGGGCAGCCCGGTGCGGGTGCCCATGTTGCCCACCAGCACCAGGACGCCTCCCCCGATCAGGGTGCCCAGCACGATCATGCCCAGGGCCATGGGCCAGCTGACGCCGGGAACGAAGAGTGTTCCGGTGAGCAGGGTGGTGACCACCAGGTTGGCGGCCAGCCAGATCATGCCGATGCGTCCGACGCCGAGGGTGCCGCGGAGCGGGCCGTAGCCCTCGGCATCCTTGTCAAGGCGGCGGGAGAGACGGGTCCAGGCGGACGGCTGCCCGGTTGCTGACATTGGATTCCCCTTAGGCAACGACGACGACGGGCGTGGCGCCGGCTTCGGCGCCTTCTGCAGCACCCGCATCCGCCGGCTCGAGACTGAAGCCGGGGTCCGGCACCGGGGAAAGATGCTCGTGAACTGCCAGGATCCGGTCCCCGGACCGGGTGAAGACGATCGTTTCCCGTTCCCGGGTGGTCGCCGTGGCGCCGGGGGTGCCGGCCGTTGTCAGCACCGTGTGGCTGAACACCGCGCTGGTGCCGTACACCTGCACATGTGCCTCGGTACTCTCACACGACGTGACCGACCAGCCGTCAGCTAGCCAAAATGCCCAGAGCGCCTCGTATTCGGCACGGCTTTCAAGCCTGGCCGGCTCCGTGTGGAAGACGAACGTAGCGTCCGGAGCGAACGCCGCGAAGTACTCCTGCGTGTCTGTACGGGAGAACGCGGCGACCAGGCTGGCCGCCGCGTCCAAGACGTCGGTTTCGGACAGGGACTGGGCCGGAGCGGGGGTATCCATGGGCCAGCCTTTCAGAACGGGCTGCGGGCAGCGTAAGCGGATGGGGCGTTCCTGAAACGCACCGCCAGGAAACAAGTGATGCGTATTAGAAAACCTGCTCCAGTCTGATGTGAGCGCTGTCACGTGTCAAACGGGGCGGGACCCGCTCGGTGTGGCCGGCCCGGCCCGCGCGTGCCGCCCGTCGCGTGCCGCCCGTCCCGCCTACAGACGGAAGCCCTCGTCCAGCCGCTCGATGATGGTGACGTTCGCCTGGCCGCCGCCCTCGCACATGGTCTGCAGCCCGTAGCGGCCGCCGGTGCGTTCGAGTTCATGCAGCAGGGTGGTCATGATCCGCGCACCGGTGGCGCCGATCGGGTGGCCCAGGGCGATGCCGCCGCCGTTGACATTGACCTTGTCCATATCCACGCCGAGCTCACGCTGCCAGGCCAGCACCACGGAGGCGAACGCCTCGTTGATTTCAAGCAGGTCCATGTCATCGATACTCATCCCCGTGCGCTTCAGTGCATGGCGGGTCGCTTCGATGGGGGCACTGAGCATCATGACCGGATCATCCCCGCGGGCGGAGATGGAGTGGATGCGGGCCCGCGGCTTCAGACCGTAACGGCGCACCGCGTCCTCGGAGGCGAGCAGCAGGACGGCGGCGGCGTCGGAAATCTGCGAAGAGGTGGCGGCCGTGAGGTGCCCGCCCTCGGCCAGCGGGGCCAGGGTGGCGATCTTCGCGCGGTCGGGATCGCGGGGGCCCTCGTCCGCGGTGACCCCGTTCATGGCAAGGATTTCCCGGTCAAAGCGCCCCTCGGCCTGCGCGGCGATGGCCCGGACGTGGGATTCGACGGCGAAGTCCTCCATCTCCTCACGGCTCAGCCCCCACTGCTTCACCATCATTTCCGCGCCGATGAACTGTGAGATCTGCTGGTTCCCGTAGCGCTTTTCCCATCCCACGGAACCGGCGAACGGGTTCGGGAAGCCCAGCTCCTTGGCTGCGGAGTTGGCGAAGGACAACGGGACGGAGGACATGCTCTGCACGCCGCCGGCAATCACCAGATCACTGGTGCCGCTCATAACGGCCTGCGCCGCGTAGGACACGGCCTGCTGGCCCGAGCCGCACTGGCGCTCCACGGTGGTGCCGGGGACACGTTCGGACAGGCCTGCCGCGAGCCAGGAGGTGCGGGCAATATCCATGGCCTGCGGTCCCACTTGGTCGATGGCACCGAGGATGACCTCGTCATACTCTTCGGAGTCGATTCCCGTGCGCCGAACCGTTTCGGCAATCACGTGCGCGGCGAGGTCGGCAGGGTGGATTTTGCTCAGCCCCCCGTTGCGCTTGCCGACGGGAGTGCGGACGGCGTCGATGATGAACGCTTCAGCCATGGTCGAGGGCCTTTCGTCGTTGTAAGGCAGGTTGGCACCAAGTCTTCGGTACCCGGGGCGGCACTCGATGCACAAGGCATGTGCCGTGCACCACAATAAGCGATTCTGACGCGCCGGTAACCAGACCGGCGGTATGTGTCCGGCCGTGCCGCCTTCCGGCCTGGCCAATTCTCCGGGCCTGCATCCTCCGGTTTCTCCGGATCCCTCCGACTTGTCCGGATCCCTGCGGTTTGTCCACAGCCCAACCCGGCCCGAGCCCCTCCGGTTTGTCCAGATCCCTGCACTTTGTGACATTCCCTGCGCTGCGCGGCGTAGGGATCGCGACAAACCGGAGGGATTGCGACATAACGCAGGGATTCAGCACCGGGCCCCGCACCGTCCGCACGAGCCCAGCCCCGGCCCCAGCCCCAGCCCCGGCCCCAGCCCCGGCCCCGGCCCCGCACCGAGCCACGCCGGCCCCGCACCCGAGCACTTGCTCGATTTCCTCCTCCCGGGAACCCAACCTAAAGAACCCTTGCTAAAGATTCCTTTAGGACCTAGCCTCAACACATGAACCAGACCCCGGACCCGGCGGAACCCGGCATCAAACGGCACGCGGCAACCCCGGGAGCGCCCGGCGAGCAAGTGTTCGCCGATCCGGTGCAGATCCGCGCACTGGCGCATCCGGTCCGGCTGGAACTGCTCGGCCATCTGGACGACGCCCGAACGGCCACGGCAACTCAGTGCGCCGCCGCCATCGGCGAATCCGTAGCCAGCTGCTCCTACCACCTGCGCATCCTGGCCAGGCACGGCTTCATCGAACAGGTCCAGCAGGCCGGGCGCGAAAAACCGTGGAAGACGGTTGCACTCCACCGCTCGCACGTCATCGATCCGGAGGCGCCCGGCTCCGTACACGCGGTTTCCGCCGTGGCCGCCATAGAGGTGGACCGCCAGCTGGCACGCATCCAGTCCTGGCTCCGCCGCTCCCCCGCACTCCCTCCGGAGGACCTCGAGGTGTCCACGGTGCACGAGGCCCGCACCTACGCCACCCACGAAGAAATCCTGCAGCTTCGCGAAGACCTGTGGCAGTTGGCCCGACGCTTCGAAGGCCGCTGGGAGAACCCGGATCAACGCCCCGACGGAGCGGTCCCGGTCCGCCTGTTCTCCGTCCTCAATGTCGATCCGGGGCAGGAATGACGACGGCGCCGCCGGCAGTGGGCACCAACCGCGACGTCCTGGGCGTTCCCGGCTTCCGGAGACTGGCGCTGGCCTGGGTGTTCTCCAACTTCGGCGACTCGGTGCTGTTCCTGACCGCCGCCATCTGGGTCAAGCAGCTCACCGGCAGCGACGCCGCCGCTGGCCTCGTCTTCGCGGCCCTCGGCCTCCCGGCCCTGCTGGCGCCCTTCACCGGGCGGCTGGCAGACCGTTACCGGCGTCGACCGCTGCTCATCATCAACAACCTGGGCGCCGGCGTCGTCGTCCTGGCCCTCCTGGCCGTCCGCGGCGTCGACACCGTGTGGCTGGTCTATGCAGTCATCTTCGTTTACGCCATTTCCTCCTACATCACTGCAGCCGCCCAATCCGGACTGCTCCGCGACCTGCTGGACACCCGCCTCCTCGCCCCCGCAAACGGCATCCTGAGCAGCATCGACCAGGGCCTGCGGATCATCTCGCCGCTGGCAGGCGCCGGGATGCTCGCCCTCTGGGGAATGCACACCGTTGTGCTGCTCGCCAGCGCCTGTTTCCTTGCGGCCGCGCTGATTTTGGCCACCTTGAAACTGGCCGAAACGGTCTCTGTCCGGGACGCCGGCGAGACGTTCTGGCAGAGCACGACGGCGGGTGTCCGGTTCATGGCACGGCATCGCCTGCTCGGCCGCGCCCTGCTGACCCTGGGTATCGCCATGGGCGCCACCGGCATCCTCAACGTGACCGTCTTCGCCACGGTGGAGCAGGGCCTGGGGAAGCCGCCGGAGTTCCTCAGCGTGCTGCTGGGCGCACAGGGTCTCATGGCGGTATTGGGCGGACTCACGGCCAGCCTGGTGATCCGGCGATTCGGGATCCGCCGCTGCATGGTCTTCGGCGTCGCCCTGCTCGCCGGCGGCGTACTGACCACCGCGCTGACCTTCCTGCCCCTGGTGATGGCCGGCGCCGCGGCGGTCGGCACGGGCGCTTCGTGGATGATCATCGCCTTTGTCACGCTGCGTCAGGAGGAGACGCCGCCCGGCATGCAGGGCCGGACCGCGGCCGTAACGCAGGTAATGACCAACCTTCCCCAGGTCGGGGCCTCGGTGCTTGCGGCGGTGCTCATCGGGATCCTGCCTTACCAAGTGCTGGTGGCGGCCATGGCCGCCGCCAGCCTGCTTGCGGTGATGCCCCTGCTCTCCCGGCGCGCACGGTCGGTCGGAGACGCGGGTGGCGACGGCGACGACGGCGGCACCGACACACCCGTCCGGGTGCCCGACAGAGGGCGGGTAGAATGAAAAAGCTGTGTTCTGAGCAGCCGACTGCCCGGCAGCAAGCAGTTCCCCCGCCGGCAGTCCCACCCACCAGAGTCTGAAAGCAGCGGAGTGTCCCAACAGGTTTCCACCCCCGTCAGCGCCACCGCCACCAAAGAGATCATCAAGGAGTCCGCCCGGCGGCGTACCTTCGCCGTGATCTCGCACCCCGACGCCGGTAAGTCCACGCTCACCGAAGCGCTGGCCCTGCACGCCCGGGTGATCGGCACGGCCGGTGCCACCAACGGCAAGGAAAACCGCCGGGAAACGGTCTCCGACTGGATGCAGATGGAAAAGGACCGCGGCATCTCCATCAGCTCCACGGCCCTGCAGTTCGCGTACCGCGACACCGTGATCAACCTGCTGGACACGCCCGGGCACGCCGACTTCTCCGAGGACACGTACCGCGTCCTCGCCGCGGTGGACTGCGCAGTGATGCTGGTGGACGCCGCCAAGGGCCTGGAAACCCAGACCATGAAGCTCTTCGAGGTCTGCCGCGCCCGGAACCTGCCCATCATCACCGTGATCAACAAGTGGGACCGGCCCGGCCTGGATCCGCTGGCCCTGATGGACGAGATCACCGAACGCACCGGCCTCGAGCCGATGCCGCTGACCTGGGCCGTGGGCATCGCCGGCGATTTCCGCGGCGTCTGGGACCTGCAGAAGGACGAATACGTCCACTTCGAACGGCAGAACTCCGGCGCCTCGCTGGCGAAGGAAGAACACTTCAGCCCCGAAGACGCCCTGGCCCGCGAAGGCGATGTCTGGACCGATTCGCTGGACGAAGCCGAGCTGGTCATCGACGGCCGCGAGTTCGACCGCAACAAGTTCCTGGACGCCAAGGCCACCCCCATCCTCTTCTCCTCGGCAGCCCTGAACTTCGGCGTCAAGCAGATCCTGGACGCCCTGGTGGATCTGGCGCCGTCGGCCTCCGCCCGCGAGGACAAGGACGGCGGGCTCCGGCCCGTCGAGGCGCCGTTCTCCGGCTTTGTGTTCAAGGTGCAGGCCGGCATGAACAAGGCCCACCGCGACCACGTGGCGTTCATCCGTGTCTGCTCCGGCATCTTCGAACGCGGCATGGTGGTCACGCATTCCAACACCGGCAAGACCTTCGCCACCAAGTACGCGCAGCACCTGTTCGGCCGCGAACGCGAGGTCATCGACCAGGCGTACCCGGGCGACGTCGTCGGGCTGGTCAATGCTTCCGCCCTGCGGGTGGGCGACAGCCTCTACGTCGAGGAACCGGTGGAATACCCGCCCATTCCGTTCTTCTCGCCCGAACACTTCCGCGTGGCCCGGTCCCAGGACCCCAGCCGCTACAAGCAGTTCCGGCGCGGCATCGACCAGCTCGAGCACGAGGGCATCATCCAGGTGCTGCGCTCGGACCGGCGAGGCGATCAGGCACCGGTCCTGGCCGCCGTCGGCCCGATGCAGTTCGAAGTGGTCGAGGACCGCATGACGCAGGACTTCAATGCGCCCATGCGCTACGAGCAGCTCTCCTACTCGCTGGCCCGGCTCACCACGGCAGACGCCGCGGAAATCCTGTCCAACGTGCATGGGGCCGAGGTCCTGGTCCGCACCGACGGCGCCTACGTGGCCGTCTTCAACGATGTCTGGGCGCTGCGGCGGGTGGAAAAGAACCACCCGGAGGTGTCCCTGACGGTCATCGGTACCGAATCGCCCAACAGCAGCCGCGGCTACTAGCGGCACAAAACGCAGACGAGGCACGCCCGTGTCCGCCACCATTTTGCATTCATCGAATCTCGTCAGGCATTTCGCCATGCACGAGGGAAGATCTCAGATCACTACTGAAGTTCATTTATGAAACACCGTCGCCATCCGGCGAGACGTCCCATGAAAGTAACCGCTCGATTCGGCGAACCTGGGTATCTTCCCCAACAGTTGCGGACGAGTTTCAGAACAAAAGGACCAACCTTGCCATCCTGCCGGATCTCCAATCCGGGCATGGTTCAATAAGCGATTGCCAGTATATTCCTGTTCGCCTCAGCCAATATATGTTGGCTGCCAGTGACGGGGCAACGATACCGGTTCCCTGTCTAAGTACGTGTAACCGCCCACCCACTGGTCGATTATCGATAAAGATGCTGGCTGGGCCATACCGCTACAGATCGCCCGCGCATTCAGGACCAAACGGCAAACTGGCCACAGGCAGATTAAATGTCAGGTATTGTCGGGGATAGGTACTCCATAATGGCGACACCTTCGAAATTTCGTAGGACTCCTTATAAACGTCAGCTCTAGATGCCGCCCTGGCAGTTGACGAAGGCTCACTAGGGATTAAATAGTCGAAGAGGACTCTAAGCAGAAAGGCCATCATGCCCATCATTTATGCGCGGAGGACCCAATGGTCTGTAGGGCATGGGGGTTTCCATTCAGGTTTCCTAGGGTCGAAAAGCGCTGCAACTGACCCATTCGTTTGGATATACGATTGCGGAAGCGCATCAAGCGGAAAGGCCTTGACACGCGAATTCAAAGAGTTCTCACGACAGCACTCGGCATTGAGTAAAGAAGAAAATATACATCTCCTTTTCCTCAGTCACTTTCATGAAGACCACGTTGGGGGCCTTGGGAGGATTAAGAGGTCACCCTTCACCGTAAAACAGATATATGCACCGCTGGTCTCTCCCCTCGAACGACTGCAGGTGTTAGCTACCAGTTCCTGGGACGACCCTGATCCTTTTTTTCTCGAACTACTGGCGGATCCGTTGGCAGCCTTGTCTGACGTGGCTGAAAACGTGACATTTATAGAACCCTCAGACGAGGTTCCGCGCGAAATGGAACCTGCCGAAGGGGAGTTGGAACGTGAAGACGAGTTGCCGGATCTAACGGAGGACGATGGCGAGTTCATCGCTCATCCGTCCCACAGCCGTGGACAGGCCCGCACGTCAGCGTCCGAAGCGCTCAACCGCGTTGATTTGAACGGAGAACCCGTATGGGTATTTGAACCCTATGTGCTGAAAAGTTTAGAAAGTGGGCGCGATGCATTTAGGGACGAACTGAAGAACTCGCTTGGATTAACCGCAGGTCAGCTTACAGACAAGCTGTCGGCATCTTCTGGCATTATGTCTCTTATTGATACATCGAAAAAACGCAACCTTATTAGAGCGGCCCATCATGCAGCCCTGAAATCGAGTGGAAACGTCGCGGACTTAAATCTAACATCTCTCTGTCTCTACGCTGGACCCATTAGTCCAACCAAAACAGTTTGGAAAAGCCGATGGCCAGTTAAGGAAGATTATGACGGCGATTGGACTCCGCGATTAGAAGCCGGCATCTGGAGAAACGCGCCGGGTTGGTTGCACACCGGAGATGCCTCACTGAAAGACATTGATCGCGTTCGCGAACTGCTGCGCAATTACAACGCACGATGGTCCAGTGTTGGCACCTTCCTTCTTCCACATCATGGGTCAGATGAAAGCTTCCACGCTGCGATCCTAGGCGCAACGCCTGCAGCCTCTGCTTTCATAGCCGCTGCACAACCAGGATTCCGCCAGCGCCAAGGATGGTTTCACCCAGGACGCAAGACGACTAGCGCCGTTCAAGCGGCCGGACGCTACTCTGTGACAGTTTCTGAAAGCATTGAATCCCGCTTCACGGACACCGTTTCCCTCAAAATTAAGAGGCGTAAGGCACGAGCCCGCTAGGAATTCATTCGTCCATGAGACAGTGGCACAGACTGCCAGCCCCTTGCCCCGTTGCGCACAGAAGCGGAGCTAGTGTTGGGACCCCGATAGCATCGTGATGAGCCTAAGAGTTGCTAATGGATCAGTGTTCTTTAGGTAAGCGTTAGGACTTCGTGAGTATGCTGTGAGCAACATCACCAGCTGCCACCCCCGGTCTCAACGGGACGGCCCTCCCGGAAGGTCTCAGCCATGTCCTCCCCCGCTTTTTCCTCGCTGTCCCGCCCCGTCTTCGCCGCCGTTGCGGCCGATGCCCGTCCCGCTGACAGCGAGGCCTGGGCAGCGCTGAAGCAGGCGGCCACGGCCCTGCAGCCCCTGCAGAACAAGAACGGATCCGTGGATCCCGAGCACCACGGGCAGGCGGTTGAACTGATCGGAACCATTGCCGCTGCCGTCACGGCCCTGGCTCCCGCCTTCCCGCACGACGCCGGGTATCTGCATCTCGTAGTGGAAGACTTTGAGCGCTGGGTGGACGGCGGACTGGACAAGGAACCGGATTTCCTGGATTCGCTGATGGCCTTCGCCCCGCAGCAGGACCGCGTGAACGGCCTCTCCCATCTGGTGGTCTTCCCCATGTACACGCAGAACGGCAGCACCAACCGCCTCGTGGAAGCCGTGCTGATCGAGGTTATCTGGCCTGAGTTTGTCGCCGAGCTCGAGGCCGGCGAGTACTCCAACGGGCTCTTCGTCCCCATCCGCTTCCTGGACTTCACCCCCGGCTACGACACCAACTCCGCCGTGCTCTTCCCGGAAACCGTGGCCGTGCGCGAAACCCCCGCCTTCACCTGGGGCGCCATCTTCGCCGACCGCGAGGCCGCCCGCTTCCGCAAGGTCCTGGCCGCGGCAGCGGACATCACCTCGCTGCAGCTGCCCGCCGAGGCCGCCGAACTGCTGAACAACCAGCAGCTCACCGAGGAAACCTTCATCATGTGGGACCTCATCCACGACCGCACCCACATGCGCGGGGATCTCCCGTTCGATCCGTTCATGATCAAGCAGCGCATGCCCTACTTCCTCTACTCCCTGGAGGAACTGCGCTGCGACCTCACCGCCTTCCGCGAAGCCGTGAAGATCCAGCGGAACGAGGACGCCCCCGAGGAAACCCGCCGGCACGCCCGGCTGGTCCAGTACGCGGTGATCTTCGACCGCATCTTCCGCTTTGCGATCACCGGCAGCCGGGTGCGCAACTACGACGGCCTCGGCGGCCAGCTGCTCTTCGCCTGGATGCACCAGAACCACGTACTCCACTGGACCGACGGAAAGCTCAGCATCGACTGGGAGGAAACGGCCGACGTCGTCGTCCGGCTGGGTGCCGAAATCGAGGAGCTCTACTGGCGTTCCATCGACCGCCCCAAGACCGCGCACTGGCTTGCGGCGTACGATCTGGTGGCAGGAACACTGACGCCGAACCCGGCCTCGGTCTGGGCCCGCGGCCCGCAGGCCCTGCCGCTGGACGGACCGCCGCGCGGCCTTACCGACCAGGTGCTCGACGACGAATTCCCGCTCTCCATGTTCTACGAAGCCCTGTCCAAGAAGATGGCCCCGGTAATCGAATCCACGGCCGGGATCACCGGCTACCGCACGGGAGGCACCTCCGAATGAGCGCTGAATCCGGCACGGCAGCCCCGGCCCCGTTGAAGGGCCGGACCGTCCTGGTGGCCGGCGCCGGAAGCCCCTCGGGCACTGCCGTCTGTGAAGCCCTGGAGGCGGCGGGTGCCAAGGTGGTCGCGGTAGGCCGCGATGCGGCACGGCTCGAGAACACGCTGTTCCGGCTGTACGAGGCCGACCTGCGCACCTGCGACCTCAGCGACGCCGGCGAAGTGGCGGCCCTGGCGGCCGACATGCAGGAAATCTACGGCGGGATCGACGGACTGATCCACCTCGTGGGCGGCTGGCGGGCCGGTACCGGCATCGGCTCCCAGAGCGAGCAGGACTGGGACTTCCTGGAAACGAACATCCTGCGCACCCTGCGCAATGTCAGCCGCAGCTTCTACGACCAGCTCGAGGCCTCCCCGGGCGGGCGGCTGGCGATCGTCTCCTCCACGGCCGTGGAGTCCCCCACGGCCGCCGGCGCGGGATATGCGGCTGCCAAAGCCGCGGCCGAAGCCTGGGTCCGGGCCATCGCCGCGGGTTTCCGCGGCGCCCAGTCCGGACGGAAGGAAGACCCGGAACCCCAGCGCGCCGCCGCCGTCGTCTTCGTGGTCAAGGCATTGGTGGACTCCGCTGAGCGCGCCGCAGCCCCGGACCGCAGGTTCCCCGGCTACACCGACGTCGCGGACCTGGCCGCCGCCGTCGTCCGGCTCTTCCAGCAGGATGCCGCAGAGGTCAACGGGCAGCGGATTCGCCTCGTACCGGCGACGTGACCTGAACTACATCAAGGTAAGAGATACTAGGAACCGTGACTGACATACTCCCCCTGCACGACACCGCAATTAAGGCTTTTGCTTCCGACAACTACTCCGGTGTCCATCCGGAAATCCTCGCCGCACTGACCGCCGCGAACCAGGGCCACCAGGTGGCCTACGGCGAAGATGTGTACACCGCGAAGCTGCGCGAGGTTTTGACCGACCAGTTCGGCAACCACATCCGCGCGTTCCCGGTCTTCAACGGCACCGGCGCGAACGTCATCGCCCTCCAGTCCCTGCTGCCCCGCTGGGGTGCGGTCATCTGCCCGACGACGGCGCACATCAACGTGGACGAGAACGGCGCACCGGAGCGGATCGGCGGCATGAAGCTGCTGGGCATCCCGACCGACGACGGCAAGCTCACGCCCGAGCTGATCGACCGTGAGGCGTGGGGCTGGGGCGACGAGCACCGCGCGCAGCCGCTGGCCGTTTCCATCACCCAGTCCACCGAGCTCGGCACGCTGTACACGGTGGAGGAGATCGCCGCGATAGCGGACCACATCCACGCACGCGGAATGAAGCTGCACATGGACGGCGCCCGGCTGGGCAACGCCGCCGCAGCGCTGGGCGTTTCCTTCAAGGAAATGACCGCCGACGCCGGCGTGGACATCCTTTCCCTGGGCGGCACCAAGAACGGGATGATGTACGGCGAATGCATCATCACCTTTGACCCCGAGGCCTCCCCCGGACTGGATTACCTGCGCAAGATGAACATGCAGCTGGCCTCCAAGATGCGCTTCATCTCCGCCCAGTTCGTCGCCCTGTACGGTACGGACCTGTGGCACCGCTCGGCCTCGCACGCGAACGCCATGGCGAGTCGCCTCCGCGCCGCCGTCGAGCAGATCGACGGGGTGGAAATCACCCAGCCCAGCCAGGTCAACGCTGTCTTCGCCAAGCTGCCTGCCGGTGTCGCCGACCGCCTGCGGGGCAACTTCCGGTTCTACGACTGGGACCAGTCCACCGGTGAAGTGCGCTGGATGTGCACCTTCGATACCTCCGAGGATGATGTTGATGCCTTCGCTGCGGCCATCGCCCGCGAAGTCGCTGCGGATCCGGCACCGCTGGCCGCCCGCTGAGCCGCGGTTACCTGCCGTCCGGCCGCTTCCGCGGCATGGACGGCAGGTAACGAAACGGCCACAGCGGCGAGCCTGCCCCGCCCCCGGCCCTGCACAGCCCGTAGTCTGCGGAGGTGAGTGCAATAGGTGACCTGTCCCAGGTACCCCCGGATTTCCTGACCGCGCTCGGTGCCCTGCGCCGGGCGGCCTGCCGGGCGGAGCTGAAGCTGGAAGAAATCCCGGCACCCACGCGGCTGGCCCCGTATGCCGTTTCCCTCGGCGCCGAGGTTCTGGCCCCCGGCCCCGTCGGTCCGGGCAGCCTGCACGGACCCGCCGCACCGCCGGTCCCCGACCAGCTTGAGCTGGCCACCGGACGCTTCATCCTGCTCCACGATCCCGCCGGCTCCCCCGTCTGGAACGGCACCTTCCGCATCGTCACCTATATCCGCGCGGAGCTGGAACCGGACATGGGCAATGACCAGCTGCTCGGCTCCGTCGCCTGGACCTGGCTGGTGGAAGCGCTGGAGCAGCACGACGCCCGATATTCCATGGCCGGCGGAACGGCCACCCGGGTGCTGTCGGAGAGCTACGGCACCCTCGAGCGCCGGGACGATTCGATCGACATTGAACTCCGCGCCTCCTGGACCCCGGCCGACGCCGATGTGCAGTCCCATCTGGAAGCCTGGTCGGACATGGTGTGCACCTTCGCCGGCCTGCCCCCGCTGCCCGACGGCGTCACGCCCCTTCCCGGCCGACGCCGGAGCTGAGCGCTGCACCTGCCGGAGGCGCGGACCCGCGGGCTGTCCCCGCTGCCCGCAGCCGCCGGCTTCCTCGGTAGAATGGAATCCTTATGACCGCGCACATACCCGGCACGACCGAAAACCAGTCCAGCACCACATCCGATTCAGCCGCGGAGCAGCCGGAGCCACAGCCGATTCCGGTGCTGGAAATGCCGCGGGACGGCGTGCCGCTGGTCATTGATTCCCAGCGCGGCCTCGAACGGGCCGCAGCGGCCCTGGCCGCGGGCACCGGCCCCGCCGGTGTCGATGCCGAACGCGCCTCGGGATTCCGCTACGGCCAGCGCGCGTTCCTGGTCCAGATCCGCCGTGAAGGCGCCGGTACCTGGCTGATCGATCCGGAAGCCTTCGATGACCTGCGCATCATCAACGACGCCCTGAGCGGCGTCGAGTGGATCCTGCATGCGGCGACCCAGGACCTGCCCTGCCTTTCGGCACTGGGCATGTGGCCCGACAAGCTTTTCGACACCGAACTGGCCGCGCGCCTCGCCGGACTGCCCCGCGTGGGCCTGGCGGCCGTCATCGAAGCCCTGCTCGGCTTCTCGCTGGCCAAGGAACATTCGGCTGCGGACTGGTCTACCCGCCCGTTGCCCGAACCGTGGCTGCGTTACGCCGCGCTCGACGTCGAGGTCCTCGCCGAGCTGCGCGTGGAACTGATCCGCGTCCTGGCGGAAGCCGGCAAGCTGGAACTGGCCGAGGAGGAATTCGAAGCCATCCGTACCGCTCCGCCGGCGCCTCCGCGGGTGGATCCCTGGCGCCGCACCTCCGGCATGCACCAGCTCCGGGACCGCCGCCAGCTGGCCGCCGTCCGCGAACTCTGGACCGAACGCGAGCACCTGGCCGAGCTGCGGGACACCGCACCCGGCCGGCTGATTCCGGATTCGGCCATTGTCGCCGCCGCCCGGGCCATGCCGACGACCGTGCCGCAGCTGCTCAAGACCCCCGGCTTCCACGGCCGCGCGGCACAGAAGGAAGCTCCGCGCTGGCTCCGCTGCATCTCCGCGGCGCGCTCTACTGCGGACCTGCCCCCGCTGCATATCCCGACCCATGCACCGCCGCCTCCCCGCGTCTGGGCCAAGAACGATCCGGCAGCCGCTGCCCGCCTGCAGACCGCCAAACCGCGGCTCACCGCGCTGGCGGAGAAGCTGAACCTGCCGCTGGAGAACCTGCTCACGCCGGACCATCTGCGGCGCCTGGCCTGGCGTCCGCCCGCCGAAATCAACCTGGAGACCGTGGGCGCCGCACTGCGCGACCTCGGTGCCCGGGAGTGGCAGATCGAGCAGACCGCCGCTGTCCTCACCGTGGCCTTCCTCGATCCGGACCCGCTGGAGGAAAAGCCGGCTGAGGACAAATCCGCCGGCCACCGCGGCCGCTAGCGGGTAGAGCCTGGTTCCCTACTGCTTCCAGGTGGTAATCCGGTGGGCATGCTCCGGCAGCCACTCCTGAAGGGGAGCCACCAGTTCCGGGTCCACAACCACGTCAAGGTCCATGGAGGACTCCAGGATCGGCTTGATGGCATCGGGTACCCGGTTCGGGCCCTTGTACAAGGGCTTCAGCATGGAAATCGCCGGCTGAACGCCTTCTGACCAGATACCCTGCAGCGTCAGCGACCACTGCGCCATCAGCAGCGGATCAGTGCCGACGTCGTGCCCCACATAGATAAACGGCTGCCTGCCTGGAACGGCCATGGCCTCGAGCTTCTCGATTGACTTAGGGAGACGCCCGGACAGTGACTCGTCCTGGTTGACGGCAACCTCCGAGCCAAACGCCGAGGCCTTCAGTCCCTTTTCGTCCAGGCCCGTGTACGGGGCACCGAAGAAATGTGTGGCGCAGAGAGTCGCGACGACCGATGCCGCGGTGACCATGCGCCGGTCAGAGACTACGCGGATTCGCGGGAGCAGAAGTTCAGCGGCACCAATGACTGCGCAGGCCACCGCAACCAGTTCCACTGCCAGCATCGACTTGTGGAAGTAATACGTGATCTCGTCGGCGCTTGCGAGCTGGAACACCGCCAAGGCAATGAGCAGCACGGCGGCATAGAGCGGTGTGGCAAGAAGCCAGCCCGAATGCTCAGCCCTCTGGATGGTGCGGGACCGGGTCCCGCGTGACGCTGCCAGGGCCCAGACCACCACGACATTCGCCATAACGAAAATAAGGGTATGGCCGGGATCCGCTTCACTCATCCCGCCGTCAGTGTTCAGCACTTCGCCTGCAGACAGTTTCCGAAGCTGCCAGGCGGCAGCCAGTACGCCTGCGAAGCCAATGGCGATAATCAGGACCTGGCCTGTGAGTTCCGGCCAGCGCCAATCGCGGCGATGCGACAGCAGATACGCGGCATAGACGATAACCGCCGGGAGGCAAAGGACGAGCAGCAGGATCCAGCCATGTGCCACTCCAACAACGGCAAGCACCAGAGCCGCTGACGAGACAAGAGGATGCAGGAGTGTCCGCAGGTGCACCAGCGCTATAACGGCAATGCAGAGGGCCACAGCAAGTCCGAAGTTCGGGAACGCGTTGAACACCGGGATGGCCCCCGGGCCCACAACCCAGGCAGTGCAGGCCAATGCCGTCAACGGTGCCGTCACTGCAAGACGGCGCCGGAACACCGGCAGGGCAGTCAGCGCCGAAACCACCAAAACCGTCCCGAGGATGGAACTGACCCCCACAAGCTTGAGGAACAGGGTAGCTTCCCCGGCGGCGTCCATGGCTTCGCTGCCCATGGAAATCTCCGCAAGGGACGCCAGCAGGGCGTGATAGCCCTGCGGATACGACGAGGCGGTCCACGAGCTGCCGTCGAATGCCGGTGGAAGCACCGCGATCACCGAGCCGTGGTTCCGGATCATGTTGAACATGTTGAAGTGCGGCACAAAATCCCAGGACCGCGTCAGGAGGAACAGGGTGGACTCGAGACTTCTCGAGAAGAGGTAATTATGGACAATCCAGGTTGACGCAGCGCCGGCAAGGAGCGGAAGAACGTCCATCGAACGGAACTCCGGCAGCAGCCTCCGCAGGGACAAGCCCCTGGCAGCCACAGCACCGGCCGAACCACACAGGACCCCCGCTGCCAGCGCCAACAGGATAGTGCCCCGGTCCGTAAACAGCAGGTCGGCTCTGACCCACCACAGGAACGGGGAAATGCCGGCAAGTCCAATGATGCCAAGCAGGATCCGAAGCGAAAAAGACCTGGCGACGGGCGTAAGCATGATCATCCCGGCCAACAGGACCAAACTGCCCCACCCGACCAGTCCTCCGGCTGCCCGGACCGCCACGACTGTCCCAAACCCGGCAGCGGAGCAAAGCAGGGAGACCAACACCCACGTGAATGTGGCACTGCGGGTGCGGCGCGCGGCCCGATGGGAGGACGACAAATGACGCGGGAGCGCAGTGCTCTGTTCGTCGGTGGCTGTTGTTCTGATCTCGTCCCCCGTTAACTATCCCGAAAAATCCCGGCGTCTTACAATACCAGCAGTGTGCCATCGGCCTGCCCCCTCCGTGATGCACGGAACGCCGCCCGCTCCTAGCCAGTGGCTGCTGACCCTCCCAGATCCAGTTCAAGCACCCATGCCTCCGCGGTTTCCCCGCGTGGATCGATCACGAATCCCAGCCCCTGGTAGGCCCGCAGGGCGACGGCGTTCCCCTTGGCGACCCTCAACCCCGCGCTTCGGGCGCCCTCGGCGCGGGCCCGTCCCAGGACCAACCGCATCAGCCGTTTCGAAAGCCCCTGCCCCCGGAACATCGGGTCCACGATGACCCGGGCAATATGCGCGTGCCCGTTCTGCACGGTCAGCTCGGCATGCCCCAGCGGCGCACGCCCGGCACACATTACCCAAGAGCTAAGTCCCGGCACGGCTGCCGGTTCCGCGAACTGTGCACCGGTTGGCGGCCACGACAGCCGGGGTCCGGCAAACATCAAAAGCGCGGCATCGTCGGGAATCCAACTGATGACGGTGTCCAGGTCCCGGGAAGTACGTGGGCGCAGGGATAGCGGTTCGGGCATGTATGGATTATCGTCACCCGCGACGGCACCCGGTAGTGCCACCCCTCAGGAAAGCGGATCCACTATGGACGAGACAGCTTCGACGATCTACCGCACGCACATCGCAGCCACTCCCGGCCGGGTCTGGGCAGAGCTGACTGCTGCCGGCACCCCGAAGGCCTGGATGTGGGACTCGGTCCTGACCGGATCGATCGCGGAGGGTAGTTCCTATGCCTTCCGCTACGACGGCGAGGACCTGATCACCGGAACGGTCCTGACGGTGGAGGCTCCCGTACGCCTGGCCCTGACCTTCAACCCGGAATGGGATGGAACGGTGGCCGCCGAACCTCCCGGTGTCCTCGAATACACCCTGGAACAAGCCGGAGGCGGGTGTGATCTCACCGTCCGCATCACCGGACTGCACGGTGCCTCCGCCATCTCCGTGGACCATGACACACCGGGCATCTACGCGGGACTGAAGACACTGTTGGAAGCAATACCCGTGGCCGGACAGGCGGAACCTGTCTAGGGGTTGGGCAGCCCTGTCCCAGGGCGCAATAATTGCGGATGCCACTTCTCGCGCAGACCCCGGACACACTCCAAGTGGGGAGGTTCACCCTCCACATCCTGACGGCGGCGGACTGGCGCCTTGAGCAGGCCCTGTCCAGGGACGGCGACGTCATCCGCTGGACCCTCTTCCCGCCGGACCTCAGCGAGGATCGGGCCCGCTACCGGATGAGCCGAGCAGCGGAAGCCCGCGGCGAGAGCCTCCTGGCCCGGTACTCGCTGCGGGAGGGCAAGGAGGTGCTGGGCACAGCGGGAATCTCATCCACGGTGGACGGCACGCCTGAGCTTATGTATGCACTGTTGCCCTCCGGCCGCGGCCGGGGCGCCGCCACTGCCGCCACGCGCGGACTCAGCGACTGGGCCCTGGCCAGCGGCATTCCCAAGGTCGCCCTGCGCACCATCTACGGAAACAGCCTGAGTGAGGCTGTTGCGCGCAGGGCCGGATTCCATCCGGTGCGGACCGAGCAGCAACGCCAACGCGGTGCACTCGTCAAGATGTACTACTGGACCCGGGCCGGTTCGGACGGCACTCGGCTGACGGACTAGTCGCCGGTGGAGCCGTCCAGCAGCTCGCGCAGAATGTCCAAATGGCCGCAGTGCCGGCCGGTTTCTTCAATCATGTGCACCAGCACCCAACGCACGCTCTGTTCCCCATTGCCGCCCCGGCAGCGGTCCTCCAGGCCATACCGCGCCAACACTTCCCGCGACCGGCGGCAGGCAGCGTCATAGTCGGCAAGCAGCCGGTCCAGGCTGTCTGACTCGGAGACGCGGAACTCGCCGTCCGGGTCCTCGTCGGACCACCGTGTCCGCACCCCCTGCTGCCCGTCTATCCGGCCCTGGAACCAGAACTGCTCGACGTCGGTCAAGTGCTGAACGAGTCCCGAGACCGTTGTCAGGGAGGGCAGTAGCTGTTTGGCGCCGTCGGAATCGCTGAGTCCTGCCGCCTTCAGGTGCACTGTGGCCCGGAAGTAGTCCAGGAAACCGATCAGGGTCTCACGTTCGCCTGCTGTCTCGGGCGGGTCCACCCGGATGTCATTTTCCATGGCCCCAATCTAAGTGTTCTTCCCCTTATCGGCCGTATTTACATAGGGTGCCGAACAGGTTAGGGTGGTAATCCCTTGGTTTAGACGCGGGCCCGGGTTCCTCTGTTTAGGATTCTCAATGACCCAACGTCCCATTGTTTCCATTGACCTGTTCCCGGCCTTTTCCGCAATGACGGACAGCACGCTTGAATCCCTGTGCGATCAGGCGTTTATCCAACTTGAAGACGGCCCCCTCGTTGAAGGGCTTCTTGCCTTCTACCTCTCCCTCCAAGCGGAGATTCGAGATCGTGAGGCCCAAACCGTTCCGAGGACGATGCTCCCGGCGGAGCAGCAGAGCGGCTGGCAGCCCGTTTCGGCCTAGACCGGGCCCGGCCCCCAAGCATTTTTCCGGCTGGCAAAGCAGCCTTAAACCAAGCCGTCCCGGCACCCAGCGCGTTGTACGCGCCGGGTGCCGGGACGGCTTGGTTAATGGTGCGGTCTAGCGGCGTACCTGGTTGCCCTTGCCGCGGCCGGCAACGGCCTCGGCGACGCCGATCAGCAGGACGGCGGCAACAACGGAGACGATGAAGCCAAGGATGTTGAGCTCCCAGATGTCTCCGGTGCCCAGCAGGCTGGCGATGACTCCGCCGATGACGGAGCCGACAAGGCCGAGAAGGAGGGTCGCAACGATTCCCAGGTTCTGCCGGCCCGGCTTGATCAGCCGCGCGAGGGCTCCGATGACAAGCCCTGCAATGATGAATCCGATCATGGTTCTGGTCCCTTCGTAGCGGTGCAGGCAACGGGAGCACGAGGCGCCCGCGCGTTCTGCAGTTAAGCTTAGACAAAACCCGCTGGATTTCCTAAGCGTGCTGTCTAATTCGGCTTGGACAGGCCGGGATAACCGGACGATTGGGTCCGGCCAGCCCGGCAGTGTCAGCTGCCCGGCTATCCGAAGACAGGCACCCCGTTGCGAACCAGGCGCCAGTTGTCCTCGGCGAAATCAGCCGGATCCACGGTCCCCTGGGCCACCACATAGTCGATGAGCAGCTGCCGGATTTCCGTCTGCTGGTTCACCAGCACCGGAGCCGTGGAAATGTGCGGGAAATTCCCGCCGCCGGACTGCCGGTAGTTGTTGGTCGCCACGGCAAACCGCTGGGCCGGATCCACCGGAGCCCCGTTGAAGCTCAGGTTGACGATGCGCTCCCCCACCGGGCGGCTGATGTCGATGTCGTAGTCGACGCCGGACATCATGTCGTAGTTATAGTCGGGAGTGCCGCCTGCGTTGGTCAGGGTGGCGGGATCCACCGGTACGCCGGGGGCGGTCTGGGTGAAGTACTTCGCCGAGTACTCCAGGTAATCCTTGACCTGTGCGCCGGTCATTTCCACGCCGAACAGGGTGTTCGGGAAGACGTACAAACCGGCGAGGTCCCGGATGGTGACCGGACCGGCGGGGATTTCCGCGGTGCGGCTGAAGGGTGCCACCAGCGAGAGCACCGGCAGGTCCGCGTTGGGGCCGCCGTCGAGCGCCCGGTCCACCGCCTGGGCCTGGACGGAATTCACGAAGTCCATCACGGCGGTGTCGCGGTACCGGGACTCCTCCGCGGGCATTGACTCGGTGGCGTTGCCGACGGGCGTGTTGACGTAGTCGATCACGCGCTGGTGCTGTTCGGCCACCAGTTTGGAGACCACGGGGTCCGCCTCGACGGTGTTGGCGTTCAGCAGGGATGCCGACGCCGAGGTCACGTCCCACTGCCCCCGCACCTTGGTCAGTTCGAAGTCCATAACGGACAGGCGCATGCCCCAGTTCAGCGGCTCGGTCAGCAGTACCTTCTCGCCGGTGGTCTTGTTGGCGACGAACCGTTCAGGGATTTCCTGATGGGCATGGCCCACCAGGATGGCGTCGATGCCGGGCACGGTTTCAGCCAGCTGGGTGGAAGCGTTTTCCAGCGGCAGGTCGTCGCCGTAGGAGGAGGTGCCGGAGGTTCCCGAGTGGGAGCTGACCACCACCACGTCGGCGCCGCGTGCCTTCATTTCGGGAACGTATTTCTGTGCCTGCTCCACGATGCCGGGAAATTCGAGCTTCCCGTCAACGTTGTTCTTGTCCCAAATGGCCACCCCCGGATTCGTGAGTCCCAGGATCCCGACCTTCACGGGTTTGTTGCCCTTCGTCTTGACCGTCTTGATGATGTACGGGGTGAAGGCAGGTTTGTCCGTTGCTGCGTCCACGGCGTTGGCCCCGAGCAGCGGGAAGTCCAACTGGCCTTCAAACTCGCGGAGCAATTCGAGGCCGTAATTGAATTCATGGTTGCCCAGTGCGGCGGCGTCGTAGTCCATGGAATTCATTGCCGCAGCCATGGGATGGATTTCCCCGGTCTCCGTGATCGGCTCCGTGTTGGCGAAATAGTCGGTCAGGGAAGTGCCTTGGATGGTGTCGCCGGCATCTATAAGCATGGTGGATTCCACGCCGCGGTCGGCGCGGACGGAGTCCACCAGTGTGGAGACCTTTGCCAATCCGACGTCGTTGTGTGCTGCGTCGTCGTATTCGCCGTCCTTGAAGTAATCCCAGTTCTCGACATAGCCATGCATGTCGGAGGTCCCCATGACCGTGACACTGGTCTTCTGGTCCTTGCCGGCATGCTCGGGCGGCGCGGCTGCTGCGGGTGTCATCGACACGAGTGTAACTGCCACGGCCGCGGTGACTGCGGTGGCAGTGCCCCGGCGGCGGACGGATGAATGCATCAATCTAAACAACTCCTCATAGTGCGTGTGAATGTCCCCTTAGGCACCCTTACAGGTAAAAGTTCCATTCCGGAAGACCTCGGCGTTCTTTTGCTTCCACTTTTCTCCAAATAAAAAAACTCCAGTCTGTCCGGCCTGAAAGGCGACATCCAAAACGTAACGTAATCCCACCTCACTCACACGCTGCACTAAGGGGAAGCCTTGAAAAACGAAAACAGGCGCCGGAGTTTCCGGTGCGCATTGGTATTGGCCATCGGCAGTGCCGTTGCCCTCTCCCCGGTGGCGGCCGTGGCCGCCCCGGCCAAACCTGCGCTGGCACCCAGCGGGTTCTCCGGTGCGCCGGGACCGGACGGGAACGCCGCCAAATCAGACGACCGTTCCGATCCGGCGGCCGACGAACGCCGTCAATTGAACCAGCAGGCTATTGAAAAGGTCCTCCGCTCAGAAGCGCCCGTGCAGACGCGCGGCGGTTCAAAGGCCGTGCAGGTGGCGCCCGGGCAGTGGGCGGAGTACGGACTGGAGGACAGCGACCAGATCCTGTCCTTCCTCATCGACTTCGGCACCCAGGTGGATCCGCGCTTCCCGACTGCGCCCGCCGGGCCGCAGCACAACCAGATTCCGGAACCGAACCGCGCGGTGGACAACTCGACGTACTGGGAGCCGGACTTCGACCGGCAGCACTATCTAGATATGTTCTTCGATCCCCAGGGGGAATCGTTGAAAACGCTCTATGAGGAGATGTCCAGCGGCCGCTACACGGTCGACGGCGATGTCAGCGACTGGGTTACGGTCCCCTACAACTCCGCCAGCTACGGGGAGACCGAGAGCCAGCAGGACATGACCCGCTTCGTGCAGGACGCCGCCGACGCCTGGTACGAGGCGCAGATTGCTGCCGGCAAGACTGCCGCGGATATCGACGCCTACCTGGCCGGGTTCGACCAGTGGGACCGCTACGACTACAACAACAACGGCAACTTCGATGAGCCCGACGGCTACATCGACCACTTCCAGGCCATCCATGCAGGCGAGGGCGAAGAGGCCGGCGCTCCGACGTCGACCATCTGGTCGCACCGCTGGTCAGTGGGCCAGGCCGGCGCCGGCACGCAGGGACCCGCGACCAACCCGTTCGGTGGTATCCGGATCGGTGATTCCAAGGTCTGGATCCGCGACTACACCACGGAACCGGAAAACGGCGGGCTCGGCGTGTTTGCACACGAGTACGCCCATGACCTCGGACTTCCGGATCTCTACGACACCAGCGGCGGCGAAAACAGCACCGGGTTCTGGACGCTCATGAGCTCCGGTTCCTGGCTGGGCCACGGCAACGGAACAATCGGCACCACACCGAACCATATGGGGGCCTGGGAAAAGCTGCAGCTCGGCTGGCTGGACTACGACACCGCGGCCGCCGGCACAAAGTCCACCCACAAGCTCGGCCCGGCCTTCCACGCAACCAAGAAACAGCAGGCCCTGGTGGTCACGCTGCCGCGGGATGCCGCCGGAAACGGCCGTTACTACATTGCCGAAAACCGGCAGTACATGGGTTACGACGACACCCTGCGGACCGGCCCGTACAACTTCGGCTGGGCGGTCAGCGCCCCGGACCGGGTAGAGCACTACCCGTACCAGGACGGCTTGCTGGTCACGTACTGGAACGCCGGACAGCGGAACAACAACACCCAGCAGCACCCGGGTGCGGGTCTGATCCTTCCGGTTGATGCGCATCCGCAGACCCTGCGGTGGTCCGACGGCACCATCGCCCGCAACCGCATCCAGAGCTTCGACGCCACCTTCGGCAAGGAAGCCACCGACCCGATCCTCCTGCACCGGGAAACGGCCACCGGAATGACGACTCTGCAGGCACCGTCCCGTCCCGGCGTTCAGGTATTCGATGACACCAACCCGAACGCCTACTACGATCCGGCGAACCCGCAGGCGAGCGTGGTGGTGGCCGGGACGGGCACGAAGATTACCGTCGTGAACAGTAATCCGAAGGGCATGATGACGGTGCGGGTGAACTAGGCCGCCCCTGGCTGGTTCCAGCGGTTGGCCCGCCTACGGGCCTGGCTCCGGCGGCAACGAAATTCCAGAGCTCGCAGAGCTCGCTTGGAATATTAAAGCCGCCTCCGCCAGACCCTACGGCTAACCCGCAGCGTCACCGCACAATCGAAAAGGCAGGGCCTCGGTATCGTCCGAGGCCCTGCCTTTTCCTTGTTGCGGTCGTCCCTAGATCGCTATGCCCCAGTTGGTGGGGAGTCTTCCCAGTATTCTTCGCCGTCCTCGTCAAAACGGCCGGTCGGGGTGAGGCCCAGGTGGCGGGCGACCGAGGCTGAGGCAGTGTTTTCCGGATGGATAGACGCCGTGATCCGGACCGGTGGTTGTTGGTGCCGCAGCCAGGTGACCATGGCTCGGGCAGCCTCGGTGGCAGCACCCCGACCCTGGAACGCCTCACCCACCACCCACGCAACGTCCGACGTCGCCCCGTCCGTCTCCACCGTGGCCTGGACAAACCCGATGCTTCTGCCCTGTTCACGGATAATCCAGTTGAGCCACGCCTCACGGCCGTCCGGCGATGATCCAATCGATTGGGCGGCATACCGCTTCTCCAGCTCCTCAGCTGTCGGTGCCTGACCGCCGATGTACTGGTAGATGGCTGTGCCGGCCAAAACGCTCACCATGTCGGCCGCGTGGTGCACACCCAACGGTTCCAGTGTGAAGCGGTCGGTGGGGATCAGTGCGGCCCGCAGGATGTCCGGCATCGCTTCCTCCTAAAGGATCCGCTGGAAGAGCAGATGGTCCTGCCACTCTCCGGCAATTCGCAGGTAGTCCGGTGCCATGCCGATCCGCTCGAACCCTGAGCGGTCCAGGACTCTCTGCGACGCGGCGTTCTCAAGCAGGGTTGCCGCCTGGATCCGGTGCAGCCCCAGCTGGCTTCGACCCAATTCGACGACTGCCGCCACCGCTGCAGTGCCGATCCCCCGTCCGGCGTAATCGCCGTCCACCCAGTAGCCGAGGTTGGCCGATTGGAAGGGACCTCCGACGATCCCG
Source organism: Arthrobacter sp. zg-Y844 (assembly GCF_024385465.1). Classification (GTDB taxonomy): domain Bacteria; phylum Actinomycetota; class Actinomycetes; order Actinomycetales; family Micrococcaceae; genus Arthrobacter_B. The sequence continues at coordinate 758,167 of NZ_JANFLS010000002.1, forward strand.
GTGAGGGTAATGGTCCCGATGATCCGCTCGTGATGAACCAGGACCCAGGGCACCTCCGTACCCGCGGCATGCTGGACCAGCTTTGATCGGATGACCGAGCGTTGGCCGGCAGGAGTGAAGAACGAATCCTCCCGGAGCGGTTCCCAAGGCGCCAAGTAGGTCCGGTTCCGGTGGTAGGCCGCAGCGAGTGCATCGGCGTCGGACAAGTCCGCGACTCGAAGCCGGACACCGTGCAGCAGCTGTGTGGCGGGGAAAGGTTCGCTAAGCACACTTCAGGGTAGCTGCCGTGTTCCCGGTCACTGTGTAAAGCGCCTACGCCGCGCGTCGCCACCGGAGCGCCAGTGCAGGGCCCGCGCAATGCCCGCCGTCTCCCACGCGGCCAACTCGCAGGTTGGTGTGGAAAGCTGGCCCCATGAATAGGACGGAACGGATTCCAGCGTGGCTGCGCCGCACCGGCATTGAGGTGGCCGGATGGTCCCTGGTGATCCTGGGCCTGGCCGCTCTGGTGCTCCCCGGCCCGGGGCTGCTTATGGTGGTGGCCGGGCTGGCCGTCCTGTCCCTGCGCTATGCGTGGGCCCACCGCTGGCTGCATCCAGTGAAAGCACGCGCTTTCCGTGCGGCCGCTCAGGGGGTGCAGACCACGCCGCGGATTGTCGCGACTGTCTGCGGCGGCCTGGCGGTCATGGCCGCCGGCGTGATCTGGGGGCTTTGGCGGCAGGTGCCGCATTGGTGGCCGCTGCAGGATTCCTGGTGGCTGCCCGGCGGGTGGGTCACCGGTGGAACGCTCATTGGGTCGGGCGTCATCGGCCTGGCCCTGATTGTTTACAGCTATGTGCGCTTCCGCCGTCCGGGGTCAACCCGTCACTAGGTCCTCGACGCCGGGGGCCGGCCCGTCTAGCGGAACCCGGCCAGCGACTTGGTAAAGGCGACCGGCAGCGCGGCCAGCCCGGCCAGCACTGCCCACAGCCAGAGCACCGGCAGGGTGCCCGCTGCCGCTGCCGCCAGCCCGGCCAGCAGCGCTGCCACGGGCATCACGCCGAGGGTCAGCGTCCGTTGCGCGGCACCTACCGTGGCCAGTTCGTTCCGCGGCACCGTCCGGGGCAGCACTTCCGCACCGGCGACGCCGGACAGAGCCACCAGGCAGCCCCAGGCCAGGGTGGAACCCGCTAGCCACGCCAGCGCCGGACCGGGGAGGGCGGAACAGAACACCGCCAGCAGGACGGCGGGCACCGACAGCAGGGCGGCACCGGTCCTGACCGCTTTCAGCCCCAGCCGGCCTGTGAGGTACGGCGCGGCCGCAGCACCGGAAACGGCTCCGAGAGCGGACAGCACCCCCAGGGCCGCAAAGGCCGGCGGCGCAACAGCCAGGTCTCGCAGCACGTAGACCGGCAGGACGGTGTTGCCGACCATGGCACCGGCATTCGTCAGGCAGGCGGACAGGGTCAAGGCCCTCAGCGCCGGGGTGCGCCGGAGCGTGGCGAATCCACGGCGGGCCCGCCCACGTGCAGGGCGCCCGGGAGCCGGTGCAGCCGCAGGCAGCCGGATCCCGAGTTGAACCAGCCAGGACGAGGCATAGGCCGCAGCACCGGTCAGGAGCAGCACCGGCATGCCCAGCAGACCCAGAACAGTGCCGGCCGCGGCAGCGCCGCCCGCAGTAGTCGCCTGGTTGATCATGGCCAGCCGTGAGTAGGCCCGCTTCATTCCCTGCGGACCGGACACCACCGGGACAACGGTGGAATGGGCGGTGGTGAAAAGGAGGTCCGCGATGCCGATCAGCACGGCAGCAGCGAACAGCCCGCTTCCGGAGAGCCACCCCTGCCAGGCGCCGGCGGCGAGGAACAGCAGGACTCCGCAACGCAGCAGGGAAGCTGCCCCCATCGCAAGCAGCGGTTTGCCGCTGCGGTCCACGGCCACTCCGGCGCTCATACCCAGCAGCAGGAAGGCTGCAATTCCGGTGGCGTTGAGAATACCCACGAATACCGGCCCGAGACCCAGCACCGCAACCGCAAGAATGGGCAGGGCCGTGCGGGTCAGGGCGTCGCCGAAACCTTCCGCCGCACCCGTGGAGGCGAGGAAGCGGAAAGGGCGTCCGCTCCGCCCCCCGTCGGCCGTCACCGGATCCGGAAGTTGATCAGTAGCCACGCGACTCCCCCTCATGTGTCAGGTAATGCCTGACACATACTTTCAGGGGTTGCCTGACAGCACAAGGGGTAGGTTCGATGGACCGCTGGCTAGACTGGGGCCATGCCTTCTGAGCTGAGCGGTACGGACCGCGATCACCCGGGAAACGAGCCCTTTATGTGTTCGTTCTGTCTTCGGCCGCGGGAGGAAACCGGAGTATTGGCAGCGGCCCCCACCGCAGCCATCTGCCGGGACTGTGCGGAAGGTGCCCGGAAACTGCTGGATACACCCCGTCCGGCGGACCCCGATCCGCTGCCGGCCACGCCCTGGGACGCGCTGAGCAACGACGAGTTGCTGGAACGGCTCCCCCGCGTTGCGGAAGCACGGGACCAGGTGGAGGAGCAGCTACGTCGCTGGGTGGGAGCGGCCCGCGCCAGGAGCATCAGCTGGGCCGCCATCGGCTCGTCGCTGGGGATGTCCCGCCAATCCGCATGGGAGCGTTTCCGGACCGCGCCCTAGGCTACGGGAGCAGCTTGAGCGCCGCAGACAGGTAGGGTGCCGTCCGGCTGGCGTCGCACGCGGCGACGTCGTCGGCGGTGCCGGCGCAGATGATCCGGCCGCCTTCCTCGCCGCCGGAGGGGCCCATGTCGATGACCCAGTCCGCGGACGCCACCACATTCATGGAGTGCTCAACCACCACCACGGTGTTGCCGTTATCCACCAGCCGGTTCAGCTGGCGCAGCAGCAGCTGCACGTCCTGCGGGTGCAGGCCGGTGGTCGGCTCGTCGAGCAGGAACAGCGTATGGCCGCGGCGGGCGCGCTGCAGTTCGGTGGCGAGCTTGATCCGCTGTGCTTCGCCGCCGGAGAGCTCGGTGGCGGGCTGGCCCAGGCGCAGGTAGCCCAGCCCGACGTCGAGCAGCGTCCGCAGGCTCCGGGCTGCCGCCGGAACGTCAGCCAGGAACTCGGCGGCGGTTTCCACCCGCATCGCCAGGACATCGGCAATGCTCTTGCCCCGGTAGGTGACCTGCAGGGTTTCCTCGTTGTAACGGGCGCCGTGGCAGACCGGGCAGGGGCCGTAGGTTCCGGGCAGGAACAGCAGTTCGACGGCGAGGAAGCCTTCGCCCTGGCAGGTCTCGCACCGTCCGCCGGCCACATTGAAGGAAAAGCGTCCGGCGTTGTAGCCGCGGGCGCGGGCTTCCTCGGTGCCCGCGTACAGCTTCCGCACCGCGTCGAAGAGTCCGGTGTAGGTGGCCAGGTTGGAGCGCGGGGTGCGGCCGATGGGCCGCTGGTCCACCCGGACCAGCCGGTCCAGGTGTTCCAGTCCGGCAATGCTGCGCACGTGGGCCCCCGGATCATGTTCTTCGGGAGCCTCCGGGTCTTCGGGTTCAGTCGGCACGCCGTTCACCTGGCGGCCCACCGTTTCGGCCAGGACCTGGCTGACGAGGGTGGATTTGCCGGAGCCGGAGACGCCGGTCACCGCGGTGAAGACCCCGAGCGGGATCTCCGCGTCCAGTCCGCGCAGGTTGTGCCGGGTGATTCCCTTCAGGCTCAGCCACTGGTCCGGCGTGCGGCGGGCCGGCTTTGCTGTTTCGGCCTCCCCGAAGAGGAACGGACGGGTGGCGCTCTCCTCAACCTCGGCCAGGCCCTCGACCGGTCCGCTGTAGAGCACGGTTCCGCCGCCGTCGCCGGCCTGGGGACCTACGTCCACAATCCATTCGGCGCTGCGCACCACATCCATGTTGTGCTCAACGACGAACACGGAGTTGCCGGCGTCCTTGAGTTCCTGCAGCACGGTCAGCAGCGGCTCGGCGTCGGCCGGGTGCAGTCCCGCGGAGGGCTCGTCCAGGACATAGATAACCCCGAAGAGGCCCGAGCGCAGCTGGGTGGCGATCCGCAGACGCTGCATTTCCCCGGGTGAAAGGGTGGGGGTGGCACGGGAGAGGCTGAGATAGCCGAGGCCCAGGCCGATCAGCACCTCCAGCCGGCCCAGCAGGTCCCGCGTGATGGTTACCGCAACTTCAGTGTCTTCATTGGAGGCCGCCGCACGGGAGGCGGTGCCCGCAGATTTCAGTTCCGCCGTCGGCCGGATGATTTCGGCCAGCTCCGCCAGCGTGGCGCCGTTCAACTCGGCAATGTTCCGGCCGGCGAACGTGACGGCGAGCGCCTCGGGACGCAGGCCCGCTCCGCCGCAGACGGGGCAGGGACCGGACACCATGTAGGCCAGGACGCGTTCGCGCATCTGGGCGCTGCCGGAATCCGCGAGGGTGTGCATCACGTAGCTCTTGGCGCTCCAGAACCGCCCCTTGTACGGTTTGGCTACGCGGTCGCGCTGCGGGGTGATCATGACTACCGGCTGTTCTTCCGTGAACAGGATCCAGTCACGGTCCTTCTTCGGCAGCTTCTTCCAGGGCACGTCGACGTCGTAGCCGAGCTGGATGAGGATGTCACGCAGGTTCTTGCCCTGCCAGGCTCCGGGCCAGGCGGCAATCGCGCCGTCCCGGATGCTGAGGCTGGGATCCGGGACCAGGGACTCTTCGGTGACGGTATGCGCAATGCCCAGTCCGGAGCACTCCCGGCAGGCGCCGGCGGCTGTGTTCGGCGAGAAGGCGTCAGAGTCGAGGCTGCCCGGTTCGGCATTTGCCGGATAGGTGCCACCGCGCGAATACAGCATCCGCATCGAGTTGGAGAGCGTGGTGAGGGTGCCGACGGTGGAGCGCGAGCTGGGGGCTCCGCGGCGCTGCTGCAGGGCGACGGCGGGCGGCAGCCCGGCGATTTCCTCCACCTTCGGGTTGTGCCCCTGCGAGAGCAGGCGGCGCGCATAGGGGGCCACCGACTCGAAGTAGCGCCGCTGCGCCTCGGCGTAGATGGTGCCGAAGGCCAGGGACGATTTACCCGAACCCGAAACCCCGGTGAAGGCGACAATCGCGTCGCGAGGGATGTCGACGTCGACGTTGCGCAGGTTGTTCTCCTGCGCTCCGCGCACGCGCACCATGCCGCTGGCGTGCAGATTAGGGGCAGATTCCGGGGAAGTTTTCGCGCTAGTCATCATCAACAGGTTACCGAGCCCGTGCTCCCGGGACTAAATCATCAGCATGCTTTCCGCCTAGAGCGTGAGCTGCCGGACTGGCACGTTCTTACCCCTTGGCATCATGGGCGTGCCGCAGCGCCGTCCCGTACCGCCGCAGCAGGGCATCGCCTGCCTGCCGGGCAGCCGGCGAGACAGTGTCCAGGGTCAGGAAGCCGTGCACCAAACCGGGGTGGGGCACATAGTCGACGTCGGTTCCACGGCGCATCAGGGTTTCAGCCAGCAGCTGCCCCTCGTCCCGCAGCGGATCATGCTCTGCCGTAGCGAGCAGGGTCCGCACGGACATCAGCCGCCGTCCGCCGGCAGCGGCAACAGCCAACGGGCTGTACTCGGCAAACATCTCCGGGGACGCCGCCGGCACCCACTGTGAAATGAAGAACGTCAGGTCCCGCACCGACAGACCCCATCCCTCACCCTTTTCGCCGGCACTGGGCAGGGCCAGGGCCAGGTCGGCGTTGGGATAGGCCAGCAGGAGCAACTGAGGCTGCAACGCGGTACCGGCCAGCCTGTCTGCGGCCAGGAAAGCGATCAGGCCGCCGGCACTGTCACCGGCCAGCCCGACGCCGGGACGGACGGACCCCAGTTCCCCCGGACCCTCCGCAACCCAGGCCAGGGCACACACAATGTCATCCACTGCCGCCGGCGCGGCATGCTCGGGGGCGAGCCGGTAGTCCACCGCCAGGACCGCGGTGTTGGCCAACAGTGCGAGGCGGCGGCAGAGCCTGTCGTGCGACTCGAGCCCGCCGAACACGAACCCGCCGCCGTGCACAAACACCGTCAGCGGCTGAATTCCGGCACCAGAGCGGTACAACCGGGCCCGCAGCGCAGGCCTTCCGGGGATGGTGATGTCGGTGACGCTGGCAAGCTCCGGACCGGGAGGCCGGGCTCGGTCCTTCCTCAACAAACAGATGGTTTCGAGTGAGGGCTCCACGCTTTCGCCGGTACGTATCTCCTCCAGCCAGGCAGCCAACGCTGGATCGGCTATGGACTCCATGCGCCCAAACCTACCAGCGCCGTTTGCGGGACACCTTCCACCCGGCGGGCGCCGGGAGGAAAATGAGGACACCAGCGGACTCCACGATTGCTCTTCGATGTGCACATGGCCACGTACGGCGGGCCCGCCACGCACCCCGGGGGAATTATCAAAGGAGATTGACATGAGCTTCTGGGAATCCATGTGGCGCATCGTTGTGGCGTTCTTTTTCGTGGCCTATCTAATCCTGCTGTTCCAGATCCTGTCGGATCTGTTCCGTGACCGGGAACTCGGCGGTTTCGCCAAGGCGGCCTGGATTTTCTTTCTGTTCGTCGCCCCCTTTATTACGGCGCTGGTGTACATCATCGCCCGGGGCGGAGGCATGGCTGCGCGAAGTGAGGCCCGGGTCCGGGAGGAGGCGGAGGCAACGGACAGCTATGTACGGCGGATCGCCGGAACGGCTTCTCCCGCCCAGCAGATTGAGTCCGCGCGCAGCCTCCTTGCCGACGGGAGCATCACAGAGTCCGAGTTTGACCGGCTGAAGTCCATGGCGCTGTCCGCCTAACCCCCGGCCGCATGAAAAACCTGCTGATCACGTGCCTGCTGCAGATACTTGCGGCAAGCGCAGCCCTTCTGCTGAGTATGTGGTGGGTGCCCGGATTCCGCGTCCAGTGGCCCGGATTCGTCGCCACGGTACTGGTTGTGGTGCTCGCCCAGGCACTTATGACGCCGCTGACCAACTGGGCGGCAAAACGCTACGCACCCGCGTTCCTCGGCGGGACGGGGCTCGTCGCTGCCCTGTTGGCGTTGGTGATAGCCAGTACCATCCCCGCTGGAGTCAGCAACACCGGGATTGGCAACTGGATCCTTTCGGCACTCATCCTCTGGGTCGCATCGGCGGCCGGAACAGCGGTTGCCCAGGTTTTGGCCTCACGTCGCGGGGGCTCCCCGGACCAGGCTGCCGGACGCGCATAGCCCTGCTCCCCGCCTAACCTGCTCCGTTGCTGCCCGGTGCGCCGGAATCCCGGCACGGACCACGGGTTTGTCGAACGCCGGTATGTGGGTAGGGTCGATTCGGAAGCGGCGTGATCCACGCCATAGCGGTCAGTCCACGGCTGTCCGCCGGCGTCCTTGCGGCCTATGTTACTCACGAGTAACATCGACTCGGACGTTGTTCCGTTTCATATCTCAAAGAGGAGTAAGTACGTGAGCCCACAAAGCCGATCACGGCAGATCAGGGACGTAGTTTTCGTTGACGGAGTGCGGACCCCGTTCGGCAAAGCAGGCGAAAAAGGCATCTACGCCGGCATGCGGGCTGATGACCTGGTGGTCAAGTGCATCCGCGAACTGATGCGCCGCAACCCCTCCCTTCCTCCGGAACGCATTGACGAGGTTGCCATTGCAGCCACCACCCAGTCCGGCGACCAGGGCATGACCATCGGGCGCACCGCCGCGCTGCTGGCCGGCCTGCCGCGCACCGTCCCGGGCTTCGCCATTGACCGCATGTGCGCCGGTGCCATGACGGCCGTGACCACCACTGCGTCCGGCATCGGCTTCGGCGCCTACGACGTCGTCATCGCCGGCGGTGTGGAGCATATGGGCAACCACCCGATGGGCAAGGACGCCGATCCGAACCCCCGCTTCATGACCGAGCGGCTGGTGGACCCGGCCGCCCTGAACATGGGCAACACCGCGGAAAACCTGCATGACCGCTTCCCGCACATCACCAAGGACCGCACCGACGCGTACGCCGCCGCCAGCCAGGAGAAGCTGGCCAAGGCCTACGCCGGTAACGCCATCCAGCCGGATCTGGTCCCCGTCGCCACGAAGAAGCCCGGCTCCGGCTGGACGCTGAACACCGTGGACGAACCGCCGCGCCCGGGCACCACCGTTGAAGACCTCGCCCAGCTGCGGACCCCGTTCCGTGCCCACGGCCGGGTCACCGCCGGCAACGCCGCCGGCCTGAACGACGGCGCCACCACCGCCCTGCTGGCCTCCGCCGAAGCGGCCGAGGAACTGGGTTTGGGCGTCAAGATGCGCCTGGTCGGCTACGCCTTCGCCGGCGTCGAGCCCGAGGTCATGGGCTACGGCCCGGTCCCCGCCACCGAAAAGGTGCTGGAGCAGACCGGACTGTCCATCGAGGACATCGGCCTGTTTGAGATCAACGAGGCCTTCGCCATCCAGGTGCTGGCTTTCCTGGACCACTTCGGCATCGCCGACGACGATCCCCGCGTGAACCGCTACGGCGGCGCCATCGCCGTCGGCCACCCGCTGGCCTCCTCGGGCGTCCGCCTGATGAACCAGCTGGCACGCCAGTTCGAGGAAGACCCGAGCGTGCGTTACGGCATGACGACCATGTGCATCGGCCTGGGCATGGGCGCCACCGTGATCTGGGAAAACCCGAACCACCCCGACTACAACACCGATTCCACGGAGGCCACGAAGTAATGTCTGCTCCTGACTACCAGCGCCTCGCGGGACTCTTCCCCACCGAGGTCATCACCCACTCGTACGTCTCCGACATCCAGCTGCCGGGCAACCAGGGCACCTTCGCCCTGATCACCCTGGACAACGACGTCGACCACTCACGTCCCACCACGCTCGGCCCGAACACGCTCCTTGAGCTGGGCGCGAAGCTCGACGAGCTCAAGGCCCGTGCGGACAAGGGCGAGATTGTCGGCGTCGGCGTCACCGGCAAGCCGTTCTACCTCGTCGCCGGCGCCGACCTTTCCGCCGTGAAGTCCATCTCCGAATATGAAGACGGCGCCGCCATGGCCCACCTGGGCCATGACGTCTACGCCAAGCTCGGCAACCTGGGCGTGCCCAGCTTCGCCTTCATCAACGGCGTTGCCCTCGGCGGCGGCCTGGAGATCGCCCTGCAGTCGGATTACCGCACGGTCTCCACCGGCGCCGGTGCCCTGTCGCTGCCGGAGGCCTTCATCGGCCTGGTTCCGGGCTGGGGCGGCGTGTACCTGCTGCCGCGCCTGATCGGACCCGAGAACGCCGTGAAGGTGATGATCGAGAACCCGCTCAGCAACAACCGCACCCTCTCCGGGGCTGCCGCTTACAAGCTGGGCATTGCCGACGCCCTGTTCGAGCCGGCCGACTTCCTGGAGCAGTCCCTCGCCTGGGCCTCCCGCGTCATCAGCGGCGAGGAGCAGGTTTCCCGGCCCAACGCCGTCGAACCCGCCGAGGCCGGCGAAGCCTGGGACGCCGCCGTCGCCAAGGGACGTGCGTTTGTGGAGGCCAAGACCTCCAACGCAGCCCCCGCCCCGGCCCTGGTCCTGGACCTGCTTGAAGCCGGCAAGACCTGGACGCGCGAGGAATCCCGCGAGGCCGAGTGCAATGCCTTGGCCGAGCTCATGCAGACCCCGCAGTTCCGCTCCACGGTCTATGCCTTCCTTGACCTGGTCCAGAAGCGCGGCAAGCGCCCCGCCGGCGCGCCGGACAAGAAGCTGGCCCGCCCGGTCACCAAGGTGGGCGTGGTCGGCGCCGGCCTGATGGCCAGCCAGCTCGCCCTGCTCTTCGCCCGGCAGCTCAAGGTGCCCGTGGTGATGACGGACATCGACCAGGCGCGCGTGGACAAGGGCGTGGGCTACGTGCACGCCGAGGTGGACAAGCTCCTGGCCAAGAAGCGCATCTCCCCCGACGCCGCCAACCGCACCAAGGGCCTGGTCACCGGTTCCGTCTCGAAGGAAGCGTTCTCCGACGCCGACTTCGTCATCGAGGCCGTCTTCGAGGAACTCTCCGTGAAGAAGCAGGTGTTCGCCGAGGTGGAGGCCGTGGTCTCCCCCGAATGCATCCTGGCTACCAACACCTCCTCGCTCTCCGTGACGGAAATGGCCGCGGACCTGCAGCACCCGGAGCGGGTAGTCGGCTTCCACTTCTTCAACCCGGTCGCCGTTATGCCGCTGCTGGAAATCGTGCGGGCTCCCAAGACCGACGACGCCGTGCTGGCCACCGCCTTTGTCCTGGCCAAGCAGCTGAAGAAGACGGCCGTGCTGGTCAAGGATGCCGCAGCCTTCGTGGTGAACCGCATCCTGGGCCGCATGTTCGGCGAGATCACCATGGTCTTCGATGAGGGCACCGACGCCGCCACCGCAGACAATGCGCTGCGTCCGATGGGCCTGCCCATGTCTCCGTTCACCCTGCTCGCCCTCGTGGGCCTGCCGGTGGGACAGCATGTGCAGGAATCACTGCACTCGGCCTTCGGTGAGCGCTTCTGGCTCTCGAAGAACTCGCAGAAGCTCATCGACGCCGGCATCAAGTCCCTGTGGCAGAAGGACGAGGACGGCAACGCCTACATCCCCGAGGAAACCCTGGCGATGCTGGACTTCGGCACCACGCCGTCCACCTCCGAGGAAGTCCTGCGCCGGACGCAGGATGCCCTGGCCGAGGAAATCGGGCTCATGCTCGAAGAGGGCGTTGTGGCAGCTCCCGAAGACATCGACCTGTGCATGATCCTCGGTGCCGGCTGGCCGATGCACCTGGGCGGCATCACGCCGTACCTGGACCGTGTCGGGGCTTCCGAGCGTGTGAACGGCAAGAAGTTCCATGAGGCTGCTGTAGCTGCTCCAGCCTAGCTAGGCCGTTTGTTTCGCCCGCGCCGGGCGGACCGGAACGGCGGCAACGAAAATCCTTTGCTCGCAGAGCTCGCAAGGATTATTAAAGCCGCCTAACCCGGTCCGTCCGGCGCTTTCGCGTTCCTGTCCCGGTACATTTCATTCGGGTCTGGTCAGCGGGCAGCGGCCGCGCTAGCCTCCCTGCATGAGTCAGGGCCCAGCATGGTCGCAGACGCGTACAAAGCGAATGGTCGTGTTCATGCTCAGTGCTTGCGTCTCGTTGTGGCTGGTTCTTCTCCTACCGTTCGACGAGCCGTGGAATTGGCTATTGATAGGTCTTTTCCTGGTACTGGGCGCTGCTTTCATTAGGCTGCTGGCAAGCTTCGTCCTACATCAGCGTGAGGGTTACCGGCAGGAACGCCGGGAAGAGACGGGCGGCTAGCGACCCCGGGAATCCGCAAAGTCAGTTCAGGATTTAGGAGAACAACCATGTCTTTCCAGGCTTATCTAGACGCAGTTGAAGAAAAAACAGGATTGACGCCCCGCCAGCTCATGGATATCGCCGCAGCCAAGGGGTTCAGCGGCGGCAACGTCAAGGCCGGCGAAATCCTCGAATGGCTCAAGGCCGATTACGGAATCGGACGCGGTCACGGGATGGCGCTCGTCCATGTCATCAAAAACGGCCCCCAAATAGATCAGAAACACGTCGGAACCACAGGAACACACCGGGACGACTCCGACACCCTTTGGCTCGACGGCAGGGCCACCAAACCGGCATGAACCTCCCGAACCACGCAGGCCAGGAGTCGGCGGCGGGTCTGGATGCTCCGAAGGAGCCGCAGGGTCCGGGTTAGGCGGCGGGTCTGGATGCTCCGAAGGAGCCGCAGGGTCCGGGTTAGGCGGCGGGTTTGGATGCTCCGAAGGAGCCGCAGGGTCCGGGTTAGGCGGCTTTAATAATTTCTGCGAGCTCTGCGAGCAGGAATTTTCGTTGCCGCCGTTCCGGACCCTCCGGACCACCCAAGGTGACGGGAGGAACCTAGAACAAAGCGACCTTCGGTGTCCGCGGGAAGATCCGGTCCAGTTCCTCAAGGTCCTTCTCGGACGGGACCCAGGAAACGGCGTCGGCATTCTGCTGCACCTGCTCCACCTTGGTGGCACCGGCAATCACGGAGGCCACGGACGGCTGTGCGGCAAGCCAGGAGAAGGCCACCTGGACTTCGGTAAGGCCGCGCTCGGCAGCGAACCGGCCAAACTCGCCAAGCTGCTCGAAGTCAGCGTTCTCGAGCAGGTTAGTCCGGGAATGCGTCAGCCGGCTGCCCTCGGGAGCCTTGCCGCTGCTGTACTTGCCCGTGAGCAGGCCGTTGGCCAGCGGGAAGTAGGGCAGCACGCCCAGTCCGTAGGCTTCGGCGGCCGGAGTGACCTCCAGCTCGGCCCGGCGGTCCAGCAGGTTGTAATGGTTCTGCGAGGAGATAAACGGAGTGAAGCCGCCCATCCGGGCCACAAACTCCGCTTCGGCAATCTGCCAGCCCGCCCGGTTGGAGTGTCCGATGTACCGGACCTTGCCGCTGGTCACCAGATCATCCAGGGCCGCGAGGGTCTCCTCGATGGGCGTCAGCGGATCCGGGGTGTGGAACTGGTAGAGGTCAATCCAGTCCGTGTTCAGGCGGCGCAGGGAAGCCTCCGCAGCCTTGACGATGTAGCGGCGGGATCCCCGGGCACCGAAGTCTGCGCCGTTGACGCCCTTCATGTCCATGCCGAATTTGGTGGCTACCACCACGTCGTCGCGGCGGTTGCCCAGCGCCTTGCCCAGCATTTCCTCGCTGAGCCCCGGGGTGCGCCCGTAGGCGTCCGCAACGTCAAACAGCGTAATGCCGGCGTCGACCGCGGCGTTGACGACGGCGTCGGTGCCCTCCTGCGATTCGGTGGGCGTCCCCGGACGGCCCAGGTTGTTGCAGCCCAGTCCAACCGTGGAGACGGTCAGGCCGGAATTTCCGAGTCTGTTGTAAGAAGTCATGCAAGCTACGGTACTCCCGTGTAGTGCTCTCCTTGTGCGTCCCCTGGATCCCTGCGGTTTGCGCAGAATCCCTCGGTTTGTCCGGATTCCTGCTCGGCGCGGCGCGGGAATCCGGACAAACCACAGGGAATCGGACAGAAGGCAGGGATTCGGGCTGCCGCTGCGCAGCGGAGGCTTTTCCCAAACCGGCAGCAAAGTCCCGGACCGGCAGCAGAACGCGCTAGCCCAGGAAGGTGTCCAGGCTGTTGTTGGGACCCGGGGCCTTGTCCGTTTCCAGGATGTACTGGATGGGAATGGCTCCGGTGGGAAGCAGTCCGGTGTAGACCTGCTCGCTGCGCCGGCGCTCGGCCTCGATGCCCTCTTCCTGGACGGCGGCGGAGAACGCCTGCACTGCCAGCGGCTCGGTCCCCTGCTGCTCGCTCCAGATAATGTACATGCCGTACAGGTCCGCTACGGGTGTTGTTTCGTCATCCAGATCGCCCACCGTGCATTCAGCGAGAAAGCGTGGGATGTCCGAGGGCATGTGGTGTTCCATACATTCGAGCCTATCCCCTGAAGGCCCCGCCGGGCACTCCCCTGCGGAGATCAACTACTGGTTTGCTGCAGGTAATCCTCGAGCCCCAGCGGGGCAATACCGGTGAGCTGTTCGATGTCCGGGGTGGCCGGTGCCAGCTGGCCCTCGGCAATGGCCCGGTAGCTGCTGGTCCACGCCTCGGCCTGCCATCGGGCGGCGCCCGCCTTCATTCGGGAAGCCATGGCCTCGTCCTCGGTTTCCGCCTGGTAGCTCACGGGTCTTCCGGTGACCCGGGCCAGGATGCCGGCAACATCCTCCATGGTCAGCTCATCAGGACCGGTCAGGGTGTAGGTGCGGTTCCGGTGCTGCTCCGGCGACAGCAGGATCTTCACGGCGGTGCGGGCAATGTCCCTCCGCGCCACCGGGGCGAAACGCCCCTCTCCCGCCGGGCCGCGGATGACGCCGTCGGGCTGGACAAAGGTGGGAAGTACGTCCTGGTAGAGGCAGTCGCGCAGGAACGAGTGCTCCAGGCCCTGCCGGGACGCGATGTACTCCTCGGTGGCTGCGTGGTCTCGGGCCAGCGTGAAGACGGCGTCGGGCGCCGCACCCATGAAGGACGTGTAGACGATGTGCTCCACACCGGCGTCGACGGCCGCGTCCACAAAGTTGCAGTGGTCCTCCACCCGGTGCGGGCTCTCAGCGGCTGACACCATAAACAGGGTCTGCACCCCGCGCAGGGCACTGACCGCCTGCGGCCTATCCAGGTAGGAGGCCGCGAAGACGGGGGTATCCGGCAGCTCGGGCAGGCGGGCGGTGCGCCGCGCGAGCAGCCGCTGCCGGACCCCGGCCTCTGCGAGCAATCGGGCAACCGCGCCGCCCAAGGCACCGGTGGCTCCCGTAACGGCAAGGGCAGGAACATTATCCGCCATGGCTTACACCCCTTCAGAGTGGTCCGGCCTCGCCGGACCCTGCGCGGCTACTGGATCTTCGGTACCTGCCCCGTCGGCATTTCGGAGCCCGGCAGCGGCCGGGCAAACGGCACCTTCGTGCCGAGGACCTGGGCGACGACGTCGTTGGCGATCTGCCGGGCGGTCAGCCCCACGCGCTCCAGCACCTCGCTGCGGCTGCCGTGGTCGAGGAACTCGGCCGGCAGTCCAACCTCGTTCAACGCGGTATCCACGCCAGCGGCCCGCATTTCCTGCCGGATCCGCGAGCCCACGCCGCCGGCCCGGACGCCGTCTTCGATCACGATGACAATCCGGTGGTCGGCGGCAATGCGGATGATGGACTGCGGCACGGGCAGCACCCAGCGCGGATCCACGACGGTGGAACTGATGCCCTGCGCGCCGAGCCTGTCGGCGACGTCGAGGGCCATGCCCGCCATGGCACCCACGCTGACGATCAAAACGTCGTTGGAGCTGTCCTCGGTGGGGCGCCGGGCCAGGATGTCCACGCCGTCGGCGGTCCGTTCCACGGCGTCGATGTCGCTTCCCACGGTGCCCTTGGAGAATCGGACTACGCTAGGGGCGTCGGAGATGGCCACGGCTTCGCGCAGCTCCTCCTTCAGCCGGGTGGCATCGCGCGGCGCGGCCAGGTGCAGCCCGGGGACGATCTGCAGCATGGACATGTCCCACATGCCGTGGTGGCTGGCCCCGTCCGGACCGGTAACGCCGGCCCGGTCCAGGACGATGGTCACGCCGGCCTTGTGCAGGGCGACGTCCATCAGCAACTGGTCGAAGGCACGGTTCAGGAAGGTGGCGTACAGCGCCACCACCGGGTGCAGACCGCCGAAGGCCATGCCGGCGGCAGACGTGAGGGCGTGCTGCTCGGCGATGCCGACGTCGAACACCCGGTCCGGATGCCGCTCGGCAAAACGGTGCAGGCCCACCGGGATGAGCATGGCACCGGTGATCCCCACGATGTCCGCGCGTTCGTCGGCGATTTCGGCGATCTCGGTGGCGAATACGGACGTCCAGGATTCCTTGCCGCCCGGTTCCACGGGGGCGCCTGTTTCCGGGTCGATGATCCCGACGGCGTGGAACTGGTCCGCTTCGTGGGCGCGCGCCGGAGCGTAGCCGCGTCCCTTCTCGGTCATGGCGTGCACAATGACCGGGCCGGCGTAGTTCTTCGCTTTGTGGAGGGCGCGTTCGACGGCGTCGAGGTCGTGGCCGTCGATCGGTCCCACGTATTTCATGCCCAGGTCCTCGAAGAGGCCCTGCGGGGACCACCAGTCCTTGATCCCCTTCTTCGCGGCGTGCAGGCTGCGGTAGGCGAAACGGCCCGCAGGACCGCCCTGCTGCAGGCGCTTCCGCCACCAGTCCAGGGTGTTCTCGTAGGCGTGGTGGGTGCGGACGGCGTCGATGGTCGGACGCAGGGACGCCAGGTAGTCGGCAAGGCCGCCGATGGTCGGGGCGTAGGAGCGGCCGTTGTCGTTGACCACAATCACCACGCGGCGGCGCTGGTCCGCGGCAATGTTGTTGAGGGCTTCCCAGGCCATGCCGCCGGTCAGGGCGCCGTCGCCCACCATGACCACGGTGTAGCGGTCGCCTTCGCCGCTGAGCTGCCGGGCACGGGAGATGCCGTCCGCCCAGGACAGGGAGGATGAGGCGTGGGAGCTTTCCACGATGTCGTGGACCGATTCGGCCCGCGACGGATAGCCGGACATGCCGCCCTGCTGGCGCAGCGTAGCGAAGTCCTGGCGTCCGGTGAGGATCTTGTGCACGTAAGACTGGTGCCCGGTGTCAAAGACAATGCTGTCCCGCGGCGAATCGAAGACCCGGTGGATGCCCATGGTCAGTTCCACCACGCCCAGGTTCGGCCCGAGGTGCCCGCCGGTCTGCGCGACGTTAGTGATCAGGAATGAACGGATCTCCTCAGCAAGCCGCTTCAGCTGTGTCAGCGAAAGCCTGCTGAGGTCCCGAGGATCCCGGATTGTTTCCAGAAGTCCCAACAGGGGTGCCTCCCTTGAGTCGTATCGGCGGCACTGCACACCGTCGCAATGGATTAACTCTAACGCGCGGCGTGCGCTCCGCGGTTCCTACCCAACGCTTCAGGGCCCCGTTTCCCTCCACCGCCCTTTGGACGGATCGGGGAAACGGGGCCCTGAACGTGGTGCGTTTACTGCTACTTAGCGGAGATCTGGCGCAGTACGTACTGCAGGATGCCGCCGTTGCGGTAGTAGTCGGCTTCACCCGGAGTATCGATGCGGAGGACCGCGTCGAACGTGATGGCTTCGCCGTTTTCGGGGGTGGCCGTGACCTTTACGGTCTTGGGCGTGGTCCCGTTGTTCAGTTCGGTGACACCTTCAACGGAGAAGGTTTCCGTACCGGTCAGGCCCAGGGACTCGGCATTGACGCCGGCCGGGTACTGCAGCGGAAGGACGCCCATGCCGATGAGGTTGGAGCGGTGGATGCGCTCGTAGCTCTCGGCGACAACGGCCTTGACGCCCAGCAGTGCGGTGCCCTTGGCGGCCCAGTCACGCGAGGAACCGGATCCGTATTCCTTGCCGGCCAGGACTACCAGCGGGGTGCCGGCAGCCTGGTAGTTCATCGCGGCATCGTAAACGGCAGCCTGCGGTGCGTCGGCCTGGCTGAAGTCACGGGTGAAACCGCCTTCAACGCCGTCGAGCAGCTGGTTCTTGATGCGGATGTTGGCGAAGGTGCCACGGATCATGACTTCGTGGTTGCCACGGCGCGAGCCGTAGGAGTTGAAGTCCTTGCGGGCCACACCGTGTTCCAGCAGGTACTTGCCTGCGGGGGTGTCGGACTTGAAGGAACCGGCCGGGGAGATGTGGTCGGTGGTGACCGAATCGCCCAGCTTCAGCAGCACGCGTGCGCCTTCGATGTCGGAGACGGGCTCCGGCTCGGCCTTCATGCCCTCGAAGTACGGGGGCTTCCGGACGTACGTGGACTCCATGTCCCATTCGAAGGTTGCACCTTCGGGGGTGGGCAGGGACTTCCAGCGGTCGTCGCCTTCGAAGATGGTGTCGTAGCTGTCGCTGAACATCTTCTTGTCGATGGAGGCATCGATGATCTGCTGGACCTCGACCGGGTTCGGCCAGATGTCCTTCAGGAAGATGTCGTTGCCTGCTTCGTCCTGGCCCAGCGGGTCATTCTCGAAGTCGAAGTCCATGGTGCCGGCCAGGGCGTAGGCGACTACCAGCGGCGGGGAGGCCAGGTAGTTCATCTTCACGTCCGGGTTGATGCGGCCTTCGAAGTTGCGGTTGCCGGAAAGAACGGCGGTGACCGCAAGGTCGGCTTCGTTGATCGCCTCGGAGATTTCCTCTTCGAGGGGACCGGAGTTGCCGATGCAGGTGGCGCAGCCGTAACCCACCACGAAGAAGCCGAGCTTCTCGAGGTACGGGATCAGGCCGGACTTCTCGTAGTAGTCCGTGACAACCTTGGAGCCCGGAGCAACGGAGGTCTTGACCCACGGCTTGGACGCCAGGCCCTTGTCCACCGCGTTGCGGGCCAGCACGGCGGCGGCCATCATCACGGAGGGGTTGGACGTGTTGGTGCAGGAGGTGATCGAGGCGATCGTTACCGCACCGTGGTCCAGCTCGAAGCTGCGGCCGTCGGCCATGGTGACCGGCACGGAGTTGGTGGCGCGGTGGGCGGGAGCATCCGCCTCGGCAACCAGGTCGTGGTCATGGTCTTCAACCGTGGTGGCGTTGGCATTGAACGAGGGGGCGTCGGAGGCCGGGAAGGTCTCTTCCAGCGTCTCGTCGACAGTGCCGCTCTCGGCCTCTACGGTCTCGTGGACGTAGTTCTTGAGGTCGTTGCGGAACTGCGTCTTGGCGTTGGTCAGTTCCACGCGGTCCTGCGGACGCTTCGGGCCGGCGATGGAGGAAACCACCGTGGACAGGTCCAGTTCCAGGTACTCGGAGTACTTGATTTCCTTGGACGGATCGTGCCACAGGCCCTGTTCCTTGGCGTAGGCCTCAACGAGGTCTACGTTCTCCTCGGACCGGCCGGTGAGGCGCAGGTATTCCAGCGTCACGTCGTCGATCGGGAAGATCGCCGCAGTGGAACCGAACTCGGGGCTCATGTTGCCGATGGTGGCGCGGTTGGCGAGCGGAACAGCGCCGACGCCTTCACCGTAGAACTCGACGAACTTGCCGACCACACCGTGCTTGCGCAGCATTTCGGTGATCGTCAGGACGACGTCGGTGGCCGTTGCTCCGGCGGGGATCTCGCCGGTCAGCTTGAAGCCGACGACGCGCGGGATCAGCATGGAGACGGGCTGGCCGAGCATTGCTGCTTCGGCCTCAATGCCGCCAACGCCCCAGCCGAGCACGCCCAGGCCGTTGACCATGGTGGTGTGGGAGTCGGTGCCGACGCAGGTGTCCGGGTAGGCACGCAGGACGCCGTCAACTTCGCGGGTCATGACTGTGCGGGCCAGGTACTCGATATTGACCTGGTGCACGATGCCCATTCCCGGGGGAACAACCTTGAAGTCATCGAATGCCGTCTGGCCCCAGCGGAGGAACTGGTACCGCTCGCCGTTGCGCTGGTATTCGATCTCCATGTTGCGCTCAAGGGCGCCGGAGTTGCCGAAGGCATCGATCTGCACGGAGTGGTCGATGACCATTTCGGCAGGTGCCAGCGGGTTCACGCGCTTGGGATCGCCGCCGAGAGCGGCAACGGCCTCGCGCATGGTAGCCAGGTCAACGATGCAGGGTACGCCGGTGAAGTCCTGCATGATCACCCGGGCAGGGGTGAACTGGATTTCGGTGCTGGGCTCTGCGTCTGCGTCCCACTGCGCCAGGGCACGTACGTGGTCTGCCGTGATGTTTGCACCGTCTTCGGTGCGGAGCAGGTTCTCCAGCAGGACCTTGAGGCTGAACGGAAGGCTCTGGGCGCCTTCGACGGAATTCAGCCGGAAAATTTCATACTCGGACCCTTTGACGTCTAAGACGCCCTTGGATCCGAAGCTGTCCACATTAGTCATAACAGGACTCCTCTCGCCACCTTGTTATCTTTGTCCAGGTCACAACTGCCCGCCAGTTAGGTTTCCCTAAAAAGTCGGGCAAGGGGGGCGGCATGGAAACCGGTGGTTCATTTCCTGCCGACACAGGCCCCCTGCCTGGGCAACGATTCCTCCGAAAACAGAAATTTCCGGAGAACTCCCCCATAAAGGCGCAGTACTGGACAACTGCTTCCCATCCTAGCCTTTACAGGGGCGCCCCGAGGAGATATGGGCCACGACGCGTCGTGACCGGCGTCGCCGGCGACGGTCCCGCTAGCGCTTGCGCAGGACGGCGAAGGACTCCATGTGGTGGGTATGCGGGTACAGGTCGAAGACCCGCAGGCTGTCCATTTCCCAGCCGGCGGCACGGAAATAGCCCAGGTCCCTGGAGAACGACGCCGGGTCGCAGGACACGTAGCCGACCACGCGGGGCGCGGCGGCGTCGATCTGCTGCACCACCGCTTTCCCGGCCCCGACACGGGGCGGGTCCAGGAGCACGACGTCGAGGTCCCCGGCTTCGCGGAGCATCTTGTCCACCCGGCCCTGGCTGATCTGCACCTGGGGCGCGGCGAAGAGGTTCTTCCGGGCGTCACGGCTGGCGCCCGGGGATCCTTCCACCGAGAGCACCCGGCCGGATTCCCCGGCGGCCGCGGCCAGCGGAGCCGTGAACAGCCCGGCACCTGCGTAGAGGTCCGCCACGGATTCCCCGGACTGCACCTGGAGCCCTTCGAGGACTGCCGAGGCCAGCGTCTGCGGTGCGGAGCGGTGGATCTGCCAGAAGCCGGCACCGGTGACCCGGTAGTCGTGGTCCAGCACCGTTTCCTGCACCCAGGTCCGTCCCTTCAGCCGGGTGAGCTCGTGGCTCTCCGGGTCCCAGGCGGCCACGGACACGCCGTCGGGCAGGTTGCCGGCAATCCGCGCGGGAATCCGCGGGTGGGTTCCCGCCGCCGGGATCAGAAGGACCAGGGGCTGTCCGCCGGCAGCCGGAGCGGCTACCTCCACACGCTCGATTCCCGTGAAATCCGTCTCCCACAGGCGCAGGGCGTTGATCGCCCCGGAGGCCAGCGGCATTTCTTCGACGGGAATGAGTTCATCCGAGCGGTGGGCGTGCATGGCCAGCCGGCCGCTGGGCGCCACCGAGAAACTGACCCGGGTACGCCAGCCCAGCCCGTCGGCGCTTTCCTCGAGTGCGGGTTCAACCTCCGGGACCAGATCGGTCCCGCCGAGCCGGCGCAGCTGCTCGGCGAAGACCTCCGCCTTCAGCCGGCGCTGGACGGGCAGGTCAATGTGTCCGAACTCCGCGCCGCCCACGGGCAGCTTTCCCCGTGCCGCGGCGCGCAGGGCGTCTGCGTCCTTCCAGAAATGCTCCCGGCGGCCCTCTGCCGCCTCGAGGACCTCGACGACGTCGGCCCGCCAGAACTTGGCGTCCTCGCCGGATTCGGTGAGCCGGACCCGGACCCGCTCCCCCGGCAGGGCATGCCGGACAAAGACGACGCGCCCTTCATGCCGGGCAACGAAGTGGCCGCCGTGGGCCGGGGCGCCGATGGTGAGTTCAATAGACATGGGGTGGTTGTACTTCCTTCATGGAACCTAAAACTCCATCTCACCACGGGAGCCGAGCCCGGTGCTATTTGGGGCGCCGTCGGGACTAAGCTGGCGTTGATTGTTTTTAATGCGCGGACGGCTGCGCGGCCGCTTCCTGCGGCGGGCAGTCCGCGACAGGACCAAACCGAAACCGAGGTAGGGCAGTTGGCCCATTACGTGATCATGGGGTGCGGGCGCGTAGGCGTCAGCCTCGCCCACACCCTGGACAATGCCGGCCATTCGGTCGCCATCATCGACCAGGACGAGCGGGCGTTCCGCCGGCTGCGGCAGACCTTCACCGGACGCAAGGTGACCGGCGTCGGCTTTGACCGCGAGACGCTGAAGGCAGCGGGCATCGAAGAGGCCTATGCCTTTGCAGCCGTTTCCAGCGGCGACAACTCAAACATCCTGGCCACCCGCGTGGCGCGTGAGACCTTCCACGTAGGGCACGTCGTCGCGCGCATCTATGATCCGGGACGCGCGGAAATCTACCAGCGGCTCG
This sequence comes from Arthrobacter sp. zg-Y844, assembly GCF_024385465.1. Lineage (GTDB taxonomy): Bacteria > Actinomycetota > Actinomycetes > Actinomycetales > Micrococcaceae > Arthrobacter_B. The sequence continues at coordinate 779,489 of NZ_JANFLS010000002.1, forward strand.
GCATCCCCACGGTTGCGGCCGTTCGGTGGAGCGCGGACCAGGTCCTGCGCAGGATCCTGCCCGAGCAGAGCATCAACGGCGACTTCAGGGAGTCCTCCGGCCGGCTGATCCTGGGTGAGCTGTCCCTGCACGAGGGCTGGCTGGGCCGGTCGCTGTCCAGCATCGAGACGGCCGCGGGGGTGCGCATTGCCTATGTCACCCGGTTCGGGGAAGGGACCCTGCCGCGCCAGGACAGCAGCTACCAGGAGGGTGATGTCCTGCACGCGATGATGTCCGTTGACCGGACCGCGGAAATCAGCAAGATCCTGTCCAAGGAACCAGCCAAGGAGTCCCTGTGAAAGTTGTTATTGCCGGCGCCGGCAGCGTGGGCTCGTCCATCGCCAAGGAGCTGCTCTCCCATGGCCATGATGTCCTGCTGATTGACGAGAAGCCCGAGTGCGTGGGCCGCAGCGGCCTGCGCGGAGCGCGGTGGCTGATCGGCGATGCCTGCGAGTTGACCACGTTGAAGGATGCACAGCTGGAGGAAGCCGACGTCGTCGTGTCCGCCACCGGCGATGACAAAGTCAACCTGGTGGTCTCGCTGCTGGCCAAGAGCGAATTCGGCGTTGCGCGGACCGTGGGCCGCGTAAACAACCCGAAGAATGACTGGATGTTCGATGATTCCTGGGGAGTGGACGTGGCGGTGAACACGCCCCGCCTCATGACAGCCCTGGTCGAAGAAGCCGTGGAGATCGGCGACCTGGTCCGCCTGCTGAGCCTGCAGACCGGGGTGTCCTCAATGGTGGAGTTCACCGTTCCCGCCGATTCGCACCTCACGGGCCGGACCCTGGGATCCATCGACTGGCCGCTGGATGCCACCGTGGTTGCGATCCTGCGCGACGACGCGCCCATCACGCCGAGCAACGACGACGTCGTGGAGCCGGGAGACGAGCTCTTCTTCATCACCACGATTGCGGCCGAAGACGAACTGCGCGCAGTCCTGTCCCCGGCCGCGGCCGCGGCGGCCGCACAAGTCCGTCAGGAATCCCTGGACGCCGAGTCGGGCGCTGCGGGGTTCCCCGCGGCGGCGGAGTCCCCCGCAGCCGAACCGGACCCGCTCGCGGATTCAGGGGCCACGACGGCGGAGGGCCGGGAGACCACCCATGCCAGCCAGAGTCCCAGCGCATAAAGCGGCACACCCATAGCCAGGCGCATGGTGCCCAGCGCGGCAACATTGTCCGCCAGGAACAGGGGCAGCTGGACGGCCAGCCGGAGGGCGAAGACCGCCACGATGATCCAGCTGGCCCAGGTGTAGGCCTTGAGGCGGACCGGAGCGGCGCGCCAGTCCAGGTTCTCGCCGCGGATCATCCCGAACAACAGTCCGGCAACCGGCCATTTCACTGCGATGGAGATCAGGAACGCCAGGATGTAGGCGCCGTTCAGGTAGAACCCGGGGACGAAGTACGTGGCGCCGTCACCGCTGCGCAGTGCTACGAAGGCGCAGATGGCCACACCTGCCACGCCCGTGAGCGACTGCATCAACGGGCGCCGCTGGAGAAGGTTGGCCGCTGAAAACACCGCTGCAGCGGCTACGGCCGCACCCAGCGAAACGTTGAGCTCCGCCCCCACGGTGTAAAGCAGGGTGAAGAGAAGCCCGGGAACAATCGCCTCGGCGAGTCCCCGGACACCGCCGACGGACTTGAGCACATCGATCTGCCCGTCGTCGCGGCGTTCCACTCCGGCCCGGGCCGCATATTGTCCGGCGAGCTGGTTCAGGTCCGGCTGGCCTTCTTCCGGCTGCTTGGGTGTGTTCATGCGTCGGCCTCCGGGCGTCCAATGATTTCGTATCGCGGATTGAAGATGGTGGGGCGGCCGTCAACATTGGACACCATGCCCTCGAACGCCAGACAGGTTCCGGCTTCGATCCCCGGCACCCTGCGCTGGCCTACCCAGACCAGGCGCACCTTCGCCCGGGACGCCAGGGGGCTTTCGCGGTAGGCGGCCATCGAGTCTTCGACCACGGCGGTAAACCGCGGCGGGTCGTTGGCCGGAACCACTGTGATGGCCGAGACATAGCCGCGGCAGTAGGCCCGGCCGCGCTCCGGGAGGGACTTGATGCTCGCGCAGTGCGTGGAAGCGGTAACGGCTGGCACCGGTTAGCCGATCGTCGTAATTTCCGGGCCGCGCTCGGGTGCGGCGGGCTTGGCTGCACCCTTGTCGGCACGCGGGAGCGGGGAAGCATCGCGGGGCAGGCGCAGCTGCAGGAGGTCGCGCGGCGGCAGGGGCTGCTCGCCCCGGACCACCACTACGTTGCGGAAGACTTCCTCCAGGGGGCCGGCGGCTTCGGGATTCATGGCTGCCGGGCCGCCGAAGACTCCGCGGAGGAACCAGCGGGGACCGTCAACGCCGACAAAGCGGGCCACTCGGTAGCCCTTGGAGCCGTCCTGTGCCTGCGCAGGCACCCGGGCCAGCAGCTCGGTGCCGAACGTACCGGAGAGTTCATCCACTGTGCCGCCCTGCGACCCCACGGACTTGCCGATCTGGTCCCGGATGTCGTCCCAAAGGGTCTCCGACCGGGGAGCGGCGAAGGCCTGCAGCTGAAGGCTGGATCCCTCCAGGTCCAGCGTCACGGCAACCACGCGCTGGGTCTTTTCCTCGACCTCCAGGCGCAGCTGCAGCCCCTGGGAGGCGGCGATCCGGAGCGCTCCGAGATCAACGTAGCCCTCCTCGGAGGGCCGCTCGCTCAGGTCGTAGGGACCACCGGCTGCGGGAGCCTGCACGGCGTCACTGCCGGCGTCGGCGTTTGCCGGGTCCGTGCCCGTTGCGGCCGCATTCTCCGCTGCTGCTTCCGACCCGGCGGTTTCCTCTGCCTTGGTTTTCTTACGGCGCCCAAATGCCATAACCGAAGTTCCTTCTCTCTTGTCTGCAAGTTCTAAGTACGGCCGCCGTCCGCGGTCCGGTTGCCGGTCAGGCCGGAACTGCGGTAAATCCTCCGGTGGAGCCGAATCCCCCGGCACCCCGGACAGAATCCGGCAGCTCATCGACGGGAACAAACTCGGCCGTTTCCACGCGCTGGATCACCAGCTGGGCAATCCGGTCGCCGCGCCGCAGCGTCACCGGCTGCGTCGCATCCGTGTTGATCAGGGTGACGGAGATTTCTCCGCGGTAGCCGGCGTCCACGGTCCCGGGCGCGTTGACGATGCTGATGCCGTGCTTGGTGGCGAGCCCGGACCGGGGGTGGACAAAAGCTGCGTAGCCGAAAGGCAGGGCCAGTGAAACACCGGTGGGAATGAGCTGCCGTTCCCCCGGCTCAAGGGTGAAATCGATCCGGGAGCGAAGGTCGGCTCCGGCGTCGCCGGGGTGCGCGTACGACGGCGGTTCCAGCCCGTCGTCGAGCATTTTCAGCTGTACCTTCAGCGTGGTCCCTGCATCTTGCACCAGTTTCTCCGGTTTCAATAGATTCCAACAACAGCAGCCGGGACGGCTGCGGGGGCGGTGGAAGCATCCGGGCGGCAGGGCCGTTCGGCCCAGGCCACCGGGCCAACCACCACACTTTAGCGCGTTTTCCTGAACGGCCGCCGGGCATTTGCCCACCGGCACGGCGCGGGATGAAATGCTCCGCCAAAGGTGAAAAGCTGGGGGTATGTCATCCCCTTCTGCAAAGAGCCCTTCTTCCAAGAGCTCCGCCGGCACCGTGCTGTACTCCGAACGCCTCACACCTTCCTTCGGGATCTGGTTCGTCGCCGCCCTCCTCGCCGCGGCCTGCATCCTTGTGTTTGTCCCGATCAGCCTGGCCGCGGGCATTACCGGTGCCGTAGTCGCCGCAGTCATCCTGGCAGTGCTCCTGGTGATCTCTACACCCCAGATCCGGGTTACCCCGGAAACCCTGCAGGTTGGACGGGCGCAGATCGAGCGGCGCTTCATCGGCAAGGTCGAGGCGTTCCGGGGCGAAGACGCCACCATGCAGCGCGGTCCGGCGCTGAACGCTACGGCCTACATGTGCATCCGCGGCTGGATCTCCCCCGTGGTCCGCATTGAAATCACTGATCCGGCGGACCGCACGCCGTACTGGCTGACCTCCACGCGCCGTCCGGAAAAGCTGGTCGAGGCGCTCACCTCCGGGCGCTGAATCAGCCCTCGCAGTCCACGCAGTAAAACATGCCGTTCTTTTCCAGGGCTATCTGTGAGCGGTGGCGGACCAGGAAGCATGAGGCGCAGGTGAACTCGTCGGCCTGCGCCGGAAGGACCCGAACCAGCAGCTCCTCGCCGGAAAGGTCCGCCCCGGGCAACTCAAAGCTGTCAGCCGCCTCTGCCTCGTCCTCGTCCACGACGGCTGTCTGCACAGGGGTGCGCCGCGTTTTGAGCTCCTCTATCGACTCTTCTCCGGCGTCTTCCCCGGTCTTGTGCGGGGCGTCATAATCTGTCGCCATAGTGTCTTATCTCGCCGTCCGTTTGAATGGTGTTCGCTGCTGCCTGAGCCCCGGGGCGGACCGGCTCTTACGGACCCGCGTCGGTGACTCGGAGATATCAACGCCACGGATACCTGTTTTGTGCCCGTAAAGCAGAGATTTTTACCCACATAGGGCCAAAAAGCGAACCGGCTGCTGCTCCGGACGTACGCTCCCGCGCAGGGACGGCAATCCTGCACCCTTTCCAAATGCGCCACACCCGGGCAAAGCTTAGGTTTTCGGCGCCGGGGATGGCATTGTTTCAAGAAGGAATTGCTATCGGGTGGAGGACTTTTTGATGCAGGATCTACGGCTGGTGGGTGTCCATGAAGGTGGCGAACATCTGCTGTTAAGCGGCAAGGGCGGGGAAACCTTCCGTCTCCGGATTGATGAAGCCCTCCGGGTGGCGGCATCGCGCCCCGTACACCGGTCCGCACCGCAGGCTGCTCCGGCGGCCGGCACCACCATGACTCCGCGGGATATCCAGGCCCGGATCCGATCCGGCGCCAGCGCCGAAGAGGTTGCCGAACTTTCCGGCCACGACCTGGCGCACATCCGCCGCTACGAAGGCCCCGTGCTCGCCGAACGTGAGTACGTTGCGCGGCAGGCGCAGGGCGTTGAAGTTGCCGCGCCCATGTCCGCCACCCACGACGGTTACCGCAGTGCCTTTGGTGAGAATCCGGTAAACCTCGGCGACATGGTGCTGCACCGGCTGCGTTCCTTCGGCGTGGACCCCGATTCCGTCGAGTGGGATGCCTGGCGCCGCCCGGATGGAACCTGGGAAGTGGTGGCCCGCTTCGAGCTCACCGAGAAGTCCCGGGTCGCCGTCGGCGAAGAACCGCCGGCCCGCTGGATCTTCAGCCCGCTGCGCAAGAGCGTTACGAACACCAACCGCTGGGCCCAGGTCCTGAGCGAACTGGAACCGCTGGACACACCCGTGCCCACCCGCCGCCTGGCCGCCGTCGCGGACCGCGTCTTCGATTTCGAAGCAGAAGGCGGAGCCTCCTCCGACGACACCGACGACATCCTCGAAGTCCTGCGGTCGCGGCGCGGCCAGCGGCTGGGCAGCGATGAAGACGGCGACGATGCCCTGGCAACCCTGCTGTCCAAGGGCAGCGTCCCAGCGGCGCACCCGCGGGAGGGCAGCCCCGATACAGAGGACGAGGACAGCAACGGCAAGCGGCCGCGTACCGGCCGCCTGACCCTGGCGCCGTCGGTCGACTCCGCGGACAGCGACGATCCGGTAGATCCCGTGGCCCTTCCCGGCAGCGTTACCCAGACCCGGGAGATCAGCGTCCTGGCGCGGCCCTTCCGCCGGCGGGCCACCCGGGAACCTGCCGCGGACGGTACCGACGAGGAAACGCCCAACCCGCCCGCGGAAGCAGAGACCGCTGTTCCGGACGAGGCACCGGTGGAATCCCCCGCCCGCAAGAACGCCGGACGCGATTTCCCGTGGGACCGCCTGCCCAGCGGAGGCAAGGGCCAGCAGCCGTCCGACGCCGATAAGGCAGAGGGCAAGGACGACGGCGCCCAGGAACGGCGCGCCATCAAGCCCAAGCGGTCCTCGGTCCCGTCCTGGGACGAGATTGTCTTCGGCACCAAGGGCGACTAGTCCCCGAGGACGTTCGATTCGCTGACGAGGCCCTTCAGGGCTGCCCTGAGCGATTCCCGGCGCGCCCTACGCGAAGGTACTGCCTAGGGCGTTTCCGCCTTGGACTCCACGCAACACACCGACGCTGATTCCGCTGGGTCTGCGAGGGCCGCTGCCTGCTGTGCGGTTACCCGGCGCATGTAGTGCCGGCGGCACAGTGTTTCATAACCGATGACGGGGGCCGCTTCCGCCGAAGTTCCCGCCGGGGACCCTGCAGCGCCGGGAGCCAGCAGGTCATCGGCGTCGAACAACGGTTGATCGTCAAACAAGGGCCGGTCCTCGAACAGCGGCTCATCCGCAAACAGCGGCAGTTCCGCTTCGGCGGCAGGGGCCGGAGCCGGGGTGCGGGATTCGACGTCGCCAACCACCACCTGGTCGCCCTCCGTCACCATTACCCCGTCCACGGTGCGGGCGTTGTGGGTGGCGCGCCGCCCGCACCAGCACAGGGCGCGGACCTGGAGGACCTCCATGCGGTCCGCCAACTCAACCAGGCGCTGCGACCCCGGGAACAACCGGGTCCGGAAGTCGGAGGTGATGCCGAAGGCGAACACGTCGATGTCCATCTCATCCACGATGGCGGCCAGCTGCTCGACCTGCGCCGCACTGTAGAACTGTGCCTCGTCGCAGATCAGGTAGTCCACGTTGTGCCCCGTTGCCCTGCAGCGCAGCACCTCGGCCCAGAAGTCCGTGTCGTCACGCACTTCAACCGCCGGCGTCTGCAGTCCAAGGCGGCTGGAGATCATGGACTCCCCCGCCCGGTCATTGCGGCTGAACAGGATTCCGCCGCGGCCGCGGGCGCTGTGGTTGTAATCCATCTGCAGCGCGAGCGTCGATTTGCCGCAGTCCATGGTGCCTGAGAAAAAGACCAGTTCCGCCATGGCTACTTCCCTCCCTGCGCCGGAGAAGACGCGCGCTTCCGCGTTTCGGGGCGTGCCAGGACCAGGAGGGGCACTTCGCACTCTGCCTTGGTGAGCGACCCGTGCTGGCCGGTGACCTCCAGCGCCGAGGCAGCAACGCGGCGGGTGTCGAACAGTGCAATCTGCTCCCGTGCGGCGATCATAAGGTCGCCGATCCGGGGCAGGACGGCGGCATCCACCTCGGGTCCGAAGTAGCCGGCACGCACTGCTTCGTCGCGGGTGAAAATCCATGCCCGGGTGCCGTAGGCGGCCTGCCAGGCGGCTTTGAGCCGGCTGAGCGCATCATGTCCCGCGTCAGGTTCCAGGTACAAATGGACCATGCGCGGCTCGCCTGCCGTGTGCCGGACGCCGTCGATCAGTTCCGGCTGGGTACTGAAATCGAACCGCTGGGAAGCGGGGACATCCACCATGCCGTGGTCTGCGGTCAACACCACCAGGGTGCCGGCCGGCACCCTGGCCACGAGCCGCTTCAGGGCGCTGTCGAGTTCTTCCAGCTCGTTGCCCCATTCCGGGGAAGCTGCACCGTACCGGTGCCCCGCCTTGTCCAGCTCATTCCAGTAGAGGTACATCAGCATCCGGTCCGCACCTGCCAGGGCGTCGACGGCGGCCGATACCCGGGCGTGCACTCCGGAGGCCGGGATGAACGTGCCGCCCCGGAGCGCGGCACGGGTCAGGGCGGAATCGGCAAAGCGGGGCAGGCTGACCGTGGCCACGGGAATGTGCTCCGCGGCCGTTTCCAGGATGGTGGGATAGGGCTGCCACTGCAGCGGGTCCACCCCCGGATCCCAGGAGCCGAGCATGTTTACTACCTTGTCCTGGTTCGGATCCAGGACGTCGTATCCCACGAGTCCGTGCCGGCCGGGAGGCAGTCCGGTGCCCAGGGATGCCAGCGACGCAACAGTAGTGGTGGGGAAGGAGGCGCTGAGGGTACGCGCGGTAGGCAGGAACCCCTTCAGGAAGGGGGCGTGCCCGCCGCGCTTTTTGAGCAGCGACAGGCCCAGCCCGTCCACCATCACCACGCAGACCCGCCGGGCCGCCGGAAGGGACAGCAGGTTCTCATAGCCGGGCACGCCCAGCACGGCTGCGGCGCTGGACAGCACGTCCGCTACGGAACGGGTTCCGTAAGCCGGTGCTGCGGGCAGGAGGTCAGGAGCAGCGGGGTTTGATGCCACGGTGCTAGCGCTGCGGGTGGGCGCGGTTGAAGCGTCCACCGATGCCGGGCATGCGCTGGCGCGGGTCGCCGCCGTCGACCGGGCGGGGAACCGCAGTGGTGTCGGTGTTCACCTTGCGCAGGGCGCGGGCGAAGGCCTTGGCGTTCTGGACCGCCTGGGCGCCGTCGGCTTCCGCACTGACGCGCAGCACAATGTCTTCCTGCGCGATGGTCCCGGTGTAACCGTGGTCCGCGTCGCACTGGGGGTCCGCACAGCCGGCGGGACCCATGTCCAGGCGCTGGCCGCCGGACCAGGCAATGGCGAGGGTCATTTCCCGTGCCGGGTCCGATGGCTTGTAGTTCTGCGGCTGGGCATACATATAACCCAGCACTACGGAGCGGATCTGCGTTACCGGTACGGATTCGGTGGAGACCTGCGCCATCATCTGCTCGCCGGCTTCATCCAGCTGCTGGTCATCGACGTGCGTGATGACGAGCATGTCCTCGGTCAGCACCAGGACCGTGATGTGGCGGTGCACCTCGGTACGCTCAAAATGCGTTTCGAGGTGGATCAGATGGGACAGCGGTTCACGGCCGTCGAGGGCATCATGGACCACGTCGGCCAAAAGCGTCGGGTAGAAGCCTGCCCGTTCCATGGATGCGTCAAGGCTGCGGCGTTCAGCGGAAAGTAACGGCGACATGCTTCCAGTTTCCCCCAGACCGCCCCTACATGCCTAAATGGCGCGCGGGCAGGTAAGCAGATCAGTCCCGCATTGCGCGCCGGGCGCTGTCGGTGCGGCGCTGCGGGTTGCCCAGCCGGATGTCGGCGCTCAGCACGGTCACGCCGTCGGCGGAGACCAGGACCGGGTTGATGTCGATCAGTGCGATCTGCGGATGCTCGTCCTTCAGGACAGCCAGCCGGGCGATGAGGTCCTCCAGGGCTGCGATGTCGGCTTCGGGCAGTCCCTGGTAGCCGAAGAGCTTGGCAGCTGAACGGGGTGCCCGCACCAGGTCGGCAATGTCGCGGTCCGTCAGCGGTGGAACGCCGTGCGCCCAGTCATCCAGCAGGCTGGTGGCATCACCGGCGAGCCCGAAGGAGATCACCGGTCCCAGCAGCGGATCCTCAATGGCCCGGATCCGGCAGCCCTGCCCGCTGTTGGCCATGGACTGGACTTCCATTTCGAATTCACCGTAGCGGCGCAGGGCCTGGTGCATTTGCCCGATGTTGGTCCGCAGTGCTTCCGGCGTGGAAATATTCAGCCGCACCCCGCCGAGGTCCAGGCGGTGGCGCAGGTGCCCTTCACGGGTCTTGACCGCCACCGGCCAGCCAAGCTGTTCAGCTGCGGCCACGGCTTCGTCCGGCGTGGAAAACCCGACGGCGGGCAGCACGGAAATGCGGTAGAACTCCAGGAGTCTTGCCGTCTGTTCCTGGTCCAGCCGGGTCAGGGCGTCGCCTTCCACCCGGTCCATCAACGAGTCGAGGTAGGCCGAGGCTCCTTCGGTATCGACACCGGCGGGTTCCACGAAACTGCCGTGGTCCCGCTGCGCCCATTCCGTGTAGCGCACCACGGAGGCCAGGGCGGTGACCGCTGCGCCGGGGCTGCTGAAGCAGGGCAATCCGCCGCCGGGCACCTCGGGGTCCGCCGCAAGCAGCCCCTCGACATGCGCCCGGGGATCCACGATCCCGGTGAAGGCGGCAACCAGGGGCTTGCCGGTCTCCTGCACGCATTCGGCCAGAACGGCGGCTATCGCTTCCGTCCGCAGTCCCGGCGCCGGGAGGATGGCGACGACGCCGGCATCCACCGTGTCGTCCGACAGCACCTCGGTGACCGTGCGGCGCAGCTGCGGCAGCGCCACGCTCATCCCGGTGTCCAGGGCCAGTTCCGCCTCGAGGCGGGTGATGTCCAGGTCCAGTCCGGTGCAGGCATCGGCCAGGACCCGGCCCAGAGCCACCGAGTTGCTGAAGACAGCCACCCGGCGCCCGCGCGGCAGCGGCTGGCTGACGGCAATCTGGGCCACGTCGATCAGCTGCTCGTTGGTGCTCACGCGGATGACGCCGGACTGGCGGAGCATCGCGTCCAGGGCGCCCGGAGGGGCCTGCGTGGTCCGCACGGCGTGGCCGGGCGGAAGCTGCAGGCCGGTCACGTCCGACTTGGCGACAATCACGGGTTTGGTGCGCGCCAGCCTGCGGGCCAGGCGGGAGAACTTACGCGGGTTCCCCACCGACTCCAGGTACATGGCCACCACGCGCGTATCGGCGTCGTCCTCCCAGTACTGCATGGCGTCATTGCCGGAGACGTCGGCCCGGTTGCCGGCGGAGATGGTGGAGGACAGTCCCAGCGCGCGCCGCTGGGCAGTGGCGTAGAGCAGGACGCCGATGGCGGCGGACTGGCTGAAGAGCCCCAGTCCCCCGCGCCGGGGCAGCGCCGGTGCCATGGAAGCGTTCAGGGACACGTCCGGCCGGGTGTTGATCAGGCCCAGCGACGCCGGCCCCACCACGCGCATGCCGTGGGCCCGTGCACGTCGGACCAGGGCCCGCTGCCGGGCCAGCCCCTCCGGGCCCTTCGGTCCGAAACCGGCGGTCACCACCAGCAGGGCCTTCACCCCGGCGGCAGCGCATTCGTCCGCCACCTCCAGGACCTGTTCGTAGGGCACGGCGATGACGGCCAGCTGGACCGTTTCCGGCACTTCGGAAATCCGGCTGTAGGAAATCATGCCGGCCAGTTCGAAGGCTTCCGGATTGATGGCGTAGACGGATCCCTTGAAGCCGCCCTCGATGATGTGCTCCAGCAGCTGGTAGCCCACCGAACCCCATTCGCGGCTGGCTCCGATGACGGCGATGGACGACGGCGAGAGCAGGTCGGCCACGCTGCGGGCCTCGGCACGGTGTTCGCGTGCTTCCATGACCGCCAGCGATTTCTCGGTGGGGTCGATGTTGAAGTCCAGTGCGATCACGCCGTCGTCGAAGTGCCGGCTTACCTCGTACCCGGCGTCGGCGAAGACGCCGATCATTTTGCGGTTCTCGGGAAGGACTTCCGCGGAGAAGCGGCGGATGCCGTTTTCGCGGGCGGCGGCGGCCAGGTGTTCCAGCAGGATGGACCCCAGCCCGCGGCCCTGGTGGCCGTCGGCTATGTTGAAGGCAACCTCGGCTTCGGTGGGATCGTCGAGGCGGTCGTAGCGGCCGATGCCGATGATTTCATCACCAATGGTGATGACGAACGCCACGCGGTCCCGGTAGTCCACATTGGTGAAGCGCTCCAGCTCCTTATTGGTGAGCTTGGCCTTGTAGGTGAAGAACCGCAGGTAGATGGAACTCTGCGACTGCCGCATGTGGAAGGCCTGCAGCGCGTCCGCATCGGAGGGGGAAACGGGGCGCAGATGGCCGGTCCCCCCGTCCCGCAACACGACGTCGGCTTCCCAATATTCGGGGTAATGTCCCTGCTCCACCATAGAATCAGAGTAGTGGGCAAACTTCCCCATAGTCATCCACCCGCTCTGTACAGCGTGGCTCCGCACCGCGTGGATTATGTACGGGGCGCAATCCCTGTCCCCTAACACTGCAAGGATTCGACAAAAGCATGGCCCGGCGCCAACCCGTCTCCAAATCCGTACCCGGCGAAAAGATCGCCGAGAACATCATCGAGATAGATGTCACCACCGAGATGGAGGGCTCCTTCCTCGAATACGCCTACTCGGTGATCTATTCGCGTGCCCTCCCCGATGCACGCGACGGCCTGAAGCCTGTCCAGCGGCGCATCCTGTACATGATGTCCGACATGGGGCTGCGGCCCGACCGCGGGCATGTGAAGTCCGCCCGGGTGGTGGGCGAGGTGATGGGCAAGCTGCACCCGCACGGTGACACGGCCATTTATGACGCCATGGTGCGCATGGCCCAGGACTGGGCGCTGCGCCTGCCGCTGATCGACGGCCACGGCAACTTCGGCTCGCTCGACGACGGTCCGGCCGCCGCCCGTTACACGGAGGCCCGGCTGGCGGCCCCGGCCCTGACCCTGACGGATCACCTGGACGAAGACGTAGTGGACTTTGTCCCGAACTACGACAACCAGCTCCAGCAGCCCGAAGTGCTGCCCGCAGCCTTCCCCAACCTGCTGGTCAACGGTGCCACGGGTATTGCCGTGGGCATGGCCACGAACATGGCGCCGCACAACCTCGGCGAGGTTATTGCCGCCACCCAGCACCTGATCGCCAACCCGGACGCCGGGCTGGAGGAGCTGATGCGCTTCATCCCCGGACCGGACCTGCCCACGGGCGGACGGATCGTTGGGCTGGACGGCATCCGCGATGCCTACGCCAGCGGCCGCGGTTCCTTCAAGACCCGCGCCAAGGTGGAGGTGGAGCAGCTCACCGCGCGCCGCACCGGCCTGGTGGTCACCGAACTGCCCTACATGGTCGGCCCGGAAAAGGTCATTGAAAAGATCAAGGACGCCGTGACGTCCAAGAAGCTGCAGGGCATCTCCGACATTGTGGACCTGACGGACCGCAGCCACGGCCTGCGCCTGGTGATCGAGCTGAAGAACGGGTTCAACCCCAACGCGGTGCTGGCCCAGCTGTACAAGTTCACGCCCATGGAGGATTCCTTCGGGATCAACAACGTCACCCTCGTGGACGGGCAGCCCCGGACCCTGGGCCTGGTTGAGCTGCTGCAGGTCTACGTTGCACACCGCCTCGGCGTGGTCCGCCGCCGCACCGCCTACCGGCTGAGCCGGAAGAAGGACCGGCTGCACCTGGTCGAGGGCCTGTTGATCGCCATTGTGGACATTGACGAGGTCATCCAGATCATCCGGTCCTCGGATGAAACGGCCCAGGCCCGGGAACGGCTGATGGCCGTGTACGACCTGACCGAAGTCCAGGCCAGCCACATCCTCGAGCTGCGCCTGCGGCAGTTGACGAAGTACTCCCGCATCGAGCTCGAGAAGGAGCAGGACGAGCTGCGCAAAGCCATCGAGGAGCTCGAAGCGATTCTCGGCTCCGAGCAGCGGCTGCGCTCCCTGGTCTCGGATGAACTGGGCGAAGTGGCGGCAAAATACGCGACGCCGCGGCGTACGGTGCTGCTCGAATCGGAGGCCGCTTCACCCCTGAAAGGTGCGGCAGTGACCGCTGCGGCCGGCGTCGCGGGCAAGGGCGCCAAGGCGATCCTTCCGCTGGAGATCCCGGACGATCCCTGCTGGGCCATCCTGTCCGCCTCCGGCCAGGTGGCCCGGACCTCGGACCAGGAACCGCTCGCCGAAGGCGGGCAGCGGGTGCGCCACGACGTGTTCCGCTCGGTGGTCAAGACCACCGCCCGCGGCGAGATCGGGGCGCTGACCTCCTCGGGCCGGATGATCCGGATCTCCGTCCTTGACCTGCCCGCCCTGCCCCCGACCGCCGGCCTGCCGAACCTTGCCGGCGGCGTGCCGGTCAAGGAATTCATGACCCTGGGCAAGGGCGAGAAGCTGGTGGGACTTGTTCCGTTGAACGCCGTGGTCGCCATCGGCACCCGTAACGGCGTGGTGAAGCGGGTCAATCCCGATTACCCGCTGAACCGTGATGACTGGGAAGCCATCACGCTCAAGCCCAAGGACGAGGTCATCGGGGTGTCCGTGGCAGCGGACGAGACGGACGAACTGGTCTTCATCACCCGGTCGGCGCAGCTGCTGCACTTCCCTGCCTCCGCGGTCCGCGCCCAGGGCCGTACGGCAAGCGGCGTGGCCGGGATTAAGCTGGCCGCCGACGACGCCGCGGTGTTCTTCGGTGCCGTGGCCGCGGAGGATCCCGACGCCGTCGTCGTCACCGTTTCGACCACCACCGAGGCCTTGCCGGGCACTCCGGGCGGGTCGGTGAAGGTGACACCGTTCGCCGAATACCCGGCGAAGGGCCGGGCCACTGCCGGCGTCCGGGCGCACCGCTTCCTGAAGGGCGAAGATTCGCTGTCGGTGGCGTGGGCCGGACACGGTCCCGCGAAGGCGTCCGCAGCCAACGGGGTGGCGCGGGCCCTGCCCACCGAGCATGGCCGGCGGGACGGTTCCGGGGTGCCCCTGGCCAACGCGGTAGACGCCGTAGGACCAAGCCAGGGCTGACGCCGGCAGGCAGCAACAACGAAAAACGGGCCGGTCCGCGGAGCATGCAGCTCCCGCGGACCGGCCCGTTCTTTGCTGTCTGGGCGCCGGTCTTCCTATTTGCCGAAGCTGCGCAGCCGCAGCGAGTTGCCGACCACCAGCACCGAGCTCGCCGCCATCGCCGCCCCGGCGATCATGGGGTTGAGCAGTCCGAAGGCTGCCACCGGGATGCCGACCGCGTTGTAGAAGAACGCCCAGAACAGGTTGGTCTTAATGGTCGCCAGCGTCCGCCGGGAGAGTTCGACGGCGGTGGCCACCTGTCCCAGGCTGCTGCCCATCACGGTCAGGTCTGCCGCTTCCATGGCGACGTCGGTGCCGGATCCCATCGCGATCCCCAGATCCGCCTGGGCCAGTGCCGCGGCGTCGTTCACGCCGTCCCCGGCCATCGCCACGGTGCGTCCCTGTGCCTGGAGCCGTCGGACGGCGTCGACCTTCCCTTCGGGACGGACATCGGCAAGCACATCCTCGGCCGGGATTCCCACCTGTTCCGCGACCTGGGCGGCCACCACCGCGTTGTCGCCGGTCAGCAGCACCGGGTGCAGGCCCAGGCTGCGGAACCGTGCAATCGCCTCCGCGGAGCCTTCCTTGACGGTGTCCTGCAGGCTGATGATTCCCGCCGCCCGGTCATCGACCGCCACCAGGACGGCAGTGGCGCCGGCGTCCTGCTCTTCCCGCAGCGCGGCGTAGGCAGCATCCGGCAGGTCTACCCCGTTTTCGTCCAGCCAGGCCGGGCGTCCGGCCACGATGCGGTGTCCGTCCACGGTGCCGCGGACTCCCCCGCCCGGCGCTGAATCGAAGTCGGTGACCGGCACGGTGCCTGGACCGGAACGTGCGGACGCGGCGATGGCCCGGGCAATCGGGTGCTCCCCGGCATCCTCGACCGAGCCGGCCAGGCGCAGCAGGTCATCCGCGGTGAAATCCGCTGATTCATTGTCCAGCAGCCGGATCCCGGCCACGGACAGCCGGCCCGAGGTAATGGTGCCGGTCTTGTCCAGCACGATGGTGTCCACTGTCCGGGTGTCCTCCAGCACCTGGGCGCCCTTGATCAGGATGCCCAGCTGCGCGCCGCGGCCGGTTCCGGTCAGCAGGCCCACCGGGGTGGCGAGGCCGAGGGCACACGGGCAGGCGATCACCAGCACCGTGACGGCGGCAGTGAAGGCTGCCTGCAGGTCGCCGGTCAGGAGCATCCACAACACGAAGGTCAGGACCGCGATTCCGAGGACCACCGGCACGAACACGGCACTGATCCGGTCCGCAAGCCGGGCGATCGGCGCCTTGGACGACTGGGCGTCGCTGACGAGGCGGCCCATCTGCGCCAGGGTGGTCTCGCTGCCTACCCGGGTGGCCCGCACCAGCAGGCGGCCGGAGGTGTTGATGGTGGCGCCCGTGACCGGGCTGTTGACATCCACCTCCACGGGCAGCGACTCGCCGGTGATCAGGGAAGCATCCACCGCCGAGCGGCCCTCGAGTACCACGCCGTCAGCCGGTATCTTTTCCCCGGGCCGGACAACGAATACGTCGCCGACTTCAAGCCGGTCCGCCGGGATGCGGACTTCCGATCCGTCCCGCAGCACTGTCGCGTCCTTGGCGCCCAGGTTCAGCAGTGCCTTCAGCGCATCCGTTGCCTTGGTTTTGGCGTTGGCCTCCAGGTAGCGGCCCAGCAGCAGGAAGGTGACCACCACCGAGGCGACCTCGAAGTACAGGTGCGGGTCCGATCCCATGCCCGGATCAGACGTGATTCCCGGATCGACGGCCAGCTGGCCTACCGAGAACAGGTAGGCCGCCGCGACGCCGATGGAGACCAGGGTGTCCATGGTGGAGGCAAGGTGCCGGGCATTGATGGCCGCGGCCCGGTGGAAGGGCCACGCGGACCAGGTCACCACGGGCAGGGCGAGCAGCGCCACCACCCAGCCCCAGTTCGGGAATGCCAGTGCGGGAACCATGGAAATGAGCAGGACCGGAACGCTGAGGACCGCTGCCAGGATCAGCCGGGGACGCAGCTGTGCGGCAGTCCCGCCGTGGGACAGGTGGTCTTCAGCGGACATGTGGTCGTCGCCGGCCGTGTGGTTGTCACCGTGTTCCACCGGCGTGTTATCCCCGGCGCCCGCTCCCGGTGCCGCGGCGGCGTGCCCCCCGTGGGCGGAAGGCCGGACAGGCTGCCGGGTTTTCAGCCGGGCGTTGTAACCGGCGGCATTAACGGCGTCGACAAGCTGCTGGTCTGACACGGCTGCGGGGGCGGTGACCCGCGCACTTTCCAGCGGCAGGTTGACTGACGCCTCGACGCCGTCGATCTTTCCGAGCCTGCGCTCCACCCGCGCCACGCAGGAAGCGCAGGTCATGCCCTGGATCTCAAGTTCGACTGCCCTGGTTGCCGCTTGTTCGCGAGTGTCCATGATGGTTCCCTTCTCCTACTTCCTGTGCGCAGTATCCGCTGCGTTGCGCATGGTGCAGCCGCTACGCGTCGGCGTCGACCACCAGGTAACCGGCTTCCGCAACCGCTTCGCCCAGTTCGGCGGTGCTAAGGCTGCGGTTCGCGGTGACAGTAGCGGTTGAGATGCCGCCCGCGTTCAGGTCCACGGTGACCTTGTCGACGCCGTCGAGTGCCTCCAGTTCCTCGGTCACGGAGGCGACGCAGTGGCCGCAGGTCATGCCTGAGATGTTCAGTGTGGTGGTTTCCATGTGAATCTTCTTCCTTGGATGGGTGAATGGATCGGGTGCCGGTCCTAGCGCAGCAGCCGGCCGATGGCGTCGGCAGCTTCCTGGACCTTGGCGGTCACAATCTCGGGGTTGCCGGTCCGCTCGGATTCCTGCGCTGCGTCTACCAGGCAGTGCGACATGTGGTCCTGGACCAGCCCCAGGCTGACCGCGTGCAGCGCCTTGTTGATGGCCGCGACCTGGGTGAGGATGTCGATGCAGTATTTGTCCTCCTCGACCATGCGGGCAATTCCCCGCACCTGTCCCTCAATCCGGCGCAGCCGGCGGAGGTAGGCGTCTTTATCCGACGCGTAACCATGCGGCCCGTCGTGGGTCTCCACGGTGTCCGGAACGTTCTGCGTGACTGCGTCCATTGCCTCAGCTCCAATCCTTGACTGCCTCCAAGGTATACCCTGCCGGGGTATCGATTCAAGTACCCCTAGGGGGTATTTATTCCCGGATGGGCGGCGTCCTGCCAGTAAGGTGGATTCCGTGGCACACAGTGAACTCTCGACAGCAAGCCAGGATTACCTGAAGGTCATTTGGACCGCGCAGGAATGGACGGATGAACCCCTGACGGTGTCCGCGCTGTCCGTCCACATGGGCTTCTCGCCGTCGTCGGTCTCCGAGGCGGTAAAGAAGCTCACCGGCCAGGGCCTGTTGACGCACGCCCGCTACGGGTCGATTGCGCTGACGGACGCGGGCGAGAAGGCTGCCGTGGGCATGGTCCGCAGGCACCGGCTGATCGAGACGTTCCTCGTGGAGTACCTGGGCTACCGCTGGGACGAAGTGCACGACGAAGCCGAACACCTCGAGCACGCCGTATCGGACAAGATGGTGGATGCCCTGGCGGCGCGCCTCGGCAATCCCGTGCGTGACCCGCACGGCGACCCCATCCCGGCCCGCGACGGCAGTTTCCCCGTACTGGACGCACAGCGCCTGAGCCGGTGCGAACCCGGTACCCGCGGAACGGTGGCCCGCGTCTCCGACAACGAACCCGAACTGCTGCGCTACCTGGCCGGGCTGGGGCTCCATCTGGACACCATGGTGTCCGTGGTGCAGCGCCAGCCGTATGCCGGCACGCTGACTATTGAAACCGGGGGCCGGACGCTGGACCTGGGCCTGCCCGCAGCGGAAGCCATCTGGATCCTCAAGGTCCCGGCCACGTCCCCGGAAACGGCCGCGTCGGACCGGTAGCGCGACCTTCCCGCGGCCCCTGCTACAGGACCGTCTTGTCGAAGACCACTTCCCGGTGCGTGGGCTTATAGCCCAGGCTTTCGTAAAGTCCCAAGGCACCGGACGGGTTCTCCGTGTCCACGCCGAGCCCGGCGTTGTCCATGCCGCCCTCCCGGAACCGGCGCATTGCTTCACGCAGCATCGCCGGAGCAAGTTTCCGTCCCCGCCAGTCCCGCCGCACGCCGAGGAGCATGGTGTAGCCCTCGTTGTAGCCGTGGATGTCCTTGCTCTCCGGATCGAAGCTCGCCAACTGGTAGGCGGCAACCTCGCCGGAGCCGGTGTCCACCACCGCGAAGCTCCAGTCCGGCCGGAACTGGGGATGGTCGATGGTGAATCCCCACCGCTCCTTGTTCCGTGGCTCGCTCCCCCAGTGGTCCTTGAACGCTTCGTTATGCGCCCGGCGCACGGCGTCGGAGATCTCCGGGTCGAAGGTGCGGAATTCCATCCCCTCCGGCAGTACGGCGTCGGGCAGGCCGCCCGTCAGCGGTCGGCTCATCTCGGTGAAGTAGCGCACCACCTCGGCGCCCTCGGACTGCAGCAGCGCCACCTGGGAGGCATTGGATTCCTCGGCGTAGGTGCGCAGCACACCGTGTTTCCGGTGCTCCGTGAGCAGCCGCTGGCGCAGGCGGGTTTCCTGCCAGCGGTAGACCTTCGCACCGATGCCCCGGCGCCGCCACTGCGGGTCGACGCCGCCGAAGCCGGAGCCGGTCTCCGAACCGGGGTTCACGGCGATCCGGCCGTACGCCCGGGCCGCACCGGTTTTGTCCAGCCCGATCAGCGTGTCCTTTGCGGGATCCCCGGAGGTGGTTTCCAGCGCCTGCTCCAGGTCCCTGCGGTCCTCCACCCATCCGGGTTTGTCCACCTCCGCCATCCGGCGGATCAGGGCGTACCAGGCGTCGACGTCATCGGCTCCGATGGAGCGCCAGCGCAGGCCGGTTTCCGGCCCGGGGAACAGGGGTGGGGAGGGCGTCTGCATCCATCCACCCTAGGACATCAGCACCGCTCCCAGCGAGATTTCCCGCCCGCACCAGGCTGCGTCGGCCGGATTATGGGTTACCACCACCACTGCCTTGCCCTGCAGTCCGGATTTCAGGTCGGCCATCAGCTGCGCCCCCGCCTCCGCGTCCAGGTGGGCCGTGGGCTCATCCAGGAGCACGACGTCGGCCTCGGCGAGCAGCGCACGGGCCACGGCAAGCCGCTGGCGCTGGCCGCCGGAGAGGAAATGCCCGCCGGCGCCGATGGCTGTATCCAGGCCCTCGGGCAGTGTGTCGAACAGCGGTCCCAGGCCCACAGCACGGAGCGAGCCGATCATTTCGGCTTCCGTCGGCGCGAGGGTGCGGTCACGGGCCAGGAGCAGGTTGCCGCGGAGGGTCGAGTCGAACAGGTGCGCCTCCTGCGGGCACCACGCCATCCGCCGGGCTGCCTGCGGGACCGACTGCGCAGGAACGCCGTTGATCAGATAGGTACCGCTTCGGGGCGGCAGGAAGCCGAGCAGCACGCCGAGCAGCGTGGATTTGCCGCTGCCGGAGGGACCGGTGACGGCCACCCACTCCCCCGCGGAGACCGTGAGGTCCACGCCGGTCAGCACATCTGCGGCAGCACCGGGATAGCGGTACCGGATGTTATCCAGTTCCAGCACCTGGACCTTGCCGAAGCTCTCCCGGGCGGCGGTTTCCCCGGCGGTGTCATCGGGCGCGACGTCTTCCGTGCCCAGATCCGGCAGCACCTTGTCCCCCAGGGCGCGCCACGCGGAGAACTGCTGGATGGAGCCGTTGACTGCCACAAAAGGCTCAATCAGCGCCAGCTGCACCAGGACCACCACCGCGGCCACGGTGGCCGGACCGTCCTGCGACGCGCTGATCATGTAGAGCGCTGCAAGGGAGCAGGCCAGGGCGGTGACGGCATTGGCCAGGCCCTGGGCCCAGGCACTGCGCCGGACGGCCCGGGCCGCGGCTGCTTCGAACTGCTCCTGGCGGGCCAGCACCGGCCCCGAGCTCGAATTGGCTTCCAGGTCGGAAGCAGCCGTGAGCAGGCGGGCCATGGAAGACATGGACCGGGCCTGCAGGTTCACGGTGGCTGCACGGGCAGCGGAATCGGCGAACAGGGCCAGCAGCGGCGCAATGACCATCCCCACCACGGTCAGCGCCACCTGCACCGCCAGGCCTTCCGGGACCAGCAGCCAGGTCACTACACAGGCAGCGACGGCGGTGAGCAGACCGGTCAGGGGTGCGAAGACCACCCGGGGCGCGATGTCCCGCAGCTCGTCCACGTCACCCACCAGGCGTTCGAGGGCACCCGAACCCCGCGCCACGCGGCGCCAGCCTTCGGGGCGCTGCAGCAGCCCGTTCCAGAGCCGGACCCGCAGCGTGTTGGTGGCCCGGAAGACGGCGTCGTGCAGGGAGAGGCGCTCCAGGTACCGCAGCAATGCCCGGCCGATGCCGAAGAACCGCACCCCGACAATCGCCATGAGCAGGTACAGGATCGGCGGCTGTTCCGCGGCACGCACGATCAGCCAGGCGGACAGGGCCGTCAGGGCGACGGCGAACATGGTGGCACCCGTGCCCAGCACCAGCGCCAGGACGAACTGCCTGCTCCACGGCTTCAGCACCATGAGGTTCTTCCACAGCGGCTCATGGCCCGACGCCGGCTCCGCGGCCGTGTCGGCTGCGGAGCCGCCGGATGCCGGGCCGTCGGCTTTCCCGGGACCGGCGCCGGCAGCAGCTGCCGGGCCGGAGCCGGCAGGAATCCTTACCGGGGCGCTGCGGGCAGCGGCGGCCAGGGATGCCGCATGCTTGCCCTTGACCCGTTCCCGGGGCAGGCTTCCCCCCGCCGCCCCTTCAACCGGAATCACCGTGTCGGCGATGGCCGCGGTGGCGGCGTCGTGGGCTACCAGCAGCACGGTGGTCCGCCCCCGCAGCGCGGCGAGGGCGGCACGGACAGCCGAGGCGCTGCGCGAATCGAGGTGTGCGGTCGGTTCATCCGCCAGCAGGATCCGGACGCCGGGATTCCCGTCGATGCGGGCCAGTGCCCGCGCCACGGCCACCCGGCGCTGCTCGCCCGGACTCAGGTCCGCGGTGGCGGAATCGAGCAGGTGCCCGGCGTCGATGCGTTCGAGTGCCCGGCGGGCGGCCGTGCGCCCCGCGTTGTCCGGGCTTTCGGCAGCGCCGGAACCGGTCACCGGTAGACCCGCGTAGAGGGCTATCTCCGCGGCAACGGTGTCCTCGACCAGGACGGGGTGCTGGGGTATCCACGCCTGCGTTTCGCGGCTGATGCCCTGCACGGTGCCGTCCAGCCGGGTGTCGCCGCCGTTCCGCCGGAGCCCGGCCAGGACTTCCAGCACGGAGGTTTTTCCCGCCCCGCTGGAACCGGTCAGGGCGGCAACGGCACCTGCCGGGACCGTGAAGCTGAGGTCCTCCACGGCAGGATGCGGCCGGCCTTCGTAGGCGATAGTCAGGTTCCTGACCACGAGCGCCGACCCGGCGGTTTCCTCAGCGGCGGCTGAAGCGTCCGCCAGCGGCACGGCCGCGGGTGCGTCCAGCACCGCGTTGGTCCGGTTCAGCGCTTCGAGGCCGTCCTCGCTGGCGTGGTGGGCGGTGCCCAGGTCACGCAGCGGCTGGTAGCACTCGGGTGCAAGGATCAGGGCCAGCAGCCCCAATTCCAGCGGCATGCCCCCGTGCACCAGCCGGACACCGATGAATACCGCCACCAGGGCCACCGAGATAGTGGCAATGAGTTCCAGCGCCAGCGAGGACATAAACGCCACCCGCAGGGTTGCCAGCGTTGTGGTGCGGTAGCGGTCGGCGACGTCGCGCAGTGCCCGGGTCTGCGCACGGGCGCGGCCGAGGCCCACCAGCACGGGCAGGCCCTTGGCGAGTTCCAGCATGTTGTCCGAGAGCCGGTTCAGTGCGTCCACCGCGGCGGCGGTCTTGTCCTCGGTGTGCAGGCCGATCAGGATCATAAAGACCGGAATGAGCGGGACGGTCAGCACGATCGTGACGGCGCTGATCCAGTCCGCGGCGAGGATGCGGGCACCCACCAGCAGGGGGACGACGGCGCAGGTCACCAGTGCGGGCAGGTACTTGGAGTAGTAATTGTCCAGCCCGTCCAACCCGCGGGTCAGCAGGACGCTCAGGGCGCCGCTGCCCATCCCCGGGACGGTGCCGCCGTCGGCCAGTACCCGCTCGGACAGCTGCCGGCGCAGTTCGTCCTTCACCCCCGCGGCCGCACGCTGGGCCACGGTGTCCTGGCCCCATACGGCCACGGACCTCAGCACCGCGCCGGCGGTGCCGAGCAGGAACACGCGGTTCCACTCCGGGCCGCCGGCGGCCAGGCCGGCGATGCCGCTGGCTACGGCGTCGGCCAGCAGCACCAGCCCCGCGGCCTTGATGGCTGCGAGCAGCCCGAGGAGGTACAGCGCGCGGCGGCTGGTGGCACTGACCGGAAGAACCGGCTTCACTGCGGTTTGAAACTGTGGGGGGCGGGGATGGACTCGGTGGTGACCCGCTTACGGAACACCCAATAGGTCCAGCCCTGGTACAGCACCACTACCGGCAGGCCGAACAGGGCCACCCAGCTCATGACCTTAAGGGCGTAGGGGGAAGCGGAGGCGTTTTCCACCGTCAGGTTCCACGCGGCATCCAGCGTGGAGGGCAGCACCACGGGGTACATGGAGGCGAAGATGGTCGCCGCTCCGGCCACCAGGAAGATCCCGAGGCTGATGAAGCTCAGGCCGTCACGGCCCCGGCGGGCGTAGAGCCAGGCCAGGAGGGCTCCCACCACGGCAATCACCAACAGGGGCAGGGTCTCCACCTTGGCGTTCATGATCTGCACAATGATGGCCCAGGCCGCCAAGGGCAGGATGCCCACGGGCAGCCAGCGCGTCACGATGCGCTTGGCGCGGTCACGGATCTGTCCGTCGGTCTTGAGCATCAGGAAAACGAGGGCGTGAACCAGGCAGAAGGCCACTACGGCCACTCCGCCCAGCACCGCGTACGGAGTCAGCCAGGCGAATGCCCCGCCCACGCGGTCGCCGTTCGCATTCAGCGGCAGGCCTGTGGTGGTCAGTCCGAGCGCGGCGCCGACGCCGAAGGCCGCCGCGAAGGAGCCCAGGGCCAGGCCCCAGTCCCAGCGGTTGCGCCAGCTGTCACTGTCATGCTTGCCGCGGTACTCGATGGACACGGCCCGGAAGATGAGCCCCAGCAGCACAATGACCAGGGGGATGTACAGGGCGGAGAACAGCGAGGCGTACCACATCGGGAACGCCGCGAAAGTCATTGCACCGACCGTGATCAGCCAGACTTCGTTGCCGTCCCACACGGGGCCGATGGTGTTCAGCAGTACCCGGCGGTCTTTCTCATCACGGGCCATCAGCTTCATAAGCATGCCGACCCCGAGGTCGAAGCCCTCCAGGAAAAGGTACCCGACCCATAGGAAGGCAATCACGATAAACCAGAACAGCGGTAGCGACATTACTTTCAGAGCTCCAGAAGTGCCGGTGTCCGGCAGATTGCAGGGTGGAGGACCCGGAGGGCGGCCGCGTGCACGGCCTCCCCCCGGGGCGCCTTAGTAGGCAAAGTCGAGGACATCATGCTTCTTCGTTCCTGGGCTGCCGTCCGGATCGCCGCCGGCGGAGTCCAGGCCGCCCGTGCCGCCGTCGTCGCCGCCCAGCAGGTCCGGCATCGCTGCCGGGACGCCGCCGCGGACGAACTTGAACAGCAGCCGCACCTCCACGATCAGCAGGGCCAGGTACACGACGGTGAATGTGATGACGGAGAACAGCAGTTCCGCCATGCTCACACCCGGCGAGACGGCTGCTGCTGTGAACATGAAGACGCCGTCGGTACCGGTGGGGTTCGGAGCCACCACAAACGGCTGGCGGCCCATTTCGGTGAAGATCCAGCCTGCGGAGTTGGCGCCGAACGGTGCCAGGATGCCGAAGACGGCCAGGCGCATCAGCCACTTGGATTCGGGGACGGTGCCCTTGCGGACCGCCCACAGGGCGTAGGCCGCGGCGACGGCGGCAACGCTGCCGAAGCCGATCATGATGCGGAAGCCCCAGTAGGTGACGGCGAAGTTCGGCGTGTAGTCGATTTCCATGCCGGAGTTGGTGCCGTACATTTCGTTGTCCGGCAGGTGGGTGCCGTAGGCATCGCGGTACTCATCCAGCAGGGTGTTTACGCCCCGGATTTCAGTGTCGAAGTCGCCGTTGGCAAGGAAGGACAGCATGCCTGGAATTTCGACCAGGGTGTCCACGTCTTCACAGTTCTCCGCACCGGGGTCACCGATGGAC
The DNA here is from genome assembly GCF_024385465.1 of Arthrobacter sp. zg-Y844. Lineage (GTDB taxonomy): Bacteria > Actinomycetota > Actinomycetes > Actinomycetales > Micrococcaceae > Arthrobacter_B. The sequence goes on from NZ_JANFLS010000002.1 coordinate 803,969, forward strand.
AGGACTGAGAAGCCGGTGCCGTCATGGCACGCTGCCTCCGCAGCCGCCATCTTCATGGGCTGCTGCTCGAACATCAGCTTGCCCTGCAGGTCACCGCTGACGGCGACGCCGGCGAAGGAGATCATGGCGACGACGGCGCCGATGCGCAGGGACCGCAGCCACACGGTGTGGTCGGTCTTGTCACGGCCCGTTTCGGGCCGTTCGCCCACCACCACGTTGCCCTTGGCATCCACGGTGTCGATGCCGTCGCGGCGCCGCTTCCAGAGGTGGTACCAGGCGATGCCGAGCAGGAATCCGCCGGCAACGGCAAAGGCACCGAAGATTGTGTGCGGGAACGCGACGAGGAGGGTGTTGTTGGTCAGGACGGCCCAGATGTCGTTCATGACCGGGCGGCCGTCCACCATTTCCACGCCCACGGGGTGCTGCATCCAGGAGTTGGCGGCGAGGATGAAGTAGGCCGAGAGCATGGAGGCGAGCGTGGTGATCCAGATGCACGCCAGATGGATCTTCGGGGGCAACCTCTTCCAGCCGAAGATCCACAGTCCCAGGAACACTGATTCCGTGAAGAACGCCAACAGTGATTCCAGTGCCAGCGGGGCGCCGAAGACGTCGCCGACGAAGCGGCTGTACTCGCTCCAGGCCATCCCGAATTGGAACTCCTGAACCAGGCCGGTGGCCAGGCCCAGGATGAAGTTAATGAGGAACAGCTTGCCCCAGAACTTCGTCATTCGCAGGTACTGCTCTTTGCCGGTGCGCACCCAGGCTGTCTGCATGGCTGCCACCACAATCCCCAGCCCAATGGTCAGCGGGACCATGAGGAAGTGGTAGACGGTCGTGATGCCGAACTGCCACCGGGCGATATCCAGTGCTTCCACGCTTATGTCCTTCAGCTTGAGGAACGACTTCTACACGACGTAGAATTCCTTACTTCTACACAGCGTAGAACAACTTTCGCAAGATTTCTACGTGATGTAGAACAAACGATCGAAACGCGGTACATTAGTAAGTCTGGACCCGACACGGGGGTCCGCGGGGGATCTCGATCGAAAAAGGATGCACATGGCAACGCTCGGTGAGTTGGAACGCGCAATGATGGATCTGCTCTGGGAATCAAACGAAGCAGCAACCGCCAATGAACTTCGCGAGAAACTCGCGCAGCGTGAGGATTCCGCTGACGGCAAGGGTCTCGCTGTCACCACCGTGCTGACCGTGCTCTCACGGCTGGAAAAGAAGTCGCTGGTCCAGCGTGAACGCGACATCCGCCCCCACCGCTACCGTGCCGTGACCAGCCGCGCCGAACACACGGCCGAACTCATGCATGAAGCCCTCGGCACCGCCAATGACCGCGAAGCCGTGCTGGCCCGGTTCGTCGGTTCCGTCTCCGACACCGAGGCTGAAATGCTGCGCAGGCTGCTCGGCGCCTAGGCACCGGCACCTGCGGTGTTCTGGGCCTCCTATGCTTTGGCGGCGCTGGCGATCGTGCTGGCGTGGCCCGTTCCGATTCTTCTCTCGCGGGCAGCCTGGCCGGCCCGCTCCCCTTTCACCGCCATGGTCCTGTGGCAGGCGATAGCCCTTGCGGGCGGTCTGTCCATGATCGGAGCCATGCTGACCTGGGGCCTGGAGCCGCTCGGGGACAATCTCCTGGCCGGACTCCACGGCTTATGGCGCATCCTTCTGCAGGGCGCCCCGGCCAGCACCCTCGGACTGGTCCACGTTTTCGCGCTCAGCGCCGCAATGCTGCTCAGCGCCCACTTGGTGTTCACCCTGCTGCTGACGTACTACCGGATCCTCCGCGGCCGGCATCGGCACCGGGACATGCTCAACCTGCTCAGTTCCCCTTCCGCCGACACGCCTGCCACCCTGGTCATCCAGCATCCAACCCCGGTGGCCTACTGCCTGCCCGGCGGCGCGCGGTCCGTCACCGTCCTCTCCGACGGTCTGCTGAACATGCTCTCCGAGGATGAGCTTTCCGCGGTGCTCACCCATGAACGCGCGCATCTGGCCCAGCACCACCACCTGCTGCTGTGGGCCTTCGCGGCCTGGCGTGCGGCCCTGCCGTGGCTGCCGACATCGATGCTGGCCCAGCACTCGGTGAACGAGCTGATCGAAATGCTCGCCGACGACGAGGCGCTGCGGAAGGTGGACCGGATGACGCTCGTCCGCGCCGTGGCAATTGTCGGGTCCGGGTCCCCCGCGGTACCCGGGGCACCGAAGTCCCCGGCCGTACAGCAGGACAGCCTGCGCGGGACGCCCCCGCTGGCTTTGGGTGCCCCCGAGGGGTCAGAGCCGCTGGGTATTGCCGGCAGGCTCAGCCGCTTGCTCACACCGCAGCCGCCCCTGCCCCGCTGGCAGCAGTGGAGCGTGCTGTGCCTCTCGGCCCTGCTGCTGGCGGTACCGACCACCCTGCTGATCGCCCCGGGGCTGCTGCAGGATTAGGTCGGGCACGCCTCGTGAGATGCGGACCGCGGCCCACCGGCCTGCTTCCCCGGGCACGGGTCCCGGCTAGGCGTCGATCCGGTCCCGGTCCAGCATGGCCGCGCCGGCGATGATGAAGTCCTTGCGCGGCGCCACGTCGCTGCCCATCAGGAGTTCGAATGCCTGCTCGGCGGCAGCCGCCTCCGAAATCCGGACCCTCCGCAGGGTGCGGTGCCGGGGATCCATGGTGGTCTCGGCCAGCTGGCCCGCGTCCATCTCGCCCAGGCCCTTGTAGCGCTGGATCGGTTCCTTGTAGCGCTTGCCTTCCTTTTCCAGGCGGGCAAGGACCTGGTGCAGTTCCTTTTCGCTGTAGGTGTAGACCATCTCATTGCTCTTGGAGCCTGCGTTGATGACCTCCACCCGGTGCAGCGGCGGAACGGCCGCATAGACGCGTCCGGCGTCCACCAGCGGGCGCATGTAGCGGAAGAACAGCGTGAGCAGCAGGGTCCGGATATGGGCGCCGTCGACGTCTGCATCGGTCATGAAAATGACCTTGCCGTACCGGGCCGCGTCGAGCTGGAAGCTGCGGCCGGAACCGGCCCCCACCACCTGGATCAGCGCCGCGCACTCGGCATTGGACAGCATGTCCGCCACCGACGCCTTCTGCACGTTCAGGATCTTGCCGCGGATGGGCAGCAGCGCCTGATAGTCCGAGGACCGGGCAAGTTTGGCCGTGCCCAGGGCGCTGTCGCCTTCCACGATGAACAGTTCAGAGCGTTCCTGGTCATCGATCCGGCAGTCCGCCAGCTTGGCGGGCATGGTGGAGGTTTCCAGCGCGTTCTTCCGGCGCTGGGTCTCCTTGTGCACCCGGGCGGAGATCCGGGACTTCATCTCCGCCACCACCTTTTCCAGCAGCTGCGAAGACTGCGCCTTGTCGGCGCGCGCCGTGGAGTTCAACCGGGCGGTGATTTCCTTCTCCACCACCTTGCTCACAATGGCCCTTACGGCGGAGGTGCCGAGGATTTCCTTGGTCTGGCCCTCGAACTGCGGTTCGGCGAGGCGGACCGTCAGCACAGCCGTGAGCCCGGCGAAAACGTCGTCCTTTTCGATCTTGTCGTTGCCGGCCTTGAGTTTGCGGGCGTTGGCTTCAATGACCTTGCGGAAGGTCTTGAGCAGGCCCTGCTCGAAGCCGGTCTGGTGCGTTCCGCCCTTGGGTGTGGCAATGATGTTCACGAACGAGCGGATATTGGTTTCGTAGCCGATCCCCCAGCGCAGGGCGATATCCACCTCCGCCTCGCGTTCAATCTCTGTGATCCGGCTATGTCCGCTTTCATCGAGTACGGGCACGGATTCCTTGAACTTGCCGGAACCGTGCAGGCGCCAGATATCGGTGACGGCGGCGTCGGCGGCCAGATAGTCGACGAACTCGGCGATCCCGCCGTCGTGATGGAAGACTTCCTCCACGGGACCGTTCTCGCCCGGGGTTCCGGGCAGGCGCCGTTCATCGCGCAGGGTGATGCGCAGCCCGGGGACCAGGAAGGAAGTCTGGCGGGCACGGGCCTGGAGTTCGGTGTAGGAGAACTTGGCGTCCGGCGTGAAGATCTGCCGGTCGGCCCAGTACCGGATGCGCGTGCCCGTGACGCCGCGCTTGGCCTTACCCACAACTTCAAGGCGCGAGCTGTCCAGGAACGGAGAGAACTTGGCCTCGGGGCCGGGCTTTCTGCCGGTGTCGTCGAAGTGCCCGGGCTCGCCGCGGCGGAAGGCCATCTGGTACGTCTTGCCCGCCCGGTCCACCTGCACGTCGAGTCGGGAGGAGAGGGCGTTGACCACGCTGGCGCCGACACCGTGAAGGCCGCCGGAGGCAGCATAGGACCCGCCGCCGAACTTGCCGCCGGCGTGGAGCTTGGTGAAGACGACTTCGACGCCGGAGAGCCCGGTTTTCGGTTCGATGTCCACCGGAATCCCGCGGCCGTCGTCGTGGATCTCCACGGAACCGTCCGGGTGGAGGATGATCTTGATGCTCTGCCCGAAGCCGGCGAGGGCTTCATCGACGGAGTTGTCGATGATTTCCCAGAGACAGTGCATCAGGCCGCGGGAGTCGGTGGACCCGATGTACATGCCGGGACGCTTGCGGACGGCTTCCAACCCTTCCAGGACGGAAAGGTGCCGGGCAGTGTAATCGGAACTAGGGGGCGCCACGTGCGTTGAAACTCCTTGGTGTCGGCTGTTTCGCCGGTAGGGATAGCCGGGAACAATCAGGAACTCCTACAAGGTTAATCCCCGGCGGTGACACTTCCGCTCAACGACTCAGTTGCGTGAGTTTGCCCACGGTGGCCGCGCCGAAAGGGTACGCGTAGAGCGAAAGGCGGGCCAACCTGCAAGGGACGGGGTGTCAAAGGTGGTTATATGAAGTATCAACACCCTTGAGGAGGCAACTCATGACAGCAGCAGTAGCAACCCGTGAGCTGAACAGCCTGGACCGCTGCGACCGTTGCGGCGCACAGGCATACGTACGTGCCGTACTGGAATCCTCCGGTGGGGAACTGCTTTTCTGCGGGCACCACGCCCGTGCGGTGGAGGCGAACCTCCGTCCGCTCACTTCGGAATGGCAGGACGAGACCTCGCGCCTGAACGAGAAGGCACCGGTTTCTGCAGAGTAAACACGCAGGCGCCTGAATGGTCAGCGAAGCCACGGAGTAAAGTCCGCGTCGACGCGGCGTACCAAGCTTGAAGAAGTCCCCTTCCGGATCGGAAGGGGACTTCTTTTTGTCCAGCTGCATCTTGGTCCGCCGGGGCGCACACAACAGCACCCCGACCGCAGACGCGGATCGGGGTGCTGTTGGTGAAGCGGATTGCCGGCGAACCGGCAGGTGTCTAGTCCAGGTAGTCCCGCAGGACCTGCGACCGCGACGGGTGGCGCAGCTTGGACATGGTCTTGGATTCGATCTGGCGGATCCGTTCACGGGTCACGCCGTAAACCTTGCCGATTTCGTCCAGGGTCTTCGGCTGGCCGTCGGTGAGGCCGAAACGCATGGCAACAACGCCGGCTTCGCGCTCGGACAGCGTGTCCAGCACTGAATGCAGCTGCTCCTGCAGCAGCGTGAAGCTGACTGCATCGGCGGGAACCACGGCTTCGGAATCCTCAATGAGGTCGCCGAACTCGGAGTCGCCGTCTTCACCCAGCGGGGTGTGCAGGGAGATCGGCTCACGGCCGTACTTCTGCACCTCGACGACCTTTTCAGGGGTCATGTCCAGTTCCAGTGCCAGCTCTTCCGGCGCGGGCTCGCGGCCCAGGTCCTGGAGCATCTGGCGCTGCACACGGGCCAGCTTGTTAATGACTTCCACCATGTGCACCGGGATGCGGATGGTGCGGGCCTGGTCTGCCATGGCGCGGGTGATGGCCTGGCGGATCCACCACGTTGCGTACGTGGAGAACTTGAAGCCCTTGGTGTAGTCGAACTTCTCTACGGCGCGGATGAGGCCAAGGTTGCCTTCCTGGATCAGGTCCAGGAAGAGCATGCCGCGGCCGGTGTAACGCTTGGCCAGCGACACTACGAGGCGCAGGTTGGCTTCGAGCAGGTGGTTCTTGGCGCGCTTGCCGTCATGGGAGACCCACTGAAGCTCACGCTTGAGCTTGGGATCCATGTCGGGATCCGCCGCCATCTTCTCTTCGGCGTACAGGCCGGCTTCGATCCGCAGTGCGAGGTCGACTTCCTGCTCGGCGTTCAGCAGGGCGACCTTACCGATCTGCTTCAGGTAGTCCTTGACCGGGTCGGCCGTGGCACCGGCGGAGACGACCTGCTGGGCAGGGGCGTCGTCGTCGTCGGCATCCGAGTACACGAAACCGGATCCGGTGGGTGCTGCTGCAGTGTCTGCACCTTCGACGGCGTCTGCGTCCGGCTCTACGTCGGCAGAGTCAACCTCTTCATCAACCTCGGCCTTGGCAGCCTTGGCGGTCTTCGCAGCGGTCTTTCGTCCAGCTGCAGTGGTGCCGGCCTTCGCCGGAGCCTTCCGGGCAGCCGGCTTGCGGGCCGTCTTGGCCGCGGTCTTTTCGCCGGAAGCAGCCTCCTTGTCGGCCACCGCTGACGGGGCCTCAGTTGCGGCAGTGCGCTTATTTGCAGTGTCAGTCTCTTCGACTGCAGTTGTCTTTCTCGGCGACACAGAAAACCTTTCATACGGCGGGTTGTGGCACCGCCATTGGGGGCAACACCACTATGACCCTGTCAAGTCCGTGATTCTATCCAAGTGTTTCGGTTTGGCTTGCTCTGAATAGAACACGCCGTGCCGGTGTATTGTTCCGCTGGCCACAAGGACTGGCAGTTCAAAGGACACTTGATACACGAACCCGACCGGGTCTCGGTTCCCATTGTCGCACGTTTTCCGTCCCGCCACAGCACCGGCGCACGTTATCGGCACACTCCGCGGGCCTGTTCCGCCGTGCGGCTTTTCCCCGCCGGTTCTCTTTCAGCACCGGTTCATCGGGGTCTCGGGCCAGCCGTCCGCCGTGCCCGGCCACGACCCGTCCCGGGAGCCGGTCCAGTCCGGGAGGATTCCCGTACCCAGCAGTTCGCGCAGCAGCAGCGCCAGGCGGTAGCCGGGGCACGCCTCGAGCGCGTGCTGCAGATGGACGTGGGCACGCGAGCCGCGCCCCCTGGCCCACTCCATCCAGGCCAGCAGCGAAAGCAGCGCCGCCTTGGCATCTTCGTCCGCGGCGGGCACGAGGTCCGAGAAAACGGCGTACGCCCGGTCCAGCAGGCTCCAGTCCGGGGCACCCCCTCGGCCCACCAGGATGCTGCGGAAGTCCGCAGCTGCCTTGGACTGCCTTCGAGGGCGCGGCAGCAGGGGAACGACGCCGGATGCTGCCGCTCCGCGATCTGCGGAACCGGGAAGGACCACGGGGTGGACCTGCCGGCGGACCAGGCCGTTGGCCTCTGCGCCGTAAACGGCGGCGGCTTGGCCCGCAGCAGTCAGGACCAGCAGGGCATCACGGATCCCGCGGTCAGAGAGGCTCGCCAGGAGAAACCCGGCACATTCGGGATCGCGGTGCAACGGGTTCCGGGAACCGGCGAACGGCTCGAACGCGTCTTCCGCATACGGTTCAGCACCCGTATCGAGGACGCCGCCGGCAAAACAGTTTCCCCATAGCTCCAGGGTGCGGTGGAACTGGTCCCGTTCACACCAATGCGCACCCACCTGTTCCCCAAAGCGTGCCCGGTTGTCCGCAACCTCGCCCTTGTTGGGCCACTGCAGCGGGAAAGACTCCCCCACCGCCCTTTCCAGCGACGCGGCAAAGGCACTTCCCCGGTACACCAGTTCCGTGTTCAGCATGCTGTCCGCAATCTGCGACCTGGGCGCCCCCGGCCAGGGGCAGCAGTCCGGTTGGGTGCAGAAATAGTCCCGCCAGGTGTCCGGCCCGACCAGCCAGCCATCCTGCAGCGGGATGCCGGCGGCGGCCAGGTCCTTCCCAAGGCGGCGGACCAGCGGCCGGTAGGGCGGATGCGCCGGGTCCTTCCAGGTCCGGTCCGTATACAGTGCCAGCAGCACGCCGTCAGCCTCGGTGTCGGCGGCCATGAACCGGCAGGCCGCGGCGGCATAGGCGGCATTCGCTCCGGCTTTGGCTCCCGGCCCCGGAGGCAGGTCCAGCCGCAGCGTCGCACCGAGCCGGCCGCCGCATAATGCCATCAGCACCAGGGACTCGCGCGGCTCGAAGCCCAGCGTGTGGGGAACCAGGCTGAGGATGTCCGCCGGAGCGTTGATGCGGTAGGGGTTGCGCGGGGTGCCGTCGGCCGGTTCTGTGCTCATGGCCCAAGGGTCCCCGGGAATCCGCGGTCGCTGCAGAGCAGGCCCGGGGCATGTGCATCCGGCGCCGGCTGAGCCGCCGCGTCGGCAGCCGTGGAGGAAGAGTGGAGGAAGAGTGGCCGGGTGCAACGCGGGCCGGCAGGCATGCCCGCCCGCCAGCCACGGAGAGGTCACTTCCAGCGGAAAACCTTCGCGGCCGGCACCGCGCATGCAACGGTCCAGACGAGCATCACGAGGAAGGGGGCAACCGTCACGGTTCCTCCGTACCAGGCGGCGGTCAGCGCCTGGGTCATGGCACCGAGCGGGGTGAAAGACGCAACCTGCCGGACGCCTTCCGGCATCAGCGGCCCGGGCGTCCATAACCCGGCGGTGAACATGCACCCCATAAACACCAGGAATCCGATGCCGTAGGCGTTCTGGGCGGTCCCGGCGAGGGCGGCAATGAGTGATCCCACGGCCATCATGGCAGCAACACCGAAAACCACCACGAGGACAACCACTCCGGGACTGCCCGGCATCCGACTGTCAAAGACAACCCTGGCGAGCAGGACGGTGACGGTCACCGCAACGGCGAGCGCTGCGCCGCTGACGATCCATTGGGCAAACAGGATGCGGTGCGCGCCGACGGGCGTCACGCCCAGCCGGCGCAGCACGCCGGTCTCCCGGTAACCGCTGATCGCGGACGGATAATTGGTCACCGCCACACTGGCCAGTGCCACCGCTATGGACAGCGGCACGAGCAGGTCAATGGGGCGCAGGGCCGCATAGACGGGATCCGTGCCTCCCAGCGGGACCCGCGTGTTGGGAATGACGAAGCCCTGGAGCAGCAGAATGGCCGAGGGCAGCACCAATGCCATGAAAATGCTCACCGGATTGCGCAGATACAGCGTCGCTTCCGTGCGCGTCAGGGCTCCCAGCGCCCGCATGCTCCACCTCTCCCCTTCAATCGGCTGCCGCCTGCTCGATGAAGGCCAGATACGCATCCTCCAGAGCACCGGGCTCGGCGGCGTTCCTGCCGGAAACGGCGAGCAGTTCCGCCGGCGTGCCCACGAACCGTGTCCGGCCGGCGTCGATAATCGCCAAGCGGTCGCAGAGGCGTTCGACGTCGTCAAGGTAGTGGGTGACGAGGACAACCGTGATGCCGCCGTCCTTCACCCGTTGAATCAGCTGCCGCACATCGCGCCGGCCCTGCGGGTCCAGCCCCGTGGTCAACTCGTCGAACACGACGACGTCGGGATTGCCGATGAGCGCGAGGGCAATCGACAGGCGCTGCTTCTGCCCGCCGGAAAGCTTGCCGAAGGGGCGTTTGCGGTGTTCATGCAGCCCGACGGTGCGCAGCAGCTCCGGCACATCGGCAGGCGCAGGGTAGAAAGCGGCAAACAGCCGCAGCGCCTCCTCCACGCGCAGGGCGGGAGGCAGGGCGGCGGCCTGGAGCTGATAGCCGACACGCTCACGCACGGTTGCCCGGTCAGCCGCGGGATCCACGCCCAGCACGGTGACGCGTCCGCCGTCGGGCCGCAGCGTGCCGGCCACACACTCCACCGTGGTGGTCTTGCCGGCGCCGTTGGGACCGAGAATTCCGAAGGCTTCACCGGCGTCGATCGAAAAGGTGACGTCCTCGAGCGCCGCGATACGCCGGAACGCCTTGGATATCCCGCTCACGCTAACCACCGTGCCGGCAGGCACCTGTGCCCTGGTCATGCGGATCATTTTGGCGGCGGGGCCGCACAAGGGTCAAGGGTGAAGGGTGCCGCGCTGCTACTGCGGACCCTGACCGCCGCGTTCCCCGCGGCGGCGCTGCCGTTCGCGGGCCAGCGCTGCACGGAGCGGCGGCAGCGGGGATCCTTCATCGGCCAGCCGCGAGCGGATCAGCCCCCGGGTCCGGAGGATGCCCGCGACGCCTACCGCCATCACGGCAAACTGGACGGACAAGGCGATGCGGAAGGAGTCCAGGGCGTACAGGTTTCCCCCTGAAAAGCCGCTGTTGTTCAGCACGTCCAGCACCACGCCGATCAGGTACATGCTGACCAGCGAGGCAATGAAGCCGCCGATGTTCACAATCCCGGTGGCTGTTCCCAGCCGGGCGCTGGGGTTGTACGTCCGGGCAAAATCGAACCCGATCATGGAGCCGGGACCGCCGACGGCAAGCAGCGCCACGAGGAGGACCAACAGCCACAGCGGCGCCGGACCGGGATATAGCAGCACGGCCGCCCACCCGGCCGCCATGGCGCCGGCGATCAGCAGCACCATAGTCGACCGGCGCAGCGGATGCCTGCCAACCCAGGACCCCATCCACGGTCCGCAGACAATCGCGACCACCACGAAGAAGGTCATGAGGCCCGACGCGACGGCGGAAGACACGCCTTCGGCACTGACCAGGTACGGGAAGCCCCACATCATCACGAACACCGTGCCGGGGAACTGCACGGTGTAGTGGGTCCACATGCCCAGGCGCGTCCCGGGCTGGGCAAACGCCTCCGCCAGCGACGTGCCTGTCTGCCGCAGCGGCAGCGGGACGGGGGCTTCGCCGCCCTCGGGCCGGTTCCGCACGCAGGCCAGGGTCAGGACCAGGGCAAGCAGGGACAGCGAGGCCGCGGAGACAAACGCCGTGCTCCACCCGAAGCGGTGCAGCACATAGGCGAAAGGAATGGCGCTGGCAATCTGCCCCAGCTGGCCGACGATGCCGGTGTACTGGGTCAGGACGGGGATTTTCCTGCCGGAGAACCAGGCCGGAAGCAGCCGCAGCACGGAGATGAAGGTGAGGGCGTCGCCGGCGCCCACCAGGGAGCGCCCGAGGATGCCGGCGCCGACGGAATCGGCGGTAGCCAGCTGGAACTGTCCGGCAAGCATCAGTGCCGCTCCGCCGGCGATCAGCAGCCGCGGGCCGAAGCGGTCCACCAGCACCCCTACGGGTATCTGCAGCCCCGCATAGACCAGCAGCTGCACCACCGTAAAGACGGACAGGACGGACGCAGTCGCGGAGAAGCGTTCAGTGGCTTCGATGCCGGCCACGCCGAATGAGGTCCGCTGGGTCACCGCCACCATGTAGGCAAAGACGCCTACGCCCCAGACAATCCAGGCCCGTGTTCCGTTCACCGGCACACCTGCCCCGGGCAGGGGCGGGGATGCGCGGCGTCAGGCCGTGCCGGTCCGGCCGTTCCCGTCGTCGCTGCCGTGCCCCTCAACCGTGCCCTCGGTGGCATTTGGTGCATTCTCCTGATCCGCGTTTCCGCTCGGTCCGCTGTTCTCGGTTTCATGCTGGTTTTCGGGCCACAGCGCCTCGGATTCCTCTTCGGCCTGCGGGCTGGCCAGGTAGGCCTCCACCGCGGCTCCGATTTCCTCGGCGTCTGCCAGCTCGTCGTTGCCCTTGACCAGCAGGGAGCGCCGCACGGTGCTTTCGGTGTACTGGTCGTAACGCTTTTCGAGCGTGGCCACCACGCCCTTAACCTCCGCAGATGCCTCGACCTGTTCGGTGATCTGGCGTTCGACGTCGCGGCCTGCTTCGCGGAGCCGGTCCGTCGGCAGCACCAGTGAGGCGGCGGCACCGAGGTACTCGAGTCCGGCGACGGCTGCGGGCGGGAACTCCGCCTCCGCCAGGTAGTGCGGTACGTGCACTACGTGACCGACGACGTCGACCCCTGCTTCGACGAGCCGGAGCTCCAGCACGTGTCCGACGGCGGCCTGTACCTGGGCGATCGGCGTCCAGGAGCTGATCCCTTCCACCAGGTCGGGCCGGTTGCCGTGCGTGGTCACGCCGATCGGGCGGGTGTGCGGGACGGGCATCGGTATCGAATGGACCCAGCAGACCAGGCTTACGTCGAAGGCCTTCACCAAATGCACTACGGCCGCCGTGAAACGTTCCCACTGCAGGTCCGGTTCGAAGCCGGTCAGGAACAGGAACGGTTCGCCCAGACCGTCATACATCCGGTGCAGCTCAAGCCGCGGCGGTTCGTAGTCGCTGAGGTGGTCTTCGATAAAGGAAATCTGCGGCCGGCGGTTGCGGTAGTCAATCAATTGGTCCGCGTCGAACGTGGCCACCAGGTCATGGTCCAGGGCATCAAACAACTCGTCCCGGATCTGGCTGACCACGTGGCCGGCTTCGGCAAAGCCCGTGAAACCGACCAGGAGCTTCAAGCCGGAGAGGTCCCCGGATTCCGCGACCTCCGGATTCAGATTAAACAGGGTCAACGGATCCAGCATGTCTTACCCCTCCCGGGAACTCACGTGCGCTCTTGGCACAGGCTCTTGGCACAGGAAGGTGACGACCGGTGAATCCGGCTGCTTTAGACCGTTGCTGTGCCCTTACTCAAGGGTAAACGCCCGGACGCGTGCGTTTCATTCCGGAACCGGGACCTGCCTTTGCTAACGGCCCCGTGCAGCAGCTAAGGAGCAACGTTGCGGCATGCGGGCGTTCTTCGGACTACGATCGGTGTGGTAAACGCAGAGCAACACAGAACCGTGAGGAACCAGCTTCGTGAACAAAGCCAGTGAACCCAGCCTGTCGGCAGTATCCAGGGACGGGCGGAAGGTTGCCGCCAGCGCACTCGTGATCGGCGTCGGCCAGACCCCCGACGGTCCCGTCCTGATTGAAAGCCCGCTCTCCCCCAAGGCGTCTGCCGCCCTGGCTGCTTCACTGCCGCTGCTCGGCGTCACCGGCGCCGTTGACGAAGTCCACCGCCTGCCCGGCCTGCCCGAGGCCGACGCGGACATGCTGGTCCTTACCGGCCTCGGCAAGGTTTCGGCCGGCGTCGCCCTGACCGAGGAAGCCCTGCGCCGCGCCGCCGGATCAGCCGTCCGCCAGATTGCCGGCACCGGATCCGTCGCCCTCGCACTGCCGGCCGGCACCGTGGCCGACGCCGCAGCCGTCGCCGAAGGTGCCCTGTTCGGCGCGTACAGCTTCACCGAACACCGCAGTGCCGCCACCGCGGACAAGGTTCCGGCGCCGGTTTCCGAGATCACCGTTATCACTGCAGCCGCTGACGAGAAGGGCCTGAAGCCGGCCCTCGAACGCGCCCGCATCCTCGGCCGTGCGGTCAACGCCACCCGGACCCTGGTCAACCAGCCGCCGAGCCACCTCTACCCGGAGACCTTCGCCGCCGCGGCCAAGGACCTGGCCAAGTCGCTGCCCGTGAAGGTCACCGTGATGGACGAAAAGAAGCTGGAACGCGAAGGCTTCGGCGGCATCCTCGGGGTGGGCAAGGGATCGGCCCGTCCCCCGCGCCTGGTCAAGCTCGAATACGCGCCGCTGCGTTCGAAGGTCAAGCTGGCGCTCGTCGGCAAGGGCATCACCTTCGACTCCGGCGGACTGTCCCTCAAGCCGGCCGCCGGCATGGAGGCAATGAAGTCGGACATGGGCGGGGCCGCCGTCGTACTGAACGCCCTGCTGGCCATCGCCGAACTGGGGCTTCCCATCAAGGTGACCTCCTGGCTCTGCATTGCCGAGAACATGCCCTCGGGCACCGCGCAGCGTCCCTCCGACGTCATGACCACCTACGGCGGCCGCACCGTCGAGGTCCTGAACACGGACGCCGAGGGCCGGCTGGTGATGGCCGACGGTCTGGTGGCTGCCAGCGAGGAAGCCCCCGACGCGATCATCGACGTCGCTACGCTGACCGGTGCCCAGATGATTGCCCTGGGCCGGCGCGTCTCCGCAGTCATGGGCGAAGAAGGCGTTCGGGACGCTGTCAAGGCAGCGGCGGACCGTGCCGGCGAGCTGTTCTGGCCGATGCCGATTCCGGAGGAGCTGCGGGCTAGCCTGGATTCCCAGGTGGCGGATATCGCCAACCACGGGGAGCGTTTCGGCGGCATGATGACCGCCGCCACCTTCCTGCGGGAATTCGTCGGCGAGGTCAACGGAACCAAGATTCCGTGGGCACACCTGGACATCGCGGGACCGGCTTTCAATGACAGCGCCCCCTACGGCTACACCCCGAAGGAAGGCACCGGCGTCGCCGTCCGCACCTTGGTGGCCTACGCCGAAGACGTCGTGGCGCGCGCCTCATAGCATCCAATACGGTTCCGTGAAACGGAACTGACGGTTGTGGCAGGTGTTTCTCATTACACTTCGCCCCCTACTGCCTGTGTTCAAGTGGATGCCGGTGGTAGGGGGCGATAGGGTGAGGACTGATCACAAACGCCCAATAACTCATCGGCGCGCATGGGCGCGTCTAACGAATACGCGAGGGAGCGTCCAAGTGGCCGATAAGGCAGCTGCGCAAGAGTTCGACATCCTGATCCTCGGCGGAGGCAGCGGCGGCTACGCCGCGGCACTGCGCTCCGTGGAGCTGGGATTCTCCGTAGGTCTGATTGAAAAGGGGAAGCTGGGCGGGACCTGCCTTCACAACGGCTGCATCCCCACCAAGGCGCTCCTGCACTCCGCTGAAATCGCGGAGAACGCCAAGACGGCCTCGAAGTACGGCATCAACGCCACCTTCGACTCCATCGACATGACGGCCGTGAACTCCTACAAGGACAACATCATTGCGGGCAAGTTCCGCGGCCTGCAGGGCCTGATCAAGTCCAAGGGCATCACCGTCATCGAGGGTGAAGGCAAGCTCACCAGCGAAAAGACCATCGAGGTCAACGGTGAGACCTACACCGGCAAGAACATCATCCTGGCCACCGGTTCCTACTCCCGTTCACTGCCGGGCCTGGAAATCGGCGGCAAGGTCATCACCTCCGACCAGGCACTGAAGATGGACACCGTGCCCAAGAGCGCGGTTATCCTCGGCGGCGGCGTCATCGGCGTCGAATTCGCCTCTGTCTGGAACTCCTTCGGCGTGGACGTCACCATCGTGGAGGGCCTGCCCTCGCTGGTTCCCAACGAGGACGCAGCCATCATCAAGCAGCTTGAACGCGCGTACAAGAAGCGCGGCATCAAGTTCAGCACCGGCATCTTCTTCGACAACGTCCAGCAGAACGACGACGGCGTCGTCGTCACGCTGGCCGACGGCAAGACCTTCGAAGCCGATCTGCTGCTCGTTGCCGTGGGCCGCGGCCCCGTCACCGCCAACCTGGGCTACGAAGAAGCCGGACTGACCATGGACCGCGGCTTCGTCATCACCAATGACCGCCTGCACACCGGCGTCGGCAACATCTACGCCGTGGGTGACATTGTTCCCGGCCTGCAGCTGGCCCACCGCGGCTTCCAGCAGGGCATCTTCGTTGCCGAGGAAATCGCCGGCCTGAAGCCCGTTGTGGTTGACGACGTCAACATCCCCAAGGTCACCTACTGCGAGCCGGAAATCGCCTCCGTCGGCCTGACCGAGGCCAAGGCCAAGGACAAGCTGGGCGCCGAGAACGTCGAGGTCCAGGAATACAACCTGGCCGGCAACGGCAAGACCTCCATCCTCGGTTCCTCCGGCCTCATCAAGATGGTCCGCGAGAAGGACGGCCCCATCGTGGGCGTTCACATGATCGGCGGCCGTATCGGCGAGCAGATCGGTGAAGCCCAGCTGATCGTCAACTGGGAGGCGTACCCTGAGGATATTGCCAGCCTGATCCACGCGCACCCGACGCAGAACGAAGCGCTGGGCGAAGCCGCTATGGCCCTGGCCGGCAAACCCCTTCACGGTTAATACCTAAGATTCACTCCCCCGGGCCGCATCCGGTTTGCGGCTGCGGCCCGGGGGAAATCATCACCAGCACCAGCGGCACGGCTGGTCACAAAAGATCTAACAAGGAGAAACGGGGACAATATGTCTGAAACCGTGAACTTACCAGCCCTCGGGGAAAGCGTCACCGAAGGCACCGTCACCCGCTGGCTGAAGAACGTGGGCGACCGCGTCGAGGTCGACGAGCCCCTGCTCGAGGTATCCACCGACAAGGTTGACACCGAAATCCCCTCCCCCGTTGCCGGCGTCATCGAGGAAATCCTCGTGGCCGAAGACGAAACCGCCGAGGTCGGCGCAGCACTTGTGCGCATCGGCGACGGCTCCGGCGAACAGCCGGACGACGGCGGCAGCGCCGCCAACCAGGAAGCACCGGCCGAAGAGGCTCCGGCTCCGGCCGCTGAAGAAGCTCCCGCGGCTGCTGCCCCGGCTGAGGAAGCCCCCGCGGAGAGCGGCTCCGGCGAAGGCACCGAGGTCACCCTCCCCGCCCTCGGCGAGTCCGTCACCGAAGGCACCGTCACCCGCTGGCTCAAGGCCGTTGGCGACGACGTCGAAATGGACGAGCCGCTGCTCGAGGTTTCCACCGACAAGGTCGACACCGAGATCCCTTCCCCGGTAGCCGGCAAGCTGCTGGAAATCCGGGTCAATGAAGACGACACGGCCGAGGTCGGTTCCGTACTGGCCGTCATCGGATCCGGTGCTGCTGCCCCCGCCAAAGCCGAGCCCAAGGGAGCCGAGCCCGTAGCGGCCGCTTCCAAGGACGAGCGCGAAGCGCCGGCCGTCGAGCCGGAAAAGAAGGAAGAGCCCAAGGCGGAGGCTCCCAAGCAGGAAGCTCCCAAGGCCGAAGCTCCCAAGCAGGAAGCCCCCAAGGCCGAAGCTCCGAAGCAGGAGGCTCCCAGCGGTTCCAACGACGGCGGCACCTACGTGACCCCGCTGGTGCGCAAGCTCGCCAACGAACACGGCGTCGACCTCTCCAGCATCAAGGGTTCCGGCGTCGCCGGACGCATCCGCAAGCAGGACGTACTGGAAGCCGCCGAGGCCAAGAAGGCCGCCTCGCAGCAGCCCGCCGCTTCCGCTCCCGCAGCCTCCGCCGCCTCCGAAAAGGCAGCACCGGCGCAGATCAGCGAAGCCAGCGCGAAGCTCCGCGGCACCACGGTCAAGGCACCGCGCATCCGCCAGACCATCGCGCGCCGTATGCGCGAGTCCCTGGAGGAGTCGGCACAGCTGACCCAGGTGCACGAGGTCGACATGACCCGCATTGCAGCCCTGCGCCAGAAGGCCAAGGGCAACTTCCAGCAGCAGAACGGCGCGAAGCTCACCTTCCTGCCGTTCATTGCCAAGGCAGTTGTCGAGGGCCTGAAGCAGCACCCGGTCCTCAACGCCTCGTACAACAACGAGACGCAGGAAATCACGTACCACGATGCCGAGCACCTCGCGATTGCCGTGGACACCGAGAAGGGCCTGCTGGTTCCGGTCATCAACGACGCCGGTGACCTGAACATCACCGGCCTCGCCAAGAAGATTGCCGACGTCGGCAGCCGTACGCGCAACAACAAGATCGGCCCCGACGAGCTCTCCGGCGGCACGTTCACCATCACGAACATCGGCAGCGTCGGAGCCCTCTTCGACACGCCGATCATCAACCAGCCGCAGGTCGGCATCCTGGGCACCGGCGCGATCGTCAAGCGTCCCATGGTTGTCACCGACGCCGAGGGCAATGACAACATTGCCATCCGTTCGATGATGTACCTCTCCCTGACGTACGACCACCGCCTGGTGGACGGCGCCGATGCAGGCCGCTTCCTGCAGACGCTGAAGGCACGCCTGGAAGAAGGCAACTTCGAGGCAGACCTGGGGCTCTAGTTCCGGTTCCGCTGAGGCAGGGCGCTCTCCCGTTACCGGGAGGGCGCCCTGCGCTGTTTCTCCGGGGGAATCGACCCTGCGGAACTTTCTCTACATGTTGTAGAAAAGTTACCTGCCTCCCGTGCTTTCCCCAAGGTTCCCGACTTCCAGTCGGTAAACTGGCCTTATGGACTTCCTTCACAGCTTCCTCGTTTTCCTGCACATCCTCGGTGCAGCCATCATTGTGGGCATCTGGTTTGCCCGCATCAAGAATCCGACCGTTCTGCCCGGCCAGTTCCACGCAGCACTGCTGCAGCTGGTCACCGGCCTGGCATTGGTGGCGCTGAATGAGATGGGCGACGGCGACGTCAACCACCTTAAGGTGGGTATCAAGCTGCTGGTCACCCTGGTGATTGCCGTACTGGCCTTCATCGGACAGCGCCGCTACAAGAAGGACGAGCCGGTGTCCTCCGGACTCGCGAACGGTGTGGGCATCCTCGCGATCATCAACATTGCCGTAGCCACTATGTGGTAGTCCGCACAACAGCGGAAATAGGATGGGATGGTGCGCCGGCTTGTTGCCGGCCCCGTCCCATCACTGTTTAAGGAGACCCCCATGGCTACAGTCCGTTCAGCCCATACCGTTTGGAACGGCGACCTCTTCAACGGCAAGGGAAACGTCACCCTCGACTCCTCCGGACTCGGCACCTATGACGTCACGTGGAAGGCCCGCGCCGAAGAAGCCAACGGCAAGACCAGCCCTGAGGAACTTATTGCCGCTGCCCACTCAGCCTGCTTCTCCATGGCCTTCAGCAACGGTTTGGCCGAGGCAGGAAAGACCGCGGAACGGATCGAAACGTCCGCTGACGTGACCTTTGTCCCCGGCACCGGCATCACCGAAAGCCGGCTGAAAGTTACCGCGGTGGTTCCCGGCCTGACCGCGGAGGAGTTCACGGACATCGCTGAGGCTGCCAAGAGCGGCTGCCCCGTGTCCCAGGCCCTCGCCGGCATCAAGATCTCCCTGGACGCCACTCTCGAGTCCTAGGAGCCGGCTATCCGCAGCACAGAGGGCCCCGTTCCGTCCGGAACGGGGCCCTCTGTGCTGCCGCCCCCCCATTTCTCCGGGTACAGGCGTAGATGGCCGGGAACGGGTGTTCGTGGCTGATGCGTGCGCGTACGGTTTTTTGTAAGCGAGCCAGACCGGTGCGTCGGGCGAGCGGTCCAGATACGATCGCAACTGCGTCTGAAGGTGAAGGTATGAACCTCACTCCCAAGGAAATAGACAAACTCTACATATACCAAGTGGCGGATTTGGCCCGTAAGCGGCGCGAGCGGGGAACCAAGCTCAATGTCAGCGAGGCCACCGCCCTCATCTGCGAGGCGATCCTGGAGGGTGCCCGCGACGGCCGGACCGTCGCAGAGGTGATGGAACTCGGTAAGACCATCGTCTCTGAAAGCCAGTGCATGGACGGCGTCCGTGAACGGCTGCCCCTCCTGCAGGTCGAGGCGACTTTCGCCGACGGCAGCAAGCTGGTCTCCTGTCACGATCCCATCGGGGTGTGACTTGACCTGGCCCATCGAGCCGGGTGTGACGGTGGTACTGGTCGGAGGACATGAGAGCGGCAACGGAGCGGATCTGTCCTTTGTCAGGGCTTCCCTTCCGGGGGCTCTCATTACCCCCGCCGGACGACCGCTGCACAATGTCCTTACTCGGCTGCGTGCGGACAGGGCCGACGGAGCGGACCCCGCACCCGTCGTCGTGCTGCCGCTGACCTTCGGCCGCAACCCGACACTTGTTGCGGACACGGCGAAGACCCTCCGCTGGCTGGGAGCCGGTGCAGTCCCGCGCGGTGCCGCCTCGGCCCCGCTGGCCCTGGCCGACGAATTCGGCACCGGCGACCATCTCACGGCTTGGCTTCGGGCCGCCGCCGTCGAGGTGCGCAGGCAGTCCCCGGAGGCGGCAGTGCTGATCGTCGGGGACGCCGCCAATCCTTTCGATGACGCCGAGCTCTACCGCATCGCGCATCTGGTGCGCACGAACGGGGCCGGCAACCTCGTGGAGGTTGCCACTGTCAACGACGCGGATGCGCTCCTGGAGGCCGTACGACGGCTGGGTCTGCTCGGCAGCACGGAGACGGTGGTTGTTCCCGGAGGATTTCGGCGGGTGCCGACCGTGCACGGCGAAACGGTGCCCTTCGGCGAGGGAGATTTCACCCAAGCCAGGTTCTACGGTGCACTCATGAGCGAGCAGGCGGTGCTTCGCGTCATCGGCGAGCGTGTTCGCGACGCACTGCACAACCTCAGCCACGGCTCCACCGGTATTGACGCCGGACTGCAGGCTGATCACGGTCACGGTTACGCCCACTCACACGCCTTTGACGCGGACAACGGCCATTCCCACAACCACGGGGCGGCCGACGGCCATCCGCATCACCACCCTGTCCCGATCCGCTCGAGTTGACCGCAAATCCCATCCAAACGCCACGTGCAGCGACGCTGCGCCGCAAGGGAAGGAAATACCATGCTGGGCAGCCCCACCTACCACCACAAGCAAGAAGACATCGAGATCAACGCCGGCAGGCCGAGCGTCACACTGCTGGTGAGCAACACCGGCGACCGGGCCGTGCAGGTCGGCTCTCATTTCCACTTCTTCGAAACCAACAAGGCGCTTCTGTTCGAACGCGAACTGGCGTACGGAATGCACCTCGATGTGCCGGCGGGTACCGGAATCCGGTTCGAGGCCGGCGACACCCGGGAGGTGACGCTCACCGCGTACGCCGGCAACCGGCGAGTCATCGGCTTCAATAACCTCGTCGACGGCGGCCTCGACTCTGCGGCCACGAAGATCCGTGCCATGGCGCGGATGAAGGAACTCGGATTCCAGGACGGAAAACCGAGCTCCAAACCCAGTGCAAACAACGCGGGCCCTGCAGCGCAAACGGGCCGCCCGGAAGAGGGGAAGAAGTGATGGCGAAAATCTCGCGCAAGCAGTATACCGATCTCTTTGGTCCGACCACCGGCGACCGGGTCCACCTGGCCGATTCGAATCTGGTGATCGAGATCGAGAAGGATTACAACGAGGGCCATTACGGTGACGAGGTGGTCTACGGCGGCGGCAAGACCGCACGCGACGGCATGGCGGCCGATCCCCAGGCGACTTCCGCGGAAGGCGTGCTTGACCTGGTGATCACCAACGCAATCATCCTGGACCCGGTGCTGGGTGTCATTAAGGGCGACATCGGCGTGCGTGACGGCAAAATCGCCGGTATCGGCAAGTCCGGCAACCCGCACACCCAGAGCGGAGTGGATCCGCGCCTGGTGGTTGGCCCCGGAACCGAACTGCTGGCCGGCGAGCACTTCATCGCCACCCCCGGCGGCATCGACTCACACGTGCACTACATTTCGCCGGAACAGGCGCTGGCCGCCCTCTCCAACGGCATCACGACCCTCTTCGGCGGCGGCACGGGACCCACCGACGGCACCAACGGCGTCACCACGACTCCGGGCGTCTGGAATCTCGCCAGACTGCTGGAATCGGCCGAAGGGAGTCCGGTCAACATGGGCTTCCTCGGCAAGGGGAACGGCTCGCTGCCCGATGCCCTGATAGAACAGGTCGAGGCCGGCGCCTGCGGACTCAAGGTACACGAGGACTACGGCACGACGCCGGCTGCGCTCAGCAACGCACTCTCCGTGGCCGATGACTACGACGTGCAGATCTCGGTGCATACAGACAGCCTCAACGAGGCCGGTTATGTGGAGAACACCCTTGACGCCATCGACGGCCGCACCATCCACACCTTCCACACCGAGGGTGCCGGCGGCGGCCACGCCCCGGACATCATCAAGGTGGCCGGCCACCCGAACGTGCTCCCGTCTTCGACGAACCCGACCCTGCCCTACACCGTCAATTCGGTGGATGAGCTGCTCGACATGGTGATGGTCTGCCACCACCTCTCCCACGACGTCCCCGAAGACGTCGCCTTCGCGGATTCCCGCGTACGGGCCGAGACGATTTCCGCGGAGACGGTTTTCCACGATGAAGGGATCATTTCGATGGTCTCGTCCGACTCCCAGGCAATGGGTCGCATCGGCGAATCGTTTATGCGCACCTTCCAGATCGCCCACCACTGCAAGGACCAGCGCGGCCCGCTGCCGGAGGACAGCGGCGACAACGATAACTTCCGGGTGCTGCGCTTCCTCGCCAAGATCACGATCAACCCGGCCATCACCCAGGGCGTGTCCGACTACATCGGCTCGCTGGAAGAGGGAAAGATCGCCGATATCGTGCTCTGGCCGATCCAATCCTTCGCTGCCAAGCCCCGGCTGATCGTCAAGGGAGGCCTGATCAACTGGGCATTGATGGGAGATCCGAACGCCTCGCTGCCCACCCCGCAGCCGGTGTTCTACCGCCCTATGTTCGGCGCGCAGGGCAAGGCGCTGCAGAGCACGCGGGTGACGTTCATGTCGAAGGCGGCTATCGACAAGGGCGTACCGGAGCAGCTCGGGCTGGAGAGCCAGGTGCTGCCGGTGCACCGCTGCCGCGGCATCGGCAAGGAGCACATGGTCCGCAACAACGCGACGCCGGTGATCGAGGTGGACCCGGAGACATACGACGTGACATACAACGGCACGCTGGCCACCATCCCGCCGGCCCAGTCCCTGCCGATGACCCAGCTGTTCTTTCTCGCCTAGGGCCGCGGCATGTCGGATGTTCGCCAGTTGCTGACGAGCCTGCAGTTCGCGGACTCGGCCTTTCCCAGCGGCTTCTACACGATGTCGCACGGGCTCGAGGGATACAGGCAGGCCCGGCTCGTGTCCGGTGACGGAGTGCAGCAGCTGCTGGCCGAGCTGCTGCTGCACTCCGTCGGCCCCGGGGACGCAACGGCGCTTGCTGCTGCGCACCGCGCCGCGGCAGGCGGCGACGTCGACCTCGTGCAGGAGGTCGACCAGCGGTTGTTCGCCTCGAAACTGAACGCCGAAATGCGCACCGCCTCCGTACGCAGCGGCCACCAGCTGATCGATCTTGGCGCCGAGTTGACTGAGCACGCACTGCTCGGTGAGTACGCAGAGCGGGTGAAGCTGCGCAGCACACCCGGCTGCCAGCCAGTCGCGGCGGCGGTGGTGTATGCGGCCAACGGAGTCACAACCCGGCAGGCCGTGGCATCGGACCTGTTCGCCTTCTCGGCGAGCTTCGTCGGGGCGGCCCTTCGGCTGCGGCTGACCGACCACCGCCAGGCGCAGGCCATCCTGCTGCAGACATCCCCCGTCATGGAGCAGGTGACGGAGGCCGCCCTGGCGCGCGATCTCGCTGACCTTGGCGGCTTTGCGCCCATGGCGGACGTTATGTCAGCCCAGCATGAGAGAGCCGAGGCCCGCCTGTTCGCCAGCTGAGGGCGGCACTCCGGACACGAAGAATGAAACGGCGCCGATGGGTGCCCACACGAACACAGCAGATCCACTGGAAACGAGGAATTCATGAGTGAGAACGTATTGAGGATCGGCATCGGCGGGCCCGTGGGCAGCGGCAAGACGGCGCTGACGGAGGCGCTGGTGCCGCTGTTGATCGAGGCGGGGCGCACCCCCGGCGTCATCACCAACGACATCTATACCCAGGAGGATGCCCACCACGTGCGCAGGGAGCTGGCCGGCATCCTCGACCCCGAGCGAGTGGTGGGTGTCGAGACCGGTTCCTGTCCGCATACAGCCGTGCGCGACGACCCGACCATGAACCTGGCCGTCGGCGCGGAGATGCTCGAACGGTTTCCCGACATCGACACGCTCATTTACGAGTCCGGCGGCGACAATCTGACGCTCACCTTCTCCCCGGCGCTTGCCGATGTGTTCGTGTTCGTGCTCGACACCGCTGAAGGCGAGAAGATGCCGCGCAAGCGCGGTCCCGGCATCACCGACAGCGACATCCTGGTGATCAACAAGATCGACATCGCGCAGTACGTCCGCACCGACCTCAACGTGATGGAGTCCGACGCACACCGGGTACGTGAGGACCGGCCGGTGGTGCTGACCAATTCACTCACCGGGTTCGGCGTCGATGAACTCCACCAACAAATCATGTCGCATTGGAACGGTGCCAGAACCGAGCTCATCGGATGACGCTCAAAGCGACGGAACAGCGAAGTGTGCCGGCACCCGGAGGCAACACCGCGGCGGGTGAGAGCGGGCTTGCGGGCGTGACCCCTCTCCCCCGTCCACCGGTTCCCCGCAACGCGGGCCGGACGGGCCCGGGCACGGGTGGCTACCGACTGGATCCGGCGTTTTATGAGCCTGGCCGTGCGCCTGCCGAAATGCGGCGGCACACCCAGGAAGAGTGGAAGAATCTGCCCGTCGGCAGCCCGGGCAAAGTCGGCATCCTGCAGCTCGGGTTCGCCTGCAACCGGGGCCGAACCGAGCTGGTGCAGCACTACCAGAAGTCACCGTTGCAGATCATGCATCCGCTCTATTTCAACCCGCTGCGCCCCGACATGGCTTACACCTACCTGATGTCCTCGGGCGGCGGCATTCTGCAGGGAGACCGGCTGCGCACCGATTTGACCTTCGGCCCCGGCACTTCGGCGCACGTCACCACTCAGACCCAGACCAGGGTCTACCGCATGGACCACGACTACGCCTCCGCGCTGATGAACATCACGGTCGAAGAAGGCGCACATGTGGAGTACCTGCCCGAGCCCGTGGTGCCCTTCGCCGCTTCGCGATACTACCAGCAGACATCAGTGGTGATCGATGAGTCGGCTACCTTGCTGCTCGGCGACACCATGTACGCGGGCAGGCTCGCCCGCGGCGAGCGGCACGCCTACGATGTGTACGCCTCCGACCTCGAGGTGCGGCGGCCGGACGGCCGTCTGGTTGCCCTCGACCGGGTTCGGCTCAGCCCGGGAGCGGGAGCCCACGGAGCGGTCTCCGGGGTCAGCGGGCTAGGCGTGCTTGCCAACCACGATGTGCTCGCCATGCTGTACGTCTTCACGCCCCTTGTTCCGGCGGCCCAGCTCGCTGATACCCTGCACCGTGCGCTTGGCGAAAGCGGCGGCGACCTGATCTTCGGGGTGAGCACGTTGCCCGGTGATGCCGGCGTGTGGATGCGCCTGGTGGGCAACGACACCGTAGCTGTGGCGGCCGCAAACACGGCCGCAGCATCGGCGGTACACGAGTTGCTGACCGGGAAGCAAGCACCCGCGATTCGAAAGAGCTAGAGAGGGGTCTAAGGGTGAGTGAACAAGCGAACACGCAAGAGAAGGCTGTGGCCCCGGGGCGCTCCTACCGTGCGCAGGTGGTGCTCGCCTTCATCCCGGTCGCGCTGTTGCACATCGCGGGCTTCGGACTGTTCTTCTTCCTGGTCGAACCGCTGCATCTGCAGCTGGGCTCCTCGGTCTTCGGGGTTGGTATCGCCGTGGTGGCCTACGTCCTCGGCGTACGGCACGCCTTCGACGCCGACCACATCGCTGCGATAGACAACACCACCCGCAAACTGGTGGACCTGCGCAGGCCGGCCGCCGGGGTCGGATTGTTCTTCTCCCTGGGGCACTCCACCATTGTGTTTCTGATGGCCGCGCTTCTGGCACTCGGGGTGAGCTGGGCCGTGGGGCTCAGCGATGACGGCAACGAGGTGCGCAACGGCCTCGGTGTCTTCGGTACGGTCGTCTCCGGAGTCTTCCTGCTGCTCATCGGACTCATCAACGCCGTCGCGTTCATCGGAATCCTCAAGGTCTGGCGGGCCTCGCGCAATGGCGACCTCGACCAGCTGGAGCTGGAGCGGCACCTGCAGGGCCGCGGCCTCATCAGCCGCCTTATCCGGCCGATGCTTCGTACCATCGACCGCCCGGGGAAGATGTATGCCGTTGGCTTTTTGTTCGGGCTCGGCTTCGACACCGCCAGCGAGATTGCCCTGCTGGTGCTGGCCGGAACCGGGGCAGCGACGGGGCTTCCCTGGTATGCCATCCTCTGCCTGCCCCTGATCTTTGCCGCAGGCATGAGCCTGTTCGACACGCTCGATTCAGCCATCATGGTGAAAGCCTATGGCTGGGCGAGCGTCAACGCGGTGCGCAAGCTGTACTACAACCTCACCATTACCGGGCTCTCAGTCATGATTGCCGTCATGATCGGTGGCATTGAGCTGGTCGGGTTGCTGAATGAGAAGCTCGGGCTCCAGGACCCACTCACCGGGTGGGTAGCCGCCATCGACCTGGAGAACGTGGGCTACATTGTCGTGGCCACGCTGATACTGGTCTGGTTGACCTCTACCGCCTACTGGCGGTTGGGCCATGTGGAGGAACGATGGGCGCTGGCAGGCGGCGGGGCGGGCACACCTGGCGGCGCAACCGCGCCCGGCGGGCCGGAGTTGAGGCAGAGGCCTGGAAAGGACGCGCCGCCTGAGGACGCCCCGCCAAAGGAGCAAGCATGAGCAGCGCCGGTGCGGCCTCGCCGAACCCATCCATCTCGAGTGCAGGCTGGCTGAAGGGCTGGGGCCAGGGGCTGTCGCAGATCTTCTTCCAGAGCAATATCTACACAGCGTTGCTGATTCTGGCCGCCTTCGTTGTCGCGGACTGGCGCATGGCCGTGCTCGTGCTGATCGGCTGTGCGGGAAACACGGTGGGAGGGCGCCTGCTCAAGGCCGATTCATCCTCAGTGACATCAGGCCTGGAAGGTTTTTGCGGCGCCCTTGTTGGGGCTGCGACGTTCTCAACCATTGGGGGTCAGTGGGCGGCGTATCCTATCGCGCTCATCGGCGGCTTGCTCTGTGCCCCGGTGACGTGGCTGGTGGTTGCGCTGTTCACCAAGACACCGCTGAGGGTGTTCTCCCTGCCGTCCACGACGGCACCGTTCTGCATCGTGGCGACGGGCATACTGCTCAGCACGGAGGCACTGCACGTGACCTCGGCGCCGTCGGCCACCATCGATTCCGAACCGCTCGCCTTTGCACGCTCCCTGCTGACGAATGTGTCAGAGGTGGTGCTGGTCAACAACGTCTGGTCCGGCGCCCTCATCCTGCTCGGCCTGTTCGTTGCGAGCTGGAAGGTGGGGCTGGCCGGGTTGCTGGGCAGCGTCGTGGGCAGCTTGTGCGCCCTGGCAATGGGAGAGGCCCTAACCGAGACGGCCAACGGCCTTGCCGGCTACTCCGGTGTACTCACCGCGATTGCACTCGCCGTGGTCTTCCTCCGCAGCAGCACGCTCTCCTGGGTTCTGGCCGTGATCGGAACGGTGGTCACTGCGGTGGTGACAGTGATCATGCATGATCTTTCAGCTCCCACCTACACCTGGCCGTACATCCTCACCACGTGGGTGTTCCTGGTCATCGCCCATTACATTCCCGCAGCCAAGCGCCCATAAGCGCCCCTCGCCGGGGAAGTCACGCGGTAGGCCTCGCTTCTGCTTACACCTCTTCTTACACCGAGGCGCCCACCCAGAGGCCAAGCACGGCGGCCGCCACTGAGAGCACCAGCATGACGATACCGCTGATGAAGGATGCACCGTAGCGGCCCTCCTTAATCAACTGCACCGTCTCGTAGCTCGCGGTGCTGAAGGTGGTGTAGCCGCCGAGGAAGCCGGTCCCGATCACGATACTGAGGTCGGTCGACACAAAGTGCTCGATGGTGAGGCCGGTGAGCAGGCCGAGCACCACGGAACCGGAGACGTTGATGATGGTTGTTGCCCAGGCAAACCGCGTCTTGAGGTGCGCGCGGATGAGTCCGTCAATGACGAACCGCACCGTTGCACCTATCCCGCCGGCCAGCGCCAGCAGCAGGAAAATTCCAGGGGTCATGAAGCATCCTCCTGCTTATGCTGCGGGTCCGAGCCGCGGGCGTGGAGACCGCTTGCGGCGGCGATGCCCGCCCAAGTGGCGCAGGCACCGACGATCACCGTGCCGAGGGCGTAGATTATGGCGGTCCAGGGAAAACCGTCGCGAAAGAGTACAGCGGTGTCGGTGGCCAGCGAGCTGTATGTGGTGAAGCCGCCGCAGAAACCGGTACCGAGCAGCAGTTTGAGGTTCTTCCCTGTCGGACCGGACCTGTCCAGGCGAGTGACAGCCTCGTAGAGGTAGCCGAGCAGAAAGGCACCGACCACGTTGATGATCGGGATTGCCACCGGCACTTCACCGAGGTTCGGTATGACCAGGGACAGGCCCTCGCGGCTGGCGGCACCGGCTCCGCCTCCGAGGGCGACAAGTCCGATGGGGCCCCAGCGCAGGTATTGTGGGCGCATTCCGGTACTCATTCCTTGCTTCGAGGATAGGTGGCCCCCGGCATCGGCGCGGGCTGATTGGCAGGCCACGTGCACGGGTTGCCCGGGGCCACGCCTAAGAATAAGGCGTTATGTCGTGGGGAATCAGGGGAAAAGACCCGTTTTTGAGGTTACTCCTGCCTTTTCCCGCCTTCAACGGCCGGCAGGCCTAGATCCACTGTGCGGCGCCGATTGGGTCTGTCTCCGCCCGCCGCGTTCCCTGACCGGGCGCCGTCCGGATCGGCCCGGACCGCTGGTGCAGCGGTCCGGGCCGATCAACCGGGTGTGGTGACTAGTGCCGGCTGTCCCGGCTCGCTGCGTCCGCTCCGGCACCTGCACTCACCGGTGCAGGCAAGGACGGGTCCGCCTCTTCCGTGTGCTCCTGGGGCCGCTTCGGCAACGGAGCGGGCTGGAGGTTACGGTAGCCGGACATGGCCGGCGGTTCGTCCGTAGGCAGCTCGGACAGCATTTCGCGCAGGATGCCCACGCCGTGTTCCAGTTGCGGGTCGTCCCCGGCCACATAGGCGTGCGGCGGGAAGGCCACCTCGATGTCCGGCTCCACCCCGCGGTTTTCCACGTCCCAGCCGACACCGCCCGTGAACCAGTAGGCGTGCCGCGGCTGGTTCACCACCGTTCCGTCGACCAGGTTGAAACGTCCGTCGATTCCGACGACGCCGCCCCAGGTCCGCGTGCCCACGACGGGGCCGATGCCGCGCAGCTTGGACACCTGGGTGACGATGTCGCCGTCGGATCCGGCGAATTCGTCCGTCAGGATCACTACGGGACCGCGCGGTGCATGCGCCGGGTAGGGGGTGGGAGCGCCGCCGCGGGGAACGCTCCATGCCGTAACCTTCCGCCCGATCAGCTCGGCAACCAATTGGGACGTGTGTCCGCCCCGGTTCCGCCGGACGTCGACCACCAGGCCACGCAGGGATGCTTCCTGGTCCAGGTCCCGGTGCAGCTGGGACCACCCATTGGCCATCATGTCGGGGATATGCAGGTAGCCGAACTCACCGTTGGAGGCTTCCCGCACGACGCGCCGGTTGGCACTGACCCAGTTCTGGTAACGCAGGCGTTCCTCGCTTCGCAGCGGAACGACGGCGATCCGCCGCTGTTCCGGCGCGCCGTCGCTGCCGGCGGACACAACGGTCAGTTCGACCGTCCTGCCGGCTGCTCCGGCGAGCAGGACGGCCGGTCCCTCGTTCGGGGGAACCGGCTGCCCGTCCACTGCGGCAATGACGTCACCGGGGTGGACGTCGGCACCCGGCGCAGTCAAGGGAGACGTGGCCGCCGGGTCCGAGGACTCGGCGCCGAGGATCCGCACCACTTCCCAGCCGCCGGCGCCGGGGCGCAGATCCGCACCGAGGAAACCCTGACCGCCCGAGCCCTGCTCGGTGACCGGAACGGGAGTGACATAGGCGTGGGACGTGCCGAGTTCCCCGTGCATTTCCCAGAGCAGGTCCACGAGGTCGTCATGGCTTCCGAGGTTCTGGACCAGCGGCCGGTACCGGGCGTGGACACCGTCCCAATCGAGCCCGCCCATGTCCGGTGCCCAGAAGAAGTCACGCTGCAGGCGCCAGGCCTCATCAAAGGCCTGTCCCCACACCTTCACGGGATCGATCCGTATCCGGATCCGTTCCAGGTCCACGCGGATGTTCTCGGCCGAGTCCTCTTCCACCCGGGAAACTGCTGGAACCATGCGGACGCTGCCTTCGTGCTTCAGCACCACCTTGGTGCCGTCGCCGCTGACTTCGAAATCGTCCAACGCCGGAACCAGGACCGATACCTCCTTCTTCTCCAGGTCAAAGCGCTCCAGCCTGGCGGCCGGATCACGGTCTGCTGCCGATGCGCGGCCGTCGCCGGTCACCCCGTAGATGTCCGAGGACTGCCAGAGAAGTCCGCTCTCTGCGGCCCGGAGCTTTTCGTAGCGTCCCTGGGGCACCGGCACGGCAATCAGGCGGTCACCGATCCGCTCGGCGTCCACCTGCACCGGCGGCACCGTGTCCTGCGGCGCGTCTGCCTCGGTTCCGGCCGCCGTGTTCTTGGAGGCTGCGGGGGAAGTGCCGGATACCGACGGCCCGAACGGCGACGGCGTCCCGGCGGCCAGTGCCACCAGGAAGGGTTTGGTGGAGGACGGGAAGCTGAGGTCGAACCGGTGGGTGTCGTACACCGGGTCGAAGCTGCGCTCCGAAAGGAACGCCAGATAAAGGCCGTCGGTGGTAAACGAAGGATCATGGTCGCTAAACCGGCCGTCGGTTATATCCACTACGGGCGCTGCTGTATCCCGCACGGACCGCAGGCGTATCCGCGACCGGCCTTCGCCGCTGGACGGTTCAGCCCAGGCGAGCCACTGCGAGTCCGGGGAGAAAGCCAGCTGGTCGACGGCCCCGAAATCGGAAGACGCAACGGGGAACAGCTCGGCGGTGGCCACGTCCAGCACAAACACTTCACCGTATTCGGTGGAGACGCCCACGTGCTGTCCGTCCGGGCTGGCAACGAGCTGGCTGACGCGGGTGGGGCGGTCGAACCCTACCCGGATGGTCTCGGCAGCTGCCCCGGCCTCCGGCGCTCCTGTAGGTGCCGATTCGGCGCCCTCCGTCCCGACGTCGTGCCCCGGTTCCCTGCTCCCGGATTCCCGGGCGGCCGAAACGGCAGCTCCGGAAGCGGACACCGGGCTGGGCAGAACCAAACCGTTGCCCTCACCGGCGCCGGCAGCCGGAATCCCTCCGGGGACTCGTTCTTTGGCAGCCGGACTGGCCGCCACCGTGCCGAGCTCGGCGAAAACGTCCTTGATGTAGATCGCTTCTTCGCCGCCGCGGTCCGCCACGTACACGGCACGGGACCCGTCCAACGGCCTGCCCAGACGGGCGCGGACGGTCGAATCTGCCTCGATCACGCGCGACGGCCCGTCCCGGTGGGTCAGCCAGTGCAGGGTTCCGTGGCTCTCCACCACGCTGGCGGTTCCCTTGGTATCGGGAACAACCGCTGACAGGTGCTTTGCGACGTTGAGCGGACGCGGCCGGCGGGCAGTGCCGGCTGAGCCCAGGACGATGTCCAGCGGCTCTGCTTCGGCGTCAAGCGAGGACAGGAGCCAGATGCGTCCTGCGGATTCGAACACGATGCGGCTGCCGTCGGAGGAGGCGTGCCGAACATAGAATCCTTCGAAGTCGGTGTGCCGGCGGAGATCCTCCCCCTGGGGTGTCACCGAGTAGAGGTTGCCGTAGCCTTCGTGGTCCGAAAGGAAGACCACCCGGCCGTCAATCCACATCGGGTCCGACAGGTTGCCGTCCAGTTCCGGGACGAGGCGGAGGAATTCCCCGTTGCCGTCGGCGTCGATCCAGAGCTTTCCTGCGGTGCCGCCGCGGTAGCGCTTCCACCATGCCTGCTCCCGGGTGAGCAGACTGCCGATCACCATCGGGCGTTCATCGCCGACTGCGGGGCCCTCGGCAATGGTTTCCACCGGGCCGTACGGAAGCTTGACCGGCGCCGACCCGTCGAGAGGAACCGCGAAGGCCCAGCGGAGCCGGTTATCCTCCTGTTCCACGGAGCACGTGGCAATGGCCGCTCCGGCGGAGTTGAATCCCTTCAGGCGCGTGCTCTGGCTGCCCCAGAAGGTCAGCTGCCGGAAATTCCCGCCGTCGACGTCTGCCGTGACGATTTCCGGTGCACCGCCCTGGACCACCTGCCAGGCAAGCCGGGTTCCGTCCGGGGAGAACTTCGGGCTACGGGCCGGCAGCTGCATCGCGGAAACCCGCCAGGCGCGGCCACCGCCCACGGGAGCCATCCAGACATCGTCTTCGGCGACAAAGGTGACGAGGTTCCCGTGCAGATCGGGGTAACGGAGGTATGCAGTTGGACTCATGGGACGATCCTATCTTTCGCCGCTGCCTTGTCCGTGTAGGCTGCTGCCTCATTGCGGAGCCAGGATGCGGCTGATCCGCCATTCTCCCCCGCTTCGCACCAGCATCAGCAGCACCTCCTGCTGCTGTGCCTGCCCGTGACGCAGCACGGCACCGGCGCTGTCTACCTGCGTGTAGCCGGATACCCGCAACCGAACGCGCAGCTCCGCCGTTGCCGTTCCCTGCGCCGCCGGGGCAGCCCCGCTGCCGTCCACCACGGCTGCCTCCATGACCAGTCCGGACAGGGCATGCCCTTCAGCAGCGAGCCGCGCAACCTGCTCCTGATCGGCCTGCAGCGCTTCCGACCCCGGGGCATTCACGTAGTGAAGCAGCGACGGGTCCGCACTGGCAAAGGCCCTGCTCCGCAGTTCGGCGAGCGCGGGCAGGGCCTGTGCCGGATCCTCCGCCGCGGTCACTGCCCGGAGTGACTCCACGGTTTCTGCGGGTCCCCCCGGTGCGGGCTGTGTTGGAGCTTCCATCGTTGAAGCTTCCGGCGTTGGTGTCGGCGGAGCAGCGGGCGAAGGAGCGGAGGTGCCCCGGGCAGCCCCCTGGGAACCGCCGGGTGGATTATCCGGGGCACCGGCGCCGGCACCGCGGGCACGCAGGAGATCAGGGGCGGCGAGCGCTATCCCGGCAAGAAGCAGGACCGCAACAACCACCACCGCGGCTGCCACGGGGAACACCCTGCGTCCCATGGGGGAACTACGGGACCCGCGGCCGCGTAGAGCGTGCTGACGGTCCCTGCGGGTCCCCGGGGCCTGGCCCCGGGCGGCATTCTCTTCGAGGCTCCGCTCCCGAACCACCGGTGCCCGATCCGCGTCAGTCCCGCCCCCTGGCAAAGCGTTCCCCCGCCTGCCGCTTCCCCACCGGGCATTCCCCCACCAGCCCCTCCCCGCCGCACCCGGCATCCGGGCCATTCCCCGCGCCTGCCCTCGTCCGCGCCCCTGCCTTCGTCCCAGCGCCCTGCTGCGTCCCCCTTCCGGTTCCCGTCCTCCAGCTACACCGGACGGACCCCGCTTACCCCGCCAGCGCTTCCGTTTCTCCGTCCCGGCTCCGGCGGAACCGGTACGGCGCGTCAGCAGCTCCGGATGAACGTCCGGATGGACGGCGGCCACCAGGTCTACCGGCAGCGCAGGAGCGCTCCGGAACGCTGCCGCCGCAAATTCGTCGGCTGCGGGCCGTTCGGCAGGATCCTCCGCCAATCCCGCTTCCAGCAGGGCCGGCAGCTCGCGGCCGACGCCCGGAACCAGAATCGACAGCGGGGGACGGTCGCGGCTGGGCGGAGGAGTCCGCCCGGTCAGCAGAAACCAGCCCGCGGCGGCCAGCGCATACATATCCATTGCCGCCCCCAGCGCCGGCTCTGCGGCGTCCGTGCTCTCCGGCGCAGAGAACCCGGGTGTCCCCAGGCGCCGTACCCCGGGCTCTCCCAGCAGCCGACCCGAGCCGAAATCCGCCAGCAGCGGCCTGCCCTCGGAAGTGAACAGGATGTTGCCCGGTGATACGTCCCCGTGGGCCGCACCCCGGGCATGGAGGTACCCCAGGGCTTCGGCTATCCCCACGAGGATGCTGACCGCCTCTCCGGGCCGGACCGGACCCCGGGCAGCCACCAGACCCGCAGCGCTGCCGCCGGCCGCGTATCCGCAGATGAGGCCCGCACCGTGATTCGTCTCGACCACCGCGTAAATCCGCAGCAGATGCGGGTGCTCCAGGCGGGCGAGGATATTGACCTCCCGTCGGGCTTCGAAGGCGTTCAACGCCCCGCCTCCCCCGGTTGCCGGGACTTTCAGCGCGAACGGAGCGCCGTCGTCGTCACGCACCAGCCACACGGCAGCGCTGCCGCCTACTCCCAGCAATCGCTCTATCCGGAAACCGGGCACCTCGGGTGCGGGAGGTACCGGATTTCCGCCACTGGCCGCGGGATGTTCCGCCGGGGGTTCCGCCGGCTGAGTCGTGTCCATGAAAGCAGATTCTTACCCTCCACACGGACCGCGGAGCAGTTATCCACAAGGTAGCGGGACCCGCGGGAAGACCAGGAAAACGCCCCTGGCCGGGCAGGCCTGAAGTGTGGTCCACATTACGTCTGCGGGGGTCTAGGCTAGTGGCCATGGCTTTGGAGTTCACCCGCGTAGGCCTGTCTCCGCACTACGTGGAATATTCAGCAGGCTGGGACCTCCAGCAGCAACTGCACCGGCAGGTACGTGAGGGCAAGGCGCCGAACACGGTGCTGCTGCTTGAGCACACCCCTGTATATACCGCCGGACGGCGTACGGAGCCGCACGAGCGGCCTTTCGACGGAACTGAAGTGGTCAACGTGGACCGGGGCGGGAAGCTGACCTGGCACGGTCCGGGACAGCTCGTGGGATATCCGATCCTGAAGCTCGCCGATCCCGCGCGCGTGCTGGCCTATGTTGACGCCCTGGAAGCGGCGGTCATCAGCGTGCTGCAGGACTACAAAATCCCCGGCGTCCGGGTCGAAGGGCGTTCGGGGGTGTGGATCCGCGGAGACGGGCAACCTTTCGGGCGTCCGGACCGCAAGATTGCTGCCGTCGGTATCCGCGTCCACGAGGGTGTCACCATGCATGGATTCTCGCTGAACTGCAGCAATGATCTGGCGCCCTACAGCCAGATCATCGCCTGCGGCATCAGCGACGCGGGAACCACGTCGATCAGCGTCGAGACGGGACAAGCAGTGTCCCCGGCCGACGTCGTCGCCCGCGTGGAAGACGAACTTGCCGCCCGCGAGGCGGACCTGACCGGCACCACCCCCTCGAAGAACTTCCCCGGCATCGGCGCCGTCCCTGCCGGCGGCCGGCCGAAAGGAGCCCTGCTGTGACCCTCGCCCCTGAAGGCCGGCGCCTGCTGCGCATTGAACAGCGCAACGCCGCCGTCCCCGTGGAACGAAAGCCCGAATGGATCAAGGCCAAGGTAAACATGGGCCCTGAATACGTGGAGCTGAAGAAGCAGGTGAAGAAGGAAGGCCTGCACACCGTCTGCGAGGAAGCGGGCTGCCCCAATATCTTCGAATGCTGGGAGGACCGCGAAGCGACGTTCCTCATCGGCGGGTCCGAATGCACCCGGCGCTGCGACTTCTGCCAGATCGACACCGGCAAGCCCTCGCCGCTGGACCTGATGGAACCCACCAAGGTGGCACGCTCCGTCCAGCAGATGAACCTGCGCTACGCCACGGTCACCGGCGTGGCCCGCGACGACCTCGCGGACGAGGGCGTCTGGCTCTATGCCGAAACGATCCGGAAAATCCACGAGCTGAACCCCGGCACCGGCGTCGAGATCCTGATTCCGGACTTCTCCGGGAAAGTGGAGCACATCATCGACATCTGCGAAGCCCTGCCCGAGGTCTTCGCCCACAACGTGGAAACGGTTCCACGCCTGTTCAAGCGCATCCGCCCCGCCTTCCGCTACGAACGGTCCCTTGACGTCATCACCCAGGGCCAGAACATGGGCATGGTTACCAAGTCCAACCTGATCCTGGGCATGGGTGAGACCCGAGCGGAAATCTCGGGCGCCCTGAAGGACCTGCGGGACTCCGGGTGCGACCTGATCACCATCACCCAGTACCTGCGCCCCAGCGAACGCCACCTGCCGGTGGACCGCTGGGTCAAGCCGCAGGAATTCGTCGAGATCAGCACCGAAGCCGAGGAACTGGGTTTCCTCGGCGTCATGAGCGGCCCGCTGGTGCGCTCCTCCTACCGTGCCGGGAGGCTTTGGGCCGGGGCCATGCGGCGCAAGGGCCGCGAGCTGCCTCCGCAGCTGGCGCACATCGAGGATTCGGGAAGCACGCTCCAGGAGGCCTCCTCCATCCTCGCCCGCGGGTGACGGCGGCCCGGTTCCCCGGGCACTGCGCCGCCCCCTGCCTCCCCGACTGCCGCCCAACCGTGCAGCCTTCCTAACCGCACGCCTTACATCACGTAGAATGAACTCATTATGGCCAAAAGCACCGATTCAGACGCATCCCAGAGCGCCCGCAAAGGCGTCTTTTCCCGCAAGCCGAAGGGGGAAAAGAAGCCCAAGAAGGAAGGGCGCATGAAGCAGATTGCCCAGGTCTTCAAGATGACCCGGCGCAATGACCCCAACGTCGTATGGCTGATGCTCGGCGCGTTCCTCGGCATCATCGCCGTGGGCCTGCTGATCGGCTTCCTGATCGACAACTGGATCACGATGCTCATCATCGCCATCCCGCTCGGCCTGCTCGCGGCAGTGTTCATCCTGTCCCGCCGTGCAGAGCGGGCGGCATTCACGCAGATTGAAGGCCAGCCGGGAGCCTCCGGCGCCGCCCTGAGCGTGCTGCGCCGCGGCTGGATCCTTGAGGAACAGCCCGTCGCCGTGAACCCCCGCACCCAGGAAGCCGTGTTCCGGGCCATCGGCCGTCCCGGCATCGTCCTGGTCACCGAAGGCTCGCCCGCCCGCGCCAAGGCACTTGCCGACGGCGAACGCCGCCGGATGAACCGGATCGTTCCCAAGGTTCCGATCACAGTCATCCAGACCGGCCGCGGCGAAGGCCAGGTTCCGCTGTCCAAGGTGGCCACCACAGCCAAGAAGCTTCCCAAGGCACTGACCAAGCAGGAAGTCGCCACCGTCAACAAGCGACTCTCCGCGCTTGGCACCCGGCTGCCGATCCCCAAGGGCATCGACCCCTACCGTGCCCGTCCGGACCGCAAGGCAACCCGCGGACGCTAGCCGATTCTCCACCAAAAGGGCCCCTTTACCGGGGGCCCTTTTGTTTTGCCCTTAGCTCCCTTCCGGCAGCAGGGCCTTCGCGTCCTCGAGCCGGGCCAGCAGGTCGCGTTCTTCCGCCGGGGTGAGTCCCGCGCCGCGCGGACGTCCGACGCCGGCGGCTTCCTCCCAGGCGAGGGTGTCCTTGAGCGTCTGCCGCAGCGGCCGGAGGCGTAGTCCGGCGGAACGCGCCCGTGCATTGGACCGGGCGTTCATGCCGTGCCAGTCCGGGTCTTCCAACCAGAGCGGCAGCGGCCGGGGGCCGGACCACTCGTTCACGCCCTGCTCACGGAGCCATTGCGGCGCTGCCGGGACGGTGATCCGCGGAGGGGCCGGGTCCGCCACCCGTGAGTTCCGTGCAGGTGGCTCCCCGGCTCCTGCTGCCGCCGCTGCCTCGGCCAGGTGCTCCGTGAACGGCGCTGTCTCCCCCACGGCGTTGAACACTCCGGCGGTCCGCTGCTCAGCCACCCGCACGAGCCACTGCGCCAGGTCCCGGACGTCGATGAGCTGCGTAGGCTGGTTCGGCACGTCCGGCACGAGGACAGGCCCGCCCTGGGCGAACCGCAGCGGCCAGTATCCGCTGCGCCCCGAGGTATCCCCCGGGCCGCCTATCAGCCCGGCGCGGACCAGGGCATGGGAGCCGGCACCGAAGCCTGCAGCGACGGCCTGCTCACAGGCGACCTTGGCGGGACCGTAGCTTTCCATGCTGTCCATGACGTCCGCCGCCAGGGGCGCCAGCAGCGGGGCGTCCTCCGCCTGGCCGAGTTCACGTTGGCTGGCATAGACGTTGCCGGTGGAGACAAACACATAGAAGCACCCGCCGGACCTCAGGTCGCGGACGGAGCGTCGCACCTGCCCGGGCTGGCGGGAGACGTCGATGACAGCGTCCCAGTGCTCCCCTGCGGCGGCTGCGAGGCCGTCGTCGGCGTCGCGGTCCACCCGTAGGAAATCCGCTCCAGCCGGCGGCTCGCCGGAGCTTCCGCGGGCGGCGCACGTAACGTCGTGGCCTGCGGCCAGCGCGGCGGCGGCGGTCTGATGTCCAAGCCAGGCGGTTCCGCCCAGAATCAGTAGTTTCATATGCAGGAATCTGCCAGATTCCTGCAGTTCCGGGAAGCCTAGTGTTTAACCTTCACCAGCACGGTACCCAGGGCCCGGTCGTGCAGGCCGCGCTGGTCGGCGTCGAACACCACTGCCGGAATCACCAGGCACAGCAGCAGCGTGCGGACAATCGCTGCCGGGATTCCCGCCGCGCGGCCGTCCATTTTCTGCACCTGCAGGCTGAACACACGGTGCCCGATGCTGTAACCGAGCAGGCTGACGAGCAGGATCTGCTCGACGGCGAAGATCGCCAGGATGGCGAAGTCATCTCCGCCGAAGAGCCAGTAGGCAATGAGCGAGGCGATGGCCCAGTCGATGACCAAGGCGCCCAGGCGGGGGCCGACGCGAGCAATGGACCCCGGGCCGGTACGCGGGCGGCCGAGGCGTTTGCCCGGCCACGTGCTCTCATCGGAGGGAGGGCCTTCCAGCCAGGAACCTATATCGCTTCTATCGACCACGGTTAAAGACTACCCGGGTGGCAGCGGCGGAAATAAACACTCCATTATCACTGTCCCCCGAGGATGCGGATAGGGTGGAAGGGAGACCATCGACTGCGTAACGTACCGGAAACACATGTGTCACCGCCGGGAAACCCGGCCCCTTTAGGGTCATGGTGAGGCGCCGGACGTTCAAAGGGCCCGGCGCCAGCCAGGTCTTGCAGCCCGAGGTCTTCCACCCAAACAGTTGTATAGGAGTACATAAACGATGTTCAAGAACGCGGACGAAGTCCTCAGGTTCATCGCTGACGAGCAAGTGAAGTTCGTCGACATCCGATTCACCGACGTACCCGGAGTGCAGCAGCACTTCAACGTGCCGGCCAAAACCGTAGATGCCGATTTCTTCGTCAACGGTCAGCTGTTCGACGGCTCGTCCATCCGCGGCTTCCAGGGCATTGCAGAGTCCGACATGCAGCTCATCCCGGATGTCACGACGGCGTTTATTGATCCCTTCCGCATCGAGAAGACCCTGGCGCTGAACTTCTCGATCGTGAACCCCCGCACCGGCGAGCCGTACCACCGCGACCCGCGCGGCGTTGCCGAGCGTGCCGAGGCGTACCTGGCCTCCACCGGCATCGCCGATACGGCTTTCTTCGGTTCCGAGGCTGAGTTCTACATCTTCGACAACGTCCAGTACGAGTCCTCCCCCAAGGGCAGCTTCTACAAGGTGGACTCCGAGGAGGCACCCTGGAACAGCGGCCGCGAGGAAGAGGGCGGCAACCTGGGCAACAAGACCCCGTACAAGGGCGGCTACTTCCCCGTGGCACCCGTGGACAAGCAGGCCGACCTGCGCGACGCCATCAGCGTGGAGCTGGACAACGTGGGCCTCGAAGTCGAGCGTGCCCACCACGAGGTCGGCGGTGCCGGCCAGGCCGAAATCAACTACAAGTTCACCACCCTGACGCACGCGGCAGACGATCTGCAGAAGTTCAAGTACATCGTCAAGAACGTTGCCGATGCCTGGGGCAAGTCCGCCACCTTCATGCCGAAGCCGATCTTCGGTGACAACGGTTCGGGCATGCACTGCCACCAGTCGCTCTGGAACGGCGGCGTGCCGCTGTTCTACGACGAGAAGGGCTACGCCGGCCTGTCCGACCTGGCCCGCTGGTACATCGGCGGCCTGCTCAAGCACGCCTCGGCCGTGCTTGCCTTCACCAACCCGACGGTCAACTCCTACCGCCGCCTGGTCAAGGGCTTCGAAGCTCCCGTGAACATGGTCTACTCGCAGGGCAACCGTTCCGCCGCTATCCGTATCCCGATCACCGGTTCCAACCCGAAGGCCAAGCGCCTCGAGTTCCGCGCTCCGGACCCCTCCTCCAACCCTTACCTGGCGTTCTCCGCACAGCTGATGGCGGGCCTGGACGGCATCAAGAACCGCATCGAGCCGGCAGACCCGATCGACAAGGACCTCTACGAACTGCCGCCCGAAGAGGCCAAGCACATCCAGAAGGCTCCGGCCTCGCTCGAAGAGGCACTGGTTGCCCTGGAGAATGACAACGAGTTCCTTCAGGCCGGCGGCGTGTTCACCCAGGACATGATCGACAGCTGGATTTCGTACAAGCGTGAATTCGAAATCCTGCCGCTTGCACTGCGCCCGAACCCGTTCGAGTTCGAGCTGTACTACGGCGTCTAATCCGCCTCCAAGCTGCAGCCTCCAGCCGCAGCCCGGACACCCCAACCGCCTCCGCCCGTCACCGGGCGGGGGCGGTTTTGTCTTCCCTCGGGCTTTCGGCGTCCGCAGGGTGTCCCACGGAGTGGGGCCGGCGTGACTGCTGTAACCACTTCGGGAAACATCCGTACCGTTCCGTGGGATGCTGTGCCGGCGGCCGAACCCTCTGCAGGACCTGCAGGCCCCCCGGCGGCTAGAGCGTCACGCCGTCGGGAAGTTCCGGTGCATCGAATTTCTGCCGCTCGCATTCGGCCTTGAGCTGCGGGTAGGTGTCGGCAATCAGGTCCAGGATGCGGTTCCGGACCACCAGGTACGCCTCGCCGACGCCCACCACGCCCTTGAATTCCTGAAGCTCCTCCTCGTAGGAGGTCTGCTGGTGCCGCAGGTAATTCACGGTCAGCCGGTTCAGCCGCGACGGTGCCGTGGAAAGGCTGGCCGGGGACTGCTTGCCGCGGAGACGTCCGTTGAAATGCCCGATCGCCTTGCGCTGCATGGTTTCCCACGGCTCGGGAACAATGCGCAGCTCCAGCGCTTCGGCGACGGCGACCGCTGCCTTCTTCTTCACCAGGGCACGTTCCCGTGCCGCCAGCTGCCGGTTGCGTGAGGCTTCGCGGGCCTTGGCGTACTCCGGTGTGGCCTCGATGGCAACAACCCGTTCCAGGGCGTAGAGCTTCATGGGGGCTGCCTTGCGGGAAAACGGGTTCCGTGCGGTCTTGTCCGGTTCGGGCAGGAAGGTCTTGATCTGTCCGTCGGTCCAGCCCCGCTCCTTCTTCAGGTCATTGGCGATGAGCATGCCCTCGCTGTTGGCCGGTTTGGGACGCGGCGGATGGTGTTTGCCTCTGGGCACGGTGCTCCCCGGATGTAGGAATGGTGTTTTTCCATTCTAGAAGAGCACCGGTGTCCGGAAATGCAAAAACGCCGCCATTCCCGGGCGGGAACGACGGCGGAGACTTCTTCTGCGCTGTGCCTTGTGCGTTAGGCGGTTGCTTCGGCGATGACCTGGCTGGGGGCCGGTTCTGCGTTCAGCATGGCGATTTCGGCCGCCGATACTCCCCCGGCAACCAGCGCACATCCGGCGGCAATGGCCGTGACCTGTGCGGTGAATCGTGAAGTGGTGGTCCTGGTGCGCGTCACTGCAACGTGCTTCAACATATAGCTGATGCTCCCTTCGAGAGGCATGGGATGGTACTCCGGGCACAACGAATCGGTGTGCCGCAAAGCGGTGGCTTCTGTGCCGGAGTGGTGATGTTGCGGTTCGTCGCCCAAGGCGGACCGCGGATTTCAGGAGAGGCTGCGCGTGGTGCCGATACCGGCTGCGCTTATGGGGCCTTCGGATCCTGTCCGCTTTCCATTCTAGTGGTATTACCTTCTGCGCTCAAGGTGCGGGGCCCGGGATGGCAGTACGTTTGAACACATGCAAGTTGATCATCTTGACCTGTCCATTCCCGTCGGCGAGGGGACCGTATCCGCCGTTTTGTCCCGTCCCGCGGGCGCGGAGGTGACCGTCGTCGTCGCCCATGGCGCCGGCACCGGGATGGAACACCCCTTCCTCGCCGGGTTTACCGGCGCATTGAACGACGGCGGCGCGGCCACCCTGCGCTTCAACTTCCCGTACCGCGAAGCCGGGAAGAAGTTCCCGGACCGGGCTCCCGTGGCCGTCGAAACGTGGAAGGCCGTTATGGCCGCGGTGGCGGCGCGCGACGGCGGCGGGCCGGTCTGGGCGTGCGGAAAGTCATTCGGCGGCCGGATGGCGTCCATGGCGGTGGCGGAGGGCATGCCTGCGGCCGGCCTGGTGTACCTGGGCTACCCTCTGCATCCGCCCGGCAAGCCGGAGAAGCTGCGCGACGAGCATTTGTACGGCCTGGCCCTGCCGATGCTGTTCCTGCAGGGAACCCGTGACACTTTTGCCCTGCCGGGAGAACTCGAACCGGTGGCCGAGCGGATCGGCCCGAACGCGCACGTCCAGCGCGTGGAAGGCGGCAACCACTCCTTTGAGATCCGCGGGCAGAAGCGTACGCCCGATGCCATCGGTGCCGGACTCGCTGAGCCGGTCCTGCGGTTTATCCGGGCCACGGAAGCCGGGAGGACTTGATGGCAAGCCTGCCGATGCAGCTCCTGGCGCCGTATCTGCGGCTGACCCGCAAGCCGCTGACGGCCACGGCGGAACGCGCGGAGGCAAGACTGGCGCGGCGCAAGCGGGCCGCCCTGCCTCCCCGAAGCCTGTTGCGGAAGTTCCGGGTGGAGCAGAGGAGCGTCGCGGGGTTCTCCTGCTACTCGGTGTTGCCCCGGGCCGAGGGCAGCTCCGTGCCCGGAACTGCCGTCCAGGCGGTGTTGTACCTGCATGGGGGTTCGTACATCAGCCCGATCAGCGCCTGGCACTGGCGGTTCATCGCCCGCCTGGCGGCAGCGGGCCACCGGGTGGAGGTTCCGCTGTACGGGCTGGCACCGGAATCCAGCCATCGGGATGCGTCCGGACTGCTGGCGGCCGTGTACCGGAACCTGCTTGAAGACTTCGATTCCCAGGATGTGGCTTTTATGGGCGACTCGGCCGGTGGTGGACTGGCCCTGGCCTTTGCCCAGCAGCTGGCGGAATATTCACTGCCTCTGCCGCGGCGTTTGGTCCTGCTGTCCCCCTGGGTGGACGTGGCCATGGAAAATCCGGAGCTTGCCGCGGTTGAAGCGGTGGATCCGTGGCTTAGCCGTGCCGGGCTTCGGGTTGCCGCACGTGCCTGGGCGTCCGGTGATCCCCTGGCTGATCCCCGGGTCAGTCCCGTCAACGGGACAATGTCGGGGCTCCCGCCGACGGATGTGTTTGTCGGAACCCATGACCTGCCCTACCCGGATGTGCTCAGGCTGGAAAGCCGGATGAGGTCTGCCGGCATCCCTGTTTCGCTGCACATCGCTGACGGCGGGGTCCATGTTTACCCGCTGCTTCCCGTGCCTGAAGGGCGGGCCGCACGGAAGAAGATACTGGAGCTGCTGCGGTCTTGAGCCAGCAGCTCCGGTCCCGTCCCGGAGCTACGGGCTACCGGGTGCGCTCGTAGCGCCACCCGGTTTTGTCCATCACGAGCCGGTGCCGCGCCGGCCTGGCATCACCCGAAGCACCGCCCGCGCCGTCGTACTCCTCGTCGCCCGCCCAGGCAAGGACGGTCGCGGGCTCGTATCCGGTGAGGGGGCGGGTCCGGAAGGTTTCCGGGTCGGCATCCGCGAGCCGGGCAAGGGCCGCACCGGCGGAGGCATCGGAGGTCAGGGAGTGCAGCGTGACCCAGGTCGGTGCAACCAGCTGAATCAGCCCGTTGCGGTGCCGGTCCAGAGCTTCCGCCGGCAAGAGCCACACGTGGTTGAGCAGCTCCCCCGGATTGAGGTGAATATCCCCGGCCGGAGCCTTCGCGGCAAAGAACCATGTCTGGTACCGACGGGGGATGTTTTCCGGCGGAATCCAGCAGGAAAGCGGCACCAGATCCTCAGGGTCCAGCGCGAGTCCGGTCTCTTCCGCGGTTTCGCGGACTCCGGCCCGCCGGGCGGCTTCTGCTTCGGGCTCTCCTTCGACACGGTCTTCCGGGTCCACCCGGCCGCCGGGAAAGACCCAGGCACCGCCGAAGGAGCCCGCGGTCGGCCGCTCCAGCAGCAGGACCTCGGGGCCGGCGTCGGAATCCCGCAGCAGTACGACAGTGGCCGCCGTACCGGTTAGTTCGCTCATTGATAAGAGCATAACGAATACCGGCGGCGGCCACTGCGGGGGTCGAGTGGAGCGCTAGAGCACCTTGGCCAGGAAGTCCTGCAGGCGCGGGGCCTGGGGGCTGCCGAAGAGCAGGCCCGGGGTGTTCTCTTCGACGATGTGGCCGTCGGCCATGAAGATCACGCGGTCAGCCACTTCGCGGGCGAAGCCCATTTCGTGGGTGACAACGACCATGGTCATGCCTTCCCGGGCCAGGTCACGGATGACCTGGAGCACTTC
Organism: Arthrobacter sp. zg-Y844; assembly: GCF_024385465.1. Classification (GTDB taxonomy): domain Bacteria; phylum Actinomycetota; class Actinomycetes; order Actinomycetales; family Micrococcaceae; genus Arthrobacter_B. Next base: position 847,717 of record NZ_JANFLS010000002.1, read on the forward strand.
GCCCACCATTTCCGGGTCGAGGGCGGAGGTGGCCTCGTCGAAGAGCATGATGTCCGGCTGCATGGCCAGCGCGCGGGCAATAGCCACACGCTGCTTCTGGCCGCCGGACAGCTGAGCCGGGCGTGCGTCGGCCTTGTCTGCCAGGCCGACCCGGTCCAGCAGTGCCAGCGCGGTCTTGCGGACCTCGGCCTTCGGCGCCTTCTTCAGCTGCACCGGAGCGAGCATGATGTTGTCCAGCACGCTCATGTGCGGGAACAGGTTGAAGTGCTGGAAGACCATGCCGATGTGCTGGCGCACCTCGTTCAGGTTCACCTTTGGATCGGTGAGGTCAAAACCGTCGACTTTCACCGTGCCGCCGGTGATGTCTTCGAGCTTGTTGAGGCAGCGAAGGAACGTGGACTTGCCGGAACCGGAGGGGCCGATCACGCAGACCACTTCGCCTTCGGCCACACTGACGTCCAGGCCCTTGAGGACCTCGTTGGATCCGTAGGACTTCCGGAGTCCGATGGTTTGGATCTTGCTCACTTGTTAAACCTCTTATCCAGGACGTCCGCCAGCTTGGTCAGCAGCGTAATCACGATGAAGTACAGGGCCGCCACGATGATCAGGACCTCCGCGGTACGGAAGTTCACCGCGTAGATCTGCTGGCCCTGGTACGTCAGCTCCGCAAAGCCGATAACCGCAAGCAGGGAGGTGTCCTTCAAGGTAATGACGAACTGGTTGATGAAGGAAGGCGTCATGATCTTGATGGCCTGGGGAATGATGACCTTCTGCATGGTCTTCCCGTAGCCCAGTCCGAGGCTGCGTGCCGCTTCCATCTGGCCGGGATCCACGGACTGGATGCCGCCGCGGACAATCTCGGTCATGTAGGCGCCGGCGTTCAGGCTCAGCGTCAGCACGCCGGCCGTAAGTACGTCCACCGGCTGGCCGATGATCTGCGGCAGGCCGAAGTAGAAGAAGAAGGCCTGGACCAGCACCGGGGTGCCGCGGAAGATGCTCACGTACACGGTGGCGATGCCGCGCAGGATCTTTGACGAGCCGACCTTCAGGAAGCCGAAGAACACGCCCAGGACGAGGGCGAAGAGCAACGACAGCGCGGTTGCCAGCAGGGTCAGGCCCATGCCCTTGGCGAAGGCCGGGCCGTTGTCCGTGATGAGGGACCAGAAGCTTGAGTCCTTGGCACCGGCTTCCAGGTAGGTATCCAGGATTTCGTCGTACTCGCCGCTTTCCTTCAAGTCGGCGAGGCCGGCGTTGAAGGCGGTGAGGAGCTCGGGGTTGGCACCCTTGTTCACGGCGAATCCGTACGAGCTGCCGGCTTCCTTTTCGGTGACGGTCTTCAGGCCGTTGCCGGAGGCCACGCCGTAGGCAAGCACGGGGTAATCATCAAACACGGCCACGGAGCCGCCGGCCTTGACGTCGTCGTACATCTGGGCGGACTGCGCGAACGCAACCACCTCAAAGCCGTACTGGTCCTTGATGGACTCGGCGAAGGTCTGCCCTTCCGTGCCGGTCTTGACCGCTACGCGCTTGCCGCGCAGGTCCTCGTACCCCTTGACGTCGTTGTTGTTCTCGGCGACGGCCATCTGGATGCCGGACTCGAAGTACGGATCCGAGAAGTCGAAGACCTGCCGGCGCTCATCCGTGATGGACATGCCGGCAATGACGCCGTCCACCTGGTTGGACTGCAGCGACTGCAGCGCCGCGTCAAAGCCGAGGGACTGGATTTCGACATTGAAGCCCTCCTCCTCGGCGATTGCGTTGAGAAGGTCCATATCGATACCGACCAGTTCGCCGTTTTCACGGAATTCGAACGGTGCGAAAGTGGTATCGGTGCCGATGACGAAGGTCTCACCCTCGACGCCGTCCGCTGCATAGGCTCCGGCCGCAGGTATCCCCAGCAGCAAAGCCAGGGTTGCGAGGAAGGTGGTCAGCGGTACGGCCAGTTTAGCCGGGCCCTTTAAGGCCCGTTTGCCACTAAGCAAAGTAAACGTCTCCTAGCTCTATCACTGCGGCACACGCCGCAAATGCCCTCATAGAGCGTACCTAGAGCAGTGGCAATGCAACGAACCGATTGGGCCGTCAGCGACGTGAGCTAGGTCCCGTATCCGTAGAAATACCGTTCGAAAACGGCCCGGGCGTGCCGGGTGAGCTTGAGATAGTCCTCCTCCAGGTCCCCGCCCTGGCCGGCGCCGTAACCGCACCAGCGGGCCACGGCGTCCAGTTCCCGGCGGGAGGACGGCAGCACATCGGGGTTCCGTCCGCCGCGGATCACATTTGCGCTTCGGACCCGGCTGGCGAGCAGCCAGGCCTGCCGGAGGGTGTCGACGTCGACGGCGGGAAGCAGGTCCGCTGCCTCGATCGCGTCCAGCGCGGGTAGTGTCGCCGTCGTCCGCAGCTCCGGCACCCGGTGTGCGTGCTGCAGCTGGAGCAGCTGGACCAGCCACTCGACGTCGCTGAGGCTGCCGCGTCCGAGTTTGAGCTGGCGGGAGGGATCCGCGCCCCGGGGCAGGCGTTCGGCTTCCACCCTGGCCTTGATCCGGCGGATTTCCCGCACGTCCTTGACCGTAACCGCATCCGGGTAGCGGACCGGATCGATCAGCGCCATGAACTCTTCGGCAAGGGCATCGCTGCCGGCCATCGGACGTGCCCGCAGCAGGGCCTGTGCCTCCCAGATCACCGACCAGCGCTCGTAGTAGCCGGCGTAGGATTCCAGGCTGCGTACCATCGGCCCCTGCCGTCCTTCGGGGCGCAGCCCGGCGTCGAGAACCAACGGGCGTTCGGCCTGGACGGCCGGGCTGCAGGGCTGCTGCAGGAAGGTGGAGATCTGGGAGACGACCTTCTCGGCCTGCGCCTGCGCTGCGGCCGGGTCGGCGCCGGGCAACGGGCGGTGCACGTACATCACGTCCGCGTCGGAACCGTAGCCGATCTCGCGTCCGCCCTGCCGCCCCATCGCGACCACCAGCAGATCGGTGAGCTTCTCGCTGCCGCCGAATACCTCGGACTCCGCCACGTGCAGGGCCCCCAGGACTGCGGCACGGTCAGCATCGGCCAGGGCACGGCCGACGTCCTGCTGGCTGAGCAGGCCCGCACTGTCGGCGATGGCAATGCGCAGCATCTCCCGCCGGCGGATCAGCCGGATCAGCCGCATCGCCTCCGCGGGATGGGGGTGGCGGGACATCTTTGACTGGATTTCCTGCCACTGCGTGTCAAACGACGCCGGCACCAGTTCCTTGTCGGAGGCCAGCCAGGACGTGGATTCCGGCGAAACCTCCAGCAGGTCGGTAATGAACCGGCTTGAGGACAGGATGGAGCACAGCCGCTCCCCCGCGGCCGACGAATCGCGCAGCATGCCCAGGTACCAGTGCGTATCGCCCAGGTTTTCGCTGAGCCGCCGGAAACCCAGCAGGCCGGCGTCGGGGTCCACGCCGTCGGCCAGCCACGCCAGCAGCACCGGGAGGAGCTGCCGCTGCAGCGCGGCACGGCGGCTGACCCCCACGGTCAGAGCCTCGATGTGGCGCATGGCCCCGCGGGGATCTGCGTAGCCGAGTGCGGCCAGGCGGGCCTGCGCGGCCTCGGGCGTCAGCCGGACCTCGTCCGCGCTGAGGTTCGCCGCGGTGCTCAGCAGCGGGCGGTAGAAGATGCTCTCATGGAGCCGCCGTACCAGTCGCTTGCGGCGCTGCCACTGCTCCCGCAGGCGTTCGGCACTGGGCCGCTCCAGCGAAAGGGATCCCGCGCTGGACTTGGCCAGGGCCCGCAGTGCGGCCTCACCCTCGGGCATCAGGTGGGTCCGGCGCATGTGGACCATTTGGATGCGGTGTTCAAGGACACGGAGGTAGCGGTAGGACTCGTCCAGTTCCCGGGCATCGGTGCGCCCGATGTACCCGGCGTCGCTGAGCGCGGCAATCGCCGCGGTAGTGGTGCGCACCCGGAGGGATTCATCGATCCGGCCGTGCACCAGCTGCAGCAGCTGGACCGTGAATTCGACGTCTCGCAGTCCGCCGCTGCCCAGCTTCAGCTGCCGCGCCTCTTCGTGGGCCGGAATGTTGTCGGTGACCCTGCGGCGCATGGCCTGCACCGATTCCACGAATCCGTCCCGCTCGGAACTGCTCCAGATCAAGGGTGCGACGGCTTCTTCGTAGCGCCGGCCCAGGTCCCTGTCCCCTGCCATGGCGCGGGCCTTCAGGAGCGCCTGGAACTCCCAGCTGTGCGCCCAGCGCTGGTAGTAGTTCAGATGCGAGTCCAGCGTGCGCACCAGCGGGCCGTCCTTGCCCTCGGGGCGCAGGTTCGTATCCACCTCCCAAAGCGGGGGCTCCGGTGCCGAAGCGTTGATGGCGCGGGAAATCCCGGCGGCCAGCGCCGTGCCGATGGCGGAGGCCCGCTCTTCCGGCAGGCCGGAGGCTTCGATCACGTAGATGACGTCCACGTCGGAGATGTAGTTCAGTTCCCGCGCGCCGGCCTTGCCCATCCCGATGACGGCCAGGCGTACAGCGGAGATCTCTTCGGCCGGATAGTTTGCCGTCAGCTCCGCCCGGGAGACCGCCAGCGCAGCTTCCAGGGCCGCGCCGGCCAGGTCGGCGAGTTCGCGTCCAGCCGCAGGCAGGAAGTCAGTGGGCGACGCCGCACCAAGGTCCCGCACGGCAAGGTCCAGCAGGTGCCGGCGGTACCGGGACCGCAGCGCCACGTAGGCTTCGATGCCCGTCAGGCCGGCCACGGGCGCTGCGCCGCTGCCCGCATGCACGGCGTCCAGCAGTGAGGCCCGCAGGGTGGGTTCATCGGTGCTGCCCGGTTCGGCGCGCAGCTCGCGGCGCAGCACTCCGACATCCCCGGGGTGCCGCATCAGGAACTCCGCCAGGGCATCGGAGGCCCCCAGGAGCCGGAACAGGGCTTCGCTCCGCTCGGCGCCGCCGTTGACCAGTTCCACCAGCTCCGGGGCACGGCCGATCAGCCGAACCAGCGACTGCAGTGCCAGGTCCGGATCCGCCGCGCAGTTGAACCCCGCGAACAGTGCGTCCTCATCGATGCCCTCAAGCTCCGAAGCCGCCAGGAACCGCGTGCTTTTTTCCAGGTCGCGGAAACCCGTGGCGATCAGCCGTCGAGTCAGGCTCATCGGTGCCGGCCCTTTCCTAGAGGATGCCCAGGTTCTTCTGCAGCTCGAACCTGGTCACCTGCTGGCGGTATTCGTTCCAGTCCGCACGCTTGTTCCGCAGGAAGTTCTCGAAGACCTGCTCGCCCAGGATGTCGGCCACCAGCTCGGACTCCTCCATGACACGCACGGCGTCATGCAGGGACGCCGGCAGCGGGTCGTGGCCCATGGCCCTGCGTTCGGCGGCGCTCAGGCTCTCGATGTCGTCCTCGGCGCCGGGGGGCAGGTCATAGCCCTCTTCAATGCCCTTCAGCCCGGCCCCGAGCAGGACGGCGTAGGACAGGTACGGGTTGGCGGCGGCGTCGATGCCGCGGTATTCGATGCGTGCCGACTGGCCCTTGTTCGGCTTGTACAACGGCACCCGCACCAGCGCGGACCGGTTGTTGTGGCCCCAGGACAGGTAGCTCGGGGCTTCACCGCCGCCCCAAAGCCGCTTGTAGGAGTTCACGAACTGGTTGGTGACGGCCGTGAATTCCGGGGCGTGCCGCAGGATGCCCGCCATGAACTGGCGTGCGGTGGTGGAGAGCTGGAACTCGGCACCGGCCTGGAAGAAGGCGTTGCTGTCGCCCTCAAAGAGGGAGAAGTGGGTGTGCATGCCGGAACCGGGATGATGCGAGAAGGGTTTGGGCATGAAGCTCGCGTAGCAGTTGGTCATCAAGGCGACTTCCTTGACCACTGTGCGGAAGGTCATGATGTTGTCCGCGGTCTGCAGGGCATCGGCATAGCGCAGGTCGATCTCGTTCTGCCCCGGCCCGGCCTCGTGATGGCTGAACTCCACGGAGATGCCCACTGCTTCAAGCATGGACACGGCCGTGCGGCGGAAGTCCTGCGCCACGCCGCCCGGGACGTGGTCGAAGTAGCCGGCCTGGTCCACGGGAACGGGCTGGCCGTCTTCGCCGAGTTCATCGGACTTCAGCAGGTAGAACTCGATCTCGGGGTGGGTGTAGCAGGTGAAGCCCATGTCCGCGGCCTTCGCCAGCTGGCGCTTGAGCACGTTCCGCGGGTCGGCAGCCGACGGCTGGCCGTCCGGGGTGAGGATGTCGCAGAACATCCGCGAGGTCTGCTCCTCGTCGCCGCGCCAGGGCAGGATCTGGAAGGTGGAGGGGTCGGGCTGGGCCAGCAGGTCCGACTCGAAGATCCGGGCCAGGCCCTCGACCGAGGAACCGTCAAAGCCCAGGCCTTCCTCGAAGGCGCCTTCCACTTCCGCCGGCGCCAGCGCCACGGACTTCAGCTGGCCGACGACGTCGGTAAACCACAACCGCACAAACCGGACATCGCGCTCCTCGATGGTGCGCAGAACGAATTCCTGCTGGCGGTTCATCCTTACCTTCTTTCCTCTACACGGCTCAGAGACATGTGAAACCTTCTTCACTCTACCTACGTGTGCAGGATTTGGTCGGCAGCCCGCGGGTATCCCCCGCAACGAATCCGCCGGGCGGGTCCCCGCGGTGCGTTGTTTAGTAGGCTCGAAGCATGACCAGTGCCGAACAGCCCTCCCCGTACGCCGCCAATCCCGCGGACCCCTCCGTTCCTGAAGCTCCGGCGCTGAAGAAAATCCGCATCTCGCACCTGCAGCAGTTGAAGGACAACGGCGGCCGGTTCGCCATGCTGACCGCTTATGACCAGTACGCCGCCGGCATTTTCGACGAAGCCGGCATCGAGGTGCTGCTGGTGGGCGATTCGGCCGCGAACAACGTGATGGGCCACGCCACCACCCTGCCGATCACCATGGACGAGATGATCGTCTTCGCGCGGTCCGTCACGGCCGGAGCCAGCCACTCGCTGGTGGTCTGCGACCTTCCGTTCGGTTCCTATGAGGTTTCCCCCGCCCAGGCCATCGAGTCTTCGGTGCGGCTCATGAAGGAAGGCCTGGTCCATGCGGTGAAGATGGAAGGCGGGCGGCATTACGTTGACCATGTCCGTGCCATGACGGCGGCAGGCATTCCGGTCATGGCGCATGTGGGCTTCACTCCGCAGGCCGAGCACGCGCTCGGCGGCTACAAGGTGCAGGGCCGCGGCGATGCGGGAGCCGCAGTGGTGCAGGACGCCGTCGCCCTCGCGGAGGCCGGGGCGTTCTGCGTGTTGATGGAAATGGTGCCCGCCGACGTCGCCGCGGAGGTCGACGCCGCGGTGAGGGTACCGACCATCGGGATCGGCGCCGGCAACGCCACCACCGGGCAGGTGCTGGTCTGGCAGGACATGGCCGGCCTGCGCGGCGGGAAGCAGCCGCGTTTCGTCAAGGCGTTCGCGGACCTGCGCACCGAGCTGTCCCGGGCGGCGAAGGAATACGCCGCCGAGGTACGCAGCGGTTCCTTCCCCGGCCCGGAACACAGCTTCTAGGGGCACAGCTTCTAAGAGATGCAGCGCCTAGGGAAACAGCCCCTAGGCGGCGCAGCTCCTAGTCTTCGTCGGCGTCCCAGGCCTTGTTCCGTGCCTGCACCTTCTGCAGCGCGAGCTCGGCTTCCTCGCGGGTGGGGTACGGTCCCAGCAGCTTTGTCCAGTCCGACTGCGGGCCCTCCTCCACCTCGTGGGTCACTACGTTGAACCAGTAATCGGCCATGGGGTCCTCCTGTTGACGTGCCTTGGAACTTGCTTATGCCTTGCGTATCCCGTGCGTGTGCTTTGTGCACGGATCGGACCTGCCCTGCCGGCCGTCTCGTCCCGCCGTCGGGCACGCTGGCGATAAGATCGATGGTATGCCCCAGAAACTTGCCACTGCACCTGCTGGACACCTGACGCCGGGGAGCGTGAGCCCCCGGCTCCGGGTTCCGTCGTCGATCCCCCGCCCCGAATACGTGGACAGGGAAGCACCCGCACCGTTCACCGGGTCCGAGGTCAAGTCCGCGGAAACCATCGAGAAGATCCGGATCGCCAGCCGGATTGCCGCGCAGGCCATCGTTGAGGTCGGCCGGCACATCGCTCCCGGCGTCACCACCGACGAGCTGGACCGGATCGGCCACCAGTTCCTGCTGGACTCCAATGCCTACCCCTCAACGCTGGGCTACCGCGGATTCCCGAAGTCCCTGTGCTCCTCCGTGAACGAGGTCATCTGCCACGGCATTCCGGACACCACGGTGCTGCAGGACGGCGACATCATCAACATCGATATCACCGCCTACATCAACGGCGTCCACGGCGACACCAACTGGACCTTCCTCGTCGGAGACGTCGACGACGAGTCCCGGCTGCTGGTGGAGCGCACCCAGGAATCCCTGCGCCGGGCCATCAAGGCCGTCGCCCCGGGCCGGGAAATCAATGTCATCGGCCGTACCATCGAGTCCTACGCCAAGCGTTTCGGCTACGGTGTTGTCCGTGACTTCACCGGCCACGGCGTCGGCGAAGCCTTCCACACCGGCCTGATCATTCCGCATTACGACGCCGCGCCCGCCTACAGCAGGCTGATGGAACCGGGAATGGTGTTTACGATTGAACCTATGCTCACTCTCGGCACCATCGAGTGGGACATGTGGGATGACAACTGGACAGTCCTCACCAAGGACCGCAAACGCACCGCGCAGTTCGAGCACACCTTGCTCGTCACTGATGACGGCGCCGAAGTTCTGACCCTTCCCTGATCCGCCGACCCGAGCTCAGAACTACTACTGGAGAACCATGGCCAAGAAGCATAAGTCCGACAAGCACGTCGACGCCGTCATTGGAATTGATATCGGGGGCACGGGCATCAAGGGCGGCATCGTCGACCTGTCCAAGGGCAAGCTGATTGGCGATCGTTTCCGCATTCCCACCCCGCAGCCTGCGACACCCGAGGCCGTGGCCGGAGTGGTGAGCCAGATCGTCGAGGAGCTGTCCTCCCGTCCCGGCGGCCCCGGCCCCGACGTCCCGGTGGGCGTCACCTTCCCGGCCATCATCCAGCACGGCATTGCCCGTTCCGCGGCAAACGTGGATAAGAGCTGGATAGACACCGACGTCGACACACTGCTCACCAAGGCCCTCGGCCGCGACGTGCAGGTCATGAACGACGCCGACGCCGCGGGACTCGCGGAGGCCCGCTACGGTGCAGGCCGTGAAGTGGACGGCACCGTCCTCGTGATCACCCTGGGCACCGGAATCGGTTCGGCCCTGATCTACAAGGGCATGCTGGTTCCCAACGCCGAGCTCGGCCACCTGGAAATCGACGGGCACGACGCCGAAACGAAGGCTTCCGCCTCCGCCCGGGAACGCGACGGGATCGGCTGGGAAGAGTACGCCCAGCGGCTGCAGCGCTACTTCTCGCATGTGGAGTTCCTCTTCTCCCCCGACCTGTTCGTGATCGGCGGCGGCATCTCCAAGCGCAGCGAGGACTTCCTGCCGATGCTCGAACTGCGGACTCCGATGGTCACGGCCAACCTCAAGAACAACGCCGGCATTGTCGGCGCCGCGCTGCAGGCAGCCATGCACTTCAAATACATCAAGTAGCAGTTACACCAAAAAGCGGCGGAAGGGTTCCTTCCGCCGCTTTTGCTATGCCTGGATCCATTTACTGCGCAGGCTCTTTTACTGCGAGGGCTCTTTCTTGCTGCGAAGGGCCTTTTACTGCGCGGTGAGCGGGCGCTGGGCACCGCTCGGGACTCGTCCCGAATTTTCCCGGGCCTCGGTCCGCAGCTTCTCGATGGCGGTCTCGAAGTCCTCGAGGGAGTCGAAGGACTGGTAGACGCTGGCAAAACGCAGGTACGCCACCTGGTCCAGCTTCTGCAGCGGAGTGAGGATGGCCAGCCCCACCTCGTGGGCATCGATCTCTGCTACCCCGCTGGCCCGGATGGATTCCTCCACTTCCTGGGCCAGCATGGCGAGGTCGTCTTCGCTCACGGGCCGGCCCTGGCAGGCTTTGCGCACGCCGTTGATCACCTTGCTGCGGCTGAAGGGCTCGCCGACCCCGGAGCGCTTGATGACGCTCAGGCTGGTGGTTTCCACTGTGGAGAAACGGCGCCCGCACTGCGGGCACTGCCGGCGCCGGCGGATCGCAGAGCCGTCGTCAGCCAGGCGGCTGTCCACGACGCGGGAATCAGCGTTGCGGCAAAACGGACAGTACATATCCCGTCCTTTCGCGAAGGGGCCTTATGGTGCTCTCACTATAGGGCCCGCCCTGCCGCATCACCAAGTGCATAACCACAACATGTAGTGCCGGCATTACTACATGTAGGTAGCTCCGCGTGCCGGACTGCGAAGCGAGCGGGTCCGGGGCGCGCCGGGCCCCGGGCCGGGGCCGAATCCCTCCCGTTGAGGAAAAACCCCGCGGGCTGTCGCAATCCCTGCGGTTTGTGGCAATCCCTGCTTCGCGCGGCGCAGGGATCAGCACAAACCGAAGGGATCAGGACCAACCGAAGGGAAACCACGGGCCCGGAGCGCGCAGGCGCCCGGGTTAGGCGGCTTTAGTCTCCCGGCGAACTCTGCGAGCAAGGGATTTCGTTGCCGCCGTTCCGGGCGCCGAAGCGCTCCGGAGCCGAAGCGGGCCAAACCCTGGCCCGCGTGCTATTCGAAGCGGATGCTGACGGCGTCGCCGTGGGCCGGCAGGTCTTCCGCCCGCGAGAGGGCCACGATATCGGCGCTCACTTCTTCCAGCGCTTCACGGTTGTAGTTGACCACCTGGATGGCACGCATGAAGGTGGTGACGTTCAGCCCGGAGGAAAAAGCCGCCGTGCCGCCGGTGGGCAGCACGTGGTTGGAACCGGCGCAGTAATCGCCCAGGCTGACGGGACTGTAGTCCCCTACGAAAATGGCACCGGCGCTTCGGACCCGCGCTGCCACGGCCTCGGCGTCGGCCGTCTGGATTTCGAGGTGTTCGGCGGCGTAGGCGTCGCAGACGGCAATGCCCTGCTCCAGCCCGTCAACCAGGATCACCCCGGACTGGGCGCCGGAGAGAGCCGTGCGCACGCGTTCGCTGTGCTTGGTCTCCGCGACCTGGCGCTCCAGTTCCTCCCGGACCTTCCCGGCGAGCTGCTCCGACGCAGTGACCAGGACGGATCCGGCATTGGGATCATGTTCGGCCTGGCTGACCAGGTCCGCAGCGACCAGCCGGGCATCGCCCGTCTCGTCCGCCAGGACCATGATCTCGGTGGGACCCGCCTCGGAATCAATGCCGACCACGCCCTTGACCAGGCGCTTGGCAGTCGCCACGAAAACGTTGCCGGGTCCGGTCACCACGTCTACGGGCAGGACGGCGGCATTGGCGTCGTCCGCAGGAACACCGTAGGCAAACGCGGCAATGGCCTGGGCGCCGCCCACAGCGTAGACCTCGTCAATACCCAGCAGCTTGGCGGCGGCAAGGATGGTGGGGTGCGGCAGTCCGCCGAATTCCTTCTGCGGCGGAGAGGCCAGGGCCAGGGAAGCGACGCCCGCCTCCTGGGCAGGCACCACGTTCATGACCACGGAAGACGGATATACCGCCAGTCCGCCCGGAACATAAAGCCCAACGCGGGAGACGGGCATCCATTTATGCGTCAGGACCGCACCGGGACGGATTTCCACCTCGGCATCGGCAGGGCGCTGGGCCCGGGCAAAGATCCGGGTCCGCTGGATAGCTGTTTCCAGGGCGGCCCGCACGGCGGGGTCCAACTGCTCGAGCGCCGAGTCGAGCGCGGCCGCCGGCACCCGGACCTCGTGCTGGTCCACGCCGTCGAAGCGCTGGGCCAGTTCCGTCAATGCGGTAAAGCCCCGCGTACGGACATCGGTAATGATGGCGGAGACGGCGTCCGACGCCGCGTCGAACGTGGTTTCGGCCCGCGGCATGGCAGCCTTCAGCTCAGCGGGACTGAGATGCTGCCCGCGCAGGTCAATCGTGCGGAAGGAATCAAAGGCTGCTGCGGGGCTGGATGAATTCACACCATCATTCTACCCAGCACCGTTCACGGCCTGCGGCGAATATGTCGCCGGACGCAGCAATGGACGCCGGGCGCCCGGCCGGGCCTAGCCGTCCAGGCAGGCCGGGCCGAGCAGCACCTTCAGGTCACCGAACAGCGACGGAGTGGGGTTCACCCGCATGTCCACGCCCAGCTTCATTACTTCCACCGTGCGGGAGCCGTTGAGCCGGATCTGCACCTCGGAGGTACCCGGGTGCGTCCGCAGTACGTCGCCGAGCTGGGAGACCACGGTCTCGGTGGCCTTGTAGGTGGCCATGGAAATCACCACAGGCCCGGAATGACCCTCGCTGAGGTCGGGGACCGTGAGTTCCTGCGCGTTCAGCGTGACGGCGCCGTCGTCGCGCCGCTGCAGCCGGCCGCGGACCACCACAATCAGGTCCTCGGCCAGCACGGCGGCAATGGGACCGTAGACCTGCCCGAAGAACATCACTTCCATGGAACCGGCGAGGTCCTCGATCTCGCAGCGGGCGTACGCATTGCCGCTGTTCTTGGCAATACGCCGCTGGAGCGAGGTGATCATGCCCGCGATGGTGACGATCGCGCCGTCGGGCGGGCCTTCCTCTCCGACAATGTTGGTGATCGACGAGTCGGCGTGCTGGCTGAGGATGCCCTCCAGGCCCTGCAGCGGGTGGTCCGAGACGTAGAGGCCGAGCATGTCGCGTTCGAAGGACAGCTTGTCCTTCTTCTCCCACTCCGGAAGGTCCGGAATATCGATGCTGATCGAGTCCTCCGGTTCCTGGTCGGAAATGGCGGCGAAGAGGTCGAACTGCCCCACGGCCTCGTTGCGTTTGAGCACCACCACGGAGTCGATCGCTTCTTCGTGGATCATCGCCAGCGGACGCCGGGCATGGCCCATCGAGTCGAAGGCACCCGCCTTGATCAGGGACTCGATGGTGCGCTTGTTGCAGACCACCGCCGGAACCTTCATCAGGAAGTCCTTGAAGTTGGTGTACGCGCCCTTCTCCTCACGGGCGGCGACCATGGCCTGCACCACGTTGGCACCGACGTTGCGGATGGCGCCCATGCCGAAGCGGATGTCCTTGCCGACAGGGGTGAAGTTCACCGAGGATTCGTTCACGTCCGGCGGCAGGACCGTGATGCCCATCTTGCGGCACTCGTTCAGGTACAGCGCCAGCTTGTCCTTGTCATCGCCCACGGAGGTGAGCAGGGCCGCCATGTACTCGGCCGGATACTGGGCCTTCAGGTAGGCGGTCCAGTAGGAGACGACGCCGTAGGCCGCGGAGTGCGCCTTGTTGAAGGCGTAGTCGGAGAATGGGAGCAGGATGTCCCAGAGCGCCTTGATGGCCGCTTCGGAGTAGCCGCGGTCCACCATGCCCTGGTGGAAGCCGGCGTACTGCTTATCCAGCTCCGATTTCTTCTTCTTGCCCATGGCACGGCGGAGAATATCTGCCTGGCCCAGGCTGAAGCCTGCCACCTTCTGGGCGATGGCCATAACCTGCTCCTGATACACAATCAGGCCGTAGGTGGTGTTCAGGATTTCCGCGAGCGGTTCCTCGAGCTCCGGGTGGATCGGGGTGATTTCCTGCTGGCCGGTCTTGCGCAGGGCGTAGTTCGTGTGTGAGTTCGCGCCCATGGGACCCGGGCGGTACAGGGCAATGACAGCGGAGATATCTTCAAAGTTATCCGGACGCATGCTCTTGAGCAGCGACCGCATTGGCCCGCCGTCGAGCTGGAACACACCCAGCGTGTCACCGCTGGCAAGGAGGTCGTAGGCTTCCTTCAAATCCAGCGGCAGGTCTTCCAGGACCAGGTCCTCGCCGCGGTTGTTCTTGATGTTCTCCACCGCGTCGGAGACGATCGTCAGGTTTCGAAGGCCGAGGAAGTCCATCTTGATGAGCCCCAGGCCTTCGCAGGTGGGGTAATCGAACTGCGTGATCACCTGCCCGTCCTGTTCGCGGCGCATGATCGGGATGATGTCGATCAGCGGATCGGAGGACATGATCACGCCGGCGGCATGCACGCCCCACTGGCGCTTAAGGCCTTCAAGGCCCAGCGCGGTATCGAACACACGCTGGGAATCGGGGTCGGTGCGCAGCAGCTCGCGCAGCTCCTCGGCCTCGCCGTAGCGCTTGGCTTCCTTGTTGTGCACGTCGGCCAGGGACAGGCCTTTGCCCATCACGTCCGGCGGCATCGCCTTGGTAAGGCGTTCTCCGACCGAGAAGGGGTAGCCCATCACGCGGGAGGAGTCCTTCAGGGCCTGCTTGGCTTTGATGGTGCCGTAGGTAACGATCATGGCAACGCGCTCGTCGCCGTACTTCTCTGTGACGTAGTGGATCACTTCGGAGCGGCGCCGATCATCGAAGTCGACGTCGAAGTCAGGCATGGAGACGCGGTCCGGGTTCAGGAAGCGCTCGAAGATCAGGCCGTGCTGCAGCGGGTCCAGGTCGGTGATGCCCATCGCGTAGGCGGCCATTGAGCCGGCACCGGAGCCGCGGCCGGGGCCGACGCGGATTCCGTTTTCCTTGGCCCAGTTGATGAAGTCTGCCACCACGAGGAAGTAGCCCGGGAAGCCCATCTGGGCGATGATGCCCACTTCGTAGTCGGCGCGCTTGCGCACGGCGTCGCTGATCCCGTTCGGGTAGCGGCGATGCAGTCCGGCTTCGACTTCCTTGACGAACCAGGACTCCTCGTTCTCACCCTCCGGAGTCGGGAAGCGCGGCATGTAGTTGGCTTTGGTGTTGAATTCGACGTCGCAGCGCTCGGCGATGAGCAGGGTGTTGTCGCAGGCGTCCGGATGGTCGCGGAAAATGGCCCGCATTTCGTCCGGGGACTTGAGGTAGAACTCGTCGGCGTCGAACTTGAAGCGCTTGGGGTCGGCCAGCGAGGAGCCGGACTGCACGCACAGCAGCGCCGCATGCGCGGAGGCGTCTTCGGCGTGGGTGTAGTGCAGGTCATTGGTGGCCACCAGGGGCAGCTGCAGCTCGCGGGCCAGTTTGATCAGGTCCGCCTGCACGTTGCGCTCGATGTCCAGCCCGTGGTCCATCAGCTCGCAGAAGAAGTTTTCCCGTCCGAAGATGTCACGGAAGTCCGATGCCGCCTGGACGGCTTCCCGGTACAGCCCCAGGCGCAGCTTGGTCTGGACTTCGCCGGAGGGGCAGCCGGTGGTGGCGATCAGCCCCTTGCCGTAGGTCTGCAGCAGGTCCCGGTCCATGCGGGGCTTGTAGAGGTAGCCTTCCAGCGAGGCCAGGGAGGACATCCGGAAGAGGTTGTGCATGCCCTCGGTGTTCTCGGCCCACATAGTCATGTGGGTGTAGGCACCGGCACCGGAAACGTCGTTCCTGCCGCCGTCGCCCCACTTCACGCGGGTCTTGTCCCTGCGTGCCGTACCGGGCGTCAGGTAGGCCTCCACACCGATGATCGGCTTGATGCCGGCACCGCGGGCCTTGTTCCAGAAGTCGAAGGCGCCGAACACGAAACCGTGGTCGGTGGTTGCCAGGGCGTTCATGCCCAGCTCGTCGGCGTGGCTGAACAGATCCGTCAGCCGGGCAGCCCCGTCGAGCATCGAATATTCGGTGTGGTTGTGAAGATGGACAAACGATTTCGACGTACTAGTTGCAGAAGCCACCTGTACATTCTAGGCCCCGGCCCGCGGCGCGTCGGACGCCGCCGCGCCGGGCCGGAAGCCGGTGTGCCGCGGCTCTCCAGCGGGCCTAGACCTCGCCGCTGCGCAGCGCGTCGACAGCGTACTGCAGGTCCTGCGGGTACTCACTGGTGAACTCCACGTACTCCCCCGAGCCCGGGTGGGTGAAGCCCAGTTTCCGGGCGTGCAGCCACTGCCGGGTCAGGCCAAGCTCTGCGGCCAGCTTTGCATCCGCACCGTAGGTCAGGTCGCCGGCGCAGGGATGGCGCAGGGCCGAGAAGTGAACGCGGATCTGGTGGGTGCGGCCCGTCTCCAGGTGCACCTCCACCAGCGAGGCCTTGCCAAAGGCTTCCAGCACCTCGTAATGCGTCACCGACGGCCGGCCGCCCTCAACGACGGCGAAACGCCAGTCGTAGCCGGGATGCCTGCCGATCGGAGCGTCGATGGTGCCCTTGAGCGGGTCGGGCAGCCCCTGGACCACTGCGTGGTACATCTTGTCCACGGTGCGGTCCTTGAACGCCTGCTTCAGGAGGGTGTAGGCGTGCTCGGTCTTGGCAACCACCATGACCCCGGAGGTGCCGACGTCGAGCCGGTGGACAATGCCCTGCCGCTCGGGGGCGCCTGACGTGGAGATCCGGTAGCCGGCAGCGGCCAGCGCCCCGACCACCGTTGGCCCCACCCAGCCGGGTGAGGGATGCGCGGCCACGCCTACCGGCTTGTCGATGACGACGAAGTGCTCGTCATCGGCCAGGATCAGCAGGTCGTCAACCGGCTCGACGACGACGGACAGCGGGTCCCGCTGCTCCGGGACGTCCGCGGTGATTTCCTGCCCGGCGTGCAGCTTGTCCGATTTCGTCAGCACCTTGCCGTTGGAACTGAAGTAGCCGTCCGTGCACCAGGTGGCGGCGACGGAACGGGAGACGTCAAGCAGGCCTGCCACTACGGCGTCGGCCCGCTTGCCGTCGGCTTCCTCGGGGACTGCAAAAACTGCGTGGAGCTCATTCATCGTGTTGCCTCGTCGTCATTACGCTGGTCTGTCGTTACTGTCTTGCCGGACGGCGTGCGTACGCCGTCCAAACCGATTCCCCGCAGCGTGAGCAGGCAGACCAGGATCACGCCGGAGACCACGCAGGAATCGGCGATGTTGAAAATCGCGAAGTTCGGGAAGGCGATGAAGTCCACGACATGGCCCTGGCCGAAGGACGGTTCCCGGAAGAGCCGGTCGGTCAGGTTGCCCAGCGCACCGCCGAGCACCAAACCCAGGGCCGTGGCCCAGGCCAGGGAACGGACCCGGAACATCAGGTAGGCCAGGAAACCGGACACAAGCACCATGATGATCGTGAAGACCCACGTGTAGTCGGTGCCGATCGAAAACGCTGCACCGGGATTGCGGATGAAGTGCCAACGCAGGATCGGGGGCAGGACATCGGTTATCTGGCCCTCGGCCATGGTGCTGACCACCCACAGTTTCGTGAGCTGGTCGGCGATAACGGCGACGACCGCCACAGCAAGCATGATGAGAGCAGGCTTGCCCCTGCGGGCACGGCTGCGTCCGGCTCCCGTGTTGTCCGGGGTCTGCGGTGAGGAAGGAGTCATGGTGCTTTCGTGATCGGAATGCCGGGGGAATCAGGCGCCGACTGAACTGCGCGGTGAATCGAATGTTCGTGCATAAAAACGTAAGGGCCGTCGGCCGGGGTGACCCGGCCTCCGGCCCTTAGGTTTCATTCAGCTAATACGTTGCTTAACTTCTGCATTGTTCAGCTTCTTCAATAACTCGACTTCTGGAATGCCGGCTGCTGCCTGTACATCAGTTTAACCGATCCTCCAGGAGCGCCGTGTCCGAGGCAATTACGCGTCGGCGGTTTCCGAAGCTACGGAACCGCGTGCATCCAGATCGCGCAGCTGGCCTTCGATGTAAGCCTTCAGGCGCGAACGGTAGTCCCGCTCGAAGCCGCGCAGCTGCTCGACCTTGCGCTCCAGGACTGCCTTCTGCTGCTCCAGGGTGCTGAGGATCTTGCGGCTCTTCTCCTGGGCGTCGGTGACGAGGCCGCTGGCCTCGATCTGCGCTTCGGCGATGATCTTGTCGCGCTGCTCAATACCGGCACCGACATAGTCGTCGTGCATCTTCTGGGCCATGGCCAGGATGCCCGCAGCGGTCTCCGTGTTGTTGGCCGCGGGAGCCGCGACGGGCTCCGGCTTGGCCTCGACGGGTGCCGGGCGCTCTTCTACGACCGGAGCTTCAACCTCAGGCTCGGGCTTGGGCTCTTCCGGAACCTTTTCGATCTTCGGTGCAGCGGCTACGGGAGCCGGAACCGAGTTCGCCGAAGCGGTGGACCCACCGGCTGCGGCCGCAGCCAGCTGGCTGCGGAGGTCTTCGTTTTCGGAGTTCAGCCGGCGCAGTTCCACCACGATCTCGTCGAGGAAGTCATCGACTTCATCCTGGTCATAGCCTTCCCGGAACTTGGTCGGCTGGAACCGCTTGTTGACAACATCTTCTGGCGTCAGAGCCATCTGGTCACCTCATACTGGATTATAAGATTCGCCTGCGAGTCAAGCAGGCGGTTCTACGTAGAGAATTACGGACATACAAAAATGCAGGGTTGTATTCGGTTTCACACTATATCGTTTGGTTTCCGAAAACTAACCGGACCCCTGAGGCGCGGAACGCTAGCGCGCGACGCCGACGACAATCTGCGTGAGGATCGATACGAGGATAAACAGGACCAGGAAAGCCAGGTCCAGGGCCACTCCCCCAAGCCGCAACGGCGGGATGATGCGCCTGAACAGCCGGACGGGCGGGTCGGTAACACCATATACGCCGGTAGCGAGCACGAGTGCCGGTCCCTTTGGCCGCCACTGCCGGGCAAACATCTGCACGGCGTCGTACACGATCCGCAGGATGAGGGCGAGCTGGAAGAGAACCAGCACCAAGTACACCAGGGGAAGAATGATATTCACGCGCAGGGTTTCATTTCCGAAGTCGGTCAGCAGCCCCTGCGGCCCGTCGGTGCGGGCCTTGGGCTAGCTCTGGTTGAAGAAAGTGGACTGTGATTCGCTGATCTTCTTGTCGTCGCCCAAAACCTCAACGTAGGACGGCGAAAGCAGGAAGACCTTGTTGGTGACACGCTCAATGCTACCGCGGAGGCCGAAAACGAGGCCCGCGGAGAAATCAACGAGGCGCTTGGCGTCCGCTTCTCCCATATCGGTGACGTTCATGATGACGGGGATGCCGTCACGGAAGCTCTCACCGATGATCTTGGCATCGTTGTAGGACCGGGGGTGGACCGTGGTGATCTGGCGCAGGCCGGACACATCCTCACGGGACGACGGGGCACGCTTGATGGGTGTCACGGGTGCGCGGTACTCCTCCACTGCATTTCGTACGACGGGGGCAGGAACCGCCTCCGGCGCTTCCTCATCGGGCTCATGGACGGGAGCAAAGTCTTCCTCCCGGGCAGGGGCTTCCCGCAGGTGCCGCTGTTCGGACTCGTAGTGCTCGTCACCGTCGGCGAGCCCAAGGTAGATCATTGTCCTGCGCATTGCGCCAGCCATGGTTGCTCCTCTTAATCCTTCAACGCCTAGCTGCCCATTACTGTACTGTTACTGCACGGTACTGCAGGGTGCTGCGCGGCGGCTGTATGGTGTTCGTACTTTGACGCTACCGTACCGGCGGGCGCGGGCCCAGAACATCGGACCCGATTCTCAGGTGTGTCGCCCCGTGTGCGACGGCGGCCTCGAGGTCCGAGCTCATGCCGGCGGAGATGCTTCGCGCCCCTGGGTGCTGCGCCTGCAGCTGCCCCGAAAGTTCCCGGAGGCGGGCGAAGGCCTCCCCGGCATCCGCGCCGAGCGGCGCAACGGCCATCAGCCCGGACAGGAGCAGCCCGGGAGTACCGGCAACGGACTCGGCCAGAAGCGGCAGATCCCCGGGCAGTGCTCCCCCTCGGCCCGGATCCGCAGCCCGTGCGGCGTCGTCCCGCAGGTCCACCTGCAGGAAGCAGGACAGGTCCCCACGTGGCACCAGCCCTGCGGATTCACGGCGCCGCTGCTCTGCTGCCATCGCCTTGCCCAGGGCAGCCACCAGGGAACGGCGGTCCACCGAGTGGACGGAGGCGGCGTAGCGCACCACGGACTTTGCCTTATTGGACTGCAGCTGGCCGATGAAGTGCCAGTCCAGGTCCAGGTGCGCCAGGTCAGCGGCCTTTGCGGCGGCCTCCTGGTCCTTGTTCTCGCCCACGTCCCGGACTCCCAGTCCGGCAAGGATCCCGACGTCGGAGGCGGGGAAATACTTGGTGACCACAATCAGGTGCGGTTCTTCGGCACCGGCGGGGCGCTCGGCTGCCGCGATGCGGTTCCGGACGCGCTGCAGCCTGTCCCGCAGCTCATCGGCGCGGGTGGGATATTCGGATATTGAAGTCATGGTCTTTCCATTATCTCCGGCCCGCCGGCCTTCGATGCGCCGGTGGAGGTTCAGGAACGCTGCCAGATCACGCCGGCGAACCGTCCGGTGGCGGGGTTCCGGCGGTGGGAAAACAGCTCGTCGTTCTCCAAGGTGCAGCCCTCGACCCGTTCTACTGATACCCCCAGGGCCATGAGCTGCGCCTGGGCTCCCGCGGGAAGATCAAGCGCCGGGGTCCCGCTGCGGGTTACTGCGGCAGTAGCCGGCAGCAGGGCAACCGATTCGTCCCGCATGGCTGCCGGAACCTCGTAGCAGTGCCCGCAGACGCAGGGACCTATCCAGGCACGGAGCCCGGTTCCACCGGCGGAACGCATCCGGTCGACGGCGACGGGCAGGATGTTATCCAGCAGGCCGCGGCGGCCGGCATGCACGGCGGCGGTAACCGGCCTCCCGTCCGGGCCGGCACCGGCCAGCAGGACCGGCACGCAGTCGGCCACCATCACCGCCAGCGGGTCTGCGCCGTCGGCACTGACCAGGCCGTCCGCCGTGGGAGCACCGGAGCCGGGGCCGGTTGCTTCTGCCACCAGTGCGGAATGGACCTGGTTCATAAAACGCAGCGAGCCGGGGCGGACGCCCATCGCGGACTCGAGTTCCGCACGCCGCCTGCGGACCGCATCCGGGTCATCCCCCACATGCAAAGCGAGGTTGCCCGCGGAAGCGTTGGTGAATCCCGCCCACAGGTTGTCGCCAACCTGGCGGTGCCACCAAAACATCCGGGACAACCCCGCTGTCATGCTCAGCTGTTCTTGCTCTGCTGCTCTTGCTCTGCCGGTCTTCCTACTTCAGGAAGTCCGGTACGTCCAGGTCATCCGGACGGCCGGTGGAGAGATCGGACTCCACGACTGCCGGAAGATCGATGTCGAAGCCGGCGTCGGCCGGGACATCGCTGTGCTGGTGCGACCGCTGGGACCAGGCCGACAGGCCTGCGGAAGCCGGAGCGGCAGCCCCGAAGCCGCCTGCAGCCGCTGCCGAGGCAGGCGGCGTGGCCGGCTC
Organism: Arthrobacter sp. zg-Y844; assembly: GCF_024385465.1. GTDB lineage: Bacteria > Actinomycetota > Actinomycetes > Actinomycetales > Micrococcaceae > Arthrobacter_B. Next base: position 868,767 of record NZ_JANFLS010000002.1, read on the forward strand.
GGCCGGCTTGTTGTGCTGCGCCGGCTGCGAGGTGACATCCACCTGGTCGAAGCCTGCCGCGATAACGGTAACCCGCGCTTCGTCGCCCAGGGCGTCGTCAATGACGGCACCGAAGATGATGTTGGCTTCGGGGTGGGCAACTTCCTGGACCAGGCGCGCTGCCTCGTTGATCTCGAACAGGCCGAGATCGGAACCGCCCTGAATGGAGAGCAGCACGCCGTGGGCGCCGTCGATCGAAGCTTCGAGCAGAGGAGAAGCTATTGCCAGCTCGGCAGCCTTGACTGCACGGTCCTCGCCGCGGGCCGAACCGATGCCCATGAGGGCCGAACCTGCACCCTGCATCACCGATTTCACGTCCGCGAAGTCGAGGTTGATCAGGCCCGGGGTGGTGATCAGGTCGGTAATGCCCTGAACGCCGGAGAGCAGGACCTGGTCCGCGGAACGGAAGGCATCCAGCATGGAGACGTTGCGGTCGCTGATGGACAGCAGCCGGTCATTCGGGATGACGATCAGCGTGTCGACTTCGTCGCGCAGCGTATCGATACCGGATTCGGCCTGGTTGGAGCGGCGCCGGCCTTCGAAGGTGAAGGGACGGGTAACCACGCCGATGGTCAGGGCGCCGAGCGAACGGGCGATCCGGGCGACGACGGGAGCGCCGCCGGTACCGGTTCCGCCACCTTCGCCTGCGGTCACGAAGACCATGTCCGCTCCGCGGAGGACTTCCTCGATCTCCTCGGCGTGGTCCTCGGCGGCCTTGCGGCCGACCTCGGGATCAGCGCCGGCGCCCAGGCCACGCGTGAGTTCGCGGCCGACGTCGAGCTTGACGTCTGCGTCGCTCATCAGCAGTGCCTGTGCATCGGTGTTGATGGCGATGAACTCCACGCCGCGGAGGCCAACATCGATCATCCGGTTTACGGCGTTCACGCCACCGCCGCCGATGCCGACGACCTTGATGACGGCCAAGTAATTCTGCGGTGCTGCCACGTCCTGTGTCCCTTGTTCGAATCTCTGCAACTTTTATGTTTTTCGCAGCTGCGTTCGTTCTGCAGCTGCATGTGTCCTACTGAACCGGCCTGCGTACAAACCGGTTCCCGGCCGCCGACGCCCCCGTGGTTTCCAGCGGAATCCCGGAGATCTCCACTGGACGCCCGGCCGAAAACCTTGAACCTACACAACCCTAACCCTCAACTTGAGGGTTATAGTTATGTCAAGTAATCCATTACTTGAGACGCTATGGGGCCAGCGCCGCTTCCGCAAATACCGCCCCCGCGTGTCGGAGGATTCTTTCATCACGGCCGCGGAACGCTACCTGCTCCGTTCCCCTGCGGATCCCCTCCGAGGGCTCCGGTCCGGCGCCTGGTTTCCAGCCGTCCTCCGCGCCGGTCAACGTGTCACCGGACGGTCGGGGGTACTGACGTCGTAAACCTGCACCGGCGGATCGGACGGCTCCATCTTCAGGAGCGCCTCAAGCACCCGTGCCTTTGCCTCGTTGGCATCGGCACTCCCCCAGAATACTGTCTGCCCGCTCTTAAGCTTCAGTTCGACCGAATCCAGCGTCTGGGCGGAGGCGTTCTCCAGCCGGCCAAGCACCTCCGGCGGAAGCGTCGCCAGTACTGCCGTGATGCTGGGGAAAACACTCGCATGGATGGCTTCGCTTCCGCCGGCGATAAGCGGAAGGGCGACCGCTGCCCGGTCAGCTGCTATTGCCAGCCGGCGGCCCTCTTCGTCGATGAGGACATGCGTGTCACCGTCCTGCAGGACGGCTACGGGAATGCGTTCGGTGACAGTAACCACCAGGGTGGACGGTGGCTGTGCTGCGACCTCGATCTTTTCGATTTCGGGGCGGTCTTTCAGCAGCCCTTCCACGTCGGCGACGGAAATGGTGGGCAGGGTCTGCCCCTTCAACGGTTCCAGCGCCGCTTCGGCCTGTTCACGGGGCAGCAGCGTGGTGCCCTCTACCACTACGGTCTGCAGGGCGAGCATCGGTGAGAAGAACAGCAGGGCAAAGAACAGTGCGGTGACGGACACCGCTGAGCCGACCGTGATCCATGCTGCCCGGCGCCGCCGCTTGCCGGGCGGTTCCGGAAATGCCAGGACCGTTCCGTCGGTGCCTGCGCTGTTGGCGCCAGGCACCGGGGACTTTGCGGCGGAGCGCCGGCTTCCCGCAAAGCGGCGCGGGGCCTTGTCCGCCGGAGCGCCCGCAGGCTTCCCGGCGGATTTCCCCTTCCCCGCCGGCTTGGGCTTGGCGGCACCGGCAGCAGGCCGGACAGCGGTGGAACCGGCGGCGGGTCTGTCTGCTGCCACCTGGTCTTCCGGATCGAGGGCACGTGTGGCCGTAATGGTCTCGTCGTCGCTCCCGGAGCGCTTCCTAGCGGCCATTGGCGGCTTTCCCCGCTGCGGCGGCCGAACGGGCCGGAACGGCGGCCAGGCGGGCAACCAGTTCGGATCCGAGCGCGGTGACGTCACCGGCACCGACGGTCAGGATGATGTCTCCCTCGTCGGCGCTGTCTGCGACCTGGGCCACCGCGCGTTCCGGACTATCGGCATAGCCGCCGGGCACGTGCAGTCGGGAGGTGATCAGCTCACTGGTGACGCCTTCAATCGGATCTTCCCGTGCCGGATAGATGTCCAGGACGGTGGCGGTATCGGCCAGGTCCAGGGCTGCTGCAAACTCGGCCGCAAAGTTGCGGGTGCGGCTGAACAGGTGCGGCTGGAACAACACATGCACCCGATGCCCTCCGGCCACTGTGCGGGCCGCCTTCAGGGCGGCGTCGACTTCGGTGGGATGGTGGGCATAATCGTCGAACACCTGCACGCCGCGTGCACTGCCGCGGGATTCGAACCGCCGGGCGGCGCCGGAGAACGTAGCGAGCCCCGCTGCGGCCGTCCGGGGATCAACGCCCAGTTCCAGCCCGACGGCAAAGGCGGCAGCCGCGTTCAGGATGTTGTGCGCGCCCGGAACCTGCAGGACAAGCTGCACCTCGCCGTCGCGGCCGTCCACGGTGTACTGCAGGGTGCTGGCCGAGCCGGCGCCGGCGGGACGGGTGTCCGTAACCCGCACGTCCGCACCGGCGGCGTAGCCGTAGGTGGCTACCCGGACGCCCGGGCAGCGTTCAACGAGGGCTACGGCACCGGCGTCGTCCGCGCAGGCGACAAGGAGCCCCTCCGCCGGCAGCAGCGCCGTGAAGGCGTCGAAGGAGGCGAAGACCGCTTCCTCCGTGCCGTAATGGTCCAGGTGGTCGGCCTCGACATTGGTGACCACGCTGATCCGCGGGTTGTAGTTGAGGAAGGAACCGTCCGACTCATCGGCTTCGGCCACGAAGACCCGTCCCGCCCCGTGGGCGGCATTGACGCCAAGGGCCGCAACGTCGCCGCCGATGGCGAAGGAAGGATCCAGTCCGGCCTCCCGCAGCATCACGGTCACCATGGCCGTGGTGGTGGTTTTGCCGTGGGTGCCGGCCACCGCGATGAGGTCCTGCTCGCCCATGGCCGCGGAGAGCGCCACTGAGCGGTGGATGATCCGCAGCCCGCGGGAACGCGCCGCCGCAAGTTCCGGATTCTGCTCGCGGATGGCCGTTGACACGACTACCGTGTCGACGCCGGCAACGTGTCCGGCGTCGTGCCCCACAAACACCTCGGCCCCGAGCGCTTCAAGGGCCCGCAGTCCCGGCGAGTCCTTGGCATCGGAGCCGGAGACTTCAATGCCCTGGGCCAGGAGTACCCGGGCAACGGCCGACATGCCGGCACCGCCGAGGCCGATGAAGTGTACTTTCCCCAGGTCTGTCGGGTTCAGCCGGTTCATGCCTTTGCCCTATCGCTTGCTTCGAGGATGAATGCAGCCATCCGCTGGTCCGCGTCACGGATGCCCAACGCCGACGATGCCTTGGCCATGGCTTCCAACGCCGCCGGATCGGCCAGCAAAGGTATCAGCCTGTCGGAAATCCACTCGGCTGTGAAGAGGGCGTCGGCAACCGTAAGCGCTCCGCCGGCAGCCACGAGGGCTTCGGCGTTAAGCGCCTGTTCGCCGTTGCCGTGCGGCAGCGGAACCAGGACGGCAGGCAGCCCCACTGCGCTGATTTCGCAGACGGTTCCTGCCCCGGAGCGGGCCAGCAGCAGGTCCGCAGCGGCGTAGGCCTGCTCCATGCCGTCGACGTACTCCACCTGCGTGTAGCCGCGGGCGGCGATCGGTTTTCCGTCGGCGTCCACCAGGGACTTTCCGCGGCCGGTGATGTGCAGGGTCTGGATGCCGGCCGCAGCCAATGCCGGAAGGGCATGTTCCACGGCCCGGTTGATGCTTGCGGCACCCGAAGAGCCTCCGGTCACCACCAGCGTGGGGCGGTCCTGCTCCAGCCCCAGGGCGGACCGTGCGGCAGTCCGGGCGGCATGGCGGTCCAGTCCGGAGATTTCCCGGCGCATCGGCATACCGACCCACGTGGCCCGGGGCAGGCTGGTGGATTCGAAGGCCACGCCCGTCACGGCCGCGAAGCGCGCACCCACGCGGTTGGCCAGCCCGGGACGCGCGTTGGCCTCGTGCACGATCACGGGAAGCGATCGGCGGCGTGCCGCTAGGTACACCGGCGTCGAAACGTAGCCGCCCACGCCCACAACGACGTCGGCCTGCGCGGAGTCCAGGATCTCGCCGGCCTGCCGCACGGCACGGACAAGGCGGCCGGGCAGTTTCGCCAGGTCCGCGGAAGGCCGCCGGGGCATGGGGACCCGGTCAATGGTGGCCAGCTCATAGCCCGCTGCGGGCACCAGGCGGGTTTCCATTCCGGACGCGGTCCCCACCACTGTGATGCGGGCGTCGGGGCGGTGTGCCGTCACGGCATCTGCGATGGCCAGGAGAGGGCTGATGTGCCCGGCGGTGCCGCCTCCGGCCAGGACTACGGAGAGGGAAGGCTGCGTCATGGAGCTGTTGGTTCACTTTCGGGGATTTTACGGGCAAAGGAAAGCAGGACGCCGACGGCGGCGAGCGTGAAGGTCAGGGAGGATCCGCCATACGAAATGAACGGCAGCGGTACGCCGATGACGGGAAGCAACCCGGTCACCATCGCAATGTTCACGGAGGCCTGGCCGATGATCCAGACCAGGATGGCACCGCAGACAATGCGGATGAACGGGTCGGTATGGCGCATGGTGACCCGGACCGTCGCGACGGCAAGGACGGCAAAGAGGCTGACCACGACGAGCGTTCCCAGCAGGCCGAATTCCTCGCCGATAATGGCGAAGATGAAGTCGTTGTGGGCTTCCGGGATCCAGTTCCATTTCTGCCGGCTCTGGCCGATGCCCACTCCCAGCCAGCCGCCGGAGGCCAGCGCGTACATGCCGGCGTTGGCCTGGTCGCAGAGGCCGGTGCTGCAGTCCAGCTGGAGCCAGGCGCTGATCCGGCTGGAGCGGTTGCTGCTCACCAGGGACATGAGTACCGCTCCCACGGCCGCTCCGGCCGCAAGGACGCCCAGGAAGCGCAGCGGAGCACCGGCGAAGAACAGGGCGGCAACCATGATCATGCCCATCACGATCACGGTGCCGAGGTCGCTTCCGAGCATGACCAGGAGGATCAGGATCCCGCCGCCGGGCACGACCGGAATAAGGGCGTGCTTCCATTCGTTGATCAGCCGCCCCTTCCGGGACAGGACCGCGGCGAACCAGATCGCCATGGCCAGTTTCGCGGCTTCGGAGGGCTGACCCGTGATGGGCCCGATCTCGATCCAGTTCTTGTTGCCGTTGACTTCCTTGCCGATCACCAGCACAAGCACCAGCAGGATGACGGCAATGCCGTAAAGGAACCAGGAGAGGAAGCGGTAGTGGGGCGGCCCGAGCCGCGAGAGCCCCAGCATGGCCACCACGCCCGCCGCAGCGAACATGGACTGCTTCAGGAACAGATCGAACGTCGTCGCCGCGCCTGCATCGCTGCCGGCAGCGGCGGCAATGGATTCCACCGAGGACGCCGAAAGCACCATCATCAGGCCGATGGCGGTGAGGGCCAGGGTGGCGCCGAGGATCGTGTAGTAGCTGGAGCCGGTGGCGCTGCGCCCGCTGCCCTCCAGGAAGACGAGGAAGCGCTCAACGCGCGACGCCGGTTTGGCCGGACGGTCCGCAGCGCCGCGTTTCCCGGCCGGGGGCTTCCCCGGTGCGGTTTTCGGTGTCACCGCGCCCGTGCCGGTATTGGCTGTGGCCGCTGGATTCCGGCGCAGGACCGGTTTGCGTTTGCTGCCGGTGGGCGTGGTGACCAATCTAGGGCTCCTTCGGAGTCTGTGCCTGTCCCGGTGCCTGCTGTTCGCTCATATATCCTGCGACGGCTTCGATGAAAGCCTCGCCGCGGTGGGCATAGGAAGTGAACTGGTCCATGGAAGCTGCTGCCGGCGCCATCAGCACCGTGTCTCCTGCTTGGGCCACGGTAGCCGCCGCAGCGACTGCCCTGACCATGATCTCTTCGGCACTGGTGACCGGTGCCGCCGTCTGCTGCCGTTCCCCAGTCTGCTCCACAAGGGCGTGGATGACCGGCACATCGGGTGCGTGTTGGGCCAGGGCTGCCTGCAGGTCCGCGGTGTCGGCTCCGATCAGGACCACTGCCTTGAGCCGGCCGCGGTGCTCGGCAACCAGGTCGTTGTAGTGAACGCCCTTGGACAGGCCGCCGGCAATCCAGACAACGCTGGTGAAGGCAGCCAGCGACGCCGCCGCGGCATGCGGATTGGTCGCCTTGGAGTCATTGACCCACAGGATGTCATTGAGGCGGGCCACGGGCTGGATCCGGTGGTCTCCCGGTGCATAGGCCCGCAGTCCGTCCCGGACCGCCGCGGGTTCGACGCCGAAGGCACGCACCAGCGCAGCAGCCGCCAGGGCATTGGCCACCATGTGCCGGGGAGCGTACTCCCCCAGGTCGGCCATGGCGGCAAGCTCCGCCGCGGAGTCCTTGCGCTGTTCGATGAAGGCCCGGTCCACCAGCAGTCCTTCAACCACTCCGACCATGCTGACCGCCGGCACTGAGGTGGTGAAGCCGACCGCGCGGCAGCCTTCCACGACGTCGGCTTCCTCGACCATGCGCTCGGTCTCGTACTGCTCGGCGTTGTAGATGCAGGCGACCTGCGTGTTTTCGTAGATCTTGGCCTTGTCGGCCCGGTAGGCCTCAAAGGAGCCGTGCCAGTCCACGTGGTCTTCGGCGATGTTCAGGCACACGCTGGCCAGCGGGGACATGGAGTGTGTCCAGTGCAGCTGGAAGCTGGAGAGTTCCACGGCGATGGCGTCATAGCCTTCCGGATCCCGGATCGCATCCAGGATCGGGGTTCCGACATTGCCGGCCGCGATGGCGCGCAGGCCGGCGGCCCGGAGCATGCTCTCGGTCATCGAGACCGTGGTGGTCTTGCCGTTGGTGCCGGTGATGGCCAGCCACTGGGCGGTCTTGCGGCCTTCGCGGATACGGACCCGCCAGGCCAGCTCGACGTCGCCCCAGACGGGAATGTCCGCTGCGGCGGCTGCCGCCAGCACCGGGTGGGTGGGGCGGAAGCCCGGTGAGGTCACCACGAGGTCAGGGGCAGCGCCGTCGACCTCGGGAAGCCCGGCAACCGCATCGGCTCCGAGCAGGATGTCCGCGGCGCCGACAATCCGAAGGGTGTCCGCCTTGGCGCGGTTCTCCTCGGTGTCCCTGGCATCCACCACTACAACCCGAGCCCCGAGTTCGATCAGGGTGTCCGCTGCGGAGAAGCCGGAAAGGCCGATACCGGTGACGACTACGCGCAGTCCGCTCCAGTCGGCGTCCCACGTGGTCAGTTCGGCAAGGGGAGCACTCACAGTCCCACCACCCATTCGGCGTAGAAGATTCCCAGCGCCACGGCCACGCAGAGGCCGGCGATGATCCAGAACCGGACCACCACGGTGACCTCGGCCCAGCCCTTGAGCTCGAAGTGGTGCTGCAGCGGAGCCATCTTGAACACGCGCTTGCCGCCGCTGAGCTTGAAGTAGCCCACCTGGATGATGACGGAGAGGGTGATGATCACGAACAGGCCGGCAAGGATCACCAGCAGCAGCTCGGTCCGCGAGAGGATGGCGAAGGCCGCAATGGCGCCGCCGATCGCCAGCGAGCCGGTGTCGCCCATGAAGATCTTCGCCGGCGAGGTGTTCCACCAGAGGAAACCGATGAGGGCGCCCGCCATGGCCCCGGCCAGCAGGGCCAGATCCATCGGGTCGCGGACTTCGTAGCAGACGCCTTCTGCACCCGGTGAGCCGCAGCTCTGGTTGTACTGCCAGATCCCGATCAGGAAGTAGGCGCCGAACACCAGCACGGACGCACCGGCGGCCAGGCCGTCGAGGCCGTCGGCCAGGTTCACGCCGTTGGTGGTGCCGGTGATGATGACCAGGGACCAGATCACGAACAGGATCGCGCCGATCACCGTTCCCGCGAAGGCAAGGTCGAAGTTTGTGTCCCGGATGAAGGAGACCGCGGTAGACGCCGGCGTCCTCCCCTGCTCATTGGGGAACTGCAGGGCCAGGACGGCAAAGGTGATGCCGACGACTGCCTGCAGGATGATCTTTGCCTTGGCGTTCAGGCCGAGGCTGCGCTGCTTGGAGATCTTGGTGTAGTCGTCGATGAAGCCGACCATGCCCATACCCACGGTGAGCAGCAGGACCAGCAGTCCTGACGCCGTCGGGCTGAAGGACCCGAAACCCAGCATGCCGCTGATGAGGTGGGTAAGGAAGTACGCAGCCACCACTGACGCCACGATGACGGCGCCGCCCATGGTGGGGGTGCCGCGCTTGGTGTGGTGGGAGGTGGGGCCGTCGTCACGGACGAACTGGCCGTACCCTTTCCGCACCAGGAAACGGATGAACAGGGGTGTTCCGGCAAAGGCGAAGACCAGAGCCAGCGAAGACCCTACAAGCAGGGAGATCACAGGTTCTCTCCTCCGGTCCCTTCGGTGCGCGCCGGCGCAGTCGCCGGATCAGTTGCTGCGGACGGTGGTACAGGGGTCAAGGCTATCCGATCGCCGAGGAAGCGCAGGGCCGCCCCGTTGGAGGATTTGAACAGGACAAGGTCTCCGGGCGCGAGGGACTCGGCAAGGATGCGCTCGGCTTCCTCCGCCGTTTCCACGAAGGTGGATTCCTCCCCCCAGGAACCCTCCATGACCGCACCGGTGTGCATGGCGCGGGCACCGGTGCCCACGACAATAAGTTTGGAAATATTGAGCCGGACAGCGTAGCGGCCGATGGCGTCGTGTTCCGTGACGGCATCCTCGCCCAGCTCCAGCATTTCGCCCAGGACAGCCCAGGTGCGCCGTTCCCGGCCGAGTTCGGCCAGGGTCCGCAGGGCTGCGCGCATGGATTCCGGGTTTGCGTTGTACGCATCGTTGATCACCGTGACGCCGTCGGCGCGGTCGGTGCGCTCCATGCGCCAGCGGCTGGCTGCCGTGCGGCCGGAAAGCCCTGCGGCAATCTGCTCGCCGGGAATACCCGCTGCGTAGGCTGCGGCAGCGGCCGCCAGCAGGTTCGCCGTGTGGTGGGCCCCGATGAGGCCGGACCGGATTTCGTGCCGGCTGCCGTCGGGCAGCAGCAGCGTGAAGACGGGCCTGCCCTCGGCGTCGGTGCGGGCATCCAGGGCACGGACGGCGTTCTTGGCGCCGTGCGCGGCCTCCGGCGAGGAGGTGAAGTAGAGGACCGGCGCGTCGGTGCGTTCAGCCATCGCCGCGACGCGGATGTCGTCGGCGTTCAGGATGGCGGTGCCGCCGGCGGGCAGCGCTTCGACGAGCTCTCCCTTGGCGACGGCGATGTTGTCCACGCCGCCGAACTCACCGGCGTGCGCGGAACCCACGAAGAGGACGACGCCGATATCCGGCTTGACCATGTCGGCCAGGTAGCGGATGTTGCCGATGCGGGTGGCGCCCATTTCCATCACGAGATAGCGGGTGCCGTAGCCGGCGGTAAACACGGTCAGCGGAAGGCCGACTTCGCCGTTGTAGGAACCTACCGGAGCGACGGTGGGACCGGCCTCGGTCAGGACACCGGCCAGCAGGTCCTTGGTGGTGGTCTTGCCGGCTGATCCCGTGATGCCGATGACGGTCAGTTCGCCGTGCGCCCGGAGCCGGCGGACAATTTCCGCGGCCAGGGTGCCCATGGCCAGGACGGCGTCGGGAACCAGCACGCCGGGGTAGAGCGCACCGGCGTCGTCGGCCACCGGCCGCTCGAGAAGCGCCAGCATGGCGCCGCGGGCAAAAGCGGCGCCCACGAACAGGTGGCCGTCCGAGTTCTCGCCGGGCTTGGCAATGAAGAGCGAGCCCTGTACGGCGTCGCGCGAATCCGTGGTGGCGGAAGTCACGACAAGGCCCGGCGTCTGTGCGGCCGGGCCGATCAGCTCGCCGCCTGTAATTGCCGCTATTTCGGCTGCATTAAGTTCAATCATGACGAATTAGGACTCTACCCCGTCGCTCGAAAGGGCACTGAATCCGTATCTTGTCAAAGCCCGGCGCAGTTCCACCCGGTCATCGAGGGCAAGGTTCTCCCCCATGACTTCCTGCCACACTTCGTGGCCGCGGCCGGCCACCAGCACGGTGTCCTGCGGGCGCGCCAGTTCCACGGCACGGTCGATGGCAGCTGCACGGGGCGCGACCTCCTCAATGACACACGCCAGGTCTTCCCCGGTCCGTGCGCCCTCGGCACCGCGCAGGACGTCCGCACGGATGGCGGCGGCGTCTTCGCCGTGCGGGTCATCGTCGGTGACGACGACGACGTCGGCCAGGCGGGCCGCGATGGCTCCCATCAGCGGACGCTTGGTCTGGTCCCTCTCGCCGGTGGCACCAAAGACGACGATTACCCGCGAGTCGCCGTCGGGACGCCGCACCGAGGCAAGGGTGCGGGTCAGGGCATCGGGGTTGTGGGCAAAATCAACGATGGCTGCCGGCTCTTCACCGATCAGCTGCATCCGTCCGGGGACCTCGACGGTAAACGGATCATGGGCGTCCAGCGCCGCCTGCACGGTTTCTGCGGGAACGCCGGAGGACAGCACCATCACTGTGGCCAGCGCGGCGTTGGAGATGTTGAAAGTTCCGGGCAGGGCCGTGGAAACCCGCAGCTGTTCCCCTTCCGGACCACGGAGCCTGAAGGAGTGCCCGAGTCCGCGGGGCTCAATGTCCGTAACGAACCAATCGGCGTCGCGGCCGGTGCCGTCAGTCGCAAGCGTCAGGACCGGCACCCCGGCCCGGGCTGCCATTTTCACTCCCCATTCGTCATCGACCGTGACGACGGCCCGGCGGGCGCGGTCGGGCTGGAAGAGCGCCGCCTTGGCAGCGAAGTATTCCTCCATGGAGCCGTGCAGGTCCAGGTGGTCCTGGGTGAGGTTGGTGAATCCGGCGACGTCGAAGCGGACACCGTCAACTCGGCGGTAGGTGATCGCATGGGAGGAGACCTCCATGGTGGCGGCGTCCAGGCCCCGCTCGCGCATCAGGCCCAGCAGCCCGTGCACCTGCGGTGATTCGGGCGTGGTCAGGACGCTCGGAATGGCTTCCCCGCCGGCAAGGATCTCGATCGTGCCGATCAGCCCGGTGGTACGCCCGAGTGCCTGCAGGAGCGAGTTCACGAAGTAGGAGGTGGTGGTTTTGCCGTTGGTGCCCGTGATGCCGAACAGGGTGGGACGGGGTCCGTCCGCAGGCACGCTGTTGAAGACGACGGCGGCCAGCGGCCCGACCAGCCGGCGGACCTCACCGGCGACGAAGACCGGAATGTGCAGGTCGGCAAGATGCCCCAGCCCTGCCTTGTCGGTCAGGACCGCCGACGCTCCGGCCGCCTCCGCTGCGCCTGCGAATCGGGCGCCGTGGTGGCGGGCGCCGGCGATGCCCACATAGAGGTCACCGGGGAGCACCTCGCGGGAATTGATCGTGAGTCCCGAAAGCTCCGTATCCCAGGCTGCTTCCGCCGTTCCCGCGGCAGGTGCAACGTCCCGCAGCTGCGCAGGCAGAGCCTGCACGGCGGCGCGCACGGTAACCGGATCAACGGCATCGGGACGGAGACCCGATCCGGCGGGGTGATTTTCACTTATTGGCACTTCAATGCTCCAGGAATTAGTACTCAATGGGGTAAGTCTCGGGTTCACCCGTGGAAGGCGGCACGTTGTTGCTGACCAGCGTCTGTTCCATGACCTTCTGGAAGGACTGGCCCGGAATGATGTAGTAGAGGTCGCCCTGGGGCCGCTGGAGGGTCACCACAACCACGTACTTCGGATCATCCATGGGTGCAATACCAGCATAAGAGAGGGTCGAGCCTGAATAGCCGCCGTTCGGTCCGGGGGCTTCAGCCGTGCCCGTCTTGGAACCGACCCGGTACTGCTTCAACTCGCCTGTCTTGCCGGAGCCGTCCTTGGTGACCGTTTCCATCATGTGCTGGACCTGCTCCGCGGTCTCCTCGGAGACAACCCGCGTACCCGGTTCCTTTTTGATGGGCTGCTCCGTGCCGTCTTCCTTGATGACGGAGTCGATGATGCTCGGCTGGACGCGGACGCCGTCGTTGGCAATGGTCTGGAAGACACTCGCCGTGTGCAGCGCCGTCTGCGTCAGGCCCTGTCCGAACAGCACGGTGTACTGCTGCCGTCCGTCCCAGGCGTCCGGTTCCGGCAGCAGGCCTGCGGTTTCCCCGTTAAGTCCAACGTTCAGCGGCTGGCCGATCCCGAACTTCCGCAGCCAGTCGTACCGCTGCTGCGGCGTCAGCTGCTCTCCGACCATCACCGTTCCGGTGTTCATGGACTTGGCCAGCACACCCGCCACGGTCATGTGGACGGTCCCGTGCGGGACGGCGTCCTTGAAGGTCTGGCCGTCAACGGTGTAGGTCGGTTCGATCTCCAGCCGTGTTTCGGGGGTGGTGATGCCTTCCTCGATGGCGGCCGCCATGGTGATGACCTTGGTGGTGGAGCCGGGCTCGAAGAAGTCCGTGACGGACCTCGCCTTGCGCGACTCCGCCGGGGTCGCCCCGGGATTGTTGGGGTCCACAGTGGTGGATTCCGCCAGCGCGATCACCCGGGCGGTATCCGCCTCCATAACCACGATGTTGCCCCACTCGGCATCGTATTCATCCACCTGTGCGGCGATGGTCTGCTGGGCAAACCACTGCAGGTCCTGGTCGATGCTCAGCTTTATGGATTCCCCGTCGTGGACGGGTTCGTCCTCGTTGGTGGCGTAGGGAATGCGGATGCCGTCTCCGCCGATTTCGTAGGTCTTGCTGCCGGCCTCGCCGGCAAGGATTTCGTCCTGGGTCAGCTCCAGGCCTTCCTGCGCGCCTTCGGTGCCGAGGAAGCCCACGATGGACCCGGCCACCGAGCCGGAGGGGTAGGTCCGCAGCGTGGTCCGGTCCGCATAGATCCCCGGGAACTTTACCGCGAGGACCTTTTCCTTGACTTCCGGAGTGACGGTTTTGGCGACGAAGTTGAAGCCCTTCTCCCCCAGCAGTGCCGAGCGCAGGGTTTCCGGATCCTGCCCCAGGATGGCGCCAAGTTCCTCAAACGCCTGGTCGAAGGTGACGTCCTGGAGTTTCCCCTCGGCGTCGCGGCGCTTGAATTTCTCGCCGATGTCCTGCGAAAGGCGCTGGTCCACCACAATGTCGAACCGCTCCACGCTTCGGGCCAGGTAATTGCCGTTGGAGTCGAGGATGCTGCCGCGCAGGGCCGGTACGGTTACCGTCACGAGCCGGTTATCCACGGCGCTCTGCGCCATGCCGTCCGGGTCCAGTGCCTGGACATGGAAGAGCCGAAGTCCGAGAACGGTCAGGAGCACCAGGCCAAAGATCAGGCCGGCGCGCAGGCGTCCGGTAACGAGGGCCACCCTGTGGTTGTCCGGGCCGGATTTTTGTGCCACAACGTGTCCTCGTTCATGCCTAAGTTTTGATGACTGCTTCGCTTGGATCAGTTTCCGCTTCGCTGCACGGGGGCGGGGATGGTTCCGCCGTTCAGTTCGCCTTCAGGGACGATGTCCGAAGGCTGGGCCGGATCCGCTGCCGGTATCCGGGCAGCTTCTTCGGCTGCGGCGGCTTCGGCCGCTGCGTCGCGTGCGGCAGCTTCCTCCCGCTCCTCGAGTGCCCGGACGGATTCCTGCGGTTCTGCCGGAACCACGGCGGGTGCGGGTGCGGGGGTGATCGGCTGGGTCAGGACACTCGGTGCCCCGATCAGCAGTTCGGCGGGCTCGCCTTCCTTGGCTGCCTCCGGGCTGCCGGTAACTGCAAGCGTCTGGAGGTCAATGGTGCCGAAGGTGGGCGACGAAACCATGCCCAGGTCTGCTGCGGAAGCGGCCAGGACCTGGGGTGCCTGGTGGTTTTCGATCTTCTGGGTCAGCGCTTCATTGCGTTGGGCCAGTTCCGCCTTCTGGCTCTGCAGCTGCACCAGCTCGTACTGGCCGCTGGAAACCGAGATGTTCAGCAACAGCACCGAGGCCAGTCCGAGGACGAGGGCAGCGAAGCAGAAAACCGCGAACGGGGCACGTTTGCGGCGTTTGGCGGCGGGCACCAGCGACAGCGGGGTGCGCCGCCTGACGGTGGTGGCAGGCGCCGCAGCATCCCAATCAAGCGCGCGCGCCGTGTTGCCGACGACGGCGCTTGACGCCATGGTGCTGAATCGGGCCGATGGCCGACGTTCGCTCATTATTTCCTGGCCCCATCCATGGGTTTGCGGATTCGTTCTACTGCACGGAGTTTTGCGGAGGCTGCACGGGGATTTTCTGCAATTTCCTCGTCCGTAGGCACCTCGGTGCCCTTGGTCAGCCTCTTGAGCTGGGCCTTGTGTTGTTCAAGTTCAACCGGGAAGCCCTTGGGGGCGGAGGACCGCGCGCCCGCAGCGAAGACGCCCTTGACGATCTTGTCCTCAAGCGAGTGGTAGGACATCACGACCACGCGTCCACCCACGTTCAGCACCGACAACGATGCCGGAATGGCCCGCTCGAGGACATCGAGCTCCTCGTTCACTTCGATGCGCAGGGCTTGGAACGTTCGCTTGGCAGGATGCCCGCCGGTCCGCGCAGCTGCCGCCGGGACGACCCCGCGGATCGCTTCGACGAGCTCGCCGGTGGTGGTGAAGGGCTTCGACGCACGTGCAGCAACAATGGCCGAGGCGATTCGTCCCGCGAACTTCTCCTCGCCCCATTTCCGGATGATGCCTACCAGCTCGGCCTCGCCGTAAGTGTTGACGATGTCTGCAGCGGTACGCCCGCGGCTGGTGTCCATCCGCATATCCAGGGGCGCATCGTAGGAGTAGGCGAAGCCGCGGTCGCGTTCATCGAGCTGCAGCGAGGAAACGCCCAGATCGAACAGCGCGCCGTCGATGCCCTCGAATCCAAGATCCGTGACGACGTCTGCTATTTCGTCGTAGACCGCATGGACCAGGTCAATCCGTTCCGCAAACGGTTCCAGCCTCTCGCCGGCCAGGGCCAGTGCCTGCCGGTCCCGGTCGATACCGATCACGTGCAGCTGGGGGAACCGCTGCAGCATGGCTTCGGTGTGCCCGCCCATTCCCAGGGTGGCATCTACTACAACGGCACGGCCGTGGTCGGCTACGGCGCTTTCGATGGAAGGAGCCAGGAGGTTGATGCAGCGGTCGCGCAGCACCGGAACATGCCGTTCCTCGGTGGGGCGCTCTTCGCTCATCTGAGGCTTCCTTCCATTCGTCGTGTTGTTTGCCCTGCGGCCGGTTCTTAAACCAGACCCCCATCCGCGCCTCACCGCTTTGCACCTTCTGGCTCCGGGGAAGGGAAGCCAGACGGCCTTGCGGTGGGGCGGCGGGAGATCTCGTTCAAGACCCGGCCCGGGTTGTCCCTGTAGCGGGTGGTACTGCTAGAAAATCCCTGGAATCGCGTCTTCGTCTGTTTCCGAGAACGCGGTTTCCTGTTCTGCCAGATAGTTCTGCCAAGCGGTTGCATCCCAGATCTCGGCCCGCGTACCGGCGCCGATGACGACCAGTTCGCGTCCAAGTCCCGCGTACGACCTCAGCGCCGGCGGGATGGTTACCCGGCCCTGCTTGTCTGGAACTTCGTCAGAGGCTCCTGAGAGAAAGACCCGAATGTAGTCACGCGCCTGGCGGGAGGAAAGTGGAGCTTCCCGCATTTGGTCGTGGACCCGTTCGAATTCCTTCTGGCTGAAGACGTAGATGCAGCGCTCCTGACCCCTGGTCAGGACAAGGCCGTCGGCCAGTTCCTCGCGGAACTTGGCCGGCAGGATCAGCCTCCCCTTCTCGTCCAGACGCGGCGAATGTGTTCCTAGGAACATCCCGCACCGCCCTGTCCGATTGGGGGTAAACCCCTTGAGTACCGCCCCTACCCTCTTATGTCCCCCACTTTACTCCACTTCCCTCCACAGTCAACGCCTTCGCACGTTGTATTCCGGGCGCGTCGCATCCAAAATCCGCATGTTGATGCGGATTCTCGCGGGTGGAGTGCAGTGGAGGGGTTTAAGTGACCGACATCAGCTCCGGAAACGTGTCCCGGGCAGGAAAAAGGGCACAAAAAAGGACCCGCCGAAACGGATCCTTTTTGCGCTTCCTACCTGCCTGCCATCCTTCGGTACCGGACTGTCACGGTGTCCGGGGCCTGCGGCGCGGAGCGGGTGTTCCTACGGCTGGTCGCGTTTGCGTTCGTCCCACTTGCTTTCCAGGTTATTCATGAATCCACGCTGCGTACTGGACTCGCGCTCCTTGCGCCCGTCCGTTGCCGCCGGCGCGTTCTTCCGTCCCCGGGTGGTTGCGTAGTACACGCCCGCACCCATGATGAGGAACCCCAGTACACCGACCAGGATGCCCGCTTCCGTAATTCCCAGAAGCAGCACCCCCAAGCCCACCACGGCCAGCAAGGCACCGAGGACGATACGCCTGGTCGAGATCCCACGGCCCGCGGACGTCGCCATTGAGTTCGCGAATTTTGGATCTTCGGCGTGTAATTGCTGCTCCAGTTGATCCAGCAAGCGCTGCTCGTGTTCCGACAGTGCCATTGCTGCCTCCTTGCCGTCCGGTCCTGCCCCTGTAAACCAACCAACGAACGTGTGGCGCCGGATGTTCCCGCGCAGGCTCGCTGCTGCTTTGCACTTAGTCCAAGGATAGGTGGCAACCGGTCCGCACGAAAGCGGCCGGTCCACGTATTCCACCGGGTAGGGAACCAGCCCCGACGCACAGCCTGTCCGGCGCCGGGCGGAGCGCCGGGGGACGTTCAGTCCGGGAACCGGTCCGGCTCCGGCGGTGGCTTCCGGGGAGACGGGGCGATGAGCCGGGCAGGAACAACGCCCAGTTCCCCGAAGCGCCGGTTGATCCGATCCAGCGCATCCTCTGCCGAACGCCAGCTGTCCTCTCGTCCGTCCAGGGTCAGCTGCATGGCAGCACCTTCGGCGGATTCAAGCTGTTCAGCCCTCAGCCCGATCAGCCGGACACTTTGCGGCCGCGGCCCCAGGGCGGTCAGCAGCCCCTTGGCCGTCTCGTAGATCATCTGGGCGCTGCCCACCGGCTCGGGAAGGGTGCGGGTACGGGTCAGCGTCGTGAAGTCCGCATAACGCACCTTCAGGGAAACCGACCTGCACTGGAGTCCGGCGGCCCGCAGGCGGACAGCACTGCGGTGCGCGAGCCGAAGCAGCTCCGTGTGCAGGACCTCGTCGTCGCTGACGTCTGACGCGAAGGTTTCCTCGGCGCCGATGCTCTTTTCGCGCCGGACGGGTGTTACAGCCCGGCCATCCCGCCCCCAGGACAGTTCATACACGTGGTCCCCCACGGCCCCGAGCAGCCGGCGGAGCACAGTCGGCGGGGTATTGGCCACATCCGCCACCGTGGCAATGCCGACGCGGGCCAGCACCTCGCGGGTCTTGGCTCCTACTCCCCACAACGCAGAAACGTCCAGAGTGTGGAGGAAGTCCACTGTCTGCTCCTTGGGCACCAGCAGCAGGCCGTTGGGTTTGCATCGGGTGGAAGCGATCTTGGCCACGAACTTGGTGGCGGCAATGCCCACACTGGCGGTCATGCCCAGTTCGGCGGCAACACGCTCGCGGATGTGCTCTCCGATGGCGCGGGGCGGCCCGAGCCTGCGCATGGCTCCTGCGATATCAAGGAAGGCCTCGTCGACGCTGAGCTGTTCCACCAGCGGAGTAATGGATTCGAAGATCTGCATCAGCTGCCCGGAGAAGGTCCGGTAGACCTCCTGGTGCGGCTCCAGGACCACTGCCTGCGGGCACTGCCGGCGGGCAACGGCCATGGGCATGGCAGAACGGACACCGTAACGCCTCGCCTCATAGGATGCGGACAGGACGACGGACCGTCCCCCGAGGCCGCCTACGATGACCGGCCTGCCAACCAGGTCGGGTCGTTTGAGCAGCTCTACGGAAACATAAAAAGCGTCCATGTCCACGTGCATTATGGTGCAGTCGCGGTTGCCGCTGCCGGCGTCGGGACCATTGCTCACTCCATCATCGTAGCCAGCCGCGCCCCCATTCCTGCCTTTCCTGCTACATCGCTTCTTTTCGGCACCCTAACCACCTTCCCTGGAGCGGTTTTCGGTTCGCCTAGACTGGGTGGCAGGACCCTGACCCCCACCGAAGCGGAACCCGATGAAAAAGACGCTCACGCTGCTCTCTGCCGCGGCCCTGATCCTGGCGGCAGCCGGATGCTCCACCGGCACCGCGGAGGACGGGGATTCCCCGTCCGCTACGCAGTCCGCATCCCCCACCCCGACGCCTACGGAGTCTCCCGTTGCCCTCGCGGACGGATTCCCGTCCGACCTCATCCCGGTGATGGAGGGCGCAGAGCTTCTTTCGAGCAGCGTGGACCGGGCGAACGGCACGCTCACCGCCGTATTAGTGGAGTCCTCGGATGCTCCCGCAGCCGAGATCCTCGCCTTTTACGATGCCAAGCTGGTTGCCCAGGGTTTCACTGCAGCCGAAGCGGCCACCGGTTCCCCGTCCTCGCGCGACTACGTGCGCACCGGCGCCAGTGAACCCGAGACGGTCAACATCACGGCGATTACCAAGGAGGGCGGCCCGGCGACGGTGACTGTCGGCGCCACGGTCCTCGCAGAAACGGTGAAATAACAGTGTCTCCCACCCCGGCCGAATCCGCGCAGGAGGAGCAGGCCGCATACCGAGACCTGTTGGGCACGGAACTCGAGGATTTCCTGGCAGTCCAGCACTCGGTGCTCGCCGAGGTCTCCCGCGAGGCGCTTCCCCTTTTGGACGCCGTTCACAACCTTGCCCGCGGAGGGAAGCGCCTGCGGGCCCTCCTTGCTTACTGGGGATGGCGCGGCGCCGGAGGAACTCCCCTGCATCCGGAAGCCGTCCGGGCCGGCGTCGCACTGGAACTGTTCCAGAGTGCGGCACTGATCCACGACGACATCATTGACCGGTCCGACACCCGCCGGGGCGGGCCAAGCGTTCACCGCACCTTCTCGATGGCGCATGCGGACGCCAACTGGCACCTGGACGGATTCCATTTCGGTTCATCGGCCGGAATCCTTGCCGGCGATCTTTGCCTGTCGCTCAGCGAGGAAATGTTTTCCGCCGTGGGTCCGCGCGCGGCGCACGGCACCGAAGCGCGGCGCATCTTCAACCGCATGCGCACAGAGGTCATGGCCGGGCAGTACCTTGACATCCTCGAAGAGGTTGTCGGTCCGGACTACGACCCCGAGCACGCCGTCGTCCGGGCGTTGAATATCCTGCGCTACAAGGCAGCGAAGTACACCACCGAGCATCCCCTGACCCTGGGCGGTGCCCTGGCCGGTGCCGGCGCAGAGATCCTGGCGGGCTATTCCCGCTTCTCCCTGCCCCTGGGGGAAGCGTTCCAGCTGCGGGACGACGTACTGGGTGTGTTCGGAGATCCCCGGACCACCGGCAAGCCGGCGGGAGACGACCTGCGTGAGGGTAAACGCACGGTCCTGATTGCCTACGCCCTGTCCAGCGGGAGCGAGAGCGCCCGGAAAGAGATCACGGCCCGGCTCGGGGATCCGGGGCTGGACGACGACGGCGTGGCCCGGCTGCGCGGAATCATCCTCGACACCGGGGCGCTGGCCGCGACGGAGGAACTCATCTCCAGGCATACCGAAACGGCGTTTTCCGCATTAGCCGCGCTCCCCCTCGACGGCATCCCCCGGGCCGCCCTGGACGCGTTGGCCCACGCAGCCGTTCGGCGCAGCTCCTAGGGAGCGGCACAGGCAATAGAAAGATTCCAAACTAATAAGGAGCTGCCAGTCCGGAGACTGGCAGCTCCTTATTCAGGTGCTGCGTAATTCAGGTGCTGCGTGAGGCGTTGCTACCAGCCCAGCGCCTGTGCACGGCGGCGGATCTCCGTCTTGCGCCCTTCGCGGAGCGCGTCCACGGGACGGCCGGGCAGCGTGTCGTCGGCCGTGAAGAGCCAGCGGATCATTTCGTCGTCGTGGAAGCCTGCGTCATTGAGCACCGAAATGGTGCCCTTCAGGCTCTCCAGCACGGCGCCGTCAGCGATAAAGGCAGCCGGGATGCTGCGGATCTTCCGGTCGCCGAGGCGCACAGCCAGCAGGGCGCGCTCCTCCAGCAGGCTATGCACCTTGTTAATAGGGAGATCGAGTTGTTCAGCCACATCGGGCAGGGTCAGCCAGTCGGAAACAAGTTCCTCGAGTTCATTCACCCTTCAAGGGTGCCACGTCCGGGGCCGCCCGGGCCAGTTTGCCGTTTGACGGCAGAACTGAAACACAAAAAGCACTACTCGGGTATTGTGCCGGTCTCTGGTTAGTGTAAATTCACATTAGTACCTGTAATCCCATGCGTAACTAGCACACCACTAGTCACATAAAGAACAGTGGTAACACCCGTTCCATTACTTGTTTTTAATCCAAGGATTTGCGGTAAAGGCCGCGGCCAACACAGATGAGGAAACATCACCATATGAACGCTCAGTCCACCACGGGAACGCCAGAGGCGCGTCCCGTTGCTACAGGAATACCGCGCAAACTGAGTGTTGCCGTGACGACCGCCGCCATTCCTGCAGTGATGATGTCCGCCCTGGCTCTTGCCGAGCCGGCCGCCGCTGCCCCCGCCGCACCCCAGAACACCCTGTTTCCCCAGCTCCCCCTGCAGGCCATCAAGAACCTGAACACCGGAGCTGCCACCGGAGTTACCGCCTCGCAGCTGGCCACCCAGGTTCCCGCGACGCTGCAGGCGGAGTCGGCTGTTCCTGCCACGCACCGGATCGTTTCCGGCGACACGGTCAGTTCAATTGCCGCACAGTATGGACTGTCCGTAACGGAACTGCTGCGCGTGAACAACCTGCAGGCGTCCTCGCTGATCTTTGCAGGTGACGATCTCCGCCTTGGCGGGGCGGCCGCATCCGCTGCCCCCGCTGCCGCTTCCGCTGCCGGCGAAGGCACCTACACGGTGGTCTCCGGGGATACTTTGAGCGCCATTGCCGGAAAGCACGGCGTCAGCCTCTCCAGCATCCTCGCCGCGAACAGCCTGACCCTCACCTCCGTCATCTACCCGGGCCAGTCGATCCGCATCGACGGCCAGGCGCCGGCCGCTCCCACGGCTCCTTCCGGTGTCCAGCCGGCCTCCGGCACCGGCAGCTCGTACACGGTTGCCGCCGGGGATACCCTCAGCGCAATCGCCGCCAAGCACGGCGTCAGCCTCTCCGGCATCATGGCCGCAAACGGCCTGTCGCAGACCTCGGTAATCCGGCCGGGCCAGAAGATCACCGTCGACGGCAGCACCGTCAGTGTCACCGCCTCCGCGCCCGTGGCAGCCGCACCCACGGATCTGGTTCCCAATACCTTCCTGCACTACACCTACCCCGAGCACACTGTCGCCGGCGCCAACCTGAACAAGCAGACCCTCAACTCGCTGCCCGTTCCGGACCGTGCGCAGATGCAGCAGATCGTGGCCGACACGGCAGCGCAGATGGGTGTCGACCCGGCCCTGGCCCAGGCATTCGCCTTCCAGGAATCCGGCTTCGACCAGCGGGCTGTCTCCCCGGCCAATGCCATCGGCACCATGCAGGTCATTCCTTCCTCCGGGGAATGGGCTTCGCAGCTGGTAGGACGGCAGCTGAACCTGCTGGATCCGTATGACAATGCCACGGCCGGCGTCGCGATCATCAGCGCTTTGATCCGCAGCAGCGACAGCCTGGAAACCGCAATCGCGTCCTACTACCAGGGCCAGTACTCGGTGACCACCCACGGCATGTTCGCGGACACCCGCAACTATGTCAGTTCCGTGCTTGCCCACCGGGCGTCCTTCCAGTAAGGCAATCCAGGAGTGCATCGAAAGGGTCCGGATCGGGTGTCGATCCGGACCCTTCCGCGTACCGCCATTAGGATCGAAGGGTGCATGAGCCCGTGAAAGACTCCCTCGTTGAGACGCTGGTCGACGACCGTTACTTCGTCAGGTCCCTGGTGGCGCGCGGCGGAATGTCCAGTGTTTACCTGGCTACCGACCGCCGTCTGGACCGCGATGTGGCCCTCAAGGTGCTGTACCCGCACCTTGCCGCGGACCGCGGCTTCCTTCGGCGTTTCGAAAGCGAAGCCAAATCGGCTGCGCGGCTTTCCCACCCCCACGTGGTGGGCGTCCTGGACCAGGGGATCACCGACAGCCTGGCGTACCTCGTGATGGAGTATGTGCCCGGCCGGACGCTGCGCGGGCTGCTGGACGAGCGCGGTCCCCTCTCGCCGCGCCTGGCGCTGGCACTGATGGATGCGGTGGTTGAAGGGCTGGCTGCTGCGCACGACGCCGGCCTGGTCCACCGCGACGTCAAGCCGGAGAACGTGCTCCTCGCGGACAACGGCAGGATCAAGATCGCTGACTTCGGGCTGGCCCGTGCCGTGTCCACCAGCACCAACACCGGCACACTGGTGGGCACCGTCGCCTACCTGGCACCCGAACTGGTTACTGCGGGCGGTGCCGACGAACGCAGCGACGTCTATTCAGCCGGCATCATGCTTTATGAAATGCTTACGGGCAGGCAGCCCTTCACGGGAGATTCACCCATCCAGGTGGCCTTTGCGCATGTCCACTCCTCCGTTCCCGCCCCTTCGGACCTGTGCCCGGGACTGGCTGAGGACCTGGACGAGCTTGTCCGCTGGTGCACCGCCAAGGACCCCGAGGAACGCCCGGTCAACGGCCGCGCCCTGCTGGGCGAACTGCGGCACATCCGGACCTCCCTCAGCGACGCGGAGCTTGACTTCCGGTGCGCTCCCGGCCCGGGCAGCCGACCGTCCGACGCCGGCACGCCCACCGAAGCGTTGTCCGGCGCCACGGAGGTCCTCACTGCCGCCGGTGCCGCCACGAGCGTCATCGACACTTCCGCATTAGGCCCCGGCGATCCCCGCGGGAACCACACCGAGGTCATCCACCGAAACGACAACGCCACCACGGTATTTCCTGCCGGCAGCCGCGGTGCAGCGGACGATGGTGGGGACCACGCGGACGGGTACGACGCTGACGGCCCGGACGACGACTATGACGCAGACGCAGACGACGAAGCCGGGCCTGGTGCGAACGCGCGTCGGCGCCTCGCGCAGCGGGATGAACGCGACCGGCTGCGGCAGAACGACCGTGAAGCGCACCGCCCGCAGTTATCCCTTCGCAGCGGAAAGCCGCGCCGCCGGGGCATCCTGCTGGCCGTGGTGCTGACGGTACTGCTCGCAGCAGTTGCCTTTGCCGGATGGTTCTTCGGTGCCGGACCCGGCGCCCTGGTCTCCGTACCGGACGTGAGCAATGCTTCCGTCGAGGAAGCCGGCACACAGCTGGGCGAGGCAGGCCTGAACTACACCACCGATGAGGTGTTCGACGAAGTGGTTGCCGCAGGGCTCGCTGTCGGCACCGATCCCGGCGCGGCCCGGGAAATCCGCCGCTTCCAGCCGGTGACGCTGCTCGTCTCCAAGGGACCGCAGCTGTTTTCCGTGCCCAATGTAGTCCAGCGCACGCTGGAAGCCGCCCGGGCAGACCTTGAGGCGGACGAGCTCACGCTCGGCGCAGTCACGGAGGAGTACAGCGAAAGCATCGAAGCGGGCAGCATCATCAGCCAGCAGCCGTTGCCGGACACCCTGCTGCGGCTGGGGGCGCCGGTGGACGTCACGGTGTCAAAGGGACCGGCGCCCGTTGAGGTCCCCGCAGTCGCCGGGCTCGGCGAGGACGCTGCGGTGAAAGCCATTGAAGACGCCGGACTCACGGCTGCCGTGGCTCCGGAAAAAGTGAACAGTCCTTCCGTCCCGGCGGGCGCGGTTGTCGACCAGACGCCGGCATCCGGGCTGCTCGAGCGGGGCTCCACCGTCACGCTGACCATCTCCCTCGGTCCGCGGATGGTTGAGGTTCCGAACTATGTGGGCCAGCGCGCCGAGACCGCGCGGGCGGATCTGGAAAGCCGCGGGTTCACGGTCGAGGTGGAGAACCTCCTGGGCGGATTGCTGGGCCTGGTCCGGGACCAGGAACCGGGCGCAGGTACCGCCCCCGAGGGCTCCACCGTCATCCTGAAGGTGGTGTAGCCCCGGGGCGGCCCTACGCCTGTCAGCTCCTGCGGGAAAGGGCGCCTGCAACCAGGAAGGCCATCTCCAGGGACTGCATATGGTTCAACCGGGGGTCGCAGACGGATTCGTAGCCCTCCACGAACGCCTCCTGGTCAATGGGGTCCGCACCGCCCAGGCACTCCGCGACGTCGTCGCCCGTCATTTCCACGTGCAGGCCGCCGGGGAAGGTCCCCAGGGAATCGTGCACTTCGAAGAAGCCGCGCACCTCGTCCATCACATCGTCGAAGTTGCGGGTCTTGTAGCCGTTGGGCGAGGTGACGGTGTTGCCGTGCATGGGGTCCGTTACCCAGAGAACCTGGGCGCCCGAGGCGGTCACCTTCTCCACCAGGGCGGGAAGCTTCTCGCGGATGTTACGGGCACCCATCCGGGTGATGAACGTCAGCCGCCCGGGTTCCCGGTTCGGATCCAGCTTGTCGATCAGGGCCAAGGCGTCTTCGGCGCTCGTTTTCGGGCCGAGCTTCACGCCAATGGGGTTGCGTACCCGGGACAGGAAGTCCACATGCGCGGAATCTAGGTCACGGGTGCGCTCTCCGATCCACAGGAAGTGTCCGGACGTGTCGTACGGCTGGCCGGTCCGGGAGTCCACCCGGGTCAGGGCCCGTTCGTAGTCCAGGAGCAGCGCCTCGTGGCTGGCGAAGAACTCGACTCGCTTCAGGGCTTCGAAGTCCGCGCCGCAGGCATCCATGAAACGTACGGCGCGGTCGATTTCCCGGGCCAGGGATTCATAGCGTGAGTGCGCCGGATTGGACGTAAAACCCTTGTTCCAGTGGTGCACCAGCCGGAGATCGGCGAAACCGCCCTGCGTGAAGGCGCGGATCAGGTTCAGCGTGGACGCGGACGTATGGTACGCGCGCACCATCCGCGCCGGGTTGTGCCGGCGTGATTCGGGCGTGAAGTCATAGCCGTTGACCATGTCGCCGCGGTAGGCGGGCAACGTCACGCCGTCACGGGTTTCCTCGTTGGATGAGCGCGGCTTGGCAAACTGACCGGCCATCCGGCCCATCTTGATCACCGGAACGGACGCACCGTAGGTCAGGACCACAGCCATCTGCAGCAGCGTCCGGACACGGGCGCTGATCTTGTCCGCGGTGGCCGCTTCGAAGGTCTCGGCGCAGTCGCCGCCCTGCAGGAGGAAGGCACGGCCCTGGGCGGCCTCGGCCAGTCGGCTGCGGAGGACATCCACTTCGCCGGCGAAAACCAGCGGAGGAACCATCGAGAGTTCGGCAATGGCCGCGTCATACCCCGGATCGTCCCGCCACGTCGGCTGCTGGGAGATCGGCAGGGAACGCCAGTTGTCCAACTCGGGGTGGGTCGCGGAAGTGGCCGCCGCGCCCGAGAGCATGGTCGGAATGGACTCGCGGTGTACGGGGGTGTCAGTCACGGATTAAATCCTACTAGTTGCCCGGCTGGAGCGAACAACGCCGTCACAAACGCTGCCGGAGCCCGCAACACATGCACGGTCCCGCCATCCCCCGAGGGGAAGCTAGGCGGTGTGGGAGCGCGGGTCTGCGTCGCGGTCAGCGGCCGGGCGGGCACCGCCGGTTTCGACACCGCTGCGTTCGTCGGCATCCGTCCGGGCAGCGCGGGAACCATTGGCCCCGGGCATCCGGCCACGGAACTTCGGGCGCCGTTTGTTTCCGGCTTCGCCCGCGGCGTCACCCGCTTCGGCTGCAGCCGGCTTCGAGGATTTTCGGATCCCCTTCGCCGCGCTCGTACCGATGACGGTCACGGCGCCGGGCAGTTTGCCGCCCGCTTCGGCAGGCAGTTCCGAACCGCCGGCCGGGGGCACTGCACCGGAATCGGATCCGGTGGAAAGGCGGACAGCCGCGCTGCGTGCCTGTGCGGCCTTGACGCCCTTCTTAGCGGCCATCTTTTCCTTGACGGTGCTGGCGTATACATCCACGTATTCCTGGCCGGAAAGGCGCATGAGTTCATACATGATCTCGTCGGTCACGGAGCGCTGGATAAAGCGGTCGTTCTCCAGCCCGGCGTACCGCGAGAAGTCCAGCGGTTGGCCGACGATGATGCCGATCCGGCGGATATTGGGAATCCGCCGGCCGATGGGCTGGACCTTGTCGGTTCCGATCATCGCAACGGGGATGACGGGAACGCCGGTAGAGAGCACCAGCTTGGCTACACCGGTCTTGCCGCGGTACAGCCGCCCGTCCGGGCTGCGGGTACCTTCCGGGTAAATACCCAGCAGGCCGCCGTTTTCCAGGACATCGACGCCTGCCTTGAGGGAGGAAGCGGACGCTGCTCCGCCCGAGCGGTCCATCGGCAGCTGGTTCGCGAGCCGGAAGAAGGTTGCGGTGAGCTTGCCCTTGATGCCTTTGCCGTTGAAATAATCGCTCTTCGCGAGGAAGCTCACCGGCCGGGGTACGGCCAGCGGAAGGAAAATCGAGTCGGAAAACGAAAGGTGATTGCTCACCAGGACGGCAGGCCCGGATTCGGGGATGTTATCCATTCCCTTGACCCAAGGCCTGAAGAGAAGATTTACCACCGGCCCGATGAATATAGTCTTCATCACCCAATAGAACACGCGGCTTGATCTCCTGTCCGGACAAGACAATAACGGGGGGACCCGTTTGGTTCCCCAGACTCTACTGTATGCGCGCTTATCCCCGCTGGTGAATTTGGCGCGTGCCGGGGTTCCCGGGAGTTTCCCCCCTTCAGGGTCCAAAAAGGCCCCTCTAATGCAACCATAGACACATGACTTCCCTCCCCGGCGCTGATGCCTTCCACTCCGAGGGGCACGGACCCAACGCGGGCGTAGGCGTGCTTCTCAGCCACGGATTCACCGGATCCCCGGTGAGCCTTGCGGCTTGGGCGCGCCATCTGGCGGGCCGCGGCTACGCCGTGAGCCTTCCGCTGTTGCCCGGCCACGGCACCAGCTGGCAGGAATTGGCCCAGACACCGTGGCAGCGCTGGTACGAGGACTACGAGAACGCCTATCTGGACCTGCGGGAGCGGACGGACTGTGTCGTATCGGCAGGCCTTTCCATGGGCGGCACGTTGGCGCTGCGGCTGGCGGCCCGGCAGCAGGTGGCCGGCGTCGTCGTCGTTAACCCCGGCCTGACGTTCGCCGACCCCCGGGCGCGCTATTCCGGCGTGCTGAAGTACTTCCTGAAATCGGTTCCCGCCATTGGCAACGACATCCGGCTCTCGGGACAGGATGAGGGTGCGTATCCGCGGACGCCGGTGGGCGCCGTGCAGCAACTTGGCAGGCTCTTCCGGAATACTGCCGCCGCCCTGCCCGACGTGACGGCGCCCGTGCTGGCGTTCCGTTCACGGGTGGACGCCGTGGTGCCGGAATCCAGCATGGAACTGCTCCGCCGCCGGCTCCTTAATGCAGAGCTTGAGGTGGTGCCGCTTGAGAACAGCTACCACGTTGCCACCATGGACCATGATGCGCCGCTGATCTTCGACCGCTCTTCCGAGTTCATCCACCGTGTCAGTTCCGGGGTGCGGGCATGAGCGAACGCGAGCCGGAACATAACGAGTCCACCGACGAGGAAGTCTGGCTGGACCTGGTGGCCCGCCTGGAGCATATGGACGCCAGCGATCCGGTACGTCCGGAACCGGACC
Organism: Arthrobacter sp. zg-Y844; assembly: GCF_024385465.1. Taxonomy (GTDB): domain Bacteria; phylum Actinomycetota; class Actinomycetes; order Actinomycetales; family Micrococcaceae; genus Arthrobacter_B. Next base: position 896,822 of record NZ_JANFLS010000002.1, read on the forward strand.
GTTCCGCCGGCACCCCGGATGCCGACGCCCCGCGCGGCAGCGGAGAACCGGGGGAAGCAACACCGCCCGGCGATCCGGCGGCACCGACCCCGGCGGAACGGACCCGCGCCATCTTCGAGAACCAGCCGCTGGCATCAGCGGGGCCCCGGGACTATACCGCCGAGGATGAGGACGACGGCGGGTTTGTGCCGCCCGAACCGCCGCCGCTTGGCACCGGGGAACCGCTGGTTGTGCTCAGCTGGCTGGGCACGCTGGCCGGACCGCTCCTGCTCCTGGTGTTCGCCATGTTCTGGCGCACCGCGCCGCTGCCCGTCATCCTCGGCACTGTCGCCGTGTTTGCGGGATCCGCGGCCTATCTGCTTTTCCGGCTACCCCAGCACCGCGATGAGGATGACGACGGAGCGGCCGTCTAGGCCCGGCTTCCTCCCCCGGGGCCGCCCCGGCTCAGCGGCGTGCAGCGATCCGAGACAGGTCCGCGGCTCCGATCATCCCCGCGGCCGGACCCAGGGCCGCCCGCTCCATCTTGGCCGCGGGGCGGAAACCCCGCCCGGTAAGGTTCCGGGCAAAGGACCGCCGCGCCGGACCAAGCAGCAGGTCACCGGCATCGCTCAGCCCGCCGCCGATGACGAACATGCCAGGATCCAGGGCAGCGGCCAGGTTCGCCAGCCCCAATCCGAGCCACTGCCCCACTTCGTCAAGGAGTTCAATGGAGGCCGGGTCGCCTTCGAGGGCCAGGCGGGTGACGACGGCGCCGGTCACCTGATCCGCGTTGCCGTCCACGGCGCGGAGCAGCTCCTGGGCTACCGGGGAGTTGGCTGCGGCCAGTTCCCGGGCCTCCCGGCCCAGGGCGTTGCCCGAGGCATACTGCTCCCAGCACCCGCGGTTGCCGCATTCGCAGCGGTGCCCGCCGGGCATGATGATCTGGTGCCCGAACTCCCCCGCCACGCCGTACCGGCCGCGCTCAAGCCGGCCGTCGAGCACCATCGCCCCGCCGATTCCGGTTCCGAGGGTGACGCAGACCATCCTGCTCTCCCCCGCACCGGCGCCGAACCGGTATTCCGCCCAGGCGGCGCCGTCGGCATCATTGACGAGGAAGACGCGTCTGCGCAGCAGCCGCTCAAGGTTCTCGCGGAGGGGCTCATTGCGCCAGGCCAGGTGCGGGCTGAACAACACGGTGCCGCCGGCGAGGTCCATCCACCCGGCCGCACCGATTCCAACGGACCACACGTGGTGCTCGGCCGAGAGTTCCCGGACCAGGTCCACGATGACCGCTTCGACTTCCCGGGGGTCCTGCCCCGGCGTCGACCGGCGCGCCTGCTTCAGCACGCGTCCGTCGCCGTCCACGAGCCCCGCCGCCACTTTGGTCCCGCCGATATCGATCCCGATGGCCAGGCCTCGCCGCCGCATCCGGTTCGGCAGGCGCATGGGCCTGCCTGGCCGGAAGGGTTCCGTAGCAGCAAGCCTGCGCTGGAGCGGGGTGGAAAGGGGACGGGGAACGGGTGCTGGGGTAACTGGACGCATCAGAAACCTATTCTAGGGAAACAGCAAGAGCGGCGACGCGTTCGTTATGAATCTGCAAGGTTACCGACGGGTAAGAAAATGTGATCTACGTTATAGGCTGAACAGTGCCTACGGGCGTAACGGATATCAAAGGAGCTATCGTGCGAGAATTCAGCGTTCCCGTCCTAGCGGAGTCCCCGCCGCAGACAAACATCACCAACATGCTGCTCGATCAGGCAGCCAAGCCAAGCAACCCCGCTCTCTTTGCCGTCCGGAACGGCCAGGGCGAATGGCAGCGGATCAGTGCCACGGAGTTCACCAAGGACGTCCAGGCACTGGCAAAGGGCTTTATGGCCAGTGGTATCAAGGCAGGCGACCGCGTGGCCATCATGTCGCGGACCAGGTACGAGTGGACCCTGGTGGACTTTGCACTCTGGTTCGCCGGGGCGGTATCGGTTCCCGTCTATGAGACCTCCTCCCCTTCGCAGGTCGCCTGGATCCTGAGCGATTCCGGCGCCGTCGGCATTGTGGTTGAAGCTGCCCGGCACGAGAACATTGTCCGCACGGCTGCAGCGGACGAAGACCTTTCCATGGTCGCCAACGTGTGGCAGATCGACGGCGGCGGACTCGACACCCTGCGCGCCGACGGCGCGTCGGTGAGTGATGAAGATCTCGAGAAGCGCCGCTCCACCGCACAGATGACCGACCTGGCGACGATTATTTATACGTCCGGAACCACGGGCAAGCCGAAGGGCTGCGAACTCACGCACGCCAACTTCGTCGATGTGTCCCGGAACTCCGAGCTGGCCGAGCCCGAGGTTGCCACCGAGGGCTCGCAGACAATCATGTTCCTGCCCCTGGCACACGTCCTCGCCCGTTTCATTTCCGTGCTGTGCGTGGCCACAGGCGCCACCGTGGCACACACCCCCGATGTAAAGAACCTGCTGCCCGACCTGCAGAGCTTCAAGCCCAGCTTCATCCTGGTGGTTCCCCGCGTCCTCGAGAAGGTCTTCAATGCCTCCATGCTGAAGGCCGAAGACGGCGGCAAGGGCAAGATCTTCCACGCCGGCGTCGCGACCGCCGTAGCCTGGTCGAAGGCGAAGCAGGAGGGCAAGGTTCCACTGAGCCTCACCCTGAAGCATGCCCTCTTCGACCGCCTGCTCTACGGCAAGATCCGTGAGGCCATGGGCGGCAACGTGAAGTACGCCGTCTCCGGCGGGGCTCCGCTGGGCGAACGGCTGGGGCACTTCTTCCACGGCATCGGACTGCTGGTGCTGGAAGGCTACGGTTTGACCGAAACCACGGCTCCGCTCACCACCAACACCCCGCAGCTCGTCAAGCTGGGCACCGTGGGCGCGCCCCTTCCCGGGAACAGCGTCAAGATCGCCGACGACGGCGAGATCCTGGCCAAGGGCATCAGCGTGATGAAGGGCTACTACAACCGCCCGGAACTGATGGCGGACACGTTCACCGACGGCTGGTTCCATACCGGTGACATCGGCGAACTCGACTCGGACGGCTTCCTGAAGATCACCGGCCGAAAGAAGGAAATCATCATCACCGCCGGCGGCAAGAACGTGGTTCCCTCCCAGCTGGAGGATTCCATCCGCGCCGATTCGATCGTGTCCCAGTGCGTGGTGGTCGGGGACGCCAAGCCGTTCATATCGGCCCTCATCACCCTCGACGAAGAGGCACTTCCCGGCTGGCTGGGGCGGCACAAGCTGCCGGCCACCATGACGGTGACCGAAGTGGCCAAGACCGATGAGCTGCAGAAGGAACTCCAGGCCCTGGTGGACCGCGCCAACAAGAAGGTGTCCTCCGCCGAGGCGATCAAGCAGTTCCGCGTGGTTCCGACCGACTTCACCGAGACCAGCGGCCACCTGACACCGTCACTGAAGATCAAGCGCGCCCAGGTGATCCGGGACTTCTCCGACGTCATCGACGACATCTACAGCGGGCAGCGGGTCTGATTTATCCGCGCGCCGGGCAGGAACCGACTCCCCTAGAGCCGGTTCCTGCCCGGCGTTTCCTTTGTCTTCAGCGAAAGCAGCGCGTTTTCGACCACTTCCGTCAGTGCCGGGTGGATCCAGTACTGCCCGCGGGCCATGGTGGCGGCATCCAAGCCGAACTCCATCGCCTGCACCAAGGGCTGGATCAGCATGGACGCCTCATGTCCCATGATGTGGGCGCCGAGCAGCCGGCCGCTTTCCTTTTCCGCCAGCAGTTTCACGAATCCGGTGGAATCCTCCATTGCCCAGCCGTACGCCGTCGACCCGTATTCCTGCACGGCCAGGGCGAGTTCGAGGCCGCGGGCTTCCGTATCGGCGATGGCCTGGTCCTCGGTCATCCCGACGCTCGCAATCTGCGGGCTGCTGAAGACGGCCGCGGGCACGAAGCGGTGGTCCATGGCGCGGAGGTCCCCGGGGTGCACCAGGTTGTGCGCCACCACCCGCGCCTCATGGTTGGCCACGTGCTTGAGCTGGTAGGGGCTGCTGATGTCGCCCAGCGCCCAGATCCCCTCCACCGGAGCGCCGGATGCCAGCACCCTGCCGTAGCCGTCCACGGCCAGCCGGCCGTCCGCGGTGAGGTCAAAACCGGCGGCTGTGACGTCCAGCCGGTCGGTGTTGGGAGTTCGGCCGGTCGCCACCAGCACCAGGTCCACGTCCAGGGCCGACTCTCCGGCGGGGCCGGAGAGCACGGCGTGCACGGAACCGTCGGCGTTCTCCACCAGTGAGTCCACGGTGGTTTCGAACTGCACGTTCCACTGCTTGGCGGCTTCCGCGGTGAAGCGCTCGGACACGGTTTCGTCCAGGGACCGAAGCAGCGCCCCCGACCGCACGGCCAGGGTGACGTCCGACCCGAAGGCGGAGAAAACGAAGCCGAACTCCGCCGCGATATATCCGCCCCCGATGATCAGGACGCGCGCCGGCAGCTCATCGATACGCATCACCGTGTCCGAGGTATGCACCTGGGGAAGGTCCATCCCCGGCACATCCGGCAGGACCGGACGGGATCCGGCGGCCACCACGATTTCATCGGCGGTGATCTCCTGCCCCGACGCCGTGACGAGTGCGTGCGGCGAGACGAAGCGGACGTATTCACTGAACAGCGTGACGTTGTCCAGCTCCTCGTCCCGGTAGCGGCGCCCGCCGTCGGAAATCGCGTCGATGCGGGTGAAGACCCGGTCCCGGATGTCCCGCCACCGGACCCCGGCCGACACCGTGTCCACGCCCAGCCGCGCGCCGTCCACAGCTGCTGCCGCGAGCTGGGCGGGATACACGAACATCTTCGTCGGGATGCACCCGACGTTGAGGCACGTTCCTCCGAACGTGCCTCCGTCGATGATCGCTACCTTTTTGCCGTCCCAGTCCGGGGTGATGATCGAGTTGCCGGAGCCGGAACCAATGATGGCCAGATCGAAGTGAGTCACGCTCTTCAGTCTATGCAGTCACGGTCCAACGTTCATTTCGCACCGGAAGCCGGTGCTTATTTCGGGGCGATGACCAGCAGCAGATCCCCGCCCTGGACCTGCTCCACCCGGGAGATGGCGACCCGTTCCACGGTTCCGGCAACCGGTGCCGTGATGGAAGCCTCCATCTTCATTGCCTCGATGGTGGCGACGGTCTCTCCTGCGGCGACCTCTGCACCCTCCTTAACCGTGACCGTGACCGCACCGGCAAACGGTGCCGCAACCTGGCCGGCTTCCGCCGGATCTGCCCGTTCCGCCGATTTCGTGGTGCTTTCGATGCTGCGGTCCCGGACCGAGACCGGCCGCATCTGCCCGTTCAGGGTGGTCATGACCGTGCGCATGCCCTTTTCATCCGGCTCGGACACCGCGTCCAGCGCAGCGATCAGCCGCACGCCCTTTTCCAGTTCGATGACGTGCTCTTCCCCGCGCCGCAGCCCGTACAGGTAGTCCCGGGTCTCCAGTACGGAAACGTCGCCGTAGGTTTCACGGACGGTCGCGAATTCCTTGGCCGGGCCGGCAAAGAGCAGCCGGTTCAGGGTTTCCTGCCGGGTGGCCGAATCGGCGTGCAGCCCGGCCTTGTCCACCTCGGTCAGTTCGACGTCGCGGGCCTTGACCTTGCGGCCCTGCAGCGCCTTGGTCCGGAAGGGCTCCGGCCAGCCTCCGGGCGGATCGCCGAGTTCACCGCTGAGGAAGCCGATCACGGAATCCGGAATGTCGTAGTTCTGCGGGTTCTCCTCGAAGTCCTCCGGGGAGACGTTGGAGCCGACCAGCTGGAGGGCCAGGTCCCCCACCACCTTCGACGACGGCGTGACCTTCACCAGGCGGCCCAGGATCCGGTCGGCGGCGGTGTACATGTCCTCAATGGCTTCGAACCGCTCCCCCAGCCCCAGGGCAATCGCCTGCTGGCGCAGGTTGGAAAGCTGGCCGCCCGGAATTTCGTGGCGGTACACGCGGCCGGTGGGACCCGCCAACCCGGATTCGAACGGCGCGTACACACGCCGCACGGCCTCCCAATACGGTTCCAGTGCGCCTACGGCGTCCAGGCTGATGCCGGTATCCCGTTCGGTATTGGTCAGCGCGGCGACCAACGAGGACATGGACGGCTGGCTGGTGGTGCCCGCCAGCGGCGCGCTGGCAACGTCCACGGCGTCCACCCCCACCTCGGCCGCGGCCAGCAGGGTTGCCAGCTGGCCTCCGGCGGTGTCATGCGTGTGCAGGTGGACAGGCAGGTCGAAACGTTCCCGCAGCGCAGCGACCAGCTTGGCCGCTGCAGCCGGCCGCAGCAGGCCCGCCATGTCCTTGATAGCCAGGATGTGCGCGCCGGCGTCCACGATTTTCTGCGCCAGGTCCAGGTAGTAGTCCAGCGTGTAGAGGTCCTCATGAGGGTTCAGCATGTCGCCGGTGTAGCAGAGGGCTACTTCGGCGACGGCCGTGCCGGTCTTGCGGACGGCCTGGATGGCAGGCTCCATCTGGGACACATCATTCAGCGCGTCGAAGATGCGGAAAATGTCGACGCCGGTAGCCGCGGCTTCCTCCACGAAGGCTTCGGTGACTTCGGTCGGGTATGGCGTGTAGCCCACCGTGTTCCGTCCACGAAGCAGCATCTGGATGCAGATGTTGGGCAGCTGGTGCCTCAGGGCGGCGAGCCGCTCCCACGGGTCCTCGCCCAGGAAGCGCAGGGCGACGTCGTACGTGGCACCGCCCCAGGCCTCCACGGACAGCAGTTCCGGAGTCAGGGCTGCTACGGCCGGCGCCGCCGCGGTCAGGTCCCTGGTCCGCACACGGGTGGCCAGCAGGGACTGGTGGGCGTCGCGGAAAGTGGTGTCGGTGACGGCCAGTTCGGTCCGCTGCCGCAGGTCCGCGGCGAAACCCTCGGGGCCGAGTTCCAGCAACCGCTGCCGGGAGCCCGGCCCGGCGTCCGGCAGATCGGCGGGCAGCTTCTCCGCCGGGTCGATATGCGCAACGGGATCGCCGTAGGGCTTATTCACGGTGACATCGGCGAGCCAATTGAGCAGCTTCGTACCCCGATCCGCCGAGCCGCGGGCATTAAGCAGTTCGGGGCGTTCCTCGATAAACGACGTGGCTACGTCCCCGGCAACGAAGTCCGGATCATCCAGGACCGCCTGCAGGAAGGAAATGTTGGTGGCAACGCCGCGGATCCTGAACTCGGCCAGCGCCCTCCGGGCCCGGTTGACCGCTATGGGGTAGGTCCGTCCCCGGCAGGTCAGCTTGACCAGCATCGAATCGAAGTGCGGGCTGATTTCAGCGCCCGCATAGACGGTGCCGCCGTCCAGCCTCACCCCGGCGCCGCCGGCGGAACGGTACGCGGTGATCCGGCCGACGTCGGGCCGGAACCCGTTCGCCGGGTCCTCGGTGGTAATGCGGCACTGGAGGGCGGCGCCGCGGACCTGCAGTTCATCCTGCTGCAGGCCCAGATCGGCCAGCGTCTCACCTGCCGCGATCCGCAGCTGGGACTGGACGATGTCGACGTCGGTGATTTCCTCGGTAACGGTGTGTTCCACCTGGACCCGGGGGTTCATTTCGATAAAGACGTGCTGGCCGGCGCGTTCACCGACAGTGTCCACGAGGAACTCCACGGTTCCCGCGTTGACGTAGTTCAGGGCCTTGGCGAACTTCACCGCGTCCCGGTACAGGGCCTGGCGGATGTTCTCATCCAGATTGGGCGCCGGCGCTATCTCCACCACCTTCTGGTGGCGGCGCTGCAGGGAGCAGTCCCGTTCGAACAGGTGCACGATGTTGCCGTCCGCATCGGCCAGGATCTGCACTTCGATGTGCCGGGGACGCAGGACTGCCTGCTCCAGGAACACGGTCGCGTCGCCGAAGGCTGTCTCAGCCTCCCGCATGGCCGCCTGCAGGGCTTCGGGCAGCTTGTCCGCGGTGTCCACCCGGCGCATCCCGCGGCCGCCGCCGCCGGCCACGGCCTTGACGAAGATGGGGAAGCCGATGTCCTCTGCCTCGCTGAGCAGCTTCTCGACGTCGTCGCTCGGCTCGGTGGAGCGCAGAACCGGGATGCCTGCCTTGCGAGCCGCGTTCAGGGCATGGACCTTGTGTCCGGCCAGTTCCAGGATGTCCGCCGCGGGGCCCACAAAGGTGATGCCCGCGTCGGCGGCGGCGCGTGCCAGATGCGCGTTTTCGGAAAGGAACCCGTAACCGGGGTAGATGGCGTCACAGCCGGATTCCTTGGCTACCCGGATAATCTCGTCAACGTCCAGATACGCCCGGACCGGATGTCCCTCTTCCCCGATCAGGTAGGCCTCGTCGGCCTTCTGGCGGTGGATGGAATTCCGGTCCTCCTGGGGAAACACGGCCACGGTCTTGGCGCCGAGCTCATAGGCGGCGCGGAAGGCGCGAATGGCGATCTCGCCCCGGTTCGCTACCAAAATCTTCGAGAACATGGGTCTCCTGGATCAATTGCGGTGGGGCACCCGGACAGATACCGCCAATAACGGATTTTACCCACGGCGCGAGAGGAAAACCTCAAGCCGGACCGGGGTCCCGCCGACAGGCGGACTCCGGAGCTGCCGTGTTCGACATCACAGTGGCACCAGTCTAAGCGCCACCCCTGTAAAAGCCCGCTGCCAAGGTAACGGGTATGCGTCACATAGAATGAGTCAGCAGCGTCCAGTGATCCCTAGACACGTTAGGTTTTGGTTCATCAAGTGCAAGTAGTGAGCATCAGCAGCCTGAAGGGCGGCGTCGGCAAGACCTCCGTCACCCTCGGCCTGGCATCCGCAGCGCTGGCCGCCGGCATTCCTACGCTCGTCGTGGACCTGGACCCGCACGCCGATGCCACCACCGGTTTGGGCGTCAGCGCAGGCAACCAGCTCGGAATCGGCGAGATGCTCCGGACAGCCCGTCGGGCACAGCTTTCGGATCATGTGATCCCCAGCGGCTGGGTAGCGAACGCCCGCCGCCTTGCGAAGAATTCAGAAGGCCGGAAGCCCGTCCTGGATGTTGCCATGGGCTCGGCCTACTCGGGTATTTACGACCGTCCGGACCTGGGCAAGCGCGATCTTCGACGCCTGACCACCCTGCTGTCCCGGGTATCCGGATACGGCTTGGTCCTCATCGACTGCCCGCCGTCGCTGAACGGCCTCACCCGCATGGCCTGGACCGCCAGCAACCGGGTACTGCTCGTTGCGGAACCTGGGCTGTTTTCGGTGGCCGGCACCGAGCGGACCATGCGTGCGCTCGAACTGTTCCGGGAGGAATTCGCTCCCAATCTGGCCCCCGCCGGAATCATCGCCAACCGGGTGCGGCCCAGCTCCAACGAGCACGTTTTCCGGCTTGCCGAAATGAAGCAGATGTTCGGTGACCTGCTCCTCACGCCCACCATTGCGGAACAGGCGAACTGGCAGCAGATCCAGGGTGCCGCCCATTCGGTGCATCACTGGCCGGGCGAATCAGCCAAACAGGCCGCCGGAACCTTCGACGCCTTGATGAAGAACCTGATGGATTCCGGCAGCGTGCGCAACCGCGTGATGCGCCGCCCGGTGGCCTAGCCCCGGCAGGCTACAAGCAACTGGACAAACGTTGAAGGGCATCCCCGCGGGGATGCCCTTCAACGTTAATGGTCTGTAGAACCTGTGCGTTGCCCTAACTGGGCTGTGCGCCCTAACTGAGCTATGCGCCCTAACTGAGCTGTGCGCCCTAACTGATTTTGCGGGCGATGCGGCGCTGGCTCAGTTCGTCTCCGGGAAAGTCCTGCTCATTGACGTGCTCACTGGGCAACTGTGCGAGGCTGCCCTCGACTTCGCGCCAGACCCGGCCCACGGCTATGCCGAAGACGCCCTGGCCGCCCTGGACCAGGTCGATGACCTCGTCGGCGGAAGTGCACTCGTACACGCTGGCGCCGTCGCTCATCAAGGTGATCTGTGCCAGGTCCTCGACTCCACGTTCCCGCAGGTGCTCCACGGCAGTTCGGATCTGCTGGAGTGATACACCGGTGTCCAGCAGCCGCTTGACGACTTTCAGGACCAGGATGTCGCGGAAACCGTAGAGGCGCTGCGTGCCGGAACCGGATGCACCTCGTACCGCAGGTTCCACGAGGCCGGTGCGCGCCCAGTAATCCAACTGGCGGTAAGTTATCCCTGCAGCCTTGCAGGCGGTGGGGCCACGGTAGCCTGCGTCTTCATCGAGAAGAGGCAGGTCCTCGGTGAACAGCAAGCCCTGGGCGCTCTGGGAAGGGATGCTCCCCGGTGCTGCGGCGTGTTCGCCGGCATCGCCTTTCGGACTCACGTGTGCCTCCTAGTAACGGTTCCCCTGGGGGTCGGCACAGGCCGGAGCTGTCAGGGCTTCTTCAGTGTGCCCCGAGAACTCCCCCGGTGCAATGGGAACTCTATTCTTCGACGTTAGAACCGACTGGCACCAAGGTCAAAGATGCCGGGAACTTTTCCGCAGGCGTGTCGGAGGCAGAGGCGGAAAACCGGTCAGCGTTCGAAGTCTTCAGGCTCGACGTCGGCCAGGAATTCGCGGAACTGGCGCATCTCCTGCTCCGCGTTGTCCTGCTCTTCATCGTCTTCGGGGTCCGCGTCGGCAATCCGGACGCCGGCCTCATTCAGGACTTCGTCCGCGCAGTAAATAGGGCACGGGATCCGCAGGGCAACGGCAATCGCGTCGGATGCCCGCGAATTCACGGCTGTTCCGTCCTCGAAAAGGATCTCCGCGTGGAACACGGTGTCTTCCACGGAGATCAGCCGGACGAGTGTCACTTCGCGTTTCAGCGCGTGGATCAGGTTCACCAGCAGGTCATGTGTCATGGGCCGCGGCGGAACGATCCCCTGCTGCACAAAGGCGATGGCGCTGGCTTCCGGGGCGCCGATCCAGATAGGAAGGTGCCGTTCACCGTTGACTTCCTTAAGCAGGACCAGCGGCTGATTGGACGGGAGTTCAATCCGCACGCCGACAACTTCAACTTCCTGCATCTCAGCCCTCCATCCGCGCTATTTGCCCATGCACCAAAGCGCTGTGCAGGCTCAGGCACAGGTCGCTGATCTCGCGGGCGGTCTCAGCGGCGCGCGCCTTCGAGGCGACGTCCCGGCGGGAGGCGACCGGGGCAACCACGCGTTCAACCAGTCCGAGCTCGCGGTCCGCTGCCGCCCGGAAGGGACGCAGGTGCCGCGGTTCGATGCCGTGCGCCTCGAGCTGGACACAGGCCTTGGCCACCTTTAGGGCATGCTCGTCATAGTTTTCATCGCCGCTGGTGATCAGTCCGTAGCTGACCAGGCTGTGCACCAATTCCGTGCTCGCGCCGGATTCCTTAACCAGCTCCTGGAAGGTCAAGGTGCGGGCATGGGCGCGGGCAGCAAGCTCTCCGGCCAGCTGGTCCGAAACGACGCGCGGGGCAAGGGACATACCGCCGGGAAGCGACTCGGGCCGCTCTCCCCGGTCAATCGCGTCCAGATAATCCTTGATGACCTTCAGCGGCAGGTACTGGTCGCGCTGCAATGCCAGCACAAACCGAAGACGCTCGACGTCGGCCGTACTGTACTTGCGGTAACCGGCGGCCGTGCGCTGCGGCGTCACCAGGCCTTTTTCCTCAAGGAAACGGATCTTGGATGCGCTGATGGCAGGGAAGTCCGTGCTGAGCTCGCCCAGGACCTCGCCGATATTCAGCACCCTGCCACGCAGCCGTTCCGGTCCGGTGGTGCGCCTGACGGACTGTGATGCTGACATGTCTACTACCTTATCTGCCCTACGCCGGGGCCTGAGCCTAGTTTCCGGCAGTTGCGGGGCGGGCAGCGTAAAAAGTGAGTCGGAACTTACCGATCTGCACTTCGCTCCCGGTACGCAGCAGCACACTGTCGACCCGGTCATGGTTGACGTACGTGCCGTTCAGGCTCATGGAATCCACCACGCGGAACCCCTCGGGGGTACGGCGGAACTCAACATGCTTGCGCGAAACAGTGACGTCATCGAGGAAAACGTCTGCGTTGGGGTGCCGGCCGGCAGTAGTGACGTCCTGGTCCAGCAGGAAGCGTGCACCGGCGTTCGGACCGCTGTGGGCAATCAGCAGGGCTGAGCGCGCAGGGAGGGCCGCGACGGCGGCTCGCTCGTCCGGGGTCAGCTTGGGCTCAACCGATGTGGAATCGGACATCGGGGGAAGACTGATGGATGTGGTGTCTTCCGTGCCGGGCGCCTGTCGGTTGCCCGCTCGTTCGGCGCTGTACTGCTCGCCCGCCATGTGCAATTTCCTCCCCAAAAAGAAAACTGATCAGCCAAAATATCTGGCTGACCCGGTTCCGATGACTGTTTCTGCCTTACCTGCTGTATCAGCCTACCCGTTACAGGCCCGCTGTGGCACTGATTAACAAGTACTGCTTACGGCTTCTCCGCGCAGGAGGTAGTAATCAGGTGCGGGAGGGCGTCAACGCGCCGTAACAGGACCGCCGATTACCGCCCTTGCCGAATCCGAAGCTCACTGGCCGGCCGCGATGCATGCGCCCCGGCTGGCCTGGCTCAGCTGCCGGCCCGCTGGCGGGGACGGTTGCCTGCCCGGACGCTGGGCTGGTCCACGACTGCCTGCCACAAAAGCGGCCACTGCACGGCTGCTGCATCCCTGGGCAGTGCCTGCAGCGGAACTCCCGCAGCGGCCAATGCGGTCCGTGCGGTCCGTGCCGACCCAAGATACCGGCCCAGGATCTCCCCCAGCCCAGCTCCGGGTCCGTTGTAGATGGCGCGCACAAACCGCTCGTAGGGTGTCCGGTCCTGCGGGTCCAGCAGCGGGACCGGGCGCCGCCGGACACTAAGGATGCCGCCGTCGACGGCGGGCCGGGGGCGGAACCCGGCTGCGGGCACCCGGCCGCGAAGATCGAAGCCGAACCAGGGAGAGGCCTGGGCCGTCAGCAGGGTTCCCCCACCCACTCCGGCCCGCTTGCGGGCAACCTCCCACTGGGTCAGCAGCACCGCATGGGTCCAGGTACCCGTTGCCAGCAGGCGGCGCAGGATCGGGGTAGTCAGGTGAAAAGGAATATTGCCCACAATCACCGGGCGGTCGAAGGGCACGGCCAGGGCATCTGCCTGCAGTACCCGGACTGTGGGCAGACGCCGTTGCAGTCGTCCTACTCAGCCTGAATCCAAGTCAATGGCCAGCAGGTCGCGGCCGAGGGCTGCAAGCGGACGGGTCAGGGCGCCGTCGCCGGCACCGAGTTCGAGGATGCTCCCGCCGCCCGAGGAACGGACCAGGCCAAGGACCAAACGGATGGTGGGTTGGTGGATCAGGAAATTCTGGCCGAGCTCTTCCCGGCCGCCATACTGGCTTCTCGCTCCCACGAGCGCTCCAATCGCCGCGACTTGGAGCACCCTTCAGGCAGATGACGCCTTCCGGGTGCCTGGCATCCGGAACGACGGCGCGCGGTACCACGAGTGGAGGCGCCGCCCGCCGTCAGCGGCGGCGGTCGCGCACGAAGAACGCGCAGTCGAATGCGCGGGAGGAAGTCCTACACGTGGAAGTCATAGGAAGGAGGATACGGCGACCGGCTCGACGGTTCCAGAGGGAGCAGCATGTTCGGCGCATGGATAAACAGCAGCCGGACCCGGGATGGGGTCCGGCTGCCGTTCGCCTACCGGGCTCTTGGGGGTGGCTATGCCTACGATTCCTGGACTTCGCGGCGACGCGTGAAGTACACGCCGGCAGCACCCGCAACAAGAAGGCCTCCGGCTCCGAGCAGGGCGAGCGATGTGCCGGAGGCTCCGGTGCCTGCCAGATCGGGGCTCACATCACGGGACGCTCCTGCGGAACCCATGCACGGCGGAGTGATGGACACGACCTGGACCATGGCTACCTCGGCACCCATTCCCGTTGTGCCCGATGAAGCTGAAGGGGTGCCCGTCGGAGTGTCGCTCGGGGAGGGAGAGTCGCTCGGCAACGGGGTATCGCTCGGGGACGGGGTATCGCTCGGGGACGGGGTATCGCTCGGGGACGGAGAGTCGCTCGGCGACGGGGTTCCCGTCGGTGTTGGGGTAACCGTCGGGGTCGACGTCGGGGTACCCGTCGGAGTGACCGTCGGGGTTGGAGTTCCCGTCGGTGTTGGGGTACCAGTCGGAGTGACCGTGGGCGTCGGCGTCCCGGTCGGAGTCGGCGTCCCGGTTGGGGTCGGCGTCGGCGTCGGCGTCATCCGGCACGTGGGCGTAGGGTCGGAAACGGCCAGCAGTACACCTGATTCCATTGGCGCGGCGGCGTTGACCCGAACGGAGGCCGCCGGACCCTGTGCTGCAGCCGTCGGGGCGGCGGCCAGGGAACCGACAAGGGCGAAAGCTGCCGCAAGGCTGCAGATCGATGTAGTGGCAAGGGCATGTGGGAGGCGTTTTGTATGCATGCGGATGACGCTTACACCACGCTATGTTGTCCACAAGCGTAATAAAGGCACATTGTTTCACCCCAGCCCCAGAGCCCTCAGTAGTACCCGTTGCCACACGCCAGGGGGAAATCCACCCACGGTTAATTTCACCGGTCATCCACTGGACTATTCGGCTGATCAGGCGGTTCGGACAGCGCTCACGGGCAGGGTTCGCCACTGCTGCCCGGCTACCCCGGGTCCGCTTCCGCTGCCCGGAGGCGCAGGCTACGGTACGAGGGATTGGGGCCGAATGTGTAGCCGGGCCCCTAAACCCAGGAGCCTGCGAAAATGATCGAGGTCCATCCCGCCTCCGCCGACCGGTTCGACGACGTCGCGGCGGTCCTTGCGCCGAAGAGCCCCGATGCCCAGGGCCTGCTGGTGCCTCAGCTACCGTCTCCCGACGTCGGAGTTCCGTGCTCTCGCCGGCGCTGACCAGCAGGGCAGGCTGCGCCGGTATGCGGAGGAGGGCACCCCGCCCGGCGTCGTCGCCTACGTGGACGGCGAGGCCGCGGGCTGGTGTTCGGTGAGCCCGCGCGCCAGCCACCACCGGCTGCGGTCCTCACGGACCATCCCCGCCGTCGACGATGTTCCGGTGTGGAGCGTGGTCTGCCTGGTCATCCGTCCGCAGTTCCGCCGGCAGGGACTGGCCCGGCACCTGCTCCACGGCGCTGTCGACTATGCCCGTTCTGCCGGCGCTCCGGCGCTGGAGGCCTACCCGATCGACGCCGCCGGCGGCAGGATCGGTTCCTCGCTCGCGTACGTCGGCACTACTGCGCTGTTCGAGGCAGCCGGCTTCGAACGCGTGGCGGAGACGGCGTCGAAATCCGGCGGGAAAACCCGGTGGCTGATGCGGAGACGACTCGCCTAATCCGTTTCCAGGCGGAGAATCCGGTCGTCGTCCTGCCCCGGACGGCCGCGGCCGTCGGTGTTGTTCGTCAGGATCCACAGACTGCCGTCCGGAGCGTTGACGACGTCGCGCAGCCGGCCGTATTCGCCGGCAAGCTGCTCGATGGAGGTACTCAGATCATCGAGCGGGACCTCCCGCAGCCGTTCGCCGCGCAGGTTGGCAATATACAGAGTGCCACCCGCCACGGCGATGCCGCTCGGACTGGCTTCCCCGGGCGTCCACTGCTGGACCGGGTCAATGAAGCCTTCCTCTCCTGCTATGCCTTCGACCTCGGGCCAGCCGTAGTTCCCGCCGGGCTCGATGACGTTCAGTTCATCCCAGGTGTTCTGTCCGAACTCGCTCGCATAGAGGACGCCGTCGCTGTCCCAGGCGATGCCCTGCGGGTTGCGGTGTCCATAGCTGTACACGAGCGTTCCCGGGAAGGGGTTGTCCTCCGGGTTGCTGCCGTCCGGGTTCATCCGCAGGATCTTGCCCGAGAGCGAATCCCGGTCCTGCGCGCTGTCCCGGCTGCCGGCGTCGCCAGTGGTGGCGTACAGCATGCCGTCCGGGCCGAACGCAAGGCGGCCACCGTTGTGGACCGGGCCGGCGGGGATTGAGTCGAGGATGGTTTCCGCTTCGCCCAGCGCCAATGACCCGGGGTCACCGGTGATGCTGCGGCGTTCGATCCGGTTCCCGGCGTCCCCGGTGAAATAGGTATACAGGTACCCGTCCTGGACGGCGATGCCGAGAAGCCCTCCCTCTCCCCTGCCTACGGCGCCCTCGATGGTGCCGGCCTCGCGGGCGTTACCGGCCGCGTCGAGCTCCAGGATTCGTGCAGAGTCCCGCTCACTGACCAGCGGGATGCCCTCGTGGAACGCGATGGACCACGGGGCGTCGAGACCGGTGGCGAGGACTTCCGTTTCCGGTCTTTCCACTTCCAGTCCGGGCGAAACGGAAATCGGCGACTCCGGTCCCGGCCGGCCGTCTTCAGTACACCCGGCCACAGCGGCCACCGCGACCGTGACAGCCGCGAGGGCGGCGAACCGGCGTCGTGCCTTGCTCCGACGGGAACCCGCACCGGCACTCCCGGGGCCCGCAGCCGCAAGCCTCACGGTTCCCTGTCGCACCGATGATCCGGGTATCAATCGACGCTCATCCCGCTCGTGAGGTTCAGGACGGCCCCGTTCATACTCCCGGCGCCGCCCTCGACCAGAAAGACCGCTGCTTCGGCCACCTCCTTGAGGGTCGGGAGGGTTCCGGTGGTGGTGAGGGATTCCAGGAAGCGGGTGAACTCGTCCAGTGCCATCGGCAGGTCCGGTGTGCTTCCGATGGTTTCCAGGATGCGCTGCAGGCGAAGGCAGACAACCCTTACTCCCGAAGGGCCCAGCTCAGCGGCAAGGGTCCGCGTGAGTGCTTCGACGGCGGCACAAGCCGCTGCGAAGCCGCCCACTCCGGCAATGGAGACCCTCGCCGGCGAGGCGGACAGCAGCAGGACCGTTCCGCTTCCGCGTCCAACCATGTGTACGGCAGCGGCCCGCGAGGTGATGAACTGTGTGCGCAGCCAGCCTGCTGCCGGCGAGACGACGTCGTCCACGGACATATCGAGCAGCGGGACGCCTTGCACCGCGGGGAGGCCGGCCGCGTTGAGCACGGCGTCGATCCGTCCTGCGGCGTCGACGACGGCGCCGGCGTGCGCGTCCACGGCCGCCGGATCGGAGGCATCGACTTCTGCCGTATGCACCGGCCCGCCGCCCATGGCGCGGATGCGGTCCGCCGTCGTATTAACGGAGTCCAGGCGGTGCCCGGCGAGGAACAGCTCCGCCCCGCGGCGGGCAAATTCCTCCGCTACGGCACCGCCGATCGCACCGCCGGCGCCATGGATAATGACCTTCCGGGATGGGATCACCGCAGCCATGGACCCGCTCCTTCTCCGATGCAATCTGGATGGCGGACGCCGGGACGCCCGGACGGACGAGGCTAACAGGGCCCTGCAATCACGCGGAATAGCATTCAGTCAACCGATGCACGGAAGAAGCGGGATTCGTTGCGTTTGCTGATAATAGGCCATGGATCCCTACACCTACTCTCCGCCGGATTTGTGCCGCGACCGGTACTGCCACAGTGTGGGACCCACCTTCCGGCCGCATCGTTAGTTTGCCTGCGCTCCGCCGTCGAGCTCTGCTTTTAGCACCGAGGAATGCGGCGCTGAGATGGTCCCGTCGGCTCTAGGCAAGAACACACCCACATCCATAACACATGCTTAAGCATTTGACGGATATACTCAGTGTCTAATTGTTTATTTAGGAGACACCCATGTCCGATTTCCCCAAAGATCATTCTCCCCAGGGAGAATATCCCACACCCGGCCCCGCCTCTGTACCTACTAAGAAAAAACGCAAAAAGTGGCCGTGGGTTGTCGCCATTGTCCTAATCCTCTTTTTTGGCGGCTGCGTGTCCTCTCTTACGGGTGGGTCTGATGACAGCAGTACTGCATCCTCAACCGACGAGACCCAAACATCTGAGACGTCCTCAGAGGCGGCACCCTCGACTACGGCCCCGGAACCTGTAAAGGAGCCGGAACCTGCAAAGGAACCGGCTGCCCCCAGTCCCGCTGCTCCTGCCCCTGCTGAAAATTCTGTTCCCGTTGAATTCAAGTCGGCACTTCGTCAGGCCGACACCTACGCGAACACAATGCACATGTCCAAAGTCGGACTCTATGACCAGCTGACTTCCGAATATGGTGGGAAATTTTCACCCGAGGCCGCACAATATGCCGTCGATAACGTGAAGACGGACTGGAACAAGAACGCGCTGGAGAAGGCGAAAACTTATCAGGAGACGATGGCCATGTCTCCGGATGCCGTCTACGACCAGCTGGTTTCCGAATACGGAGAAAAGTTCACTCCGGCTGAGGCGGATTACGCGATTCAAAACCTGAACCAGTAGTTCAGGCCTCGCCAGCAAAATCCTCGAGGGCCATCCCGCATGCTGTAGCTGCGGGATGGCCCTTTTCGTGGCTCATGACCACATGTCCAGAGCGTATCCGCATGATTTGAACCGGGGCGGGCTTCAACCCACCATTGTTGTGCGATCAGTGCGAGCTCCAACTCGGGTTCGACGCCGCGTGACCGTGCAGCCTTGACTGACCAGCGGGCGGAAGACCAAGCTGGCTTGCAGGAACAGGTGACGTTCTCAACCCAAACCCGGCACGGCAATGAAATCCCGGGAGAACGCATGGAGATGCTCTTCGTCCATGGAGCCGGCGGCTACCAGGACGACCTACCCCTCGCAGAAGAACTGCACACCCGCCTCGGCCTGCCCGTTACGGCGCCCCGCTTCCCCGACGAGGACATGTCAGCCGCGGGCTGGCGGAGCGAGATCGAACGGCACCGGAACGCCCTCGCCCCTGACCTGGTCATCGTCGGGCATTCCTTCGGGGCGTCGATGGCCCTGCTTCACCTCGCCGATGGATTTCAGGGCACGGCGCCGCTGGGACTCGCCCTCCTGGCAATGCCTTTCTGGGGGTCGGAGGGCTGGCAGGCGGAGTACACGCTGCCTGCGGACGCCAAGCTGCCGACCGGTTTCCCGGTCTGGCTCCACCATTGCGTCGACGACGATGTGGTGCCCATCGGCCATCTGGACCGGCACACGGCCCGGTTGCCGCAGGCGCAAGTCCGCCGTCATACGTCCGGCGGGCACCAGTTCGAGGGGCGGATGGGGGCGGTTGCCGACGACGTCGGCACGCTCTAGTGGCGGGGCCTCGACCGTCACGCCCGCGGGCGTCAGGAAAGGGACAGCTCGCGGAGCTGACGGCGCGAGGTGACGCCCATTTTGCGGAAAATATTGCGGAGGTGGGCATCAATCGTCCGTGGGCTGAGAAAGAGTTCCGTGGCGACTTCGCGGGAGGTTGCACCGGTGGCCACCAGCCGGGCGATGTGCATCTCGTGGGCGGTGAGGGAGTCGGCCGGCTGGGCGCTTCGCTTGCGGGGGTGCTCGCCGGTGGCGCGAAGTTCGCGGGCGGCGCGGGCGGCGAACGCCTCGGCGCCCATGTCCAGTAACAGTTCGTGCGCGGTGCGGAGCTGTTCGCGGGCGTCCTGGCGGCGGCCCTCGCGGCGGAGCCACTCGCCGTAGACGAGGTGCGTTCGGGCGAGATGGGTGGTTATCCGGCAGCGGTTGAGTTGTTCGATCGCCTCGCGGAAGTGTTCCTCAGCGGCTGTCCCCGTAGAGGTCAAAGCCCGTGAACGCGCCGCCAGACCGAGCCCCCACGGCGTACCGCTGGCGAGGGCGCGTGAAGTGAGTTGCTCCAGCGCATCGGCCGCACTCTCCGGCCGGCCGGAACGGCACGCCGCTTCGACGAGTTCAGAGTGGGCCAGGTTGTTGAACCTCACCGCTTCGGTGTCGAAGGCCCGTGCCGCCGCGGCATGAGCTGCGGAGTAGTCGCCCAGACCGTTATGCAGCACCGCCATGGCGTACTGTGTCAGGGCATCCTCGGTGCTGTGCGCCTGTTCGGCAGCCTTGCGGACAATGCTCGCGCGCATCCCGGCGGTCTCGTCTGGACGGCCGCGCCAGGCAGACAGGAGGAGCTGCGCGTGCAGCAAGGGCACAGCCTCGGTCGCGGCTGCGATCGCTGCGTGCTCGGCTGCGCGGTCGAACTCACCCGAGAGCACTTGTATGACGGATTGGCCCAGAAGTGCGTCCGGGAGTGCGGCAAGCGCGCCGGACTCACGGGTCAGACGGACATGACGGATGGACACGGCGTGGAGCATCTCGTCGTCGAACACCGACATTGCGGTTCGGCTGGCGAGCCACCCCCAGCGGCAGGTGTCGGCGACGCTCAGCGCATCAACATCCTGCTCCTGGCCTCCGAAGGCCGCCAGCGCCCGCCGCAGCTCCGGCACACCGGCCGAATACCCCTGAGTGAAGGTCGTCACAAGCCCGTCGAGCAGCAGATCCGCAGGCCGCAGAGACCCCGTCGCTACGGGCGCCGTCAGGGCAGCCTCGGTCACTTCCGGTATGCCGCGGCCGCGGCGGAAGTCACCGGTGACGATCGCCGCTTCGAGCGCGCGCAGATACGTCTCACGGGACAGCACCGGGTCCAGCGGGGCCAGGCTCTTAGCGGCTTCCAGCAGCATCCTTTGCCCTTCGGCGTCGCGCGCGAGGTGGAACGCGATCCGTGCGCGCAGCAGTTCGAGGCGAGCCTGCTGCAGGGTATCGAGCGGCCCGGCCGAAGCGACCGTCAGCAACTCGGAGGCGTCCGCACCAGCCTCGTGCTTATCCTGCGCGGCCTCCAGCGCCCGGCTCGCGCGTGTGGCAGGGTCAGGGGTCAGTCTGGCCGCATGCTCCATGAACGCCGCCGCAGCGGCCAGCCCGCCGCGGGCGCGCGCCCGGTCTGCTGACCGCACCAGCCCAGCGGCGGCGTCCTCGTCGGTGCCCAGCACGGCCTGGGCCCGGTGCCAGGCGCGGCGGTCGGGGTCGACGTCTGGATCGATGGCAGCGGCCAGCGCGTCGTGTGCACGGCGGCGCTCCAGCGGGGCGGCGGACCGAAGCACAGCTGAACGCACCAGCGGATGGCGAAACCTCACCCGTGTATCAATCTCCAGGAGTCCGGCGGCCTCTGCGGGCGCGGCAGACTCGCCGGCGATCCCCAGGTGCGCGGCCGCACGCCAGAGCAGCGCCACCTCGCCGGTAGAATCGGCCGCGGCAACCAGCAGCAATAGTCGAGTAGGTGCCGGCAGGCTGTCCGCGCGGCGCCGAAAGGTGTCCTCGATGCGGTCCGTGATGCCCGGCACCGGCTCGAACCCGCCGGCCACCCATGCCGCCGGCGCGCTTCGGGCCAGCTCCAGCAGCGCGAGAGGGTTCCCGTGCGCCTCCGCGACGACATGCTCGCGCATCCCGTCGTCCAGGGGTACGTAGTCGGCTGCTGCCAGCAGCTCCCGCGCGTCGGCCTCGTCGAGCCCGCCCAAGCGTAAGCCGGGTATGCCGTCGAACCCGCGCACATCGCGGTCGGTGGGCTCCCGCAGTGCGAACACCAGCGCCATCGGCTCCGCGGCGACCCGTCGTGCCACAAATGTGAGGACCTGAGCCGACGCCTCGTCCAGCCACTGCGCATCGTCAACGAGGCACAGAAGGGGCCCTTCCTCAGCGGCCTCGGCCAGCAGGTTGAGAGTGGCCAGCCCTATCAGAAACCAATCCGGTACTGCACCGTTTCGCTGCCCGAACGCCACGCCCAGAGCGGTCTGCTGCGGCTCGGGCAGGGCACCCATGCGGTCCAGCAGGGGCGCGCACAACTGATGCAGGCCGGCAAAAGCGAACTGCGTCTCGCACTCCACCCCGACCGAGGACACTACTCGGAACCCCGAGGCATCAGCCCTGCCGCGGGCGTACTCGAGCAACGCCGTCTTTCCGATTCCCGCTTCCCCTCGGACGATGACTGCCCCGCTCAGCCCGGCACGTGCCTGCGAGAGGAGGTTGTCGACCGTTGCGCGGTCCGCGGAGCGGCCCAGGAAGTCCATCAGTGTCGCTCCCTTCAGAGCATGACGGCACCTTAGTAGGCAATTTTCACCTACGCAATCGAAGTCGCTCCGACCCAAGCAGCTAGGCGGAAACCGGCGGAAAGGCAGGGGTTTCCACCGATGCGAAGACCCCGCTGCCGCTGCGAATCTGAAGACTCCGGTGCAGGCGAAGCAGTACGGCCCGGCCCAGACCTGGGAACACGGTTTGTGCCGGACCGTTTCGAGAATCGCACGAATCCACGACCCGCATAAGACATAAGAAAGAAGCGCCGAACCATGAACCTCATTCAGGAACTGATCATCAACTTCCAGGATCTGGCGGCCCAAGTGCCCGAGATCATCCGGCCCTTCATCGTGATGCTCGCCGGGGCCGTCCCGTTCATCGAGACCGAAGGGGCCTCCGTGATCGGCATCCTCGGCGGCCTCCACCCTATCGTTGCCGGTATCGCCGCCGCAGTCGGCAATTTCCTGAGCGTGGTTCTCGTGGTGCTCTTCACCTCCCGGGCCCGCACTGCGGTCACCAACCACAACAGGGACCGTGTCTCGGCTGCCCGGAGCGCCGAGCGCGTCCCGGCCTCCCTGGGTTACCAGGGGTCCGCTGCGTTCGAGGAGACGGCGCCGGCCAAGCCCGTATCCAAGGGGCGCCAGCGCTTCATGAAGTGGCTCGTCCGCTTCGGCGTCCCCGGCGCGAGCATCCTCGGTCCCCTTGCAATCCCGACCCAGTTCACCTCCGCGATCCTCATCGCGAGCGGAACCCCCCGTGGCTGGGTGCTGCTCTGGCAAGGTGTGGCAATCGTCATATGGACGACAGTGGCCACCGTCTTGTTCTGGGCCGCCCTCACCTTCGTCGTCGGGGTCTGAGTCACGTGAAAGGCCGGATCTAAGATCCATCGGCGGAACGTAGCCGCGCTGGCAGGGCAGCTCCGAAGAAGCGATTCCGGGAGGAACAAGTGACACGCAAAGAGACGCCGGACCCCGGGGACGGCCATACGCTTCCGCGCTATCGATGGTGGCAGCTGTTCTCGCGTTCCCTCTTTCATCTGCAGCTCGCCGGCGAGGACGGTTCACCGGAGATCTGGTCCGTAGAGGTCCGGCCCGGGGGTGATTCGGACGGCGAAGTGCGCGCGCAGCTCTACCGCAACGGGGTCAACCAGGCCCGATCGAAACTTCCCGCGGTGTTCGCAGTGCCGGGTGGCGCCATCGAGGTCGAGGTCAGCATCTACGGGCTCAGACGCTGCCACTATGTGACGCCCGACGGGTCCGAGCGACAGCTTCTACCTGATCCTGCCTCGGCCGAAGGACTGCGCGCCCGACTGGAACGGACCAATCCGGCGCTGAGCCGTGCCGTTGGCATCGTATCGGCCAGCGTACTCGTGGTCGCGCTCGTGCTCGGCGTTCCGCAGATCATTGAGCAGATCATGCAGCTCCCGCCCGTCGCGGAGAACATCGGCACGTTCTCCAGTCCGTTCCAGCTTCCGGCATCGGCGAACTTGGTGCTGCTGCTGGCAACGCTGGCAGCCAGCACCGAGCGCGCACTGAGGCTGCGCTACAACTGGGTCCTCGACGGCGGCTTCCTTGAGGGTGGTGACTAGAGCATCGGCCGGGCTCTGCGGCAGGCTCAGCCCGCACCCGCTTAAACGACAAAAGCCTGACGAAACTCGCGTTTCATCAGGCTTACCGTCGGGTTGACAGGATTTGAACCTGCGACCCCTTGACCCCCAGTCAAGTGCGCTACCAAGCTGCGCCACAACCCGCAGTTCTTCCGGAATGTCTCCCGGCTGAACCACCTCAAATACCTTACACCACAACCGGCGATTACGTCGCATCGAGGCTCGCGGGCGTTGCGGGCACCGGCGTACGGCCAAAAACAGAGCGCGCACCAGCTCCCCCGCTTCGGCTTATCCGCTTCCCGGCCGCGGTGCTTGTACAGATAACGGGCTTATCCGCTTCCCCGTTGCCCTGGTTGTACAGATAACGGGCTTCTCGCAGCCGGATAGCCCCGTTATCTGTACAGTGATGAGCCGCCGGTCCTGCGGGCCGCTGTCACAGTCCCGAAGTCCCGCTGTCACAGCCAACACCCTCGGCCCGCCTACCCGACAGCACCGCAGCCTGCGCCCCAAAACTGCGGAAAGCCCCGACCCCGCTCCCCCATAAGGGAACAGGACCGGGGCTTTACACCAAGAGACTTAGCGCTTGCTGGTCTTGCCGCGCTTCTCGCGGACGCGCATGCTGACCTCGATGGGCGTGCCCTCGAAACCGAACGTCTCACGCAGCCGGCGGGTGATGAAGCGGCGGTAGCCGGGATCCAGGAAGCCGGTGGTGAACAGCACGAACTTCGGCGGACGCGAGGAAGCCTGCGTACCGAAGAGGATGCGTGGCTGCTTGCCGCCGCGCACGGGGTGCGGGTGGGCTGCCACAAGCTCGCCCAGGAAGGCGTTGAGCTTTCCGGTGGGGATGCGCTTGTCCCAGTTTTCCAGGGCAGTATCCAGTGCCGGAACAAGACGGTCCTTGTGCCAGCCGGTCTTGGCCGAGATGTTGACGTGGGGAGCCCATTCAACGTGGGCCAGGTCCCGCTCGATCTCGATCTTGAGGTAACGGCGGCGCTCGTCGTCGAGCAGGTCCCACTTGTTGAAGGCGAGGACCAGTGCGCGGCCGGATTCGATGGCCAGCTGCAGGATGCGGACGTCCTGCTCGCTGAGGACCTCGTCTACGGCCAGCAGCACGACGGCGACCTCGGCCTTTTCCAGGGCAGCCTGGGTACGCAGGGAGGCGTAGAAGTCGGCGCCCTGTGCCATGTGCTGGCGGCGGCGGATGCCGGCGGTGTCGACGAAGCGCCAGGTGCGGCCGCCGAGCTCGATCATTTCGTCCACCGGGTCGCGGGTGGTGCCGGCGGTGTCATCAACGACCACGCGTTCGGAACCGGCGAGCTTGTTCAGCAGCGAGGACTTGCCCACGTTCGGGCGGCCGATCAGGGCGATGCGTCGCGGTCCGCCGGAGCGGTCCAGTCCGCCGTACGCGGAGTACTCGGGCAGCACGTCCAGGACGGCGTCGAGCATGTCACCGGTGCCGCGGCCGTGCAGGGCGGAGACCGGGTACGGCTCGCCGAAGCCCAGGCCCCAGAGGGAGGAGGCATCGGCTTCGTTCTGGATGTCGTCCACCTTGTTGGCGACGACGACGACGGGCTTGCCCTTGCCGCGCAGCATCCGCACCACGGCCTCGTCGGTGGCGGTGATGCCGACGGTCGCGTCGACCACCAGCATGACGGCGTCGGCGTGGTCAACGGCGATTTCGGCCTGGTCGGCTACCCGGGCGTGGATGCCGCGGGCGTCGTGCTCCCAGCCGCCGGTATCCACCAGGGTGAAGTTCACGCCGTTCCAGGTCGCGGGGTAGGTAACCCGGTCACGGGTCACACCGGGGGTGTCTTCGACGACGGCCTCACGGCGGCCGAGGATACGGTTCACCAGGGTCGATTTGCCCACGTTCGGGCGGCCAACAATGGCGACCACCGGATCCTGCCGCAGGGGTGCGTCTTCGTCGTATTCTGCGAAGCCGCCGGCGAGCAGCGCGGCGTCTTCTTCATCAAGTTCATAGTCGTCGAGACCGGCGCGGAGGGAACGGGCGCGGATATCGGCCTCGTCGTCATCCATTGCCGCGAGGCGCTCGTCGATCTGGTCTTCTCCTGACGGGACGTACTCGTCCGTGGAGATCCCGTCACCGGCGGTGTCGTCGTTGAGAGGTTTTCCGTTCATTGAATTGCTTTCTTTCCGTTGAGGTCTGCAGCACTGCGTACAGGCCGTCGCCGGACGTTCAGCCCGGTAAGTGTGAGGGAGGATACCTTGCGGCGTTGCCGCCGGATGTCCTCCTCCCATTGAAACACGGGCGGGTGCCCGTAGTTGGTGCCGGGTCCCCCGGCAGGGAGCTAGTGGGTACTGGTGAAAACCACTTCGAGTACGGCCGAGACCGTCTCTTCGAAGTCCAGGTCGGATGAATCGATGGTGACGACGCCGTCGGCGGCCTGCTGGAATTCCACCACGGTGGAGTCCTTCGCGTCGCGGACCAGTACCTGTTCCTTCAGGGCGGCTGCTGTCTGCGTGCCGCCCAGCTGGATGCCGCGGCGGCGGAGCCGGGCTTCTTCGCTGGCGGTGAGCAGGATCCGCACCTCGGCATGCGGAGCGACCACTGTGGTGATGTCCCGGCCCTCGGCCACGATCCGCAGGCCGGAGTCCCGAATCAGCTGCTGCTGGCGCCGGACGAGTTCCGCCCGGGCGCCCAGGGTGGTGGCGACGGCGCTCACCGAGGACGAGACGGCGGGCTCGCGGATCGCGTCGGTGACGTCCCGGCCGCTGACCCGCACCCATTCCTCGTCCGGGGACAGGCTGAGGGCAATATCGGCGTTTTCCGCGGCGGCCTCGACGGCCACCGAATCAGTCAGGTCGATGCCGGCCTCCATGCAGGAGAGCGTGACCGCGCGGTACATGGCACCGGTGTCGAGGTAGGCGGCGTGCAGGCGGCGGGCCACTTCACGGCTGATGCTGGACTTGCCCGAACCCGACGGTCCGTCGATGGCCACAACCAGCGGCTTGCCCTGCCGGAACTGGGCCGGATCCACATTAGAACTCACTGCACTACCTTCCACCCGCGGGCGCTTAATTCAGAAACAAGGTCATTCACCCGGCCGGGCAGGACGGAGATTTCCGCCCTTCCCACCTGCCGGCCGGAGGCGTGCTCCAGCCGGAGGTCCTCCAGGTTCACGCCGATCTCACCGATTTCGGTGAGCAGCCGGGCAATCTGGCCCGGTGTGTCATCCACCAGGACGGTGAAGGACACAAAGGTCTGCGCCGGTCCGCCGTGCTTGCCCGGAATCCGAGCCTGCCCGGCGTTGCCTTCGGCAATCAGCTGCGCCATGTCCAGGCGCGCACCGTCCGCCACCGGGTCTTCGAGCGTGCGGATCAGCCGGTTCAGGTCCTCGCGGACCCCGTGCAGGATCGGCACCAGCCGCCCGGCGTTTCCGCTGAGGATCTGCACCCAGAGGTTCGGATCGCTTGCGGCAATCCTGGTCACGTCCCGCAGGCCGTTGCCGGACAGGGCGAGGGACTGCGGCGGAGTTTCCTGCAGCCGGCTGGCCACCAGGGAAGCCATGACCTGCGGCAGGTGCGAGGTCAGCGCCACGGACGCGTCGTGGTCTTCGGCGGACATCCGGGAGACCACGGCGCCCAAGTCGAAGGCAAGGGCCTCGGCACGGCGGACGGCGTCCGGAGCCGCTTCCTCCGGAGGGCAGATCACCCAGGGCATGCCGTTGAACAGTTCCGCCCGCGCGGCCACCGGCCCGGACTTCTCCCGGCCTGCCATCGGGTGCGTGCCCACGTAACGGCTGAGGTCGGCGTCGCGCTCCCGCAGGTCCGCCAGGACGGCGGACTTGACGCTGGCAATATCGACGACGACGGCGGCCGGCCAGTCCTTCAGTGCTGCCGCGGCCAGGGCCGCGGTGACGTCCGGAGGAGCGGCAACGACGACAAGTGCCGGCTCGAAGCCTTCACCGGCGGTGCTAAGCAACCGTCCGGCGCCGATGTCGCGGGCCACGGCCTCTGTCGAGGGAGACAGGTCCGAGAGCACCACGTCGACACCCCGGGCAGAAAGCCCGAGGCCGATACTGGTGCCCAGCAGTCCCGTGCCGATAATCAGCACGGATCCGGACAGGTGGGTGCCCCCGTCAGCGGCAGCGGCCATTGGCTACAGTCCTACTGAGGCGAGCAGGTGTCCGACCTCGCCGCGGCCGAGGACGCGGATGCTGCCCTGGCGCTGGTCGCCCAGGCTGATCGGGCCGATCTTGGTGCGGACGAGGCGCTCCACCGGGTGGCCGACGGCGTCGAACAGCCGGCGCACAATGCGGTTGCGGCCCGAGTGCAGGACTACCTCGACCAGGAGGTGTCCCGGGGTGGAGTCGACCAGTTTGAAGGAATCAACCTTCTGGAAGCCGTCTTCCAGTTCAATGCCTTCCCGCATCTGTGCGCCCACGCCGTGGTTCATCGGTCCGCGGACCTGCACCAGGTAGGTTTTGGGCACTTCGTAGGAGGGGTGCGTCAGCCGGTTGGTCAGCTCGCCGTCATTGGTCAGCAGCAGCAGGCCCTCGGTTTCGTTGTCCAGCCGGCCAACGTGGAACAAACGCTCGTTCTTGCTGGTGGACTTAAGGAAGTCGCTGATGCAGGGACGCCCTTCGGGGTCTTCCATGGTGGAGATGACGCCGCGGGGCTTGTTGAACACATAGTACTTCTGGGTTTCATCCAGCTGCAGGCGCATGCCGTCCACATGGATGGCCACCGTCTCCGGGTCGACGCGGACGCCGAGCTCGGTGACAACCTGGCCGTCAACTTCGACGCGGCCTTCGGCAATCATTTCCTCGCACACGCGGCGTGAGGCAACGCCGGCGCTGGCCATGACCTTCTGCAGGCGGACGCCTTCGGGGTTGTGCTGTTCGGAAATCACCGGGGCCGCGGGGCGGCGGGTGGTGGAACGGCGCACGGGGCCCAGGTTCTGACCGAAGCGCTCCCCGCGGAAAGCGCGGTCGCCGCTCTTGCGCTGGCCTGCCTGCGGGCCGCCGAACTTGCCGGCACCGGACTTGGAACCCGGCTTGAAGCCGCCCGATTTGGGAGCACCGGACTTCGGGTCGCCGGTCCGGGGTGCACCGGTCTTGCCGGAGTTGCTTGATCCGAAGGCCTTCACGGCGTCGGACTTGAATTTCTCCGGGCGGGCGGCCTCGGGGCTGACGGGCCGGTAGCCGTTGGCGCGGTCTTCACCGGGCTTCAGGCCCGATGCCGAGCGCGGGCCGCCGGTGCGGTTGGAGGAGGGCTTGGAGCCGCGGCCGTAGCTCTTGCCGCCGGCGGGGCCACCGGCACTGCGTCCGCCGCCGCGAGGGGTATTGCGGCCGGATCCGGAACGGGGTGCTGGTGTCATGAGTAAGTCCTTTGGGTGTAGCGGTTAATAAGTAGTGTCTTCATATTCGGCCAGGTTTTCCAGCCCGGGCAGGTGCGGTGCAATCTGTGGAAGTTCGTCGAGGCTGCCCAAACCAAGCCGTTCCAGAAAGTACGGCGTAGTCCGGTACAGCAGCGAACCGGTTTCCGGTTCGGTGCCGGCGTCGACGATCAATCCACGCTGAACCAGCGTGCGGACCACCGAATCGACGTTTACTCCCCGGATCGCGGAGACCCGGGCCCGGGAGACGGGCTGCCGATAGGCAATCACCGCCAATGTTTCCAGTGCGGCCTGCGACAGCCGTGCACTCTGGCCTTCCAGTACAAACTTCGACACAACGGGCGCATAGTCAGCGCGGGAAAAAATCCGCCATCCGCCTGCTACGTCGCGGAGTTCAAAACCACGCGGTGCGCCCTCGGGTCCATCCCCAGTATAACCGTCATACTCCCGCTGCAGTTCCGTGAGGGCCGCGAGCACCTCCGGCTCCGGCACACCGATCACCGAGGCAAGCACCTCGGGGGCTGCGGGTTCGTCCACCACCATCAGCACCGCCTCCACGGCGGCCTTCACTCCCCCGGGAAATGCTGCAATGTCTTCGCGGCCGTCATCCCCGCCGCTCTTCCCGGGACCAAAACCAGGTTCCGCCGTCATGACCGGTCCCCTTCCAGGGCTGTGTGTTGGATAGCTGCGCCATTGGATCCGATGTTTTCGCCGGCGCGCTCATTGCCATCTTCATCTCCCCCGGCAGCAACCGCGCCTGCCGGATCCGCGCCTCCGGTCCATGTGACGAGCAACTCGCCCAGCGGGGCAGCCTGTTCAAAGCTGACGGCTCCGTCCCGGAACATTTCCAGCAGCGCGAGGAACCGGGCCACCGCCACCGGACCGTCGGCGTCGGACACCAGGGCCCCGAAGGTGGCCGCGCCGTCGGCAGCGAGCCGTTCCGCGAGGATCAGGGCCTGCTCCCGGACGCTGGTCTTGGGTGCGTGCAGGTGTTCAAGCCCCACGGTCGGAGGCAGCTCGTCGCGCGGCTGCAGGGCACGCACGGCAAGGTCCGCGAACTGCTGCGGCGTGGTCCGCCAGACCAGCTCGGGAAGCATCGCCGCGAAGTGCGGATCCAAGGAGACCTGCCGCGGGAAACGCCGTGCCTCGTCCATCAGCCGGTCCCCCAACAGGGCGGCCATCTCGCGGAACGCCTTGTACTGCAGCAGCCGGGCGAACAGCAGGTCACGGGCCTCGAGCAGCGCGACGTCTTCCTCGTCCTCCACGTCGCCGGCCGGAAGCAGGCGCGCAGCCTTGAGGTCCAGGAGGGTGGCGGCGATAACCAGGAATTCGCTGGCCTCATCCAGTGCCACCTCGGGACCGGTGCCGAAGAGCTCCCGGATGTAGCCCAGGAACTCATCGGTGACGGCAGCGAGGGCGATTTCGGTGATGTCCAGCTCGTGCTTGGAAATCAGTCCCAGCAGGACATCGAAGGGCCCGGTGAAGTTTGCCAGACGGACTTCGAAGCCGGCATGGGAAGCCGGATCCTGCGCTGCCGGCTCCGTGGCGTCCGGCCCCGCCAGGCGGGCGGGCGCCGGCTTAGGGCGCGCCGCCGCGGGCAATCAGTTCCTTGGCGAGACGGCGGTAGGAGTCGGCGCCCGGGTGGTTGCCGGCGTACGAGGTGATCGGTTCGGCCGCCACAGTGGCGTCAGCGAACTTGATGGTCCGCTTGATGACCGTTTCGAAGACCTTGTCCCCGAAGGCTTCCACGAGGCGGGAAATCACTTCACGGCTGTGCAGGGTGCGGGCGTCGTACATAGTAGCCAGGACGCCGTCCACCTGCAGGCTGGGGTTGAGCCGGTCCTGGACCTTCTCGATGGTCTCCACCAGCAGGGCCACCGCACGCAGGGCGAAGAACTCGCAGATCAGCGGGATGATCACGCCGTGCGCGGCAGTCAGGGCGTTGACGGTCAGCAGGCCCAGGGAAGGCTGGCAGTCGATGAGGATGACGTCGTAGTCATCCGACACCCGGCGCAGGGCGCGTTCGAGCACCTGCTCGCGGGCTACCTCGTTCACGAGCTGCACCTCGGCTGCGGAAAGGTCGATATTGGCCGGCAGCAGGTGGATGTTCTCGATGGAGGTTTCATGGATCGCCTCGCGGATATCCACCTTCCGGTCCATCAGCACGTTGTAGACGGTGAGGTCCAGTTCGTGCGGGTTGGCTCCCATCCCTGCGGACAGGGCGCCCTGCGGGTCAAAGTCCACCAGCAGAACACGGCGGCCGGCTTCCGCCAGGGCGGCGCCGAGGTTGATGGTGGAGGTGGTCTTGCCGACCCCGCCCTTCTGGTTCACCATCGCAATGATCCGGGCAGGACCATGGGACGTGAGGACGGGAGGCTCGGGGAATACCGTCAGGGGACGTCCGGTTGGACCCATCACCGTTTCGGCTCCGGTTGCGTCCTGCAGAGTTGATGAACCCTGTTCGCTGCTCACGTATAAATCCACGCTTCCGTATCTAGCTTTGCTGCGGGCTGTCTTTGTCAAGGTTACAGCCGCGCCACGGCCATCCCGCGAATCAGGGCCGTGATGACCGGCGAGCCTTGACGCTCAAGTAGAACTCGAACCTTGAAGCCGGACGGCAGCATGCAGATGCATGTCGTGCCAGCCGTCGGCATGCCTGAGGGCGCTGCGCCTGGTTCCTTCCAGCGCGAAGCCGGTTTTCCCGGCAACGCCGCAGGATCCCTGGTTGTGCACCGAGTGGGACAGCTGGAGGCGCATAAGACCGGCCGAGCCTAACGCCCAGCGCTTCAGCGCATCCACGGCCCGGGACGCCACGGCTTTTCCCCGGTCCCCCGGCAGCACCCAATAGCCGAGTTCCGCGTCGCCTTCGTACAGATTGACGCGGCTGAGGGCCACGCGCCCAACCACGTTCCGATCACTGGTGCAGACGGCCCAGTTGGCCCCGGATTCTTCCTGCCACCGGGTGCCCCAGCGGCGGATCCACTCGAGCGCTTCGGCTTCGGTTGCCATCGTCCGCCGGCTGAAGTGGCAGATATCCGGCTCTCGGTACGCCTTCACCACCACGGCGGCGTCGTCGTCCCGCCAGGGCCGCAGCACCAGGCCGTCCGCGTCGAGGCTCGGTTGCACCTGGCCGCTCAATGTCCCGCGCTGCAGATAGGGGCCAAGGGCTGTCATCGTAAGACCACCGTTTCGTAGAGCGGGCATCGAGGACCATTATGCCCGCAGGCGGATTCCCCTCCAGCTGCCGGCAGCACGGACGCAGAAACGCGCCCCGCCCCGGAGTCTTCCGGGGCGGGGCGCGGTGTGAGGTACTGCCGGTGGTGGCGTCGGCGCCTTAGTGCCGCGGATCGCCGGCGGTGCCGGAGACCACGGAAGTGCCGGCGGGGCCGGGAACAGATGCGGCGAGTTCGGCGGATTCCGCCGTCTGCCGCGGCTCGTCCGTGCCGGCGTCGACGTTCATGCTGGCCTCGTCGAAGGGCAGTTCGCGGTTCAGGACCGCCTTGACCTGCTCCTTGTCGATTTCCTTGGTCCAGGTGCCGATGAGCACGGTGGCGACGGCGTTGCCGGTGAAGTTGGTCAGGGCGCGGGCCTCGGACATAAAGCGGTCGATGCCCACGATCAGGCCTACGCCGTCGATCAGGTCGGGGCGGTGGGACTGCAGGCCGCCGGCCAAGGTGGCCAGGCCGGCGCCGGTGACGCCGGCAGCGCCCTTGGAGGCAATGATCATAAAGACCAGCAGGGAGATCTGCTCGCCCAGTTCCAGCGGCTTGCCCATGGCCGAGGCCACGAACAGTGCGGCCATGGTCAGGTAGATGGCGGTTCCGTCGAGGTTGAAGGAATACCCGGTCGGCACCGTAACACCGACCACGGGCTTGGAAATGCCCAGGTGTTCCATCTTGGCGATCAGGCGCGGCAGGGCCACCTCGGAAGAGGAGGTGGAGAAGATCAGCAGGTATTCACGGCCCAGGTAGCGCATGAGCTTGAAGATGCTGAACCCGGTGACCAGCTTCAGCAGTCCGCCCAGGATGACCACGATGAAGAGGATGCAGGTGATGTAGAAGGCAATCATCAGGGTTGCCATGCTCACGATCGCCTGGATGCCGGTCTCGCCGACGACGGCGGCAATGGCACCGAACGCGCCGATGGGCGCCAGCCACATGATCATCATCAGGATCCGGAAGACCAGGGCCTGGATGTAGCCGATGCCCTTGAGCACGGGGGCGCCGGCAGCGCCCATCTTCTGCAGGGCGAAGCCTACGAGCAGGGCAACGAAGAGGGTCTGCAGGATGGACTCGCCGGTGAGGGAGGCCAGCAGCGTGGTGGGGATGATGCTGAGGAGGAAACCGGTCATGCCGTCCCCTTCCTCGGGTGCCGCGGGGGCTGCGCCGGAGGCGGACTGGATGTCCAGGCCCTCACCGGGGTGGATCAGGTTGCCCACGACCAGGCCGATGGCCAGGGCGAAGGTCGACATGATGATGAAGTAGCCCAGCGCGAGGCCGCCGACCTTGCCGACGGTGGCAGCTTTGGCGATTGATCCGATGCCTAGGACAATGGTGCAGAAGATGACCGGAGCGATCATCATCTTGATGAGGTTAATGAACCCTGTTCCGAGCGGCTTCAGGGATTTCGCGAACTCCGGCGCCATGAGGCCGATAACGGCACCGAGCACAACCGCCGCAATGACGGCAATGTAGAGGAAATGGGTTCTGTCCGGTTTCCGGCTCTTCTGTGAACCGGCATACGGATTGGCGGCAGCTGCCATGGCGGTACTCCTTGTGCAATTGGTCGGCTTCCATCTTCGTTGGGTGATGTGATCACAGTCACCCTTGTGTTCATACTGTTCCCAGTGGAACCGCTTACACCGTGTAACGACTCGCAACCAAAGGATCGAAAGTGCATCGAGGCAGCCTGGCCGGCCGGTTGTTCCTGGCCCAGCTTGCCTTCATCCTGTGCGTCTCGGGCGGAATCGCCTGGGGCTTGTACCAGCAGGCGGAAGAGAACACCCGTGAGGAGACCGGCTTACGGATGCTGGCAGTAGCCGGGACGGCGGCCGCCAGCAGCACGGTCCGCACCGCCGTCGACTCCCCGGACCCCGCGGTCCTTCAGGGTTACGCACGCGAGGTGATGGAGCGCGTGGGCGTGGATTTCCTGACCATCATGGATACCGACCGGACGCGGTTCACCCATCGGAACCCGGACCAGATCGGCAAGCCGTACATCGGATCCATCGACCCGGCCCTGGCCGGGGAGAGCTTCACGGAAACCTACACGGGCACGCTCGGACCCTCGGTGCGCGCCGTCACCCCGGTGTACGACGACGCCGGCAATGTCACCGCGCTCGTCGCCGCCGGCATCACGGTGGACCGGGTGGCCATTGCCCGGGATGCGCGGCTGCCGGAGCTGTTCGCCATCGACGCAGCCGCGCTCGCTGCCGGAGCCGCGGGGTCATTCCTGCTCAGCCGCTATCTGCGCCGGGCCACCCACGGCCTCGGCCCCGCGGAGCTGACGCACATGTATGCCTTCTACGACTCGGCGCTGCACTCGGTGCGTGAGGGGCTGCTGCTGCTCAACGACCGGGGACAGCTGGTGCTCTACAACGACGAAGCCGCCGTCCTGCTGGGGCTGCCGCCGACAGATGCGTCCGTGCGGAGCCGGGAACTGCCGGACCTCCCCGGACCGCTGGCATCCCTGCTGCGCTCCGGCCGGGACGCCCGGGAGGAAATCCACCTCACCGGCGAGCGCATCCTGGTGGTCAACCAGTCCGCAGCGGTGTCCGCAGGACCCCACGGCAGGCGGTTCGGCACGGTGACTACGCTGCGGGACCATACCGACGTCGAATCCCTCACCGGCGAGCTGGCCTCCATGCGGACCCTCGCTGATGCCCTGAGCGCCCAGGCCCACGAGCACGCCAACCGCGTGCACACCCTGGCGTCCCTGATCGAGCTGGGGCGCAGCGACGAAGCCCTGCGGTTTGCCACGGCCGATTTGGAACAGTCGCAGCAGCTCAATGACGAAGTGCTGGCCGTGGTGGAGGAACCGGCGGTAACCGCCCTGCTGATGGGCAAGGCGGCACAGGCCCGCGAGCGCGGCATCGAGCTGGACATCGAGGTGGGTCCGGACACGGGACGCTTCAGCGGGGCCGGATTGGAACCGGTGGAACTGGTGACCATCATCGGCAACCTGCTGGACAACGCGTTCGACGCGGCAAAGGACTCCGTGCGCCTGTACCTGGGCAGCGGCGACGGCCAGCTGCTGATCGAGGTGCAGGACGACGGTCCGGGCGTGGATCCCCGGATAATCGAACATATATTCGAACAGGGGTTCAGCACGAAGGAGCTGCCGCAGGGACGGGTGCTGACCGGCCGGGGAATCGGGCTCGCACTGGTCCGCCAGGCCGTGACGCGCCTGAACGGAAGCATCCAGGTGCTGGGCGGCCCGGGGGCCTGCTTCAGCGTGGAACTCCCCCTGCCGGCTTCGGCCTCTGCTCAGGTCCCGCTGGCCGGGGCAGCATCGTGACCCGGCACTCCCCCGACGTCGGCGTGCTGGTGGTGGAGGACGAGGAAATCCCCGCAGAGGCCCACGCAGAGTATGTCCGGCGGGCGCCGGGATTCCGGCTGGCCGGCATCGCACGCACCGGTGCCGAAGCCCTGGAAGCGCTCAAGGCAGCCGAATCGGCGCCGCCCGGCAGCGAAGCGGAGATCGGCCTGGTGCTGTTGGACATGAACCTGCCTGACCTGCACGGGCTGGACCTGCTGCGCCGGATCCGCGGGGCGGGACTGCCCGTGGACGTCATCGCCATCACCGCGGTCCGGGACCTGGCGGTGGTGCGCAGCGCCATGTCCGGCGGCATTGTCCAGTACCTCATCAAGCCGTTTACGTATTCGGCGTTCAGCGCCAAGCTCACCGCCTACGCTGAGTACCGGCGCCGGATGACCGAGCAGGCCGCCTCCACCACGCAAAGCGAGGTGGACAGCGCCTTTGCCGCGCTCCGTCCAGCCGTGACGGGGCAGCTGCCGAAGGGCCTGTCCGCGGAGACGCTGGAGTCCGTGGCGGATCTGCTCAAGGGTGCCCGGGCACCGCTCTCCGCCACCGAGGCGGCAGAGTCGCTGGCGATGTCCCGGATCACCACCCGCCGCTACCTGGAGTATCTGGCGGACCAGCGATCGGTGCTGCGCTCGCCGAGGTACGGCACCCGGGGCCGGCCGGAGCTGGAGTACAGCTGGCGCCGCTGAGGCGCTCAGCCCCGGCCCCAGCCCCGGCCCGGGGCTCCTAGCGAACCGGCCGCAGCACCGCGGTCAGGGCCTCCAGTACGCCGGGATCCTCGATGGTGGAGGGGACCGTGTGCGGAACGCCGTCGGCAATCTGGCGCATGGTCTTGCGCAGCACCTTCCCGGACCGGGTCTTGGGCAGGGCGTCCACCACGTAGACGTCCTTGAAATCGGCCACCGGGCCGATCTGCGAGCGCACCCGTTCAATCAGTTCCGCGCGCAGCACGTCGGCGTCGATCTCCGTTCCCGCCTTCAGCACCACGTAGCCGGACGGGCGCTGGCCCTTCACGGGGTCCGCAATGCCGATCACGGCCGCTTCGGCGACGGCCGGATGGGAGCCCACCGCCTGCTCCATGGCGCCGGTGGACAGCCGGTGGCCGGAGACGTTGATGACGTCGTCGGTACGGCCCATCACGAACACATAGCCGTCCTCGTCCACATAGCCCGAGTCCCCGGTGGCGTAGTAGCCGTCGAAAACCTCCAGGTACGCGGCACGGTAGCGTTCGTCGCTGCCCCAGAGGGTCTGCAGGGTTCCCGGCGGGAGCGGCAGCTCCAGGGCGATGTTGCCCTCCGTCCCCGCCGGTACCCGCTTCCCGTCCGGCCCGAGGACGCGCACGGCAAACCCGGGAACCGGAACGGTGGGTGACCCGGCCTTGACCGGCAGCTCCTCCAGTCCCACGGGGTTGGCGCAGATGGCCCAGCCGGTTTCGGTCTGCCACCAATGGTCGATCACCGGCACCCCGAGCGCGGCCTCCGCCCATTCCAGCGTGGCCGGGTCCAGCCGCTCGCCGGCGGCAAAGAGGTGCCGCAGCCGGGAGAGATCGTGGCGGCCCGGTTCGACGGCGTCGGGGTCGGCCTTCCGGATGGCCCGCAGTGCGGTGGGCGCGGTGAACAGGACGTCGACGCCGTGCTCCGCGGCCACCCGCCAGAAGGCACCGGCGTCCGGGGTGCCCACGGGCTTGCCCTCGTACAGCACGGTGGTGGCGCCGGCGATCAACGGCCCGTAGACGATGTAGGAGTGGCCCACCACCCAGCCGACGTCCGAGGCGGTCCACATCACCTGCCCCGGCCCCACCCCGTAGATGTTTGCCATGGACCAGGCCATGGCCACGGCGTGGGAGCCGTTGTCCCGCACCACGCCCTTGGGCGAGCCCGTGGTGCCGGAGGTGTAGAGGATGTACAGCGGATCGGCGGCGGCCACGGGGACCGGCCCGGCGGGCACGGCGTCGGCGGCGAGCGTATTCCAGTCATGCCAGGCCGCCCCGCCGGTGCCGTCAAACTCCTCGCGGGTGGCCGTGAAGCCTGTCCGTTCGGCCACGACGACGGCGGCCACCCGGTGGGTAGCGGTTTCCAGTGCCTCGGCGACGGCCGGCAGGTATTCAACCGCACGCTTGGGTTCGAGTCCGCCGCTGGCCGTCACTATGACCGTCGGGCCGGCGTCGTCGATCCGGGCAGCGAGCTCCCGCGGGGCGAATCCGCCGAACACCACGGAGTGGACCGCGCCCAGCCGGGCGGTGGCCAGCATGGCGATCACGGCT
Source organism: Arthrobacter sp. zg-Y844 (assembly GCF_024385465.1). Lineage (GTDB taxonomy): Bacteria > Actinomycetota > Actinomycetes > Actinomycetales > Micrococcaceae > Arthrobacter_B. Next base: position 934,323 of record NZ_JANFLS010000002.1, read on the forward strand.
TCGGGGATCATCGGCAGGTAGATGATCACGCGGTCGCCGGGGCCGACGCCGAGTCCGCGCAGCACGCCGGCGAAGCGTTCCACCTCGGCTAGCAACTGGCTGTAGCTATAGGTGCGGCTGGTGCCCAGCATCGCGGAGTCGTAGATCAGCGCCGCGGTGTCTCCGCGACCGGCCGCCACATGGCGGTCCAGGGCGTTGAAGGAGGTGTTGAGCTCCGCCTCCGGATACCAGGAGTACAGCGGCGCCTTGGCGTCCTCGAGGGCGCGGGACGGCGGCTTGTCCCAGTCCACCAGGGCGGCGGCGCCCAGCCAGAAGCCTTCCGGATCGGTACTGCTGCGGGCATACGCCCGTTCATAGGCTCCGGTGCTCTGCGCGTCCATGAATCCTCCTTGATTCCAGTGGGACCCGCCATGCTAACTGATGCTCTGCGGGCCGCACAGGGGCGATTGTGTATACAGCGAGGCCTACCGGGTGCCTTCTGTGGCACCACAGTACGCATATGAGCCAGCTCATGTATACACTGACGGGTAACGTGACGCAGTTATCAGTCGTGAGGAGGCGCACCATGCGGGCCAGTGACCGCGCGTACGCCGCCCTGCGGCAGGACATCGTGGAGTGGAGGCTCCCGCCGGGCACCGTCCTGGGCGAAGTGGAGCAGTCCGCACGCCTGGGTGTTTCCCGCACTCCCCTGCGTGAAGCACTGAGCCGGCTGACTGCTGACGGCCTGGCCGCCCCGCACAGCGGACGCGGCGTCGTCGTTACCGGCATCTCCCTCGACACCGTCGCCGAGCTCTTTGAACTGCGCCAGGCGCTGGAATGCAAAAGTGCGGCCCTTGCGGCCGTGCGCGGGCAGGCAGCGGTCTTTGAAGATCTGCAGTCCCGCTTCCGCTCGGCCGGCAGCCTCATCAGCACCCTGGACCGGCAGAACCGCGGCGGCTACTACGAGCTGGTGGCCGAACTCGACGCCGCCATCGACGCCGCCGCCGCCAATTCCTACCTCACGCAGGCGCTGGGCAACGTCCGGCTGCACCTGGCCCGGGTACGGCGCCTGGCCAAGGACAACCCCGAACGGCTGCTGGAAACCGCCGGCGAACACGCCACCATCGCCGCTGCCGTGGCCACCGGCGACCCCGACCTGGCGAGCGCCTCGGTATCGGTCCACCTGCACAAAAGCCTTGAACACCTTCGATCCGCCCGGATCACCACCCCCGAGATAAGGACAATCCCTTGAACCTGAACAAAGTACGCGTCTACCGCAGCGACGAAAAGCTGGCCCGCGAAGACCAGCTGGCCTACAAGATCGCCAAGGTTGCCGCCGATCCCGTCGAGGTCACCGACGACGTCACGGACATGGTCATCAACCGCATCATCGACAACGCCTCCGTGGCCGTCGCATCCCTGAACCGCGGTCCGATTGTCGCCGCCCGCGCCCAGGCGCTGTCCTTCTCCCCCTCCGCCCACGGCAAGGGCGCCTCTGTGTTCGGCGTGCTCGCCAAGACCTCCCCCGAATGGGCGGCCTGGGCCAACGGCGTGGCCGTGCGCGAACTGGACTACCACGACACCTTCCTGGCCGCCGAGTACTCGCATCCCGGAGACAACATCCCGCCCGTCCTCGCCGTCGCACAGCACACCGGCGCCTCGGGCCGGGACCTGATCCGCGGCATCGCCACCGGCTACGAAATCCAGGTCAACCTGGCCAAGGCCATCTGCCTGCACAAGCACAAGATCGACCACGTGGCCCACCTCGGCCCGTCCGCAGCCGCCGGCATCGGCACCCTGCTGGGGCTCGACGTCGACACCATCTTCCAGGCCGTCGGCCAGGCCCTGCACACCACCACCGCCACCCGCCAGTCCCGCAAGGGCGAGATCTCCACCTGGAAGGCCCACGCTCCGGCGTTCGCCGGCAAGATGGCCGTCGAGGCCGTGGACCGGGCAATGCGCGGCCAGACCTCCCCCACCCCCATCTACGAGGGTGAAGACGGCGTCATTGCCTGGCTGCTGGACGGCCCCGACGCCGCCTACGAAGTGCCGCTGCCCGAAGACGGCGAAGCCAAGCGGGCCATCCTGGACACCTACACCAAGGAACACTCCGCCGAGTACCAGGCCCAGGCCTGGATCGACCTGGCCCGCAAGATCCACGCCGAGCACCCCGAGGCAGCGGACGCGGCCAACGTGGAAAGCGTCCTGATCGCCACCTCGCACCACACCCACTACGTGATCGGCTCCGGCGCCAACGATCCGCAGAAGTACGATCCCACCGCCTCGCGCGAAACCCTGGACCACTCGATCCCGTACATCTTCACCGTCGCCCTGCAGGACGGCGCCTGGCACCACGTGGACTCCTACTCCCCCGAACGCGCCGGCCGGCCGGACACCGTTGAGCTGTGGCACAAGGTCACCACCGTGGAGGATCCGGAATGGACCCGCCGCTACCACTCGCTGGACATCAGCGAAAAGGCCTTCGGCGGCAAGGTGACCATCGTGCTGACCGACGGCACCGTCATCACCGACGAGATCGCCGTCGCCGATGCCCACCCGCTCGGCGCCAAGCCGTTCACCCGCGAGCAGTACATCAACAAGTTCCGCACCCTGGCCGAAGGCCTGGTCTCCGCCGAGGAAATCGACCGCTTCCTCACCACCGTCCAGCGCCTGCCCGAACTGGCCGCCGGCCAGCTGGACCAGCTGAACATCACCGCTGCCGAGGGCGTCATTGACCCCGCGGCCGCACCGAAGGGACTCTTCTAAATGCTGTACTCCTCCGTAACCCCCGAGGCCAAGCGGATTGCCTTCCGCGAAGGGCTGGCCTCCGGCACCCTGCAGCAGTTCCCGGGAGCCTTCAACCCGCTCTCGGCACGCCTGATCGAGGAAAAAGGGTTCGACGGCGTCTACATCTCCGGCGCCGTCCTGGCCAATGACCTGGGCCTGCCGGACATCGGCCTGACCACGCTCACCGAGGTGGCCACCCGCGCCGGACAGATTGCCCGGATGACGAACCTCCCGGCCATCGTGGACGCAGACACCGGCTTCGGCGAACCGATGAACGTGGCCCGCACCATCCAGGAACTCGAAAACGCCGGCCTGGCCGGCTGCCACATCGAGGACCAGTTCAACCCCAAGCGGTGCGGGCACCTGGACGGCAAGAACGTGGTGGACACCGACACCGCGGTCAAGCGCATCCGCGCAGCAGCCGATGCGCGCCGGGATCCGAACTTCCTGATCATGGCCCGCACCGATATCCGCGCCGTGGACGGCCTGGAAGCGGCGCAGGACCGTGCCCGCGCCCTGGTCGACGCCGGAGCGGACGCCATCTTCCCGGAGGCGATGAAGTCCCTGGAGGAGTTCGCGGCCATCCGTGCCGCCGTCGACGTGCCGATCCTGGCGAACATGACCGAGTTCGGCAAGAGCGACCTGTTCACTTACGACGAGCTGGCCTCGGCAGGCGTGAACATGGTGATCTACCCGGTTACCCTGCTGCGCAGCGCCATGGGCGCCGCCGAACGCACGCTGGAGACCATCAAGGCGCACGGCACCCAGCAGGCCGATGTTCCCAATATGCTCACGCGTGCGCGTTTGTATGAACTGGTGGATTATGAGGCGTACAACCAGTTCGACACGTCCGTTTTCAACTTCCAGGTTCCGGGCACCCGCTAGGACCCGCCACGCATTTTCCCTGCACGACGAAGGAGTCAGCACCAATGACAGACACCCAGATCCACAAGGGCCTGGCGGGGGTACTCGTAGACACCACCCGCGTTTCCAAGGTCAACCCGGAAACCAATTCCCTGCTGTACCGCGGCTATCCCGTCCAGGAACTCGCCGCCCGGTGCAGTTTCGAAGAGGTGGCCTATCTGCTGTGGAACGGCGAGCTTCCCACCGAGGCACAGCTGGCCGAATTCACCGAAGGGGAACGCAGCCAGCGCGCCCTCACCCCCGAGCTGAAGGCCGTCATTGACGCGCTGCCCGTGACCTGCCACCCGATGGACGTCTGCCGTACCGCAGCGTCCGTGCTGGGCGCGTCCCACGAGCAGGCCGGGGATTCCTCCGTCCAGGCCAACATGGACAAAGCCGTGAGCCTCTTCGCGGGGATGCCCGCCGTCGTCGCCTATGACCAGCGCCGCCGCCGCGGCGAGGACGTCGTGGAACCGCGCGACGACCTGGACTACTCCGCGAACTTCCTCTGGATGACCTTCGGCGAGGAAGCAGCCCCCGAGGTGGTGGAAGCCTTCAACGTTTCGATGATCCTGTACGCGGAGCACTCCTTCAACGCGTCCACCTTCACCGCCCGCGTCATCACCTCCACGCTTTCGGACCTGCACTCGGCCGTAACCGGTGCCATCGGCGCACTCAAGGGCCCGCTGCACGGCGGCGCCAACGAAGCAGTCATGCACACGTTCGCGGAGATCACCGAGAGCGCGGCCGACGGCGACGTCGCGGCCCACGCGGCTGCCTGGCTGGACGAGGCGCTGGCGGAGAAGAAGAAGATCATGGGCTTCGGCCACCGGGTCTACAAGAACGGCGACTCCCGGGTGCCGACCATGAAGGCCGCCCTGGACAACATGGTCAAGTACTACGACCGTCCGGACATGGGCGACCTGTACACGGCACTGGAGTCGGCCATGGGTGAGCGCAAGAACATCATGCCGAACCTGGACTACCCGGCCGGCCCGGTCTACCACCTGATGGGCTTCGACACCCTCACGTTCACACCGCTGTTCGTGGCCGCACGGATCACCGGGTGGACAGCGCACATCATGGAGCAGCTCGAAGCCAACTCCCTGATCCGCCCGCTGAGCGAATACAACGGGGCCGAGGAGCGGCACCTGCCGTAGGGTTTATGCCCTTCGGTGGCCCGGGTCCCCGGGTCCCGGGGTCCCGTCGGGGCTGCGCCGGGGCACCACCGGGGGCCCCGGAACGGCGGCAACGAAATTCCCCGCTCGCAGAGCTCGCGGAGAATATTAAAGCCGCCTTATCCGGGGTCCCCTGTGGCCGCATCGGGCGCCTCACCAGGGGTCACGTTGCCTCCCCCGGTGCCTCCCGAACGCCGCCGCATCCCTGGGCCCGGTTCCATCTCCGAGTCCGAGCCGCTCCAGACCCCGCTTTCTCGTGACGGTGTTTTGTCGTTGCCTAGGAAAAGACGACACTCGAAACGTTGACGTTGTCGTCCGCGATGGTGATGACGGCGTTGAAATACTCGCCGGCCAGAAGGCGGGGCATCCAGTGGGCCGAATCCGGCCACATCTTGGCGTAGGGCATTTCCCCGGCCGGATACCAGGCCGGAAGGATCTCGTCTGTCTCCCCCGGTTCGCCGTCCCAGCGGTGTGCCCGGAAGAGCACGGTGGACATGTCCAGGCCGGGCTGTGCGGGAAAGATCCACTCGATGGTGCCGGCCCGTGCCAGATCATTCTCAGCGACTATGACGCCGGACTCTTCCTCCACCTCACGCACGGCGGCCTGCTCCGGGGTTTCCCCGGCTTCGATATGACCACCCAGCGTGACGACCCGGCCGAGGCCGAAACCGGTCTTTTTCAATCCCATCAGCACCTGACGGCCGCGGGGCGTCTCCCGGAACAGGAAACACAGGACCACCGGCGAGGCACGGAACTCCACTACAGTGCCCGCGGGTGGGCTGCGGCGTAGACCTCGCGCAGTGTTTCCGCCGTTACCAGCGTGTAGACCTGTGTGGTGGTCACCGAGGCATGGCCGAGCAGCTCCTGGACCACGCGGACATCCGCACCGCCTTCGAGCAGGTGCGTGGCGAACGAATGCCGCAGGGTGTGCGGCGAAACATCCCGGCCGATATCGGCCTTCTCGGCGGCGTTCTTCAAGATGGTCCAGGCGCTTTGCCGGGACAGCCGTCCGCCGCGGGCGTTCAGGAAGAGGGCAGGAGTGCCCTTGCCCTTGGCCGAGGCCGCCGGGCGTCCGCGCACCAGGTACTCGTCCAGGGCACGGGCAGCATAGGAACCGAGCGGAACCAGCCGTTCCTTGGACCCCTTGCCGAACAGCCGCACGACATCCGGGCCCTTGGCCGGGATACGCTCCAGCGACAGGTCATCGACATCCAGGCCCACGGCCTCGCTGATGCGGGCTCCGGTGGAGTACAGGAACTCCAGCAGGGCACGGTCCCGCAGCCCGGAGGGCGTATCAAGGCTGACAGCCTCCAGGATGCGCGTGACCTCGTTGACGCTGATCGCTTTGGGCAGGCGCTTGCCCGGCATGGGCGGATGTACGTCCGACGCCGGATCGGCGGCGGTCATACCTTCGAGCGCCCAGAACCGGTGCAGTCCGCGCACCGCCACGATGGTGCGGGCGGCAGAACGGACGCTCAGTGCGGAGGCACCGTCGGAGCCTTCGGAAATCGACTGGGCAAACGCTGTCACGTCGTGGCGGGAGATCCGGGAAATATCCTCCACGCCCCGGGCGCTCAGGAAGCGGGCGTACCGCAGCAGGTCCCGGCGGTAGGCATCGAGGGTATTGACCGCCAGGCCGCGTTCAACAGCCATGTGCTGCAGATAGCTGCCGATGGCCCGGCCGGCCGGTGTGGAGCGCAGTTCCTCGGCCGCCGAAATCATCGTTGCGGCCCGGGAGCGTGCCTGGGTGGCAGGCTTGGGTGCGGATTTCGCTGCGGCCCTGCGGGCGGGCGCCGGGTTTGGTTCGGCATCGGTCCCGGGCTCCGGTGCCGCCGGGTTCCGGGGCAGCGCCTGCCTGGAACCGGTCCGGTCCAGCTCGGCCAGGTCTGCGTCCCGCAGCCTGCGTGCCTCTTCCGATTCAAGGTCCAGCTTGAGGGTGGGGTTCAGGGATCCGTGCAGGCGAATGGCAACGGTGTCGTTATTCGTAGAGCTGGCATCAGCATCAGCGCCGGGCATTGTGGTTCCTAGCGCACGGGGCCGTTGGCCCAGGAGGAGTGCTGCGAGTGGTGTTCGGGCCACGGGGCGTCGGCGGGCCGCAGGTCGCGGTACCCGTTGCCGCGGGCGACGGCGGCGGCCAGGACGGCGGCCACCGCGGATGGGCTGTGCATGCGTCCCTGCAGGGCTGCCTGCACGGCCTCATCCAAATCCACCCATGCGGTAGTGATTTCGGCTTCCTCGTGGGTCCTGGTGTGCCGCTGCGCCTCCGGTACCTCGGAGATACCGCGGGCCAGGTAGATGCGCAGGGCTTCCCGGGAGGAACCGGGTGAGAGGAACAGGTCCGTGAGGACCTGCCATTCGGAGGCTTCCAGGTCTGCTTCCTCGGCCAGTTCGCGTGCGGCGCCGACCTGGAAGTCTTCACCGTCCACGTCCAGCAGCCCGGCCGGGATTTCCCACAGGGTCATCCGCACCGGGTGCCGGTACTGGTTGATCAGCAGCACCTGCCCGGCGTCGTTCATGGCGAGGATGGCCACCGCGCCCGGGTGGGCGATGTAGTCACGGACCAGGGGTTCGCCGTCGTCGGTCAGGAGGAATTTCTCCTTGACCACGTCCCACACCGGACCGCTGTAAACCGTTTCCGATTCCAGCAGCGGGCGCGGGCTTTGTTCGTCGGCGAACCCCGGTGCCATGGCTAGGCCTTGCCGCTCTGGTGGGCCAGGGCAGCCTTGACGAGTCCGGCGAACAGCGGGTGCGGACGCGTCGGACGGGAGCTGAGCTCCGGGTGTGCCTGCGTGGACACGTAGTACGGGTGCACGTCGGCCGGAAGCTCGACGAACTCCACCAGGCCGCCGTCGGTGGTGGTTCCGGAGAACACCAGGCCGGCGTCGGCAATCTGGTCGCGGTACTGGTTGTTGACCTCGTAGCGGTGGCGGTGGCGCTCGGCCACCTCCGTCTTGCCGTAGGTCTTGGCAACCACGGATTCCGGTTCCAGCTTCGCGTCCCACAGGCCCAGGCGCATGGTGCCGCCCATGTCGCCGCCGCCGGCAACAATGTCCTTCTGCTCGGCCATGGTGGCGATCACCGGGTACTGGGTATCCGGTTCGAACTCGGAGGAGGAAGCGCCTTCCAGGCCGACCACGTTGCGGGCGTATTCAATGACCATGCACTGCAGGCCAAGGCACAGGCCCAGCGTCGGAAGCTTGTTCTCCCGGGCGTAGGTCAGGGCGCCGAGCTTGCCCTCGAGGCCGCGGATGCCGAAGCCGCCGGGAACGCAGATGGCGTCCGCGCCGGCCAGGGCCTTGGCTGCACCTTCGGGGGTGTCGCAGTCATCCGAGGGTACCCAGCGGATATTGACCTTGGCCTTGTTGGCGAAGCCGCCGGCACGCAGTGCTTCGGTAACCGACAGGTAGGCGTCCGGCAGGTCCACGTACTTGCCCACGAGGGCAATGTCCACGTGGTGCTTCGGGTTGTGCACGGATTCAAGCAGGCGGTCCCACTTGGTCCAGTTGACGTCCTTGAACTTCAGGTCCAGGTGCTGGACGATGTACGCGTCCAGGCCCTGGGAGTGGAGGGTCTTGGGGATGTCGTAGATGCTCGGGGCATCCGGGCAGCCGATGACGGCATCAACATCGACGTCGCACATGCGGCCGATCTTGTTGCGCATGGCATCGGGCACCGGGCGGTCGGAACGGATGACAATCGCGTCCGGCTGGATGCCGATGGACCGCAGGGCGGCCACGGAGTGCTGGGTCGGCTTGGTCTTCAGTTCCTGCGACGGGCCGATGTACGGCACGAGGGAAACATGCAGGAAGAAGACGTTGCTGCGGCCGATGTCCTGGCGGACCTGGCGGGCCGCTTCCAGGAACGGCTGGGACTCGATGTCGCCTACCGTGCCGCCGATTTCGGTGATGATGACGTCGGGGGTCTTCTTCGCCTCGGAGGGCAGGCGCATCCGGCGCTTGATCTCGTCGGTGATGTGAGGAATGACCTGGACCGTGTCGCCGAGGTATTCGCCGCGGCGCTCCTTGGCGATGACCGTCGAGTACACCTGGCCGGTGGTTACGTTGGCGGAGCCGTCGAGGCTCTCGTCAAGGAACCGCTCGTAGTGTCCGATGTCGAGGTCGGTCTCGGCACCGTCGTCGGTCACGAAGACTTCGCCGTGCTGGAAGGGGTTCATTGTGCCCGGATCCACATTCAAATACGGATCGAGCTTCTGCATGGTCACCGCTATGCCGCGCGACCTCAACAGATGGCCGAGACTTGACGCTGTCAGTCCCTTGCCAAGTGAGGACGCCACGCCACCGGTGACGAAGATGTGTTTGGTCGTAGAAGACGACTTGGGAAACCTGGAATTTGATCGCTGCACCACGGAGTTCGAGCCTATCACCTTTTGTCGTTTCGGGTTTGACCTGTGTCTGGATTCCTGCGGGACGTCACTGAAGATGTCCCGCCGAATCCAACAGTTCCTCGGCGTGGGCACGGGCCGACGCCGAATCTTCCTGCCCGGCTAGCATCCGGGCGAGTTCCTTGATCCGCTCCTCCTGGCCCAGCACCCGGACGTCGCTGGCGGTGACGCCCGAACCGTCGTCGGTTGCCGTGGAGGTCTTGATCACGCGGATGTGATGATCGGCGAACGCGGCCACCTGCGGAAGGTGGGTCACGACGATCACCTGCACGTGCTTCGCCAGCATGGCCAGCCGGCGGCCGATTTCGACCGCTGCCTTGCCGCCGACGCCTGCATCCACTTCGTCGAAGATGAAGGTGGGGACCGGGTCCACCGCGGCCAGGACCACTTCGATCGCCAGCATTACGCGGGAGAGTTCACCGCCCGAGGCACCCTTCCCCAGCGGGCGGGCCGGGGCACCGGGATGCGGTGCGAGCAGGAAGGATATGCTGTCGGCACCGTGCGGTCCCGGCTCCCCCGTGGGTTCCACCTCGATGACCAGGTTGGCGTCCTTCATCGCCAGGGCCGTGAGCTCGTCACTGACCCGCTGGGCGAGTTCCGCGGCCGCCTCGGTCCGCAGTTTGGTCAGGGCCGCACCGCGGGTTGCCAGGCGTTCGCCCAGGGCACCGATCTCCGCCTCTAGGGCTTCGATCCGGGAATCGTCGGAGCTGAGTTCGGCGAGGCGTTTCGCGCTTTCGCCGCTCCACTCCAGGACCCCGTCGATCGAGGGGGCGTATTTGCGGACCAGTCCTGCCAGTTCCGCCCGGCGGGACTCCACCTCGGCCAGCCGTTCCGGTCCCTCGGAGTCCAGTGAAGCCCCGTAGCTGGCAAGCTCGGTGGCGATGTCCGCCAGGATATAGCCCACCTCGGCCAGGCGCTGTCCGGAAGCGGCCAGGGCCGGATCGTGCTCCCCTGCCGATTCCAGCTGCCGCTTGGCGGCGTCCACCAGCGACGTGGCGTCGCCGCCGTCGGCAAAATCGTCGGCGATCAGGGCCGCGTGGGCGCTCACCGCGGCGGTGCGCAGTTCCTCGAGGTTGCTCAGGCGCATGGCCTCCGCCTTGAGGGAATCGTCCTCCCCCGGCTGCGGATCCACCGCTTCGATTTCCTCCAGCGCGGCGGTCAGGTATTCGGCTTCGCGCAGCCGGTCCCGGGCCTGGTCCCGCAGTTCCGCGAGTTCCTTTGCCGCGGTCCGCCAGCGGGCGTAGTCCTCGCGGTAGGTGCCGAGTTCGGCGGCAAGCGGGGAACCGGCGTACTTGTCCAGCGCCTCGCGCTGGGCTGCCGCGCTCTTCAGGCGCAGCTGGTCGGTCTGTCCGTGGACCACCACCAGGTGCTCTCCGACTTCCGCCAGCACGCCCACCGGAGCCGACCGTCCGCCCACATGTGCACGGCTGCGGCCGTCGGCGTTGACGGTACGGACCAGCGTAAGTTCGGCGGCGCCGTCGTACTCTTCGAGTTCGGCTCCCGCCTCGGCTGCGCGGACGGCCGCAGGGCTCTGCGGATCCACATGCACGAGCGCCTCGGCGACGGCGGACTTGGCACCAATGCGCACGGCACCGGCGTCGGACCGCGCACCCAGGAGCAGCCCCAGCGCGGTGATGACCATGGTCTTGCCGGCGCCGGTCTCACCGGTCACCACCGTAAAGCCCGGGCCTAGGTCCAGGGTGGCGTCGGTGATGACACCGAGGTCCCGGATCCGGATTTCCTCAATCATTCGACAATGCCTCCGCTGTCCGAAACTGCTGCGTCCCTGGCCGCCGGCCGGTCGTGTGCTGCGCCGCCGTCGGCAGGGTTCCCGCGAGGATCCGCCTGGCCTGCTGCAGGGCTGAGCTGGGTCCCGGCGGCGGGGACCGGAGCCGGTCCCCGCCATCCGTGGGTAGGCAGCTGGAACTTACGGACCAACCGCTCCGAGAACGGGGTGAGATGCGTGCGTGCCAGACGGACGGGCGTCTTGGACCGGGTCACTTCCACGCGTGCTCCCGGCGGCAGATCGACGCTGCGCCGGCCGTCGCACCAGAGCACTCCGGCAGCGTCGGTACGGGTCAGGATCTCCACTGCCAGCACGGACGCCGGCGAAACCACCAGCGGCTTGGCGAACAGGGCGTGTGCGCTGATGGGTGCCAGCAGCAGGGCTTCGACCTCGGGCCAGACCACGGGGCCGCCGGCGGAGAAGGCGTAGGCGGTGGAGCCGGTGGGCGTGGCCAGCACGACACCGTCGCATCCGAAGGAACTGATGGGGCGGGCGTCCACTTCAATAACCACTTCGAGCATGCGCTGGCGGTCGGCCTTTTCCACTGCAGCCTCGTTCAGCGCCCACGTCCGGGCGATGAGTTCTCCGCCGAACCAGACCTTCACGTCAATAGTCATGCGTTCTTCAACCGTGTAGGCACGCTCCACCACCCAGTGGACGGTCTGGGCGAGGTCCGCACGCTCGCTTTCGGCCAGGAAGCCTACGTGACCGAGGTTGACGCCCAGCAGGGGCACGCTGGTTCCGCGGACCAGTTCGGCGGCACGCAGGATGGTCCCGTCACCTCCGAGCACCATGCCCAGGTCCACGTCGTCCAGTGCAACATCCTCGTCGAGGATTTCCGTGGGGGCGGTGAGCACCCCGTATTCGGCCTGAATGTCTTCAAGGTCGCTGCGCCGCATCACCGGAACGAGTCCGGAGGAATGAAGCTGGGTGCAGGCTTCCTGGGCAGCGGTCATGGCGGCCCGCCGTCCGGTATGGGCCAAAACCAGTATGCGTCTGCTCATGTCCCTCTTCGTCCTCTTCGTCCTACGGGTGAATGCCTGCGGCATGCCCATCCGTCAGTCTTCTACGGCGGGCTTCCGCTCCGCAAACCCGGCAAACGCCGTATCTACCAGTTCGGCGGCCGCAGCGGCCGGCGACGGGCCGGCGCCTTGTGGACTTCCCGCGGTTTGGTCAGCTGTGGAGGCGGAGTGCTGCCGGGGCACCTGCAGCCACATAAAGAACTCCACGTTGCCGTTCTGGCCGGGAAGCGGGCTCGGTGCAATGCCTGCGATTTCCAACCCCGCACCGAGCGCAGCCGCCGCTACGGACGTTACGGCCGAGCGGTGCTGGAGCGGATCGGTGACTACTCCCGTCCGGTCCAGCCTCTCACGCCCCACCTCGAACTGGGGTTTCACCATCAGCAGCAGGCTTCCCCCGGGGCGGGTGGCGGCCGCCAATGGTCCAACGACCATCGTCAGGGAGATGAACGACAGATCCGCCACCGTGAGGTCTACGGTTCCCCCGATGTCCGCCGGATCGAGGTAGCGGACATTCATGCCCTCGTAGACACTGACCCGGGGATCCTGCCGAAGCGGTTCCACCAGCTGTCCGTGCCCGACGTCGACGGCGGCCACGTGTGCGGCGCCGGAGCGAAGCAGGACGTCGGTGAAGCCTCCGGTGGAGGCACCGGCATCCAGGCAGCGCAGTCCGTGCGGCTGCACGGCAGGGAAGGCGGCAAGGGCGCCGGCCAGCTTGTGCCCGGCGCGGCTGACGTAGTCCGGCAGACCGTCGTCGAGCACTATAAGGCGTTCGCCGGCATCCACCGCTGCAGACGGTTTGACGGCAGGCTTCCCGGCGCGCAGCACCCGCCCTGCGGCAATCAGCTTGGCGGCCTGGGTCCGGGAGCGGGCGAGTCCTCGGGTGACGAGTTCCTGGTCGAGCCTGGGCATGGCTAGCCTGCTGTCCCGAGATGGTTGCCGGGCGCCGGCGGCGCCGCCGGGGGTTCGGTGTTCAGCTCGGTGAGCAGGGCGTCGTGCAGCTCCCGGTAGACCGCCGCGTGGCCGGCCACGGGCTGGGCACCCAGCGGATCGAGGGCGTCAAGAACGGAATCGACGGCGTCGTCGTCCGTGGAGACCGGTGTCTGCGGCCATGGCTTTGACGGCTGGGATTCAGGCATCGGTCTTCCTCCTGCTGTTGCATGCTGGATGCTGGATGCATTGACGGTGAGTGCGTAAATGATGAACGGAACTTCTCTTGGAAGCCTAGCCGCGTGCGGTGACAGTCCAGCGGATCTCGGGTGCCCGGGCGGATTCCAGCTCCGGGAAGGCGGCCCACCAGGCGGCACAGCCGGCGCGCCAGCTGTCCAGGTCGGAGGAGTCGCCTGTAATCACCAAAGCGGTGTCCTCCACCCAGGCGGCAGCTGCGCCGCAGCGGTAGTGCCCGCTCTCCAAGACGGGTGCTGGATACGGTTGAAACAGCGCCTCGAGGTTCTCAATGAGGTACACCGGCCGTTCCGGTGTCCGTGCGGCCAGCGCCGTCAGCGGGGTGTCGACGCCGGTGAGTACCAGCGCGGTATCAAAACCGGCGTTGGTGCCGCCCAGGATGTCCGTGTCCAGCCGGTCCCCCACCACCAGCGGGCGGTGAACGTCCAGGTGGCGGGCCGCCGTCGTAAACAGCGGAGCTTCAGGCTTGCCGGCAACGAAAGGTACCCGACCCGTGGCGGCGCCGACGGCGGCCACCAGTGTCCCGTTGCCGGGCGCAATGCCGCGGGCCTGTGGGATGGACAGATCCGTGTTCGTGGCCACCCAGACAGCTCCGCGTCCAACGGCGAAGGCAGCCTCGGCCAGGTCGGCCCACCCCAAGGAGGGATCGAACCCCTGGATCACGGCGTCGGGAGCGTCATCGGCTGAGGCAACGCGCACCATGCCCACTGCGTCGACGGCGGCGGCCAGAGTCGCGCTGCCGGTGACCAGGACCCTGGCTCCCGGGGCAACCTTGGTTGCCAGGAGCTCCGCACCTGCCTGCGCGGACCCGAACACATTTTCCGCAGTAGCGGGTGCTCCGAGTTCGCGCAGGTGGGCGGCAACGGTTTCCGAGGAGCGCGATGCGTTGTTGGTGATGTAGGCAAGCTGGACCGACTCATCGGCCAGCCTGCCGAGGGCCTCCACCGCCCCCGGAATCGCGTGCGGTCCGGCGTAGACCACGCCGTCCAGATCGGAAAAGACCGCGTCGTAACCGGAGACCAGTGAAGGATTAGCCATCAGTGCGCTGCTGCTCCGTCTCGTCGGCGTCTTCACGAGGGGTTTCCTCGTCCTCATCGTCGTCGTAATCGAAGTCCGAGACTACGACTTCCACGGCCTCGCCGTCGTCATTGACGTCGCTGTCCTCGGTGAGCAGGTTTTCCTGCTCGTCGCTGGGCAGCGCGTCGATGTCGTCGGACGGGTCGAGGTTGTCCTTCGGGGCTTCTTCGGCCGGTGCGAAGTAGGCACCGGAGCGGTCCTCGCGGGCCTCGGGACGGCGCTTGGGACGTTCTTCTTCCTCAGGTACCAGGTCGAAGATTTCCGGCTCTGCAAAGTCGCCGAAGCCCAGGGCTTCGTCAGCCCGCAAGGCCTGCTTCTGCCACTTCTGTGCTTCTTCGTTGCGGCCTGCAACCTCCAGGGCGTCCGCGTAGGCACGGAACAGCCGGGGGCTGTAGGAGAAGGCCCGGTTGCGGTCCAGCTGCGGGATCTCCAGTGCGGCAACAGCTGCGTCGAACTGGCCCATGTCCATGCGGGCACCCGAGACGACGATGGCGAGGTCTACCTGGCCGGCGGCGTCCAGGTCCTTGGCGTCGTCGGACCGGGCCATGTCCAATGCCTTTTCCGGGTGGCCCAGACCGCGTTCGCAGTCGGCCATCATCGGCAGGTAGGCATTGGAGCCGCTGATCCGGCGGTAGGTGCGGAACTCGCGCAGGGCTTCACCGAAGTGCTCGGCTGCATAGGCGGTCAGGCCGACAGCTTCGCGGACCACTGCCATGCGTCCGCCGCGTCGGCTGGCGGCCAGTGCATGCTGGAAAGCCAGCTCAGGCTCGTCGTCGATCAAGCGACCGGCCATCACCAGATGCTTGGCGACCCACTCGCTGTTTACTTCCTCCAGGTTGCGCAGCTGGGCACGGGTGACCTTGTCCAGCTCCTGCCCGGTAACGTCCTCATCGATTTCCGGTGAGCGTTCACGGTCAGGCCGGTTGGCGCTGCGCAGGTCCTTGGCGTTACGGGGACGGGGTGCTGCCGGGGCGTCATCACGGCGGAACGACGGACGGTCGGAACCGTGTGAGGGGCGGTCGCCGAACGGCTTCCGCTCACCGTCGCGGGGCGGACGGCTGTCACGCTGCGGACGATCATCGCGCGAGAACGGCTTGCGGTCGCCGCGGTCACCGAAGGACTTACGCTCGCCATCACGCGGCGGACGGGAATCACGGGAGAACGGCTTACGCTCACCGTCACGCGGCGGACGACGGTCATCGCCGCCGAACGAGGGCTTGCGGTCTCCGCGGTCACCGAACGGCTTACGCTCAGCGGACGGACCACGATCACCAAAGGACTTACGCTCACCGTCACGCGGCGGACGGCTGTCACGCTGCGGACGATCGCCGCGGTCAGCGAAAGGCTTCCGCTCACCGTCGCGGGGCGGACGGGAATCACGCTGGGGACGATCATCGCGCGAGAACGGCTTGCGATCGCCGCGGTCGCCGAAGGACTTACGCTCGCCATCACGGGGCGGACGGGAATCACGGGAGAACGGCTTACGCTCACCGTCACGCGGCGGACGACGGTCATCGCCGCCGAATGACGGCTTACGGTCGCCAAAAGGCTTCCGCTCGCCATCACGGGGCGGACGGCTGTCACGCTGCGGACGATCATCGCGCGAGAACGGCTTACGGTCCCCACGATCACCAAAGGAACGACGCTCACCATCACGCGGCGGACGACGGTCATCGCTCCCCCGGCTGGGACGGTCATTCCGGTCAGAACGATCGCTGAAGGGGGTCCGGCCTTCGGAATCACGGGCAGGACGGCGATCGTCGCCGCCGAACGACGGCTTGCGATCGCTGCGGACGCCGAAGGGCTTACGCTCACCGCTGCGCTCAGAGAACGGCTTACGTTCGCCGTCACGTGCGGGACGGCGGTCATCGCCGCTTCGTGCGGGACGATCGCCGAAGGACGGCTTGCGATCCTTCGAATACGGCTTGCCGGCTGCTCCGCGGTCGCCGAAGGACTTGCGTTCGCCGTCGCGTGCGGGACGGCCGCCGAAGGACGGCTTGCGATCTTCAAAGCGCTTGGGCGCGTTACGGTCATTCGTGGCGGGACGGCCGCGGTCATCACGTCGGTCTGACGAGCTGCTGTTGCGGGCTGCGTCGCTGCCCCGCTGATCCCTGTTATCTTGCTCTGACATGCTGCTGAGTTCCTCTCGTCGTGAGCCGACCAACGGAATTACTGCAGTCGCTCGTCACTATGTACCTGTAATGAAGATGTAAAAGTTATGGGAGGCCATCATGCCTCTGGGTAATTCTAGTCCAGTGTGCTGCCTGGCGCCGATTCCGCCGGCCTCATTGAAGCTCCGTTGGACAGTGAGTCTCGACACCCACGGGTCCCGGGCATCCACGGTCCAGGTACGGAGCACGACGCCGGCGCCGCCGCTTTCGGCCTACCGGACAGTTTCCGCCGGTTAAAGAGGAAGAGCCCGTACCAGCACTGGTACGGGCTCAACCTGTATTCAAATGGCTCAACCTGTATTCAAATATTGTCCGGCGGTGACCTACTCTCCCACATCCTCCCGGATGCAGTACCATCGGCGCTGTGGGTCTTAGCTTCCGGGTTCGGAATGGGACCGGGCGTTTC
>NZ_JANFLS010000003.1 GCF_024385465.1 Arthrobacter sp. zg-Y844
GACCCACAGCGCCGATGGTACTGCATCCGGGAGGATGTGGGAGAGTAGGTCACCGCCGGACAATATTTGAATACAGGTTGAGCCCGTACCAGTGCTGGTACGGGCTCTTCCTCTTTAACGGGCCGGGCTTGTCGGGCCCCGGCCCCGCCGGCCCCGCCGGCCCCGCCGGCGTCGAGGCAGCAGGCGGCGTCCGCCCGACCCTAGGCAGCCGGCCAGGTCCCGGTAGGCTGGAAAGCATGAGCCCCTCCCTGTTTTCCCACGCCGCCGACCCGGACCCGGAGGGCACTAAACAAGACGTGTCCGTTCCGGACGTCGTGGCGGTTCGGCAGATCCCCCGAGACGCAGAAGAAGCGTTTAACGGATTCACCGATTACCTTCACCTGTGGTGGCCGGAGGACCTTACGGACTTCGGTGAAGGTACACACGCCGAGTTTGAGGGGGGCGTACTTACCGAGACAGGACCCGAGGGCGAAACCGCGGTCTGGGCCACGGTACGTACCCGGGAACCGGACACGTTGCTGGAACTGGACTGGGTGGCTGGCCAGGACCCGCGGATCCCCACGGATGTACGCGTCGACTTCGCGCCGGCGGCTGACGGTTCCACGGTGGTGACGCTCCGCCACTCGGGCATTGACCGGCTACCCGACGGGGCTCGGGAATATGAGCGGCTGCAAAGCGAATGGTCGGAGATCCTGGATCGCTACGCGCGCTTTATGGGGGCGCGGTAGTCTGCTGGCATGTCCCTGGATGCCCTGCACGGCCTCACCCTTAGTGGCCCTGACCTGCTGGTCGAAACATCGCCGGAGGTACTCGCGGCCTATGCCACAGACTGCGGGCCGGTACTGGCCTATATAGAGCCGTTGGCCGTCGTCTGGCCCACCAGTGTGGAGGGCGTGCAGGAGGTACTGCGTTGGGCCTCTGCAACGGGCACAGCCGTGGTACCGCGCGGCGCCGGCACTGGCGTCTCTGGCGGAGCACACGCCACAGGCGGCTGCATCATCCTTTGCCTCGACCGAATGAACCGCATCTTGGAACTCAACCCGCAGGATGAAGTGGCCATCGTCGAGCCCGGCGTGATCAACGCGGACCTGAATGCTGCGGCGGCTGCCCACGGGTTGATGTACGCGCCGGATCCGGCCAGCTACCTGTCCTCAACCATTGGCGGGAATGTGGCCACTAACGCCGGCGGTCTCCGCTGCGCGAAGTACGGGGTAACCCGTGACTCCGTCCTGGCGCTCGACGTCGTGCTGGCCGACGGAACGCTCATCAGCACTGGCCGGCGCACCTTCAAGGGAGTAGCCGGCTACGACCTCACCAGCCTCTTCACCGGGTCGGAAGGCACACTGGGCATTATTGTCGGCATCACCGTGCGCCTGCGGTACCTGCCGGTGGCGATCCGAACCATTGCGGCCTTCTTCCCGGATTTTCCGACGGCGGCCGCCGGCGTTTTGGCGGTGGGCACCGCCCGAGTGCAGCCGGCCATCATGGAGCTGCTGGACGGTGCCACCCTGACCGCTTTGGACGAAGCCCACGGCAGCGCCCTTCGCGCCCGCGGCGATGCGCTGTTGTTGATCCAGACAGATGGTTTCGGAGCCGACGCCGAGGCCGACGTCGTGCGCAGAGTACTCAACGAACTGGGCGGAACGGTAAGCACTGAAGGGGCAGCGGAGGCCGAACGGCTGGTAGAACTGCGCAGGCACAGCCGCGGAGACGCGGTGCTGGACCAGGAGCGGGTAGGGGAGGACGTCGCCGTCCCCCGCTCCGCGCTGGTGCGGTATGTCGCGGAGCTGGAACGGATGGCGGGACAGCACCGGGTCAACCTCAAGGTGGTGGCCCATGCCGGAGACGGCAACCTGCACCCCACCTTTTGGGTGCAGGCTGCCGAGGACGACGGCGGACGCGACCGGTTGGACGCCGCACTGGACGAATCCATCACCGTTGCGCTGGCAATGGGCGGAACCATCACCGGCGAACACGGAGTGGGCCAGTTCAAGCTGCACTGGCTGCCGCAGGAGCAGCGGGCAGAGGTGCTCGAACTGCAGCGCAGGGTGAAATCAGTGTTCGATCCAGCAGGCATCCTTAACCCCGGGAAGGCTATTCCCGGCGAGCCGCACTAGCCCAAGCGCATCCAGACGGTGCGGTTGGGCCGGAGCCGCGCGCCCTCGAGTGCGTCAGGCGAGCTGCCCATCAGCAGCGGCAGATCGGGCAGCTGGACCGGTGCATCGCCCATATTCATGGCCACCAGCACGCCGCCATTCACAAAGGCGACCAGCCCGTCGTCGTCGTGCTCCGGCCACCACGCCAGTGAACCGTTGCCAAGATCCAGTTCGCGGCGCAGGTCCAAGGCACGGCGGTAGAGGTTCAGGGTTGAGTCGGGGTTGCGCTGCTCTATGTCCCGGGAATGCCTTCCCCAAATAGGCGGCTGCGGCAGCCAGCTCTCCCCGGTGGAGCTGAAGCCGTAGCTTGGCAGGTTTGCTTTCCAAGGCAGCGGCACGCGGTTGCCGTCCCGGCCGACGCGGACTCCAGCGGTGCGGTGGAAGGTGGGGTCCTGACGGAACTCGTCCGGAATCATCGTGTGGTCCGGCAGGCCCAGCTCCTCGCCCTGGTAGAGGTAGACACCGCCGGGCAGGGCCAGCATTAACATGGTGGCGGCGCGGGCACGCGCGAGGCCAAGGTCAAGGTCGGGCTGTTCGTCCTGCGGTCCGAGCCCGTCCCCTGTGCGGGGACCGGCCCCGGTCAGGCCGAAGCGGCTGGCGTGCCGGACGACGTCGTGGTTGGACAGCACCCAGGTGGTTGGTGCCCCGACGCGGTCGAAGGCGTGCAGGGAGGACTCGATGACATGCCGCAGGGCCGGGGCATGCCAAGGGTGGTGGAGGTAGGCGAAGTTGAACGTCTGGTGCATTTCGTCGGGCCGGACCCAGTCGCTGAGCCGCTCGATCGGGTCGATGGTCGCTTCGGCGCAAAGCACCCGGTCCCCGTCGTAGGAGTCCAGGATTTTCCGCCAGGACCGGAAGATGTCATGGATGCCGGGCTGGCCGAACATGGGTGCGTCCGAGCCGGGGAATCCCTCGGAGGAGGACCCGTCCGCGCGTCCGCCCCAGTCCGGGAGCCCGGACTTCTTGATCAAAGCGTGGGCGACGTCCACGCGGAACCCGCCGACGCCGCGGTCCAGCCAGAACCGCAGGATCTTCTCAAACTCGGCGTGCACGGCGGGGCTGTCCCAGTTGAAGTCCGGCTGGGAGGTGTCGAAGAGGTGCAGGTACCACTGTCCGGGGGTGCCGTCGGGTTCGGTGATCCGGGTCCAGGCGGGGCCGCCGAAGTGGGACTGCCAGTTGTTGGGCGGGTTCTGTCCGTGGTCTCCGGTGCCGTCGCGGAAGATGAACAGGTCCCGTTCCGGGGAGCCGGCGGGGGAGGCCAGGGCTTTTTGGAAGAGGGGGTGCTGGTCGGAGCAGTGGTTGGGGACCAGGTCCACGATGATGCGGATGTTGTGGCGGGAGGCTTCGGCGACGAGGGCGTCGAAGTCCTCCAGGCTGCCGAAGAGGGGGTCCACGGAGCAGTAGTCGGCGACGTCGTAGCCGGCGTCTTTCTGCGGGGAGCGGTAGAAGGGGGAGAGCCAGATGGCGTCGATGTCGAGTTCGGCCAGGGCGGGGATCTCGGCGGTGATGCCGGGCAGGTCCCCCACTCCGTCCCCACGCAGGTCGCGGAACGAACGCGGGTAGATCTGGTAGATCACCGAGGACCGCCACCACTCACGTCCGGCGGGCGGCTCATGGACGGGGACCAGCCTGGCCAGGCTGGAAGCGGTAGTCAGTTGTTCAACCATTCAGGGCGTCATCCTTCGCGCAGATTTTTTCACCTTACAGTTCCATTTAACGACTCCGGCTTCCGCTGAGTCGGCGATGGTCATGCAGATCACAGGAGATTTACGCCACGCTCTGCAGGAAGCGGGACGTCTGCTCTCCGTTCCGGGAATGGATGGTACGGCTCAGCTTGAATGTATAGGATTGGCGTAGGTCACACCGACTTTGCGTAGTCGGATGGATGTCGAACGGACGCCGTCGCGACCACGCTAACCACTTCATCTTCAGGGGGAATACGCGTGTCAGAGAACCGACCAGAATGGCAGTCCGGCGGCGACCCGGCAGCCGCAAACGATGGTGCTTCGGATAGCGGCCAGTATGCCCCGCCCCCGTCGGCGCCGTCCGCCTACCCCGGGTCCCAGCAGGAAACGGGAAACACCGCGTATCCTTCCTACGGCCAGCAGCCGGAAGTGCCTGCGTACGGACAGCAGCCTGCCTACCCGGGAGCCGGCCAGGACGCGCCGGCCTACGGCCAGCAGCCTGGTTACCTGGCGTACGGACAGGATGCCTACCCCCAGCCGCGGCCGAACCCGGGCCAGGCCATGGGCATCGCCGGCCTCATCACGTCCTTCTTCTTCTCCGTGGTGGGCCTGGTGCTGAGCATCGTGGGGCTGAACCAGTCACGCAAGGCCGGGATGGGCAACACTCCCGCTGTAATCGGCATCATTGTCGGCGGGCTGGGAACCCTCTTCACGATCCTTTTCATCATTTTCATGGTCGCGGTGGTCGCGGCCGAGAGCGGTTCCAGCTACTGACCCGCACAACGGCACCACCGAGGAGCCCCGGCCCTAGGCCGGGGCTCCTCCTGCGTCCAGGATCTCCATAGTCCGGGTATCGGTGCTGAGCAGGATCGCAGCTTCGTCACGCCGGTGGCGAAGGATGGTATCCATGTACGACTGCACCGCCTCGGCCATGGGCACGTTGCGGTTTGCGTTTTCAGACATGTACCAGCGGTGCTCCAGGACTTCGTGCACCACCTCGGCGGCCTCGAGCTTGCTGCCCAGGTCCCGCGGCACGGCCTTGACTATCGGTTCGAAGACCTGCGTGACCCACAGATGAGCGCTGAGCTCTTCGTCGAGTTCCGGATGGTTGGTCACCCGGTAGGAGTCCAGGTCATTAAGCAGCCGGCGGGCCTGGTTCTCCTGGGCATCGATGCCGGTCAGGCGCAGCAGCCGGCGTTGGTGATGGCCGGCGTCGACCACCTTGGGCTGCAACTGGACCTGCGTCCCGTCAGGGGTGGTGCTGATACTGAGCTCGTCGACGTCGAACCCCAGGTCATTGAGGCGCCGGATGCGGGCATCCACACGCCACCGATCAGCCATTCCAAAGGATTCCCGCTCGGTCAGCTCGGCCCAGAGCCGGCGGTAGCTGTCCATGATCCGTTCGCTGGTGGCCAGCGGATCCACGGACTCCTCGACCAGGCCGCCCTCGGCCAGGTCCATCAGTTCCCCGGCGATGTTGACCCGGGCGATCTCCAAGTCGTATTCGCGCTGCCCGTTGGACAATTCGGGGTAGAGCTCCCCGGTTTCTGCATCCACCAGGTAGGCGGCGAAGGCGCCGGCGTCGCGGCGGAAGAGCGTGTTGGACAAGGAGACATCGCCCCAGTAGAAGCCGGCCAGGTGCAGGCGGACCAGCAAGAGCGCCTGGGCATCGATCAGCCGCGTCAGCGTGACTTCGCGCAGGGTCTGGGAGAAGACGGCACGGTAGGGAAGGGAGAAGCGCAGGTGCCGGGTCACCAGTACCGGCTGCAGCTCTTCGCCGGCTGGATCCATGCGGCCGGTGATGACCGCCACCGGAGCCACTGCGGGGACGTTGAGCCGACGAAGCTTGCGCAGCATGTGGTATTCCTGCCGCGCCACGTGTTCGCTGGTTTCCTTGATGGCAATGAGGGAATCGCCGAGCCGCGCGAAGCGGACAACGTGACGGGAAATTCCGCGGGGGAGGGCGGCCAGGTTCTCCTTGGGCCATTCCTCCAGCGGAATGTGCCAGGGCAGGTCCAGCAGGGCCGGGTCCATGGACGCAGCGGTGATGTTCAGCGACCCCAGCGTGTTGATCCGGTTGGTCGAGGAGCGCGTGGTGCGGGGCAGCTTACCGGTCTGCTCCCAGTCCGTGGGTTCGTTCTGCCAGTTGGCAGGTACGGAATCTGTCATAGGCGAAAGCCCTTACGTCTCAGCATGCATTAACGAAAAAGCGGTGGCTCCCCACCTCAAAAGTTTAGTTGAGCAGGGGAGCCACCGCATGTCGTTCCGGCCGGGTTACGCCTGTTCCGCCAGTCGTTCCCCGTTGGAGGTGTCGAACAGGTGCACGTGGCCCTTCTGCGGGCGGACGTGGAGAGTGTCGCCCTTCATCGGAGGACGCCGGCCGTCAACGCGGACCACCATGTCATGGTCCTTGCCGTCGATGGTGCTGTGGCCGTAAACGTAGGCATCTGCTCCCAGTTCCTCGACCACGTCCACCTCGACGCGCAGGCCCTCGCCCTCCGGCACGGTTTCCATGTCTTCAGGGCGGACGCCCAGGGTCACGGTGTTGCCCGCGGCGGCGCCGAGCACCGAATTCTCCACCGGGTACACGGACCCGCCGAAGGCCACGCCGCCGTCCACCACCGGAAGCTCGAGCAGGTTCATGGCCGGGGAACCGATGAATCCGGCCACGAAAACGTTCCGGGGGTGGTCATAGAGGTTGCGCGGGGTATCGACCTGCTGAAGGACGCCGTCCTTCAGCACTGCCACGCGGTCACCCATGGTCATGGCTTCCACCTGGTCGTGGGTGACGTACACCGTGGTGACGCCGAGCCGCCGGGTCAGCGAAGCAATCTGGGTGCGGGTCTGCACACGCAGCTTGGCGTCCAGGTTGGAGAGCGGCTCATCCATCAGGAAGACCTGCGGGTTACGCACAATGGCACGTCCCATGGCAACGCGCTGGCGCTGACCGCCGGAGAGGGCCTTCGGTTTGCGGTCCAGGTAGTCTTCGAGGTCCAGCAGCTTCGCGGCCTCGCGGACGCGTTCCATGCGCTCTTCCTTGCCGATGCCGGCGATCTTCAGGGCGAAGCCCATGTTGTCCGCCACGGACATGTGCGGGTACAGCGCGTAGTTCTGGAAAACCATGGCGATGTCGCGGTCCTTGGGCGGAACGTCGGTGACGTCACGGTCACCGATGAGGATCCGCCCGGAATTGACGTCTTCAAGCCCCGCGAGCATCCGCAGCGAGGTGGATTTTCCGCAGCCCGAGGGGCCGACGAGAACCAGGAATTCGCCGTCGGCGATTTCGAGGCTGAGGTTGTCTACTGCGGGGCGTTCCGTCCCCGGGTAGACGCGTGTTGCCTGGTCAAACGTTACCGTTGCCATGGTGTTTCCCTTCACGGGCAGGTACGTGCCCGACGATCCGTTGTGAATGGAGAGCTATGTAGTTGAGTTGATCACCGCTGGCAGGTCTTCACCGACCTGTGACGCAGCTCACGGGGACAGTATTACACACGTTGTCCAGCTGCGAACGTCCGGCCCGTGCGGGATGTTATCCGGCGACGGCGGCGGCACGAAGCCGCGCAAGTTCTGCGAGTACCGCAGTGAACTCCTCGGGGGAGGCGACCCGGTATGCGGCGGCCGTGCTCCCGTCGCCCACCTTGATCGAGACGTCGCCGGGCTGCAAAGCCGCGAAACCGCGTTCGTCGGTGACGTCGTCGCCGGCGAACAGCACCGCCGTCGCGCCTGTCAGCTCCCGCAGGGCGCGGATACCTTCGCCCTTGTTGGTGTGGACGACGGAGGCCTCCAGGACGGATTTGCCGTCGGTGACCTGAACACCGTCGAGCAGGCTCAGTTCCCTCCGCGCTTCCTCAGTGGCGGCGGCGGCAGCGGCCGGTTCGGAGACGCTGCGGGTGTGGAGGACGACGCCGGCCGGCTTGTGTTCCAGCCGGCAGCCCGGGTGCCGGGCGACCACGGATTCCACCGCTGTACGGGCGCTGGCCAGCAGCTGGGCCTGCTCGGCGGTCAGCTGCAGCGGTTCCTGGTTCGGGCCGGTCCAGGTCTCGGCGCCGTGGCTGCCGATCAGCAGGGTTTCAGGATCCGGGGAGGCAACGGTGCGCAGGCTGTCGAGCGCCCGCCCAGAGATGAACGCAGTGACGGTGTCCCGGAGGGAAGCGAGGGTCCGGACAGCCGCCGCCGATCCGTCCAGCGGGCGGGCATCCTCGGCACGCTCCACCAACGGGGAGAGCGTCCCGTCAAAATCCAGCGCAACCAGCAGTTTTTTGGCGCCTGCCAGGGACTCCAGCGCCGCCTGCAGCTCGGTGTCCAGCGCACTCATAACTACTCCCGGTCCTGATTCTCGGTCTGTTCCCGGTCCTGGTCCTGTTCGAGCGCCTCCAGGAAGTTCTGGGACCACCGCTCGACGTCGTTCTGCAGCACCTGCCGGCGCATCAGGCGCATACGCCGGCTGGCTTCCCTGGCCGGCATGTTTACCGCGGTGAGGATGGCGGCCTTCAGCCCGTCGATGTCGTGCGGGTTGACCAGCACGGCCTGGCGCAGCTGGTCCGCGGCGCCGGTGAACTCGGAGAGCACCAGGGTGCCCGTATTGCCGGTGCGGGCGGCGACGTATTCCTTCGCGACCAGGTTCATGCCGTCGCGCAGCGCGGTGACGAGCATAACGTCAGCGGCAAGGTAGAGCGCCACCATTTCCTCCACCGGATAGCTGTGGTGCAGGTATCGCAGCGCGGTGTTGGAGATGGTGTCGAAGCTGCCGCTGATCCGGCCGACGGTGCCTTCCACTTCTTCGCGCAGCAGCCGGTACTGTTCCACGCGCTCGCGGGAGGGGCTGGCCACCTGGATCATGGCGGCGTTTTCCACAGTGATCCGGCCGTCTTCGAGGAGTTCGCCGTAGGCCTTGAGCCGGTGGCTGATGCCCTTGGTGTAGTCCAACCGGTCAACGCCCAGCAGCACCGTGTCCGGATTGCCGAGTTCGCGGCGGATCTGCTTGGAGCGTTCAATAACGTCTTCGCGCTGCGCCAGCTCGGCGATCTGGCTGGCATCGATGGAGATGGGGAACGCCTCGGCGCGGGAAACGTAGGACAGTCCGTCTTCCGTGGTCACGTTCACCTGCTGCTGGCGGATGGTGTAGCCGGCGAAGCGGCGTACGCAGCGCAGGAAGTTGCTCGCATCGGACGGGCGCTGGAACCCGATCAGGTCCGCACCGAGCAGGCCCTCGATGATGTTCCGGCGCCAGGGCAGCTGGGCGAAGATTTCCAGCGGGGGGAAGGGGATGTGGTTGAAGAAGCCGATCTTCAGGTCGGGCCGGGCCTGCCGCAGCAGCTGGGGGACCAGCTGCAGCTGGTAGTCCTGGACCCAGACCGTGGCGCCCTTCGCGGCGACGGAAGCGGCGGCGTCGGCGAACCGGCGGTTCACGGTGCGGTAGGCATCCCACCAGGTGCGGTGGAACTCCGGGGCGGCAATCACGTCGTGATAGAGCGGCCACAGCGTCGCGTTGGAGAAGCCCTCGTAATACAGTTCCACTTCGTCGGTGCTCAGCGGCACCGGCTTTAGGTACATGTTGTCGTGGTCGAAAGGTTCCACTTCTTCGTCCGGGGAGCCGGGCCAGCCCACCCACGCGCCGTCGGCCTTTGCCATCACGGGAGCCAGGGCCGTGACCAGCCCGCCTGGTGAGCGCCGCCAGGTTTCGCCGTCGGATCCACTAATGCGGTCAACCGGAAGCCGGTTGGACACGACGATGAAATCGAAGTCGCCGTAGCTGTCCGGAGCGTCTTCCTTGGAACTCGGATCCGCGTCAGCGTTCACGAATGGCACCCCTTTATAGATTGGTCGTATATTGCCACTCTAGCGAAGCGGGGAAACTTTGTACCGCCCGCGGGCGTTGGTCGAAAGGTGGTGGGCGCCGTTCCCCCTACACTGGTGATGAGCTGAGCGGCCCCGGAAACGTGGCCGGCGTTGAGAGACATGAGGAATTATGACTGACCGGAACCCCAAGCCGACCAAGGCGGAACGCACTGCTGCTGCCCGCGAGCAGGCGCGCGCACTGCGCGAGGCCCAGCAGAAGAAGGAGCGGCGCAACCGTCTCCTGGTGATCTGGGGTGTTGTGGTGGCCATCGTTGCGGTGATCGCGATTGTGGCCGTAATTGTGGTGAACAGCATGGGCAAGGACATCGCGAACACCGGCACTTCGCCGGCCAATGCCAATGAGTACGGCGGGTTTACGCTGACCTCGACCACCGCGCTGGAGCCCACGGAAACCTTCGACTTCGACACGGAGACGCTGCCGGCCGCGCCGGAGGAAGCCGCCGAGGAGACTCCGATTCCGCCGGGGGTTGAAGCTGCATCGAAGGGTGAGCCGGTCCGGGTGGTGGAATACGTGGACATCAACTGCGTGCACTGCGCAGACTTCGCCGCTACCTACGACGATCAGATCTCCCAGTGGCTGGATGCGGGCGAAATCACCTACGAATACCGCACCGTGGCATTCCTGGACCGCAACTCCACCTCCAACTACTCCTCCCGCGGCGCCAATGCAGCGGCATGCGTGGCGGACCAGAGCCCCGAGTCCTACTGGGACTTCATGAAGGCCATCTTCGCCCAGCACGCCTCCGGTGAAGTGAAGAACGCCGAGCTGGTGGACATGGCTGCGTCCGTGGGTGCCGATACCGAGGGCATGGAAGACTGCATCGACGACGGCACCTACCGTCCGTTCGTGAAGTACGCGGACCAGCTGGCACGGGTGGACGGCATCAACGGCACCCCGACGGCCTTCGTCAACGGCGAGGAAGCGGACCTGAACACCTTCGTGGAAACTGTCCAGGCCGCCATCGACGCCAACAAGTAAGCCTTGCTTGGCCCGGTGCCTGTTCCCCGTGAAACCTTTCCGGTTTCACGGGGGCGGGCGCTCTGGGCTAATCTTGTCTAGCGCTGTTGTTCGCACCCGTTTGTTCGGGCGGACGACGACGGCGTGACCGGCTGGGACTTTTAGCCCGCCGGCCATGCCCCCTTAGCTCAGTTGGCCAGAGCACCTGTCTTGTAAACAGGGGGTCGCCGGTTCGAATCCGGCAGGGGGCTCCACCAAACCCCTCCTGATCAGGCATGACGTCCGATCAGGAGGGGTTTTTCTATGGGCCGCCAGAGGCTCACTACACGTTTACGACACGCTTTCGGCGGAAAAGCTTTCACCCGTCAGGCTGCGGGGCCGCATAGAGACAAATATGTAGAACAGTAAAGAGTCCATGGGACCGAGCACGCACCATGGCATGCGTGAGCAGCTCCTGACCCGCGGGGAAGTCACAGCCTGCCTCCAGATATCCCTGAAGACATTGGCCAACTGGAGTTCGAACGGTCTGGGTCCCCTGCCACTGAAGTTACGCGGGTTCGTCCGCTACGAGCGCGGCACCGTTTAGCCTGGATCGACGACACCGCGAAAATGGCCGCCTTCGATGTGAGCGCTATGCCGGCTGGGACGTCGTGGGTGATGAGAATATCCACAGGGTCACCGTCCATTAGCATTTGGGCTTCGTGCTGGCAACGGGAGGAAGGGCGCCCGGAACGAGCAAGTACTGAGTGCCGGAGTTAGCCGGAGAACGTGTTGGGGATTGCCGTGGGCCCGGTCGGCGCGGTGAAGGACACCGGGCAGTTGACCAGTTCGCGGAACGGGTAGTACAGAACATAGCCGTCGTTATCCGCCTGCCAGTACTTCACCTTCCGGACAGCATCGGTGTAGGTATCGCTGACCGCCGTGTAGACCACTGACGCGCCTGACTCCAGGACGAATTCACCGGCGTTGGGCTCACCTGGCGGAGGGGGCGGGGAATCGTATGTGCCGTAGAGCTCGATGACAGAGCTTTCGCCACGGTCATCGAGGCCCAGGAAGTTGGGGATGTCAGCATTGTCGACGGCGAGAGGCGCCGACGTTCCGTTGGTAAATACACCGTGGGCCGTTACGGTGACGTCGAGCATGGTGTCACCTTCCCAGGCTGGTTCTCCCACCTCGAAGCTAACGGACGTCAGTTGTGCCGAGACTGCGCCTGTGGGGCACTGCATGCGGACGGGTGCCGGAAGCTGCGCAGGCTGCTCCGCGGCTGGACTGGCCGGGGGTGTGAAGGCTGGTTCCGGGTCGGGTGAGGGTGTTGCTTGCGGCGTCTTTAGCTTTGCCGGGCGGGTGAATCTGGGGGACGCCGTCTTGGTCGGGGTAGCTACTACCGGTGTTTGGGTGGTGCTGCTGGACGGTATCGTGGAACTTGCCTTCTCGCCACCTGTGTCGGTCATCCGCAGCGTCACTATTGCTGCAGCGATAACGGCAATCACAATGGTCGCGGCCACGGCCAGCCAAACCCGTTTCTTGAATGTTTCCCCCGAATTCATAGCGGCAGTCTACGTCTCTTGTGCGACACACGTCGCACTGCGTCCCGGGTGTCAGCACCGCCGCTGGTCCACCGTTGCACCACCAACGGCGTTCCTGGGTAACTGTTACTGACCCCCTCGTGGGAGATGCCCAGGAACGATGTCAGCTGGGTCAGGAAAGATGGAATGGACTGTGGCGGGATCCCGGGACAGGGCGGCCTCGGCGCTATAGGACTGAAGCCGACCAGCGCTGCAGCCAGAGCCCGCGGATCCGGGGTGCGCCGCAAAGCTGTCGGGGTCGGATGCAGCAGCGGTAGCCCGTGACGACCTGCTCGTGCTGCCGCGAACGTGGCCAAGAATCCGGAGGCGCACGCTGGCGCTGTATACGACCTGGTTGGGAGCTCGGCGATGACGGCAGGGCAGGGTGCAGATGTTTTCGGCGCCTCCTACTAGCCATCAACGATGAGTAAACTACGTCAGTCAGTCAGCCACTCGAGCGTGCAGGGTTGCTGCCCTTTCAGCCATCGATGCTGATGTCCATCCACTCAGCCTCGCCCGAGAGACTTCCTCAAGCTGGACCCTTCGAACGGAAGCAACCGGCCTAACGGTCTGCCGGGGCGATGCGTTGTTACATGTGAAAACGATGCCACATGTATGTTGCCCAGTAGGCTACCGCAGCGACGAGCAGCCCAAGACCTATGGCCACAATTTGTGAAGGGAAACCGGGGGCGGTGATGTAGGAACACCACGGGTCCGGGTCGTAGACCGTGGGGATAATGCTTGATTGGAACTGCCTCAGCTTTTCCTTGCAGGCCTCTTGAGCGGCAACAACCGGCCAGAGAGCAAGGCTTCCACAAGCAATCGACACGAAAAAGCCTCCCACCTTGGAAGCCTTGTCGTGCAACTCATCAGAGCGTTGTTGAGCTTCGATCCGGCGCTTGTCCTCTTCGCTCGAGTAGGGCGCCCACGGGTTGTCTTCAGGCTCGTCCATGCCGAGAGTATGGTCTTGGCGTCCGAATGAGACAAGGCTCGTGCAGAGAATGCTCCGCTACGCCCTCCCAAGCTCTCGGACTGATGGATCTCTTCGAAGAGCAGCTCGGGACGGCCAGCTTCCCGTCCCGGGTATGGCTGCACTGGACAAGCCGGATCTTGAGCTGCAGCGGATCAGGGACGCGGAAGAGCAGGCGCAGGCGGCGTGCTGCATCTGCCGCGGGACGGTGACGGTCCCGAAGCGTCGCCGGAAGTGGCGCCTCGAAAGCGCCAATCATAGCCAATGTGCTGTGCGTATTCGCTCAGTCTTGCATCCCGGGCTTCCTTGCGAAGGTCGAAGCCGCGCTGGTAAATGCAAGCTGCAGGCAGCGGCAGGTATTGGTGGGGTCCGCGGCTAGGCGGGCCGCGCCCTCCGTTCCCCGGCAAACCCAAGAGGCGGCGAAAGCGGAAGCGGAAGGCGAAGGCAACTCCCTCAAAGAGCCCCTCCGTGGCGAAGGTGACTGCCTAGGTTATCCGCTTCAGGCCGAAGCGAAGACCAACCTATTTCACCACAGCCGGAGTGTGGGCCAACTGGCTGTGGTGAAGGGGAGGAGCCGTCGTTGTGGGGGACGGCTGGACCCTGGTCAGGCACCTCGCCTGACCACCCATAAGATAAAAAGCAGAGTCAGTGCGCACGCGTTAGGAGTCTCCAATGGTCATGCCCCGGAACCTGTTCCTCGTCCGTCACGGACAAAGTGAAGCGAACGTAATGCAAAGGGCAGCCAAGGCCGGGGACCCGAGCCTTTACACCGAAGAGACGATGACCGTCCCGGACCGTTCGTGGCGGCTCACGGAACTCGGGGTCCAGCAGGCCAAGGTCGCCGGGGCATGGATCGCCCGGCAGAATATCGAATTCGACCGCGCCATGGTCTCCGTCTACACCCGGACCCGCGAGACCGCCGCGCACCTCGGGCTGGACGTGCGCTGGGAAGAGAACCGGGTGATCCGCGAGCGTTCCTGGGGCGAGATCGGATCCATGTCAAAGCAGGACTTCGCTCAGAAATATTCGCAGAACGCCGCCTACCGCGAGAGCGATCCGTTGTACTGGGCTCCGCCCGCCGGTGAATCCATTGCCAATGTCGCCGAAAACCGGGTGCGGAACATCCTGAGCACCCTGCACCGCGAAAACGCCCGCGACAACGTCCTCCTGGTGACCCATGGTGAATTCATGTGGGCCACGCGCCTGGTGCTGGAGCGCTGGAGCGACGAAGAGTTCCTGGAACGGGACGCGGACAAAGAGCAGATGATCCACAACTGCACCGTCCTGCAGTACACCAGCACCGATCCGGCCAACCGGAACAACATCCGCGAAAAGCTCAACTGGGTCCGCCGCTGCTGGCCGGTTCAGGTCGACGGCGAATGGACCATGTTCGTCGGCGACTGGGAAGAGTTCGACCGGAAATACTTCACCAGCGAGGATCTCCTGGAGCGGGCCGAAGCAAACAGGCATTTCCTTGAGGGAGCTTTCGGGAGCTGAGCAGGTCCAACCGGCTTCCGCCCCGTAAATTCATTTATCTGCAATACTCGCCGCATGGGTGCATGGGGGAGTGGCATTTTTGCCAATGACACGGCGGCGGACATTCGCGGGGAGTACCGCGAACATCTCGAGGACGAGATTCCGGACGAGGAAGCGACGCGCCTGGTCATCGAATCGTTCGGTTATCTGCTGCGCGAGGACAACGCTGCCGAGTTGTGGGTGGCGCTCGCGGCGGCGCAGTCCCAGGTGGGCAGGCTCGACGACGAGGTGAAAGCCGCCGCGCTTGATGTGATCGATCAGGGCAGCCGCCTCGAGGAGTGGGAGGAAGCGGGTCCGGACGAACTGGCCGAACGTGTGGCGGCCCTCCAGGAACTGCGGGACCAGCTCACCGGGCCGCAACCGGCCCGAATGAAGCTCCGCCGGCGGTAGCCAGCCTGGGAGCACAGGACCATCTAGCCGGTAGGCCGGGCAAGGCCCGCCGGGTAGGCGGACGGGAACACGCGAAGGGCCGGCGCACAGGTCCGGGCAGGACCTAAGGCGTCAAACCAAACGTGTACCCCACGCTGACCCCGGGCTGCGGACCTGCGCCGCCGTGTCCGAAGCCCGCGCTACCGGCGGCGCCGTCGTCGTCCCCGGAACCGTCTCCACCTGCACCCAACAGGCTTCGGGTCAGTGCCTCTCCCTGCCCCATCAGCTCCTGCGCCGCTGCGGCCAGATGGGAATCGCCGGGTTTCTCGCCGGCGTCCACTGCCCGCAGCACCGCGCGGCGCACCAGCTCCCGGGCAAAGGACGCTGTTGCGCCCTCGGACTGCTCGGCCGCGGCCTGAAGTGCGGCATCGGAGAACACCCCGGCGGGGGCATAGAGTTCCAGCAGCCGGACACGGTTCTCGACGCCGGGCAGCGGGATCCGGACGGCAAGGTCCACCCGTCCCGGTCTCTGCACCAGTGCCCGTTCGAGGGCCTCGGCGCGGTTGGTGGTCATCAGGAACACGACGTCGGCGTCCGCATCCAACCCATCCAGGGCATCCAGGACTTCAAAGAGCAGCGGCTGCGGGCCGTGGCCCATGTTGCGGTCCTCGGCCACCAGGTCAATGTCCTCGAGAATCACCATGGACGGCGCCATGGCGCGGGCCAGCCGTGCGGCCTCACCCACCAGGTGCAGCGAATTCCCGGCCAGCAGCACCGCCGTCGTACCCACACTGGCACTGAGCAGGTGGCGAACGGTGTGGGTCTTTCCGGTGCCGGGAGGGCCATAGAGCAGGACGCCGCGTTTCAGGTGCTGTCCATGTTCCCGCAGCACCTCCCGGTTCGCCGCGATGCCGAGCACATGACGCCGCACGCGTTCGAGCACCTCACCGGGCAGGATCACTTCCTCCGCAGGCAACGACGGGCGGGCGAGGAAGGTGACGCCGGCGCCCTGCTGGCCGTACGGATCGAAGGCGAAGGAGACAACCTGGCCGCGCAGGATGCTGTTGGTGCGCAGTTCTTCCTGCAGCTCGGCCAGGAAGCCCACGGACGCTTCACGGTTCCGGCCCAGCACCGCCACGTCCGCTCCCGAGCGTCCGTACTGGGGGTTGGCGGCGCGCTGCAGCACGGCAAGCGGAACACCTTCATAGGCGAATAACCGCAGCCCCAAAGCCACCACCTCACGGGTGCTCTCCGGCCCCACAGCGAGGTTCACGAAATCGGGCTGGCCGATCCCCACGGGTCCGTAGCCTTCCAGAACGATGTCGGCCAGGGATTGGTGCTGTCGCTGCTGCCCGCCGCCCACCCCGATGAGCCGGGCCGCCGGATCCCGTCCGGCGATCTTCTCCAGGGAAATGTCCAAGTCCGCGAACCGGTGAACCGGAACATCCTGCGACACAATCGGCACGTCAGCCGCAGGCACGCCGATATGCTCCGTCAGCACGTCAAGGATGCGTTCCCTGCCATCGTTTCGCGTCAGATGCTCCCGCGAGAGCTCGATGGCGCGGTTGAAGTTGCTAAGGAATTCCCCCAGTTTTTCATCCATGCGGGCAGAGCCTAGCACCAGCGCAAAAAGGCGGCGCCTCCCATCGGGGAGGCACCGCCTTCACTGCACTGCACTGCAGAGGTGGCTAGTAAGCCTGGTTGAGCGCTTTATGCTGCCGGTACTGGCTCATTTCTTTGAAATACGCCGGCGACGGCTTCCGGTACACCATCACCGTGGCCACGACCAGTGCCAGGATTCCCCACCAGCCCAGCAGGTTAGTGCCGGTGAACAGGGACAGCACTGAAAGACCGGTGTAGACGGCAAGCAGGATCCGCGCCCAGTTATGGCCCTTGCGGATGAAAATGGCGGCTACCAGAGTGAAAGCGAGGCAGATGACGCCCAGCGCCACCAACAAGACGACGCCTTCGGCAGTGACCGTGTTGCCGTCCGCGTTCGCTATGAAGATGCCCGCGGGGACACTCAGCACGGTGAGAGCCACAGTGACCATCAGCAGCACGAAAGCTGAATCAACCTGCTTCGGCCGCTTCGGCGCGACCCCCGCTGCGGCAGGCCCGGGCACACCCGGGGCTCCGGGATAGGCGTAGGAATTGTAACTGTTGGCGTTGTTGGTGCCCTGCGGCACTTGTTCGGACATGCTTCCCCCATAAAGCCGGCTGGTTCCGCGGCGGATTCGCCGCAGTACCTGCCAGCATAGGCGGCGGAGAACGAACTAACGAAAAGCCATACGGAAAAGGGGCCCTGCATCTGCCGAGCGGCAGAGGCAGGGCCCCTTTGGTGGACGGGATAGGTGGTCAGTCCGCCATGTCCAACAGCGCCGAATACGAGGACTGCGCACCCTCGCGGGTAGCGGCCAGGGCGCCGGCGCGCGCCGCAAACTCGGCAGCCTGGACCAACGAATCGCCGGCGGCAAGCCGCGCAGCAGTGCCGGCGGTGAACGCATCCCCGCACCCGGTGGTGTCCACCGCGGTTACCCGGGTGGGAGCGACTGCAACAACACGGTCCGCACCGGTAGCGGTGCCGTCCAGTACGACGGCGCCCTCGCCGCCGAGCGTGATGATGGTGCGGCGCACACCAAGGCGGGACAGGGCGGAGATGACCCGTTCCCAGTCCGACGCCGGATCGGACAGTCCAGTGACCAGCGCCGCTTCGTGGGCGTTGAGCAGCAGGACATCGGTCAGGGCCAGCAGCTCGGCGGGCACCTCCCGGTAAGGCGAGAGATTCAGCAGCACCTGGGCGCCGGCGTCGTGCCCGGCCTGCGCCGCGGCAGTCACCGCTTCGAGCGGCACCTCCAGGCTCAGGCAGAGCACTGCGGCGTCGTCGAACAGGTCCGCCGGGAGCTCGGCGCCGGTGACCGTGCCGTTGGCGCCGGGGGAGACGATGATGGTGTTCTCTCCGGCAGCATCCACCACGATCATGGCTGTGCCCGTTGCGGTGCCGGTGCGGCGCAGGACGCGGGCGGCGTCTACGCCGGCACCGGCAGCCGCCTCGAGCAGCAGATCCCCGTGCCCGTCCGCCCCCACGGCGCCGAAGAGCCGTACCTCGGCACCCAGCAGGGCAGCGGCAGCGGCCTGGTTGGCACTCTTGCCGCCCGGGACAATGACCAGTTCCGAACCGTTCAGGGTTTCCCCGGGGGAGGGGAAGCGCTCGGTGCGGACGGTCAGGTCGGCATTAAGTGAGCCGACAACTACAACTTTTCCGGCGGACATGCAGGGATTCTCCTTGGGTGGCGTGCTGGGATCAGCGGTGGTCGGTCTCGGCCTCGGCGGCGTCAACCTCGGCGTCGGCGGGCCTCGGGATGAGGAAGGACGTGGCCAGGGCCAGCGCCAGGATGACCAGACCGGCAATGATACCGGCGTAGTACCCGGTGGATCCCGCGCCGTCGGCCGGGGTGGCCGCCGTCTTCACCGCGTAGATGACGGCGAAGCTCAGGCCGGCGCCCAGGTTGAACGCGCCGGCGTTGAGGCCGGGCAGGAAGCCGGGGTTCTCCCGAGGGGAGAGCACGATACCCAGTCCGTTGAGCATGATGTTGCTGATGCCGGCATAGGTGATGCCGATCAGCACGGACACGCCCAGCAGCCCCAGCCGGGAGTCGCTGCCGACCATCAGGAGCATCAGGGCCAGGGTGATGACGGCGCCGATCAGGCCGATCCGCAGCACCTTGCCGTAACCCCAGCTGGCGGCCAGCCGGCCGGCGAGGGGTCCCAGGAGCAGGCCCGCCAGGGCGTACGGCGTAAGGGTCCACCAGGCGGACTCCTCGGCGCCCATGCCGAAACCGACGACGCCGTCCTGCGCCAGGGCCGGGATGATGCCGTTGATGACGGCAAACACTCCGGTCATGGTCAGCAGCGTGGTCAGCAGCAGGGCCCAGGTGGAGCGCTGCTTCAGCAGATACGTGGCCACGAGCGGTTGCTCGGTGCGGTTCTCCACCTTCCAGAACGCCACGAAGGCGAGAACGCCAATGACGATTAGGGCGATCACCAGCAGCCAGTTGGCGTCCGCCAGCTTGCCCGCCTCGTTGAACGCGGTCAGCAGCGTACCCACGGAGATGACCAGCGGAACAACGCCCACCCAGTCCATCTTTTCCTTCTTTTCGGCCCGGGATTCGGGCGCCAGGAAGAAGAGCAGGGCCGTGGCGACCGCACCGACAATGGCCATGGCCCAGAAGACGGAGGCGAATCCGTGGTTTTCCGCGAGGTAGCCGCCGGCGACGGCGTCGACCCCGGCAATGCCGCCGTTGACGGCGGTGATGACGCCCATCAGGGTGCCGTACAGCCTGGGATCGCGGATCTCCACGCGCAGCATGATCAGCGTCAGCGGAACCACCGGTCCCGAAACGCCCTGGATCAGCCGGGCGATGAAGAGAACCTCAATGCTCGGGGCGAGGGCTGCCACCACGGAGCCGATGGTCAGGACCACCAGCATCCCGGTGAGGACCTTCTTGCGGCCGATGATGTCACCGAGCCGGGGCAGGAACAGGGAGAACAGCGCGGCGGCGGTGAAGAACGCCGTCTGCGTCAGTCCGACTGCCGCGGAGGTCGTTTCCAGTTCCTCCTCGATGCTGACCAAGGCGGGGGAGAGCATGGAAGCGTTGAGCTGGAACGCCACACAGGCGGCCAGCAGGGCGGCCATTAGTGCGCCGACGTTTACCCGTCGGCGGGCGGTTTCAGTCACGAGTTCACCTCGATCTTGGCTCGGCCGGCGGTCGGTTCAGCAGCCGCCGGATCCGCGGTGACAGCAGGCTTGGGGATCAGGAAGGACGCGGCCAGGGCCAGGCCCAAAATGACCGCGCCGGCAATGATGCCGCCGTAGTAGCCTTCGGTGCCGGATCCGTCCGTAACGGTGGTGGCGGTCTTGGCCGCGTAGATCACGGCGAAGCTCAGGCCGGCGCCCAGGTTGAACGCGCCGGCGTTGAGGCCGGGCAGGAAGCCTGGGTTCTCCTTGGGGGAGAGCATAACGCCGAGGCCGCTGAGCATTACGTTGCCGATGCCGGCGTAGGTGATGCCAACCAGGATGGAAATGGCCAGCAGCCCCAGCCGGGAATCGCTGCCGACGACCGGGAGCATCAGGGCCAGGGCGATGACCGAGCCGATAGTGCCGATCCGCAGCACCTTGGCGTAACCCCAGGTGCCTGCCAGGCGGCCGGCAAACGGGCCCACGATGAGGCCTGCGAGGGCGTACGGAGTGATGGTCCACCAGGCGGA
The DNA here is from genome assembly GCF_024385465.1 of Arthrobacter sp. zg-Y844. GTDB lineage: Bacteria > Actinomycetota > Actinomycetes > Actinomycetales > Micrococcaceae > Arthrobacter_B. The sequence continues at coordinate 20,364 of NZ_JANFLS010000003.1, forward strand.
CTCTTCGGCGCCCATCCCGAAGCCCACGGCACCGTCCTGCGCCAGGGCCGGGATGATGCCGTTCATGACGGCAAAGACGCCGGTCATGGTCAGCACGGTGGTCAGGAGCAGTGCCCAGGTGGACCGCTGCTTCAGCAGGTAGGTCGCGATCAGCGGCTGTTCGGTGCGGTTCTCGACCTTCCAGAACACTACGAACGCGATGACTGCAATGACGATCAGGCCAATGACCAGCGGCCAGTTGGCTTCCGCCAGCTTGCCGGCCTCGTTGAAGCCGGTCAGCAGGGTGCCGACCGAGATGACCAGGGGCACAACGCCCACCCAGTCCATCTTTTCCTTCTTCTCGGCGCGGGACTCCGGTACGACGGCGATGACGAGGGCGGCGGCAATGACGCCGACGACGGCCATGGACCAGAAGATTGACGCGAAGCCGTGGTTCTGCGCCAGATAGCCGCCGGCAATGGCATCAACGCCGGCGATGCCGCCGTTGACTGCCGCAATGACACCCATCAGGGTGCCGTAAAGCTTGGGGTCGCGGATCTCCACGCGCAGCATGATCATGGACAGCGCAACTGTGGGGCCGGAGACGCCCTGGATCAGCCGGGCCAGGAACAGTACCTCGATGCTCGGTGCGAGGGCGGCCACCACGGAGCCGATGGTCAGGACCACCAGCATTCCGCCGAGGACCTTCTTGCGGCCGATGATGTCGCCGAGGCGGGGCAGGAACAGGGAGAACAATGCGGCGGCAGTGAAGAATGCCGTCTGGGTCAGGGCTACGGCAGCCGAAGTGGTGTCCAGCTCCTGCTCGATGGTGAACAGGGCGGGGGAGAGCATGGAGGCGTTCAGCTGGAACGCCACGCAGGCGGCCAGCAGAGCCGCCATCAGTGCGCCGACGCTCACCCGGCGGCGGGCGGTTTCACTCACAGGTCAACCTCGCCAATGCGCTGAAGAGCGTCGACAACCAGGTCCCAGAATTTCCGGTGGTCCAGGTCGACGGCTACGGATGTGTTGCAGTCAGCGGGAGCCGGTGCGCGGAAGTCCGCCACGGTCATGCCCAGCGTCAGGGTGCCGGTCAGTTCCACGTCCAACGGCACGCGCCGGGTGGTCATGACGGAGGGATCGATGACGTAGGCCACGGCGCACGGGTCATGCACGGGCGGGAAGTCGAAGCCCTGGGCGTCCTTGTACGCCTCGCCGAAGAACTCGAGCAGTTCACCGACGAACTTGGCCGGCTTGGTACCGACGGCGGCGATGCGCTCGGCCACTTCGTCCGTGGCCAGGGCCTGGTGGGTGAGGTCCAGGCCGACCATGGTCAGCGGCCACTTCTCGTTGAAGACGATGTGTGCAGCTTCGGGGTCGATCTTGATGTTGAACTCGGCCACGGCGGACCAGTTGCCCACGTGGTAGCCGCCGCCCATCAGGACAACTTCCTTCACCCGTTCGGCAATGCGCGGTTCCTTGCGCACGGCCATGGCGATGTTGGTCAGGCCGGCGGTGGGAACAAGGGTGACGGTGTTCGGCTCGTGTGCCATGACCGTATCGATGATCAGGTCCACCGCGTGGCGGGGATCCAGCTCGAGGGTCGGCTCGGGCAGCTCGGGGCCGTCCATGCCGGAGTCGCCGTGGATGTCCGGGGCGTTTTCAATGGTGCGGACCAGGGGGCGGTCGCAGCCGGCGGCGAAGGGAATGCCTGTGATATTTGCGACACGGGCAATTGCCAGTGCGTTACGTGTCACCTTCTCCAGGGTCTGGTTTCCGACGACGGTGGTCACCGCCAGAAGGTCGATCTCCGGGCTGCCGTGTGCCAGCAGCAGGGCGACCGCATCATCATGCCCGGGATCGCAATCCAGGATGATTTTGTGGGGCATTACGTCTCCGCTTCGTTGAGGTTCTAGCTCCGGGACCGCGGTTCCGGCATTTCGGCGCCCACTTCCGGTACTCCTGCAGCGGCCCGCGGCGGTGCGGACATGGGGGAGTGCCCATCAGGCACCGGAATTAACGATATCGACGTATTGCGGACCACTCCGCCGTGGCTTCTGCCACGCCCCTGGCAGAGCGCCGGCCCAATTTGCCATCTGCCCGCCAGGAAATTATGCTGTCCGCCGCTCTTTCTCGGGCGGGGCGGTGCGGCAGGCTCCCGCCTCCCCATCCAGCTTGCCCGAACGGCACGGTCCCCGCCAGACAGGCGCAGCGATTGGGGTTGCCCGCGCCGCCTATCCGCGGGCCCGATGCGGGACGTTGGTGCGGCCGCCCTGCCCGCGAAGGGCGGGGCGGCCGTGCGTTCTTACCACCGGACCTTTCGTTCCCGCGGGCCTTGCTTCGTGGTCGCACGGGTGGGCTTGTGGTCCTTGCCGAGACTCTGCCAGCCGGGCAGGGCGGGCTCCGGAGCGGAGGCAAGCTGCTGTGCGCTCGCCTCGCTCAGCCGCGCTTCGGCCGCCGGAGCGAGATGGATCCCGACCGGCGGCAGTACGGGCTGTTCGGATTCGGGCTTTTTCTCTTTAGGTGCACGCATGGTGTTCTCCAATGGCTCTTGGCCGTTGAGGTTATGTCAGGGACACCGTCCGGGCATGCGAAAGCACACCGGTTCTACGGGGAGGCTTTTGCGGGGCAGACGGACGGGCTCGGAGGCAGCGCCTCAACAAGCTCTAGTGGATGGTGTCTGCGGTGGGTTTCGAGCGCGCAGCGCTACTCGAATATCAGTGTTCCCATGCGGATGACCATAACAGCGCGGCCGTCCGCGGGATAGCCCTTTCCCAAAGAACCCGATGCATTAACGACGACGACGGCACCTGAGGCACCGGTGCCGCCGTCGCGCGGTTGAGCGTCGGTCGAGCGAAGGATCAGAAGGTCAGGACAATCCGGCCGCGCAGGCCGCCGGCCTCCAGCCTGCGGTGCGCTTCGGCAGCCCGGTCGGCGGGCAGGACATCCGCGATCCGCGGGCTGAGCAGGTCCGCTTCGGCCAACGCCCGCAGCCGGTCCAGCTTCGCGCCGGAGGAGTACTCCTCGCCGACCCGGATCGCCTGCACCGTAATGCCGCGGCCGGGATCACCGTCCCACCCGCGTACGGTGGCGAACCCGCCGCCGTCGCGCACTGCGCCCACGGCCAGCTCGTTCATCACTGCCGCATCCGCCACGGCGTCCACGCCGTCGGGGAATAGCCCGCGGACCCGGTCGGCAACGTCGTCGCCGCGTTCCACCACGTAGTCCGCTCCCAGTGCGGTCACGAGCTCCGCGTCCCGCGGGGAGGCGTCGGCGACAACGGTCAGCCCGGCCTCCTTGGCGAGCTGGATCAGATAGTTGCCGAGGGTGCCGGCTGCACCGGTGATCGCCAGGACCGACCCTTCGGCAAGGTCCAGCTTCTCCAAGGTCTGCACCGCGGTGAGGCCGTTCATCGGCAGCGTGGCGGCGGCCTCCAGCCCGACCCCGGCCGGGACCCGAGCGATGGAGTCCGACGGCGCCACCAGGTACTCGGCGTAGGCACCCCGCCGGGCGGCCCGGGGCAGGGCCAGGGCCATGACTTCGTCACCGATCCGCCAGCCGGCTCCCTCACCCACCTCGTCGATCACGCCGGCGGCGTCCATGCCCGGAATATACGGCGGCTCCTGCCCGCCCATATCCTGGGCTCCGGAGCGCAGGACGGTGTCTGTGGGGCTGACGGCGGCGGCGCGGACCCGGATGCGAACCTCCCCGGGGCCGGCATGGGGCTCGGGCACGTCGAGGACCTCCAGGACCTCGGGGCCGCCAAAGGCGCGGATGCCAACAATCTTCATGGACTCGACGATATCGACCATCAGGGTGCTGATGAAAATCCCGGGTGCCGGCAGACGGGCGGACAGGCCAGCAGGTGCCCGACCGAACGTAGGCTTGGAGCGTGAACATTCCTATGCTTCCGGACCGCACGTGGGCCGAGACCGCCATCCGCCGCATCGAGGCCGAGGGGGCACGCTCGGCGGACACGCATCTGTTCCAGGTCCCGGTCCCGGCCGGCTGGTCAGTGCAGATCTACCTGAAGGACGAGTCCACCCATCGCACCGGCAGCCTCAAGCACCGGCTGGCCCGCTCCCTCTTCCTCTTCGGCCTGGTCAACGGCTGGATCACCGAGGGCACCACCATCGTGGAGGCTTCCAGCGGTTCCACCGCTGTGTCGGAGGCTTACTTCGCCCAACTGCTGGGGCTGCCGTTCGTGGCCGTGATGCCGCAGACCACTAGTGCGGAGAAGATCCGGCTGATCGAGCACTACGGCGGGCGCTGCCACTTCGTCGAGGAGCCTTCGGAGGTGTACGCCGCCGCGGAGGCCGTCGCGGCCAGCACCGGCGGGCACTACATGGACCAGTTCACGTACGCAGAACGCGCCACTGACTGGCGGGGCAACAACAATATTGCCGAGTCGATCTTTTCCCAGATGGCCCAGGAGGACCATCCGCTGCCGGACTGGATAGTGGTGGGTGCCGGGACCGGCGGGACAAGTGCAACGATCGGCCGCTATATCCGTTATCACCGGTATCCCACCCGCCTGGCTGTCGTGGATCCGGAGAACTCGGCGTTTTTCCCCGCCTGGCAGAATCCGGGGGAGCCCGCGGCCGGAAGGCCCTCCCGGATTGAAGGTATCGGCCGGCCGCGGCCGGAACCCAGCTTCGTTCCGGCGGTAATCGACCACATGATCCAGGTCCCGGACGCCGCATCTGTGGCTGCTTCCCGGCACCTGAGGCGGCTCACCGGGCTGCATGCCGGCCCCTCCACCGGCACCAATCTCTGGGGGGTCTGGCAGCTGGCCGCCGCCATGGAAGCGGACGGCCGTGCCGGAAGCATCGTCTCGCTTGTGTGCGATTCCGGGGACCGGTACACCGCTTCCTACGGCGACGACGCCTGGCTGGCGTCCCGCGGACTGGACCCGGACCGGGCCACAGCCGTGCTGGAGGAACTGTTCCGGACCGGGCGGTGGCCTGCGGGCTGATCCGCTCCATGCCGGCCCCGCCGCCGGAGCGGCAGGCACCGCTCCTCGATCGTTATTGAGAATTGTTGACAATCGTGTTTACCAAAAATACCGTGTGTGTGACCTAGCTTACTTTTTACACGGAAACCGGGGAATGACAATGAAGCCAATTCTTAGGATGCTCGCCGCCTCCACTGCGGTCCTGGCTCTTGCCGCCTGCGGCTCGGGGTCGCCCAGCGGGGAGGCCGAAGACACCGGCGAGGCCGGTGGCGGGGACCTCACCCAGGTGACGGTCGGAGTCATCCCCATCGTCGACGTGGCACCGATCTACCTCGGCGTCCAGGAGGGCTTCTTCGAAGCGGAAGGCCTGGAGCTGGAACTGCAGCCGGCCCAGGGCGGCGCGGCCATTGTTCCGGCCGTCATGAGCGGCAGCATGGACTTCGGCTTCAGCAACATTTCCTCGATGCTGGTGGCCAAGTCCAAGGGCCTGGATGTGCAGGTGGTGACCGCCGGAGCGGCGTCGACAGGCGAGGACGGCGCCGATTTCGGCGGCATCCTGGTTAACCCGGATGCCGGGATCGAAACGGCGGCGGACCTTGCGGGCAAGAAGGTCGCCGTGAACACGCTCAACAACATCAACGACACCACCGTCCGCGCGGCCGTGCGCAAGGCAGGCGGAGACCCGTCAGGCATCGAGTTCGTTGAGCTGGCCTTCCCCGATATGCAGGCTGCCCTGGAACGCGGCCAGGTGGATGCCATCCAGGTGGTGGAACCCTTCCTGACGGGCGGGCAGAATGCCGGGTCCGTTCCGATCGCTTCCAACTATGTGGATACCGCGGAGGACCTCGCCGTCGGCGCCTACTTCACGACGTCGGCGAAGGCCGAGGACGATGCGGAAACGGTGGAGAAATTCACGGCGGCCATGAACAAGTCCTTGGAATACGCGGAGGAGAACCCGGACGCCGTCCGCGAGGTCCTGCTCACCTACACGAAGATCGACGCCGAGACCGCCAACGCCCTTACCCTGCCCAGCTTCACCACGGAGATCAACCGTGCCGGCGTGGAAACGCTTGCGGAGCTCTCACTCAGTGACGGTCTGATCAGTGAAGAGCCGAAGCTGGATGAGTTGCTGCCGTAATGAGTACCGAAGTGCTGGAACCCGGCCGGGCTGCGCAGCCACGCGCAGCCCGGCCGGGTGCGCGCCGTTCCGTGCCGAAACCGGTGCTGGGCCTGGTCGGGGTCCTCGGTTTCCTGCTGATCTGGGAACTGGTTCCAAGGCTCGGCCTGGTCCAGCCCCGCTTCCTGCCCCCTGCCTCGGAAGTCATCATGGCCCTCGTCCGGGACTTCGGGCTGACTGCCTTCTGGGTGGCCGTGGGGCACACCCTGATGGCCTGGGCCATTGGCCTGGCAGCCGCCGTCGTCGCCGCCGGCATCCTGGGCCTGGTGATCGGCATGAGCCCGTTCCTCCGACGGTTCACCAACTCCACCATCGAGTTCCTGCGCCCGGTTCCCTCGGTGGCCCTGATCCCGCTGGCCGTGCTGCTGTTCGGCGTCAAAATCGAATCCTCGCTGATGCTGATCATCTACGCCTGCTTCTGGCAGGTGCTGATCCAGGTGCTCTACGGGGTGGCCGACGTCGACAACGTGGCAACGCAGACGGCACAGTCCTACGGCTTCTCCAAGCTGCAGCGGATCCGGCACGTGGTGTTTCCCACCGTGCTGCCGTACCTGATGACGGGCATCCGTCTGGCGGCCTCCGTGGCGCTGATCCTGGCCATCACCGCCGAGCTGATCATCGGCTCGCCCGGGCTCGGGCGTGAGATTGCGGACGCCCAGTCCGGCGGAGCCATCTCCGGCATGTATGCCCTGGTGCTGGCCACCGGCCTGCTGGGCGTGGCGATCAATATCGTGATGCGCCAGGTCGAGCAGCGCCTGTTGTCCTGGCATCCGTCCGTCCGCGGAGAGGTGGTGCTGTGAAGACGCTCAAGAGCCTTGCCTACGTGGTTGCGCTGCCCCTGCTGCTGGTGCTCCTGTGGTGGGCTTCCACCCGGGGCGAACCGAACTTCTTCGTACCCACCCCGTCCGCTCTGGTGGATGTCTTCGGTCCCACCTGGTTTGAGGGGCGGATCACCGGGGATGTCCTGCCGTCGCTGGGAAGGCTGCTCGCCGGGCTCGCCATCGCGATCATCCTTGGCATCGTCGTCGGGCTGCTGGTGGGCCTGAACCGGACGCTGCGGGCGCTGACCGAACCCGTGTTCGAGTTCTTCCGTGCCCTGCCGCCTCCGGTGCTGGTTCCGGTGCTGATCCTGCTGGTGGGCCTGAATGACGGCATGAAGGTTGCCGTGATTGTGGTCGGCTGCATTTGGCCGGTGCTGTTGAACACCATCGAAGGGGTGCGCTCCATTGATCCGGTGCAGAACGAAACGACCCGGTCCTACGGCATCTCCGGGATGAACCGGATCCGCTACCAGGTGCTGCCGTCTGCCGCGCCGACGATCATGGCCGGCATCCGGCAGTCGCTGTCCATCGGCCTGATCCTCATGGTCATTTCGGAAATGTTCGGTTCCTCCTCGGGACTGGGCTTCACTATTCTGCAGTTCCAGCGGTCCTTCGCCATCCCGGAAATGTGGTCCGGCATCCTGGTGCTCGGCCTGATCGGCCTGGCCCTGTCCCTGATCTTCCAATGGTGCGAACGGCGCGTGCTGCGCTGGTACCACGGCCTTAAAGAGGTAGAAAATGCAGCCTGACGCCATCTCCGCCAAAACCACTCCGGCACCGGAAGGCACCGCACCGTCCGGGCGCACGCTGCCCGAGGGGGAAGCGCTGCTTTCGGTCCGCGGGCTGAAAAAGGTCTACTCCACCGACGGCGGCCCCATCGAAGCCGTCCGCAACCTCACCTTCGACCTGGGGCACGGCGAGCTGGCCTGCCTGGTCGGTCCCTCCGGCTCCGGCAAGACCACCCTGCTCAAGTGCATCGCGGGACTGCTCGGAGCCACCGAGGGCGAAGTGCTGCTCGACGGCAAGAAGGTGACGGCGCCGCCCAAGAAAATGGCGGTGGTCTTCCAGGAATACGGCCGCTCCCTGTTTCCCTGGCTGCGGGTCGCGGACAACGTGGAGCTGCCCCTGAAGAACGCCGGCGTGCCCAAAGCGGAACGCCGGCAGCGGGTAGCCGACGCGCTGGAGGCGGTGGGGCTGGAGCACGTGCCCAAGTCCTACCCCTGGCAGCTGTCGGGAGGCATGCAGCAGCGCGTGGCCATCGCCCGTGCGGTGGCGTACCAGCCGGAGGTGCTGCTGATGGACGAGCCGTTTGCCGCCGTCGACGCCCAGACCCGCGCCGATCTGGAGGACCTTACCCGGCGGCTGTGGAAGGACCTGGGCATGACCATCCTGTTCGTCACGCACGACATCGACGAATCCGTGTACCTCGGTGAACGCGTCATCATCCTGTCCTCCTCGCCCACCGTGGTGCAGGAGGACATCCTGATCGACCTCCCGGAGGACCGTGACCAGCTGGAGACCCGGGGGATGCCGCGCTTCACCGAGCTGCGCCATCACGTCTACGAGCAGATCCAGCTCGCCAAGAAGGGCCACCGGCCGGACGCGGCGCGCTGAGCCCGGTAGGACAAACGACGGCGGCCCCTCCCGCGAAGGAGGGGCCGCCGTCGTTATGCCGGGCTCAGTCGGCGGGAAGCTCCACCGGGGGAGTGCCGTGGGTATGGAAGGTGTCGATGGTCTTCATGCCCCAGGCCTGGCCCTTGGCGCGCTCCGCCTCGGTCCATTCGATGGTTTTCCAGTCCGGTGCCAGGATCAGGCGGGCACCGGCGTTGCAGAATTCGATCCGGTTGCCGCCGGGCTCATACACATACAGGAAAAAGGTCTGCTGGATGGCGTGTTTGTGCGGCCCGGTTTCGATGTGGATGCCGTTTTCGAGGAAGATGTCCGCAGCCTTGAGGATGTCTTCGCGGGTGTCGGTGGCGAACGCGACGTGGTGCAGCCGGCCGCTGCTGCCGGTCCAGTCACCGCTGTACACCAGGTCATAGGACTTGTTGGAGAAGGTGAACCACTGGCCGGAAAGCCTGCCGTTGTCCAGCCGGATCTGTTCGGTGGGCTTGCCGCCCAGCACCTCTTCCACGAACCGGCCGTTCTCGGCAACGTCTGCGCCGAGGAAATTGACGTGGTCCAGCCGGCGGGCGTTCACGCCGCGGCCCGGGAAGCGGTCCGCCTGGTTCTTCAAGGCCGGCCGGGACTCTTCGGTGGGCACATGCCATTCGCTGTCAAAGTAGATGTCCATCGGATGCCCGTCCGGATCCGTGAAGGCGTAGGTCTTGCCCATGCCCGGGCCGCCGTCGTGCCAGCCGACTCCGCGTCCTGCCGCCTCGATGGCCGCAACGCGCCGTTGCAGCGCCTCTTCGCTGGCGGCGCGCAGGCCCAGGCGTCCGACGCCGGAAGTCTCGTGGGCGGTGAGTTTGATGGTGTGGTGTTCGTAGTCGTCCCACGCGTGCAGGTAGGCGGAATCGCCCTCTCGGGCGACTTCGCGCATTGCCAGCAGTTCGGTGAAGAACCACAGGCTCTTGTCGAAATCCGGGGTATAGAGTTCCACGAAGCCCAGATGGGCTACGTCGCGAAAAGCATCAGGCATTGCGGTTTCCTTTGCGGTCTGCTGAAACGGCACGGGCTTCGTTGCCGGCCTGCCGGTCCCGAAGCAGTGCTGAGAGTCAATCAGCGGCCCCGGGTATTGTCAACAATTTCGCAGACAATGCAGGTCAGGCGGGGCCGGTGCCGCCAGCTGCCAGTGCGGACAACCAGCTGAATGTGCCTTCCGTCATCCAGGCAGGTGTGCCCAGTCCGCGGAGGTACGCCAAGGAGTCTGCGACCTCGTGTGCACGCCGCACGGCGTGCGTTTCCGAGCCCTGAAGGAGCCGGGCCACCAGGTCCGGCCCGTCCGGGCCCAGCTCCCCGGCGATTTCCGCCAGGAGCCACTCCTCCGCGCCGGCTGCTTTTCCGGCTGCCCGGCATTCCAGTACCAGACCCGCCAGTCCCTTCATGAAGACACTGCGCAGCAGCTTACGGCCCGCCGCGGCGCCGGGGGCACCGGGGATCGTTTCCACCGGGGTGCCGAAGCCTTCCATCAGGGCGGCAAACCTGTCCGCCGCGGTGCCGCTGACAAGGAGCGGGGTTCGGCTGCCGGCCCGGGGGACGGGCGCCATGACGGCCACGTCCACCAGGGCCACTCCATAGCCTGCGGAGAGTTCGGCAAGTGCGGCTTTGTCCTCCGGGCCGGCGGTGTTGAAATCCGCGAACACGGCGTTCGAGGGAAGCAGCGGAAGTATCTGCTCCGCGACGCTGCGCGCGGCGGCGGCGCCGACCAGGCTGATGGCCAGATCCGTTCCGTCAACGGATTCGGCAAGCGAGTCGAACTGGCGGATGCCGGCGTCGCGTGCGTCGGTGTACGGGTCGTAGCCGCGTACGTCCGCCCCGGCCTCGGCCAGGCCCAGTGCGTACAGGCGTCCGGCTTCGCCCAGGCCCAGTACGGTCACCGCAGTCATGGTTGTGTCCTCTCGTAGCTGTCCGCCGATTATTGCCATGATTGTCAACAATTCCAAGCTGCGGCCGCCCGCCGGGGGCTGGGGGACTGTGATGCAGTGATAACTTGGCGTGACACCAAAAATGAGGGCGGGCGGGTGCCGTTTCGCCGAGGAGCTTCAAATGACAGCAGATGCAGCAGCGACCACGAGTAACGCTGCGCAGGTGGCGGACGCAATCCGCACGGCAATTCTTGACGGCGAGCTGGTGCCGTCCCAACGGCTCGTGGAGGCGGACCTGTGCACGCAGTTCAAGGCGAGCCGCAGTGCGGTCCGCTCCGCCCTTGCCGAGCTCGCCGTCGAGGGCGTGGTGGAGCGGGTGCAGAACCGCGGAGCCCGCGTGCGGTCGGTGCCCGTGGAAGAAGCCGTAGAGATCATTGAGGTCCGCGGCGTGCTGGAGGCGCTGTGTGCCCGCAAGGCAGCGGAGCGGATTGATGCCGGGCAGGTCTCCGAACTCCGGCAGATGGCCGACGACATGGCGTCCGCCGTAAAGGCCGGCGAACTGATGCGCTACTCGGAGATCAATTCCAGGCTCCATCGGCGGATCGTGGAAATCAGCGGTCAGGGAACCGCCGGAGCCACCATCGAAAGGCTGCGGGCACAGAATGTGCGCCACCAGTTCCGGCTCGCGGTCCAGCCTGGGCGTGCCAACGTTTCGCTGCCGGAACACGTGGAAATCATTGAAGCCATCTGCGCCGGGCAGGGCGAGCAGGCTGCCCGCATGATGGAGACCCACATGGCGAGCATTGCCGACGCCATCCGCCGGACAGGCTCAGCGCCCCCGCACTAAGACGCGTAGTATGCCTAGCCGCCGCCAATCGAACGCACGGCACGGTTAGCGGCTGCTGCTCCGCTATTTGTCTTTGTCACCGTTATTGTCAACAATCTGGTTGACGAGGTACATTCTTGTGGTGCAGACCACAGAAAAGTCCTCGGTGCCGGGTTCCGTCCGCGGCAGCCAGTTCGGCATCCCCTGCTGGTTCATGCGGGGAGGAACCTCCCGCGGACCCTTCTTCCGTCGCACCGACCTGCCGGCTGACCTGCACGGCGAACGCCGGGACGAGGTGCTGCTTGCCGCCCTCGGATCTCCCCACCCGCTGCAGATTGACGGGCTGGGAGGCGGTAATCCGCTCACCAGCAAGGTGGGGATCGTGGACGTCAGCAGCCGGGACGGGGTGGACCTGGAGTTCCAGTTCGCGCAGCTGCAACCAACTTCCGACACCGTGGATACCACGGCCAACTGCGGAAACATGCTCGCCGCCGTCGTTCCGTTCGCCGTGGAGTCCGGCCTCCTTCTGCCCGGCGGGGATACCACCACCGCCCGGGTCCTGACGCTGAACACGGGCATGGTGGCCGAAATCAGCATCGCGACGCCGGCAGGGGACCAGGGCCGGTTTGTCGAGTACGGCGGGGATACGCGGATCGACGGCGTTCCCGGCACGGCGGCGGCAGTCACCATCAACTTCCTGGACACGGCCGGTTCCGTCTGTGCCTCCCTGCTTCCCACCGGCAATGCCAGCGACACGGTGGTTCTCGACGGCGTAGGTCCGGTCCGCGTCACCTGCATCGACAACGGCCAACCGCTGGTGATGGTCCGGGCCACGGACCTGGACCGCACCGGCTACGAATCCGCCGCCGAGTTGAACCGTGACGAAGAGCTGAAGCAGAGGCTTGAAGCACTGCGGCTCCAGTGCGGGCAGCTGATGGGGCTGGGAGACGTCACCGCCAAGAACTACCCGAAGATGACGCTGGTAGCCCCGCCGGCATACGGCGGCACCATCACCACCCGCAGCTTCATCCCGCATGTCTGCCACGAATCCATTGGCGTGCTGGCCGCCGTCACCGCTGCCACCGCGTGCGTCATTGACGGCACCGTGGTAAGGGAAGTCAGCACCGTTGCTGATGCCGGCCCCGGAGCAGACCTGACGGTTTCGGTGGAGCATCCCTCCGGCGAATTCACCGTGGCACTCGGGCTTGACCCGCAGGACCCCCAGCACGTCACCAAATCCGCGCTGCTGCGCACCGCACGGCTGATCATGGCCGGCGAAGTTTTTGTCCCGCACCGTCTCCAGGAGGCGGCAGCAACAGAGGAGAACACCCGATGATCATCGATTGCCACGGCCATTACACCACCGCCCCGCCGGCCCTGGGCGACTGGCGGGACCGGCAGATTGCGGCGCTCGCCGATCCCGGAACGGCTGCTCCGGACCCGGCGGACCTGGTCATCAGCGACGATGAACTGCGGGAAAGTATCTCCGCGAACCAGCTGCGCCTGATGGATGAGCGGGGTATCGACCTGACCATCTTCTCGCCGCGGGCCTCCTTCATGGCACACCACGTAGGGGACTTCGCCACTTCCGCCGCGTGGGCGGCCATCTGCAACGAGCTGTGCTTCCGGGTCAGCCAACTCTTCCCGGACCGGTTTGCTCCGGCCGCCATGCTGCCGCAGTCACCCGGAGTGGACCCGGCGTCCTGCATCCCGGAACTGGAACGCTGCGTCAACGAATACGGTGCCGTGGCGCTGAACCTCAACCCGGACCCCTCCGGCGGCTACTGGACCGCCCCTCCGCTGACGGACCGCTCCTGGTACCCGATCTACGAAAAGATGATTGAGTACGGACTGCCGGCGATGATCCACGTAAGCACCAGCGTGAATCCTGCCTTCCACACCACGGGCGCCCACTACCTCAACGCGGACACCACCGCGGTGATGCAGCTGATCCAGGGGGACCTGTTCAGGGACTTCCCGGAGCTGAAGTTCGTTATTCCGCACGGCGGCGGCGCCGCGCCCTACCACTGGGGGCGCTTCCGCGGGCTGGCCATGGCACTGAAGAAGCCGCCGCTGGAGGAACACCTGCTCAACAACGTCTTTTTCGACACCTGCGTCTACCACCAGCCCGGTATCGACCTGCTGTTGGAGGTGATGCCCACCCGGAACATCCTCTTCGCTTCCGAGATGATCGGAGCGGTGCGCGACGTCGACCCGGACACCGGGTTCAACTTCGATGACACCGGGCGGTACCTGGCTGCAGCCGGCCTGACAGGCGAGGAGCTTGCCGATATCCGCGAGAACAATGCCCGTGCCGTCTATCCGCGCCTGGATGCGCTGTTGACCCGGCAGGGCCGTGAACCCCAAAGGAGCAGCACCCATGCATGAACTCGGAGTGGTCCACCGCAGCATCACCCGTGCCCCGCAGCCCGACGTCGAGGCCCTGGCCCCGTACGGGACCAGTACCGTGCACGAGGCCATGGGCCGGTTGGGGCTGATGCGGCCCTACATGCGCCCCGTCTACCCCGGCGCCAAACTCTGCGGCCCGGCGGTCACCGTGCTGCTGCAGCCTGGGGACAATTGGATGCTGCACGTGGCCGTTGAACAACTCCAGCCCGGCGACGTGCTGGTGGCAGCCTGCACCACGGAGAGCGAAGACGGCTTCTTCGGCGAGCTGTTGGCAACTTCGGTGCGTGCACGCGGCGGTGTTGGTTTGGTCATCGACGGCGGCTGCCGCGACGCTGCGGCCCTGCAGGAAATGGACTTTCCCGTGTTCTCGCGTGCCATCAACTCCAAGGGCACGGTCAAGGCGACCCTGGGTTCGGTAAACGTTCCGATCGTGTGCGCCAACGCCTTGGTGAACCCCGGCGACGTGGTGGTTGCAGATGTGGACGGCGTCGTCGTCGTTCCTGCCGACCGTGCCGCAGAAGTGGCCGAGGCCTCCCGGAAGCGGGAGGACAACGAGGCGGCCAAACGCCAACGCCTCGCCGCGGGAGAACTCGGACTGGACATGTACTCGATGCGGGGACCGCTGGAAGCGGCAGGACTGCGCTACATCGATTAGCCGCTGGAGGGTGGTGCGGATAGGAAATCGATCCGCACCACCACCCGGAACAACGGTGAAATGATCCGCGATTGCAGCTGATTCCGGCATGGTGTGCCCTCCCGCTCTTGGGCACGACAGTGCCAGCGCAAGGAACCGGTAGTCAACGCGCGCTACGGCAGCGGCGGCAAGGCACGCTTGAACCCGAGGTGCGAGGCTTCAAAGCCCAGCCGCCGGTAAAAGCGGTGTGCGGACTCCCGCCGGGCATTGGAGGTGAGCTGGACCAACGTGGCACCGTTACGCCGGCCTTCGGCAACCGCCCAGTCCATCATGGCCGCACCCAGCCCGTTGGACCGGAGACCGGCCCGCACATGGACGGCTTCAACCTGTAACCGGGTTGCCCCGCCGACGGCCAGGCCGGGGATCAGGGTCAACTGCAGTGTCCCGGCAATCTTCCCTGCCGGGTCCTCGACCGCGGCCAGGAAGTTGGCCGGATCCGCGGCAATGGCCTCATAAGCGCGCAGATACGGCTCCAGGGGATGGACGCCCGGCGGATCGGACGGGGACGACGGCGTGTCGGCCAGCAGCAGCCGAACGATCGGGCCGACGTCGTCGCGCTCTGCCCTGCGCACCCGGTAGGAGCCGCCGAGCAACGCGGCGGGACGGATTTCCATGCCCGCAGTCTTCCACACGGTGGCAAACCGGCTCCATCCATTGACCGGGCGGCCCGGGCGCAGGCAGGGTTAATGGACCGGATGACCGTTGCCGCCGTCAGGACCCGTTTCTGCTTTGAATCCGATGCGGCACTCTTTCCCGGTCAGACTGTAGAGAGGCAGCTGTGGGCGAAAACCTGAGGCGGGTCCAAAGGATAGTGCAGGTACAGTTCGGGGTTCCCGAGCCCCCGGACAGCTATTCCGAGACCTGTGCCCGGCTCGATGCGGCGATTGCCGTCACCGCGGCACGCCAGGACGTGCTGCGGAACCAGGTCCGCGCGGCATGGGAAGTGGCGCGGCACTACGGTGCGGTCACGCGGTCCTACGAAACCCGGTTGAAAGCGTTGGAAGCCGTTGTTGCCGAGGAACGGCTGACCGCAGGCCAAGCCGTCAGCCTCGCCGCGACCGCGCGCCGCATGCATGACCTTGCGGTACGCGTTGAAGCCACGGCGCGCCACCATTTTGAGGTTGTCCGTGCGAAGGAATCCCGTGTGGAGGAATTGATGCAAAAACTGACAAGTTCGAAGTCGCAGCTGAAGCTGGCGCAAACGGCGGAGAACCATCGAAACCGGCTGCGCTCCCTCGAAGCGGCCGTCGAGCAGGACCCGATGATTTATAACCGAAGCCGCTCCGACCACGAGCTCCACGAGGCGGCCAGGCTGGCCCGCGAAGCAGAGGCATTGGCCGGGCTGAAGGGAGGGTGGTCCTGATGGCCGCGCAGATCCAACCGATACTGGTCACCGTTCCGCTCAGTCCACGGCACCCCCACTCAGTGCGAACCATCGTGGGCCTGAGCGTGGCCGCGATGCTGTTCCTCGTGATGGGCGGCGGTGACCTGATTGCACTGCTTATCGCATTCGGCTTTATCGTTCAGCCCGTCCAGGCAGTCACGGACAAACTCATCCGGTGGCCGCGGCAGGACCGTGCGGACGCAGAAGCCCTTACCCGAGTGGTCCGCGAGTACTTCTACAACGCACCCGCCGTGGACGCCAAAGGCGTCCGTGAACTGGTGGCGAAGCGGCAACTGCAGGTCAACGACGACGGCGGCGGGCAGCTGCGCCTGGCGCTGACCGGGCGGCGGAAGCCTACTGCGGCGGGCAGCAGGCCGGAGGCCAGGCTGTCCTTCAAATGCGGCGACGTGGGGCTGATGGACTTCGACCGGCTGCTGCAGAACGCCGAAAACGATCCGCCGGTCCGGCGCGCAACTGATCGGATGCGCCGTCCGGGCACCGGGGCGGCCGCCTGAAGCGGTGCCCGCACGGTGTGCCCCGGCGGTATGTCCTGGCAGGGTGCGGGGGCGGCGGCAAGGTTTGTGCCCAGCGGCTGAGAACATAGAAGTATGCAGACACTCAGCCTCAAGGAAGCCACCGCCCTCGCAGAACAGGCAGCAGCCGTAGCCGAGGCCCATATTCCCTACGGCTCCGGGCTGGGTGCCCCCGCTTCCTTCACGCTTGCCTGGCTGATGGCCTCCGCCGGGCTGGAGGGCGTGCGCGTGGCCAGCGGAAGCTCGGGCATGGGCGATCACTTCTGGGTGGAGACGGATCAGTGGCGCATCGACCCGACCCTGCGCCAGTTCGCCCGGCTGAATGGCCGCCCGCTGGTGGAACCGGTCAGCGAACCGGGCAACTTTGCCGCCGTCAAATACCACGCCGTGCCCGGTTCCCGGCAGGAGGCGGTGCGGGAGGTCTCCTACGGGTTCCGGAACGCGGCCGAGACCGAGGACTTCGTCAATGAGATGGCTGCGGCCATCCGCCTCTAGCCGGCGAATGACCCATGCCGGCGATCAGTTACTGCCCGAACTCTTCCCCGGCGAGAGTGATCAGCTCTTCCTCATTGGCCCTCACATCCACCGGGCGTTTATCGGACAGGCGCCGGTGGGATGTGTAGAACCACAGGGCAATCCGCTCATCCGGCCAGCCGGCTTGGCGGCCCATCCGGACCACATCCTTAACCGTGGGAAGCACCCGCTCAGCATTCCAGTCGAACTGGAAACCGGGATACAGGAACTGCTCTCCCCGCTTTACCACCAGGATCCTCCCCTTCCCGGTGAGCTGGCGGGCCATCGAATTGGGGCCGCCGCCGAAGCCCAGCTGCTGGGCTATCTGGGCCACGGTGTACAGGCCGTCCTCCCGTTCCATCGACTGCCACTGCGCCTCCGGTCCCACCGCATCGACTTTCCCCGGGCTGCGGGAAGAATCAGGGCCGCGGGAAGGCACAGGATTGCTGGAAGAACCAAGCCTCGGGGAAAAGCCGGGTGCCGGCCGCGGGGGAAGGGAACTGTGTTTCTGGGGTTGTTTCCGGGTTTCGCGATCGCTCATGCCGCGCACGCTACCGCGGCGGCGGGAGCAGGGGCAGAGTAGCGACGAGATCCAAGGGTTCGACGGCGGGCCGGTCTCCGGAGCGGGGCACACCGCACGGAGTCTCCCAGCGGAACATGGAAAACTGGAAGCATGCAGCCGTTCGACAAAGTCCAGCCCATCGTCCTGCTCGTGGACAAGACTGATCCCGCCGCCCACCGCGACGCCGTGGCCGCGGCCGCCGTCGCCAGTGTCCGGGCCTACACATCCACCGAGGGCAGCGAAGCGTGGGAGAACTGGTTGTACGGCCGGTTTACGAAGACCGTCCGCCGGGCCAATCCCAGTACCTTCGGGCGGCTGGCTGCTGAAGCGCCGTCGGGGGCGGTGACGGTGGGCCGGGCGCAGGCCATCGCCTTCGAACCGGTCACCTACGACCAGATGCCCAAGAACCTCGCGAAGCTGCAGGTTTCCGGCACCCAGCTGCCGGATGACGCCCCGGTGCCCTGGCCGGGAAACGCCCCGGTGATCGTCCTGAACGCAGACCTGGACATGTCGACCGGCAAGGCCTCCGCCCAGGCAGCGCACGCGCTGCTGTCCTGGTACCTGCAGCTGGACCCGACCGCCCGGCAGGCGTGGCAGGACGCCGGGGAACCTGCGGGAGTCCGCTTCACGGCCGGGAAGCTTTTCGCCGAGTCCGCCGCCCGCCCGGGAGCCGGACCGCTGATCGTCGACGCCGGAATGACGGAGATTGCCCCGGATACCGCGACGGCGTTCGTGGAGTCGGCCAGCTTCAGCCCGGCTGCCGGGCTGCCCGTCTGACACATAGGCCCCGGGTGCCGGCGCCATGATAGAAAGACTCGGGTGAGCGAGACCAAGGGGACACCGGCAAACACCACCGCAGGCGGCCGCACCCTGCCGATCTGGCTGGTCGGCATCGCCGTGGTTCTGGTCGCCGTCAATCTGCGGCCCGGCGCGTCCTCCATTGGCCCGGTCCTCGCCGAGCTGCAGGCTGCACTGGACCTGGACGCCACCGCCGCCGGCGTGCTGACCGCGCTGCCGGGACTCACCTTTGCCATGGTGGGGGCGCTCGCCGTCGCACTTTCGCGCAAAACCGGCATCAACGGCGCCATTGTCCTGGCGCTGGGGGTGGTGGCAGCAGGCCTGCTGGCGCGGGCGCTGGCAGGCTCCGCCGTGCTCTTCCTGGTGCTTACCGTGCTCGCCTTCGCCGGCATGGCGGTGGGCAACATCCTCGTCCCCGCCTTCATCAAGCGCCACGGCGGGTCGCGCCTGGCCCTGCTGAACTCCGTGTACGGCACCACGCTGGCCCTGGGCGCCAGCCTGCCGCTGCTGCTGGGCGGCGTGCTGGCCGGCAGTGATCCGGCCGGCTGGCGGCTGAGCCTGGGGGTATGGGGCGCAGCGGCCGTGGCGGCGTTTATCCCGTGGATTCTCGTGGCGCTGCGGGCAGGCCGTGACCCGCTGGCGGCGGGCGAGCCGCGCCGGACGAAGGGCGCCCGGATGCGTTCGTCACGCACCGCCGTCGCCCTGAGCATCTTCTTCGGCGTTCAGTCCATGCACGCCTACGTCCAGTTCGGCTGGGCTGCGCAGATCTACCGCGACGCCGGACTGGAACAGGCGCACGCCGGACTGATGGCCGCGATCATTGCCGGGCTTGGTATCCCGGGCGGCCTGATCATGCCGGTGCTGGTGGCACGCTCGCCGCGCCTGCGGACCTACATTGTCGGCCTGGGTGTCTGCATGGTGGCCGGCTACAGCGGGCTGCTGCTGGCAGCGGACACGCTGCCCTGGCTCTGGGCGCTGTTCCTGGGCGTGGGCGGGTTCGCGTTCCCCACCGCGCTGGCACTGATCACCGCCCGCTCCCGGGAACCGCGGGTCACCGCGCAGCTCTCGGGCTTCATCCAGCCCGTCGGCTACTTGCTGGCCGCCATGGGGCCGTTCGCCATCGGCGCCCTGCACGATGTCTCCGGCAGCTGGACCCTGCCGCTGGCACTCCTGATTGCCTCCGCCGCCGTGATGGTCGGAGCCGGCATCCGTGCAGCCGCCCCGCGGTTCGTGGACGATGAACTGGCCGCGGTGCCGAAACGCCCGGTGATAGGTTCGTAAGGACTGGCACTACCGCTGGCACCCTGCTTAGACATGAGGAAGGCTTGCACATGAATAACCGTTTTGAGGGCAAAGTCGTCATTGTTACCGGCGCCGGATCCGGCATCGGCGAGGCCGCGGCGCGGGGCTTCGTTGCCGAAGGAGCCACCGTTGTCCTGACCGACACGGTGGCAGAGAAAATTGCAGCCACCGTCGCCGACCTGCCTGAGGGCACGGCCACGGCCGTCGTCGCCGATTCCGCCAACTGGGACGATATCCGCAAACTGGTCGAGGACACCGTGCAGCAGCACGGGCACCTGGACGTCCTGGTGAACAACGCCGGCACGCTGGCCAACGGGCCGGTCGAAGAGACCGACGTCGAGGAATGGCACCGGGTCATCGAGACCGACCTTTCGGGCGTCTTCTACGGCACCAAGGCCGCGATACCGCACCTGATCGAATCCAAGGGCTGCATCGTCAATACCTCCTCCGTGTCCGGCATGGCAGCTGACTGGAACATGAGCGCCTACAACGCGGCCAAGGGCGGGGTAAACAACTTCACCCGCGCGGTGGCCCTGGACCACGGCAAGGACGGGGTCCGCGTGAACGCCGTGGCTCCCGGGCTGATCTGGACCGACCTGGTCGAGGACAAGAAGGACGACGAAGAGCAGAAGGCGAAGTTCGCCGAGCGGATTGCCCTGGGCCGCCCGGGCCAGCCGGACGAGGTAGCGGACGCAATCCTGTTCCTGGCCTCCGACGCCGCCCGGTTCATTACCGGTGCGATCCTGCCCGTCGACGGCGGCACCACGGCGAGCAACGGACAGCCGCAGCAGGCCTAAGGGCCGGGCCCCGCGGAAGTCAGCGCAGGTGCGAGGCGCCGTTGACGTCGATCACCGTGCCGCTGACCCACACCGGAGCCGCCGTGGCGAGCCAGGCTACGGTCGCAGCCACTTCCTCCGGCTCCGCGACCCGGTTGAACGGACTCTGCGCCCGGATGGCTGCACCGCTGGCCCCCTCCAACGCGGGGCGGCCCATCCGGGTGTCCACGAATCCCGGTGCGACGGCGGCGGAGAAGATCCCATGCGGCGCCAGCGCCACGGCAAGGGACTGGGTGAGGGAGTGCAGCCCGGCCTTGCTGGCGCCGTAGGCGGCGTTCTCCGGCTCACCGCGGTAGGCGCCGCGCGATCCCACATTCACCAGCCGCCCGCCCGCCGGACCCGCGGGCCGTTGGACCAGGTGCTCGGCCATCAGCCGGCAGAGGTTCGCCGGTGCCAACAGGTTGACGTCAATGGTCTGCCGCCATGCCTCGTGCCAATCGGCAAAAGACCCGGACAACACCGGCTGGGCCCGGAAGATGCCCGCGTTGTTCACCAGGACATCCAGGCCGCCGAGCTGATCCACGGCCTCGGCGAAGATCCGCTTGCACTCCGCGGGGGAGGACAGGTCCCCGACGACGACGGCGTGGCCCGTTCCGGGCAGCGTATCGGCAACCCGGCGGGCGGCGTCGGCGTCGTGCCCGGCGTGCACCGCCACGGTGTGGCCGGCGTCCGCGAGGGCGGCTGCGATTGCTGCTCCGATGCCCCGGCCTGCGCCGGTGACCAATGTGTTTGTACTCATCGACCGAGCGTACCGGCAGGCCCTACGGTACGGCGGAACGTGATGCTTCCAGGGCGCGGATCAGGGTGGCGGCATCGTAGGGGCCGTGGTGCCTGCGGCGCCCGATGAAGAAAGTGGGAGTTCCGTGCAGGTCCATTGACTCGGCGTCCAGGGCATCATCCAGCACACGGTTGCTGACCTCTGCCGAACGCAGGTCCGCTTCGAACCGGTCCATGTCCAGCCCCAGGCTCTCCGCTGCACCCAGCAGATCTTCGGGGAGCAGATTGTCCTGGTGCTCGAAAAGGTGCGCGCTGTATTCCCGGAAGCGCCCCTGCCGGTCCGCGGCCTCTGCCGCCTCGGCGGCCGCAACGGCATTGGGATGGACCCGGGACAGCGGCAGATGGCGCCAGACATAGCGCAGCTCGGCACCGAAATGCCCGCGCACTTCCATGATGGTCCCCGTGGCCCGGCTGCAGAACGGGCACTCATAGTCCCCGTATTCCACAAGGGTCAACGGAGCATCTGCGGGGCCCACCACATGGTCCCGTGCCGGATCCACCGGCCGGGCCAGCACCTCACCCGGGGGAACGGCAGGGCGCCGTCCCTCCACTGCCCGGAAAATGATGGTTCCCGCCGCGAACGCCAGAAGTGATCCGGCCAGGACCGCCACCCGCGCTTCGTTCTGCACCGCGGGGTCTTCGATGGCGAGGCCGATGATGAACAGGGAGATGGTGAATCCGATGCCGGACAGGGCGGCGCCGCCGGCGATGCGGCCCAGGGTCAGGCCGGGGCCGAACTCGCCGATCCGCAGCCGTTGCAGCACTGCCGCAGCACCGAAGATGCCGATGAACTTTCCCAGTACCAGGCCGCAGACAATGCCCCAGGCGAGCGGAGAACGCAGGGCTAGTTCCAATGTTGGCCCGTCCAACCGCACTCCGGCGTTGGCAAGGGCGAATACGGGCAGGATCAGGTAATCCACGTACGGGGTGTAGGCACTGTGCAGGCGTTCGTTGATGGAGAGGGACTCCCGCACGCTGTGCACCGCTGCCCGGGCGTACCGGGAATTGGGGGACTGACGGAAGACACGGGTCTGCTCCAACGCATGCTCCACGTCCCTCCGGGCGGGCGGAAACACGGGGACCAGCAGGGCAATGCCGACGCCGGCCAGGGTCGGATGCACGCCCGAGGCGTAAAAGGCCAGCCAGACCAGCACCGCCAGCACCGCGTACACGGCGCCGCGACCGTACGGCAGGTACCGGGTCAGTGCGACGGCAGCCAGCCCGACGAAGGCCAGCAGCAACGGCACGGGTTCCAGATGGTCGGTGTAGACCAGGGCAATGATGCTGAGCGCGGCAACGTCGTCGACCACTGCGAGGGTCAGCAGGAAGATCCGCAGCCTGCCGGGAACCCGAGGTCCTGCGACGGCCAGCGCGCCCAGCAGGAACGCGGTGTCGGTGGAGATGACTACGCCCCACGCACCTGCATTCTCCGTGCCGGACGTGAACAGCAGGAAGACTCCGGCGGGCACGGCAATCCCCGCGGCCGCGGCGACCACCGGAATCACCGCCCGGGACCGGTTGGTCAACTCCCCGAGGGCAAACTCCCGCCGCACCTCAAGTCCCACAACGAAAAAGAACACGGCCATGAGTGCATCGTTGACCAGCTCCCGCGTGGTCAGCTCCAGATCCATGCTGCCGGCACGCACCTCGACGGTGGATTCCCAGAACTCCTCGTAGGAGGCGGCAAACGGTGCATTGGCCCAAAGCACCGCCAGAATGGTTGCCAGCAGCAGCAGAGCGGCAGGACGCTTTTCCGCGCCGCCCCTGCCGGTGGCAGCGGTGGTGGCAATGCGGTGCGGGCGGGCCGGCATGGCTACACCTGGGCGGGTACCGGCTGCACCAGCTTGCTGCGCAGGCGGCCGATCAGATCCGACGTGAGGCCGCCGGAACGAAGCACCGCGGCAGCGCCGCCCGCCCTGCCGTCAAGGGTTGCCAGCATGGACCGCATCGCAGCCGGGTGGGCGGCCAGCACGGGATGATCTGCAGGGATGTCATAACCGCCGCTGAGCTCAGCAAGTCCCAGCCGTCGGTAGACCTCCGGGAGCCGGGCCTGGGTCCGGGCGTAGTCCTCGACGACGGCCTCCGGCTCCGCACCCAGCACGGTCAGCAGCGCTGCGGCGAACAGGCCCGTTCGGTCCTTGCCGGCGGCACAGTGGAACAGGACAGCACCGGGGGAGTCGGCCACAGCCTGCAGCCCCCGCACCAGGGCCTCTTTCCGGGAGACGAAAGTCTTCGCGTACCACTGGCCCACCTGCGCCGGGGAACGGACCGACTTCAGGAGTTGCCCCGCCAGTTCAGGCGGGGCGTCCATGGAATCGGTCAGGGGCAGGGCCAGATACTGCACCGGGTGGTCTGCGGACGGACCGCGTCCGGTGCGTTCCGCTTCGTCGGCCGAGCGCAGATCAATGATAGTGCGCAGGCCCGCCTCCACGAGTTCGGCTACCTGCTCCGCGGTGGTGGTCGCGACGTCGTCGGCCCTGAGCACCAGGCCCGCGCGGATCTTCCCCCCGTCCACTGGAATTCCGCCCAGGTCCCGCAGGTTCGCCAGCGGCGTCGGGGCAGGAATGATGGGTTTCGGCATGACAGGTTTCCTCCCGGGTGCCATCCGCCGGGCACGGCCGGCGGCGCTTGTGGCCACCATCTTAGGCACGATCGGCTGCGTGTGCCCCGACACCCGACTATGAGGCACGGCTCACAGGGCGATAGGGTGAATTCGATCTCGTTCTCTGAAAGGCCTCTCCATGCACCGTCGCATTTCCCATCCCGGACTCCAGAAACTCGTTATGACCGCCGAACAGGCAGCGGCCATGATTCGCCCGGGAATGACCGTGGCGATGAGCGGTTTTACCGGCGCAGGCTATCCCAAGGCCGTTCCGCAGGCGCTCGCAGTCCAGATGGAAGCCGCGCACGCAAAGGGCGAAGACTTCCAGATCAAGGTCCTCACCGGCGCCTCGACGGCCCCGGAACTCGACGGAGTGCTGGCCAAGGCAGACGGCATGGAACTGCGCCTGCCCTACCAGTCCGATCCCACGCTTCGGAAGCGGATCAACGACGGCGAACTCGAGTACATCGACATCCACCTCGGGCACGTGGCCCAGTACACCTGGTTCGGTTTCTACGGGCATGTGGACCTGGCCGTGATCGAGGTAGTCGGCATCAACGAGGACGGCAGCCTCATCCCGTCCTCCTCCGTGGGCAACAACAAAACCTGGATTGAGCAGGCAGACAAGGTCATCATCGAGGTGAACCGCCAGCAGCCGGAGGCCATGGACGGCATGCATGACGTCTACTACGGGACCGCACTGCCCCCGCACCGCAAGCCCATCATGCTGGTGAATCCGGATGACCGCATCGGGGAGCCCTACCTGCGCCTGGACCCGGAGAAGGTCATTGCCGTCGTCGAAACCGACGCACCGGACCGCATGACTCCGTTTGCAGCCCCGGACGAAACCTCGCAGCAGATCGCCGGGCACCTGCTGGACTTCTTCGAGTCCGAAATCAAGGCCGGCCGCCTGACCAACAAGCTCCTGCCGCTGCAGTCCGGGGTGGGAAACATCGCCAACGCCGTGCTCGCCGGGCTCTCCACCGCCGGGTACACCGGGCTCACGGCCTACACCGAGGTGATCCAGGACGGCATGCTGCACCTGATCCGGGACGGGGTGATCCGGGTAGCCTCCGCGACGTCGTTCTCGCTCAGCCCGGCCGGCATCGAGGAATTCAACTCCAACATCGACTTCTACCGCAAGCGCATCATCCTGCGGACCCAGGAGATCTCCAACCACCCCGAGCTGATCCGCCGGCTGGGCTGCATTGCCATGAACGGCATGATCGAAGCCGATATCTACGGCAACGTGAACTCCACCCACGTTGCCGGTACGGCCATGATGAACGGCATCGGCGGCTCCGGGGACTTTGCCCGCAACGGCTTCCTCTCCGCCTTTATGTCCCCGAGCACCGCCAAAGGCGGGAAGATTTCCGGGATCGTGCCCATGGCTGCCCATGTGGATCACACCGAACACGACACCATGCTCATCATCACCGAGCGGGGCCTGGCGGATCTGCGTGGCCTTTCCCCCAAGCAGCGCGCCCGCGTCATCATCGAGAAGTGCGCGCACCCGGACTTCCAGCCGCTGCTGCAGGACTACTTCGAGCGCGCCAGCCGGGACAGCCTCGGCAAGCACACCCCGCATCTGCTGGACGAGTCCCTGTCCTTCCACCAGCGGTTCGTGGAAACGGGTACCAGCCTGCCGCAGCCCGCGGTTCCCTAGGCGCGAAGCCGAGGGTGCCGGCCTAGCTCCCGCGCAGCCGGTCCAGCTCGCGGCGGTCCTTCTTGGTGGGCCGGCCGGCGCCCCGGTCCCGCACCGGAATACCCAGTGCCGGAGCTGCGGGGCGGGCCGGCGTGGTGTCCGTGAAGCAGTGCGATGCCGCCTCGGCACCCACGCGTTTATTGATCAGCTGCCGTACCTCGAGGATCCGTTCGAAGCCGGGCTGCCGGATCCGGACGGTGTCCCCGGGCTGCACCGGCTGCGCTGCCTTGGCCGGATTGCCGTTCAACCGGACATGGCCGGCGCGGCACGCTGCGGTGGCCGCGGACCGGGTTTTATAGGCGCGGACCGCCCACAGCCAGGCATCCACCCGGACGGTTTTGGAAGTGCTCGCTGGAATGCTCATGGGAGTTCCGAGTCTAGCGAAGTCCGCGCAGCCGGGCGGCGTCGTCCAACGCCTGCTGCTGCTCCGGGCTCACCAGGGACCCGACGACGACGGCGTCCGCCCCCACTGCCCGTGATGCTGCATCCGGTGCGGCGGCAAGCAGGCCGCGCACCTCGGCGGGGGTGTAGGGGACCGGAACCCGGGTATGCGCCACGGCGTGGCACGTGGGACACAGCGGCACCAGATCCGAGGCCGGATCCAGTGCGTAGTCGGCGGGCAGGTCCGTGCCCGGCACCAGATGATGCACCTGCATCAGCGCTTCCGTCCCCGGACCGTACCGCTGTGCGGGGACCAGCCCGCAGGCCGCACAGCTATTGCCGTGGAAGGCCAGGCACAGCCGGCGGGCCTCGGCGTTATGCTCGTAGGCATTGACGCGCTGCAGGCCCAGTGCTTCGGCGGCAATGGTGCCCGGCGGAGGACTCAGCGGATCCGGGCCGGCGCCGAGGAATCCCGACCACAGCCGCCGCAGTGCCGGCACGGAAGCTGACGGTACGGAAGCGGCACCGTCGACCCGGGGCAGGTTGGGCACATCTTCCTCGAGGAGCGACGCCGGTACTTGCTCACCAAGGGGCAGCAGCCGGTCGAAGTCCACCGTCACGACGTCCGCTGTGTCCCCTGATCCGGACGGCACAACGACGCCGTGGCCCACCAGCCCCCGCTGCCCCCGCCTACTGCCGCGCAGTACGAGCCATACCTCGGTTCCGGCAACCGGCGGGAATCCGGCCATCGGGGGCATGCTCCGGCGGAAGGTCCCGCCGTCGTTCACCGCCGCTACTGCCGGACCGTAACCGCCGGGCCAGGGATCCGGGAGGTCCGGATTCCATTCGAATAGGACTGATGCCACCGGTTAGCGGGGCTGGTAGGTGAGGCAGTCAGCGAGTTCCGCGCCGGGACCCACCCGTACATCACGGGCGTCGCACATGAGGTGGTCATTGAACCGGCACTCATTGCGCTGGCACGCACCTACCTGGGCGAGGACCTTGGGCAGGCCGCCGGTGGCCGATGTGTCGATGAAGGTGGCGCAGCTGGCGTGATCGGGTGAGCCGCCCACCGTGATCGCGTAGGCGGTGCATCCCTCATGGTTGAAGTCGCAGCTGGATACGGTGCAGTCCTGCACCTGGGCAACGTGGTCGGTCATGGTTCCTCCAAAAGGCGGTCATTCGTTCCGTGCCTGGCTTCGAACGTACCACCGCGGTGCCGGAATAATTAGCGCGAATTTCCCTGCCTTATTTGACCGGTTTGGCCGGTGCCGTCCGGTTGGGTAGAACGGAGGGATGACCGCAATGCAGGCCCCGGGCGCCGCCGACGAATTCCAGCTCGCAGCGCAAGCGCAGGGCCTGGCCCTGGATGCCGCCCAGCTGGCCGTCCTTCCGGCGCTTGCCGCGGCTGCCGCGGCGGCCCGATCCGCCGAACCCGCGCCGGACAATACCTCCGTCTACCTCTGGGGTCCGCCGGGGCGGGGGAAGACCTGGCTGCTGGACACGTTGTTCGATTCCGTGGATATTCCGGAGAAACGGCGGCTGCATTTTCATGACTTCTTCCGGGAACTGCATGCACTCGTTTTCGCCGGTTACGGAAACCCCGGCTACCGGCAGGATTCGGCCTTCGCTGCGGCCCTGGACCAAATGCTGGGCCGGGTCCGGCTGCTGTGCTTTGACGAATTCCATGTGAAGGACCCGGCAGATGCAGCCTTCATTACCCGGCTGCTCCGCACCGTGCTGGACCGCGGCATCGTGTTGGTGGCGACGTCCAACTATGCACCGCAGGAGCTGCTTCCGGATGAGATGTTCCACCATCTCTTCGAACCCGGCATTGCCCTGATTGCCGGACACCTGCAGGTCCTGGAGCTGGACGGGGACACCGATTACCGGGCCGTTGCAGGGCCCCGGAGTGCGTCGGGTTTCGCCGCCGGGTATCACCTGCGCAGTGACGACGACGTGCTGCTGGCCTCGGCCGGGCTGATCCCGCCCGGCGCAGCGGAAGCGCTGCAGCTGACCCCGGGCACCCGGACGCTGGATGCGCTGCGGGCGGACGGCGGGCAGCTGTGGTTCGATTTCGAGGACCTGTGCCATGCGCAGTCGGCCACCTCCGATTACCTGCACCTGGCGCAGGCGCACCGGCACTGGGTAATCAGCGGCGTGCCCCCGACCGAGGGATCGAATCCCTACGGCTGGCAGCGCTTCGGCAACGTCGTGGATGTGCTCTACGACGCCGGCTGCCGCCTGGACGTCATCGGGATGCCGGATTACGACGGCGTGTTCCCCGGGATAGCCCATCCCACCGATCTGGCGCGGATCCGCAGCCGGTTCGGGATGCTGCAGCAGCTGCCCGGACACGGAAGCTAGTTACGGCGTCCCGCCGTCGGAAAGGTCCTGGGCGTCGGCGAGCTTCTGCCGGGCCTTTTCCGCCGTGCGCCGGGCGGCACGGGCCGTGCGCCGGGCGTTGTCCCGCTCGCGTTCCAGCTTCCCGGAGCGTCGGTCCACGGTTGCGACCTCCCGCTCAAGCTGCCTGATCCGCTCCCGCAGTTCGTCGATTTCATCCGTGAGCCCGTCCCGGCGGCCGGCGGACTCATCCACTTCCCGCTGGGCCGTGTCCAGTGCTTCCTGCGCCCGGCGTTCGGCGCCTGCCGCTTCCTCCAGGTCCGTCTCCGCCTTCCGGACCGCCCGCCGGGCCTCGGCCTGCCGCCGTCGTACTGCGGCGCTGTCCGAGCTCCCGCCCTTGTCCTTCGCAGTCCCGGCCCCGTCCGCCGCCGACCCGGACCCCGCCCTGCCCCCGGCGCCGTGGGAGATCGAGTCCGGGTCGGCAACGGCACCGTCCAGGTCCACCTCTTCCCACCCGCTGGCGGCGAGGGAACGGACCAGCTGGCCGCTGGCAACGGCGTCGGCCGCCGAGGGGTCGGTCATCGCGGCCCAGAGCGTTTGTTCGGCTTCCGCCGCCAACGATTCGCTCACCGGGTGGTCCAGTTCGGAGGCCAGGTCCCGGGCCTGGCGGACAATCGCGCGGAGCAGGCGCTGGCGTTCGGTGCTTAAGCGGCGCAGCTGCTTCTGGTCCAGGTCCTCCTGGGCTTCGCGCAGCGCTGCTCCCAGCTCCAGCACCTGGTCCAGGTCCTCCCGCCGCTGGTGCGCCAGCAGATTCACGAGCCAGGCCGCCGTCGAGGGTTTTGGCAGCGCCTTGATGCGTTTGGCGAGTTCTTTGTCCCCGGCCCGCCCGGCGTCGGCGGCGCGGGCGTTGCGGGCAGCGGTGAATTCAGCCGGCAGCAGCGCGTAGAGCTCGACGACGGCAGCACCGAGCGGCGGCGGGGAGTGCGGATCCGCACTGCTCACCCGAAGACACCAAACCGGCCCAGCGCCACCACCAGCGAAAGCACCATCAGAATGACGCCCAGGGCAATCCGGTTGCGTTCACCGCGCCTCGCGTGGACCAGGACCGCCAGCGCCATCAGGAGGGTCAGTGCAGAGGCAGCTATCGGCGTCAGTACGGGCAGGACACCGGTCGCCTCGGGGATGACCAGCCCGGCGGCTCCAAGGACTTCGAGGACGCCGATCAGTTTCACGGTGGCGGGGGAGAAGTCCTCGGGCCAGCGAAGGTTCTCCCGAAGGCGTGCATAGCCCTGGAAGATCTTTACGAAGCCGACTCCGGCAAATAGAAGTGCCAACAGCAGTTGAACAAGCCACAAGACCAGAGACAGCATGGGTACCTAAGCGACTTTCTGTATACGGGCAGGAGTCAGCACATACAACACGGTGGAACCATTGGAACCAGTGGAACCATCACAACCCAAGCATGGTCTGCCGTCCGGGAACTGCGCAATAACGGGCGTGGCGCAGCGCAGGTCGCTCAGAACCCGGCCACGGGACGGGGACGGTAGTACTCCTCGAGCGCGCTGAATTCCTCTTCGGTGAGCTGGATGTCCAAGGCCTGGATGTTCTCATCCAAGTGGGAAGCGGCCGTGGCGCCGATGAACGGAGCCGTGACCACCGGGTTGGCCAGGACCCAGGCCAGGGCGACCTGCGCCCGGGTGGCGCCGAGTCCCTCGGCTACGTTCCCCACTGCATCGGTGATGCTGCGGTCCACTTCCTCGTTGCCCCGATAGAGCATTTGGCCTTGCTCGTCGTAGTCCTGCCGGACCGTCCTCGTCCCCCAGGGGCGGGCCAGGCGCCCGCGCGCGAGCGGCGAATAGGGCAGTGCCCCGATGCCGCGGTCCGCGCACAGCGGGTACATCTCCCGTTCCTCTTCGCGGTAGAGGAGGTTGTAGTGGTCCTGCATGGTGATGAACTGCGCCCAGCCGTGCTGCTCCTGCAGGAAGAGGGCTTTCGAGAACTGCCAGGCGTGCATGCTCGAGGCGCCCAGGTACCGGACCTTGCCGTCCCGGACCAGCTGGTCGAGGGTCCCCAGTGTTTCTTCCAGCGGCGTGGTGCCGTCCCAGCGGTGCACCTGGTAAAGGTCGATATAGTCCGTGCCCAGGCGCCGCAGGCTCTGCTCCACCTGCCACAGGATGTGTTTGCGGGACAATCCCCATCCATTGGGGCCCGGCCCCATTTCGCCGTGGACCTTGCTGGCGATCACCACCTCTTCCCGCCGGCAGAATTCCGCGACGGCAGCTCCGAGGATTTCCTCGCTGTGGCCGGCGGAATACACGTTGGCGGTGTCGAAGAAATTGATGCCCAGCTCCACTGCGTGCCGCAGCAGGGACTTGGCCTCCTCCTCGCGGATGGTCCATCCGTGCGCGCCGCGGTCCGGATCGCCGAATGCAAGGCAGCCCAGCCCAAGGGCCGAGACAGTTGCCCCTGACTTGCCGAGCTTGGCGTATGTCATCGAGTTCATCCGCTGGCCTCCGCTGCTGCAGTGCCGGTTCATTACCGCACGATGCTACCGGGATGCGCCCCGGCTCCGGTAGGGAGGAGGCCCAAGGACTCCCGGCAGCGGCCGTTGCGGTCCTATACTGGCGCACATGGCCGCCGGAACAGGTACCGCAAGCCGCTTCTTGGTGCATGTTGCATTGGTGCTGCCGCCGCTGCATGAGTTGTCGGGTGTCGCCAAAGTGGCACAGCCCAGGGAAGGCCGGCGCACGGAGGTCCGGTATGACACTTCGGACGGTTCCCTCCACAGGCACCGGTTCAGCCTCTCCCGGCATACCGACGACGACGGCGGCACGCGCTGGGAGCGCAGCGCCCCCTCTCTGGAGCCTGCTGTCCGGTCCAGCAACACTGCCGAACCCGAAGCAGGGATTCCGACGGAACTGGTGGAGGACGTCCAAGCCGTGGTTCGGGGCCGGGAACTTGCGCCTGTGCAGACCCTGGTCACGCGCTACCTGGAGTACGACCTGCTGGACAGTGCGGGCACGGTGCTTGCCCGGGTCACCGATGAAAGCACCAGGACAAACGACGTAGAAGCGGAGCCCGGCGGACCGGGCCGGCGGGTCTGGACCATTTCTTCCGACCACAATGCGCTGGGCACGGAGGCTGGAACCATGTTCCTCGCTGCCGGTGCCGTGCCGGCGGGCCCGGAGGCAGGTGGGGGACGGGACGCGGTCCGGCACCCGGAGAGGGCCGGCGCGGGCACCGGGGGAGCGCCGGACGGAACAGACGCCGACCTCCTGGACGCCGGCAGCCCGGTGGCGCTGCTGCTGCTGGAGTATCTGCGCGAACAGTTCGAGGAGTTGCTGCGCCACGATCCACGCGTACGGCGGGGAGACACTGACGGGATCCATAAGATGAGGGTTGCCACCAGGCGGCTGCGCTCGGCACTCTCCAGCTACCGCAGCACCATGGACCCCGAGCCGGGGCGCTCGCTGCGCGGGGAACTGCGGTGGATCGCCCGGGTGTTGGGGGAGGCCCGGGATGCGCAGGTGATGCGGCACCGGCTCCAGGAACTGATTGCATCTGAACCCGCTGACCTGGTGATGGGGCCGGTTGCCGCCCGCGTGGATGAGGAACTGCTCCATGACTATCGGCAGGCCTACGGGCACGTCCGCGAAGCACTGCACTCCCAGCGGTACTTCCAGGCATTGGACGGACTCGAAGCGCTGCTGGACCGCCCGTTCTGGACGGAAACAGCGAGGAAGCCGGCCGGTCCGGCCGCTGCCCGCATCGTCCGGCGGGACCGGAAAAGGCTGCACCGCCGGGTACGGGCCACACGGACATTGGCGGGCGAAGACTACGCGGAAGCGCTCCATGACGCGCGCAAGGATGCAAAACAGCTCCGCTACGCAGCCGAGGTCTGGGCACCCGTCCAGCCGAAGGAAGCGAAGGAAATGGTGGACGCCGCCGAGCATGTGCAGAAAGTCCTCGGTGAGTACCAGGACAGCGTGGTGACGCAGGCCTATCTGCGGCGGATGGGGGCAACAGCGTTGGCCGCCGGTGAGAACGGCTTTACCTACGGGCGGCTGCACGCCTTGGAACAGGCCTCTGCCCAATCGGCCCGGGCGCGCTTTGCCCGTGCGTGGAAAGGCTTCCCGTCCAGCCCCTGAGGGAGTGAATCGAATGGAATCGCCCTGGGCGCCGCTGCGCCGGCGGATGTTCCTCATTCTGTGGCTTGCCCAGTTGGGATCCAATATCGGCACCTGGATGCAGACCGTCGGGGCCCAGTGGTTCCTGGTGGAATCCAGCAAAAACCCCGCCCTTGTATCCCTGGTCCAGACTGCCAACCTCGCACCTTCCCTTCTGCTGGGCCTTATCGCAGGGGTCCTGGCGGACGCCTTCAACCGGCGCCGGCTGATCCTGGGCGCCAACATCTTCGCCGCCGGCGCTGCCACCGTGCTGACGGTCGTGGCCGCGATGGGCCTGCTGGACCCGGATTCGCTGTTGCTCTACACCTTCCTCATCGGCTGCGGCATGGCGCTGAGCGCCCCCGCCTGGCAGGCCATCACCCCTGCACTGGTGCCCCGGGAAGAGATCCAGGCGGCTGCGGCGCTCGGCAGCGTGGCGATGAACACGGCCCGTGCCGTTGGTCCCGCGATTGCCGGTCTGCTGGTGGCCCTGACCGGTCCAGCCTTTGTGTTCGGCTTGAACGCACTGTCCTTCGTGGGCACGGCCATTGCCATCTACAGTTGGCGGGCTCCCCAGCGGGATCCCGTCGAACGGGAACACGTGGGGGAGGCGCTCGCCGCAGGTATCCGCTACATCCGTGCTGCACCGCTCATCCGCCGGATTCTCCTACGGTCCGGTCTGTTCATTTTCCCCGCCAGCGCCCTCTATGCGCTGCTGCCCGTTGCCGCCAACGGCCATCTCGGCCTGGGGTCGGCAGGATACGGGCTGCTCCTCGGGGCGCTGGGTATCGGTGCCGTGCTGGGTGTCCTGTTCCTGCCGCGGCTCCGGACCGTCCTGAAGGACAACACACTGCTGGGCATCAGTGCCGTGGTCTTCGCGGCCGGGGCCTTCGCCTCGGGCTACCTGCCCGCGTGGGCCGTTGCCGTGCTGTTGGTCTTCGCGGGGTTCGCCTGGATCTCCACGTTCTCCACCTTGAACGCCGCAATGCAACTGACCCTGCCCGAATGGGTGCGTGCCCGCGGCCTGTCTGTGTATCTGATGGTCGCCTCCGGCACGCAGGCCGTGGGCGCCGTTTTCTGGGGATCGGGTGCCACCGGAGCCGGCTACGCTCCTACCCTGGCTTTTGCCGCCGGCGTGCTGTTGTTGGCCGGGGCCAGCGTCCTGGTGCTTCCGTTGCTGCCGGGCACCGGACGCCTGGACCGCAGCGTAGCCGGCACGGAACTGCAGCTTCCTGCCGGCCAGGAACCGGATCCCGGCGCCGGACCGGTGACGGTCCTGATCTCCTATGAGGTGCCTGCGGACCTCAATGACGAGTTCGTGGCGGCTATGCAGTCGGTCCGGCTGTCGCGCATGCGCACCGGCGCCACGGACTGGGAGCTGGTGCACTCGGTCACTGACCAGGACCAGTTCCGGGAGATCTACGATGTGCCCACCTGGCGGGAGTACCTGCGGCAGGAACAGACGCGGACCACGGGGGAGGACCGCCGGATCATCCAGGCCGCATGGGACCTGGCCGAAGTGGAACCGCGGGTCCGCTGGTTCCTTCCTGCGTCCACTTGAGCGTTCGGCCCGGCGGCAGTGCAACGGATAGACTGGGACCCGGTTCGAAGGCCGTTTCCGCGGCGGGCCGGCGCGTTGGTAACGATGCGCTGAAAACGATGCAGTGAACAAACCATTAGTTGAGGTATTTTGCGAGATTTTAGTGCACGCCTGGCCACTGCCGAGGAGATCGCCAACTGGGACAAGCACGTGCTGGCCAACCCCGGCGGCGGCAATGTCCTTCAGTCAGCGTCCTTCGCGGAAGTGAAGTCCCACCACGGCTGGAATCCCGTCTACCTGGCCTTCACCGGACCCGATTACGTGACCTACACATTGGCGATCGAGAAGAAGGTCCCGGCCCTCGGCAGCCTCTGGTACCTCATCAAGGGTCCCGACGTCGCCGCACCCGAAGATGTGCCGCTGGTGGTGAACGCGCTGGCACGGTTCATCAAGGAGACCCGCCGCAAGGTTTTCGCGATCAAGGTTGAGCCGGACATCGTGGACAGCGAAGAGGTCCAGGCCCTGTTCACGGGTGCCGGATTCATCAAGACCTTCAACCTGCAGCCCAACGACTCCACTGCCCTGCTGGACACTACGCCGGACGAGGAGCAGCTGCTCAAGAACCTCTCCTCCCGGGGCCGGAACGCGGTCCGCCGGGCGATCCGCGAAGGCGCGGATGTCCGCCGGGTCGAGCCGACCGAAGAGAACATGCGGATCATGTACCGCCTGATGGCCCACATCGAGGACCGCTCTGCGGCGCGGCTGCGCTCCTACGAGTACTACCACCGGTTCTGGTCCAACTTCGTTGCTGCCGGGCAGGGACGCTTCTACTTCGCATTCGAGGACGGGGAACCCACTGTGGGTGCCTTCGTGATTGCCTACGGCAACAAGGGCACCTACAAGGACGGCGGGTCCAAGCCGCGGCGCTCCCAGTACGGGGATTCGCACCTGGTCCAGTGGACCGCGATCACCGAACTCAAGAAGGAGTGCGGCATTGTCCAGTACGACTTCTGCGGCACACCGCCGAGCAACCAGCTCAAGGACAAGAGCCACCCGCATCACGGGCTGGGTCTGTTCAAGACCAGTTTCTCCAAGACGGTCACGGATTTCGTCGGTTGCTACGACTTCATTGTGGATCCGATCCGCTATCGCATCTGGAACACCATCGGCGAACGCGTGGCGCGGCAGATTTACTGGCGCCGCCACCAGCAGCCGTTCTACTAAGCAGCAGTTCCACCAGGCAATAACCCGGGCGGGTCCCGGAACAGGCGAAAGGGTGAATCCTTGGAGAACACAGCCGATCCGGGTGGGCGCAAGCCCGGATCGAATCCGGATTCGGCACCGAATCCGGACCCGGTTGCGGGGCCCATTCCGTTGATCAGCATGCCGGCGCGCCGGCGGGCGGAGCCAGCAAAGGCGCAGCCGGAGAGCCCTGAACCCGGGAAGGTGCGGCCGGGGAACCCTCAGCCCGGCAGCGCCCAGGCAGGGAAGCCACAGGCCCAGAGGGCAAAGTCCGGCAAGGGACCGCGGCCGGGGCAAGGCGCGGCCGGGCGGCCTTCGCGGCAGGCTGCCAAGACGCCGGCCCCGCCGTCGAAGGCTCCGGGGCAGCCGGCCACCGGCATGGACATGCCCACCGCTGCCCTGCGCAGCACCCGGCCCAAGCCGCCTCCTCCCACCACGTCGGTAATCCGCCCGGGTGGCTCCAAGGTGCTTCGGCCGCCGACGGGCCGCATGCGGACGACGGCCGACCCGCGCGAGAAACGGCCTGCGCGTACGCGCAAAACCGTTCCACCGGGAACGGTGCCGCTGGCCTCCACCGCCGTCCGCGCCGACCGCTCATCCGCTGCGGCGCGGCGCATGCTGCGCAAGCTGGTCCAAGGGGAGAATCCGCCCACCCAGGCCATGTCCATTGTGGAACGACTGGCCGGCAGCCCCTATGCCAATCCGCTCGTGCGCACCGCCGGGCCGGACGCGAATGCCCGCAAGACCCTGGACCTGGCCCTCGGCATGGCCGAATCCATGTTCCGCTACGGTGCCGGCGCGCTGGAGGTGGAAACCGCCATCATTGCCGTGACCGCCGCATTCGGGCTGGAAAGCATCGAAGTGGACATCACCAACCAGTCGGTGCTGCTCAACTACTCTCCGAAGGACCAGACCCCCATCACGGTGATGCGCGTGGTCCGTTCCTGGACGAACAACTATGCCGGGCTTGGCCTGGTCCACCAGCTGGTCACCGACATCATCGACGGCGGGCTCTCCCGCGCCGAGGCGGCCAACCGGCTCAACGAGATCACGCACCAGCCCAAGCCTTTCCCGCGCTGGGCCGTGACGGTATCCGCCGGGGTGTTCGCAGCCGCCATCGTCGGGTTTATCGGCGGCGGCCCGCTCGCGTCACTGGTGGGATTCGCCGGCACGGTGATGGTCAGCCTGCTCCAGCGCGTGCTGGGCAGGTGGCGGGTCCCGGACTTCTTCACGACGGCGGCCAGCGGCTTTGTGGTCACGGCCATGGCCATGCTGTTCTGGTCCATGGAGGTGCCCATTTCCCCGGGCATCGTCGTTGCCGGCGGCATCCTGGTTATGCTGCCCACCGGCCGTCTGGTCTCGGCCGTGCAGGATGCGATCAACGGATTCCCGGTCACGGCGTCCGGCCGGTTCCTGTCCGCGTTCCTGACCTTCGGCGCACTGGTGGCCGGCATCGCCGTCGCGCTCGTCCTGGGTGCCCTGATGGGAATGGGCCGGCTGAACGTTACCGATGTGGCCTCGTCACAGTATTCCTTCGCCGTGACCCTGCTGCTGCTGGCCATTGCGCTGGGAGCCATCTGCATTGTCGAACAGTCCCCGCGCCGGCTGGTGTTGCCCACGGTGCTGATCGGCACTGCCGGTTTCCTGGTCTACCAGCTGGTGGAGGCAGGCGGCATGGGGCCGCGCCTTACCCCGGCGGTGGCCGCCATCTTCATCGGCATGGTGGCCCGCATTGTCGCCCTGCGGATGGGTGCCCCGCAGCTGATCGTGGCGGTGCCGGCCGTTCTGTTCCTGTTCCCGGGGCTGGCGATCTTCCGGTCCATGTACGGCCTGAGCATCGGTACCGACGAGATGTACCAGGGTGTGGTGGGCCTGTTTGACGCGCTCACCGTCATTCTGGCCATCTCCGGCGGCGTGGTGCTCGGCGATAACCTGGGCCGGCCCTTCACCCGCAACCTCAACGGCAACGACCGGCGTAACCGGCGGCGTTAGCAGCACCAAAAAAGACAAGAGCCCGGCCCGCTGCTGCAGCGGGCCGGGCTCCTTGCCGTCCGGGCTAGAGAATCTTGCCGACCGGCGTGCGCTTTTCGGCCTGGAAGACGTCTTCGGTGCGTCCCGCAGCCCAGTAGCCGGAAAGGGAGACCTGCCTGCGCTCCAGTCCCCGGTGGCTGAACATGACATCGCGCAGGGACTTCATTGCCTCCCGCTCGCCGTGTGCAAAGACCTGCACGGTTCCATCCCGCCAAGGCGTCGCCGAAACGGCGTCGGTCAACATCCGGCTGCGCCCCGCGGGGACGTCCCCGCGGTACAGCCAGGTCAGCTCCACTCCCGCAGGCTTCGGCACCGGCTGGCGGTCGGCGGGGCCGGCGACTTCGATGAATGCCTGCCCGACGGCGTCCTGCGGCAGCGCGCGGAGCACGGTGGCAGCTGCGGGGAGGGCTGACTCGTCGACAGCCAGCAGGTACCAGTCGGCGTCGGGATCGGGGTTGAAGGCGCCCCCGGGGCCGGAGAAGGTCAAGGGTTCCCCCGGCTCTGCCGAGGCCGCCCACGGCCCGGCCAGGCCTTCATCTCCGTGGACAACGAAGTCGATACTGATTTCGCGTGCTTCAAGATCCACGTCCCGGACCGTGTAGGTGCGGGACACCGGCCAGTGCTCCCGTTCGCTCCGCGCCCGAATGGTGTCCAGGTCCTCGGTACCGTCAATCGGGCGGCCCTGCGGGCCAAACCAGATCTTGCAGTAGGCATCGGCACAGCTGTTGGGCTGGAACTTGTCGAAACCGGGTCCGCCGGCAACCACGCGGACCATATGCTCACTGATCTGCTCGCGGCGGAGAACCTCAAGGGTCAGCAGGGGGCGCTGGCGGCGGGGAGCTGGAGACTCCGGCTCCTGCGGGCGCGGGGAAGTCATTGGGTCGGGCATGGGTGTCTCCTAGGAAAGGGCCTGTAACTACCGTATCGCGCCGCCCTTACCGCTCCCCGCGAAGCCGCCAGTCCACGGGGTCGGCGCCCTGCTGCGCCAGCAGTTCGTTAACCCGGCTGAACGGTCGGGAACCGAAGAACCCGCGTGAGGCCGACAGGGGACTGGGGTGCGCGGATTCGACGGTCGGCGCACCGCCGAGGAACGGGACAATGCCCTGGGCATCGCGTCCCCACAGGACGGCAACCAGGGGAACGCGCGTGCCGTCCGGGCGGCGGCGGGCAGCCAGTGCGCGCACGGCGAGCTCAGTGATTTCCTCCCATCCCCGCTTCCGGTGTGAGCCTGCTTCCCCGGCACGTACCGTGAGTACGCGGTTCATCAGGACCACCCCCTGATCCGCCCAGGCGCTGAGGTCTCCGGAGGGGGAGGGGGTGATTCCCAGATCGGCGTTGAGCTCGGTAAAGATGTTGTTCAGGCTTCGGGGAAGCGGACGTACGCCCTTCCCTACGGAGAAGGAGAGGCCTACGGCATGCCCGGGGGTGGGGTACGGATCCTGGCCTACGATCAGCACGCGGGCACTGGCCAGCGGACGTTGGAAGACGCGCAGGATGTTGCCGGGTGCGGGCAGGATTCGCTGACCGGCGCGGCGCTCCGCGTCCAGCTCGGCGGCTATTTCTTCAAGGCGCGTCTTCACCGGGGCCAGCACATGGGCCCAATCGGGAGCCATGAGGTCCTCAAGGCGTGTGGGTGCGGCGAAAGGAAAAGGGGTGTTTTCGCCCGGTGCGGCTTCGCCGGTGTAGGAAAAAAGCTGGGGTTCGTCAGTGCTCACTGGTCCATTTTGTCACCGGTGCGTTTGCGGTGTCTTGCCGACGACTGCCGTAAATGACAAGCCTGTTATTCCCAATTAGCATGGGCGGTAGATATATACAGGGATCTTTTTGGGAGTGAATGTGGCGGAATCGGCCGAAACCGAGCGGTTTTCCCTCGATGACGCAGTGGACCCGGACAGCCCGTTGGGTGCCCAGGAACAGCAGATGCTCGCGTTGGAACGGGCGTGGTGGAAATACGCCGGTGCCAAGGAACAGGCCATCAAGGACCTCTTCGGGATGTCGGCCACGAGGTACTACCAGGTCCTGAACGCCCTGATTGATACCGAGGAAGCCCTCGCCCATGATCCGATGCTGGTCAAACGATTGCGTAGACTACGTACGACCCGCCAGCGTGCCCGTACCGCCCGCCGCCTGGGCACAGGCGTCTAGCGCCGGTTCCCTCCAATGTTGGCCGCCCAGTACGCGGCGCCATCAGAACAAGGATTGAAACTCCACAATGAGCCAATACCCTCGGGATGAGTTCGACAAGGTCCCCGAAACGTCCGCGCGGCAGGGCGTGCACCGCGAACGCCTCATTCCCTCGCGTTCCAACGGGCTGGGGCTGCTGATCACCGTGGGTGTGCTCGCTCTGCTGATCGGCTTGGCAGCCTACTTTGTCCTGCCGCGGCTGGGCATCGGTTCCGGTTCCGCTGGTCCGTCCCCGGAGGCACAGGCTTCGGCCCCTGCTTCCGCGTCCGCCTCAGCTGCAGCCACACCGACTCCCGAGGCGAAGGCCGAGGATGCCTCACCGAGTCCTGCTCCGGCATCCACTCCAACGCCCACTCCAACGCCGACGCCGACTGCGCCCGCGATTGACCGTACCCAGCCGGTTGCAGTGTTCAACGCCAGCGGCGTGACCGGACTTGGTGCAGGCGTTTCCGGACGGATGTCCGCTGCAGGATGGGCAGTTGGAACGGTGGCCAACTGGGCCGGTGCGCCCCAGCAGGGATCCGGCGTCTACTACAGCTCACCGGAGCTGGCTGCCAATGCGCAGGAAATCGGTGCGCAGCTGGGCATTCCCGCGTTGGAAACACCCGGCTTCACCAGCGTCACCGTGATCCTGGGCCCCGGATACCGGTAAACGGGGCGTTCGGGTAAAAAGACCATAACGTTATCAACACGCCTGTATGTGATCGGGATCACCGTAGTTAGAGTGATGCCAGCCGGTTTGCGCTGCTGACCTCGGCCTCCCCCGGGAACCGACAGAGGGACGGATCCGGCGCCTCCGGCGTCCAAGCATGCCGCCGGAGGGCGGCATCGGAATCTAGGTTGGAGAAAGATCATGGCGCAGGGGATCGTCAAGTGGTTCAACGGTGAAAAAGGGTACGGCTTTATTACCCTCGACGAAGCCGAAACGGATGTGTTCGTCCACTGGTCCGCCATCCAGGCATCGGGTTACCGGACGCTGGAAGAAGGACAACGGGTGGAGTTCGAAATCGGCCAGGGCCAGAAGGGTCCGCAGGCCGAGGAAGTCCGCGCAGTGTAGGCCACTCCAAGTAACACCCTCTCGGCTTGGGGACGGGATCGGCAGCGGCGGAGCTTCGGCTCCGCCGCTGCTTTTGCATTCGCCCGCCGGCTGCGGTCGGGAACGAATGTGAACCGGGTGGCATGTCGGCGTGATCGCTTGCACTCAGTGTGTGGGAGTGCTAATTATTGACTTAGCACTCTTGCCGGATGACTGCTAAATGTCCGACGGTGTTGAGTGAACAAGCAACCCACTGGGGTGAGGAACGGGGAGCGCGTAAAGAGATCGCGCGAGCCGATCCGTCCGTCGCGGGCACCCCAGCCAGGAATGCAACATTTTGCTCCAAGCATGACTGTTCCGGAAGGACGATAGCCGTTATGGCCAAGATCATTGCATTTGAAGAAGAGGCACGCCGCGGCCTCGAGCGCGGGTTGAACATCCTCGCCGACGCCGTCAAGGTGACCCTCGGCCCGCGTGGCCGCAACGTGGTCCTCGAAAAGAAGTGGGGCGCCCCCACGATCACCAATGACGGCGTTTCCATCGCCAAGGAGATCGAGCTGGACGATCCCTACGAGAAGATCGGCGCAGAGCTGGTCAAGGAAGTTGCCAAGAAGACTGACGATGTTGCCGGTGACGGCACCACCACGGCAACTGTCCTCGCCCAGGCACTGGTCCGGGAAGGCCTGCGCAACGTTGCCGCCGGCGCCGATCCGCTGAGCCTGAAGCGCGGCATCGAGAAGGCTGTTGCCGCCGTTACCGCCGAACTGATTGCATCTGCCAAGGAGATCGAAACCAAGGAGCAGATCGCCGCTACGGCTTCCATCTCCGCCGGTGACCAGCAGATCGGCGACCTGATTGCCGAAGCACTGGACAAGGTGG
This sequence comes from Arthrobacter sp. zg-Y844, assembly GCF_024385465.1. Lineage (GTDB taxonomy): Bacteria > Actinomycetota > Actinomycetes > Actinomycetales > Micrococcaceae > Arthrobacter_B. The sequence continues at coordinate 61,562 of NZ_JANFLS010000003.1, forward strand.
GCAAGGAAGGCGTCATCACGGTCGAGGAGTCCAACACCTTCGGCCTGGAACTGGAACTCACCGAAGGCATGCGCTTCGACAAGGGTTACATCTCCGGTTACTTCGTCACCGACGCCGAGCGCCAGGAAACGGTCCTTGAGGATCCGTACATCCTGATCGTCAACTCGAAGATCTCCAACGTCAAGGATCTCGTTGCCGTCCTCGAGAAGGTCATGCAGTCCGGCAAGCCGCTGCTGATCATCGCCGAAGATGTTGAGGGCGAAGCCCTGGCAACCCTGGTGGTCAACAAGATCCGCGGCACCTTCAAGTCCGTAGCCGTCAAGGCACCGGGCTTCGGTGACCGCCGCAAGGCACAGCTGGCCGACATTGCCATCCTCACCGGTGGCCAGGTCATCGCCGAAGAGGTTGGCCTGAAGCTGGAAAACGCCACGCTGGACCTGCTGGGCAAGGCACGCAAGGTTGTCGTCACCAAGGACGAGACCACCATCGTGGAAGGCGCAGGCGACGCTGAAGAGATCGCCGGCCGCGTCAACCAGATCCGTGCCGAAATCGAGAACTCCGATTCGGATTACGACCGCGAGAAGCTGCAGGAACGCCTGGCCAAGCTGGCCGGCGGTGTTGCAGTCATCAAGGCCGGTGCGGCAACCGAGGTTGAGCTGAAGGAACGCAAGCACCGCATTGAGGACGCTGTCCGCAACGCAAAGGCTGCCGTTGAAGAAGGCATCGTTGCCGGTGGCGGCGTGGCCCTCATCCAGGCCGGCCTCAAGGCCTTCGCCAACCTGTCCCTCGAGGGCGACGAAGCAACGGGCGCCAACATCGTCCGCGTTGCCATCGACGCTCCGCTGAAGCAGATCGCCTTCAACGCCGGCATGGAGCCGGGCGTTGTTGTGGACAAGGTCCGCGGCCTGCCCGAAGGCTTCGGCCTGAACGCAGCAACCGGCGAGTACGAAGACCTGCTGGCTGCCGGCATCAACGACCCGGTAAAGGTAACGCGCTCTGCCCTGCAGAACGCAGCTTCCATCGCCGGCCTGTTCCTGACCACCGAAGCAGTGGTTGCGGACAAGCCGGAGAAGTCGGCCCCCGCTATGGGCGGCGCTGACGAGATGGCAGGCATGGGCGGCATGGGCGGCTTCTAAGCCCCCCGCAGCTCCTGCCTAAAGCGTAAGTAAGAGGCGCGGCACCCGGACCGGGTGCCGCGCTTCTTGCATTTAAGGGCGTACCGCCCTGCCAAGCGCCGGTGCAGCCCCCGGCATCGGCGGCGCGGTCAGTGCATAAAGAGCGAAGTGTTCGCCGCCTCCGTCTCGGCGTACTGCGCCGATGCGAAGGCCAGCGCCTGGTTGATGCTGTCCAGCGATTCCTCCACCCGGGCCTGCGTAGCCCGCCAGTCGGTAACCAGCAGCTGGAAATTGGACGACGCCGATCCCCGCCAGATCTCACTCAACGAGGCCAGCCCGGCCTGCATTCCGTTCACGTCTGCCCGCAGGCGTTCGATGGTTCCCTGCACTTCGGCACTCTTGGCAGCCAGCGCCTCGCTGTCCACGGCAAATAAAGGCATGATTTCCTCCTGGTAGCGGCTTGGATCGGATACCGGAAGGGTAGGGTGGCAGACGGCCGTCAACGCGCGGACCACCAACGGGTGTGGAGTTGCCGCGGCGGGTCTGCGTCGGGGAACCACGTTGTGGAGGGCAGCACGGTCCCTCCTGCCCCTCTGGAGCCCCCGCGTGCGCCCGGGGAGGGTCAGTTGTCGCCAGCCTCGTCCGGACGCTCGGGGAACTGCTCCGGAGCGCGGTAGGGCAGGCGGATGGAGAGGGTGGCGCCTCCGCCTTCTGTTTCGGCCAGCCGCACCGTCCCGTCGTGCTGGGCCACCAGTGCCGCCACGATAGCCAGCCCGAGGCCGGTGCCGCCGGTCTCCCGGTAGCGGGAGGAATCGGCGCGGTAGAAGCGTTCAAACACCCGTGCGGCGTCGTCCTCGGAAATCCCGGGCCCGTGGTCCCGTACCTCCAGTACCGCATCCATCCGGTCATGGATAACGGGGGCAACTCCGACTGCCACTTCGATGGGGGAACCCGCCGGTGTGTAGCGCAGGGCGTTGGTCATGAGGTTCGCCACGACCTGCCGCAGCCGGGCCTCGTCTCCCATGGTGGGTGCGCTCTGCGGCGCGTGGCCGTCCAGCCCCACCACCCGAATGTTCCGATCGGGTGCGCTGGCCCGCGCGTCCAGTGCGGCGTCGTTGCCCAGGATCATCAGGTCCACCGGCTCGTATTCGAGCGGGCGCTGCTCGTCCACCCGGGCCAGGGTCAGGAGGTCCTCGACCAGTTGTCCCATACGCTTGGCTTCGCTCTCGATCCGGCCCATGGCGGCGGAGATCTCTTCGGGTTCCTGGAGGGCACCGTGACGGTACAGCTCCGAGAATCCGCGGATGGTCACCAGCGGGGTCCGGAGCTCGTGGGAGGCATCCTGGACGAAGCGGCGCATCTTGCGTTCAGACTGGGTGCGGGCGGCGAACGCCGTTTCGATATGGGCCAGCATGGCGTTGAGTGAGCGGGACAGGCGGCCGATTTCCGTGGCCGGGTTGCCCACCTCCACTCGGCGGGACAGGTCACCTGCGGCAATGGCGGCAGCGGTTTTTTCCACCTGGCTCAGCGGACGGAACTGCCGGGTGACTGCCCAGTAGGCGATCCCCGTGGCGCCCAGGGTTCCGAGCAGCCCGACCGAAAACACCAGCGACGCCGCCTCGTCCACGGTCGCGGCGACCGAGTCCAGCGGGATGGCAACGGCGACGGAACCGGGGAGGTTCTCGAAATCGTAGATGCGTACCCGCCAGCCCTTGGACGTCGGCTCGGTGCCGCGGACATCGAAGCCCTCGGTACCCATCGCCTCCACTTGATCGGAGGTGTAGTTACCGAGGTTCGGGATGTCCGTTGCCGACTCCGAGTGCGTGGCCGGACCATGGCTGCCGTCTTCGTTCAGGTACAGCCCGTAGTACCGGAACAGCGAGGCATCAGTACTCGGCTCGTTCACCAGCAGGTAGCGCGACACCTTGGACGCATTCGCGTCGATGTCTGCGTCCAGCCGGTCCACGAGTATCTGGCGCAGCAGGGTAATGGTGGCGAAGCCGGTGATAGTCACCGTAACCACCATGAGCACCGCCATGATGGCGAGCAGCTGCGACCGAAGTGAAGCGGATTTCCAGCGCCTTATCAAGGTCCTAGCGCTTCTCCGAGGACCGCAGCAGGTAGCCGACGCCGCGCTTGGTCTGGATCAGCGCCGGCGCGTCCGGGCTGCGGTCGATCTTGCGGCGCAGGTAGGAGATGTAGGACTCCACGATGGAGGCGTCTCCGTTGAAGTCGTATTCCCAGACGTGGTCCAGGATCTGCGCCTTGGACAGGACACGGTTCGGGTTCAGCATCAGGTAGCGCAGCAGCTTGAACTCGGTGGGGGAGAGGTCGATGGTGACGCCGCCGCGGCGTACCTCGTGGGCGTCGTCGTCGAGCTCCAGGTCATCCACGCGGATGACGGCGTCGTCGTCCTCCAGCGGCTGGGTGCGGCGCAGTACGGCACGGATGCGGGCCACCACCTCGTCGAGGCTGAAGGGCTTGGTGACGTAGTCGTCGCCGCCCACGGTGAGGCCGGTGACCTTGTCCTCGGTGTCGTCGCGGGCGGTCAGGAAGACCACGGGGAAATGCTGTCCGGCAGCGCGCAGCCGGCGGGTGAGCGTGAAGCCGTCCATATCCGGGAGCATCACGTCCAGGACCGCGAGGTCCGGGTTGTGGGAGTCGACGGCGGCGAGGGCCTCGCGGCCGTTGGCGGCGGCGACGACGTCGAACCCGGCGAACCGCAGCGACGTGGACAACAGCTCGCGGATGTTGGGCTCATCATCGACAACAAGGAGGCGTGCTTCGGGTGCAGACGATTTGTTCACCTGCCCAGTTTCTTACATTTAGCTGGACGTTGTCTGTAGGCGGGCAGGATGATTTCTGGAAATGCCCGGTGAAGCGCGCTACGCAAACCGAGGAGGACGCTGGAAACGAACGGACTCGACGAGGTCAACTAAATGGCGGTAGACATTGGCTGAGGGGATGGAAGCCAGGGTTGCCTGGTCCTCGTCGGCCACCACGCGATAGTGGCCGGCGCCGCCGGCATTCAGATACCCCACACCCTCGTCCGTGGCCGGGTCCATCACGAGATGCCAGAGGAACCACGGCTGGGACCAGGCATACGACAAGGCTTCGTCCGCCCCCTCAGGCAGCGGGGCCCCGGAGTCCCGGTGCCTCTCGTTGAGGATCTCCACAGGAAAGGCAGCGGGAGAGACAGGCAGGTTCCATGCCGGCGAAATCCCCAGCCATGCCGCGAGAACAGGGAAGAGCTCATGGAGGCTCACGAACTTCAACTGCAGCTTTCCGGCGGTGTCCGCGGGTATTTCGGACGGGCTTGCCAACACGCCCGCCGAGGGGCCGGCGAGCATGAGTGCGTTGGTTCCGTCCAACCAAACCTGCAGCTCGGTCGCTTGTCCCAGGGAGGAAGCCCTGAAGTGAAGGACCGCCGCTGGCTGGTCGAGCGGCCGCGTAATGACCTTGCCGCCGGGGGTAAGCCGTCCGGCGCTGTCCAGAAGCCCCGCGTCGGCCAGGACCTTGATAGACGCTCCGTTGCCCGATCGCTCCAGCCGTCCTATCCGGCCGTTCTGGGCGACCCTGTGCAGCAGGGACGCCGCCGCCGGATCGAGCCATGGTCCGTCGGAGGCAAACGGTTGCTTCGCCCGAAGGCCGCTTAAACGCTCGAGGGGGACACCTGCCAGGCGGCTTGCAACCTCTTCGAGGGAAGGTTCGCGGGTGGGAACATACATCTCGGTCACGCCGGCTCCTTAATCTGCGCAGACGAGCACATAAGCTCAAGGACGTCATCGTAGGCACCTAGCTCCGCGGACGCGCACGAGGTGGTAACCAGGACTCCGTGGCCGGCGGTCTGATGCACATCCACCCGGCAGTGCACGGCGAGTCCGCCGCTGGAATACGTGTACTCGATGATGCGGCCCTCCCCGCGGGCGGGAGGGAACCTGTCCACGGAAATAAAGTAGACGTCCTGCAGCATGGCGTGGGCGTAGGAGAGGACCAGTGTGCTCAGTTTCTCCATGCTGCCCGTGTACGGAAAGCTGTTGACGACAACGCTCGGACGGAAGGCCCCTTCAGCAGCCACGGGTGCGGCCAGGACCAGATCAGCGGAATCCGTTAGACCGCCGATTTCCCAGTCATGCGGCCTGCCGATGGAACAAAACCGGGATTCTTCACGCAATAGTGGTTCCAGCATTCCCTTACCTTCCGGCACGCTTACGCACCCACGTGGTGACCGGGTCGCCGCCGGTATGCAATATGTCTTCCTTCACGGCGCCGTTATCGATCCACCGGCGGTACCAAGCCGGAAGAAGGGGCCTGGGTAACCGGGTCACGGCGGCGATACACAGGAGGACCGACAGTCCGGCCAGCGCCTGAAAGCCAATACCCAGGAAATCAGGCGCACGTAGGCTTCCCGCCACTCCTGCTGATGCTCCGAAAACCACGGCAAGCCCGGCATAAAGCATCAAGAAACCGAACTGCGGATGTTTCCCCATTTCATATGCCATCATGTGGCGGACCCACCGCCGCCACTTACCGCGGTAAGCAGCAATTCCGGATATGAGCATTGCTGCACCAACCGTATATATACCGATCCAGACCAAGTATTCCTGCATTACCATAGTGAACCCCAGAACTCCTTGACTGCGCCATTCCATGAGTCCTCATGGCTTTTACCTTCGGTCTTGTCCTGGGCGTAACTGCCCGCAGCCTCGCCGGCTGCTCCGCCGAAGAATCCGCCGACAAAGCCGCCGACGATGCCGCCGATCAGGGTTCCCGGGCCCGGGAAAATGGACCCGATGGCGGCTCCAGCCGCCGCACCAGCCCAAGCGCCGCCTGCTCCGCCCAAGGCAGATCCCGTGGTTTCGAAAGCCACGTTTTTGGCCGCACTCGCTACCCGCTCGCCCGTGTCATATTCGGGATGGTCTATCAGGTCCTGGTTCCACTCTTCGGTCACGTTGTCATAAATGGAGAGGCCGATGTCCAGTGCGCCCAGCGCATTACCCGCCCGTTTCGCCCACGGAGGCATATTGGCCAGTTCATCATTGGCCACCAGAACGGTGCGCTCGTATTCGTGCTGTTGTATGCGCAGTTCCACGGTGGTGGTTAGCGTGGCCCGAGTGGCCGGAACCACGGTGCCGTCTGCATAGGTAATAAACACCCGGCTGATGTCGAGGGTCTGGACGTGGACGGTGCTGGAAACAGTGACCCGGACCCTTTCCTGATGGATCCTGGTCAGAACATTGTCGGCCGCATCATTGGCTATGTCCCAAGCGGGGGTGTCCGTAAAGCCGGGAGAATCGGGGAGCTTGGCCGGGTCGGCCTGCCGGATGGCTGCGGCGCAGGCTTCCTCCGCTGCAGCGTACTCCTGCGCCAGGGCGGAGATGCCGGCGGCAACTTCAGCTTCCTTGTTCTTGCCGTAATCAGGATCGTCATCAGTTGATTCGGGATAGGAGGTGCCGGCCGCCGAAACGAGCTCCCTGTGCCGGGCCTGCATGCCGCGGACCGCCTCCGCGAAGGTGTTCAACGCAGATTCGATCAGGAGGGTCACAATCTGCGCTTCGTCAGTGAAGACGGTTACCGGCTTCATCGCTTCGTACACCAGCGCCTGTTCCGGGGCCTGATAATGCGGCTGAACGCCGTTCCAGATAGTAACAAGCTCGTTTCCGGACTGGGCGGCACGGGTACCGGAGGCCGCGATCAGCGCGGCATCGGAAATAATCAGGTCCGGGTCCGGAAGGACCGGCAGCGCATCCGCACTCATTTGTCCGCCTCCGGATCTACGCTGGGAGCAGCGATGGATGCCTGCTGATTGGCGGTCTCCGCCATAACCTGGTCGCCGTCGATGTACGCATGGATGGCATTTGCGGTTTCATCAAGAACTTTATCGGCGCGCTGAACTGCACTCGCTACCAGCGGGCCCAGGTAGCCCTCATAGACTTCCATCAATGCGCCGGTGATAAGTCCGCTGTTGACACTTTCCGCAGCGCCCGTCAGGGCATTCCGAAGAACGTTTCCTTCTGTGCCAAGTTCTCGGTGTTCTGTTCTGGCTTGAACTATCACGCCCCGGGTTCCCGCGACGTCGATATCCCACCCATTAAGTGACATCCCCCATTATCCTTCCCCCTGCAAAAAAGCTCCGCCAGCGACACCGGTTTACCGTATGTCCTTGGACAAGCGCATGTCCATGGGGAGAACTACCCATGGACATCAACGCAATTGCCAAAGCGCCCAATATGCGTTCCAGGCCTTTTGCCATAGGCAGTTTGCCAGATAGGCGGATATGCCGCTCGGAGGGAAAGCGGCATCGGTCTTTTGGCGATACGGCGTTATGGGCGCAGAGGGGAAGGTCCCTCGCCGAAGCCGTGCCCGGGGCTACACCGGCTTTTCGATGTCCGTGGCGTCCAGGATGGAATAGGCATAGCCCTGCTCCGCGAGGAACCGCTGCCGCTTGGCCGCGAAGTCCTGGTCCAGGGTGTCACGGGCAACAACGGTGTAGAAGTGGGCTGCCTTGCCGTCCGCCTTGGGTCGCAGCAGCCGGCCCAGCCGCTGGGCCTCTTCCTGCCGGGAGCCGAAGGAACCGGAGACCTGGATGGCCACGGAGGCCTCGGGCAGGTCGATGGAGAAATTGGCAACCTTGGACACCACGAGGGTGCTCAGTGCACCTTCCCGGAATTCGTTGAAGAGCCGCTGGCGTTCCTTCACCGGGGTGTCACCCTTGATCACCGGTGCGTCAAGGCGCTCGGAAAGTTCGTCCAGCTGGTCCAGGTACTGTCCGATCACCAGGGTCTGCTCGCCGGCATGGCGCTTCACTAGCTGTTCGACGACGCCGGTCTTGGTTTCCGACGTCGAGCACAGCCGGTACTTGTCCCCGTCTTCAGCCATGGCATAGGCCACCCGCTCGTCCCGCGGCAGGTCCACCCGGACCTCGACGCACTCGGCGGGCGCAATGTAGCCCTGCGCCTCGATGTCCTTCCACGGGGCGTCGTAGCGCTTGGGGCCGATCAGGGAGAAGACCTCGCCCTCGCGGCGGTCCTCGCGGACCAGGGTGGCGGTCAGGCCCAGCCGGCGCCGGGCCTGCAGGTCCGCGGTCATCCGGAAAATGGGTGCGGGCAGCAGATGCACCTCGTCGTAGATGATCAGGCCCCAGTCGTTGGCGTCCAGCAGTTCCAGATGCGGATACAGCCCGCCCCGCTTGAGCGTCAGGACCTGGTAGGTGGCGATGGTGACCGGACGGACTTCCTTCACCGCGCCGGAGTATTCGCCGATTTCGTCCTCGGTCAGCGACGTGCGCTTCAGCAGCTCATCCTTCCACTGCCGGGCGGAGACGGTGTTGGTCACCAGGATGAGGGTGGTGGTGGAGCTGGTGGCCATGGCCGCCGCCCCGACCAGGGTTTTGCCCGCACCGCAGGGCAGGACCACCACGCCGGAACCGCCGGCCCAGAAGTTCTCGGTGGCGAGCTTCTGGTAGGGGCGCAGCGCCCAGCCGTCCTCATTGAGCAGGATCGGATGCGGCGTGCCGTCCACGTAACCGGCCAGGTCTTCGGCGGGCCAGCCCAGTTTCAGCAGCAGCTGCTTGAGCTGGCCGCGCATGGCGGACTGCACCACGACGGTTTCGCCGTCGATCCGGGGGCCGAGCAGCGGCTGGATCTTCTTGGCATGCATTACTTCTTCGAGCACCGGATAGTCGTTGGTGCGAAGCACCAGCCCGTGCTGGGGATCCTTCTCCAGCCGCAGCCGCCCGTACCGGGACATGGTTTCTTCAATGTCGATCAGCAGCGAGTGCGGCACGGGGAAGCGGGAGTACATAAGCAGCGTGTTCAGGACCTGTTCGGCGTCGAGCCCCGCGGCCCGCGCATTCCACAGTCCCAGCGGCGTCAGCCGGTAACTGTGGATGTGCTCGGGGGCACGCTCGAGTTCGGCGAAAGCCGCGATGGCGTGCCGGGCCTCGGTTGCCTGTTCATGATCGACCTCCAGAAGAATCGTCTTATCGCTCTGGACAATCAACGGTCCGTCAACCATGTGCCGGGCTACCCTCCACTATTTCCACGTCCATAATCCGGTGTACTGACACTGTTCGTTCGACGTCGCTGCGCGGGTCATAGACCCGGACCCTGCCGTCGCTCACTGACAGGGGAACGAAAATCTCCTGCCGCTGATTCCCCTGGGCATCCACCACGCCCATCCGCACCGAACTCTTGGTCCGGATGGCCTTGCGCAGGGTTTCCAGGCTGACCAGGGACTGGCTCTCGCCCGCGTGCGGGACGGGTCCTCCGCCGCGCAGTGCGGCCAGCTGCCGGTCCAGGTCCTCATCCGTAAGTTCCCACGGATTCAGCCGGGCCCGGGAGGAGGACGGCGCCGGCACAGGGATCATCCGATGGGAGCCGACCGGCTTGCGTGCCGGGCCTTCCAGCGCCGGGGGATAGCCGAGTTCCCGAAGGGAAAAGGTGAGTTCCTTGGCTGGCACATTGGCTGCGACCACCGTCGGGGCCAGCCGCACCAGGCCCAGTGAAGCGGTCCGCGGGTCCGCCAGCAGGGCGTTCAACCCGGCCTCGTCATCACTGCGCAGATAAGATCCCGCCGCACCCACCCGCAGCCGGCCGTACCGGGCTGCCGTGTCCTCCACCAAGTAGCGCAGCGGCTGGGGGACATCCGTTGCGGAATGCTGGTGCAGGAAGGCGAGGATGCCGTCGGCGTCGAGCCCTTCATCGAGTGCCCGCCGGATGGACTCGGCCGAGAACCGGTAGATCGTTGCCGGGCCCTGGCCTTCCGCCGTGGAAATCAGGGCCAGCTCCCGGGCGACGCCGGGCTCCAGGTACCCGGGCGCCACCGCCGTGAGGTCAGCCTGCAGCAGGAAGGAGTTCAATGGCGCAGGCAGGGCGTCACGCAGTACGGAGGTGGCACGGGCATAGTCGCTGCCGGCAACGGCCGACCCCAGCACGGTCAACGCCCCTGAACCGAGCAGCCCCAGCTGGGCTGCCTCCTTCAGGATGCCCGGAACCAGCCGGGCAAAACGCCGCTGCAGCCGCGGCTGGTGCCAGGTCAGGGCACTGATGAGGTCCTCGGTGTCGAAGGCACCGACAGTCTCGTTTTCGCCCGCACCCTCGACATCGGATAGCAGGGCAAGCATTTCCAGTGCCCGACGGCGGACGACGGGGGCGTCCGGGCGGGAAACTTCTGCGGCCAGCGCGTTCACTGCTCCGCCTGCCGGCAGGGGTGCGCCCACCAGGGACGGTGCGCGGTCCGCATCCAGCCAGGCTTCCACCAATCGACGCCACTGATCCTCACGGTTCTGGGTAAGCCAGGTTCCCTCGGTGGTGCCCCAGCGTGAGGTTGCAGCATCCAGGGTGATCAGCCCGGCCAGGGCCGCCAGCTCCAGCAGCCAGGACGTAGCGGCACCGTCGAGCCGCAGCGATTCCGAGAGACGGCGCACTTCGCGCACGCCAACGCCTCCGGAGCGGAGCGTCCCGATCGGGTTCTCGGCCGCAAGCGCCAGCAGTTCCGTAACCAGCCGCAGGGTTTCCGCCACCGCTCCAAACGCGGCGTTGTCCCGCAGGTTGCGGGCGACGTTGCGGGGAACCGGCCGGGGCGCTTCCAACTGGAAGTCCGCGACGATTACATGGCCCCGGGAGGCCTGGCCCACCGGCCGCGGAAGTTCCACGTGAAGCGCGTCCAAGGGGACCAGGAGGCCACGGGCCACGAGCCACTCCACCGGGGTGGGGGAGGGGTTGTCCAGGACGGCCCGTCCCATGGCGGCTTTCTTGGGGATGGTGCCCACCGGTGAATACTTGAACCGGCGAAGCAGGTCTGCTGTCTGCGGCGGAGCGCCCTCCATGAGCGTCGCCCAGCCCGCAGGATCAGAGACCAGATGATGCAGGGAATGGGCGGCGGTGGCGGGGGTGTCTGCCTTCTCTATGGGCAGTCCGCTGCTGCGCAGCCCCTCGACGATGCCGACCAGGCGTTGCCCGAACTCCGGATGCTGGGCCGCCAAGGTGGAATACGGCCTTCCCAGCCCGGCTGGGTAGGCGCCCAGCGCCTCGCCGAGGACCGAGACGGGTAGATAGAACCGGCGGGAGGCATCAGCCTTCGGTGCTCCGGGGTGCGGCTTGGCCCGCCGCAGCAGGGCCAGGGAATGCAGGTGGCCCAGGATCGCATCGAGGGATTTGATGGTTGAGCCCGAGATTGTTGTTTTCAACCATGAAGCGGTGGTGCTGAGCTGGGAATCTTCGTTGGTGGTCAGGTCCACCGCTTCCAGGACCTGCAGCTGCGGTGCCGTCAGTTTTTCGAGGATCCGCTGGACGCTGACGCGTGTCGAAGCACGCGCTGCGAGAGCCTGGAAGTCCGGCACGGCGGGGAGCGCCAGGTCGGGCCGGGCCGCGAGCAATTCACGCAGTTGGTCATCACTGCGTGCTGCTAAATCTTCGGCCAAGGCTCGAATCGCGGACATCAAAACCACGTTACCTGAGTGGGGAGAAAAACGGACCGATCAGCCCCGGCGCCGCCGCCTGATTCCGTCGATCACCAGGCCCGCCATAAGCAGGAACGCGAGGGGGAGTGCGTAGAGGGATGCGGCAATGAGCCAAGGCGCCACTGCCTGGCTCCCGAGGTAGAGGATCAGCACCGCAGCGAGCGTACCCAGTCCGAACAGTGCCAGCGCGGCCGCAAGGACGGCAGTAAACCGGCGGAGCGGCGACTTGCGGGGAGGAACTCGGGGATCCGGTGATGTGTGGGGTGCCGGAAACTGCTTCTCTGCGCGTGCCGCGGGGACCCGGACCTTCTCCGGTGGGGTGTTGCTCATGGTAATTAACGCTAACAGCGGAAAACTGCGGGACAAAGGGGAGGCCTTGGTGCCCCATTCCCGTGTCGGGATATTCTAAAGGGAACAGACTTCCCCGTAGTATCACCAAAGGTACTCCGGCGCCGCTTCGGGCTTGGCGGGCCAACGCGGGTCACGACCATTCCTGCAGCAGGTGTCCTGCTGCGATTAAACTAAGAACGAGGTAACCGAAGTGCCCATCGGCAAGGTCAAATGGTTCGACACTGGTAAGGGTTTTGGGTTTCTGGCCACGGACGATGGGCAGGAAGTTTTCCTGCACGCTTCGGCCCTGCCTGCGGGAGTCAGCGAGGTCAAGCCCGGCACCCGCATGGAATTCGGTGTTGCGGACGGCCGCCGCGGACCGCAGGCCCTTTCCGCCCGCATTCTCGAGGCCCCGCCGTCGGTAGCCAGGGCAACCCGCAAGGATGCCGAAGACATGGCCGTGATCACCGAGGACCTGATCAAGCTGCTGGACGGTATTTCCAACGGACTGCGGCGCGGCCGCTACCCGGATAAGAAGCACGCATCCAAGGTAGCTGCCGTCCTGCGGGCCGTTGCCGATGATCTGGATATATAAGGTAAGTGCACTGAAGTGACTATGCGACCGGAAATTCCCTCTCCCGACCCGTCCCCTGAACCCGGCACCGACGCCGCTGCTGCTCCCGCGGTTCGCAAGCGCGCCCCGCGGCGGCCGGGAAAGCCCGACGCCGTGCTCGCGGCCGCCGTGGCCGAAGCCCGCGCCGGACTGCTGGAAGTGGTGTCTGAAGGCGAAGTAGGCAACTACCTGGGTGCAGCCGCCGACGCCGAACGGGTGGTGACCCACCGGTTCTCTTCCCTGCGTCCCGGCTACCGCGGGTGGTACTGGTACTCCACGGTTGCCCGTATGCCCCGGAGCAAGAAAGTAACGGTGTCCGAAGTGGGCCTGCTTCCCTCGGACGACGCGCTGCTGGCTCCCGAGTGGGTGCCCTGGTCCGACCGGCTGCGTCCGGAAGACATTGCTGCCGAACAGGAACAGCAGGCCCAGGAACAGCGCGCGCAGGAACAGGCTGATCAGGAACAGGCTGACCAGGAACAGGCCGAACTTGCCGGCCCGGACGACGACGGGCAGCAGGACGAGGCTGATCAGGAACGAGCCGGCGAACAGCACGCCGAAGCGACAGGTGCTCAGGAGGACGAATAATCCCGTGACGGTTGCGGCAACAGGGTTCACTATCCCCAAGGGGGCGCTGGACTGATGTTCCGTTCCCTTCGCATTTTCAACTACCGCATCTGGTTTATCGGTGCCCTGGTGTCGAACATCGGCACCTGGATGCAGCGTACGGCGCAGGACTGGCTTGTCTATGACATCCTGACCGACCAGGACGCGGCGGCCATGGGAATCGTTATGGCGCTGCAGCTGGGGCCGCAGCTGCTCCTGGCCCCGTGGTCAGGCCTGATCGCCGACACGTACAACCGGCGTAAGGTCCTCCTGCTCACGCAGGTCAGCATGGGCGGCCTGGGTCTGGCGCTGGGGCTCCTGGTGCTCTCCGGACATGCCGAGCTGTGGCACGTCTACGCGTTCGCGCTGGCGCTGGGCGTAGTGTCCGCCGTCGACGGGCCGGCACGCCAGGCCTTTGTCTCGGAGGTGGTTTCCGAGCGGGACCTGCCCAACGCCGTCGCCCTTAACAGTGCCTCCTTTAACGGGGCACGGATGATTGGCCCCGCCGTCGCCGGTCTCCTGACCGTGGCCGTGGGTCCGGGCCTGGTCTTCGTCCTCAACGCCGTGACGTTCGGTGCAATGGTGATTGCGCTGCTGAAAATGCGTGCCGGCGAGCTGCGCGTGTTGCCCAAGGCACCGCCGGGGAAGGGGCGCATCCGGGCCGGACTTGCGTACGTGCGGCACCGGCCGGACCTGATCATGGTGATGCTCGCGATCTTCATCGTGGGGACCTTCGGCATGAATTTCGCTATCTATATAGCAGCCATGGCACGTACCGAGTTCGGCCGGGACGCCGGTATTTTCGGCGTCCTGAATTCGGTGATGGCCATCGGATCCGTCGCCGGCGCCCTGCTGTCCGCGCGGCGGGACCGGCCCCGCCTGCGCTTTGTCTTCGGTGCGGCCGGAGCCTTTGGCCTGGCCTGCATCCTGTCCGCCATGGCACCCAGCCTGATCCTGTTCGCTGTCTCGCTGATCCCCGTGGGCCTGTTTGCCCTGACCCTGATGACCAGCGCCAACGCGTATGTCCAGACCACCACGGCCCAGATCATGCGCGGGCGGGTCATGGCCTTGTACTTCGCCATCTTTATGGGCGGCACGCCGTTGGGTGCCCCCGTGGTGGGTTGGGTCTCGAACTCCTTCGGTCCCCGCTGGAGCCTGGGCGTTGCCGCAGCTTCCGGTCTGCTGGCCGCCGCGATCGGATTCGTCTGGGCCTGGCGCACCTACGGCATGCGGTTCCACTATGACCGGAGCCTGCCGCGCCGGCTGAGCATGACCACGGACACTCCGGAAAAGCAGCAGGACCCGGACAACGCCTAGCGTCCGGGTCCTGCCACGGCCCCTGTTGCGGGGCGGCCTTGCGGGTCAGGAATTCTCGATCACAAAGTCGATGCACTCCAGCAGGGCGCTGACGTCGTCGGGCTCGATGGCCACGAAGGTGGCAATCCGCAGCTGGTTGCGGCCGAGCTTGCGGTAGGGCTCCACGTCCACCACGCCGTTGGCACGCAGGGTCTTGGCGATTGCCGCGGCGTCGATGCCTGCCTCGAAATCGATCGTGGCAATCACATTTGAACGGTCCTCGGCACGGGTGACGAACGGAGTGGCCACCGGGGACTTCTCGGCCCACGAATAGATCCGCCCCGCCGACTCAGCGGTCCGGCCCGCGGCGAAGGCAAGTCCGCCGCTGGCGTTGAGCCATTCAATCTGCGCGTTAAGGGTCACCAGCGTGGACAACGACGGCGTGTTGTAGGTCTGGTTCAGCCTCGAGTTGTCGACGGCGGTCTGCAGGTTCAGGAAATCCGGGATCCAGCGGTCCCCGGCATTGATCCGGGCCGCCCGTTCCAGCGCAGCCGGAGAGAACATGCCCAGCCACAGTCCGCCGTCGGAAGCGAAGTTCTTCTGCGGTGCAAAGTAATAGACATCGGCCTGGGCCAGGTCCACATCCAGGCCGCCCGCGGCAGAGGTGGCATCGATCAGGACCAGGGAGCCGGCGTCGGCGCCTTCCACCCGCCGGACGGGGGCAGCCACACCGGTCGAGGTCTCATTCTGGGGCCAGGCATAAACGTCGACGCCGGCCTCCGCTGCAGGCTCGGGGCGCGTGCCGGGATCGGAGGTGATGATGCTGGATGCCGCGAGGAACGGAGCCTTGTTGGTGGCCGCCGCAAACTTTGAGCCGAATTCACCGAAGGAAAGGTGCTGGGCCTTCTCCTGGACCAGGCCGAAGGCCGCGATGTCCCAGAACGCGGTGGAACCGCCCACGCCCAGGACAACCTCGTAACCCTCGGGCGCCGAGAACAACTCCATGAGGCCTTCACGGACGCTGCCCACGAGGTTCCGTACCGGAGCCTGCCGGTGGGAGGTGCCGAGCAGGTTGGCTCCCGCTGCTGCGAGTGCGGACATCTGTTCCGGGCGTACCTTGGAAGGACCGGCACCAAATCGGCCGTCCTTCGGAAGGAGCCCAGCGGGAATTTTCAGTGCGGCGGTATCGCCCATGGTGTGACGCTCCAAGCGGGTTTCGACAGTGGCGGATATGCACTTCCATTCTGCCGTACAGGCTCGGGAGCCCGCGATGTATGACGCCCGCCACCAGGGACTGTGCCCGGTGCCGCGCAATTATCGGGCGGTCCGGCGGATAGGCTAACGTGTTGGCGTACACCCCCGGGGCAGCGGTGCGCTGCCTTTCTTCCTCCCTTGCTAGGAGCGGCCCGTCATGACGGATCTCATTGACACCACTGAGATGTATCTCAGGACCATCCTGGAACTGGAAGAAGAGAACATCGTTGCCCTCCGTGCACGCATTGCCGAACGGCTGCGCCACTCCGGGCCCACGGTTTCCCAGACCATCGGGCGAATGGAACGTGACGGGCTCGTGGTGGTTGCCGGGACGCGTCGGCTGGAACTGACGGAACTGGGCCGGCGCCGGGCCACCGAGGTCATGCGCAAGCACCGCCTGGCCGAACGGCTCCTTGCGGACGTCATCGGACTTGACTGGGCCTACGTCCATGACGAAGCCTGCCGCTGGGAACATGTGATGAGCGAGCGTGTGGAACGGCGCCTGTATGAGCTGCTGGGCCGCCCCACGGAATCGCCCTACGGCAATCCCATTCCCGGCCTCGAGGGGATCGGCGGGGTGGCGGCGGAAGTGTTCATCGCCGGCGTCGTCGACCTGGTGTCCACCGTCGCGACGGCCGAGCCGGGGACCAAGCTTCGGCTGGTCCGGCTGGCGGAACCCATCCAGGTGGAACCAGAACTGCTGACCCAGCTGGACGAAGCGGGATTGCGGCCCGGAGCGCAGATAACGGCAGAAGTTGTCGGCGGTTATATCTCCGTTCGTGTTCCCGGCATCGAGGGTGCCTTGGAACTGCCTACGGAAGTGGCCTCCCACGTCTTTGTTTCTCCCGTTGGGTAACGGAATGGTCACTTTTGTGACATTTACCCTATAGTGAGTTCCGACGCTGAAACACCATCGTTATCCGGTCCGTCCGCCGAGCCCTGCCAGCGGACCGGAGCACTAAACTCGTCCAGGCAGGGGCGGAGGACCCACTTTCCGGCAGCATTGCTGCCTTGGGGTGAAGCCTTTCGGAAGCCGGCGGCATTTCCTGCATAGTTGCAGGTGAGGCCCGCCTTTTCCGGAAAGGCCGAGTTTCTCTACTCGAATCCGACAGCTAACTTCGCAGGCGATCCATGAGAGGGAAAAACTTGTCGAAGCATGCTGCTTCGGGCCGACGCCGCGCGTCAGCTCCTAATGCACCTGTGCGCCCGCGCAACGCCTCACCGTCAGGCCGCCGGCGCGCCGAAACAAAGTCCGTGTCCGTGGGCGGTGCCGCCCAGAAGGTGGCTATTACCGCTGCCACGTCGGGCCTGATCCTCACGGCTGCCATGCCCACGCATGCGGCAGCGGACGATCCGGTCCAGCTCGAGCCGGTGGCGGTCGACGCACCCGTCTCGGCCGACCCGAATGCCGATATCGGATTCGCCCGGGCCGGGCTGAGCAGCAAATACGACCCGGACGCCAAGCTGGCCTCCATTACGGTTGCCGCCGGCTCGCATGCGGTCCCTGCCGCGGCCAAGGGCACGCTGTCCACGCCCCTGGACGCCTCTTTGGTGCAGACCTCCGGGTTCGGCCACCGGGTCAGCCCCATTACCGGGGAGCACGGCGAGATGCATAACGGACAGGACTTCGCCGCCGCCTGCGGTACAGCGGTCAACGCTGCGGCATCCGGCACCGTGGTCTTCGCCGGCTGGCATCCCTACGGCGGTGGCAACCGCGTGGTGGTAGATCACGGCAACGGAGTCCAGACCACGTACAACCACCTTTCCAATATTGCCGTCACCGTGGGCACTGAAGTCGAGCGCGGATTCCTGGTCGGTGCGAGCGGTACAACCGGTTCCTCAACGGGTTGCCACCTGCATTTCGAGGTCATGGTTAACGGCGAAGTAGTGGACCCGCTGAATTGGTTGTAAGCACTTAAATCAATTGGTTGTAACCAGTTGAATATCGTTTCGTGATCGGAACGTGACATACCTCAAATGTTGCTGTACGCTCATCCTCGTGCCCGATTCGCCAAAGGTGGGGCACCTTCGAACAGATCGCCTAGCTCTGCCACTGTTTGAAGTCCGTTCGCAGAATCGCATGGCAGAGGCGGGGGAACCAATTTCGGGTTTCGAAAGAAACCCTTGGGGTTAAGTTGCAAAAGGCCATTGGCCGGGCAACCGGGTGACTCCCATCCGAATCCGACAGCTCACCTCGTAGGCAATTGGGAGAGGCAAACTTGTGTCATCAAACGCTCATG
The DNA here is from genome assembly GCF_024385465.1 of Arthrobacter sp. zg-Y844. Taxonomy (GTDB): domain Bacteria; phylum Actinomycetota; class Actinomycetes; order Actinomycetales; family Micrococcaceae; genus Arthrobacter_B. The sequence continues at coordinate 79,475 of NZ_JANFLS010000003.1, forward strand.
GCCGCCGTCGCGCTGCCACCGTACAGACCAACCCGATCACTGCACTTTCCAAGGCAGTCAGCAGCAACGCCGGAAACGTAGGCCGCCAGGCCGCCGTCGTAGTTGCAGCATCCGGCCTCGTGCTGGCTGCCGGACTTCCTGCACAGGCTTCCGTAAGCACGGACCGCCAGGCACTCGCAGCAACCCCCCTGAACATCGTGGCCGGCAGCGTTACCGCTCCCGCCAACGCACCGTTCGAGCTTCCCCTGGTTGCCCCTAGCTCCATCTCCGGCGCCGAATACCGCGCACAGGTTGCAGCAGAAGAGGCCGCAGCCCAGGCAGCAGAAGAGCTCGCAGCCTCGCAGGCCGCAGCAGCAACCCAGGCAGCAGCCACCAAGAACGCCGCAGCCGCCCGCACCGCCGCCCCGGCAGCCTCCGGCCCCGCCGTAAAGCCAGCCTCCTCCATGTCGGCTCCGGTCGAAGCTCCGGCTTCCGGCAACGTCGCAGCCGGCCTGGTTGCTTCCGCCTACGGCCAGATCGGTGTGGCACAGGACTGCACCGCCATGGTCGAGAACGCACTGCGCTCCGTCGGCAAGTCCGTCGGCGACCTGGCCCCCGGCCAGTTCTTCCAGTTCGGTTCCGTAGTTTCCAGCCCGGCTCCCGGCGACCTTGTGATCAACGGCGGCCACGTCGCGATCTACGTAGGCAACGGCCAGGTCATCAGCGGCGGACTCAACGGCATGAACACCGGCCTGCACAGCCTCTCGGACCTGGGCGGCGTCAGCTTCGTCCGCGTCAGCTAACCCGGAATTCGAGACGCGGAGATAATCATGACCTCGACAATTGAGCGCGCCCGCCACCGGGCGCCGGTGGAACGCACCACTACGCTGAACGCGCTTGCCGGCGCCGTCAGTGCCAACGCCGGAACGGTGGGCCGCCAGGCCGCCGTGATTGCGGCAGCCTCCGGGCTGGTACTGACCACCGGCGTCGCGGCCAATGCGTCCGGGGCAGACACCATGCGTGACGTCCAGACGAGCACCCTGGATCTTTCCTCGGTCAAGATCCTCCAGGTCTCCGAAAACGCGACGGTTTCGTTCGAACGCGACAGCATTGCGGGCACCACTCCGGCACCCGTGGCGGAACCGGCAGCCCCGGCTGCCGAGGCGCCTGCTGCCGTTGCGGCTGCGAAACCGGCAGCCGTTGCTGCCGGCACGCGTGCTCCTGCCAACACGGTGCCTGCTGTCCAGGCCACAACCCTCAGCACACCGGCACCGGCGCAGAGCGCCCCTTCCGGCGTGGCATCCACCATTGCAGCCGCTGCCTACGCGCAGCTGGGCATCGGCCAGGACTGCACCCGGTTGGTTACCAACGCACTGGCCGCGGCCGGAATCAATCACCACGGCTGGCCGGCAAGCTACCTCACCCTTGGACGGACGGTGAGTGCAGCTGAGGCCATCCCCGGTGACCTTATCTACTACGCAGACGGCGGGATGGGCATGGCCCACATCGCCGTGTATGTGGGCGGCGGACAGGCAGTGCACGGCGGTTTCAACGGTGGATCCACCGTTGTAGCTCCGGCCGAGCTTGGCTCCGGCGGCGTCTACATCCGCGTAGGCGGCTAGGCAGCTCCCGGTACAGCATCTTGGCAAGGCCCCTCCTTCGGGAGGGGCCTTGCCTTGTTAAGCCGCAGTCCGGGCGCGGAGGCAGGCGGGGTGCCGTGGGCAGGGAGCGGACCCCTGTACCACCGGCATAAATGGCCAAGAACGCGATCGCGTTCTACTCTTGCATAGACAATCCGATGTGCCGTTGGCGGAGCGGTGTCTTGTACTCACCGGTTCGCGGGCGGCAGGCGAAGAGGTATGTGCATGCGCACTCTCGTTCTGAATGCTGGATATGAACCGTTGGCCGTGATCACCTTCCGCCGCGCCTTGGTGCTGGTCCTGAATGGAAAGGCGAGTGTGGTGGCGGAAAGCGGCGAGCCGGTGGTCGGCCCCAACGAAATCCTCCCCAGACCTTCGGTGATCCTGCTCCACCGGTACGTGAAGATTCCCTACCGGGAGGGCACCGTAGCCACCCGGCGGGGCGTCCTGCGCCGGGATAACCATGAATGCGCCTATTGCGGGAAGGCGGCGGCTACCGTGGACCACGTGGTCCCGCGGTCCCGCGGCGGCGATGACAGCTGGGAGAACCTGGTTGCCTGCTGCCTGCGCTGCAATAACACCAAAGGGGACAGGACACTGGCGCAACTTGGCTGGGAGCTGCGGATTTCTCCCAAGGCGCCCCGGGGCGCGCGCTGGCAGATCCGTGAACTTGAACGTCCCTCACCGCAGTGGGACCCGTTCCTGCAGAATGACACGGCTGCCTGATGTCCGCTACGGCTCCGTATGATGCAGTCGTCCTGGCCGGCGGCCGTTCCACACGCCTTGGAGGCACACCCAAGGCGCTGCTCCTGGCCGGGGACAGTACCCTGTTGGAAACCACCCTTGCCGCAGTGCCGGATGCACACAACATCGCCGTCGCGGGGCCGCCGGAACTGTCGAACCTGCTGAGCTCAATAGTGCTGGCCGGGTCCGCGGGGACGCCCCTGCTGGTCCGGGAGGAGCCGGCCTACGCAGGCCCCGCAGCAGCGGTCGGAGCCGCCGTCGCCGCCCTCGCCGCCCTCGAGAGCAGCGGCAGCCTCAATGAGGGCGGCCTCAAGGACCGGGGCCGAAGCCCCTGGACGATGGTCCTGGCCTGCGATATGCCGCAGATCGCCGCCGCCGTCCGGGCCCTGCTGGATGCAGCCGCTGTGCCGCCCGCCGAGAGCCTGCTGGCAGTGGACTCCAGCGGCAACCGCCAGCCGTTGGCAGCGCTGTACCGCACCGCTGACCTGCGCGCCGCTGTGGCTTCCCTGGCCGCGGAGGGTCTAGCGAACAAGTCGATGAAGGCGTTGCTTGCTAGGGTGCAATGGAGGGGTGTTGATGTTCCCCCGACGAGTACAGCCGATGTTGACACCTGGAACGATGCACAAACCCTGGGTGTGAGCGCCGGGGACCTGCCGTAGCACCGGGCGGTCCCCAAGCGAAACGAAGGAGCACGAATGGCAAGCCAGCAGGAACAACTCGAGGCGTGGAGCGGCAAGCTGCTGCAGGCACTGGAACTCGAGGGCACACCGGTGGATGTCTCCGCTGTCCTCGATCTGGCTGCAGCCGCTGCGCACAGCGTGGTGCGGCCTGCCGCCCCGCTGACCACCTTCATTGTCGGGTACGCGGCTGGCCTCGCCGCCGGCAGCGGCCAGGCCGACGACGTCGTCGCCATGCGTTCGGCCATGGCCGTAGCCACGGAACAGTGCCGGAACGCCGCAACGGAAGGAGACGCCCAATGAGCGAACATCCCGCACCCGTTATCCTGCCGGCCCAGCCCAATGCGTCCTGGGCGCAGGCCCGCCACGCCGCCTACGCAGCGGCCCGTCCGCTGCCGTATGAGACGGTGCCCCTGGACGAGGCACTCGGCCGGATCCTGGCCCTCGAAACCACTGCCCTGCAACCGGTGCCGCATTACGCCTCCGCCGCGATGGACGGATGGGTTGTTGCCGGACCGCCGCCGTGGACTGTCATGACCCATGAGGAACCCGAGGTGGAACGCTGGCAGATCCACCGCGAATCGGGACGCCGCGCGCTCCAGCCGGGCGAGGCCGTGGAAATCCTCACCGGCGGGCTTATCCCCGAAGGCGCCGAAGCCGTGCTGCGCTCCGAAAGCGGCAGCGTGTCGGCCACAACGCCGCCGCAGCTGACGCTCAGCGACCGCGCCAAGGAATCCGAACCGCGCGCCGGCGAACATATCCGCCCGGCCGGAGAAGAGGCGGCAGCGGGGGAGACCACCATCCCTGCGGGCAAGATGCTTAACCCGGCCCATATTGCACTGGCTGCCGTGTGCGGACATGACACCCTGCCGGTGCTGCGTTCCCCGCGCGTGTCCCTGCTGCTGACCGGGGACGAAGTCATCGAAGCCGGCCTGCCCGAGCCCGGACAGGTCCGGGACACCTTCGGACCCCAGCTGCCGCAGCTGATCACGATGCTGGGCGGACGCATCGACGTCGTCCGGCGCCTGCCGGACCGGCTGGAGGACGTGGTGGCGGCGCTGAGCAGCGAAGCCTCGGACGAACTCTCCATCGCAATGTCTTCCGGCGACGTCCTTGTCACTACCGGCGGCACCGGACGTTCCGACGCGGATCACCTGCGCCGGGCCTTGGAAGAGGTCGAGGCTGAACTCCTCATTGACGGAATCGCGATGCGTCCGGGCCATCCCACCATGCTGGCCCGGTTGCAGGACGGCCGCCTGCTGGTAGCGCTGCCCGGCAACCCGCTGGCCGCGATGATGGCGGTCTTCACCATCGTCCAACCGCTGCTGGACGGACTCCGCGGGGCACCGATTTCCCGTGAACGGCATGTCCTGGCCGGCGTGGATCTGGAACCATTGCCCGGACGGACCCGGCTGGTTCCCTGCAGCATCCAGGAAGACCGGGCCATGCCGTCGCCGTATTTCCGCTCCGGAATGCTCCGCGGACTGGCCGAGGCGGACGCCGTTATGGTGGTGCCGCCGGAGGGCTGCATCAGGGACCAGGCCGTGATGGCGCTGCCCCTGCCGTGGCAGGTCAACCGCGCACCGTCCGGATAAGCCCGCACACCGGTCAAGCCGGAGCGGGACAACCCGGGGACCCCCGGCCACCCGGAGCCAGAGTCAATGCACTAAAGACAGGGAGACACCATGGGACGGGTTACCCAGCGAGGGCGGGTCACACGCTTCCGGTTGGACGGGAACGTCAGCCGGCGGGATGACGTATTGGCGGGGGAAGAACCGCTGGAAATCCGGGTGATGGGTAAGTCCTTCACCGTCACCATGCGGACCCCCGGCGATGACTTTGACCTGGTGGCCGGATTCCTGGTCTCGGAAGGGGTGATCTGGGATCCGGCCCAGCTCATCAGCCTGCGGTACTGCGCCGGAGTGGATGACGAAGGCAAGCAGACCTTCAATGTGGTGGATGTCCAGCTCCGGCCCGGTACCCCGCTCCCTGACACCGGGATGGAACGGCACGTCTATACGTCCAGCTCCTGCGGCATCTGCGGAACGGCTTCCATCGAGGCGGTCCGTAAGTCCTCGCACTTCGATCCGTCCTCCGACGGCGTGCGTCTCCCGCTGGACATGCTGGCTGCCCTGCCGGACCGGCTGCGCGAAGGCCAGAAAGTCTTCGACCGGACCGGGGGCGTCCATGCGGCGGGTCTTTTCAACGCCGACGGCGAGCTGTTGTGCCTGCGCGAGGACGTTGGCCGGCACAATGCGGTGGACAAGGTGGTGGGGTGGGCACTGCGTGCCGGGATGCTTCCGCTGCGCGGCATGGTGCTGCAGGTATCCGGACGGGCGTCCTTCGAGCTGGTCCAAAAGGCCCAGCTGGCGGGTATTCCGGTCCTTGCCGCCGTCAGTGCACCGTCCGCGCTTTCCGTGGATCTGGCCAAGGACGCCGGCCTGACGCTGATCGGATTCAGCCGCGGTACGTCCCTGAACTGCTATTCCGCGCCGGAACGGATCCTGGCTGCGGCCCCCGCGCCGGTCTAGCCGGGGCTGTCCGGACCCTAGCGGGCGGCTGGAAGCTGGACCGTTGCCGTGGTGCCCTCGCCCACCTTGGAAGCAATCCCCAGTTCGCCGCCGTGCTGAAGCACAATGTCCTGGACGATGGCCAGCCCCAGGCCGGTACCGGGGATGGCAGCGGAGGTGGCGTTGGAGGCACGGAAGAAACGCCGGAACAGGTTGGGCAGGTCCCCTTCCGGGATGCCGATTCCGGTGTCGCGGATCTGTACCCGCACGCCGGGGCCGGCGCCGTCCGGCTGGACCAGGGCGGCACTGATCTGCACGGTTCCGCCGGCCGGCGTGAACTTCACGGCGTTGGAGCAGAGATTGGTGAAGACCTGCTCCAGCTGGGCGCGGTCTCCGTCAACCAGCAAGGGGTCGGTACCCAGCTCCAACCGCAGGTCCAGGCTGCTGGCCCCGGCGGCCGGTGCCAGTGAGGCGGCAACGGCGCGCAGGAGTTCTTCCAGGTCCACTTCCTCCACCTCGAGGTTGATCTCGTCCGCATCCTGCCGGGAGATGGTCAGCAGATCGCTGATCAGCTGGTTGAGTCGAACGGCGTTGCGGCCAACGATTTTGAGCATCTGCGCGACGTCGTCCGGGATGTCTCCGCCGGAGCCGTCCAGGATGAGGTCCAGATAGCCCGTGATCGAGGTCAGCGGTGTCCGCAGTTCGTGGTTGACCGTGGCCACGAAATCAGTCTTCGCCTGGTCCAGGTCCCGTTGGCGTTTGAGTACCATCCGCTGAGCGGTAATGAGGTTGCCCTGCACGAGGCCGTGCGCCAGGTTGCCGCTGACATGCTGGATCAGGGAGATCTCCGTGCTCGTCCAGTCCCGCGGGGCACCCTCGCCGGCAAGCCAGAGCAGCCCGAAAGCCTTGTCCCCGTGGCCGAGCGGCACAATCACGGAGGTGCGCAGCCCGGCAGCACGGGATTCCGCGCTTATCGGTACCGGCTCATCGGCGGGCTGGCCATGGTCTTCCACTGCCATTCCCCGGCCCCGCTCCCAGAGCATTTCGGCCAGCTCGCCCGCGGTATGTGCGTTCAGCGAGGGAATGCCTCCGGAGGTTTCCTCGCGGCTCCACGCCAGTGCCAGTTCCGGAACGCGCTCATCCGGGAAAGTCACCAGCAGTACATGGTCCGCTTCGAAGGTGGCTCCGAGTCCGTGAACCACTACCTCGGCCATTTGCTGCGGATCATTAGTGGCCCGGATGGCGGCGGAAATACGGCGTGTGTCCTCCCGCAGCCGCGACGTGGCCGCCCGCCGGTCCCTGCGCGCCCGGGCGGTGGCCAGGATGAGGTTGATCCGGCGTGCCAGGTCCTCGGGGTCCACCGGGCTGGCCACGAAGTCGGCGATGCCCAGGTCGACCATCAATTCCATGTCCAGCCCGGCTTCGCCTGCCACGAGGATCACCGGCAGCTTGGTCATGGCCGGTTCGTGCCGGAGGCGCTTGAGCATGTCCATTCCGACGACTTGGCGGATCGTGGAATCCACCACCGCCAACACCGGGGAGCCGGCGCGTGCAGCTTCCATGGCCTCGTCCAGGTCCACCACGGGGACTGTATCCAAGCCCGCAGCGGCGAGGATTCCGGCCACGACGGAGAAGACCTCGGGTTGTTCAACGGCAACCAGCGCCGTGGGGCGCGGCTGTGCGCCGTGAGTGTTGCCCTCCGAAGAGGCGTCGCCCGTGGGGGCGGCGAAGGGTTTGAGTGCCGGGGGCATTACGGCCTTTCGTCTGTGCCCGGTTCAGCTCCAGGGGCAGCGATTCGAAGTGTACCAGCGCCCGGAGCCAAACTTGTGACTTGATTCACTGCGTCCCCGGAACGGATTCCGCTGCGGTTTCAGCCACTAGCGATCGGCAGGGATCGGACTCCGGACGGGTTTAAGCTGGAACGTGCGGATATCGGAGGAACAGACATGAGCATGGAAGGCGCAGCGTGGGGTTCGCTGATGCAGATCTCCCGCGCCAAGGGCGTTGACGGCAAGATTTCACGGGAAACCCTGAAGCGGATTGTCCGCTTTGCCGCTCCCTATCGGACGCGGCTCCTGGGCTTCGTTCTGCTGTCCGTGGTGGGCGCGTTCCTGGCCGTGGCGACCCCGGTCCTGGCCGGGCAGGTGGTCAACTCCATTGTGGCCGGCACGGCACCGGCCGTGGTGATCCGGCTTGCCCTGCTGATTGCCGCCGTCGCGGTGGCGGACGCGGCAGTTTCCCTTGCCACGCGCTGGTTTTCCTCGCGCATCGGGGAAAGCGTCATCCTGGACCTGCGCACCGCGGTGTTCGACCACGTCCAGAAGATGCCCATTGCCTTCTTTACGCGCACGCGCACGGGTGCGCTGGTCAGCCGGCTCAACAATGACGTCATCGGCGCCCAGCAGGCCTTCAGCGGGACCCTTTCCGGTGTGGTGAGCAACGTCGTCGCCCTGGTGCTGACCCTCATCGTGATGCTCGGAACCTCTTGGCAGGTGACCGTACTGGCCATGTTGCTGCTGCCGGTGTTCCTGCTGCCGGCACGGCGGATGGGCGGCCGGCTCGCCGCGCTCCGCCGGGAGGCTGCCAACCACAACGCGTCCATGGGTACGCAGATGACCGAGCGGTTCTCCGCACCCGGTGCCACCCTGGTCAAACTGTTCGGACGGCCCGACGCCGAGTCGAGCGAATTCGCGCTCCGTGCCTCCCGGGTGCGGGACATCGGCGTGAAGATGGCAATGATGCAGGCCGTCTTCGTGACGGCCCTGACCCTGGTATCCGCACTGGCCCTGGCCCTGGTCTACGGGCTGGGCGGTTACCTGGCGCTGCAGGGCAACCTGAACACGGGCGACGTCGTGACCCTGGCGCTACTGCTGACCCGGCTGTATGCGCCGCTGACCTCCCTGGCCAACGCCCGCGTGGAGATCATGAGCGCGGTAGTGAGCTTCGAGCGGGTCTTCGAAATCCTGGACCTTCGTCCCTTGATCCGTGAGAAGGAATCCCCGGCGCCGGTGCCGGCCGGACCGCTGAGCGTGGAGTTCGACGACGTCCGGTTTGCCTATCCCACCGCGGAGAAAGTATCCCTCGCGTCGCTGGAAGAGGTGGCGGTCCTGGACACCCGCGGCGGAGAGGAAGTCCTGCACGGAGTGTCCTTCCGCGTTGAACCGGGGCAGACCGTCGCCCTGGTTGGAACCTCGGGAGCGGGCAAATCGACCATTGCGCAGCTGTTGGCACGGCTGTACGACGTCGATTCGGGTGCCGTGCGCTTCTCCGGTACGGATGTGCGGGACGTGAGTTTCGCCGGTATCCGGCAGGCGCTGGGCATGGTGACCCAGGACGGGCACCTGTTCCACGAGACCATCCGGGCCAACCTGCTGCTGGCCAACCCCGAAGCCAGTGAAGAGGAAGTCTGGGATGCGCTGCGCCGGGCGCGGCTGGAGGACATGGTGCGGTCCCTGCCGGACGGGCTGGAAACGATGGTGGGGGAGCGCGGCTACCGGCTTTCCGGCGGGGAGCGCCAGCGGATGACCATCGCGCGGCTGCTGCTGGCCCAGCCGCGGATCGTGATCCTGGACGAGGCCACCGCCGCTTTGGATTCCACGTCCGAGGCCGCTGTGCAGGCCGCCCTGGGCGAAGCGCTGCAGGGGCGGACCGCCGTCGTGATTGCCCACCGGCTCTCCACCATCCGCAATGCCGACCGGATCCTGGTTATCGAGGGCGGCCGGATTGCGGAACAGGGAACGCACGCGGAACTGCTGGCGCGGGACGGACGCTACGCGGAGCTGTACAACACCCAGTTCGCCGTGGCCCGGGACGAGGAACGGAACTCCGCGGACCTGTCCTGATAGCTAGCTGATGTTGCTTTCCACTGGTGCTACGAGGACCCGGGTGCCGCGGCTCTCGAAGGCAGCCTTGTCGCTGTCGGAGATACCGCTGTCCGTGATCAGGTTGCTAAAGACGTATCCGCTGAGCGTGGCAAAGCTCCGGTTTCCGATTTTCGAGGAATCGGCGACGACGTAGGTTTCCGAGGCCCTCCGGGACATCAGCGAGTTCACGGCTGCTTCCCCTTCGTCGCTGACCGTCGGACCCACCTCGGCATCCAGGCCGTTGACCCCGACAAACGCGAGATCCAGCGCCACACGCTGCAGGATGACGTCGGTGTAGGGCCCAACCAGTTCATAAGAGCGCGGATTCACGACCCCGCCGGTCACCATGACCCGGATATTGGGGCGGACGACCAGCTGGACAGCGATGTTGATGGCGTTCGTGACCACGGTAAGGGTTGGCCGGTTTGACGGTTCCATGAGATCCCGCCGCATGCCCAGCGCCTGGGCGATGGCGGTGCTGGTGGTTCCCCCGCACAAGCCGATCACGGCGCCCTTGGGCACCAAGGCGGACGCAGCCCGGGCTATGGCCTGCTTTTCAGCGGTATGCTCGTCGCGCGAGTAGCGCGTGGGCAGGTCATAGGCCACTGCTTCCATGGTTGCCCCGCCACGGGTCCGGCTCAAGAGCCGCTGGGCAGCGAGGCTGTCCAAGTCCCGCCGGGCAGTAGCCGGGGACACTTTGAGCGACACTACTATCTCCTCAACCTGCACGTGCCCGCGGGCGGCAAGGAGGTCGAGGATCGCGTTGAGCCGCTCGGTCTTCTCCATCGGTTTCAGCCTAGGTCCGTAGGCTCGGCCCGGTAGAAGAGGGATGACAGCCGGACCGCTTCGCAGACCAGCTCTTCATCATCGGCATGGTCCGGATGCAGCACGTTTAAGCTCCCGAGGCCCGTTCCAGCCGCAGCAGCACGGTCCATTAGCGCACGTGTGGAGGTGAGGGTCATCGGAGTTCCTCCCCGTTGGACGAAAGTTGGTCAATGATGGGCTCTGATTGAAGTTGCTGTCTATAGATCAGAACCAATCAGGCCAAGATCCGAGCACGTGCTGCGGCTAACCCCTTGACGGGCGGGGGTAGGAAGGCCAGTATCTTCCCTCAACTGATGTTCGCTGATCGAATAACGCGTTTTGCTATCAAGTTCCATCATCAGCCAAGGGTGCTCAGGCCGTCTGACGGCCCCGGCGTCGTGGCTCGGATTCGCGGCCCGGCCGTGACTGTCTGAAAGAGGATCCAATGAAGAGCAACTTTCGAACCGGCATGATGGCCCTAGCCGCGGCGGGAGCGCTCACGGTGTCTTCCTGCGGTTTCGGGGGCAGCGGGGACTCGGGCGAGGAAGGCGGGGCTACTACCCTGGACCTGCTTGTTCCCAGCTATTCCGACGGCACCAAGGCCCTTTGGGAAGGGGTCATCGAAGATTTCGAAGCAGCCAACGAGGACATCAGCGTGAACCTGCAGGTGGAGTCCTGGGAAAACCTGGAATCGGTGCTGCAGACGAAAATCCAGGCCGGAGAGGCACCCGACATTTACAACGGCGGCGCATTTTCTGCTTTTGCGGATGAGGGGCTGCTCTATCCGGCGAACGAGGTGGCCTCGGAGGAGACCATCGCCGACTTCCAGGAGTCGTTCGCAGAAAACGAGATGCTCGACGGTACCCAGTACGGCTTGCCGCTGATCGCTTCGGTGCGTGCCCTGTTCTACAACCAGGATCTGTTCGATGCTGCAGGCATCCAGGCCCCTCCCACCACCTGGGACGAGCTCCATGCAGCAGCCCAGGAGATTTCGGCCACCGGTGTTCCCGGGTACGGAATGCCGCTCGGCTCGGAAGAGGCGCAGGGCGAAAGCCTCATCTGGTTCGCCGGCAACGGCGGCGGTTTCGGGGACGAGTCGGAGATCGCGGTGAACACGCCCGAGAACCTCGAGGCAGCAGAGTTCATGAAGAAAATGATCTCCGACGGCGTCACCCAGCCGGATCCGGGCGCCACCCAGCGCACTCCGATGATCAACGTCTTCGCACAGGGGCAGATCGGGATGGTCTACGCCTTGCCGCAGACCGTTGGCCAGATTGAGGAAGAGAACCCGGACCTGAACTACGGGATTGCCAGCGTCCCCACCAACAGCGGCGAACCTTCCACCCTCGGGGTCGCGGACCGCTTGATGGCTTTCAAGAACGATGAAGACAAGCAGGAGGCCATCAAGGCGTTTATGGACTTCTTCTACACCGAAGACAACTACGTGGACTGGGTGGAGACTGAAGGTTTCCTGCCCACCACTAAGAGCGGATCCGAGGCGATGGGCTCGGACGAAAGCTTGAAGCCGTTCCTGGACATGCTGCCGACCGCCGAGTTCTATCCGACCACCAACCCCGCCTGGAACGCGACCGACGGAGCGTTCAAGTCCCTTATGGGCCAGCTGGAGGACCAGGACGCACAGACAGTACTGGAGCAGATCCAGTCCAAGGCCGACGCAGCCTGACACCCGTCCCGAGGGGCCGTGTCCACCGATGCGGCCCCTCCCGGTCCAGAACGGTTTGAGCCTATGAGTACAGTCCGCCACCCGGGGGTGCGCCGGCAGAAGCTTCGGAACAGTGAAAGTGGATGGGCGGCCCTGCCATGGATCGGGCCGGTGCTGGTCCTCGTGTTCGGCGTGGTGATCTTTCCCGCCGGCTACATGATCTACAGCTCCACCCGCCGCATCAGCCAGGCCGGTACGAACGTGGAAGGCGTAGGGCTGGCAAATTTCCGGACGGTGTTCGAGGATCCCAACCTGCCCCGGGTCCTCCTCAACACTGTCGTGTGGGTAACGGTTGTGGTTGCCCTGACCGTGGTCATTTCACTGGCCCTGGCGAACTTCCTCAACAAGCCGTTCCCGGGCCGAACGCTCGTCCGGATGGCGGTTGTGGTCCCTTGGGCAGCCAGCGTAGTCATGACCACGACGGTGTTTTACTACGGGCTGGACCGGGACTACGGGATCATCAACAAGTTCATGGTCGACGTCGGGCTGCTGGACGCCTCCTACGGTTTCACCAAGAATGTTGCCACCGCCCTCGGCGCGGCCATCGCGGTGGGGGTGTTCGTGTCCCTTCCGTTCACCACCTACACCTTGCTCGCCGGGATGCAGGCCATTCCCGGGGATGCCCTTGAAGCAGCGAAAATGGACGGCGCCGGACCGGTACGCACTTACTTCAGCGTGGTGCTGCCCCAGCTGCGCGGCGCGCTCGCAGTCGCCGTGCTGATCAACATCATCAATGTCTTCAATAACCTCCCGATCCTGCGGATCATGACGGGATCCATTCCCGGCTACAGCGCGGACACCCTGATGACGTACATCTTCAAAGTGCTTCAGTTTGACCGGCGCCTGGACGTGGCGAGCGCGCTCAGCGTGGTGAACTTCGCCGTCGTGCTGGTGATCGTGGCCGCGTACGTGAAGATCGTCAAACCGATGAAGGAGGCATGAATTGGCCATCGCTGCCCCGGCCCCTATCCGCACTGCTGTTCCGGCATCCGCACGCCCCCGCCGGTATGCGGATAATGTCAGTGCCCGGCGGATGTGGGGACGTACCGCTGCCGGTGCCGTTATCGCCCTGCTGTTCCTGGCGCCCTATCTGGTGATGCTCGTCGGCTCGTTGAAGACCCGCCCGGAAATCCTGTCTGTTCCGCCTGAGTATCTTCCGCAGGAGGGCCTGCAGTTCGGCAACTACCAGTCCATGTGGGACACGCCGGAAACGCCCCTGGGCTACAACTTGGTTTCGACCATCATCATTGCCGTGTTTGCCACCCTTTTGGTGCTGCTGGTGGCCACGCCGGCGGCCTATTACACGGCCCGGTTCCGCTTCCCCGGCCGGATAGTCTTCCTGTTCCTGGTGATCGTGACCCAGATGCTGCAGCCGGCGGTGCTGACCGCGGGGCTTTTCCGCCAGATGCTGTGGCTGGACCTCAACGACACTTGGCTCGCCATGATCCTGATCAATGCGGCTTTCAATCTTTCCTTCGCGTTGTGGATCATGCACAGTTTCTTTGCCGCAGTTCCCCGCGAGATTGACGAGGCGGCGCAGATCGACGGCGCGGGGCGGCTCAAGGTGCTTTTCCGGATCAATCTGCCGCTGGTCTGGCCGGGGATCGTTACGGCAGTGATCTTCACCTTCGTTTCGTCCTGGAATGAGTTCGCGGCGAGTCTGGTCATCATGTCCACGGCGGAGAACCAGCCGCTGTCCGTGGCGCTGACGAAATTCATCGGCCAGTACGCCACCAGCTGGCAATACGTGTTTGGCGTTTCGATCGTGGCGATTGTGCCGGTGATTATCCTGTTCGCGGTTATCGAGAAGCGCCTGATCGGCGGGCTCACGGCCGGCGCCGTTAAATAGGCGCGAACGGCAGCCGGTCGGTCATAGTCCTCGTCTGGACCGGGAAGCGCGGGCTGAGCACCGTGAGCCCACTCGGTCCAGTACGCGGGGTGCGGGCTGAAGCGGGCCTCGGCACCAAGGCCGCTGGCCGTCCGCTAGCATGCCCTTATGAACGTCGTCTGGTGGGAAGTCGAGACCGAAGCCCCCGAGAAGTTCATGTCGTTCCATTGCGATCTCCAAGGTTGGACGTTCGCCCCCGCCTTCGAGGATTCAGAGCTCGATGCGAGCTGCTGGATCATCAGAAGTGGCGGGTCGGGAATTGGCGGTCTTCAGCGTGCAACCGAAGGGACAGCGCCTACGGCCGGAACCCGGGTCTATTTCGAAACTGATGACCTCGAAGGCTTCCTCTCACGAGTCAGAGAGCTTGGCGGCCAAGTCGAACGAAGCAGAACCGACCTCGGCGGCGATGACCGCTGGTTCGCAACGTTCCAAGATTCATGTGGGGTGTCCTTCGGCATATGGACTGATAGGGCGCCCAACGAGTAACAGCACCTCTCGACGGATACGATCCCTTCCACCAGGAGTGTGGTGCCAGGGCCGGAGCGGCCCGCACCGGCCTGCTGTTCCCGCTGCTGGAACAGCTCCGCGTGACCCGCCACCGTCGGCCGCCTCCGCGGCCGTTAAAGAAAAATGTGCCCCCGGCCGGAATCGAACCGACGACCTGCCCTTTAGGAGAGGGCCGCTCTATCCTACTGAGCTACGAGGGCGGACCGCCGGGCTTCCCGGCGGGCGGTTCCAGCTTACCCGTTTCTCACGCTGGGTGGTTGCAGCCCGTTCGGAGCGCCGCCGGTGACGGGGGCGGCGGCGCCGTCGGACTGCCGGTCGTTAATGTGTCGGTCATAGGCGTCGCGGATGGCCTGCATAAAGCCCAGGATGGTGCGCAGCTCAGTGTCCGTGTACCGTGACATGACCTCGTCGGTGAGGGCGCCCAGGGGGCCGAAGTAGGCGCCGGCAAGCTGCATTGCCAGGGGTTCGAAGTGCAGGGTGACCTTCCGCCTGTCCGCATGGCTGCGGTTGCGGTGAATGTGCCCGATGCGCTCCAGCCGGTCGATCACCGCTGTGGTGGCTCCGGAGGAGGTGCCCAGCCGGGCGCTGAGCTGCCCGGCGGTTAGGGCCTCATGCCGCATCTCGGCCTCCATGATGAGCACCAAGGCACGCATGTCGGTGGCATTCAGGCCGTTCGAGTGCGCGAAAGCGTCCGCGACACGCTGTCCATCCAGGCTCATGCCGCGGAGCGCGTCGACGATATCCCGCCGTAGCTCTTTGTCCTCCACAAACTAATAGTAACTGGGAATTGAAGTATCTCTATATCTAAGATACTTTCGAACAGAGATACTTTAGACGGCTTGGAGAAGCGCATGTATGCAGGGATAGTGAAGAACGCCAAGACGGCGTGGGTCACGCTGCTGATCGGGGTGGCCGTCATCATCGGCCTGTTCGCCCTGCCGGCACAGGAAAACGACGCCACCGACGTGGGCGGACTGAATGACAAGTACCAGTCCGCACAGGTCGCCGATCTGCTCCAGGAGTTCCCTGACGCGCAGGAATCCTCCGCCATTGTGGTGGTTTCCCGCGAGGACGGCGGTCCGCTGACGGACGCGGATACTGCCGGCATCGCCGGGATCAACGCAGCCGCCACGGAGGTCGGGGCCTCGGGCCCGCCGCCGCAGGTTCCGCCGGTGGTTTCCGAGAACCGGCTGGTCGCAATTGTTCCGCTGACGCTGCAGGCAGCCGCCGACGACGGCGACGCCGTCTCTGCCGAGGTCGAAGAGCTCCGGACGGCCGTTTCCGATGCCGCCCCGGAGGGCGTTAAGGCAGAGCTGACCGGCGGGGCGGCGTTCAGCGCCGATCTGGCCGGAGTGTTCTCCGGCGCCAACTTTGTGCTCCTGACCGTCACCGCCGGCGTCGTCGCCGTGCTGCTTTTGATCACCTACCGTTCCCCGTGGCTCTGG
Organism: Arthrobacter sp. zg-Y844; assembly: GCF_024385465.1. GTDB lineage: Bacteria > Actinomycetota > Actinomycetes > Actinomycetales > Micrococcaceae > Arthrobacter_B. The sequence goes on from NZ_JANFLS010000003.1 coordinate 95,255, forward strand.
ATCGTGCCGCTGGCGATTGTCGGCGCCATCGAACAGCTGGCAGCCAAGGTAGTGGACCTGCTGGCCCCGGCCACGGGAATCACCGTGGATCCGTCCGCCGTAGGCATTACCAGCGTCCTGGTCTTCGGTGCCGCCACGAACTATGCCCTGCTGCTCATTGCCCGGTACCGGGAGGAGCTGCGCGTCCACGACTCGGTGTACGAGGCCATGCGCAAAGCCCTGACCCGTACCCGCGAAGCGATCATTGCCAGCGGCGGCACCGTCATCCTGGCCCTGCTCACCCTGCTGTTCGCCGATACCCAGAGCTACCGCGGCCTCGGGTTCTCGGCAGCCATCGGCATTGTCCTGGCCATCTTCAGCGCATTGTTCCTGCTGCCGGTGGCCCTGGTGCTGCTGGGGCGCAAACTGTTCTGGCCCTTTGTGCCCAAGGTCGGGGACCCGGCCAAGGAAGGCAAGTTCTGGGGCCGCCTCGGTGAAGCCACCGCACGCCGGCCCAAGACCATTGCCGGCACTGCCGTCCTGGTACTGCTGGCCCTGGGCAGCGCCCTGTTCACCCTGCAGATCGGCCTGAGCGAAAACGAGCAGTTCCGGGACAAGCCTCAGGCGGTCACCGCCGCGGAGACGCTTTCCGAAGGTTTCCCGGCCGGCTCATCCTCACCGGTCACCGTCCTGGTGGATACCGATTCAGCGGATGACGCCGTCGCGCAGCTCTCGGGCATCGAAGGCGTCACCGCAGCCACCCCCGGCACCGAGCATGACGGACGTACCCGGGTGGAACTGGTCACCGGATACGAGGCCGGCACCGACGAAGCCAACACCTTCATCACCGACCTGCGGAACGACCTGGCCGGTGAGGACTATGAGGCACTGGTAGGCGGCGAGGCGGCCGAACGGGTGGACCAGCTGGCAGCGAACCAGCACGACACCGTCCTGGTGGGCACCTCCGTGATCGCCCTGGTGTTCCTTGTGCTGATGATCCTGCTGCGTTCCCTGGTGGCGCCGGTGCTGCTGGTTGCCTCCGTGCTGCTGACGTTCCTGGCCGCAACCGGTCTCAGCTGGTTGCTGTTCGAGAACGTGCTGGATTTCCCGGCCATGGACGTGCAGACACTGCTCTACTCGTTCCTGTTCCTGGTGGCCCTGGGTGTGGACTACAACATCTTCCTGACCACCCGCGCCCGGGAGAACGCAGCGACCATGGGCACCAAGCAGGGGATGCTGGCGGCACTGCGCTCCACCGGCGGCGTGATCACCAGCGCCGGCATCCTGCTGGCGGCCGTCTTTGCGGTCCTCGGCGTCCTGCCGCTGGTGACCCTGACCCAGGTGGGCATCATCGTGGCCATCGGCGTCCTGTTCGACACGCTGCTGGTGCGGACCGTCGTGGTCCCGGCCCTAACCTTTGTCCTCGGCGACAAGTTCTGGTGGCCGTCCAACCCCGCGGGTAAAGACGGACACCACGGACGCCACGAGGCTGAGCCCCAGCAGGATCCAGCGGGCGACGGTCAGCGTGCCGGCCAGGGCGGCATCTCCGCTCGATAGTTCGACCGCACCGAGGGCATTGTCAATGGCAATGTTCTCCCATAGGTCGGCCACCACAAAGAGGATCGGCGCACTGAAGAGCACCCAGCGCAACGCCCGGCGCTGGGTGTTCAGTCCGATGATCAATAGCCAGGTCAGGCCGAAGATCAGCGGAAAGAGCGTCCCGGCCGTCTTGTGCACGTAACTGAGCCGGCCCAGCGCCTCCTCGTCCATGGCGCTGCGCAGGGCGGCCAGATGGTCTTCGCCGTAGCCGAACACCATGGAATCGGGCATGGACAGGCCGTCCGCCAGCTGGGACAACTGGCCCGGCACCATGAGGTGCAGGTACCAGAACAGGAACAGCGTTGCCACCACGCCCGCAATGACAAGCAGCCCCGGACTGCTCTTGCCCTGCGGCCCGGCGGGCATACCTGCTGGTCCCGGGCCGCCCGGGCGGGGCTGTCCGGCTTGGAGTCCGTGTTTGGCGGCGCGCTGCGCGGCGGTTTTTCCCATAGATACAGTATGGCCGCACCGGCCCCGCACCAGGATGAGCCGCCCCGTGTGCGCCTGTCCGGAGCGGCGGCGGACGGCTACGCTGGGGGCTATGAGTGCCGTTGCATCCCCCGAAGACTTCGACCTCGCCGCCGAGCTGGTGCAGGAGGCCGGGCAGCTTGCCCTGCGCATGCGCTCGGAAGGGCTGACCGCCAGCGAGAAGACCTCGGTGTCCGACGTCGTAACCGCCGCGGACCGCGAGGCCGAAGCCCTGGTGGTAAACCGGCTGCGGCAGCTGCGTCCGGACGACGGGATTGTGGGGGAGGAGGGCGCCAGCCACCAGGGCACCTCCGGCCGGTCCTGGGTCATCGACCCGGTGGACGGAACCTACAACTTCTTCGCCGGGTCCACGTACTGGTGCTCGGCCATCGCCCTCCGGTCCGAACCCGGTCCGCACGACTCTCCCGGAGATCCGGATGTCCTGCTCGGCGCCATCTACCAGCCGCAGGAAGACCGGCTGTGGATCGGCGGGAAGGGGTTCCCGGCCATGCTCAACGGATCCGTTATTGTTCCACCCGACGACGAACCGCTGGACCGCCTGTCCGCGGGAACCTATATCCACCCCACCTGGCTGCTGCGCCCCGAGGTGACCGGTCCCTGGACTGCGGCGGCCTCTCGGGCCGCAACCATCCGGATGATGGGGTCCGGCTCCTGCGACCTGGCCCGCGTAGCCACCGGCCAGTCCGGCGCCTGGTTCCAGCACAGCTGCCCGGAATGGGACTGGCTGCCGGGCAAGGCCATAGTCCGAGCCGCCGGCGGCAGCACCGCCGTCGTCGAAGTCCACGGCTTCCGCTGGCACATTGCCGGCACCGCCACCGCCGTCCGCGAGATCCACGCAGCCCTCACCTCCGGCTGACCGGTTCGGCCCGGGACGCTCCCGCCGGAGCGGACGGTTTGGACGCTCACCGGAATGTCGGCCGCAGCGCCTAGACTTAAAGCCATCATGGACTATCTCTTTGATCCACTCTTTCCCGCACCCCGCAAAGCTGAACCGGCGCCTGCCGCAAAGGCGCCGCATTCCGGCACCGAGCGAAGGGGCTCCTCCTACGCGGATGAAAGCCGGGCCGCGGACCTGCTGCAGGGGTTGAATCCCCAGCAGGAGGAAGCGGTGAAGCATGCCGGTTCCCCGCTGCTGATCGTGGCCGGCGCCGGCTCGGGCAAGACCCGTGTGCTCAGCCACCGGATCGCCTACCTGCTCGCCACCGGGCGGTCCAACCCGGGCCAGATCCTCGCCATCACCTTCACCAACAAGGCCGCCGCTGAAATGCGCGAGCGGATCGAAAACCTGGTGGGCGGCGTCGCGAAGACCATGTGGATCTCCACCTTCCATTCCTCGTGCGTGCGGATCCTGCGCCGGGAAGCCAAGACCGTGGGGATGAACTCGAACTTCTCCATCTACGACTCGGCGGATTCGCTGCGCCTGATCACGCTGGTGGCCAAGGGGCTGGACCTGGACCCGAAGCGCTTCACGCCCAAGTCGATCATGAACAAGATCTCCGCCCTGAAGAACGAACTCATTGACGAAGAGTCCTATGCGGAATCGGCCAACTACTCCGATCCCTTCGAGCAGGCCGTCGCAGACGTCTACAAGGGTTACGCGCAGCGGATGCGCCAGGCCAACGCCATGGACTTCGACGACCTGATCGCGCAGACCGTGTTTATGTTCCGCGCGTTCCCCGGTGTCGCCGAGTACTACCGGCGGCGCTTCCGGCACATCCTGGTGGACGAGTACCAGGACACCAACCACGCGCAGTACGCCCTGGTCCGCGAACTGGTGGGCAGCGACGACGAGACGCTGGACGTACCGCCGGCCGAACTCACCGTGGTGGGCGACTCCGACCAGTCCATTTACGCCTTCCGCGGCGCCGATGTCCGCAACATCAATGACTTCGAAAAGGACTACCCGAGCGCGCGGACCATCCTGCTCGAGCAGAACTACCGCTCCACGCAGACCATCCTCAACGCCGCCAACGCAGTCATCTCCCGGAACCCCAACCGCCCCGAAAAACGGCTGTGGACCGCGGAGGGCGACGGCGAAAAGATCATCGGCTACGTGGGCGAAAACGAGCACGAGGAAGCCCGCTTCATCGCGGAGGAGATCGACCGCCTGCAGGACGAGGAAAACCTGCGCCCCGGCGACGTCGCCGTCTTCTACCGCACCAATGCCCAGTCCCGCTCCTTGGAAGACGTCCTGGTGCGGGTGGGCCTGCCTTACAAGGTGGTCGGCGGCACCCGGTTCTACGAACGCAAGGAAATCAAGGACGCGCTGGCCTACCTGCGCGTGCTGGTGAACTCGGACGACGTCGTAAACCTGCGCAGGATCCTCAACGAACCCAAGCGGGGCATCGGCGACCGTGCCGAGTACTCCGTGGCCGCGCTGGCCGAACGCGAGCGGATCTCCTTCATGGCAGCCCTGCGGCGTGCCGAGGAGGCTCCGGGCCTGGCCACCCGGTCACTCAATTCCATTAACGGCTTCGTCAAGCTGATCGACGACCTCGCCGAGGTGGCGAGCGGATCCGGCGCGTCCGCCGCCCTGGAAGCCGTGCTCGAACAGACCGGCTACCTCGCCCAGCTGCGCTCCAGCAACGACCCGCAGGACGAATCCCGGGTGGAGAACCTGGCCGAACTGGTGGCAGTGGTCCGTGAATATGAGCGGGACAATCCAGAGGGTTCGCTCGGCGAGTTCCTGGAGCAGGTCTCCCTGGTGGCAGACGCCGATTCCATCCCCGATGCCCCCGGGGGCTCGGCGGAGGAAGTCGCGGCCGCCGTCGAGGAATCCCGCCGCCAGGGTGTGGTGACCCTGATGACCCTGCACACCGCCAAGGGGCTGGAATTCCCGGTGGTCTTCCTCACCGGCATGGAGCAGGGCCTGTTCCCGCACCAGCGTTCGGCCACTGACCCGGCCGAACTGGCCGAGGAACGGCGGCTGGCCTACGTGGGACTGACCCGGGCACGGCAGCGCCTGTACCTGACCCGGTCCGAGGTCCGCAGCATGTGGGGCCAGAGCCAGTACAACCCGGCCAGCCAGTTTGTGGGTGAAGTGCCGCCCGAGCTGATTGAGTGGAAGCGCGAGGGCATGGACCGTCCCACCTGGGGCGGCGGCGGCAGCATCACCTCGAGCCGCTACGGCGGATCCTCCTGGGGCGCCGGAGCGGCGAGCGGCACCGGCGGCAGCACCGCCAACTCGCCCGTAGCCAAGGCCATCGGGCGCGTGCAGCCGCAGAAGGAAGTGGTGTCCGTGTCGGCAGGCGACAGGGTCAACCACACCTCCTTCGGCTCCGGCACTGTGCTGGCGGTGGAAGGCGCAGGGGACAAGACGGTGGCGAAGGTGAAATTCGACGTCGGCGAAAAACGCCTGCTGCTGCGTTACGCGCCGCTCACCAAAGAGAGCTGAGCGGGGACGTTTTCATAACTCAGGCCGGGCATTTTCTACAAACGATAGAACTGTGTGCTTTATCACTAAAGGGGTAGTCTGGGATCGGCGTTCTGCCCCAAGGGACTAAAGTTCCTCGTGGGGCAGACCGGCCGGATGCATCTGCTCTGCGATCGCCAGATCGCATGTAAACCCCTACTTCGACGTAGAAGGACACTAGCCCGTGGACCTGTTTGAATATCAGGCGCGCGATATGTTTGAGGCGCACGGAGTACCCGTGCTCGCCGGAATCGTGGCGCACACCCCTGAAGAAGCCAAAGCTGCTGCTGAGAAGATCGGCGGCGTTGTAGTCGTCAAGGCGCAGGTCAAGGTTGGTGGCCGAGGCAAGGCCGGCGGCGTGAAGGTTGCCAAGACCGCCGATGAAGCTTTCGAGCACGCATCCAACATCCTCGGCATGGACATCAAGGGCCACACCGTTAACACGGTGATGATCGCCCAGGGTGCCGACATCGCCGAGGAATACTACTTCTCGGTCCTGCTGGACCGCGCAAACCGCAACTACCTGGCCATGTGCTCGGTTGAGGGCGGCATGGAGATCGAGCAGCTGGCCGTGGAGCGTCCCGACGCACTCGCCCGCATTGCCGTCGATCCCGCCGTCGGCATCGACTCCGCCAAGGCCGCCGAGATCGTCGACGCCGCCGGGTTCGCCCCCGAGCTGCGCGAGGGCGTTATGAACGCCATCATCAAGCTGTGGGATGTCTTCACCAAGGAAGACGCCACCCTCGTCGAGGTCAACCCGCTGGTGAAGACCGGCAGCGGTGAGATCCTGGCCCTCGACGGCAAGGTCACCCTGGACGAAAACGCCGACTTCCGCCAGCCCGGCCACGCCGCGCTGGAAGACAAGGACGCTGCGGATCCGCTCGAGGCCAAGGCCAAGGAAAACGACCTTAACTACGTCAAGCTCGACGGCGCAGTGGGCATCATCGGCAACGGTGCAGGCCTGGTTATGTCCACGCTCGACGTCGTTGCCTACGCCGGCGAAAAGCACGGCAACGTGAAGCCCGCGAACTTCCTGGACATCGGCGGCGGCGCCTCCGCCTCCGTCATGGCCGCCGGCCTGGACGTCATCCTGAATGACTCCCAGGTCAAGTCCGTGTTCGTGAATGTCTTCGGCGGAATCACCGCCTGTGACGCCGTGGCCAACGGCATCGTCAAGGCCCTGGAAATCCTGGGCGACGAAGCCAACAAGCCGCTGGTTGTCCGTCTCGACGGCAACAACGTCGAGGAAGGCCGCCGCATCCTTGCCGAGGCCAACCACCCGCTGGTCACCCTGGCCACCACCATGGACGAAGGCGCCGACAAGGCCGCCGAGCTCGCTTACGCTGCTCGCTAACTGAGCCTGTCGAAACCTAGAAGAGAGAACCCACCTATGTCTATCTACTTGAACAAGGACTCCAAGGTCATCGTTCAGGGCATCACCGGCGGCGAAGGCACCAAGCACACCGCCCTGATGCTCAAGGCCGGCACCCAGGTTGTCGGCGGCGTGAACGCCCGCAAGGCAGGCACCACCGTCACCCACGGCGACGTTGAACTGCCCGTCTTCGGCACCGTTGCCGAGGCCATCGACAAGACCGACGCCGACGTCTCCATCGTCTTCGTGCCGCCGGCCTTCACCAAGGACGCCGTGATGGAAGCGATCGACGCCGGCATCAGCCTCGTCGTCGTCATCACCGAAGGCGTCCCGGTGCAGGATTCCGCCGAGTTCTGGGCCCACGCCCAGTCCAAGGTGGACGCTGACGGCAACCAGGTCACCCGCATCATCGGCCCGAACTGCCCCGGCATCATCACCCCCGGCGAAGCGCTGGTAGGCATCACGCCCGCCAACATCACCGGCAAGGGTCCCATCGGCCTGGTCTCCAAGTCCGGCACCCTGACCTACCAGATGATGTACGAGCTGCGTGACCTTGGCTTCTCCACCGCCATCGGCATCGGCGGCGACCCGGTCATCGGCACCACCCACATCGATGCACTGGCTGCCTTCGAAGCGGATCCCGAAACCAAGGCCATCGTGATGATCGGCGAAATCGGCGGCGATGCCGAAGAGCGTGCCGCAGAGTTCATCAAGGCCAACGTCACGAAGCCGGTTGTCGGCTACGTGGCCGGCTTCACGGCTCCCGAAGGCAAGACCATGGGCCACGCCGGCGCCATCGTCTCCGGCTCCGCCGGAACGGCACAGGCCAAGAAGGAAGCCCTCGAGGCCGCGGGCGTGAAGGTCGGCAAGACGCCGTCCGAGACCGCTACGCTGCTGCGCGAAGTTTACGCAGCCCTCTAGTTCAGTAACTGCACGCCCCCGTCCAACGGATTTTTCCGCGGGACGGGGGTTTTGTGCGTCGCAGCCAAGAAAGTCGCAAATGTCCACCACAGTAACAGCCGGCCCCGACCGGGCTTCCAAGGCTTCCCCGCATAGACGGGCGCTTCGCCGTGCGTCCTGGATCGTCACCCTTGGCGGTTTCCTGTTCGGCTACGATACCGGCGTCATCAACGGCGCCCTGCCCTACATGGAAGACGATCTGGGCCTGACCCCCTTCACCGAAGGCCTGATCACCTCCAGCCTGCTCTTTGGCGCGGCATTTGGCGGGGCTATTTCCGGGAAGCTGACCGATCGGTTCGGCCGGCGCCGGATCCTGATGGGTCTCGCCGTCGTCTTCCTGATTGGAACCCTTGGCACCTCCCTGGCGCCAACGATCGCCGTGATGGTGCTGTCCCGGATTGTGCTCGGCCTGGCCGTGGGCGGCGCCTCGGCGCTGGTGCCCGTTTTCCTGGCCGAACTGGCACCGGCTGAACGCCGCGGCCAGATGGTCACCCGCGACCAGCTGATGATCGTCACCGGACAGCTGGTCGCATTTGTTGCCAACGCGGTGATCGGCAACATCTGGGGCGAAGACCAGGGGGTCTGGCGCTGGATGCTCGTGGTGGCCACGCTGCCGGCCATCGCCTTGTGGATCGGAATGAGCTTTGTTCCGGAAAGCCCGCGCTGGCTCGCCTCCAAGGGGCGTTTCGCCGAAACACTCGCGGCCCTCCGCCGCATCCGCAGCGAGGAGGACGCGCAGGCCGAACATGACGAGGTGCGTGGCCTGGCCGAGAAGGAATCGGCACAGGCAGGCACGTTGCGGGACTTCGCGGAACCCTGGCTGCTGCGGGTGCTGCTGATCGGCATGGGACTGTCCATCGTTCAGCAGATCACCGGCGTGAACGCGATTATGTACTACGGCACGCAGATCCTGGCCGACGCCGGTTTCGGTACCGAGGCGGCGCTCACCGCCAACATTGCCAACGGCGTGGTGTCCGTGGCAGCGGCTATCTTCGGTATCTGGCTGCTGGGCCGGGTCCGCCGTCGGCAAATGCTGATGACCGGACTGATCGGTACCGGGTCCTCGCTGCTGCTGATCGGGCTGGTATCCATCTTCGTTACCGAAGGCAGCGTACGCGGTTACATCATCTTGGCCCTGACGGTCACGTTCCTGGCCTTCCAGCAGGGCGCCGTTTCGCCGGTGACGTGGCTGATGCTCTCGGAAATCTTCCCGTTGAAGGTCCGCGGGCTGGGGATCGGCCTGTCGGTCTTCGTGCAGTGGATGACCAACTTCGCCGTTGGCTTCTCCTTCCCGATCCTGATGGACGCCATCGGCATCTCTAAGACCTTCTTCATCTTCGTGGTGCTGGGCCTGCTGGCGCTGGTATTTGTCCGCCGCTTCGTCCCGGAGACCCGGGGACAGAGCCTGGAGCAGGTGGAAGAACAGCTCCGGGTTGCCGGTACCAAATAGGAACCCGCGCACAAAGAAGGGAACCTGCCGCCGGCAGGTTCCCTTCTTTGTGCGCTAATCGACCCTAGGGGATCGCCGGGTAGGCGGCCACGGTGGGCACGGTGACAGACGCCGTGAAGCTGGTCAGCGCCGTCGCCTTCGGCAGCGCGTAGACGGAGGTGGCGGGCGTGACCTGCAGGACCAGCCGGGTGCTTGGATCGGCAGTGTAGGAAACCTCTTCCAAGGGGATGGTCAGGGTGTGTTCCTTCCCGTCCAGGATCAGCGGAACCGGTGTGACCTGGTTGCCCAGCACGAGGGAGGACCTGGACCGGTCAATGATCTGGGCATAGACATGGGTGTTGACCTGCCGGGCAGAGCCGCGGTAGGTCAGCGTCAGCTGCGGTGCGCCGAAGACCGACGTCGTCACCGTGGGGGCGCTGATGGGGACGTTGACTGCCACCGGAGCGACGGCGGCCGCCACGACTGCCCCGCTGATGGCAGCGGGGGAGAGGATGATCGACCCCTTCCCGGTACCGGTCAGGGCGCCGGTGGCCTGCGGGTACCCGGGCGCTCCGCGGGTCACGCCGGCCTGGTCGATGAACTGGAAGGCCGCGCCGGTATCCACCGGTTCGTTCCGCAGATAGCGGGCAAACCAGTTCAACACTGCGGGAGTGATCCGGTCCGGTCCGGCAGTGGAATTGCACAACCCGTGGCCGCCGCAGAACTGCAGCATCTTGGTAGGCGTGCCGGTGCTGCGGATGAGGTCATAGTTGCGTCGGGCCTCATCCAGCGTGAAGAGCGTATCCGCCGTGCCCTGGATGATCAGGGTGGGAGCCGTGATCGAGGTGAACAGGGTGTCCGGGGTCAACGATTCGAAGTATGCGATGGACTCGGCGCTGAGCTGGTTGGGGTAGGTCAGCCCTTCCTGGCAGGCCTTGCGGACCGGGGCCGAGAGGGCGCCCTGGTTGCCCACGAGCGAGCCCAGCTGTCCCAGCGCCGTTCCTTCGGCGCAGAGCAGGGCGCCCCAGCCGGTCTTGAAGGAACCGGCCTTGTACAGGCTGGTGGTCAGGTCATTCCAGGCGATGGTGGGGGTGATGGCGTCCACGCGCTGGTCCTGGGAGGCGAGGACAAACTGGATACCGCCGCCGTAGGACGCCCCGGCCATGCCGAGGACGGGGTCTCCCGGGGACTCCAGTTGTGCTTCGGGCTGGGCGGCAATGTAGTCGATGATCGCGGACCCGTCCCTGCCCTCATAGGCAGGATTGTTGACGTAGGCCTCACCGCCGCTGAGCCCGAAACCGCGGGGGTCCCAGGTCACCACGTTGTAGCCGGCGTCCCGCAGGGGAGCAATACCGATGGAGCCGATCAGCGTACTGGTGGTACTCAGCGGGATACGCCCGCCGGGCAGCCCGAACCCGGGTCCCACCATCACGGTGGGTGCCTGTTGGCCGGAGGCAAGGCCGGTGGCGGGGAAGAAGTTCGTGTGGATCGGGGTGCCGTCAAAGCTGGTGATAACGACGTCGGTGCGGATGGCAGGCGCGGGTGCAGCGACAGCCGGTGCCGCCGGCGCTGCGATGGCGGGCGCGGCGGCCAGGGACGAACCCAGAAGCGCGGCGGACACCGCCAAAATGCCCAGATGTTTCCTCATGGTGACCTCATTGTCTGCGGGAAAGTGCGAGTGGTTACCGGTTGGTAACTTTCTGCAGGGTATGAGGAGGAGGAAGAGGGCACAAGGCCAGCAGGCAAATCCACCCGTTGGGGGTCCGGTTTCGACGGCGTCTATTGTGCGGTGCCGTGTTGTGGTTTAGCACCCTGTGGACCCGGGATGAGGTTGGACTGATGGGAAATATACGCGAAGGTCCCCGCACTGATTATGTGCGGGGACCTTCGCGTATTGCTTAGCGACCGGGGCAGCTACTTGCGTTCCGGGGCGGTGGTTGCCGACACTGCCGCGTCCGGGCCGTCGTCGTGCTCGGTGGTGTGCAGGTCGAAGGAGGAGCCGTGTTCGTCCACGCCGGCCTGGATGGCCCGGTCCACCACGGAAACGGCAAGCCGGCGCCGCAGTGAGAGCGGGTCCTTGGCCAGGTCCTTGGCCAGGGCGATGGTCATCAGCAGCATAACCACGGCGAAGGGCAGCGCGGCCACAATGGTGATCCGTTGCAGGCCGTCCAGCGCCGCGGCAGGGTCGTCGCCGCCTGCCAGCAGCATCACTGCCCCCACGGCGCCGGTAAGGACGCCCCAGAAGATAACGACACCGCGGGACGGGTGCTCGGCCCCGTTGGAGCTCAACGACGCCATGATGATGGAAGCCGAATCCGCTCCGGTGACGAAGAAGATGGCCACCAGGACCATGGCGAGGATACCCACCGCAGTGGCCAGGAGGTTCGGCATGGGGAGGGCTGCAATCAGGTCGAACAGCGAGCCGTCGAAATCAATGGTGGGTTCACCGTCCACCATTGTGGTGAGTCCCGGTGTGCCGTTGGCTGCCGCTTCCTGCTGCGTTCCGATCGCGGCGCCGCCGAAGATGGAGAACCAGGCCACGCTGACAACGAAGGGAACCACCAGCACGCCGGTGACGAACTGGCGGATGGTGCGGCCGCGGCTGATGCGGGCAATGAACATACCGACGAACGGCGTCCAGGACAGCCACCAGGCCCAGTAGAAGATGGTCCAGCTGGAGAGCCAGGCGCGCATGGATTCATCGCCGGACACCTCGGTGCGGGAGGCCATCTGCGCCAGGTTGGTGGCGTAGTCACCGATCGCTGCCGGAATGACGTTGAGGATGAACAGGGTCGGCCCCACAACAAAAACGATGGCGGCCAGCACCAGCGCGAGGACCATGTTGATGTTGGACAGCCACTGGATGCCGCGGGAAATGCCGGAAACCGCGGACGCCACGAAGCAACCGGTGAGGATCGCGACGATCGCGACCAGGACGGTTGTTCCGGCGGTCCCGAGGAACCCGACCGACTGCAGGCCGCTGCCGATCTGCAGGGCGCCGAGGCCCAGCGAAGCCGCGGTGCCGAAGAGGGTAGCGAAGATGGCGAAGATGTTCAGCACCTTGCCCAGCGGGCCTTCTACCCGCTTCACGCCGAAGAGTGAGGTGAAGGCCGACGAAATCAGCTGACGGCGGCCGAGACGGTAGGTGCCGTATGCCATGGCAATGCCGACGACGGCGTACATGGCCCAGGGGTGCAGGCCCCAGTGGAACAGGGACGTGCCCATGGCCGTCTGCAGGGCCTCGGGGGTCTGGCCGTCAACGGTGCCGGGGGGAGGGGAGATGTAGTAGAACAGGGGCTCGGCCGCGCCGTAGAACATCAGGCCGATGCCCATGCCGGCGGCGAACATCATGGAGATCCAGGAGATCGTCTTGAACTGCGGTTCCTCGCCGTCCTGGCCAAGGGGGATCTTGCCGTAGCGTCCCACAGCCAGCCAGATCACGTAGACCACGAGGAACGAGGCGAGGAGCACAAAGAACCAGCCTGCGTTAGTGATGACCCAGTCCAGTGCCGTCGAGGAGACAGCGGACAGGCTGTCTGTCCCGAAGAAGCCCCACGCGATGAACGCCAGCGCAAGGGCACCGGTGATGGCGAAGATCACCTTGTCGAGCTTCGCAGGCACGCCGCGGCTGAGCGCCGCTTCCTGCTCGCGCTGTCCCTCGATCAACTGCTGGACGAGTTCGTGTTCCTGCTCCACGATGGGCATCGACGAAGTGGAGGGATCCTCCGGGGCAACGGAGGAGTGGGTGGTGGCGGGTACCGGGGCGACGGGATTCGCCGCGTGCCTCCCGGCGTCGCGCGGTGGACCTTCTGTGGTAGCCATAGGCCTTCCTTATGTCAGCATGTCAGCGCAAAAGGGCCCGAGCCCCTCGTTGGGGGACCCGGGCAGGCAGAATGGCAGCCACTCTTTATTTGAGCGTGTGACGGACGGTACGCCGTCCCTCCGGAATCGATAAAGTAACGCTGCCTAGCCTCTGCGTCCCTTTACATAATTCGCAAGTGTTAGTTCCAGACTCGCGGCCTGCGGCGCACCAAGTCAAATTGGACAGCACCCTATAAGGAGCCGTACGGCACGGCTGTGCCTTAGGCCACGGGCGCCTGGTAAACCAGGATGTTTCCGTCTGGGGCACCATGGACCCACCGGCCGCCGTGGAGCTGGTCGTCTTCCTAGGTGGTCCGGAATTCCATCTCGGGATCGTAGGAACATGGTCCTTCATAAGTCAGGCTGCTGAGATGATTCCCGGCTTGGTAAACCAATTTGCTTCCCTCCTCATCCTGAAGGGTAACCATGATGTAGTACCCCGATCCCACGGACTTAGGCACTGGGGAATCGTAGCGGTTGGTTTCGGTGAATCCCTGCTGTTCGAAGTGCGAGACGTACTTCTCCATGGCGGCTTCCGGGTCTTCCACTGCGGGGCCCATGATCATCGTTCTGTAACGGTAGGAGCGCTTCTCGCCGCTTCCGGGCTTCAGCCTCGTGCAGGTGTATGCAACATACCCGCTTGTTTTCGTACCGTCCCAGGCGGACCGTGCATCATTGGAATAGGTCCACTGTCCACCGTGGACCTTAGTGGTTTCGTCGCTCAGCTCCAGCATCCTGGCGAGCAGCTCCGAGGCAGGCCTGGACTGATCCACGGCTTCGCTGTTTTCACTTTTCATGGTGTCCTCTGAATCGAACGGGGTGGCGCAGCCGGCCACCGTTAGGGCTAGGGCAAGGGCGATCGAGCCAACCGCCAGGGTCAGCCGGTTCATCGTCTGCCAAAACTGTGCGGGTAATAAGGCATCTCAGACCGTCTCTCTTCAAAGGCTCTCGAAGTATCCGCTAATTCTTCCTCGCGCTGTAGGACCTCATCACCGTTTCCGGTTGTAATCTTGGCGACGGAATCCAGGCTCTGTGTTCCATTGTCCAGATACCCATGTTCATCGTAGGTGTGCAGGGGATTCCATTTGTCACCGTCCTCCCCGATGGCGGAGTGCCCGAGGGTCTGCTTGAGCTCCCGCTCTGCGTCCCCTTCCGAACTGAATTCATGTGACCCGAAACCGTCCCCCAATGGGTTGGTGCGCCGCGAGAGGACGTTGCCGGTCCAGGCAACCTGGTCCTGGGATGCTTGGGTGGCGAAGAGTGCCGGTTGTCCCTCGGGCCCGTCTTTAATGCGCATGTCCGCCAGGGCCGTGTTGTCCAGGCCAGCGGAGCCATAAAACGCCACGGAGTCCACGTCAAAATCGATCCCGGTCAGGCCGTGGGCGGTGGTCGTGGTGCCGTAGGAGTGCGCTGCCACCGAAACGTAGGTGTCGCGGCCGTCGCTGGCAGCGTTGAAGCCGTTCAGTGATGAGGCGAGGCGCTCACCTCCGTCCAGGGCATGTTCGTTGCCCAAGACTTCGGTGGAGGGCGGCATGCCTGGTGTGTGGTAACCGATCCAGGCAACTACCGCCGGCTCGCCGCCGCCGAGCTTCAGTTGGGCATCGTAGATGTTCTGTGATCCCTCGGCCCAATTGTCCATGGACCCGGCGGTCGTTCCCATCCCTGGGACATTCCATGTGACGTTGTCAGCAGTATCCATATTTCCGATAGCCAGGGCGGCCAGCGGCGGGTGCGTGGGATCAAAGGAAATGAGTCCGCGGACGGTTGTGTCTTCACGACCCGCATCGACGGCCGCTTTTATTTCCTTGAGGACATCCCGCTGTGCATCCGGAAGCGGCTTCTGGGCCAGCGCCAGGTCCAGTGCCACGTTGTTCGCAGCGGTTCGGTCTGAGTAAGGAATGCCCTCCAGATTGCCTACGAGGGACGGCACCTTCTGGCTGATGACAGCGCGTTGCTCCGGGGTGAGCTTCGCCCAGGCTTCCTTGTTTTTCTGGGGATCCGATCCGAGAGCCGGCGGCGAGAGCGCAGCCTCCGGGTTACGGGCCAGGAACTGTTCCATCTGGTCGGGCCTGAGCCCGGCCAAGAGCGCAAGATACTGCTGCATGGCTACACTCGGGTCACCGATGGAGTTCTGCACCCGGTTGTAGGCCTGGGTGGCATCCTGGATAGCCCATTCGTTCAGGGCTTCCTTGCTGATTGGCGGAACATCAGCAGTAGGGCGGACCAAGGCCCTATGAGCCCGGTTGCACTCCTGCTCTGCCTTTTGCAGTTCGGCCGCCAGCTGGTCCGCTTCCCTCTGGAGCATGAACTGGTCCATGAAAGCGTCCGCGGAGTCCATGACGGACCCGATTTTGCTGACAGCCTCTCCGAGGAAGCCGAATTCTCCGATTCCATCGATGATTTCGGCTTCGCGCTTGTCTTGCGCTTGGGCAGTTGCGATTTTGGCCTTGAGTTCAGCGCGTTTTGCCTTGATTGCGGTGATTTCTTCTGCGAAGACCTCCAAAGCCTGTTTTGAGGAGCGCACCGCAAGCAGGATCTCCTCGCCGTTGTCACGCGGTTTGTCCATCGCCGTGTGCACGAGGTTCGCCTCCGGGGCGCGGTAGAAGGAATCGACGGTCTGCCACTTGGCCTGGGCGTCGTCCAAGGTGTCAGCCATGCGTTCAACGCGTCTGTCCAGCCTGGCGGCAGCAGCCAGCAGCGCCGCCTCGTTGGGCAGATTATCGGTACCACTCAGATCAACATTGATGCTCACGTCAAACCCCACCTTCCGCGGGTCTTGTTGGGCTCCGCGTCGGACGGTGCCTGGTCAGCCAGGAGGATCGCGTCGACTACTGGAATGCCGTTGATTTCCCGCGGCACGGGGGTGGGTTCGGGTGTGACGCCGGCGCCCCCAAAGTCGCCGGGTGCTGTATCCGGCATCGGCTCGAAGTGGATGACTTCCGGCAGCGGCATCGGCTTGATATCGATGATCTCGGGCATCGGCATTGGTTCGAAGTGGATGACTTCCGGCATCCACGGCTCGGCATGGATGACGTCGGGCCTTGGCTCGAACGGGATGACTTCCGGCATCCACGGCTCGGCATGGATGACGTCGGGCATCTTCGTGATCTCCTGCGGCAGTTCGACGGGAAGGCGCTCGAAGCCCGGACGCGAAGGGTCGGCCCAGAATCCGGGGTCTATTCCGGGCCACATAGCGCCGCGGCCCGGGTCGCCCGGGTAGTAGGGCGCCGGCTCGGCGATGTGTCCACCGGGGATGGCCTCCGGGAGGGGCGCCGGCAGCGGGTGGAGTATGTTTCCACCCGGGTTGCCCGGGTAGTAGGGGGCAGGCTCGGCGATGTGTCCACCCGGGTTGGCCTCCGGGAGGGGCGCCGGCAGCGGATGGAGTACGTTTCCTGGACCCGGCAGCCATGGCAGGTTTCGGACGGGACCGGGCAGGGGATGCTCTGGCATGCGGGGTGGGTTGCCGATGTAGTCGGGCGGGGTGGGGTGTTCATCTCCCGGGGATTTCGGTCCGCAGCAGTCACACCCGGGTTCACAGCAGTCAGCCGGCGCATCCGCTGCCGGGCCCGGCGTGGGTGCCGGTTCCGGGGCTGGCGCCGGGGCAGGGGCAATCGGAGCGGGCGCAACGGGGGCAGGAGCTACCGGCATGCGCACACTCGGTGACGGGGCCGGCGCCGGTGCTGGCACGGGAGCGGGTGCAGGAGCGGGAGCAGGTGCCGGTGCGGGAGTCACGCTGGGTGCCAACTTGCCGCGGGAGATTGCAGCGGCTCCTGCGCCGATGGCCAGCGGCGCGATGCTCGCTGCCGCTTGCTGCGCATTCGCCACCATCTCCTCGTCGCCCTGAACGTATGCGTTCAGGGCCCGCCGGGTTGCCAGGACGGCATTATCGCTCCGGGTGATTACCGTCTTGGCGCCCGGCATCACCGTCTCTGCAGCGAACGTCGAGAACCCAGCGATTGCCCCACTTTTGCCGAGCGCGGTTTCAACGCCGTCGATCCGGTCTTGCAGATCGAGGAAAAGACTCTCGTTCTGCAACAGGATGGACTCGGTGTCCGTGATTATCCTGCCTACTGCTGCAGCGTCTATGTCATAGGCGCCCATTTTCTCCCCCTTGTACAGGCCCCGGACCGCAGTATGAATGCTGCAGTCGCGAGGCGGCGGGAGAGCCGCACTATGACAGTTCCCCCTGAATGTCAGGAAGAACATAACCCGCCGGAGGGAATCCGTACATGGGGAGAACTGCCCATGTTGCGTGTCCTAGAGGGCGGTCGTCCCGAAAACCAGGCCCAGCAGATAGGTGGCGCCTGCGGCACCCAGCCCGATCGCCAGCTGCCGCAGCGCCCGCTTCAGGGGCGAGGCGCCGGAGAGCAGGCCGACGACCGCCCCGGTCATCAGCAGCGCCAGGCCCACCAGGACGCAGGAGAGGACGACGGCGGTCATCCCGGTGAGACCAAACAGGTAGGGGAGCACCGGAATCACCGCGCCGGATGCGAAGAAGCAGAAGCTTGAGGCGGCAGCGCCCAAGCCCGTCCCTACGGACTCGTGCTCATTGTGCTTTTCAGCGTCGTCCGCTTCGGGGTTGAGGGAGAAACTCGGATCGCAGTCGCAGCTGTAGAGGCCCATCCGTTCTGCCGCACGGTGCTCGGCTGCGTCCTTGGTCATCCCGCGTGCCCGGTACACCAGCACCAGCTCGTTGGCATCGATGTCCAGTGACTTCGCAGCCGAAAGCGTGATCTGGGTGGGCCGGGAGGCATCCAGGAGTTCACGCTGGGACCGGACCGAGACATACTCTCCCGCGCCCATGGACAACGCCCCCGCAAGCAGGCCGGCCAGACCGCTGATGAGGATGAACGTACTGGACACCCCGGTGGCGCCGATTCCCATGATGAGGGCAAGGTTGCTGACCAGGCCGTCATTGGCGCCGAAAACTGCCGCCCGGAAGTTCCCCGACAACCGGGTCCGTCCCCGAGTGGCCAGCCCGCGGATCACTTCCTCATGAATCTGTTCATCCGCGGCCATGGCGCTGGTGGCGTTGGGATCCTTGGCATAGGGGGAGCGGCCCTCGGCGCGCTGTGCCAGGGCCAGCACGAACACCGAGCCGAAACGGCGGGCCAGCAGGCCGAGGGCCCGGTTGCGGAAGGAAGCACGGGCCCTGCGCCCGGCGTCGTCGCCCAGCAGCGTGCGCCAGTGTTCTTCATGGCGGCCCTCAGCCTCGGCGAGTGCCAGGAGGATGTCGCGTTCCTCACCGTCGCGGCGTTCAGCCAGATACCGGTAGGTCGCTGCTTCGGCCTGCTCATCGGCCAGGTACTGCCGCCATCGCTTTTTGTCGGCGTTGGAAGGAACGCTGGATTCGCTGAATGCGGGCTCCGGCGAGGAATGGGAATTCACGGTGCTCCTGACAGGGACCGGAACGGGGGGATCCGGTCAGTTTAAAGTAAAAGGCAACTCTTCTGACCGAAGGTCTCGCTCGCCCGCGGCCGGATGCCGGCGGGTGGACTGCCGGGACGCCGCGGCGTCCAGTATGTCGACAGGCCTCGGCGGAAAATGAACCAGCTGGAATGAACCAGAAGGCCCTCACCGGAGCTACTCCCCTTCGCGTGTCCAAGTGTAGTCGAATCCACCGGCTGTACCGGTCGGAACTCCGCGATACGCCCGACCCCGGTTTTGTCCCTAAGCACCCTGACTTTTTGTCCGTGACGGGCAGGCGCTAGAGTCAGATTGTGAGCAAAAACTTCCCTCTTACGGATCCTGCCCGCCCCTGGACCCGCCACTACAGCGAGGGAGTCCTGGAAGGCTTCAGCCTCCCGGATGAGTCCCTCGTTGACGTGGTGGAGAGCTCGGTCCGCAAATACCGATCCAAGACCGCCCTGCAGTTCTTCGGTGCCACCACTTCCTACGAGGAACTGGGGGACCAGATCCGTCGTGCGGCGACGGGCCTGATGAAACTCGGCGTGCGCAAGGGCGACCGGGTGGCGCTTGTGCTGCCCAACTCGCCGCAGCACGTGGTGGCGTTCTACGCGGTCCTCCGCTTGGGAGCCGTGGTGGTGGAACACAACCCCCTCTATACGGACCGGGAGCTGCGGCACCAGTTCGAGGATCACGGCGCCACCGTGGCCGTGGTGTGGGACAAGGTTGTGGAGAACGTCCAGAAGCTGCCGGCGGATATTCCGGTACGCAGCATTGTTTCGGTCGACCTGATCCCGGCCATGCCGCTGATCAACCGGCTGGCGTTGAAGCTCCCCGTTCCCGCCCTGCGCGAGGCACGGGCCGCCCTTTCCCCGTCCAAGCGTCCGCCCCGTGGGCCGCGGCGAGTGGTGAGGTGGAATGAGCTGCTGGACAACCGCCCGCTGCGCAAACGCCATCCGCGTCCGGAGCCGTCGGACCTGGCAGCGATCCAGTACACCAGCGGAACCACCGCAGATCCCAAGGGTGCGATGCTGACGCACGCCAACCTCGTGGCCAACGCGGCACAGGGACGCGCCTGGGTTCCCGGGTTGAAGCCCGGCAATGAAACCTTCTACGCCGTCCTGCCCATGTTCCATGCCTACGGGCTGACCCTGTGCCTCACCACCGCCATGAGCCTGGGGGCCCGGGTGGTGCTGTTCCCCAAGTTCGACGTCGACATGACGCTCAAGGCCATGAAAAAGACCCCGGCCACCTTCCTCCCGGCCGTACCGCCGATTTACGAGCGGCTGGCCGCGGGAGCCAAGGAACAGAACATTTCGCTCAAGGGCGTCCGGTCCGCCATTTCCGGTGCCATGAACCTCCCGCCTCGAACGGTAGAAATCTGGGAAGAAGCCACCGGCGGACTCCTGATCGAAGGCTACGGCCTGACCGAAACGTCTCCCATCGCGCTGGGCAACCCCTTCGCCAAGTCGCGGAAACCGGGAACAGTCGGTGTCCCCTTCCCCCTGACCGACATTCGGGTTGTGGATCCCGAGCATCCTACTGTCGACGTTCCCCAGGGCCAGCGGGGCGAACTGCTGATCAAGGGCCCCCAGGTCTTTGCCGGCTACTGGAACAAGCCGCGGGAAACCGAAGCGGTACTGCTCGACGGCGGCTGGTTCCGTACCGGGGACATTGTCACCGTGGACGAGGACCACTTTGTGACCATCGTGGACCGGATCAAGGAGCTGATCATTACCGGCGGCTTCAACGTCTCACCCTCGGAAGTGGAAGACGCCCTGAAGCGCCACGAATCCGTCGACGACGTCGCCGTCGTCGGCCTGCTCCGCTCCGGCGGCGGGGAGGACGTTGTGGCGGCCGTGGTGCGGAAGGCAGGCGCCCGGTTTAGTGCCGAGGAGCTGCGGACCTTCGTGCGCAAGGAGCTGGCCGCCTACAAGGTGCCGCGACGGATCGTTGAGATCCAGGAGCTTCCGAAGTCCATGATCGGCAAAGTCCTTCGCAGGCACGTCCGCGACAGCCTGCAGGACGGCAGCGTCGTTTCCGCCACCGCAGATTCCGCCACCGCAGATTCCGCCACCGCAGATTCCGCCACCGCCAACGGCACCGTAGAAACGAATTCCCCCACCGATCTCCAGAACAAGCCCTGACCAGGAAGTAGCGAACATGAGCGCATCAAGCCCCAACAGGGTTGAACGGGATACCCAGCCGGATCACACCAGGCCCGGACGGTACTGGAGCGGCCCCCTCGGCCACGCCGGGCAGCGCTCCGCCCAGATCCTGTTGATCCTGCTTTTGGTTTCGGTGACGGTTTACGGGTTGCTGCAGGTCACGCTGGTGGTGATTCCGGTGCTGCTGGCGCTGATTCTGGGCGCGGCGATCGCTCCGTTCGTGAACTGGCTCCGCCGCAAGGGATGGCCCAGCGCGCTGGCGACAGGCCTGTCGTTCCTCTTGCTGCTCGGCATTTTCGGCGGGCTGGTGACCGGGATTGTGTTCGCTATCCGCAGCGAATGGAGCGACCTGGTGGACCAGGCCGTTGCAGGCTTCGACCAGCTCTACGACTTTGTCCTTAATGGCCCGCTTCCGATCGACCAGGAGATGCTCGCCAACGGGCGGGACGCGGTGATCGATTTTGCTACCAGCAGCACGGTAAGCAGCGGCGCCATTGCGGGTATCTCCGCGGCCACGACTTTTGCCACCGGGTTCCTGCTGATGGCCGTGGTGCTGTTCTACTTCCTCAAGGACGGTGACCGCATCTGGGCGTTCTTCCTGCGCATGTTCCCGGAGGGTGACCGCCGGGACAAGGCCCGGCTCTCCGGCTTCCGGGTGATGGAGGTCCTCGGCGGGTACATCCGCGGCACCGCCATTGTGGCGTTGGTGGATTCGGTGTGCATTGGCGCGGCGCTGTTCATCCTCCAGGTTCCGCTGGCCCTGCCCCTGACCGTGATTGTCTTTGTCGGCTCGTTCATCCCGCTGGTCGGGGCCACCGCAGCCGGTGTCTTCGCAGCCCTGATCGCACTGGTGGCCAATGGACCGGTTGTTGCCCTGATCGTCGTCGTGGTGATCATTGCGGTGAACCAGCTGGAGGGCAACTTCCTGCAGCCGGTGGTGATGGGCAAGTCATTGAGCATCCATGCCCTGGTGATCCTGCTGGCCCTGACCGCAGGAACCATCCTGGCCGGCATTATCGGCGCCATCCTGGCCGTCCCGATCGCGGCAGTGGGCTGGGCCGTGATCAAAGTCTGGACCGGCGAAGACGACGGCGAGGATCTCGACGCGAAGGAGATCCCGGATCCGGAGGAGCAGCCGGAAATGGAATCCATGGAAAAGTAGTCGCGGCTTAGACGGCCGGCACTTCTTCCGCCTCGGCGGTGGAGGTGCCGGCCACCCGCTTGTCCCAGGCGGCACGGACCTCGGGGTCCGTGGGCCGGGAGAGCAGCGAAACCACGCAGTAGGCAACGGCCGACGCAGCGAGCCCGAAGTAGATCGGTTCATTGGCGTACACGCCGTCGTACGGGGCAGCCCCCCGGATCTCAAGATAGATCATGGTTCCCAGGGTCACCACGGTTCCGGCAGCCATGGACACGGCGGCACCCAGTCCGGTGCCGCGCTTCCACACCAGGCCGCCCAGGATGCTGACCAGCAGTCCACCCACCAGAATGTCGTACGCAATCGTCAGCGCAGCGACCACGTCCTGGACCACTATGGCCACGATGATCGCGACGACGCCCAGCCCGAGTACCCAGTAACGGTTGGAGGCGATGTCTTCGCCGGCGTCGTCCCCGGTCTCCGGGTTGGTGGCGGCGCTCCGGGCGGTGGAACTGTCGGAACCCCGGCGGAACCATCCGCGGACGAAGGGGACGACGTCGGTCCGCGCGACGGTGGCCGCAGCAATCAGCGCCCCCGAGGCCGTGGACATCATGGCGGCAACCGCAGCGGCCAGGACGAGTCCGCCGAGGCCGACGGGCAGCAGGTTCATGGCGACATCGGCGTAGACGTCATCCTGGGACTCCACCGCGGAAAGAGCGACGCTGGCACCCATGCCGATCAGTGCCCCTGCCACGCCGTAGAGGATGCAGTAGATCCCGGCCGCGGTGCCGCCCCAGCGGGCTACAAGCGGGGTGCGTGCCGTGAAGACCCGCTGCCAGATATCCTGGCCGATCAGCAGGCCCAGCGTGTAGACCACGAAATAGGTAATGATGCTCTGCGCGCCGATACCGGTGATGCTGAAGAATTCCGCTCCCGCCCGCTCCCGGATGCCGTCAAGGCCTCCGGCGGCGGAGAGCGTAAAGGGCAGCATCAGGGCAAAGACGCCGATGGTCTTGATGACGAACTGCGCCATGTCGGCGAGCGTGATGGACCACATTCCGCCGATGGTGGAGTAGACGAGGACGACGGCGCCGCCCACCGCAATGGCGAGCCACCGCTCAAAGCCGAAGAGGACCACGAAAATGGTGGCATAGGCGCCGGTGGAGGTGGCGCAGAGCATCAGCGTGTAGGCCAGCATCACGATCGAGGAGACCTTCGTGGATTCGGTCCCGTAACGCAGGGACAGCATCTGCGACACCGTGTAGATCCGCAGCTTCTGCAATGTGGAGGCGAAGAGCAGGCTGAGGAGCAGGACTCCGGTGCCGATGGCGACCACCAGCCACATGCCGGAGATGCCGTACTTGTAACCAAGCCCCACCCCGCCGACCGTGGAGGCGCCGCCGAGCACGACGGCGGCCATGGTGCCGGTGTAAAAGAGCGGCCCCAGCCGGCGGCCGGCCACCAGATAGTCGCTCACGTTCTTGGTGCGGGACTTGCCCCACCATCCGAAACCCAACATTGCCAGCAGGTAAAGGACCACGATGGTCCCGTTGATGTATTCCATTGCAGTCCTCGAGCTAGGAAACCGGCGTCGAATTGCCTGGCAGGCAACAAGTGTTTACTGAAGTTAGTGTGCTTTCAGTCACGCCGTCAATTTAGCCGCCCCGCAATACCATCGCATTACGTGCATGTTTCCCTCGGTATGCTCATAAGCATGAAGGCCTTGCCCGTAGAACCGACCAACGCTCCGGTGGCGATTGGGGTGCGGATCCGCTCCGCACGCCAGGCCCGGCATTTGACCATTGAGCAGGTGGCTGAAGCCACCGGCCTCACCAAGGGTTTCCTCAGCCGGGTGGAGCGGGACCTGACTTCTCCGTCAGTGGCGTCCCTGCTGACCCTGTGCCAGGTGCTTTCCATTTCCATCGGCGACCTCTTTGCCGCACCGGAAACCAATGTGACGCGCCTGGCGGATGCCCCACGTATCAGCCTGGGCGGCGAGGGAATCGTGGAACGGCTGGTCACAGCCCGGACGGAACGGCGCGTCCAAATGGTCCGCTCCGTGATAGCCCCCGGCGGGTCCGGCGAAGCGGATCTTTATTCGGTGGACTGCGAAGTGGAGGTGCTGCACGTTGCCAAGGGCAGCTTCGAACTCATCCTGGGCAACGAGCGGATCGAACTTATGACCGGTGACACGGTCACCTTCCCCGGCCGGGAGCCGCACTCCTGGCACAACCCGTCCGACGAGGAAACGATTGTGCTCTGGACCCTCGTCAGCCCGGGCGGCGCCTAGGCCGCGGAGCCAGGCGCAGCGGTGCCTAGGCTGACAGGGTTTCGCCGGCCGCAGGCTCGGCCACCGATTCACCGGTCAGGCGCTGCAGGTACTCCACCGCGCCGGTGATGTCCCGGCCGGAGGACCGGTAGCCGACATAGCCGTCGGGGCGGATGACCAGCAGTTCAGGCCGGCGCGAGCTCAGGCCCAGGCGGTGGAAGGCCAGGCCGCTGACGTCCTTGATGATGCCGGGAGAATTCGCAATGAGGCTGCTGCCGACGGTCAGCTGCTGGATATTCAGCAGTCCGGCCAGGTGGGGCAGTGCCGCCCGGAGCTGGTGCGGTGCGTCCTGCGGCCAGCCGGGTCCGCTGAGGAGGATGGAGAAGCCGGGCGTGGCCACGAGATCCTGCAGGCGCCGTTCCCGGTCCTGGTGGATGACGTCGGCGTCGGGCAGGCGGTCGCCGGGGCGGACGCCGCGGGCCAGGAGCGCCGGCCGGCGGGAATCTCCGGCGTCGACCATGCTGCTGCCGCGGTAGTTGATGTTCAACTGGGCCATCGTCCGGAAGAGCTGCGAGCGGAGCCCGTCCCAGCCCATGGCCTTCGGGGCCAGCGCGGGCAGGAGCTTGGTGCGGGGCAGCTTCTTGAGGCCGTTGCGGCTGGTGGCGAGCTTGAAGATCCGGTCCGTCGTGGACATGACTTCCTGCCCCACGGGCCGGCGCTCGGCGTGATAGCTGTCAATCAGCTCATCGCTGGCGAGCCCGCGGGCACCGAGGGCGAGTTTCCAGCCCAGGTTCAGTGCATCCTGGATGCCGGTATTCATACCCTGGGCGGCAACGGGGGAGTGGACGTGGGCGGCGTCACCGGCCAGGAACACCGAACCCCGCTGGAAGTACTCGGCCATCTGGTGCGAAAGGCGGAAGGCGCTGATCCACTTCGGATCCCGCACATGCAGGGCGCCATGCGTAAAGGTATCGGCCAGCTCCTGCATTGTTTCAAGGGTGGCAGGGCGATGCGGCGGCTTGATTGCGATCATCCGCCATGTGGCGGATCCGCCGAGCGGGAACAGGAAGAGGAACCCGTCCTCGGTGGGGTAGGAATGCACGGCATCCTGTTCCGCGCCGTCAATTTCGACGTCGGCCAGGATGAAGGTGTCCGGGTAGGCTCCGCCGCGCCAGTCCATGCCTGCCTTGGCGCGGACCGTGCTCCCGGCGCCGTCGGCACCAACCACGTAACGGGCACGGATGCGCTCGATGCCGCGGTCCATCCGCTGGATCTTGGCTTCCATGCCGGCAAACGGGTCCTCGGGGTCCAGGCGCTCCAGGTCCTGGAGCTCCGCGCCGCGCTCAATGCGTACCCGGCGGGACAGCAGGTGCTGGGTCAGGATGCGCTCGGTTTCCGTTTGGGGCAGGAACAGCAACTGCTGGAACGCCGAATCCTCCAGCCCCGTGTCGAACAGGTCCACTTCCAGCGTTTCCTCCGGCAGGTGGAGGTGCAGTTCGCGGGCGGGACGTCCGGCGGCAACCAGCTCGCCGCTGACACCGAAGGGCCGCAGTGCTTCCAAGGTGCGCGGCTGGATGGCAATGGCCCGCGATTCGGTTCCCGGGGCCTGGCGCCGGTCAATGATGCGGAAACTGGCGCCGAAGGCGGCCAGCTGGGCAGCCAGTGCAAGGCCCGTAGGCCCGGCGCCCACAATTAGGACATCGACGTCGTAGTTAGGGTCTTCGCTGTTATCGTGAGCCGCCATGTCCTCAGCCTAGTCTTGACCCCAACCGCAGTTCCACTTTAGCTTTTGGGTAAACTTTTGGTTACCCTCAGGTAACCCAGCACACCGGGCGACGACGCCCATCCCGGAACCGGAGACTACCTATGGACAACCTTCCCCGTGTGAACGCGAACGGCCGCATCGGACCCGTGGACGCGGCGCAGGTCCCGCGCTATGCAGGGGCTGCCACCTTCGCCCGGCTGCCCCGCCTGGACCAGGTGGAGCAGGCCGAGGTCGCGGTGGTGGGAGTGCCCTTCGACAGCGGGGTTTCCTACCGGCCCGGCGCCCGGTTCGGCGGCAACCATGTCCGCGAGGCCAGCCGGCTGCTGCGTCCGTATAACCCGGCCCTGGATGCCTCCCCGTTCGAAAACCTGCAGGTGGCCGATGCCGGCGATATGGCCGTGAACCCCTTCAATATCAATGAAGCCATCGAGACGGTCCAGCAGAACGCCCTGGACCTCACGGAGCATGGCACCAAGCTCTTGACCCTGGGCGGAGACCACACCATCGCCCTGCCGCTGCTGCGCGCCGCCGCTGAGCGTGCCGGTTCTCCGGTGGCCATGCTGCACTTCGACGCACACCTGGACACCTGGGACACCTATTTCGGCGCCGAGTACACGCACGGCACCCCGTTCCGCCGCGCCGTCGAGGAAGGCATCCTGGACACCGAGGCCATTTCCCATGTGGGCACCCGAGGGCCGCTGTACGGCAAGAAGGACCTTGAGGATGACCGCCGCTTCGGCTTCGGCATCCTGACCTCCTCCGATGTCTACCGCCAGGGCGTGGATGAGGTTGTGGCAAAGCTGCGGGACCGGATCGGCAACCGTCCGTTGTATGTATCAGTGGACATCGACGTCCTGGACCCGGCCCACGCCCCGGGGACCGGCACCCCCGAGGCGGGCGGCATCACCAGCCGCGAACTGCTGGAGATCCTGCGCGGGCTGCGCGGACTGAACCTGGTGGGCGCCGACGTCGTCGAAGTCGCCCCTGCCTACGACCATGCGGACATCACCGCCGTGGCCGCCTCACACGTGGCCTACGACCTGATCACCTTGATGGGACTGTCCGCATGAGCGCCGATTCCACTGTCCCGGGTCCAGGCGAGGCCGTCCCCGGAGCCGGACCCGTCCGCAACGGCGGCGACCTGGTGGTGGAAACCCTCGAAGCCCTCGGTGCCAGCAAGGTGTTCGGCATCCCCGGCCAGCATGCCCTGGGACTGTTCGACGCCCTCTCCCGCTCGCGGCTGGAATTCATCTCCTCGCGGGTGGAAAACAACTCCGCATTTGCGGCCGACGGTTTCTCCCGGGCCACCGGGCAGGTGGGGGTGCTGTTCCTGTCCACCGGTCCCGGCGCCCTGACCTCGCTGGCCGGGCTGCAGGAGGCCTATGCCACGGGAGTGCCGATGATCGTGGTGGCCAGCCAGATCCCCATTGACGGGCTCGGGGCCCGGCGCCGGGGAATGCTGCACCAGCTCGATGACCAGAAGGCCTCCGCAGCCAACGTCACCAAGAGCCAGCGGCTGATCCAGCATGCCTCCGGCATCCCGTCCGCCATCCAGGACGCCTGGACGGAAGCCATCTCCTCCCCGGCAGGGCCGGTATGGATGGAGATCCCGCAGAACGTACTGCTCAACCCGGTCATGGTGCCTGCCGTGGAAGACGCGTTGGCGGAACCGTTTGACAACCCCCCGCGCAGCGAACTGGTCAAGGAAGCCGTGCGCTGGCTCTCCGACGCCCGCCGGCCCGCCGTCATCGCCGGCGGCGGAGTGCGCCGCAGCGGTGCCGAGGCTGCGGTGCTTTCCATTGCCCAGAAGCTGCATGCCCCGGTGATCTGCACCCCCGGCGGCAACGGAGCCTTCCCCTGGAACCATCCGCTCTCCCTGCAGTCCTGGATGGAGGACCGGCACATGACGGAGGTGCTCGAGGACGCCGACGTACTGGTGGTCATCGGCTCCTCGCTCGGCGAAGTGACGTCCAATTACTTCACCATGGCACCCCGCGGCCGGATCATCCAGATCGACGCCGAACCCCGGGTCCTGGAGTCCAACCGGCCGGCGCTGGGTATCCGCGCCGACGCCCGGCAGGCCCTGGACGCGCTGGACGCCGCCCTTCCGGCCGCGGAACACGTTCCCGACTGGCACGGACAAAGCGCCGAGGAGCTGGTGGCCGGCGCCCTGGCCCGGGTACAGGCCCGGCTGGATACCCAGGGCCTCGACATGGAACGCCGCTTCATGGCGGACATCCGCGCCGCTGTCCCCGATGACATGCAGACCTACTGGGACATGACCATTTCCGCCTACTGGGCCTGGAGCTGCTGGGATGCGAAGTCCGGCCAGTTCCACTCCGCCCAGGGTGCCGGCGGATTGGGCTACGGCTACCCGGGCGCAATCGGCGGTGCTGTGGGCCTGGGGGAGCGGGTGCTTGCCGTGTCCGGCGACGGTTCGGCCATGTACTCCATTTCCGAACTGGCCACGGCCCGGCAGCATAACCTTCCCGTCACCTGGCTGATTGTCGACGACGGCGGCTACGGCATCCTGCGCGAATACATGGAGGATGCGTTCGGCAAGGCCACGGCTACGGAACTGGCACGCCCGGATTTCGTGAAGCTCGCGGAATCCTTCGGCGTTCCGGCCCGCCGCTGCGCTCCCGCCGACATACGCACGGCATTGGAAGAGGCCTTTGCCGGAGAAGGCCCCAACGTAG
This sequence comes from Arthrobacter sp. zg-Y844, assembly GCF_024385465.1. Classification (GTDB taxonomy): domain Bacteria; phylum Actinomycetota; class Actinomycetes; order Actinomycetales; family Micrococcaceae; genus Arthrobacter_B. The sequence goes on from NZ_JANFLS010000003.1 coordinate 123,801, forward strand.
TTGTGGTTGAAGCGCGGATAGGACTCTTTGCTCCCACCCACCTGGCCTAGTCCTGCAGGCCGCCGGATCCGGGGAGCGGGGCCCGGTTAGTTAGTTGACCTAGGCAAATTTCCGCGTATAGTTGCCTAGGTCAACTATCAGTACCAACCTCCCGGAGACCCATCCCCATGCCTATGCAACAGGAAACGGCGGATGACCTGATCCGGAAGATCTTCGCCCTGCAACGTACGTTGCGGTGCGTGACCCAGCACAGCGCCGACATCGGCGGACCCGGCGTGGCGCTGCAGGGCGTCATGCGGATGATCGGCGAAGACGGCGAGCTGCGGGCGACCGAGCTTGCCGCCAAACTCGGTGTCGGCCCTGCCGGACTCAGCCGCCACGTCGCAGAACTGGAAGAACTCGGTTACGTCCGGCGTCGCCCGCATCCGCAGGACCGCCGCGCCTACCTGATCAGCCTGACCGAGCTGGGGGAGTCAGTCCTCCGCGAAGCACTCAAGGCCCGGGCCGTCCTGCTGCAGGAAGCCCTTGCCGCCTGGTCCGAGGACCAGGCGCAGCTCGCGTCCGACACCCTTGGAGCGCTCTCAGATGCGCTCTTCACCTCCATCCGCCGAGCGCCCGGAGCCGCCGAGCCGACGCTGGAAACCCCCGTATCCGATCCGCAGGAGCTAACAACTAAGTGACCGATTCCAAGACCGCCCGGAAGAAACACGTCCCCGGTGACATGAGCCACCGACAGATCCTGCAGGCCCTTACCGGCCTGCTGGCCGCGCTGTTCACGGCAATGCTGAGCACCACCATCGTGGCCAACGCGCTGCCCACCATCATGGCCGACCTGCACGGAACGCAGACCGACTTCGCCTGGGTGGTCACGGCCGCCCTGCTGGCCAACGCCGTAAGCACCCCGATCTGGGGCAAGCTTGCGGACCTGTTCAACAAGAAGCTGCTGGTGCAGCTGAGCATCGTCATCTTTGTTGCGGGGTCCGTCCTCGCAGGCTTCTCCCATTCCATGGACCTGCTGCTGACCGCACGCGTCATCCAGGGCCTGGGCATGGGCGGCCTGACGGCACTGGCCCAGGCAATCATCGGTTCCATCATTCCGCCGCGGGAACGCGGCAGGTACTCCGGTTACATGGGCGCCGTGATGGCGGTGGCCACCGCCGGCGGCCCGCTGCTGGGCGGCTTCATCGTGGACAGCCCGCTCGGCTGGCGCTGGACCTTCTTCCTCTGCGTTCCGCTCGCCGTCGTCGCCCTCTTCCTGCTGCAGGTCACGCTGCACCTGCAGCATGTACGCCGTCCCGCCAAGATCGACTGGCTCGGCTCGATCCTGCTTACCGCAGGCGTCTCCCTGCTCCTGATCTGGGTCTCTTTCGCCGGCAAGCCCGACTACTACGAATGGTGGTCATGGGAAACGGCCGCCATGGTGGGCGGATCCGTCATCCTGCTGGCCCTGCTGGTGCTGGTGGAGTCCAAGGTCGCCGAGCCGATCATTCCGCTGAAGATCATCAGCCAGCGGACCACCGCCCTCGCGATCATCGCCTCGGTTGCGGTAGGTATCGCCATGTTCGGTTCCACCACGTTCCTGGGCCAGTACTTCCAGCTGGCACGCGGCTTCACGCCCACCGAGGCCGGATTGCTGATGCTGCCGATGATTGCCGGCAACCTCCTCGGGTCCGTAGGGTCCGGCATGCTGATCACCCGCTTCGGCAAGTGGAAGCGGTTCCTGATCATCGGCACGGTCCTGGTGATCCTCGGGACGGCGCTGGCCGGCTTCATCAACCATGAAACCGACATGATCCTCGTCAGCCTGTTCATCTTCGTCCTCGGTGTGGGCATGGGCCTGCTGATGCAGAACCTGGTGCTGGCCGTGCAGAACACGGTCAAGGTCAGCGACGTCGGCTCCGCCAGCGCGTCCGTTGCCTTCTTCCGCACCGTGGGCGGCGCCATCGGCGTCTCGGTACTGGGCGCTGTCCTTTCCAGCTCCGTCAGCCGGCGAGTAACAGAGGAACTGGACAAGGCCGGCATGCCGACCAACGGCGGCGGCACCACCGCCACGCTGGACCTGGGCGGGCTCCCGCCGGAGGTCCAGATGTTCTTCCGGATTGCGTATGCGGAGGGCACTGCGGATATCTTCAAGATCGCCGCCGCGGTGGCTATCATCGCGCTGGTTGCGGTGCTGTTCATCAAGGAGAAGGCCCTGCGCCGGACCCTCGACATCAAGCCCACCTCCTCCAACCCGGTCGAACCGGGCCTGGCCGGCGGTGCGGAGATGCTGCACACCGGTGCCATGTCCGCCGTCGAACCGGCTACCGTGCCGGATGCCGGCCGCCGGGAGTCCGCACCGCGGACCGACGGCACGGAAAAGGCCGGCACCACCGCGCCGTAAGCACCTACTGCATGGTGAAACGCCGTGCAACGGCCCCGCCCAGCGCCGGGACCTGGAACATCCGTTCCAGCCCGGCGTTGCGCAGGGCCATCACCCCCGCAGGCAGCGGCCGGCCCAGCACCATATTGATCTGTGCCTGGGCGGAGGCGACGACGGCGTCCCGGCGGCGCCGACGTTCGAACTCCCGCAGTTCCCTGCCCACCGGTTTACCCTGCAGGGATGCCGCGATGATCGGCGCAACGGCAGCGGCGTCCAGCCAGCCCAGGTTCATCCCCTGTCCGCCGATCGGGCTGATCTGGTGTGCCGCGTCCCCGATCAGGACCGTGCGTCCGGAAACCAACCGGTGCGCCCGTCCGATCTGTACGCCGAAAGCACTCAGCATGGAGTTTCCGGCCACCTCCAGGCGGTGCCCGGTCCGCTGCCGCACCAGCTCCGCGAGACCGGAGACGGTGGGATCCTGCTGCAGTGCGTCGGTATGGACCACCCAGCGACGCAGGCCGCCGGGCAGTGGAAAAGACTCCACAATCCCGTCCGGCTCGAGATACAGCACGGCCAGCGTCCCGTCACCGGTGCCGTCCGGGAAGTCGCCCATCAGATAGGTGTCCGGCAGTTCACGCGAAGCCCAGCCGCTGCCCAGTGCGGACCGGACCGGTGACCGGGCGCCGTCGGCCGCCACGAGGAGGCACGCCTGTGTGGTGAAGGGTTCTTCACCGTGGATCCCGTGCACCCGGACGGCGGCGCCGTTGTCACTGAAGGTCTCAACCCGGGCGCCGCGGACCAGTGCTCCCGGGTCGAGGGCTCTGAGGCGTTCCTCCAGCAGCTGCTCGGTTCTCACCTGCGGCAGGGTCAGCACAAAGGGGTACCGGGCCGACGCCGCGGCGAAGTCCAGCCGGGCCACGGTCCGCCCGGCGCTGCGGGCTTCCCCCTGCGTGATCCGGGTCCCTTCCCGCGTCATGGTGCCGGCGATGCCTGCCTGTGCCAGTGACGCCAGGGCCGGAGGATGCACCCCGATGGCCCGCGAATGCCTGCTGCGGTTCAGCCGTTGTTCCAATACCTGGACGGACACCCCCTCCTGGAGCAGCAGGACGGCCAGATACATCCCCACCGGCCCGCCGCCCACCACAACCACTTCGGAAGAGCGGCGGGGAACGGACGAGGCGGCTTCTTCCGCGGCGACGGCCGGCAGGTCAACCCGCACGGTGGTCAGCTCCACAGGAGTGCGGTGAATGAAGCAGCAGGTTCTGCCACGGCCGCTGCTGCAGGCTCTGCCAGCCCAGGGGCGCCACCTCGGCGATCTCCGCCGCGGTGAAACTGCGGCGGATGGAGGTCAGCCCGTCGGGCCGGATGAACGAGCCGGGGAAAAACGGCAAGGTTCCGACGGAGAACAGGGCGTAGGCCCAGCGGCTGCGCTCAATGTCGCTGTGCAGGCAGAGCCTTCGGCCCAGCCGCCTCGAGTCCGCCAGCAGCGCCTGCAGTTCCGCCGGTGCCAGATGGTGGAGCATGTGGTTGGAAATCACGACGTCGTAGGAACGCCCCTCCGCAACCAGCTCACTGCTGTACGCCTGGCGGAAGGACAATCCCGGCAGCGGCGGCAGCGCGGAGGCGAACGCGTGCGCCCTCGGATCCGGGTCGATGGCGGTGATTTCCACGGCCAACCCGTCCCTGCGGGCCCAGCGCGCAATACAGCGGGGAACGTCCCCGCCGCCGGAGCCGATGTCCAGCAGCGTGCCACCGCCGCTTGCCGCGAAGATCGGACGAAGGTACCGGACATAGTTGCGCCGCCACCCCGAGACCACCGCATTGACCAGCCAGAACTGGGCGTAGGTGCGCTCGAGGCGCTGCAGGTCGGCGTCGGGCCGGTCCATTTCCTCCACCGCGTCTACTGCCCGGGTGGCCAGGGAGGGAAAAACGGCGATCATACTGCGGCGGGGACCTCCGCCGGCACTGCCCCCGCCGGCTCTGCCAGTTCCGCAGACACCGCTGCCGAAGGCTGCACCGGTCCGCCGACCCGGGTGAACAATCCGGTCTCCACGGTGAGGCCCGGGCCGAAGGCCATGGAGCAGATCCGTTCGTTCCCGCCGCTGAAGGGCTGTTCCAGGATGTACTTGAGCACGAACAGTACGGTGGCGCTGCTCATGTTGCCCACGGTGCGCAGGGTCTCCCGGGCCGGCACCAGCTGCTGTTCGCTCAGTTCGAGTTTCGCCTCGACTTTATCCAGGATGCTGCGGCCGCCGGGGTGGATGGCCCAGTGCTCGATCTCCCGGTAGGGCCGGGCGCTGACCGATGCGACGTGCGCCAGCAGGGGTTCCAGTGCGCCGACAATGTGGTCGTCGATGATGTGCGGGACGTAGGTGCCCAGCACCATCTCGAAGCCTTCGTCGCCGATGTTCCAGGCCATGGCCTCCTCACCCACCGGGGTCAGGATGGTTTCGAAGTGGTCCAGCTGGATGGCCGGTCCCGAGTCCGGAAGGTCTTCGCGGGCGGTGATGATGGCCGCTGCTGCACCGTCGGCGAATAGTGAGGACCCCATGATGGCGTCCGGATCATTCGACGTGCGGACGTGCAGGGAGCACAGCTCCGCACTGACCACCAGCACCACGGCGTCGGGATCCGACTCGCAGAAGGATTTGGCGGCGCGCATGGCCGGGAAGGCTCCGTAGCAGCCCATAAAGCCCAGGTGGTAGCGCTGCACGGACGGATTCAACCCCAGCGCCCGGGTCACCTTGTAATCCGGGCCGGGGTTGAAGAAGCCCGTGCAGGACACGGTGACGACGTGGGTGATATCCGACGGGGCGATACCGGCACAGGCGTCCAGTGCCTTGGAGGCGGCTTCGATGAAGAGTTTCGTGGCCTCCACCGCGAAGATGTCATTCCTGGTCTTGGTGCTGGGCCGCAGCAGCAGGCCGCTGCGGGCATCGTAGAACTTGGGATTTTCCGAGGTGTCGGTGAGCGAGAGTTCCGCCAGTGCCGTACGGCGGGTGTCGATGGCCGCCGAATCGAAGCAGGTACGCACCAGACGCTCACCCAGCCGGGTCAGGCCGGGCTGGGCTGCGAACGTGTCGCGGACTTCGGACTGCACCAGGACAGTGGGCGGGATCGCAGTTTCCAGGGACCTGAGGGTAACCGTCATAGTCCATTGTTAAGGGATGGTGATGCTCTGCACAATGGTTGGGGTTACTGAACGATCAGCCCCGGCTACTGGTTTCGCGGCTTGAGCAGTTCACGCTACTGAGGGTGGACGGCGGACGCGACCTTGCCGCGTGGCCGCGCTGACGCGTACCACTGGCGGCACAACAGCACGATCAGCACCAGTTCGAGGATTCCACCGCCGTAGTACATCACCAGCGCCCCGTGTTCCGCGGCCGTGGCCGGGATCCCGGGAGGCGGGTCGGCGTAGATGCCCTTGGCGAGGATATTGTGCGCAGCGATGGAAAGCACCAGGACGATTGCCCGCAGCCGATAACCGGCCCGGTGCGGGGAGGGATCCCGTCCCACGATGGAAGCCGTGAACAGGTAGCCGGCGGCCAGCAGGTGGAAGGTCACCAGCCAGTGCACCGGCATCGACTCCTGCATTGCCTGCAGCAGCCCGGTGCGGAACATCAGGATCATGCCGCCGGTGTTGAGCAGCGCGGCGGTGACCGGGAAGGACAGGAACCGGGCGAACCGGCTGCGCAGCACCCGGGAGAGCCGGCGGGCCGGAAAAACATCGAGGGTGCGTAGTGCCAGGGTGAACGGCCGGGAGAGCACCAGCAGCAGGGGCGAGAGCATCCCGGCCAGGAGATGCGAAAAGCTCAGTACAGCGAAATCCCGATGCGCCAGTTCGGCCAACGGGTTCAGGACCGTAACCAGCACGGCGGCCACACCCAGCGTGAAGAAAACCGTCCGGTACCAGGGCCAGCGGCCGGAGCGCGGCGAACGCGCGCCCGCCCAGTAGACAACCAGGGCAACTACGGCGGGAATGAAGAACAGCGACTCTACGGGAAAGCCGCTGCCGTGGTTATGCATCGGCTGAGGCTGTCGATTCCCGCGGGACGGCAGCGCGGGTGCGGTAGGTAAGGAACGCGCCGGCAATGATCAACAGCACCGCGATGACGTTCCAAACCGTGTCGTACACAAGCAGATCCACCTCGTAGCGAATCTGGTGAAGCCCCATGAGCTTGTGCTGCACCGTGCCGTCATAGAGCTGGAACATGCCGGCACCCAGCAGGACGCCGCCGGTCCACCGCTGCAGGAGAGCCTCATGCCACCGGCGCAGATCGGCGAACAGGAAGAGGCCGGCTACAACGGCGAACCAGCCGAAGGCATGGAACAGCCCGTCCGAAAACAGCCCCGCAGACGTAGTGGAGCGGTCGTAGAAATGATGCCACTGCAGGAGCTGGTGGAATATCACTTCGTCGACGAAGGCAGCCAGTCCGATCCCGAAAAGCAAGCCGGAAACCAGGTTGCGCCGCCGCGGAGAGCGGCGCTCGCGGAGGGGAGAACTCATGATTCGAACATAACACCGGCACGGCGCCGGCCGCAGGGGTGCGTGACATGCACGGCGTCTGCGGCAAGGATGGGAGCCATGTGGATAGGGGCGCTGGAGCTGGACCTGTTGCTGGGGGACGTGCATTCCCTCAAGGGGAAACGGTCGGTCGTCCGGCCCATCCTTGCGGAACTGCGGCGCAAATTCGATGTCTCCGCCGCAGAGGTCAGCTCCCTGGACCTGCACCGCCGGTCAGGGATAGGCGTGGGCATTGTGGCGGCGGACCGTGCCCACGTGGTGGATGTGCTGGATGCCGCGGAACGGCTGGTGGCGGGCCGGCCGGAAGTGGAGTTGCTGAGCGCCCGGCGTCAATTGTTCACCGAGCAGGACTAGCCACCGCGCTCCGCATCCGCCCATCCGCCGGATAAATGGGGAACAATTGGCCGGGTGAGTCTTAGCACCGTAGAACCAGTCAATGTTTCCGGATCCACCGATGAGCAGGTGATTGCCCAACTGGCCGCCGAGCTGGGGGTAGCGCCCTGGCAGGTCCGGGCGGCGGTGGGCCTGCTCGACGGCGGCGCCACGGTTCCGTTCATCGCCCGGTACCGCAAGGAGGCCACCGGCACGCTGGATGACGCCCAGCTGCGGGACCTGGACGAGCGGCTGCGGTACCTGCGCGAACTGGAGGACCGGCGGCGGGCCATCCTCGAGGCCATCGCTGCCCAGGGGAAGCTGACGGACGAACTGCGGGAGGCCGTCGTCGGCGCCGAGACCAAGTCCCGCCTGGAAGACATCTACCTTCCTTACCGCAGCAAGCGGCGGACCAAGGCCCAGATAGCCAGGGAAGCGGGACTGGAACCGCTGGCGGATGCGCTGCTGGCCGATCCCCGGCGTTCCCCGGACGCTGAGGCCGCGCGGTACGTGCGCGAGGGGATCCCGGATGCGGCCGAGGCGCTCGCCGGGGCACGCGCCATCCTGATCGAACGGGTTTCCCAGGACGCGGACCTGTTGACCGAACAGCGCGAGAAGCTCTGGCGCCAGGGCCGGATGCGCTCGCAGGTGCGTCCCGGCAAGGAAGCCGAAGGGCGGAAATTCACCGACTACTACGACTTTTCCCAGTCTCCCTCCGGGATGCCGTCACACCGCGTCCTCGCCCTGTTCCGCGGCGAGAAGGAAGGCATGCTGGAACTGGCCCTGACGGAGGGGGATCCGGCCGATGCCGAAGTCCTGGCTGCGGCCCGCGCCCGATACGAACGCTCCGTGGCGGCCCGTCTGGGGGTGGCGGACCGCGGGCGTCCCGCTGACCCGTGGCTGATGACCACCGTGCAGCTGGCCTGGCGGCGGATCCTCGCCAAGCTCTCGGTGGATCTGCGTGTCCGCCTCTTTACGGAGGCGGAAACCGAGGCGGTGCGGGTATTTGCGGCCAACCTGCGGGATGTGCTGCTGGCCGCACCCGCCGGAAACCGGACCACTCTGGGACTCGATCCCGGGCTGCGTACCGGCGTGAAGGTTGCCGTGGTGGACGGCACCGGCAAGGTGGTTGCCACCGATACGGTGTATCCCCATGCGCCTGTGCGCCGCTGGGATGACGCCCTGGCCACGCTGGCCGGTCTGGTGAAGCAGCACGGGGTGGAACTGATTGCCATCGGCAACGGCACCGCTTCCAGGGAAACGGATAAGCTCGCTGCCGAGTTGATGAAGCTGGTCCCGGGCGGGTCGCTGGGCAAGCTGGTGGTGTCCGAGGCCGGTGCGTCCGTGTACTCAGCGTCCGCCCTTGCCTCGGCCGAGCTGCCCGGCATGGATGTGTCCCTGCGCGGCGCCGTCTCGATTGCCCGGCGGCTGCAGGATCCGTTGGCGGAACTGGTGAAGATCGATCCGAAGTCCATCGGGGTGGGCCAGTACCAGCACGACGTGACGCCGGCGAAGCTGGAGCGTTCGCTGGATGCGGTGATTGAGGACTGCGTGAACGCCGTGGGGGTGGACGTGAACACAGCCTCCCCGTCGCTGCTGACCCGGGTGGCCGGCGTCGGTCCGCTGCTCAGCGAAAACATCGTGGCTTACCGCAATGCGAACGGGCCGTTTGCCCGCCGGCAGGACCTGATGAAGGTGCCTCGGCTCGGGGCGAAGGCCTTTGAACAGTGTGCCGGGTTCCTGCGCGTCAGCGGCGGAAAGGAACCGCTGGACGGGACCAGCGTCCACCCGGAGTCCTACCCGATTGCCCGGAAGGTCCTGGCTGCGTCCGGGGCGACCATGAGCGCGTCGGGAGCGGCCCTGGAGGGTGTGGACCCCGCAGCGTTCGTGGATGACCAGGTAGGCCTTCCGACCGTTTTGGACATCATCGCCGAGCTGCGGAAGCCGGGGCGGGACCCGCGGCCCGCTTTTGAAACAGCCAGCTTCTCGGAGGGAATCGAGAAGATCTCGGACCTGCGTCCGGGAATGGTCCTCGACGGCGTGGTCACCAACGTGGCTGCCTTCGGCGCCTTCGTGGACGTGGGAGTCCACCAGGACGGGCTGGTCCACATCTCCGCGATGTCGCACACCTTCATTTCGGACCCACGGGAGGTGGTCCGGTCCGGACAGGTGGTGAAGGTCAAGGTGATGGAGGCGGACCCGGAGCGGAAACGGATTTCGCTGACGCTGCGGCTTGACGACGACGCCGCGGAGCCCGGCGGGCGGTCCGGACGCCCTCCGCAGGGAAGCCGCAAAGCCGAGGGCACCAAGCCGAGCAGCACCAAGCCGGGCAGCGCGAAGCCCGGCATTACCCAGTCGGGCACCGCCAGGTCCAGGGCCGAGAAACCCGGCACGGGCAGGACCAATCCGGGCAGGTCCAACCAGGCCAAGGCTCAAGGTGCCGCCGGCATCCCGAAGGCCAGCGCCCCGAAAACCAGCTCACCGAAGGCCAGCGCGCCCACCGGGGCCATGGCGGATGCGCTTCGGGCGGCCGGGCTGCTGAAATAGCCCGACCGTCGCCTCTTGCAGCCTGCTGCTTACTCTGCGGGACCCTCGGCCTCGGCTGCTTCGTCGGCCTTGTCCTGTGCGGCAGGGACCGCGCCGGCAGGTGAGGTTCCCTGATCGTCGCGGATGTTGCCGGCCGAATGCGAGGCGCTGCCTGGTCTCCGGGGTTCGCCGGTGGGGCCGGGTTGCGGGGCGCTGGGACCGAGCGGGTCCTCGGCGTCGTTTGCGGGGCCGGTGGGTTCAGTAGTCACAATGTCCTCTCGGTTAGCCCTGGGCGAGGAGTTCGCCCAGCAGGCTGGTGTCCAGGGCAGCAAGAAGTGCCCGCGGATTTTCGTAGACTTCGCGGGCGCCTGCCTCGCGCAGTTCGGCTTCGCTCGTGCCGCCGCAGGTCAGGCCGATGGTGGGAATGGAGAGCTTCCCGGCTGCCTTGACGTCCCACACCGAATCGCCCACGAACACGGTGTTCGCGGCTTCCAGGCCACCGGCCTCCAGGGCAGCTTCGAGGATGTCCGGGGAGGGTTTGCTGGCTTCGGCGTCTGCGGAGCTGGTGGCATCGGTGATCGCGGAGTCGGCGTCGATGACGGTGCGCAGGTACTCGAGTTCGGCTCCGGAAGCGGAGGATGCCAAGACCACGGTGAGGTCTTTCTTCGAGCAGGCCTTCAGGAGTTCGCTGGCGCCGTCGAAAGACCGAAGCGAGGGCCACCAGGTGGAGAAGATGGCACCGTGTGTGGCATCGAGCTGCTCATCCTCGTCCTTGTTGCGGTCTTCACCCAGCAGATGCTCCACGAGCTTGTCGCCGCCCATGCCAATGGCGCGGTGGATGGCGGACATCGGAACGTCATGTTCCATCCGGCGGAAGGCCTGCCACCACGCGACGGCGTGCAGATAGTTTGAATCCACCAGGGTTCCGTCTACGTCGAAAAGAACGCCGCGCTTGCCGTTGTCCGAATTACTCATGGTGTGTGCCTCAGTTTCCTTGGAGCCTGTCTGGTTCGTCTGGTTCGAAGTCTAGTGGCCGTGCCGCCGACGACGACGCCTCCGCCGACGTCGATCCGTTGGCACCGGTGGCTGCCGGCGCACCGGTGGCTGCCGGCGTCGCGCGAACCTGTCCGGGCGGGCCCAGGAAGGTACGCAGTTGTTCTTCGAGGATGCTGCGGTCCCGAAGTTCGCATTCCCAGACCACCAGGACGTCCCAACCTCCGGCCGCCAGCCGTTCCTGGGCCGCCGCATCCCGCTCGACCGTGCGTTTGCGTTTCGCGGCCCAGAACTCGCTATTGGTCTTTGGGGCGTGCTGCCCGGCCCGGCAGGAGTGGAAGTGCCAGAAACAACCGTTGACGAAGAGGACTTTCCTGCGCCCGGCGAAAACCAGGTCAGGCTTGCCCGGAAGGCTGGTCTTACCGAAGGAGCCGTGCAACCGGAACCGGTAACCCGCGGCGTGGAGGATGCCGCGGATCAGGAGTTCAGGCTTGGTGTTCTTGCCCCGGATGCGCGACATGTTGCGGCTGCGCTGCTCCGGACTGACGGTATCGGCCATGGGTCCAGTCTAGGAACAGATCACAATTGCATTTCGCACTACTCGATTCTTGCGGCGGGGGATCCGCAAACTCATAAGGTGACTTAGCATTGAAGGCACTGATACACCCCTTACAAGGAGGTAAGCGATGTCGGGCTACTTCAAGCTGGTGGACGCCCACGAGGGAAGTTTCCGCATTAAGCTCATTGCCGGCGACGGAACGCTGATGGCAGTGTCCACGACTTTTGAAACCAAGCGGGAAGCAGCGGCCGGGATCGCGCAGCTGCGGGAGATTGCAGGAACAGGTCCTGTAGTCGACCAGAGCCGGGATTCGGATGTGCTGGGCGAAGCCAAGAACTCGGCCCCCAAGGCAGCAGCCAGCTGACGAGACGACGAACATACAAACCAGGCCTTCGGCTCCCTAACCGGGAACCGGAGGCCTGTTCCGTTGTCGCAGCGCTTCCTTACTGCCGGGCGCATGCTCCAGGCCCGCGCGGATCTGCCCTACTCAGCTCTGGTCTTCGCCACCTTCGGCCGGCTCCTGGGTGTGCTCGCGCTGCTCGTTTTCCTGCTCGTTGGTCTCACCTTCGGACGGCTCCTGCGAATGCGTCCGGTTGGAGTCCTTTTCCTTGTTGGCGCTCTGTTCGCTCATGCGGTTTCTCCGATTCATGTCCAGCCGACACCGGCATCCGCCGGCTCTAGCGGCCCTACCTCCAGTCTAGAAACCTCTGCCCTAACCTAGAACCCCTTAGGGACACACTCGGACTCGAGGAGCGGCTGCGGACACGCCTGCACCACGCTGCTGGCCAGTACCCGTCGTCGCCGGTAGCGTGAGCCGGATGCAGCCAAAAGACGCGGACGTCATTGTTGTTGGAGCCGGGCTCGCCGGCCTGGTAGCCACAGCCGAACTCGTGGACGCCGGACGCTCGGTGATCCTGCTTGAGCAGGAGGGATCCCAGGGGCTGGGCGGCCAGGCGTGGTGGTCCTTTGGCGGGCTTTTCCTGGTGGATTCGCCTGAACAGCGCAGGCTCCGGGTGAAGGACTCCGTGGAGCTTGCCTGGCAGGACTGGCTGGGCACCGCGGGTTTTGACCGCGAGGAGGACCATTGGCCGCGGAAGTGGGCCGAAGCGTACGTGCATTTCGCTGCAGGGGAGAAGCGGGCCTGGCTGCAGCAGATGGGGCACCGGATCTTCCCGGTGGTGGGCTGGGCCGAGCGCGGCGGATACGGCGCCAACGGACCAGGGAACTCCGTTCCGCGCTTCCACATCACCTGGGGCACGGGGCCGGGGATCACCGCGCCTTTCGAGGCCAAGGTGCGCGACGGCGTCGAACGCGGCCTGGTGCGTTTCGCCTTCCGCCATCGCCTCGATGACCTGGTCCTGACCGGGGGAGCCGTGACCGGCGTGCGCGGCAGCGTCCTGGAGCCGACGACGGCGCCTCGCGGCACCGCTTCCAGCCGTACCGTAGTCGGGGACTTCGAATTCAGTGCCTCCGCCGTGGTGATAACCACCGGAGGCATCGGCGGAGACCATGACGCCGTCCGGGCAGCGTGGCCCCGGAGAATGGGACCTGCGCCCGCGAACATGCTCAGCGGGGTGCCCGAGCATGTGGATGGGCGGGGCATCGGAATTGCCCAGGCTGCCGGCGGGCGGGTGATCAACCCGGACCGCATGTGGCATTACGTGGAAGGAATCCGGAACTGGGACCCGGTCTGGAAGAACCACGGAATCCGCATCCTGCCCGGTCCGTCCTCGCTGTGGTTGGATGCGGCCGGAAACCGCCTGCCGGTGCCGTTGTTTCCGGGTTTCGACACCCTGGGGACCCTGGAGCACCTGCGCCGCAGCGGCTCCGACTACAGCTGGTTCATTTTGAACAAGGCGATCATCCGCAAGGAATTTGCGCTTTCCGGGTCCGAACAGAATCCGGACCTCACCGGAAAATCAGTCCGCGACGTCCTGAAACGGGCCACGGCCGGAGTGCCTGCCCCCGTCCAGGCGTTCCTGGACCACGGCGAGGATTTCATTACCGCCAATTCGGTCGAGGAGCTCGTCGCCGGCATGAACCTGCTGGCCAAAGGCTCGTCCGTGCATGGCGACGCGCCGGAACTGTCGGCGGAATCGGTGCGGCATGAACTGGAATCCAGGGACCGGGAAATCCGCAACCCGTTCACGAAGGATTCGCAGGTGACCGCCATCCGCGGGGCACGCACCTATCTGGGGGACAGGCTGATCCGCACCGCCGCACCGCACCGCATCCTGGATCCGAAGGCCGGACCGCTGATCGCAGTGCGCTTGTCCGTACTGACCCGCAAGACCCTCGGTGGGCTGGAAACGGACCTGCAGTCCCGGGTCCTGGCCGACGACGGCACACCGGTTCCCGGTCTCTTCGCAGCCGGGGAGGCCGCCGGGTTCGGCGGCGGCGGAATGCACGGGTACCGCTCGCTGGAAGGGACGTTCCTCGGCGGATGCCTGTTCAGCGGACGAGCTGCCGGCCGGGCTGCGGCCGGCTAGGCAACGGGTCCGCCAAAGGCCGCTGGCCGGGACACCTTGTAGGTGGCCCGGCCAGCGGAGAAACGGTTTTGCGGTGTAGCGGCCTAGCCGGCGTAGCCCAGGGACTTCGCCTGGCGGTACTGCTTCATCTGGTTGAAGTAGGCACTGGCCGGGGCGGTAAAGAGCATCACCACGCCGGCAACGACCAGCAGGATGGAAACAAGGCTGAGGATACCTTCGAGGGAGCCGTTGATTCCGATCAGGCCGAAGAGGGAAAGCCCGGCGAACACGGTGATGACGATGCGTGCCCAGTTGTGGCCCTTCCGTGCAAACACGGCGAACAGGACGCTGACCGCAACACTGATAACGCCGATCACGACGCCGGTAACAATCCCGATGGTTACTGCCGTGTCCGCTTCAGCGGCGCTGAGCCCGCTGACCCGGGCAAGTTCGCTGCGGCCCTCATCCGACATCAAGGTGACAATGGAAAGGATTCCGGCAATGAGGCTGACAACGGCAGAAGCGATCAGGAGCCAAAAGCCACGCTCCACTGCAGCCGGACGCTGCGGCGCGGCAGGAGTGGCAGCAGGTTGTCCCCCGCTGAAGGCGTTGTAGTTGTAGTTCGAAGGCGTACTCATTTTTCCCCTTAGGTGCTTTGGGCTACGGTTTGCGGAAATGACAAACGGTCGTTTCGGCCCAGCGTAGCCAAGATCTCCCCATCTGCGCCTCCCCACTCCGGGGGAGATTCATCGTGTTTTCATCCGGATGCACCCATGCCCGGGTCCGCCGGAAGGATTACCCGGGAACCGCCGGCTCCAGCGCTGCATCCGATTCGGTTTCCGAACCGGAATAATGCCGTCCCCGCCGCAGTTGAGATGAACATGCAAACGCATGAAGAGGAGTCGAACATGGTGGATCGCAGGATTGTCGTGGTGTCGGGCGGACTGGGTGTCCCGTCGTCGTCCCGGATGCTTGCCGACGCCCTGGCAGCGGCGACCAAGACTGAAATCGAGGGACTTGGGCTGAGCGCCGGCGTCAGCACCTTCGAACTGCGCGAATACGCCGTGGACATTGCCAACAACATGGTGACGGGTTACGCGGCGCCGCGGCTGGACGCGGCGATTAATGAACTGATTGCCGCTGATGCCCTGGTGGCGGTCACGCCGGTCTTCACCGCGTCTATGAGCGGACTGTTTAAGTCCTTCTTCGATGTCATCGACAACACCGCACTGGACGGGAAACCGGTACTGCTTGGTGCCACCGGCGGCAGTGCCCGGCACTCCATGGTCCTGGACTACTCCCTGCGGCCGATGTTCAGCTACCTCCGTGCGCGGGTGGCCCCCACCGCTGTCTACGCCGCACCGGGGGACTGGGGGACGGGTGAAACGGGTACGGGCACTTTGGATCAGCGGGTTCGCCGTGCTGCCGGAGAACTGGTGGCGCTGTTGGGGGATGCCCCGGTGCAGAAGCGCCGGGATCCGGCGCAGTCGCTGCCCTTCGAGGAACTGCTCGCCCAGACACAGCGCAAGTAGTTACGGACCGCTAAACCTACGTGTCCACGCGGGGGCCGGACCCGACGTCGCCGTCCCACCCCAGATTGCCGGCCATCCGCTGCAGGACGGCAAGCAGGGCGGTGTATTCCTCTTCGGTGATGTTGTCTGTCATCAGCTGCCGAATCCGGTCCACCGCACCGCGGAGGTTCTCCAGGCTTCGGCTGCCAAGGTCGGTGAGCTGGTACTGGCCGTCTTCCAGCAGCACCCAACCGGATTCCCGCAGCTCCTCGATCAGCTCCGCGGAGGTGCCGGTCTCCACTGCGGGAAAGTAGGGGCGCAGGCCGTCCGACAACTCTTTTTGGGTAGCGGGGCCCTCAACCAGCAGGTTCATCATTTGCCACTGCCGGCGGGTCACGCCATGTTCTTCGAAGCTGGCACCAAATTGGTCGTCGACCAGCTGGTCGACGAGCTTGAGCCAGAATCCGATGGGACGCTCCTGATTCGCCATCACTCCACTGTACAAATCAAACCCCGTGCAGGGAATGGCAGTGGTGCAGGCAGTAGGCCGCCGTCGAAGCGGGCTTGGACGCCACGCCGGACCAAGCACCAGGGTTCGGCTCAGTCGAAGCGGGCTTGGGTGCCGCACCGGGGACAGGGGGCGGACCGGGCCAGGTCCAGGCACACCGCGCACACGGGAAGGTCGCCGGTATCGTCCTGCAGCGGACGGTTGGGCATCTGTTTGCCGCAGTAGGGGACCGGGCGGCGTGCACGGCTGCGTGCCCGCCGCTTGCAGGGGGTGCAGAAAATGTGCACCAGATCGTCTTCATCCTTGGGGCGAGTCTCGACCGGCCGGACCAGCGTTGATTCCTGGACGCTCATTGCCTTTCCTTGGTACGCATGTTGCTCGGCCCGACGCCGTCCGACGGCGGAAGCGGGCCCTGTTTCCAAGGTAATCGGTTCCACGCGCCGTAGAATCCGGCCGATCCGGCGCCGGCGCGGGATTGAGCGGCTGTCCCCAGATGCAGGGTGGCCGAATTCACGTCGGGATCCGCTGCTGATACAGGCCCGTTACTGCAGCAGTCCCAACGCAGTTCCGCTACTGGAGCAGCGACCGGATGTCGTCGGCGGTGAGCGCGGAACTGAAGACGGCGTCGTCGTCCATTACGGAGGAGAACAGCTTCGCCTTTTGCTCCTTCAGCGCCATGACCTTTTCCTCGATCGTGTCGCGGGCCACCATGCGGTACACCATGACGTTGTTTTTCTGCCCGATCCGGTGCGTACGGTCCACCGCCTGGGATTCCGCTGCCGGGTTCCACCACGGATCCAGCAGGAAGACGTAATCCGCCTCCGTCAGGTTCAACCCGAATCCGCCGGCCTTGAGGCTGATCAGGAACACCGGAACAACGCCGTCCTTGAACGAGGCAATGACCTCGGCCCGGTTGCGGGTGGAGCCGTCGAGGTAGGCGTACTTGATGCCCTGCTCGTCGAGGCGCTGGGCGGCCTTTTTCAGGAAGGACGTGAACTGGCTGAAGATCAGTGCCCGGTGGCCTTCGGCGGTAATGTCTTCGAGCTGCTCAAAGAGCACGTCCAGCTTCGCCGAGGGCACGCCGTCGTACTCCTCCGGCTCAACGAGTGAAGCGTCCAGGCTGAGCATGCGCAGCAGGGTCAGGGAACGGAAGACGATCATGCGGTTCCGGTCCATGTCCTGGATCAGGCCCATGAGTTTCTGCCGTTCGCGCTGCAGATGCGTCTCGTAAATCTTGCGGTGCTTGGGATGCAGTTCCACCTCCAGGATCTGCTCCTGCTTCTCCGGCAGGTCCTTGGCCACGGCTTCCTTGGTCCGGCGCATCAGCAGCGGCCGGATGCGCCGGCGCAGCCGTGCCAGCAGCTCCGGGCTGTCGCCGCGTTCAATGGGCCGCTGGTATTCGTCGGCGAACTTCCGGGCGGAAGGGAACAGGCCGGGAGCCACAATGGCGAACAACCCCCAGAGCTCCATCAGGTTGTTTTCCATCGGGGTGCCCGTGATGGCCAGTTTGAACGGCGCGGGTAGGTCCCGGGCGCACTGATGCACCCGGGTCACCCGGTTCTTGACGAACTGCGCCTCATCGAGAATCAGGCCGTCCCACTCCTGCTTCCGGTAGGAGGCGAAGTCCAGTCGGAACACCGCGTAGGAGGTGAGGACGACGTCGGCCCCTGCCACCACCTCGGCCAGCGGTACGCGGGACTTGCCGCTGGTGTCGGAGACCGTCACCACCTTCAGCCCCGGTGTGAAGCGTGCGGCTTCGGACGCCCAGTTGGGAACCACCGAGGTGGGGGCAACCACCAGGAAGGGCCGGCGGGGTTGAGCTACCGCGGAAGATTCTTCCTGTGCCTGCCGTTCCCGGGCGTGGGCAAGCAGGGCGAGGGTCTGCAGGGTCTTGCCGAGCCCCATATCGTCGGCCAGGATCCCGCCCAGGCCGTGGTCCCAGAGGAACGCCAGCCAGTTGAAGCCGTCCTGCTGATACGGCCGCAGGCTGGCCTGGAGCCCGGCGGGAAGCGGCACCGGGTCCACGGACTCCAGATCCAGCAGGGCCGAGACGGACTCCCGCCAGGCGACGGCTTCCTCGGTTTCCTCCGCCAGTTCCTCCAGTTCGGACCACAGTCCGGCCTGGTAACGGCTGATGGACAGTTCTCCGGTGTCCCATTCCTGCAGGCCCTGTGCCTCATTGATCAGGGCGTGGAGATGTTCAAACTCGGGACGGTCCAGGGAAAGGTAGGTCCGGTCCACGAGCAGCAGCTTGGTTTTGCCCTGCGCTATGGCCTTGAAGATGTCCGCGAACGGCACCAGCCGGCCCTCCACCGTGACCATCACGGCGAGGTCGAACCAGTCGCGGCGTTCGGTTTCCACCGTGGTGATCTTCAGCTTCGGCGCCTCGAGCAGCTCCCGGTAATCGGGCCGGGTTCCCTCGATCTCCACCCGCACCCCGTCGAGCTTCTCCAGCTCCGGCAGGACATGCTCGGTGAATTCGGCGGCCTCTATTTCGCGCAGGATCCGGTTGCGGGGTACCGCGTGCAGGGTTTTCCCCGCGGCGGCCAGTAGCGCAGCTTCGGCGGGGATGTCGCGGTAGGAGGTATCGCCGTCGTCCGCTGCCCCTGCCTTGCCGCTCTGGGGTGTGCGGGTGAGCGGCAGCCGGGTCTGGGAACTGCCGTGCTGATAGACCCAGCTCCAGGTCAGGGTCAACTGGTCCTCAGGGCCGAAGGCGGCGGTGAGGAGCAGTGCGGGCGGCTCGATCTCGGGGAACTCCACGGAGTCGTCGCTGCTGGTGACCGGCAGGACCTGCCGCAGCCGCGGGTAGAACTTCTCGAGGAATACCGCGGCGTCTGCCTTCGGCACCATTACCGGGGCGCCTTGGAGCAGCAGGCCCTTGTCCTGTTCCGTCAGGGTCTTGGCCGTGGGTGCCAGCGTGATGGTGTTCTGCGGAGACCGGAGGTAAATACCGTGGCTGCCGATAATCCCGGCATCTTCCAGCGGGACCGGCGAGCCGTCCACTTCGAGCGTCGGCAGCAGCTGCAGCGGCGCCGGAGTGTCCCCGCCGGCGGCCCGGACATCCAGGGACAGGGTGGCGAGTTTCCCGACGCGGACGGCGGCGTCCTTCTTGGTGCCGACAAACGGGATGCCCAGCCGCACCGCTTCATCCAGCAGTTGCCAGAGCAGGGGATTGGCGAAGTCGTCGAGGTACAGCCAGGAGTCGTTCTGCCCGAAGTAGCTCACCCCGTTGGAGCGGTGCAGGGCAGGGAACTGGGAGAACCAGCGGTGCTGGTCCGGATCCAGCCGCAGCCCGTAGGTCTGGTAGCTGATGTTGCTCCACGCCAGGTTGTTCTTGACCCAGTTGCCCTTGGAGTTTCGCACCACGGGACGCACCCCCAGGCGGAAGGGGGTGGCCCGGTGCCGGCTGCGCGGGGCGGGAGCGCCCCAGCGGGGCGCAGCTGCCGCGGCAAAGTTCCGCAGTTCGAACTGCAGTGCCAGGGGAGTGGTTTCCGTGGGCTTGGTGCTGTCTGCCAGATCCGCATCGATCAGGGTCTGCAGCGACTGCTGCCAGGCCGGCACGGATGGCCGTAGGGCGGGGGCGGAGAGTTCCTGCCGGGAAATCAAATGCTCGGTGTTGCTCTGCAGCGCTGCCGCGGCAACATGCTTGCAGTCGAAGCCGAGGGGGCAGCTGCAGTGGTTATCCAGCAGACGGTAATCACCCTGGCGTTTAGCGCCGAGCTGCAGCATGGTCCGGTAGGGGACCGACGCGCTGCCGCGAACAGACGCGCGCAGCACCTCGCCTTGCGCATCCCACTCCAGGGTCTCCACGGCGCCGCCCTTGGCGTAGGTCTGGCCCCGCTGAAACGCCGATCCGCCGACCACGCGGATGACGTCGGTAACGTCTACGAGCGGAGGGGTTTCGAGC
Organism: Arthrobacter sp. zg-Y844; assembly: GCF_024385465.1. Classification (GTDB taxonomy): domain Bacteria; phylum Actinomycetota; class Actinomycetes; order Actinomycetales; family Micrococcaceae; genus Arthrobacter_B. Next base: position 143,532 of record NZ_JANFLS010000003.1, read on the forward strand.
ATGGTTTTATCGTCTCACGCAGTACTGACGGTTTCCGCCGCCGGCTTCCTTCGGGGAATTTGGCAGGGTCCGGGGTGCCCTGTTTAGGATGTTAGTAGCGCGGATCACAATGGCGTGATCTGCGTTTCACTTCTTTCTGGTCGGGTACCGGCATGGAACCGCCGTTTCACGCGTCGGGGTGGCCCCGTCGTCGTCGTCCGCCCTCCTCCGCCTGAACCTCCGGTGCAGTCCCGGCTCCCAAATACCCGTGCGCTATTATCGCCGCATGAATGATTCTGCGGGTCTTCAGGAATGGTCATCTTCAATGCTCACCGGCGAGCGGGTCCGCTTCCGCGAGCTTCGTGAACCTGACCTCGCACACCTGGCCGAGTGGTGGAATGACCCGTCCCAGGCGATCCTGCAGCAGGACCGGGTCACCGTCCGCCCGCAGGAGGCCGCGGCGGCACTGTTTCGGACCTGGAGCAAGAACGAGTCACCGTCCGGTTTCGGCTACAGCATTGTCAATCCGGCCGAAAAGCTGATCGGACATATCAGCGTCTGGGGTATATCCGTTCCGGAACGGATTGCCACCATGGCAATTATCATCAGCCCGGAATTCCAGGACCAGGGCCTGGGGAGGGAATCCCTGCAGCTCGGACTGCGGATTGTCTTTGAGGAAATGGGTGCGCATAAGGCCGAACTGCAGACGTGGTCCTATAACCAGCGGGCCATTCATCTGTATCGGTCGCTGGGGTTCCGTGAGGAAGGACGCCGCCGCGCCGCTGTGTTCCACCGCGGAGAGTTCCACGACCAGATGCTGCTCGGAATGCTGGAGGAGGAATACCGGGCCGAGGGCTAGGGCAGTCCGGCGGACGCCGGTGACCCGGAGCCGACATGGATTTCGACGCGTTCGATCCAATCCCGCATCAAAGCTGAGACCAGCGCGGGACGTTCGAGGTGGAGGTTGTGCCCGGCGGCGTCCAGCACGGTGAAGGTGCCACGCGGGTAATTCTCCCGCACTGCCCAGCCGTCTTCGTATCCGGTGACATGGTCCTGACGGCCGAAAATGTGCAGGGACGGCGCTTCGAACGGCTGCGCGTGGGCGAGCTCGGGCTCCGTGTCCAGCGCGTAGTCAGCGGCAATCTGTTCCATAAGTGCCTGATCCGCGCCCCGGAGGCCCGGGAGCACGTACTCGGAGAAGCCCGCAAAAGCGTCGGCTGTCTGCAGGACCGCCTCGTCCTCGAAGTCGGCCGAGCCATCTGCCCCGGCCTCAATCAGGGCCGGGTCCCGGTGAATGATTTGCCGGGGCGGCAGGACCCGGTCTTCGTGGATCGCCGTGAACACCGACGCCAGGGTTGCCAACCCGAGCACCTGGTCCTTCAGGGTATGGGCCACGTGCCGGGCCACCATGCCGCCGAAGGAATTCCCGATCAGGGCAAACGGCTCGTCGCCCAGCCGGTTCCTGATCTCCTCGACGACGCCGTCTGCCACCTCTTGGGCGCCGGCAGCCGGCGTCCGCGAACCGTGCTCGGCCCAGGGAAGGTCAAGATAGATGCGCCGCCAGGCAAGGTCGCCAAGGGCGCCTTCCAGGGGCAGCATGATCCGGTGGTCCACGCCAAACCCGTGTATGAGCACCAGGGGTTGGCCGTTTCCTATTTCGCGGGCAATCACCCCGCGATCCTATGCGCGCCCCTGCCCGCACGGGCGGAACGACTGGCCGGAGTCTGAACCGTGAGCGGCACGGCTCCGCTGCAGCTACCCCGCGGCCTGCGTCGTAGCGTTTCCCTGCGGCTTCACCACCGGGAAACTGCCGTGCGGTTCATCGTCCTCTTCAAAATGGTTGTAGGCCCTTCCGACAATCAGCGGATCCGGTGCATGCGCAATGGAGCTGTCCTTGTTCGGATATTCCACTGTGCTGAGCACATGGCGCATCGCTTCGAGCCGGGCGCGTTTCTTGTCATTGGACTTCACTGCGGTCCAGGGCGCATCTCCGGTGTCCGTGTAAAAGAACATGGCTTCCTTCGCCTCGGTGTACGCGTCCCACTTATCCAGGCTGGCCAAGTCGGTGGGGGAGAGCTTCCACTGCTTCACGGGATCCGTTTCCCGGGCAGCGAACCGGGCCAGCTGCTCCGCCCGGCCTACCGAGAACCACAGCTTGTGCAGCAGGGTGCCGGAATTGACGAGCATCCGTTCGAGCTCCGGAACCTCCCGCATAAACTCCAGGTACTGCGCCGGGGTGCAATACCCCATCACGCGTTCGACGCCGGCCCGGTTGTACCAGGAGCGGTCCATCATCACGATCTCTCCGCCGCTGGGCAGGGTGCGGATATACCGTTGGAAGTACCACTGGGTCTGCTCCTCGGAGGTGGGCTTCTCCAATGCCACCACCCGTGCACCGCGGGGATTCAGGTGCTCGTCGAACCGCTTGATCGCCCCGCCTTTTCCGGCGGCATCGCGGCCTTCGAAGATGATGAGCATTTTCTGCCCGGTTTCCTTGACCCAGAGCTGCATCTTCAGCAGTTCAATCTGGAGCCGGCGTTTCTGCCGGTCATAGGTGCGCCGGCTGAGCTTGGTGTCGTAGGGGTAGTTCTGGCGCCAGGCGTCGTCGTCGACCTTGATCTTGAGCTTTTTGCCCTTCGTTTTCAGTTCCTGCAGCTCGTCGAGTTCCTGCGCATAGTCCTCCGCGACCGCCACGCGCTGACCGTCCAGGCTTTGTTCATCCGCCGCGAGTCCGTTGGCTGCTGACGGTTGCCGGGCCGAAACTTCCTTGGTGCCGTTCTTACTGGTTGCCATGACATCTCCACTGCCGGTTGGGTTATCCGAACTTACGCGGCACTGCCTACTGATTGGAAGAGGGAACGGGTCTCTGTGTACGACGGCGGCGGGCAGCATGGTCGGCGCGCCTGAGCGGCAGGCGGTGCCATGCCGCAGATAATGGTTGGCGATGACTTCACTACGCACCAAAGCTCTGTCGCTCGTTGCCCTGCTCGCCCTCGGCGTAGTCGGCTGCACCCCCGCCACCGACACCGGCTCCGAACCAGCCCCGTCCTCCGCGACCCAACCCGCGACGGGGTCCACCGAACCCGCGGGCCCGTCCGCTCCTGCCGAGCCCGCCGCCCCTGCCGAGCCCGCCGCAGCAGGCACCGCGCTGGACCAGTTGGCCGGCATCCCGATCAAGGGCCGCGCACCGAAGACCGGGTACGACCGCGAGCAGTTCGGTCCGGCCTGGGCCGATACGGATCACAACGGCTGCGACACCCGCAACGACATCCTCGCCCGCGACCTCGTGGACATTGTGTACAAGGATGGAACCCGGGAATGCGTGGTTGCCTCGGGCACCTTCCTGGATCCCTACACGGGAACCACCATTGCGTTTGTCCGCGGCAACACCACCAGCACCGCCGTCCAGATCGACCATGTGGTGGCCCTTTCCGATGCCTGGCAGAAGGGGGCGCAGCAGCTGTCCGCCGAGGAACGCCGGCAGCTGGCCAATGATCCGTTGAACCTCATGGCCGCCGACGGGCCCGCCAACGGCTCCAAGTCCGACGGCGACGCCGCCACCTGGCTGCCCGCCAACAAGGACTTCCGCTGCGAATATGTAGCCCGCCAGACTGCAGTCAAAGCCGAATACCGGCTGTGGATGACGCAGGCAGAGCATGACGCGATCGCTGCCGTCCTGTCCGGCTGCCCGGACGAGCCGGTTCCCGCGCGGGACGGCACCGTGCCTGCCGCAGCGGTTGCTGCAGCCGACGCCGCGCAGCCTGCACCTGCCGCTCCTGCACCCGCCGCACCCGCACCTGCCGCACCCGCGGTGGAACCTGCACCCGCCGCACCCGCCGGAACCGTCTATGCCAACTGCACGGCAGTGAAGGCCGCGGGTGTGGCGCCGATCCGACCGGGCGACGCCGGCTGGGATCCCAAGTTTGACCGGGACGGCGACGGCGTGGGCTGCACGTCCTAGGGCACGTAGGCCTTGGCCTCAAAGATCCACGGCTCCAGCGGGATCCGCGCGGGAGAGAATTCGGCCAGTGCTTCGCTGAGGTTCCCGGGCAGGCCCAGGGACCCGAGGATCAGGGCCCGGACGGCATCCGCATCCAGCCCCGCTGCGGCAAGGTCGGTGAGGGTGACGGCGCCGTCGCGCTTGGCCAGCCGCTGGCCAGAAGTGTTCAGCGCCAGCGGAACATGGGCGTAGCTGACCGGAGGCAGCCCGAGGAGGGAACCGAGGTACGCCTGGCGGGGCGCCGAACTCAGCAGGTCATCCCCGCGCACTACCTGGTCAATGCCCTGCAGTGCATCGTCGAGGACCACCGCAAGGTTGTAGGAGGGGACGCCGTCGTTGCGCAGCAGCACCAGGTCGTCCACCGCGGAGGTGTAGCTGCCGTGCAGCTCATCGGTCACGGTGAACTCGTTTACCTCCGTCCGCAGGCGCAGGGCGGCGGGACGTTCGCGCCGTCGTCGGGCACGCTGCTCTTCGGTGAGGTTCCGGCAGGTACCGGGGTAGGCCCCGGGCGGCGCATGCGGGGCGGACGCCGCTTCCGCCACCTCGCGCCGGGTGCAGAAGCATTCATACACGAGTCCGGCACTGCGCAGCCGGTCGATGGCGTCCAGATAGATTTCAGTGCGTTCGGTCTGCCGGATGATCTCGCCGTCCCAGTCCAGTCCGACGGCGGTTAGGTCGCGCAGCTGGGCCGCTTCGGCGCCGGAGCGCACCCGGTCAAGGTCCTCCATCCGCAGCAGGAACCGGCGGCCGGTGCTGCGGGCGAAGAGCCAGGCCAGCAGGGCGGTGCGCAGGTTTCCTACGTGGAGCTCACCGGTGGGACTGGGAGCGAAGCGGCCGGCGGCGGAGGAATGAGGCACAAGACCAGTCTATTCGGGTGAGGTGTTGTCCGCGGTGGCCTTCGTTCTCCGGGCGTTGGGAGTTTTATTGCCCGGGCTGCAGAAGGGTTTTCGGCTGCGGACCGAGGGTGTCCGCAAGGCTGTGGCCGCACCCCGGGAAGGTGCCTAGCGTTGCACGCATGGGACTCATGGAGATCGAGGTTGCCCAGATGGAACACCGCCTGCGGGCAGCCGAGATGGAACAGCGGCACCGCCTCCGGCGAATCCTGCAGGAGCGGGAACAAGCGGACGGACCGGGGCGTGTCCAGACCGACTGGCCGCTGATCACACTGCGCTTCGGGCGTTTCCAGGTGGCTCTGCTCCGTACCGTCTGGCTGCCGTCCGGACGGGTCCACCATTCACACGGGGCGTCCAGACTTCTTCCGGGGTAGCGGGAGTAGCGTTTTGAGCGAAGAGGCTACCGCCGCATTCCGTGCTGGGCGGAACGGCGGCCCCGGCTGGAGATCACATGACTGGTGGTTACGCGGGACACAGCGCAAACTCGGGCAGGAAGCGCACGACGACGGTGGGCGGGTCCCGGTGGACCATCCTGGTTGTTGGGCTGGTGATGCTGCTGCTCATCATTGCCCAAGGGGTGGCCACCGGGTTCACCGGCCTGTTGGGGTCGGCCGGCCTGATCGCTCTGTGCACCGGGCTGTACACGGTCCTGACCAACCGGCCGTCCTGGCTGGACCTGCCGAACCGGGTGCTCGGAGGCATCCTCGCTGTTGCAGGGCTGCTCGCCTCGGTGATCGCGACGGCGATCCACTGGGGATAGGGCAGCGGGCAGATCAGACCCGGCTTTCCGCTGCTCCCTGCGTTCCGTCGTCGTACGTTTCATCCGCCAGTTCCGCACGGACCAGGCCGTCGCCGCGGACCCACAGGCGGTAGGCGCCGAACAGGAGCGCGATCCATACTGCGCCCACAATCAAGGCCACCCGCGTGTCCGGCATGATGCCGAGCAGCACCACGATGAACACCATGAAAGCCAGTGCCGCATAGGACGCGGCCGGCCAGAACGGCACACCGAATTCCGAGGCCGGCAGGTTCCGGCGCTTGATTTCCCGCTTCATGGCGATGTGCGAGAGCAGGATCATCAGCCATACCCACACGGTCGCGAAGGTGGCGATGGACGCGATGATCGTGAACAGCGATTCGGGCAGCAGGGCGTTCAGCACGACGCCGACGAGCAGCACCACCGCCATGGTCGCTACGGTCATCCACGGCACCCCGTTCCGGGAAATCCGGGCGAACGACGCCGGCGCCTGGCCTTCCTGTGCGAGGCCGTAAAGGACGCGGCCGGCACCGAAGATGTCGGAATTGATGGCCGAGATCGCTGCGGTGATGACCACGGCGTTGAGGATGTGCGCCGCGGCCGGGATGCCCAGGGTGTCGAAGATCTGCACAAACGGACTGGTTTCGCCGTTGATGTCCTGCCACGGGAAGATCATCATCAGGATGCCCAGGGCGCATACGTAGAAGAGCAGGATGCGGACCGGAACGGTGTTCACTGCCGCGGGGATGGCCTTCTTGGGGTTGTCCGCTTCGCCTGCGGTGATGCCGATGGTTTCAATGCCGCCGAAGGCGAACATCACAATCGAGAAGGACGCCAGCAGGCCCCAGAATCCGTTGGCGAAGAACCCTCCGGAACCCAGCATCGTATCCAGGCCGGGGTTCGCGGCGTCGGGCAGTCCGAACCCGAAGACTACGATGGCCGCACCGCCGACGATCATCGCGATGATCGCCGAGACCTTGATCAGTGAGAGCCAGAACTCGGTCTCGCCAAAGACCTTCACCCGCATCAGGTTCAGTGCGGCAATCAGCAGGATGACGGCGAGGATCCAGATCCAGCGCGGCACGTCTTCAAACCAGAAGCCCATATAGATGCCGAAGGCGGTGACGTCGGCAATCGCGACGATGGCCATCTCGAAAGCGAACGTCCAGCCCGTGATGAACCCGGCGAACGGGCCCAGATAGCGGCTGGCGTAGTGGCCGAACGAACCCGTTACCGGATGCCGGACTGCCATCTCGCCGAGGGCCCGCATAACCAGGAAGACAGCGGCGCCACCGATCATGTAGGCCAGCAGGACGGACGGTCCGGCGGACTGGATGGCCGATGCGGACCCGTAGAACAGGCCGGTGCCGATGGCCGAGCCGAGCGCCATGAAGCGGATGTGCCGGACATTCAGCCCGCGGGCCAATGCCTGGGTAAAGGAGGACTTCAAGAAAACGCACCTTGGAATGTGGGGGTAGGCCCAGTTCAGGGGCCAATCCATATTACGCCTGCTGGCGCCACCCGGATTTTGCGTTACGTCCCACGCCCCGGGCACTAAAGGGCAGGGTGAGCCATCTCATAGCTCCGTGGCGGGTCTGCGTGATCGATCTCATGGAGCCTCAATTGTTGAAGAATTAATCTTTAACTGTGCAAGCGGAAATGCACACACATGGGTACGTTGGGTGTATTCGGCGCTGATGAACGGTATTCGACGGTTATCCGTCATGAAGCTGTCCAGCGTCGCTGAACCGTGAAGATACCCCAACCTCCACCCCTGTTTGAAACAAGAAAGTTCAACGCCACTGGGTCCTTCCCGGAGTCGAAGCGCGGGACCCCTGCAGACGTGGCGCATTCATGGGACTGTTTTCACGACACGGGGAGATTCAAATGGACAACAACACCACGTTCAAGCAATCCGCTCCCGACCGGCAACAGGACGAAGGGCCTGTTCCTGATGCTCCCCTCTCCGGTGGACCTGAACAGCCCGGCAAAGCTGTCGGCAACCCGGATGCCGGACGGGGCCTGGCCATCACGGCGCTGGTCATCGGGCTTGTGTCCCTGCTGCTGTGTTGGGTTCCCATCGTCAATAACCTCGTATTCCTCCTTGGCCTAATCGGACTGGGATTCGCTATCCCCGCGGTGGTGATTGCCGTCAGGAACAAGTCACGGTCCAAAGGGATGTCGATTGCGGGCCTCATCCTCGTGGTCCTGTCCCTGGTCGGGGTGGTGGCAACACAGGCCTATTACGGGCACGTCATCGATGAGGTCACGGAATCCGTTGGGGGCAGCGAGCAGCCCGCTGCAGACGACACCGCTGAGGCGGCCGATTCCAGCCACGCCGGGCAGACTGAGGCATTGGGAGAAACAGCACGGGTCGGGGAGTACAACGTCACCGTGACCGGTGTGGACACCAACGCCACCCAGGAGGTCTTGGCCGTCAACCCGCTCAACGATGATCCAGCGGGACAATATGTGCTGGTTGACCTGACGGTTGAGTACGTGGGCAATGAGGAAGGAGATCCCTGGCTGGATCTGGAAACCAAGTTCGTGGGAACCGATGCCAAGCAGTACGACTCGGCGACCGGGGTAGTGGTAGCGCTGCGTGACTACGACGTACCGACTCTGGAAAAGGGCGGCACTGCCCAATACCAGGTCTGCATGGACGTCCCGGCTGACGCGGTGTCCGGTGGAAAGGTCTTGGTCGAGCCGACCTTCTCGATGCAGGGCAACGACGGCGTGTACTGGGCCGTGCAGTAAACCTTCCCTTCCCTGCGCCAGCGGCGCGTACTAGTCGCCGGGGCTTCCATGATGGAGGCCCCGGCGACATAGGTTAAAAGACCCGGCTTAGGCCTGCTGCTCCGCCGGATAGCTGATCCGCGCCTCATGCGGAATCAGTGGCTTGTCCGCCCGGACCTTCATCTCCTGCACGGTCCAGGCGTTGCCGTCCGGATCCGCGAAGCTGAAGAAGGTTCCGCCGTCGCGCTCGTCAAAGACGGTGACGTCGCCAACCTCCACGCCGCGGTCCAGCAGTTCCTGCCGGGCCGCCTGCGCATTCGGCACCACCAGCTGCAGTCCGCGCAGGGAACCGGGCACCATGCCCTGCTGGGAGCTCGGATCCCCGAGCACAATCGAGCAGCCGGAGCCGGGCGGTGTCAGCTGCGCGAAGTCCATCTGCTCGGTGGACGTGCGGTGATCCAGGCGAAAACCCACCTGGTCGCGGTAGAAAGCGATCGCCCGGTCCTGGTCACTGACCGGGACGATCATCACCTCAAGGGTCCAGTCCATGCTCAGCACCTACCTTCCTATCCGGACGGAGGCGAGCAGATCATCCAGCTGGTTGTAGCCGTCAGACATGCCCTCTTCGATGCCGTTGCCCAGGAACTCGTCCCGGGATTCAACCGAGGGGTACAGGGAACGGCCGCTCACCCGGCTCCTGCCGCCGGGCAGTTCGGTGAAGGTGCTGTATTCGAGCGTCACCACGTCCGGATAGCCCTCGAATTCGAAGGTCTGCAGCAGAAACTCGTTCTCGCGCACCGTGTGGAACATGCCGTGGAAGGCATATTCCTCGCCGTCGCCTGTGGACTGGACTACTCGGTAGGCACCGCCGGACCGGGGCTCGAACACGTCCATCCGAGTGGTCAGCTCCTCCGGGCCGATCCATTGGAGATACAGGTCCGGATCCGTGTGTCCCTGGAACACAGCGCTGACCGGGAAATCGAAGTCGCGTTGATACTCCAGGAAGGGTTCCCCCGCGGGGGCACTCAAGGTCAGGGGATTTTTGCTCATCACGCGCCCCTTCCCTGCAGGGCCTCCGGCTGGAGCTGGGCGAGGAGCTCATCCATCCGGTCAAAGCCCTCGGAGACGCCGGACTCCATGCCGGAGGCCGCCATGCCGTCCCGTGCCTCCATCGAGGGGTAGACCGCGTGGGCGGTGATCCGGGTACGGCCGCCGTCGAGCGCCTCGAGCGTCATGAACTCCAAGCTGGTGACGTCGGGATAGCCGGAGAACTCGAAGGTCTGGATCGCGGATTCATTTTCCCGCACGGTGTGGAAAATGCCGCGGAATTCGTAGGGCACGCCCTCCGGCCCGGTATGGATATAGCTGTAGGAGCCTCCCGTGCGGAAATCGTAGTGGTTGATGTCCATCTTCATTCCCCGGGGCCCCAGCCACTGGACCAGCAGGTCCGGTTCGGCGTACGCCCGGAAGACCTGCTCCACGGGATAGTCCACCTCGCGGCTGAAATCGATGAAGGGGACACCCTCCGGGACGGTGAGCTGCAGTGCGTTGGTCATGATGAATCCTTTGCCTACGGGCCGCCTTTCGCTGCGGCCTGTGCGTTGAGCACGGCGTCAAGGCTGCGGAACTGCTCCTCGCGGACCAGCCGGTACTGGCCGATCCATGCGGTGAGTGCCTCCAACCGTGCGGGATTCAGGTGAACGGGCCGGCGCTGGGCGTCACGGCTGCGCGTGACCAGCTGCGCCTGTTCGAGGACCTGGATGTGCTTCGAGATGGCCTGTTTGGAGATCTCGAAGGGTTCCGCCAGTTCGTTGACCGTGGCAGGGCCCCGGGAAAGCCGGGCGATGATCTGGCGGCGGGCCGGATCGGCCAGGGCCAGGAAGGCCTTGTCCAGAAGGGGTTCGTCGCTGTGGGAGTCCATGCGGTCGGTCAGCTTCTGTAGACGTGTAATCAAGGTACTGGTTGTTCAACCTTGCGGTTGATTACGAACGTACGACGGCGCCGGGGCCGGGTCAAGGGGTTTTGGGTAATTTCGGTCGGTTAGGGTGGGCGGAAAGACCGCTAGGAGGGGCGTCCGGAGAGCCCGGAGGCGAGGAGTCCGGTGCCGCAGGCGCCTCAGCGGCATCCGGGCGCAGGCCTCCTCTATGGTTTGTTGCTGATGTCGGCAGGCCGCGGTAGTCAGCGGTGTCCTCGGAGATCCTTCGTATCCGGACGGCGCGGCGTGGAACGCCTTCGGACGAGGGGAGGACGGGCTGATGGTCGACTATGCCGTCAGCACGGGCCACCGGGCAATAACCCTGCACGGGGAGTGCTCCAGCCATCCGTCCATGCAGAACGACGTCTCCCGGAACGCACCCTAAGTCGTTACCCGGTCGGCACGATGTTGTGGTTCCGCCGGAAGAGGTTCTGCGGGTCGTAGGCGGTCTTCAGCGCGGTGAGCCGGGCCAGCTTGTCCGGGCCGTAGACGGACGGGACGGTGCCCTGCGCCACCGGATCCTCGGCGCCCATGAAGTTCACGTACTGCGCGCCGGAGGAGAACGGCTCCACTGCCTTCGCCACCCCTCGGACAAAAGCCGTACGGGCGGCGTCGTCCGCCGGGTCCTGCCAGAAGCCGTAAATGTTCAGCCAATAGGGGGCATCCCTGGTGGGAAAGGCGGTGGCGTCGTCCGCGACCCGGCCGTAGGCGCCGCCCAGATGGTGGATGTCAAAGCCGGTCCCGTGCCAGGTCTGCTCGCAGCCGGCGCGGACCAGGGCGTCGATGGCGGCGTCATCCAGCCGGTCGATGGAGGCGTTTTTCCAGTAGGCGCGTGAGCCTGGCGGGAAGGTTGAGTCCATGGCCGTCTGCCAGTCGGACCAGGGCACCGCTTCCACCGCTTCGATGTCAGGGGGAGCTGCCGCGGTAAGCTGCCGGATCAACGCGGCGCCGGCCTCCTGATCCGGGTCAGCCCACGCGAGTCCGATCACCATCAGCGGCTGGTCTCCCATGTCCCATTCCTCGATCGGTACCAGGCAGCTGATGATGGTGGTCATTTCATCGGGCAGGCCGGCCGCCCACGCGTCATAGGCGCGCAGCGCAGAGCGCCAGTGCATATTGCCGTACGCCAGGTTCCCGGTGAGGACCTGCGGGGGCAGCGGATGCGCCTGGAAGGTAAAAGACGACACGACACCGAAGTTCCCGCCGCCGCCGCGAAGCCCCCAGAACAGTTCCGAATGATCATCGGCGGACGCGTGGACCTCTTCGCCGCCGGGGGTGACGACGTCGGCAGCCTCCAGGTTGTCGATGCTCAGTCCATGCACGCGGGTCAGCCAGCCGACACCACCGCCGAGGGTCAGCCCGGCCACCCCCGTGCCGGAGACGACGCCCATGGGAACGGCCAGGCCGTAGGGTTCGGTGGCGGCGTCGACATCGCCCATGGTGGCTCCCGCCTGCACCGTAACGGTGCCGCTGTCCGCGTCTACGCTGACGTCCCGCAGGCCACCCATATCCAGCACGACGCCGTCGGCGACCGTGCCGTTGCCGGCCACATTGTGCCCTCCGCCGCGGACCGCCAGCGGCAGGTCCCACTGCTGCGCAAAGGCGAGGACCGCGGCAATATCCTCGACGGAAGCAACGCGCACCACCATCGCCGGCAGGACGTCGATCATGCCGTTCCAGACGCGGCGGGCGTCGTCGTAAGTCTCGTCCTGGGGCAGGACAACGGAACCGGACAGGGACGTCCGCAGGGCTGCGACGGCGCCAGGGGAGAGTTCGGGGACCATTCGGCCCACCACCTTTGGGCGGCACACCGCCGGACGCCGGGATGGTGTCCGGTCCTTTGGTTTTCCTGCCGCGCTTGGGAAGAATTCTTCGCCTGGTACGGCGGGGAATCAAGGGCGGCCCGCAACCTTAGGGTCGCCGGGCTAATTCGCGCCTCCCGCAATCGATACCGCGAACCTTGGTTGTCCCTTCCCCTCCCGCCCCATAGCGTCCTTCCTGCACTCGCACCGCCGTCCCGCCACCCGGAACGGCACGTCAGCTACACGGGCCGCCCGTCGGGGAGGGGCCAACCCGTTCTGCGAACTCTCGCATCTTTGCCGGATGCGGCAACTGACACCGCTGCGCCCCTGGGGGTGAACGCGGCCCAGTATGAGGGAACCGCCATGCATCAACGAAAGAAATCAGTACGACTCGGGCTGGCGTCGCTTGCGGCGATGCTGGTTGCCGGAAGCCTTTATCCAGCCGGTGCCGCTGCGGCACCTTTAACACCCGAAGCCCGGGTGGCGCTCCCGTCCCAGGCGCCGCCGGGCATGCCGTGGATGGACCCGGAACTGACGCCGGATGAGCGGGCGGACCTGGTGGTCGCCGTGATGACCTTGGAACAAAAGGTGACCTACCTGATCCAAAGCGGCGGGCCGGGACTGCCGGAACTGGGCCTGCCGCCCATCCGCAGCAAGGACGGCTGCTGCGGACTCGCCCTGGAAACCCAGGACACCACGGCGCTGCCGGCCGGAGTGGGACTTGCGTCCTCCTTCAGTCCGGAACTCGCCCAGGCCTACGGTGCCGTGGGCGGGGAAGAAGCCCGGGCGACCGGCTACAACGCCATCGCCGGCCCCACCATGGACCTGGTCCGGACGCCCTTCAACGGGCGGATGTGGGAAGACCTCGGCGAGGACCCGATGCTGAGCGGCGACATTGCCGCGGGGCAGGTCCAAGGGGAGCAGAGCGCGGACATCTCGGCGCTTCCCAAGCACTACAACCTGAACAATTTCGAGACCCGCCGCGGGCACGTGAATGTCCTGGTGGACGAGCGGACCCTGCAGGAGACCTACACCCGACCCTGGGAAACCATGGTGAGCGAGGGTGATCCCGGCGCCATTATGTGCTCTTTCAACCGGGTGAACGGGCCGTTCGCCTGCGGCAATGACACGCTGCTCAACCAGATCCTCAAGGGCCAGCTGGGCTTCCCGGGATTCGTCTCCTCGGACTTCAACGCCGCCCACAGTTTCGAGGACTACGCGGCGGGGCTCGACGTCGCCGGGCCGGGCCTCGAATTCTCCGGGCCCGCGCTCCTGGCGGCGGTGCAGAACGGCCAGGTCTCCGAGGAACGGGTGACCGATGCCGCCCGCCGGGTGGCCCGCACCATGTTCGCCAAGGGCATCGTGGATGACCCGCCGGCCGGCTCCTTCATCAACCCGCAGCCTGCCGACCCGCCGGTGCCCGCGGAAATGCTCGACGAGCACGCCGCTGTGGCGGAACAGGCCGCCCTGGAAGCGGCGGTGCTTTTGAAGAACGAGGACAGGACCCTGCCGCTGGACGACGACGCCGGCTCCGTGGCGGTCATCGGTTCCGACGCCGATTGGTACATCGACGGCGGCGGCAGCGGTGCGATTCCCAACCCCGCCCGGCTGACCACCATCCTGGACGGGATCACCGCGCGGGCTGCCGGATCAGCCGTCGAGTGGGCGCCCGGTACGGATCCGGTGTCCCTGGGCGACACGATTCCCGGCCCGCCGCCGGTTCCCAGCGGAGTGCTGACGGACGTGTCCGCGAGCTACTGGACCGGGATCAATACCTTCGAAGGCGAACCGGCGCTGGCCCGGGATGAGCTGCAGGTGAATCTGCGGACCGGCATCTCGGCCGATACCATCAACACCTCCCAGGTACCGGGGATCGGGGCGCAGCTGGCATCCCAGCCGATTTCCGTCCGTTGGACCGGCACCCTGGCGGCTCCGACCACGGGAAGCTACACCCTGTCCCTGACCCATCTGGGCACCGCCCGGCTGTTCCTGGATGACCAGGAAGTCATCACCGGACCGGCGGCGCCCTTCGGCACCCAGGAAGCGACCGTGGACCTGACCGCCGGACAGAACGTGGCCGTGCGGATCGACTACACCACGGACGCGCCGAACCAGTTCAACGGCGGACTCAACGACCAGCCCGGGGCTATGATGCGTTTCGGCTGGACGCCGCCGGAGGACGTCCTGCCGCCGGCCATGGCCGAAGCGGTGGCTCTCGCCACCGAATCCGAAGTGGCCGTGATCGTGGCGCGGGACTACACCGGGGAGGCCGCTGACCGCGGGTCGCTGGTGCTTCCGCAGGACCAGGACCGGCTCATTTCGGCGGTCTCGGCAGTAAACCCGAATACCGTCGTCGTACTGGCGACGAGCGGTCCGGTGACTATGCCGTGGATCGAGGACGTCCCGTCGGTGATGGAAATCTGGTACCCCGGGCAAGCACAGGGGACATCGACGGCAGCGCTGCTGTTCGGCGACGCGAACCCGTCCGGCAAGCTGCCGGTCACCTTCCCGGCCAGCGATGAGCAGGCCGTCCAGGTGGCACCGCCTAACCCGTTCTCACTCATTGAGATTGTGGACCCCGAGGTGCCCTACGTTGAGGGTGTGTTTGTGGGCTACAAGGGCTACCTCGAGCAGGGGCTGACACCACTGTTCCCCTTCGGCCACGGCCTGTCCTACACCAAGTTCGACTACGGGAAACTGCGGACCACGCACAAGGTGGACGCCTCCGATCCGGAGGCAGCGGTTTCGGTGCGGGTATGGAACACGGGACACTACACCGGTGAAGAAACACTGCAGGTGTACGTGGGCAACCTGCCCACCGATGTTCCGACGCCGGACCTGCAGCTCGCCGGGTACGGCAGCGTGACGCTCGCACCGGGGGAGTCGGACCGGGTGGAGATCGAACTGGATCCGCGGTCGCTGCAGTACTGGGACGAGACGGAGAGCGCGTGGGTAACCCCCACCGGGGAGGTCCCTATCTATGTGGGCCGCTCGGTGGAGGATCTCCGGCTGGCCGGAAGTCTCTACGTCAGTGACAGGCACGGCGGCCATCACGGCCACCACGGACACCACGGCCATCCGAGCCACCACGCTGGCTGGGGCGGCGGAGGGCACGGGGGAGGCCGCGGCTAGGATCGGTTACCGCTGAACCCGAACTGGAAAGTAAAGGGCCTCCCGGAACGACTATTCGTCGTCCGGGAGGCCCTTTACTTTTGAATGCGGTGCGCCTCTAGCAGGGCTTCCAGGATTTGCCGCCGGGCGCGTAGCAACGCGGTCCGGTGTAGCCCGGGTACGGGTTGGTCTCCGCAGGGGGCGCCACATACTGCGGTGCAGGTGCCGGTGCCGGTGCCGCCGCCCGCCGGTTTGCTTCCGCCTGGGCCGCAGCCTGCCGGTCCGCTTCGGCCTGGGCCGCTATCCGGTTTGCCTCAGCCTGTTCCGCCGCGATCCGTTCTTCTTCAGCCGCGGCCACGCGCTGGGCTTCGGCTTCAGCGGCCTGGCGCTGAGCTTCCTCCGCGGCTAGGCGCTCCTCATCCAGGGCAACCAGCGTTTCATGCTGCGAATGGATTTTGGTTTTCGCCGCTGCAGCACGGCCCATAAGTGAAGCCCGCTCCGTCTCGGAAAGCGCAGCCCAGACCATCGATTCGCCGGCCTTGGACGCGGCTTCAAGGGCGTCGAAGCCCTCGTCTACGGTTTTCGCGACAGCGTAGGCAGCGGTTACGGCCGCAGCGACCCCTGCCGAGGTGCCATTGGAGACGGCCTCCTCGGCGGCGTCTTCAAGCGCGCTGACCTGGGCAGGCACAGTGCACTCAACCTCCGGGCTGAACAGCCCGGACTGATTGTCCCGCGCTTCTTCGTAGGCTGCGTCCACGGGAGGGCGGAACTTGGCGTTCGGCTCGTAGGTCACGGGAATACCGAAACCGTGGCGGGCCACCTCTGCGTTCATAAGGCGGTCATCGGCGTCGTACACCCCGGCGAGGGTGCGTCCGTAGCGGTCCTCACGCTCGACGTCGAACTCCAAAGTCACCGTGCTGCCGGGAGGCAGGGCCTCCTCCAGGAAGGTTGTTGCTTCCGGACCCAGGCACTCGACAGCCTTGTCGGGATCCTTGGTTTCCGGAGTGTCCACGTTGAGCAGACGGACGGTGAGTTCCTCGTTCTCGAAGTCGACCACGAGGGTGTCGCCGTCAATGACGCGGACGACTTCCGCTGTGTTCGACTTATCCGCGGTCGATGCAGAGGAGCATCCCACCGCCGAAGCTGCAACGACGACGGCCGCGGCTGCGGCCAGCGCTGCTTTGCTGCTGATCATTAATTTTTCCCCAACTGTTGAAACTATCCCTCAGAACCTATCGGCCGGGGGCTGTTCACCCGGTAGGGGAGCCGAAGTGTTTTGGGTCACCTGAACGGCGAGTGCCAGGCGTTTCGGAAGGTGCCGTCGTTACAGTTTCGGTGCTTCCGAATCGCCGAAACCGGGGCAATCCGGGGGCTGTAACTGAAACAATAGGGAAGGCGGCTTACTGGTTACTTGTTCGATGCCGCCCGTACCACCAGAGTCTCGTGCCCAGGAATGGAGCCCCCCAAGTGTCACCCGAATCAGCCCAGCCG
This sequence comes from Arthrobacter sp. zg-Y844, assembly GCF_024385465.1. Taxonomy (GTDB): domain Bacteria; phylum Actinomycetota; class Actinomycetes; order Actinomycetales; family Micrococcaceae; genus Arthrobacter_B. The sequence goes on from NZ_JANFLS010000003.1 coordinate 160,276, forward strand.
TTTGAAGTTTCCGAAACGGACCGCGTCACCGTCTACGGTGCGAAGAACTTTCCCGAGGTGGCCGGGCTGCTGCCGGACTCCGCGTTCCTCGCCGAGGATGACGGGCGCTTCCCGGCCGACGTCGTGCTGCTGTTCGTAGCTTCCGCGGCCGATCTGGCACATGAACTGGCCAAGGCGGCCGCCGCCGTTGAGCCCGGCGGATCCCTCTGGGTCTGCTATCCGACGGCGGAGGTCGACGGCGGCGCGCCGGACCTGAACCGGGACACCGTGGCTTCCCTGGTCGAAACGAATGACTGGGAGCCGGTGGGCGACGTCGTGCTCAGCAGCGAGTGGTCTGCCGTGCGCGGGCGGCCCGCGGGGAAGTAAAGCAGGGAAGTAAAGCGGGGAATCCTCCGGGCCGGACCGCGCAGCTTCGCTGCGGAATATCGCTGCGGAATTAGGTCCGGCGGGTTCCGCAGGGATGGAGGTCGGCGCATACTCGGGAGCGTCCGATCCGTCACCCGTAAGGAGACAACCATGTCCACCCTGATGAACCCCTACCTCAGCTTCCGGGACAACGCCGCCGAAGCGATGGCGTTCTACCAGGACGTTTTCGGAGGAACGCTGGAAAGCTCCACCTTCGGTGACATGAACATGGCCGAGGATCCGTCCGAGGCAAACAAGATCATGCACTCCTCCCTGACCACTGACAACGGCCTGGTGTTAATGGCTTCGGACACGCCGAACAGCATGAACATGGACCAGGGCAGCAGCTACTCCATCTCCCTCAGCGGGGATAACGGGGAGGAGCTGCGCGGGTACTGGGACAAACTGCTCGACGGCGGCCAGATGACCATGCCGCTGGAAAAGGCGCCGTGGGGAGACATGTTCGGCATGCTGACCGACCGGTTCGGAACCAGCTGGATGATCAGCATTGAGACTGAGGACTCTAGCCGCTGAACTGCCTCTAGCCGCTGGACCGCCCGGCGCTTTGAGCCGCCGCCTTCACGGCGGCGGCTCAGCTGCTGTCTCCGCCGGACTGCGTCGCCGCCCACTCCGCGACCCGGCGGGCGCTCTCCTCTTCGGAAAGGTCCTCCACCCGGGACATCACCGACCAGCGGACCCCGAACGGGTCACGGATACTGGCGAAGCGGTCTCCCGAGACAAAGGTCGTCAGTGGTTCGCGGATAACGGCGCCGGCCGCCACCGCCCGGGAGACGGTCTGGTCCGCATCGGCACAGTAGAGCCCGAGCGAGTAGCAGTCGTTGTCCCCTTCCGGGGGAAGCACCAACCCGAAAGCGGGATTGGGCTCGCCCAGCTGCAGCCGGCCCAGGCCGAAGTCCAGATCGACGTGCACCACCACGCCGTCCATCTCGGTCACGTCCATTACCCGGGCCCCGAACACGTCGCGGTAAAACGCAATGGCGTTTCGGGCATCCGGTACAGCCAGGAATGGGGTCAGGCTGGTGGCACCGTGCGGAATCCCGCCGGTGGTGTGTTGTCCGGTGAGGCCGGTGATGGTTTCGTCTGAAGCGGTGTTGTCTATGAATGTCATGCTGCAAAGCTAGGCAGCAGCAGTAGGCCGGCGCTTGGAGATTCGCGACAATACGATTCACGACCGCCGGCAGCAGCCGAATAACCGGAGAAATGAGCAGGCTATGGAGGACCAGTGGCGCGGGCTGCTTTATCCCGCCCGGCTGCCGACCTTTCACCGGCTGCTCCCGCCGGACGCCCTCCGGGACCGCTTGCGGTGGGTCTGGATTCCGGAATGGGACCTGGCACCCGGCAAGGTCTCCCGGCAGGAGGTCCTGCCGTTCCCGGCGTTGAACCTGGTGGTGCAGCCGGAGGGTGTCAGCCTGTCCGGCCCTGCCACGCGGCGTTCGTTCCGCGACTTGGCGGGGCGGGGCTGGGCCGTCGGGATGCTGCTGCGGCCGGCCGCCGTACCGGGCTTTACTGATGACCCGGGCAGCCTCCGCGACGCGGAAATCCCGTTCCACGCGCCGGACCTGCATGCCGCGGTGACGGTGGCCATGAGCAGCGGCGCCGCGAATAATGACGACGACGGCGCCTGCTGCCGGGAGCGCGCTGCGGCGGCGGTAGCCGAGTGGCTGGCGGCCCGGGTCCCGCTACCTACCGCCGAAGCCGAAGCGGCCAACCGGTTGGAGGACCTGATCCAATCCGACCGGGAGCTGACCCGGGTTGACCAGGCCGCCGACCAGCTCGGCGTCTCCGTCCGGACCCTGCAGCGCCTGGCGCGCCGGTTTGTGGGTCTGCCGCCCCTGGCAATGATCCGCCGCTACCGGCTGCAGGAGGCTACGGAACGGCTGCGCGACAACACCGAACTCTCCATTGCCGATGTTGCCGCCGATCTCGGTTACGCCGACCATGCACATCTGGCCAACGCGTTCCGGGAAGTCCTGGGCTTCACGCCCAGCGGGTACCGGCACTCCGCGTCCCAGGAATAAGGGAGCGCCCCGGCGTGCGGCGGTGCGGACGACGCCGGCCGGCCACCTTCGACCGGCCGGCGGGGTCCGCGGTGTGCCGCACCCAGTGACGGTGCGGCGGCGCGAGTGTATGGGGGACGGTATGGGTGCGGGGCACGGGCGTCAATACGGGATGGCCGGGGTGCTGCCTGCGGGGAACATTTCGGTCGGAGCCGGGTTCCCGATCCCGCGGAATTCGATGCGGTAACTTTTCGAGATTCTATTGTGATGGATGCCACTTCGGGATATGTTGTCTTCGCCTACAAATTGTTGATGCCATGCGTCGACAGGGCGCTACAGCGTTGTATCCGCTCGATCCAGCCTGCAGCGGACCCGTGGCCGTTCCGCCGACAGCGGGCGGAACGGCTCCGCACCGGCAGGATCCTTTTCGAAGGTTTTGCAGCATGACCAGAATCAAAAATGTCTCGGCCGTCTTCCTGGCCGTTGGCCTGGCGGCAGGCATGTCGGCCTGTGCACCCGCGGGCTCCAATACAGACGGTGACGGGGAAGCCAGCTCCTGCAACGTCGGGATCTCCATGCCCACGCGCAGCCTCGAGCGCTGGATCAATGACGGCGAGGGGCTCAAGGAAAAACTTGAAGCCCAGGACTGCACCGTTGACCTCCAGTACGCGGATGACAAGACCGACCAGCAGATCAGCCAGATCCAGAACCAGGTCGCCGGCGGCGCCAAGATCCTTGTGGTCGCGGCCATCGACGGCGAAACCCTCGGCCCGGCGCTCGAGGACGCGAAGGACCAGGACGTACAGGTCATCGCCTATGACCGCCTGATCAACGGCACCGACGCCGTGGACTACTACGCCACGTTCGACAACTACAAGGTGGGCCAGCTCCAGGGCGAGTTCATCGAAGAGCAGCTCGGCCTGGCCGAGGGCAAGGGCCCGTTCAACCTCGAGCCCTTCGCCGGCAGCCCCGACGACAATAACGCCTCGTTCTTCTTCTCCGGCGCATGGGACGTCCTGCTTCCCTACGTGGAAAGCGGCCAGCTGGTGGTTCCCTCCGGCAAGTCCCCGGCGAGCAATGACGAGTGGACGTCCATCGGCATCCTTGGCTGGCAGTCCGCCGATGCACAGGCGGAAATGGACAACCGGCTTCAGTCCTTCTACACCGGAGGCGAGAAAGTCGACGTCGTACTCTCCCCGAATGACAGCCTGGCGCTGGGCATCGAGGCCTCGCTGAATTCCGCCGGATATGAGCCCGGCTCGGACTGGCCGCTCATCACCGGCCAGGACGCCGACGTCGCAAACGTCAAGGCCATGCTGGCAGACCAGCAGTCCATGACCGTCTGGAAGGACACCCGCGAGCTCGGCACCCAGGTGGAGAGCATGATCATGGCCCTCGTTGACGGCGAGGACGTGGAGGTCAACGACACCGAGACCTACAACAACGAGGTCAAGGTGGTCCCCACCTACATCCTCGATCCGCAGGTGGTCACCAAGGACACCGTCCAGTCCGCCCTGGTGGACTCCGGGTTCATGGAAGCCGGCGACGTCGGTCTCTGATCCCGGGCGTTACTTTCGACGGGCGAAAGCAGCGGCGTGCGACGGCGGAAAACCGCCGCACGCCGCTGCCGCCTGTATTGAAGCTACTGAAGCGAGAACCACATGACTGACGTCATCCTGTCCATGGACGGCATAGTGAAGGAGTTCAACGGCATCCGGGCCCTCGACGAGGTCTCGGTCAGTGTTGAACGCGGCGAAGTGCACGCGATCTGCGGCGAAAACGGCGCCGGCAAATCCACCCTGATGAAGGTGCTCAGCGGGGTCTATCCGCACAACAGCTTTGCCGGGACCATCACCCTCGACGGCAAGCCCGTCAACTACAGCTCGATCAACGACAGCGAGCGCGACGGCATCGTGATCATCCACCAGGAGCTGGCCCTGAGCCCGTTCCTGTCCGTTGCCGAGAACATTTTCCTCGGCAACGAGGTGGCCCGCGGCGGGGTGATCGACTGGAACCAGACCAACCTGCAGGCCGCGGCACTGCTGAAACGCGTGGGCCTGGATGAAAATCCGGCCACGAAGATCCTTGAACTCGGTGTGGGCAAACAGCAGCTGGTGGAGATTGCCAAGGCACTGTCCAAAGAGGTGAAGATCCTGATCCTCGACGAGCCCACCGCAGCGCTGAACGACGACGACTCCGCCCACCTGCTGGGCCTGATCGACCAGCTGCGCGGCCAGGGGATCACCTCGATCATCATTTCCCACAAGCTGAAGGAAATCCGCTCGATCGCCGATACCGTGACGGTGATCCGCGACGGGCGCACCATCGAAGATTTCCCGGTGGAGGACACCGACGAGATTGAAACCCGGATCATCCGTGCCATGGTCGGACGTCCGCTGGACCACCAGTTCCCGCCCCGCGAAACGGACATCGGCGAGGAGAAGTTCCGGGTGGAAGGCTGGACGGTGCACCACCCGGTGGATCCGGACCGCGTGGTGGTGAGGGACGCGTCCTTCAACGTCCGGGCCGGGGAGATTATCGGGTTCGCCGGCCTGATGGGTGCCGGCCGCACGGAGTTGGCCATGAGCATCTTCGGCCGCTCCTACGGCACCGGGATTTCCGGGCGGGTCTTCAAGGACGGCGTCGAAATCGGCACCCGTACCGTGGGTGAGGCAATCCGCAACGGCCTTGCCTACGTCAGCGAGGACCGCAAGCGCTACGGCTTGAACCTGATCGGCAACGTGGCCGTCAACGTCTCCGCCGCCGCACTGGGCAAGCTGGCCCGCCTGGGCGTGATTGACCGGCACCGGGAATACGCCGTGGCGGACGAGTACCGGCAGCGGATGAACATCCGCACGCCCAGCGTCACGTCCACCGTCGGCAACCTCTCGGGCGGAAACCAGCAGAAAGTAGTCCTCAGCAAGTGGATCTACTCCGGCCCGGACGTGCTGATCCTTGACGAACCCACCCGCGGGATCGACGTCGGCGCCAAGTACGAAATTTACGGAATCATCAACGAGATGGCGGCCCAGGGCAAAGCCGTAATCGTCATCTCCAGCGAACTGCCCGAACTGATCGGGCTCTGCGACCGCATCTACACCATCGCCGAGGGCCGGCTCACCGCGGAAGTGGACCGCGCCGACGCCACCCAGGAAGAACTGATGCGCCACATGACCGCTGCCAGGACCCAAGGAGTACAAGTCCAGTGACCACCACGACCCCAGAACAGGCGAAGGCACCGCTGCCGCCGCAAGCCGCAGCCGCGAAGACGCGCCGCCGGATAGACCTGCGCCAATACGGCATCCTGGCCGCACTTGTTGTGATCATCCTGCTGTTCCAGGTGCTCACCGGCGGCCGGCTGCTCTACCCGGGCAATGTCAGCAACCTCATCCAGCAAAACGCGTATGTGCTGATCCTGGCCATCGGCATGGTCATGGTGATCATTGCCGGACACATTGACCTCTCCGTCGGCTCCGTGGTGGCCGCGGTGGGCGCCATTGCCGCCCTGGCCATGAACGACTGGGGGATGCCCTGGTGGGCGGCCGTAGTGCTTTCACTGGTGGCTGGTGCGCTGATCGGAGCCTGGCAGGGCTTCTGGGTGGCGTTTGTGGGGATCCCCGCCTTCATCGTTACCCTCGCCGGGATGCTCGTCTTCCGCGGCGTGGCCCTGGTCCTGCTGACCGGCGGCACGGTCAGCGGCCTGCCGCGGCCGTTCAACGCCATCGGCTCCGGCGCCCTGCCCTCCACCGGCACTCCGGACCTGCTGACCCTGGGCATCGGCGCGCTGGCGTCGATTGCCCTGGTGGTGCAGCAGCTGAAGGGCCGCGCGGACCTGCGCCGGCTCGACCTGCCGCGGGAACGGACGGGCTCGTTCGTGTTCAAGAACGCCGTCGCCGTGTTCGCCATCATGTACCTCTGCTACCTGCTGGCCTACAGCCGCGGCCTGCCGATCATCCTGATCATCCTGGCCGGGTTGGTGCTGGCCTACTCGTTCCTGCTGGGCCGCACAGTGTTCGGCCGGCACATCTACGCGATGGGTGGAAACCTGAACGCCGCCATGATGTCCGGCGTGAAGACCCAGTGGGTGAACTTCCTGGTGTTCGTGAACATGGGCTTCCTGGCCGGACTTGCCGCCGTGGTCAGCACCGCCCGGGCCGGCGGAGCCGTGGCTTCGGCCGGCGGCGGGTTTGAGCTGGACGCCATTGCCGCGGTGTTCATCGGCGGCGCTTCGGTGCAGGGCGGCGTGGGCACCGTGGTGGGTGCCGTGATCGGCGGCCTGGTGATGGGCGTGCTGAACCAGGGCCTGTCCATCCTGTCCGTCGATGCGGCATGGCAGCAGATCATCAAGGGGCTGGTGCTGCTGGCGGCCGTCGTGTTCGGACTCAGCCGTAAGCGCAACGCCCGGTAGGGTTCCGCTCGCTTCACGGCAACTAACGACGACGGCGGCCACCTCCCGAAGGAGGAGGCCGCCGTCGTCGTTTCCGGGCCTACCGCGATGAAAACGCAGCGTCGAACGCGGCAGCGGGCGGATCCATCGCCAGTGAACGGACGAACGCCAGTGCCTCCGGGGCTCCGACCAACCGGTCCATTCCGGCATCCTCCCATTCCACCGAGATCGGGCCGGCGTAGCCGATGCTGTTGAGCATCCGGAAGGCGTCCTCCCACGGAACGTCTCCGTGGCCGGTGGACACGAAGTCCCAGCCGCGCCGCGGATCGGCCCAAGGCAGGTGCGAGCCGAGCCGGCCGTTGCGGCCGTTGGTCATCCGCTTCTTCGTGTCCTTGCAATCCACATGGTAGATCCGGTCCTGAAAGTCCCAGAGGAACGCCACCGGGTCCAGGTCCTGCCAGACAAAGTGGCTCGGGTCCCAGTTCAGGCCGAACGCCGGCCGGTGCCCGATGGCCTCCATCGCCCGGACAGTGGTCCAGTAGTCGTAGGCGATTTCGCTGGGATGAACTTCGTGGGCAAAGCGGACGCCCACCTCGTCAAAGACGTCCAGGATCGGATTCCACCGGTCGGCAAAGTCCTGGTACCCGGCGTCGATCGCGTCCGCCGAGACCGGCGGGAACATGGCCACGTATTTCCAGATGGACGAACCGGTAAAGCCGATCACGGTGTCCACCCCGAGGGCCGCGGCGAGCCGTGCGGTGTGCTTCATTTCCTCTGCGGCTCGGCGCCGGACGCCCTCCGGATCGCCGTCGCCCCAGACCGCGTCGGACACCATGTCCCGGTGCCGCTGATCAATCGGATCGTCACAGACCGCCTGCCCCTTGAGGTGGTTGGAAATGGCGAACACCTTCAGGCGGTACTTCTCCAGGATGTCGCGGCGGCTCTGCACGTACTCCTCGTCATCCCACCGCCAAGGGTCCAAATGGTCGCCCCAGCAGGCGATTTCCAACCCGTCGTACCCCCAGCCGGAGGCAAGCCGGGCCACTTCTTCAAGGGGCAGGTCGGCCCACTGGCCGGTAAACAGAGTGACTGGTCGGGACATGACGGGCTCCTTTGCCTGCGTGGACGGGGGGATGGTGAGTCGGGACGGGACGGTCAGCGCACGGGCAGCCAGACGCTGGATTTAGCGGCGCTGCGGGACACGGCGTCGAGGACTTCCTGGACCTGCAGGCCGTCGGCGAACGACGGCGCGGGCGCGGTTCCGGCGGCGATGGCCTCCACGAAGTCCTTCGCCTGGTGCACGAAGCCGTGTTCGTAGCCGAGCGAATGGCCGGCCGGCCACCACGCGGAGACGTAGGGGTGGTCCGGTTCGGTCACCATGATGCGGGTGAAGCCCTGCCGGTCCGGCGGAACCGTGTAATCCATAAAGCCCAGGAAGTTCAGGTCCTCCAGATCGAAGCTGATGGCACCTTTGCTGCCGGAGACTTCCAGCCGGAACGCGTTCTTGCGGCCGGTGGCCATCCGGCTGGCTTCAAAGGACCCGAGCACACCGTCCTCGAAGCGGCCGAGGAACAGCGCGACGTCGTCGACGGTCACCGGTCCGCGGGGGCCGGCGTCGTTGCCCGAACCAGCGCTGCCTCCGCCCAGGCCCGTGCCCCGCTGGTCCGTTTCGGGCACCGGGCGGGTGGGGACCAGGGTGGCGAGGGTGCCGCTGACCTCGGCCAGCGGCACCCCGGTGATGTACTGGGCCAGGTCAATGGCGTGCGCGCCCAGGTCCCCGAGGGCACCGGACCCGGCTTCGTCCTGCTGCAGCCGCCAGGTCAGCGGGGAGTCCTCGTCCACCAGCCAGTCCTGCAGGTACACGGCCCGCACCTGCCGGACCGTGCCGATCGCACCGGCGGCCACGAGGTTCCGGGCGTGGGTGGTGGCGGGCAGCCGCCGATAGGTGAAGCCCACCATCGCCCGAACGCCCCGGGCCTCGGCGCGGGCGGCGGCGTCGGCCATCGCCTGCGCCTCTTCCACCGTGTTGGCCAGCGGCTTTTCGCAGAGCACGTGCTTGCCGGCGTCGAGCGCTGCGATGGCGATCTCGGCATGGGAAGCACCGGGCGTCACGATGTCCACGACGTCGATGTCCTCCCGGGTGACCGCCTCCCGCCAGTCGGTGGCGGACTCGGCCCAGCCCCATTTCCGGGCTGCGGCGGAGGTCCGGTCCGCGTCCCGGCCCACCAGCAGGTCCATCCGCGGCTGCAGGGGCAGGTCGAAGAACCGGGGCGCCACCCGCCAGGCCTGCGAGTGGGCCGCCCCCATAAAGCCGTGGCCCACCAGTGCCACCCTCAGCGGCTTCTTGTCCTGCATGTTTTCTCCTTAGTGCTGTGCTGATTGCGCGGGTGCCCGGCCCGGCCGCCCGGCCCGCGTTCGGACCGCCCGGTCAGGACTCGAAGGCGGTAGGCAGGTATTCCTCGACGTTTTCGCTGGTGACCACCGGGGCGTTGAGCACCACGCGGTTGGGCACCTCGATCTCGACCAGGTCGCTCATGGCCTTGTCCTGCGCCAGCAGCCGGGCGAGCCGGATGCCGTCCGCGGCCTGGGTATGCGGATAGATGATGGTCGCCTGCAGGACGCTGTCCCCGGACTGGATTTCCCGCATGGCGTTCGCGGAGCCGGCGCCGCCCACCATGATGAACTCGTCCCGCCCGGCGGCGTCGATGGCGGCCAGGACGCCGATGCCCTGATCGTCGTCGTGGTTCCACAGCGCGTCGTTTTCCGGTGCGGCCGAGAGCAGCTGGGACGTTGCGGCCTCGCCGCCCTGGACGGTGAAGTCCGCGGACACCCGGTTGTTGACCTCGAGCCCGCAGCCGGCGAGGGCGTCCTTGAAGCCTTCGCTGCGGTCCTGGGTGAGCGGCAGGGCGTCGATGCCGGCAATTTCGGCCACCACGGCGTCGGGCTGGTCGCCCACCTGCTCGCAGATGAAGGTACCGGCGCTGACGCCCATGCCGTAGTTGTCGCCGAGGACGGTGGCACGGGCGGCGAAGGGACTGGAGAACTCACGGTCCACGTTGATCACGGGGATGCCCGCCTCCATGGCGCGGATGGCGACGTCGGTGAGGGCAGCGCCGTCGGTGGGCAGCAGGACAATGGCGTCCACCTGGTCATTGATGAACTGCTCCACCTGGCTGATCTGCAGGTTCGCGTCATTGGTTCCTTCGGCCACCCGCAGGTCGATGTCCGGGTATTTCTCGGCTTCGGCGGTGGCGGCGGAGTTGATGGCGCCCAGCCAGCCGTGGTCCGCGGCCGGTCCGGAGAACCCGATGACCACGGTCTCGCCCTCGGACTGGTTGCCTTCCACGGAGTTGTTGGTCGGTTCGGCATTAGTGTCCTCGCCTGCAGTGCAGCCGGTGAGGGCAAGCCCGCCGGCGGCGAAGTAGGCCGCAGCGGTGATGATCTTCCCGCGCATGCGTGGTGCGTGCATGGTTCTCTCCTCTGTAAGTGGGGCGCTGAGGCGAGTCCGCACCCCATCGGAACCAGCCAGCGCACTGCACATCGTCGTGACATGCGTCACAGTAACAGAAGTCTGACGATAAAGCGCCAACATACTACTGATGATCGACATAAGTGTGTAAGCTCCGTGCCATGACAGCATCGGGAGCATCTGCCGCCCCTCCTCAGCCGGTACAGCAGCCGCTGCTTGAGGTGCGCAGCCTGAGCAAGAGTTTCGCCGGCGTCCGGGCGCTGCGCGGCGTCGATCTGGACGTCCTGCCCGGCGAGGTGCACTGCGTCCTGGGCCAGAACGGCGCCGGGAAATCCACCCTGATCAAGGCCCTGTCCGGGGTGTACGTACCGGACGGCGGGGAGATCCGCTGGAACGGGGAACCGGTGGAACTGGCCCGGCCGGCCGACGCCCTGGCACGGGGCATTGCCACCATGTACCAGGAACTGGATGTGGTGGACGGACTGAGCGTCACCGAGAACATCTTCCTGGGCCACGAAGACGCCCGCGGGGGAGTGCTCCGCGTGCGGGACGCGCGCCGTCGGACCCGGGAGCTGCTGGCGAGGCTGGGACACGAGGACCTGTCACCGTCCGCGGAAGTTGGCAGCCTGTCCGCCGCCGGGAAGCAGATTGTCAGCCTGGCCCGGGCCCTGTCCCGCAACGCCCGGCTGATCATCATGGACGAGCCCAGCGCCATCCTGGACTCCGGCGAGGTGGCCAACCTGTTCCGGGTGATCCGGGAACTCACCGGCCAGGGCATCGCGGTTGTCTACATCTCGCACCGGCTGGAGGAAATCCGTCAGATCGGCAACCGGATCTCGGTGATCAAGGACGGCTACAGCACCGCATCCTCCCTGCCGGTCGCGGATACGTCCCGCGCGGAGCTGGTCCGGCTGATGACCGGCCGGGACGTCGCCAACGTGTTCCCGCCACGGAGGCCGCCGTCGTCGGACGCCCCGGTGGCGCTGCAGGTGGAGGGACTCGGGCTGGCCGGCTCCTTTGCGGACGTGAGCTTCAGGGTCCGGGCCGGGGAAATCTTCGGCCTGGCCGGGCTGGTGGGATCCGGCCGTTCGGAGATTCTGGAGACCGTTTACGGTGCCCGGCGCGCGACGTCGGGCACCGTCACTGTGGAGGGCAGGACGCTGCGGCCCGGGTCGGTGCGTGCCGCGGTCAACGCCGGGCTAGGCCTGTCCCCGGAGGAACGCAAAAGCCAGGGGCTGCTGCTCGAGGAACCCATCTACCGCAACGTCACCCTGTCCACTTTTGCCCGGTTCGCCCGGCACGGCTGGCTGAACGAACGCGCCGAAAAGAAGGCGGCACGCGAGCAGGCCGACGCGCTGCAGTTGAGTCCGCCCGACCCGGACCGGGCCGCCCGCACCCTCTCCGGCGGCAACCAGCAGAAGGTGCTGCTGGCCCGGTGGCTGATCCACGGCACCCGGGTGCTGCTGCTGGACGAGCCGACCCGCGGCGTCGACGTCGGCGCCAAGACCGAGATTTACGCCCTGATCCGCAGCCTCGCGGCCCAAGGCGTGGCGATTGTGGTGGTGTCCAGCGAGATCGAGGAAGTGATCGGCCTGGCGGACCGGATCCTGGTGCTCGACGCCGGACGCGTCCTCGCCACCGGCAACGCAGACGAAATGGACGAGCACGCCGTGCTTGACCTGGTGCTGAAAGGAAGTGCGCAGTGAGCGAATCAACGACGGCGGCGCTGCAGCCGCCTCCCAGCGGCGGCACGGCTGCGGTGCCCCGAAGCAATCCGCTGGGAAAGTTCCTGGGCGGCTCCGCGGGCCGCAACATCGGCCTGGTCATTGCCCTGGCACTGCTGTTCATTGTCGGGGCGGTCACCAGCGGCGAGCGCTTCCTGAACCTGGACAACATGCTGACCATCCTGCGGTACGCGTCGATCTTCGGGGTGATCGCCATCGGGGCAACCTTTGTGATTACCGCCGGCGGCATCGACCTCTCGGTCGGTTCGGTGATGGGCCTGACCACGGTGCTGGCCACCCTCACCTCGGTGCAGCTGGCCGCCACGAACAGCAGCTGGCTGCTGATGGTGGTGGTGGCGCTGGCGGTTGGCGTGGGGACTGGGCTGATCAACGGGGTGATCATCGCGTACGGGAACGTGGTGGCGTTTATTGCCACCCTCGCGATGCTGGTGGCCGCGCGCGGTGTGGCGGAACTGATCTCCGGCCGCAGCACGCAGATTGTCACCAACCGGGATTTCCTCTCCGTGATGCGCTCGAACTTCCTGGGCGTCCCGCTGCTGATCTGGATCTTCCTGCTGGTGGCCGTCGCCGGCTGGTTCCTGCTCAACCGCACGACCTTCGGGCGCCGGACCGTGGCGATCGGCGGGAACCTGGAGGCCGCACGGCTGGCGGGCATCAAGGTGAAGCGGCACATTGTCCTGTTGTACGTCCTCTCCGGCCTCACTGCCGGCATCGCCGGGATCATGATGATGGGCCGCACCACCGCGGGCACCTCCACCCATGGGCTGCTGTACGAGCTGGAAGTGATTGCCGCCGTCGTCGTCGGTGGAACCCTGCTGATTGGCGGGCGCGGCACCATTGTCGGCACCGTGCTGGGCGTGCTGCTGTTCAGCACCCTCATCAACGTCTTTACGCAAAACAACCTGGACACCTCGGTGCAGGCCGTGGCCCGCGGCGCGATCATTGTGGTGGCCGTGCTGCTGCAGCAGCGGTTCGCCGTGCGGGGGACCGGCCGAAGGAAGGGGGCGTTATGAGGGTGTCTGTTGGACCGTTCGCGTCGCCGGGCCGACGCCGTAGCGTCGATCCCTATGCTTCAATTGCCCAGTGGTCGATATAAGGAATAACCCCACCGCTCCCGGGGCCAGCGAACTTTTCCAGCTCCTGCGGGACGGACAGCCCCGCACCCGCAGCGAGCTGGCCGATCTGGTGGGGGTGGCCCGCTCCACCATTGCGCTGCGGCTGGAGCTGCTCATGGACCTCGGGCTCGTGGCGCCCATTGAAGACGCGGTGTCCACCGGCGGGCGGCCGTCCTCCCGGTTCGCGCTGCAGACCGGAGCGCGCGTGGTCCTGGGGGTCGACGTCGGCGCAAGCCACCTGCGCGTGGGACTCACCGACCTGGCCGGCACCGCCCTGGCCGATGCCACCCGCGACCTGTTAGTCAGCGACGGGCCGTTTGCCGTGCTGGACACCGTGGTGGAGCTTGGGAATGCGCTGCTGGCCGAGACCGGCCGGTCTGCCGCCGAACTGCTCGCCGTCGGCGTCGGGCTGCCCGGACCCGTAGAGCACCGCTCCGGGCGGCCGATCAACCCGCCCATCATGCCCGGCTGGCACGGCTTCGACGTGCCCGGCTACCTGCAGGAATCCTTCCACGTGCCGGTGCTGGTGGATAACGACGTGAACGTGATGTCGATGGGGGAGCGCGAGGCTGCGTGGCCTGACGTCGAGAACCTCGTCTTCGTGAAGGTCGCCACCGGCATCGGCGCCGGCATCATCTGCAACGGCAGCCTGCTGCGCGGCGCCGACGGGGTGGCCGGGGACATCGGGCACATCCGGGTGCCGAGCGGGGAGGACCTGCTCTGCCGGTGCGGGAACCGCGGTTGCCTGGAGGCGCTGGCTTCCGGCCCGGCGGTGGCTGCCCGGTTGCAGTCCCTGGGGTTGGCTGCTGAGGACGGGCGCGACGTCGTCGCCCTGGTCCATTCCGGCAACCACGAGGCGGTGCATGCGGTTCGGCAGGCCGGCCGCGAGGTGGGCGAGGTGCTCTCCGCCTGCCTGAGCATGTTGAACCCCGAGGTGATTGTGTTCGGCGGCTCGATGGCGCTGACCGGCGAGCACTTCATCGCCGGGGTGCGCGAAGTGGTCTATTCGCGCACCATGCCGCTGGCCACCCAGCACCTGCGGATTGTGCAGTCCGCGTCCGGGCTCGACGCCGGGATGCTCGGTGCGTCCCAGCTTGCCATCCAGCATGCGCTGTCTGCGGAGAGTGTGGAGCGGATGCTTGCGGGGCGGGTGGGGGTTTAGCTTTCCGGCCCGTCCAGGACCTGCACCGGCGTCGACCGGAACAGGTCGGCGACCTTCCGGACCTCCGGCGACGCCGCAGCGTTCCATGCCGCCCACGTCTCGACCTGCAGTAAATGCCCGGCCGCATCCCGTGCCGTCAGCGGCACCCACTTCCACCCGGGAAAGTTGAGCCCTGCGGACGCCTCGGTGGTGAGCGCCGCATCGGCGTCGGCCAGGTCGGCAATCAGCAGGCTGTGGTGGCTGAACCGCCGGAAGACCCAGTGCGTACGCACGCCTGCGGCCTCGGCGGCGCTGCGCAGCTTGACCTCCTGGATGCGGATTTCCCCGGCAGCGTGTGCCATCACGGTGAGGCCGTCCAGATCAAAGAGGCCCAGGACATCCCGGGTGCTGAGCGGTGACGTCGGCCGGACGGCTGCCCCCAGCGGCTGGGTGAGCAGGTGCTGCCCGTTGATCCCTTCCGCGGGTTCCGTGTGCAGGAGGGCCAGGTCGATCTGGCCGGCCCGCAGCAAACGGCTTTGCTCATCGCTGCTGGCCTCATAGAGCGAAAAGCGTACCGCCAACCCTGCGGACTCCACCGTCTGGACGGCAGCGCGGAACCAGTCATGCGGCAATCCCGGAGGGGCACCGAGGCGGATCAGTGAGCGGCTGCCCGCGGCCAACCGGACCAGCTCCGGGGTGCGGTCCACCTGAGCCAGGATGGTGTCCGCGTGGGTTTTGATGACATGTCCCAGGGTAGTCAGCGTCACGCCGCGCGGGTTCCGCTGCAGCAGGGCACCCCCGAGTTCCTTCTCGAGCTCGGCGAGTTGCCGGCTCAGCGCCGGCTGTGTCATATGCAGTTCAACGGCGGCGCCGCTGATGCTGCCGGTCTCCGCCGTGCGGACAAAGTACTTCAACTGCCGGATTTCCATGTTCCTGCCCCCTGCGACCTGAGATACCTAAAAGGCATACCGACAGGCACTTTTAGGCATTTGATTTATGCATACAAGTGGACCATGGTTCTTATGTGCTTGGTGTGACTCAGCTCACTCCGTGATTCACCTGCAATCTAAGGATTTTGATGATTTCCCTTTCCACCACCGCAACCTACGACGTCGTCGTTGTGGGTGGCGGCGCTGCCGGGGTGGCAGCAGCTGTCAGCGCTGCCCGTGCCGGAGCCAGCGTCTGCCTTATTGAGCACTACGGATTCCTCGGGGGAGCGGCAACCAACAGCTCGGTCCTGGCCTACTGCGGCTTCTTTGACCAGACCAGGGAACAGGTGGTGCGCGGCATTGGGCAGGACTTCCTGGACGAGCTGGAACGCCAGGAACTCCTGCACTTCGAGACCTCGCCCGCCACGGGAAACACCATCGTGGTCCTCGATTTGGAAACCACTAAGTCGGTGCTGGACCAGCTGGTCCGCTCGGCCGGCGTCGACGTCCTGTTCCACAGCACCCTCGTAGCCGCGGATACCGACGCCGGCGGAATCAGCGCCGTGCAGGTGGTGCACCGCGGCGGCAACCTGCGTCTTTCCGGCACCGCGTTCGTGGACTGCAGCGGGGACGGCGCGCTGCTGCAGGCCGCCGGCGCCGAGTTCCAGCTTTCACCGACCGAACGCCGCCAGGCCAGCACCCTGGTGATGCGGGTCGGCGGCGTCGGCGAAGACGCGGACCTGTCCACCGCGGCCATGGATGACGCCTTCGCCGCCTACGGCAAAACCACCGGGGAAATCCTCACCCGGAGCAACGGCACCTGCGTACGGATGCCCCGTTCACGCGAGCTGATGCTCCTGCTCGCGGACGAATACGTGGACGTCCTGGACGTGCACGAGATTTCCCGCGCCGAACAGGACGGCCGCGTCAAGGCCCGGCATTACCTCGAGGCGCTGAAGGCGGGCATGCGCGGCTGGTCCGGCGCGTATCTGGCCTCCACCGGCCCGCAGATCGGCATCCGGGAAGCCCGCCGGATGCAGGGCCGCGAAAGCGTAACCGCCGACGACGTCCTGACCGCCCGGCGTCGTCCGGCGGACGGGATTGCCCGGTGCGGCTGGCCGATGGAGGACCATGCGACCCCCGGTGCCACCACCTACAGCGGCATCAAGGACCGCAAGTGGTACGACATCCCTTACGGGGCCGTGACCAGTGCCAATATCACCAATCTCTGGGGCGCAGGCCGGCTCACCAGCAGTGACAGCCGCTCGTTTGCGTCGCTGCGGGTGATGGGCACCTCGTTCGCCACCGGGCATGCGGCCGGCCTGGCCGCATCACTCCATAGTTCCACCGGCAGTGTGGACGTTTCCAAGCTGCGCGGACTGCTTCAAGACCAGGGGGCCCTGCTGTGAGTATCAACCATCCGGACCCCAAACGGATCGCCGTCACCGGTGCCGCCGGCAGCCTGGCCCGGGACATCATTCCCCGGCTGGCCGATGCCGGCTACTCCATGGTCTGCGTGGACCGGACACCGCCGGCCGAATCCTTCGGACAGGACTGGGTGCTCACCGAGGTGGCCGACACCGGGACGCTCGTGGAGGCGTTCCGCGGATGCGGTGCCGTCATCCACCTGGCGGGGATTCCGCTGGAAGATGACTGGGACCGGATCCTGTCCGCGAATATCGACGGCACCCATTCCGTCCTGGAAGCCGCCCACATGGCCGGGGTGCCGCGGGTGATCCTTGCCAGCTCCATCCATGCCGCCGGGTTCACCCCGGTGCCTCCGGCCGGGGACTCCGTTCCGGACAACACCCCGGTGCGGCCGAACACTCTGTACGGCGTCTCGAAGGCGGCGGTGGAAGCGCTGGGCAGCTACTATTCCGACCGTTTCGGGATGGACGTAGTCTGCCTGCGCATCGCGTCGCGGTTCGACCGGCCGCGGGACGTTCGGATGTTGAGCACCTGGCTCTCGCCCGACGACGCCGCCCGCCTCTTTACGGCAGCCCTGGCGGATTCAGTGAAAGGATTCCGGATTGTCTGGGGGGTTTCAGCCAACACGCGAAGCTATCTCTCGCCGGACGCCGGGGCCGCCCTCGGCTACGTTCCCAAGGATGATGCAGAACGTTACGCCGGAGACCTGACCGGTCCGGCGGCACCGGCTTCGGCCGCAGAGTCCGACTGGGACCGTCAGTTCATCGGCGGCGTCTTCTGCTCACCGCGTCCTCCCCGCCAGCCCAGCATGCATCCCTCCACCTGATGAGGAATTTCGAAATGACACAAGCTCCACCCGAGGTTCGCTACGCGTTCGAGGTCGACTCGGTCCACAAGGTCTTCACCGGATCGCAGAACGTGCACGCCCTTGATGACATCAACCTCAAGCTGAAAGAGGGCTCCTTTACCTGCATCGTCGGCCCGTCCGGCTGCGGGAAGTCCACCCTGCTCCGGATCCTGGGGGAACTGGAAACGGCTACCACCGGGACGGTCACCCGGAACGTTTCCGCGGAGAAGGTGCCGGCGTCGGCCTTTGTCTTCCAGGAACACGGGGTATTCCCGTGGTTCAACGTCCTGCAGAACGTGGCCTTCGGCGAGCACATGGCCGGCGTCGGCAAGCGGGAACGCCTCGAACACGCCCGGCACTGGATTGCGGAAGCCGGCCTCACCGGTTTCGAGGAAAGCTATCCGCACCAGCTCTCGGGCGGGATGCGGCAGCGCATCGCCATTGCCCGGGCCTTTGCCACCGGGTCCCCGGCATTGCTCATGGATGAGCCGCTCGGAGCCCTGGACGCGCAGACCCGCATGCTGATGCAGGAACAACTGGTCCGGCTGTGGGAACTGGAACGCAAAACCGTTGTCCTGGTGACGCACTCCATCGACGAGGCCCTCCTGCTCGGCGACCAGATCGTGATGATGTCCGCCCGCCCGGGCCGCGTCAAGGAGATCATCGACGTGCCCTTCGGACGTCCCCGCAGCATGGAAATCGAGGGCACCAGCGAATTCGGCTCCATGAAGCAGGACATCTGGGATTCCCTCCGCGACGAGGTACAAGCATCTTTGAGGTTCTCCTAATGACTAACACCGCAACTGCCCCCAAGACCACGGACTCCTCCGAGCTCGACGGCGCCATCCGCCGTGAGTATCGGCAGGTTGTCCGGCTGCGCTACCGCGACATCCTGCTGTCCACCCTGACCCCGGTGCTGCTCCTGGCTCTGTGGGAGGTGGCCGCCCGGAACGGTGCCCTGGACGCCCGGCTCTTCACCCCGCCGAGCCTCATCGCCGAGCAGGCATGGAAGATGACCCTGAGCGGCGAGCTGTGGCAGCACACCTCGGCCACCATGGGCCGACTGCTGCTGGGCTTCGTACTGGGCGCCGTCACCGGCATCCTGGCCGGCCTGCTGATGGGAGTCTGGCGGCCGGTGCGCGCCGCCTTGGGGCCGACCTTCACTGCCCTTTATGCCCTGCCGAAAATCGCCATTGTTCCGCTGCTGCTGCTGATCTTCGGGCTGACGGAGACACCCAAGGTGCTTTCCGTTGCCATTTCCGTGTTCTTCGTAATGCAGATCAACACCCTGGCCGGCATTGTCCAGATCGACAGCCGGGTGCTGGAAGCGGCCCGGGCCTACAAGGCCAGCGGACTGAAGCTTTTCCGCTACGTACTGCTTCCCGGCGCAACTCCGGCGATCATGACGGGCCTGCGCGTGGCCGCGGGAATGTCCGTTATCGTGATCACCGCCGTCGAGTTTGTCGCCTCCAATAACGGACTGGGCTATCTCATCTGGAACTCCTGGCAGCTGTTCCAGCCCAGCAAAATGTACGTCGGCCTCATTGTGGTGTCCCTGGTGGGCGCAGCGGTGACGGCGCTCATCATCCTTCTTGAACGGGCTGCCCTGCCCTGGAAATACTCATCCGGATCAAAGAAGAAAGATCAAAAATGAAAAAACACCTCAAGGTCCTGGCAGCAACGGTGCTGGCCGGACTTGCCCTCTCCGCCTGCGGCGCGGACTCGGGCTCCTCTTCCTCCGAAGAGGGGACCACGGAAACCGCAACGGTGAAGGTCGGAATTGTCCAGCTGCCGATTTTCGCCCCGATTTACGTTGCTGAAGCGAAGGGCTACTTCGACGAAGCGGGCCTGGACGTCCAGCTCGAAACCGTGAAGTCCGGCCAGGACGCGGTGCCGCTGGCGTCCAGCGGAAAGCTCGACGTCGTTGCCGCCGGCTTCTCCGCCGGCATGTTCAGTGCCATTGCAACCGGCCTGGACATCAAGGTTGTGGCGTCCATGGGCGTCAGCGACGGCGACACCGAGAAGAGCCCGACTGACCTGGTGGTCTCCAAGGCCAAAGTTGATTCCGGTGATATCACCAGCATCGCTGACCTGAAGGGCAAGAAGATCGGTGCTGCCGGCGGTGCGGGCGGCACGGGTGCCTTCCTGCTCAGCCTGGCTCTCGAAGAAGAAGGCCTGACCATCAATGACGTCGAGATTGTGAACCTCGGCAACCCGGACATGCCGACGGCGCTGGCCAACGGCAGCCTGGACGCCGGCTTGATCTCGGCTCCCTTCTCCACGCTGGCCATCGAAGACGGCACTGGCGTTTCCATGGCTGTCCCGCCGGCCGGGACTTCCGGTACCGGCATGCTGTACGGCGGCCAGTTCGCCGACACCGAGAACGCACAGAAGTTCTTCGATGCCGTAGCCCGGGCTGCAAAGGACCTGCAGGGCGAGGACCGCTACTCGGACGAGAACCTGAAGATCATTGCCGACGCGACGGGACAGACGGTCGAGGAACTGAAATCCGTACCGCTCTACACCTGGATGCCGAATCTGGAACCGCTGCCTGAGCAGCTGGAGGGCATGGAAGCTGTCTGGATGGAATCCGGTGCCATTGAGTACGAGGAAGCCATCAAGCAGGACACCTATATCGATTCATCCTTCTCCGAGAAGACGTCGTAACTACATCCGTTTGGCATTCGCAGCGGCATCCCGGGAAACCGGGGTGCCGCTGTCGTGCGTGGCTGCCGCGTAAACTGAGGGTGCCTAACCTTTGAGCCGGACAACCGAGAGAAGCGCGCTTCATGATCACCACCCCCATTACGCCTTCGCTCGTTATTGGTGCGGCGGAACTGGAAACGACTCCCCGTGGTCTTCGGCCACATCGGCTGCCGGCTTCGGTGCGTAACCGGTTCCCCGATCCGCAGCTGATGATGGCGGAAAGCCAGCCGTCCGGTGTCCGGCTGGCAATGTCGACGACGGCGGAGGTCCTGGCGGTTGTGACGCACCCGTCCCGGGTGGTCTACCGGGGTGCGGACCGGCCGCGGGGCTTTGTTGACCTGGTGGTTGACGGGAAGCTGCTCGAGAGCGACGAGCTCACCGGCGGCGACTACGTCGAGGTGGATATGTCGACCGGAGCCGCGACTCCTTTTGAGGGGCCGTCGCATACCAGCGTCTTCCGGCTGCCGGCGGGCGACAAGGTGGTGGAGGTTTGGCTGCCGCACAATGAGGTGGTTGAGCTGGTCGAGATGCGCTCGGACGCTCCGGTCGCACCGTATTCCTCGGGGCGGCCCGTGTGGTTGCACCACGGCAGCTCCATCAGCCACGGTTCGAATGCCGCCACGCCGGCTCAGATCTGGCCTGCGGTTGCGGCCCAGTTGGGCGGGGTTGAACTGCAGAACCTCGGCCTTGGCGGGAGCGCCCTCGTGGATCCGTTCACGGCGCAGGTGATGCGCGATACCCCTGCCGATGTCATCAGCGTGAAGCTGGGTATCAATGTGGTGAACATGGATTCCATGCGGCTGCGCGCCTTTGTGCCTGCGGTGCACGGTTTCCTCGACACCATCCGCGAGGGGCATCCCGAGACGCCTCTGGTGCTCATCTCGCCCATCTTCTGCGGTATCCACGAGGACACTCCGGGGCCCGGTGCCTTTGACCCAGCGTCGTTCGGGACGGATCAGGTTCGGTTTATTGCGACCGGTTCGCCGGAGGGTGTCGCTGCCGGGCAGCTGACGCTGCGGGTGATCCGCGAGGCGTTGGAGTCGCTGGTGGCACGCCGGGCAGATGATCCGAACCTGTACTTCCTGGACGGCCTGAGTCTTTACGGGGCAGCGGACGCTGAAGCGCATCCGTTGCCCGACGCGCTGCATCCAGATACGGATACGCACCGGCTGATCGGGGAGCGGTTCGCGGAGTATGCGTTTGCGGCGGAGGGACCGTTCGGGCTGCGCTGAAAAACCGTGTGGTTGTCCCGCACGAACCGGATAGGCATTATGCGCACCAAATGCTGCTAACGATTTGGGGACGACGGATCCGAAAGCGGCTACGTATTCTCGGCCACGGTCAACTGGGACGAGGCCAGTTACAGCTGGCATCTGGGGCGATAACGTTCAGAGCTTCGGTATCACGGTGAGGTCAGAACTAAGTACGCCGTAGGGGTCACGTATTGTTCACTACATGAAATTGAACAGAGCGTTAGAGCAACAGATTGCAGTGTTTGGGGAGGCTGGCAGTGGAAAGACTGTGTTGCTCTCCTCTTTCTATGGCGCTACACAGGAACCCCAGTACCGGCAAAAGAACGTGTTCCATGTGGTGGCTGACGATATCGGCCAAGGCTCGCGGCTGCACCGCAATTACTTGGGAATGAGGGATTCATCCCGAGTGCCCGTGCCCACCAAATTCGCCGCAGACTCCTATAGCTTTTCAGTGAAGTTGAAGGAAGGCGCCAAGGCGAAGGCATTCAAGGCTAAACCCTTTGATGCGCTGCGGCTCGTCTGGCACGATTATCCCGGAGAATGGTTTGAGCAGGGCGTAAGCGGGCCTACCGAAGCCCAGCATAGGGTCGACGCTTTCAGGTCCTTGCTCGGTTCCGATGTGGCCTTTTTGCTGGTAGATGCCCAACGCCTATTGGACAATGCTGGTGAGGAAGAGCGGTACCTGAAATCCTTGATGGCTAACTTCCATAATGGGCTCTTGTCGCTGAAAGATGACTTGCTCGAAGATGGCAAGCCGATCGTAGATTTTCCTCGCATATGGGTAATGGCACTATCCAAGGCCGACCTGCTGCCAGACATGGATGTTTTCAAATTCCGGGATCTTCTCATCGAGAAGGCTTGTGACGACATAGACGCGCTGCGCAAGGTGCTGGCTGAGCTCGTAGACGGGAGCGAGGCCCTATCGGTGGGTGAGGATTTCGTTCTTTTCTCATCCGCGAGGTTCAACGGAGGCGGAATTGAGGTCAACAAGCGCATCGGCATCGACCTGATCCAGCCGTTGGCGGCGATGCTCCCGTTTGAGCGTCACGCCAAGTGGGCCCAGGCCAAGCAGCTCCCTAGAAAGGTGGCCGAAAACCTCCTGGGTGGGGTTGGAGTGCTGGCTGCTGCCTTGACTGGCCGCAAGTTGGACATCCCTGGACGGATGGGTCTTCTGGTTAACCTGATTGGCCCGGATGTACTGAGCGGCGCGGTGAATCTAGCCGGGGACAAGGTCAGAGAAATGAACGCTGACGCGATGGCAAAACAGGAATACCTTTCCGCTACGCTAACCCGATTCAGAATGGACTTGGACCAGGCGGAAGAGGACGGCGTTCTCCTGAGGAGTCGCAGATGAGCCTAATCTGGGCGACCCGGGGACAGGCTTGGGGTTTCAAGTTCCTCCGGGATGGCGGTTTGGAGGACCCGCTCCCGGCCTACCAAGAGGCCTTTTCCGGCTTGGAGGATGAACCTGAGGTGTGTCGCCGGGTCGGCGCGAAAATCGCCCTCCGGTTTCCAGATCCGGAAGGACGAAAGGACCGAGCGGGGAGGGTTATCCCACACGATTTCGTCGTCTCCGGGGCGTTGGTTGAGGAACTGCAGTCGATCGCTGACGGGCGGAGGGTTATCTGGCCACAAGTTGCCGATGAATACGCACGCAACTGGTCCAAGACGCCTTCATCAAGAACCTGAAACCAATGAGTTGCGAGTGGCAAGCAGCTCCATAGCTAGGCACGCACGAGCGTAAGGAAACTAGGAGCTGGGAGTCGGAGCTCCCAGCTCTGCCAGCATCTCCCGCAGGCGGACGCCGCCGCTGCTTTGAGCTTCGTCGTCGGTGAGCCGCTTAGTGAGATCCAGCAGGGTTTCCCGCAAGGACTGCTCGGATTCGGTCAGTGCTCCTTCGTAGCCCTCGGCCAAAAGATACGAATGGCTGTCCGTCGACAGAGCTACGAGAAGATCCAGGAAGATTTCGAGGGTCCGTCCTGCCGCGGCATTGGATTTTTCCGAAGATTCCTCATTCATCGGCACCAAGTTCAGCTGGGAAACCATCCGCCGGTCTAGGGGATCCGCGGACAGCATCAGCGCCGTCGCGGCGCCATCCTTGCCCCGGGGCTCCGGAGGAAGGGCACGCTTCACGTCGTGCAGGATCTCGTGGAAGTGGTCGTCGGCAAGGCCGAAGCCGACGAACAGGATGTGCTGCGTCATGAGGGTGGCTTTCACCAGGGCCGAGAGCGCGTTGCGTGATGCGTTGAAACCAAGATAATCGTCGCGGGTGAGGACGATCGAGTCAGGGTTCGTCACCGAACCATGAAGTTTCAGCAGCCAGTCGTCGTTCTCCCCGCCGCCGTCAGGAATGACCGACCGGGGGACGCCGGCGTCGGCCGAAGCGAATTCAAAGAGTTCGTCGTAGTTCAGGGTGATCGCCTCCCTGCTGCCCAGACTGGCGAGGAGAGCCGGTGCCAAACCGTAGCGTTTCAGCTCCACCAGATCGGCGATGGACTGATTGAAACTCCGACCGCCCGCGTCGGAGCGTTCCTCATAAAGAGAGCGCAGAATGCCGGCCTGGTCCAGATGCCCGCGCTTCTTGAGTGACTTACTTTCAGGGGGCGAGAGCTGTGCGGCCTTGGCCAGAGCCGCCAGGAGATTGTCCCAGCTCGGGGCACCGGCGCTCATGCTGACACCTGCGCCCATAAAAGGAACGAGCTTGCCGTCTCGGGCATGCGCGCCTAGTCGTGCAGCGTGATCCTTCAGCTCCCGATCGAGGGGTTTCCACCAGTCCGGCTGGCGCTTCCGCAGCTCCTGGGCGAAGGCGAAGTCCTTTTCGTTTGTGAGAATCAGCGCGACGTCGACGTCGGACTCGGCCGCGGCACGGCGTGCCTCCTGGAGAAGCCGCTGGATCACGTCGCCTCGCACCAGTCCTGCTCCGCCGCCGCCGGTGCCGAAAAGCGGCATGGCCAGCAAGGGAACGGGGCGGGACGGATCGTCGTTCGCAGCCCGCCGTCGTCGTTCGACCTGCTCCGCTGCGACCCGAATGAATTCACTCAACGGTGGAACCAGATCCTCGACCGAGGAAATGCCGTAATACGGCACGGCAGTGAGGACCGGCATGGGTTCATCGGCAGGCCAGGAGTCGAGAGGCTGCGCTCGCTTAGCCCCGCTGGCGAAGTCGACGTCCCTGCTGCTGGCTACCACTGATTCCAGCCCTGGGAGTGCCTCCCGCCAGTGCCCAGCAATGCTGTAGGTGCGGTCGGTCGGAAGCAGCCATGCATCGCAAGCGAAGTTGGTCAGGCTGCCTCTGGTCACGAAGACGTGTGATTCCCCCATAAGGAATTCCTACCATGCTCGGCCCCTGGTCCACGTATTGGTGGGTCCAGGGGCCGGTTCGGCTCGAATCAGGCGGAGGGTCGGCCCGCCGCCTCCGCGGCCAACAGTTCCCGGAATGCCGGATTCGGGTGGGCGTTGGGGAGGACACAGCGTACCCGTTCCAGCGCTTCGAGGGGAGTCAGACCGGTGGTCCGGGCGCCGTAGAGAGCGGCAACCGTCGGCGTCCGGGACTCGGCGCGAACGCAATGCAGCAGCACCTTCTTGCCCTCGGCGCGGAAACGTTCGACGGCGGCGGCAGCCTCCTGCAGTACATACCCGGCGTAGGCATTGGAATCCGCGGCAGCCGAATCCACGAGCCAGAACGTCGCGTGGTTCTCCTGTGCGATGCCGGGCACATCGGCCGTTCCCAGCCGGCACAAGGAAACCACTGCATCAATGCCCAGTTCGGCAGTTCTGGCTACTGCTCCCACGCCGCCGAGCCAGACGCCGTCGTCGTCCGGGTGCTGGACCAGGACATCGGTCCTGCTCCACGAGCTGTAATCGTGGTGCTCGGCCCGCGGCCACTCCTGCGTACGACGCCCCGCACCGGAGGCGAGTTCGACGCCGAGCGTCATCAGATCGTGCGCCCGCAGGCCCGGCCAGCCGTGCAGGTTGCGGCGCCATTCAAACGGAACGGCAGAGTAGCCGTAGGCAGCGCCCAGCAGGGAGCCGGCGATGGCGGCCACCGTGTCGGTGTCCCGGCCGCCGCGGACCGCCTCTTCGAGCCCGGCCCGGAGATGGTCGGGGCCGGAAGCGGTTCGTGTGGTGGCGATGGCGCTCCACGCGCCCTGGAGTGCTTCCACCACCCAGCCGTTCTTCGTGAAGTCCCGCGGCCGGGAGCGTTCGGCGGTTTCGATCCGCTCCAGCCACAGGGCGGCACGGTCAGGCGGCAGCAGCGGCAGCCCGGTCCGGATTTCCAGCCGACCGGTCAGGACGGCGTCGCGGATGGCGACGCACCAGAGTCCGCAGGCTTCCTGGGCGTCGTCTTCCACGTGGGTCAGTGCGCTGAGTACACCGGCCGCCGCCATGAGTTCGGCCGGATCCCGGTCCAGGTAGGCCAGGGCCAGGGGAGCAGTGCGCATCAGGGAGCCGTTGCCGGCGCTGCGGCCGGCGCGGGTGTGGAACTCCTGGGCAGTACGGGTGAAATCGTCGGCGGTCGGGTCGGTCCGGCCGTCGTCGCTGGCGATGCGGCGGGCGCGGGCGATGACACTGCTGGTCTGCGCGCCGACGTCCTTTGCGTCGCGTGCCCAGGCGGTCCAGGCGCGGACCACGGATGTGAGCGCTTCCGGGGTGGTGCCGGCGTCGAGGAATGCTTCGGCGATCGGGATCGCCATGGAGGTGTCGTCGGTCCATTCGGCCGGGTCGAACCCGAAGGGGCCGCCGCCCTTCATGGTGACCTCGGTGCCGTCGGGCAGCGGTGCGCCGAATTCGTAGCCGGCGCCAAGGGCATCTCCGGCGGCGAGGGCGACGAGGACACCGGCGGCGCGGTGGTTCTGCTGTGAGTTCAGGTTCATAGGGCCTCCATAAGTGGGTGTTTGGTGTTCCAGCAAGATAGATGGGCAATATCGGGTTCCCTGTTGGGGAGCCGGACGGCCATGCCTTCTGCCATGACAGGGCCGCGGACGCCCAGGACGTTACGGCTGCGCATTGAGTCGTGGCGCCGGACGCCCTCGCTGTAGAACTCGCCGAAATCGATGGTTCCGGCGATGGCAGCAAAGTCACGGGCGAGCTGGCCGGGCATCGGTACGGTGCTCTGGGGCGCGGGCAACAGTGCCGCATCGAGCAACGCAGCGTCCATGAGCTGCTGGTAATGGCGTCGGAACAAAGTAGCCGTGCCGAAAACTTCCAGCAGCAGGGGTTGTCCGCCGACGCCGATCACCACGCCGCGTTGGCCCTCCAGCGGCTCCGGTACGGAGCTCGCGAAGCGGTGCCTGTCACGGCTGCCAAACCTGTCCAAATGCTCGGGAAGGGAACTGGTGGCTGTGGGTCCGGTGGCGGCGTCGAAACGCCGGACCCGTTCCCAGATCTGCTCCTGCCGTCGACCTCCGAATTGGGTGGACCCGGCGCCAGCTAGCTCGGCGCGGACGTTGAGTGGTGCCCTCCGTGCCTGGCGGTGGTGTGTGTTTTGGCCGGCTTCCCACCGTCCTGCCTCGACGCAGAACGTGTCGATGTCCAAGGTTTCGCCCACGTCGATGAGGACGTCGCGGGCGCAGGTGCGGTGTTGCTGTCCCCCTTCCAGCAGCTCACCTTCGAGCAGCAGGGCCGCGCGTTTCCCGTTGTTCCGGACCGTTAGCTGGCCCACCTTGGCGCCCGCCGCCAGTTCGGAGACGGCAAGGTCTGCGTGGAGTCCGGTGCTGATGCCGAGCCTCCCGCGTCCGGCTGTCCGGACGGGAAAGATCGTAAGTGGGCCGGCGGCAGTGCCGGCGCCGACGTGGAGTTGTGGAATCTGCATGTCGAACCTCCTCGCTTTAGCGCAAATGTGAGATAAGTAGTTCCAGTATGCACCGGTTGCATCTTTTGCGCAAGATTGAGATAAATGGGGGTATGAGTGAGTCCCGTATGCCCTTGTCCCTCCTGGATTATCCACGTCCTTCTGTAGCCGTGGACACCGCAGCGCTGACCGTGGCTGGGGACGAACTGATGGTCCTACTCGTACGCAGGCGGGAGGAACACCACGCGGGGGAGTGGGCGCTGCCTGGCACGTTCCTGCGGGAACGTGAATCTCTGGCGGATGCCGTCCTGCGATCCCTCCGGGTCAAGGCTGGAATCGAGGGGAGGGTCCCGCAGCAGCTCCATGTCTTCGATGATCCGGACCGGGATGACCGGGGCTGGACACTGTCCGTAGCCCATGTGGACGCAGTCCCGTTCCGGGAGCTGGAAACCCCGCTGCAGTCCGACGATGTCCGTCTGGCTTCGATCGCGGCGGAGACAGGCCTGATCGCCGCTCTGCCCTACGGCCACGCAGATATGGTGCTCTTGGCGGTTGAGCGGATGCGGCAGGACTATGCGCAGACCCCCGATCCGGCGGGCCTGCTGCCCGAGCCCTTCACGCTGAAGGAACTCAGGGACCTGCACGAGGCGGTGGCGGGCCGGACGCTGATGCGTGACACTTTCCGCCGACAGATGGAACCGCAACTGGTCGGTACCGGGCAGATGTCGGACGGTACCCGCGGACGGCCGTCGCGGTTGTGGCGGCGTGGGGCGGTATAGCAACACGCCGGGGAGAGTGAATATGGCGCACAGTCGGCAGAAACGGGATCGCGACGCCGAAGAAGTGCGACCAGTCCGTGGTCACTCTGGCAAACCAAGTGACCGCGGACAAGCGCGTGGGTCGGTACAGGGTTGGGTTACGGCAGGTCTAGACGAACGATTGCGGGTTCGGCCGACGGTTCAGTCTCCGTGTCACGGAAGGCAAGCGCGAGCACTTTCGCTCCGTCGGGAACCAGGAATCCGTATGACATCTGGGATTCGAATCCAGGTTGAAGGCTTGCGTTGCACTGAGGGTTGTCCTTCATCTCATACAGGGAATCGATGGGGTCGAAGAGACGATCTTCAGCATCGAACAGGCCGACCTCAATCGGCCATCCACAGGTCAAATCCATGGATTCCTTGCCGTTGTTTTTTACGGTGGTCGTGACGATGACGTAGTGGCCGCCCGTTTGCGCGGGCACCTCTGTATACGTTTCATAACCGCTCCCCGAGCGGTAGTTGGTTTGGTTGAGCGAGACGGTTGGCGAATTCGCGGCACTGTGGACGGTCATTTGCACGCCGCCCTGTTCTGCAGGTTCCCCTACTTCTGCATAGCCCTTCTCAGTGGGCGACGGGGTCGGGGTAGGAGTAGCTGTGGGAGGCAAAGTAGATTTTAGGCTCTTCGCTGTTTGCTCCTGAGTATCCGAGGGCACTGGCTCCTGGGCGTGCTGCACATCGGTCGTGCCACAGCCCGCCGCAATCAGTGACAGCGCGACGAGCGGTAAAAACAACTTCTTCAATTTTGATCCCCAACAAATATCTCGATTAATGGTGCCGGCGGTGAGTGCCAGCCAACCTGAAGAATTTTACAGCTACCGATTACCGCCGAAGATTCGCAAAGGGTAGCTGGCCGTAGGCCACGAAGAACTCCTCCAGTAGCTCGTCCTCGACGACCTTGGCGGACCGATTAGTAACCGGAAGCCAAGCGATACGGAGGTCCCGAGAGTTGGAGAGCTGCCATATGTACCGTCCACCCCAGTGGCCGACCGGTAGGCCCTGGCCAAACTTAGCGAACTCGCCGATCCGTTTCCTCAGACCGCGCGTGACGTTCGCACCAGCATCGGCTTTGCCGATATAAATCGTCGGGGCATTCCACAACCGTCCCTTCATCTTGGCAGGATCATCGGATCCTTGCCCTTGAACCATCCGCCCACGCTGGAATCGACCACAGTGTGCTCGCCACTGGTCCCTCGAACCACCGCGTACACACCGGGCTCGCGGGGAACGGTCGACAGATCGAGGTCGCCGAACGCCTTGAAGCCGGTGAAGCCCCGACTTCTTAGATCCGATTCATTGAATGCACTCACATTAACCACGCGTCCTCCTCAGAACCTCGACACCGCTGGCGCGGCAGAGAATCAACACCAGTTCAGTAACTTCTTCGCCAGTGATACGGCCGATCATCTTGGCGTAGGTGCCCAGCTGCCGCCAATACGCGGCCAGCTGGTCCTCGCTGACGCTGATATCGGTCTTGAAGTCGGCGACCACCAGACTGCCGTCATCCTCCCGGTACATCAGGTCGATGATGCCCTCCACGGTGTGTCCGGTCTCCGGCACCATGATCGGCAGCTCGAGCCAGTGCTCGCGTTCGGCAGCCCGCCGGACAGGAGCACTTTCCAGCGCCGCCCGGGCGGACGCCTCCAGATCGGCAGCGTTGCGTAGACCCGCGCTTGCAGCGACGTCGGCCGCCAGAACGGGAAGCGACGGCGACAATTCCAGATCAGTGAGTTCCAACAGACGGTGCAGCGCGGTACCGAATGCCGGCCCGTGTTCCTCCGGCTTGCCGGCGAACCCAGGAAGCACTTCCTCACCCCCCGCCGGGGCATAGAACGCGGCAGCAACCCCGTAGTTCGTCGTGACTCCTGCACCGCCGCCCTTCGCCAGAGCGGTGACCGAGGTCCGGGACACGCGCGCTGATTCCGCAGCCCAGCCGGTGCTTGAAGCCAGCCAATCGTCCCAGTCAGGCACCGGAACGGCCGTGCTTTGGTCTTTGTGCAGCGGCAGAAGATCCTCCGGCAACGCCAGATCCGGGGCCAGCTCGACGTCGTCGACCGACGCCAGGAGGGCGCTGAGGCTGCTGGGCGAACCACTATAGTGCGAGACGACCAGATGGCTCTCTGCCCGGGTACAGGCGACGTAAAGCAGCCGTCGCCGTTCCGCCTCCGTGAACGTCTTCTCCACGTCGGCAGCTTCTGCATAGCCGCTGGTCGAGACCCCCTTGCGGAAGCGGATGAACACGTTGCCTGCCTCGTCCCAAAGGGCGGGCTCGGGCGAGTGCTTGGGAGCGGAGCCGGCACCGGCCACCACAACCATCGGGAATTCCAGGCCTTTGGAGGCATGGATGGTCATGATCCGCACCGCCTGCATATCGGTCTCGGGCACCATGGCCTCCTTGACGCGGGCGTTCTCCTCCTGCTGCACGGCAGCCCACACCAGATAGTCCCGCAGCCCGCCGTGGGTCGCTTCCGTCCAAGCCCGGGCCTGATCGGTGACAAACCGGATCCGCCGCCACACGTCGCGGTAACGCGGGGTATCGGTTGCCGCCTCCAACACCCGCCGGTCGGCGGCGATCCGCTCGATCAGCTCCGCGGGGGAGAGCAGCGGCAGTTCCCGATGCAAACCGGACAGATACGCCAGCCCGGCGCGCACCGGGGAGTTCTCCTGCCCCTCGGGCGCCGGTGCGTACAGGTTCCAGGCTCCGCCGGCCTGCTTCCAGCGGAAAAGGTCGTCGTCGCCGCAGGCAAAGAGCGCCGACCGCAAGGCCAGTACCAAAGCCGCCTGGTCGGCGGTGTTGGCCAGTGTCCGCAGCGCCAACAGCAGATCGGTCACTTCCTGCGTGGCGTAGACCAGTGAGGAGGCTTCGGCCCGGTATTCGATGCCCGCAGCGTCCAGGGCGTCCTCCACATAGGGCAGCGCGGTGCGGGTGGGCAGCAGGATGCAGACGTCCTGCAGCTGGAGCGGCCGCCGTGCGAACCCTTCCTTGTTTCCGGCCTGGTGCTGCCACGCCAGCGCTCCACCGGAACCGGTAGCCAGGCGGATCGCGGCGGCGATATCGGCAGCTTCCTGCCGGCTCCGGGACGCCGCGGTCACCTTCCCGTTCTCATCGGGAGTGGCACCGTTGCGTCCGAGCACGACGACGGCGGGACCGTCGTCGTCGTTCCAGGCCGGCCGGGCCGGGTCCGGAACCAGGGGATCGTACGGAGGCTGGATGGTCCCGTTGCCTACGATCAGGTGATTGAAGACCGCGTTGACCCAGTCCAGCAGCGCCGTTCCGGAGCGGAAGTTGGTCTGCAGGGTAGCCACCTCGGAACCGGGATCCGCGACCGCGCGGGCACGGGCTGCGAGGAAGGTGGCGATGTCAGCCCGGCGGAAGCGGTAGATGGACTGCTTCGGATCACCGACCATAAACAGGCGTCCCGGTGCCACCGGAAGGTCCTCCCAGCCGTCGGGGCCGCAGCTGGTGTCCGCCGCCAGACGGACAGCGATCTCGGCCTGGACCGGATCGGTGTCCTGGAATTCGTCCAGCATCAGATGCGTGTAGCACCGGTGCAAGGGCAGGCGTGCAGGGGCGTGTGCTTCGGTGTCTCCCACCAGCAGGTCGCGGGCGTGGACGAGCAGGTCGTGGTACTCCAGCTCACCGCTGCGCTGGCGCACCTTCGCAGCAGCCAGCAGGACTTCGGCCAGGACCGCGCTGACCGTGTTGACGGCCGGGGACACCTGGCGGGCAATCAGCCCGTCCCGTTCTTCGACCAACAGCTGGAACTGCTGCTGGATGCTTTTGACGTCGCCGACCCAGTTCTTTTTGGAGCCCTTCCTGGCGTAGCCGGTGGAGGGCAGGGTGTTCAGGACGTCGATGATCCTCCCGAAATCCCCGGATCCGCGCACGTCCTCGAGCTGGTCCCGCCACTCCTGCACCAGGGGGAAGCATGCCAAGAGCTTGTCCGCCGGGTCGGTGCAGACAGCCTTCCGCTCGAGGACCAATTCGGCCGCGCGCAGCAGCGGCCCCACATCGAGCGCCGGAACGGTCTGCCGCAGCGGCGGGTGGGTCCGCAGCCTGTCCCAGTTGCCGTCGAGGGCAGCGGCAACACTCCGCAGCTGGTCCAGGGTCACGCCGACGGCGAGCAGCACCCGAAGCGCGGCGTCGGCCGCCGGATCGGTAAACAGTGCTTGGCGTGCCTCTTCCCACCGGTGTTCGAAGGCGATCTCGGCGCGAAGCTCGTCCACCACGGTGATCAGCGGCGGCACTCCGGCCTCGATGGGGTATTCGCCGATCAGCCGGGCGGCGAAAGAGTGGATGGTCCCGATGGGTGCGGCATCGAGGCGGTCCAGCGCGGTGTTCCGCCGCTCGGTCCGGAGCTCATCCAGCCCGTAGGTTTTGGCGAGTTCGCCGCGCAGCCGGTCCCGGAGCTCGCCGGCGGCTTTCTCCGTGAAGGTGATGGCGGCAATCGCGCCGACGTCGACGCCGCCGTCCACCAGGGCGGCGATGCGCCCGACCAGGGCATGGGTCTTGCCGCTTCCGGCGCCCGCCTCGACGAACACGGTGGTGTCCAGGGCATCGCCGATGACGTGCCGGTCGTCGGCGTCCTTCAGGTCCGGCTGGGCCGGGAACGGGGAGGTCTTCGGCTGGCTCATTTGTCCTCCTCGAAGAAGCGGGAATAGTCGCCCAGGGCGGGGCTGTCTTTGAGCCGCTCCCAGGTGTGCCGCATACCGGCGGCGCCCATCAGGGTGGTGTGGTTGACGTAGTGGTCCGATTCGGGCCGGGGCGGAAAGATCCCGGACTGCAGGGCCGCCACGACCAGTCCGGCGTCCTCGCGGAGCCGGGCCTCGACGTCGGGACCCACCTCGTAGCCCACCCGTTCATACTTCCCGGCGGAAGTGATGAACCGATATTCGGCACGGACCTCCACTCCAGGGTCCGTGGCTAAACGCCGGGCGAACACTCCATAGACCGGCAGCTGGAACCGGGTTCCACCGGCGGTGGGATCCTCGCGGGTCAGCTTCTTATACTTGTCCGCCTTGCCGGTCTTGTAGTCGATCACCAGCACCTGTCCGCTGGAGTGCCGGTCTACACGATCGACCTTGCCGCGGAACCTGACGGTGTTTCCGTTCGGCAGGTCCAGTTCCACGGGAGGTTCACCGGCTTCGGCGCCGAATTCGGCTTCCACCGCTACGTGCTGCCAGCCGGCGTCGCGCGCCTGCTGGTCCATGTCGTGGACCTTCTGCAGGTCGGTGCGGATCCGGGACTTATCCCGGTCCCAGGTGTGCCGCAGCCAAGCCGGATTGGTGGTGGCTTCAAATGCCTTCTCGGCAATTTCCAGCAACCGCTCGGAGGAAGCCGTCTGGCTGCCGTCCGTCAGGCCGCGGACGTAGTCCTCGAGTATCCGGTGCATCAGGTTCCCGCGCTGCAGTCTGCTGATCTGGACCTCAAGGGTCACGTCCTCAAACAGCTCGGCCTTCAGGACGCGGCGCAGGAAGTAAGCCAGAGGGCTGACGACCCAGTCCTCCAGATTGGTGGGGGAGATGGGCTTCCGGGGATCGATGATCGGTCCGGAGACCCCGGTGAGGTTGCCGTTGAAGCGGGAGAAGGTTCCGTTCCGGCGGTCGGCCCGTACTTCCAGCACCGTGTCCAGCACCGGATCGTCGGCCAGATGTCCGGAGGCCAGAAGGCGGCGGACGCGCCACTCCTGCCCCGTGGCTGCCACGCCTGTGGGGGAACCGTGCGTCAGATCATGGGCGAAGGAGGGCAGCGCCGTCACCTTTGTACCTGCCAGCCAGCGCGAAGGCCGCAGGGTTCCGCCGGCGCGCAGGTTGCCGCGGGGAAACAGGATGGTGCGTTCGACGCCGGTGGCGAGCAGCCGCTGGAACTGTTCCTTCCGGGCGGCGGCACGTTCGTGGACGGTCGGCAGCTTTACCGCGAGCAGATGGCCGGCGCTGTCGGGGAGCAGCGGATTTTCCCGGATACGGGCGGGGGCGAGTCCGTCCGCCGCGCCGGTGATGAAGACGACGTCGAGATCGCGGCCCACGCCGTCGTCGTAGGAGCCCAGGATTACCCCGGTGCCGCTGCTGCCGGTCCAGAACCGGCGGGCCTCGATACCGCGGGCGACGGTGGCGCGGACCGCCGCCGCCGTGGGCGCCGGGGCGATTCCGTGCAGCAGTTCGAGGTCGTGGATCACGTCCTGGACTGATTTGCGGGCATCGGCGAGTTCCGGGCGTTCCGTCGCGGCCCGCGGGCCAAGGAACTCCGTGATGAAGCCGGCCAGAGTGCCCGCGGCCTCGGCCCAGGTCCGGGCGGCGAAGACCTCGGCCAGCCGTTCGCCCAGGACCGCGATAAACCCGGTGAACTGGGCGTAGTCCTGCTGCCGCTTTTGTTCTGCTTCAGTTGGTTCCTGGTCTTCGGCCGCGTCCTCCTGTTCAGCCGGGGGAGAGGCATGCAGTCGCTCGCAGACGGCGCTGCTCGGCAGGTTTTCCTGGCTCCAGTACAGGACACCCTGTGCCATTACGTCCAGGATCACCCGGACATCGGGGTGCGCCGGGTCGAGGCTGAGGAGATTCACCAGCCCGCGGGCCAGCGCTGTGTCGGCCAGGCCATGCGCTGACGGGCCGACGAAGGTGATGCCGGCTTGGTCGAGGCGTTGGGCCAGCAGGGAACGATAGGGGTCTGCGGTGGAATAGAAGATGCCGATGCGATGGCCGGGAGTGCCTGTTGCCAATTTGTTGATGACCAGGCGGACGACGGCGCGTGCTTCGTCGTCGGCGTCGGACGCGCTGAGGACCTGCTCGCCCAGGGCGGGGGAGGACGCCGCGGTGAGGTAGGTGGCGCGGGCGTGCTGTTCGAGAGCGGCACGGAACGCTGCGGCGGACGGGTCCTGCTCGTCGGCGAGCTGGAAGCCGATCACCGGTCCGAGGAGCTTACGGATCCGCGGCGTCTGCAGGGCTGCGGTAGCAGCGGAGTAGAGGTCGTGTTTGGTGTACCAGCTGCTCCCCAGGATCTGAGCGGCGGCTCGGTGGACGCGGGCGACCTCGTGTACCAGCGGCGACAGGCCGGTTACGTCCTCGGGACAGGCTGCGTCCAGGGATGCGGAGGTTGTAGCGATCGCACGTGCGGTGGCCGGCTGGTCGGCGACTTCGGCAAACAGCCCGGGCGCTTCGGCCAGCACGGCGGTGACGGCGCCTTCGCGGACCATGGCCGGGAGCGCGGCGCGGCCGGATAACTGGCCGTCGGCGGCCGCCAGCTCTTCGGCCAAGTCGTCCAGTGTAGTTGTCCGGATGGCTGCGCTGCCGCGGCCGTCGTTGAGCACCCGGCCCAGGTAGTGCGCCAGGTCAAGTGCGGAGGTGCGGCTGGGTGCGATCACCGTGACCGGCTGCAGCGGCCGGCCCTGTTGGGCTGCTGCCACGGCGTCGGCCAGGGCCTGCAGTGCTTCGAGTGTGCTGGTGTAAGCCTGCGTCCGGGCCCCTGCGCTAAGTACTGAATCAGCACTGGATGGATCTGTACTCAATGAACTCCCCCTGTTACTAAGTGGACCCAACCTAGCAGCAGGTGGTTAAAACCGCGGGGAACGTTTACGCAAGCATTCAGTACAAATCAGAGCCGTGGTCGCTCGAGAACCTGCCTCACATACCCATCCAGAAGTGCGGCGAGTTCGTCGTCCGAGAGTATGTCCAAAACAACATGCGAGCGGGCAGCCAATACCCGGGGGATCAACCCCCTCATGAGTTCAGTTCGAAGTATGGACAGAAGCCCGTTCGCTTCAGCCCGCCATACTGCATCCCGGGCTGCCCTTGCTACTTTTCGGTTCCCCGAAAGGCCGGACCGTTCCATAATCTGCACAAACTCGTCCTCACCCAATGGAGAGCAACCACCGGGGGCCGCGTTCAGGTCCGGCCCAAGAGCCCACGCCCGCCACCAGAGGCGACGGAGTGCGTTTCGGGGTACGCCAATAAGTCGATTCTCAGCTCTCTGGGGGAAACGCCAGGGTGCAAGCTCGGGAACCAATACCAGCGTGAGGAAACTCCAGACACCTTCGACGGCGGCGTCTCCGGGGACAATTCCGAGCTCCCTATATAGGTAGGTGCCCAAGGTGCGGTCGAGATTTTGTTGAGATCGTTGATCGAGCTTGGAGGGAAAGCCGTACTTGGATGTGATCTCTCGGAGTCCGTCCTGGATCCGTTGCAGCTCTTGTGGTGGAACAGGGATTCCGCCTACAGCCGCAGGGGCCGCAGAGGGGTGGCTGAGGGCACCATAGCCCACCAATTCAGTGAGGCCTTTGTCGGCGAGTTCGGCGATAATCCTGTGCGCGACGTCGCGGGGCAATCGAGGATAGATGTAGATGCTCATGACAGTTTTCCTATGGTGCTTTGCACATGGGCCTCAAACTTGGACGGTTCACTGTCCCAGAGTTTCCGGAGAATGTGCGGATCCGAGATTTGTGGCCACAGCTGCTGCAGGAGGCATCGGAGAACGGCTGCCACTGAGGGGTCCTCATGATCGGGCTCCCGGTCGAGAACTGCATCTGTCTGCACTGCCAGGACGGCCATCTGGCGGGTCACATCAATGTCCAGCAAATGCTGCAGCTGCCTGTTTTCCGGGGTGTGCAGTCCCTGCAGGAGACGCTTAACCGCCGGCTGTGACGTGTTCATAGACAGGCGCACGGCACTCGCAAAGGAGGCTTCCGGGTCGGAGAGGTCGGCATCCAGCTGCCAAAGGGCATCGGGAGTGTCTGGGCGTGTTCGCCGGAAATCTTCCGCATCCGTTGGGAACTGGGCCCCGATCCCCTGAAGATAGACATGTGCCGAGTGTTTCCAGAGGATGCTTCCCCGCTGGTGTGGGGCCAACGGATCCAGAGGGACGGAGGCATCTACGAGGATGAACGTGGTAAGGGTTAGGCGTCCGCCTAACTCGGTGCCGGGAACATCAAGCTGGAGTGGAACGCGAACATTCGCATCTGCAGGGGCTGCTGCATCCAAGAGCAGGATGTCGGCTTTGGTGGAATCGGATTTGGCTTTGACGACCACTCGGAACTGGCTTCCTTCCCCCATCCGGCACTGAGCGAGGATAAGCGGACGGTCTATCGTGACCTCAGCTTGAAGGCTTAGCACAGTCTGGTAATCCCACGAGTCCATCTCTTCCGGAAGCGCTTCGCCGGAACCGTTTCTGGAGAAGAACCACCCTGAATGAGCTACGGAATTTGGGTCCGGAGTGTAGAAAGGTGACACGGAGATTTTCATGCAGTACTGCTTTCTACACCCGCTGAAACATCCCAGAGAACACTGGATGCTGATGAACGTTTCGCGCAGATGACTGCGTGTACGGGCTCGTCACCGAAGACTTTGAACCCCGAACGGTGCCCCTTCAAGGGTTCTCGGTTCCCGTCGTACTCCGCGGAGACCAATTCCAGCTGCGGGTCGAGCGTGGCATCACTCGTAGCACCATCCAGCGCAACCCCCACAGAAACAGTGACAAACGTAACGTCGGCACCTTTGGGCGGTGTCACGAGGCAGCGCAGATAAGAGGCGGTTTGGTTGCCGAGCATTCGGGGGCCGGCGTCAAGTAGCTCGATGGACGCCCGCTTCGGGCCCCTCTTGCCTGCGCCGCCACCGCCGGACGCCCCGGGCCGTCCCTTGCCCTGCCCGGCGGTTCCGATCAAGTGGGAGAGTGCGTTAGCCACCGCGGCTGTACTGGTCGATTCAGCAGCTGCTGCCGGCTTTGGCTTGCCCCACTGCGTCAGGACTGCCTGGTCGATTTCACGAAGGGCTTTGAGCACACGCAACCGCTGGTCGCGGAGAGTGACGAGGTTCGGTTGCCATGAATCATGCGTTGGCGGTTCTGCATGAGCAAATGCGTCGTCCAGGGCATCATCAGCGCGAAAAACACCGGCCCATTCGATACCTTCCTTGGCCGGCGGACCTTCCCGATACTCAACCACGAGTTCCGGGGAACGTAGCAGCACCGTGTGGTTGCAGGCCCGGTTCGTGAACGGTGAGGCCGGAGGCGGGCTGTCAGGATCATCCGGCTTGTGCCCGTCATCAATAGCCACGGGTGTGCTGAAAGGGGGAGTCGGAAACGGAACTGTTGCCAGCCTTCCAAGCCGCTCTTTGTTGCGCTTAATCTCGTGGAGCCGCACAACTGCTGTTGGTTCACCACCGTCTCCCCTGAGAGCCGAGTAAGCCGCAACGAAGTGGTTTAGGGGCGGTCTTGAATTCGGTTTCGGAATGGAGATTTCTGAACCGTCGAGGGTTGTTCGGATATCCATGGCCCTATCGTTGCCAACTAGCTTGGGCCAGAGATGCCACAAAACCGACTCGGCAATAAAGGCCATGCCCTGGTGGAAGGTTCTGTGTCCGAAGTCAGGATCGAGGATCAGGATGTTCGTTCCCAGCGAGCCTTCAGCGATATCCGGCATACCAAGCCGGGCGGCCAGCGTGTCTGCCTCAATGCCCTCCAGCGGGACGGGTTCGCTCGAATCATCTCTGCCCCACCAATGGCGCCCTGTATGGAGGATCCCGTCGAGCGCGAACTGACTACCTATACTGCAGGCGATCAACCGGCTCACGGGAGCACCGTTATGCATAGCCCGGCTATGAACAACTATGGTGTGGGGTCGCGAAGCGATGTAGGCAATGGTCTTGCCGAAGCCGTAGGTACCTCCGGTCATGCCGTCGGTGTTGGCCTTGCCCACATTGAGGAT
This sequence comes from Arthrobacter sp. zg-Y844, assembly GCF_024385465.1. Lineage (GTDB taxonomy): Bacteria > Actinomycetota > Actinomycetes > Actinomycetales > Micrococcaceae > Arthrobacter_B. Next base: position 199,013 of record NZ_JANFLS010000003.1, read on the forward strand.
GAAGTCGACCCAGTCATAGTTTCCATCCGTCGACTCCAGATGCCCCTGGACTGGTCCTCCAAGTCCTTTCGTATTGCGGTCGGACACATATAGGCCCACTAGGTCCGTACGTTGAAGGGAGTGCGCGAGGGTTGGATCGGGAAGTTTGGAGGCGTTGTGAAAAACAGATTCACGAAGGCAAGTGACAACGCTCGCCGCCAAGGTCTCGGCAGCGATGTTGAAAACCACCGGTGCTCCACTTCCATCACGCGCGTCCCAACTGTTTTGTGCTGTTTCCCTCACCAGGACGGCCAGAGGGTCGAGATTGGGGCGGCCGAGTAGTTTTGCGAACCCGTCAGCCGCTAACCCTCCACTAGGGGAAAACCGCTCGGGAATCCAATCAAGAATCACTGTCTGCAAATCCCTCAATTAGATCGAGCGTTTCAACTTGTTCCAAGGGTGTGGGTGGCTCGTTGGTTACATCAATGACGTAGGTTATCGAAACCACTCCCGGTGGAAGCTCAGATTGCACGAATGAACGCGGAATCACCCTTGGAAAATGTTCTTGTTTGACGTCGTATACTCGCTGCTCTTTCAGAGCGAACCTTGAGTTCAGATATGCCGCTCTATGCGAGTCGAAATAACCGGCCCTGCGAAGTTTTCGTTCGAAGAGAGACGATTCCACCCCGAGGTTGAGGATCGTATCGACCATACTTGGCAGCGAATCCCCTGCCGAGGAACGCTCATACCGGGTATAGGCCAAGAACAACTTGCCCGCGTCGTTGTTCGGTGCTTCGAGTTGGTGGAGGCTGCTGATGCCGATCCGGCGTCCTTCCCGAGCAAGGGACGCTTTCACCTCTATGGCAGTATCACCGGCACAAAAATCATGCTGTGACTTATCGGGTCCGTGCCAGTGAGACAGAGCTTGATGGTCTCCTGCTCGAACCAGCCTTTCCAGCATTTGGAGTTCAGCAAGCAGACCTATCTGCTCAGAAACGTTTAGCTCCGGTCCCGAGGCTGCAGCGAAGAGGGCTTTCCACTCTTGGAATGCGTGTGTCACGTCATGTGCAGGAGAGTCCGATTCGCGAAGCACCTCCAAGAGTTCGCGTGCGAATTGCGTAAAAACTGTATCCAGTCTGCGCACCGTGCAGAACGCACTTAAGTAATCCCGTGACTGAAATTTCACCCTGCTCAAGCGAACCGCCGCCCCGTCAGCCTGTTGGGTCACAGCTTCACCCGGAAGCAAGGGGATGAGCAGATGACGATCCGACTTCGAGTCGAGCGCTGCCAGGACGTCGCCCGCCTCAACGCTGACGCCGATCGGGTTCGCCTGTGTAATCCCTTGTGTGCCCGTTCCTTCTGCGGAGTTGACCATCCACACCGAAAGAAGGTCTGGATATTCGGTCATCCCAGAGCCACCTTGTCGTGGGAGCCCTCAGCATCCACGTAGGCGTTCAGGCTGTCGTCGGCTTCGTCAGTATTGAGCATGGACACATCCACCTGAATAGCGTTCTTCGGCTCCGATCCTGCGGCAGCGGCGGGGAAGGAGAACGCCACACCCACCACATGCTCCGCGGCATTCAACTTTTTGCGGCGGTCCAAATGGGGTTGGGGCGCGGAGTCCTTATCAATGGGGTAGATCACTAGCAGCGGACGTCCCTCAGTATTGCGAACTTCCTGTAGCTGAGCATCGCTCGCAGTCTTAGCCTGGCTGGCTGTCCACCCCAGATCGAGTACACGATCAACCCGTGACATCAGCGTGCCAATGTTGGCTACATCTGGATCACTGCTTGCGAGCTGTGAACGAGTGATCAGGTTCACGCGTTGCTCGAGGCCAAGGTCGAGTGTTTCCGCAGACCTGTCGCTTTGACCGGATTTCGAGACCACTGCAATGTTCCATTCACGGAGCGCCCCGAACTCCAGTTGCGTTTTTACGTAGTCGTAGAGCATGCCCTCGGACATCTCGGACTTGTCATTAAAATGATAGCGATCCAGGAAGCTCAATATTGATTCGGCGGGAACTCCCTTGAAAACGATCCTCTCACCGTATATCCCCTCATCAAGGGCATCGTTTTTTGCGGCTGATAGAAGCTCCTTCGTTGCTTCAATGTTGCCTGCCAGAATCTCGGGATCGGTCCGGTCGAAATATGTCGTTTGGGGGTGGGTTTCACTGAAGGAGGCAGATGCCTTTATCGCGAACTGCATCTTCAGGGGAGACGTCACCTGCATTCGCGGATGGGTCTGAATGCGTACTGCCACATCACGTGGCGACGCAGCTCCGCCCTCGTAGCGTTTGATTTCTGATCGAAGGTCGCTTTCAATCTCTGCGAGGAACTGGAAGTCATCCTTAAGCTTGCGGGTAGTCCAGACCCGAGGAAGATCCTCGTAACCACGCCGATACCCGAACCAGCGTCCCATCTGAAGTGCGGAATCATAGGCACCCGCTGTCCTCAGGAAAAATGAGGACACAAGGCCTTCCAGAGTTAGGCCCCGGGAAAGCGTGTTGCCGCCCACAGCAATGACCGTCGCTGGGTCCGCGGCGTAAATGAGGCGCTCGGGCGAGGCGCTGTTGTCAGCGACCACCTTCGTGTCAGTGAGTACGTCGGGTAGCAGGCCCAGCAACTCTTCGAATGACGGCGCTACCAAATTGTGGCGGGCAGCTGGTTCCCGTTGCACTTCGGATTCCCACTGGTTCTGCCACTTCGTCGTGTCGCCGCTTCGGAGTTCTTTCTGCAGGTCTTTCACATGTTTCCGGATAACCGGCACCAAAGTGTTCTGAGGCTCGACCCTCATGGTTGTGTGGATCAGCATGCTGGAGTGCTTGGCCTCTCCGTTTCTAAACCGCCGTGCAGCCGTAGCCAGCAGAAACCAGCGGATGGCGTCGGAGAGGCTGGGGGTCACTTTGGGGGAGTAGGGGCTCTTAGGGCTGGATTTGTACGCCTCCGCTTCGGACTCAGGTACGAACCGGATCATGTTGTGGCCCTGGTCATCGGAGCTCTCTTCCGGCTCAGCCACGGGGGCTCCAAAGAGTTCTTCGGAGCCGAAGTATCCGGCCGGCTTGGGGAGGGAATAGATGAAGTCCCGCGGATAAATGTTCCGTGGGTCTGCGGGATTGGCCAAAACGTTGGCAAACGGTGTGGCGGTATATCCCACGTACGCCACACGGGGCAACCCCAAGAGATCAACGAGCAAGCCGTTAATGGCTGTTTGATCGAGCTCTGCATCTCTTGCGGAGTTCGGACTGGCCTGGTCTGCCTCGTCGTCAATGATGAGCACGGGACACTTGTTAAGACCGCCCTTTTCATGGGCGTCCAAGAGCCAGTCGCGAAGATTTGTGAGCCGCGAAACGTTCTTTTTTACCACTGCCAACAGCCGCAACTGTGACCCGGCAACCAGTGGAAGCGCTTTGACGGGATTGCCGAAATCGCCGAATTCATCTGTTAGCTGGACCCAGTCTGCCGGTCTCAAATCGCAAAGCTGACTGTCCAGGCGCAGTTGGGTCTGGCGTCGCAGGGAGTTGTGCACGCCGGAAAGGACTATGAACAGTCTGTAGCCTGCATCAGCGGCCTTCGCGATGGTGGCAGTAAAATTGGCAGTTTTACCCGACTGGACATAACCGAGCACCATTCCGCGTGTCCGGATGGTTTCGCTGTGCGGATCGGCCAGTAGGGATACTACATCTGTGGAGGTCTTGTCGAGAGACGGAACGGCATTCGCCCAACCCGGGTCGGCTTGCAGCTTTGCCTTGAGGCTCGGCCAGAAGACATCATGGGGTTGGGGGCCGGCATACCATGGCTCCGTTTCCGATTCCTCATCGAATACGGTGACGTCGTGAGCGTCGGCGAGTCTTTGCTTGATGATCAGGTCGCGTTCGGTAAGAACGTCCTCAACCAACCCGTCATTGTTGAGCATAATACGCAAGGTATTTATGGCAGCGTCTTTGGAAACGCTGGTTTTTATAAGAACTTCGAGGGTATCCAACGCCGCGAGTCCTTGGGCGTTTAGGGCCATTTTTCATCCTTGAACTTGATACGAGAGTAAAGCAACCGTGTGGTGACGTGTCACCAAGGACTAAAGAGGGTAAATCCCCGTTCGTTGGCATTGGCAACGAGCTGGATGAGTCTGGCAGCCTGCCTTTCTGAAGGGACTCCGGATTTTCGTCCTGTCATAAGTCCCAGGATGCTCATGTCGGTAGGGGAAGCGACCCTGTTCATGCCGGCAAACCCTTCCAGCGCCTTCCAATGCTCTGTTGGGATCTCATAGAGCCGGGTTTGCAGGCCGATTCCATTGTCCACCTTTTGGTTCGCCTTGGCAGCTTTGCCGCGGGCAGCGACGGTGGCGGCGTCAACTAAAGCCGAGAGGAAGTCTGCGGGCAACGTGTAGGGCATGGCTTTGATGGTGTCCCAGCACTGGGCCTTTTTGGCCCACTCCGTGACGTTCGTAGTACTCCGATGTTCGCTGGTGAGAACCTCCTGGACGAGGCGTCCCACCTGGTTCGCGACTACCAGGACGGAGTCCGGCACGGCTTGTGCGGACCACACGGCATCAAAATCGAAGACCTTGCCTTGTCCCTGTCGTTCTACCAAGCTGGCAATCTTGGCAACGGTGTAGGCGGCAATGTTCGCCAAGTACGCCTTGCGATACCAGTCAGCATTCTTGATAACGTTCCTGACCTCGGCGAAGAGGATGCCCTTGGCTACCGTCTCTTTAAAGTACTGTTCGTTGAACTGGTCTGGATCCTTATCCCAGCTCTTGGCCACGATATCGGCAAAAGCAACGAAGTTCTTTTGTGCCCCCGCGCTCACAGTGTGGGGCCGCTGGTCCCACGACATAAGGTATTTGGCCAATGCCGGTTTATCGAACTTTTGCGACTTCGGATTCAGATTTTCGAAACGGACGGCCTCTGAGCGTGAAAGCTTGCTACGTTCGTTTTCATATTGCCCGCGAGTACGTTCGTAGTACCAGTGGGTGCTGTGGACGGCACCGGAACGGGACGGGACAAGAACCTTGCGCGAGAGCTCGGCCAAGCGGACGTGGTATGGACTGTTGGAAAAGAAGTCCGCCGAGCTGACTGCATTCTGGCTGTTCGCAAACCGCGAAATGTTCGGTATGAGCTCGGCGGCGAGAGCGGGAGCGACGACTACCAGTTTCATTTGGACGTAGACGCCGTCCAAAACCGCCTCAGATTTTGCTTCCCTTTGCACAAAAAACAACGACGCGGTGGTCTGGCCCCCATTCACTATTTGCAGATCTTCGATCGACAGAATGGAGCTTCCGTCCTCAGAGGTTGTGACACATGTTGCTGTGGCAGTTACTCCGTTGTTGAACGCCATGAAGTTCTGCGGAGCGGAATGGATCGTGGCACGGATTCCCTTGTTGATCTTGCCTCTATTGCTGAGGTAGGACCTCACGTTACTTTCGAGCAGCCGGCTCCCATGCTTGGCATACAGGGAGGACAGGACCCGGCCAGGCACGGAGGTCAGGTAGGTCGCAAACTCTGGCGTGGATTCGACCCGAAGCGCGGGAAGCCCCTGGTTTGTCCACTCCGTCAGGTCAATCTGAAGCGGCTCGTGGCCGCTCTGGGACTGGTGGAGCTGGTGGAAACGCTCGATATCCCAAAGATGAAAGTCCACGGGAATTCCGTGGATGTCCTCAGAAGGCAGGGAACGCAAACGATCACTCAACCGGGCATCTGTCATGAGATAGAGGCGGTAGCGCGAAACGTTCCTGCCCCTGCTCCGCAGATCCCACGCGAGCTGGTATGCAGGCGAGCTTTGTTCTCGCCCCTGCATGAAGCTCCCATCGAGTGCATCCAGCAGGAAGTAGTGAAGAGCCCTGAGAGCAGCTTTTGCGTCGGTAGCCGAGAGCGTTTGAATAGTCTCATTCCCGTAATGGACGCTTGCGACGACGGCAATACTGTTATCTGCGTTCTCGAGGTCGTAGCCATTGACCTTGAGTTTCCGCTGATTCGTACCCGCGCCCTCGAAGTCCAAGACTTCGATGTCATCGAACTCGCCCGCTTCGGTCAGTATTTCTCCGCAGTGCCTAGTAAAGGCGGTAGCGATGAATTCTCCCTCGGCGTTAGCCAAGGCACCGACAGCAGCGGCCTGCTGCTGGAAGTAGCTCTCAATATCCATTTGTCCCCCATTGTCTTGATGGTGATCCCTGAGAGGATCGGTTGTGCTGCAGCTAAGCTAATTGTTCATAATCCGAGACCCAGTAACGTTGGGCAACGCGGTTTAATAAGTATTTGGCGCGGCCGTTGCGCCCACGCGGGTCGTAGCCGGTTTTGGGCAGGGCAACCTTGAGAGCCATAAACGGGAGATGTTGTTTCTGCGTCTCTTCAAGTGAGCGCATTAACTCAACAGCGTTCCGCGGAAGCTCGGCCAAATCCTCCACCTCAATGGTTCGACTCTGGTCTGCTCCGCCTGCGCTAACATACAGCGGATAGATCAACAGCTGAGGCTTGCTGAGGTGACCGTAAAAAGCGGTTTCGGGAATCGAACTCTTTGCGTCCTGACCGAGCTCCCGGAGTGCATCCATGTATCTCTCGGAAGCTTGCTGCTCGATCTCTTGGTCGAGGAGTTTCTGCAAATCCTCAGGCCCTGCCAAGCGGCCGCGCTTGCCGCTGACCCACAGCGACGCCCCTCTCGACGTTCCGTCCTTGGAGAACAACGGACGAAAAAGCATCTGCCGTTCAACGGGGTAACACCCGCTGAGCGGTCCGAGGGTGAGGGGCGCGTTTCTTTTCACGGAACCGTTGACAACGACGATGTCCCACTCCTTGAAAAGATCACCTTCGCCGCTGCGCACCATGCGTTCCAGGCTTGCGCCGTTGAACAGTACGTCATCGGGTGCTGCCGAAAAGAGGCGGAGCGCGTCAGCGATCAGGTCCTTGGGGACCGAGCGTACGCGCGTATATCCCCGCCGGGTCCTGTCGACGGCGCAGCCGTTTCCCACCGCTTCGCTCAGCAGCTTGACTATGGAAGTGTGGTTTTCCCTCTGCACATCAACGCTGGTGGAGAGTTTCGTGGTTTCCAGGTTGCGTCCCAGCAGATTGATTTCCTTGGGAGCAGACATGGCGTGCCTTGACTTGTTCCGGGCGGTGATCAGAAGTGACTCGGGGTGTTGCTGCACGGCGAGACCGAAGTCCCGGGGGATCATTTTGCTTCGACGCATATAGGCGAGATCCACCCGGAGCTCTTCCACCGCTGTGGCAATGAATCTGTAGTCCGCAGCTGTACCTTCGCTGATCCACAGCCTGCAAATGTCCTGGTACCCATCCCGGTACCCGAACCAGCGTGCCATCTGCATCATAGTGTCGGCCGCGGCAACGTTCCGGTGGAAATAGCTGACCACCAGTCCGTCCAGGGTCAAACCGCGGCTGAGTAAATCACCGCCGATGGCAATCTGCCTCTCCGGCACCTCGCCATCGAACTCAGAGGGATCGATCCCCGGCGCCGAGTTATAGACCTTAACTCGCACTTCCGCGATTGAAGCTGACAGCCGGGACAGAACACTTTCCCAGGAGGCACCACTCGCGGTGTACTGGCGCGCAAAGGTTCCCCGCAGCTCATCTAGTAACGGATGTGTCCGTCCCGCAGCATAAGCGGCAGCGTGCAGTTGAATGGCTGTTTTGTATTGAAAGAGCGCTTCACGAAGTGCGTCCGCCACGTGGTTTTGGACATCAGTGAAGCGCGAAACGTTTACCAGCATGGAACGTTTTGCGGGTGCTTTTAGGCGATGGTCCAAGATTGCGTTGGCCAGTAGGAAAGTACGGAGCGCCTCCTCAAGGCTCGAAGGCAGGCCCTCGGGGCGTTGAAGTTTCTTGTGTTTCAAGGGAAGCCAGCGAACAGCGTCTTTGAGTTTCTGTACCCGGGTTCCGGGTTCGTCCGGAGTCCGCCCGAATACCGCCCGGACGCCGACGTAGTTGCTGGGAGCATCTAGGGGGTAAATGAAATCTTCGGGAAACAGGTCGGGCAGTTCCTTGCCATCCTCGGTGAGGCAAGCCGTTGCCTCGTCATCGATGAAGATATTGGCAAAGGGTGTCGCAGTAATAGCCAGGTAAGAGGACCGGGTAAAGAGGTTCAGAAGCCGCCTGATAGCAGAGTTTATAGCAGTGGGATCATCGCTTTCGTCGTTGGTATTGATCGACGCGTAGTCAGACTCATCATCAATCAGCAACAAGGGTAAATCGATCCTTTTGTGGCTGCCGGCTTTAGCCTGGGCCCATCCTTGCACTGCCTTGAGGACGTGTGTGTTCTTCTTGACCACAAACACCAACGGCGGGGAGCTAGGCGTTGGTAGGGCGACATCCCCAGCGGTTCGACTCACTTGAAGGTAATCCATGAGGGTCGTGGTGAGCGATGTAGCATCTGCGATCTCCCGATCCACATTGCCAATACCGATATGCACGTCTCGGGGAACGCGTGCTCCGTTAAGCATCCCGCTGAGCGCCGTGTCCCTGCCGATGAACCCCTCGTCGATCCGGGAATGCGTTTGCTGACGCAGGTATTCGGTGTTCCCGGAGAGGACGATGATAACGCGATAACCTGCGTCGGCCGCCTTGTTCATCAGAGCAAGATAGTTCTGGGTTTTCCCCGACTGAACGTCACCAATAACAAGGCCTCGGCGATTCCAGAAACCGGTCCTTCTCGGGTCCCCGGCAAGGTCAAGAATCTCGTCGCTAAAGTGATCCAGTCTGTCGAGAACTGCGCCCGAACGCCCGGAGTCGGAAAGCATATGCCGATAGGCGAACCACCGGCGCCATACGATGTCGGCCTTACTCTTCTGCAGCCACGGTATGTGATCGTCCTTGACGAGCGGGCCGCCTTCGCTCGAGGACCCGGTAGCGGTCAGCTTTTGTACCCAGTGCTCCACGAGCTCGTCCATTTGCGATTCGGTTGACGCCGTCGGAAGCCGCGTACGTGCACGATCGAAAGACAATCGAATCTCATCTTCGGTGAGGTCCGGACGGTATTCATCGGTGACGGAATCTTTAAGGAGGGACAGTGCGGTCGCCTCGACCGCAGAGACTGGAAATAGGAATGCGTCCGTCATTTCTAGAACTCCGTCCCGTAGGCAGTTTCACGGAGGGCCGCTTCGGCGCGCGGGTGCTTGTCGAACGGTTCCGAGGTGAGCATGGCTTTGACAAAGGCTTCCGGGGCGAGCGTGGTCTGAAGCTGTCCCCAGAGCGCCCTTGCCAAATCCCTAAGGTCTTGGTCCTGCACCTCCGCGCCGGAGTGGGACAGGTCCTGCCCCATCTTGTTGTAAACATCCTCAATGGGAAACGTTCGCTCCATGAGACTCAGAACGATTTCCAGGGCAGCCGACTCATGACGATCAAACGTGCTGCTGAGCGCGATCAGTGCGGGGTGATTTCTGTTTACCTCGTAACGGAACGATTCAGCGTCAGAAACGGCATTCCAGATGTGTGTGATGGGACTGCGCTCTGTTCGCCCGCGATAGGTGTGCGCGCGCTGGCTCGGGCCCACAATGGTGGCTGCAACGGCACGAAGCCGGTCCCTAATGACGGGCGGAGGTACCGCTTGGGCCTTCTTGATGTCCAGGGACCACAGATGATCCAAGGAATTCGGAACATCTACTTGCACCCGAGCCAGCTTGCCCAATTCCTGTTTCGGAGCCACACGGAACCAAGTTCCCCAGATAACAAGGCGCATTGCCCGGTAGATGTAGAAACCTTGGCTGTCGCGCAATGAGCCGTTTACATGGGCCCTCCTACGGTCCGAGGGCGACATCATGTTTAGGTGCGGCAGAGTATAGGGACGCAGTTCGATAGTGCCTTGGTCCAAAGATATGCGTTCCAGCGGACCAATTTGGGTAGCTTTGTGGTCCTTGAGCAGGGGGTCAGTCGCAGGGACAGAAGTGAAGTTCAGACGGATATCGAGCTGCCGTCCATGCTCGCCCGCTAGGAATCGATGAAAAACGAGTCCCAAATGGGATGCAGCACGCAGCATGGCTTCATCCATGGACGCGATTGAGTTTCCACTACTGTTTTCGAGCTGATCAAGATCCTGCCAGAGGATCATGGTCCCGTGATCCAATGTCTCCAGCGCCGCATACTCCGGGAGCGCCTGGTACTCTTCCGGTGCAAGCCGCAAGAGACTCCAGCTGGAGGAGCTGCTGAGATAATCCAAGTCCCAGCGGAAAGCGTGTATCTCGCTGCGTTGTTTTGTCACAAGGGTGAGCTTGCGGCACTGGGAAATGGATGCGGTTTTGAGTCCGAGTCCGAACCGTCCGAGATCGTGGCTCGCACGCAGGTTACGCGAGTCATTCCCTGCCAAACGCATGGCATCTTGTGCTTCCAAGCCCGTCATACCCAGGCCGTCGTCGATGATGGCGACGTAGGGCTCACCTACTGCGGAAAACCGAATGTCCACCGTTGCTGCGCCGGCTGTAATCGAGTTGTCGACGAGGTCAGCCAACGCGGTTTCCAAGTTGTATCCGACGGCCCTCATGGATTCCATCAGCTGCGGCCCAGGCAGCAGTGTGATCGCGTCCGTCAAGCGTCCCCCAGAGCTAAAATGCGATTAGTACTTATGAGGATCAGACTATCCTCTTGTACTGACATTTCTGTCCTAAGACCCCGGCGGAGGCTTCGGGGATACTGCTTAGCTGAGCCCCAAGACTTCAGCCACACGCTGTGCAATTTTCCTTGCCAACAGCGGCGGGACCGCGTTCCCCACCTGCGTGTACTGCTGAGTCCGGTTCCCTAGGAAGACGTAGTTGTCGGGGAAGGTCTGCAGCCGTGCCGCTTCACGCACCGTCAGACTGCGCATCTGTTCCTGGTCAGGGTGAATGTAGTAATGCCCGTCCTTGGCGATGTGAGACACGACAGTGGATGAAGGTTTTCCCCAGGCTTGGACACGGAATCGATCCTCGAACGGCACCACAACGTTGTTGATGTTGTTGTGCTTGGGCCAGTGGGCAGCCGGCAGGCTGCGCACCTTTGGGCTCGAACCGTCGGCCGTCACCAAGGCAGCCAGCAGATAATAGCGAACTAGGTCTTCGACCATGTGGCCACGGGCTTCGTGGTTCCACGTAACGGGTGCGGCATCTTTGCGGAGCCATGCTTGAAGTTCGCCTGCTACGGAGGCACTGTCGAAGGGCTCCGGGGGTCGGACGGATGTCGACTTGGTATCGAGTTCGTAAGGGCTGGGAGCAGACGCCCGCTCTTTGCCCGGAAGAGCCTGTAAAAACTTGTGCGCTTGCTCGCGTATCGTCGCCCAGTCCTCCCACGTGGACTGCGGTCGGCGGGAAATACCCGAGCGCAGGTGGGGCAGAGACCAGATGGCGTCCTGCACGGTTACAGGTTCGCGGGGTTCGAGGACCTTTGGGGCCGGAAGCTGGGCGTCCCGACGGAGGCCCACAATGATGACCCGGTGGCGCTTCTGGGGGATTCCGAACTGCTCAGACTTGATGATGAAGTCTGTGGGCTTGAGTTCTCCGGTGTCGCTGCTGACCACCATCGAGTGAAGGTCATAGCCGGGCGCGCGCAGGTCCTGCTCGATCAGTTCAAAGATCTTGCCGTCGCCGCTCTTGGAGGACAGCATGCCTTTCACGTTTTCCATCACGAAGACCGCAGGGCGGAACTCGGTGATGATATGAAGGTATTCCTTGTACAGGAAGTGCTTGTGATCGTCCTTGAACGTGGCATCGTGCTTGCGCCGGGAGCGTCCGGCCATCGAGTACGCCTGGCACGGAGGTCCGCCGATCAGGACCCATTCGGCGGCATCCTGAAGCGCTTCGCGGATCAATTCGTCCGACTCTGGACGGCTGTCCTCGCTCAGAGTGAACTGCCGGACTTCTGCTTCCGCATGCTCAAAAGCGGCTGCCATCTCTGGGGCAGTCCGCATCTCGTCGTAGGTGACGTCTTTGGCCAGGAACTTCTTGTAGATCTCAGGTTGACCGTCAGATAAATCGGAAAGGAACCGGTGAGCCGCACGCAGGGTCAGAGTTTTTACTGCAGAGGTCTCCATCTCGATCGATAGAACCGTCTTGAATACACGGTTGCCGTGCTCGTCACGGATGCTGGAGAAGCCTTCGTTAAGACCACCAGGGCCAGCAAAAATGTCAACGACGGGAATCACGGTTTCCTCCAAAATCAGTACGGCTCTCCAGGTTACCAAGCAGGAACGAGGAGCGAAGTAATCTTACCCGCTCGACTAGTTCGCGCATGATCAGTGAGTGCCCCTAACCGTGACAGTTCCGTCACTTGCATGGTCTTGCAGGAGACTCGCGCCACCGCGGCACCCACATATGGTCCGTTTCACCACGATCTTCAAACCCAGTCCACCCAGTTCGGAGGGTCTGCTAGAAAGACGGTCGGGAATCAGGGTCGAGTCCGGGATAAGGCCGATATAGGTGATCCGCGCAACGGACGTGTTCTAGCTGTGTCGGGGGTAAGCAGCCTCAAGGCTGAGCTATGGACTCAGTCTCACATGAGACAGGGTCGAGCGGCGGGTGCCCGGAGAGGATATACGACCCGCGCGCCCTTCCACGTTATGTGTCGGAATGGTGACAAGATGTCTCGATGACGTCACATTCTCCAGAGCAGGTCCAGATCCTTCTCGCGCATGCACTTGAACGCTTCAAGAAGACGGAACTGGCCGCAGCGTTTGGCGTTGACACCCGGACCATCGCCCGCTGGGCTGCCGGCGAGACTGTTCCTAAACCTTTCGCGGGTGCGGCATTGGAGTCATTGCTGACTCCCTCTTCTGTTCAACTCCACGAAAACCCGGACTTCACTTTCATCGACACGTTCGCCGGAATCGGCGGCATTCGTCAAGGCTTTGAGAAACACGGTGGCCAGTGTGTTTTCACGTCGGAGTGGAACATATTTTCTAAAAAAACGTATACCGTAAACTTCGGTGACGAGCACACATTCATCGGCGATATCGTTGGTCAGCAAGACATTGTTCCCAACCACGACGTTCTTCTGGGTGGCTTCCCCTGCCAGCCATTCTCCATCGCGGGTGTAAGTAAGAAAAACTCTATGGGGCGGCCCCACGGTTTCCAAGACCCAACACAAGGAACATTGTTCTTCGAAATCAAAGAAATTATTAAGGCCACTCGCCCAGCGGCATTCGTTCTGGAGAACGTCAAAAACCTCAAATCCCACGACCAGGGCAACACCTTCAAAATTATCATGGCGGTACTACGGGACGAATTAGGCTACGACGTCTACGAGAAAGTGATTGACGGTGGGCATTTCACCCCGCAGCACCGGGAGCGGATCATCATCGTTGGCTTTGCTAGGAAGACTGCGTTCACGTGGGATGACCTGGTCCTACCCTCGAAGACCAGCCACAAGCTCGGAGATATCCTGCACCGTACCGACGGTACAGAACCCGTATTGCCACACGACGGCGACAAGTACTTTAACCACGTAGAAAATAAGGTCAACGATAAGTTCACGCTAACGGAAAACTTGTGGGCGTACCTCCAGAATTACGCCAAGAAGCACAAGGCCGCCGGAAACGGGTTTGGGTTCGGGCTAGTCAACTCGGAAGGCCGTACCCGCACGCTGTCTGCTCGCTACCACAAGGACGGCTCGGAAATCTTGGTCGAGCAGTTGGGACAGCGTCCGCGCCGGCTTACTCCCCGCGAATGTGCTCGTCTGATGGGCTTTGATGATTCTTTCGTGATTCCGGTGTCGGACACTCAGGCTTACAGGCAGTTTGGTAACAGTGTCGTCATGCCCGTTTTCCAAGAGGTTGCCCGGATCATGAAGCCGCACTTGATGCAGGTCAAAGCAACCCTCGCGGTAGAGCAGGCAGAGGTTGAAGCTGCCAGTGCACACGAAGGGCCAAGTGCGACAGATGCTACGGAAGTAGCAGCCTGAGCCGTGATCAATATGGGGGATTACTTCAAAGGCTTTGCCGTAAAGGTATTGGCTGATGTCGACGTCAACAAGCTCTCGTCCAATCAGCACGAGTTCAATGGCAGCAGAGCTTTCCGGGAACTCTTGGGCACTCCGCACGGGAAGAAGTACCTACCGACCAGAATGGCGTACCTCGATGATGATCTGGAGGAGCTGCCTGAACTGTTCGAAACCTTCTTGACCTGGTACGACGCGCGGGAGAGTAATGCGGCGAGGGGGCCGGAGTTCCGGCTGCTGTATCGGGCGGAGGCGGACCACATCATCAATCGTGCCGCGGCCGGTGACACTCTTTTTCTCGCCGAGGAAGAAAACGGGAACCTGATTCTTGTGATCGCCAAGAAGGGATCAACGATTCTGCGGCAACTTCAATGGGTTTTCGACGTTCAGCACACCGACGATGTTCTGTTCGTCGCCACCGATATGGGCATGCAGGCCCCCCGCGAGGAGATCGCCAGTGAGGAGCTCCTCGCCCTCCTCGGCATTGACGTTGACCTTACGGATGACGGTTTGCTGGATTCCATTTTGCGACGCTTCGGTGAGAAGCTGTGGCCCTCCACGCCAGAGTTCTCTGCGTACGCCCGGTCCGTGGTCAAGCATGCTGACCCGGTTCGGGATCCAGATGGAACGCTCATGCAATGGGTTGGTATGGAGCACCGGATGTTCCGCACACTGGAGAAATACCGCATAAGCGAAAGCATCGCCGATGGATTCCTTGATGCGGAGGGTGTTGTGGATGTCGAAGGCTTCCTTAAGCTCTCCCTGTCCGTGCACAACCGTCGCAAAGCTAGGGCAGGACTCTCATTAGAGGAACACATCAGTACCATTCTCAAGACCAATGATATTTCGTTCGTCAAAAAAACCAAGACAGAAGGAAAGAAAGAACCGGATTTTCTCTTTCCTTCAAAAGCGGCCTATGGCGACCTAGGCTTCCCGTCACAATTTCTGACCATGTTGGGTTCCAAAACGAGCCTCAAAGACAGATGGAGACAAGTGCTCAACGAAGCCAACCGGATCCCGCAAAAACACTTACTTACGCTCCAGCCGGCAATTTCCGAGGACCAAACAGCCGAGATGCAGGCTGAAAACCTCCGACTTGTGATTCCGCGAGCGCTGCACGGTGCAGGCTTCACTCCAGCCCAACAAGGCTGGCTGCTGGGGTTGGATGATTTCATTCTCGAGGTTCGCGCCCGCGAGATTGCAGGCACCCATCTAGAGCAGGCCGTCCTTGCCTGAGTGGAAAGTCGATGCCGACCAAGTCTTCGTGGCAGAAGCAGCCACTTGGCGACCAGCCACTGCCCAAGAAATTGCTAAGGCGATTGCCGATCCCAGCCAAGATATTCGGCGGGCTACAGGACTTCGCTTCAGTCGGGTCGCACTGATGCCGGTGGTGGTTCTTCGTGGAGCGCTGCCCGATGCAGTTCGCGTGTGTGTAGGTATCCGGAGGGGCACGGCGTTTATTCCACTACTCGGCGTTGATGCTAGCGGCGTCATTGCTGACTCCCGATGGCATCCACTGGACCCTGCCTCGGTCGAAGCATGCTTCGCATTCCTAGATAAGCACTCCCTGGTCCAGAATTCCGCGATCTCGTTGGGTGTTTACTTATCGTTGAAGGCCGATGTCACCGGGGTAGGACTGGTGTCTGACGATACTGATCTGGATAACGAGGTCTCGCTGGCCCATGTGACTAGCGATTTCGCAAACCTTGGACTTGGGATCGATTTGTTCCCCTATCAAAGGGTTGGGGTGGACTTCTTGGTCGCCATGGCGGGACGCGGTGTAGGAGTCCTGCTGGCGGATCAGATGGGCTTAGGAAAAACCGCGCAAGCCATCGCCCTTCTACTGGACCAGCGCCATCATGGTCCTTCTCTGGTAATTTGCCCCGCGTCACTGATGCGCAACTGGTCTCGAGAAATCGGACAAGTGGCTCCGGCTCTAACGGTTTTAACCCATTCAGGGCCGCTGCGGACCGGAGTAGTTGGTGGCCTGACTGGCTACGACATAGTCATAACCTCCTACGAAACCCTAGTTGCGGATCTCTCCGTGTTCACCGACATTTCGTGGAACACCGTTGTCTTGGACGAAGCGCAGATGATCCGTAACCCGGAGACGGGTCGGGCCCAAAGCGTTAAATCCCTGACACGGCGAGTTTCGCTGGCTCTCACAGGGACACCAGTGGAAAATCGACTCCTTGACCTCTGGTCTATCGCGGAGTTCATTGTGCCGGTGCTGCTCGGCACTAGGTCCACCTTCGAGGACGCGTTCCCCGATGAGCTCGAACGGGCCGAAACGTTGGGACGAATTGTCGCGCCAGTTACCCTCCGGCGCCTCGTAGCCGATGTGGCGCGTGACCTCCCTGAACTGGTTCATATCGAAACAGCCTTCGAAATGCCACACGATTTGGTGCGTCGCTACTCTCAGACAACCAGCGATAGCTCCGGTCCCCTTGCAGCCATCACAGCACTACGTGTCCTTTGTGCCCACGCGGACGGGCACGGCTGGGACCAGGGCAACAGCGCCGCGCCCAAAATTGATCACACCATGCGAATCATTGGAGAGGCTTTCCTCAGCGGGGAGAAGGTCCTAGTGTTCGGGTCTTTCCAAAAAACCCTCGACCGGCTCCTCGATACAGTAAAAGCCGGCCATCCAAACTCCTTCTTAGGGGTCCTGGACGGACGGTCTGCGGTCTCGGACCGCCAAACTATCATCGACCTCTTCACAGAGTTCCCAGGGGCCGGGGCCTTATTCATGAACCCTCAAGCGGCCGGCGTCGGACTCAATATCACAGCCGCGAACCATGTCATTCATTTCAACCCTGAGTGGAACCCTGCATTGACCAGCCAAGCCACTGCAAGGGCTTTTCGCAGAAAGCAGACTCTTCCTGTTACCGTTCACCATCTCTTCTACGAGGACACCGTGGAAGAGGATGCGCTCCTGCGGGCCGAATGGAAGCGTGCGTTGGCAAAGAGGGTCGATGATGGCGCGGTCAACACAGATGAAGGACTAGATTCATGAGACATGTCGACGAGGTCAGAAAACTTCTCACCGCAAACGATGTCGGTTTGACAGGGAGCCACCAAGCCGGGATCGCAATACCGAAAAATCCAGATATCCGCGCATTCTTTCCACCGCTGGATGCCGCGGACTATAATCCTGACTTCTGGATGACTGTTGCGACCCCGGAAACAGGTGAGCAATGGCAACTGCGCTTCATCTACTACAACAACAAAACCCACGGACAAGGAACTCGAAACGAGTACAGACTGACCCACACCACTCCAATGCTGCGTGCTCTGGGGGCATCGGCGGGCGACGTTGTGGCATTCCGACGCAATAGCTTTGGTGAGGTAGAAGCAGTGCTTCACGAGATCGAAGATTCCCTTACGGCAACACCAATCGAAACAAAACTGCGCAATGGGTGGCGCATGATCATCACCGATACCGAGGACTGAACTATGACAAAAAATACCAAAATTGTTGCTCCAGACACTACTCGTGTCATCGAAGGTTTTCGCGATACCGGATATACATTCGAGGCCGCAATCGCTGATATTGTGGACAACTCTATCGGTCCAGGTAATGCACGGAACGTGTCCATCACTCTGGGGCTTGATACCGAAAACGAACCAGTCGTAGAAATTGCTGACGACGGCGTCGGCATGGACCTCGACGGGCTAGAAAACGCCATGAGATATGGTGCCGACAGGCAGCAAAATCCAAACAGCCTGAGCAAATTCGGCTTGGGTCTGAAGACGGCATCTACCCAATTCTGCCGTCGCTTAGTGGTCGTCTCTCGTCCCGTCGGCGTGGAAGTTCCATACGCCGCTGCGTGGGATCTTGACACGGTTGTAGAGACCGGGGACTGGGTGCTCGAACACGACGTTGCCGATGACCTCGAAACGTCGGCGTTTGAAGACGCTTTGGACGAGTTGTTGGCCTTCGAAGGGGCCGACTTGGGCTCCGGCACGCTAGTGATATGGGACAAGATCGATCGGCTCCTTCGGACCAGAAGCGGTAAGGAGGCTAAGAATCGTTCCAGCGCCATGAAGCGCACCGAAGCAGGCCTTCGTGAGCACCTGCGCATGGTGTTCCAGCGATTCCTCGATCACACCGACGAGCGAGCCCGTAACGTCAACATCTACCTTAACGGGGAAAAGCTCCGTGCTTGGGACCCCTTTGCCGAAGGTGTGGGCGGGGATATGGTGAAGCAGAAGAAATTCACGTTCGAGCTCTCCGAAGGGGAGCCCCATACCGCCTTGCTTCGTGCCTTCATCCTGCCTCGTAAAGACGAGGTTCAAGACCTTCAAATATGGCAGGAAGCAGCGGTGTCCTTGGGCCGCCAGGGAATATACCTGTACAGGGAGGGTCGGCTTATTGACGGACCAAGTTGGCTAGGTACCGGAATGGCTGAAACACACATCAATAACCTGAGGGTTGAGTTATCTTTTGAAGCCCAGCTAGACCCAGTGTTTGGTGTCGGGATCAAGAAATCCGGTGTCCACATTGATGAAACTCTCATTGAACAGCTGACCGACATTCTCTTGCCGATCCGGCGTGAAGCTAACAAGCGTTCTCGGGCAGGAAACGCCAAGACCGCGGCGGGAGGTCTGAGCGGCAATCGGCCGACCGAAGTTACTTTGGGGCGTTTAAAGAGCAACCTCACCATCCCGACGGTCACGACTGGTTCCGATGGTGCCGTGGTCATGGTGAACAAGACAGGTAATGTCCCAGTCATCGGAGCCGATGGCCAACCGTCCGGAATCATCAACATCACGGTGGAGGATGAATTCGCGTCTATGAACGTTGTCCGGAGGGAGTTCCTAAAAGACGGCGTCCTCTGGGACATGTCCCTGTCAACCAACAACATCCTCCAAGTGGAATTGAACACCGGGCACGATTGGTACCAAAAGGCCTACCTTCCTGTCGCGTCCAACAGTACGATGGCACAGGCGATCGAGTTTTTGTTTTACGCCATGGCACAGGCCGAGCTTGATGCTACAAACGCTGATTCCCAAGAGATGTTCGAAGAAGTTCGCGTAGACATCAGTCGTAACCTGCGCAAACTGGTTAAGGATCTGCCGTCTCCCAAGACCTCCGACGACGCGTAAATGAAGGACCCTCACGAGGACGTTCTGGCGCGGCTAAGCGCCCTTACGATGCTCCAGCTGGAATCATGCGCCATATCTCAAGCCGGTATCGCAGGGATGGGTGCGCGCCTCGCCGGAATTGAGACCGGGCGCGGACTGGTCATTGCCTTCTCTAGGACGATGACCAGCGCAACGGCAACGGTCATGCCAGAAAACTCCGCTGGAGCGCTGGTGCGTCAACTAGGCCAATGGGTTCAGGACAATCCTGACGCATGGCGCGGCGCAGTCGAGGAAATAAGCGCCCAAGGAGCGACGCTAACCATAACCGTCAATCACCAAATACTGGATGACCCGCGGAAACCACCCGACGGCCGCTGGGCTGCCTTCGGCATCGAGTGCTGGGCTCGTATCCCCGCGCGGACATCAGCGGAAACTACCCGCAGCCTCGTGGCCGTGGCATCCCCGGCGCTAGCCCTCGCCTTGAACGGGCTCGTTGACCACGACGAAGCGACAGGCATGCCCTCCTTCGAAGCTCTGCCTGAAGGCGCTGCCACCACTGTCCAGGTTAACCGCTACGAACGGAGTCCGATCAATCGACTTAGGTGCATCAGCCATTACGGCGCCGAATGCTGGGTCTGTGAACTCGATTTCGGAGAGCGGTACGGGCCATCCGCCGCAGGGTACATCGAGGTTCACCACCGCATCCCCGTCTCGGCGATGGGCACCGGATACCTCGTAGACCCCATCCGCGATCTCGTCCCGCTCTGCAGCAATTGCCACTCGGCAGCGCACCGGCGGAACCCTCCTTACCAACCGGCAGAAATACGCGAACTCCTCGGGTTGGCTCCGAAACTCCCGTCATTGCCTGTGGTCGAAAATGGGAGTTTCGAGGCCAGCCTGGAGCGAAGATAACATCCAGACTTGGCATATGACTGCGCCAGGATCTAGGGCGTTCGAAGGTCTACGCCTGGCTCGTTTCACGGCCGCCTCAGGGGGCAACCTCGTGCGGGACAGGACTTCTTGGTCCGTAATGCTCATATCTACCTAGTTGGAAGGTGGATCCCAGGGAGTGTACGTAATCGTGGAACTCGCCTCGAATACGGGCGAGGCCTGCTTCTAGGCGGCGACCTCGCGGCGCAGGCGCGCGCTGAAGAACAGCCCGACGCGCTGGCCGTCCTTGGTGAGGCGCTTGGCCTTCTCGACGGCGAGCCAGGTGTTGCCGCTGCCGGCACCGCCGACCAAGCGGGCGCGGATGATCGAGAGGGTGGAATCCAGCAAGACCTTCTGCCGGGTGGTGAGCCGTTCCTGATGGTCCTCCAGTTCGGCGGCATCCAGACCCGGCCGGTCGGCAGCGGGCAGGCCACCGGAGAGGTGGGGGAAGATACGCTCTATTTATTCGGGGTAAGTGCTACGGAAGATGTGTCCTCCCGTCTCGTTCGCGGACCAATATGCACACACGGCCGCGCATCGTCCTGTCCACGGCTGGAAAGCGTTAGCTAGCCTATTCCAGCTCAACCTATGGGTACGCGAACACTGCGGACAGAGATATTTATGTTCCGCATTGTGCTTGGTGCGGCGTGCACGGCGGGTGAGACGCTGTGGGTAAACCTGCGATGTCGTACCCGAGCGATACGATAGTAACCATGCCCCCTGAGTCATTATCCCCGTACACTTCGCCGGGCTCGAAACTGCCAGTTATTAGCCTTTTTTCTGGGGCAGGAGGACTGGACCTCGCCGTCGACCGAGTTGCGGACGCACCGTTGTCCTCGCCGAGTGTCCCTTCCGTAGGGCCGTTCCGTGTAGCCGTTGCTACTGACTACGCCCCCCAAGCACTTCAAACACTGGCACTCAACTTTCCTGAGACCGTCACTGTGGCTGGTGACATTCGAGACATTTCTACACCCGAGCTTCTTCGGGCAGGATCTCTCGCTGTAGGGGATGCAGCTATCGTGGTGGGCGGCCCCCCATGCACACCGTTTTCAAAGTCGGGCTTCTGGCTGGCTGAAAAGCGGGAATCACGAGACCCAAATGCGTCCTTGCTTGAGGAATATGTGCGGATCATTGCTCAAGCCCGTCCAGAAGCGTTTGTGCTTGAGAACGTCCAGGCTTTGACCTACAAGACCCACCAAGGCCACTTTCAGCAGCTCCTAGCGGCCCTTTCAGAGCTTGGGTACAACCCTCAGTGGAAGACGCTCCTTGCGGCTGACTACGGTGTGCCTCAGCTTCGAAAGCGAGTTTTCATCGTGGGGCGACGTGATGGCAAAGCATTCCAGTTTCCAGAGCCAACACATGGGGGACCCAGCGAGACCACGCGGACTTGGGATCGGACTAAACTCTCGCACGTCACAGCTGAGCAGGCGTTCACGGGACTTGTGACGAGTCCAGAATCCGGGGAGCTGGTCGAAGGTAAGTACGGTGAGCTGACCGCGGAAATTCCCGGAGGGCAGAACTACCTTTGGCACACTTCACGCTACGGCGGGCGCGACGAGTTCAAGTGGCGTTCTCGATACTGGACTTTCCTCCTCCGCCTTGCTCCAGATAAGCCGAGTTCCACCCTTCAAGCCCAGCCTGGGCCCTATGTTGGCCCCTTCCACTGGGAGAACCTCCCCAACGAGGTTGGCGATTTGAGGGCGCGCCGGCTACGAGTTCCGGAACTGCTGCGACTCATGACCTTCCCAGACAACTTCCAGATTGTCGGTAGCCGAGCTGACATTCAGCGCCAGCTCGGCAACGCGGTACCTCTAGCATTGGGGCAGGCCGTCCTTCGAGCGCTCGCTTTGCAGCTCGGCTATATTGATGCTGAGACAGACAGCGACGATCGGCTCGTCCAGTCGACGAGTAGTGCAGTTTTGATCAGCTGACTCTCGCGGGTACGGGGCCGAGGAAGGCTCCAGCTTGCCAATCAGCATCGACTACGAAGCCGCTCAAGAGGTTCTCCTCGAAGCGGTCACCATTGCAAAGAGCGACACTCGTTTACCTGTGGAATGGAAAAGCCACGCGCGGGCCGTGTTCGAGCTTGAAGCGAAGACCTGGACTCCAGCCTTCGCGACTCTCTTGCTTGCTAAGGCGACCGACGACCGCATCGATACCATGAGTCTCAAGGCCGAGGAGGGCAACGCCGAGGCCTACAGTGCCCGCGGCCTCTGCCACAAGGTCCTCGTTCCTGCCGCGGTTGAGCACAACTTCTCCATTCGCAACACTGGGCGAGAACCGCTGAATAACCAGCCATTCTTTCGATATGACCGCATCGACAAAATCGACCGGGTGCGTCGACCTGCTGACAAAGAGTACTTTGTCGCTGTCGTGGAACAGGCCAATAAGCTGACGGGGCGCTTAGCGCTTCAGGCCTTGGCAGCATTCGTGAGGGAGGCTTTCTCTGTTACTGCGGCGGCTCAAAAGGTTGTCGTCAAAACCAATGGGCTTACGGCGCACGGAGTGCGCATTGCTGTAGAGGATTTCCTAAGAATCGATGCAAGAGACCGGCCTCATAGACTTCAAGCTTTTGCCGCCGCATGCCTTGACCTGCTCTATGAGGACGTCAAAACTCGCAGGATCAACGACCCGTCGCGAGACCTCCCCGGTGATGTCCACGCGCTGCTTGGAGGGACCGTTGCAGTAGCGATGGAGGTTAGAGGCAAAGCCGTTACAGCCTCAGACCTTTCGACGTTCGCCCAAGCCTGCGAAGCCGCAGGATTGAACCGAGGAGTCATGTTCGTAGATGCGCCCCAGCAGATCAGGTTGGAGATTCATGTTGGCATCAATAACCACTCCCGAATAACTCAGGTTGCTGCGTTTACTTCCGCGGCGCGCCTACTCGGAGACGCACTTCTATGGGCCAACTCTCCCCTTGAAAATGCAATCGATTCCTTCTCAAAAGCGTTCCTTGTACGGCTTCGGGAGATAGAGGTGACTCTACCGACCCTCCAAGAGTGGAGTAGGGCGGTCGCCGTTGCGCAGGGCCGCTAATGAGTCACACCTGGTAAACAAACAGTGTGCTCGAAGCATCCGACCGCTTGTTCGCTGGCAGCTCCAATAGGCGCTTCAGGTCCGGCATGGATTCTTCAGGAGGCAGACCGGGAGTGAGGATGCGGACCTAGTGGAGATGGGGCTGTGCTTGCTGTTGTGTGCCAGCCCCGATCGACCGCCAGCGACCGGCTTTAAGCACGTGGTCCCCCGGGGTGACGACGTCAATGCCGTTCCTGCCGTCTATGCCCCTCACCTTTCCTAGTGGTACGCATGATCGAGAAGGCAGTGTCACAGGCAGGCGCCATCGGTCTATGTGCATTCTTGGCCTGGCAATGGACTGTTGGTGGATCTGGTTTTTGCTGCCCATCGTGGGGGTCAGCGCATTGGCATCGTTGGAAGAGAAATCCGTGCGCCGAGGGCTGCCCTCTCTGACGCTCCTGCGGGGAACGGATCCGTTTGGAATAGTCCCGCGCTCGAGCCCTGACGAGACAAGCCACGAGGACAGCACCGACCCGATTCGGCCCCCGACCCTCTGTCTGCAAGGATGCTTGTAAGCCTGCTGATAAAGGAGTTCCCATGCCTTCCCCCACCTCTACCCCGAACGCTGCCACTTACGGGGTGCACTCGGAGGTCGGCAAACTGCGCAAGGTCCTGGTCTGCGCACCGGGCCTCGCCCACGAACGGCTCACCCCCACCAACCGGGAAGACCTGCTCTTCGATGACGTGATGTGGGTGGAAAACGCCCAACGCGACCACGCCGACTTCGTCACCAAGATGGAAAACTCCGGCGTCGACGTCGTCGAGCTCCACGACCTCCTTGGTCAGACCATGGACCTGCCCGAAGCGCGGACCTGGCTGCTGGACCGGAAAATCGTCGCGAACCGGGTCGGACTGGGACTGGTGTCCGGCACCCGGGCGTTCCTGGATTCGCTGACCGGAGCGGACCTGGCGCGCTACCTCATCGGCGGGCTCGCGACGTCGGACCTTCCCGCCGACTACCGCAGCGGTTACATCGCCCTCGCCCGGGAATCCTCGGGCCGGCCCGAGTACCTGCTGCCGCCGCTGCCCAACACCCTCTACACCCGGGACACCACCTGCTGGATCGGCGGCGGGCTGACGCTGAACCCCCTGTACTGGCCGGCACGCCACGACGAGACCCTGCTGATGCAGGCCATCTATAAGTTCCATCCCGAGTACGCGGGGTCCACCGTCTGGTGGGGCGACGGGGAACAGGACTGGGGCCAGGCCTACCTGGAAGGCGGGGACGTGATGCCGGTGGGCAACGGCACCGTGCTGATCGGCATGGGGGAGCGCACCTCCCGCCAGGCCATCACCCAGCTCGCGCAGTCGCTGTTCGCCGCCGAAGCCGCCGAACGGATCGTGGTGGCCGGCATGCCCAAACTGCGCGCCGCGATGCACCTGGACACCGTGTTCACCTTCGCAGACCGGGACCTGGCCACCATCCACCCGGCCATCGTGGACGGCATCCACGCCTTCACCATCCACCCCTCGGACCGCAGCCCCGGCCTGGAGGTGCGGGACCACCGCGACCGCCGCTTCGTGGACGTGGTGGCCGAATCCATGGGCTACAAGAAGCTGCGCCTGGTGGAGACCGCCGGCGACTACTCCGCCTCTGAACGCCAGCAGTGGGACAGCGCGAACAACGCCGTCGCGCTGGAACCGGGCGTGGTGTTCACCTATGACCGCAACACCCAGACCAATGCGGCGCTGCGGAACGCCGGCGTCGAGGTGATCCCGATTGTCGGCGCCGAGCTGGGCCGCGGCCGAGGCGGCGGGCACTGCATGACCTGCCCGATCATCCGGGACGGGATCGACTAACGACGACGGCGGCGTGCCGCGGCTGGCATGTGACCGCGGCCCCGGCCACGGTTTCGACGTGGACTCCAGCGAACGCACCGCCTTTGACGGGTACACGCCTTTCCGCTGCAAGGACCCCTTCGGAAACCGCCTCCGGGCGCTGGCCACCGATTCGGACCCGTCGTCTCCTTCTGAGAGAATAATGGTAAGGCTGCTGACGAAAAAGGAACCCCTGCAGGGAGCGGGCGGCCCATCCACTGTTGTCTAACCGGTGTGACCTCAGCCGCCACGCCCGATTGGAAAGAACCATGTCTAATCCGCCTGCTCAGGGAGAGAAGGCCCCAGCGGCCAAACTCTCCCTGCTGACCCTCACCACTGTGGTGATCGGGTCCATGGTCGGGGCCGGGGTGTTTTCCCTGCCCCAGCGCTTCGCCGAGGAAACCGGGGTGTGGGGTGCGCTGGTCGCCTGGCTGATTGCGGGTTCCGGCATGCTGATGCTGGCTTTCGTGTTCCAGCGGCTGTCCATGCGCAAACCAGCGCTTGATGCGGGGGTCTTCGCCTACGCCAAGGCCGGCTTCGGAAATTACGTGGGGTTCTTCTCCGCAGCGGGTTACTGGGCCAGTGCCTGCGTGGGAAACGTCACCTACTGGGTGCTCACCATGTCCACGTTGGGAGCCCTGTTTCCGCAGCTGGGCGCAGGGGACACCCTCCTCGCCGTCGTGCTGTCCTCGGCCGGGCTGTGGGGATTCTTCTTCCTGATCAGGCGCGGCATCAAAGAAGCCACAGCCATTAACCGGATAGTCACGATCGCCAAGGTTGTTCCCATCCTGGTCTTCGTGCTGTTTGCTGTCTTCCTGTTCGACCCCGCCGTCTTCGCGGGAAACCTTACCGGTGCGGACTATACGGGGCCGCTCTTCGAGCAGGTCAGCAACACGATGCTGGTGACGGTCTTCGTTTTCCTCGGTGTCGAAGGTGCCAGCGTGTATTCGCGCCATGCCCGACGGCGGGAGGACGTTGGCAGGGCGACCATCCTCGGCTTCCTGAGCGTCTTTGCCATCTTTGCCTCGGTCACGATCGTTTCCTACGGCGTCCTGCCGATGGAACAGCTCGCCGAGCTGCGCCAACCATCCATGGCGGGTGTCCTGGAAGCGGGAGTGGGGACCTGGGGGGTGGTGTTCGTCAGCGCAGGCCTGGTGATTTCGGTGATGGGGGCCTACCTGGCCTGGAGCCTGATGGCAGCGGAGGTCCTGTTCGTAGCGGCCACGGAGAAGGACATGCCGCGGTTCCTGTCCCGGGTCAGCGATGACGATGTCCCGGTCAACGCCCTGCTGCTGAGCACCCTGCTCAGCCAGCTGGTAATGGTCATCACCTACTTCTCCGGGGACGCCTTCGACTTCGCACTGGACATGACCGCGGTCCTGACGTTGTTTTCCCTCCTTTTCGCGGCCCTCTACGCCCTCAAGCTCGGTTGGAGCGGGGAAACGTATGAAGGAGCCCCGAGCCGCACCCGGCGCGGCGACCTGGCCATTGCCGTCATTGCCACCATTTATTCAGTGTTCCTGGTCTATGCCGCTGGACTGCCCCTGGTGCTGCTTTCGATGATCTTCTACGCCCCGGCCACCGTCCTGTTCGTGATTGCCCGCCGTGAACAAGGGCAGCGCGTTTTCCGGGGAGGGGAGCTGGTTCTTTTCCTCATTACTTTGGCAGGAGCCGTTGCAGGCGTGCTCGCCCTGACCCGGGGCTGGATAGTGCTCTGAGCAGAGGGCGTGCCGCGTCCTGCGGTATGCATCCGGAGGTGGGCAAGCTGCGCAAGGTTCTGGTCTGTGCCCCGGGTCTGTGCCCCGGGTCTGTCCGACGAACGGCTCCCGCCGACCAACCGTGAAGACCTGCTGTTCGACGACGCCATGTGGATGGATCGCCCAGCGCGACCACGCGGACTTCGTCGCCAAGATGACCAGCCGCGGCGTCGACGTCGTCGAACTCCACGACCTGCTGGGCCCGACCCGGGCACCTGCTGCCGCCGCCCTGGAACCGGGCGTGGTGTTCACCTATGACCGCAACACCCAGACCAATGCGGCGCTGCGGAACGCCGGCGTCGAGGTCATCCCGATTGTCGGCGCCGAACTCGGCCGCGGCCGCGGCGGCCGGCACTGCATGACCTGCTCGATCATCCGGGATCCGCTCGACTAACGACGACGACGGCGACGGCGCGCGCCCAGGGTCGAAATGTTCCGCCAGTGAAGAACCACCGCAATAACGATTAGCGGGACGTGGATGGCCGGGAGGTTTCTGGCCAACCATTGCGGCAAATAGATGTCGGTGACCGAGCCCGAACTGTCGCCGAGATCGCGTGCCACCGCGGTAAGCGGGCAGTGGAATCCGTTGCCGGCGAAGACCAAGGACTCCACGGCCACCACCGCGGCCGCGATCCCGGCCCTCCGGTCGGATCGCTTCCGGACGCCGGAGTACAGGACATAGACCATGCAGCTTTCGATGGTGAACCATGCAAACGTGTGAAATACCTTCACCGCTCTAAGCAGCGCGCCACGTTCGTCCATGCCCCATTGTTGCGCCCACTCGCGGGAAAACGAGCCCGACTTCCCTCCCTTCATGAAATAGGCTGCCACGCAGCTGGACTCCGTGGAGCGGTGGATCACTATGACCCTGCCGCAGGAACCGCCGCGAGCACCCGACGCCAGTAGACTGGCGCCTGTGCCGAACAGTCCCTCGACCCCGCATCCAGGCGCGCCAAGAGTCACGATGGCCGACATCGCGAAGGCGAGCAATTCAGACATCTCCACGGTGTCCCGCACCCTCCGGAAGCCGGTTGATCAGGTGCGTACGGAGAAAGGGCGTGCCATCTGGAGGGTGGCAACGGACCTCGGCTACCGGCCCAACCTCACCGCAGCGTCGCTAAGGACCAACTCGTCCCGGCTGGTCACGGTGTTCGTACCGCGCCTGCGGGACGAAGTCCTGGCCCTGATGCATGAGGGCATCGACGAGGTTCTGGGGGCGGCTGGCTACCAGAGTATCGTGGTGCCCACCGGGGATGACCCGGCGGAGCAGGTGAGCAAGCTGGAGATGGCGTTCCAGCGCGGCGTGGACGGCATCCTGATCGGCGATGCCCGCAGCGACTCGGATTTCATGGAAAAAGTTGAACACCTGGGTCTGCCGTTTTTCCTGTTCAACCGCCCGCTGGACGGCCACGCCTCTGTGACGAGCGACGACTATCAAGGCGGACGGCTCGCCGCCGAACATCTGGCGCAGGTATGTCCCAGGCAGGTCGCGGTGTACGGGGGGATGCCGTACGCGCAGAACCTCAGGAGCCGGGTACAGGGTTTCCTCGACGGGATGGAAGCCAGCCGGATCAGCGTCCCGGCGAACCTGATCCTCGAGGGCGGCCTGTACGCGGAAGACGGTGCCCTGGCCGCCCAGAAACTCATGCGGCAACTGGACCCACCATTTGGCCTTTTCGCGGTCAACGACACCGCAGCCATCGGTGCCCTCGGGGAGCTCTACCGGGCCGGCCTGCAGCCGGGCCGCGACGTGTTCGTCGTGGGTTTCAACGACATTTCGCTGGCACGGGCCATTCCCGTCGGACTCACAACAGTGCGTTCCTCCATGTCCACGGTCGGCTCCCAAGCAGCCGAAGCACTCCTGGCCCGCATCAACGGACACGCCCCCGTTTCCCGGACGGTGCCCGTGGAACTCGTGATCCGCGAATCGACGCAGAACTAACCGCAGGGCAGCTTCTCGCGACTTCGTGCCGCCACACTTTGCAATCGATTGCATTTCTAGCGAAGCGCCCCTAGGATCCTGTGACATGGATAACAAAACAGCTCCGCTGGCCGGCAGCGCGACCCCCGCAAGCCGGGGACTATTCGTCAACCGTTTTCGTTGGGTAGTCCTGTTCGGCATCGTGATCATCACCGTGGTCAACTACATCGACCGAGGCGCGATCTCCTACGCCGCAGACGGGATCATCGGCGAATACGGGCTGGACCCGGCGGACTGGGGCAAGGTCCTTGGCTTCTTCGGATACGGCTACATGTTCGGGGCCCTGATCGGCGGCGTGCTGGCTGATAAGAAGGGCCCTCGCTGGACGTGGACGGTCGCCACCCTCTCCTGGTCCATCCTTGTGATGTGCGTAGTCTTTGCCGGCGACGTCGGCGTCGCCCTGGCTGGCTCCGCCCTGATCGGCTTCGCGCTGTTCCGGATCACCTTCGGGCTTGCCGAAGGTCCGGCCTACGCCACGGTGAACCGGACGGTTGCCAACTGGGCAACGGTCAAGGAGCGTGGCTTTATGTCCGCCGTCGGGCTGCTCGGAACCCCGCTGGGCGCGTTGCTTACCGCTCCCGTGGCCGTGGGGCTGATTGCGCTGACCGGTTCATGGCGCTGGGTCTTCATCATTCTCGGCCTCGTCGGCCTGGTGTGGCTCGTCTGGTGGCTGCGAATCTTCACCAACACCCCCGAAGAGAACCCGCGCGTGTCGGCCGCAGAGCTAGCAGTGATTCGGGACCAGTCGGACACGTTGGCTGGGGAGACGACGGTTGACAAGGCCGCCCGTCAGCTCAAATGGTGGAATTTCTTCCAGAGCCGGACGCTCGTCTGTAATGCCATCGGCTACTTCGCGTTCATGTACGTCAACTTCATGATTCTCACCTGGACGCCGCGTTACTTGCAGGCCGAGTTTGGCTTCTCGCTGGGATCGCTTTGGTACCTGGGCATGATTCCGTGGATCGGTGCCTGCTTCACGGTGCTTTTGGGCGGCCGCATCAGCGACTGGTTGCGGCGTCGCACGGGCAGCCTGTGGATCGCCCGCAGCGGCTTCGCCATGGGCTCCCTCGCCCTCACCACCCTGTGTTTCTGCCTCATCCCCACCCTGGACTCCGTTGCCATGATCCTTCTGGTGATGGCGATCGGCAACGCGCTGAATTCCCTGCCCAACGCCGTCTACTGGACGGTCGTCATCGACACGGTCCCGGAACGCGCGGGTACCTTCGGCGGCATGACCCACTTCATCGCCAATATCGCTGCTGTTGCAGCCCCCACCCTTACAGGGTTCCTGGTCAGCGCGCACGGTTTCAGCTCAATGTTTGTCGCCACTGCCATCGCCACCGGTATAGGCGTTATTGCCATGGCCTTCGTCAAGCCCGGCCACCTGAGCCGCCGGCTCTCCCCGGCGCCGGAAGCGGTCCGTTGATCGACCCGGCATCCCATGGAAATACAAGTGTGGTCGGAGCGGCCTCGCTGGCGGACGAAACGAACCATCTGGTTGATCCGCCGGACCTGGAGAGCCTGAGCCGGGCGGTGGAGCTGAATGCCATCGCGCACCTCGACGCAGCGCAGGCCGACCCGGACCTCGTTGCGCGGGCACAACGGGCAGGGTCTCCGCTCGCCGGCCGCCTGGTGGGTGTCAAGGACATGATCGATGTGGCGGGGGCGCCCAGCCGGTACGGCTCAGCGTGGGGGAGTGACGAACCGAGAGCGGCGGATGCCCCCGTGGTGCAGGCGCTGCGTCAGGCCGGTGCCGTCCCCGCCGTAAAAACGCAGACGCACGAATACGCCTACGGCCCGACCGGGGACGTCACCTCCGCTGGGCCGGTGCGAAACCCGCACAACCCGTCGCTGATGTCCGGCGGATCGAGCGCCGGCTCAGCGGCTGCAATTGGCTCCGGAGGGCTGGACCTGGCTTTGGGTACGGACACGGGAGGTTCGGGACGAACACCCGCGGCGTTCTGCGGCATCTACGGATTGCGGCCCACTTACGGCTCCACCAGCATCGAGGGGATCTTCCCACTGTCCCCGTCCATGGACACCGTCAGTCCGATGGCGAAGAACATCCAAGGCATTGCCGCTCTGTGGGACGCCCTCACCGGGGAAACGCCTTCCCCGCAGCCCGGAGACCGGCCACTGAGCATCGGCCAGCTTGCCGGGGCACCCTGGTCACAGGTCGCACCCAGCGTCGGCAATGCGCTCCAGGAAGCCTCCGCCAAGCTGCGCTCGCTGGGCCATTCGATTGCCAGCTACCAGCCGTCCTGGACAGAACTGACGCACCAGTTGTATCCCACTATCCAGGGCCCTGAAGCTGCGTCCCTGCACGCGGACCACCTGGCACAGGACCCGGAGCGCTACCAGCCCGAAGTGCTGGCACGACTGCGCGGTGCACAGGAAGTACCCGGCTGGGAGTACTATCGTGCCCTTCAGCAGATGGAAACCCTGCGGGGGGATATGCCGGCGGCGTTCGGGGACCATGATGTGCTGCTCTGTGCCACCTCGCCGGTGACCGCGCCCCGGATCGGTCAGCGGGAGGCCTTCGACGCGGGATGGACCACGGTGTGGGATGTGGCGCTGGCCTTCACGGTGCCCTTCAGCGTGTTGGGCGTGCCGGCACTGTCCGTTCCGGTCTGGCAGGGAGGGGAACCGATGCCTGTGGGGATCCAGCTGGTTGGCCGGCCCGGAACTGAATGGCAGCTGATCGGCTTGGCGCAGCAGTTGGGAGACATGAGGGCACGCCGAAGCTAACGCGACGGCGACGACGGCGACGACGGCGACGACGGCGGCCCGGCCCCGGCTGCAGGCGCCCAACCCGGCCCCAGTAGAATCGACGGATGCCTGAAACCCTGCAGCCCACCGCATCGCCCGCACCGCCCATCGCCACCGCCCCCACCCGCCTGGCGCGCATCGTCACGGAAGTCTCCGCCCCGGCCGTCCTCGTGGGAATCCTCCTGCTGTTGCAGCCCCTGCTCAGCCCGGGCGTGACCTGGCTGCAGGGCATCACGGCGGCGCTGTTCACCGTGGGGCTGCCCTTCGCCGGGATCCTGTGGCTGAAGAGGCGCGGCAGGGTGACCGACCATCACGTAGGTGTCCGGACTCAGCGGGCGCCGATCCTGGCCGCGTCCGCCGTGTCGCTGGGCATCGGCGCGCTGCTCCTGGTCCTGCTGGACGCCCCGGCCGCACTGTTCGGCGAAATCGGCGGTGTTTTCATCGGCATGATGCTATGCCTCGCAGCGAACCTGGTGTGGAAGCTGTCGGTGCATTCCGCCGTCGCCGCCTACGTCGGACTGGTCCTGCTGGCACCGGTCCCGGCGGTCGGCGCAGCGCTGGCCCTGCTGCTGGCCTCGGCCACGGGCTGGTCCCGGGTGAAGCTCGGTGACCACACGCCCACCCAGGTCCTGGCCGGACACATTGCCGGATGCCTGACCTTCACCGCCGCGATGCTCCTGCCCTAGGGCCCTGCGCCGGGGCCAAGCCCCAGAATTGCGATAAAGTCGGGGGCAGTCTCTTTACATATTTGCCTGGCAAAGATGTGAAACAACGATGGGGGATCCATGACAACGCGATTCGGGAAGTCCGCCGGTGAACGGGCCACCTCAAAAGCAGTGGTCGCCGCCCTGCAGCTCGGCGAGCACGTCACCTTCGATGAACTGCTGGCCGCCGTAACCAAGACACACGGAAAACCCATTGAACTGCGCGAC
The DNA here is from genome assembly GCF_024385465.1 of Arthrobacter sp. zg-Y844. GTDB lineage: Bacteria > Actinomycetota > Actinomycetes > Actinomycetales > Micrococcaceae > Arthrobacter_B. The sequence goes on from NZ_JANFLS010000003.1 coordinate 231,242, forward strand.
ATCGACTCCGCCGTCATTCCTTCCGTCACTGGCCTCTGGATCGAGAAGGACACGAAGTCGATCATCCTGCTGCCCTCCGGCGACAACCGGCTGCACCGCACCCACGCCGCCTGCCACGAATTCGGACACATCCTCCTGCGCCACCAAGGATGCGGCGGAGTGGAAACAGCCATGCCGTCCGTGTTCCAGCACATCGGCAGCCGCCAGGGAATCCGGCGGATGCTGGCGCGGTCCCTGACCTGGAACGCAACCGAACGCGCCGCCGAGCAGGTGGCCTACCTCCTCTCGCTGGCCCTGCTGCCTCGTGAACGCGACACCGCCAGCACCTTTGAACGGACCTTCCAGTGATCACCCTGCAGATGTTGCCGGCCGCCGCCCTCTGGACGCTGGTGATCATCCGGCTGGTGGGCCTGCGCTTCGGCTGGAAGCTGGGCATCCTGCCGGGCATGGCCGCGGTGGCTACCGGCGCCACCCTGAACATTGACCAGGTCTACCTCTTCGTCGATTCCCTGCTGGGGGAGCGGAACCTGCTCAACCTGATCGTCCACCTGCTCATGGGCGCCGGCATGACGGAGTTGAGCCGCCTGCTGCTTAAGGCCACCGGCAGAACGGACGACGACGGCGGGCGGCACGTGAAGGTACTGATCGGCATGGGTGTTGTCCTGGCCGTCATCCAGACGACCCTGCTGCTGGTGTCCGATACCTCAGGCTCCGCCACCAACTTCACCGACACCTTCGCCTCGATCCCCACAATTGCCCCGTACCAGGCGAGCTTCTTTGCCTGGATCGGCCTAGTGCTCGGCTACACCGGTGTCGAATGCCTGCGCCGGGACAAGAGCGGAGAATCCCGGGAATTCGGCATCGGCCTGGGCATCCTCAGCGCCGGGTGCGGAGCCGGCGTCGGCGCCGTGTCCATGAAAATGCTGCTCATCGGCCTGGAATTTGCCGGCGAGCAGGCATCCTTCGGCCTCTACATCGGCTACCGCATCCTCATGGCGCTGACCATGTTGGGCTTTGCGGTCGGGTTCGCGGTACCGTCCTACGCCCGCCTCAAAACCGCCGCTGCCGCCCGCCGTCGTCGTGCCGAGGATCTGGACGCCCTGCGGCCAATCGTGCGCCGCCTGATGAAGACGTGCGAAGGCACACGGGCCCTGGAAGCGGCCAACGTGTCCCTCGACGCCCGCACCTCCAAGACCCAGCTCTACCGCTGGTTCATCCTCATCGGCGACATCCGGGTCCTGGAACCCGGGCTGCTGTCGCCGGAGGAGACCCGCATCATTGACGAGATAGGCAGAAGAATTGAAGACAACGGAACACCGGCCCGCCGCGCAGCTGTCCTCGGCGGCTAGCTGGTACTCCAAAACCCTGCCGCCGGCCCTGGTGCTGGCCGTCCTCATCATTGCTGCGGGGATCCAGGCGGGGCTGGGACCGGCGGGTGTGCTCCTGCTCCTGGCCGGCGTCGTCGTGGTGCCCGGGACGATCTACAAAGGCACCAAGGGACTGTTCCGACGCCGCGGGATACCGGACCGCTGGCGGGCCGCCCTGGTGGCTGCCCTGATGCTGGCCGGCGCCGTCGTCTGCTACCTCCTGCCCGTGGCCTCGCCGGTGCCCGAAACGGTGACCGGGCTGCTGCTCGGCAACCTGGGCCTCGTCTTCTTCCGGCGCTGGCTCAACGTTTCGGCGCACGTGTCCGTGCTGACCTTCGGCGTGCTTTGGATTATGGCGACATACGGGGCGGGCTGGGCGTGGCTGTTGATACTATCGCCGTTGATGATCTTCAGCCGGGTGTCCCTCGGCGAACATACGTTGCGGGAGGCGCTGTCCGGCGCGGCCCTGGGAGTGGCCACCTTCTGCTGTTTCCTCGCAGTGATGACTTGGAGCTGAACTACGTGAATGATTTTGATCTTCCCCCGGAGCGCGCTGCGGGGATCCGACGAGCCGAAACGCTTGCCCGGAAGATCAATCTCCTGCTGGACGTCATCATGTCCGACTCCGGAAAGCCCTTTGACTACCCGACCATCAGGGACGCCGCCCAGAAAGCGGGCTACTACCTCTCGCGCACCCGGTGGTCGCTGCTGAAGTCCGGCAAGGAGCAGGTGGTCCCGGAGGAAGCGCTGCGCGCCATTGCCGCCGTCTTCGACGTCGATCCCGACTACCTGCTGCAGGAGGACGGAAACCTGCCCGAGCGGGTCGAGGCCGAACTGGAACTGCTCCGCAGCCTGCGCCGCGCCGAGGTGCGGAACTTCGCTGCCCGGGCCCTGGGCCCGGTGGATCCGGAGGCTTTGAAAGCCATCGCGAAGATCCTGGACGAGGATCACTAGCCCTCCGCCCCCGTCCCCGCGGAGTTCTTCGAAGCACCACGTCGCAGAGAAATACTTTGACCCGGACACCTAGCGGTGGTAGCGTCTCACCCATGTCTCACACATGTGTGAGACGGACTGAAAAGTTCATGAACGGCGGACGGAGCGATCCTGGGCCGGTGGGGAATCTTCGTGCATTTGTGGCTGGGGGGTCACTGCCGAAGTCTCCACCTCGAAGGCTCACCGGCCTCCGTTCCCGTTTTCCGGCGCGTCTCGGCGCGCTGTATCTGTAGCATCCGCTGCCTGTGGGGGGTCGGTGGATGGCTGCAACCGAAGCCAGCGGATATCCTCCGCTGGCTTCGCTGTTTTCGGAAGGCGTTGAGGCTGCGCGTAAAGATCGGTCAACTCCTGCTCCATGACGGCCCCGCCGTCCTAGACTGGCGCCAAGCCGAGCCAGAAAGCAGCCATGAAACGCCGAATTCCCCAGTACTCCGAACTCCGCGATCTCGTCCAGTTCCGATCCTTCGACCGGGACCGCCGCCGTGCCCGCCTGGCCAGGGCCACCAACATCTGGGACCTGCGGGACATCGCCAAGCGGCGAATCCCGGCCGCAGCCTTCGACTACGTGGACGGCGGCTCGTTCGGGGAGCACGCCCTGCAGCGCAACCGCGAGGCCTTCAAAAACGTCGAATTTGTGCCGCATGTGCTGCGCGATGTGACCAACGTGGATCTGAGCACCAAGATCGTCGGAACGCAGTCGGCCATGCCGGTCGGCATCGGTCCCACCGGGCTGACGCGGCTGATGCACACCGAAGGGGAGGTGGGCGGCGCGCAGGCCGCGACCGCCTTCGGGGTGCCCTTCTCGCTCTCCACCATGGGTACGGCCTCCATCGAGGAACTGGCTACCACGGTGCCCGACGCCGCCAAATGGTTCCAGCTCTACCTCTGGAAGGACCGCGAACGTTCCCGCGAGCTGGTGCAGCGGGCCGCCGCGGCGGGGTACGGCGCGCTGATCGTCACAGTGGACACCCCGGTGGCCGGCGCCAGGCTGCGCGACACCCGCAACGGCATGACGATGCCTCCCACCCTGACCGCCAAAACCATTCTGGACGCGTCCTACCGGCCCGAGTGGTGGTTCAACTTCCTCACCACCAAACCGCTGGGCTTCGCCAACTTCGAGGGTGAACGGGTCTCCCTGGCCGAAACCGTGAACACCATGTTCGAACCCTCGCTGAACTTCGCTGACTTGGACTGGCTGCGCGAGACGTGGCCGGGCAAGCTCATCGTTAAGGGCATCCAAACGCCCGACGACGCCGTCGAGGTCCTGGCCCGCGGCGCGGACGCCCTGGTGGTCTCCAACCACGGCGGACGGCAGTTGGACCGTGCCCCGGTGCCGCTGCGGATCCTGCCGAACATCCGGGCCGCCGTCGGGCCCGAGGCGGAGATCATCCTGGACTCAGGCATCATGTCCGGCGGCGACATTGTGGCGGCGCTTGCTGCCGGCGCGGACTTCACGCTGATCGGCCGGGCCTACCTGTACGGACTGATGGCCGGCGGCCGGCAGGGCGCCGAACGCACCCTGGACCTGCTGCGCACGGAAATGACCCTGGTGATGCAGCTGCTCGGCGTCACGAGCGTGGCCGAGCTGCGTCCGGAGCATATCCGCAGCGTGTGACCCTGCGGGCTCCGGGGCTGCGGCAGCAACTCCCGGGTGACCTCGACGGCCTTCGATCAGGACGTTGCCTCGGAACGGGCAGACCGGAGTCCGTCGTCTTCCGGCGTGGTCTGGTTTCGGATGCGGGCAATGACCCCGGCAGCGCTGACGCCACACGCCGCCGCGGAAATGGCAAAGGCCAGCCCGAAGCCGGACGCTTCGATGAGGGCGCCGGTCAGGGCCGCCCCGGCGGCCTGCCCCAGGATGAGGCTGATGAAGAGGGCCGAGGTGCCGGCGGCACTGCTGGATGCCGTCGCGGTGGCCCAGATGATGAGGACCGACGTCGCGGCGGTGTAGGCCAGTCCGAACAGTGCGGCCGTGGCGAAGGAGATCCCGGTACTCCCCGGTGCGAGGGCCATCCCCGCGGTGGCCGCCGCGGTGGCCAGCACCGTGACCGGCCAGGTGAGGCGGATCGAGTGCCGGGCCAGCCACGGGGCGGTCAGCACCGCGGCGGCGCCGCCGACACCAAGGGCAATCCAGGCTCCGGCAGAGAGCGCGACCGGCATGCCGCCCTGGTCCTCGAGCAGGGTGCGTCCGTACACCCAGACCGCGGCGCAGCCGATGCCGTAGGTGAAGGCGGCGGCGAGCGGCCATTTCAACGCGCCCAGGCCCAACCCCCGCTGCCGGCTTCCGCCGCGCTGCCCGCGCCCGGCGTCGCCGTTCCCGCCCGCGCCTTCCGTCCCGCTTGCACCTTCTGCACCATTCCCACGGCCCCGCGAGACGTCACCCAGCAGCACCCCGACCATGCCCGCCACCGCGATCACCGCGATCAGCCCCCACGCCAGCCGCCACGAGGATCCCAGCAGCAGTGCAAGCAGCCCGGCTGCAACTACCCCGAAGCCGGTGCCGGAGTTCACCACCGACTGCCGCTTCGCCACGGAGAACGGCTTCGTGTTCCGCTGCACCAGTTCCACCAGGGCGGGGGAGGCGAACCCTGCACCCATCCCGGCCAGCAGCACGGCCGCGGCAAAAAAGCCCGTGGACGGAGCCGCGGCGATACCGGCTGAGCCGAGTGCCGCCGTCGTCCCCGCCAAAATGGTCATCAGCCGCGGATGCCGCGGCGCGTACGCAAACCCCAGCCCGGCCGACACGCAGTAGATCACCGAGGCGCCGGAGGAGAGCAGTCCGCCGACGGCCGGGGTCAGGTCGAAGGACGTGGAAAAGGCGGGCAGGAACAGGCCGTAGCCCAGCCGCGCCAGGCCGTAGGTCGCGGCGATAAGGGTTACCGCGGCGACCGCGAAGAGCGGGCCGGCGGTCGGAACAGAAGGCTGTAACGGTCGTTTCATTGAAACGTACGTTATATGCTGGCGGCATGGTTGGACAACCCAGTGCACGGAACCGTCTGCTCGACGCCGCCGAGGAGCTCGCCTTCACGCAGGGTGTCGCGGCGACACCCGTGGACCGGATCCTGCAGCGCGCCAACGTTGCCCCGGCGACGCTGTACGCGCACTTCGGCAACAAGGAGGGCCTGATTGCGGAGGCGCTGCGCCGCCGGCTGGAGAATTGGGATGCGGCGTGGCAGCTCGAAATCGCTGCCGCCGCCACGGACCGGGACCGGCTCCTGGCGGTCTTTCCCGCCCTGACCAGCTACCGGTCCGGCGCATCCGCTGCGCGCTGGTGTGCCGCGCTCGGCGTCGCTGCCGAAACCGTCGACCCGGGCCGGCAGCTCGCCGAAACCCTGTCGCAGGATACGCAGCTGCTCACCGACCGCTTCCGCGAACTTGCGGTGCCCGTTGTCGGTGCTGACGACGCCGACGCGCTGGCGGCCCACCTGCTGCTGATCTTCACCGGCGTGCTGGGCATGCTGCTCCGCGGTGCCTCGCCGGAAGAAGCGGCGGCCACGGGCCGTGCCACCGCGGGTTTCGTCATCGACGGGTTCGGGCCCTCCCGCTCGGCCGCGTAGTCCCGCCCGGTCGCCTAATCCCGGACGACGACGGCGGCGTCCGTTTGCGCGCCGGGGCCCCACCGGGGCTGAGGTACCGGACGTCACGGCGGCCGTCGGTGAGGATGCGCAGGTCCTCATCCAGGTTCCTCCGCAGCTCCATCAGCGCGAACTGGTAGCTCTCCGGATCTGCGGCAACATCGCGCAGGTAGCGGTTGCTGGCGGCTGACATCCGCATCATTACCTCGATAGCACCGGATCCGGGTGTGAGGTGCGCGAGTGTCTCCACGACGTTTTCCCGCAGGTCCTGCACGGCGGACCGGTGCCGGGCTTCCATCGGTCCGCCCTGCGCCGGCTGCGGATCGATCGGCGCGAGCGTCCGCTTCAGGTGCAGGTAGGTGACCAGCTCGTTGAGCGCCCGTGACTCGTGCCGGCGATCCATGCTCCGCTTGGCCAGCCAGCCTGCACCGAAGCCGACCAGCACTCCGAGGACGGGCCAGAGAACGTTCCACTCCATTGCAACCTCCTGGGGACGTGCAGAGAGGCTACGGTGCTGTCCGGGCATCGGCTAGAGGAACGACGTCGGACCGGACTGCTTGGTGTCAGTTCCAAATGGCAGCTGATCCTCCACAAGTCCTGTAGTCTTCGGGTCGATGCATTTGCATCCACATTCGACTGTTTTGTCCATGGGGGACCTATGTCTGTTTTGCCCGCCCGCCGCACCGCGTCAACGATGACCCGCAGCACCGCATCTTCCGCCCGCTCCCGGGTGCTCACACTCGGCGCGCTGGCGCTCAGCACCGTCGTCGTCCTGTCCGGCTGCGGCGGCGGCGATGCCGAACCTGCTGCCGCCACTCCGTCGCCGTCGCCGACCAAGACCACTTCGTCCCCGACGCCGACGCCGACTGCGACGCAGATCGCCAATAAGGCCTGCAAGACCGCCGGTGCCACCCAGACGCAGAAGCAGGCGGGAACAGCAACCCCCACCCCGTCCGCATCCACCAAATCCGCCAAGGCCACGCGTTCGCCGTCCGCGTCTCCGTCGACGACAACGGCTTCGCCGTCAGCCACGCCGTCAGCCACGCCGACGTCCCAGTCCGTGGTCTATGTCTGCACGGAGAATGACAACGGTTTGCTCGTCTGGATGGACGAGGACAGCTCGATCAAACTGATTGCCGAGCGCCAGGAAGCTGCGGACAAGCAGGCGGAAGAGGAAGCCGCCGCAGCCGAACAGCAGCGTCTTGCCGACGAGGCGGCAGCAGCGGAGACCCAGCGCGTGGCCGACGAGCAGGCGGCAGCCGCGGCGGAAGCGCAGCGAGTGGCGGATGAACAGGCCCGCCAGCAGGCTGTTCCCGCCCCCGTGGTTCCGGCTCCGGCACCGCCCGCGCCAGCCAACGTTTACTACCCCAACTGCACTGCGGCTCGTAACGCCGGAGGCGCTCCCGTCTACGCCGGCGGGCCCGGCTACGGCACCCACCTGGACCGCGACGGCGACGGCGTCGGCTGCGAGTAATCCCACCAGTTTCCGGAAGCAGTAGATGTTGCCCTTGGACCCGCCTAGCGTGGTTCCAAGGGCAACTTCCGTTAAGGGCTCCGGTATCCCGGAAGCCAGCGTTGTTGCCGCATCAGAAGCCGGCCGTGGTTTGCGGAACGGGGGAGGCCGGCCCGGTTCCACAGCGCTGAGGCATCATGTCGCACGAATCAACACCGGCAGCAGGTCCCCTCGATGCGTCCATGCCGCAGCGAAGTCCCGGGCTCGGGAATCCCCGCTCCGCCTGGCTGGTCCTCGGCCTGACGGCCGGGTTGCTCTGGGTTGCGGCGCTGCAGGGGAGCCTCGGCATCATCGTGTGGCTGCTGGCCACCGGATCGCTGCTGGTGCTCACCGCCCTGTATGCGCTGGGCTTCCGACGCCGCAGCTGGGCCAATCTGGACACGCTCGAACAGCGCAAATTCGCCTTGTCGCTCGGGGCCGTGGTGCTGGTGGTCGGTATGGTCGCAGGAGTCGTCTCGACGCCCGATCCAGTTCGAAGTTCTGTGTCCGCGGATGCCGAAGGCCTTCGGCCGCGGCCCGATCTTTTCGCCCTGCCGCCGACGACGCCGCCGCCTGGGTCCGTGCTGAACCTGCCGCTCCCGTCGGGTGTGGAGGACGCGATCGACGATTCGACGGATGAGCCGGGCGACGTTGCCGTACTTGCGGATGCTTTGGTGCAGGAGCCGGTTCAGCAGGTGTCCCTTCGAAACAGCCCGTGTGTCAGTGAAGGGGACGTGCGCACGGAACGCCAGGTCGAGTACCGCTGCACGCGCAACCCGGCCGGGGATCTTGTGTGGCTGGACCGTGCATCCGTCTCCCAGCAGGTGCAGGCCGAGCAGGAGGAAAAGGCACGCCAAGCGGAAGCGGAAAGGGCGCGTCAGGCGGAAGCGAACCGACGGGAGCAGGAGGCGCAGCAGCGGGCAGCCGAAGAACGCGCACGTGCTGAAGAAGCCGCCCGGAACCCCCAACCCCTGCCCCAGCAGCCACCGGCCAACCCGCCGGCCGATTCGCAGCAGCCCCCGCCGGTTGAGCCGCCTGTTGGACCGCCGACCGACCCGGGCGGGCCGCCTCCGCAGCCACCGACGGACCCGCCGACGGAACCTCCCACCGAACCGCCGACCTCCCCGCCTAGCCCCGATCCGACGGCACCGCCCACACCGCCGGGTCCGCCGGAACCGCCGGATCCGGGAACGCCGGACCCGGACATTCCGGTCATTCCACCCGAATTCCCGTTCCCGCCCGATCCGCCGTCGCCGCCGCGGCCAACCCCGCCGCCGTCGTCGTTCGCTCCACCGTCAGACGCACCGGATTCAACCGAGGCGGCCATCGAAGCCGTACTGCCCGCCGCCCGGTAAACCAGCGCCGCCTACCGGAACGCGGAAATCCCCGTGATGTGCTGGCCCAGGATCAGGGTGTGCACTTCGTCGGTGCCCTCGTAGGTCCGTACGGATTCGAGGTTGTTGGCGTGCCGGAGCGGTGAATAGTCCAAGGTGATGCCGTTGCCGCCCAGGATGGCGCGGGCGTCCCGGCAGATCGCGATCGCTTCGCGTACATTGTTCAGCTTGCCCACGGAAATCTGCACCGGCGCCAGCGTCCCCGCATCCTTGAGCCGGCCGGTGTGGATCGCCAGCAGCACGCCCTTCTGTATTTCCAGCAGCATGTTCACCAGCTTCTCCTGGGTGATCTGGTAGGCGGCCAGCGGCTTGTCGAACTGCAGCCGTTCCAGCGAGTACTTCAGCGCCTCCTCGTAGCTGTCCCGGGCCGCGCCCATCGACCCCCAGAGGATGCCGTAGCGGGCCTCGTTCAGGCAGGAGAACGGTCCGCGCAGGCCTTTCGCGCCGGGCAGCAACGCCGAGTCGGGCAGGCGAACATCCTCGAGGAACACATCGCACTGGATGGAGGCACGCATGGACAGCTTCGGTTCGATCGGCACGGCGGAGAAGCCCGGGGTGTCCGTGGGAACGAGGAAGCCGCGGACGCCGTCGTCGGTCTGCGCCCAGATCACTGCGACGTCGGCAATGGAGGCCAGCCCGATCCACCGCTTGGCGCCGCTCAGGACCCAGCCGTCGCCGTCGTGCACTGCGAAGGTGCTCATGCTGGACGGGTCGGATCCGGCGGTGGGTTCGGTGAGGCCGAAGCAGCCGATCAGTTCGCCGCGGGCCATGCCCGGCAGGTACCGGTTTTTCTGTTCCTCCGAGCCCCATTTATGGATGGCGGTCATGGCCAGCGACCCCTGCACGGAGACGAAGGTGCGCAGGCCCGAATCGCCGGCCTCCAGTTCCATCGCGGCGATCCCGTATTCGACGGCGGAGCGGCCGGGGCAGCCGTAGCCCTCCAGATGCATGCCGAGCACACCGAGGTCGCCCAGTTCCCGGACGATTTCCACCGGGAAGACGGCGTCTTCGTACCAGTCCTTGATATTCGGCCGGATGCGCTCGTCCACGAAGGCGCGGACCTTCGCGCGCAGGGCCAGTTCGTCCTCGCTGAGGAGTCCGTCCAGGCCCAAGACGTCCGACGCCGTCCGGAGGGTTTCGAGGTCCGGTGCCGCGAGGGCGGGAGAGGCCGCGGCGGGAGAGGCCGAGGCGGTGGACGGCGTCGTGGGCGTGCTCATGGTTCCTCCTGCGGCCGCAGCTTCGCGGCCCGAACGTGGTGTCTTGCCGGAATCGGCGGCGTGTTGTCCAAGTCACATTACTATTGCGGGCGCAGTACTATTTCCAGCATGACTGAGGCTTATCTGGTGTCCGGCGTCCGCACTCCCGTCGGCCGCTACGGCGGTGCCCTCTCAAGCGTCCGCCCCGACGATCTCGCGGCCCTGGTATTGCAGGAGGCGGTGGCCCGCGCAGGGGTGAATCCGGCCGACGTCGACGAGGTACTGCTGGGCAACACGAACCAGGCCGGCGAGGACAACCGGAACGTGGCACGGATGGCGGCCCTGCTGGCCGGGTTCCCCGATACCGTGCCGGCGATGACCGTAAACCGGCTCTGCGCCTCCGGGCTCAGCGCGATCATCACGGCCTCGCAGATGATTAAGTCAGGCGCCGCGGACATTGTGGTGGCCGGGGGAGTGGAGTCGATGTCTCGGGCGCCGTGGGTGCTGGCGAAACCGGAGAAAGCCTTCGCCAAGCCGGGGGAGCTGGCTGATTCCGCGATCGGCGCCCGCTTCACCAACCCTCGGTTCTACGACTTGCCCGGCACCACTTATTCCATGCCCGAAACCGCCGAGGAGCTGGCCACCCGGGATGGCATCACCCGCGAAGATTCCGACGCCTTCGCGCTGCGCTCGCACCAGCGCGCGCTCGCGGCCATCGACGAGGGGCGCTTCACGGACGAGATCGTCCCGGTGGAAACGAAGAAGGGCGTGGTGAAGACCGACGAGGGTCCGCGCCGGGAAACCAGCATCGAGGCGCTGGCGAAGCTGCGGCCCATCGTGCGGTCCGACGGCGTGGTGACCGCCGGGAACTCAAGCTCGCTGAACGACGGCGCGTCCGCCGTCGTCGTCGCCAGCGCCAATGCCGTCCGTCGGCTGGGTCTGAACGCCCGCGCCCGGATTGTCGACGGCGCTTCCGCCGGTGTGGCGCCCGCCGTGATGGGCATCGGGCCGGTGCCTGCAACGCAGAAGGTGCTGGACCGGGCGGGCTGGTCGCTTGGCGATCTCGAAGCCGTGGAGCTGAACGAGGCCTTCGCCGCGCAGTCGCTGGCGTGCATACGCGCCCTGAACCTGGACGAGTCCATAGTGAACCGCGACGGCGGGGCCATCGCTCTCGGGCATGCGCTGGGGTCGTCCGGGTCCCGGCTTACGGTGACGATGCTGAACCGGATGGAACGTGAGGGGGCGTCGAAGGCCCTGGTGACCATGTGCGTGGGGCTGGGCCAGGGCGTCTCGATGCTGCTGGAGCGGGTGTAGGCGCTTACCTACGCGTCAGCCAGCCGGGCAAGCAGTTCGGCGTCCTTCGTGAGGATGGAATGGAGTGCAGCGTCGATTTCACGCCGGCGCTCGTCTCGATCCTCACTGTCCCGCGGGTCTTCATCCTGCTCGCTCATGCGAGCACTCTACCGCCCGCATGTTTCGGCAGCGCCGGGCTGTGTCGAAAGCATCCGCAATAGCTAGCGGACGTTAGTCTTTGGAAGTTATTTCAGGTGAAAAGAAAAAGGAAAAATGAGCAAGATAAATATGGCTACCGTGCTGCTGATTGGTGCAATTGCACTGACTGGTTGTAGTTCCGACGACAACGAAGCCGGAAATGAGTCGGCCGCAACGCCTTCGACCGTATCTGTCCCGACCAAGACGCCTGAGACGCCCGACGCCCCTGAAGTAGCTGAGTCCGAGACTGCTGTGGCTGTGGCAGAACGTCTCAAGGCGAGCGTACCTACAATTAGCGCGATCACGGAGGTAACGGAAACCAACGATTCGAATGGTTTGATTGGCCGTCCCGGTCAATACACCAGCGCAGCCTGGATTGCCGATACAGCCGCTGACCCTAGTGAAACGGGTGTGGATGGTGGGGCCGTAGTTGAGGTGTTCGCGACTCCCGAAGACGCACAAACCCGGTCGGCGTATATTCAGGAGACTCTTGCGAGCCTGGGCCCGGCATTCGGTACCGAGTATCACCATCTGGACGGCGCAGTTTTGCTTCGGGTCTCCGGGGTTCTAATGCCTAGTCAGGCGATCGTGTACGAACAGGCCTTCACCGAATAAACAGACAGTCTCAAATAAACCCGTCTCAATCAGGGGGTATCGCCATGCCGTTGTTCAGCACTAAACCGATAGTGGAAAAGAAGGAACAGTGGACCTCGGCCCAGCCGCCGCAGGCGGTCCTGGACGCGTTGGCCACGGCCTTCTCCTCCCACGGAGAGGAGGTCCGGCGGGGAGAGTCCTCGCTGGAAGTGCACATGGGGTCCAACGCGCTGTACCGGACCTGGGGCAACATGACGGCTGAAGGCCGCGCCAATATGCCCGTCGCACTGACCTTCAACGCGTCCGAATCCGGGACCGGCACCGCCATCGAGGTCCATGCGTTCGACACCTTCGGTTTCCGGATCGGCAGCGGTAAGTCCTTTGGTGTTGCGGAGAGCTTTAACCGGCGGTTGGATGAATTCCTGAGCTACGCAGCAGGGGTGATCGGTAGGGACCGCCCCATCACGGAGCCCGCTCCTGCCCCGCCGCGGATCAACATCTAGGCCGGTGTATCCGCAGCTCCGTCCGGCAGCTTGCGAGTGGAAAGGGCTTACCAGCGGACCTTCGGGACTGCACTCTTGGGAATTCCCGTTTTCCAGTTAGGGGGCCCGGGAATTTCGTCGGGATTGGCGAGGAAGTCATTCAATGCCTTCTCCGCCGTGCTCAGGCCGTGTACGAACACCACGGGTTCGCTATTCCTCTGCGGGGCGGTGACCTGGAAGCCGGAACCCGCTCCCGAAGATGACTGATCAACAATCAGTACGGCCCAGGTGTCCTGGTGGTCAACATCGGGATTGCGGTGGCACACCAGGCCCGTGGTGATACTTCCCGAGATTTGCAGGTGCGCAGATCCATGCTCAATCAGCAGCGCGTGCTTCGCCTTCCGGCCGCCGTCCATGGCCTGGAGTTCCGTGACTGCGGCCTGCCAGATTTCGCTGACCGAGTTAAATCCTCGATACCCCAAAAACCACTCTCCCGTGCGGGCATTCTTGCGCATCTCGATCCGCATCTCCTGCAGGCCTATTCCGGTCAGCATGCCGACAATGAGACCTAGATTCCATGCAAGCGCGGGCATGCCGACAATGAAAAAGGATAGACATGAGCCAATCAGGGCGGCGAGGAAAATCCAGGGCGACCGGAGTGGAAGCAGCACGACTATGGCGCCAAAGAGCAGACCAGCCCCAAGCAAAGGGAAATCAGAGGGCAACTTATCCTGATTTCCATAGACGAACACGTACACAGCACCGGCCAGAGCCATGACGGGAAAGAGGAGCGGCAAAAAGGGAGGCTTACGGGGAGGGCGTACCCCGCCTTTCAAAGCACCGGGCTGTTGAGACATGAATGAGACCTTTCATAAATCCAGCAAAGAGCGAGGTTGCGGAGCCGATCCTATCCTTGAAAGGGAATAACATCCGAAGGCTTAACGGCATAACTGCCTGATTTCCCAACGCCTTCCGCAGCCTAAATGCCTCGCGACCAGCCAGGCCTATCCCCGCACCAGCCCCAGCATCAGCCGGACAATTTCTTCCCCGGCCAGGATCCCGCGCGACTCGGTGACCTGAAGGTGCGGATCGAAGTAGCCGGCGTCGTCCAGCTCGCCGTGCGCGGGACGGAACGCGACGTCGGCGCACTCCAGCATCGGCCGGTCCAGGAGGGAATCCCCGGCCGCGATGACGCGGTCCGCACCGATGCGGCGGGCAACCTCGGCCACGGCCTGCTGCTTGGTGACCGGCGTCGGCACGCAATAGAGCTTGCGGCCCTGCAGCGACACGGTCCAGCCGCGCGCATCGCACCAGTCCTCCAGAGCCAGCAGGAACTCGCCGGGGAGGGCATCCCGGTCCACAATCGCGTACACGAACAGGTCCTCAGCGGAACGAAGCTTCAGAATCCATTCATGGAACTCAGGACGGCCCAGGTAGGCCTCAACCTCGGCCAGCGGTGCGCACCCGGAGCCCACCAGGCGGCGCACGGAGGCCTGCCAGTCGGCGTCGGGCTCTCCATGGTGCAGGATGACGCCGCCATTGGTGGTGACGGCATACTCCGGCGTCGGGCCGGGCAGCTGGATTCGGCGGTACTGGGCCACGGTCCGCGTGGTCACGGGGACGAACACGGAGACTTCCGCGGCGGAGACCAGCAGCGCCTCGGCGGCACGGGTCATGAAGGACAGCGGCTTACCCTCATAGACTTCGGCCACCACCATGGCAGGAGCCAGGGCGTCCTCGGTGTTCAGGAACAGCGCGTTGGCGGAGTAGATCAGGGTGCGGTCCAGGTCGGACGCGAGCATCGTCTTCACGCGTCGGCTCCCGGAACGGCAGCAGCAACGGCCCGTCCGTCGGCGCCCACGGCGCCGGCAGTGAACCGGGGATGGATCAGGCCCACGCAGCTGAACGGCAGGTCCGGCACTTCCTCCACGGGCACGCCGCGCTGTTCGGCCAGAAGCAGCACATGCGCCACGTCCTCCAGCGCCCCGGGATGCACCAGCACCTTCCACGGCACCCGGCGCAGCAGCACACGGGTGGTCTCGCCGACGCCGGGCTTCACCAGGTTCACGTTGTGGATGCCGTATTCCTCGCTTAGGCGCTCCACTGCCTGCCAGCCCACCCACGTGGGGGTCCGGTCCGCAGCAGCGAGCGACGCCGCAGCAGCCTCCGCTTCGGGGCGTACGTCGTCGAAGTGCCGTTCGATCGCCGTCAGGAAGTCCCGCGACACATCGGCGCCGGCCAGATGCGCGTAGAACTTCGCGCCGTGGAAATCGTCCGGCGCAATCAGGTCCTTGTTGAAGACCGTGCGGGACACCAGCCCGGAGACGGTCGAGTTCAGGCAGGCCGACGGAATCAGGTAATCCTCCCGCGTGCCGAACAGCTCCACGGAATGGCCGGGATCGGCCAGCACCGCGAGCTCCGGGGAGAACCGCACACCGTCGGTGGCTTCGAACTTATCCAGCGCCGCGGTCAGCTCACGTGTGATGGCGCCCTTGCCGGTCCAGCCGTCCACGAACAGGATCCGCTCGGGGGAGTACGTCCGCGCCAGATAACGCAGCGCCGTTTCATCCATTCCCACGCCGCGCACAATGCTCATGGTGTAGTGCGGCAGGTCCAGCCCGTGCATCCGCTGCGCCCAACGGCGCATGAGGATCCCGATCGGTGTGCCGGCCCGGGCGAGCGACACCAGCACCGGTTCGCGGTTTCGGGCGGCCAGCGCCAGTTCGGTCACGGTGCCGACGGCGGACGCGACCCGGGGCGCGGAACGGCGCAGCGCCTCCTCGTACAGGTCCTGGTACTGCGCCGAGGGCAGGTACTCCATCGGCAGCGACTCCGCGTAGTTCGCCCCGCCGGACTGGATGGCCGCCTCCCGCTCGGCGGTGGGGGCCTCCAGTTTGGCGTCGCGCAGGTCCTTCAGCAGCCAGGTCACGTCCTCGGGCGCGTAGGACCCGAACTCCGGGCCGGTCAGCGGCACGGCCGCCGCAACGGAACCGGTCCAGTCTTCGGCTGCGGGGACATCGGCCGGCAACAGGACAACGACGACGGCGCCGGTCACCGCGCGCAGCGCCTCGGTCACGCTGCCCGGGCCGCTGATGGATGCAGGGTCGGTGCCGGGTTCGGGCAGGAGCACAATGCTGTCGAAGCCGGTGTCCGAGGCGGTGCCGTCGGCGGCTTGGCGGGGTCCGACGTTGTAGGCGTGCCGCGGGCCGGGACCATCCTCGGTGACATCGTGGCTGGCGAAGTCCACGGCATTGGCAATGGCGTAATCCGGCCGGTCAATCGGCACAATGGGGGAGCGCGTGGTGGTGGAGAACCGGACCGAGGCACCGGGCAGGGCCTCGGCCACGGCGTTGGCGATGGTCAGCGGCACATGGATGAATTCCTCGCAGCCCAGGACCAGCACCGATTCCGCCGATGCGGGCAGTGCGGCGGAGATGCGGGAGGCAACGAGCGCCAGGCTCTCTGCCGAGACTGCTCCGGGCAGGGCGTCCGGCAGGGTGCCGAGGTATTCGGAGGAGATGCCGGCACGGTTGCCGAACCGGTCACTGCGCAGGCTGCGTGCGGCACTGGAGTAATCCAGCACGGTCACGCTACCGGGGTCGGAAACGGCAGCGGACAACGCGGCCGGCTCAGTACCGGCCGGCTCTGCGCCGGCCGGCTCCTGAGGAGCCAATCCGCCGATCAGTTCCTCGGCCCGGGTCAGGATGTCCTCGCCCAGTTCGATGCTGCCCGTCCCCAGCGCGACCACGCGGATGCTGCAGCCCAACTCGTCCGCCAGCTCGTCGAAACGGGCACGGTCGGTGTCCGAGCGCAGGTCGATCAGCGAGGCCACCACGTAGAGCGGATGCGGTGCGGCGGCATGCAGTTCGGTGATGGTGTTGATGACGGTGGCGCCGGTGCTGAGCTCATCGTCGACCAACACGACGGGGGTAGGGCTGTTCAGCCGGGCAGGGTCCACGGGCAGCAGCCGGTGCGAGGTGGCGTGTGAATGGGCTTCCTCGAAGGCGCCGTACGCCACCGCACCCTCCGGTGCGTGCCGGGTGGAATGGATGTAGTAGGAGCCCAGCATGTCGGCGACGAGCCGGCCCAGACCGGTGGCGGTCTCCGCGTAGCCGATGGTCACCACCTCGGAGTGGGCGACGGGCAGGTCCCAGAGCCGTTCACGGGCATACTGCAGCCGGGCGCGCGGTGTGCGGGCCGCGGCGTGCCGGCCGCCGTCGTCGTTTGCCCGCCTGGATCCGGCTGTACTCTCGCAGTCCTCGAGCACCGCCGCAAGGTCGGCTGCGACGCCGCGCAGCACGGCGTCGTCCACCGTGCTGCCGAGTGCCGCTCCGGCCAGTGCGCCGAGAAGCTCTCCGGCAGCCAGGACGAGCGCCGGTTCGGTGGGTACATGTTTGGCCAGCACGCGGGACACGAGCAGGTGCGCGCGGCGGGGGTTGCGGCGCAATGCCAGTCCCACCAGGTCCTCTACCGGCAACAGCGCTGCAGGATCAGAGGTGATCCGCGCTCCCAGGGCCTCGTTCACAAATCCGCCGGTCCAGGGGTGGTGCTTCAATTCATGCTCGCTTCCAGAAGATCTACATAGGTGATGTCGGGGGCTGCCACGCCGAAGGCAGCGGCCCGGACGAGGGTGGAAGCTGCCCACGCCTGATGCGGTTTCATTTCGTTCATCTTGTTGCGGTAGGGCGACGCCGCGGCGCCGCCCCCGGCCTCGCCGGAAATGTGGAGGGCATCCAGGTATGCCTCGTGGCTGATCACGGACATGGCATGGACCAGGGGAACGTGCGAGGGGTGGATGACGGTCTTGCCGAGCAGTCCGTTGGCCTGGTCCAGTTCGATTTCGCGGATCAGCCCGTCCAGGTTCGCCGTCAGAAGCCGCTGGCGCAGGCCCAGCTCGTCGGCGTCCGCGAAGGGGGAGGAACGAAGCATCGGGCGCAGCAGGCGCTCGCCGGAGCTGTAGTGTTCCCAGACCGGGCCGCTGATGACAAAGCCGCCCGGCCTGCCGAGCATGTTGACGATGTCCCCGATCACCGCGGAGACCACCTTGACGTCGTAAATGGTGAGGTCCCGGGAACGGCGCAGCCCATAGGCGCTGGACATGTCCGTGGCGCCGATCCGCACGGCCAGGATGTCCGGCCGGTTCGCTTCCAGCACCTCGAAGATGCCGCCGAGGGTATGCGTGCGGGTCTCGGCGTGGATCATCAGCGGAGACTCGAGGATCGGCATGATCCGCAGCGGCCGTGCACCGGGATCGGCGGCCCAGCGCGCGTCGTTCACGGTATGCAGGGCGTCGAGGAAGCGCTGGGCGGCACCGGACGTGTTCTCGAACTTCGGAATGACGAACCCGGTGAGGACGTCCAGGGTCTGCCCGCCGCGCTCGGCGAGGCCCAGCAGCTGTTCGGGCGTGCGGACGCGGACGAAGAGCATCAGGTCTTCGGGGTCGCCGGTCTTCCGGATGCCGGCAGCGTGCAGCTCGGCGAGGGCTTCCACCACGTTGGTCTCTGCTGCCGGAACCTCGGCGTCGGCAATGGAATCCTCCAGGCAGATGACCATGCTGACGGCTCCGCGGGCAGCCTGTTTGCGGACGTCCTTGACCAGGTCCGGGCGGGTTGCGGGGCAATAAAGCGTGGCCCCGAGCGCGGTCGCCAGCAGTCCGGCGTCGGAATCGAGGGTCAGTTCCTGCGGTGCGAGATGGAACAGGCGGGCGGTTTCCGGCTCGCTGAGGTAGGAGAAATGGCGCATCGGATTAGCGCCCCTGGTAGGGGAGGCGGGTGGTCATGGTGAAGCCGAAGGCCTCCCAGATGGCTTTGAACTCCATGCCGTACGGCAGTTCCTCGGCCCGGAGTTCGAGTACGTCGTCAATGCGGATCACGGAGAGCGCGTAGTAGCTGCGGTGGCCGGCCTGCGCCGGGATGGTCACCGACTTGCCGTTGTAGACCCCCACGCTCATGGGCTGCTTCGGCTTCGCGAAGAACAGTGCCCGGCGCAGCATTCGAACATGGCGCAGCGGAACGAGCGCGAGGTCATCCTCATAGCCGACCAGCGGCCGGTTGCCCGGAGCCTGGACCTGGACGCCGTCCAGGTCTTCGGGCCGGAACTCGCCGGCGGAAATGGAGCCGGTGCTGTATCCCGGGCCCTCCCACACCGCACGTACGGTACCGGCAACCACGAGGCTGCCCACGGCGGATTCCATGGGAGTCAGGCGCAGAACCGGGTTCTGCCGGTCCAGGCTGCGCAGCTCGCCCATGCCCGGTGCCGGGAAGAGCCTGTTGTGCAGGGGCTCCGCCCGTACCGGTTCGGAAGTGCGGGAGGACGACGTCGGCCGTGGTGCTGCGGGGGCAGCGGCCCGGCTGCTGGCCGCCTCGGCATTCGGGGACAGGCCCAGCGAAAGCGACGGGGAGACCGACGGCGCGGGCTGCTGCCGCGGCGGCGGGGACAGCGAAAGGGACCCCGGAGCCGGAGCCGGAGTAGCAGGGGTGGCCGGCCGGGCGGCGGGCGTGGACGCGTGGGGTGTGGAAGTGCGCGGCGCTGCGGCAGGGGCCGGCGGCGTCCGCGGCGCGGCGGCCGCCGGGGGCGCAGCGGGAGCCGCCGCGCGCGGCTTGACCCGGCGGCTCAGGAAGGGAAGGTCGGTGCGGACGGCCGACGAGCGGTTGACGGCCATCGCCTAGAGATCGAATCCGAAGTCGGCAGCCAGTCCGCGCAGGCCGGTGGTGTACCCCTGGCCCAGGGCGCGGAACTTCCAGTCGGTGCGGTGCCGGTACAGCTCGCCGAACATCATGGCGGTGATGCTGTCCCGGTTCGCCGAGGGCAGGTCGAACCGGACCAGCTCCCCGCCGTTGGGCCGTGCCACCCGGATGTAGGCGCTGCGCACGGCCGCGAAGGTGCCCGGTCCGCGCATCTCCGGGTCGGCGTACACGGCGAAGACAATCTTGGAGACGGCGTCCGGCACCCGGGACAGGTCGACGTCGATCTGCTCCGTGTCGTCGTCGCCCTCGAACACCACGGAACCCTCCGGGCTGGCGATCTGGTTGAAGAAGACCAGGTGCTCGTCGGAGAGGACCCGGCCGTCGGAGCCGCACAGCAGGGTCAGCGGAACCAGTTCGGCGGCGGGCCCGCGGCTGGGGATCACGTCCCAGCCCAGTCCCACCAGGACGGAGCTGAGGCCGGGGTTTTCGGCGGTGAGGGCGGCATTGGCGCCGGCTACCAGGGTTCCCATCAGCGGTCCCCGAGGGTCAGGGAGGAGGGGGAGAACTTGTCATCGAGGAACCGTCCGTGGGTGGACAGCTCGGCAATGGCGCCGGTGCGGACCTGGTTCTCCAGGTCCCGGGCAATGCCTTCCAGGATGGTGAGTTGGTCAACGAGCAATGTGGTGGCCTCTGAACTCTCGGTCCGCTCCCGATCGCTGAGGGCCACGTAGGCACGCAGGGGCGTAGGGAGGTAATTGGTAATGATGGCGTTGAGCAGCACGCGCTGCTCGGTGGAGGCGCCGTGGCTGCCCACGTATTCGACCAACGGCGCCAGGATGTCGTCGATCTGCCGGACCATGGAGGACACCAGGGTCGGCAGGGCGGCGCCCGCCCGGCGCACGGCCCGGCGCAGGTTCTCCAGGGACTTCACGGTCTCCTGGTGTTCGGCGTCAGGGCCCGACGGCGGCGTGGCCGCGGACAGCGCCGGTGGCGGTTCCGGCTCCGGCGAGTTGCCGAAGAGGGAACCGAAGAACCTGCCTACTGCCATGGCCTGCTCCTACCCACCGGTGCTGTCCTGCCCGGCATTTAGCGGGACTCGCTCTGGCGGGACCGCTCGAGGTACGGCTTGGCCTGCGTGATGGTGGATTCCAGGGACTTCACGGTCCCTTCCATGTTGCGGGCCGCTTCCGAGCGGAACGTGTCGATCGCGTCCATGGTCTGGTACACGTTGTCGAACGCCTTCTGCAGGGTTTCCACGCTCACGCCGGAGCTGGAGGCCTGCTGGTGGATCCGGGCGGTCTGGTCCTTGAGCATTTCGCTGGTGCTCAGGATCATGTTGTTCGTGGTGGTGTTCACCGCGTCGATCTGGTCCAGCACCATCTTCTGGTTGGCCAGGGCCTGGGCCACGATGACGGCGGTGCGCAGCGCGGAAATGGTGGTGGTGCGTGCCCGCTCCACACCCTTGATCAGTTCCACGTTGTTCTTGCGGATCAGGTCCATGGCGAGGTAGCCCTGCACGGACACGGCCAGCTGGGTGAGGATGTCCTGGCGGCGCTGGCGGATGGGGAAGAGGACATCCGCTTCCAGGGCGTTGGCCTGCTCGATCTGCCCGGAGTTCTTGAGCTTGTCCACCTTTTCCACGCAGGCCGCATCCAGGGACTCGGCGAGCACGGAGTATTCGCTCAGGGTCTGCATGGTCTTCCACAGCTCCACCTTTTCCCCGGCGAGGGAGGCGTTGTCCTTGAGCAGTTCATCCTGGCCGGCCATCAGGGCCTTGATGATCTTGTCCAGCTGGACCTGCGCGGACTCGTACTTCTGGAAGTACTTCGCCAGCTTGTTGCCGCCGGGGATGATGCCGAGGATCTTGCGTCCGGTGCCCAGGTTCGCCTGGTTCGGGGTGAGGTCCTCGACGGTGCTGCGCAGGTCGCCCAGGGTGACGGCGACCTTCTTCTGCGCATCGTTGCCGGACTTCTTCGCCCCGGCCACGGAGGTGGAGGAACGGTCCAGCAGACGGGTGGAGTATCCGGCGGACTGCACCATTTCCGCACCGGCCAGCTTGTTGATGGAATCCACCTGGGCGGTGAACTCCGGGCTGCGGGCGTCCAGCTTGGAGACTTCCTCCATGAAGGACTTGGCCTGGGCGGCGATTTCGACGCGGCGTTCCTCCGGCACCGGAACCATGCCCGGGGCGCTCTCGGGAGCGACCGGAGCGGGCGGTTCCGGGGCTTTCAGCACCAGGGCGGCTTCGGTGGCGTCCGGGGGAGTCAACGGTGTGGTCATGGTCCAGCCTTTTCTTGTGAGCTGCGTATACGGATGCGGGGAGTGTCCCGGCCTGCGGAACACTCCCCGCAGGGTGTAACTGGAAAAGCGAGTCTAGCTGAGCTGCACGCCGAAATCGGTGGCGATGCCGGCCAGGCCGGTGGCGTAGCCCTGGCCTACGGCCTTGAACTTCCATTCGCCGTTGTTGCGGTACACCTCGGCGAAGATCATGGAGGTCTCCGGCGCGGCGTCCTCGCTGAGGTCGAAGCGGACAATCTCGCTGTCGTTTTCCTGGTTGATGACACGGCAGTACGCTCCGCGGACCTGGCCGAAGTTCTGGTTACGGGCCTCGGCCTGGTCGATGGAAACCACAATGACCACGCGGTCGACGTCGGCGGCCATCTGCGTCAGGTCGATCTGGATCTGCTCGTCGTCACCTTCGCCGGCGCCGGAACGGTTGTCGCCCAGGTGGGTGACGGAGCCGTCCTTGGCAGCGGGCTGGTTGTAGAAGATGAAGTCGTCGGAGGAGCGCACCTTGCCGTTAGCTGCGATCATCAGCGCCGAGGCATCCAGGTCGAAGGGTTCGCCCGTGGTGGTGCGCGGGTCCCAGCCCAGGCCGACTACGGCCTTCTGGAGTCCGGGATCGGTTTTGGTGAGGGAAAGGTTGTTGCCCTTGGTGAGGGTCAGTCCTGCCATGGTGTTCAGCTCCTTGTAGACGTGGGGATTAGTCGAGGGCGATGCCGAAGTCGGTGGCAACCCCGTACAGCCCGGACGCGTAGCCCTGGCCGATGGCGCGGAACTTCCACTCTCCGCGGTTGCGGTAGATCTCGGCGAAAATCATGCAGGTTTCCGCTGCGGCGTCTTCACTGAGGTCGTAGCGGACCACCTCAGCGTCGGTGTCCTGGTTGACCACGCGGCAGTACGCATCGCGCACCTGCCCGAAGTTCTGGTGCCGCGCTTCGGCCTGGTCGATGGAGACCACAATGACCACGCGGTCGACGTCGTCGGTCAGGATGCTGAGGTCAATCAGGATCTGCTCGTCGTCGCCGTCGCCCTGGCCGGTGCGGTTATCGCCCTGGTGGACCACCGAGCCGTCCTTGGCGGACAGCTGGTTGTAGAAAATGAAGTCATCCTGGGAGCGCACCTTGCCGTCGGCTCCGAGCAGCAGAGCGGAGGCGTCCAGGTCGAACGGATCTCCGCTGGTGGTGCGCGGATCCCAGCCCAGGCCGATCAGGGCCCGTTCCAGGCCCGGGTCAGCCTTGGTGAGGGAAAGGTTGCTTCCTTTTGAAAGTGTCAGGCCGGACAAGGTGCTCTCCTTACGGATGGGCGGGTGGTTAGAGCGAGCGGGCTGCGGTGGGGATCAGGTCCATCACGGTGCGCCCCTGGGCGCGTTCGCCGATGGCCTTGAAGCTCCAGCCGGACCCCTCGCGGCCGACCTTGGCCATCACCATGGCGGTGTGGTTGCCGGCGTCGGTCAGCTGGTAGCGGGCGATTTCCGGGCTGCCGGGCGTGGAATCGTCGACCAGGCGGCAGAACGCGTTCTCGACCTGGTCGAAGGTCTGCCGGCTGTAGCTGGAGATCACGAACACGATGTTCTGCACTGCGGGGGAGACGGCTGCCAGGTTCACCAGGATGACCTCGTCGTCGCCCTCGCCGGCGCCGGTGAGGTTGTCGCCGGTGTGCTTGGCGGAGCCGTCCTTGCTCGCGAGCTGGCCGTACCAGACCTGGTCAACAGCGTTGCCGTTGGCGTCGAAGAAGATGGCCGAGGCATCGAGGTCCACTTCCGCGGTCTTCTTGCCGCCGAACAGTCCCCGCTTGACCGGGGCAGCGGAATCCCAGCCCAGTCCCAGGCGGGTCTTGCTCAGTGCTCCGCCGTCCTTCTTCGTCAGTGACAGCGACTGACCTTTCTGCAGGCTCAGGCCCATGATTCTCCCTCGTTAGTTTGTGTAAACAGGATCTTTGGATGCACCGGCGGACTTCGCTGCGCGCTTGTTACGCACAATCGAGGAGGTCAGCGACGCGAGGATGAAGACCACGCCGATCAAGCCGGTGATGACCTCGTTGATCTCGATTTCGATGGTGAGCAGCAGGATGGCCGCCAGGGCGCCGATGGCCCAGTGGGCACCGTGGTCCAGGTAAACGAACTCGTCCAGGGTGCCCTGCTTCACGAGGAACACGGTCAGGGACCGGACGAAGATCGCACCGATGAGGCCAAGGCCCAGGGCAATGATGATCGGGTCCGAGGTGATGGCGAAGGCGCCGATGACACCGTCGAAGGAGAAGGACGCGTCAATGACTTCCAGGTAGAGGAAGAGCATGAAGGCGGCCTTGCCGGTGGCCTTCACCAGGGCGCCGTTGCCGGACTTCGGGGCGCGTGCCTCGACGTCGTCGGCATCGAAGTCGTCGTCGCCGTCGACGTCGAACATGTCACCCAGGCCGGTGACCAGCAGGTAGGTGATCAGGCCGGCGGCGCCGGCGATGAAGACGTCAGTGGTGTGCGAGGGATCCGAGAGGGCACCGGCGGCCAGCAGGGCACCGAGGCCGACGATCAGGGAGGCGCCGTTGACCTTGCCGACCTTAGCGAACGGGGTTTCCAGCCAGCGCAGCCAGCGGATGTCCCGGTCTTCGAACATGAAGTCAAGGAAGATCATCAGCAGGAACAGGCCGCCGAAGGCGGCGATCTGCGGGTGGGCTTCATGCAGGAGGTAGCCGTAGCTGCCCGGCTCGTCCGGATCGCCCTTCTCGAGGGCCAGCTGCAGCGCTTCGATCGGGTTGATGCTGGCGGTGACGCCCACAATGACCAGCGGGAAGACGATGCGCATGCCGACGACGGCGATGAGGATGCCCACGGTGAGGAACATCTTCTGCCAGAAGGGGCTCATTTTTTCGAGAATGCGCGCGTTGACCACGGCATTGTCGAAGCTAAGGCTGATTTCGAGAACGCCCAGGATGGCGCAGAGGATGAGTGCCTCTACCCCGCCGTAGAAGAACGCCGTTACCAGCGCGGCGGCCGTGATAACAAACGACCAACCGAAAGTTTTGAAAAACACTCTGCTTGCAGCTCCTTCAGTTCCTGCGCGCAGCCGGTGGGGGCGGAAAGGGCAAAAACTAGGTAGAGGATGGCTTCATCCGAATCGAATTAGGCTTCAGTATGTCGCACCCCGGACACCGCGGGCAACTACCGGCGGTGACGTTCGCGGAGAGGGTAGAGCCAGGGGAGTGCAGGGCGCCAGAGCAGCGGCCGACTGCGGCAGTCCGTTGAGTCCTTTTGACGAGGCGGCGGCGATTGGGCGGCGGCCCTCGCGGTCTGAAAGAATAATGGAAAGCCTGCTTACTCAGGCACCCATTTGAAGGAGGACTGCATGCAGGACGAAAAGTTTGGGAACGGAAATCCGGAACCGGTTATGAACATTCCGGCAGCAGACGTCGTCAGCGGCGGCGCATCCGCCGCCCCGCCCGCGCAGGTGGACCCCGCCGAGGTTGCCGTCCTGGCCGAGGCCGAAGATCCGGGTACCGACCCGCTCCGGCTGCAGGAACTGGCCACCGACCACCCGCTGGCGCGCCCTGCGGTGGCAGCCAACCCCGCTGCCGGCCCGGAGCTGCTGGCCTGGCTCGGTGCGCTTGGCGACGCCGGCGTGAACGAAGCACTGGCGCGCCGCGGCGACCGCTAGCCTCCACTCCACTGGGAACGTCCCGTTGCACGAAGTCGATGCGGCGGGACGTTCCTTTTAAAGCGAAGCCTAGATCTCGGCGACGGCCACCAGCGGGAAGGTAGGCGTGGCGGACCCGCCCGCAGGCTCAACCGTCAGGGCCACGGCTCCGGCCTTGGCGACGTCACCGCTGAGCCA
Organism: Arthrobacter sp. zg-Y844; assembly: GCF_024385465.1. Lineage (GTDB taxonomy): Bacteria > Actinomycetota > Actinomycetes > Actinomycetales > Micrococcaceae > Arthrobacter_B. The sequence continues at coordinate 256,619 of NZ_JANFLS010000003.1, forward strand.
GACGCTGACGTCCCCTCCGGAAAAGTGCGTATCCGGAATGGGAGTCTCGCCCTCGAGCAGCCACAGCTGGTACTCCCGTCCCTCGCCGGGATCCGGCAGGGTGTCCGCGACGAACAAGGCGGCATCCTCCTCCCGGGAAACAACCAGGGTGGCCGGTTGGCCGTTGACGTCGACGCGCTGCGTGGCGACATCCGGTGCGGCCAGCAGCCGGGTTTCCCGGTCCTGTTCCTGAGCTGCCTGCTGTTCCTGCTCGCGCTGCTCCGACTGGACCCCCAGGTTCCAGCCGGCCAGGCCGATTCCGGGGAGCAGGACCGCAGCCGCTGCGGCGGCAAGGAGACGACGCCCGCGGCGTCGTCGTCGTTCCTCCAGGGAGACGACGACGGCGGCCGGCCCGGTCCAGGGGCCGGGCAGCGGCTGGGTGCCGTGGATGGAAGACAATACGGAGCTGCGCAGGGCAGGCGGGGGAGTCTGGGCCGTCTCCGCAGCAAGGCCGGCGGTGACTTCGGCATATTCGGCGACCTCCGCCTGGCAGCGGGGGCAGTCCGCCAGATGTTGTTCGAATTCTTCGCGCTCGGCAGGCTCCAGGGCGTCCACGGCATACAGCGGGGCGAGCTCATGGAGGTCCCCGGCGTTCTGGCTGTGCTGGTTCATGACTGTCCCCCCAAAGCCGAGCGAAGCTTCTTCAACCCGTCACGGATCCGTGCCTTGGCCGTGCCCAACGGGATATCCAGGCGCAGGGCAACCTCCTGATAGGTGAATCCCTGGTAGTAGGCCAAGGCAACGGCTTCGCGCTGGAGCGGGGTGAGGGTGCTCAACCCGTTCTGCACCTCGTGGGTTTTCATCCCCTGCTCCACTTCCTGCCATGTCTGGTCCACTGGCGTTCCCGTCCGTTGGTCCTCGTAGGTCTGTTCCCGCTCGCGTTCACGGGCCACCTGGCGTACCCGGTCCACTGCCCTGCGGTGGGCAAGGGTGCATAACCATCCCAGCACTGTCCCGCGCGCCGGGTCGAAACGTGCGGATTGCTGCCAGGCCATCAAATAGACCTCCTGGACAACTTCGGCCGCGATTTCCGGAGACCTGGTCACCCGCACCGCCAGCCCGTACACCTTGGCGGAGGTGGCGTCATACAGGGCCGCGAAACTGGTTTCGTCACCTTCGCCGCAGCGTCGCACCAGATCGGCGAGCCCGGGCCCTCGGTCCTCGTGCCCGTCGTCCGGTGCGGAGGCAGGCCGAGCGGTGAAGTCCGTCGGGCCGGTTCCCGAGTCAGTCATGGGCTCCCACAGGTCATCCCTTCGACGACGGCCCCCGGCCGAGGCAACGGACGGGGAGATGTTCGCTGAGAACACTGTCATACTTTTGCACCGCGCAGATACCGAGTCTCCATACCCAGTGTTCGCAGCCGGGCCGCCGATGGATGGGTGCCCCTCTTATCTCCCCGGACAGGTAGCCCGCACAGATTTCAAAGTAATTTCCCTCACGACCCATCCGGGAACGGATCGGCTCCGAACCTTCCATGTCTAACGACCGATGCACGCACCTCGATGTGCACACCGACACGACGAAGGAACCGATCATGAACAAGAAGATGCGCCTGCTTGCCGTTCCCACCCTGGCCCTGGGTGCGCTGGCCCTTTCGACGGGTCCCGCCATGGCCCACGGCGAAGACTCTTGGTCGAGCCAGGCCACGCTGAACACCATGAACAATTCGGGCACCACCGGACAGGCCATGGTGGAGGTGCACGGCATGGAAGCAAAGGTCACGGTCAACGTCTCCGGTGCGGCCGAGACCTTCATGGACGGCCCCTTCCCGCACGCCCAGCACATCCACATCGCTGCCCAGGGTGTCTGCCCCGGTCCCGATGCGGACACCGACGGCGACGGCGTCGTCAACACCACCGAGGGACACCCGTTCTACGGCCACATCGGCAACTCGCTTACCACCGAGGGCGACACCAGTGCAGACTCCGCGCTGGCCATCGATCGTTTCCCGGGCGGATCCGCCTACACCTACGAGCGCACCTTCGAACTGACTCCGGAGACCGCAGCATCACTGAAGGATGGGTCCGCGGTAGTGGTAGTCCACGGCGTGGATCCCGCGCTGATGCCCGCCGCCGCAGCGGAGAAGATGTCCGACCTCGATGAGACGCTGCCTGCCGCAGCGACCCTCCCCGCGGCCTGTGGCACGCTCGCCGGTTCGCAGATGGATGCGATGCCCGAAGGCGGAGCGGACACCGGGGTCGAGGCAGCAGCCGGCAACGGCAACACCGCCGGAATTGCCGTAGCCGGCGCCGGTGTTCTGGCCCTGGCCGGTGGGGCGATGGCTATCCGCCGTCGTGCCAACGCCTAAGACTGACCCCCGTAGCTGAAGCGTCGATTCCCATGACGGCATCCCGCCCCGGCCGCCGCGAGGGCGACGGCGTCCTGCACCACTGCGGCTCCCGCATCGCCGCGGCCCTGCACCTTGTAGCCGCCGAGCGCGTGCTCG
>NZ_JANFLS010000004.1 GCF_024385465.1 Arthrobacter sp. zg-Y844
GCCGCCGCGCAGGACTGATGTCCTGCGCGGCGGCCGCGCTTCTCCTGCTCTCCGGGTGCAGCGGCACAGCCGCCCCGGAGACCGGACCACTTACAACAACCACGACGACGGCGGCCTCCCCGGATTCCACGGCCCCCGCGCCAAGCCAGCCTGCAGCCCCGCAGGCTGACTCTCCTCCGGTGCTGGCACCCTCCGCGCCGGTGTCCTTAACTATCCCTGCCACCGGCACCGAATCCCGGCTCCTGCGTCTAGGACTGCGGGAGGACGGTTCCTTGGAAGTTCCGCCGGAGCCTCCCGGATCGCCGGCGAGCTGGTACACGGGATCGCCCACCCCGGGGGAGCGCGGGCCCGCCGTGCTGCTGGGACATGTCAACGCCACCGGCGGGGGCGAGGGAGTCTTTGCCGGCCTGCGGAACCTGGTGCCCGGCGACCGGCTTGAAATTGCCCGGGAAGACGGGACCACCGCGGTCTTCTCGGTGGACCGGGGAGAGCAATACGGCAAGGACGAGTTCCCTACGCTCGCGGTCTACGGCAATACCGCCGGTGCGGAGCTGCGCCTGATCACCTGCGACGGTTTTGACCCTTCCACCGGAACCTTTGACGACAACTACGTTGTTTACGCCAGTCTCACCCGCTGAACCTGCCCCCCAACCGAACCAAGGCCCGTGCTAGGGTCTAGTGCCGTACGTATCTGTTGGCTCGGGGGGACCATCACTTACTCCTTCCGGGTCCTTGCTGACATCCTGGGGGAGTCTTGAAACACTGCACGTCCTGCGGCGCTGAACTGCAGCCGCATTGGAAATTCTGTACCAACTGCCAGGCGCCTCAGCCGGCACAGTCGGGCGGCGAAACCACCGCACCTCAGGGCACGGAAGCCAATGCGGCCCCGAATTCCGGAACGCACCGCACCGACTCCCCGCAGGACGCAGCCCCGCAGGCAGCCTCCCCGCAGGCAGCCTTCCCTCAGACCGAGCCGCAGGCCGTCGACTCCCAGAGTCCGGCCGAGCAGCCGACGCAGCGCTTCGACCAGGCTCCGGCCGAGCAGCAGACGCAGCGCTTCGACCAGGCTCCGGCCCAGCAGCATCCGGCCCAGCAGCACAGCGAACAGCAGACCGCAGCCATGCGCGCTCCGGGAGCACCGACTTCAGTTTTCGACCCGCCCTTTGTCTCGCACGCCGCATCCCAGCCCGGCACCGGCTACGCCGGCTCAGGTCACGCCTCCGGAGGCCCGGAGGCAGGCGGTCCTAACTCAGGCGGTCCGACTTACGGCGCTCCCAACGACGGCGGCCCCGCCGGCCCGCAGGGACCCACCGGACCCGGCGCGCCGTCGTCGGGCGGCAAGAAGCCTTCCCGCAAGCTGACGATCATCCTGGTCTCCGTACTGGCACTCCTGGTCATCCTGGGGCTGGCGGCGTTCTTCATCGTGCAGAACATGGTCCGCGGAGGTGCCGGGTCCGCCGAAAGCGCAGCCGACAAGGTGGTGGAGGCCATCGAGTCCAAGGACATCATTGGACTGGCCACCATGGTGCCGCCGGAGGAACGCGAACCGCTCCAGCGCATCCAGGAACAAGTGATGGACAAGGTCGAGGAATTCGGCCTGGAGGAAGCGATTAACAAGGTCGCCGACGAAGACGCCGACGTCGACGACGAACTGACTTTTGACGGCATCAGCATCACCTTCGAGGGTGTCGATCCCGAGGTCACCGAGATCGACGACTCCACTGCGCTGATCACGTACACCACCGGTGAGGCACGGATCCAGCTGGATCCGGCGGAAACCACCGGAGCCATCCGCTCCGGTCTCGAGGCAGGCGGCTACGAAGACGAAGAAAAGATCGATGAAACCGTCCAGCTCAACGAACTTGGAGCGGACGGCTCTCCGCTGACCCTGGTGGCCACGGAACGTGGCGGCCGTTGGTACGTGAGCCCGATGTACAGCATCGCCGAAATCATCAACGAGGGTGAAGGGAATGACCGCGGCAGCGTTCCCGAAACAGCGGGCGGCAGCGACAGCCCGGCTGCAGCAGCGCAGGCCGCAGTGGAGGCGGTGCCGGAGGTGGTTTCCGAGGGAAGCCTGGAGCCGCTGGCCGGGACGCTGTCCATCCACGAAGGCAGCCTGCTGTACCTGTACCAGGACCTGTTTGACGACATGATGGCCGGGGCGGGCGGCGAAGAGCTGAACATCAGCGACGTGCGCTTCACGGACGGTGACAAGGACGGCGACCGTGCCGTCGCCGTCGTCGAGAACATCACCGTTGAAAGCGAATACGGCGACAAGATCACCCTGACCAGCGATTGCATCGAAGGCGAGCGGGAGTCCGACAGCATCTGCTTCGGCGATTCCGGTTACTCCATTGAGCCCTCCGTGGAGATGCTGGGCGGGGCGAAGATCATGAGCCTGGCCACCATCGAGGAGGACGGCAAGTGGCGGGTGAGCCTGGGACACACCGTCGCGGACTGGATCATCAACTGGACCGATTCCCTGACCCGTGAGCAGGCCCTGGCCCTGATGCAGCTCGCGAACACCGAGGACGCCACCGGAGATATCAGCGTGGACGAATCCACCGAGGTGGAGTTCAACTCGGCCGGCTTCGCGGTCCTCAACCTGACGGTGGACGAGGACATGGCACTGCAGGCAGAAGACGGCGACTTCGGCGACATGCTGGTGTACTCCGAGGACGGCAAGGAGCAGATCGCGGACCTCGGATGGGGCGATGAGGTCGAGGCAGGCAACTACAAGCTCGTGGTCTTTGCCGGCCCGGAATGGCAGGAAGAGTTCGCTGAAAAGGGCACGGACTTCGAGTACTCCGCCGACCTGACCCTGGTTGAGGGGAAGGGATACGACTTCTCGAAGGGGTCTTACTCTGACTCGGATTACTCTGCGGGCTCAGTGCCTTCCGGTTCGTACATCAGCAGCGATTACGGTGTGCTCTCCACCGGTGCCTCGTCAGAGTCCGTGAAGAGCCACACCCTCTCGAGCACCGACGTCGAAGCCGATCTGGAGATCAGCGCACTCGGGTCAACGACTTCAACGATCGTGATTGGGGTCACGCTGGACGGTAAGGAAGAGAAAGTTGAAATCCCGGCAGGGGAGCGGACTGAATACTCCATCGCTTACCCCGCTGACGGGAAGGACCACGAGCTGAAAGTCCAGATACTGTCCTCGACTCCCGAGAGCGACTTCGCTCTTGTGAGCTATACGGTCGCGGTCAAGACGAAGTAGCACCGCTTCCCGGCGGCGGTTCAGCCCGCCGCCGGGTCTGCCGGACCACCGGCGTAAATGATTCTTGAAGATCCAAGGAAGGCGTTATGAAATTCTGTCCCGAATGTGGGAAACAACAAGAACCGGGGGGCCGGTTCTGTGCGGAGTGCGGGTATGCCATAGGTGCCGCGCCCGCTTCTGCAGCCTCCGCGCCGGGTACGGAACCTGCCGCCCATCCCGCAGCACCAACCGCCGGATCGGTGGAAGACCGGCAGCTCGCCGCAGTCGGGGCAGGTCAGCACGGTTACGGCCAGCCCGGCCAGCCCGGCCAGGCCTACGGCCAGGGTGGGTACGGTCAGCCGACCCAGCAGCGTCAAGAGCAGCAGTATCCGGGTAACCCCGGCTACGGCCAGGCCCAGGCGCAGGCTTCCTCCGGCACCAAGCGTCCGTCCCCCTTTGCCGGGGTTCCGGTCAGCGACTACGTCCGGGACGGCATCGCGTTCCTGGCCCTCTTCGCCTCGCTGTTCATGACGTGGACCATCAGTACGAGCAGCTACGACGACGGCACCAAAGCCGGTGCCCGCGTCGACGTACTGCTGATTACCCTCCTGAGCATCCTGTCCCTGGGCATCAGCTACCTGTGGCGCGGCGGCGTCTTCGGCCCGACGGTCGGCTACCGGAAAATCCAGGACATTCGTCTACTGGCCAACCTCCCGTACATCATCCTGGTGCTGGTGTACTTCGTCCTGAGCCTGGTATCGGGCTTCGGGGATGACAGCTACCGCTACCTGGGCGGCGCCGTCGCCGTCGGACTGGCCGGTGCCCTCCTCGCTGCACAGCCCCGGAAGGGTGAAATAGCCCCGGGCGACGTCGATCATGCCCGCCACCGGCGCTGGCTGTTCGTCATGCTGGGCATTGCGGGCTTTGCCGCAGTCGTCACCATCGTGCAGATCATCCTGTTTGTTATGGACGCGCATGACTACTACACAGGCGCCGGAGCGTGGCTGTTCCTGATTGCGCAGATTGTTGCTGCGCTCCTTGCAGTAGGGGTCCTGGGGCTTGTTGCCCTGAAGGTCTTCCGCGGCTCCGACGCCTGGCGCTTCGCCGGTGCGGCACTCGGTGTGGGCGCGGCTTTCCTCACCATGCTGGCACTCATGGGTGTGGATTCACTTGGGGAGGGCTTCTTCCCGGGGGTTGCCGGGTTCTCCACCTTCTTCTGGATGGCCTTCGGCGCTGCGGTTTCCGCTCCGTCCGTCGCCCGCACCACGCACCGGACCGCAGTTGCCCCTGCGGACCGGCTCACTGCCCTCCGACCCCTGCTGCTCCTGACCCTGATCCTGGCGTCGGCCCTGGCCGTCTTCATGGTGGTCGGGCTGGTGCAGACCCTGTTGGAGGACCTCGACGGCGTCGCCACGTGGTCCGTGGGCCTGGTCCTTGCGCTCCTGCTGGTGGCTGCCACCGTAGTGGTCCGGAAGCTTGCCGCCCGTGACGAGCGGTCCGCCTTCGTGATGGGCAGCGTGTATGCGGGTGCCCTGTTTGTCCTGTCGCTGATCCTCATGATCCTTTTCGAAGTCCAGGACCTGGATTATTCGACGACGCGCACCGCGCCGTTGCCGATCGGAACGGTCATGTCCCTGATCATGGTGCTGACCTGGGTTATGCCCTTCGCGGTTCTGGCCGTGCTTTGGCTGGACAAGGCTGCGCGGGCACACTTCAAGTCGCTGCCCGCTTCCGGAAACTCGGGCACCGGTTTCGCCTTTGAAGGGGCTCCGGCCCGTGCACAGGTTCCCGCCATTCCGACGCCGGCCACTTTCGTCGGGGCTCAGCAGCCGCAGTTCCCGCAGCAGGGCCAGCCCGCTGGACAGCCCGTTCAGCAGCAGGCACCGGTTCAGCCCCAGCAGCAGGCGCCGGTTCAGCCCCAGCGGGCTCCCGTGCAGGAACCGGTGGTGGAACAGGCTCCCGTCCAGGCGCCCCAGCACGCAGCTCCCGTCCAGGAACCCGTGCAGACTGCGGTAACCGAGTCGCCGGACCAGGACCAGGACCCGGACCAGGGCCAGGACCAGGACGAGGAAGTGTCCGAGGACACCGTTCGGCGTACGCCGGCCGCTGACCCGGATGCCGCCCTCCTGGCCGAAGCTGCCGATCCGGCCACACCCCTGGTCCGGCTCCAGGAGCTGGCTACCCACCCGCGGGCCCGGGTAGTCGTGGCAGCCAACCCGTCCACCTACCCGGCACTGCTGACCTGGCTGAGCCAGCTCGGCGATCCGGCCGTGAACGAGGCGCTGGGCCGCCGTCGGTAACCGGCCCTTAGTAATAGGTATGAAGCGGCGGCCGACGTCGTTGGTACGGGTTATCACTGCCAACGACGCCGGCCGCCGGCCTTTAACTTCCACCCGCTCAAGGATTCAGGGGCGCTCATGAAAAACTCCGCAGGCCCTGGCGCGAAGCGGCGTGCAGCAGCCGGCATCGTGGGGGCCGCAATACTGCTCTCCGGGTGCTCGACCGCCCCTGCCGCGGGACCGCCGTCGGGCAGTACGACGACGGCGTCGGCGGCCAGCCCCGATCCCACCCCGAGCCCAACCCCCACGCCGTTACCGCCCCGGCCCTCGGGCTGGCTCGCGGAGGTAACCGGCGACGCCGGACGCCTGGCTATCCTCGGTGACTCCTTCGCCGCGGGAGAGGGGGCCGGCGATTACCAGCCTGCGGTACCCGGCGTCCGGGATTCCTGCCACCGCAGCCTCCACCCGCCCGCTGCGGAACTGTTTGCCCCGCAGAACATCGCGAACCTCGCATGTTCCCGGGCCACCACCGGGCACCTGACCGCTCCGCAACGACTGGCCGCCCTGGATCCCGGAGCCGGACCGACTACCGACCCCGGCACGGTCCCGGCGCAGCTGGAGCAGCTGCAGGGCTTCGAACCGACCTTGGTGGTGCTCTCGGTGGGCGGCAACAACCTCGACTTCGCCGGAATCCTGCAGGCCTGCCTGCTGGAAACCACTCCCTGCAGCGATGACCCGCAGCTGGCCGCCCACGCGGCGGAGCAGCTGTCCGGCCTCGAGGCCGACCTAATGGACGCCTATGCCAGCGTCGCGACGGCCGTCCCTGCTCCCGTGCTGGTGCTTCCGTACCCCCAGCTTTTCGATGAGCCAGACGGCGACTGCGGCCGGCTCAGCACGGAGGAGCAACGCTTCGGCCGGGACCTCATCAATGACTTGAACGCCGTCATCCGGTCCGCCGTGGACAGCTCCTCCGCGCCGAACGTCTACTACGTGGACGCCGTCGAACAGGCCCTGGCCGGACACGGCGCCTGCAGCCCGGAACCGTTTGTCCATGCCGCGGATGTCTCCGGGCTGCTGCAGGCCGCCGATTCGGTTACCGCCAGCCAGGAGCTGCTGCACCCCACCTCTGCGGGCTACCGTGCCATGACGGCGGAGCTGGTCCGCTGGGCCGCAGGGCACCCCGTGCCGCAGTGAGCCGCATCACGGCAAAGCCCGGCGGCTGCGTAATACTAGGACTGCCGGCAAGGACGCCGGCCAGCAACGAGAGGACGGTCGCACCGTGACGGAACCCCCGCAGCAGACCCAGGCATTCGCAGGATTCGCCACGCTCCGGGTGAGCGAGGGAGCGGACCGGGTCCACGTCCAGCTGCACCGGCCCGAGGTCCGCAACGCCATTGACGCGGCCATGGTGAAGGAACTGCATGCGGTCTGCGCCGAACTGGAGCGGCAGCCGCGGGTCCTGATCCTCTCCGGTACCGAGGCCGGCGGAAAGGGGTTCTTTGCCTCCGGGGCGGACATCACCGAGCTGCGCGAACGCCGCCGCGATGACGCCCTGGCCGGCATCAACTCCGGCCTCTTCACCCGGATAGCCGCCCTGCCGCTGCCGGTCATCGCCGCACTGGACGGATTTGCCCTGGGCGGCGGAGCGGAACTGGCCTACGCCGCGGACTTCCGGCTGGGCACACCACGGCTGAAGATCGGCCAGCCCGAAGCAGGGCTGGGAATCATGGCGGCTGCCGGAGCCACCTGGCGGCTGAAGGAGCTGGTGGGGGAGCCGCTCGCCAAAGACATGCTGCTGGCCGGACGGATCCTGTCCGGGGAGGAAGCACTGGCCGTCCGGCTGATCACCGAACTCCACCACCCCGCCGGCCTGCTGGCCGCCGCCCACGCGCTCGCGGACCGCATCACCGCCTCCGATCCGCTGGCCCTCCGCCTGACCAAAGCGGCCTTCGCCGCCCCGCGGGAAGCGCATCCGCTGATCGACAACCTCGCCCAGGGAATCCTCTTTGAATCCGAGGCCAAGTTCGACCGCATGCAGGACTTCCTCGACCGCAAGGAGAATTCCCGTGGCCCTCGAGAGCGCTGACACCGGCACCGTTCCGGCACGGGTAGGGGTGCTGGGCGGCGGACGCATGGGAGCAGGTATTGCCCACGCCTTCCTCCTGGCCGGAACGGAGGTGGTGGTGGTCGAACGGGACCGGGAAGCCGCCGACGCCGCCCGCACCCGGATCGCCGGGTCCCTCGCCAAAAGCGTGGAACGCGGGGATACGGACGCAAGTGCCCAAGAGCTCGCCGACCGTGCAGCCTTCGCCGTGGATTACGGACAGTTTGCGGTCTGCGGCCTGGTGGTGGAGGCGGTACCGGAGGACTTCGCGCTGAAGTCCGCGGCCCTGCGCGCTGTGGAGGAACAGCTTGACGACGGCGCCTGGCTGGCGACCAACACGTCCTCGTTGTCCGTGGACCGGCTGGCTGCGGGTTTGAAGCGGCCGGAGAACTTCTGCGGCCTGCACTTCTTCAATCCCGTGCCGTCTTCCCGTTTGGTGGAACTGGTCCTCGGCGCCCGGACGTCGGAGCAGCTGGCCGCCAGCGCACAGGAATGGATCGAAGCCCTGGGCAAGGCCGCCGTCGTCGTCCGCGATGCGCCCGGCTTCGCGTCCTCCCGGCTCGGCGTCGCCATTGCCCTGGAGGCCATGCGGATGGTCGAGGAGGGGGTGGCGTCCGCCGAGGATATCGACGCCGCCATGACGCTGGGCTACCGCCATCCCACCGGCCCGCTGCGCACCACGGACCTGGTGGGACTGGACGTCCGGCTGGGGATTGCCGAGTACCTGCACTCGACACTGGGGGACCGCTTCGCGCCGCCGCAGATCCTCCGGGAGAAGGTGGCCCGCGGCGAACTCGGACGGAAGACCGGGCAGGGTTTCTTCAGCTACGAATAGCTTCGCCCGGAGCCACCGTGTCCAGGAAGGTCCGGACCATGGCGGGGTGGTCCAGCGCCATGGCCACCGAAATCACCGGTGCCGGGGCGAGCAGGCCGTGCACCGTGTCCTCGCCGGCGATTCTCCGCCGGTCCACCAGGGTCTGGCCGCGGCTGTGCCCGGCAAGCTCCACCCGCACCGGGTAATCCTCCAGCACCACGGTTTCCGGTGCGGCAATCAGGCAGGCGGCACCGGCGTCGCCGATGGTCATGGGGTCCAGGGTGCCGTCATTGGCGCTCACCGTGGGAAGCGGCTCCGCGCCCAGGACACCTCCGGCCGCCCGGGTCCGGGCACCCAAGGCCAGCAGCGAACCCACGAGCCGGGCACCGGGATCCGCGGAGGCTTCCAGCTTTAGGTACTGCGGCGCATCGAGGGTCGCGAGCATAAAGACGTCCAGCCCGTACATGGTCACGGGAACACCGCTCTCCAGCACCACTGCCAGCGCCTCGGGATCATGCCAGGCATTGAACTCGGCATGCGAGGTGGCATTACCCATCCCGGCGGATCCGCCCATAAACACGATCCGTTCCAGCTTCCGGGCCGTGAGCGGGTAGGCCCGCAGGAACACCGCCAGGTTGGTCAGCGGGCCGATGCCCAGCAGGGTCACCGGTTCCGGAGACTCTTCGATGGTGCGGTGCAGCAGTTCGACGGCGGCCAGGGGTGAAGCCGATGCGCTGGCGGCGGGCAGCTGCAGCCCGCCGATCCCGTTGGCGCCGTGGAAGGCGTGTGCATTGCGGGGCTCGTTGATCAGCGGCCGCTCCGCCCCGCGGGCCACCGGAACGTCCGGCCGTCCGGCGAGGTCCAGCACGTCCAGGGTGTTGCGGAGCACCTGGTCGACGTCGGTGTTCCCGGCTACGCAGGTCACGGCGCGCAGGTCGATGCGCGGGCTGCGGGCCAGGAAGGTCAGGGCCAGGGCATCGTCCACGCCGGTGTCGACGTCGGCAATCACCGGGATGCGGCGCGGTTGATCGGGGGAGGAAGAAGAATGCACGGCGCCGTCTTTCGCTTAACCTGCTGGAAATTACCTGACAAGGTAACCAGAGAATTAAACCCTGCGGTACTTCATGAAGGGGGAAGGCATGCCGACCACGCTTCCGCGGGATACCGTCGCCGTCCTGGGCGGCGGTGTGCTGGGACTTTCCACTGCGGTGCAGCTGCTGCGCGGCGGTGCGGACGTGCTGCTGGTGACGGAAGCGGAGGTGGGCAGCGGAGCCTCCGGGCGCTCGCTGTCCTGGCTGAACGCCGGCGGCGGTTACGGCGAGGATTACTACCGGCTGCGGATGGCCGGTATCGACCGGTACCGGACCCTGCTGGCGCAGAACCCCGGCATCGAATGGCTTGCCTTCGACGGCGGCCTGTACTGGGATGACGACCCGTTCGTTGTCGTCGAGCGGCACAACGGTCAGACCCGGCAGGGCTACGACGCCCGGATGCTGGAACGCGAAGACGTTCCGGCAATGGTGCCCGGCGTGGACCCGGGGGTGTTGCCGCACCGGGTGCTGGTCAACCCGGGCGAAGGCTGGGTGTCGCTCCCGCACCTGGTCCGGTACCTGGCCGAGGAATTCACGATGCGCGGCGGCACCCTGATTGAATACGCCGGCAGGTGCACGGTTACCCGCGCGGTTCCGGGCGGCGCCGGGCCCGACGGCGGCATCAGGGCGCGCGGGATCCGCACCGCCGGCGGGGAAGAATACGGGGCCGACGCCGTCGTCGTCGCCTGCGGAGCCGGCACCCCCGCAGTACTCGCCGAGGCCGGCGTCCACCTGCCCGATGCCTCCGACCCGGCCATGCTGGTGATCAGCGAACCGGTGGACCACGGACTGCGGGCCGTGCTGAACACGCCCCGGATTTCGCTGCGCCCGCACCCCGGCGGACGGCTCGCCATGGATTCCACCTGGTACTTGGACCGGGTGCAGCGCCTGGAGGACGGCAGCTGGAGTGTGGATCCCGAGGTGTCGGCCGAGCTGGCGGCGGAGGCGAGCCGGGTGCTGGCCGGGCATCCGGAGGTGGTGCCGCAGAGCCGGCAGCCGGGGTTGAAACCGGTGCCGGGGGACGGCGAACCGGTGCTCGGTGAGCTTGCCGCGCTGCCCGGCTGCTGGACCGCCTTCACGCACTCCGGGGCCACGCTCGGCCTGATCGCCGGGGAGCTGGTGGCCGCGGAAATCCTCACCGGCCGCCGGCACCCGCTGCTGGAACCGTTCCGGCCCGAGCGTTTCACTTTCGGCTGGGACTCCTAAGCCGACGGGTTTCTAGGCCGGTTCCTAAACGGCGCGCGGCGCGGCCAGCACCGGAGCGAAGGCCAGCTCCGCGGCGCCGACCAGCAGCAGTTCCGAACGCAGCGCCGCCCGGCGCAGCAGTACCCGCCGGCCCAGGCCCGCCACCGCCTCGGCGGCAACGGCGTCGGTCAGCCGCTGGGGGTTGGAAGCAAACAGGGTGCCGAGGAAACCGCCCAGGACAATCGTGTCCGGATTGAAGATGTTCACGAAGTTCGTCAGGGCCACTGCCAGCTGATCCAGCTGCCGGTCCGCCTCGGCGCGGACTGCAGCGGTCTGCTGTTCGGCCATCGCCGCGTCCAGCGTGTCCTGGTCCGCACGGTCCAGGCCCAGCACCTCCAGCAGTCCGGCCAGGTTCACTTCCGTTTCCAGGCAGCCGCGCCGGCCGCAGTGGCACCGTTCACCGTCGCTGCGGACCAGCGTGTGTCCGAGCTCGCCCGCGTAGCCGTCCGCTCCGCGCAGCGGCCTGCCGGCGACGATGATCCCGCCGCCGATCCCGCTTGCACTGCCGTTGAGGTACACGGCATTGTCAGTGTCTACGGCGGCACCGAAGAGACTCTCGGCCACCGAACCCAGGGTGGCGTCGTTGCCGGCGAAGACCGGCAGGGCCAGTGCCTCGGCCAGGGGAGCGGCCAGCGGCTCGTTCCGCCAACCCAGGTGCGGTGCCAGCAGCACCTGGCCGTCGGAGGTGCGGGTGAGCCCGGGAACGGCCACGCCGACCCCGGCAATCCGGTCCATTCCGGCCAGGTCCGGAGCCATCCCGGCCAGCACGGCGCGGGTGATGCTTACCGTCTCGGCCACGCTCGGCCGGGAAACCGTGTCGTGGCGGACCCGGCGGTGTACCCGGCCGCCCAGTCCCACCAGGCCGACGGTCACGGCGTCGACGTCGGGATGGACCACTACGGCGGCCACCCGCTCGTTGGGGTGGACCAGCGGGCTGGGCCGGCCGACCCGTCCGGCGGGCGGATCCGTCTCGTAAGCCAGCCCCATGCCGGCCAGTTCGCCGACGAGGGCACCGATGGTGGAGCGGTTGAAGCCGGTAAGCCGGGTCAGGTCCGCGCGGGAGAGCTGCCCGTTCCGGTGCAGCAGGGTCAGGATGCGGGAGAGGTTGGCGGACCGCAGGTTATCGGTACCGCGGCCTGCCGGTGCAGGGGCGCTGATAATGCCGCGTTCCACGTCTTTGTTTCCTCCCCGGTTACTGGTCATCCTCCAGCCTACCTGTCGACGTCACGATTTGGTTGGGGGCGGCAACAAAATATCCTCCGGCAGCCCGCACCGCGTGCGGGGCGGAAGCTTTTTCGTCCGGGAACCATTGACACCGGACCGCTGCCCGAATATGTTGTTGCTTCCAACTAATACTTGATCTGGAGCTATCGTGACAATGACGCCATCGCCTTCCGACCGCTTTACCTTCGGCCTCTGGACCATCGGCTGGACCGGAACCGACCCCTTCGGCACACCGACGCGGGCCGCACTGGATCCCATCAAGGGCATGCACAAGCTCGCTGAACTGGGCGCCTACGGGGTGACCTTCCACGACAATGACCTGGTTCCCTTCGACGCCACGGCGCAGGAGCGGGACATCATCATCAAGAACTTCACCAACGCCCTGGCCGAAACCGGCCTCAAGGCACCCATGGTGACCACCAACCTGTTCACGCACCCGGTGTTCAAGGACGGCGGCTTCACCTCCAATGACCGCTCCGTCCGCCGCTTCGCGCTGCGCAAGGTGCTGCGAAACATCGACCTCGCCGCGGAGCTCGGCGCGGAAACCTTCGTGATGTGGGGCGGCCGCGAAGGCAGCGAATACGACGGTTCCAAGGACTTCTCCGCAGCCTTTGACCGCATGCGTGAGGGCATCGACACCGCTGCCGGCTACATCAAGGAGAAGGGCTACGGGCTGCGCATCGCCATCGAGCCCAAGCCCAACGAACCGCGCGGCGACATCTTCCTGCCGACCATCGGCCACGGCCTGGCATTCATCGCCCAGCTCGAGCACGGTGACATTGTCGGCCTGAACCCGGAGACCGGGCACGAGCAGATGGCCGGGCTGAACTTCACCCACGGCATCGCCCAGGCCCTGTGGTCCGGCAAGCTGTTCCACATCGACCTCAACGGCCAGAAGTCCATCAAGTTCGACCAGGACCTCGTCTTCGGGCACGGCGACCTTACCAGCGCCTTCTTCACCGTGGACCTGCTGGAGAACGGTTTCCCCAACGGCGGACCGCGCTACGAAGGCCCGCGGCACTTCGACTACAAGCCCTCCCGCACCGAGGGCTACGAAGGCGTCTGGGAATCCGCCAAGGCCAACATGGACATGTACCTGCTGCTCAAGGAACGTGCCCTGGCCTTCCGCGCCGATCCCGAGGTACAGGAAGCCATGCAGTACGCCGGCATTACCGAGCTGGCACAGCCCACGCTGGCTGCCGGTGAATCCGTCACGGACCTGCTTTCCGATTCCGCGTCCTTCGAGGACTTCAACGCCGACGCCGCCGCGGACCGCGACTTCGGTTTCGTGAAGCTGAACCAGCTTGCGCTGGAACACCTGATGGGTGCCCGCTAGGCTACCTGCGCACGACGCGCAAAACATCACCGAATCGTGCTGCCGCCGGGCCCTGGGGGACCGGCGGCAGCACCCGTTGAAAGGCTCGACATGCCACTCGTTGCCGGAGTCGACAGCTCCACCCAGTCCTGCAAGGTAGTCATCCGCGATGCCCAGACCGGCGCGCTGCTGCGCGAAGGCACGGCCCGCCACCCGGCTGGTACCGAGGTGGACCCGGAAGCATGGTGGGCAGCCTTCCTGGAAGCTGCGGCGGCTGCCGGGGGACTGGACGACGTCGACGCCGTCTCGGTAGGCGGGCAGCAGCACGGCATGGTCTGCCTGGATGAAACCGGTGCCGTGGTCCGCCCGGCCCTGCTCTGGAACGATGTCCGCTCCGCCGCTGCCGCGGACAAGCTCGTTGCCGATGCCGGGCCCGACGGTGCCCGGTACTGGGCCGACACCACGGGCTCGGTGCCGGTGGCCTCGTTCACTGCGACGAAGCTGCGCTGGCTGGCCGAAAACGAACCGGAAAACGCCGCCCGCACCGCCGCCGTCTGCCTGCCGCACGACTGGCTGAGCTGGCGCCTGGCCGGTTACGGGCCGGGCAGCGGTGCGGAAGGGCTGGCCGCTCTGACCACCGACCGGTCCGACGCCTCCGGCACCGGCTACTGGTCCCCGTCCACCGGCGAGTACCTCCCTGAAATCCTGGAGCAGACCCTCGGCCACGTGCCGCAGCTGCCCCGCGTCCTGGGCCCGCTCGAAGCGGGTGCCCGCACTCCCGCCGGTGCGCTGATCGGGCCCGGCGCCGGTGACAACGCCGCTGCCGGACTGGGTGTCGCTGCCGGGGTGGGGGATGTGGTGGTCTCCATCGGCACCTCAGGCACCGTGTTCGCCGTCGTCGACAATCCGACGTCGGACGCCACCGGCCTGGTGGCCGGCTTTGCCGACGCCACCGGTCACTTTCTCCCGCTGACCGCCACCCTGAACGCGTCCCGCATCCTGGACGCCACCGCCGCCCTGCTCGGGGTGGAACTGAACGAACTGACACGGCTGGCCCTCTCCGCTCCGGCCGGTGCCGACGGCCTGGTGATGGTGCCCTACTTCGAAGGGGAACGCACCCCTAACCTGCCGGACGCCACCGGGTCCCTGCACGGCATGACGCTGCGGAACTTCACTCCCGCCAACCTGGCCCGGGCCGCCGTCGAGGCCGTGGCCTGCTCGCTCGCGGACGGTTTCGCGGCGCTGAAGAACACGGGGGTCTCCGCGCAGCGGGTGATCCTGGTGGGCGGAGCTGCCCGGTCCGAGGCGATCCAGCAGGTCATCGCCGCTGTCTTCGAGCTTCCCGTCACCGTCCCGCGGCCGGGGGAGTACGTGGCCGACGGCGCCGCCCGGCAGGCCGCAGCCATCCTCACCGGTGAGTGGCCTGCGTGGAACGACGGCGCGTCCGTGGTGGTCACGGCGGATCCCACGCCCGGGGTGCTGCAGCGTTACCGGCAGGCTGCGGGAAGCCCTGCGCTGCCGGCTGCCGGATAGGATCGGGCCCATGACTTCCACTTTCGGGCCCAACGGCCATCCGGTTTCCCTGGCCGCCGGGGATTACCGGGCCACCATCCTGCCGGTGGGTGCCACGCTCGCCGGGCTGACCTTCGGCGGCCGGGACGTGGTGCTGCCGCTCGCGGAGGACGAAATTCCGGAGGCCTTCACCGGCAAGGTACTGATGCCCTGGCCCAACCGGATTGCCGGCGGCCGCTACACCTTTGGCGGCACCGAGTACCAGGTGCCGGTCAACGAGCCCGAGACCGGCATGGCCCTGCACGGGCTGGTGGCCTGGGATGCCTGGGACGTTGTCGAAACCTCGCCGGAGCGCGCGGTCCTGCGGCACCGGCTGATGGGACAGCCCGGCTATCCGTTCCAGCTGGAACTGCAGGCGGTCTATGCCCTGGATGCCGACACCGGACTAAGCGTGGAGTTGTCCGCCGCCAATGCGGGCACTGCGCCCGCACCCTACGGAGCCTCTGCCCACCCCTACCTCACTGCAGACCGGGTGCCGGTGGACCGGTGCGTGCTGGACGTTCCTGCCGCGCAGGTCCTCGGTGGTCCGGAGCAGTCCGGCAGGCCCCTGGATTTGAGCGAACTGCGGGACACCAAGGGGACCGTGCTCTCCTTCTCCGCTCCGGAACCGATCGGCGCACGCACTGTGGACCATGCCTTCACCGGCCTGCCCGACGGCGACTGGCAGGCCACGCTCACCGACCCGGAGACCGGCTTCGGCGCCGTCCTGTCCGCCAGCGGCAAGGAGGCACCGTGGCTGCAGGTCTATTCCGGCGAGAAGATGGACCGCCTGGGCGTGGGCGTGGAGCCGATGACCTGCCCCCCGGATGCCTTCAACTCCGGGGAGGGCCTCATTGTGCTGGCACCCGGCGAGGATCACCGGCTGTCCTACCGGATCGCGGCCGTTTCTGAGAGGTCGCGGCAGTAGACTTCCCGGATGCGGACTCTGGAGACCGATCGACTGACCCTGCGCCCGTTCACGTCCGAGGACGCGGCGTTCGTCCTGGACCTGTACTCCCGCATGGAGGTGCAGCGTTTTCTGGGCACCAACCCCAAGCTGATGCAGGACCGGGCCGAGGCGCTTGCACTCATTGAGGCGTGGGCCGGCAGGGACGACGGAACCTGCGGCGTTTGGGCGGTGCAGGACAAGGACACCGGTCAGCTGGCCGGGACGCTGCTGCTCAAGCCCATCCCGGCGTCGGGCCCGGAACGGAAGCCCTCGGACGATATTGAAATCGGCTGGCACTTCCATCCAGACAGCTGGGGCAAGGGCTATGCGTCGGAGGCGGGGGCAGCCGTGCTGGCACACGCGTTCGCGGCGGGCCTGCCGCAGGTCGTGGCCGTCACCAACCCCGCCAACACGGCGTCGATGCGGGTCTGCGGGAAAATCGGGTTGCAGCACCAGGGCAGCACGGACCGGTATTACAACACCGTCTGCGAGCTCTTCACCGCCGAAAACCCGGGCTAGGGTTACGCGAACTGCTTCTGCAGGAACGCCAGGGCCAGGACCTCGTCCTCGATGCCGCCGGCCTCATGCTGGTTGAACGGCCACACGGACAATTCCTTCGGACCGGCGTAGTTGTTGTACGCGGCGTAGACCGTGGACGGGGGAGTGGTGGTGTCCATCAGCCCCACCGAGAACAGGGCGGGGGCCGTGGCGCGCGGCACCAGGTTCACGGCGTCGAAATAGCGCAGCGTTTCCATGACCCGGTTGGCGGCACCTCGCTGCATGGACAGGAAATCAACGATTTCACGGTACGGGTAGCCGTCGGTGACGGTCAGCGCCCGCGGAAAGTCGGAAAGGAACGGCACCAGGGCGACGACGGCGGCCACCTCCGGGCACAGCGAGGCGGCAGCCAGGGCCAGCCCTCCACCCTGGCTCTGTCCCAGCACGGCCACCCGCGCCGGATCGACCGGTGCCGCTCCGCTGCCGGCCAGCGAACGCATAGCCTCCACCGCCCGGACGGCATCGGTGATTAGGCGGCGGTAGTAATAGGTCTGCGGGTCGAGCACCCCTCGCGTCATCACCCCCGGAACCTGCGGACCTGCACTGCCGCTGGCGTCCGGCGTCGCACCCGTGCTCCACCCCGCGCCCTGCCCGCGCGTGTCCATCTGCAGGTGGGCAAAGCCGGCGGAGGCCCAGAACAGGCTCTCGCGGGCGTCCCCGCGCCCGCCGCCGTAACCGACAAACTGTACGACGCCGGGCAGTTGCCCATCACCTCGCACGCTCCGGGCGGGCAGCCGCAGCCACGCCTGGATGGGTTCACCGCCGAAACCCGGGAACACCACGTCGTAAACTTCCACCGTCCGCAGCCCGCTGGGGTAGGGGGTGACCCCTACCGCCAGCGGGTGCTGCCGGGCCTCGTCCAGGGTGTCCGCCCAGAACCGGTCCAGGTCCTCCGGAGCGCTGGTGCTGCCTCGATAGGCGGCAAGCTGGTCAGCGGGCAGGTCGTAGTACATGCGTTTCCGGCTCCCGGGTTGAAGGTGCGCGTTGCGTGCGGTTGCGGGTGCTCAGCCCAGCGGTGCCACGTCCGCCGGACAGTGCAGCCGCCGGGTGTGGTCCACTACCCGGACGGTTCCCGTCAGGGTAACACCGGCGGTTGCCCGGATATCAGTGCTGGAAGCCCCGAGCCGCAGCTCCAGCTCACCGGGCTCCACAATGCGCTGCCCGTCCCGCCCGGTGAAGGACGCGGCGTCGGCCGGAACCGTAAACCGCACCTTCGCCGCTTCCCCCGAGCGCAGCGGGACGCGGGCGAACCCGGCCAGCCGCTGCACCGGACGCACCACCGAGGCCACCGGATCGTGCAGGTAGAGCTGGACGATCTCGACACCGTCGCGCTCGCCGGTGTTGGCCACGGTCACGGAAACGGACGTTTCGCCGTCCACGCCGAACTCTGCCGGACCGTCCAGGGCGATACCCGACCAGTCGAAGCTGCTGTAGCCCAGCCCGTGGCCGAACCCGAAGGCCGGCGTCGGGTCGATGCTGGACACGTCGCTCAACTGTGCGAGCGGAGCGGCCAGATAGGTGGACGGCTGGGCGCCGGGGGAGGCCGGAACGCTGACCGGCAGCCGGCCGCTGGGATTCACCCTGCCGCTCAGCACACCGGCGATTGCCGGCCCGCCCTCTTCGCCGGGGAAGAACGCGTGCACAATGGCGGCGGCTTCCGTGACTGCGCGGCCCAGGGCATAGGGGCGCCCGGTCAGCAGCACCAGTACTACGGGTTTGCCGGTGTCCAGCAGTTCATCCAGCAGCTGCTGCTGCACTCCGGGCAGGACCAGCGATTCGGTGTCGCAGCCTTCGCCGCTGGTGCCGCGTCCGAAGAGTCCGGACCGGTCGCCCAGCACGGCCACGACGACGTCGGCCTCCCGGGCGGCGGACAGTGCGTCGGCGAATCCGTCCGTCTCAGGCCCGTCCACGCTGCAGCCGGCGGTCACGGTCATTGCGCTGTCCGGGAACTCGCCGCGCAGCGCTGCCGCGACGGTGGGCAGCTCGATTCCCGCTGCCACCTCCGGGTGCTGCACACCCACGTGGGCGGGGAAGGAGTAGCAGCCGAGGAACGCCATCGGGTTGTCGGCGTTGGGTCCAACGACGGCGATCCGGCCCGGCGCTGCCAGCGGCAGGATTCCGTTGTTAGCGGTGAGGATCAGTGCCTGCTCTGCGACCTCGGCCGCTAGGGACCGGTTCTCCGGACGGTCCAGGTTCACCGAACCCAGCACGCCGGGCGAGTCCGTGAGGTCCATACCGGCCAGGGCCGAGGGCACCGCGGACCAGTCCGGATCCAGCAGCCCGAGTTCGACCTTCTGGGTCAACACCCGCAGCAGTGCAGTGTCGATGACGGCTTCATCCAGCCGTCCGGACTCCAGTTCTTCGATGAGCTGCTCGCCGAAGGCATCCACGGTGGGAAGTTCCACGTCCACGCCGGCGGTCAGCGCCGCCGCAGCCGCCTCGCCGAGCGAACCGGCCACCCGGTGCAGTTCCTTGAGGAAGCTGATTCCGAAGTAGTCGGCCACCACGGTGCCGTCGAAACCCCACGTCTCGCGGAGCAGGCCGGTGAGCAGCGAGCGGTCCGCAGCGGAGGGGACGCCGTCGACGTCGGTATAGGCGTGCATCACCGAGCGCACCCCGGATTCCCGCACGGCCATTTCGAAAGGCACCAGCAGGACGTCCGCGCGTTCGCGCATGCCGACGGAGACCGGGGCCAGGTTGCGGCCGGCCTTGGATGCCGAGTAGCCGACAAAGTGCTTCAACGTGGCCACCACGCCCGCACCTTCAAGTCCGCGGATGTAGGCGGAGGCGATGCTGCCCACCAGATACGGGTCTTCGCCGATGGTCTCCTCCACCCGACCCCAGCGGGCGTCGCGGACGACGTCGAGCACGGGAGCGAGGCCCTGGTGCACGCCGACCGAGCGCATGTCGGTGCCGATAGCCGCACCGATCCGGCCGATCAGTTCCGGGTTGAACGTGGCACCCCAGGACAGCGGCACGGGATACGCCGTGGCACCCCAGGCTGCGAACCCGGCCAGGCATTCCTCATGTGCCATGGCCGGGATGCCGAACCGGTTGGACTCGGCGATCCGCTGCTGGGTGCGCATCAGGGACAGGGCGCCCATGCCGGCGTCGACGGGCAGGGTGCCGAACGGCCGGGTGAGCTGTCCCAGCCCGTTCGGCAGGAGATCCTCCAGCGGCACCGGTTCCTTCATGTCGTGCTGGTGGGGTGCCACCTGGCCGCCTTCGCTGGAGGCACCGACCCAGACGCCGAAGAGCTGGGCCACCTTTTCCCGCAGCGTCATCTGCTCCGCCAGCCGGGCGGCGCGCTCGCGGGCGGTCAGGGAGGTGTCCCGCCAGGGGAGGTGCTGGACTGTTGTTTCTGTCATGTCTACTTTCCGCCAACGCCCATAAGGCCCTGGACCAGTGCGCGGCGCGCAAAGAGGTACACCAGCAGGACGGGAACCATGGAGAGCATCACAGCGGCGAGGATGCCCGGCACGTTGATCCCGTACTGGGTTTGGAAGTTGAAGAGGCCAAGCGTGATCACCTTGGTGGATTCCGACTGGGTCAGGATCAGCGGCAGCAGGAACCCGTTCCAGCCCTGCAGTGCGGCGAACACCGCAATCGTGGACAGCCCGCCCTTGGACAGCGGCAGCACCAGGCGCAGGAAGGTGCGTGTGGTGGAAGCTCCGTCCACGGACATGGCTTCGTAGAGTTCGGGGGTGATGTCCCGCATGGTCCCGGAGAGGATCAGCGTGCAGATCGGCAGTGCGAACGCGGCAGTGGGGAGGATGATGCCCAGCAGGGTGTCATACAGGCCCACCGAGTTGATCAGGTAGAACATCGGCACAATCACTGCCTGGACCGGAATGGCCAGCCCGAGCAGGAAGAACCGGAAGATCAACGTTGTGGAGCGGGACTGGCTGCGCACAATTGCGTAGGACAGCGGCGGCACCACCAGCAGGACTATGCCCACCACACCGGCCGTAACCAGGAAGGTGTTCAGGAAGTACTTGCCGAAACCGCTGTCGAAGACCAGCAGGAAGTTCTCGAAGGTCAGGCTTGTGGGCACGGACAGCGGGCCGTTGGCGCTGAACTCGGCACGGCTCTGCACGCTGGCGGCAACCATGACGTACAGCGGCAGGGCAACGATCAGGAGCCAGACGGTGACCGCGGCTCCGGCAATGTAATTGGGGCGGGTACGCATCAGACTCCCTCCATGGTGCTGCGCATTTTGTCGTAGCCGGAGGCCTTCACCATGATCAGTGAGATGGCGGTGGCCACCACCACGAGGACCAGTGCGATGGCGGAACCCATGCCGAAGTTGTAGCGGCGGAAGGCTTCCTCGTACATGTAGAACGCGGTGATGGTGGTGTCCGTCCCGGGTCCGCCGTTGGTCAGGATCAGCACCGTCTCGAAGGTGGTCAGCCCGCCCACCACCATCAGGATCACCGAGGTGATGATGCTGTTGCGCAGCTGCGGCAGGGTGATGGAAAAGAACTGGCGTGCCCGTCCGGCGCCGTCGATTTCCGCGGCCTGGTACAGCACCGGCGGAACGGACTTGGCGGCTCCCTGGTAGATCAACGTGTGGAAGGGGGTGAACTGCCACATACCCACGAAGATGATCACGCCGATGGCAGTGGACTGGTTGCCGAACAGGTTGCCGTCCCCGAACAGCCACTTGAGCTGCGCCGGAACCCCGAAGTTCGGATCCAGCAATGCGCGCCACAGCACCGAGATGGCGGCGGAGGAGAGCAGCAGGGGGAGGAAGAAGATGGCGCTGAGCACGGCGCGGTTCCGCTGCGGTCCTGCTGCCCAGACACCGAGCAGGATGCTCACGGGAGTCTGGGTGGCAACACCCAGCACAATGAACAGCACACTGAGCCACAGGCTCTTGAGCATTACCGAATCGCCGGCGAGCGTTTCCCAGTTCTCCGTGCCGACAAACTTCGGTTCGCCCAAGCCCGTCCAGGTCATAAAGGACAGGACGACGACGGCGATCAGCGGGACCACGGCGAAAAGCAGGAAGAAGACGGTGGCGGGCAGGGTCCAGGCGACGCCCGGACGGTTCAGCCGGGCCCGGCCGGCCCGCACCGGACGTCCCTTGGAGGGGTTGTCCGGTGCGGCCGGCGGCCGGGGTGGAAGCAGAGTGGTCATGGTCTCGGCAATCGGTCCGGCTATTTCTTCAACGACTGCATGGCTTCAATGAAACCGTCTTCGTCGATGCTTCCGGCGAAGAAGTCGGCAACAGCGCTGTGGATGGTGGGTGTTGCGGCCGGCGGGTAGGCCTGGTCCCAGGACAGCTGGAAGTTAGGCGCATCCTCTACCAGTCCGAACTGGAAGCGGGCGTAGTCCGGGTTGGTCGCCTGGTCCAGGAATCCCTCGGTGCTGGTGGTGGTGGGCAGGTTGCCGATGGCCATCTGCTCCTGGACAAACTCGTCCGAGTACATCAGCTTCAGGAAGTCACGTGCGGCTTCCGGGTAGCGGGTGTCCGCCAGGACGGAGTAGTAGTTGTTGGTGTTGCCGACCAGGTTGGCAGGATCTCCCTTGCCGCCCTCGATCTCGGGGAATTCGCTCCAGCCCAGGCCGCTGGCTGCGAACTCGGGGTTGACGTCCTGGATGGTGGAGTACTCCCAGGAGCCCATCAGTTCGAAGCCCGCCTGGCCGCTGGAGAGCAGGGTGTGGGAGCCGCCGTCGGTGAACTTCACGGACTGGAAGTTGGTGCCGAAGGCCCCGGTGTCCACCAGTTCACGCAGCATGCCCAGCGATTCCCGGCTTTCTTCGGAATCCCAGACGTCGGTGTCGCCGTCGATAGCGGACTGGAAGAGTTCCGGTCCGGCTACGCGGTCATAGACGTAGGAGAACCACATCTGGGTGGGCCATTCGTCGCCGCCGCCGAGGGCGATAGGGGTCTTGCCTGCAGCCTTGAGTTTCTCGACGGCGTCGAGCAGTTCGTCCCAGGTCTGCGGTGCTTCCTCGATGCCTGCCGAGGCGAGCACTTCCTTGTTGTGGAAGAGCATCACGGGCTGGGTGCCGCGCATCGGCACTCCGTACGGGGTGTCATCCACCGTGGCGACGTCGAACACCGAGGGAAGGAAGGCGTCCTTCAGCTGCGGATCCTCCTCGATGAAGTCATCCAGCGGCATCAGCAGATCTGCATCGACGAAGTCGGAGATGCTGCCTCCGCCCCAGTTGAAGAAGATGTCCGGTGCAGCGTCGGTGCTCATGACCGTCTGCAGCTTCTGCTGGTATTCGGCGCCGGGGATGGTATCCAGCACCACCTTGACGTCGGAGGTCTCATTGAAGCGTTCGACCATGGCGGATTCGACGTCGTTGCTCGCGTCTCCGTAAACGAGGACATGGATCTCATTTTCGGGACGGTCCGAGGCAGCGGAGTCGCCGCCTCCACAGCCGGCCAGGGTGAGGCTGAGCGCCAGTATGCCGGCGGCAGCCAGGACCGGGGTCCGGGACGAGGGTTTGTTCATCGTTGAACACCTTCCGAAAGTTTCGGTATATTGGTCGAAAGTTACTAGACGCCGTCAGCATAAGATGCGCGTAATGTGATGCGCAACACTTTTCGATAAACTGTTGTCCGCGCTGGCTCGAACACCCGAAGGACTACCTATGCAGTCATCACTGCCGCAGAACCCGGTCACGCTGGCGGACCTGGCCTCCGAGGCTGAGGTTTCACTCTCGACAGTTTCGAAAGTTCTCAACGGCAGAACGGACGTTTCGCGGAAAACGCGCGCGAAAGTCGAGGCGTTGCTGGAGGAGCACGGCTATCGCCGTAAAGGCGGGGCCAAGTCGCGGCTGCTGGAACTGGTGTTCCACGAACTCGAAAGCGCCTGGGCACTGGAGATCATCCGCGGCGTGGAGAACATTGCCCGGGAGAAGGGCCTGAGCGTGGTCCTGACGGAGAGCGGCACCCGGCACGCGCCGTCGCCCGAGTGGGTGGAAGGGGTCATCGCCCGCCGGCCAGTTGGCGTCGTACTGGTCTTTTCCGACCTGGCGCAGGACTCACGCCGGCAACTCGAAGCGCGGTCCATTCCGTTTGTGATCATCGATCCGGCGGGGGATCCTGCTCCGGATGTGCCGTCCGTGGGGTCGGCAAACTGGTCCGGCGGCATGATGGCCACCCGCCATTTGATCGATCTGGGGCACACCCGGATTGCTGCGATCACGGGGCCGGAGGACATGATGTGTTCGCTGGCGCGGATTGACGGCTACCGATCTGCGCTGAACAACGCCGCACTGCCGCTCGACCGGGATCTGATTCGGTACGGAAACTTCCACGTTGACGGCGGCCGCGATCACGCGCTGGAGCTGCTGTCGCTTCCGGACCGGCCTACTGCCATTTTTGCCGGCAGCGACCTGCAGGCGCTGGGGGTGCTCGACGCCGCCCGGCAGCTGGGTATCAGCGTCCCGGATGAGCTGTCGATTGTCGGGTATGACGATCTGCAGGTGGCGCAGTGGTCCAGTCCTGCGCTGACCACCGTGCACCAGCCGCTGATCGAGATGGCCGAAGAAGCTGCCCGGATGGCGGTCCGGTTGTTCGAGGGGGAGCGGCCGAACAACCTGCGCCTGGACCTGGCCACCTCGTTGGTGGTGCGGCAGAGTACTGCCCGGGTGCCTGCGGCCGTCACCTCATAGGCCCGGCTGGGTCCCGGCTGGGTCTCGGCTGGGTCCCGAGGCGCCCGGGTGCCCACTGCTGCCAGCGTCTTTCCGTGAGCCCGTGAGCCCGTGAGCCCGTGAGCCCCGTGACGCGATGACGCGGTGAGGCCGTGAGGCCGTGAGCCGGTGCGCCCACGACCCGAGGCGCCCGTGCGCCCGTGACGCCGTGATCCTGTAAGCCGTCCCGACACAAGGACGCCAGGATCTCATGCCGCCGTTTTGCACTCCGCTCAAAACGGCGGTGGGGCTTCAGGAATGTTTTTCTCATGGTCTGTCGTCGCGTGCGCCGTCCCTAGGTCCGGGAGCCGCTGCTTATGATCCGTCCGCGGGTCCGTCGGCTGCTGAGAAACCAAATCGAGAAACGGCTCTGCGCGATAGACTCGGCCGGTCGGCGAAGTCCACTCAATCACCCCGGGGATGGGCTGGCACGCTTTCCAATAGCCCAGAGTCTTGAACCGGTGGTGCCGGCGGCAGAGGTGTTCAAGGTTCCCGTGGTCCGTGGGACCGCCGCGCGCCCAGTCGATGGTGTGGTCGATGTCCGCATTTGCGGTGCTGACCCGGCAGCCGGGAAACCTGCAGGTTCCGTCCCTTGCGCGGAGCCAGCGGCGAAGCCCGGCAGGGACCTTTCTGCGCCGTCCCACGCCCAGGATCTCTCCGGTGTGCGGGTTTTGGGCCAGTCCGGTCCATCCGACGGCGTTGCGGGCCAGTCGGCGGGCTTCTTCGGCGCTGATGGGGCCGTAGCCGTGCAGTTCTGCCGGCTGGTCGTCGGCTCCGAAGAGGGTCTCTGCGCTGATCAGGACCATGATTTCCGCCCTCGGGACGATTCCATCGTCCGGTCCTGTTGGGCGATCGGGTGCGCCCTCCGGGCCGTTGCCAAAGCCGGTTCCGTCCTCGTCCCGGGTGGCTGCGCCAGTGTCATTGCTGGTGTGGCCGGTGCCGGGCCGGGTTCCGGACGCGTCTCGGGAACCGGCCTTGTCTCGGGCTCCGGCAGTCGCGAAAAGTCCCCGGCTGCCGCCCATCAGCAGCTGCGCCAAAATATCGGCACGCAGCTGGTCCGTGGTCCGAGGATCCCCTCCCGCCTGCTCACCCCGCGCCGCAGTGCTGAGAGCGGTATAGATCTGCTGCGCTTCCGCCGCACGCAGATGAGCCGACAGGCAGGACATACCGTCTTCTTCGCGGTCCAGGGTGACCATGCGCTGCTCGAACGCAGTCAGGTGCCTTTTGCTGACCGTCTCCGGGAACGTCTTTTCGCGCAGCCGCCGGGCCTTGGCCGAAAACTGCGCCCGCGTCTGACCCTCCGCAGCCTTCAGCAGGTCGGCCTCGAACCCTGGGAGTTTCTCCGCAGGAACGTTCTGGCACTGCTCCAGGACCACCTGGGCATGCTGGTACGAGAACCGCCCCTCCTCCAGCCCGGTCAGGGTCGCCGTATGGGTGCCGCACAGCTGCCCGGCCTCACTCAACAGCCGCTGACCGGTCACCTGCGGAACATTCAGGATGGCGGCACATTCGGCAGCCGCGAGGCTGAAAGCAATCCCGGGTTTATCCCGCTCCGACGGGTCGAAGAACTTGTCCCGGAAGATTTCCTCCATCCGGTTCAATAGGCGGGACCGCTGCGCCTGTCCCCAGGAAATCAAATGCTCCACCCGGACCAAAGCCTCACCGACCGTGGCTTCGTCAAAGGCTTCGAGGTTCTGCAGGGCCAGTGTGCCGGTGAAACCGTCCGGGTAAGCATCAGCAGTGTCCCCGGCGGCGCGGCTTTCAAAGGCCCCGTTCCGAAAAACCTTTTCCACCGGGTCGGCTTCGGCGGAGAAACCAGAAGGGGCAGCCGTGGAAGTGGAGGCTGGTCCGGTCGTGCCGGCGTCGGGCTTCCCGCCGTCACCGACAGTCACTGCCAGCGCCGCGCAAAACACCGCGAGAGTTACGGGAGAGCAGGACGCCTCCGCGTCACCAGCCGGCCTTGTCGGCGGCTGGTCCATGCCTGGCTCTTCAGTTGTCGGTTCGGTGTTTCCGAGCTGATCCATACCTCAGGATTTCATCCGGCACTGACATTTCCGGGCCCAAACCAGCCCCTAACTGGCCTCCCCGGAAATCGAAAATACCTGTCTTTTCTGCAGCACTACCTACCCCGGGAGCCTGGCTCCGGGAGTGCCCGCCGGAGGAGCCCCAACGCCCCCCCAACGCCTCTCAGCACCGACATCTCAGCACCCAGGTTCGACGGACCACCTGATCATGGCTAAGGTCAGCGGGACCGATACACCGGAGAGAGAGCCGCCCCGCTATGCCGCAAAGTGTTGAAGACGTCCGCGATGAAATCCTTTCGGCCGCTTCTGCCGTCCGAGCCGCAGCGAGGATGGACGACGACGAGTGGCGGAGTGGGCTGGCAAACCGGATTGAGCACATGTTTGCCGGCATTACTGAAGTTTCCGACCTGCGGGAGAGGGCCGCTGACTGCCTGCGCCTGTACGGAGGGATGGGCTCCTTTGCGGACGTCGGCACCGAGGCCATGGCTGGCGCGGTCAACAAGCTGCGCGTGCCTTTGGTCCGTGCGCGCACTTTCGCGTTTGACTAGACAGGCCCGCCCCGCACCGTCGGACCGCCCTGCACCCGGTACGCCGGCAGGATCAGCCCGCAGGCGGTGAAAGGATTTCCACCCGGTTCCCGAACGGGTCCCTGCAATGGAACCGCTCGTAACCCTCGAACGTGTGCCGGTCAGCCCAGGAGACATCGAAGCCGTGCCGCGAGAGCCTGGCTCCCAGTTCCTCGAGTGCATTAGCGGAATCCAGCAGCAGGGCAGGGTGTGCCTTCCTGGCAGGAACAAAGGGGGAGTCCACTCCCAGATGAATCTCCGCGACGACGTCCTCGCCGTCGAACGCCCGGAACCAGCAGCCTCCCCGGCCGGCGAGCGACGGCGGCTTGTCCACCTCAGTCAGTCCCAGTGCCTCACCGTAAAACCGCCGGGCCTGGTCCTCCCCGCCCGTGGGTATTGAAACCTGTACATGGTGCAGCCGCATGAATCCCCCGAGTCCCGACTGATTACAGTAACGGACCTGATTGTGCCAGAAGGTGCCGTTGACCGGCTCCGGGGCGGGTTCCAGACTGGGAGCAGCACGTTCGCCGTCCACCACCGAGCGTCCGCCACCGAAGCCAGCCACCGCCACCGAAGCCACCGAAGCCACCGAGCCACCGCCACCGAGCCCCCGACCGAAGGCGCTTCCCATGGACAAAAACTTCCTGAACTACCCGGACTGGCAGGCCACCGCCGATACCCTGCACCTCTACCTGCAGGTAGCGGGCAAGGTGAAACTGGAGCACAGCTACCCAGAACCGGAATGGGGCCACGTACGGATGCCCCTCACCGTCCAGGGCATCGGGACCGGCATCATGCCGGGACCCGATACGAACTTCGAGATTTACTTCAACCTGCGCCAGCATCATGTGGACGTGCAGAACAGCAACTACATCCGCACCCGGATCGAACTCACCGACGGCCTCAGCGTGGCGGACTTCTACCGTCAACTGATGGGGGCGCTGGAATTCATCGATGCGCCCACGGTCATCAACACCGACCCCCAGGAATTCTACGATCCGGTGCCTTTCGACGCCGACACCAAGCACTCCACTTATGACAAGCACGCGGTGGAACTTTTCCTGGACAACCTGCACTTCGCCCACCGAAGCCTTGGGCAGTTCCTCGGGCCGGTGCGCGGAAAGGTCTTCGCACCGTCGTACTGGTTCGGCACCATGGACCTTTCCGGAACCATCTTCAGCGGACAGTCGGAGCCCTACCCCGGAAACGGCGTGATCGCCGTGAACTGTTTTGATGAACGGTTCTGCGAGTTCGGCTTCTGGCCCGGCGACCCGTCCTCCACCGAACCGGCGTTTTACGTGATGCCTTATCCGTTCCTCTCCAACATCGGCAGCTACGGGACCATGCTGGCTCCGGCCAAGGCAGAATTCCTCACTCGGTCCAGCGAGTTCATCCTCACGCTCAAGGACGCCTTCAGTTATGACGATCCGCAGCAGGCCGTGGTGGACTTCTGCCGAACGAGCTTCGACATAGTGCAACGGTTGGATCCGTGGGACGACATCGACTGGATCACCGAACCGCTGGCTTACTGACGGTAGCCCGGCGGCGCGGCACCCAGACCTCTTACGCCACGCGCGAGCAGCTCGAAAAAGCGCACGCCTGACCCGTCCGGCTTCGGCAGGAGGCTGCCGTGACACGACCCCGAACCCCGGGGCATCGTGTCGCGGCAGCCTTTTCTGTGGCCGGGCATCGACGGCGGTCCCGGGCCCGGGAGCAGATTCGCGCCACCCGCTGGCATGCTGACATACTGTTGGTAAACCCGAAATGAAGGCGGACCCCCTCGATGTCACCCCGCAAACTGTTCCGCACCCTCGCCCTGGCCGAAGCCGTGACCTGGACCCTGCTCCTGATCGGCATGTTCGCCAAGTACGTGCTGGATTTTGAAGCGCTCACGCCCATCTTCGGCGGCCTGCACGGCTTCGTCTTCCTGTCCTACGGCGTGGTCACCCTCTTTGTCTGGGCCAACCAGAAATGGCCGGCCCGCACCGGCATCCTCGGCCTGGCCACCACGGTGATCCCGTGGGCCACCATTCCCTTCGAGAAGTCGGTGGACCGCCGCGGCATGCTGAAGGGCGGCTGGCGGATGGCCCCCGGCGGCGAAGAGCCCACCAACGGCGTGGACCGGATTGCCGCCCTGGTGCTGCGCCGGCCGATCGCCGCCGGGATCGTGGCCCTGGTTGCCGTGGCCGTGGTCTTCAGCGTCCTGCTCTACCTCGGCCCGCCCGTTCAGCTGGGGTAACCGTTCCGCTGGCCCGCCCGTTCAGCTGGGGTAAGCCCTAGGACTCCGTGGCCAGCGGGGCGCCCGGCTCAGCCGGGGCCGCGGGCTCAGCGGCACCGGAACGCAGCCGACGCCGGCCCGGACGGTTGGAGCCGCCGCCGCGGTACGCCGTCGTCGCCGTGGCCAGAATAAGGACAATCAGGGCGGCACAGCCGATGATCACAGAAACCATGGCCATCGCCCCGCCGCCGAGAATGCCGACCAGCGGGCTGATGATCCCGGCCAGGCCCACCTGGAGGGCACCGATCAGTGCCGCGGCACTTCCGGCCATATGCCCGTAGTCGTTCAGGGCGAGTATGGAGGAGTTCGAAGCGATGAAGCCGTGCATCGCCAGGACCAGCCACAATCCGGCGGTCAGGCCGGCGGCGCCGCCCAAGCCGGTCAGCACAATCACCGGCAGCAGGACGGTCAGCCCCAGCAGCAGGACCACGGCCAGCCGCAGGATCCCCATGGGGGAGTAGCGGCCCACGAGCCACGCGTTGAGCTGCGCGGAGATGACCATGCCGACGCCGTTGATCGCGAACACTGCGGCGTACTGTGCCGGGCTGAGGCCGTATTCGTCCTGGAAGACGAACGGCGAACCCACCACGTAACTCATGATCACTGCCATGCCCAGGCCGGGAATGGTGGCCAGCGCCAGGAACTGCCGGTCCTTCAAAAGGACCCGGAAACCGCTGAAGGTGCTGGCGCCGCCCTTGGTCCGGCGCCGTTCCGGCGGCAGCGTTTCGGGCATCCACTTCAGCACGATCGCACCGAGCACAACACCGATCAGTGCCAGCGCCAGGAACACCGCCCGCCAGTTCCACAGGCCTGAAACGGCCTGCCCGATGCTGGGGGCCAGCAGCGGGGCCAGGCCGATGATCAGCATCAGCCGGGAGAGCATCGCGGCGGCGGAGGAGCCGGTGAACCGGTCACGGACCACGGCGAGGGCCACCACGCCGGCGGCGGCGTTGAAGAAGCCCTGCAGCAGGCGCAGCACAATCAGCGCGCCGATGTTGGGAGCCAGGAAGCACAGCAGCGAAACCACCACGTGCAGGGCAATGCCGATGATCAGCGGCAGCCTTCGCCCGAAGCGGTCCGAGAACGGTCCGATGACCAGCTGCCCGACGGCGGCACCGAGCAGGGTGCCCGAGAGCGTGAACTGCGCGGCGGCGGCGCTGGTGTGCAGGTCCTCGGCCACCTCCGGCAGGGCGGGAAGGTACATGTCCGTGGTCACTGCCGGAAGCGCGGCCAGGGCGCCGAGCATCAGGATGTATTTGATGCTCGTGCGGGTTGCGGTGCGGTTTCGTGTTCCGTTTTTGGGCGGGGTATCGCTCACAGGCACTCCTGGTGCGGTTGTGGTTCCTAAATTCTATGGATGGCGTGCGCCGGCACCGGCCAGCACGGCGCGGTAGCCTTCCCGGTACGTGGGGTAGGCGAAGTCGAATCCGGTTCCGCGCAGGCGCCGGTTGCTCAGCCTGCGGTTGCCGCCGCGGCTGCTGGAGGTGTCGCCCGCCGGCGGCAGCTCGCGGCCGAGCTCGGCAGCCAGGAACCCGAGCACTTCGGCCAGCTCCACCGGCTCCATATCCACTCCAACATACAGCGGCGCGGGATGGAAAACCCGGGTGGCCAGATGCACGATGGCCGCGGCTGCGTCGTCCCGGTGGATCCGGTTGGTCAGCTGCGTGCCGGCAGGTACGACGGCGGTTCCGGCGCTCACGGAGTCGATCAGCCGGGTGCGTCCCGGCCCGTAGATGCCGGAAAGCCGCAGCACCACCGCGTCGGGGCGGCGGGCATGCAGCAGCTGTTCGGCCTCAAGGATGACGGCCCCGGTGGCCGACGCCGGGCGGGCCGGGGTTTCCTCGTCCACCTCGCCGCCGTCGGCATCCCCGTACACCGCTGTGGAGGAAACGAACAGGATGCGGCGCGGCTCCACGCCGTCGCGCTCCAGCGCGTCCAGGACGTTGGCGGTGCCGGTGACGTAGGCGGCACGGTAGGCCTCCTCGGTCCGCTGATCGGCGGCCACCGCAATGACGACGACGTCGGTGTCCGCCGGAATGCGCGGCAGGTCGCCTGCCAGATCCACGGTCTGCCCGGTGATCTCCTTCGGCAGTTTCTCCGGGGAGCGCCGCCAGCCGAGCACGGAAAAGCCGGCCGCAGCGAACCGCAGGCCGGCCTCCGTGCCCAGATCGCCGCAGCCGGCGATCAGGACCGTCATGTTCTACTCAGCCAGGGCGGAGATGACGGCCTTGGCCACATCCTCGCTGGACTGGGGGTTCTGGCCGGAAATCAGGTTCCGGTCGCGGACCACGTAGCTGGTCCAGGCGGGACCGGTTTCGATCACGGCGCCCTTGTTCCGCAGCACTTCCTCCACGAACCAGGGGGTGTTCTCCCCGGTGCCGCCGTTAAGCTCTTCCTCGTCCGTGAAGACGGTGAGCTTGCGGCCGGAGAAGATGAATTCGCCGTCCTCGGTTTCGGCGGCCAGCAGGCCGGCCGGGCCGTGGCAGAACGGGGCAATGATCTTGCCCGCGGCATCGGCCGCGATGAGGATCCGGCCCATGTCCTTGTCGAAGGCCAGGTCCGCCATGGGGCCGTGCCCGCCCGGCATGACCACGGCGTCGTACTCTGACATGTCAGCGTCGGCGAGCACCAGCGGCGAGGAGAGCTCGGCGTCAATGTAGGCAATGTACTGGGTGAAGGCAGCGGCCTTTTCCGGGCTGCCGGCGGATTCGGGAGCCAGGCTGACCTGGTCCACGGTGGGCTTCATGCCGCCGGGGGTGGCGATGCGGACGGTGTGTCCGGCTTCGCGCAGCACGCGGTGGGATTCAACCAGTTCCTCGGCCCAGTAGCCGGTGGGGTGTTCGCTGCCGTCCTTCATGGTGAGGGAGTCTGCTGCGGATACAACCATCAGGATATTTGCCATGCGTTCTTTTCTCCTTTGCTTGGCGGGAAAAGCGGAAAGTGTTGTTACTTGGCCGGTGCTGCGGCGGCGCCGGCGGCGTCCAGCTCAGCGAAGGTGGCGTCGTCGAGTGAGATGTCTGCGGCACCCAGGTTGTCCTCGAGGTGCTCGATGGAGCCGGTGCCCGGGATCGGCATCATGACTGGGGAGCGGCGCAGCAGCCAGGCCAGGGCAACCTGCGAGGTGCTGGCGTTCAGGCGCTTCGCTGCTTCGTCCACGGGACCGCCCGGCCGGGCCAGCTCGCCGGCGGAGATCGGGGCCCACGGAATGAAGCCGATGCCGTTGTCCTCGGCGTACTTCAGCACGTCCTCGGAGGAACGGTCGGTGAGGTTGTAGCGGTTCTGCACGGTGGAGACGGTGAAGAACTTCGACGCGGCTTCCAGCTCGGCAACGGAGACCTGGGACAGGCCGAGCGCCTTCACCTTGCCCTCCTGCTGGAGGTCGCGCAGGACGGCGAACTGCTCTTCGGGATCGACCTTGGGGTCGATGCGGTGCAGCTGCAGCAGGTCCAGGGAATCGACCCGCAGCTTGCGCAGCGCGAGTTCGGTCTGCTGGCGCAGGTATTCGGGGCGGCCCACCGGTACCCAGACGTCCGGGCCGGTACGGACGAAGCCGACCTTGGTGGCGATGCGGACGCCGTCCGGGTAGGGGTAGAGCGCCTCGGCGATGATTTCTTCGCTGATGTTCGGTCCGTAGGAGTCTGCGGTGTCAATGAAGTCGACGCCCAGCTCGACGGCGCGGCGCACCACGTCGACGGCGGTTCCGCGGCTTTCCGGCTCGCCCCAGACACCGGGTCCCACAATCCTCAT
This sequence comes from Arthrobacter sp. zg-Y844, assembly GCF_024385465.1. Classification (GTDB taxonomy): domain Bacteria; phylum Actinomycetota; class Actinomycetes; order Actinomycetales; family Micrococcaceae; genus Arthrobacter_B. The sequence goes on from NZ_JANFLS010000004.1 coordinate 32,598, forward strand.
GGCGCCGAAGCCAAGGCGGTGGACAATGCCGAGGTCCTTGAGGTCGATGGTGGGGGACAGGGCGGGAGAGGTTTCCGTCGTATCAGTCATGTAGGCGTCAACAAGGCCTGTCGCCGGGTTTATTCCTCAGCATCCTTACTTAGGTGCCGGCGGCCCCCTTTCGGACCCTGTTGTCCGGACCCCCGCTGTGGGCTACCTTGTACCCACCGTGGCAGGGCATTCGAAGCTTCCGGCCGGCGGATGCAGCAGCAGCAGCAGCAACACAGAGAGGTGTTGGCGATGACGAAGACTTCCGCCCAGGTGGTGACCGGGCTGTACATCAACGGCGAGCCCCGGAGGACGCAGGAAACCCTGGCTGTCGCGGATCCCGCCAGGCCCGGGCAGGTGGCAGGCCACGCAGCGGCCGCAACCCCGGAGGACGTGGCGGACGCCGTCAGCGCCGCGAAGGCGGCCTTTCCCGCCTGGTCGGCGCTGTCCGCGCAGGAACGGGCGGCGCAGATGGCCGACGCGATTGCAGGCATAGCCGACCTGCGGGATGAGGACGCGGCCATCCTGTCCCGGGAGAACGGCAAGATCGTTATGGAGAGCTGGGTGGACGCCCTCGTTTTCGAGCTCCGCTGGCAGCTTGCCCTGTCCCTGGCCGATCAGGTGGACAGCGACGCGATCCTCGAACCGGCGCCGGGCATTCCCGTCACCACCACCGTGTCCTATCAGCCGCTGGGCGTGGTGACCGTGATTGTGCCCTTCAACTGGCCGGTCGCAATCCTCGGCGCATCCCTGCCCCACGCCCTGCTGGCGGGGAACACCGCCATCGTTAAACCGCCGCCCACCGCGCCGCTGGCAACCACCCGGATTGTGCAGCGCGTGGCCGAAAAACTGCCGCCGGGAGTGCTGAACGTCGTCACCGGCCGGGACAGCGACATGTCCGGCCTGATCCGGAACGACGACGTTGCCAAGGTCTGTTTCACCGGCAGCGTCAACGGCGGCAAACGGATTATGGAAATGGCCTCCGGGTCACTGACCCGGGTCACCCTCGAGCTCGGTGGAAACGATGCGGCCATCATCCTGGACGATGCACTGCTGGATGACACCCGGCTGGACCGGCTGCATGCCGCGGTCTTCGATACAACGGGCCAGATCTGCATGAACGCCAAGCGGATCTACGTTCACCGCTCCCGCATCGACGAACTGGTGCAGGGACTGTCCGCCCGGTTGGAAAACGCCGTCATCGGCTACGGCCTCGACGAAGGAACAACCATGGGGCCGCTGCATTCACCGGCGCAGAAGGCCTTTGTGGCAGACCTGATCGAGGAGGCAGAGGCCGCCGGCGCCGAGGTCCGCCGGTTCGGCACCCTTCCCACGGATCCGGACCTGCGGGACGGCAACTTCCTGCGCCCGGCGCTGGTCCTTGATCCGCCGCCGGAACTGCGGGTGGTCACCGAGGAGCAGTTCGGGCCCGTGATTCCAATCATTCCGTTTGATTCCGAAGACGAAGCCGTTACCTGGGCGAACGACAGCTGGGCGGGGCTCTGCGGCTCGGTCTGGACCGAGGATCCGGCAAGGGCGAACGCGGTCGGTTCGCGCCTGGCCTGCGGCTACGTGTGGGTCAACGACCACGGAGCAACCCGTCTGGACCTTCGCGCCCCGTTCGGCGGCATGAAGCAGTCCGGTATGGGCCGTGAACAGGGAATCCAGGGCGTCCGGGCTTTCCAGGACACCCGATCCATTGCCCACCTTGACGAAGTTGCAGCCGCGGCTGCCCACTGAGGCCCACGAAAGGAACCGAATATGTCCCCCAATTCCCTGCAGGAGGTTCTGGACGCGTCCGGAAACGCCGTGGATTACCTGCGCAATGTGCAGGTGGGCGCCTACGTTTACCCGGTCGTCGCTGCGGAGTTCACCAACTGGCGCAACGAGGTCCGGGCCTGGCGCGAATCGGCAGTGCTGTTTGACCAGTCCCACCACATGGACAACCTGAGCATCTCCGGACCCGGAGCCCTGCAGCTGATGTCCGATACCGCCATCAACTCGATGGCGAACTTTCCCGTCGGCAGGGCCAAGCAATATGTTCCGGTCACCCCCTACGGACACGTCATCGGGGACGGAATCCTGTTTCGGGAAGCGGAGACTGAATTCGTCTTTGTCGGCCGCTCGCCTGCCGTGAACTGGCTGCTCTACAACGCGGAACAAGGCGGATACGACGTCGAGCTGAAGACCGACCGGCGCTCGCCGTCACGCCCCATGGGAAAACCCGTATTCCGGGACTACTGGCGGCTGCAGATCCAGGGACCCCGCGCCTGGGACGTCATCGAGAAAGTGAACGGCGGCCCGCTGGAGCAGCTGAGATTCTTCAGCATGTCCCATATGAACGTGGGCGGAACCCGGGTACGGACCCTGCGCCACGGCATGGCGGGAGCGCCCGGCCTGGAACTCTGGGGTCCGTACGAGGACTACGACCGGATCCGGGACACCATCCTCAGCGCCGGCGCGGAGTTCGGGCTTGAACCTGCCGGCGCGCGCGCCTACTCCTGCAACACCCTCGAATCCGGGTGGATCCCCTCACCCCTGCCCGGCATTTACAGCGGGGAACAGCTGGCAGGCTACCGCCGCTGGCTGGGCGCCGACAGCTTCGAAGCTCACTCCGCCGTGGCCGGGTCCTATCTGCCGGACTCAGTCGAGGGGTACTACACCACCCCCTGGGAACTGGGCTACGGATCCTTCATCAAGTTCGATCACGACTTCATCGGCCGGGACGCGCTGGAGGCCATGGACCCGCAGGCCCAGCGCCGGAAGGTCACGCTGGCCTGGGACGGCGACGACGTGGCAACCATCCACGCCTCGATGTACCAACAAGAGGAACTGCCCTACAAGTTCTTCGACCTGCCCAATGCCAACTACGGTGCCTCGAATTTCGACACGGTTCTGGACGACTCGGGCCGGGTGGTGGGCATTTCCATGTTCACGGGTTACAGCTGGAATGAGAAGCGTCCGCTTTCGCTGGCCGTGGTGGACCCGGACGTGGAGATCGGGTCGCGGCTGTCGGTGGTCTGGGGCGAACCGGACGGCGGGACCCGGAAATCGTCGGTGGAACCGCACCGGCAATACAACGTCGGCGTGGACGTCAGCCCGGTGCCGTACTCCGAAGTGGTCCGCCGAACGTACACGGACGGCGGCTGGCGGAAAGCGGCGACGGTCTAGCCGGTACCGGTGCGACGGACAGCTGCGGTCCGGACTGGCCTGCCGGACGAGGACAGAAGCTGTCCGCAGCACCGTTCCACGCCGACGTCGGCGGCCCTAGCGTGAAGGCCATGGACTGGAAAATTGAACTAGTGCCCGTGCCGGTGTCCGACGTCGACGCCTCCAAGAACTTCTACGTAAACCAGGTGGGTTTCAACGCCGACCACGACGAACGCATCGATGAAAGCCTGCGCTTTGTGCAGCTGACTCCGCCCGGGTCTGCCTGCTCGGTGGTGATCGGTCCCGGCACCACCGACATGGTCCCCGGTACCCAGCGGATCCAGGTGGTGGTTCCCAGCGCGGCCGATGCCCGGCAGCACCTCGTGGACCACGGCGTGGCCGCCAGCGAGATCACCCCGCTGGACTGGGGAACGTTCGTTTACTTCAGCGATCCGGACGGCAATCAGTGGTCGCTGCAGGAAATGCCGGAGATCCCGCCCACCCTGCCGTCACAGCTGTAGGGCAGGCCTGCCCGCCGTCCGGCAGGCGCTGACACCTGCCGCGCTTGACCTCAACCGCACTTGAGCTTGTTGACTTCGAGCAGCACATCCGGAATCAACATCCTCAAGGAGCATTACTTTGCAGGCCGAACACAAGGTCAACACCGGGCGCGACCGCGCCGGTTTCTGGTCCCGCCGTTACCTCCCGACCAATGTAGGGCTCTTTACCCTTGCCTTCCTGTTTGCCTTCGAATCCCTCGCCGTGGGCACGGTCATGCCGGTGGTTGCACGGGAGCTGGACGGGCTGTCCCTCTACGGCCTGGCCTTCGGTGCGCCGATGGCCACCGCCGTCGTCACCATTGCGCTGGCCGGCGGCTGGACCGACGCGCGGGGACCCGCCCCGGCGCTGCGGACCGGCGTCGTCCTGTTTTCCGTGGGCATTGCCGCCGCAGCACTGGCGCCGTCCATGGTGATGCTGGTCCTTGGCCGGTCGCTGCAGGGACTGGGGGCAGGACTGGGGCTGCTGCTGACCGTCTCGGCAGTGGCCTGGTTCGCCGGATCGCTGGCCGCGGCCAATCTGGCGGTCCTGGCGAACAAGGTGGCGAGGGTCCGTTTGGGGGCACTCTTCCTGGCCGTAGGCATCGGTGCGGCGGCATGGAGCGTGGACCCCCAGATGAGTATCCTGCTGCCCGTGCTGGGCTGGGCAGTTGCGGGTGCCGGCATCGGGATGGCGTTTCCCACCTTGTCGGTACTGATGCTGGACTTTTCCGCCGAGGGGGAGGAAGGCACCAACAGTTCTTCCCTGCAGGTCAACGACAACCTGGTGCAGTCGCTGTGGCTGGCTCTGGGCACGGTGGCTTTTGCCCTGATGCTGCCGGTGACGCCGCTGGGTGCGTTCATCGGAGCCTTTGCCAGTGCCGCCGGCCTGGCCGCCGCAGCGCTGGCCCTATCGGGGCGGCTGGCATCGCCTCGGTCCGCGCGGTCCTAGAGCTCGGCGGCTACGGCGTTCAGGACCTCGGCCAGGTCCGCTTTGCCCTGGCCCCAGTCCATCAACGTGGTGGGAACCGCCGGTGTACTCGTGGCCACCACGCGCGTAGTGCCGGCGTCCACCGGTTCAAAGGTGAGCACAATGTTGGATCCGTAGGATTTCCAGGTCATTCCGACCGAAAACTCGGCCCGTTCCTGCCACACCCCGGTGAGGGTCATCTTGGGTAACCGGTGTGCGGCCCGCTCGACGGCGGGCGGCAGGGCAGCCACAGGTGCGGAGATCACCAGTTCGCCCCGGCCGCGGGCGCGCTTGGAGGTTATGTCGAGACTGATTGTTTTTGCATTCCCCATGTTCGTCATGCAACAGAGAATAGCGCAGCGGTGATTGCCCTGCGGGAGGCCGGGAGGGAGGGTGCTGGGGGCCGATCGCGAACTTCACCCGCAGCAGGCATATCAATCGACGGAGTTATATTGAAAGATGGTTCCACCCGAGGAGGTGCAGCGCCGCACTTCCGCTGAAAGGCAGCCATGAAGATTGCTTTGTTCGCCACCTGCATTGTGGACGCCATGTATCCCTCCACGGCCCGTGCCACGGTCTCCATCCTGGAACGGCTGGGGCACGACGTCGTGTTCCCGGCCGGCCAGGCCTGCTGCGGGCAGATGCATCTCAACTCCGGGTACTTCCCGGAAGCGGTGCCCGTGGTCCGCAACCACGTAGAGGCTTTTGAGGCAGAGGAGTACGACGTCGCCGTGGCGCCGTCGGGCTCCTGCGTCGCCTCGGTGAAACACCAGCACGCAATGCTGGCCCGATCCGTGGGCGATCCGGACCTCGAATCCCGGGCCGCCGCAGTCGGCGCACGGACCTACGAACTCTCCGCCCTGCTGACCGATGTCCTGGGCGTGACGGACGCCGCTGCGCAGCTGGGCTCCTGGTATCCGCACCGGATCACCTACCACCCCAGCTGCCACGGCATGCGGCTGCTGCGGCTGGGGGACCGGCAGGCGAACCTGCTGCGCACAGTGGAAGGCCTGGAACTGGAACCGCTGCCCGAAGCCGACCAATGCTGCGGCTTCGGCGGGACGTTCTCGCTCAAGAACGCGGACGTCTCCTCGGCCATGCTGGCGGACAAAAACGCGAATATCGCCGCCACCGGCGCGGAACTCTGTACCGGCGGCGACGCCTCCTGCCTCATGCACATTGGCGGGGGCCTCTCCCGCGAAGGCAGCAGCATCACAACCCTGCACTTCGCGGAGATCCTCGCCAGCACGCACGACCACCCGGCACCGCCGCCGGGTGCCGGGCAGGACAGAGCCCGGAGCACCGCTCGCCTCACGGGAAAGGCCGGACAATGAGTTCCACGTATCTGGGCATGCCGGCGGTTCCGGTTTTCGGCAGCGGCAACCTGCACACCACTGAGCCCTTTCCGGTCGCAGCGCGGCGGGAACTGGACAACGCGCAGCTGCGTGCCAACCTCGGCCACGCCACCCACACCATCCGGGACAAGCGGCTGCGCGTGGTGGCCGAACTGCCGGACTGGGAGGAACTGCGCGAAGCCGGCAGTGCCACTAAGGCCGCTGTCATGGCGCGGCTGCCCGAACTGCTTGAGCAGTTCGAGGGGAACTTCACCGCACGCGGCGGCGTCATCCACTGGGCGCGGGACGCCGCGGAAGCCAACAAAATAGTGCGGGACCTGATCCGCGACGCCGGCGCGGACGAAGTGGTCAAGGTCAAATCCATGGCCACCCAGGAAATAGGCCTCAACGAATACCTCGAAGAGCACGGCATTTCCGCGTTCGAAACCGATCTGGCGGAGCTGATTGTCCAGCTGGACCATGACAAGCCCAGCCACATCCTGGTGCCGGCCATCCACAAGAACCGCAGCCAGATCCGGGACATCTTCCTGCGCGAGATGCCGGATGTTGATCCGGACCTCACCGACACCCCGGCCCGGCTGGCCGAAGCGGCGCGGCTGCACCTGCGCCGGAAGTTCCTTTCCGCGAAGGTGGCCATCTCCGGCGCGAACTTTGCCCTGGCCGACACGGGCACGCTCGCCGTCGTCGAATCCGAAGGCAACGGCCGGATGTGCCTGACCCTCCCGGAAACCCTGATCACCGTGATGGGCGTGGAGAAGCTGCTGCCCTCGTGGACGGACCTGGAGGTGTTTATGCAGCTGCTGCCCCGTTCCTCCACGGGGGAGCGGATGAACCCCTACACCTCCCTCTGGACCGGAGTCACGGCAGGCGACGGGCCGCAGAACGTGCATCTGGTGCTGCTGGACAACGGGCGCAGCGCGGCGCTCGCGGATGAGCGAGGGCGTTCGGCCCTGCACTGCATCCGCTGCAGCGCCTGCATGAACGTCTGCCCGGTGTACGAGCGCACCGGCGGGCACGCCTACGGCTCCACCTACCCCGGACCTATCGGGGCGATCATTTCGCCGCTGCTGACCGGGATCACCTCCGAAGAGAACGCGTCCCTGCCGTACGCCTCCTCGCTCTGCGGCGCCTGCTACGACGCGTGTCCGGTGAAGATCAACATTCCGGAAATCCTGGTGCACCTGCGCTCCGAGGATGTTCAGAGCCGCCGCGGGACGAAGAAGGTGCCGGGGCAGATGGACGTTGCCATGAAGGCAGCGTCCTGGATGATGGGCTCGGGGCGGCGGATGGCCCTGGTGGAGAAGGCCCTGCCGTTGGGAAAGCTGGCGGCCGGACCGGATAGGAAAATCAAGAAGCTTCCCGGCCTCGCCGCCGGGTGGACCAGGAGCCGTGACATTCCGGCTCCGCCTGCGCAGTCCTTCCGGGACTGGTGGGCCAAAGAGCACGAAGACACTGCGTCGAAAGAGCAAGCATGAGCGCCCGTACGGAAATCCTGGACCGGCTGCGGTCCGCCCTCCACGATGCCCCGGAAGCACCGGAAATCCCACGGAAGTACCGGCACAACTCCGGCATGAACGAGGACGAACTCATCGAACTGCTCAGCGACCGGCTGTTGGATTACAAGGCCGGCGTCAGCGTGGTGGATGAAGCATCCGTGCCAGCCCGGGTGGCCGAACTGCTGGCAGGGGAGACTTCCTATGTGGTTCCCGCGGGACTCGATGAACGCTGGACGGCGCTGGCACCGGGACGGGTGGTGGATTCACCGGAGGAGCCGCTGAGCGTGGAGGAGCTGGACGGCATTGACGCGGTAGTGACCGGCTGCGCGGCGGCGGTGGCGGAAACCGGCACCATCATCCTGGACGGCAGCCCGGGGCAGGGCCGGCGGGCGTGTTCACTGGTCCCGGACCACCACGTGTGCCTGGTCCGGGCCCGGGACATCGCCGGTGTGCTTCCCGAAGCGGTGCGGCGCCTGGACGTCACCCATCCGCTGACCTGGATCAGCGGTCCGAGTGCCACCAGCGACATCGAACTGCAGCGGGTGGAAGGCGTGCACGGGCCGCGGCGACTGGACGTGGTGATCATCCGGTCCTGACCTTGCAGCCCGGCTAGGCGGCGAGCAGCCCCTTCGTGCGGGACAGGTCCTCCAGGAGGTCCTTGCCCCGGGAGATCACCTTCTGCGGCGGCTGCCCGGGCAGGGCGGATACGCCCGTCACGTCCGCCAGGAAGGCAACCGTCGAGTGCAGCGATTCCATCGCCTCGGGGCGGTGCAGCTGGAACTGATACTCGTGTCCCAGCCTTGGCTTGTACTCCTTTGGCCAGAACCTGCGGCGTACGGGCACCCCGAGGTCCTGGAGCCGGTCTGCCAGGGGCATCGACTGCTCGCGGGTCAGGTTGTCGCCGTTTCCACCGGAAATATAGGTGGGCGGAAAGCGGTGATCCACGTGTTTCGGGATGCACATGTGGTCTGCGGCAGGGGTGGCTGCCCAGTTCCTGGACCCCGTGTAGGCCCACAGGGCTTTCCGGAGTCCCCAGCCCACCGGCCCGGCCATGCGGGCCACGGATTCCAGATCGAAGACTCCGCAGTTCAACACGATTCCGCACAGCTGCCCGGGGCCCGCCGCAGGAATAACCCCTGTGTCCCGGGCGTACTCCGGGTTGGTGATGACCAGGGCCAGCTGTGCGGCCAGCTGAGCGCCGGCGGAATCGCCGGCCAGCACAATCCGGTCGGGATCCAGCCCGTAACGGTCCGCGCGTTCGCGGATGAAGCCCAACGCAGTGTTGAGCTCTTTCACCGCGGTCGGATAGACGGCTTCGGGTGAGATCGAATACCCAACCCCCAATACGGCGTAACCGTATCCGGCGAGGACCTTGAGATACGGCGCCACATCTTCCTTGGAGCCGGAAATCCATGCACCGCCGTGGATCCACATCACCACCGGGAGCGGTTTCCGGGCCGGATCGTCGGGAAGGAACAGGTCAAGGGAGGGTTTGCCGGCGGACCCCAGATAACGCAGGTCCCGGTGTCTGGTCACTGTGAACCGGGGGATATGGGGAAGGACCTTCTTCACCGGGACCTTGCCTGCACCGGCGAAAACCCCGCGAATGAGCAGTGCAGCCGGCCGGGGACCCCGCTGCAGCACGGCAGCGGCACTGATACCGGCAGCGGCGACCGCCCCGGCCAGGAGCCCCGCCGCAGTAAGCGAGGAGAGCTTCATCCTCTTAAGTTAAATCCCCGGAAACCGGCCCCTTTCGGCGGGTTCCGCGCCATTGAGCGGCTCAGGGCCGGCAGCTGCGAGGAATCTCATGGCCGGTGGTGTTGGACGGCACTGCGGGGACGCGCTGTCCGGATTCCGGGCAGCGTGCCCAGGCGTGCCGGACGCTGCAGCGGGTTCCGTAAGGTCCCCGGCATCTGCAGCGCCCGGCGCGTCCCTTCTCAGGCCGGGCTGTTCCCCGTCCGCCAGCCGCCCTTGTACTCCTTGCGGACCGTTTCGGAGAACGGCACCGGACTCACGGTTGCGCGCACATCAAGCTGCCGGTGCGGTTCCACCGTTGTCTTGGCGCTGCCGCCGTCGGGCTCGCCCCAGACCACCCGGAGTTCGGCACCCAGGGGCACCGACGGATCCACCGTTGCCAGCGAGAGGCCGCGGCGCTCGTTCGCCGAGTACCCGGTGAACATGGAGAGGCCCACTACGTTCCCGTCCGCATCGATAACCGAGTCGTAGTTGGAGGATCCGTAGTTGGCCAGCGGAAGGTCAAAGTGCTTGTAGGGTTCCTCCGTGCCCAACGGAGAGGCCAGGATCTTCCCCAGGTCTTCGGCGTTCCAATCCAGCGTCACTTTGCGGCGCTGTGCCGACGGGTCCATCTGTTCCAGGGCCTCCCGGCCAATGAAGTCGTGGTCGAACTTCACGAAGGACCCGTAGCCCAATTCCCACGGGGTCAGGTAGTAGTCCTCGATGTTCGGGCTGACAAAGCTGCCTGCAATGGCGTTGGAAGCTTCGTAGCTGTCCGCTCCCAGCCACTCCCTGTACGGCCGCAGCTCCTCACCCGTGTAGATGGCCGGCAGCGGAGAAGGGATCCAGCCGGACTCGAGCGTATTGGACGGATAGGCGCGGGCGCCGACGGCGGCCATCCCGTACTCCGCGCCGACGTCCATGATGGTGTCCCGCACTTTCTCGTAGGACCCGTAATCGCCCCAGATCTCCAGCCCCGGAGCTCCGGCCATGCCGTGGCGAAGCGTCCGAACCCGTTCGCCCGCAATCGTCATATGGTCCATGTTGAAGAATTTCAGCTGCTCCACCGAGGAGCCGTTCAGCTTCTCGATGATCTGCCAGGCATTGGGGCCCTGGATCTGGAACCGCCAGTAGCGTCGGGATACCGGACGGCCCATCGGCCGTGAGGGGGAACGCCGGTCGACCTGCACCTCGAGGTCATAGTCCCCGGTTTCTGCGTTGAACAGCAGCCAGTTTGCCGCGGGCGCGCGTCCCACGTAGATGTATGCGTCGTCGTCCTCGTGGAAGAGGATGCCGTCACCGATCACATGGCCTGACGGGCCGGTGGGGACATACTGTTTCGCCTTGTTGACCGGAAAATTCGCCACGCTGTTGACCGCGGTGTCGGAGATCAGTTTCAGGGCGTCCGGGCCCTTGATGAACAAGTTGTCCATATGGTGGGACTGGTCAAACAGCACGGCCGTCTCGCGCCAGGCCCGCTGTTCGCTGCGCCAGTTGCTGAACTCCGGCGCCACGACGGGATAGATGTACGCCCCGATCTGGGAATTACGGAGTCGATCCACAACATTTCCGCTCGAATCCAGAACGTCCTGCAGATTCTTAGGTGCCACGTTGAACCTCTTCTTCGCTGGGATAATGGAACGCTTTTCTCCGCAAGCCGCGCCTCCGCCGGCGGACCACGGAATCCACTTGCCGTCCCTCGCCCACCCGCGGAGAAGCAGCACGGATTGACCTGACCCTAGGGCCATCTTCGAGTGCTGTCGAGAGTCGACACCCGGAGCCCCCGGCGGCAGGGTTCCCGCGGCCCGCCGAATACCTCGCTGGCCGAGCAGGCTAAACACGGCTAGGGTGCAGCTACCGACAGGGCGGCCGGGACCTGGCTTGCCTCCGGCTAGTGAAAACTGGAGGGCACGATGAGGAAAACCGGTGTTGCTGCGGTCCTGGCAGCGGGCCTATTGGGCCTTACGGGATGCGGCGGAGGTTCGCCGTCGTCCGAGACTGAAAACGAAACCGGAGCCAGCGAGGACCTGGTGTCCATAGAAGTGGGGGTCATTCCCATTGTGGACGTGGCGCCGATCTACCTGGGGGTGGAGCAGGGATTCTTCGAGGACGAAGGCTTGGAACTGACCCTGACGCTTGCGCAGGGCGGCGCGGCGATTGTCCCGGCAGTCACCTCGGGACAGATGGCGTTCGGCTTCTCCAACGTAACCTCCATGATCGTGGGTAAGTCCAAGGGCCTGCCGCTCCAGATGGTGGCCCCGGGCGCCAGCACCACCGGCGACGTCGATGCGGATTTCGCGTCGGTGATGACGCTTCCCGGCAGCGGGATCGAGGAGATCGAGGACCTGGCCGGCAAGCGGGTGGGCGTGAATACGCTGAACAACATTTCAGACTCCACCATTTCCGAAGCAGTGAAGCAGGCCGGCGGTGACTACGAGAGCATCGAGTTTGTCGAGATGCAGTTTCCCGACATGCCGGCCCAGCTCGATGGCGGCAACGTGGACGCCATTGCCGCAGTGGAACCCTTTGTGACCATCACCGAGGCGCAGGGCGCCGTTCCGGTGTTCTCGAACTACGCGGAGCCCATCAAGGACCTCACCGTGGCCGTTTATTTCACCTCGGACCAGTACGCGCAGGAGAACCCGGAGACCGTGGAGAAGTTTGTCCGTGCCATGACGGCTTCGCTGGAATATGCCGATCAGAATCCTGACGAGGTACGCGCCGTCCTGCCGAGCTACACCTCGCTGGAACCCGACGTCATCGAGGAGTTGACCCTGCCCAGGTACTACGGCGAGATCAACCAGGATTCGCTGGAGGAGGTCATGCGCATCTCGCTCGACCGCGGACTAATCGAGGAGGAACCTAATCTGGAAGAGCTCCTGCCACGGTCCGGGTGAGTTCAGCGGCGGTACCCATGTACCCAATCCGCCGTAGCCTTGATCCCGCCGAAGGTGTAGAAGTGCAGCCGGACATCACCGTGGACTGCGGGTGAAAGAGCCTCGGCCAGGTCCTGGATGAACCGGTCCGGGCCTGCCGTGCCCAGCAGATTGGTCAGGGAAAACCCGTACTTGTGGGCGATCCCGGCCGAGGAGGAAACCCCGAACCGGCGGGCGTAACCGAGGAGGCGCTTCACGCCGGCGGGTCCGGGGACGCCGATCCGGACGGGTGCACTCACTCCGCGGCTGCGGAGTTCCTCCAGCCAGGCAAGGACAGGAGCCACGTCGAAGCCGAACTGCGTGGTGATCGAAGCGTCCAAACCGGTCTCATCCAGCGCCTGGATCTTGTCTTCCAGGGCGGTCCAGAGGGTGTCGGTACCAATGTCCGGATGACCCTCGGGATAGCCGCTGATGCTCACTGCCCGGACACCGTGCCCGGGCAGCAGTCCGCTGCGGATCACGGACAATGCGTCCGGAAAGGGGCCGAGCGGGGACACCGGGTCTCCGCCGACCACAAAAAGCTCACGCGTTGCGTCCGCTTCCTCGAGTGCCACCAGGAACTTGCCGAGGTCTTCCCGGGATTCCAGCCGCCGCGCGGAAATATGCGGAACGGGAACGAATCCGCCGGCCCGGACGGCCGCAGCGGCGGCGACGCGCATCGGGAGGTCCTCATTACCCAGGAACGTGACGTTGATCCGCGTCCCCGAGGGAATGGAAGGCTGCGCTTCCTGGAGTGCGCCAATGTCCTTCCCTGTCATCTCGAGCGAAAAATCCGCGAGTAGCTGCGCGGGGGCGGAAGGCGTTTCGGCGGGGTCCGGAGTCATGCGCGTTACCCTAGCGACCGCGGAAACCGGTGTCCATGGTTCCGCTCCGGACCCGGAACCGTCCGGTTCCCAAGAGGACCCCGGAGGAGGACCCCGGAGCTACGGCAGCATCCACTCCAGGACGGGGGTGGACTGCAGATACACCAGGATGCACAGGGCGAGCAGCAGCAGCACGCTCCAGCCGATCACCTTGCGAAGCAGCACCGATTCCTGCCCGCTCATATTCACCGCGGCAGCCCCGATGGCCAGGTTCTGCGGGCTGATCAGCTTCCCCATGACTCCGCCGCCGGTATTGGCGGCGACCATCAGCTGCGGATCCAGGCCGGCTTCAATTCCGGCTGTCTGCTGCAGCTTGGCAAAAAGCGCATTCGCGGAGGTATCCGAACCGGTCACCGCCGTGCCGATCCAGCCGAGCACGGGGGAGAGGAAGGCAAAGAAGCCGCCGGTTGCCGCGAGCCACGTACCGATTGATACCGTCTGTCCGGAAAAGTTCATCACGTACGCCAGGGCCAGCACGCCAAGGATGGTCAGCGCGGCGGAACGCATCCGCACCGCCGTCGTCCAGATTTCCCGCACCGCCGCTCCCATGGTCAGCGGATACCGGCCGTTTTCATTGAAGCGCGAGTAGACCAGGGCGACTATCAGGCCCGTGATCAGCAGCAGCGTACCCGGACTGATCAGCCATTCGAAGGAATAGATCGTGGAGGACTGGGTCTGGCCGTTGCTGTCCAGCAGGGCTTCGTGCAGCACCGGCCAGGGGATCTCGATGTTGGTCTTCGCGAGTGCTTCGGGCACGTCGACGCCCAGCGTCCAGAGGTTCACAAAGCCGAAAATGACAATGACCGCCACATACGGGAACAAGGCCATCCACGCCCGGGACGGGGTTAACCGGTCCGCGGCGGTGTCATCCGCCGCGGTCAGCACGTCCGACGCCGCGCCGGTCCCCGAGGGCGTCCATCCATCGGCCCGTGCCTCGGCCAGTTCCGCCTTCATCCGCTGGCCCGCCTCGGCTCCGTTGCGCGGATGCCAGATGCGCAGGAACCCCACGGCGGCCAGCATGGCCACGAGGGAGGCCACGATATCGGTGAGCTCGTAGGAGAAATAGTTCGAGCAAAGGAACTGGAAGATGGAGAAAACGACGCCGGTGAACAGGGCTACGGGCCAGCAGTCCCGGAGGCCGCGGCGGCCGTCCAGGATGAACAGCAGGATCAGCGGGACAAACAGTGCCAGCACCGGTGTCTGCCGGCCCACCACGGCACCGATCTCGTCGCCGGTGTAGTTGGTCAGATTGGCGGCGGTGGTGATGGGGATGGCCAAGGCGCCGAAGGCCACCGGGGCGGTGTTGGCCACCAGCACCGCCGTGGCTGCCCGGATCGGGGCGATGCCCAGAGCCAGCAGCATGGTCACGGTAATGGCCACCGGGGCGCCGAACCCGGCAAGCGCTTCCAGGAGTCCGCCGAAGCAGAAGGCCACCAGGATGGCCTGCACCCTCAGGTCCCCGCCGCCGATCGCGTCGAAGACCCTTCTCAGGTCCTCGAACCGGCCGCTGAGTACCGTCACCTGGTACAGCCAGACGGCCATCACGATGATCCAGACCACCGGGAACAACCCGAAAGCCGCCCCCTGTGTGGCGGAGAGCAGGGCGAGTCCAAGAGGCATGCCGAAACCGAAGACGCCGACGGCGAGGGCCACCAGCAGTGCCCACGCTCCGGCCACGTACGCCCGCGTCTTGGCGAAGGCGAGCAGGAAGAAAAAGGTCAGCAGCGGAAGCAGCGCCACGAGGGCGGAGAGGGCAACGCTGTTGAGCACGGGATCGGTGCTGGGAGTAAAGCTGTCCATAGGGGCCTCCGCGTCGAGCCGGAAGCGGGGCTCAACGGATGGAGCTTCCCGGCCGAACCGGAACACCGGTCAAACCTGGGAAGCGCTGGATCAAGCGTTCCTCCAAGCCTAAGGCCGGGTTCCCGGCTGGTAACCCCCGGAAGGCATCCGCAGCCCTGTACCGGAGAGGAAGTGTCCTTCCGGGGCCCGCCTTAGCCTGCCGAAACCCCGGCCGCGGCGCGTTCGCGGTGGTGGCGGACGTAACCGGTCACGGCCACCGTTATTGAGATGACGGCCGAGATGGTCAACCCCAGCCAGAGCCCGACCTGCAGGGCAGCAGCGCCGGCCACCGCCCCAAGCAGAATCAGGGCAATTGCGAGGGCACGGCGAATCCAGTGCTTGCTGTCCCCGCCGGCCAGCCGCGAATCCGAGGCGAGCCCGGTGATGGTTGAGGTCACCACCACTGTCGTTATCTCAGCGACCTTCAACCGCTTGGCGGTGGAGGCCTGGATCCCCATGGAGATGGCGAGAGCCGACGTCGTGACGCTGCCCAAAAGCGAACTGGCCTGCACATCCACCACGGCCGTGAGGACGGCCAGTGCGGTAATGACACCGGCGACCACCATCAGTGACAGAGTGGTCCGCCCGGACCAGCCCTCCGGCTCCCTGCGCAGCATCCGTCCGGCCAGGGCCGCACCCAGCATAAAGAAGACCAGCGCCAGGACAGGGCGCAGGATCGGCAGATCGGCACCGCCGGCAAAGGCCATGCCCAGGAGCACCACGTTGCCCGTCATGTTTCCGGTGAAGACCCGGTCAAGGCCCAGGTAACCGACGGCGTCGACCACCCCCGTGGAGAAGGTCAGGGCCAGCATCAGCCATAAATGCACCCGTTCGGTTGGTACGGCGTTCAATCGTTTCACTGGCGGAATGTCTCCTTAGGCAGCCGTCCGTATACGAACGGGTGGCGGAATGTCCGATTGTATTCAAAATTGCGCCAGATGATGCAAGGATTCCCCTACCTCCGTCGTCTGCTGAAAGCTGCCCCCTTTGACCTACACAGCGCCTGCTCCCTTCACCACCCGTCCCACCCTGCAGGGCACCTTCGGCATGACTGCCTCGACGCATTGGCTTGCCACGGCCTCGGCGCAGGCCGTGCTTGAGCGCGGTGGAAACGCCTTCGACGCCGCGGTAGCTGGCGCCTTTGCGCTGCATGTCGTGGAACCGCACCTCAACGGTCCGGGCGGGGACATGACCGGCGTTTTCGCGACGGCGGAGAACCCCGGCGAACCGATGGTGCTGATGGGCCAGGGACCGGCTCCCGCCGCAGCCACCCGGGAGCACTACCTCGCCGAAGGCCTGGAACTGGTCCCGGGCGCCGGTGCCCTCGCCGCGGCCGTTCCCGCCGCCGTCGACGCGTGGTTGTTGCTGCTGCGGGAGCACGGCACCTGGGAACTTGCCGACGTCCTGGCCTTCGCGGTGGATTATGCCCGCAGCGGCCACCCCGTCCTGGGCCGCGTCGGCGCCACCATCGAGTCCGTGGCGGAGCTGTTCACCGAGCACTGGCCCACCTCGGCCGCGCAGTGGATGCCTGAAGGGCGTGTGCCCCGGGAGGGAGACCTCATCCGCAACGAGGCCTATGCCAAGGTGCTGGACCGCCTGGTGGAGGCCGGCTCCGGCGCGGGCAGCCGGGCTGAACGGATCGATGCCGCCCGGCGCGAATGGCGCGAAGGCTTCGTGGCGCGCGCTGCCGCCGATTTCACGGCCGCACCGCACCGGCACTCATCGGGCACAGACCATGCCGGCGTTATTACCGCCGCAGACTTCGCGGCCTTCGAAGCGGGATTTGAACCTGCTGTCACCTTCGACTTCCGCGGCCACACCATTGCCAAAACCGGGGCCTGGGGGCAGGGACCGGCATTGCTGCAGACCCTGGCCATCCTCGCCGGCTTCGATGACGAGCGGCTGGATCCTTCCACCGTGCTGGGCGCCCACACCATTCTGGAGGCCCAGAAGCTGGCGATCGCGGACCGCGAGGCGTACTACGGTGACGCGCAGGTCCCCCTCGACTACCTGCTGGGCGAGGAATATGCCGCGGAACGCCGCGCGCTCATCACAGACCTCGCTTCCCGCGATTTCCGACCCGGCACGGTGCCGGGCCACACGCCGTTTGTGCCGCCGCTGCGCACCGACTACCTGCCGCCCGCCCTGGCCGGTGCGGGCGGAGCCGGTTTTGCCGGCGTCGGCGAACCGACAGTGATGCCCACCGGCGAGACCCGCGGGGATACCTGCCACATCGACGTCGTCGACCGGTGGGGGAACATGGTTTCCGCCACTCCGTCGGGAGGCTGGCTGCAGTCCTCGCCGACCATCCCGGAACTGGGTTTCTGCCTGGGCTCCCGGCTGCAGATGACCTGGCTGGAAGAGGGCGCGCCGTCCACCCTGGCGCCGGGGAAACGGCCCCGCACCACCCTGACCCCCACGCTGGTGCTGAAGGACGGCGAACCGGTGGTTGCCCTGGGTTCGCCCGGCGGGGACCAGCAGGACCAGTGGCAGCTGCTGTACCTGCTGCGCACCATCGTCGGCGGGTACACCCCGCAGCAGGCCATTGACGCCCCCGCCCTGCACACCACGTCCATTCCCGGTTCGTTCTGGCCACGCACCTGGACACCCGGCGGCGCAGTGGTCGAAGACCGGCTGGGGGAGGACGTGATTGCCGAGCTCGAATCCCGGGGCCACGTGGTGACCCGGGCCGGGGACTGGGCGCTGGGGCGATTGTCTTCGGTGGTCCGCGAGCCGGCTTCGGGCCTCCTGCAGGCAGCCGCGAATCCGCGGGGAGCGCAGGGGTATGCAGCCGGGCGCTGACGGCACCTCGCGCGTTCGGGACACCCTCCGGCAGGACATCATCTTCGGCCGCCTGAACCCCGGTACGCGCATCACGGAAGCGGCCCTGGCGGCGAAGTACGGCATGTCCCGGGTCCCGGTGCGTGAGGCGCTGCGGGCGCTGGAAGCCGAGGGATTCGTGGAATCGCGGCCCTACGCCGGATCAACGGTTTCAGCCATACCGGTGGAGGAGGCGGATGACCTTTTCGCAGTGCGCGCGGTGGTGGAAGCTGCGACCGCGCGCCGGGCCGCTGAGCGGGCTGCCCGCCAGCTCAGCGCCGGAGCACCGGATGAAACGTGGTGGGACGCGCGGCGCGGCATGGCCCGGATCCTCGACGCCGGCGATGCGGCCGTTGCCGCCGGACGCCTTGACCTGCTGCCGGACCTGAACGTGCGGTTCCACCTCGGTGTCGCGGCGCTCGCGGACAGCCGGTCCCTGACGGCGCTGCTGCGCCAGCTCGCCGGCAAGATCGAATGGCTCTACGCGGCCGACGTCGGCTCCCGCGGCAAGGACTCCTGGAGCGAGCACCGCCGGATCATGGCCGCCGTCGACGCCGGTTCCGCAGCCCGGGCTGCGGAGCTGATGGAAGCGCACATCCAGGCATCCCGTGCCGGTTACCTGAGCCGCTTCCGTCCCGCCCCGGACTGACGCCGGCTTCCCCCTTCCGCATGGGGGATGGGAGCTCCGGCCGTTCCGTTCGGGTGAGCCCCGAGCCTATAGTTCAAGAGGGGTTCCCTCCTACTGTGAGCGAGGCTTCAAGATGGCCAATATCACCACCCGACCCGTCACAAAACTTGGAATCGTGGGAGCCGGAAGTGTCGGCACCTCACTGGCGTACGCGGCGATCATCCGAGACACGGCCCGCCAGATTGCGATTTACGACATCGACGCCGTCCGGGCAGAAGCCGAGGGGCTGGACCTGGCGCACGGCACGCAGTTCACCGGCGCCAACACGGTCACCGGCGGAGGCAACGTCGAGGACCTGGCCGGGGCTGACGTCATAGTCATCACCGCCGGTGCCCGGCAACAGCCGGGCCAGAGCAGGCTGGACCTGGCCGGCGCGAACGTGCGGATCCTGGAGAACCTGATGCCGCAGCTGATGGAACAGGCTCCGGACGCGGTCTACATCATGGTGACCAACCCGGCCGACATCCTTGCCGTTGCGGCGCAGAAGATCGCAGGCCTGCCGCGCAACCGGATCTTCTCCTCGGGCACGGTTCTGGACACCTCCCGGCTGCGGCTGCTGCTGGCGCGCGAAGCACACGTACTGATGACCAGCGTGCATGCCACCATCATCGGCGAACACGGCGACAGCGAGTTCCCTGTCTGGTCCAACGCCACCATCGGGCCGGTGCCCATCCGGGATTGGAAGATCAGCGGAAGGCAGGTCTTTACCGACGAGTTCCTTGCCGCCGCCACGGACGACGTCGTCAACGCCGCCTACAGGGTGATCGAGGGCAAAGGGGCCACCAATTACGCGATCGGCCTGGCCGGAGTGCGGATCATCGAAGCGGTGCTGAATGCCGAAAATGCCGTCCTGCCCGTTGCGGCCACGCTGGAGGGGGAGTACGGGATCAGCGGTGTTGCGCTGTCCCTCCCGTCCATCGTGGGCCACAACGGGGTCTACAAGATGCTCGAAATGCCGCTGGACGAGGCCGAGACCGGGAAGCTCATGGCCTCGGCCGAGACCCTGCAGGGCACTCTGAAGTCACTGGGAATCTGACGGACCCGTAAGGCGCTCGGGCCTTACGGGTCCGGGGTTCCTAGCTGACTGCTGACGGCTCGGGTTCCTGTGCCGGTTCCTTCGCCAGCCGGACGGCGTCGTTGAATTCGGCGTCAATCTCCGGTGAGGGTTTGTGGGTCAGCAGGCTGACCACCACGGTCAGGGCCACGTTGATGACGAAGCCGGGAACAATCTCGTACAGGGTTCCCGAGAGCGCATCCACGCTGCCCCAGATGTAGGCGGTCACGGCACCGGCAATCATGCCGGTCAGGGCGCCGGCAGTGCTCAGCCGCCGCCAGAACAGGGCCAGCAGGATGGTCGGTCCGAAGGAAGCGCCGAATCCGGCCCAGGCGAAGCCCACCAGGTCAAGAATGGTGTCGTTGCGGCCCAGCGCAATGAGGATGGAAATCACGGAAACCACCAGGACGCCAAGCCGGCCGAGCATCACCAGGGACCGCGGGGAGGCCTCGCGGCGAAGCGCAATCCGGTACAGGTCTTCGACCAGCGCCGAGGACGTCACGATCAACTGGGAAGAGATGGTGCTCATGATCGCGGCCAGCACCGCGGCCAGGACAAAGCCGGCCACGAGCGGGTGGAAGAAGACCTGGGCGAGGCTCAGGAAGACCGCTTCCGGTTCGTCCAGGGTCAGATTGTTCTGCTGGAAGTAGGCCACGCCTACCAGCGCAGTGAAAACGGCACCGATCACGCTGAAGAGCATCCAGCCGACGCCGATCCGGCGGCCTGCTTTCGCATCGGCGGGGGAGCGCAGCGCCATGAAGCGGACAATGATGTGCGGCTGGCCGAAGTAGCCGAGCCCCCAGGCGAGTGCGGAAATGATGCCCAGCGCTGTGCCGCCGGCAATCGGGTCCAGCATGTCCGGGTTCACCTCGCGGAGGGAGTCGGTCATGCCGCCGAAGCCGCCCACGTTGACCAGGCCAACCACGGGAACCAGTACCAGGGCGGCCACCATCATCAGGCCCTGCACCACGTCGGTGTAGCTGGCGGCGAGGAATCCGCCGAAGAGCGTGTAGGCAATGGTGACGACGGCAACGATCAGCATGCCGGTTACATAGCTTGAGCCGAAGGAGCTTTCGAAGAAGACGCCGCCGGCGACCATGCCGGAGGAGACGTAGAACGTGAAGAAGACCAGGATGATCAGGCCCGACACCACTCGGAGGAGCCGTGAGCGGTCCCGAAGCCGGTTCTCGAGGAAGCTGGGCACCGTGATGGAATTGTTCGCGACCATCGTGTAGGCGCGGAGGCGGGGTGCCACGAACTTCCAGTTCAGCCAGGCCCCGACGGTCAGGCCGACGGCAATCCAGCCTTCCACCAATCCCGAAACGTAGATGGCGCCCGGCAGGCCCATCAGCAGCCAGCCGGACATGTCGGAGGCGCCTGCGCTGAGGGCCGCGACGCCGGGCTTCAGGTCCCGTCCCGCGAGCATGTAGTCGTCCAGGCTGTTGGTCTTGCGGTAGGCCCACCAGCCAATCGCCAGCATGGCGAGCATGTAGATCGTCATGGCGATCACTTTGTACGTCTGATCTGTCATTGCTTAGTTGCCGTTCCGTTGGTGCGTGTGGGAAGTACGGCGTCCAAGTATGTCAGGAATCACATCGATGTAAGTTCTCGCAGCCGCCAGGCGTTCCGGACCGCATGTCCGCCGAGGTCGTTATTGAAGTAGGCGTAAACGTCCTTGCCCGCGGACTCCCACTCGCGGATCCGGGCCGCCCACCACTGCAGGTCTTCCTCGGTGTAGGAATCGACGTAGAGCTGCTCGGGGTTCGGTCCGTGCAGCCGGACGTACACAAACGGGGCGGTGGCGCGCAGGGTGCACGGCAGGTGCGCCCCGCTCATGACGGTGTAGGCGGCGCCGTGGCGTTCCAGCAGCTGGAAGACCTCGTCGTCGTTCCAGCTGTCGTGCCGGAACTCCACAGCCACCCTGATGTTGTCGGGGAGTTTCGCCAGGAGGTAATCCAGGCGGTCGTCGTCGCGCTCCATATCCGGGGAAAGCTGAAGCAGGAACACTCCGCTGCGGTCTCCCAGCGCGGCGAAACAGCGCTCGATCCGGCCGACCCACTCATCCGGATCCCGCAGCTTGCGCCCGTGGGTCAGCCCCCGGGGAGCCTTGACCGAAAAAACGTACCCTTCCGGCAGCCGGTCCCGGTAGGCGGCAAACGCCTCCTCGCGGGGCCAGCGGTAGAAGCTGCCGTTAAACTCCACGGTGTCGAATTCGCTCGCATACCTTTCCAGCCATACCCGGGCCGGCACGCCCTTGGGGTACAGCACGTTGCGCCAGTGGGTGTAGGCCCAGCCCGATGTTCCGATATGGATGCTCACAGCATCCAAACTAGCCGCTGGCTGTGCACCGTTTCGGGATTGTGCGTGCCTCCCTCGGGTTCCACACTGGAAGGGGATCCCGCCGTGCCACCCCCCTGCAGGCAGGAGCGTCGAATGAGTGACCAATTTCCCGATAGCGTGCTGCCGGAGGAGGATTTCCTGCACATGGTGCGGGATCTGCCGTCCGGCCCCACCGCCATCTACGAGGCCTGGATCGATCTGGCCCGAATTACTTCCTGGTGGGGCGCGGCAGGTTTTATCGTCCCGCCGGACCGCATCTCCGCCAATCAGCACGTTGGCGGGGACTACCAGGCGTGCATGATCAATCCTGCCACCGGCGACGAACTCTGGTGGGGCGGTGAATACCTGGTCCTCGATCCGCCGCACCGATTGGGAGTGACGCAGCAGTGGCAGCAGCCGGACGGTGCTCCGGCGGGTCCGAAGCGGGTGCTCAATGTCGAGCTGCAGGCCATGGACGTCGAGGAAGGGCCCCCCGTGACCCGCATGACATTCCGGGAGGGTCCCTTCGGTGCAGGCAGGGACATCGAAGGATATGAAAGCGCGTGGAGCGAGTCCTTTAAGCGGCTGGCCCGCTATCTGGCCGGACAACGCGGACCGGCGTGACCCGGCCGTTGCTGCAGGCAGGCCCCCGGATGAAATAACCCGGGCTGTGTCGGGGTTGCTACTAGCGTGCCCGGACAAAAAGGTCCGGAGCGCAAGCAACTGAAAGGCACGCTTCAATGACTGTTCCGCTCTCCATTCTCGATCTCGCCATCATCGATGAGGGCGAGACCGCACGCGATTCCTTTGCTTCTTCACTGGCGCTGGCACAGGAAGCGGAAAAGCTCGGATATACCCGCATCTGGTACGCCGAGCACCACAACATGCCCACCATCGCTTCCTCAGCCACCAGTGTGTTGATCGGCTACATTGCCGCTCACACCCAGAGCATCCGGCTCGGCGCCGGCGGCGTTATGCTGCCGAACCACGCTCCGCTGACCATTGCGGAGCAGTTCGGCACCCTCGAAACGCTGTTCCCGGGCCGCATTGATCTTGGGCTCGGCCGGGCTCCCGGCACGGACCAGAAGACGCTGCACGCGCTGCGCCGGGACCACATGTCCTCGGACAGCTTCCCCCAGGATGTCCAGGAACTGCAGGGATACCTGAGCGGCAACACCCTCATCCCGGGCATCAACGCGACGCCGGGAGCAGGCACCAACGTGCCGCTGTACATCCTTGGCTCCTCCCTCTTCGGCGCCAAGCTTGCCGCGGCCCTGGGCCTGCCGTACTCCTTTGCCTCGCACTTCGCTCCGCAGGCACTGCAGGACGCAGTGACCATCTATCGCCGCGACTTCAAGCCCTCGGCCCAGCTGGCCGAGCCGTACGTGATTGCCGGCGTGAACGTGGTGGCCGCCGAGACCACCGAAGAGGCGCAGCAGATGTTCGCCGATTCGCAGCGCCGCCGCGTGACCCAGCTCTTCGGCCGGGGCCGTACCTTCACCGATGAAGAGGCGGATGCCATCCTTCAGTCACCGGGCGGACAGCAGGTCAAGCAGATGGGCCGCTACTCGGCCGTCGGCAACCCCGAGGAAGTCCGGGACTACCTCGACTGGTTCACCGGGCATGCGCAGGCCGATGAACTGATCGTTGCCACTCAGACCGCCACACTGGAATCGCGGCTCCGCTCCTTCCAGCTGCTTGCGGATGCGGCGCTGCCGGTCCGCGCCTGAACCATGCCTCATCCACGGTGGCCTGCGGCTGCTGTGCTAGATATGAAGGATGAGTTCTAAGCCCCACGTCATCCACTGTTCCGTCGGCATGCGCTGGGGGGACATGGATGCGTACGGCCACGTCAACAACGTGGAGATTGTCCGCATTCTCGAGGAAGCCCGCGTGCATGCCTTCGGCCCTCCCGGCGGAACGGGAGGGCCGGGGCACAAGCCGGCTGTTCCGCTGTTCAGCGATGTTCCGCCCGGTACCCAGTCCCTCGTCGTCGAACACCGTGTCCGGTACGTTGCGGAGCTGACCTACCGGAACATCCCGGCCGACGTCGACGTCTGGATCAGTGCGGTCAAGGGCGCGAGCCTCACGCTTTCCTACGTCATACATGACCCGGTGACACAGCAGGCCTGTGTCCGCGCGGAAACCACGCTGGCCTTCGTCGACGGCGCAACGGGTGCGCTGCAGCGGCTGACGCCGGCGCAACGGGAAATGGCGGCCGCCCACAGCGGAGCTTCCGTTTTCGCGTGAAGTCCCGGCCGACCCCCGGCGGCCCCTATGATCGGCCCGCCCCGGCCAATAACATCTTCGGTAGTCCCGGCAGGTCCCCACCGGAAGCTAAGGAGATGCGCCGTGTGGCACAACCTCGGCATCACCCCGTCCGAAGCTCTTTGGGTTGTACTGAGTGCCCTCGGCATTTACGCAGCCTTTTCCCTGTTGGTGCGCGGCTTGGGGCAGCGCGCGCTGGCTAGCTGGTCCACGCTGGACCGCGCCATCGTCATTGCACTGGGCGGTGTGCTCGGCCGGGTGGTCCTCGGCTACACGCCCACCCTGGCCGCCGGCGTTATCGGGTTGGCCACCATGTTCGGGATGCTGCGCCTGGAGGGCTACCTTCGCCGGAGCAGGCACGGAGCCTACCTGTCCAGCCGGCCGATCCTCCTGATGGCCGGAAGCGAAGTGGTGCAGGAGGGTCTGCAAAAGGCGCACATCTTGGAAGAGGAGCTGTTCTTCAAGCTGAGGCAGTCCGGCATCCGGAACCTGACCGAAGTGGCAGCGGCGATCCTGGAGCCCACGGGCGAGGTCAGCGTTCTGCGCCGGGGTGAGCTCATTGCTCCCCAGCTGCTGCTCAGGGTGACCAACGCGTCCCGGATTCCGCGTGAGCTGGTGCTTCCCGAGTAGGTCAAGGCATGACGCCGACCACGGCACGAAGCCCTGTTCGACGCCATGCTCGACGAGAATCCAGCTTGGATCACTGAGGCCCGTACCAAGGGCCTGATCAGGTAAACGGAGGGCGCGGGGGAGTGGATTAGGCGCTCGGGCAAACCTCGTGTAGGCTGAAACGCAGTTGTTGTGTTGCGCATTTTGTATTTCAAGTGGCGAAACCCAATTGGTCTAGCTGCTTTTTCTGTAGAAGCGGTAAAGGAACACCGCGACTGAAACCGCCCGAAAGTCGGGATGTGTTTCGAATGCAGAAGGAATTAAAAAAATGGCTACAGGTACCGTGAAATGGTTCAACTCCGAAAAGGGCTTCGGCTTCATTGAGCCCGACGACGGCAGCGCCGACGTCTTCGCTCACTACTCCGCGATCAACTCCAACGGCTACAAGTCGCTGGACGAGAACCAGAAGGTTAGCTTCGACACCGAGCAGGGCCCCAAGGGCCCGCAGGCCTCGAACATCCAGGCCCTCTAAATTTCTTAGAGACTTTGTAACGGCCGCTTAGCGCCGATACTACATAGAGCAGGACGGGATCTCCCGTCCTGCTCTTGTGTTTAACCGGCGTGCTTGGGCTGAAGGTCGCCGGAAAGCGGGTTTCCCTGCAGTTTGTCAGGATTCCCGCGCTGCGCGGCGCAGGGATTGGCACAAACTGCAGGGATCCGGACAAAGCGCAGGGGGTCCGGACAGCTGGAAAGTGCGGGCCCGACATACCGTGCAGGCGCCCGGGTTAGGCGGCTTTAATATTCCTGCGAGCCCTGCGAGCGAGGAATTTCGTTGCCGCCGTTCCGGGTGCCGGAGCAGGAGCCGCCGCAGCGCCGGAGCAGGAGGCTGCGGAGGCCCGCCGCAGCGCCCTCAGTCGTGAATCCGGACGGCTGCCTCGCGCAGGTACTGTTCAACCCGGCTGTACGCGTCCTGGGTCAGGGCCTTCCACAGGTTCATGCTCAGCACCGGATCCTTTTCAGCCAGCTCGTCGATCGAGTCGGCGGTCAGCACCTTGACCTTCACCGGTCCCGCCGCCTTGACGGTGGTTTCCTGGCGTTTGTCCTCACCCATCGCCATTTCACCGAAGGTCATGCCCGGACCCAGCGTGGCGAGTTTGACCCTGCTGCCGTCCGGACCGGGCATGGACGTGGTGATGTGCCCGGAAACGATGAAGAAGACACCCCCGAAGCGCTGGCCTACGCGCCGGACCACGTCGCCGTCGTCGTACGCCCGGTCCTCCATCATTTGCTGCAGCAGCTGCGCTTCTTCGGGGTCCAGCGGGCTGAGCGCCGGGGAGTCTGCTGGATCGATGCTGTCCGGCAGGACAAGCTCGGTGCCGTAGCCTTCCAGCAGCCTGTTTTCGCACCACTCGATGGCCGCGGAACGCATGGTGAAGGATTCCGTCTTCCGGTCCAGTTCCTGCAGTGCGGCCGTAACCGACCCCTCGACATCCACCAGGGCCAGCTCGCGCCCGGCACGGCGGAGCATGTCTTCCGCCTCGGCAATCAGCCGGATAGCGACGTCGGACACTTCGTCCACGCTGCGCAGATCGGCAATGACGAGTTCGACGTCGTCGGGCAGCTCGGTAAGGGCCCGCACCATGGACTCGGCCCCGGCGAAGAGCAGGTCGCCGTTGAGCTCGATCACCTGGACCCGATGGCCGTGCTCGGCCAGGATCTCCGCAGCTTCGTCCGTCCGGCGGATGCCGGAAGGAGTGGAGGTGATGTCGTAGATGGCGCGGATGGCGGAGCGGCCGGTCCGTGCAGCCCGGACAAAGTGGAGGCCGAGGTCGTGGGAGAGCCGCTGGCTGACCGCCACCCCTCGCACGCTGTTGCCGTGGGCGTCCAGGGGAGGGGAATAGACGGCCAGGCCTACTTGACCGGGCAGGACGGCAAGGATGCCGCCGGCCACGCCGGACTTTGCGGGCATGCCTACGCTGCTGATCCAGGATCCTGCGTCGTCGTACATGCCGCAGGTGGTCATCACCGAAAGGACGCGTTCCACCGAGGCCAGGTCCAGGACTTCTTCTCCGGAGAGGGGGTGGCGGCCGCTGTTGGCCAGAGTGGCGGCCATCAGGGCCAGGTCGCGGGCGTTGACCATGACCGAGCACTGCCGGAAGTAGTCCTTGATAATCGGGGCGGGATCGGACTCGATGATTCCGAAGGAGCGCAGCAGATAGGCCAGCGCGGTGTTGCGGTGGCCGGACCTCAGCTCGGAGGCGTAAATCCGCTGGCTCACGTCGAGGTCACGGCCGGCGAAGGCCGAGTAGGTATCCAGGATGCGCTTGAACCGGGACCTGCCGCCGGATCCTTTGACCAGGGAGGTGGCGGTCAGGGCGCCGGCATTGATCATCGCGTTGGCCGGGCGGCCGGTACCTTCGGCCAGGGAGATTTCGTTGAAGGAGTCCCCGGACGGTTCCACGTCCACCTTCTCGTCGACCGCTTCCATGCCCAGGTCTGCGAGGGCCAGGGCGTAGGTGAAGGGCTTGGAGATGGACTGGATGCTGAACTCTTCGCGGGTATCCCCAACCTCATAGACAAAGCCGTCGGCGGTGGCGAGGGCAATCCCGAAGCAATCCGGGTTCACATTGGCCATGGCCGGTATGCCGCGGTACGGGGTGCCGTCTTTCAATCCGGCTATCTCGGCGTGGATCCTGCGTAGGTAGTTCTCGATCGGGGAGTCCATACTTCAAGCCTAGGTGCTTGCGGAGGGGTGACTCTCCACGGGGTGCGCGGTATACTTTTGTTGTTGCAGTGTTGTGCAATTTGTACGTTCAAGCGGCGAAACCCAGATCTAGGGCCAGCCGCTTTTTCTGTATTTTGCATGGAAGGCACGGCAGCGTGAAACTCCCCGAAGGTCGGGGCAGGTTTCGTTCAGAAGGATGATTAAAAATGGCAACAGGTACCGTGAAATGGTTCAACGCTGAAAAGGGCTTCGGATTCATCGAGCCCGATGACGGCAGCGCCGATGTTTTCGCCCACTACTCCGCTATCAACTCCAGTGGCTACCGGTCTCTCGAAGAGAACCAGAAGGTCACTTTCGACACCGAGCAGGGCCCCAAGGGTCCGCAGGCGGTTAACATCCAGGCTGTCTAATAAGACATTAGGTCCGTTTCACGGGCCGGCTTGAATCAGGAGCAGGACGGGATTAATTCCCGTCCTGCTTTTGTTTTGCCCGCCGGATTCTTTCGCTGGCCGTCCATTGCCGGCCCTCGCGGGCGGGCCGGGACGCGTGAGCAATCTAACGCAGGATGACCCGCCGAATGCCGTGTGCCCCAGCCTGGATGCGAAGCTAACCGGGCTCGGAGCGGCGTGCACCATGGGGTAAGCTCCGGCCACACGCGCACCCCAAGGTTAGGAACCAGGCATGTCGGCTGATACCCCTCCCAAGAGGCCCGTAAACCACTCCGATGCAGTGGACGACGACGGCGGTGCACCCGCCAAATGGAAGCTGGTCGGCCCCGGGCTCGTGGTGGCGGCTACCGGCGTCGGCGCCGCCGACATGGTGGCCACCCTCGTTGCCGGATCCCGCTACGGGTACGCGCTGCTCTGGGCGGTGATCCTCGGCGTCGTCCTGAAAATCATCCTGGTGGAGGGTGCCGGACGCTTCACCCTTGCAACCGGTCTGACCATCTTCGAGGGCTGGCGGTCCCTGGGTAAATGGACCACCTGGTATTTCGGCCCCTACATCATGATCTGGGGCTTCATCTACGGAGCCACCGCCATGTCCTCCGCTGCGTTGCCGTTGGCCGCGGTTTTCCCCGCCCTCCCGCTGACGGCGTGGGCGGTCCTGATGGGCCTGGCCGGTTTCGTTATGGTGTGGTTCGGCAGATACGCCACCTTCGAGAAAATCACCGCCGTGCTGGTGGGGCTGATGTTCGTCACGGTGGTGGGGCTGGCCGTGATTGCCGTGCCGAATATTCCGGCGATGTTCGCCGGACTGATTCCGATGATCCCCGAGGGCGGAGTGTTCTACACACTGGCATTGGCCGGCGGTGTGGGCGGAACCATCACCTTGGCCGCGTACGGGTATTGGCTGCGGGAAAAAGGCTGGTACACCCCCAAATGGATGCGGGTCATGCGCATCGACAATTCCATGGCGTACGTGATGACGGGCCTTTTCGTGGTGGCGATGCTCATTGTCGGCGCGGAAGTGGTCCGTTCCGCAGGAGTTTCCCTTTCCAGCGGCGACGAAGGCCTGCTGGATCTGTACGACGTGCTGAAGCTGGAATACGGAGACGTAGTTGGCACCGGATTCCTGATCGGGTTCTGGGCCGCCTCCTTCTCCTCGATCATCGGGGTGTGGAACGGCGTCTCGCTGATGTTCGCCGATTTCTGGGGGAACATCCGAGGCAAGGAATCCGGCCACCCCGACACCCGTATCGGCGGAAAGTACTTCCGCTTCTACGTCCTCTGGCTGACCTTCCCGCCGATGATCCTGTTCCAGCTCGGACAACCCATCGGCCTGATCCTGGTCTACGGCGTACTGGGTTCGCTGTTTATGCCCTTCCTTGCGGTGACCCTGCTCGGCCTGCTCAACGGCCGCCGCATCCCCAAGCAATGGGCCAACAAGCTCCATACCAACCTCGCCCTCGGTTTCACGGCGCTGCTGTTCATTGCGCTGGGCATCCAGCAGCTGTGGGACAACATCGCCAAGGCGCTGTAGCGGCACGGAAACTTCCGGAAGAGCTCCCGCAGGCCGGCCCGCCGCGGACCTTTCGCGGCGGGCTAGTTTAGCGCAGCAGGCGGGCTTCCACGAGGGGTAAAACAGAGTAAAAGAAAAGTGCTTACGGGCCATCTACGCAGCGATTCTGCTCAGCTACGCTATTAGCGGCGAGAGAAGGTTGCAGGATGGAAACCAGCGCAACAGGTGGCCTCGACAGGCTCATCGCAGGCCGATACCGACTCATCGAACCAATTGGACGCGGGGGCATGGCCACCGTCTATCGAGGCCAGGATGAAGCGCTCGGCCGCGACATTGCGGTGAAGCTCTTCCGCGCCAGTGCCGTGGCTCCGGACGACATCGGGCGCCAGGAAAACGAGATGCGCCTCCTCGCTTCACTTTCGCATCCGGGCCTGGTCACCTTGTTCGATGCGGGCAAGGACGACGCCGGCCCCGGGGACGGGAACGGCAAAGCGGGGGAGCCGCGGACGTATCTGGTCATGGAGCTGGTGGACGGTCCGGACCTGCGCAAGCGCCTGCGCGAGGGTGCCGTCCTGTCTGCGGATGTCCCCTCCATCGGGGCCGAGCTGGCGGGAGCCCTGGCCTATATCCATGACAGGGGTGTGGTTCACCGTGACGTCAAGCCGGCAAACATCCTTCTGCCGCCGGCTGTCGCGGGGACATCGCCGCGGGCCAAGCTGACGGATTTCGGTATCGCCCGGATACTGGGCGGCGCACGGATCACTGCTGCCGGTGCCACCCTCGGCACCGCCAACTACCTCAGCCCGGAACAGGCGTCCGGACTCGGGGCAGAGGCAGCAAGCGACATTTACTCCCTTGGCCTGGTGTTGCTTGAGTCCGTCACGGGAAGGGTGGAGTTTAACGGCAGCGCTATCGAGGCGGCGGTCGCCCGCCTCAGCCGCGACCCCGCGATTCCAGAGTCCCTGGAAAGCCATTGGCGCGGCCTGCTTTCCGCCATGACCAGCCGGGACCCGGACCTGAGGCCGACGGCCGCTGAAGTGTCCGCGACCCTGTTGGACTACCGCTGGGCGGAAGGGACGGTGCAGCCGGGACGGGTACCGCAGCTGGCCTCGGGCCCGGGTGGACCAGCAGGTCCGCCGGCTCCCGCAGACCGGGCTCCCGCCGAACCGGACTGGGACCCGTGGAGCGGACCGGCAACGCAGGCGGATGTTGCCTCCGTGAAAGCCGACGACGCCGCCGGGGGAGCCGGCGTCGTCGTTACCCCAAGGGAAGCGGACGGGACCGATGGCGGCCAGGCCCTGGGCGGGCATCCCTCGGCGCCCCTGCCTTCGGTTCCCCCGCCCATGGACCTGCCGGCCCTGTCCGGGCAGATCACGTCTCCGCCGAGTGTCCCGCCCACCGTAGGGACGGTAGCCGCAAAGCCGTTGTCCGAGCCGACGCCGCGTGTACAGGTGCTCGTCGAACCGCGGCAGTCCTTCGCCGGACGAGCCCTGCTTGCCGTCCTGGTGATGGCCGTGCTGACGGCGGCGGTGGTCCTGATGCTCGGGCGCGTGGGGGCGCTGCCGGACGGAGGCGTCATCCCGGGGGAGATCGGGCAGAACCTGGAGCGGCTGCAGGACAACTTCGGGCCGTAACGCACCGGCGCGGGATACTGGAGCGATGAGTACCTCTACACCCGTCCCGTCCACCCCTGTCACCGAGGAAAGCCGCTGCCCGTGCCTTAGCGGGGAAACCTACGGGAACTGCTGCGGGCGCTTCCACTCCGGAGGCGCCACCGCCCCCACCGCGGAGGCGCTGATGCGCTCGCGGTACAGTGCCTTCGCCACCGGAAACGTTCCCTACCTGCTGGCCACGTGGCATCCGGACCACCGCCCCGCGAACCTCGAACTGGACACCGGGATCGAATGGCGGCGCCTGGATATCCTTTCCACCTCCGGCGGAGGTCCCCTGGACAACACCGGCACGGTTGAATTCCGTGCCCATTACCGGCAGGACGGTCAGCGCGGTACGCAGCAGGAACGAAGCAGCTTTGTCCGTGAACGGGGTCAATGGCTCTATGTGGAGGGACGATAGCCCGCCGCTTCTTCCGGACAGCCACGGGCGGGACCTAGGCTTGAAAGCATCCGACGGCGGCCCCGAAAAAGGCACGCTCAGGGAAGCTCCCGAAATGCAGGCGCATCAGAGGTCCTGCACGTAAGTCGGATGAGCAGGCGAGGACACTATGAAAGCACTCGTTTATGAAGGCCCCGGCCAGAAGTCCTGGAAGGACGTTCCCGACCCCCAGATCCAAGACCCGCGCGATGCCATCGTCAAGATAGATACCACCACCATCTGCGGCACCGACCTGCATATCCTCAAGGGCGACGTACCGGCAGTTACGCCGGGCAGGATCCTAGGCCATGAGGGTGTCGGCACCGTCACGGAGACGGGCTCCGGGGTGAACGCCTTCAAGACCGGGGACAAAGTAATCCTGTCCTGCGTCTCGGCGGATGGTTCCTGCAGTTTCTGCAAGGAGGGGCTCTACTCGCACTGCACCGGAGAGGAAGGGCAGCCCGGCATTGGGTGGATCTTCGGACACCTGATCGACGGGACGCAGGCCGAGTACATCCGTGTGCCGTATGCGGACACGTCCATGTACCGGCTGCCGGAAAACGTCTCCCAGGAGCACGGTGTCCTGCTCAGCGACATCTTCCCCACCGGGTTTGAAATGGGCGTGCAGTACGGGCAGGTCCAGCCGGGCGACGTCGTCGCAGTGATCGGCGCCGGCCCCGTGGGGCTGGCCGTGATTGCGACCTCGGGACTGTACGGTGCCGCGAAAATCATCGCCGTGGACCTGGACGCCAACCGGGTGGAGCAGGCCCGAAAATTCGGTGCCACCCACGGAGTGAACTCCGGGGATAAGAACTGGCGGGAACAGATCATGGACCTGACGGATGGCTGGGGCGTGGACGTCGCGGTGGAGGCCGTCGGTATCCCTGCCACGTTCGAGATGTGCACCAGTATCGTCCGGCCCGGCGGCAACGTGGCCAACGTGGGGGTGCACGGGACGCCCGTGAGCCTGGAGCTGGACCGGCTGTGGATCGAGAACATCAACATCAGCATGGGCCTGGTCAACACGAATACCCTGTCCATGCTCCTGAAGCTGATTGCCGAAGGGAAGCTGCCGGCCGAGGAGTTCATCAGCCACCGCTATTCGCTGGGCGACATCCTCACGGCTTACGACACCTTCTCCCGGGCCGCGGAAACGAACGCGTTGAAGGTGATCCTGCAGGCCTGAGCAGTCATCCTGCGGGCAGGAGGGCGGCATCCGGTAGCGGGTGCCGCCTTTTTGCGCATTGGCGGCACCGGCAGATAATGAGAACTGCGGCCGCGTCTGCTCCCGCAGTTCTCAGCTCAGAAGAGGTTTTCCATGTCTAACGGCACCATGATTGCAGGACGGCTCAACGTAGAGACCGGCACCTTCGCCATGCAGGAAGTTCCGATTCCCGATCCTGGCCCGGGCTTCGTGCGCATCAAGGTCGGAGCCGCGGGCGTGTGCCTGTCCGACGTCCACCTGATCCAGGGCCTGCTGCGTCCGCAGTTCCTCCAGGGCAACGAGGTCACCCTCGGCCACGAGGTGGCCGGCACCGTGGACCTTCCCGGTGCAGGTGTCACCTCCGTTGCTCCCGGCGACCGGGTGGTGGTGCAGGCCGGGTACGAATACAACGGCGTCACGCTCACGATGGGCGTTGACTACGACGGCGGCTGGGCCGAGTACCTCGTGGTTCCCGCCGGTGTGCTGGTGCCGCTGGGTGATGACATTCCCTTCGACCAGGCGTCCATCATTCCCGACGCCGTGTCCACTCCTTGGGCTGCCATTGCCTCCACTGCTGAAGTGCGCGCCGGTGAAGCAGTGGGCGTCTGGGGCATCGGCGGGCTCGGTGCGCACGGTGTCCAGCTGCTGCGCCTGATTGGTGCCGCGCCCATCATTGCCGTTGATCCCATCCCCGAGGCCCGGGAGCGTGCCCTGGAATTCGGTGCCGATCTGGCGCTTGATCCGATGGCGGAGGACTTCTCGGACGCGATGAAGGCCGCCACCGCCGGACAGGGGCTCGACGTCGCCCTGGACTTCGCCGGTGTTGACGCCGTCCGGACCCAGGCCATCAACTGCCTGGGCCGGAGCGGACGCCTCGTGCTCGTGGGTCTGTCCGGCAAGCCGATGACCATCAATGACAGCACCGGTTTCTCCTTCGCACGCAAGCAGATCCGCGGCCATTACGGCTCGGACGCGCACCACGTGCCGCAGCTGGTGTCTCTGGCCCGGCTGGGCCGGCTCGATTTCGCCAAGTCCGTCAGTGCGCGCATCCCGCTGGCCGACGCCGAGCAGGCGGTCAAGGCGCTCGACGCGAAGGAAGGCAACCCGATCCGCCTGGTGCTGATCCCGTAGCGTCGTCCGCTACGGCATGTCTGCGTAGCGGACGGCATTGGCAAGGGCTTGTTCCAGCCCCTTGGTATCCAGCGCCTTCACATAGGCAGGTGTGTCGCGCTGCCAGCGCCAGCCTTCGGCCAGCGGACCGGCGTTGACGACGTCGAACCCGAATTCGCGAATCAGGGACGTCACCAGTTCTTTGGACGCCGCGTCGTTGCCGGCAATCGGCAGCGCGCGGCGGTTCGGCGTTCCGGCGGGGGTAGCCTGGCTGGTCAAGTGATCGGCCGCGATGTTGTTGAACGCCTTCACCACGTGCGAATCGGGCAGGTGGTTCTGCAGGAGTTCGCTGGTGGTGAGGGACTCGTCGTCGAGCTCGGCGATGTTCCCGTCCCGCTGGGGGTAGTAGTTCATGGTGTCGATGACGGTCTTGCCGCGCAGTTCCTCCACCGGCACATCCGCGTAGTTCTTCAACGGGATGCTCACCACCACTACGTCTGAGGCTTTCGCGGCTTCGGCCGGGGTGGCTGCGCGGGCATGCCCGCCCAATTCCATGATGAGTGCCTGGAGGGTCTCGGGGTCCCGCGAGTTACTGAGGACGACGTCGTACCCCTGCTTCACGGCGAGCCGCGCCAACTGTGAACCGATGTTCCCGCTGCCGACAAAACCGATGGTCCGAATACGAGGTGTGCTCTCCAGTGTGCTCATAAAGGCATAACCGAGGAGGCTGCCAAATATTCCGACCCCGCTGTTACGTCGCGGAAATCTACGTTCCCTACGATCGGCCCATGACTGCACCCTCCCGTCCCATTGCCCTGTCTGGTCCAGCCGCCCCGCACGACCCCCGCCGTCGTCGGACACTGGCGTGGATGGGGCTCGCCGTCCTCGCGCTGCACCTGCTGGGGTGGGGCGGTTTCCTGCTGGCGGTCGCACCGCACGGATACAGCACGGCCGCCGGATCAGGGTTCGGCGCCGGACTTGCCTTGACCGCCTACCTGCTGGGCGTGCGGCATGCATTCGATGCGGACCATATCGCGGCGATCGATAACACGAGCCGGAAACTGGCTGCCGGTGGCGACCCGCCGGTCTCGACCGGGTTCTGGTTTGCCCTGGGCCATTCAACCGTTGTGCTGCTCGCCGTCGGACTGCTCGCGGCCGGCGTTGACGCAGTCGCCGGGCAGCTCACCGACGATGCCTCGGTGCTTCGACAGTTTTCCGGGGTGTGGGGGCCGGCTGTTTCCGGCACCTTCCTGCTGGCAATCGGGGCCATCAACCTGCTGGCACTGCGCGGCATTGTCCGGGCGTACCGGAAACTACGGGACGGGAGATACAACGAGGTCGAGCTGGAGCGGACGCTGGATCAGCGCGGATTGGTTGCCCGGATGCTGGCTCCGGTGGCACGCCGCGTGGATAAGGCCTGGAAGCTGTATCCACTCGGGTTCCTGTTCGGGCTCGGGCTGGACACCGCCACCACCATCGGCCTGTTTGTGGTGGCGGGCGGCGCCGTCGTCGTCCTGCCGTGGCAGGCGGTGATGGTGCTGCCGCTGCTGTTCACCGCGGGCATGGTCCTTTTCGATTCGCTGGACGGGATCCTCATGAGCCGGGTGTACCGGTGGGCCTTCGACTCTCCAAAACGGAAGCTGTTCTACAACCTGGTCATTACAGCCGTTTCGGTGCTGGCTGCCTTCGGCGTCGGCGCATGGGTGCTTGGCGGACTGTTCACCGAGACACTGGCGCTGGAATCGGGCCCCGTCGCGTGGCTGGGGAACCTGAACCTGGAGTATCTCGGCTTCTCAGTGGTGGGTCTGTTTGTTGGCGTCTGGGGAATTGCCTACGCATTTTGGCGGGTCTCGGGGGAGCGGCTGGCTGCGGCAGAGAAGGGCTGAGTCCGCCGCACCGGCAGCGGCTTAGTGGAGCCGGCCCGCTAGATCCGCCGCAGGTAGCGTTCCGGACCGTTGAGGAAACTCTTCCAATAGGTCACCAGATCGAGTTCGTCCCACTGACGCTCCCGGAATCCCCATGGACCCAGCTCGAGGATCCGGGCTCCCGGAAGCGCAGCGAGCAGCGGCGAGTGGGTGGAGAGCAGGACCTGCGACTTGCCGTCCGCAAGTTTGTCCTTCAGGACACCCAGCAGTGCCAGGCAGCCGGAGAAGGACAACGCGGATTCGGGCTCGTCCAGCACCCACAGCCCCGGGCCGCGGAACCTGTCCTCCGCCAGCGCCAGGAAGGATTCCCCGTGCGAGAGGGAATGGAACTCCACATCCAGACGGGATGTGGAGGGGTTCTCCTCCAAGTAGGTGAAGAAACCGTGCATGGTCTCGGCCCGCAGGAAGTAGCCCCGCTTCGTCCCGCCGGGATTACGGACCAGCTGCAGGTGGCGGCTGAGCTCTGATTCGGTGCTGCGGGTGGTGTGGCGGGCACCGGTGGAACCGCCTTCGGGGGAGAGGCCAAATGCCAGTGCCACCGATTCGATCAGCGTGGACTTGCCGGACCCGTTTTCGCCCACCAAGACTGTGGCCTGGGCAAGGTCAAGGCCCGCCTTCAGCAGCTGCGCCACCGGCGGGAGGGTTGCAGGCCACTTCTGCCGGTCCAGGGGTTCCAAGGGGTGCTCCCGAACCTGGCGGATGGGGTATCGGTCCGTGAACATACGCAGATTCTGCCACGAACAGGTGCACCGGATCAGGCAGGGGCCTCACCGCGCAGCTGGTCCTTCCACGACCGGTAGACGGGGTCGGTTTCCCGTGCGGCTTCATGTGCCGTATCCGAAAGCGCCCGGATCACTGCTCCCTCCGCCGCTAAATCCAGGCGCCGTGCACTGCCGTCACCCCGCCCGGCGCCGTTACCGGGCCTGGGGCCGCCGACCGGCCCGGCGCCGTTCGGATGCAGGGACTGCGGCCGCCAACCGGCCGCCGTCGCACTGGACAGCACCTTGGCGGTGCCGAGGACGCCGACGGCGCGTTGCCGGGTGCCGCGCAGGTCAAGGTCTTCGTACAGGTAGTCCCCGTTCGGGCCGGTCAACCGGGTGATGCTCCGCAGCGGCCCGGCCTCCTCTCCGGAGCGGCCAAGGACCAGCGTTTCGCGGAGCAACACCCGGGCGCCGACGCCCAGCTTCACACGGGTTTCACGCAGCACGTTGGATCCGGCGGCAGCCACAAACGGTGCTCCCTCCCAGATCAGCACCGCGCCCTCGTCCAGCACCGCCTCGAGCGTCCAGCGGGCCTGCTTGCCTTCGGCGTCGTAGGCCACCATGCCGGCCGGCTCGACCACTTCCAAGGTGACACCCGGACCCACAGCCACCTCAATCCGGACGTCGTCTCCGCCGAGCAGCATCATGTGGATGCCGATCAGTGCCACCCGCAGCTGCCGTGCCCCGGAGCCCCCGGAACCGCCGGAACCCCCGGCAACCGGACGGGGCGCCAGA
Source organism: Arthrobacter sp. zg-Y844 (assembly GCF_024385465.1). Classification (GTDB taxonomy): domain Bacteria; phylum Actinomycetota; class Actinomycetes; order Actinomycetales; family Micrococcaceae; genus Arthrobacter_B. The sequence goes on from NZ_JANFLS010000004.1 coordinate 69,772, forward strand.
TAATGCCCCTGATCCAGGAGCGCGAAACGTGCTCCCTCCCCGGAGGGTTCCACCGCGATACGGGTAGGCCGCTGCCCGGCGGGGTGCGCGCCGGACGGTGCGGAAGAAGGCACCCGCTCAGTGCTGGTGGACAGTGTCTTCATCCCCGTGCGCGTGGACAAACCCGCCGTCTTCGTCCGCATGGAAATGCGGCGCCATGGGTCCGGGGTCCTGCGGCGTATGCTGCCCGGATCGGTGCAGTGCCACCAGCCCGCGGACCCAGGCGCAGAGTTCGTCTACGGTGTCCTGCTGTTTGCGGGAAAGGGCCAGCACCGGAGCGCCGTCCCGTGCCTCGACGGCGTCCGCCACCATTTGTTCCACGTCCACTTCCACGTACGGAGCCAGGTCTATCTTGTTGATCACCAGCAGATCGGCACGGGCAATACCCGGTCCGCCCTTCCGCGCGACGTCGCCGCCGCCGGCAACGTCCAGCACAAAGATCTGTGCGTCCACCAAGGCAGGGGAGAAGGTGGCTGTGAGGTTGTCGCCGCCGCTTTCGACCAGGACGAGGTCCAGCGGCGCGAAGTCGGACTCCAGGTCCTCCACGGCGAGCAGGTTGGTGGTCACGTCATCGCGGATGGCCGTGTGCGGGCAGGCACCGGTTTCCACTGCGCGGATACGCTCCTCCGGAAGCACACCCGCGGAGCGCAGGAACCGGGCATCCTCATCCGTGTAGATGTCGTTGGTGATCACGCCGATCTGCAGCTCGCCGGCCATGGACCGGCAGATCGTGGCAATCAGCGAGCTCTTGCCGGTACCGACCGGACCGGCAACTCCCAGGCGCAGTGAACGGGTGGACGGGGCAGCAGCGGGGAACGAATTGTCAGGCAACGAATAGTCTCCTTGTTCTAGTGGTGTGGTCTTCGGCCCAGTGCTCCATCAACGGGGCGCTGAGGGCGGGAATATCGTCTAAGCCGCCAATGAGCAGCGACTCCACGGCGACAGCGTCGATCTCTCCGGCGGCGTCCAGGATCCAGGCGGTGGCATCCATCGGATCGATGGGCAGCAGCTTCAGGGCAGCTGCCACCACCGACTGCGCATCGTCGTAGCAGCAGAGCCGGGCGAGCTGCAGCTCGCCGACGCCGAGCGCAGCGGCAGTCACGCCCAGGGCCACGGGCCGGGTGGGCCGCGGGACGGTCCGCTGCAGCTCGACGACGGCGGGAGAGTCCGGTCTCAGCTTCCCGGCCAGTCGCAGCATGCCCCGGCCCAGACGGCGCGAGGCTTCCCGCTGCGCAGCGGAGGGCGTCCGCGCGTCGAGGGCAGCTTCGATCCGGGCAAAGCTGATGCCCGCTGCGCCGCAGGCGGACCGGTGCGCCAGCACCGCGGCGGCGGTTTCCACCCGGACCACTGTGTGCAGCCGGGCGAGCAGGTAGGGATACACGCCGTCGACCCCAAGGCCGGCCAGGACCGCAGGCTCCAGGCCCGCCGAATGTGAGTACGCCCCGGAGGGCAACCGCGAATCGGCCAGCAGGAAAGCCGCAACACCGACGTCGGGAGCTGGCAGCATCGCTTCCACTAGAACAGCGAGTAGCGCTGGGTCAGGGGCAGCTCGGACGCGGGGGCCGGTTCAATGACCTGCCCGTCGATGCTGACCATAAAGGTTTCCGGGTTCACCTGGATATCCGGCAGCGCCGTGTTGTTCGGCAGCGACGCCTTGGTGACGTCCCGGGTGGAGCGGATGGCGGTCAGTGTGCGGGTCAGCCCGAGGCGGTCCGCCAATCCGTCGTCGAGCGCGGCCGGCGCCACGAAGGAGGTGGACAGATGCGGTGCCGACGACGCGGTTCCCGCCAGTGCTTCCCGCATCCAGACGGGCTGGGGCGTGGGCAGGGTGGCATTGGGGTCACCCATCTGGCCAGCCACAATGGCTCCGCCCTTGATCACCAGGGTGGGGCGGATGCCGAAGAACGCCGGATCCCACAGCACCAGGTCCGCCATTTTGCCGATCTCGACGGATCCGACCTCGTGGTCGATGCCGTGCGCCACGGCCGGACAGATGGTGTATTTGGCAATGTAACGGCGCACCCGCTCGTTGTCGGCCGGAAGCTGTGAGTGCGTGGCGCCCATGTACTCCTTCATCACGTGCGCCACCTGCCACGTGCGGGTGATCGTTTCGCCGATGCGTCCCATGGCCTGGGCGTCGGAGGAGGTAATGGACATGGCGCCGAGGTCCTGGAGGACGTCCTCGGCCATCATGGTGTTGGCCCGGATCCGGGACTCGGCAAATGCCAGGTCCTCGGGGATCCGGGGATTCAGGTGATGGCAGACCATCAGCATGTCCAGGTGCTCCGCCACGGTGTTGACCGTGAAGGGGAGGGTCGGGTTGGTCGACGCCGGCAGCACGTTCGCGGCGGCAGCCACTGTGATGATGTCCGGAGCGTGCCCGCCGCCGGCACCCTCGGCGTGGAACACATGGATGCCGCGGCCGTTGATCGCCTCCAGCGTGTTCTGCACATAGCCGGCCTCGTTCAGGGAATCCGCGTGCAGGGCCACCTGGACGCCCCACCGCTCCGCGGCGGTCAGCGCGGCATCGATGGCGGCCGGCGTCGAGCCCCAGTCCTCGTGGACCTTGTAGCCCGCGGCTCCGGCCAGGGCCTGCTCTTCCAGCGAGGCCTGGCTGACGGTGTTTCCCTTGCCGTACAGCAGGAAGTTCAGCGGGAGGTGGTCCAGTGCCCGGTGCATCACCTGCAGGTTCCAGGCGCCCGGGGTCACCGTCGTCGCCTTGGATCCTTCGGCCGGTCCGGTGCCGCCGCCGCCCACGGTCGTGATGCCGGAGGCAAGCGCTTCCCGCAGGGCGTCCGTGCCCAGCAGATGGACGTGGGTGTCGATACCGCCGGCCGTGAGGATCCGGCGCTCGCCGGAAATGATCTCGGTTCCGGGGCCGATGACCAGCGCCGGATCGATTCGGTCCATGATGTCCGGGTTGCCCGACTTCCCGATGCCCGTTATCCGGCCGTTCCGGACCCCGACGTCGGCGCGCACAATGCCCCAGTGGTCCACGATGACGACGTTGGTGATCACCAGGTCCGGAGCGCCCTCGGCGGAGGTCCGGGTGGACTGGGCCATGGACTCGCGGATGTTCTTGCCGCCGCCGAAGACGGATTCGTCCCCGCCGAAGGTGTAATCCTGTTCCGGGCTGATCCAGAGATCGGTATCGCCCAGCCGGATCGAATCGCCCGTGGTGGGGCCGTACAGGTGGGCGTATTCGTGCCTGCTGATCCGCATGTTCAGGCCCCTTCCTGCGCGGTACCCCGGAGTTGAAGGCCGGGAACGGTGCCGGTGCCCGCCAACCGGACGAGGGTGACCTCGCGGGAGGCACCGGGTTCGAAGCGGACGGCCGTACCCGCCGGGACTTCCAGCCGGAAGCCGACGGCGGCATCCCGGTCGAAGCGCAGCACCGGATTCACGTCCGCGAAATGGAAGTGGGAGCCGATCTGGACCGGACGGTCGCCGTCGTTGGTCACCACCAGGCTGCGGGTTTCACGTCCGGCATTGATCTCTACGTCTCCCTGCGCGGTACGGATCTCACCCGGCACCAGGTTCATGAGATCGGGTCCGTAATAGTGACCAGCTTTCGGCCGTCAGGAAACGTGGCTTCAATCTGCAGATCCGGAATCATTTCCGGCACCCCTTCCAACACTTCGTCGCGGCGCAGGACCGAGCGTCCCTCGCTCATCAGGTCGGCGACCAGCCCGCCCTCGCGTGCCCGTTCCATCACCCAGCAGGAAAGCAGGGCCACGGCCTCGGGGTAGTTGAGCCGGATGCCGCGTTCGCGGCGGTCCCGTGCCACCATGCCGGCAACGCTAAGCAGCAGCTTGTCCTTATCAGCGGGAGTGAGGAACATGCGCCGATTCTGCCACCGGGTTGTTTCCGTCGTGTTGCGTAATTTGCGTATGCGGAGGAATTGGGAGCCTGCAGTTTTCCGCCATAGACTTCGGCAGTGAATTCCGGACTGCTGCTGGCCATCTTGATCGCCGTCTTTGTTGGGGGAATCGCGCAGCGTGTGGCCGGGATTGGTTTCGGGCTGCTGCTGGCGCCGTTCTTCATTGTTGCCCTCGGCCCGTACCCGGGTGTCGTGGTAACCAATGTTTGCGGGATGCTCGCCGCCGGTCTGGTGATCCGGCACGTCTGGCAGCGAATCGACTGGAAAATGTACGCCTCGCTGGCCGTCCCGGCGGCGCTCGGCGTCGTGCTGGGAACGTATGCGGCATCGGTCCTTCCAGTGGGACCGCTGGAAATCGGGGTCGGAATATTCATGCTCGCCGCCCTGACTTCATCCCTGGTGCTGAACCGCACCGAGGTGGTGCTGCGTGGAGGTTCGCCGAAAACTGCTGCAGGACTTCTGGCCGGCATCAGCAACTCCATGGCCGGAGCAGGGGTTCCGGCCGTGAGCGCCTACGCGGTACTGGCCCGGTGGCCGCAGGCCTCTTTCATGGCAACCATGCAGCCCTTCCTTGCCACCCTGAGCATCGTGACACTGGCGGCCCACGCCGTGGTGGACCCGGGGGAGTGGCCGCAGCTTGCCTGGTGGATCTGGGCACTGCTGGGCATCCTCACGGTGGCCGGGCTTCGAGCCGGAAGCCGGCTGGCACCGCACGTTCCCGAGTCCACGGCCCGCCGCGTCGTCGTTATCCTGGCCTATCTCGGAGCCGTATCCGCCCTGGTGAAGGGGATCATCGACCTGCAGTAGCCGCGCTGGAGCCTATTTGCCGCCGGACTTCCCGGCACGGTCCTTGGCGGCCTTGGCAACCTTCACGGCTGCAGCGGCCTTGGCGACCTTCACGGCCTTTCCGTGCTTGTCGGCTTTGGCAGCCTTCGCAGCCTTCTCAGTCTTGGCGGCTTTGGCGGCCTTGGCGGCTTTGGCAGCACCCTTGGCCCCGACCGCTGCTGCGGTACCCATCACCGGCGTCGGAACCGTGACGACCTTGACCTTGGTCTTCGGCCGCTTGCGGTCCAGGACCAGTGCGGCCGCAATGCCGGCCATCCAGGTGTCCTTCGCCAGCCCGAGGCCGTCGGGGGTGGGGCGGATGCCGTCTGCCTCGGTCATTCCCGGCGTCATGAGGTACATCCGCACCATGCCGCCCGAGAAACAGCCGAGCATGAGCCCGGCCAGACGGCTGGGGACGAACGGGAGCAGCAGGGACAGCCCCACGCAGATCTCGGCCGTGCTGAGCAGCTTGCCGAATTTCGCCGGTTCAATGTCCTGTACCTGGGGAAAGGCATGGGCGGCCATCTGCTGCAGGTAGGCCGCGTTTTCGGCATCCATATTGCGCTTGTTGAGGCCGGAGTTGAGGATGTAGGCGCCGGTGGTCAGGCGCAGGGGAATGTGGCTGAGTTTCATGGGGGTCCCTTCACAGACGATGCAATTCCGAGCCTACGGCCGCCGCGGTGCCTGCGCCAGAGTAGACGCTGGAACGAACGGTGGCGAAGAGCGGGGCAAAAATGTCCGAAACGCGGGGGAACAGGTTACTCACCGGTCGCCATCTCTGCTTTCATAAAGGGGTACGCTGCAGCAGCTGTCGACACAAGAAGGTTCCGATGGAATACCTCCCGGGTGAGCATCCTCGCCCGCGTCATTTCCTCCTCCATCTCAGCGACACGCACCTGCTCGGGGGTGACAACCGCCTGTATGGCGCAGTGGACAGCCATGCCAAACTCCGTGCGCTTTTCGCCCGCCTCGAAGACAGCGGACAACGGCCCGAAGCTCTGATTTTCACCGGCGACCTGGCGGACCGCGGGGAAGCCGGCGCCTACGCCAAGCTCCGGGAGATCGTTCTCCCTGCGGCTGAGCGGATGGGCGCCCGGGTGATCTGGGCGATGGGCAACCACGACAACCGCGCGGCTTTCCGCCAGGTCCTGCTGGACGAGGCCCCGGAAATGTCACCCGTGGACCAGGTGCACCACCTCGGCGGGCTGCGGATCATCACCCTGGACACCACGGTCCCGGACCACCACCACGGGGAGCTCAGCGACGGCCAGCTTGCCTGGCTGCGCCGTGAACTGCAGACGGCCGCTCCGGAGGGAACCATCCTCGCAATGCACCATCCGCCGGTCCCCAGCGTGCAGGACCTCTCCGTCCTGGTCGAACTGCGGCAGCAGCACCGGCTTGCAGGCGTCCTGGCGGGCAGCGACGTCCGGGCCATCATTGCCGGGCACCTGCACTATTCGACGTTCGGGACCTTCGCCGGAATCCCCGTGTCCGTGGCGTCAGCCACCTGTTACACGCAGGACCTCACGACGCCGGGAACCCGAGGCCAAGACGCGGGCCAGGGCTACAACATGGTCCACCTCTACGAAGATTCGGTGGTGCACTCCGTGGTGCCTTTGGAGGAAAGCGGCACCGTGGGGGAGCAGGTGGGGCCGGAGGAAACCGCTGCCCGCCTGGCGGAAGCAGGTATCCGGCTACCAGATGCGCTCACACTGACATCCGCCTAGTCCCGGGACGGCTCCGGACCCAGGTTGAAGAACCGGCCGGTGACGGTTTCGGGCACAATCTCCACGTAGCGGTACTTCTCCGTCCGAACCCAGGGCTGCAGGGGAAGGCTGTCCGCCGCTTCGATCTCGGCGCCCGTCTCCAGGAAGCGGGTTGTCCCCTTGACGACGACGGACCAGGCCTGATCGCTGTGGACGCCGTCGGCTTCGAACGCGACGTACGTATTGACCGCCATTTCCGCCAGCTTCGTGCCCGGCGCGGTGCGAAGGAGGAGCACGCCGTCGTGTGCCAGATAGTTGATGGGATAGATGCTGGGCCGGTTCGCCACACTGACCGCCAGGCGGCCGTGGTGGGTGTGTTCCAAGTACTTCCAGCTCTGTTCATCAGACAGTTCAACGACCGGGGGAAGCTCTTCATTAGTCATGCACTCAGTGTGCCAACGGTGTCCGACCACCGCCACCATCAGGTTGCTTATGAACTTGACTCTGTCCCGGCACTTGCAAGAGAGTGGACTAGGTAGTATTGCCCCGCCAGCAATAAACCTCACCACCGAGGAGCACACGTTTATGACAGATGCAGGACAGCAGCATTCCACTTCCGGCCAGAACGACGCCGGAGACCCGAAGACCCTGACCACACGCCAGGGACACCCGGTCTACGACAACCAGAACACCCGGACCGTGGGAGCCCGTGGCCCGGCCACGCTTGAGAACTACCAGCTCCTCGAGAAGATCAGCCACTTCGACCGTGAGCGGATCCCCGAGCGCGTAGTCCATGCCCGCGGTTTCGTGGCGTACGGCGAGTTCGAGGCTTCCGGCAAGTGGGGCGACGAGCCCATTGCCAAGTACACCCGCGCCAAGCTTTTCTCCGAGCCGGGCAAGAAGACCGATGTTGCCATCCGTTTCTCTTCCGTGATCGGCGGACGTGACTCCTCCGAGGCCGCACGCGACCCCCGCGGCTTCGCCGTCAAGTTCTACACCGAAGACGGCAACTGGGACATGGTCGGCAACAACCTGGGTGTCTTCTTCATCCGCGATGCCATCAAGTTCCCGGACGTGATCCACTCCCTGAAGCCGGACCCCGTCACGTTCCGCCAGGAACCGGCCCGCATCTTCGACTTCATGTCGCAGACTCCCGAAGCCATGCACATGCTGGTCAACCTCTTCAGCCCGCGCGGCATCCCCGCGGACTACCGCCACATGCAGGGCTTCGGCGTGAACACCTACCGCTGGGTCAACGCCGCCGGCGAATCGAAGCTGGTCAAGTACCACTGGCTCCCGCAGCAGGGCGTGAAGTCCCTGACCGAGGAAGACGCCGCGAACATCCAGGCCAACGACCTGGGCCACGCCTCGAAGGACCTCTACGAGGCCATCGAACGCGGCGACTACCCCAAGTGGGACCTGTACGTTCAGCTCATGGATGACCACGATCATCCGGAACTGGACTTCGATCCGCTGGACGACACCAAGACCTGGCCGGAGCAGGAGTTTGAGCCCAAGTACGTGGGCACCATGACCCTGAACCGCAACATCACGGACCACCACAACGAAAACGAGCAGATCGCTTTCGGTACCGGTGTCCTGGTGGACGGGCTGGACTTTTCCGACGACAAGATGCTCGTTGGCCGTACGTTCAGCTACTCCGATACGCAGCGCTACCGCGTAGGCCCGAACTACCTGCAGCTTCCGGTGAACTCCGCGAAGAACGCACGCGTCGCCACCAACCAGCGCGGCGGCCAGATGTCCTTCGGCACCGACCTCGCGCCGGGCCAGAACCCGCACGTGAACTACGAGCCGAACATCACCGGCGGCCTGCAGGAAGCAGCCAAGCCGGAGCAGGCCGAAGTTGGCCCCGAGCCTGAGGGCCGCCTGACCCGCGCCCGCCTGCCCCGCACGAACGATTACATGCAGGCCGGCCAGCGCTACCAGCTGATGGAGCAGTGGGAGAAGGACGACCTGGTCGCCAACTTCGTTGCCAACGTCGGCCAGGCTGTCCGTCCGGTGCAGGAGCGCATGCTCTGGCACTTCTACATGAGCGATGACGAGCTGGGCGCACGCGTCGGCGAGGGCCTGGGCATCAGCTTGGACGAGATCAAGGATCTCGGCCCGCTGGCTACCCAGACACTCAACGAGGAAGAAACCGAGCGCATGAAGAACCTGGGCCACAACGGTCCCCGGAACGTCGAAGGCCTCACCATGACCCACTGCGTGCCCAATGAGCACGTGGTAGTTACCCGGTAAGGAACTTCCACAAACAACGACGGCGCGGCCGCACTTTTCGTGCGTTCCGCGCCGTCGTTGTTTAATTCCCTACTTTTCCCAGGGTGCCCGGACCGGGAAGTACTTTTCGAGGAAGTCCGTCACCCGTTCGGCCCGTTCCGCCGCGGGGACTTCCGGGAAGCTTCCGTCATTGAGGCAGAACATGTCCTTGTGGCGTTTGGCGAGCAGCCGGTCCATCATCTTCAGGCCGGCGTAACTGGTGGTGTCCACGTACCGGACCTTCGCCGTCTCCTGCGTGACCGCCCGGCCTGTGAGCAGCGCGTAGTAGTGGTAGAGCGAGTTGGTCACGGAGATGTTGTCCTTGGCCCGGAAGGTGCTCGCGGCCGTGGCGGCGAACTCCTCGGGGAACTCCGCCTCCATTTCCAGCAGGACACTGCGGCGCAGGGGAGCTGCCGTGTGTTCCAAGTGGCGGGTGGTGACCCGGCCGAAGCGCTCCCAGAGCAGCCGGCGGTTCACTCTCGCAGCATTTTCGAAGCCGCTGCGCTCGGAATCATTGGCGCCCAGGCCAATCCGGGTGCTGGCTTCAATGAACTTGGTGATCCCGCCCGGGGAGAAGAACATGTCCGGGGCAACGGGGCGGCCAAAGAACATGTCGTCGTTGGAGTACAGGAAGTGTTCCGCCAGTCCCGGGATGTGCTGCAGCTGGGCCTCGACCGCCTGGGAGTTGTGCGTGGGCAGCACGGACGGGTCCTTGAAGTGTTCGGAGGCAGGCACGAAGGTGACGGACGGGTGCTCAGCCAGCCAGTCCGGCCGCGGCGAGTCCGAGGCAATAAAGATGCGGCGGATCCAGGGGGCGAACATGTGCACTGAACGGAGGGCGTACTTCAATTCGTTGATCTGCCGGAACCGGGCCTCGTGGTCGTCGCCTTCGCCCACCACGGCGCCGCTCATCCGGGCGGCGCGGGCGGCCTGGAACTCGGGGGAACTGCCGTCCACCCAGGAGAACACCAGATCGATGTCGAACCGGATGTCCGTGGCGTGGTCCGCGAACATGTTCTCGATGGTCGGCCAGAGCAGTCCGTGCTTTTCCACGGTGCCGCGGACCACCTCGGCAGCCGGCAGGGTTCGGCGGGTCAGGGAGTTCTCCACGGGCAGGGTGATGTTCTCGCCCTCCAGGTCCCAGAGTTCAATCTGCACCCCGGCCGAGCCTGAAATCAGCAGGTTCGTGCCGGTGAATGCCCGCGGGCGGTACACGCGGATGATCCGGGCCTTGTCGATGGAGGAGAGGTCCCCGTCTGCGATCAGCAGGGTCCGGCTCTTTTTGGTATCGACGGTCCGGGCGTAGAACGGCTCGTCGCGGCAGGCCTCGACCATCGCCTTCCGCAGCTGCTGGCGCACCCGGAGGTCGACGGCAATGACCGGACGCTGGTCGTTTCCGCGCACCAGAAGGTACTCCACCCCGGCGTCGTCGAGCACCCTGCGCACGAAGAGCAGGTCCTCCACCATGGCCTCGTGCGGTGTGAGACCGGTGTCCATGAGGGCCAGGCGGCCCTTGACCAGGGCGACATTGGTTCTTTGCTCCACTCGCTGGAGCACCGCGGGGGAAGCGGCGAGCAGGGTCTCCGGTTCGAGATCCGGTTCCGGGGCTCCGAAGTAGATATCGTGTTCGGCGGCTGTATCGGTAATAGGAACCTCCTAGGGCGGGTGGGCGCCCATAGTGCAGGCGCTGATGAGTGCTGCGTTGCACGGGAACTGCTGCCGGGCGTCCGGCGGGTCCTTCAAGATGCGCCGGGGATGCTCCGAACGCTATGTGCTCAACCGCGGGCCGCCAGTAGCATTGTCTTCGGACACGGACATTCCGGGAGTAGATGTGGGATACCGTAACACCGCCCGTGGCAGCACCGCGCGTAAAGCCATGGCTCGTAACATAACCGCCCGTAACACTGGCCTGCTCGCGGCAGCTTTGCTCCTCACCAGTATCTCATCCTGCGCTGCGCCGCCGCAGGAGGACCCGACGTCGTCCGCGCCACAGTGGTCCACCTATACGACGGCGGATAGCAGCCTCCGCTTCGAGCACCCGGCCGGGTGGGACATCCGGGAGCTTCCGGCACGCGCCAATGATCCGGCGGGCGGGGTGTCGCTGGAAGTGCTCGACGACGGCGGCCGCGTGCTTGCCCGGCTGGACACCGGCATCATCACGGACCTGAGCTGCACCGAACCTGCCGAACCGGCGTCCTACGTGGAGTATGAGAGCGTGCCGATGCCGAAGCTGGAGTCGAAACAGGGGTCCGACCAGCGGTTTGTCTACCGCTCCCTGGCACCGTCCGGGCCACGCAATGCCCAGGCAACCTACGCCGTGGTGAGCGGTCAACAGCAGAGTCCGGAATGCGGGCTGTTCGATTTCTTCAGGCTGACCGAGTCGAGCGGGGGACGGTTTGCGGGGGAGTACGGGGACGGTTCCGGGGATGCGCAGGACACGGATACCTATCTCGACGGTGCCGAACGGTACCGGGAGACGCAGGAATACAGTGACATCAAGGAGATGCTGACGTCCCTGCGCAACGCGGATTAGGACCGGGTGGGCAGCTGCAGGAGCACTTTCATCCGAGCCTTCCAAATGCCACATTTATAAGCCGGCTGATTTCTGTGAGCCACTCTGGTGCCCTGTGGATAAGTCGCTACGCTCTGCAGCGGCCTGATTACTATGGCCGAACCGACTGCTTGATCCTTTGTCTCGCGGCCCACCCAGCCTTGGGGGTTTTCGAATGCGTAAAGTTCTCCGCCGTACCGTCCGAGTGAGGCTTGCGACCGCCGCGGTTGCGGTCCCGTTGCTGTTCCTGACCGCGTGCTCGGGTGCGTCGGGCGATTCCGGGGATTCCGGGGATTCCGGAGCAGGGAAGCAGCCTTCGAGTCCGGCTGCCACGGCCTCGGAAACGCCGACGCCGACGCCGACTCCCAGCGCCAAGTACAAGCCCGCGTCGGCTGAGGGGCCTGCGGAGAATGTCCCGCTGCCGGTGATGCCGGAGGAGGCGAAGGTCGAGTCCAAAGAAGGGCTCGAGGCCTTCGCCCGGTATTGGTACGAGCTGGTCAATTACGGCTTTGAAACCGGAGACGTGGAACCGATCCGTGCGATCAGCGGCCCGGACTGTGCTGTCTGTGACACTTTTTACTTGATGGTGGGTAAAGGATATGAAAACGACGACTGGATAGTTGGAGGCCAAATCGAAGTGCAAGGTGTCCACTCAGACTTCGTTTTGACACCGGACAGTCGCTACCAGGTCCTTATTCAGGAGAAGCAGGACGAAATTTCCTATTTTGGTCCGGCTGGCCCGTATGGGACGCGCGCGGGAACAGAAGCTTCAGGAGTCCAAATGATTGAAGCGCGCTTTAGCGACAGAGGGTGGTCCGCCGAAGTGGTCGTCACAATCAAGAGCCCAACGACATGAAGGGCTCCTCAAGGTTTCTTTGGGCGGGGGCATGTTGTCTTCTTGTCTCGTTTTCTTCGACTTCCGTTCAGGCGGGTGAGGCGGATGTTGGTTGGCACGAGGACGACAAGATTTCAGGTTCTGTTTACTCGGAGGACCCGGCAACAGGGGTATGGACGACTCTCCCGGTAGGTATCCCTGAGGACCCTTCCGGCTATCGTTTTGAGCCGGTGTGTTTTGACGACCTTGCGGGCGATGTCTCCTGCCTGGCAGCGAACCAGGCCGCATGCACAGCTGGCGAGGACGGCCGGCTTGTCTATTGGTTCTCCGGATTGAAGACAACGGACCCAAGTACTTGGACAAAGGTCAGCGAAACCCCGTCCTGCATCTACTCCGAAGAGCCCGTGGACGTGGGCGAGCAGATCCAGGCGCAGATCCTCACCGCCTTCCAGGAGCGCCCGATAGCTGCCGGGAAACTGGTCCTGCAACCCAGTCCCCACACGCTGGTAGGGATGGAAACCAACGTTTACGTCGAGGCCGCAGAGCAGGTCTTTGAAATGGTGCTGCTGGACCAGACGGTCCGAATTGTTGCTACCCCCACCGAGTTCGAGCTGAACTATGGGGACGGCACCGTGTACGGGCCTACCAGTGTCCCGGGGGCACCGTTGGCCCAGGAGCGGTGGGGCGAGCAGACCCAGACCAGCCACAAATACGATGCCAGCGGCGACTACCAAGTGGGTGCCACTGTGCATTTCTCCGGAGCCTATTCCGTGAACGGCGGACCGATGATTCCCATCGATGGTCGTGCAGCGGTGTCCTCCGAAGCCCAGACCCTGAGCGTCTGGCGGGCGGAAACCCGCAGCGTCGCCGACAACTGCCTGGTGAACCCCAGCGGTGTCGGATGCTAGCCCGGCACACGGCGTGGCATGAGCCTGCGAACTACGGGTTCAAGCCGGCGAAGCGGGGCCCGTGGAGCGACAAGCAGCCCGGAGTGTGACAAGCAGCCCGGAGTGTGACAGCGATCAGCCCGTACCGGCCCGGCAGAGCGGAGCGGCACATAGTCGGGCTCTTCCTGCCTCTCCATGCCGAGCAGTCTGCCCCGGAGGGCCGCGAATCGCGTGAGTTCCGGGCGCCGGGCCCGGAAATCCTTCGAATTGTCGAATGCCTACGGTTTGTGACAATCCCTGCGCCGCGCAGCGCGGGGATCCGGACAAGGTGCGGGGATTCGGACAAACCGCAGGGGGGGCCGGACAAGGTGCGGGGATTCGGACAAACCGCAGGGGTGGCTCCGGACAAGGTGCGGGGATTCGGACAAACCGCAGGGGGGGGCCGGACAAGGTGCGGGGATTCGGACAAACCGCAGGGTGGATCCGGACAAGGCGCGGGGATTCGGACAAACCGCAGGGAGGATCCGGACAAGGATGGCGAAGTGGAAGTCGTCACCACCGCGAAGGTACGTGCATGGTGGACCCAACAGATGACGGCTGCTAGACGGATTCGGGCCGCGGCACCGCAAACAGCGTCCGGGGATCCTGCAGCACCGCAGGGTAGGCGAACGCTGACCGGGAAACTTCCCCGTTCAGCTTCACCTGTCGCACCGCCGTATCGTTCGTGAGCTCCACTGGCCCGGCACGGCCCAGAAGCAGGCGGGTCCGGTCAGCCGGAGAAAGAACAGCCACCTGGTCGCCGTCGTCCATGTCCTCGAGCAACCGAACCAACTGCCGGCCCCGCTTACCGGTGATCGGGGTGCCCTTGGCGGAAAGCATCGGCAGCACGATGGCGGCAGCATCGCCGTCGGGCACCGCACGCACCACCCACAGTCCTTCACCCGGGCCAGGGTCAACAGGATCCGGAATGTCGGCCGGGGAGGGCCAGACGTAGGGCAACCCGGCCTCGGTATCCGGAAACAGCGGTCCGTAAACGTCCGGAGACTTCTCGATGAGGTTGGACCGATGGCTGCGGTGCAGTTCCTCGTTCCCGATCCAGGCGGGAAGATCGACGTCGGCTTCCGCAGCCTCCGGAGCGAACTCCAGGATCTGTTCCCGGACGGTATCGGCATGTCCGCGGGCAATCCACTCATCCGTCATCGCCAGCCCGTAGGCGGTGAGCGCCGGCACGAAGCCTTTCCACATCAGCAGGGCGGGGTGGCGCTGCCAGCCGTAGTCGGGAACCACCAGCCCGCGCAATAACTGCAGGGTCTCCACCCGCTGCTTGCCAAGCCGAGCCTGGTCCAGGACGGCGGCGCTGCGGGCGAAGCCCGGATACGGAAGGAAGGTCTGCACGGGCCTAGTCTGTCACTGCCCGCCGGTGCCGAGCTGCCGGACCATTATCAGGTCCCGGAAAGTGCGGACTCCCACCTGGAAGGACCGGCGCCCGAAGGCCTGGAACCCGGATTTGCGGTATAAGGACTGGGCCCGCACATTCCGGTTGTTCACGCCCAGCCACATGGACCGGGCGCCCGCCGACTCAGCGGCCCGGGCAGCAGCTTCGACCAACTGCCCGGCAAGACCGCTTCCGTGCGCAGCCGGATGCAGGTAGAACTTGCTTAGCTCGGCTGAGGGCAGCGCCGCCCGCCCCGACTCCAGCGCCTCCACGACCTCCGGATCCGACGGCGGCGCCAGCACGAGCAGGCAATAACCGCTGAGCCGGCCTTCCGTCCGGGCGACCAGCACACGGTAGGTCTCGTCAGCGAGATAACCGGCGAAGCGCTCGGCGGAAAGATTCGCCGCAATAAACGCCGCGCTGTCCTCCGGGGTTACCTCAGGCGGGCAGGCCAGCGGGAACGTGACGGCAGCCAGGTCGGCAAGCCCGGGGACATCTTCAAGGTCTGCGGATGAAATGGAAGCTTGCACCCTTCCAGCATAGGCACGCGGAACGCCTCACCGGCCCGCCCCGTAACCCGGCAGGCTTCCCGAAATCAGTACCGTGCGTAGAGCTCGCCCACCTGCAGTGCGGCGTCCACGGTGTTGTCCGGACCCGGAAGCGGGCAGGCCCATGCCTCGTCATACGCGCAGGACGGGTTGTAGAGGAAGTTGAAATCCAGGATCAGGCTGCCGGGAAGATCGCCCGTCCCGAGGTTCGCACCCTTGATCGTGTCCAGCAGGTACCGTCCCCCTCCGTAGCTGCCGCCGTCGACGCCGGATGTCGCATCCCGCACGGGAATGAAGATTCCGCCGCCGTAAGAGTCCAGATGCCAGACCGCCAGGCTGCTCACGCCGTCAGCGGAGACCGTGCCGAGCCGGGTAAACGGCACCACGCCGTCCGTCCCCGTAGCGACCTCCATCTTCTCGCCGGCACCGGCCTCGTCAATTACCGCCTCGAACCGGAACGCCGGATCGTAGCGGGCCGTCCGCAGCCCGCGGAAGCGGCGCCGCGTGTCTTCGGGAAGGGGCGACGCCGGATGGGTGCCGAAAAGCCGGTCGCGTCCGGTGGCCCACAAGGCATGGGAGTGCGACGCCGACATGCCGTCGGCGGCTCGCCTCGCCTGCTCGTAAAGGGCGAACGTGTTACGGCGCCAATCGGCGGTGTCAAGGGCTGTGACGGGAGATACCATTCGTCCAGCGTAGTGTGTTCGAGTGACTACCGGACTCCTCATAGTGGTGCTCGTCGCCATCTTCATCGGCGCGATCGCCCAGCGGATCGCCGGCCTGGGCTTTGCGCTCCTGATTTCCCCCTTCCTGGTGATCATCCTCGGCTCCCACGGGGGAGTGCTGATGGTGAACATCTGCGGACTGGTCTCTTCGCTGCTGATCATGTCCCGTGTCTGGCGGGACGTGGACTGGTCCATGTACCGCTGGTTGGCGGTCCCAGCGGTTATTGCCAGCGTGCCGGCATCCGCAGCCGCGGTTTACCTGCCCGCCGCACCGCTGGCCGTGACGGTGGGCGCCGTCGTCCTCGTGGCGCTGAGCATCTCGCTGCTGCTGCAGCGCACCTCCGTGGTGCTGACCGGCAACGTCCCGAAAGCCGTGGCCGGTTTCGCTTCCGGGATCACGAACGCGATGGCCGGCGTCGGCGGTCCCGCCGTAAGCGTGTATGCGTTGCTGGCCCGTTGGCCGCAACGTCCGTTCGCAGCCACGCTGCAGCCGTTCTTCGTCACCACCGCCACGGTCACCCTGACGTCCAAGCTACTGCTGGATCCGGGGCAGATGCCGCCGTTCCAGTCCTGGGCGTGGGCATTGATCGGGGTCATGATCGTGGGCGGCATCTTCGTCGGCGAGAAACTGCAGCGCTACATCCGCGATGACCAGGCGCGGCTGGCCGTGATCGTTATTGCGTTCATCGGTGCGGCAGCGGCACTGGTCAAGGGCCTGGTCGACCTGTAGGGCAGCGCCGGAGTTACCCGACTCACGCCGGCGCCTCAACGGGCTGTGCAGGGCCGGATGGCACGATAGAAACGATGAAAATTTTATTGCGGCCGAAGAAGCCGGGTGTGCCGCCCATGCCACTCTGGTTGCAGGGGACGTTCGAACTGGGCCAAGCCGCCGTGCTTTCCGCCCTGCTGGTCCTCCTGCCGCTCATCGGCGTGTGGTTTGCCAACGGGTTTACGGATCGGGACTTCACCTCGCTGGCCCGCCTGGGCGGACAGGCCTGGCTGCTGATCCACGGCGTGCCGATGTCACTGAGCTTCCCCGCCGGTGAACTGGGAGAGGCACCCGCCTCCGGGCTGCTCTCCTTCTTTCCGCTGGGACTGACTCTGATTCCGTTCTTCCTGTCCTGGCGTGCGGGCCGGCGGCTTGCCCGGGCCTCCTATACGGACCAGCTCTGGCAGGCAGTTCTGGGCGCACTGGGCACCTATGCGCTGATCGGTGCCGCGGCGGCGTACTTCTGCAGTACCGAAGGCGTGCGGATTTCCGTGACGGCAGGTGCCCTGGTTCCGCTGATCGCCGCAGGTGCCGGGCTCATTGTGGGCGCCCGCATAGAGGCCGGCTCCTGGGTGCGGTTGATCGGCATGGACCTGACCGATTGGATTGCCCGCACCAGCCAGCATTCCCGCTGGGCGGGTTCCTACATGTGGGCCGCGATGCGCGCCGGCGCCGTAGGCACCCTCGCCGCGCTGGGTCTGTCCGCCGTGCTGCTGGTGGTGGCCCTGGCGATGAACTGGGCCGAGATCGCGTCCGTCTACGAACGGCTCGACGCCGGTGCGCTGGGCGGCGCGGTGCTCACCGTGGTGGAACTGGGTCTGATGCCCAATTTCGTGGTGTGGACGCTGGGCTGGGCGTCCGGCGCAGGCTTCTCGCTGGGAACCGGAAGCATGATCAGTCCGCTGGAAACCACCGTCGGTCCGCTGCCCGCACTGCCGGTGCTGGCGGCGCTGCCCGTGGGAAACATGGAATACGGCTACGCGGCTCTGCTGATCCCGGTAATGGCCGGGATCCTGGCGGGCTGGTGGTTCCTCCGGGAGGGCGAAAACCACTTCGACGAGTGGCTTTCCATCAAGATCCGCGCCCGCTGGTTCACCGCACCCGTTTCCACGCTTGTCCTCGGGGTGATCGTCGGCCTGGTGTCCGGAGTGCTGGCCGCCGGCGCTGCCTGGCTGGCCCTCGGCTCCCTTGGCATCGGACGCTTCGTCAGCCTCGGACCGAACCCGTTGTGCCTGGGGCTGTGGGTGGCCGCGGAAGTAGGGATCGGCGTCGTTATTGGTTACGCCGTAGGGCCGTGGCTCGAGCGTGAACCCAAGCCGGACGCCTAGCGGATCTGCTGGAACGGCAGGTATTCCGCCTCGCAGGCTTCCACGCCATCGAGGGTGAGGGCGGAGCGCATGCAGGATTCGTAGGTTACGGTCTCATCCCAAAGCATGGCCATTCCGGCCAGCCCCAACGTAGTGAGGGCCGTAATGACCAGACCCAGCGACACCAGTACCGGCATCAGCGGTCCCATCCGGCGCCTCGCCAGCTTGACCACGGCGATGATCCCCACCACCAACGCCGCGATCCCCAGCGCAAGCGGGATCAGCTTCCACGGCAGGACCAGGTTGCTGCTCAGCAGCATGGCGAACATCAGGAGCCAGAACACTCGCACGTACTGAATCGCGTTGCGTTTTTGCTCGTCTGTAGGCGCGGGATGGCGGCTGTCGGGCGCGGGCAAGGTCTTGGTCTGGTGCTGGGTGCCGTCGGTCATGGGTTTAAGCGTAGGGGACGCCGCGTCCTATGGTGGACGCATGCGCATCGTAGTCCTCGTGTCCGGCACCGGATCCAACCTCCAAGCGGTGCTGGACGCCGTCCGTGACGGCAGGCTTGACGTGGAGATTGCCGCCGTCGGCTCCGACCGGCCCGGAACCTACGGGGTCCAGCGCGCCGCCGACGCCGGCTACCCGACCTTCGTGGTCCCCTTCCGGGAGTTCCCGGTGCGGGCGGACTGGAACCGGGCCCTCACGGAAAAGGTTGCCTCCTATGAGCCGGATCTGGTCCTTTCCTCCGGATTCATGCGGATTGTGGACGAGCATTTCATCGACACCTTCGAGGGACGCTACCTCAACACCCACCCGGCGTTGCTGCCGTCCTTCCCCGGGGCGCACGGGGTCCGTGACGCACTTGCCTACGGTGTGAAGGTCACCGGCTGCACGGTTCACCTGGCCGACGCCGGCGTCGACACCGGTCCGATCCTCGCCCAGGCCGCCGTCGAGGTGCTCGACGGCGACACTGAGGAAACGCTGCACGAACGCATCAAGGTGCAGGAACGGCGGCTGTTGATTGAAACCCTGAACCGGATCAGCCGCGAGGGCCTGCCGGCGCTGTAACCACCGGCTAGTCCAGGGCCGCACCCTTTGTCTCCGGCGCGAACCGGGCCATCCACAGTACGGCCATGAGCACCAGGATCCCGGCCAGGGCGAAGGACATCGGCAGTCCCAGGTAGGGCCAGAGCACCGACACGAAGATCAGCGGACCGAAGCCGGCGCCGATCCGGGAAACGGTGGACGCCCAGCCGAAACCGCTGCCGCGCAGATTGGTGGGGTAGAGCTCCGACACATAGGCATAGAGCACGGGAATGGCTACCTGCACCACAAACCCGTACACCAGCAGCAGGATCGTGGCGGCAGCGGGGACATCCACCACCAGTGCGACCACCACCAGGATGGCAGCCGAAAGCGGGCCGGTAATCGCCAGGATCCATTTCCGGCCGACCTTTTCCACGAGCAGCGCGGCCACGATCACGCCCAGCAGGCCGACGGCGGCCATCCCCGAAGTGGTCAGGAACGCGCGGTGTTCGGCGAACCCGGCATCCACGAGGATTTTCGGCATCCACTGCAGGGCCAGGTAATAGACCAGCAGGATGGTCAGGAACAGGGACCAGGCCGCAATGGTGGTCTTGGCGCTGAACCGCCAGAGGTCCGTGAGCTGGGTGCCGACGGTGCGCAGGGACAGCTTCTCGGGGGCCTGCGGTTCGGGCAGGCGCCATTCGGTCTGTGTCCCGCCGGTGCGGCGGACCAGATCGTCGATGACCGCGGAGGCTTCCTCCGTGCGGCCCTTCCGGACCAGATAAAGCGGAGACTCCGGGACCGAGCGCCGCACCCAGAAGACCAGGAACGCGGGGATCACCATGATCAGCATGGTGTAGCGCCAATCCGCGAAAGTGGCCATGATGGCCGCTGAGGTGACACCGCACAGCGCTGCGCCGACGGGCCACCAGCCGTCCATGCCGGTCAGCACCCTTCCCCGCTGTTTCTTGGGAGTGAACTCACCCACCAGGGCATAGTCCACCGGAACGCAGCCGCCCAACCCGAAACCGGCCATGAAACGGAAGATGCAGAACCAGACGATGTCCGGGGAGAAGGCGCCCAGCACCGTAAAGATCGAGAACACCAGCAGCGTGGCGGAAAAGGCCCGCTTCCGGCCGATCGCATCGGCAATGGAACCCCAGACGAAGGCACCGATGGCCATGCCCAGCAGGTTGGCTGTTCCGATCCAGGCCGCTTGTGCCGGGGCCAGCGCCCATTCCTTGGAGAGCAGGGGAATCAGGACGCCGTTCAGCGTTACATCCCAGGCATCGAACATAAAGCCGAGGCCGCCGATGAGGAAGATCTTGCCCTGGACCTTCCACCGCCAGGGCAGGTTCTGGACCACCTGGTCACCGGTGGGCAGAGCGTTGGTGACGGACATGTGTTTCGGGGCCTTTCGGAGGGGAGGTGCGCGGGTTCGGGGAGAACACTACCGCGGCGGAGCCCCTGCATGTGGATAAAACCGAAGGGACTCGCGCGGAAGGGACTATATTGCCATCGCTGGATCACAGGCAGCCGGGCAGGAAAACGGGCCCGAGACGGGTTGTTACACGCAGCCCGGGGACCGGAAGGAAGCGAAGGCATAAACTTCTCGTGGGCCGCACGGCCTGCGCCCCGATCATCGACCATTTGGAGTGTCAGTTGTGAGCAATCCCGTCCTTGACCGTGTTCCCATCCGCCGGGCCCTGATCTCGGTCTACAACAAGACGGGCCTGACGGAACTCGCGCAGGGCCTCGCGGCAGCCGGCGTCAGCATTGTCTCCACCGGTTCCACCGCAAAGCAGATTGCCGCAGCGGGCGTCGAGGTCACCGAGGTCGCCGAAGTCACCGGGTTCAAGGAATGCCTGGACGGACGCGTCAAGACGCTGCACCCGCGGGTCCACGCGGGGATCCTCGCCGACCGCCGCCGCGAGGACCACATTGCCCAGCTGGAGGAAATGGAGATTGAACCCTTCGACCTCGTGGTGGTGAACCTCTACCCGTTCGTGGAGACCGTCCGCTCCGGCGCCGGCCAGGACGAAGTGGTGGAACAGATCGACATCGGCGGCCCCTCCATGGTCCGCGCCGCGGCGAAGAACCACCCCTCGGTGGCTGTGGTGGTGGATCCCGGCAAATACTCCGACGTCGTCACCGCGGCAGCCGAAGGCGGATTCGCCCTGGCGGAACGACGCCGGCTGGCCGCCGAAGCCTTCGCGCACACCGCTGCCTATGACACGGCGGTTGCCACTTGGGCGGCAGAGCAGTTCGGGGACGGCACCGAAGACGGCACCAAGTGGCCGGCCTACACCGGTCTCTCCCTGGAACGCGCCGAGGTGCTGCGTTACGGGGAAAACCCGCACCAGGACGCGGCGCTTTACGTGGACAAGGGGGCCGCTCCCGGCGTTGCCCAGGCCGACCAGCTGCACGGCAAGGCCATGTCCTACAACAACTACGTGGACGCCGACGCCGCCCTGCGCGCAGCCTTCGACTTCTCGGAACCGGCAGTCGCCGTCGTCAAGCATGCCAACCCGTGCGGCATCGCCGTGGCTTCGCCCGGTGCCGCGGACCCAATCGCGGACGCGCACGCCAAGGCGCATGCCTGCGATCCCGTCTCGGCCTTCGGCGGAGTCATTGCCGCCAACCGCACGGTCACTGCCGGCATGGCGCGGACCGTGAAGGAGATTTTCACGGAGGTGGTGATCGCTCCTGACTTCGAGCCGGAAGCCGTGGAGATCCTCTCGGCGAAGAAGAACATCCGCCTCCTGACGCTGCCCGACGGCTACGGGCGCAGCAACACCGAATTCCGGCAGGTGTCCGGGGGTGTCCTGGTGCAGAAGGCGGACCGGCTTCAGGCTGAGGGCGATGACCCCGCAAACTGGACGCTCGCAGCGGGCGAGGCCGCCGACGAAACGACGCTGGCCGATCTGGCCTTCGCCTGGTCCGCCGTACGTGCAGCCAAGTCCAATGCCATCCTCCTGGCGAAGGACGGCGCGTCGGTGGGCGTGGGCATGGGACAGGTCAACCGGGTGGATTCCTGCCGGCTCGCCGTCGAACGTGCCAATACGCTCGGCGCTCCCGGCGAGGAACGGGCCCACGGCTCCGTAGCCGCTTCCGACGCGTTCTTCCCCTTTGCGGACGGCCTGCAGATCCTCGCCGACGCCGGTGTCCGCGCGGTGGTGCAGCCGGGCGGATCGGTCCGGGACAACGAAGTGGTTGAAGCCGCGGCGGCGGCCGGCATCACCATGTACTTCACGGGTGCGCGCCACTTCTTCCACTGAAGTCCAGCCTGGAACGGCAAGGCGGTGCAGGTAATGCGCCGCCTTGCTGTTTAGGGCGCGGATAGTGGGCTGTGGCATAGTTGAACTCAAATAAAAGCCAAAAAGACGGGTTCCGTCATGCCACAAGACATGCTCCGGTGCCCACCAACACACAAGGAGATCGTGTGGCTGAGAAAATTAAGGTTGTGGGCTCTGTAGTAGAGCTCGACGGCGACGAGATGACCCGCATCATCTGGCAGTTCATCAAGGATCGCCTGATCAACCCGTACCTGGACGTAGACCTGAAGTACTACGACCTCTCCATCCAGAACCGCGACGCGACCGACGACCAGGTCACCATCGACGCAGCCAACGCGATCAAGGAACACGGCGTAGGCGTCAAGTGCGCCACGATCACCCCTGACGAAGCACGCGTCGAGGAATTCGGCCTGAAGAAGATGTGGGTCTCCCCGAACGGGACCATCCGCAACATTCTGGGCGGCGTGGTCTTCCGCGAACCGATCATCATCTCCAACATCCCGCGCCTGGTCCCGGGCTGGAACAAGCCGATCATCATCGGCCGCCACGCCCACGGCGACCAGTACAAGGCCACGAACTTCAAGGTTCCCGGTGCCGGTACCCTGACGCTGACCTACACGCCCGCCGACGGCAGCGAAGAAATCAAGCAGCAGGTTGTTACGTACAACGAAGATGGCGGCGTCGCCATGGGTATGTACAACTTCAACGATTCCATCAAGGACTTCGCGCGCGCTTCCTTCGCCTACGGCCTGCAGCGCAACTACCCGGTGTACCTCTCCACCAAGAACACGATCCTGAAGGCCTACGACGGCCAGTTCAAGGACCTGTTCCAGGAAGTCTTCGACGCCGAGTTCAAGGACCAGTTCGAAGCAGCCGGCCTCACTTACGAGCACCGCCTGATCGATGACATGGTTGCCTCCGCGATGAAGTGGGAAGGCGGCTACGTCTGGGCCTGCAAGAACTACGACGGCGACGTCCAGTCCGACACCGTGGCACAGGGCTTCGGCTCGCTGGGCCTGATGACCTCCGTGCTGATGACCCCGGACGGCCAGACCGTCGAGGCAGAAGCTGCACACGGTACGGTTACCCGCCACTACCGCCAGCACCAGCAGGGCAAGCCCACCTCCACGAACCCGATCGCCTCGATCTTCGCGTGGACCCGTGGCCTGATGCACCGCGGCAAGCTGGACAACACCCCCGAGGTCATCAACTTCGCCGAGACCCTTGAAGACGTTGTCATCAAGACGGTCGAATCCGGCAAGATGACCAAGGACCTGGCACTGTTGGTCGGCCCGGACCAGGCCTACCTGACCACGGAAGAGTTCCTCGCCGCACTGGACGAGAACCTCAAGGCCCGCCTGGGCGCCGAGGTTGCAGCCTAAGCATTACTGCACCAACGACGACGGCGCGCTGCCCCTTTACGGGGCGGCGCGCCGTCGTCGTTCCCCGCCTTGTTAAGCACACGCGTAACAACTAGCGCTGCCGCACGGGCGGTGCCACCATGTGGGGATGTCGAACTCCACCACTGCGCAGCCCGCCGCGAAGAGCGCCGAAGAGCGAAGCGCCCGCATAGCGGTAACCGTGTTCCCGCTGCTGATTGTTGCCGGGGGAGCGGTGGCCCTGTTCTTCCCGCAGACCTTCACCGGACTGTCCGGCTACATCAACCCCGGGCTGATGCTCATTATGTTCGGGATGGGCCTGACCCTGACCCTGCCGGATTTCGCGCTGGTTCTCCGGCAGCCGCTGCCCGTCCTGCTGGGAGTGGTTGCGCAGTACCTGATTATGCCGCTGCTAGGTTTCGGTATCGCCTGGGCGCTGCAGCTCAGCCCAGAACTCGCGGCCGGCGTGATCCTGGTGGGCTGTGCCCCCGGCGGCACGGCGTCGAACGTGGTGACGTACCTGGCCCGCGGGAACGTAGCCCTTTCCGTCGCCATGACTTCGGTTTCCACACTCCTTGCGCCGCTGCTGACCCCGCTCCTCGCGCTGTGGCTCGCCGGCCGGTACATGGCGGTGGACGCCGGGTCAATGGCATGGTCCATTGTCCAGATTGTGTTGATCCCGGTGGTGCTGGGCCTGGTTATCCGATATCTGGCACCCCGGGTGGTGGACCGGGTCCTGCCTGTCCTGCCCTGGATTTCGGTGCTGGCCATTACCTTCGTGGTTATTGCCGTGGTGTCGGGCAGCGCCGAAGCCATCTTTACCGCAGGCTGGCTGATCCTGCTGGCGGTGGTGCTGCACAACGGCCTGGGACTTGGGCTGGGTTACGGCGCAGCGAAACTGTTCCGGCAGCCGATTCCCTCCCGCCGGACCATGGCCATTGAAGTGGGTATGCAGAACTCCGGGCTGGCCGCGGGACTTGCCAGGCAGTACTTCGCTCCCGAAGCGGCCCTGCCTGCAGCGGTCTTCTCGGTCTGGCACAACGTCAGCGGTGCCTTGATGGCAGCCATCTGGCAGCGGCGCCCCACCAGCTGAGCGTCCAGCCGGTTAGGCCCGCCGCAGCCGACGGAACGCCCGTGACGCGGCGCAGGCCCCGGACACGCTGTCCGGGGCCTGCGCCGGTTGTGCCGGCCGTTCTGCGGCTAGATGCCCGCGCCTGGATCGCCGGACGAAGACTGCCCGGAACCGGATGATCCCGAGCCCGCGGATCCGGAACCGGATGACCCCGAACTGCCGCTGCTCTGGCCGAACGAGCCCGGCGAGCCCGAACCGCCGGAACCGGAGCCGCTGGACGAGACCGAGGCAGGCTCCGACGAAGACTGCCCGGAAATGGTGTGGCCGTCCTTGTAGGCGGCCGCCACCTCGATCTTGCGCGGCTTCGACCGTTCGCTCACCGGAATGAAGACGCTCAGCACTCCGTTCTCGTACTTCGCTGAGATCGAGTCAATATCAATGCCCTGGCCAAGATTCAGCTGGCGCAGGAAGGTTCCGCTTTCCCGTTCGCGGTTAAGCCAGGTAACCCCCTCGGTGGTGTGGATGGTCCGCTCGGCCCTGATGGTCAGCAACTGGCCGTCAACGTCCACGTCCACTGAGCCGGGGTCGATGCCCGGCAAATCCGCGTTGAGGATGTAGTGGTCGCCCTCGCGGTAGAGGTCGATCGGCATGAGCCGCAGCCGCTGCCGGGGATCGAGAAGGGCGCCTGCCATCCGGTCAAGCTCGCGGAAAGGATCAAACTTCATCGCCATTGTCATCAACTCCTGTTGCCCCGGTACCCGCCGGGCACCGGTGGTTGGAATGCCGTTGTTGGAAAAGGGTCGATAAAGGTTGAGTCGTCATGACTCAACGATGGAATTCACGCTAGCACTCACCACTTTTGAGTGCTAGGTTCAGCGTCCGATTCTTGCCGCCAGGCGCCCGGTTTTCGCCCGGTCAGCCGACCGGCCAGGAGTGGACAGCCGCATTGGTGTGCATGTTCTCCCAGTAGAGCCGGGAGAGCTCGCCCAGGGCCGCCGGCCGCGGCATCCCGGCATCCTCGAGGCGGCGCAGCGTGGCGATCTGCCAGGAAGCGCCGTTCTGCTCCGTGCGGGCACGTTCGGCCACCACGCTCAGGTAGCGGTCGATCAGGGAGGAATCCACTTTCAATTCCCTCAGTCCCTCGGCGGCCTGTGGAATCAGGTGGCGCACAATCAGTTCGGCCACCGGAATCTCGCCGATGCCCGGCCAATAGACTGCTGCCTCCAGTCCGTACCGGGCGCAGGCCAGGAAGTTGTCCGACGCCGTCTTGAAGGCAATGCGGCTCCACAGCGGCCGGTCAGCTGTGCGGATGTACTCCACGAGCCCGTAGTAGAACGCGGCGTTGGCGACCACGTCCAGGACGGACGGGCCGGCAGGCAGCACCCGGTTCTCCAGACGCAGGTTGGGTGTGCCGCTGCCGGGGTC
This sequence comes from Arthrobacter sp. zg-Y844, assembly GCF_024385465.1. Taxonomy (GTDB): domain Bacteria; phylum Actinomycetota; class Actinomycetes; order Actinomycetales; family Micrococcaceae; genus Arthrobacter_B. The sequence continues at coordinate 95,751 of NZ_JANFLS010000004.1, forward strand.
GTAGATCGGCCGGTTCCAGCGGTAGACCGTGCCGTTGTGCAGGCGCAGCTCGGGCAGCAGCGGGGCACCGAAAGCGGTGGCTTCCGTTCCGCTGCCGGACAACTCCGGAAGCAGGGCAGGGAAATAGCGCACGTTCTCTTCGAAGAGATCGAAGATCGAGGTAATCCACCTTTCCCCGAACCAGACACGGGGGCGTACCCCTTGGTTGCGCATCTCCGGCGGCCGGGTGTCTATGGCCTGCTTGAAGAGTTCAATCCGGGTCTCGTGCCACAGCACGTGTTCCATGAAGATGGGTGAATTGGCGGCAAGGGCAACCTGGGGGCCTGCGATCATCTGTGCCGCGTTCCAGGCCGGAGCAAACTGTTCGGGCGAGACTTCCAGGTGCAGCTGGACCGATGTGCACGCAGCCTCCGGCGCGATGTTCTGTGCGTAGAAGGACAACGGCTCCGGGCCGGACAGGTCGAGGAGGACGTCTTCTCCCCGGGCCTGGAGGACCGACGTGTTCAGGGCGGCATAACGCTGCCCGCTGCTGAGCCAATCCCATCCGTCCATGAAGCGGGGGGTGAGGGTGGGGAGGATGCCCACCATCATGATGTCTGCCGCTTCCTGGGCGGCACGCTCATCGGCACGGTTGAGCTGCACCCGGAGGCTGTCCTCGAGCTCCTTCAATCCAAACTGTGCCACCGACAGTGCGGGGTGGTTCATCTCGATGTTGAAGGCGCCGATTTCGGTCTGGAAGGCCGGATCGGCGATTCGCTCAAGGACAGCCGTGTTGCGGAGGGCGGGGGAGAAATCACGGTTGGTCAGGTTCAACTCCAGTTCCAGGCCAATGCTGGCCGTGTCCGCAAACTGCGCGGTGGAAAGGAAGTGAGCGAAGTGGTCCAGGTTTTCCAGCAAGCGCTGCCGGTAAGCCGTGCGCTGCGCCCGGCTGAAGGTCCTGCTCGTAACTTCTGCGCCCATTGCCCGTTACTTCTTTTTCAGGCCCTTGAGGACATTGGCCGGCCGTTGCATCTCGCCGTGCTGGGCGCCCATCACAATCACCGCACCCGAAAGCACGGGGATGCTCCACTGCAGGACCTTCAGCTGGCGCTGGGCCGACTTCAATTCCTTGGATGCGCCCTCGCGGGGTTCCGTAGCCCCTTGGCTGCCCTGCTCCGAGAGCTTCCCTACCTTGCCGCCCAGGATGCCGGAATAGAGGGTGACTACCGCCGCCAGCGCCGTCACGGCTGCCTTGTATACGGTGAGGGAACCGACCCCCTCCTGCTTGGAGACCCGGGTTTTGTTGTCACCGATGAGCGCGAGTCCGGCCAGGAAATGCAATCCGATAGCTCCGGCCTGCACGGGGGCCCACTTTTTCCAGCCAAGGGCGGACAGCCGGGTTCTCTCAGTGGGATCCTTGGCCTCGGCAGTTGCTCCGTTAAGTCCGACGGCGCCCATCAGGGAACCGCCGAACCAGGCCGCCGCCGTGAGGTCATGGACGGATCGTGCTACTAGATTTGCAGCCAATGTGATGCTCCTGTGCGTTGTGGCCGAGGGGACTGACGTGCCGGATTATTCGGCAGGGTACGGCGTCCGCTGGCTCTTCTGATCGGTGGAAAAAGAAAACCACGCACGGAATCCAATAGCAAGGGCACTTACAATCCTAACACGCTACACATTCGTAACTAAGTGTGCTTATTATCTTGGTACGGACCATCCGATCTTGATCAGCAGTTGCAATGACGAAAGAGAGCGATGATGACAGAGAACTTCACTCCGCGCGACGGAAGCCATGCAGCATCCCCGGCCGGAAGTACCAATGACTCCACAGCCGCTGCGAAGGCCGATGCGGCCAAGCAGCAGGCCGGTGACATCGCCCAGCAGGCCAAGGGAAACGCCGCTCAGGTTGCGGACACCGCAAAGTCTGAAGCAGCGGGTGTTGCTTCCGAGGTAAAGACCAACGCCAAGGACCTGTTTACCCAGGCCCGTTCCGATCTCACCGAGCAGGCAGGCACCCAGCAGCAGAAGGTGGCTGAAGGCCTTCGCTCGATGGCAGACGAACTGCACTCCATGGCGCAGTCCGGCCAGTCCGGGGTAGCCTCCGATCTCGTCGGCCAGGCAGCCAGCCGTGCGTCTTCGGCCGCCACGTGGCTCGACGGCCGCGATCCGGGATCCCTGCTGGACGAGGTCAAGGGCTTTGCCCGCCAGCGCCCCGTCGCCTTCCTCGCCATCGCAGCCGGAGCCGGTTTCCTGGCAGGCCGCCTCAACAAGGGCCTCAGCGCAGGCCTCCCGACGCAGGGTGCGTCCGGATCCGCCGGCCAGCACGTGGGACCGCCCGTTCCGCCCGTGACGCCTGTCCCGCAGGCACCGGCGGCACAGCCCACGGTCGGCACCGCCGCGACCAACGATCCGTTCGGCACCGAACCGGTCCGCCAGCCGGGTACGGGTCCCGCATCGGCCCAGACTCTTCCGCCCACCCCCTCCACCGGCGTTCCGGCAGCTGATCCCTACAGCGGTGGTCGGCACTGATGAGTACCGAACTCCCTCCCACACCAGCACAGGCTAAGGCTGAGTCCACGTCCCTGGGCGATCTGCTCGGCCAGGTGACGCAGGACATGTCCACCCTCATGCGTCAGGAAGTGGAGCTGGCGAAGGTCGAACTGAAGCAGTCCGCAACCCGCGCAGGCACGGGTGCCGGAATGTTCGCCGGAGCGGCCGTCGCAGGCTACTTCGTACTCCTCTTCCTCTCGGTCGCCCTGTGGTACGCACTGGGCACGACGGCGATCGGCTTCGGCTGGTCCGCAGTGATCGTGGCGGTTATCTGGGCCATCGTCGCTGCCGTCCTCGCCTCCCGCGGACGCAAGGAAATGAAGAAGATCAAGGGCATGCCGCAGACGTCCGAGACGCTGCAGGAGATCCCCCAGACTATGAAACCAAGCGAGGAAACACGATGAGTGAAAACCCGGATGAGATCCGCGCCGACATCGAAGCAACCCGCCGGCGCCTAGGCACCAACGTGGACGCCGTGGCGGACAAGGTAACTCCTTCCCACATCGTTCAGCGCCAGACGGACAAGATGAAGGACAAAGTATTCGGAGTGAAGGACAGGGTGATGGGTGTGGCCGATTCAGTAGGTAACAGCGCAAGCAATACCGGCAGCAACATCGGCGGCAGCGTGTCCGACATGGGCAGCAGTGTTTCGGGCGGCATGTCTGCCGCCGGCTCCGCCGTCCAGGGTGCGCCGGCGAAGCTCGCCGGCCAGACGCAGGGCAACCCCATTGCCGCAGGTCTGATTGCCTTCGGCGCCGGCCTGCTGGCGGCAACGCTGATCCCCGCCAGCGACAAGGAGCGCGTCGCTGCTGACAACATCAAGACCGCCGCGCAGCCGATGACCGACGAACTGGCAGGCGCAGCCAAGGAAATGGCTGAAGGCCTCAAGGAACCGGCCCAGGAAGCGGTCGAGAATATCAAGGCCACTGCCACGGACGCCGCGCAGAACGTGAAGTCCGAAGGCCAGGCAGCCGCCTCGGACGTCAAGGATTCCGCTTCCGAAGCGCCGCAGAACGTGAAGAACGCCTAGCAGGCACCAAACCGCAGCACGCGCCACTCAGCAAAGGAGTACCTGATGCAGATCGACAAGCAGCAGATTATCGAATTTCTGAAGAATCGCGGCGACAGCTCGAAGGCAGGCCAGGCGGAGTCCGACCTGCCGGAGAAGGTGGATACCGAGCGCGACTCGGGTCTGCTGGACAAACTTGGTGTAAACCCCAAGGACCTGCTCGGGAAACTCCCGGGTGGCCTGGGCGGTCTGGGCGGCTAGCACGGCACTGAAACGACGACGGCGGTGCCGCACCTGCAAAAGGTGCGGCACCGCCGTCGTTTTTAGTGCCTTGCCGGCTGCTGCGCCTCCACGGCTCAGTCAGCGGGGACAGTGGCCTTGTCATTGGCGTACAGCACGCCGATCTGCGCCCGTACCGCGTCAAAGAGCCGCATGGTCCGCAGGGAGTCCGCCCACGTCATGGTGGGGCTTTCCACCATGCCCGCCTGGATGCAGCGGGTCACCTCGCGCAGCTCGTACGCGTAGCCGTTGCCGACCTGCGGGAACCGCTCCACGCGGGCCTCGCCGTCCTGCGGCACGATGGTCAGCTCCACCGGGTTATGCAGGGGTGCGCCGGTGCGGAGCCAGCCCCTGGTGCCGGAAATGACCGCGGTCCGCGGGCAGGAGGAGACCAGAGACGAGGTCAGCTGCGCCAGGCCGCCGGACGGGTACCCGAGCGTCAAGGCGTTCTGTGTGTCCACGCCGTCGGCGTTGATGCTGCCTACTGCGTGGACCGTCTCCGGGTAGCCCAGCGCGCCCAGGGCAAAAGTGAGCGGATAGACGGTCAGGTCCAGCAGTGCGCCTCCGCCCGCCGCCGGGTCCCAGAGCCTGCTGGCAGGGTCATACGGTGCCGGGAAGCCCAGGTCTGCCTGCACCCAGTTGATGTCGCCGAGCTCACCTGAGGCAATGAGTTCCCAGATGCGGTTGATGCAGGGCAGGAAACGGGTCCAGACCGCTTCCATGAGGAACAGGTTGCGGGACCGGGCCAGTTCGATCAGGTCCTCGGTTTCGCGGGCATTGATGGTCAGCGACTTTTCGCACAGTACGTGTTTGCCGGCCTCCAGGGCCCGCCGGGCAATCCGATAGTGCTGGGCGTGCGGGGTCCCGATGTAGACGACGTCGACCTCGGGATCGGCAAAGAGCAGGTCGTAGCCCGAGGCATCGTCTGAGTCGAAGTAGCTGCTGGCGAAACCGAAGCGGGCGGCGAACTCCTCGGCCGTGGCCCGGCGGCGGGAACTGACCGCCTGCAGGACGGCGTCCTCCAACCGGGCGATGTCTTCAGTGACACGCTCGGCAATGTTTCCGGTGGCGACTACGCCCCAGCGCAGGGTTCGTCCCGTGGACTGGACGGGACTGGGAGCTCCCGGCTGGACACAGGGCGGGGTGGGTATGTGTTGAACGGCAGTCATGGTCCTCGTCTTCCGCGTCGTTGCAGGGAGTACCCCTACTCTATGGTCGCCCCGGCCATTGGCCTAGGGATGGACTCCGGGTTCGTGCGGCACGAAGTGCAGGCGACCGGTGTGTGGAACAGAGTGGAACAGGCGTGGAACAGCCCGGGTCTCCGCTGAGGGAAACCCGGGCTGTTCCGCCCCGAGGGGCAGTGAATACGTGCTTACTTGGTCAGCTCGGAGAGCGTGGGGTCATTCGCGTAGGCCTCGGCAGCGTTGGCCTTGGTGACGATGACCGGCTCCAGAAGGTAGCTCTCGACTACCTTCTTGCCGTTGTCGTAGCTCTCGTCGTCGTTGATTTCGACCTCTTCACCGGCGCCCAGTGCCTTGACCATGTCAATGCTCTGGTTCACCAGGTTGCGGGTGTCCTTGTTGATGGTGGAGTACTGCTTGCCTTCCATGATCAGCTTGACGGATTCCACCTCGGAGTCCTGGCCGGTGATGACGGGCAGCGTCTTGCCGGCGCCGGAGACCGAGGTCAGGACGGCGCGGGCCAGGGTGTCATTGGGGGAGAGGACGCCGTCCAGTTCCTGGGAGGCGTAGTTGCTGGAGAGCAGGGTGTCCATGCGCTTCTGGGCGTTCTCCGCCTTCCAACCCTGGGTGACGGCCTGGTTGAACTCGGTCTGGCCGGAACCGACCACGAGGTTTCCTGCTTCGATCTCCGGCTGGAGGACATCCATGGCGCCGTCGAAGAAGACCTGGGCGTTGGCGTCATCCGGAGAACCGGCGAACAGCTCAATGTTGTACGGGCCCTCGGGCTTCTTCTCCTTCAGCCCGTCCAGCAGGGCCTGGCCCTGCAGCTGGCCGACCTTGAAGTTGTCGTAGGCCACGTAGTAGTCAACGTTTTCGGTGTTGGTCAGCAGACGGTCATAGGCAATGACGGTGATGCCGGCGTCCTTGGCGTCCTGCAGCTGCGAGCCGAGCTGGCTGCCGTCAATGGCACCCACAATCAGGACCTCGACGCCGTTGGTGATCATGGAGCTGATCTGGTTCTGCTGTTCGGACACGCCGCCGTTGGCGAACTGGACCTGGCCTTCGTAGCCGGCTTCCTTGAGGCCGTCGTTGAAGAGGGTCTCTGCCAGCACCCAGTTTTCCGAGGTCTTCTGCGGCAGGGCAACGCCGATGGATGCCCCGTCGTCGAATCCTTCTTCGGCGCCGGAAGCGGTTTCTTCGGTGCGGCCGCAGGCGGACAGCGACAATGCTGCCACCGTTGCCGCAACGGCGAAGGACTTTGCGAATTTACGCATGATGTTCTCTTTCTGAATAGCGGTTGTGGAAAATAGTGCGGAGTAAGTGGTGCGGTCTAGGCGTCAGTGGAGATGACGGTCTTGGTGCCCGTAGGCATTTCCGGGGTGGCGTCGACGACGGCGGGGGCCGGCTTGGGCTTGTTGCCGCCGAAGTTGCGCATCAGCAGTCCGGTGATGGAGGGCTTGCCCTGGGTCTTGTTGTAGACGTCCAGTGCGACGGCGAGGAGCAGGACCAGGCCCTTGATCATGGAGGTCGTGTCCGCGCCCACGCCGAGCAGCTGCAGGCCGTTGTTCAGGACGGCCATGACCAGGCCGCCCACGATGGAACCGACCACGGTGCCGACGCCGCCGGACACGGCCGCTCCGCCGATGAAGACGGCGGCAATGGCGTCGAGTTCCCAGTTGGTGCCGTCAAACGGACCGGAGGCGGTGGAGCGGGCCACGAAGATCATGCCGGCCAGGGCGGCCAGGATCGACATGTTCATCATGACCATGAAGTTGACCTTCTTGCCCTGCACGCCGGAGAGCTCTGCTGCGTGCCGGTTTCCACCCACCGCGTAGACGTGGCGGCCGAGGATGGTCTTGTTGGAGACGAAGCCGTAGAAGAGGACCAGGACGCCCAGGATGATGCCCGAGACCGGGAAGGACGTGCCGGGACGGCCCGTGGCGAAGAGGTACGTGGCGTAGAGGATGACGGCGCAGAGCAGGCCGATCTTGACCACCGGAACCCAGGCAGGCGGGTTGGCTGTGCCCAGCTTGGCGTTGCGGGAACGCTTGCGCATTTCGCCGTAGATGACTGCGGCGCAGAGGATCAGGCCCAGCAGCAGCGTCAGGTTGTTGTAGCCGGGGATCGGGCCGCCCTCGGGCAGGTAGCCTGCGCCGATGAACTGGAATTCGGAGGGGACCGGAACCGTGTTGGACTTGCCCACCCACTGGTTGGCTCCGCGGAAGATCAGCATGCCTGCCAGCGTCACGATGAACGCCGGGATTCCGACGTACGCCACCCACAGGCCCTGCCAGGCGCCGATTGCGGCGCCCACCAGCAGGCCCAGGAGTATGCCCGCGTACCAGGGCAGGCCCCAGTCCCGCATGGCCATTGCGACGACGATGCCCGAGAACGCGGCGACGGATCCCACCGAGAGGTCGATGTGGCCGGCGATGATCACGAAGACCATGCCCACGGCCAGGATCAGGATGTAGGAGTTGCCGTTGAACAGGTTGATCATGTTCGTGGGCGTCAGGGTCTTGCCTCCGGTGAGGACCTGGAACAGGCCGACCAGGATGGCCAAGGCGAAGATCATCCCGAATTGGCGGCCGTTGCCGCCCAGGAGTTGCTTGATGGCGTTCATGAAAGTGTTCCTTGAGTGGCGTAGTCGGCGGGCTTCCGGGCGGGGGAGGTCATGAGCCTCATGAGGTTCTCCTGGTTGGCCTCCGCCTTGGAGACCTCGCCGGTGATCGCCCCTTCGAAGATGGTGTAGATACGGTCGGAGAGGCCCAGGAGCTCGGGGAGCTCAGAGGAGATCACGATGACTCCCTTGCCCTGGTTCGCGAGCTGCTGGATGATTCCGTAGATTTCGTACTTGGCGCCCACGTCGATGCCGCGGGTGGGTTCGTCCAGGATCAGCAGGTCCGGGTCGGTGAACATCCACTTGGCCAGGACAACCTTCTGCTGGTTGCCGCCGGAGAGCTTGGAAACGCCCTCATCGACAGTGGGTGCCTTGGTGCGCAGGCTCTTGCGGTATTCCTCCGCGTGGCGGAACTCGGCGTCGTTGTCGACAACCAGGCCCCGGGTGATCTTTTTGAGGTCTGCCGAAACCGTGGTGGCCTTGATGTCGTCCAGGAGGTTCAGGCCCAGGGTCTTGCGGTCTTCAGTGACGTAGGCCAGGCCATGGTTAATCGCGGAGTGCACCGTCTTGAGGGTGATCTCCTTGCCGTCCTTGATGATCTGGCCGGAGATGAAGTTGCCGTAGGAGCGGCCGAAAACGGAACGGGCCAGCTCGGTGCGTCCGGCGCCCATCAGTCCGGCGAATCCGACAATCTCGCCGCGTTTTACGTGGAAGTCCGCGCCCTTGCAGACCAGGCGGTCCGCGACGGAGGGGTGGCCCACGGTCCAACCGCGGACCTCGAAGAACGTTTCACCGATCGTCGGGGTGTGGTCCGGGAACCGGGACTCCAGCGAACGGCCAACCATGCCGCGGATGATGCGGTCTTCGTCCGCGCCTTCGGCGGCGACGTCGATAGTCTCGACCGAGCGGCCGTCGCGGATGATGGTGATGGAATCTGCAATCTGCTCAATTTCATTGAGCTTGTGCGAGATCATGATGCAGGAGATGCCCTTGTCCCGCAGGCCTGACATCAGGCCCAGCAGGTGCTGGGAATCGGTCTCGTTGAGCGCTGCGGTGGGCTCGTCGAGGATCAGCAGCTGTACCCGTTTGTTCAGTGCCTTGGCGATCTCCACCAGCTGCTGCTTGCCCACGCCCAGATCCTTGATGGGCGTGGTGGGGTCTTCCTGGAGTCCGACCCGTTCCATGAGGTCCAGGGTGTCGAAGTTGACCTTGTCCCAGTCGATGACGCCGAACCGGGTGGGTTCATTGCCCAGGAAAATGTTCTCGGCAATGGAGAGTTCGGGAATCAGCGCCAGTTCCTGGTGGATGATGACAATTCCCGCGGCTTCGCTGGACCGGATATCGCGGAACTGGACGGGCTTGCCCTGGAAGACGATTTCTCCGGTGTACGTACCGTGGGGGTAGACGCCGGAGAGGACCTTCATCAGCGTGGATTTTCCTGCGCCGTTTTCTCCGCAGATGGCGTGGATTTCGCCGGCCCGGACGTTCAGGGCCACATCCGCGAGGGCCTTGACGCCGGGGAACTCCTTGGTGATGGAGTGCATTTCCAGAATGAATGGACTAGACGACATGCGTATTGTCCCTGCCGTGATGGCAGGGAGCGCACCGCGCGCCGACTGCCGGAGCTGCTTCTGCTCGCATGAGTGCCTCCGTGTGACCTCTTTGTCGTGATACGGCCCACAGAGTGGGCCGTAAGGAAGTTACCACGGTCACAGGCACTGCCGTCAAGTCTTGAACGCAACAGGAGCGGTTTCGGGTAGTTTGCGGGCCGCCGGGCAGGTACTACGCAGCCGCGGTTCCCTGCTCCTGGAGGACGAGTGCCGCTGCTCCCAGGGCTTCGGCGCGGTCCCCGAGCGAGGACATAAGCACGGTGGAGGTTTCGCCGACGAGGGGAACGGCGTGCCGCAGCAGGCCGCGGCGGATCGGGTCCAGGAACGTGTCGCCGAGGTCGGTCAGCGAACCGCCGATGATGATGAGTTCCGGATTCAGGGTGTTCGCGAGGTTGGCGGCGGCGCGCCCGACCGCAACGCCGGCGTCGTCAATAACGCGCAGGGTGGCCGGATCCTTTCCGGCGGCGCGTGAAAGGATGTCCGCGGTGGTGACGGTGCCGTTGGAAGCACGGCTCAGCAGCTCGATCATGATGGAGGTCGAGGCGATGGTTTCCAGGCAGCCGCGGTTGCCGCACCGGCAGATCAGCCCCTGGTCGAAGATGGTGGCGTGGCCGATTTCTCCGGTGATACCGACATTGCCGTAGTAGAGCGAACCGTTGATGACCAGCCCGGCGCCGATGCCGGAGGCAACCTTGATGAAGATCAGGTTTTCGCTGCAGCCGTGCGGCCCCCAGGTGACTTCCGCCAGCGCACCGAGGTTGGCGTCATTGTCGATGTAGACCGGGACACCCAGCCGGTCGGCGAGGTCTTCGCGCATGTTGATCCCCACCCACTCGGGGAGGATTGCACCCTGGACCACAGTGCCCGTGCGACGGTCGATGGGGCCGGGGATGCCGACGCCGGCACCCAGGACCGCGCTGCGGTCCACCCCCTGCCGGCGCAGCAGCCGGGCCAGCAGGGCCGCAGCGGCATCCATGCCCTCTGCTGCGGAGTGGCCCAGCGGAAGCTGGATGGACTCCTCCTGCAGGATCCGGTGGCCGAGCGAGGCCAGGATCACCCTGACGTGCCGGCGACCGATGTCGATGCCGGCAGCAACGGCTCCTGACTCGTTGAGCCGCACCGAAAGCGCCCTCCGCCCGGAGCTGGTGGTGGGCTCGGTGATGACGAGCTGACGCTCGCTCATATCGCCCACGATGTTGGAGACCGTGGCGCGGGACAACCCCGTCTGGCGCGAAAGTTCCGCCTGCGTCAACGGACCCGAGGCCAAAAGGGCCTGGATGATGCGCTGCCGGTTGCGTTCGCGCAGGGCGCTCTGCGAGCCCGGATTGGGCGGGGTGGTCCCCGGCGTGCGGGTGGTCCTCAACGGCGAGGATGGTTCGGCTGGCATTAGTTTAGAGTGCTACATCACACTCTTGCAGTCAAGAAGTGAACACAAGCCTAGGGTTGCGCGGCTACGGCAGATCGGTGGTCGGCAGCCGTCTGCCGGTAGTTTTCCGCGTTGGCCTTCACTCCCGCGAACTCCTCATCCGTGAGCGTGCGGCGGACCTTTGCCGGCATGCCGGCCACCAGCGAGCGGGGCGGGACCACCGTACCCTCAAGAACCAGTGCGCCGGCGGCGACGAGGGAACCGGCGCCGATCACGGCACCGTTCATAATCGTGGCGCTCATACCGATCAGGCAGTCATCCTCGACCGTGCAGCCGTGCACCACGGCATTGTGGCCGATGCTGACCCGCTCGCCCACCGACGTCGGGAAGCCCGGGTCCGCATGCAGCACCACATTGTCCTGGAGGTTGGTTCCGGCGCCCACGCGGATGCTGTTGGAGTCACCGCGGACGCAGGCGCCGTAGAAGGCGCTGGAGTCCGCTGCCATGGTGACGTCGCCAATGAGCGAAGCGGTGGGAGCGAGGAAGACGCTGGAATCGACGGCGGGGGTCTTGCCCCGGAATTCAATGATGTGTGCCATGCCACCCAGCGTAGCGCCGCCCGGAGGCCGGTTAGCGGAAGCCGGCACCCGCAGCAGGAACCGCCTAGTTGAAGACGATGGTCCGCCCGCCGTCCAGCAGGACCCGGTGCTGGGCATGCCACTGCACGGCTTTGGACAGTGCCCGCCCCTCGACGTCGCTGCCCAGGGCCGCCAGCTGGGCAGCCGAACGGGCGTGGTCCACCCGCATGACTTCCTGTTCGATGATGGGACCCTCATCCAGGTCCGAAGTTACGTAATGCGCCGTGGCACCGATCAGCTTCACTCCCCGGGCATGCGCCTGGTGGTAGGGCCTCGCTCCCTTGAAGGAAGGCAGGAAGGAGTGATGGATGTTGATGGCACGCCCGGACAGGTCACGGCAGAGGTCGTTGCTCAGGATCTGCATGTAGCGGGCGAGGACCACCAGCTCAATGTCCAGTTCGGCCATCAGGGCGCGCAGCCGGTCCTCCGCCTGGCCCTTCGTGTCCGGAGTGACGGGGACATAGTGGAACGGCACGCCGTAGAAGTCGGCGAGGGATTCCAGCTCGCGGTGGTTGGAGACAATGGCCGGGATATCGATCGGCAGGGTCCCCGCACGCTGCTGGAACAGCAGGTCGTTGAGGCAGTGGCCGGACTTGGACGCCATGATCAGGGTGCGGGTCCGGCGGCCGGCGCGGTGCAGTTCCCAGGACATGGCAAATGCAGACGCCGTTGCAGCGAGTTCCGCATGGACCTGCTCGTAGGAGCGCGGGGAAGTGAAGTCCACGCGCATAAAGAAGGAGCCGGTTTCCCGACTGCCGAACTGCGCGGACTCGGTGATGTTGCCTTCGGCCGCCACCAGGGAAGCACTGACGGCATGGACAATGCCGGGACGGTCGGGGCAGGACAACGTCAGGGTAAAGGCGTTGGCGGCGGAGGCGTCGGGAAGAGAGCTCATGTCTGTCACCCTTGCTAGGTTACCGGTTTCCGTGCCCTGGCCTAGGGTGGGCACATGGATGTGATGTTCCTTCCGTTTTCCGACAAGGACGAGGGAGAGCTCGTACGTTTCCTCACTACCAACAGCTTTCCCTACCACCGGATCAAGGCGCCTTCCGAGGGGCTGGTGCGGCGCCTCCTGATCGAGGGACGGTTCGACGGCGACGGCGTGAGTACCTTCTGGGTGTTCGGCGACAACCACCGCATGGGCCTGGTCATCTTGGAGGAGCTGGGAACGAGTACACCGGTGCTGGACCTGCGCCTGGTGGAGAAGTTCCGCGGCCGGGGCAACGGCGTACCGGTGTTGAAAGCCCTGACCGGCAAGGTGTTCGATGACTATCCCGAAGCGCACCGCTTCGCGGGCCATACGAGCGAGGACAACATCGCCATGCGCAAGACCCTGCTGCGTTCAGGTTTCGTGAAGGAAGCGCATTACCGGGAGGACTGGCCGCTGGAAGACGGGCGCAGGGTTGCCACGGTGGTTTACGCCATCCTGCGCCGTGACTGGGAACAGGGCACGGTAACTTCCATCAACTGGGAAGAGCTGCTTTCGTAGCCGGCTGGCGCAGGGCGGCAAGCGCGGCTGCCCGGCCGGCGCGGGTAGCCCCCAGCGTGGAGGAGGACTCACCGTAGCCCACCAGCAGCAGGCGGGGCTCTCGCACCACCCGGACCCCGTCCATCCGGATCCCGCCGCCGGGTTCGCGCAGGTGCAGCGGCGCCAGATGCTCCAGGGCGGCACGAAAGCCGGTGGCCCAGAGGACAGTGTCCACGGACTCGGCGGACCCGTCTGCGAAAACAACTCCGGAGGTGGTCAGGCGGCCGATCGGTCCGCGTGACACGAGCACCCCGTCCTCAATGCCCCGCCGGTATTCATCCGTCAACGGCAGGCCCGTGGCGGAAACGACGCTCAGCGGCGGCAGGCCGGCACGGGTCCTGGCGCTGACTTTCGCTTCCACGGCCCGCCCCCACTCGGAGTCGAACGGGCGGAGGGTGAATTCCGGCGGCCGGCGGGTGGACCAGACGGTTTCCACACCGGCACGCTGCAGCTGCAGCAGGAACTGCACGGCGGAGGTACCGCCGCCGACCACAAGGACCCGCTGCCCGGCAAAGTCAGCCACGCTGCGAAAGTCCCGGGTATGCAGCTGCCGCCCGCGGAAGGACTCCCGCCCGGGGTAATAGGGCCAATACGGCCGGTCCCACGTGCCCGTGGCGTTGATGACCGTGCGGGCCTGCCACTCGCGGCCATCCACGGCACGGACCGTGAGCCTGCCGCCGTCGCCCTCCGCCACCGCCGCCACGGAGACCGGCCGGACAACGTCGAGCCCGAACTCCTGCTCATAGCGTCCGTAGTACCTGGTGACGACGGCGGAAGCGGGTTCGGCGGGATCGGGCGAGCCCAGCGGCATCCCCGGGAGATCGTGCAGGGCGTGCGCCGTACCGAAGGTCAGCGAATCCCACCGGTGGCGCCAGGCCCCGCCCGGCCCGGGGTTCGCGTCCAGCACGGTGAAGCCGGCGCCGGGCTCCAGGCCGCGGCGGCGCAGGTGGTAAGCGGCGCTGAGCCCGGCCTGGCCGGCTCCGATCACGAGTATGTCCGTTTCCACCTGTGCACTCCTTCGTTCCTGAGAACCGTAACGGTCCGGGCATTGCGGCTATTCCGCCGAAGCCCTGCAGACGGGGGACAGGTGAGGCTAGGATGGAGAGCGTCGCGACTGGCGTTAGGTGGATTACCACCAGGAAGCGGCACGGCACCCCTGCGGGGGGGTCCTAACGACCACGGATCGCACGCCTGGGCCGCGGGTCACGCGCGAAACTGTTGTGCCATGCCCGGCCTATGCCCCGACAGGTAGCCTGACCTATAGAGAACCCCTTCCCAGGAGATCCCACGTGAGAGTATCCACCCAGTCCGTCACCAACGCGCCGCTTATCGATGTTGATCCCGAAATAGCAGCGGTCCTGAATGATGAATTGTCCCGCCAGCGCAGCACCCTCGAGATGATCGCCTCCGAGAACTTCGCCCCGCGCGCCGTCTTGGAAACCTCCGGCTCCGTCCTCACCAACAAGTACGCCGAGGGCTATCCCGGGCGCCGCTACTACGGCGGCTGCGAACATGTGGACGTGGCAGAGAACCTCGCCATCGAGCGGGTGAAGGCCCTGTTCGGTGCGGAGTTCGCCAACGTCCAGCCGCACTCCGGCGCGCAGGCCAATGCTGCCGCGCTCGCGGCCCTGATGGCGCCGGGCGAGAAACTGATGGGGCTGAACCTGGCCCACGGCGGGCACCTTACCCACGGCATGAAACTGAACTTCTCCGGCAAGCTGTACGACGTCGCGGCCTACGGGGTGGATGAGCAGACCTACCGGGTGGACATGGAGCGGGTCCGTGAACAGGCGCTGGCGGAACGCCCGCAGGTTATTGTCGCCGGCTGGTCCGCCTACCCGCGGCAGTTGGACTTCGAGGCCTTCCGCTCCATTGCCGATGAAGTTGGTGCCTATCTCTGGACCGACATGGCGCATTTTGCCGGACTGGTGGCCGCGGGACTGCACCCCAACCCGGTGCCGGTGTCCGACGTCGTCACCTCCACCGTGCACAAGACCCTTGCCGGGCCGCGCTCGGGAATGATCCTGGCGAAAAAGGAATACGCGAAGAGGCTGAACTCCGCCGTTTTCCCCGGCCAGCAGGGCGGCCCGCTGATGCACGTGATCGCTGCGAAGGCCGTGGCCTTTAAGATCGCCGGCACCGAGGAGTTCCGGGAACGGCAGGAACGCGTGCTCGAGGGTGCGCGGATCATTGCCGACCGCCTGAACGCAGCGGATGTAGCCGAACACGGCGTTTCAGTGCTCACCGGCGGCACGGACGTCCACCTGATCCTGGTGGACCTGCGGCACTCCGCCCTGGACGGAAAGCAGGCCGAAGACCTGCTTGATTCCGTGGGCATCACGGTGAACCGCAACTCCGTACCCTTCGACCCGCGGCCGCCGATGGTCACGTCCGGCCTGCGGATCGGCACCCCGGCGCTCGCAACCCGCGGCTTCGGCGCCCCGGAATTCACCGAGGTTGCCGAGATCATTGCCGCCGCACTGAAACCCGCTCCCGACGTCGAGGTCCTGCGGGGCCGCGTACGGGCGCTGGCAGACAATTTCCCGCTTTACCCCGGACAGGAGGAATGGTAACCGTGGAGAAAGGAACCAATATGGAGGGCGCCGTGACCGGCGAGGACGCCAGCGTGAACCTCGGCTGGGACGTCAAGGAGAAGACCGATTTCGGCACTCCGGTTGCGGCGAAGATCCTCGACGGCCGTGCCGCCGCCCGGGAGATCAAGGAGGACCTGACCGAACGGGTGCGCGTGCTGAAGGAAGAGCACGGCGTCACTCCGGGGTTGGGGACGGTGCTGGTGGGCGATGACCCCGCCAGCCACTCCTACGTGGGCGGCAAGCATAAGGACTGCAAACAGGTGGGGATTAACTCCATCCGCCGGGACCTACCGGGCGACATCAGCCAGGCAGACCTGGAAAAGGTCATTGACGAGCTGAACGAGGACCCGGCCACCACCGGGTACATTGTGCAGCTGCCGCTGCCGGCGCACATCGATGCCAATGCCATCCTGGAGCGGATCGCCCCGGAGAAGGATGCGGACGGGCTGCACCCGGTCAACCTGGGCCGCCTGGTGCTCAACGTCAGCGAACCGATGACGTCGCCGCTGCCCTGCACGCCGCACGGGATCGTGCAGCTGCTGGTCCGCAACGGGATTTCGCTGAACGGCAAGAAGGTCCTCGTGGTCGGACGCGGCGTCACCGTCGGGCGGCCGCTCGGCCTGCTGTTGACCCGCCGTCCGATCAACGCCACGGTCACGCTGGCGCACACCGGGACCGCGGACCTGTTCGAGCACCTGCAGGCAGCCGACGTGGTGGTCGCCGCGGCCGGCTTCCCGGAAATGATCCGGGCCGAGGAGCTCAAGCCCGGCGCGATCGTGCTGGACGTCGGCGTCACCCGGGTCACCGATCCGGAAACCGGGGAAACAACGCTGACCGGCGACGTCGAACCGGCAGCGGCCGACGTCGCCTCCTGGATCTCGCCCAACCCCGGCGGCGTGGGCCCGATGACCCGCGCAATGCTGCTGGCGAACGTGGTGGAAGCCGCCGAACGGCAGGCCGGAATCCTGGTCTAGGACCAAATCGGAGCAGTTGACGGGGCCGGTGCGCAGCGACATGCACCGGCCCCGTCCTGCGTCCACTATGCTGTCTCAAGTGTCGCAGATCACATCAAGCAAAACCGTCCCCGAAACCCGCTCCGACTTTGTCATTTCCGCACGGAACCTGACCAAGTCCTACGGTGATTTCACCGCCGTCAACGGCATCTCCTTTGACGTTCCGCCGGGGGAGTCCTTCGGGCTCCTCGGGCCCAACGGCGCGGGGAAATCCACCACCATGAAGATGATCGGCGGCGTCTCCCAGCGCACCGCCGGAGACCTGAGCATTATGGGCCTGGATCCGAACCGGTACGGCCCCGAAGTCCGCGCCCACCTGGGCGTTGTGCCCCAGCAGGACAACCTGGACGAGGACCTGCGTGTGCGGGACAACCTCATAGCCTACGGCCGCTACTTCGGCCTGCCCAAGAGCTACCTGCAGCCCAAGGCAGACGAACTGCTGGAATTCGCGCAGCTCACGGACAAGGCGAAGGCCCGCGTGGAGTCCCTCTCCGGGGGAATGAAGCGGCGCCTGACCATTGCCCGGTCCCTGATCAACGACCCGAAGATCCTGCTGTTGGACGAACCGACCACCGGACTGGATCCGCAGGCCCGGCACATCCTCTGGGACCGGTTGTTCCGGCTCAAGGAAGCCGGCGTCACGCTGATCCTCACCACCCACTACATGGACGAGGCGGAGCAGCTGTGCGACCGGCTGATCGTGGTGGACAAGGGGGCCATCATGGCCGAGGGTTCCCCGGCCGCCCTGATCCGCGAGTACTCCACCCGCGAGGTGGTGGAGCTGCGGTTCGGATCCGAGCGGAACACCACTGTGGCCGGCGAGCTTGAGGGAATCGGCGAGCGGCTGGAGACCCTCCCGGACCGGGTACTGATCTACGCAGACGACGGCGAAGCCGCGCTGGATGCCGTCACGAGCCGGGGGCTGCGGCCCATCACGTCGCTGGTGCGCCGCTCCTCGCTGGAAGACGTGTTCCTCCGCCTCACGGGTAGGAGCCTCGTTGAGTAAGCCCGAAGCCGCCGACCCCGGCGTCCAGCGCCATGAGGTGCTCGGGCTGCGGTCGCCGCTGACCCCACGCCAAACCGCCGCCAGGGCGCGGCGCTTCGGCTCCTTCTACTACGCCGACATGTGGGTCCGGCGGATGCGGGGCTATCAGGGGACCGTGCTGATGACCGCCATTGGCACGCCGCTGGTCTACCTGCTGGGCATGGGCACGGGCCTGGCCGTGCTGATCGACGGGAACTCGAATGCGGGTTTCCCGGGCGCCAACGGCTCGACGGTGTCCTACCTGATGTTCCTGGGACCGGCCCTCGTGGCAACCGCCGCCCTGATGGTCTCCAGCGAGGAAAACACCTACACCGTCATGGGCGGGTTCAAATGGCACCGCACCTACTACGGACCCAATGCCTCCCCGCTCTCCAGCGGGCAGATTGCCGTCGGACATGTCCTGGGACTGACCGTCCGCATCCTGCTGACCACAGGCATCTACTACCTGTTCCTGGTGCTCTTCGGTGCGGTTGCGCAGCCCGCAACCGGCTGGCTGATGATCTTCACCGCACTGCTGGCCGGACTGGCCTTCGGGATGCCGCTGATGGCCTTCAGCGCCACCCTGAAAGAGGACAAGGGGCAGTTCGCCTTGGTCCAGCGGTTCATCGTGATGCCGTTGTTCCTGTTCTCCGGCACCTTCTTTCCGCTGGAGTCGCTGCCGCTGGCCGTCCGCTGGATCGGCTGGATCTCACCGCTCTGGCATTCCACTGAACTGGGCCGGGTGCTCAGCTACGGGCACCCGGAACCGGCAGCCATGACCGCCGTCCACGTGGTGTACCTGCTGGTCCTAACCCTCGGCGGGCTGCAGCTGGCCCGGCGGAACTTCACGAGGAGGCTCGACGGATGAGCATCGAAAACCGCACGGCGCCCACGATGCTTGTACCGCAGGACCGGTTCCTCGGCTCGCTGTACGGGCGGAACATCCGTGCCGTGATTGCCCGCGGGCTGAAGGCCACGTGGGGCACCAACTGGAGCATCATGGTCAGCGGGTTCGTCGAACCGGTGCTGTACCTGGTGGCCATGGGCATTGGCCTGGGTGCCCTGGTGGGGGCGGTCACCGGCCCGGGCGGGCAGGAAATGGAGTATGCCAACTTCATTGCACCGGCGCTGCTGGCAGTCTCCGCGATGAACGGCGCGGTGTATGACTCCACCATGAACGTGTTCTTCAAGCTCAACTACGCCCGCCTCTATGAGGGCATGCTCTCGACGCCGCTGGGTCCGCTGGACGTCGCGATGGGGGAGATCTTCCTGGCCCTGCTCCGCGGTGCCCTCTACGCCACGGGCTTTACCGCCGTGATGGGCGCCATGGGACTGATCACCTCGCCCTGGGCGCTGCTGATGATTCCGGCAGCAGTGGTGATCGCGTTCGGCTTCGCCTCCTTCGGGATGGCCGTGACCAGTTACATGAAGACGTTCCAGCAAATGGACTGGATCCAAATGCTCATGCTGCCCATGTTCCTGCTCTCTGCCACCTTCTACCCGCTGAGCGTCTACCCCGAGGCGGTGCAGTCCGTGATCCAGGCGCTGCCGCTCTGGCACGGCGTGGAACTGCTCCGGCAGATCAGCGTCGGCATCTTCAGCTGGGGGACGGCAGGGCACTTGCTCTACTTCGTGGTGATGATTGTGCTGGGCCTGACCCTTACCACTCATAGGCTCCGGGCGCTGTTCCTGAAATAACTGCCGGTCAGCCGGCCAGCTGCTCATACTTGCGGGCGAAGATTCCGGCCAGGCGGTCGTTGAACAGCACGAACTCCGCGCGCTTCAACGTCCCCGGGGTGTGGTCCAGGAGCTCCTGCAGCCCGATCCCAGCCACGGTCTCCGGGTCCCAGCCGTAAATGCCGGCGCTGACGGCGGGAAAGGAAATGCTCTCGGCGCCCAGGTCCTCGGCCGCGGCCAGGGCAGTGCGGAAACATGACCTCAGCAGCTCCGGGTCCGTTTCCCCTGCCCCGGCGTTGGGTCCCACGGTGTGCACCACCCACCGGGCCGGCAGGTTGAACGCCTCGGTAGCGACGGACCGGCCGGTGGGCAGTCCCTGCGGCAGTGATGTTTTCCGCAGCTCCCGGCAGGCTGCCAGGAGCTGCGGGCCTGCCGCGCGATGGATGGCGCCGTCCACCCCGCCGCCGCCCAGCAGCGATGAGTTGGCGGCATTGACGACGACGTCGGTATCCCGGGTGGTGATGTCACCGGTGGCGATCGTGATCTGCATCGAGCCAGTCTGCCACTGCAGCTGCCCCGTTTTCCACCGCCGGGGGGAGGCAGGCACCAGCGCAGAGCGAACGCGGCACCGGGCACCTGTCCGAGTTTGAGAGAATAAAACCATGCAGTCGATCCGAAACGGCCAGATGCCGTCGTCCTCGTCCTCGCCCGGCCGCGGCATTAGCCGCAAGATGGGCTCTACGGGCATCGTCGTGATGCTCATTGTCTTCCTGGTGGCAGTGGTTTTCGCCGCCAACCAGAATGACGTCATCGGTTGGATAGTGGTTATTGTGTCCCTCGGCTGGCTGTTCCTCGCTACGTTCGTTGTGTTCTCCGTTCGGAGTGCCACGCGCAAGGCCACCGCAAAGCTCGCCGAAGCCACTGCCGGCCTTGCTCCCCGGGGCGGCGTCCAGATTGTCGACGAAAGCACTACTGTGCGCGACCAGAAACTGGACCACAGCTTCAAGATCATCCAGGTCCAGGCGAATGTCATTGCCCAAAACCTGGACACTGACCGCGAAATGGTGGACCGCGCGCTGGAGACCATCGAGATCACGGCGCACAACGGCCGTGGCATGATCAAGAAGGACGACGGCGGGTCCGTCGAAGGCACCATAGTCGACTAGTTCCCGCCTGCCGCTTCCGGAAGCGCCGCATCGACGCGGCGTGCCGGGGACGGCCGTTTCGGGATGAACAGCTACTGAGGAGTATGGTTATTCGCGTGAGTTCGGCATCAACAGGGACGGCATCAACAGGGACTGTGGACAGTTCCGGGGAAACGCTGCGCATTGCGTCCGTGAACGTCAACGGCATCCGCGCCGCCTACAAGCGGGGCATGGCCGATTGGCTGGCAGGACGCGATGTGGACATCCTGTGCCTGCAGGAGGTGCGCGCCCCCGACGCGATCCTGAAGGACCTGCTCGGTGATACCTGGCACGTCCAGCACGCCGAATGCCTCGATGCAAAGGGCCGTGCCGGTGTTGCCATCGCCTCCCGCACGGAGCCCGTGGCCGTCCGGGAACACATTGGCGACGAGTACTTCGCACGTTCGGGCCGCTGGGTGGAGGCGGACTTCAAGGTTGCCGTCGCGGGAGAAGAGAAGATCCTCACCGTCGTCAGCGCCTACGTCCATTCCGGCGAGGTGGATACGCCCAAGCAGGTGGACAAGTACCGCTTCCTCGACACGATGGCCGCCCGGCTTCCGGCCCTGGCACAGACGAGCGACTTCGTGCTGGTGGTGGGGGACCTGAACGTGGGACACACGCCCCTGGACATCAAGAACTGGAAGGGCAACGTCAAGCGCGCAGGTTTCCTGCCCGAGGAACGTGCCTACTTTGACCGCTTCTTCGGCGAAGAGATCGGTTACACCGACGTCCACCGGTCCCTGGCCGGCGAGGTCAACGGACCCTACACCTGGTGGAGCTGGCGCGGACAGGCGTTCGACAATGACTCCGGTTGGCGGATCGATTACCACATGGCCACGCCGGAGCTGGCGGCACGCGCCGTCACCGCCGTCGTCGACCGTGCCCCCACGTACGACTCGCGCTTCTCAGACCACGCTCCAGTAGTGATCGACTACCAGTTCTAAGGGTTTCCTCCATGACATCTGAGTCTTCCAGCAGCCGCCGGCGCATCCTCTCGGGCATGCAGCCGTCCGCGGATTCCCTGCATCTGGGCAACTACCTCGGCGCCTTGGTGAACTGGGTACGGCTCCAGGACGAATACGACGCCTACTTCTTCATCCCGGACCTGCACGCCATCACGGTGCCCCAGGATCCCGCGGACCTGCGCAAGCGCACCCGCGTCACCGCTGCCCAGTACATCGCGGGCGGCGTCGACGTCGACAAGGCCACTCTGTTCGTCCAGTCCCAGGTGCCCGAACACGCCCAGCTGGCCTGGGTGCTGAACTGCCTCACCGGATTCGGCGAGGCCTCCCGCATGACGCAGTTCAAGGACAAGCAGCAGCGCTTCGGCTCGGATTCGGCCAGCGTCGGACTGTTCACCTACCCGATCCTGCAGGTGGCCGACATCCTGCTCTACCAGCCGCACGGCGTGCCCGTGGGCGAAGACCAGCGGCAGCACGTGGAGCTGAGCCGGGACCTCGCCAAGCGGTTCAATACCCGGTTCGGCGAGACCTTCGTGGTGCCCGAGGTCTTTATCCAAAAAGAAGCAGCCAAGATCTACGACCTGCAGAACCCTTCGGCGAAGATGTCCAAGTCCGCCGCATCGCCGGCAGGCCTGATCAACCTCCTCGATGAGGACAAGGTCATAGCCAAGCGGATCAAATCGGCCGTGACCGACGACGGCAGCGAGATCCGCTTCGACCGGGACGCCAAGCCCGGGGTTTCGAACCTGCTGTCCATCTACTCCCTGATCAGCGGACGCAGCGTCGAAACACTGGAGAAGGAGTACGAGGGGAAGATGTACGGACACCTGAAGGTGGACCTCGCGGAGGTCGTCACCGAACACATCCGGCCCATCCGTGAACGTGCACTGCACCTGCTGGACGATCCGGCCGAGCTGGACCGCCTGCTCGCAGTGGGTGCCGCCAAGGCGCGGGAATCGGCTTCGGTGACCCTCGCGGACGTGTACAACAAGGTCGGCTTCCTGCCGCTGGGCAGCGTTACCGCGTAATCCCATGAGAATCTCCGAATCCTACGACCAGGCCATGGCAGCCGGCAGCATGAACGGCAGCCACGCTCCTCAATGCGATGCGCGCTGCGTGGGGATCGTGATTGCGGTTCCGGAGCCGATGGCGAGCGAGCTGAAGGCGGCACGGGCATCCTTCGGGGATCCCATGGCGGCACTGATCCCTGCCCACATCACCTTGGTCACGACCACGGAAACGGATGACTGGGAAGCGACGTTGCGGCATGTGCGCAAGGTCGCCGCGGCGCAGGAACCGTTCCGGGTGACGCTGGAGGGGACCGCCACCTTCCGGCCGGTTTCGCCGGTGGTCTTCCTGAACGTCGAGGAGGGCTTTGACGAGTGCACGGCGCTGCATAAGGAGCTCCAGAGCGGCCCGCTGGCCCGGGACCTGGCCTTCCCGTTCCACCCGCACGTTACGGTGGCGCACGATGTCAGCGAGCAGAGCATGGACGAGGCCGTCCGCCGGCTGGACCGCTATTCCGCAGGCTTTACGGTGGATTGCGTGGGCCTTTACGAGCACGATGCCACCGGCCTGTGGAAGCTGCAGGAGCACGTCCGGCTCGGATCTGGGAAACAGCCGGACTAGGACTCCCTGCCCAGATCAAGATAGGTGCCGGCCCACGCGGCGATGATTGCCGCTGCACGCGCTGTCTGGGCCCGGTCCACCATCAGATGGTCGCTGCCTTCCAGCGAAATGAAATTCCGGGGATGCCGTGCCGTCCGGAAGATCTCGCTCGCGTTGTCGATGCCCACGGTGTTGTCGGTGGGGGAGTGCATCACCAGCAGGGGCAGGTGCAGCTCCTTGATGCTGTCCGTGAGGTCATGGCCGCGCAGGTCCTCAATCAGGTGGCGGCGGATTTCCAGTTCCCCGCCGCCCAGATCCACGGCTGCCGAACCCTCTTCGTGGATCCGGTCCAGCTCCGATTCAAAGAGGTGGACCACATGTGAGGGACGGAAGGGCGCGGCAATGGTGACGACGGCGTCCAGTCCGGGAACCCGTGAAGCGGCCGCCAGGACGGCCGCGCCGCCGAGCGAATGTCCGACCAGCAGGGAGACCGGGCGGCCGGTATCCGCCATGAAGCCGCAGGCACTGAGCACATCTGCCACCTTGGTACTGAAGCTGCCGTCTTCCCACCTGCCGGTGGAGCTGCCCAGCCCCGCGGCGTCGTAGCGGAGCACCCCGATGCCGTGGCCGGCCAGGGCCTTGGAAATCCGGGAGGCCGCGGCGCTGTTCTTTCCCAGCGTGAAGCCGTGGCAAAAGACCGCCCAGGCGCGGGCACCGCCGTCGGGGACATCGAGGGTTCCGGAGAGCGTGGTCCCGTTGACGCCGGGAAAGGACACAGATTCAAACGAAGGCATGGAGCAACTCTATCGAGTACGCAAAAGGCGCCGGTAAGCGGAGGAATCCGCTTACCGGCGCCTTGCGCGGGGAAGTACTTAGAGGGAACGGGCCAGGATGGCCTGCTTGACCTCTGAAATGGCCTTGGTGACCTGGATGCCGCGGGGGCATGCTTCCGAGCAGTTGAAGGTGGTGCGGCAGCGCCACACGCCTTCCTTGTCGTTCAGGATCTCCAGGCGCATATCTCCGGCGTCGTCACGCGAATCGAAGATGAAGCGGTGCGCGTTCACGATTGCCGCCGGGCCGAAGTACTGGCCGTCGGTCCAGAAGACGGGGCAGGAGGACGTGCACGCGGCGCAGAGGATGCACTTGGTGGTGTCGTCGAAGCGCTCACGGTCCTCGGCGGACTGCAGGCGTTCCTTCGTGGGCTCGTGGCCCTTGGTCACCAGGAACGGCATGATCTCGCGGTAGGACTGGAAGAACGGCTCCATGTCCACGATCAGGTCCTTTTCCACCGGCAGGCCCTTGATGGGCTCGACGAGGATGGGCTTGGACGTGTCCAGGTCCTTCAGCAGGGTCTTGCAGGCCAGGCGGTTGCGGCCGTTGATGCGCATGGCATCGGAGCCGCAGACACCGTGGGCGCAGGAACGGCGGAACGAAACCGAGCCGTCGTGCTCCCACTTGACCTTGTGCAGTGCGTCCAGCACGCGGTCCGTGCCGTACATGGTCAGCTTCCACTCATCCCAGTAGGCTTCGTCGGAAACCTCGGGGTTGTAGCGGCGGACCTTCAGGGTGATCTCAAACGAGGGGATCTCTCCGCCGACTGACTCGGGGAGCTCTACCTTCGAGGCCGGCTCGGCGATTTCGGTTGTCATTAGTACTTCCTCACCATCGGCTCGTAGCGCGTGAAAATGACCGGCTTGGTGTCCAGCCGAATGCCGGCGGTGTGCTCGGCATTCTCGGCTTCGTCAACCTTGTAGGCCATGGAATGCTTCATGAAGTTCTCGTCGTCGCGCTCCGGGAAGTCCTCGCGGAAGTGTCCGCCGCGGGATTCGGTGCGGTGCAGGGCGGCAACGCTCATGACCTTCGCCAGTTCCAGGAGGAAGCCCAGCTCCACGGCCTCGAGGAGGTCGAGGTTGAAGCGCTTGCCCTTATCCTGGACGCTGATTTTCTGGTAACGCTCCTCGAAGGAAGCGATGTCCGTCAGGACCTGCTGGATGGTCTCCGCAGTGCGGAAGACCTGCATGTTGGCATCCATGGTGTTCTGCAGGTCCCGGCGGATTTCGGAGACACGCTCAGTGCCTTCCGAATTGCGGACGTGGTCCAGCAGATTGACCGTGTCCAGTTCGGAGTTCTCCGGCAGGTCGACGAAATCGGCGGTCAGGGCGTATTCGGCAGCGTAGATGCCGGCCCGCTTGCCGAAGACGTTGATGTCCAGCAGCGAGTTGGTGCCCAGACGGTTGGAACCGTGCACGGACACGCAGGCGACTTCGCCGGCCGCGTACAGCCCAGGGATCACCGTGTCGTTGTCCTGGAGTACCTCGGCCTTGATGTTGGTCGGAATGCCGCCCATCACGTAGTGCGCCGTGGGGAACACCGGCACCGGTTCGGTGTAGGGCTCCACACCGAGGTAGGTGCGGGCAAACTCGGTGATGTCCGGAAGCTTCGCGTCGATGTGCGCCGGTTCCAGGTGCGTCAGGTCCAGCAGGACGTAGTCCTTGTTCGGGCCGCAGCCGCGTCCTTCGCGTACCTCGTTGGCCATGGAACGGGCCACGATGTCGCGCGGCGCCAGGTCCTTGATGGTCGGGGCGTAGCGCTCCATGAAGCGCTCACCCTCGGAGTTGCGGAGGATGGCGCCTTCGCCGCGGGCAGCCTCGGAGAGGAGGATGCCCAGTCCGGCCAGGCCGGTCGGGTGGAACTGGATGAACTCCATGTCCTCCAGGGGAATGCCCCGGCGGAAGGCGATGCCCATGCCGTCACCGGTGAGGGTGTGCGCGTTGGACGTGGTCTTGTAGACCTTGCCGGCGCCGCCGGAGGCGAACACGACGGACTTGGCCTGGAAGATGTGCAGCTCGCCGGTGGCGAGGTCATAGGAAATGACGCCCGCTACCCGCTTCTGGCCGTCGAGGTCGACGACGGTGATGAGGTCCAGGACGTAGTACTCGTTGTAGAACTCAACGTTGTGCTTGACGCAGTTTTGGTAGAGCGTCTGCAGGATCATGTGTCCCGTGCGGTCTGCGGCGTAGCACGCACGGCGTACCGGTGCCTTGCCGTGGTCACGGGTGTGCCCGCCGAAGCGGCGCTGGTCGATGCGTCCTTCGGGCGTGCGGTTGAACGGCAGGCCCATCTTTTCCAGGTCCAGCACGGCGTCAATGGCTTCCTTGGCCATGACCTCGGCTGCATCCTGGTCCACCAGGTAGTCACCGCCCTTGACGGTGTCGAAGGTGTGCCATTCCCAGTTGTCTTCTTCGACATTGGCCAGGGCCGCGCACATGCCGCCCTGTGCCGCACCGGTGTGGGAGCGGGTGGGGTACAGCTTGGTCAGTACCGCCGTACGTGCGCGCTGACCTGATTCGATGGCGGCACGCATACCGGCGCCGCCTGCGCCGACGATGACGACGTCGTACTTATGGACCTGCATAGCAGATGCTCTTTCTGTTGAAACTACTAGAAATTCGTGGGCGTACCCTGGTTGTCCTGCGCAGGCCTTAGCTGGCGCCGCAGAACTCCTGGAGCGTCTCAGCCGAGGCGCCTGCAAGGCAGGGGTCAAAGGTGAAGATCACCAGGGTGCCGAGCACGATGATCACGAAGGTCGCGACATAGAGGACAGTCTTGAGCCACATGCGCGTGGCCTTCTTGTCTGCGTAGTCGTTGATGATGACGCGGACGCCGTTGGTGCCGTGCAGCATGGCCAGCCACAGCATGACCAGGTCCCAGACCTGCCACAGCGGGCTCGCCCACTTGCCGGCAACGAAGCCGAAGTCGACGGCATGGATGCCGTCGCCCAGGACCAGGTTCATGAACAGGTGCGTGAAGATCAGGACAACAAGGATCACGCCGGAGACGCGCATGAACAGCCACGCAAGCATTTCAAAGTTGCCGCGGCCCGATGAATTGCGCGTGTAGCGCGGGGCGATGCGTCCTGAACGGGGTGCTTCGAGGGCGTGCGCTTCGTTAGTAGATGTGCTCATTGGTTATTAACCCCCGAAGACGTTGGGCAGGTGGCGAATAGAGAAGCCGATAACCGTAACGGCCCACAGGGCAAGAACGCCCCAGAGCATCTGGCGCTGGTACTTCGGCCCCTTCTTCCAGAAGTCGATCAGGACTACACGCAGGCCGTTGAAGGCATGGAACACAATGGCCGCAACGAGACCAAGCTCGCCGAGGCCCATAATCGGGTTCTTGTAGGATTCGATCACCACGTTGTAGGCCTCCGGCGAAACGCGCACCAAAGACGTATCCAGAACGTGGACCAAAAGGAAGAAGAAGATCGCCACGCCGGTGATACGGTGCACAACCCACGACCATTGGCCCTCACGGCCACGGTAGAGAGTGCCTGCTGGTAACTTCGACACTGAATTTTCCTCCCTGCATCGCAGCGGCGTTAGCGCGTGTTCCACGCAGTGATGACGCCGGTGCGACAGCGATATAAGCTCTACCATAATCTAGGCTTGCGTGACCGGGGTTTCAATTTAGGTTCGCCTATGGTGTGACGCTGATTACATTGAACCCGCAGCGCAAACGCTGTATCGGGGGTGGTTCCTGATGCTCGCCGACCGGCTGGGCTAATCTTGGCTGTGATGAGTAACGAAAAGCCACAAGCAGACACTGCGTCCGTTCTTGACCGTTTTTACGGGGTCATCCCGGCGGGCGGCGTCGGGACGCGCCTTTGGCCCCTTTCCCGTGCGGCCGCACCCAAGTTCCTGCATGACCTGACAGGTTCGGGGTCCACCCTGATCAGGGCCACGTACGAGCGCCTCAGCCCGCTCAGCGGAGACCGCGTCATGGTGGTGACCGGGGCCGTGCACCGGCAGGCCGTGCGGCAGCAGCTGCCCGAAATCTCCAACAAGAACCTGGTCCTGGAACTCGAGCCGAAGGATTCGGCCGCAGCGATCGGCCTTGCAGCGGCGATCCTCTACAAGCGGGATCCGCAGATCATCATGGGATCCTTCGCCGCAGACCAGGTCATTGCCCCCGTGGAGGTCTTCCAGGCCGCCGTCCGGGAAGCCGTGCACACCGCGGCGCAGGGATATATCGTCACCATCGGCATCGAACCCACGCACCCGTCCACCGGATTCGGCTATATCCGTGCCGGCGAGCAGCTCCGGGTTGCCGGCGCACCGACCGCGCGCGCCGTGGTCGAGTTCGTGGAGAAACCGTCCGCGGACGTTGCGCAGACGTACCTGGACAGCGGCAGCTACAGCTGGAACGCCGGAATGTTCGTGGCCCCGGTGGACCTGATGCTCAAGCACCTGGAAGCCAATGAGCCGGTGCTCTACGCCGGCCTGATGGAAATCGCCGACGCCTGGGACACCACCCGCCGCCGCGAAGTGGTCCGTCGGGTCTGGCCCACGCTGCCAAAGATCGCCATTGACTATGCCGTCGCTGAACCGGCGGCCGCAGCAGGCGACGTCGCAATGATCCCAGGCGCCTTCAGCTGGGACGATGTAGGCGACTTCGCCGCGATCGGCCGCCTGAACCCCGCAGCGGAAAACAGCAACCTGACGGTGATGGGGGAGGGCGCCCGCGTCTACTCCGAAAACGCCTCCGGGATAGTCGTCTCCGATACCAAGCGTGTCATTGCGCTGATCGGGATCGAGGACATCGTCATCGTGGACACACCCGACGCCCTGCTGGTGACCACCAAGGAACACGCGCAGGAAGTCAAGAAAGCCGTGGAACACCTGAAGGCCAGCGGCGACACCGACGTCCTGTAGGCCGTCCGCGGAACACCGTCACGCAGCGTCGTTTCCGGCGTCGCACATTCCCGTTTTGGCTCCGGAATTGGCTAACCTTGAGGTTGTGCAGACTATCCCTTTGAGCAATTCGCCAATCCCCTCAATACAGGGGAGTGTGGCGCCGCTCCTGGGCGGGTTGATCGAGTTCCGTCGGGACCTGCACTCGCATCCCGAGCTCTCGCATAAGGAATTCCGCACTACCGACCGCATTGTCGAAGCCCTGGAGCATGCAGGCCTGACGCCCAAGCGACTCGACAACACGGGCGTTGTGGTGGACATCGGTGAGGGCCCCGTCCGCCTGGCGGTCCGGGCGGATATCGACGCCCTTCCCGTGCTGGAGGAGACCGGGCTGCCGTACGCCTCGGAGAACACCGGCATAGCCCATGCCTGCGGCCATGACATCCACACCACGGTGATGCTGGGCGTGGCCAAGGTGCTCGCAGGGTTCGACGCCGCCGGCCAGCTGGGCGGACGGGTGCGCGTTATCTTCCAGCCGGCCGAAGAGGTCATGCCGGGAGGCGCCCTCTCGGTGATCGAGCAGGGAGGCCTGGACGGTGTCCCGCGCGTCCTGGCCCTGCACTGCGACCCCCGGGTGGATGTGGGGCAGGTAGGCACCCGCATCGGCGCGATTACCTCGGCGTCAGACACCATCCGGATCGAACTCAGCGGCCGCGGCGGGCATACCTCCCGCCCGCACCTGACGGAGGACCTGGTCTTCGCGCTGGCCGAGATTGCCGTCAGTGTTCCGGCCGTGCTCTCCCGCCGCATCGACGTGCGAAGCGGTGTTTCCGTGGTGTGGGGGCAGATGCACGCAGGTTCCGCGCCCAATGCCATTCCCGGACACGGATTCATGGCCGGCACCATGCGCTGCCTCGACGCCGAGGCCTGGCACGCCGCCGGCGAGCTGCTGGACAAGGTGGTGCGGGAAATCGCGGCGCCGTTCGGCGTCGACGTGCATCTGGAACACATCCGGGGCGTTCCCCCGGTTATTAACGCCGACGCCGAGATCAGCCTGATCGAAGCGGCGGCCCGCGCCGAACTGGGCGAAGACGCCGTCGTGCTGGCCCCGCAGTCGATGGGCGGGGAGGACTTTGCCTGGATGACGCAGGCGGTTCCGGGCGCCCTGATGCGGCTTGGCACACGTTCGCCGGGCGGGGAAACCTTCGATCTGCACCGCGGAGACTACAACCCGGATGAACGGGCTATCAGCTGCGGCGTAAGCGTGATGGCGGCGGCCGCCCTCCGCGCCGCCCGGGGCCTGCGGCACTGAATCAGCGGCGCCCGTCCGGCCCTGCGGGCCCGCGTAACCTGGCGACACAATAGCGGCTGCCGCTGCGCATGTGAACGGGGCGGGACCATATCAGCCCGGTTCAGGCCGGAAGTGCCCGTTTGATAACAACATGTAAACAATGTTCCACCAGCACCGGATTTGGACTTGGTGTTGCCTCCGACACATTATGGTTATGTTGCTGCGGTCCAACGACGGACGGAGCGCTGCGCCACACGCTGCACCTTCAAGGGCACCGTTCGGCGAAAACCATTTCTTTTCTGGAGGAACATTGAAGAATTACCCGCGCAGCTTTAAGCGCAACGCAGGCGTCTCCGCCGCCATGCTCGGCGTGTCAGCTCTCCTGCTTTCCGGCTGCGGTGCTGCACCGGAAGAGGAAGAAGGCGGCTCCGAAGCAGCCAACAGCGACTTCACCGGCTGCATTGTTTCCGACGCCGGTGGCTGGGATGACCGCTCCTTCAACCAGTCCAGCTACGAAGGCCTGATGGCGGCGAAGGATTCCCTGGGCATCGAGACCCGCGACGCTGAGTCCCAGGCGCCCACCGACTTCACGAACAACGTTGACAGCATGGTCCAGGCCGGCTGCGACCTGACCGTGACCGTCGGCTTCCTGCTCTCCGACGCCACGAAGGCCGCTGCCGAAGCGAACCCCGACGTGAACTTCGCGATCGTCGATGACAACGCCATCGAGCTCGACAACGTCAAGCCGATCATCTACGACACGGCGCAGGCAGCTTTCCTTGCCGGCTACGTCGCTGCAGGCTCCTCCGAGACCGGCACCGTCGCTACCTACGGCGGCATGAACATCCCCACCGTCACCATCTTCATGGAGGGCTTCGCCCAGGGCGTTGAGTACTTCAACAAGGAGAACGGCAAGGACGTCAAGCTCCTCGGCGCTGACTCCTTCGTCGACAGCTTCGACAACCGTGCCGCAGGCAAGACCCTGACGCAGAACTTCATCAACGAAGGCGCCGACGTCATCATGCCCGTCGCCGGTCCGGTGGGCCTGGGCACCATGGAAGCCGTGGTCGAGGCCAACGAAGGCGGCAAGAACGTCCGCGCGGTCTGGGTTGACTCCGACGGATATGAGACCGCGGAAATCGGTCAGGAATTCATCCTGACCTCGGTCATGAAGCTGATGGGCGACGCAGTCGAGGACGTCATCACCGAGTCCACCGAAGACAACTTCAGCGCCGAGCCGTACGTGGGCACCCTGGAGAACGGCGGCGTCGACCTGGCACCGTTCCACGACCAGGAAGCCAACGTCCCCGAAGAGGTCAAGTCCGCAGTCGAGGACCTGAAGGCCAAGATCATCTCCGGTGAGATCAAGATCGAATCCGAGTCCAGCCCGCAGCAGTAACAGCGGACCGAACTGCCCTCAGACAACCGCCATGCCCCGCAGTTGCGACTGCCGGACATGGCGGTTTGTCTGTGCCGGACAGCCCTACCTCCCACACAGCACTTTTTAGAACAGATTGGTTGGGGTTTTGTGAAACTCGAGCTTCAAGGCATCACCAAGCGATTCGGTTCGCTGGTAGCCAATGACCACATCGACCTCGTGGTCGAGCCGGGGCAGGTACATAGCCTGCTCGGCGAGAACGGCGCCGGTAAATCGACGTTGATGAATGTCCTCTACGGCCTCTACGAGCCGACCGAGGGACAGATCCTCATCGACGGGCGACCGGTAACCTTCAGCGGCCCCTCGGATGCCATGGCCGCCGGCATCGGCATGGTGCACCAGCACTTCATGCTGGTACCGGTCTTTACCGTGGCCGAGAACGTGGCCCTGGGAAACGAAAAAACCCGGTTCGCCGGAATGCTGAACCTGGACGAAACCCGCCGCCGTATCCGGGAAATCTCGGACCAGTACGGGTTCGACGTCGACCCCGATGCCCTCGTGGAGGACCTGCCCGTCGGCGTCCAGCAGCGCGTGGAAATCATCAAGGCGCTGATCCGGGACGCTGAAGTCCTGATCCTCGACGAACCGACCGCCGTCCTTACCCCGCGCGAAACAGACGAACTGCTGGGCATCATGCGCCAGCTCACCAGTGACGGCAAGGGCGTCGTCTTCATCTCGCACAAGCTCCGCGAGGTCAAGGCCGTCTCCGACGTCATCACGGTAATCCGCCGCGGCAAGGTAGTCGGCTCCGCAGAACCCAGCGCCGGCACTACGGAACTTGCAGCACTGATGGTGGGCCGCTCAGTCAGCCTGAGCCTGGACAAGGCTCCGGCCGTCCCGGGCGAAGAGACCTTCCGGGTGGAAAACCTCACGGTTGTCTCCGCGGGCGGCCAGCCGGTGGTTAACGGCCTGAGCTTCGGCATTGCCAAGGGCGAAATCCTTGCCGTTGCCGGTGTGCAGGGCAACGGCCAAACCGAGCTCACCGAAGCGGTCATGGGCCTGCAGGAACACGTGACCGGCTCCATCAAGCTGGACGGACGGGAACTCGTGGGCATGAAGACCCACAAGATCATCGACGCCGGTGTCGGCTTCGTCCCCGAGGACCGCAACGTGGACGGACTGGTCGGCACCTTCTCGGTTGCCGAAAACCTGGTCCTCAACCGCTATGACGAGCCGCCGTTTGCGCGCGGCCTGTCGATGAAGCCTGCGGTGGTCGGCGCCAACGCCGAGGAAAAGATCACCGAGTTCGATATCCGTACCCAGACTGCTGCCACCCCGGCGGGCACACTGTCCGGCGGCAACCAGCAGAAGGTGGTTATGGCCAGGGAACTGTCCCGGCCGCTCTCGCTGTTCATCGCCAGCCAGCCCACCCGCGGGGTGGACGTTGGTTCCATCGAATTCCTGCACCGGCGGATCATCGCCGAACGGGAAGCCGGCACGCCGGTGATGATCGTGTCCACCGAACTGGACGAGGTCCTGGAGCTCGGTGACCGCATTGCCGTGCTGTACGGCGGCCGCCTGATGGGCATTGTGCCCGGCGGCACATCGCGGAATGTGCTGGGCCTGATGATGGCCGGCATGACCGCCGACGAGGCGCTGGCCCGAGAGGCCGCGCCCGAGGAAACACCAATTATTGAGGGAGGGGCGCAGTGAGCCCGGAAAAGTCCACCACTGGTGGGCCAGCACCAGACCGCAAGATTTCGGCTGCCGACGAGGCACGCCTCGAAGTAGCTGCGGAGACCGCCGGAGGCCAGCTGGCGCCGCCCGCCGCCGCCGTCGGCAGCACCATCCTGCCGGAGCTGGACGCCCGTCGCGGCGTCCTCGAGCGGATCGTGACCGGAAACGGGCTGGTATCCGTCCTCGCCGTCCTGATGGCCCTGATTGTGGGCGGGGTGCTGATCGCCCTGACCAACGAGGAAGCCACCGAGGCAGCCGGCTACCTGTTCAACCGTCCCGGCGATTTCTTCGCCGCGGCCTGGGACGCGGCGGCCGGAGCGTACTACTCGCTCTTCCAGGGGTCGATCATCAACCTGGAGGCTGAGTCCTTCACCCGTGCGATCTACCCCCTCACCCAGACGCTGACCACCGCCACCCCGCTGATCTGCGCCGGCCTCGGCGTCGCGCTGGCGTTCCGTGCCGGCCTGTTCAACATCGGTGCGCAGGGCCAGATCATCATCGGCGCCACACTGGCGGCGTGGGTCGGGTTCACCTGGCAGCTGCCCGCAGGGCTGCACATCCTCCTGGTGATCATCGCCGGCCTGCTCGGCGGAGCCATCTGGGGCGGCATTGCAGGCCTGCTGAAGGCCCGCACGGGTGCCCACGAGGTGATCGTGACCATCATGCTCAACTACGTGGCCATCCAGCTGGTCGCATTCCTGCTCACCACTCCCGGTTTCCAGCGAGAGGGCAGCAACAACCCGATCAGCCCGCTGCTGGTTGACAGTGCCATGTTCCCCAAGCTGTTCGGCTCTGACTTCCGCCTGCACTGGGGCTTCATCCTGGCGATCGCGGCCACGGTCTTCGTATGGTGGCTGCTCAACCGCTCCACCATCGGGTTCGAACTGCGTGCCGTGGGCGCCAACCCCGACGCCGCCCGAAACGCCGGCATCAGCACCACGAAGGGCTACGTGGTGGTTATGCTCATCGCCGGCGCCCTGTCCGGCCTCGCCGGCGTGTCCCAGGTCTCCGGAACCGAGCGCGTGCTGACCACCGACGTGGCTGCCAGCTTCGGCTTTGACGCCATCACGGTGGCGCTGCTGGGCCGTTCGACGCCGTGGGGAACCTTCGCTGCCGGCCTGCTCTTCGGCGCCTTCCGCGCCGGAGGTGTCGCCATGCAGACCAACACCGGTACCAGCATCGACATTGTCCTGGTGGTCCAGTCCCTGATCGTGCTGTTCATCGCGGCCCCGCCGCTGGTGCGTTCGCTGTTCAGGATCCCGCCGCCCGGAGCCTTCCGCTCCGCCCGCAAGCCCGCCGCAAGTGCCGGAGGAGCAGCATGAGCACCGCAACCACCACCACCCCCGCGCTGAACCCGGCGCCCGCCACACTTGTGCGCAGCTGGAAAACACCCATCCTGCTGGGCGTGCTCGCCCTGTTGTCCCTGGTGTTCTTCGCCTTCGGGGCTCCGGCCACCGACGTCACCTTCCGACTGACCGACCCCGGGGCGGCCATCACGCTGCCGGACCTGGTGTTCTCCGCCAAGGCTTTCGGCTGGGCAGGCGCAATCGTGCTCGTCCTGGCCGCTGCCTGGGCCTTCGTCCTCGTCCGGTCGGGGCGGCGCCTGCCGCTCTGGCTGCCGGTGATTTTCGGCGTCGTGTTCGTGGCGGCGTTCCTCTCCTGGTCCGTCGGCAGTGCAGGCACCCCCAACATCGCCCTCTACGGACTCCTTGCCGGCAGCATCACCCTGGCCGTGCCGCTGATCTTCGGTTCGCTCTCGGGCGTCCTGTGTGAGCGCGTCGGCGTGGTCAACATCGCCATCGAGGGGCAGCTCCTCTTCGGCGCCTTTGCCGCCGCAGTGGCCGGCACTGTCTCCGGCAGCGCCTTCGTCGGTCTGCTGGCAGCAGCCGTTGCCGGTGTGCTCGTCTCCCTGGTGCTGGCAGTCTTCAGCATCAAGTACGTGGTCAACCAGGTCATCGTGGGCGTCGTGCTGAACGTGCTCGTGTCCGGCCTCACCGGTTTCCTCTTCTCCACCGTGCTCAGCGCGAACCCGTCGGAACTGAACTCGGCGCCGCGCCTGCCGAACATCCGGATCCCGTTCCTGGCAGACATCCCGATCATCGGACCGATCCTGTTCGACCAGTCGCTGATCGGCTACCTGATGTACTTCGCTGTTGCCGCGGTCTACTTCGGGCTGTTCCACACCCGTTGGGGCCTGCGTACCCGTGCAGTCGGAGAACATCCCAAGGCGGCCGACACCCTGGGCGTCAACGTCAACCGGACCCGGTTCACCAACGTGCTGCTCGCCGGCGCGGTGGCCGGCGTCGGCGGGTCGTTCTTCACCCTCGTATCGGTCTCCAGCTTCGGCCAGGACATGACCGGCGGCCAGGGCTACATTGCCCTCGCGGCCCTCATCCTGGGCCGTTGGAACCCGCTCGGTGCCGCAGCCGCGGCCCTGCTGTTCGGCTTTGCCACGAACCTGCAGTACGTCTTGGGCCTGCTGGGTACCCCGGTGCCCAGCCAGTTCCTGTCGATGCTGCCCTACGTAGTGACGATCTTCGCGGTGGCCGGCGTCGTGGGCAAGTCCCGCGGACCGGCTGCCAGCGGCGTGCCCTACATCAAGGGATAGCTCTCAGGGGGACCTGCTGCCGGGAAGCCGGCGGCAGGTCCCTCTTGGTTTCCGGTCCGACCGGACCGGAAACCCAATTGGAAGGAAAACATGACACAGACGACCCCCGGCCAGGTGGACTGGGACCAGCTCCTGGAAACCGCACGCGCTGCCCTGGCCCACGCCTACGTGCCCTACTCGAAGTATCCGGTGGGTGCCGCGGCGCTTACCGACGACGGCCGGATCGTTTCCGGCTGCAACATCGAAAACGCCTCCTACGGGCTGACTCTGTGCGCAGAATGTTCAATGATCAGCCAGCTGCGCATGACCGGCGGCGGCCGCTTGGCCGCCTTCGCCTGCGTGGACGGTTCCGGCAATGTCCTGATGCCGTGTGGCCGCTGCCGGCAGTTGCTCTACGAATTCCGGGCACCGGGCATGCAGTTGATGACAGTAAGCGGGATCAAAAGCATGGACGAAGTCCTGCCGGATGCTTTTGGACCGCAGCACCTCGAAGGGCAGGACAAATAAACATGAGCGCTGAAAAGTTCGACGCCGTAGACATCATCGGAATCAAGCGGGACCGGGGCACACTGAGCCCGGAACAGATTGACTGGACCATCGACGCGTACACCCGCGGAGCAATCGCGGACGAACAGATGGCCGCGCTGAACATGGCCATCCTGCTCAACGGCATGAGCCGGGCGGAAATCTCCCGGTGGACCACCGCCATGATCAATTCGGGGGAGCGGATGGACTTCTCCTCCCTCGGGAAACCCACTTCGGACAAGCACTCCACCGGCGGTGTGGGGGACAAGATCACCCTCCCGCTGGCGCCCCTGGTGGCCGTTTTCGGAGTTGCCGTCCCGCAGCTCTCCGGCCGCGGGCTGGGCCACACCGGCGGCACCCTGGACAAGCTCGAAGCCATCCCCGGGTGGCAGGCCGCCCTGACCAACGACGCCCTGATGGCCCAGCTGCGCGACGTCGGCGCGGTCATCTGTGCAGCGGGTGCCGGTCTGGCTCCGGCCGACAAGAAGCTGTACTCGCTGCGCGACGTCACGGGAACCGTGGAAGCCATCCCGCTGATCGCTTCCTCGATCATGAGCAAGAAGATCGCCGAAGGCACGGGTTCGCTGGTGCTCGACGTCAAGGTCGGAAGCGGCGCCTTCATGAAAAACGAAGCCCGCGCCCGTGAACTGGCCGAGACCATGGTGGCCCTGGGCAAGGACGCCGGCGTGAACACGGTGGCCCTGCTGACCGACATGTCCACGCCGCTGGGCCTGACTGCCGGCAATGCCATCGAGGTGCAGGAGTCCGTGGACGTCCTTGCCGGCGGCGGCCCCGAGGACGTCGTCGAACTCACCCTGGCCCTGGCCCGGGAGATGCTCACGGCTGCCGGGCAGCCCGATGCCGACCCGGAAGCAGCACTGAAGGACGGCCGTGCCATGGACGTCTGGCGCCGGATGATCTCCGCGCAGGGCGGCGATCCGGATGCTGCGCTTCCGGTGGCCCGCGAATCCGAAACCATCTACGCGCCCGCCGACGGCGTGCTGGTGGAACTCGATGCCCTCTCCGTAGGCGTTGCAGCTTGGCGCCTTGGTGCCGGGCGTGCCCGCAAGGAAGACGCGGTACAGGCCGGTGCCGGCGTCGTTATGCATGCCAAGCCGGGCGCCGTCGTCCGGGCCGGTGAGCCGCTGATGACGCTGCTGACCGACACCCCCGAAAAGTTCGACCGGGCGCGCGAAGCACTGGCCGACGCCGTCGTCGTTGCCCCCGAGGGGTCGCGTCCGGCCCGGAAGCTGATCATCGACCGGATCAGCTAGGGGGTTCGGGGCCTCGTTGCTTCCGGGGCCCTGGGGTGCCGGGGTGCCTGGGGGTGCCGGGCCCTGCGGGCCCTACAGGCCCCGGAACGGCGGCAACGAAATTTCCTTGCTCGCTTCAGCTCGCAGGAAATATTAAAGCCGCCTTCCTCCGGGGCCCTCCGAGGCCCTTCGGGTCCGGCGCGCCGGTCCAGCCCCGCGCCCGCCCTCCGCAGACCGGAGGGACCGGGTCCCTCAGGTGGCGGGGTGCTCTACGCCCGCCCTCCACGTCCCTCCGGGGCGGGTGAAGGAGGGCGCGTCGCCCGGAAGGTTCGCCGCAGGCAGCTGTATCTGCGTGGCATGCTTGTAAAGGACCTAGGTAGCTTATTTCAAGGAGCGGCAGCTGTTGGACGTTCTCAGTGCCACAGTGGACGGCATAAACAACTTCATCCTCTCCACAGCGGGTTCGCCGTGGGTCTACATCGGGCTCCTGGCCTGCTGCCTGATCGACGGCTTCTTCCCGCCGGTGCCCAGTGAGTCACTGGTGGTCGCGCTGGCATCGCTGGCGCTCAGCGGCGCCGGCGTGAATATCTGGCTGATCATTCCCGCAGCAGCACTGGGAGCGTTCCTTGGCGACAACCTTGCCTATCTCCTGGGCCGCTGGATCGGGACCGAAAGGTTCCGCTGGATGCGCACGCCGAAGATGCGCCGTTCCTTCACATGGGCACGCCATGAACTCGACAAACGCTCCATGTCGCTGATCCTCGTGGCCCGGTTCATCCCGGTTGGCCGCGTGGTAGTAAACCTCACCGCAGGCGCGACAGGATTTCCCCGACGCCGGTTCATCTCCCTGACCGCGATCTCCGGGATTGTCTGGGCGGCCTACAGCGTGGCCATCGGCGCGATAGCCGGTGCCTGGTTCAACGAGCACCACCTGCTCGGCGTGGCGGTGGGTGTCACCGGTGCCCTTGTCCTGGGCCTGGTCATCGACCGCATCATCACCATGGTCCGGGGCTCCGCAGCGGGGACGGCACACGCGGCAGCGGACGACATGCCGAACGCCGATGACGACGAGAGCACGCAGAAGGCCGCCTGAAACACCGTAGAGTTGCCGTGTGACTGAGCCTACAAACCTCCCCGAATCCTCTTCCCTCGACGTGCGCAGCCTGCCGAAGGTATCGCTGCACGATCACCTTGACGGAGGCCTCCGTCCGGCCACCATCATTGAGCTGGCCGCCGCCGTCGGCCATACCCTGCCGAGCACCGACCCCGCCGCACTGGGGGAGTGGTTCCGCGATTCGGCGGACTCCGGATCCCTGGAGCGCTACCTCGAAACCTTCGACCACACCATCGCCGTCATGCAGACGCACGAGGGCCTGGTACGGGTGGCCCGCGAATTCGTCGAAGACCTCGCAGCTGACGGAGTGGTCTACGCGGAAGTCCGCTGGGCGCCGGAACAGCATGTGCAGGCAGGGTTGAGCCTGGACGAAGCCGTCGAAGCGGTGCAGGCCGGCATCGAAGAAGGCGTTGCGAACGCGGAAGCCGCCGGCAGCTTCATCCAAGTGGGCCAGCTGATCAGCGCCATGCGGCACGCGGACCGTGCGATGGAAATTGCCGAGCTGGCCGTGCGGCACCGCGACTCCGGCGCCGTGGGCTTCGATATCGCCGGTGCCGAAGACGGCTTCCCGGCTTCGCGGTTTAAAGACGCCTTCACCTACCTGGCCGAAAACCAGTTCCCGGCCACGGTGCACGCCGGAGAAGCAGCCGGCATCGAGAGCATCGTGGATGCCCTGGTATACGGCCGGGCACTGCGGCTGGGTCACGGTGTGCGGATTGCCGAGGACATCGACGTCGAATTCGAGGACAACGGCACGCCGGACGAACCCGAAGTGGGCATCGTGAGCATGGGCCGGGTGGCCAACTGGGTCCGCGACCGCGGTATCGCCCTGGAGGTGTGCCCGTCCTCGAACCTGCAGACCGGTGCCGTTGCCTCCTTCGGCGAGGACATCGAAACCCACCCGATCGACCTGCTCTACCAGACGGGATTCGCCGTCACCGTCAACACGGACAACCGGCTGATGAGCTCGGTGACGCTCAGCGGCGAGTTCGAGCTCCTGATGGACACCTTCGACTACGACCTCGACGATGTCCTGGAACTGACGATGAACGCCGTCAACGCGGCGTTCCTGCCGCTGGACGAGCGTGCCGCGCTTTCGGCCTACGTCACCGAGGGATTCAACCGCGCCCGTGGCTGAAATCCCCCTTCCCGATGACCTCGGCGAGCGGTTTACCCGCCTCGCCGAGGTCATCGGTGCCCTCCGGGAACGTTGCCCCTGGACCGGGGCCTTGACCCACGAATCCCTGCTCGAGTACCTCGTGGAGGAAACGTACGAGCTCGTTGAAGCGGTGGAAGGCGGAACGTCCGGTCCCGGGCGCGCTGAGGAACTACGCGGCGAACTCGGCGACGTGCTGCTGCAGGTGATGCTCCATGCCCGCCTGCAGCAGGAATCCGGCAGCTTTTCCGTCGCAGACGTGATCGATTCCCTCACCGCCAAGATGATCCGCCGCAACCCGCATGTCTTCCGCCCCGACGGCAGCCTCCGGGAAGAGTGCGGGGACTCCGGTATTGCGGCAATTGAACAGGCATGGGACGAGGCGAAGAAAGCCGAGACGCCCTCCCGGACCTCGCCGTTCGAAGGAATTCCGGCCGGCCTGCCGGCGCTGCTCCTGGCCGCCAAGACCCTCTCCCGTGCCCGCCGTGCCGGACGCCGGGAGCCACCGGAGCCGGCCTCCACTGTGGAGTTTTCCGATGAAAACGAGCTCGGTGACGTGTTGTTTTCGCTCGTCGGCCGCGCCTCGGAGCAGGGGCTTGACGCCGAAACGGCCCTGCGGGCAGCGGTCCGCCGGTACACAGCCGAAGACGCAGGCACCTGATTCCGGCGGTGCCGGCCTGTGCCGAAGAGATCCCCAATGTCCGTGATTCAGCTCACCGGACCTTACTCGGAGCCGTGATTCTATTAGGCTAAGAGGCAGACACTGTGACTTGCTGCCCACGCAGCAACGCGGTTTTCTCCCCAATCGTTCCAATGAACAGGAGCAATTCAATGGCCATCATCGATGCCATCCATGCCCGCGAGATTCTTGATTCCCGCGGCAACCCCACCATCGAGGTGGAGGTGCTGCTCGACGACGACACCTTCGGCCGCGCGGCTGTTCCCTCCGGCGCCTCCACCGGCGCTTTCGAAGCCAACGAACGCCGTGACGGTGAGAAGAACCGCTACCAGGGCAAGGGCGTACTGCAGGCCGTTGAAGCCGTGATCGAACAGATCCAGCCGGCACTGCTCGGGTTCGACGCCGCCGACCAGCGTGCCATCGACCAGGCCATGATTGACCTGGACGGCACCGAGAACAAGTCCGGCCTGGGCGCCAACGCCATCCTCGGCGTTTCCCTCGCCGTGGCCCGTGCCGCCGCCGAATCCGCTGCACTGCCGCTGTACCGCTACCTCGGCGGTCCCAACGCGCACATCCTGCCCGTGCCGCTCATGAACATCCTGAACGGCGGATCGCACGCCGATTCCGACGTCGACATCCAGGAATTCATGATTGTTCCACTGGGCGCCCAGACCTACTCCGAGGGCCTGCGCTGGGGCGTTGAGGTCTACCACAACCTCAAGTCCGTGCTGAAGGAAAAGAACCTCTCCACCGGTCTTGGCGACGAAGGCGGCTTCGCTCCGAACCTGCCCTCCAACCGTGCCGCCCTGGACCTGATCATCGAAGCCATCGAGCGTGCCGGCTACGTACCGGGCAACGACATTGCCCTGGCACTGGACGTGGCAGCCTCCGAATTCTTCAAGGACGGCTCGTACGTCTTCGAGGGGCAGAACCGGACCGCGGCCGAAATGTCCGCCTACTACGAAGAACTGGTCCGCGACTACCCGCTGGTCTCCATCGAGGATCCGCTGGACGAGGAGGATTGGGACGGCTGGAAGACCCTGACCGCGTCCATCGGCGACAAGGTGCAGATTGTGGGCGATGACCTCTTCGTCACCAACCCGTCACGGCTGGAAACCGGTATCCGGAACAACGCCGCCAACTCGCTGCTGGTGAAGGTCAACCAGATCGGCACCCTGTCCGAAACCCTGGACGCCATCACCATGGCCCAGCGCGCCGGTTACACCACCATCACGTCCCACCGCTCGGGTGAGACCGAAGACACCACGATCGCCGACATCTGCGTTGCCACCAACGCCGGCCAGATCAAGACCGGTGCTCCGGCCCGTTCCGAGCGCGTGGCCAAGTACAACCAGCTGCTGCGCATCGAAGAGGAGCTGGACGACGCCGCACGCTACGCAGGGCGCAGCGCTTTCCCGCGCTTCAACAACGCCAAGTAGCCGTACCGCCGCAGCGGATGCCGGCCCGATTCCGGGACCGTAGGCGTTGCGGAACAGGCTCCAAACACCGCGGGTGGGTAACCTCATAGGAGGGAACCCGCCCGCGGTTGTTTTTAACCGCCTGCCCCGCCTTTTTGACAGCACCGATTTAGACAGGAAGCGCATGCCAACCCGACGCCCCAAGGTGCCCCGGCCCGCGGCCCCAGCGAACCCGGACAGGGTAAAAGCCAGCGGAGGCAACGCGTCGAAACCGGTGACGGCGAAGCCGGCCGCCTCGAAGACGGCGGCGCCCAGGGCTGCTGCCCCCAGGGCTGCAGCGAAGACGGCGGCGCCCAAGGCTGCAGCGCCCAGGTCTGCTGCGCCCAGGGCCGCGGCCCCGAAAGCTGCAGCGCCCAAGGCTGCAGCTAAGAAATCACCGGCCCCCAAAGCCGAG
Source organism: Arthrobacter sp. zg-Y844 (assembly GCF_024385465.1). Taxonomy (GTDB): domain Bacteria; phylum Actinomycetota; class Actinomycetes; order Actinomycetales; family Micrococcaceae; genus Arthrobacter_B. The sequence goes on from NZ_JANFLS010000004.1 coordinate 137,876, forward strand.
GCAAAGCAGCCGGCGGCCCGGAAAACCGAAGCTTCGAAGGCCGGCGCCCAGCCGGGGAACCAGCGCTTCGGGAAGCTGTCGGCATCGGACGCCCGCGCAGCAGTGCGCTCCCAGCTTTCCGGCGCGATCCGCCGCAAGTCCGATCCGGCACCCGAATCCAAAGCCCCCGCAGCTGTGCCGGAGGTGGAAGCTCCCGATGAGCTGCGTCCCGTACCTGCAAAGGCATTCTCCGGACGGTTGCTGGTCCTCGCCATGGTGATGGTGGCCATCACCGTCCTGCTGGCACCGTCGGTTCGGACGTACCTCCAGCAGCGCTCGGAGATCGCCGTGATGAAGACGGAGATTGCCGAGGCCCAAGCAACACAGGCCGAATTGGAAGTCCAGCTGGGCCGCTGGGAAGACCCTGCCTACATCAAGCAGCAAGCGCGGGACCGCATTTTCCTGGTGATGCCGGGGGAGAAACGGTACCTGGTCAAGGGTGAAAACGGTGTGGAGCAGGCAGAGGAGCTTGCTGCCGAAGAAGAGCCCGAAGACCTGCAGTGGGTCGATTCGCTGTGGGACTCGGTCAAGAAATCCGCCACGGCACAGTAATCTGGAGGCTGATAGAAGAAGCAGCCCGGGGCCCTCGCCGGCCCCCACGGAAGGAACCTCCTGCATGACCCAGGACCAGCTCGCCCCCACCCAGGAAGACCTGGAAACCCTGAGCCGGCAGCTTGGCCGCCCGGTGCGCGACGTCGTCGAAATCGGCGCACGCTGCGTCTGCGGCAACCCTCTGGTAGCCACCACGGCCCCCCGGCTGAGCAACGGCATACCTTTCCCCACCACGTATTACCTGACGCACCCGGTCATCACAGCTGCCGTATCCCGGCTGGAAGCCGCCGGCCTGATGACCGATATGAGCCGCCGGCTGGAGGAAGACCCGGAGCTGGCGCAGCGGTACCGCAGCGCCCATGAACACTACCTCCGGGTCCGTGACGAGATCGGGGAGCGCACCGGAACCGGTCCGGTACCGGAAATCGACGGTGTCTCCGCCGGCGGGATGCCCAACCGCGTGAAGTGCCTGCACGTGCTGGTGGGCCATTCCCTGGCGGCCGGTCCCGGGGTTAATCCGCTGGGCGACGAAGCGCTGGCCGCTATTGAACAGTGGTGGACAACCGACCGCTGCTACTGCGAAGGTGCTTGGGACACTGCAGCTCCCGCTCCCGCGCGTGACCTCAGCCGCCACACGAAGACGCAGGGCCTCAGCCCGGAAGAGCTCGAGAGCAAGAAGGCCGCACGCCGGCAGGCAACGGATGCCGCAATGAACGAGGGGGAACTGTGACAGGCCAGGAAGATCACCGCGCGGAAAGCGTGCGGGTTGCAGCCATCGACTGCGGCACCAACTCCATCCGGCTCCTCATCGCGGACATCAGCCGGGACGAGCGCGGCGCAGCCCGGCTCACCGACGTCGTACGCCTGATGCGGGTGAACCGGCTGGGACAGGGAGTGGATGCCACCGGACGGCTGGCCCCGGAAGCGCTGGAACGCACCTTTGCCGCGGCTGATGAGTATGCCGCCCTGATCCGCGAGCACGGCGCGTCCCGCGTCCGGTTCGTTGCCACCTCCGCCAGCCGTGACGCCGAAAACCGGCAGGAATTCGTAGACGGAATCCGCGAACGCCTTGGCGTGGAACCCGAAGTGATCAGCGGAGACGAGGAGGCTGCGCTTTCCTTCGCCGGTGCGGCAAGCGTCTTCGCCGACGGCAACGGCGCCAAGACACTCGTGGTGGACCTGGGCGGCGGCAGTACCGAGTTCGTCCTCGGTGACGGCACCGGCGTCCTGGCGGCAAAAAGCACCAATATGGGCTGCGTGCGCTTTACCGAACGGTACCTGCTGTCGGATCCACCCACCGAAGCGGAAATCGCGTCCGCACGCACCGAGATCCTGGACATGATTGCGTCCGCGCTGGTCACCGTGCCGCTGGCCGAAGCCGATCGGCTGGTGGGGGTGGCCGGGACGATCACCACCGTCACCGCTGCAGCCCTGGGCCTGGCGGAGTACTCTCCCGAGGCCATTCACGGGGCCGAGCTGAGCCGGGAACGGATTGACGAGACGGCCGACTCCCTGCTGCGGCAGGACCGTGCCGGGCGGGCAGCATTGCCGTACATGCATCCGGGCCGCGTGGACGTTATCGGGGCCGGAGCGCTGATCTGGCGCACCATCGTGGACCGCATCGACGAACTGACCGACGGCCGCGTGGCCACGGCGTTCGCCAGCGAACACGACATCCTTGACGGCATTGCGCTGAGCGCGTGAGGGCAACGGGAACCGCCCCAGGCCGCCGCCGGGGAGGCGCAGCACGCCTGGGGGCCGCTGCCGCAGCGCTCTGCACAGCAGTGGCGCTGCCGCTTCTGGCACCTGCTCCGGCGCAGGCCGATGAATGGCGGGACAAACAGTACTGGCTAACCGACTACGGTGTGACCGAGGCCTGGAAGACCACCAAGGGCGCAGGCGTGAAGGTGGCCGTGATCGATACCGGCGTCGATGCCACTCACCCCGACCTTGCCGGCGCCGTCGCCGGAGGGTTCGACGTATCAGGAGCAGGCGACCCGCAGGGCGCCAAGGGCCTGGGCAGCACACCCGAGCACGGAACGCTGGTGGCGACCCTGCTGGCGGGCCGGGGGCACGAGAAACCCCAGGAGGACAAGGAAGCCGGCGAAGGGGAGAAGAAGGAGGGCGAGGACAAGGACAAGGACAAGCCCGCCGACCGCCCCGACGGCATTATCGGCGTTGCCCCGGAGGCAGAGATCCTCGCCGTTTCCACCTGGATCGGCGGAACAAATCCCGGCGGAGTCCCGATTGACACGCAGATCCCCGCCGCCGTCCGCTGGGCCGTGGACAACGGCGCCAAGGTCATCAACATGTCCCTTGGCAGTACCTCGACAGCTTGGCCCGAGAGCTGGGATGACGCCTTCCTCTACGCCGAACAGAACGACGTGGTGGTGGTCGCAGCCGCCGGCAACCGCGGTGGGGGCATGACCCAGGTGGGAGCACCCGCCACCATTCCGGGCGTACTTACCGTGGCCGGCCTGAACCGGCAGGGCGAGGCCAGCCTGGACTCGTCCTCCGAAGGCATCAGCATTGGTGTTGCCGCTCCTGCCGAAGACCTGATCGGGGGGATGCCCGGGAACACATCCCGGTATGCGACATGGGAAGGCACCTCCGGGGCGGCGCCGCTGGTTTCCGGCGTCGCTGCACTGATCCGTGCTGCCCACCCGGAAATGAGCGCGGCAGATGTGATCAACCGGATTGTCAGCACCGCGCGGGACGCCGGGGACCCCGGTACGGACACTATCTACGGTTACGGAATCCTGGACGCCAACGCCGCAGTGAACGCCGACGTTCCCTCGGTCACCAGCAACCCGCTGGGAACCATTGCCGAGTGGATCCGCGTGCACCGGCGGGTGGCGGAGGAGCCGCCCGGCGCAGCGGACATTCCCGCCCCCACGGTCCCGGACCTGCCGGAGCCGGCGGTGCCGGTGGCGCAGGAGCCGGTTGCCGCGGACGGCAACCTTCCCGCCGTCGTCGTCCTCGGATTCGGCGGGCTCCTGGTGGCCCTCCTGGTGGCCGGCACGGTGCATGTGACCCATGTTCGACGCCGGGGCAAGACAGCCGGCGGGACCCGGAGCACCGAAGCGGACTCCCTGGACGAGGCCGGGATCCGATAGCGAAAGGCCCGGTTCCCGGTTTGTCAAATGGTTCGTGAAGACTTTCACAAACTCAGGTAGGATTAGGGCATGGCATCGAACAAGCAGTTTTCTGATCGTCCCCGCGTTCTGGTGGTCGGCGGTGGTTACGTCGGTCTGTACGTAGCCAAAGACCTCCAGAAGAAGGTAAAGGAACAGGGAGGGATTGTTACGGTAGTGGATCCGCTGCCGTACATGACCTACCAGCCTTTCCTTCCCGAGGTTGCCGCAGGCACCATTGAAGCCCGCGACGCCGTTGTGTCCCACCGCATGCACCTGAAGAACACCGAGCTGATCAACGGCAAGGTGACTTCCATCAACCACGCCGCCCGCACCGCGACCATTGAGCCGGGCGACGGCAGCGAGCCGTTCGACCTGCCCTACCAGGACGTTGTCCTGGCCGCCGGTTCGATCACCCGCACCTTCCCGATCCCGGGCCTCGCCGAGGCCGGCATCGGCATGAAGAGCATCGAAGAAGCCATGGCCACCCGCAACCACGTGCTTGAGCGCATTGAAACCGCATCGCTCATGCCCGCGGGCCCGGAGCGCGAACGTGCCCTGACCTTCGTCGTCGTCGGCGGCGGCTTTGCCGGCATCGAAACCCTGACCGAGCTCGAAGACATGGCCCGCGACGCGGTCCGCATCAATGACCGGCTTCGCCGCGAAGACCTCCGCTTCGTCCTGATCGAGGCCATGGGCCGGGTCATGCCCGAGGTCAAGCCTGACCAGGCCGAGTGGGTTGTCTCGAGCATGCGTGAGCGCGGCATCGAGGTCCTGCTGAACACCTCGCTGGCGTCCGCAGAAGGCGGCGTCCTCAAGCTGATCAACATGGCGGACAAGTCCCCGGCGGGCGAGTTCGGTGCTGACACGCTGATCTGGACTGCCGGTGTGCAGGCGAACCCGATGGTCCGCGCCACCGACTTCCCGATCGACGAGCGCGGCCGTGTCCGCGCCAACGCCGAACTGCGCATCACCGGCGACGACGGCCCCATCGACGGCGCCTGGGCTGCCGGCGACGTCTCCGCCGTTCCGGATCTCTCCGGCGGCGGTGTAGGTGGCTTCTGCGTCCCGAACGCACAGCACGCCGTCCGCCAGGCAAAGCTGCTGGCCAAGAACATCATGGCTGCCCGCTACGGCGTCGGCACCGTGGAAGAGTACAACCACAAGAGCCTCGGCGCTGTCGCCGGCCTCGGCCAGTACAAGGGTGTCGCCAACATCATGGGCTTCGGCCTGAAGGGCTTCCCGGCCTGGCTGGCACACCGCGGCTACCACGGCCTGGCCATGCCGATGTTCGAGCGCAAGTTCCGCGTCATCTCGGGCTGGCTGCTGAACGTGAGCTACGGCCGCGACCTGACGTCGCTGCGCAACCTGGAAGACCCGCGCCGCGGCTTCGAGGAAGCAGCAACGCCGGCTAAAAAGCCGGCTGTGAAGGCCTAGTTCCGCAGTCGTTCACACACAACAACGGCGGCCCTCCAGCAGGAGGGCCGCCGTTGTTGTGTTTCCTGCGGTCCGCGCGTGTCCAGTAGGCTTGGAAGGCAATCGCAGAGCCCCAGTAGCCCAATTGGCAGAGGCAACCGACTTAAAATCGGTGTGTTGTCGGTTCGAGTCCGACCTGGGGTACCCCGACCGACTAGCCGCGCGAGCGGTTACGGTGGCGCAGCAGCAGTCCGCCGGCGAGCAGCCCGAGGATGACGACGGCCGCGATCGCCGGGAGCGCCAGATCCGAGGCGGTCCGTTCCTCCTCAACCTCGTCCGTGGCGGACGGCGAGGGGCTGGCGGTCCGGCTGGGACTCGGCGACGGCGTGCCGGCGGAAGAGTTCCCTCCGGCTCCGCCTCCGGTTGTTCCACCCGTACTGCCGGTGGAAGCCGGGGAGGGCGGCACAGTGGACGGTGTGGCTTCCGGCGTGGGCTCCGCGGGCTGGGCGGGTGCCGCCGGAACCGGAACGGCGGGAACCGCCTCGGAGTAGTTGCCGGTGGACGGATCGTAGTTGCTTTCGCCCGGGTTGTAGGACGGTGCCGGCACCGCGGGGCTGTAGGTGCTGACGACGCACGTCTCGACCCCGTCGACGACGGCGGAAAGGTAGCCCGGCGCGCACTCCAGGGCCTGTGCCGGAGCAGCTGGCCCCATCAGGAGCAGGGCAGCGATCGGAAATGCGGAAGCGGCAGTGGACAGGCGTGGAACGTGCATTGTTTCCCCCAAGATAACGGTTCTACGGCCATCGTATAGGTCGAACAGGCACTTCCCGGCAAGGGCGCCAATGTTGGAATGTGACGAGCGTTACAAGGCTGTAACCGGAGCCTCTTATATTCGTCACAATGTTCCATTAGCTTTTCTTCTAATCAGGAACACCTGGTAATTGCGTCAAAGGCACCCGCCTTTCGATCGGGGAGAAACTTTTATGACTGCACTACGCACTGCCAGCGGTCTTGGCCAGGGCACGGGATACGCCCGGACCGTCAAGATCGCCGCCCTTGGACTGGGGCTTGCACTGTTCGCCAGCGGCTGCAGCAGCAGCAGCAGCGGGGAATCGTCCGCTGAAGAAACATCCGCAGAGACCGAAACCGCCGCTGCCTCAGTCCTGTCCTGCCCGGAAAGCCAGGGGGGAACGGGGGAGGACCCGGGCGCCAAGGGCGATCCCGCAGCAGTGCCCGCCTCCACCGGCACCACGGACGTACCGCTTAAGATCGGCACGCTGCTGCCCACCACCGGTTCGCTGGCCTACCTCGGCCCGCCGGAAATCGCCGGCACCAACCTGGCAGTCGAGGAAATCAATGCGGCCGGCGGCGTCCTCGGCAAGGACATCGAAATTGTCCACCGCGATTCCGGCGACACCACCACGGATATCGCCACCCAGTCGGTAAACGACCTGCTCAGCCAGGGCGTCAGCGCCATTGTCGGTGCAGCGTCCTCGGGCGTCTCCAAAACGGTGATCGGCAACATCACCGGCGCCGGCGTCATCCAGTTCTCCCCGGCCAACACCTCACCGGACTTCACCACGTGGGATGACAACGGACTGTACTGGCGGACCGCTCCCTCGGATCTCCTGCAGGGACGCATCCTGGGCAATTACATCATGTCCTGCGGCGCCCAGACCGTGGGCATGATCGTGCTTAACGACGCCTACGGCACGGGGCTGCAGAGCAATGTGAAGACCTCGGTTGAATCCGCCGGCGGCCAGGTGGTGGCCGAGGAGATGTTCAATGAGGGCGACTCCCAGTTCAGCAGCCAGGTGGACTCCGTTGTGGCAGCAAAGCCCGACGCCATCGTGGTGATCAGCTTCGACCAGGCCAAGAGCATCGTGCCGCTGCTGACGGCCAAGGGTGTCGACTCCAGCCAGTTGTTCTTTGTGGACGGCAATACGTCGGACTACAGCAAGGACCTGGACGCCGGAACCCTTGAAGGGGCGCAGGGAACCATTCCCGGAACCTTCGCATCGGAAAACTTCAAGGAGTCCCTGCTTGCAGTCGATCCGGCCCTGAAGGACTGGTCCTACGCGGGTGAAAGCTATGACGCCGTCACCCTCTTGGCGCTGGCCGCCGAGGCCGCGGGCAGCACCGATGGCAAGGCCATAGCCGCCCAGCTGGAGAGCGTGTCCGGCGAGGGCGAGAAATGCTACGACTTTGCCGGCTGCGTGACCATCCTGCGCGGCGGCGGAGACATCGATTATGACGGCTACTCCGGACCGATCACGTTCGATGAGAACGGAGACCCGACGGAAGCCTTCATCGGTATCTACCAGTACGACGCTGACAACGTGCCGCAGCCGAGCCGCTCCGAAGCGGGCAAACTGTAACTGAAGCAGAACAGCAAGGAAGAAGCCCCCGCCGGTTCCGGCGGGGGCTTCTTCCTTGCTGCTGACTGTCCTTGGCGGTGCCTCGCCGAGCGTTGCCCGGCCCGGGGCTAGGCCGTGTCTGCCAGGGTGCCCAGATAGAGCTGGATGACCTTCGGATCCTTCATGAGTTCGCGCCCGGTACCGGTGTAGGCGTCCCGGCCCTGGTCCAGCACGTACGCCCGGTCACAGATCTGCAGGCAGCGGCGGGCGTTCTGTTCCACCATGATCACGGAGACCCCTGCCCGGTTGATCTCATGCACCCGTAGGAACGCCTCGTCCTGTTTGACGGGGGAGAGCCCGGCGGAGGGTTCGTCCAGCAGCAGCACTGCGGGATCCATCATCAGGGCACGGCCCATGGCGACCATCTGGCGTTCACCGCCGGACAGGGAACCCGCCCGCTGGGCCCGGCGCTTGGCCAGTTCGGGGAACACTCCGGCCACGAAATCGAAGCGTTCCCGAAAGGTCCTGGGCGCCTGGTAGACGCCCATCTGCAGGTTCTCCTCGATGGTCAGGGAGGGGAAGACGTTGTTGTTCTGCGGGACGAACCCCACACCCCGGCTGACGAGCTTGTTGGCCTTGAGCCCGGTGAGGTCCTGGCCGCGGACCACCACGGTCCCGGAATGCACCTTGACCAGGCCGAACATCGCCTTGAGCAGGGTGGACTTGCCGGCGCCGTTGGGTCCGATGATCCCGATCAGTTCTCCCCGGCGGGCTTCGATGCTGCAGCCGTTGAGGATATTCACCCCGGGGATGTACCCCGCCACGAGGTCGGTCACCTTGACAACCGAGTCGCCGTCAAATGCCTCCGCGCTCATGCCTGGTCCTTCCGTTCGTCGTGGTGCCGGGCCGATGCCCCGGCAGGTTGGATGGCGGGTTCGGTTCCCACCGATGACTCGGCGTCGTGCTCCAGCTCCGCCTCCAGTTTTTCGAAACCCTCCGAATCGGCGAGGTCCACGTCATGGTGGGCGCCCAGGTAGGCGTCGATCACGGCTTGGTCCTTCATGACCTCGGAAGGCGGCCCCTCGGCCACCACCTTGCCTTCGGCCATGACCACCACCCAGTCGGCAATGTGGCGGACCATGTGCATGTCGTGCTCAACGAACAGGACGGTCATGCCCTCGGCCTTTAGGTTCTTGATGTGATCCAGCAGGGACTGGGTCAGCGCCGGGTTCACGCCCGCCATGGGCTCATCCAGCATGACCAGTTTGGGGCGGACCATCAGGGCGCGGGCCATCTCCAGCAGCTTGCGCTGGCCGCCGGAGAGGGACGCTGCATAGTCGCTCCGCTTGGTGTCCAGCTTGAACTTGGACAGCAGGACGTCGGCCTGTTCGGTAATCTCCTTTTCCCGCTGGCGCCACAGCGGAGGCAGGAGCGCCCGCCTGAGGGATTCCCCCGGCTGGGCGGTGGCACCCAGGCGCATGTTCTCCAAGACGGTCAGCTTGCCCATGACCTTGGTCAGCTGGAAGGTGCGGACCATGCCAAGGCGTGCCACCTTGTAGGCGGAGACCCCGGCCAGGTCTTTGCCCTCGAACTGCCACGTGCCTGACTGGGGCGTGTCGAAGCCGGTCAGCAGGTTGAACAGAGTCGTTTTCCCGGCACCGTTGGGACCGATCAGTGCGGTGATTTTATGCCGGGGAATCTCCACATGCTCCACATCCACGGCGTTGATTCCGCCGTAGGTCCGGGTGACGTTTTCCGCGACCAGGATCGGATCCCGCTTGGCGCAGCCCGGGCCGATCTCACCTTGCGCGATGGGACGGGTATCGTCCATGTATTCGTTGTCTGCGGCCGCCCGAGGCTCGTCTGCTTGGTGGCTCATGCGAACGACAGCTCCTTCTTGTTGCCCAGGATGCCCTGGGGCCGGAAGATCATCAGCAGCATCAGGGCTACGCCTACAAGGATGTAGCGGATCTGGCCTGCCTGGGTAGTGGTGATGAACGTGATGTACCCGGATTCAATGGCGCCGTAAAGCACACCTTGCGTGACGGAGAGGATGGCCCAGAAGATCATCGACCCCAGGACCGGCCCCAGTACGGTGGACATTCCACCCAGGAGCAGGGCCGTGTAGAGGTAGAACGTCAGCTCGGTCCCGTAGTTTGCCGGCTGCACGGCATCCCGGGGGAGGGTGAAGATGATTCCGGCCAGCGAGCCCAGGAGGCCGCCGATGACCAGCGCCTGCATTTTGTAGGCGTACACGTTCTTGCCCAGGGCACGGACGGCATTCTCGTCCTCCCTGATGCCCTTGAGTACGCGGCCCCAGGGACTGCGGATCAGCATCCACACCAGGAGGCAGGCGAGGGCCACCAGGAGCCAGGCCACCAGGCGGATCCAGAGGTCCCGCTCGTTCATGGAGACGGGGCCGAGACTGTAGGAGCCGGCCGGAATCGGGTTGAGGGCATAGAAGCTGCCGGTAAACGCGGCGAGGCCGTTGGCGGATCCGGTCACCGGTGTCATGGAGTTGGTGGTGACGACGTACCGGATGATCTCGGCGGCGGCAATGGTAACGATGGCAAGGTAATCCGCACGGAGGCGAAGCGTGGGTATGCCCAGGATGACGGCAAACACCGCTGATGCCAGCAGGGCGATCAGCAGCGCCAGCGGCAGGGGGGCATTAAAGGACAGGATAGGGATGGCGAAACCGTACGCACCGACGGCCATGAAGCCGGCCTGGCCGAAGTTCAGCAGGCCGGTGTAGCCGAAGTGCACGGCCAGCCCGAGGGCGGCCAGTGCATACGCGGCCGTGGTGGGGCTGATGATTTCGGTGAAGGCACCGAGAAGAATATTGGCGAAATCCATCTGTAACTAAGCCCCTAACCTATGCGCTCGCGGCGGCCGAGGAGTCCCTGCGGCCGGACCAGCAGGACAAGAATCATGATGACCAGGGCGCCGACGTATTTCAGGTCCGCCTCCAGCCAGAGGGTGGAAATCTCGACGAAGAGACCCACCAGGACGGAACCGACCAGCGCCCCGAATACCGTGCCGAGGCCGCCGAGGGTCACTCCGGCGAAGATCAGCAGCAGGATCTGCTGGCCCATGTTGAAGGAAACACCCGGACGGTAGTACGCCCAGAGGATGCCGCCCATGGCGGCAAGGGCTCCGCCGATGACCCAGACGAGCCGGATGACCCGGTCCACGTCAATGCCCGACGCCGCGGCCAGGGCGGGGTTGTCCGCCACTGCCCGGGTGGCCTTGCCGATCCGGGTGCGCAGCAGCAGGAGCGCGACCACCAGGATGACGGCCAGGCTGACGATCAGGGACACCAGGGTATTCCGGGGGATGGAGACGGGGCCGAGTTCCAATATCGGGCTCTGGGAGCCCGGGAGCTGCTGGGTGCCGCCGCCAAAGAAGAACAGCACGGTGTAGCGGACCGCCACGGCCAGGCCGATGCTGACGATCATCATGGGCACCAAACCGGTGCCGCGGCGGCGCAGCGGTTTCCAGATCCCGGCGTCCTGCACGTAGCCAAAGGCCGCACCGCCCACTACCGCCAGCGGAAGCGCGGCCCAGAGCGGCATGCCCAGTGAGGCGAAGGCGAAGGCCAGGACGGCACCGAGGGTCACCATCTCTCCATGGGCGAAGTTGGTCAGGCCGGTGGTGCCGAAGATCAGCGAGAGGCCGACGGCGCTCAGTGCCAGCAGGAGCCCGAAGCTCAGGCCCGCCACGGCACGCTCGAGAAGCAGGGATCCGAAGCTTTCCTCCTGCAGCACAATGCCTTCACCCAGCAGGAACAGCGTGGTGATGTTGGTGGTGTTGGCGAAGGTCACGGTGCGCGGGTTCTGCTGGCCCTCCGCCAGGGCGACGCCTTCCGGAAGGGTTGATTCGTCCAGCTCCACTTCATACGCGCCCTGCTGAGGGACGCCGATGGACCAGGAGCCGTTTGCCCCGGTGACGGCTTCGCCCTCGTATCCGTTGCCGTTCGCGGTGATTTTCACCCCCTCGAGCGGAGTGCCCGCATTCTTGATGACGCCGCTGATCCGGTCACGGTAGTCCGCCCCGGAGGCAGGACTGGTGGCTGATGGCGAGGCATCAGACGTTGCAGTTGTTGCAGACGCGGCTGGAGCCGCGAGCAGCAGGGCAGCAAACATTGCCGCCACGGCCGCCAGCATCCCCAGATAACGGGTCAGCGCCGATGTTCTTACCAAGTTTTGAAACCTCCACGCAGGGCTGCGGAACCGAGGGAACGGCGCGCAGGCGGGCAGATGTGACACAGGTCACCGATTGGAGAACATGCTACCCACAGAATGTTTCAGGCAATGACCTTTCTCCCGGCGTGCATGTCGCAATCGAGTAACGACTCCGTTGCGGCAACGCAAGCGAAGCCTTCCCCCGAGGGGACCCGCGGTACCAAACCGTTACCGCCAGGCAGCGGTTTCGCGGGAATCCGCCGCCCCCCGTGCTCGTTGTACTTGGTAGGCTGGGCTGAAACAGCCCCCCAGATGGAGGACAGATTCAATGGCACTTGGCGGAAATCCGGTATTCAACGGAAAAAACTTCCGTTCCCAGACCCGCGGCGGTACCGCAACGGGCTCCCTGGCAACAGACAACAGCTACATGACCCCGCAGCAGCTGCAGGATCTTTACACGGCCCCTTCGGCGAAGCCGTCCGACATGGGCCGCATGACCTATGACGACGTGATCATGAAGACGGTGTTCTGCCTGGCGATGGTCCTGGTGGGTGCCGCCGTTCCGACCTTCCTGCTGCCGGGAATGGGCAGCGGACTGATGATCCTGGGCGCCCTGGGCGGTTTCGTCCTGGGCCTGGTGAACTCCTTCAAGCGTGAGCCGGTTCCCGCACTGATCCTGGCCTACGCCTTCCTTGAAGGTATGTTCCTCGGCGGTCTGACCGCTGTCCTGGACAACATGTACCCGGGCGTCGGCCTTCAGGCAGTGCTCGGCACGCTGGCAGTCTTCGCGGTCACCCTCGTGCTGTTCCGCAGCGGCAAGGTGCGCGCGACTCCCAAGGCCGTCCGTTTCTTTATGATCGCCATCATCGGCTACGCGGTCTTCTCGCTGCTCAACGTCGGCCTGATGATCTTCGGCGGCGTGCAGGACCCGTGGGGCCTGCGGGGCAGCGTGGAGATCTTCGGGATTCCCCTGGGCGTCTTCATCGGCGTCCTGGCCATCGGCCTGGCAGCGTTCTCGCTCATCATGGACTTCACGTCCATTGAGCAGGGCGTCAAGGCCGGCACCCCCGAGCGTTACTCCTGGACCGCTGCGTTCGGCCTGACCGTGACGCTGGTGTGGCTGTACGTGGAGATCATCCGTCTCCTGTCGATTCTCCGAGGCAACGACTAGACGTTCCCGGCAACGACACATCGGTAGCACTCCCGGAAGGACCGCAGGCAATGCCTGCGGTCCTTCCGCCGTTTAAGGCGCTGGACTCTGGGCACCCTCCGCATACGGACGTAGCATGGCCGCTGGGGGACCGGGAAAGGGGGCTTCGATGGCCGAATCTGAGCGGCAGCCGGTGGTCGAGGAGCTCGTTGCCGCCCTGTTAGCCGGGTCGGATACCGAGGTATTCCTGTCCGTTGCCGCCGGGATCGCTGCCCGACGGCTGGGCCTGTCTGCACCGGACGGCTGTTCGATCGCCGTGGAACGCAGCCGGCGGCCGCTGCTCAGCGTCCGGACCCCGGGGTTACCGGCAGTCCGGGCGGAGCATGGTCCCGGCAGCCCGGGCGGAACCGTGCTGGGCGGCGGACCCGACGTCGTGGTGACGGACCTGGCCGCGGAGCAGCGATGGCCGGGGATGGCCGAGGCCGCCGCTAACGGAATCCGGTCGGTTGCCGCCGTCGCCCTGCCGCTGGAGGGGGACCGCGGGGTCCTCAGCTGCTTTTCGCCGCGGACGCACGCGTTCGGCCCGGGCGAGGTTGCCGGTGTGCGTGCCGTTGCAGCCGAAACAGCCAAGGTCCTCCGGCTGGCCCTGCAGATCGATGCGCAGGCGAACCGGGCGGCGAATCTCCAGGCCGCCCTGGAGTCGCGGACGGTGGTGGACCTGGCAGCGGGCATCATCATGGGGCAGAACGGCTGCAGCCAGCAGGCTGCCATCGACATCCTCCGCAGTGTCTCGAACAGCCGCAACATCAAAATCCGCAATGTCGCAGCAGGCGTGGTGGCCGCCGTCAGCGACCGGGTCAACACACATTTTGATGAGTGACCGCCGGGCGCACGGGTAAGATCGGATGGCATGAACGCAACCGGCAGCGAACCGGGAGAGGCCGGCCCGGCCACCGGTGCACAATACGAAATCAGCCGCGGCAAGGCCCGCGCCGTCATCGCCTCACTGGCCGGCGCGCTGCGCCGGTACACGGTAGACGGGGTTGACCTGGTGCAGACGTATCCGGACAACGCCATACCCCCGTCCGCCAACGGGGTGCTGCTAGCGCCCTGGCCCAACCGGACGGCGGACGGACGCTGGACCCTGGCGGGGAAGACGCAGCAGCTGGACATCACCGAGCCCTCCCGCGGGCACGCCAGTCACGGACTGCTGCGCAATACCGGTTACACGGTCCGGGAACAGGTGCCGGGCGCCGTGGAACTCAGCGCGGAGATCTTCCCGCAGCACGGGTATCCCTTCCACCTCGTGCACCGGGCGCGCTACAGCCTGGACGACGACGGCGGCCTGCGGGTGCAGCAAAGCCTGACGAATGCGGGCGCAACGGGCGCAGCGGCCGCTCCCGTTGCCCTCGGCGCCCATCCCTTCCTGCGGCTCGGCGATGTACCGACCGAAGACCTGGTGCTCACAGTGTCCGCCTCCACCGTGCTGACCGTTGATGAGCGGCTCATTCCCAATGGGCGGCGGGAACCAGCCGGAGCGGCGGACCTCCGCGGCGGGGCCCGGGTAGGGGATCTGGCACTGGACAACGCCTACACGGACCTTTCGTTCGATGAGGCAGCCCCCGGCACGCACCGGCATACGCTCACCGCGCCGGACGGACGAAGCGTGAGTCTCTGGACCGGAGCCGAATGCGGTTATGTCCACGTTTTCGTCACCGACACATTCCCCGGGCAGCGCCGCGCGGTGGCCCTGGAACCGATGACTGCTCCGGCCAACGCGCTGAATTCGGGGGAGGGGCTGGCGTGGCTGCCCCCGGGGCAGGTCTTCTCCGCCCGCTGGGGCATCCGGGCCGAGCTGGCCCCGGCGGCAGGGAACAGCAGTGCTCGAGGTAACAGCGGAGGATAGGCACGTAAAGGGGGTCCGGGCCCAAGCCCGGTATGGAAAGATGGCCCCATGAAACCCCATGCACGCCGCACATCGGCGCCCCGCGCGCTGCAGGCTGCGGCGGCGAATTCCAACCGGAACAACGACGAGGTCCCTTTCGCCCTGCGGGTCAGTGCCGCCTGGGCCTGGCGCCTCGGCATTGTCCTGATTGTCGGCGCCGGGCTTGTCTGGATCCTCAGCCATTTCTCGCTGCTGATCATTCCGCTGATGATCGCCGCCCTGCTGGCCGGGCTGTTGTCGCCGGTTTCGAGTTGGCTGCGGCGCAACCGGCTTCCCGGCGGCCTGTCGGTTGCCGTGACCATCGTGGCCTTCCTCGGCGTCGTTATCGCTGCCCTGACGTTGGTGGGACGGCAGCTTGCCCTCGGGTTCCGGGATCTCTGGGGTGAAACCCTTGCAGGGGTCCGCCAGATCCAGGGCTGGCTGTCCGACGGCCCGCTGAACATCACTGCAGGTGACATGGACTCGTTGTTCAACGAAGCCACCACCACGCTGCAGGACAATTCGGCCAACATCCTCTCCGGTGCCCTGAGCGTGGGCAGCAGCGCCGGCCACTTCGCCGCCGGCATCCTGCTGACCCTCTTCGCCTTGGTTTTCTTCCTGCTGGACGGCCGCCGGATCTGGGAGTTCACTTCCGGACTGCTGCCGCGACGGGCACGGCCCGCCGCCTACGGAGCCGGCATCCACGGCTGGGAATCCATGGTCAACTACGTGCGGGTGCAGGTGGTGGTGGCACTCATCGATGCCATCGGCATCGGCGGCGGCGCAGCCCTCATCGGTGTTCCGCTCGCCCTGCCCCTCGCGGTTTTGGTGTTCCTGGGCTCGTTCGTTCCGTTGGTAGGTGCGTTTGTCACCGGCTTCGTGGCCGTCCTGCTGGCGTTGGTGGCCAACGGCGGAGTCAACGCGCTGATCATGCTGGGCATCGTCCTGCTGGTACAGCAACTGGAATCCCACATCCTCCAGCCGCTGGTCATGGGCAGGGCCGTCTCCCTCCACCCCCTGGCCGTGATCCTGGCAGTCACGGGCGGCACCCTCGCCGCGGGGGTCCCCGGGGCCCTGTTTTCAGTGCCGCTGCTGGCCATCCTCAACACGATGGTCCGTTACATAGCGGCCCGCGGCTGGGAGGACGACCCGGCCATGGAACCGGAGGGGGAAGAGGACGACGACGGCGATAACCCTGTGCCGGAGGAACACGGTTCCGGCACGGAGGACACGTCGGCTACACAGGAAGAGCGCCGCCCATGACCGATCTGTCGCAGTTGCCCGTCACCCTGGATGACATCCGGGCAGCGGCAAAGCTCCTCGACGGAGTTATTGCCCACACCCCCGTCGAGTCATCACGGGCGCTGGCCCGCGAAACCGGTTCACCGGTGTACCTCAAATGCGAAAACCTCCAGCGGGCAGGGTCATTCAAGGTACGCGGCGCCTACGTCCGCATGGCCAAGCTGTCCCCTGCGGAGAAAGCCCGGGGAGTGGTGGCTGCCTCTGCCGGCAACCATGCGCAGGGCGTGGCCGTAGCTGCGGCGCGCTTGGGCATTTCCGCCCGGATCTATATGCCGCAGGGAGTGGCGCTGCCCAAGCTGGCCGCCACCCGGGGACACGGCGCGGAAGTCATCCTTCACGGCCATACCGTCGACGAGGCCCTGGCCGAGGCCCAGCGGTACGCCGACCAAACGGGCGCCGTCTTTGTCCACCCGTTCGACAACGTGGATGTGGTGGCCGGACAGGGGACCATCGGCCTTGAGCTCCTGGACCAGATACCGGACCTGGACACCGTGCTGATGGGGGTGGGAGGCGGCGGCCTGCTCGCCGGCGTCGCTGTCGCGATCAAGTCGCGGGCACGGGAACTTGGCCGTGAGATCCGGATCATCGGGGTGCAGGCCGAAAACGCAGCCTCCTATCCGCCCTCGCTGGCCGCTGACGCGCTGGTACCCCTCACCAGGGTCAGCACCATCGCGGACGGCATTGCCGTCGGCCGGCCCGGACAACTGCCCTTTTCAATCATCCGCGAGCTGGTGGACGATGTGGTGACCGTGAGCGAGGATGCCCTTGCCCGTGCACTGATTTTCCTCCTTGAGCGTGCCAAGATGGTCGTGGAACCGGCCGGGGCCGTGGGAGTGGCTGCGCTGATGGAAGGGAAGATAGAAAATCCCGGAAATACGGCGGTAATCCTGTCCGGCGGCAACATCGACCCGATGCTGATGCTGAAGGTCATCCAGCGGGGACTGGCGGCTGCGGGCCGTTACCTGGTGGTCCGCATCCTCCTTGACGACCGTCCGGGGTCGCTGGCGACCATCTCGCGGATCATCGCGGAAGCGGACGCCAACGTCACCGGAGTGGACCACACAAGGGTAGGAGGATCAATCAGCATGGGAGACGTAGCGATCACCATCAACATGGAAACAAAGGGGCACGAGCACTGCGAACTGGTGCTGAAGAACCTGCGTACTGTTGGTTTCCAACCCGTCGTACTGGCCGGTTAAGCCATGTTTGCCTCTCGTGCACGCACCGCATTGGCCGGGTCGCTTCTGTTCGCCGCCGTGCTCTGGGCGGTCTACCTGCTCACGCTGCTCTTTAAGCCGGTCCTCTTCCCGCTGCTGGGAATCCTGCCGAGGCAGCTTGAGGGGCTCGACGGCGTGGTGTTCGCCCCGTTGCTCCACGCCGGGACGTCCCATCTCCTGGGCAACACCCTGCCCCTGATCGTCTTTTCATTCCTGACGCTGCTGGAAGGGGTGCGGCGGTTTGTTTCGGTGCTGGCCATTTCCTGGCTGTGCTCGGGCATCGGAGTCTGGCTGTTCGGCAGCGGGCTGACCGTAGGCGTCTCCGGCGTGGTGTTCGGATTATTCGCGTATCTGATCGTCCGCGGCTTCTACAACCGCAACACTGGCCAGATCCTGCTCAGCGCCGTGCTGTTCCTCGTGTACGGATCAATTCTCTGGGGCCTTTTCCCCACTGCACTGGGCGTCTCCTGGCAGGCGCACCTGTTCGGGGCAGCGGGCGGCGTGCTGGCCGCCGTCGTGCTGCGGCATGACCGCCGCGCACCAACGCAAAAGCGGGCCCTCCCGTAGGAGAGCCCGCCGCCACTGAACCGCGGAAAACCTAGCCGGTGTAGGGCTTGGCGGAGATGATCTCGACGGTGATGTTCTTGCCGTTCGGCGCGGTGTAGGTAGTGCTGTCCCCGGCCTTGAGGCCCTGGATGGACGCACCCAGCGCAGACTTTTCGCTGTAGACGTCGATGTTGCCGTCGCCGGCGATCTCGCGGCTGCCCAGCAGGAAGGTCTCCACGTCGCCGGCGACGCGGGCTTCCACCAGCATGCCCGGCTCTACGACGCCGTCGTCGGCCGGAGATTCACCAACCTGTGCACTTTCAAGGAGCTGCGTCAGCTGCCGGATCCGGGCCTCAGCCTTGCCCTGTTCCTCTTTGGCTGCGTGGTAGCCGCCGTTTTCCTTGAGGTCGCCCTCGGACCGTGCCTGCTCGATGCGGGCAACGATTTCCGTCCGACCGGGGCCGGACAGGTGATCCAGTTCCGCCTTCAGGCGGTCGTAAGACTCCTGCGTGAGCCAGGCGACAGATGCGCTGTTGGTTGACACGGGTATCTCCTTATATAAACGTCCGGGCCATCGATTGGTCCGGCATGGCTGAATGCCCGCCGGCCGGATTGGCCTGACAAGCAAAGACCCCGCCGGGCGGAGACCAACTGGTTTGGAATGTCTACCAAAGACCAGCCGGACACCTGGGCGGGGCATGTCGTAAGTTCCCATAGTAGTTTGCCCGCGCACATAACCCAATATGCGGGACGGAACGTCTTAGGGGGCTAGTCCTCGTCCACTATCCAGCAGGAGGACACGCCGCCGGTCACTGCCGGGGAGTCCGTGCGGAGTTCAACCCGCTGGGTGCTGCTTTCCGGAGCATCCGGCCCCAGGACCACCGTCTTCCAACCCACGACGGCGTAACTTTCGTTGAGTGCCTGGATGGCGCAGGCAGCGGTGCTGCCGGCGGATTTATCGACCTTGAAGTCCACCGTCACGCGGCCGTCCTCGGGCAAGGTGTAACCCACATCCTTGGACGTGACCGTTCCGGTGGAGGCAGGGATGTTCATCCACGCCGCGGCCACTACACCGGCGGCCACGGCGGCCGACACCGCGATGATCTGCGTCCGCCGCGACAGACGCCGCTTTGGAGCGCCGTAGCGATTGGCTAATCTGGAGTCGGACGTGGAAACGTCCGGCTGATGGGGTGCCGACGTCTCGGGCTGACCTTCCGAAGTGCTCACAGGCCCATTTTAGCTTCTCCATTCCACCGCCGTTTTCCGCTTACTTCAGGAGTTGCCTTGTCTGCCCGCGAAAGCACCTATTCCCGGCCTACCGCCCCGCTGCGCCTGCTTGCGGTGCATGCCCACCCCGACGACGAGGCCAGCAAGGGCGCGGCCATGATGGCCTCCTACGCAGCCGCCGGCGTCGAAGTGATGGTTGCCACCTGCACCGGAGGGGAACGGGGATCCATCCTCAACCCCGGTGCCGAAGACGATCCCGCAGGCAAGCGGGACCTGGCCGGACTGCGCCGGCGTGAAATGGCTGCTTCACAGGCGGCCCTGGGGATCCAGCACCGCTGGCTTGGATTTGCGGATTCCGGGCTGCCCGAGGGGGATCCGCTGCCGGACCTGCCCTTCGGCTGCTTCGCGCTGCAGCCGTTGGAACGGGCTGCGGCACCCCTGGTGAAGCTGGTCCGCGAGTTCCGTCCGCACGTCATCATCAGCTACGACGAAAACGGCGGTTATCCGCACCCGGACCACATCATGGCCCACAAAGTCGCCGTGGAGGCGTTCGCCGCGGCCGGCGATCCGGAGCGGTACCCCGGGACAGGTGCCGCGTGGGAGCCGTCGAAGCTCTACTACGACCGGGCTTTCAACCCGGAGCGGTTCCGTGCCCTGCACTTTGCCCTGGAAGAGGCCGGGCTGCAGTCCCCGTACGCAGAGCGGATCGCCGCCTGGCAGGAAACCGATACGGAAGGCCACCAGCCGCCCGCTCCCACTCATGCGACCACCACGCAGATCGAGTGCGGTGACTTCTTCGAAGTCCGCGACGAAGCACTGCGCAGCCACCGCACGCAGGTGGATCCGAACGGCTTCTTTTTCGCGGTCAGCCCGGATCTGCAGCGCAAGGTCTGGCCCTGGGAGGACTACTCGCTGATTGAGTCGCGCGTGGAAACAGAACTGCCGGAAACCGACCTGTTCGCTGGCATACGATAGACCCTAGGAACGTAGGTTCCGCCGCAGTATTGGCTAAAAGAGAGATATACCGTGAACTTCCTGTACAGCCTGGCTACGGCCGCCACCCCGGCACCCGAGGAGTCCCTCGCGCCGGGAGTTGCCGCAGAAGACGTCACCCCGGGCACGCTGGGGTTCCTCTTCACGCTCTTCGTGGTGATTGCGATCATCTTCCTGATCCGCGATATGACCAAACGCATCCGCCGGGTCCGGTACCGCGAACAGGTGCTGGCCGCCCAGGAAGCCGCCGAGCGCGACGCTTCCGGCCAGCCGGATGCCTCCCGGACGGCGCTTTCCATGGACAAGGCCGAGGATAATCCCGCGGACCGCGACACCACCTGGGACCACCTGCGGTAGCGGGAATGCCATGGCTGAAAGACTGAGGAACCAGGCGTCGGCCTACCTGCGCCAGCATGCGGACAACCCCGTCGACTGGTGGCCCTTCGGTGAGGAAGCCTTCGCCGAAGCCCGGCGCCGGAATGTTCCCGTCTTTATCTCCGTGGGTTACGCGGCCTGCCACTGGTGCCACGTCATGGCGCACGAATCGTTCGAGGATGCCGCCACGGCGCAGTACCTGAATGAGCACTTCGTGTCGGTGAAGGTGGACCGCGAGGAACGTCCCGACGTCGACGCCGTGTACATGGCAGCGACGCAGGCACTGACCGGCCAGGGCGGCTGGCCGATGAGCGTGTTTACCCTTCCGGACGGCCGCACCTTCTATGCCGGCACCTATTTTCCGCCCCGGCAGCTGCAGGGCATGCCGTCCTTCCAGCAGGTTCTGGAAGCGGTTTCCTCCGCCTGGCGGGACCGCCCGGCCGAAGTGCAAGCAAGCGCGGCGCAGATCGCCGCCCACCTGGCCTCCGCCCAGGCGGGAAACCGCCGGCTGATCGGCAGCCTCGAGGTTACTCCCGAATCCGGTCCGCTTTCGGGCGAGGTGCTCGAGGCTGCGGTGGGCGCGGTTATCGAACAAGTTGACCCGCGTTTCGGCGGGCTCGGCGGTGCACCGAAGTTCCCGCCGTCGCCCCTGCTGCGGTTCCTGCTGGTGTACGGATCGACTGACCGGCCGGCCGCCGGCGCCGCGGCGTCCGTGGCTGGCCGCACCTTGGAAACCATGGCCCGCAGCGGACTGTACGACCAGCTCGAAGGCGGCTTCGCCCGGTACACCGTGGACCGGGCCTGGGCCATTCCGCACTTTGAGAAAATGCTCTACGACAATGCCCAGCTGCTGCGCCTCTACGCACACTGGAGCCGCTCGGCGCCCACGGAGGACCAGCGGCAGCTTGCCCTGCAGGTAAGCGCCGATACCGCAGCCTGGCTGGCCAAGCGGCTGCGCGTGGAGGGAGGAGGATTCGCGTCCTCGCTCGACGCCGATACCCTCGTGGACGGGCAGCGCCGCGAAGGCGCCACCTATGTGTGGACAGCCGAGGAGCTTCGCACCGCCGTCTCCGGTGCCGACGCAGATGCGGTCCTTTCCTTGCTGGACCTGGAAACCGGCCGAATGGGGGACGGCGGGTCCACCCTCCACTTCGGCCGCAGCCTGGAGCCGGAGGAGGAGCTGCTCTGGCAGCGCGTGCGGCCTGCGCTGCTGGCCGTTCGTGACCGGCGGCCCCAGCCGGACCGCGACGACAAAGTGGTGGCAGGGTGGAACGGGCTGGCCATCGCGGGCCTGGCCGACACGGCGTTGGCCCTCGACGATGCCGGGGACCCGGGGGAGAAGGCCGCCGTTCTGCTGGACCTGGCCCGGGATGCCGCGGAATACCTGCTGCGCGTCCACTACCGCAACGGTCTGCTGTCCCGGGTCTCCCATGCCGGCACCGCCTCCGGCATTGAAGGCCTGCTCGAAGATTATGCCGGTGCGGCCGAGGGGCTGTTTGCGCTCTACGCCGCCACCGGTGAGGAACAGTGGTACCGCGCCGCTGAGGAGCTGGTGCTGGCCGCCGAACAGCGTTTCATCGTGGACGGGGTCCTGCAGGACACCGCTGTGCGCACGGATCAGCTGGCAGCCGCGCAGGGAGCGCTCTCAGCAGCGGATCCGATGGACGGCCCCGCTCCCAGCGGCACAGCGCTGTTTGCCGGCGTGCTGGTGACGTATGCGGCCTATTCCGGTTCCTCCCGGCACCGCGCCCTCGCGGAAGCACTGCTGGCCCACGTTCAGCTGGTGGCGGCACGTGCACCGCGCGCCGGCGGGTGGGCGATGTCCGTTCTCGTGCAGGCCCTGGAGGGGCCGCGGGAGCTGGCCGTTACGGGCAGTGATCCCGTGCTGGTGCGGCAGCTGCTCCGGGCCGGCCGGGCCGCGGGCGGTCCCGCCGTCGTCGTGGCCAGCGGACCCGGCGGCGAAACGTCGGTGCCGCTGTTGCGGGACCGGCCCGCGCCGGACGGGGGAGCCTTGGCCTACCTGTGCCGCGGGATGGTCTGCAACCGGCCGGTATCCGACCCGGAGGAGCTGGCGGCCCAGTTCAGCGCGCTGCGTTCCTAGCCGGCCACCGAACGGACGGCCATCATGATGGCGATGTAGTGTGCGGCGAATCCAGCCAGGGTAAAGGCATGGAAAATCTCATGGAAGCCGAACCAGTCCACCGAGGGATTGGGCTTCTTCATGGCGTACATAACGGCACCGGCGATATACATGGCACCACCCACGCAGATGAGGATGGCTGCCGTCGGGTTGGCCGTGTAGAAATCCGGAAGGTAGAACAGGGAGGCGCAGCCCAGGGCAATGTACACGGGTGTGTACAGCCAGCGGGGAGCATGCAGCCACAGGAGCCGGAACGCGACACCCACCAGGGCGCCGGCCCAGATGATCCACAGCAGGGTCACGGCGGTGTCCCGGGGCAGCAGGGACCAGGCCAGCGGGGTGTATGAGCCGGCAATGACCAGCATGATGTTGGTGTGGTCCAGGCGCTTGAGCACCGTTTTCACCTTCGGGGACCAGTTGCCGCGGTGGTAGACGGCGCTGGTGCCGAACAACAGCACGCCGGTGAAGGCATAGATTGCGGAGGCGATCCGGGTGTCGGCCGTCGGAGCGAGGACTACGAGGATGATCCCGGCCGCCAGCGCGAGGGGAGCGGCACCGGCATGCAGCCAGCCGCGCAGCCGGGGCTTGATTTCCAGTTCTTCGGCGACTGCTTCAACCGCGTTTTCCAGGGGGCCGGGTGCGGCCTTCGATTCCGGGTCGTGCTGGGCTGGAACCCGGGAGGCAGGGGCGGAAAATGGTGACGAATCCATAACGGAAATTCTAACCTACGTTCGGGTAACTTATGGCTGGGTAACCCCGCGCCCGCTCCGGTCTGCGCTTCGGCAAGCCGAGCTAGCGGTAGCCTAGGAGAAGATTTTTATCCTTTGGGCAGACCCGGGGCAGGCGGGACCATGTGGTGGTGCCCGCTCCGGATCCCAGGTACGTGAGGCAAACAATGAAATTCCCCGGTGTTGTCTACGCCTACTACGAGCGTAAGCTGCGGCGGTCCCTGATTGGAGACCGCATCCCCGAACACATCGGGGTAATGGTGGATGGAAACCGGCGGTGGGCCAAACTGGCCGGCGCGCCTACCAGCGACGGGCACCAGGCCGGAGCGGACAAGATCCTGGAGTTCCTGGGCTGGTGCCAGGAACTGGGTGTGCGGATGGTGACCCTCTACATGCTGTCCACGGACAACCTCAACCGTGACGCGGACGAGCTGGAACCGCTGCTGGACATTATCGGCAACACCCTGGACCGCCTGGGCGAAGAGGGCAACCTGCGGGTCCAGCCGGTAGGGGCCCTGGAGATCCTTCCGTCACGGCTGGCCAAACAGCTCACGGAGCTTGGCGAAAGCACCGGCGACGCCGACGGGCTGCATGTAAACGTGGCCATCGGTTACGGCGGCCGGCGGGAAATCGTCGACGCCGTCAAGGAACTCCTGCGGGACGCCGACGCCGAAGGCAAAGGCATCGCGGAAGTCACCGAGGAAATCTGCGACGCCAAGATTTCCGAATACCTCTACACCCGCGGCCAGCCGGATCCGGAACTGGTCATCAGGACCTCCGGCGAGCAGCGCCTCTCCGGCTTCCTGATGTGGCAGAGCGCCTACAGCGAGTTCTACTTCTGCGAAGCGCTCTGGCCGGATTTCCGGCGGGTGGACTTCCTGCGTGCCCTGCGCGATTACGCCAGCCGGCAGCGGCGCTTCGGCTCCTAGCGGGCTCCCCGTACGGCCGCCAACGGCCGTGTCCTGCTGCGGGGCGGCGCCCTGCGGGCGTACTTTGGTGCTATCGGCCCGGCTGAGGCAGCGGGCGGAACGTCCAACGCAACATTGAGATGGAATACATCCAGCGACCGGGGCCCTGGGGCGCCCCTGACGGGAGTTCCACATGGCAGCTGAACAGCAAGTGCAGGAGCGGGCCAGCTTTGTGCTGGATACCTCGGTGTTATTGTCCGATCCACGGGCGATCCTCCGCTTCGCCGAACATGAAGTAATACTTCCCCTGGTGGTCATCACCGAACTGGAGCGTAAGCGCCAGGATCCCGAGCTTGGGTATTTTGCCCGGAACGCGCTGCGGCTGCTGGACGACCTCCGGGTCCAGCACGGCGGGCTCGGGGCGCCTATCCCGTTGGGGGAGAGCGGCGGCACGCTGCGGGTGGAACTGAACCATATCTCCACGGACGTGCTGCCCGCGGGCATCCGGGGCAGCGACAATGACAGCCGGATCCTCGCCGTGGCCAAGAGCCTGGCCGACGGCGGCCGGAACGTGACTGTGGTGTCCAAGGACCTGCCCATGCGGGTGAAGGCCTCGGCGATGGGGCTGGCAGCGGATGAATACCGCAACGAACTGGTCCGGGATTCGGGCTGGACCGGAGTGGCGGAACTGGAAATCTCCGACGCCGACATGGCGCTGCTGTACGACCACCAGGCGCTGCTGATCCCCGAAGCCGCGGACCTGCCCGTCAACACCGGCACGGTGCTGATGGCCGGGCGTGCTTCGGCGCTGGGACGGGTGGGGGCGGATAAGCGGCTGCGGCTGGTCCGCGGGGACCGGGACGTCTTCGGGCTGCACGGACGCTCGGCCGAACAGCGGCTGGCCATCGACCTGCTGATGGACCGGGAGGTGGGCATTGTCTCGCTGGGCGGCCGGGCAGGGACCGGTAAGTCCGCGCTGGCCCTGTGCGCCGGGCTGGAAGCGGTGCTCGAACGCAGGGAACACCGCAAGGTGATGGTGTTCCGGCCGCTCTACGCCGTGGGCGGCCAGGAGCTTGGCTATCTGCCCGGCACGGAGTCCGAGAAAATGGGCCCCTGGGGGCAGGCGGTCTTCGACACCCTTGAGGCGCTGGTCTCCGTGGAGGTGGTGGAGGAGGTCCTGGACCGCGGCATGCTCGAGGTGCTCCCGCTGACCCATATCCGGGGGCGTTCACTTCATGACGCCTTCGTGATCGTGGACGAGGCACAGTCCCTGGAGAAGAACGTGCTGCTGACGGTCCTGTCACGGATCGGACAGAACTCCAAGGTGGTCCTGACCCACGACGTCGCCCAGCGGGACAACCTGCGGGTAGGCCGGCACGACGGCGTGGCCGCCGTGGTGGAGACGCTCAAGGGCCATCCGCTCTTTGGCCACGTGACGCTCACCCGCTCGGAGCGCTCGCCGATTGCTGCGCTGGTGACCGAGCTGCTGGAGGAAGGGCAGATCGGCTAGCTTGTCCACAGCCGCCGGCCCGGCCGCCTGAACCGGCCGGGCCTCCGGCTACGGTGGTTCCATGGTGGGCATCCTGGCGGGTTATTGGGCAGCGGGCGCAAGCGGTGGACCAGGCGCATCCGTTGCCGCGGTGCTGCTGGTTGCCGCGCTGGCCTGGTTTGCGGCCGTCGCCGTCCGGCTGGCCCTGGCCGACATCCGGACCCGCCGCCTGCCCAACGCCGTGGTCCTGCCGTCCTATCCCGTAGCCGCCGTGCTGCTGGCCGGTGCCGCGCTGGCCGGCGGGGAACCGGAGCGTGTTGGCGCAATGCTGCTGGGGGCCGCTGCGCTGTGGATCGGGTTTTTTGCCCTGCGGCTGCTCAGTCCGGCCGGAATGGGCTTCGGAGACGTCAAGCTGGCCGGACTGCTGGGCCTCTATTTGGGATTTCTCGGTGCCGGCCACGTCCTGGCAGGGGTGGTGGCTGCATTTGTTTTCGGCGGACTCTGGGGGCTGGCGTTGATCATTACCCGGCGGGGAACGGCGTCGTCAACGGTGGCGTTCGGCCCGTTCCTGCTCCTGGGGGCCGCCGTGGCCATGGCTGCCCCTGCCCTACAGTAGAAGCATGCCTACGCCTGATTTCGTCCTGTCCCTGCGGAAGCGGATAGGACATGATCCGCTCTGGCTTCCCGGTGTCACGGCCGTCGTGTTCAACGCGGAAGGGAAGGTGCTGCTGGGCCGCCGCGCGGACAACGGACGGTGGGCCCTGATCACCGGAATGCTCGAGCCGGGGGAGGAGGCAGGGCCGGGAACGGTGCGTGAAGTGGAAGAGGAGACCGGTATCCGGGCCGAGCTGGAGCACCTCATCCACGTCGGCGCCCACGGGCCGGTCACCTTCCCCAACGGGGATGTCTGTTCCTTCCTGAACCTGGCTTTCAGCTGCCGGTACGTTTCGGGCGAGGCACGGGTGAACGACGACGAGTCCACCGAGGTGGGCTGGTACCACCTGGATGCCCTGCCGCCCCTGAGCGAACGGCACCGAATGCTGATTGACCTGGCCCTGACGGCCGACGGCGTGCCGGTCTTCGAACGCTGAGCCGCCGACAACCAAAACAGTGAAGGGCCGCCCCGCAGCAGCGGGACGACCCTTTCGCCCGTTAATGCAGCGAAGCTCCTACTTCTCCCGGTAGGGGTTCTCCGGAGCCTGCAGCGGAGCCTCCGAAGCATCCGCACGCCCGGCTTCCGTGCCCGACGGGGCGGTAGTCTCCCGGCCGGTTCCCTTGAGCACGGCCAGGCGTTCCGCTTCCAGCCGGTCCGCCTCCGGGCCGGCGACAGCTTCACCGCGGGCCACCATGCCGGCGACGTCGGACAGCGGAATCTGCTTCAGGAAGAGGGCCAGGACCAGTGCGATGACCAGGAACGGGATCAGGTACCAGAAGACAGGGGCCAGGGAATCGGCATAAGCGGTGACAATGCCGTCCCGGATCGGTTCCGGCAGATCATTCATGACGGACGGCTGCAGGGTCGCGGTGGCCTCGCCCGCAGCGGAAGGATCGAAGCCGGCCTTCGTGAAGACCTCATGCAGGTTCTCGGAAAGGCGCGAGGTGAACATGGCACCAAAGATGGCCACGCCCAAGGCGGCACCGACCTCGCGGAAGTAGTTGTTGCTGGACGTGGCGGTGCCGATCTGGTCCACGGGCACGGAGTTCTGCACCACCAGGACAACCACCTGCATGATGTAACCGAGCCCGGCACCGAAGACGAACAGCTGCGCGCAGATCACCCAGACCGGGGTGTCCGCCGAAAGGGTTGTCATCCACAGCATGGCAGCGATCACCAGGGCCGCACCCATGATCGGGTACTTCTTGTAGGTGCCGTGCTTGGTGATGGCGAGGCCGGAGTAGATCGAGGTACCCATCATGCCCACCATCATCGGCAGCATCAGCAGGCCGGAAACGGCTGCCGAGGTGCCGGTGGACATCTGCAGGAAGGTCGGCACGAAGGCAAGGGCAGCGAACATGCCCATGCCCAGGGTGAAGCCGATGGCGGTGCTGTTGACGAAGATCGGGTTCCGGAACAGGCTCATCGGGATGATCGGGTCCGCAACGCGGTTTTCCACCATCACGAACAGGATTGCCGCAACCAGCATCCCCGCGCCGAAAGCCAGCGTCAGCGGGTCGGTCCAGCCGCGCTCGTCGCTGCCGCCGAAGTCCGTAAAGAAAATCAGGCAGGTGGTGGCTATGGACAGCAGCACCACGCCGCCGATATCGATCCGTTTGGTTGCCTTCTTGCTCGGCAGCGTCAGAGTGAAGAAGGCGATCAGGAAGGCAACGATGCCGATCGGGATGTTGATGTAGAACGCCCACTGCCAGGTCATGTGGTCCACGAAGAAGCCGCCCAGCAGGGGACCTGCGACGGCGGAAAGACCGAAGATGCCGCCGAGCGGGCCGAGGTACTTGCCGCGCTGGTCGGCCGGCACGATGTCCGCGATGATGGCCTGCGACAGGATCATCAGGCCGCCGCCGCCGAGGCCCTGAATGGCCCGGAAGACCACGAAGCCCCAGAAATCGGTGGCAAAGGCACATCCGACCGAGGCCGCGGTGAACAGGACAATGGCGAACAGGAACAGGTTGCGGCGGCCCAGCACGTCACCGAACTTGCCGTAAATGGGCATCACGATGGTGGTGGCCAGCAGGTAGGCGGTGGTGATCCAGGTCTGGTGCTCGACGCCGCCGAGTTCGCCCACGATGGTGGGCATGGCGGTGGAAACAATGGTCTGGTCGAGGCTGGCAAGCAGCATGCCGGCGATCAGGGCGGAGAAGATGATCCAGATGCGTTTCTGGGTCAGCAGGAGCGGCCCGGAAGCACGTTCGGCGGTGGAGGTCATTTACGTGTCCTTGGCGGTATCGGATGGGGCGGTGGAGGCAGAACGGGGATGCGTCGGCGCGGGGGGAAGCAGGGGCGCCGCCGAAAACACTTCGATTGCGGCATTGACCTCCGTGACGAGGATGCTGCGGTAGGAATCTGTGTTGGCCGGATCAAAGAAGCGCAGTCCGGCGCGCTGGACCAGTGCCCCGAAGACGGCAACCGTTGCCCGGACGCGTGGATCATCGGCAGGCAGGGATTCACGGGCAGCTACTATCCGCGCAAAGGCTTCCTCGGTCTCCTGCGAGCCGTGCATGGCCTTGGAGATAAGCCGGGGTTCGGCACTGACAGCTTCCTTCAGCTGGGCCATCTCCACGCGGGACATGGCCATGCGTTCGGTCATGCCGACGGCCAGGTCAACGAAGTCCGCCACCAGGGCAGGGGAGATCCCTTCCCTCGCGGTGCCGGTCCCGCCGTCGATAAAACGCCGGACCAGATCCTCCGGAAGGTCATCAGCGGGCGAGCCCAGGATGGCGTCTTCCTTGGCGGGAAAGTAGTTGAAAAACGTCCGCCGGGAGATGCCGACCTGATCGCACAGCTGTTCGACGGTGAAGCCGTTGACGCCGTGGGCAGCGGTCAGCGCGCGGGCCTGCGCCGTGATGGCGGCCCGGGTGGCCGTACGCTTGCGTTCGCGCAGGCCGCAGTCTTCTGTTGCACTATTCGGCATGGCGTAAAGTTTTGCACTCTGCATCAGCGGGTGCAAATTTCCGGTCTGCCGGGCAAGCAAAAGGAGCGCCCGGGATTCCGGACGCTCCTTCGGCAGGCCTGCCGTGCGGGGACGGCGGTGGTCCTTAGGCCTGCGGCGGCTTCGTCATGGACAGGACGTCAAGGGCCTTGTCCAGCTGCTCCACCGTGAGTTCGCCGCGCTCGACGTAGCCGAGGTCCTCGACGGCCTGGCGGATGGTCTTGCCTTCCTTGACCGAGTACTTGGCGATCTTCGCGGCGTTTTCGTAACCGATGAACTTGTTCAGCGGAGTCACGATGGACGGGGAAGCCTCGGCCAGGTAGCGGGCACGCTCGACGTTGGCTTCGATGCCGTCGATCATCTTGTCCGCCATCACGCGGGAGGAGTTCGCCAGGAGCCGGATGGATTCGAGCAGGTTCGCGGCGATCACCGGGATGCCCACGTTGAGCTCGAAGTAGCCGAAGGTTCCGGCCCAGGCCACGGCGGCGTCGTTGCCCACTACCTGCGCGGCGACCTGCAGGACGGCCTCGGAGATGACGGGGTTGACCTTGCCCGGCATGATCGAGGAGCCCGGCTGCAGGTCAGGGATGGCAATTTCGCCCAGGCCGGTGTTGGGACCCGAACCCATCCAACGGAGGTCGTTGGCGATCTTGGAGAAGGACACGGCGATGGTGCGCAGCATGCCGGACACCTCAACCAGTGCGTCGCGGTTGGCCTGTGCTTCGAAGTGGTCCCGTGCCTCGGTCAGCGGCAGGCCCGTGTCAGCGGCCAGCAGCTCGATCACGCGCTGCGGGAATCCGGCAGGAGTGTTGATGCCGGTGCCGACGGCGGTGCCGCCCAGCGGAACTTCGGCTACGCGGGGCAGGGATGCCTGCACGCGCTCGATGCCGTAGCGCACCTGCGCGGCGTAGCCGCCGAATTCCTGGCCAAGGGTGACCGGAGTGGCGTCCATCAGGTGGGTACGGCCGGACTTGACGACGTCCTTGAATTCCTCGGCCTTGCGCTCCAGGGACACGGCAAGGTGCTCGAGGGCGGGGACCAGGTTATTGATCAGGGCGGATGTGGCGGCAACGTGCACGGACGTCGGGAAGACGTCATTGGAGGACTGCGAGGCATTCACATGGTCATTGGGGTGGACGCTGGTCTCGCTGCCGGCTTCCTTCAACGCCCGGGTGGCGAGCTCGGCGAGCACCTCGTTGGTGTTCATGTTCGAGGAGGTGCCGGAACCCGTCTGGAAGATATCGATCGGGAACTGGTCATTGTAGGTGCCGGCGGCGACGGCGTCGGCGGCCTTTTCAATGGCCCGGGCGCGCTCGTCGTCGAGCACTCCCAGTTCCGCGTTGGCAGTCGCCGCGGCCTTCTTGATCCGGGCGAGCGCTTCGATGTGCGAGGGTTCCAGCGTGGTGCCGGAAATGGGGAAGTTCTCGACGGCGCGCTGGGTCTGGGCACGGTAGAGGGCGGAGGCCGGAACGCGGACCTCACCCATGGTGTCGTGTTCGATGCGGTATTCGGAGGTGTCAGAAGTCATGCCCCCAAGCCTAATCTCCGAAGGCACCGCAGTGATAACCGCTACTTCGGCAGCGCCGAACGCAGCACGGCGGGGTGCTCAAGGGCGCCGAACCCGGAGACGAGCTCGGCGTTGCCTTCCGCCAGCCGGTAGGACAGGCCGATGACGGCGACCCGCCCTTCCTCCACAGCCGCGGAAATGAGGCGGGAACTTTCCACCAGGCGTTCCGCGGTCTGCTTCGTGTGTTCAACCACCATGTCGTTGACGTCGTGCAGGTCCTTGCGCTGCGCCGCCAGCACGGACGGAGTGATCCGCTCGACGAGGGTACGGACGTAGCCGGTGGGCATTTCGCCCGTGTCCACGGTGGCTTTGGCGGCAGTGACGGCGCCGCAGTTGTCATGCCCCAGCACCACGATGAGGGGCACGCCCAGCGTGCCCACGCTGTACTCCAGCGAGCCGAGCACCGCGTCGTCAATGACCTGCCCGGCGGTGCGCACCACGAATGCGTCCCCAAGGCCGAGGTCGAAGATGATCTCGGCGGCAAGGCGGGAATCCGAGCAGCCGAAAATCACTGCAAACGGGTTCTGCCCTTCAACCAGCGAACTGCGCCGGGGGGCGTCCTGGTTGGGGTGGCTGGCGGTGCCGGCCACGAAACGTTCGTTGCCTTCGCGCAGCTTCTGCCAGGCCTGGGCGGGTGTGATGGTCTTTTCGCTCGCTGTTTCCACGATATCGAGGTTACTCCTATGGGAACCGGCGGGGCCTCAGCAGGAACGCCCGCAGCCGTCAGGGTTAGTTGCTGCGAAGTTCGCGGACCACGTGGTCGGCCAGCACATCGAATTCCGCCAGGTCGGCGGAACCGGTGAGGATCACGGTCTGCCCGTCGATCTCCGCGACCAGGGTTGAGTCCGCGTTGGAGGAATCACGCAGCTCCCAGGTGACTCCACCTGCCGGCCGTTCACCGGACACGGTCGAATCGCCGCTGTGTTCGTAGATCCAGGTGGGATTGGCGGCGTTGGTCTGCGTCAGGGAGATGAACTCGGTATCCGGAGTGACATATCCGACTTCCCAGTTCGGGACGCCGTTGTTGGTCCCGGCGTTCCAGCGGGCGTAGTTGGCACTCCAACCGTCCGGAAGCTCCAGTGCCAGCGGCTGGTAGCCGGCGTCGCCGGCAGCCTGGTTGGCAGCGGCAGCAACATCGACGTTGCGGGCCTGCATCTTGGGTGCGGGATTAAGCAGCACCGGCACCAGGCACAGCGCCAGGGTGAGCCCGGTGGCGATCAGCATGCCTATCACGGTGGCATTGGCCCGCTTGGCCTGCTTGGCGGTCAATACCGGCGTTACGGGTTCATCGGTCTGCTGGGGATCGGGCTGCGTTTCACTCACCCATCCATAATCTCCTATTCGGATGCTTATGTCCTACTTCGAGTAATGCACCGCCGCGGAAAACCGCTGGCTGAGGTGGTGACGGGAGGCACGCAGACTATGATCGGACAAAGGCCACCCGCTTTAGGCGGTGTCCGCAGACGTTTACAGCAGAGTTTTACATCATAATTTCGAAGATGAGGTTTGACGTGTCCAAAGGTGCCCAGTACTCCACACTTTCCCCCGCATTGGCAGTCGGGGACTCCGAGCCGGACCGCAACCTGGCCCTGGAACTCGTCCGCGTCACCGAGGCGGCGGCCATCGCCGGCGGCCACTGGGTGGGCTTCGGCGACAAGAACGCGGCAGACGGTGCCGCCGTGGACGCCATGCGCTCACTCATTTCCACGGTCCATTTCAACGGCGTGGTTGTGATCGGCGAAGGCGAAAAAGACGAAGCGCCGATGCTCTACAACGGCGAGTACGTCGGTGACGGCACCGGAGCCCTGTGCGATGTCGCCGTGGATCCGATCGACGGCACCCGCTTGACTGCCCTGGGCATCAACAATGCCCTTGCCGTGCTGGCCGTTGCGGAACGCGGCACCATGTTCGATCCCTCGGCGGTCTTCTACATGGAAAAGCTGGTCACGGGGCCCGAAGCCGCGGACATGGTGGACCTTCGCCTTCCGGTGAAGCAGAACCTGCACCTGATCGCCAAGGCCAAGGGCAAGAAAATCAACCAGCTCAACGTGATGATCCTGGAGCGGGACCGGCACAAGCCGCTGGTGCAGGAAATCCGCGACGCCGGTGCGCGCACCCGGATGCTGATGGACGGCGACGTTGCCGGCGGCATCGCGGCCGCACGCGAAGGCACCGACGTCGATGCCCTGATGGGCATCGGCGGCACCCCCGAGGGCATCATCACCGCCTGCGCCATCAAGACGCTGGGCGGCGTCATCCAGGGCCGGCTGTGGCCGACCTCCGACGACGAGAAGCAGAAGGCCATCGACGCCGGACATGACCTGGACCGTGTGATGTCCACCAATGACCTGGTCACCAGCGACAACTGCTACTTCGCCGCCACCGGGATCACCGACGGCGACCTGCTGCGCGGCGTGCGGTACAAGAAGGACCGGGTACTGACCCAGTCGATCGTGATGCGTTCCAAGTCCGGCACCATCCGCGTGGTGGACGGCGAGCACCAGGCGCACAAGTGGGAGTCCTACGCCCGCTCCAACTAGGCGTTACTGACACAGTTGATGCTGCCTGGCTCCCGTCCGCAGGCAGCATCAACTGTTTACCGGGCTTCCTTTACTGAAGCCGCGGTCCGGACCGCCCGGACACGGAAGGCCACGGTTACTGCGGCTACAACCACGGCGGCGGCAACGGCGGCGACAGCGGTGGGAACCGATTCCAGTCCTCCGTTCAGCCGGGAAACGGCGATCCAGGCCAGCCCCCACACCAGCGACGCCGCCGGGGCAAGACGGCCGCGTCCGGCTGCGGCGAGCCCGGCGCCAACTCCGGCAACCACGGCGAGCACAACGCAGGCCCAGGCTTCCGGAGCAATACCGAATCCCCGGAATCCCTCGGCAGTCAGTGCCGAGGCCGTATTCGCGGCAGTGGCCACGCAGACCCAGCCCAGGTACAGGCCAAGGACTCCGTCCACGGCGATGGCTTCGAGCCAGCCGGACGCCCGGGTGGTGGCGTAGCGGCGGAAGCACAAGGCCAGGACGGCGAGCAGCAGCACAATCACCACAACGCTCAGAATGACCGCGCCGGCCTGGACGGTGAGGATCCAGGCGGCGTTAAGCACCAGCGAGGCGGCGACCAGCCAGCCCAGGGAGCGCTGCCGGTCCGACCTCCGCTGGGACGGGAACCACTGGTAGACGGTGTAGAGGCCCAGTCCCGTGTAAACCACCGACCAGATCGAGAAGGCCGAGCCGGCCGGGGCGAGGTACGTGGCGTCTGCGCTGAGGGCGCCGCCGGCCGCCTCCGCAATGGGAGTGCCGCCGAAGACACCCACACCGACCATCGAACCGGCAATGCAGGCCGCGAAACAGATACTGACGGTGCTGAGGCGGGCCAAGTCAGATCCGCCGGAACTGGTCCGGGACGTCCGGGTGTTGGATGCGTAGGAACTCATAGTTGACCGTAACAAAGCAGCGAACCGCCCGGCAGTGGCGCGGCGAAAACCGGAAACGGTCCGGTACCGCTGTTTTCGGGTGTGGCAGCGGAGCCAAGTAGGCTGGAAGGCATGACACTGCGCGTTACCCCCTGCTCCGATGCCGCCGCCTGGAACGAAACCGTGAACCGCTTCCGCGGACATCCGCAGCAGTTGTGGGGCTGGGGGAAGACCAAGGCAGACCACGGATGGAACGTAGACCGCGTCCTGGTGAGCGACGACGCCGGTACGGTCCTCGGGTGCGCGCAGGTCCTGCTGCGTGCCCTTCCTTTCCCCTTCCGGGCCTTGGCCTACATTCCCCGCGGCCCGCAGGGCGAGCCGGGACGGGAACTCGAAGTCCTGGACGCCGTTGCGGATTACGTCAAGAGCACCCATTCCGCCGTGGCCTTGTCCATCGAGCCCGATTGGGATGC
Source organism: Arthrobacter sp. zg-Y844 (assembly GCF_024385465.1). GTDB lineage: Bacteria > Actinomycetota > Actinomycetes > Actinomycetales > Micrococcaceae > Arthrobacter_B. The sequence continues at coordinate 172,623 of NZ_JANFLS010000004.1, forward strand.
GGACGGGAAGCTGGTGGCAGGGTTGCCCGGGCTGGGCTTCCGCAGCAGCGACAACACCATCCTCATCGGCCGGACACTGATCCTGGACCTGCAGCGCAGCCTCGAGGACCTGTCGGGGGACATGAGCAAGAAACACCGGCAGTACATCCGCAAATCCGGGCGCGAGGACCTGACCTACCGGCGCGTGACGCGCGGGGAAATCGCCAAATGCCTGGCGGTGTACAAGCTGACCGCCCAGCGGGCGAACTTCGGCATCCATGAGGATTCCTATTACCTGGATATCTTCGACAACCTCGGCGAGGATTCACCGGTCTACGCTGCCTTCAAGGGCGAGGACGTGGTCGCGTTCCTGTGGCTGTCCACCAGCAACTACACCTCGTTCGAGCTCTACGGCGGAATGACGGAGGAGGGCGAACGGCTGCGGGCGAACTACGCCCTTAAATGGCACGCCATCTCCGATATGAAGGAACGGGGGATCACCCGGTACGACTTCAACGGACTGCTGAATGACGGAGTCTCGAAGTTCAAGATGGGCTGGGCGAAGCACGAGGATCAGCTGGCCGGCACCTGGGACAAGCCCCTCTCGCCGCTCTACCCGGTCTTCTCCACCGCGCTGCCGCTGGCCAAGACAGGAATGCGCAAGGCCCGCGGGGCAGCGGCCGCGCTGAAGGCCCGGCTGGGCCGCTAGCCGGCTAGGCCTCGATATCCAGCTGGGGGGCATCTGCTTCCCCGGCCGGAACCGACCCGACCGTCACGGCAAAGGCCAGCGCGCCGTCGTCGTGCTGGGCGGAGTCCGCAGCGAGCCGGGCCACCACGGGTGCCTCGAACGCCGGAAGGAAGGCACTGTCTCCGGGCTCGAGGGTGAGGCTGCCCGAGGGCGACGTCAGGGCAATGGTGCCCCGCACGGCGATGACCACCGCGGGTCCGTGCTGCAGTATCGTCGCTTCGGCCGGGAGCGAGTCTCTGTCGGCGCCGGAAGGTCCCTGGGCCAGCTCCAGGCGCTGAAGCGCAAACTCCTCGAACGGCGGGCGGAATACCTGCTGACCTGCCCGCGTGTCCTCGGCCGCCACGTAGGGGACGCCCAAGGGACGGAAATCGACGGTCCGAAGCAGCTCCGGTACGTCGATGTGCTTCGGGGTCAGCCCGCCCCGCAGGACATTGTCCGACGCCGCCATAACCTCCACCCCCAACCCGCTGAGGTAGGCGTGGACGTTGCCGGCCGGAAGGTACACCGCTTCGCCGGGCTGCAGTGAAGCACGGTTGAGCAGCAGGGAGATCAGGACACCTGGATCGCCCGGGTAGTAGCCGTTCAGCTCGGTCAGTGTGGACAATTCGCGGGCATATTCGCCGTAGTCGGTGAGCTTCGCGACGGCAGCGGCGGCAAGTTCGACGGCCTCACGCACGGCTTCGCCTTCATTGATGAGGGTGCGGAAGACGGACTGCAGCCGAGCCGGTGCCGGATGGCCTGAGGACAGTTCCGCCGCGATCCATTCCAGCAGGTCGGGCACCTCCCCGCCGGCGGCGGTGACCGCAGCATTGACGGCCCGGAAGAGGCCCGCAGACTCCTCCGGCTCGCGGAAGCCGCACAGCGCCTCGAAGGGCGTGAGCGCGAAAATCATCTCGGGCTTGGAGTTGCCGTCCTTGTAGTTGCGCTCCCGGGCGCCCCGGTCCACGCCGGCTTCCTCTTCCGCTGCGTAGCCGGCCCGGGCCTGCTCGGTCGTGGGGTGGACCTGCAGCGACAGGGGAGCCCCGGCCGCCAGGATTTTTGCCAGGAACGGCAGCTCGGAACCGAAACGCCCGGCGGCGTCGGCACCGAGCATCAGCTCGGGGTCGGCCGCAATCAACTCGTCGAGCGTTTCGCTGCCGCCCACCGGCGGAACCAACGCCGAGGGAGCCCCGGGATGCGCACCGATCCACAACTCAGCCTCGGGCTCGCCGGAAGGTTCCCGGCCGAACAGTTCGGCGATCGCGGTGGTTGATCCCCAGGCATAGGGTCGAAGGGTGTTCCGGAGTAGGTACACGGGCCTCTTTCGGGAGCTTGAGAATCGGGTCGGGTCGGGAAGGGGAGAGCTATCCCACGCTGCACTCGCCGTTGTTGTTCAGGAGCGACCCGAGGGTGGCGTCATCGCCGATTTCCGCGAGGTACTGAAGATACTCCACCGTTATTTCCGTTTCCTCCTGCGGCACCTCGGTGATGGGAGTTCCGTCGGCTGCCTCACCGTCGGCGCCGGTGTCTGATTCCGGCGCCGGTGCGGCTTCCTCTGGAGCAGCTTCCTCCGGAGCCGGTGCGGCTTCTTCCGCCGGAGCAGGGGCCGGAGCCGGCTCGGCCGGTGCGGCTTCCAAACCGGCCAGGAAGTCCTGCACCCGGGAATGGATCAGGTTGAAGTCCGGATAGGTCACAAAGTTGTCCGCCGCCGTGCCGAAGTCCGGCGGGCCGATGGTCATCCGCTCCATGGGCTGGCCCTTGGCCTTCAACGCCAGGTCCACGAAACTGCCCAGCTGGTCCTGGGGGAGGTCCGTCTTCACGATCTCTTCACCGGCGGTGGCAATGGCCTGGAAGCGGGTCAGGAGCGTAGCCGGGTCCATCTGCGCCACCATGGCCTGCTGGACACACTGCTGCCGGGCGATCCGGTGGTAGTCAGTCACGAATTCGCGCGAGCGGGCGTACCAAAGGGCATGGTAGCCGTCCAGGGTCTGGGTGCCCGGCGGAATCCAGCCGTCCGGGGGATAGTGCCGGTTGGTGCCGGGAATCTCGCCGGCAGTGATAGGCACCCAGCCGCCGGAATTGACGGTGACGCCGCCCATGGCGTCGACCAGCTGTTCGAAACCGCCCATGTCCACAATGACGTAGGCCTGCACCTCAAGCCCCAGGGTGCCGCTGACGGCCTCCATCATGGCTTCGGCGCCGGGATCGGCTGACCCGGGGTAGAGATCCGCGTAATTCTCCGTCACCGTCTGGTAAAGGCTGTTGATGATGCACTCGTCGCCGCAGTTGTAACCGTCGGGGTACACATCGTGCAGCGGGGAATCCGTGGGGAACTGGGCGTTCTGGAAGTTACGGGGAATGCTGAAAGTCACGGGCTGGCCCGTTTTCGCATCCACGCTGATCATCGAGATGCTGTCGGGACGCAGGCCGGTGCGGTCCTCGCCGGCGTCTCCGCCCATCAGCAGGAAGTTGTACCTGCCGTCCACCGGATCAAGGGACGGGCCCGAGGAAAAGATGGAGCCGAAAGTCTGCCGGCTGACGTTCATCAGGTAGGCGCCGTAGGCGAGGCTGCCGCTGGTTCCCACCATCAGCAGGACCAGGCAGGCGGCAACGAGCGGCCGTACCCGGCGCTGCAGCAGCGGAGGGCGGATGATGCGCAGGGTGTTCAGGAACAACAGTCCCCAGGCCACGGCCAGAGCGGCCAGGACGATCATGATTCCGAACGAGGCCCAGCCGTTGGCCAGGATGTTGATCAGCAGTGCACGGTTGGTGACGGCCAGGATGATGGCCGCCACAGCCACCGCCCAGACTGCGAAGGTGACTTTCAGGGCACGCCGGCCGAGGCGCCGGTCCCCGGCTACCACCTGCGCGGACCCGGGAAGCACCAGGGTCAGCAGCAGGAGGATGAAGGCACGCTTGGTGCGCACCGCGGGGGCCGCGGTCTGGGGATACCGCACGGGATCGGTGAAGGAGCCGCCCGCGGGCTCGGAACGTTGCTGGTTCATTGCTGCTAGTCCGTTCCGGGCAGGGATGTGCGCAGTGCTGCGCCTTTGGCCATGGCGGACTGGCGCAGCCCGCCCGCAAACTCGATGAGCTGTTGCTGGAGGCTGGCAGCGAGGGGGTCCGTACCCGCTGCGAGTATCCGGACAGCCAGCAGCCCGGCGTTCCGGGCACCGCCGATCGAAACCGTGGCCACCGGTACTCCGGCGGGCATCTGGACGATTGAGAGCAGGGAGTCGATGCCGTCCAAGTATTTCAGCGGCACGGGGACTCCGATGACCGGAAGCGGGGTAACCGCGGCGAGCATGCCGGGGAGGTGGGCGGCGCCGCCTGCTCCGGCAATGATGACGCGCAGCCCGCGTCGGTGTGCGTCCTGCCCGTATTCCAGCATGTCGGCCGGCATCCGGTGGGCCGAAACGACGTCGGCTTCATAGGGGATGCCGAATTCGGCAAGGGCGGCAGCGGCTGCGTCCATGACCGGCCAATCGGAGTCCGAACCCATGACGAGGCCTACCAGCGGCGTGGCAGCACGGTGGGGCATGCTTCAGTTCTCCTTCAGGGGGTCGCGGCCGTCACGGATGATGGCTGCTGCCCGGCCGGCACTGCGGCGGAGGGCGGGGAGGTCGTCGGCGGAACCGACGGCATTAACGTGGCCGATCTTACGTCCCGGCCGGACGGATTTGCCGTAGGTATGGACCTTGACGGCGGGTTCGGCGCCCAGTGCCAGGGGATAGGCAGCAAAAAGGGCGGTGTTGTCGCCGCCGAGGAAGTTCTTCATCACGGCTGTCCCGCCCCGCAGGAAGGTGGCGCCCAGCGGGAGGTCGAGGACTGCGCGCAGATGCTGCTCGAACTGGCCGGTGACGGAGCCGTCCATGGTCCAGTGCCCGGAGTTGTGCGGTCGCATGGCCAGTTCGTTGATCAGGAAGCCGGGGCCGCGGCCGGGGGTCTCGAAGAGCTCGACAGCCATGACGCCGGTGACGCCCAGTTCGTCCGCCAGTCGCAGGGCCGCTGATGCGGCAGCGTCCGCGACGGCCGGATCCAGCTGCGGTGCCGGGGCGATGACCTCGTCGCAGACGCCGTGGACCTGGATGGATTCGACAACCGGCCAGGCACTGCTTTCACCGCTGGGAGTGCGGGCCACGAGGGCGGACAATTCCCGGTTGAACGGTACTTTTTCCTCGACCAGCAGGGGTTCGGAGCCGAACCAATCGGCACAGTCCGCGGCAGCGGCAGCGTCGTCAACTATGCGTACGCCCTTGCCGTCGTAGCCGCCCCGCGGTGTCTTCAGGACCACCGGCCAGCCGGCGGAGTTGCCGAACGAGATCAGCTCCCCGGGCGTGGAAACCGCGGCCCAGCGGGGATTGGGCAGTCCGAGGCGCTCCACGGCGGCACGCATGACCAGTTTGTCCTGGGCATGGATCAGTGCTGCGGGACCGGGCTGGACATTGATGCCCTTCTCCACGAGGGCCCGCAGATGTTCAGCGGGCACATGCTCGTGGTCAAACGTGACAACGTCCACCTGGGCGGCAAAATCCGCTAAATCCTGCAGGTTCCGGTAATCACCCACTGTGGCATTGGCCACTGCCGCCACAGCAGATACGTCGGGGCCCTCGGCGAGCACGCGCAGCTCAAATCCGAGGGCTGTGGCCGCCGGGGCCATCATCCGGGCGAGCTGGCCGCCGCCTATCACGCCGATAATTGGGAAATCCACGGCTTAAGCGTACCGAAAGGGGCTGTTATTCCCGCCTCGCGGCACCGTTGTCCTCCCCGACACTAAGCAGACTCCCATAAAGGCGCGGTAATATCGGCTGTTGACCGCCGCGCGTCCGCGCGTCGGGAACTGGCAGCCGTCGATTCTTGAATGAGTCTTTGGGGGTGCTGCCGTCGATCGGCCTCGGAGGGTCATGAATACATCGCTGTCAGATCGGCTTCGGGGCCTGGTTTCCCTTTTTTGGCGCGAGGTTGCCAAATTCGGCACGGTAGGTGCCGTGGCCTTCGTTGTGGACAACGGCCTTACCCTCTACCTGATGCACGGACCGATGTCCGGCAGCGAGGTCAAGGCACGTTTCGTGGGCGCCGTCGTCGCCACCATGGTCTCCTGGGTTGCCAACCGCTACTGGACGTTCCGCCGCCGCCGCAGGGTGGACAACGTGGGCCGTGAACTGGGACTGTTCGTTCTGATCAACGGCGTGGGCATTGTCATTTCCACAGGTTTCACCTGGGTGGCCCGCTACCCGATGGGTATCGAGGACAAGAACATGTTGTTCCTGGCCGGCGTGCTGGGCATCGCCGTCGCCACCGTCCTTCGGTTCTTTGCCTACCGGTTCTGGGTCTTCAATGTTGAACTGGACCAGGAGCCCGGCTTCGAGCAGGACTATGAACTGATCGACGAGTCCATAGTCCCGCCCGGCAAGGCCAACCGGTACGGCGCCGCTAAGCCTCCAAGCGCTTCGTAACCTTCTCAGAGGCCAATACCCGTTCGTCCGGTTCAACGCCGGCCGCCGTGAGCACGACGGAGCCGCCCGAGGCCCACGTGGCTACAGCCGCCTCCAGTACGAGCGGCAGGTCCGGAGCCGAAGCGAGCAGTACTTCGGCAGAGCCGTCCGATGCGCCGAACAGGGTCCCGAGCGATCCGTAAGACACTGTTCCGTTCAATTCGCGGGCGGCGGTAGGGCTTCCGACCTCAAGGGCCGGTTGTCCGTCGTCGGGCCGGGCGCCCTCCATGAAGGTGTCGGCGTAGGAGCGCACCTCCGCCGCGTAGTCGACGACGCCGGCCGGCAGCTCCGACGGGAACGCCAGGTCCAGTGCCCCCAGCGCGACGGCGACGACGGTCCCCTCGGCGCCGCTGTCCGCCGCGTCGGTGACCGTGATGTCCACGGGTCCTCCTTCGGCCGGGGAACCAAGGATCACGGTGCAGCCGGTCTGCCAGGCAGCCAGGGCCCAGACCAGGGTTTTCCAGTGGATGGGCAGGTCCAGGCGGACGAGCCGGCCGGGCTCGGCGTCCAGTTCATCGACCAGGAAGTTCGAGGTCTTGGCCACCCAGTTGTCCAGCACCTTCCCGGAAAGCTCGATCCGTTCCCCGGCGGGGCCGTACCAGATCAGGGCGGGGGAGGTAGCCTGGCTCGTGCGCAGCCCTGACAGTAGGGTGCTTGCTGCGGACATGGTCATGGAGAGGGCCTCTTTCGTTGGTTCCAGCTAGGCGGCACGGCGGGCATCGGCGTACGGCGAATGGCGACGCGTAATAAACATGGAACGCGCTATTCGCGGTTCCCCGACCGGGAAAAGTGCGACGCGCCGGGCTTATGTGCGAAATCCCGGGCGTGGCGTTCCCGGCATCCGCTGATTGAACTCTATAGGATGCCTGAACAGCTTGACGGAGCCGTATTACACGCGTGTAATTAGGTATCGGATTTGTTCCAGCCACATGGGAGGACCCGCAGGGCCCAGGCCCCGCCGGGTCGACCACACAGCCGCCGCTGGAGCAGCAACACCGGGAGGACTCCATGGGGCAAGCAGAAGAAACGCAGGACAACACGGTCATTGCCGGGCAGGCTTCGGCCAGCTACGGCTCAAGGGGTGTCCCCGTCGACTGGTACGTGGATCCTGCAGATCCGGCTGCTGCCGAGCGCTACCGCAGGGAAACCGCCGGCACCCTCGAGGACCAGGCCACTGCCTTCCTCGCGGCGCATGAGGCACTGGCGGATGCTCCTGCCGACGAGGAGCTCGTCCTGGACCCGCCCGTTACGTTGTTCCAGGCTCCGCCGGAGTCCGATAGCCGGCCCGTCTGGATCGGATTGCCCGGCCTGGGCCAGGACTACGCCGACGAAGGCGAGTTGGGCTGGCAGGCGGATGCCCTCTGCGCGCAGACCGATCCCGAGGCGTTCTTTCCGGAAAAGGGCGGCTCGACGAGGGACGCCAAAAAGGTCTGCGCCGCCTGCAACGTGCGTTCGCAATGCCTCGAATATGCACTGGCCAATGACGAGAGGTTCGGAATCTGGGGCGGCCTGTCCGAGCGCGAACGTCGTCGGCTTCGGAAGCAGGCAGTCTAATTCATTCGCAAGTCCATGTCTGCGCTGTTGTTGTAGCCCATAACGGCGCCTCTTATCTACCCGATACACTCTCCGCGCTGACGGCTCAAACCCGGCCCGCGGACTTCTATATTGGCGTTGACGCCGGTTCCACGGACGCCAGCGCGTCATTGCTGCAGCTGGGACTCCCGGTCGGCAGCCCGGTCATCGGAGTTCCGGCGCGGAGCGGCTTCGGAGCCGCGGTGAAGGCGGGCCTGGCCGAACTCCCGGACAACCTGCGCGTCACCGGCAGCGGTTCCGCTTCCGGCAGCGGCACCGAGGACGGCGCCGGCAGCGTGCAGGAATGGATCTGGCTGCTGCATGACGACTCGGCTCCGGATCCAGGGGCACTGCAGGAACTGCTTCTAGCCGTTGAGCGCGCTCCTTCCGTAACCATTGCCGGTGCGAAGCAGGTGGAATGGGATAACGACCGACGCCTGGTGGACGTGGGGGTCAGCATCAACCGGTGGGCCGAAAGGCTCACGCTTATCGACGCCGATGAGCTCGACCAGGGGCAGTACGACTCCCGCAGCGACATCTTTGCCGTGAACTCCGCCGGCATGCTGATCCGCCGCGACGCCTGGGACCTGCTGGGGGGATTCGACCCTGCATTGCCCGGAAGCGGAGACGACATTGACCTCTGCTGGCGGAACCGGCTGGCCGGAAACCGGGTGGTGGTGGTGCCTTCCGCACGGATGCGCCATGCGGGAAACCGTCCCAACCCCGCGGCCTCCGCATCCGCCGCCCGACGGGCGGAGATCTTCCTCCGGCTCAAGCACGCACCCTTGTGGCAGGTGCCGTTCCTTGCAGTAGGTGCGGTCCTGGGCGGCATTGGCCGCTTCTTCCTCGGCATGGTGGCCAAGGACCCGGGATATGCGGTGTCCTCGCTGCTCACCAGCGCCGCGGCTGTCCTGCGCCCGGTCGATCTGTACCGCTCCCGACGGCGGGCAGCGGTGACCCGGCGGCGCCCGCGTAACGCGGTTAACGCACTGCGCAGCGGCAGCAGGGAGGTCCGGGAGCACCGGCGGACAATGTACCGGGCCGATTCGCCGGAAACTGCCGAAACAGGCAGCGCGGAATACGTCCCCAGCGGGGACACCAATAACGATTTCGCCGCCTTGGAAGGTCCCGGGCGCACCTGGGTGGGGCTTGGCGCCCTGGCTGCTGTGCTGTTGCTGGCAGGGTTGTCCCTGGCCGGGCTGCACCGGCTCTTCGGCGCCTCGGCCGCGGCCGGAGGTGCGCTGGTGCCCCTGGGTCCGGGCGTGGGTGAAATCTGGGCCGCCGCTACCGGTTGGTGGGCGCAGCTGGGCTCCGGAGCCCGGGCCCATGGCGACCCCTTCAACTTTGTCCTCACACTGCTGGCGATCGCCGGATTCGGCAACGGCAATGCCGCCCTGCTGATCCTGCTGCTGCTGGCGCTCCCGCTGGCCGGGCTGAGCGCCTGGTTCGCCGCCGGAGCCTTTACCAGCCATCGCGGGCTGCGCTTCTGGGCAGCCATGTTCTGGGCAGCGGTTCCCGCGTTCCAAGTGGCCCTGGGCAGCGGCCGGCTCGGCGCCCTGGTTGTCCATCTGCTGCTTCCCCTGACGGTGCTGGCGGTTGCCCGCGCCGTTGGCTCGGGTGCAGCACCCGGGACCGCAGCACCTGGGACCGCGGCCGCCGGAACACCGGTACCCGCCGGAGCCGCATCCTGGACCGCAGCCGCTAGCGCAGGCCTTCTGCTGGCCGCCGTCACTGCTGCCGCGCCGCTGGTGTTCGTGCTGGCTGCCGCCGCCGTCCTCCTCCTGACGCTGGGACTGCGGCGCCGAGCAAGGACCCTGTGGTGGTCCCTGCTGCCCGGCGCCGTCCTCCTGCTCCCGCAGGTCCTCTCGGCGGTGCCCAACCTCCGCGCCGTGCTGGCGGATCCAGGCCTGCCGCTTGCCTTCACCCGCTCCGAGGCTTGGCAGCAACTGCTCGGCTATCCACTGGCCTTCGACATCAACGGCACCTTGGCGGGCCTGCTTCCGGCCGGTCCCTGGAACCTGGTCCTGGCCCTGGTGGTCGGCGCTCCGGTTGTGTTCCTGGCGGCCCTTGCCCTTTTCCGCACCCGGTCCGCGCCGCTGGCGAGGTTGAGCTGGCTGCTGGTCCTGACGGCCCTGGCACTCAACGCCGCAGCATCGTACCTGGGAACCGCTGCCGCGCCGGATGCCGTGGTGACGGCGTTCACCGGCCCGCTCGTCTCCGCCTGCACGTTGTTGCTTCTCTGCCCGGCGCTGGTCTTTGCCGGCGATCTCCTGTCCGGTGCACGGCGCCGTACGGTTGCGCGCAGCAACCGCGTCCTGGCCGTGGTGCTTGGAACAGTACTGGCGGCCGGTCCGGCCGCCAGCCTTGGCCTCTGGGTCATCCCGCAGTTCACTGGCAGCGGTTTCCCCGGAACCCAGAGCCCGGACGTGGCCGCCGCAGCGATCCTGCCGGGAACCAACCTGGAGGTCCAGGGTGCGGAAGCCCGCAGCCTGCCCGCCACGGCAGCCGATGCCGGCCATGACACCACCCAGTCACGCAGCCTCGTCCTTCATGCCGACGCGGAGGGCAATGTCTCAGCCGCGCTCATGCGGGGCGGCGGGACAACCCTCGAGCAGCTTTCGACCATTTACGCTGCCCGCGGGGTAAATGGCGGCGTCGGCAGCGAAACGCTGGCGGACGACGATCCGGCGACTGCCGACCTGCGCCGGGCGGTGGCCGCGATCACTGCGGGCAGCGGAGTTGACCCGCGGGCAGACCTCGCCCGTCTCGGCGTCGCCTTCGTGGTGCTGCAGGAGTCCGATACGGCCGCCGAGTTGCTGGCCGGGCGGATGGACTCCGTACCCGGCTTGTCCGCGGTGGGACAAACCGGCTCCGGGTGGCTTTGGCGGGTGAGCGAACCCCTCAGCGCAGCCGGTACGGAAACGCAGTCCGGGCTTGGTGCCAGGGCACGCATCGTCAATGCGGACGGCAGCACCGCGGCAGGGGTGCCGTCCCAGGCCGAAGAAATCCGCACCTCCATCCCGGCCGGCACGGAAGGCCGGCTGCTCGTCCTCGCCGAACGTGCCGACGCCGGATGGCAGGCCAGCCTGAACGGCAGCCCGCTGACCGCAGCGGATCTTCAGTGGGAGCAGGCCTTTGAACTGCCTGCCGAGGGTGGAGAGCTCCGCGTGGACTACGTCAGCGCAGCCTCGCCGTGGCTTGAGGCGCTGCAGATCCTGGTGATCGGCCTGACCTTGCTGCTGGCGCTTCCCACGCCCACCGGCCAGACTGTCCGCCTTCCCGGCAAACGGGAATTACCCGAGACGCCAACGGCGGCAAACGAGCCGCAGCCCGCGGCCGGACCGGCACCCGGCTCGGCACAGACGGCCGCAAAAGAGGAATCGCCCGTGCCCCTCGGCGCAGGCCCGCACCGGGTTGACCGGACCCCGGAAGGAAGCCAGCAATGAGCAGGGACAAGTCCGGCAACAAGCCGGGGGAGCAGGAACTTCCTTCTACGGAGGACGAGGCTGAGCTGCGCCGGGAGGCGCCCGAGGCGGCTTCATCAACGCCTCCGGCGTCCGCGCCGGCCGGCTCCAAGGCCGACGGAGCCACTGCCCGCAGGGCCGGTTCCGGCGGCGCCAGGACCGCCGGACGCTGGACGACGGGGATCCTGCTCCTGACTGCTTCCGGTGCGCTGGTGGCGGGGACGTCGCTTGTTGGAACCGGTTCCGCAGGCGGCGCCGTCGATGTTCCCTATGCCGAAGTCCCCGCCGGGCCCCTGACCGGTGTGTGCCCGCAGCCGCCGCGGCTGCTCGCCGGCAACACGGCCGGTACGGATGCCGAGTTCAGTGCGGAGTCCACCTCCGCCAAGTCCGTAGTGAGCGCGGTTCTCCTGGCTGATGCGGGCAACCCGCTGCCGGCTGCCGAACTGTCGTCAGTCTCGGACGGTTCGGTCCTCCAAGGCATCGGCGGCGGCACGGAAGCACCGCTCGCTGGAGAGCGGACCGCCGGCGTCGTACGCGAGACGCCGGTCTCTGCGGCGGCGCTTTTGAGCGCCGAGCCAACCGATGCCCAGCAGGTCACGGCCGGAGCCACCATGACCTATACCGCCGCAGACGGCGATCTGGCCGGACTCACGGCGGCCACCTGCCAGGCGCCCGCCAACGACCTTTGGCTGGTGGGAGCACGGACGAACGTCGGTGCCACCGCGGTGCTGCAGCTGACCAACCCGTCCCTTACCCCGGCCGATGTCGATTTGGAGCTTTACGGCACTGCCGGTCCGGTGGAAGGGCCGGGTACCCGTGGCATCGCCGTAGCCCCGGGCGAAACCAAGTCAGTGGTCCTTGCCGGCCTGGCAGCCAACCAGGAGTCCCTGGCCGTGCGGGTGCGGAGTTCGGGCGGACCGGTTTCAGCGGTGATCTCGCAGAACCTGCTGCGGGGCCTGACCCCCGGCGGCGTGGAGCTGATCCAGCCCACGGCGGCACCCGGTCCGGCGCAGGTGGTCAGCGGCGTGCGCATCCAGAACCCGGAGGCTACCCGCAACCTGGCCAAGGAAGAGGGCTATGCATCGGTGACGCCGTCACTGCAGGTAGCGGTTCCGGGCGGCAGCGACGCCGTCGTGAATGTCCGCGTCTTCGGCAGCGGCGGCGAAGCCGTCCTGGCGGGCGGCGGAAGCTACAACGCAGCGGCAGGCACAGTGACGCGCCTTCCGCTGGATACGCTGCCCGAGGGCACCTACACGCTGGATATTACGTCCGACGTCGCCGTGGCCGCTTCAGCCGTCTTCAGCCGGGGTTCCGATGCCGAGAAGGGAACCGATATTGCCGTTGCTCCCGCCGGCGAACGCCTGGGCAGCGAGCACCTGGCGGTGCTGGCCTCAGGGGACTCCGCTCTCTCCTTCACGGCACCGGAAGGCGCGTCCGAAGTGCGCCTCGCTGCTGTCACAGCCGACGGTGTCCTGCTGGCCGAAAAGACGGTGCAGCTCAAGGCAGCCTCTACTACCGTGGTCAACCCGGCCGATCTCGGTGGACCCGCCGCCGCAGTCCTGGTCAGTGCCACCGGAGCCCCGGTCTACGGGGCACAGATAGTGACCGGGGGAGATACCGGGATCAGCGTGGTGCCCCTGCCCCGGGGCACTGTAGGCGGCAGCCGCGTACAGGTGGGTGTGGGGTACTAGACCTCGGTTACAGGGGGCGGAACCGGCCGTAGGCAGGATCAACGGTTTCGGGGTCCATTCCCATCAGTATCGCCAGCTGCTCCACGATGACGTCATGCACCAGCTCGCTGACGGGCACCAGGGAGCGGGCAGCGGTTTCGACGGCGTGCCGGTAGATGGTGATGACCGGCGGCCGGTTTGGTGCGGAGGCGGTCCCGGCGCCCAGCGGAATGGGTCCGCCGGAGCGCGCCAGCTCCTCAAGTCCTGGGGGGATCTCCTCGACCACGAACTGGTAGGTCTGGATCCGTTCGCCCCAGAGCCGTTCCAGCCGCTGCGCTGATTCGAGTACCCACTCGTCGAAACGTTCCGCGCGCGTGCGGGCACCGGCCAGATGCGGCGGGATCACGTCTCCCCGCAGGCCGCGCCCGTGCCGGTTGCGCCGCCGTTGCCGGAAGGACCGGGCGGGCGCACCGGGGGAGGAAGCGGCTGCGGCACTTGACTCATCTTCGAGACGCACCCGGAATGAAGATCCCATGGACATGTAAGAACTCTAACCGCTGGTCCCAGCCCCGGGGACCCCTTATCTTTTGTGCACTCGTCTTGCGTCGCAGCCGTGCCCGGGGACCGCGGTTCCGGCGCGCCTGCATCGGCACCGCGCAGGGAGCGGGTAAAGTGATCCTCCGTGGAATCCTTACGCCAGTGCTCCCGGTCAGCCTGCCGCCAGCCGGCGGTAGCTACGCTGACCTACGTATACGCCGATTCCACTGCAGTGCTTGGCCCGCTGGCCACGTACGCCGAGCCGCATTGTTACGATCTGTGTGCCGGCCACTCCGCCCGGCTTACCGCCCCGCTGGGATGGGAACTTGTCCGCCTGAACCTGGAGGGCCAGCCCCGGACTCCGACCAGTGACGAACTCTCCGCTTTGGTGGACGCCGTACGCGAACAGGCAGCGAAGGCAACGGAAGAGGACGCCACGGAGTCGCAGCGCGGCGGAAAGCATGCCCTGGAGCCACCCGCCGAGACCCCCGGGACCCGCCGGGCGCACCTGAAGGTGCTGCGCGAGCAGAACTAGGCACCGCCCTTCGCCGGGCAGCTGGCTTCCAAGCGCTAGGCTTGGCTGTGATGCGCCGCCCACCGCGGCACCCGATTTCAAGGAAGTGCTGTATCAATGGCCAATCTGACAGCCGGACTCCTCGACGTCCTGCGTTGCCCTGCCACCGGATCCGTCCTCGTCCAGGACGGTGACGAACTCGTTTCGACCGTTCCCGACGCAAGCGGCGAACGGGTGCGGTACCGCGTGGAAGAAGGCATTCCGGTTCTGCTGAAGGCCGCCGCCACTCGGCAGGAGGGCTAACCGCCCGGACCCGCCGCGAACCCGTAAGGATTCCAGCGTGAGCATTGACTTCAAAGTAGCTGACCTTTCCCTCGCCGAAGCCGGGCGCCACCAGATCCGCCTGGCCGAACACGAGATGCCAGGCTTGATGGCGCTGCGGCGCGAGTACGGTCCAAGCCAGCCGCTGGCCGGGGCCCGAATCGCCGGGTCCCTGCACATGACGGTGCAGACCGCCGTGCTGATCGAGACGCTGACGGCCTTGGGCGCTGAAGTCCGCTGGGCGTCCTGCAATATCTTTTCCACGCAGGACGAAGCCGCTGCTGCCGTGGTGGTAGGCGGGGGAACGGCGGCTGAACCCGCAGGCGTTCCCGTCTTCGCGTGGAAGAACGAGTCACTCGAGGATTACTGGTGGACCGCCGAGCAGATCCTTAGCTGGCCCGAAGGATCCGGCGGCCCGAACATGATCCTCGACGACGGCGGTGACGCCACCCTCCTGCTGCACAAGGGCGTGGAGTTCGAAGCGGCGGGGTTCGTACCGGAAAACCCGCAGGACGGCGACGAGGACTACTCCTACGAGTTCACCGTGATCCTCGACCGTCTGCGGCGCAGCCTGGCGGAGCATCCGGGGAAGTGGACCGAAATCGCCAAGGGCATCCGGGGCGTCACGGAGGAAACCACCACCGGTGTGCTGCGCCTCTACCAGCTCGCGGCCGAGGGGAGGCTGCTGTTCCCGGCCATCAACGTCAACGACTCCGTCACCAAGTCCAAGTTCGATAACAAATACGGCGTCCGGCATTCCCTTCCGGACGGATTGAACCGTGCCACTGACACGCTTATCGGCGGCAAGGTTGCCGTGGTCTGCGGCTACGGCGACGTCGGCAAGGGCGCCGCGGAGGCACTCCGCGGGCAGGGCGCCCGGGTGATCGTCACGGAAATCGACCCCATCTGCGCACTGCAGGCGGCGATGGACGGCTACCAGGTGGCGAAGCTGGAATCCGTGCTGGCGCAGGGCGATATTTTCATCACCACCACCGGGAACAAGGACATCATCATGGCCCGGCACATGGCCGCCATGAAACACCAGGCGATCGTCGGCAACGTCGGACACTTCGACAACGAGATCGACATGGCCGGACTCGCCCGGGTGCCCGGCATCCGCAAGGTCGAGATCAAGCCGCAGGTCCATGAATGGGTGTTCGATGAAGGCACCGATGCGCAGCGCAGCATCATTGTGCTCTCCGAAGGGCGGCTGCTGAACCTCGGCAACGCCACCGGGCATCCGTCCTTTGTGATGAGCAATTCCTTCGCGAACCAGACCATTGCGCAGATTGAGCTGTTCACCAGGCACGGCGACGGGACCTACGCCAACCAGGTCTACGTGCTGCCCAAGGTCCTGGACGAAAAGGTGGCCCGCCTGCACCTGTCCGCCCTCGGCGTCGAACTGACCGAACTCACCAAGAGCCAGGCGGACTATCTGGGCGTCGACGTGGCGGGTCCCTTCAAGCCCGAGCACTACCGGTACTGACTGCCGGGGTTTGTTATTGGCCCGGACTCAGTCGCTGAACGGCATCCGGTGCAGCCGTTCGGCCAGGGCCCGGGACTGCCGCCGTTGGCGGTCCAGCCGGACGTAATCGCGGTTCCGGCGCTCGGCGACGACCGCCCGAAGGTAGGCCTCCGGATGCGTGCCCGGCGGCGGCTGCGGGGATACATACGCAGTGGTTTCCGAGGCAAGCTCGGATGCGAGCACCATTCTGGCCGTTCCGGTCATGTGCCCGCTCTGGGCCAGGAAGCGGGAGATGCGGCGCGCCAACCCGTCGGGCAGGCGGCCGATATCGGCCAGGTCCGCCCAGCCGGCAAGCTCCGGGGGAGCCGCCACCAGCTCCGGCAACGGTGCCACCACCCGGTCCCGCAGGGCGTAGGTGCCGGCCAGGAGATCGCCGAGGCGCTTGGACTTGTCATTGAACAACGCCACCATGAAGGCCAGCGAACCGGCGAGCATGTAGATCTCCAGTACCGCGGTGAACGCCCGGATGAAGGCGTGCCGGAACCGCACCGAACCGCCGTCGTCGCGGACAATCCGCAGCCCCATGACCAGCCGGCCGAGCGACTTTCCCCGCGTCAGGGTTTCCACCGCCGCCGGGACCAACACGAACAGCAGCACCACAAGGCTCAGCGACAGTGCCTGTGCCAGGGCCGGGTCCGACGACGCGACGGCCTGCGCGACCAGCAGCATCAAGACGATAAACACGAGGACCTGGGCAATGACGTCGATGAGGGCGCTGACCATCCGCGCCGCGAAGCCGGCAGGACGGAGCTCAAGGACCACCGCTTCGCCGGTAACAATGCTGCTCATTCGTGCCCTCCTGACGTGATGGGGACCACTGTACCGACCCGTTAGGGTGTAACCGTGGACCTCGATGCCTTCACTGCCGTGCACAGCGATGACTGGAAACGCCTCGACGAGCTGGCTGCGCGCCGCCGCTTAAGCGGCCCGGAAGCGGACGAACTGCTTCGGCTCTACCAGCGTGCCTCCACCCATCTTTCCATCGTGCGCTCGGTAGCCCCGGAAGGAACGCTTTCCGCCTCCCTCTCGATGCGCCTGTCCCGCGCCCGGACCCGGTTTACCGGCAGCCGGTCCAACTTCATGGAGGACCTGGCGAACTTCTTCGTTTCGTCCCTCCCAGCCGCCTTTTACCGCGTGCGCTGGCTGACCGTTGCGATAGGTGCAGCCTTCGTCCTGGTGGCCTGGCTGACCGGTTTGTGGGCCGTCAATACGCCGGGCGTGCTGGCCGCAGTAGGGTCGGACGAGGAGGTCCGCCGCTATGTCGAAGAGGACTTCGTCAATTACTACTCCGAAAATCCGGCAGCGTCTTTCTCCGGCATGGTCTGGACCAACAATGCCTGGATCGCTGTCCAAGCGGTCGCGTTCGGCATCACCGGACTGTGGGTGCCCTGGATCCTGTACCAGAACGCCGTGAGCGTGGGCCTGTCCGCGGGGATGATGGCAGCACACGGCCGCCTGGACGTGTTTTTCACCTATATCCTGCCGCACGGGTTCATGGAACTGACCGCCATTTTCATTGCCTCAGCCGCCGGGCTGCGGATTTTCTGGGCCTTCGCCGCACCCGGGCGGCGTTCCCGGATGACCGCCGTGGCGCAGGAGGGGCGTTCCCTGATGACGGTTGCCCTTGGCCTGGTAGTGGTCCTGTTTATCTCCGGACTGGTTGAGGGCTTCGTTACACCCAGCCCCCTGCCGGCCTGGCTGCGCCTGGCCATCGGGTTCGGAGTATTTGCGGCGTACTGGGCGTACACGCTCATCCTCGGCGGGAGGGCCTACCGGGCCGGTCACCGAGGTGACCTGTCCGCGCGCGACGCCGGAGCGTATCTGCGTACTGCCTAGCCGCGGGGTGGCGTGCAGTCCACCCGCTGCTGTCCCGGTAGGGTCGAGTGTAAGACCAGCGGACAACAGTTCAGGGAAGTGAAAGAGGAAGCAGTGGCAAGTCAGGACGAAACCCCCACGCATCGATCGACGGCCGGAGGGGAGCCGCTCAACGGAACCGAGGCTTCAGCGCCGCCGCAGGGGAAGGCCCCCAACGGATCCGGCTCCCACGCCGCTACTGCCCCGGAAGCCGCCGGGACCCGTGAGCACGCCGACTGGGACGCGGAGTTCGACAACCTCACCGCATCCGAGCAGGCCGAGGCCGACGCGGAGGCTGCAGCAGATGAGGCAGGCGACGCCGGCGTCGCAGAACCGGACGCCGCAGGACCGGACGCCGAGCTGACCCCGGAAGCGCCGGAGGACCTCGAGGACCCGGAAGAGCCGGAGGACGCGGAGGACGCTGAGGCTCTCCGGAACCGGGAAGCGGCTGAGGGCCCGGCCGCGTCCGAAAACCCGGATGCGGCAGCAACTGCCGGCGCCGGTGGCACCGTCCCGGGCGGCCACCCGAAGGTCGCCCAGCGCAGCCAGCTTCCCATGCGCCGGGCAAGCACCCTCCCCGACCTGAGCGGTTATTCCTCCACCGACGACGCCGTGGACGCCGGCCCCGAGGACCGGGACCGGGACCGCACGGATGAGGACATGGCGGCAACATCCGCCCAAACGCCTTCGGGCGCAGTGGAAGCAGGCGAGGAACGGTCGCATGCCGTGCCCTCCGGAGCGCACGACGCCGGCCGGCATGAAGCCGATGCATCCGGGGACTCCGAAAGGGAAACCGAAACGACGCCGGAGCGCGAAACCGAAACGTCCGAGGACGCCGACGGCGAAGTGCAGGACGGCACTGCGGCGGTGGCTGCCGAGTCTACAAACACCGCCGTCACACCGGTTATCGTCCACTCTGCCGAGACGGAGAGCGGGACGGAGCCAGCCACTGACAGGGCAGACCACGCCGACGACGCCGACGCGGCACTGGCTGAAGCGCAGCGACGTGCACAGGAACGCGAGAAGGCTGCAGCGGGTAAGCCCGTCCTGGCCCGTGTCCTGCAGGTCATGATTGCCGTGTTCTTCCCGGTCATGGTGCTGGCCGCGGCGATCCGTGCCGTCGCGACGCCCCTGTTTCTGTGGGCTGAGTACCATCGGCCCGGTTTCCCGGCAGACAGTTACGGCTTCTCCACCGATGACCGGATGACCTACGGTTCCTACGCCGTGGACTACCTGCTCAACTTCAGCGGATCCCGGTATCTGGGGGACCTGGTCGGAGACGGCGGAGAACCGCTGTACCTGGCCAGCGAAGTCAGCCACATGGCCGATGTCAAGACAGTGCTGACGGTGGCCTTCATCGCTGCGACGGTGATGGCGGTGCTGAGCCTCTTCGCCGCACTTTATCTGCACCGACGCAGCCCGGGCGGCATCCGCCGGTCCTTGTTCTCCGGTGCGGTGATCACGTTGGTCCTGGTGGCGGCGCTGGTCGTCCTCGCCGTTCTGGGCTGGGAACAGTTCTTCACCCAGCTGCACACGGTCTTCTTCTCGAACGGGAACTGGACCTTCCGGCTGGATGACACGCTGATCCGGCTCTTCCCGGCCCAGTTCTGGATGGACGCCGGGATTACCATTGCCGCGCTGGTGCTGCTCACCTGCGTTGTCGTGCTGGTCTGCTGCTGGCCCACCCGGGCACGCCGGGAACGCGTGCAGCAGGCCCGGGAAGACGCCCGCCGCCGTTACGCAGAGTCCCTCGAAGCACTCTAGGCAGCCCCGCAGCATAAAAATCCCCCGTACCGGTATCGGTACGGGGGATTTTTACTGCCGGTGTGTGTGCCTACTTGGCGTAGAGCTTGTCGACCTCGTCGGAGTAATCCGCAATCACCGCATTGCGGCGCAGCTTCAGCGTGGCCGTGAGATGGCCCGATTCCAAGGTGAAATCCTTGGGCAGCACGGTGAACTTGCGGATCTGTTCGGCCCGGGACACCGTTGCATTGGCGGCGTCGACTGACTCCTGCAGCAGCTGCTGCACCCGGGGATCCTCCGCAGCAACACCGTCCGGGGCGCCGTTCTCCCGGCTCCAGGCGGCGAGGGCCTCCTCGTCCAGCGTGATCAGGGCGGAAACGAACGGGCGTCCTTCGCCCACCACGATGGCCTGTGAGACCAGCCGGTTCTCCCGGATCTTTTCTTCCAGCGGGCCGGGAGCCACGTTCTTGCCGCCGGCCGTGACCAGCAGGTCCTTCTTGCGGCCGGTGATGCGCAGGAAACCGTCGTCGTCGAGAACGCCCACGTCGCCGGTCTTGAACCACTCGCCCTCGAAGGCGTCCGCAGTTGCTTCAGGGTTGCGGTGGTAGCCCTTGAAGACCACGGCGCCGCGGACCAGGACCTCGCCGTCGTCGGCAATCCGGATGGTGGTGCCCGGCATGGGCAGGCCCACCGAGCCCACCCGCGTGCGGGTCGCCTGGTTCACGCTCGCCGGGGCGGTGGTTTCGGTCAGGCCGTAGCCCTCCAGTACCGTGACTCCGCAGCCGCGGAAGAAGTGCGCGAGCATCGGGCTCAGCGCGCTGGCGCCGGAGATCGCGAATGCGGCATTTCCGCCAAGGACCGCACGCACCTTGGGATAGAAGAGCCGATCAAACAGCTTGTGCTTCAAGGCCAGCGCCACCGACGGGCCGCGGCCGCCGCGGGCGGCCGAGTCCTGTGCCTCGGAGTAGGCAACGGCGGTGGCGGCGGCAGCCTCGAAGGCCTTGCCCTTGCCGGCGGCTTCGGCCGAAGCCTGGGCGCCGGTGTAGATCTTTTCGAAGATCCGCGGCACGGCCAGCAGGAACGTGGGGGAGAAGGACTTGAGGTCCGACATCAGGTCGGACGCACTGCGGGAATGGCCCACCTTGACGCCGGCGTGCAGGCAGCCCACCTGGACCGCCCGGGCCAGCACATGCGCCAGCGGCAGGAACATCAGCGTGGTCGGGTTGGGGATCTTCAGCATTTCCGGCAGGACTTCAATGACGTTGACGCCGAAGAGGGCGAAATTGCCGTGCGTGATTTCGCAGCCCTTGGGCCGGCCGGTGGTGCCGGAGGTGTAGACCATCGACGCGGTGTCGCTGAGGTTCGCGGTACTGCGGGCGGTTTCCAGCGTGTCGTCGCTGACACTGCTTCCCGCGGCGGTGAGGCCGGTGAACGTGTCGGCGCCGTCGCCGTTGTTCATCAGCCAGATGGAGAACTCTCCGTCAAGGGCGGAAGCGGCGGCCAGCACGACGTCGGCCTTGCGCGCGTCCTCCACGAACACGTGCCGGGCACCGGAATCCTTGAGGATCCACTCGACCTGGGAGGGGGAGGAGGTTTCATAGATCGGGATGGTCACGGCTCCCGCGAACCAGTTGGCCATATCCGCCACGGTCCACTCGTAGGAGGTCCGGGACATGACGGCAACGCTGTCTCCGGGACGGACACCGGATCCGATCAGGCCTTTGGCCAGCCGGGTAACTTCTGCGAGGAACTGCGCGGCGGTGATGTCTTCCCAGCTGCTGCCGTTCTTGACCGCGTACAGGACGCGGGCGGGATCTTTTCGATGCATTTGGAGCAGGAGATCCGTAACATTCGAATCTTCGGGAAGGCTAACCAGGAGGTCAGTGGCGGACTCGCGCACTTATGACCCTCTCTTTCTGTGCATTGAGCACATGGGTAATGAGACTAAATCCAACTGGGCATCCACATACGCAGCCGCCAGCCAGAATACGGGATGGTATCCGCCGTCCAGACCGGCAGGAAATATGCCGATAGCGCCAGGACCCCCGCGACGAAGCAGCCGGTAAGCAGGAGGCCGATCCGCCGGCGCTGCGGACTGTCCGCGGGCCGGCCGAGTATCAGGCCCAGCACGTACACCAATGCGAGGACGAGGAACGGTTCAAAGGAGACCGCATAGAAGAAGAAAGTTGTCCGTTCAGGATAGGCGAACCACGGAAGGTATCCAGCCGCCACTCCGGACAGGACCGCACCGGCCCGCCAGTCCCGCCGGCCGGCCCAATAGAAGAGCACCACCAGCAGCGACAGGGCGGCAGCCCACCAGATCAGGGGATTGCCGACGGAGGTGACCGCAGTGGAGCAGCTCTCCGCGGCGCAGCCGGTTTCTCCTTGCGCAGAGGACTCGTAGAAGAATGACGTGGGGCGGCCCATGAACAGCCAGGTCCAGGCGGTGGAGGAGTAGCTGTGCTCCGAACTGAGTCCGTTGTGGAAGGCATAGGCACTGCGGTGGTACTCGGCCAGTGAACGCAGCGAAGCAGGAAGCCAGCTCCAGCCTTCGTCCGGGTTCTCCTCGGCCCACTGCCGGTCGTACGCGTCATCGGACAACAGCCACCCGCTCCAGCTGGCCACGTAGGTGATCAACGCGGCCGGGATGATGGTGAGGAACGCCGGCACGCCGTCCCGGAACAGCGCGCTTTCCCACTGGCGGATGCCCGCAACCCGCCGGGCACTGACATCCCAAAGGACAGTCATCAGGCCGAAGACGGCAACGAAGGCCAGGGCTGACCACTTGGTGCCCACAGCCAGGCCGAGGCAGACGCCGGCGACGATCCGCCAGGGGCGCCAGAGCAGCCACGGCCCGTACAGCAGTGCACCGCCGGGGTCTGCGCGGTCCGGGGCACCGGCGCCGGCCGTTCGGGAGAGGGCATGTGCCAGCCGCAGCCGGCCGTCCCGTCGGTCCAACAGGAGCGCGCCGAACGCGGCCACCACCCAGAACGTCAGGAAGACATCCAACAGGGAGGTGCGGGAATGGACCAGATGGTGCCCGTCCACGGCCAGGAACAACCCGGCCAGGGCGCCGAGAGTCGCCGAGGAGAACAACCGTGCGGCGATGAGCCCCAGGAGCAGGACCGTAAGGGCGCCGGTAAGCGCGGCGCCGAAGCGCCAGCCGAAGGAATTATCCGATCCGAAAAGTGCCATGCCGAAAGCGATCATCCATTTGCCGACAGGCGGATGCACCACATATTCGGGCTCATCGAGCAGGACCTGGGGCCGGCCCGCAGCAAAGGACTCGTTTGCATCCTCGGGCCAGGCACGTTCATAGCCGGACTGCAGCAGCGAGTAGGCGTCCTTGACGTAGTAGGTCTCGTCAAACACCAGGGCGCCGGGCTCACCCAGGCGGGTGAAGCGCAGCACACCGCCCAGTACCGCCATCATCAGCGGCAGGATCCAGCCGGCCGCCCCCAGGGGCATGAGGCTGCTGCCCAGCAGGCGGTTCCGCAGGGCTTCGAAGGTGAACGCATGCTGTGGGGACTCGACCGCGGCCGGTGCCTCGCGGTGCGTCGTCGAGGTACCGGAGAGACTCACGCGCACCACTCTATAGCCTGTCGCGTAGGGTTAGAGGGTGGACTCGAGCAAGGTAACAGGCAGCATGACAGGCACCAGGACAGGCACCATGGCAGGCACCGCGAACAACGACGCCGCAGGGCCGGGGCAGATTGTCCTGGCGGCAACCCCCATCGGCAACATGGGTGATGCAACCAACCGGCTGATCGGATTGCTGGAAAGCGCCGACATCATTGCCGCGGAGGACACCCGGCGCCTGCACCGGCTGGTAAGCGCCCTCGGCATCACCACGCGGGGCCGGATCATCAGTTACCACGAGCACAACGAAGCTTCCCGCACTGCCGATCTGCTGGAGATGGTCCGCGGCGGCGCCACCCTCCTGATGGTGACCGATGCCGGCATGCCCGCCGTATCCGATCCGGGCTTCCGCCTGGTGGAGGCTGCGGCCGCCGAAGGACTGACCGTCACCGCCGCCCCCGGACCCTCAGCGGTGTTGACCGCACTGGCCCTTTCCGGCCTGCCGACGGACCGCTTCTGCTTCGAAGGCTTCCTTCCCCGGAAGCCCGGGGAACGCAGCAGCCGGCTCGCGAAGCTGGCCGGCGAGCAGCGGACCATGGTGTTCTTCGAGGCTCCGCACCGCCTCGAACCCATGCTGCGTGCCCTGGACGCCGCCTTTGGCGGGGACCGCCGCGCCGCCGTCGCCCGCGAGCTCACCAAGCTGCATGAACAGGTGCTGCGCGGGCCCCTGCGCGAGCTGCTGGAATGGGCGGAGGCCGGGGACGTGCGCGGGGAAATCGCCGTGGTGGTCGAAGGCGCACCGGACGCCGCCCCGGAACAGGCGGCGGACCACGTGGCCGCCGTCAATTCCCTGGTGGAGCAGGGCATCCGGCTTAAAGACGCCGTCGCCGCCGTGGCCGAGGATGCCCGGATCAGCAAGCGCGAACTGTATTCGGCGGTGCTGGAAGCGCGCAGCTAAGCGCTCCGACCTATGCCTGGGGATGGGCAGATGCACAGTAGCTCCTCCGGAGGGTAGTGCATACCCGCATTTACAGGCAGTGCCGCCGAAGCCTACGGTTTAGTGAGACCACGGGCACGCCGCCCGCGGTGGATCCGATGATTTTGGAGGCATTCCCTATGGGCATTCCCGCAGACCGTGAAGCCGAACTCCTGGCGCAGGTCCCCACCGGCCTGTTGATTGACGGCCAGTGGCGGGAGGCGTCCGGCGGCCGCACGTTCGACGTCGAAGATCCCGCCACCGGCAAGGTGCTGATGAGCATTGCCGATGCCTCCACGGAAGACGGTGCGCTGGCCATGGACGCCGCCGCAGCCGCCCAGGATGCCTGGGCACGGACGGCACCCCGCGAACGCGGGGAAATCCTGCGCCGCGCCTTTGAACTGGTGACGGAACGCGCCGAGGACTTTGCCCTGCTGATGACGCTGGAAATGGGCAAGCCGCTGGCGGAAGCCCGCGGCGAGGTAGTGTACGGCGCGGAGTTCCTGCGCTGGTTCTCCGAGGAAGCCGTCCGGGTTTCCGGACGCTACAGCACCGCTCCCGACGGTAAGTCCCGGCTGCTGGTGAACAAGAAGCCGGTGGGGCCGTGCCTGCTGATCACCCCCTGGAACTTCCCGCTGGCCATGGCCACCCGCAAGATCGCCCCCGCCGTGGCGGCCGGCTGCACCATGGTGCTCAAGCCCGCCAAGCTGACGCCCCTGACCTCCCAGCTTTTCGCGGCCGTCATGATGGAAGCCGGGCTGCCTGCCGGCGTGCTGAACGTTGTCTCCACCACTTCCGCCGGCGACGTCACCGGCCCCATCCTCAAGGATTCCCGTCTGCGGAAGGTTTCCTTCACCGGATCCACACCCGTAGGCCAGGGCCTGATCCGGGACGCAGCCGAGAACGTCCTGCGCACCTCCATGGAGCTCGGCGGAAACGCCCCCTTCATTGTTTTCGAGGACGCAGACCTGGACAAGGCCGTGGAAGGTGCCATGACCGCAAAGCTGCGGAACATGGGCGAGGCCTGCACGGCGGCGAACCGCTTCATCGTCCAGGACACGGTGGCGCAGGAGTTCGCAGAGAAGTTCGCGGCACGGGTGGGCGCCATGACTACCGGCCGGGGTACCGAAGACGACACCAAGATCGGGCCGCTGATTGACGGCAAGTCGCGGGACAAGGTGCACGCCCTCGTCAGCGAAGCGGTCGACGGCGGCGCAGTGGCACTGGTCGGCGGGGAACCCGTGGACGGCCCGGGCTACTTCTACCGCCCCACGGTCCTGCAGAACGTTGCCCCGGATGCCCGGATCCTGAAAGAGGAAATCTTCGGTCCGGTGGCACCGATCGTCACCTTCTCCACTGAGGACGAAGCCGTGGCGCTCGCCAACAACACCGAATACGGACTGGTGTCCTACGTCTTCACCCGGGATTTGAACCGCGGACTGCGGATCGGCGAAAAGCTGGAATCCGGCATGCTGGGACTCAACGCCGGAGTTGTTTCCAACGCCGCCGCACCGTTTGGCGGAGTCAAGCAGTCCGGGCTGGGCCGCGAGGGCGGTGCCGAAGGCATCGAGGAATACCTATACACGCAGTACATCGGGATCGCCGACCCCTACGCCGGGTAGGTAACCGACAGGAAGAAACCCAGTGACGCCGCCGGCGTCACTGGGTTTCTTTTTGCCCTTTCAGGTCAGGCTCAGTCGTGCCGAAACCGCATGGCCAGCGACGGCGGGAGGAACCGCGCGTGCAGCCGGCCGAACAGGCTGGTGCCGCTCCGCAGTTCGTTCCGCACCGTTTCGAGGTTCTCCCATGCCGGGGCGGCTCCCCGGCCGCCGCGTCCGCGGCGGCCGGAGCCGGCGTAGGCCTCTTCCTCGAATGCCAGACGGATGCGGGTCAGCGCCTCGTCCGCCTGCGGGGAGAAGCCGGCCTCGCCCGCCAACCGGCGGGCGTACGTCCGGGGAGTGTCGGAGGTCCGGCCGGGATACCCGTAATCGATCCCCAGATCTGCTATTTCGTCCCAGACCGGCCCCGAACGGGAACCAGCGGCGGCGGCCTTCCGCCGCCGAGCCGCACGGCGCCGCCGCATCGCCCAGGGCGTCAGCACGGCAGCCGCGGCCGCCAGCGTTCCGAGGACGGCGCCCAGCCACGCCGTCGTGCCCGTGTCGGCGGGTTCGAGCACGGTTTCGGGTGCCAGCGGAGCTTCCTCCTGCGGGACAGCCGGCGCCGTCGCCAGCGCGTCAGGGACCCGGGGATCGTCGTCGTCGTGAATAGTGGCAGTCCCCGGCGTGCGCTGCTGCTGGGCGTAGTCCGGCACCGATCCGCGGGAAGGCGTGGGCTCGAAGCGGACCCAGCCGGCACCTTCGAAATACAGCTCGGGCCACGCGTGGGCGTCCGTGGAATCGACCTCGAACTCGCGCAGCGGTTCTCCGTTGGGGCCGGTCCCGTCCGGGGTCTCGCCGGTGTCCTGGCCGGGCGCGTAGCCCAGTGCCATCCGGCTGGGGATGCCCTCCTGCCGGGCCATCACGGCCATGGCTGCGGCGAAATGCACGCAGTAGCCGGCCTTTCGTTCGAGGAACTCGGACAAGACCGAAATCCCGTTCCCGTCGTAGCCGCCCTCCACCGGTGCCTCCAGTGAATAGCTGAACTGCGGCCCGCGCAGATAACTCTGGAGGGCCATGGCCTTGGCATACGGTGTGGCGGCATCCCCGACTGCCTCCGCGGCTGCCTCCCGGATGTTTCCGGGCAGGTCAGCGGGCAGGTCCGTGAAAACGGGGTCCAGGCCCGCGCCGTCGGCCGCCGGAATTGCCGCCAGCTGCTCCGGCGTGAACTCGGCCGCGATGCTCAGCACCTGGTAATCCTGCCGGGCCGCGCCCTCGGAATCGTCGTCCAGCACGGTCATGGTCTTGGGATCCCAGGACCAGCTTCCTTCGGCACCGGTAACGCCCAGCGGATAGTAGGGGGCCAACAGCCACGGGCTCGAATACGTGTTGGAGCTGATCCGCGTCACCACCGCCTCGGCCTGGCTTCCCCTCGGCGGTGTGTAGGCGCCGCCCGACATGGTTGCCACGCCCTGCCGGCGTTCGTCCTCGCGGACGTCGGGAGCCCAGCGGCTCCCGGAAAAATCCTCCAAGGTAGTGGAGCGGAGGTACACGGGTTCGACGGACGAGGTTGCATAGGTGATCCGGCCTGAGGACTGCGGTTGGCGCAGGTCATTGCCCAACGTGACTATGGGGTTCAGCCCGGTGCTGCCGGAAAAGAAGTTGAATCTGGTGCCTTCCGGGAAGGCGCCGCCGTTGAACCCCGGCAACACCGGAGGCAGCAGGAGCGCCAATGCCAGGGCAGATGCCGAAACTGCCGTTCCGCGTGCCAGCCAGGTCCGCGGGTTACCGTGCCCGTGCTGTTCCCTGCGTGCACTGACCGTCAGCAATAGCAGGTATCCGACTGCTGCGAGGAAGAAATATCCTGCTCCCAGGCTCGCGGGTTTCAGCACTGCGGGGATCATCAGCACCGCAAACAGGCCCAGCCCGGCGGTTGCCGGCATCCGCAGGGTGGCCGCCAGGGTATCCGTCAGGACGGCTACCAGCCCGATGCCCGCACAGCACAGGAACAGGATGCCGGGCAGCGGCTGCACGGGGGCGACTTCGGTGAGGACGACCGTCCGCGCCTCGGCCAGCAGCGCATCCGCCCGGGCAAGGGTGCCCGGGCCGGGCAGGAAGCCCAGGAATGACGCCGATGAAGCGAACAGCCAGGTCAGGGTGCACGCCAGGACCGCCATGCCTGCCACCGGAACCAGAGGTTGCGGCACCTTCAGCCGCCGCGCACCGGCGGTGGCCGCCAGCGGGACGAGGACGGCGAAGAACAGCGGCGGCAGCCAGGACCAGCCTTCGATGACCCCGTGCACGCTGAGCGAACAAAGCAGGACCGCCAGCGCTCCTGCTCCGGCTACCGCAACGTTGGCCGGCCCGCGGTCGCCCCGGGGTGCCGGTTCCGTACCCTGCAGGTGGCCGGACGCCGGCACGGCCTCCGGGCGGCTCAGCAGGGCGCTCATACCCGCCCCCCGGCGGCGTGGACGCCCTGGGGATCGTGGTCAAGGAGGGACCAGGCCGCGGGTACCGGAGTTGCCGGTGTTACCGCCGCGGCAATCCACCCGGCCTCCCGCAGGATTGTCAGGACAGGACGCAGCGCGGCCGGCCGGTCGGTAACCAGCAGCACCAGTGGTTGGCGGGCATACCGTGCGGCCGGAGCCAGCGTATGCGCCTGGGCAGTGTCGATCCGGCCGGCAACAACGAGCAGGGGGCCGGGCGCCTGGCCGGAAACGTCCAGCGCGGCAAAGGGGGCAGAGGCATCGGTGGGATTCCCCGGCGTCGGGGGCGGCGGAGATTCCAGGCCCAGGGCGGCCAGCCCTTCGGCGAGGTTTTGCACCCCGTCAAACCCGCGGAAGTCGGTCTCGCTGCTGTCTACGGCAGACGGGGAACGGGCCAGCCCGGGCCGGGAGAGCTCGTCGGTGAAGCGCACGCCGTAGCCGGACTCGGAGAAGAAAACGGCGGAGGAAACAACTGCCGAAACCGCCCATTCGAATGTTTCCGACGTAAGCAGCTCGCCGTTGTCAGGATTCAGCGGCGATCCGTCATCGTAGGAGGCCAGGCGCTGGTCCAGCACGATGGAAGCGGTCGGCGCGGTCACCGGTTCCTCCTGCCGGACCATCAACTCCCCGTGCCTGGCCGTCGCCGGCCAGTGCACCCGGCGCATGGGATCTCCATGGCGGTACTCGCGGGTGGAAGCATCATCTTCGCTGGGCGTTCCGCGGCGCCTGCTCGGCGCACTGCCGTCGGTGCCCATGGCACTGAACAACGACGACGGCGGAAGCTCAAGCGGGGCCGGCGCCACTGCCAACCGGTCGGTTCCGCCCAGCGTGTGCACCGTCCGCGCCAGGCCCAGCGGATCGACGAAGTCCGCGGTTACGGGGCCGATGCCGTAGAGGCCGCGACGGCTCGACCGCAGGCGGTACTCATAGGTGCTGGATCCGTTCTCCGCCGCGTAACCGGAGGGGAACCGGAACACCGGGCTGGGCCCGAATCGGAACGGCAGCCCCTCGCGGATGAGTGCTTCGGATGCAGGGGTTCCGCGGCTGAGCACCCGCAGGGATACCGTGGCGGCCGTGCCTGTTTCCACCAGCGGGGGAGAGAAGCTGCGCTCGACCTCAAAGCCGGGTTTGAACAGGCGAAGCAGTGCTGCGGCCAGGACCGGCAGCGCGATCAGCAGGACAGCGAGTGCCAGCAGGTCCCGGCGGCCCAGAGTGACTGCCCCAAGGAGCGCCGCCGCCCCGGCGCACACCAGGCCCCAGCCGCGCGGGGTGAAAAACCTCGTAACGGATGAGGTGTCCATGGGAGCCTTTCGCTCGGCGGTGCGGACTCTGTGCGGGCCCGGTGCGGCGGCAAGCCGGCTCGGGTGGAACCTGTCGGGGCCGCTAGCGGTGCAGCCGCTGCGGTGTTCCGGCGGACCGGGGAACCGGCACGGCCGCAATCACGGACGCAATAATGCTCGTGGCGCTGATCCCCGTTCCGGCTGCCTTTCGCTGCAACAGGAGCCGGTGGGCGAGGACGGGATCCGCCAGCCTCGTCACGTCGTCCGGCAGCACGAAATCCCGGCCTTCGAGCGCTGCGTAGGCCTTGGCCGCACGGAGCAGCTGCAGAAGGGCCCGGGGGCTGGCACCCAGCCGGAGATCCGGGTGTTCGCGGGTGGCCCGGCCCAGGGAAACCGTGTACTCCTTGACGGCGTCGGAAACGTAGATATCGCGGACCCTGGCGATCATGGCCGAGGCCTCGCGTATTCCCACCACGGGGGTAATGCTGTCCAGGGGTGAGCCGGATTGATGGTTCTCAAGCATTTCCACTTCGGAACGAGCATCCGGGTAGCCAAGGGAAAGCCGGGCCATGAACCTGTCCCGCTGCGCCTCCGGCAGGGGATAGGTCCCCTCCATCTCGATGGGATTCTGCGTGGCAACCACGATGAAGGGTGCCGAGAGCCGGTGGGTGCCGCCGTCGACGGTCACCTGGTGTTCCTCCATGCATTCCAGCAGAGCCGACTGGGTCTTTGCGGAAGCCCGGTTGATTTCGTCGGCGATCACCACGTTGGCGAACACCGGGCCCTGGCGGAATTCGAACCGGTGGCTGTCCTGGTTGTAGATGGACACCCCGGTGACATCCGACGGCAGCAGATCCGGGGTGAACTGGATGCGGCTGACTGTGCAGTCAATGGTCCGCGCCAGTGTCTTGGCGAGCATTGTCTTGCCGACCCCGGGAACGTCTTCGAGCAGTACGTGCCCCTCGGCAAGCAGGACCGTCAGCACCAGCCGGGCCGCGTCTTCCTTGCCGTCAATCACCGTATTCACGGCGGCCAGGATTCCCTCTGCCGCTTCGGAGAAGGCTTGGGCGTCGACCGCGGCGGGAGGGGAATGGAGGGTGGCGGCCGAGGGCCGGGAAGGAAAGCCGTTAAGGGACGCTGCGGCGGCAGACGGGATCGGAGCGTCCATGGACACCTTCCATACTCGGCGGTTGCAGCTGCAGCAAACAGACCGCACCTGCGGTGACACGGCAGGCGGAGTAAGCCCCGCTATCCGTTTTCGACCTGCGGGAGCTCCAACAGCAGTTTGTCTGTTCAGGCTACTAGCTCACCTAGGCTTAAGAACATGATTAATCGAAGTGGATTTGTCCCGGGCAGCACACCGACGGCCTACCTCCCGTCCGCCGAAGGCGCCGGAACCGTCCGGCACAAGGGCAAAGGCTATCCGCCGGCTCCTGAGCCGCTGCCTGTGCCCGTAATGGATAACCACACGCATTTCGACTTTCCGGCCGGCGACACGGCCGGCGACACGGCCGGCGACTTTACGGTTGCCCTCGCCGCTGCCCTTGATGCGGCGGAGGCAGCCGGCGTCCAAGGTGCCGTCCAGGTGGGCACCGATCTCGAGTCGTCCCGCTTCACTGTTTCCGCTGTCGACGCCGATCCGCGCCTGCTGGGTGCGGTGGCCATCCACCCGAACGACGCCCCCGTGCTTGCAGCGGAAGGGACGCTGGAATCGGCGCTCGCCGAGATCGAGGCGCTCGCAGCCCATCCGCGCATCCGGGCAATCGGCGAAACCGGGCTCGATTACTTCCGGACCGGGGAAGACGGCCGGGAACGGCAGCACTACTCATTCCGCCGGCACATCGACATCGCCAAGCGCCTGGGCCTGGCACTCCAGATCCATGACCGCGATGCGCATAACGACGTCGTCCGCCTCCTGAAGGAGGAAGGCGCCCCCGACACGGTGGTTTTCCATTGTTTCTCCGGGGACCGCGAGCTGGCCCGTACCTGCAACGAAAACGGCTGGTACATGTCGTTCTCCGGCACCGTGACCTTCAAGAATTCGCACGACCTCCACGAAGCCCTCTCGATCGCGGACCGGAACCTGCTGCTGGTCGAAACGGATGCTCCGTTCCTGACTCCCCACCCGCACCGCGGGCGTCCCAACGCCAGCTACATGGTCCCCTATACGGTGCGGTCCATGGCAGACCGCATGGGAGCGGACCTTTCCGAGCTGGGAGCAGGACTGGCCGCGAACACTGTCCGGGCCTACGGCTCCTGGGCCGAGCAGTAGGAACGGCAGTCAGCACGCGTCGAAGCCCGCGCCGCGCCGCGGGCCGCACGACTACCCGGGGACCCCTGTTTGCCCTCACATCACGGTTCGGTTACGGTAGGGAGCAATTAGCCGGGGTCGGGGAAGGCATCCGGACTATCACTGCATGAACACTGCATAACACTGCAACAATTTGCGGGCCCATGCCGCCGAGAGGCTGCACGGACCTGTGACACCATGCCCGCGTCAGTTCGCTGCTGCGGCTGGTTTGTTCGCCAAGCCTGTGCCTGGCCGCGTCCCGTTGCCCTGCCCTCCGGCAGGTGCACCGGAATGCGCACGGCGCTTAAAGTCCCCGTGCCCGGATTCTGTGACCGTTTGGAATCTCGTGGCGAGAACACTTGCAAGGCGTGGGATAAAGCTCGTTGGCCAGGCAACCGTTATGGTGTGCCTGCTGCTAGGCATGGTTGCCTTTGTCGGCGCCAGCAAGTCGGTGGTGTTGACCGTCGACGGCAAGAGCCAGGAAGTGCAGACCTTCGACGGTACCGTTGCGGATGTACTGGCACAGGCCGATGTGACTGTAACCGCCGTTGACCGGGTGACACCGGAGCCAACGGCAGCCTTGGAAGACGGCGCCACCATCGAAGTCCAGCGGGCCCTCGCAGTGGATATCGTGGTGGACGGCAAGGGGACCACGGTCCACACCACCGGCGAAACCGTCGAGGACCTGGTTTCGGAGCTGCGGGTGGCCACCAACTCCGCCGTCTCCGCCCCGATGGATACCTCGCTGGACGGGCTGGACGGCAGGATTTCGATCTCCACTCCCAAGACGGTGTTCGTCACCGTGGACGGGAAAACCCACGAACACACCACCACAGCGGGAACCGTGCGGGACCTGCTGAAGGAATCAGGGATGCAGCTTGGCACCGCGGACCAGGTTTCAGCTCCGCGCAGCGCCGGCCTGGTTGACGGCATGGGCCTGAAGGTCACGCGTGTTTCGGCCGGCGTTGAGGAGACCGTCACGGAACCGGTGCCGTTTACCAGCTCCGAGGTTCCCGATGCGGACCTGCTCGAAGGCGAGAAGAAGGTCACCACTGCCGGAGTGGACGGGGAACGTTCCCGTGTCTTCTCGGTCACCCGCGTAGACGGCAAGGAAGTCAGCCGTACCCTCGTGAAGGAAAGCGTGACCAGGGAACCGGTAGCCGAAGCCGTCGCCAAGGGCACCAAGAAGCGCCCGGAGGCGAAGCCTGCCGCAGGTCCGAGTGCCGGCGGCGGCGGTGAGGCACCGGCCTCCGGGACATGGGCCGCCCTGGCGCAGTGTGAATCCGGCGGCAACTGGCACATCAACAACGGCAACGGCTATTACGGCGGCCTGCAGTTCAGCTCCGGCAGCTGGCTGGGTGCCGGCGGCGGTGCGTACGCTCCTGTTGCCAGTGAAGCCACCCCGGAGCAGCAGATCGCGGTAGCCGAGAAGCTGCGGGCCAACGGCGGATGGGGCCACTGGCCGTCCTGCGCCTCGAAGCTCGGCTTGCTCTAACCCGGGCCCGCCCAACCCCGGCAGCTCCTCACCCGGCCGCCATCTCGTGGGCCAGGGCCGCCGCGTGTGCTGCGCGGTCCTTGGCTCCGGCCGAGCGGAAGCGCTGTTCGCTATCCGCCAGATAGACGGAACCGGCGTCGGGCATGCCGGTCCGCGCCAAGGCCAGGCCGAGGTGGAGGGCGAGTTCGCCCGAGTCCTGGGGTGAGAGCTCGCCCCGGTGGGCGTACACGTCCGAGAGCATCCACACAGCCCGCGCATGGTCGCCGTTGAGGTCCAGCCAGATTCCCCGGCTGTGGTCTGCTTCCAGCCGCTCGGGACCATGCAGTCCGACCACCGACATGGCCGCCTCGGCATGCTCGATGCAGGTCAGGGTCTCCCTGTCGTGGATGCCCGCCCCGAGCCGGATGGCAGCGGTGGCGTTATTGAAGCGGGCCCACAGCTCGACGTCGACGCCCGGCTCGAGGAGGTCCGCAGCAGTACGGTGGTGCAAAAGCCCGGTGGAGATGTCCCCGCGGCGAAAGGCCACAGTGCCCACCGCCCAGCGGGCCTTACCCTCGATTTGCCGGCCAACCCCCGCCTCCAGCAGGGGAAGCACCAGGGTGCGGCAGTAGGTCCATGCCTCGTCGAGCCCGCCCGCCTCGGCCAGCGCGGTGACCAGCGCTCCGCACGCGTCAAGGAAGGCAGCCGCACCGACCCTGGCTTCCTGCACCCGCGCAACGGCGCTGCGGGCATGGGTCACGGCCGAACCCAGTTCCCCGGCGCCCAGGTAGGCGGTGGCGAGCAGTGTTTCCGCCTGTGCCTGGAGGCCGGGGTACTCCGCCGCCAGGGGATGGCGGGCCAGCAGGGACGCCTTCGCGATGCAGTCCCGGTAGGCGTGCGTGGTGCAAAGACAGTGGGCTGCCAGATAGGTCATATCCCACCAGGACTGCGGATGTCCCTCATCCAGCGCCGCATCCGCGGCGGCCTCCGCCAGTGAGCATGCCGCTCCGTAGTCGCGCTCATCCAGCGCCTGCCGGGCGGAAAGTTCCAGGAACAGGGCCGTTTGTTTCCCTGTCCGGCCCGGGGCGGCGCCCGAGTCCAGCCGGTCGGAGAGCAGGCGGACCGCACCCGGAACGGGTTCCCTCCGCCCGGCTTCCAAAAGCGAGATCTCACGGGGCCGAAAAGCACCGTGTCCTAGCTGGGTCTGCGTCAGGTTTCGCTCCTGCCGCGCCGAGCGCAGCTTTCCACCGAATGATTTGCCCATCGTCGATACCGCCGATCTCCGGGGTGCGGCACACTGTTACCGGTGCCGGCAATGCGCTCGATGCTACCGGTGGAGACCAGCCGTCGGCAGGGCAGTCCGTGCTTATGGAACGCAAAACGGCGAACTCGATTCCGGCACCTTCGAAGCGCGCCACCCGGGCGTGGGAAGACCTCCGGGGAGTGGACCGGACGGCTGCACCGGCGTACCCTCGGCGGCGGCGGCCACGCCCGCTCGGCTAGTATTACTGGGTGAGAGAATCCGAACCTGCCCCCCGAACACCAGTTCCCGCACTCCTTGGTGCCTCGGATATCCGGGCGCTGGCAGAAGAACTCGGAGTCCGCCCCACTAAGAGCCTCGGCCAGAACTTCGTTATTGACGGAAACACCATCCGCCGGATTGTGGCTGCGGCGGACATCGCTCCGGGGGAGACCGTGCTGGAGGTCGGCCCCGGCCTCGGGTCCCTGACGCTCGGGCTCCTCGACGCAGCCGAGTCGGTGGTGGCTGTGGAGATCGATCCCGTCCTGGCTGGAAAGCTTCCGTCCACGGTGGCGCAGCGGCGCCCGGAAGCGGCCGGCCGGCTGCACGTTGTGCTTGGCGACGGCATGCGGATCACCGAGCTGCCCAAGGAGCCGACCGCGCTGGTAGCGAACCTGCCCTATAACGTGGCCGTCCCGGTGGTGCTGCACCTGCTGGAGCATTTCCCGTCCCTGCAGCACGGCCTGGTCATGGTCCAGGACGAAGTGGCGGACCGGATGGCAGCCAAGCCCGGCTCCAAGACCTATGGGGTGCCCTCGGTGAAAGCCGCCTGGTATGCGCAGATGCGCAAGGCCGGCGTCATCGGCATGAACGTCTTCTGGCCGGCACCCAAGATCGCCTCCGGCCTGGTCGGGTTTGTCCGGCACGAACCGCCGCAGACGCGGGCAACCCGTGAAGAGGTCTTCGCAGTTATTGACGCTGCCTTTGCGCAGCGGCGCAAGACCCTGCGCGCCGCCCTGGCCGGATGGGCCGGCAGCCCCGCCGAAGCGGAAAAGGCACTGCGTGCTGCAGGAGTGGATCCCAGCGCCCGCGGCGAGGTCCTGGACATCACGGCATTTGCCCGGATCGCCGAGGCACGGAAGCCGCTCATTGCCTGAGGGAAAGGAAACCGAAGAGATGGCCGCACCGCGCTCCGTCACTGTCCGGACCCCCGGCAAGATCAATGTGTCCCTGAAGGTGGGACCGCTGCGTCCGGACGGCTACCACAGCGTTGCCAGCGTCTACCTTGCGGTGTCCCTCTTCGAGGAAGTCACGGCCACGGCGCTGGAAACCGACGAGATCCGGTTGACGCTCAGCGATCCCGACGGCCGCCTTCCGCAGGGAGGCATACCCCTGGACGGGGACAACCTGGCTGCCCGTGCCGCCCGGGCCGTGGCTTCCCGGATTGGCAGGGAGCATCCCGGCGTCCACCTGCACATCACCAAGCGGGTGCCGGTGGCAGGCGGAATGGGAGGCGGCTCTGCGGACGCCGCCGCCGCGCTTCTCGCCTGCAATGAGCTGTGGAACGCGGGCCTGTCTCAGGCTGAGTTGGCCGGCCTGGCTGCCGGGCTCGGGGCCGATGTACCGTTTGCCCTGCTCGGCGGTGCTGCTGCCGGACTCGGCGTGGGGGACCGGCTCACCCCGGTGCCGGCACCGCACCGGCTGCACTGGGTCCTCGTCCCGGCACTTTACGGGCTTTCCACCCCGCAGGTCTATGCCGCCGTCGACCGCCTCCGCACGGGAACCGACGTCGCCGAGCCCACCGAAGCGGACCCCGTGATCCTCGACGCCCTCGCCGCCGGGAACACCGCCGCACTGGCGGGCGTTCTAGTCAATGACCTGCAGCCGGCGGCCTTGGAACTTGCCCCCGAACTGGGGACCGTTCTTGAGGCGGGGATCCGGCTCGGCGCCCTCGCCGGCATGGTTTCCGGTTCCGGCCCCACCCTGGCTTTCCTGGCCGCGGATGAAGCAGCTGCGTCCGCCCTGGCCGCCGCGCTGCGCACCGAAGGCCACTCGGCCCTGGCCGTTTACGGGCCGGCCGACGGCGCCGTCACGGCTGCCGACACCACCGCACCTCAGACGCACAGAAAGTAGTACCGATTGGCACACCTGCTTGGTGCTGAAAACCTCAGCATTTCCTTTGGCACGCGCACCATCCTGGACGGCGTTTCGCTCGGCCTCGAGGAAGGCGACCGGATCGGCATGGTCGGCCGCAACGGCGACGGCAAGTCGACCCTGATGAGCCTGCTGGCCGAACGGCAGACGCCCGACGACGGCCGCGTGACCCGCCGCCGCGATGTCACCGTGGGCTACCTGGACCAGACGGACGTACTGGACGGGGACCTGACCGTCGGCCAGGCGATCGTCGGCGACGCCGCGGACTACGAGTGGGCGTCCAATGCGCGGATCCGTGACGTGATGAGCGGCCTGGTGCAGGAAGTGGACTGGAACGCGCAGGTCTCCTCCCTGTCCGGCGGGCAGAAGCGCCGCGTGGCGCTGGCCAAGCTGCTCACCGGCGACGACGACGTCATCATGCTGGACGAGCCCACCAACCACCTCGACGTCGAAGGCGTGGCCTGGCTGGCCCGGCACCTGAAGCAGCGCTGGCGCCCCTCCGACGGCGGCCTGCTGGTAGTCACCCACGACCGCTGGTTCCTGGACGAAATCTGCACCCGCACCTGGGAAGTCCATGACGCGATGGTGGATCCGTTCGACGGCGGGTACGCCGCCTACGTGCTGGCCCGCGCCGAGCGTGACCGGATGGCCTCCGTGGTGGAAGGCAAGCGCCAGCAGCTGGTCAAGAAGGAACTGGCCTGGCTGCGGCGCGGCGCCCCGGCCCGGACCGCCAAGCCCAAGTTCCGCATCGAGGCCGCGAACAACCTGATTGCGGACGTCCCGGAACCCCGTGACACGCTGTCACTGAACAAGATGGCCACCGCCCGCCTGGGCAAGGACGTCCTGGACCTGGAGAACGTCTCCCTGACGCTCGGGGACACCGACCTGTTCCGCAACATCACCCTGCGCCTGGCCCCGGGGGAGCGGCTGGGCCTGGTGGGTGTCAACGGTGCCGGCAAGACCACCCTGCTGCGCCTGCTCAACGGCGACATTGAGCCTACGTCCGGCCGGCTGAAGCGCGGCAAGACGGTCCAGACCGCCGTGCTGTCGCAGGAGGTCCGGGAACTGGATGAGGTCGCGGACCAGCGCGTCATTGAAGTCATTGAAAACGAGAAGCGCGTCTTCAACGTGGGTGGCCGCGAGTTGTCCGCCGGCCAGCTCGTGGAGCAGCTGGGCTTCAGTGCCCAGCGCCAGTGGACACCGGTGCGCGAGCTTTCCGGCGGTGAACGGCGCCGGCTGCAGCTGCTGCGCCTGCTGGTGGGGGAACCGAATGTGTTGATGCTCGACGAGCCGACCAATGACCTGGACACCGACACGCTGGCTGCCGTCGAGGACGTGCTGGACGGGTGGCCCGGCACGCTCGTGGTGGTCTCCCACGACCGGTACCTGCTGGAACGGGTCACCGACCACCAGATGGCGCTTCTCGGCGACGGCAAGCTGCGCGGACTGCCCGGCGGCGTGGACCAGTACCTGGAACTGCGCGGCGAAGCCCTGGCCGCCAACTCGTCTGCGTCCACCGCTGCCCGCGGCTCCTCCCAGGCGGCCCGCGCCGCTGCGGCCGGCGCCACGCGTCCCGGCGGCACGTCCGCGGCTGCTCCAGCCGGCGCCCGGGGCGGAACGACGACGGCGCTGGCCGGCTCCGGTGCATCCGAAGCTGAAAAGCGGGCGGCCAAGAAGGACCTCACCCGGATCGAGCGGCAGCTGAGCAAGCTCACCGCACAGGCCGAAAAAATCAACGCCCAGATGAACGACGCCACCCAGAAGCCCGGCGGCGCGGACTTTGAACTCATCGGCGAGCTCAATGCCAAGCTGCAGGCCGTTGCGGCCGAGCAGGAGGAGTTGGAAATGGAGTGGCTCGAGGCTTCGGAGATCCTCGAGTAGCCGCAAGGTGCGGGCGGTGCACCCTGGGCCGGCTCACATGGTGTCTGCCGTGGCACTGAGCGGTCCGCGCATCGCCCGCCGCGCCGTCATCGCGGCGACCGGCAGCGTCGTCAGCGCAACGGCGGCGCAGAGGGCACCGGCTATAGCCAGGGGCAGCGGGGCGAGCGGACTGGCGCCTACGACCACGGCGGTGGGCAGGACTGCGGCGCACGCAGCGATGACGGCGATGGCGATGCCGACGGCGGCGCACACGGCGGTCTCGGTAATCAGCAGCCTGCGGACCTGGCCGCGGGTCGCGCCGGTCAGGCGCAGCATGGCCAGCTCGCGGCGACGGCCCAGGGTGGAGACGGCAACGGTGTTGGTGACGGCAACCATCGCGTAGGCCAGCACAACCAGCAGCAGCAGGCCGTTGATGAGTGCGTTGATGTTGAGGCCCTCCTGCAGGGACGCCTCCAACGCGCCGCGGTCCCCGACCCGCAGTGAGGGATGGCCGTTCAGCGCACCTTCCACGGCAGGGGCCACGGCCTCCGCGGCGGTGCCGTCGCTGGCGCTGACCAGCAGCGCCGCGGGTGCCCGGTCGCTCGTGTGGGCTGTGAGGAGCTCGACGGGCAGCAGGAGGTTTTCGTAGCCCGGCAGGTCCTCGTAGGCGGCGGCGACACGAAGTTCTGCGCCGTCGCCGTCACCGAACCGGAAGCCGATGGTGTCTCCTATGTCCACGCCGAGGGCAGCTGCGGTATCGACGGGCAGTGCGACGGAGGCGCCGTTCAGATCAGCGAAGTCGCCGGCCACGAGCCGGTTGCTCAGCACCTCCTGCGCCTGGGCGCCGTCGAGCCCGCGCACCGGCCAGTGCCGGTCGCGGTGCGAGGCGTCGTAGGGGCGTTCGATCCAGCCCCCGGATGTCACAAACGGGGTGGCCGCGTCCACCTCGGGCACGGCAGCGATTGCGTCTGCGCGTTCGGCAGCGGCGCCGGCCGCGCCGGTCACGACGGCGTCGGCCGTGATGGTCTCGACCTGGGCGTCGGCGGCAGCTGCGGTGAGCATGGATGAGGACACGAGATTGCCGGCGCCGATTCCGAAGACCAGTGCGGCGGCCCCGGTGACGGTTGAGAGGGCCGCCGCCCGGGCGCGGATACTCGTCCCGGCGAGCCCGGCGACGCCGTGCCGGTGGTCGCCCATCACCGGCCGGAGCACGGCGACACCCAGGCGCAGGTAGGCCGGGGCGAGAAGCGCGGCGGAAATGGTGCCGGCAAGCACGGCAGGACCGGCTGTGGCGGAGACCAGGGCGGGCGGCATCAGGAAGGTGAGCACGGCGAGGGCGACGGCGCCAAGCCCGAACAGGATTCCTGCCAGCCACCGGATAATGCCGATCCGGGCAGGGGGAAGTTCAGCTTCGCGCATCGCGTCGATTGGCCGGGAGCGGCGGGCCGTCCGGGCGGCCAGGCCGGCGGCCAGCCAGATCACCAGCCCGGTTACGGCTGCGGCGGCGGCCAACGGGACCGGCCCGGAGCTCAGCTCGAGTCCCTTGGGGAGGGCGCCGCCGGCCTGCATCCCCAGGTGCAGGAGGTAGGCCAGCGGAATGCCCGGGACGAGGCCGAGCAGGGCGCCGAGAAGTCCCGCGGCCATGACTTCGCCGACGACGAGTGCACGGACCTGGCGTCCGGTTGCGCCGGTGGCGCGCAGGAGGCTGATCTCGCGGCTGCGCTGGCGTACGGACAGGGCGACGACTCCGGAGATGACGGTCGCCAGCACCGTCAGGACGATGCCTCCGGTTACCGCCCCGACAACGATGGCGGGAATGCGGGCCGCCGACACAGCCGGATCCTCGGCGGCGCCGCGGCCATCACCGGCCAGCACCCGCACGTCCGCGAGCTCCGCTTGCAGCGCCGCGCGGACGACGGACAGATCGGCATCCGGAGCCAGCACCACGCCCAATGCGTCCAGCGGGTTCCCAGCGGCTCCTTCGCTGAAGAACACGGTCGCCGGATCCTCCGGTCCGCCGATGACGGCGGCGGTCCGGACGCTGAGGGTCCGCCCCTCCATGGTCAGGAGCAGGTCTTCGTCCTCACCCGCCGCCAGGGCGTCCGCGGCGGCGGCGGTGAGCACCACCTCGCCGGCGGCGGGACCTTCGAGCGGAACAGGGTCGATGCCGCTGACGGCGACGGATGCCCAGTTCTGCGCCGTGAGCGGGAGGGCCCGCGCCGCGCTCCGGGCGAAGGAATCGAGGAACATGACGGGCACAATCTGTGCCACGCCGTCGATTCCGTCTGCCGCCGCAGCTGCTGAGGCTGACAGCCGGTGCCGCTCGGGCAACGGGCGGAGATCGGTGGTTTGTTCGCCGTCCCGGTTGAGCATCGTATAGCTGGGATCACCAATGACCACCAGGTCGGCCGCGCCGATGCGCTCAGCCGGCGCCGAAAGCCGGATACCGGTCTCGATCATCGCGCCGCACATCACGATGAGCGCGGAACCGAGGCCCGCTGAAACCACGATGGCGAGCAGGGCAGCGGTGCGGTGCCGCAGGCCCGCAAGGATCAGCGTCAGCATGACGCCTCACCGTCCGTGGCCGGTGACGGGCAGGCGGGAAAGGGCGGAGGCGATTTCCCCGGCTGATCCGTGCCCGCGCTGTTCTTCGATCCGGCCGTCGAAGAGGAAGATCACCGAATCGGCGTAGGACGCCGCAACGGGGTCATGGGTTGTCATCAGGATGGTCTGTCCCTGCCGGTGCACTGCCTCCCGCAGCAGCTCGAAGACGCCGGCGGCAGTTCGGGAATCCAGGGCTCCGGAGGGCTCGTCCGCAAAGAGGACCTCCGAATTGGCTGCCAGGGCCCGGGCGATGGCCACCCGCTGCTGCTGCCCGCCGGAGAGCTCACCCGGGCGGTGGCCGGACCGGTCGGAAAGCCCGACCAGGGCCAACGCGTCCTCGGCCAGCCGCCGGACCGGTCGGCGTCCTGCCAGGACGGCGGGGAGCTCAACGTTCTGTGCGGCCGTCAGGGCGGGCATCAAATTGAACGATTGGAAGACGAAGGCCACCCGCTCCCGGCGCAGTCGGGTGAGGGCATCCTCGGAGAGGCCGCTGAGGTCATGGCCAACCAGAATGGCCCGCCCGGTGGTCGGGGTGTCAAGACCCGCCGCGCAGTGCAGCAGGGTGCTTTTGCCGGATCCGGAAGGCCCCATGACGGCGGTGAAGGATCCCTTCGGTAGCTCCAAGTCCGTCTCGTGCAGGGCGGTGACGGCTCCCGCACCGGAGCCGTAGGTCTTAGACACCCGCTCCAGGACCACCGGAGCCGTTGGCGCCCGTGCCGGGGTACTGATGGCTGCTCTGTTCATCGTTCGGCCTCCTTTGTGCCTGCCATGAACAGTTAGGACTGTACACGGATGGCGCGCATGCGTGAAGGGGCTGCACGAAGGTTTCCGGTGTGCCGCCGTTCAGGATTTCCGGGGGCCGGCGTCGTGGCGGGGGAGTCGGCGAAGTCCGTTGAGGATGGCCTCCAGTCCGAACTCGAAGTCCTCATCCGCTCCGGCCGCAGCCTGACGGAAGTGGCCGTCCGAGATGAGGGCGGACACGCGGGGGAGCCGAGCCGAAAAACGATGGACGCCGATGTGGTCCACCAGCGCCTCGGGATCTGCGGAGCTGCCTTCCCGGGCGACGTCGCGCTCTGCTCCCGCACGGGCACGCACGTAGCCGTCGAGGAGGCCTGCGGCTTGAAGCGCCTGCCGCCCGGTCATGCCGCTCGGCTCCAGGCGTTCCAGGAGATTGTCCAGCCAAGCGAGCGCATTGGGGGCGAACGGTATGCGGATCCGCACGTCACTGAGCCAGGGGTGCCGCTCGTATCGCTGGCGCAGGGCCCGGCACCAGGCCGCGGCCGCCGACGCCCAGTCTTCCCCGGGACCGATGCCCGCCGGGGCGCCGAGAGCCTGGTCATGGACGATGACGTCGAGGTCATCCCGGGAATCCACGTATCGGTACAGTGCATTGGCCGTCACCCCCAGCCGTTCGGCGATCCGTCCCAGCGAAAGGGCTTCAGCTCCGTCGCTGTCGGCCAGCGAAATCGCCGACGCCGCGATGCCCGCAATGCTGAGCATCGCCTTGGGCCCCGGCCTGGTCTGCGGCTTGTCCTGCCCCCAGGCCTGGAGCACGCCCCTCGGCAGCGTGCCCTGCGGGTCCGTCTTCTCTACCATGCGTTCAGTCTACGACAACCGTATATGCTACGAACTGTTCGGGGGTCTCACAGTAAGGAGGTGGGCCAAGGGCGGAGCAACACCGTCGGAACCCGCTGCCTCCGGGGGGGCTTCTAGGCCGAGAGCAGTTGGGGGAGGATGTGGTCGCGCAGCAGGGGAGAGAGGTCCTTGCGTGCGGCGGCTGCCGCCGGCTGCAGCCAGAGGAGCTCCTCAATTTCCGCCGCGGCCTCCGGCATCGGCGCCCCGGCCGGCAAATCCAGGCTGAACAGCCCGGCGTCAATGAAGGTGTCCTCCTCGTTTGCCGCCGGTCCGTACCAGCGGCCCGCGGATCCGAGCTCCTCCGGAGCAACGTCGAGCCCCAGCTCCTCGCCCACCTCGCGGGCCGCCGCCTCCGCAAAGGTTTCACCGGGTTCCAGTTTGCCGCCCGGCTGCATGAAGCGGGAGGTACCGCGCTTGCGCACCAGCAGGATGCGTCCGGTGTCGTCGGTGACCAGGACCGCGGAGAGGCGCAGGACGGTCGGGGACTGCCCGTCGTAGCCGCCCTCCGGTAAAACGGCGCCCGCAGGCATGTGGGAGAGCCGGGGATCCTTCTGCAGGCCCGCCAGTCCGTTCCAGGAAAGGTTTACCAGGTGTGCTGCCACGGCGGCCTTGTCCGGGGTCCGTGTGTCCAGCCACCACTGGCCGGTCATGGCGACCATGCCCACCAGCATCTGTGCGTACATCCCTCCGACCTCGGCGCTCAGGCCTCGGCTGCCGAACTCCTTTGACAGGATGTGTTCCACATGGCGGGTGATCCGGGACAACAGGGTGGAAAATGTCCC
This sequence comes from Arthrobacter sp. zg-Y844, assembly GCF_024385465.1. Taxonomy (GTDB): domain Bacteria; phylum Actinomycetota; class Actinomycetes; order Actinomycetales; family Micrococcaceae; genus Arthrobacter_B. The sequence continues at coordinate 215,979 of NZ_JANFLS010000004.1, forward strand.
CTCCGGCTGCGACGGCGGGGAGTCCCGGGTGAGGATCCGGAAGCCGTCCGTGTGGTTCTCGATGAAGTCCAGTAAGGCGTACGCGGCCCGTTCGAGGAGCACCCGGGGGCCGGCGTCGGCGCTGAGCGACTCGGTCATCACTTCCAGCAGGCGGCGGAACTCAATGTCAACAACCTCCGTGTAGAGGCCTTCCTTGGATCCGAAATGCTCGTAGACCACAGGTTTCGACACGCCCGCTGCAGCGGCAATCTCCTCGATGGTTGCACCGTCGAGGCCGCGCAGGGCAAACAGCCCGCGTGCCACCTCGATCAGCTGGGCGCGGCGCTGGACGCCGGTCATACGCAGGCGTGTGCCGCCGGCGGGAGTCTTTACCACCGGACCAGTGTACCCACGCGCCCCTGCCACCTCGGCGCCAACACAGCGGGCGGGGACTCAACTCGCGCACCCAACGGCTCCCGTGGCAGACTAAACTCTTGTGTGCGTGGCTAGCCAGGCAGACGATCCGCCCTGGTGTAATGGCAGCACCCCGGCCTTTGGAGCCGTGGAGTATAGGTTCGAATCCTATGGGCGGAACGCTGCGCGACGCCCCAGGAGAATCCTTTCCGGGGATCGGCCGCGCTTCGACAAAGACCGGCCGTACCACCGAGGAGCGCCATTTTCGTGACCACCAACGATGTCCGAACCAATGAGGCCTCCGCCGGCGCTTTGTCCGCGGTGATTGTGCTCGCAGCCGGCGCCGGAACCCGGATGAAATCCCGGACCCCGAAAATCCTGCATCCCGTGGGCGGCATCTCGATGCTCGGCCATGCACTCGCCGCAGCCTCCGAGCTGCACCCCCGTTTCCTGGCCGTCGTGGTGCGCCACGAGCGGGACCTGGTCGCCGGGCATGTCGCCGAACAGGCCCCCGGGGCCGTCATCGTCGACCAGGATGCGGTTCCCGGCACCGGCCGCGCGGTCCAGGTGGCGCTCTCTGCCTTGGACGCCGTCGCCCGGCTCGACGGCACCGTTGTAGTCACCTACGCGGATACCCCGCTGCTTGAGGCGCAGACACTTCGCAGCTTGGTGGCCGTGCATGAAACGGACGGCAACGCGGTGACCGTGCTGACCGCGCGGCTTACGGACCCGACGGGCTACGGACGGGTCCTGCGGGCAGCAGACGGGACAGTGACCGGAATCGTCGAGCACAAGGATGCCACTGACGAGCAGCGTGCCGTAAACGAGATCAACTCCGGCATCTATGCCTTCGATGCCGCGGTGCTCCGCAGTGCGCTCGAATCGGTGACCACCTCCAACTCGCAGGGGGAGATGTACCTGACCGACGTCCTGGGCATCGCCCGCGCGGCGGGCGGACGCATCAGCGCCGTTGTCACCGACGACACCTGGCAGGTGGAGGGCGCCAATGACCGTGTCCAGCTCGCTGCCCTCAACGCAGAACACAACCGCCGCAACCTGGATCGGTGGATGCGCGCGGGTGTCACGGTCGTTGATCCGGCCACCACCTGGATCGACTCGACAGTGACCCTCGCGGAAGATGTCACGGTGCTTCCGGGCACGCAGCTGCACGGTTCCACCAGCGTCGCCCGGGACGCCGTCGTCGGGCCGGATACCACGCTGACCAACGTGTCCGTGGGCGAGGGAGCTTCGGTGGTGCGGACCCACGGCAGCGATGCCGTACTGGGTGCCGGAACCAGCGTGGGACCGTTCGCGTACCTGCGCCCCGGAACAGTGCTGGGCGCCAAGGGCAAGATCGGAACCTTCGTGGAGACCAAGAACGCCGAGATCGGCGCCGGATCCAAGGTTCCCCACCTTTCCTATGTGGGGGATGCCACCATCGGCGAGCAGTCGAACATCGGTGCAGCCTCGGTTTTCGTGAACTACGACGGCGTAAACAAGCACCATACGACCATCGGTTCGCATGTGCGCATGGGCAGCGACAACATGTATGTGGCACCCGTCACGGTGGGCGACGGAGCGTACAGTGGAGCCGGAACGGTGATCCGCAAGGATGTCCCCGCCGGTGCCCTGGCAATCAATGTGGCGCCACAGCGCAACCTCGACGGCTGGGTGCTGGATAAGCGCCCCGGTACCGCCGCCGCCGACGCTGCGGCCGCCGCAGCTTCAGCCATCAGCACTTCTTCCTCCGAAACTGATTCCCCCACGCGAGAAAGCGATCATTAATGAGCAGCGAGATCACCGCACAAGGTGAAAAGAAGCTTGTCCTTGCCACTGGCCGGGCACACCCGGAGCTGGCGGAGGAGATTGCACGCTGTCTTGACACGGACCTGCTGCCGCTGGCGTCCTATGACTTCGCGAACGGTGAGATCTACGTCCGTCCCGGCGAGAGTGTCCGCGGTACCGATGCCTTCGTGATCCAGGCGCATCCGGCACCGATGAATAACTGGCTGATGGAACAGCTGATCACCGTGGATGCGTTGAAGCGGGCCTCCGCCAAGCGCATCACCGTGGTTTCCCCGTTCTACCCGTACGCCCGTCAGGACAAGAAGGGCCGCGGCCGCGAGCCCATCTCGGCGCGCCTGATCGCCGACCTGTACAAGACGGCCGGCGCGGACCGCATCATGAGCGTGGACCTGCACACCTCCCAGATCCAGGGCTTCTTCGACGGCCCCGTGGACCACCTGATGGCCATCCCGCTGCTGGCCGATTACATCCGCACCCGCGTGGATGTTTCCAATGTGACCGTCGTGTCTCCGGACACCGGCCGCGTCCGCGTTGCCGAGCAGTGGGCCGAGCGCCTGGGCGGCGCACCGCTGGCCTTCGTGCACAAGAGCCGCGACCTCACCGTCCCGAACCAGGCCGTGTCCAAGCAGGTCGTGGGCCAGATTGAAGGCCGCACCTGCGTGCTGATCGATGACATGATCGACACCGGCGGCACCATTGCCGGTGCCGTCCGCGTGCTCAAGGAAGCCGGAGCCAAGGACGTCATCATCGCCGCCACGCACGCCGTGTTCTCCGACCCGGCCGCCCGGACCCTGGCTGAATCGGGTGCCCGCGAGATAGTTGTCACCAACACCCTGCCCATCCCGGCCGCCAAGCGTTTCGACCAGCTGACCGTCCTCTCGATTGCCCCGCTGATCGCCCGGGCCATCAAGGAAGTCTTCGAGGACGGATCCGTCACGAGTCTCTTCGACGGCAAGGCCTAGGCGCTTACGGCACCCTGCTTACCCAACCGCCCGCCCGGGCCGCGCCTCACGGCCGTTCGGGCGGGCGGACTTGTGCTGGTAGCATGGAGACCGATGCCTAGGCGAGGGAGCGGCCCGGAGAACTCCGGACGAACTCCGTTATCGACGGTGGCTGGCAACTTCTGATCGTACAAAGGACCGTTATCCGGTCCGTACGGTGCACTGTTCCGAAACCGGCGCCTGAGGCAACCACGGAACACCACTTACAGGAGTAGCAATGTCTGAGCAGAAGCTCGCAGGAACCGCCCGCACCGAGTTCGGCAAGGGTGCCGCCCGCAAGGCCCGCGCCGCCGGCCAGATCCCGGCCGTCATCTACGGCCACGGCGCCGATGTCATGCACATCCTGCTGCCGGCCAAGGCCACCACGCTGGCCGTCCGCACCTCCAACGCCCTGCTGGAAATCGACGTCGACGGCGAGTCCCACCTGGCCCTCGCGCGTGACATCCAGCGCGATCCGATCAAGCAGATCATCGAGCACATCGACCTGCTGACCGTCCGCAAGGGCGAAAAGGTCGAGGTAGAGGTCAACGTCCACGTTGAAGGCGAACTGGAAGCAGGCGACTCCGTCTACAACCAGGAAGCCAACACCGTCCTGGTTGCCGCCGACGCCACCGACCTGCCGGAAACCATCGTGGTGAGCATCGAAGGCCGCAAGGCCGGCGAGCACATCTACGCCTCCGACCTGATCCTGCCTGCCGGCGTCGAGCTGCTGCTCGATCCCGAGACCATGATCATCAACATCTCCGAGTCCGCCGTGCAGGACCTGGGTGTTCCGTCCGACGAGCAGGTTGCCGTTGCAGCTGCTGAAGTCGGCGCCGAGGCGTAACCCACTTCCGGGGTCTGCTCCCGGTAACGGAGCCGTCCGGTTCTTAGCGAAGGAGCAGTACCCGCAGTGAACAGCAACACCTGGCTTGTAGCCGGGCTCGGCAACCCCGGGCCCGGCTACAGCCGTAACCGGCACAATATCGGTCAGATGGTCCTCGATGAGCTGGCCTCCCGGATGGGCGGAAAGTTCAAGACCCACCGGTCGCACGCTTCCATTGTCGAAGGACGCCTCGGGATCGGCGGACCGCGCGTAGTGCTGGCCAAACCGCTGACCTATATGAACCTCTCCGGCGGCCCGGTTTCCTCCCTGGCACGGTTCTTCGATATCGACCCCGGACACGTGGTGGCCGTGCATGACGAGATCGACATCCCTTTCAACACCGTTAAGCTCAAGCTCGGCGGAGGAGAAGGCGGACACAACGGTCTCCGGGACATCAGCAAGGCCCTGGGCACCAAGGACTACCTCCGTGTGAGGGTAGGCGTCGGCCGACCGCCCGGGCGCATGGATACCGCGGATTACGTGCTCAAGGATTTTTCCGGTACCGAGGCCAAGGAGCTTCCGTTCCTCGTCGGCGACGCCGCCGATGCCGTGGAGCTGCTCCTGTCCGAGGGCCTTACCACCGCTCAGCAGAAGTTTCACGCCACAGGCGCCTGACGTCACAGCTAGGTAGCGGCGGGGCAGATTGGAGTAGTTTTCCAGCGTCCCGAATGCCGGGTGACCATTGTTTCGGTTCGGTGACCGGGCCTAAAATGGAATCAGCCTCAAGGGCTCCCAAAGCGGGGCCGACGTCGGGAGGCCTCCGAGACTGGGCCACCCCCATCCCGGCGTCGGTCCCTTATTCATCCCGCTTTCGCCCCGGTCTTGTTCCCCCCAGTCTGACCGCCCTAGTCTGACAGTTAGCCTCGGTCTGTTATCCATGGCCCAGGTACGCACCTGCTCGACGCGCTCAGCGCGGTCGCGTCTAAATGCATGTTTTTGTATCTAGACGCCGCCCACATACGCGCGTATGCTCCATCCCACTGAGCAGTTGCTACCGATAGCCGCGGCATCCGGAGTCCGGATCCGTGCAGGCGTTGTGGGGGGCGTGGGCTGGCTGATGGAAAGTGTTTCACTTGTCGCCGGGCTAATCGGGCGAACTGAGCTTCTTGACGACCTGTGCTCGGCACTTACTGCCGGCGGTGCCGGAGCCGTTATCCTCGGTCAGCCCGGTGCCGGGAAAACTGCCGTGCTGCACGCAGTGGCGGACCGCCTCCGGGCAGACTTCCATATCATTCCGGTCCGCGGTACGGCCATCGCCGCCGGGACTCCTTACGGAGCCTTGGCCTATCTCATCAGCGGCCTGCCCGAAGGCGCGGAGCGGGATCCGCTTCAGCTGCTGCAGGAACTTAGCCGCTCCTTTGACGCCGAAGCACGGGAAAACCGCGTGCTGGTTACGGTGGACAACGCGGATCGGCTGGATCGATTTTCCATCACGGTGCTGTCCCAGTTGCTGCGGCGGGGAAAGATTGCCGTGCTGGCGGCGGCGTCCCTCGACTGGGAAGCAGACCATGAGCTGGTGGGCCTCTGGAGCGAAGGCCTGCTGGAACGGGTCGACCTTGAACTGCTTACCGAGCGGGAGACCCGCCAGCTGATGCAGGAATTGCTCGGTGGTCCCGTTTCCTCCCTTGCCGCGGGCACAATGTGGAAGGAAACAGCGGGCAGCCCCCGGCTCATCCGGCTCATGACAGCTGCACAGGAGCGCTCCGGGACCCTGGTGCGTCGGGAAGCGGTATGGGTCCGGACCGCTCCCTTTGTCCGCACCGGCGAGGTCAGCGAGGTTTTCGACACCGTGCTGGACCGGCTGGGTGCACACGAACGCCGGCTGGTCGAGGTCCTGGCGCTGTGCGTCAGCCTGCCTCTGTCCATCGTCCTGGAACTGGTACCGGCAGCCGCCGTCGAGGCACTCGAAGAGCAGCAGATCATCTCTGTTGGCGGCAACCCGCCGTCAGTGCGGCTAGGCGGCGGGAATCCAGGGTCGGTAATAGCGGCGAGCATGGCGCCCGGCCGGAGGCGGGAACTGTGGGAAGACATGGGAGTCCGGCTTGACCCTGCGGACATGGACGGCGAGGAACTGACCGGGTTCCTGGGCTGGGCGTTGTCCTGCGGGGAGGAGATCGGTCCGGCGGAGGCCCTCCGGGCCGCACGTGTGGCCAACGACCGTGCGGATGCAGCGGCCGCGCTCCGGTTTGTCCGGGCGGTGGCCTCGAAAACGCCCGGCCAGGAGATGGTTCTTGAAGAGGTCCGCGCCCTGCACAGTGTCGGCCATCTCGACAAGGCACTCCGCGTCTTCCGTGAAGCCGAGCCCCGCCTGGCCTCGGAAAAGCGCTCCAGCTTCGTGCCGTTGATGCTGCTTTACAGCTATACCCTGGCCCGTGTTCCCGGACCGGGAGACCCGCAACAGGCGCTTGCCGCGATAGAGGAGTCATGCCCGGCCGAAGGGGAATCACCAGAGCTTGAAGCGGCACTGGTCATGGCCCGCAGCGCACTGGCTGCGGACGGGGGGCGCCTTCCGCTGGTCCCGGAGCGTCTCGCCAGCCTTAGGGAGGACGGAAAACTGGGGCAGGCCACTCGGATGCAGGCAGCAGCGTTGTCCGCCCATGTCCTCGCCCTGGCCGGCCGGACCGATGAAGCACTGCACATCCTCGACCAGCTGGGGCCGCCGGAGAATTACGCGGTCAATGGCGGGAACGCCGGGGAAGCCTGCACCCGCATATTCGATACCTATGTCCTTTCGGGCGAGCTGGACCGGGCTGCAGATTTCGTCAAGGCCTTCGACGCGATCGGGGTCCGACCCTCCTACCAGGGCAGCGCAGGTGAACTGGCCGTGGCCATCCTGGCTGCCTGGCAAGGACAGGAGGGCATGGCCCGGGATGCGCTAACCGGTGCTATCGGGCAGCTCCGCGTCCATGACCCGCAAGACATGCTTCCCCTTGCCCGAACCCTTACGGCCTATATCCATCGTGAGCGGCGCCCGGAAGCCGCCGAACTGCTTCGGCAGGCAGGCATCGGCAGGCAACATCCCAGCTACTTCCGGGGGTTCCTCCTCCGCTATTTCTCCATCCTGGCCGACGGCGCCGATGACGGAATCCGCGGCGGGCGCCTGCGCGCCGAAGCTGCGTCCGCGCACGCGGCAGGGTACGCGGCACCGGCGCTGCTGTTCCTGTCTGCAGCTGTTCGGGCCGGTGACAAGGACGCTGCCGCCGATGTGATCAGGGTGTCCAAGGAGGTGAGCGGAAGGTTCAGCGAACGGATAGCGGACTTCGCTGCCGGTTTGCTCAACGATGATCCGGCCCGGCTGGTCGCTGCGGCAAAGGGTTTCCTCGACTGCGGGCAGTACCTGCTCTCACGGGATGCCGCCAGGGCTGTCGAGCACAGCCTGGCAGAATGCAGCGCAGACGAGCGGAAAAGACTGGCCAAAACCGCCCGTGAAGTGGCAAATGCGAGCATGCGCCGCATGGAGCATTCCGGCGGCCGCGCCGAAACACTGGCAGAACTGAGTGAATTCGAGGCAGATCTTGCGCATCGGGCGGTTACGATGGCCACCACCACGCAGATAGCCAGGGAACTGAACCTGTCTCCCCGAACCATCGAGTGGCACCTGGGAAAGATTTTCGCGAAGCTCCACGTCTCCGGCCGCATTGAGCTTTCCGAGATCATGGCCTAGGGACCGACGGGGGGAATGGAATGCACGGGTTGAACGCACGGTCGCTGACGGGCCGGGACACCGTCCTTGCCTCCGTGCTGCAGAGCCTGCGCCGCCCCGCGGGCCACGGTGCCGCCGTGGCGGCGGAAGCCGGGCTTGGCAAAACCGCCCTGGCAACGGCTGTCGTCCAGGAGATGCAGGCCGAGATGCCCGTTTACTGGGTGTACTCCAGCCCCGCCCTGAAGTCCGTGCCGTACGGTGCACTGGCTGCGCTCCTGCCTGACCTGGCGCAAGGGCAGACGGGGTCTGCCCTTGCGGTGATGCGTGCCCTGATGGCCCGCATCATTCCCCAGGCACCCGCGGGGGGAGCACCCGCGGACCAGCCGGGTGCGGCACCGTTGGTGGTAGTTGACGACGCGCACGATATTGACGGCCCCAGCTTCGACCTACTCGTCCAACTCCTTGACGCCCGCCACATCAGGCTGCTCGTCCTCACCCGGTCCTTCCGGGACATTTCGGGCGTGCTGCCGCACATGTGGGACGGTCAGGTAACCCGCCACCACCTCCTGCCGCTGGACGAACTGGAGGTCCTTCAGCTGTGCCAGCAGGAGCTCCAAGGCCAGGTCAGCACCACGGCCGCGGTTGAGCTGGCCCGTCTCACCGGAGGAAATCCCATGTACCTGCTCGCCTTCCTTGACGAGGCGGTGCGCAGCGGTTTCCTGGTCCAGCGGCAGGGGATCTGGGGAACGACGGAAAGCGAGACGCCCGTCGGCGGACGCGTGGGAGACCTCGTCAAGGCCCAGATCCGGGGTCTGGACCCGGAGGACCGCACGGCGCTGGAGATCATTTCGCTTGCTGAACCGCTGCCGCTGCGGCTTGCGTTCCGGCTGGGACTGCATGCCTCCGTGGACCGTCTTGCGGATTTCCTCCTGGTGGTGGTTTCAGGTGCGTCCGACGCCGGGCAGGTTGTGCGTCCGCTGCATCCGATCTATGGAGAAGTTGTCCGGGGGATGGTTCCGGCTGCCCGCAGTGCACGCCTGCTTAAACAGCTGCAAGCCGTGCTGGCAGGCGTGGACATCGGGGAGGAAGGGCAACTCCATCTTGTCTCGTGGTCCTTGGCACTCGGGGTGCAGGTCCCGGAGCAGGAGCTGTTGTATGCCGCGGAAACGGCAAACAACCGATCCGATCCCCGGCTGGCGCTGAGGGCTGCCGCTGCTGTCGGAAGAGGGGTGCTGCGCATACCGGCACGCATACAGGAGGCGCGCGCACTGCTGCTGCTCGGCGAAGCGGGCCAGGCGGCGGCAACGTTGGAGGGGACACTCGAGCAGGCACCGGACCTGCGCACCGTGAAGCAGTCGATGATGGTGCACGTCCAGCTGGCGCAGCAGTCCACAACCGGGACCGGCTGGGAGGTTCCCCTGGCCAGCCAGTGGAACCGCGCAATAGACCGCTTGTCCGGGAGCCAGCCGGCGCAGGCGGTTGAGGCGGCCCGCTGCGGGGCGCACATGCTCCGTCTTCTGTCCCGGGTTTGGGCGGGCGAATACGCCCAAACAGAACTGGAACTGGCGGAGGTACTCCGCAAGGCACGTGAAAGCGCAGACACCGAGGCAATCCTTTTTGCCGAAGCGATAACGGCCGAGGTCCACGTGGCGACGGGCCGGGCCCAAACCGCGCTTGAACACAGTACGACTGCCATGGAACTGTTACGGGAAGCCACTGCCGGTTCAAAGCTCTTTGGTCCGTTTATCCTGCACCGGCATCTCACCGCGCTGCTCTGGCTTGGGGAATGGGAACAACTGCAGCGGTCCGTTGCCTCCGCGGATTCACCCGTTCAGCGCGCGCTGCTGCATTCCGGCGGTGTCGCGGATTTTGCGATGGGCATGAGCCACCTGCGTTCCAATGCCCTGCACGAGGCCGTGAAGGATTTTTCCGCTGCAGTCCAAGCGTCGACCGGCAACGATCCCGAAGGAATCCTTCCGCTGTCCCTGGCGATGGGTTCCTTTGCCGCTGCGAGCCTTGGGCAACGGGAAGTTGCCGGACGGCTGCTTGCCGCTGCGGGAAGGACTCCGCCGCGGGGACCGGAGCAATACCGGCTTTTGGCCGAGGGTATTCTCGCCGGGGGACGGTTTGCGCTGGACGCCGACGGCTCCTACCTGCAAAAGCTTCGCGACACCGCCGCTGCGGCGCAGGAGCGTTCCTTCACAGCGGTGGAGTTCACGCTGCGCCACCTGTCCATGCGTCTGGGCGACTTTTCCGAGGCCGGCCGCCTGCTGAAGGTGACGGAGGGATTCGAGGGACCGCAGGCTCTGGTCATGAACCGGGTGACCCGAGCCGTCCTGGACCAGGACAGCGCTGCGTTGGTGGCACTGGCCTCGGACCCGGAGCCGGAACTTGACCTGCAGCTGGCCCGGCAATGCCTGCTCGAAGCCCAGCGGCTGGCCCGCAGGAACAACGACCGTGCCTTGTTGAACCGGATCCATCGGCTGACCGGACGGCACGGCGGCGGGAACCGCAGCATGCTTCCGGAGTTGACCCGGCGGGAGCGAGATGTTGCTGCGCTGGTCGCCGCCGGACAGCGCAACGCCGAAATAGCCAGCGCGCTGAACCTCTCCGTCCGAACAGTCGAAGGGCATATCTACCGCACGTACGAAAAACTGGGGATCAGCCGCCGGGAAGAACTGAGGGAACGGTTTCCCCTGCTTGACCGCCCCTCCGGAGGTTGGAACCGGCCCGCTCCGGCCGAGTAATTTCCGCCGGGAACACCAGTAGGTTTTACTCGGGCGCCGCCATTCCGGGGTTCGTAGCCTTGTGCATGTCACTCAAGGTTCAACCTGGTTACGGCAGCGGGTTTCCATCCGGTCCTGCCGCCCCGGTACCTCGGGTCCCACATACGGAGCCGGCGGCGTCGATGCCCTCTGAGACCGGGGCGTCCCCCCAGCCGCCGTCGGCTCCTTCCCGGGCGCATTCATGCGCCCGCACCAAAACCCCCACTATGCGCGTGACGCCAGCCCTGCACGACGCCGGTGAAGGAGCCGTTCGATGGAAGTTGCCGGACGCACCCTGACTGCAAGCAGCCGGAACCCCGGAAGTGAAACGGGAAACCAACTTGGCGAACCCCTCCTGGCGCAGGTCAAGAACGCAGTTGCAGGAGCCCTTGAAGCATTGTCCGAAGACCGGAGCGTGGTGGTGACGGGGGCCGCGGGAACAGGTAAGTCCACCGCGATGGCCGGTATCCTGGCCGGGCTCGGCGACCGCTACTCGGTGCTGCAGCTGCGCGGGGCGGCCTCGTGGGCCGAAAAACCCTTCGCCGGATTGTTCTGGCTGCTCAGCGAGCTGCCGCCTGAGGCACTGTCCGATCCGGTGTACGTACTCCAATTCCTCCGGCGGGTGTTTAAGGGCAAGGCTGCCGGACGGCGTCTTGTTCTTGCAATCGAAAACGTGGAGGACATGGATGCGGCAACCATCGCCGTCCTTCTCCAACTGTGCAGGACAGGCAGTGCCCTGATGCTGGCAACTGTCCGGGATCTCTCCGCCTGCACCAGCGAGTTCGTCCGATGGTGGTCCGAAGATTCAGTGCACAGGGAAGTCCTGGAGCCGCTGCGTCCCGGGGGAACCCGGGTGTTGCTCGAGGGATTGGCCGGGGGAACGGTTTCCAGCCGGCTGGTGGCCCAGGTACAGGCCCGGAGCCGGGGCAACCCACTGCTTTCCTCCGTGTTCCTGCGGGAACAGATGGACGCCGGGACAGTGGTCCGCCGGCGGGGAATATGGGTATGGACGGGGTCGGTGTCATATTCCGGCGCCCTCGCCGAGCGGGTGGAGGCGGAGACCGGCGGGCTGTCCACGGCGGAACGGTTCGCCGCAGACGTGCTCGCGGTCAGTGGCGCCCTTCCTATTCTTTTGCTCCTGCAGGTTGCCGATCCGCCGGCTGTGGAACGGCTTGAGCAGAATCTCCTGGTCTCCTCCGGATCAGCCGGTTTCCTTCGGTTCAAGGACCCGCTGCTAGCCGAGGCCGCGGCCGCACTGGTTCCGCCGGGCCGCGCCGCAGAGATCCGGTCCCGGCTTGCCTCGGTCCAGAGGCAGCAGAAAGCCGAAGACAACAGGGAGCCCTCACCTGCCGCGGAAATGGCTGCTGCACGGGTAGCAGCGCAGGAAGCAGGGAAATTGTCTCGCTCCGGCCGGTGGACGGAAGCCAGCGCAGCCGCGCAGGCGGGGCTGGAACTGGCGGACAGATGTGGAATAACCGGCCGCTGGCGCCGGGACCTCCTGTCGGAGCTGTTTTGTGTGTTCCTGCGCTGCGGCGAGCTGCGGCATGCGGCCGATGTCCTGGCAAAAACAGGCGAGGCAGTCGAGGGGATGGAGCTTCGAGGAGGCAATGACCTGTGCGAGGGCATTGTGCAGGTCCTGGACGGCCGCGCCGACCGTGCCTTGGACTCCCTGCAGCGGGCCGTCGCGCAGTTCGAGGCAGAAGGAACAGAGGACCTGGTTCCCCTCGCCGAATCGGCCGCAGCCTATGCCTGCGTGCTGCTTGGCGACGGCGATGCTGCCCGCGGCTACCTTACGGCGGCCGGCGCGGGCGCCCGGCAGCGTACGGGCGGTGCCAATGCTCCTTCCACGGATGCCGGCGTACGGACCTTCGACTGGGAAACCGCCCTCACCCGGAGCTTTTCCGGGTTGTGCGCCGTTTACGGCGTGACGATCCCCGGAGGCAACGGGGAGTTCACTACTGTCGCGGCACACGGCGGACCTGAGGGCCTTCCGGAGGCCATGCTGGTGTTGGCCGCTGCCGCGCTGCACGGCAGGCCTGGGGCAGCCGAGGAACTGCGGGAAGCAGCGGCCGGCTGCAGCGGGGAATCCGCGCAGATGTACCTGGAATTGGCCGAGGGGCTCACGGCGCTCCGACCCGCCAGCCTGCTCAGGGCAGCGGAGAGGGCGCACGGCCTGGGCCAGTATCTGACGGCACACGGGGCAGCCGGCGAGGCAGTCCGCCTGGCACGCGCGCAGTCGGACCGTGCGCGGCTGCGTGCAGCGCGTCGACTTGAGAACGCCAGTTACCGTTTGCTGCGGGCGGCCAACTCGGTTGCCGACCGTTTACCGGAACTGTCGGACTTTGAACGGGAGCTGGCACTCGGGGCAGCAGCAGGGAAGAACAGTTCACAGCTGGCCGGTGGCCTGCACCTCTCGCCAAGAACAGTGGATTGGCACCTTGGCCGCATCTTTCAGAAACTACGTGTTTCGGGGCGGGCAGAACTGAGGGAGTGCCTCGAGGCGGAGCGCCCCCGTAACTGATGAGTCGCCCTTTGCCCAGTGTTGGCAGCGTTACGGGTGGTTTGTACGGAAAAACCACGTAGGCACGAGCTGCCCCGGCACTATATTTCCAAGTAACCCAAGTGGCATCACTAGGGAGTGCTACTCGTGTAGTGCACACCCACCCTTTCTACTCTGGTGCACGGCAGCAGGGCCGAGTCCTACGCGGAATCCGCACACCGATGGTGCCTGGATGTGACAGCTCCCTGCCGAACATGTTCCAGAACCGCTTGTACGTGAACCGAAGAACGTTAACCGACAGAAAACGGGTCTCAAAGTGCAGCCTCATGAAGATCAACCAGCCTTTCCCGTTCTAACCGCCGCCGATACGCCGGACGCGGCAGCGGGCACGGGCGCCCGACAGCAGGCCCAGCCCGCCGTCGTCGGCAGGGAGCAGGTACTGGAAGAAATACTGCGGAACCTGTCCGGGGGCGCGCAGGGAACCGGCTGCCTGCTTGTGGGGGAGGCCGGTATCGGCAAGACCGCCGTGATGCAGCACGTGCTCCGCAACCTGCAGGAAGACACGTACATAGTGCAGGTGCGTGGCTCGGTATTTGCGGGGCGGACACCGTTTGGCGCACTGACGTTCCTGCTCTCGGACCTGGATCCGGAGCTTTCCAGCCATCCGGTGATGATCCTGCGCGGCCTCACGCAGCTGGTGTCGGAACGTTCCGGCGGCCGGCCGGTGCTCCTGTCCGTGGACAACGCAGAGGAGCTGGACGAGTTTTCAGCCATGGTGCTTACCCAGATGGTGCTTAACCGCAGCGCCGGCATGCTCGTGGCATTCCGCGATTTCAGTTCGGCTCCGGCGGAATTTGCGGGCCTGTGGCGGGACGGCATCCTGGAGCGGGTGGATCTTGAGCCGTTGAGCGTCCCCGAAACCGCCGCTTACCTCGGTTCGCTGCTGGGCGGTACGGTCTCGCGGGCAGCAGCAGCCGCAGTCCACGACCACGCCGGAGGGAACCCGCATCTGCTGGCGCTGGCCCGAACAGACTTCCAGGATGCCGGGCGGCTGAAACTGCATAACGGCACGTGGATCCTTGCCCCAGGCGAAGAAATCCGCGGTGGGCGGGTCGCTTCAGCAGTCATGGGCAACCTCTCCGACCTGCCGCCCGCCCAGACCAATCTCCTCCAGTTGCTGTCAATGGCGCAGTCGCTCCCGCTGCCCGTGGTCCTTGCCCGGCTGGACAGTGCGGATCTGGACGCGCTGCAGGAAAAGGGAATCGTGACACTCGATGCCCGTCCCGTTGTTGACGTGCTGATCTCTAATCCCGTAGTGGCACGGTCGGTTCGGGCTAGCCTGACACCGGCGCGGCAGCGGCAGCTCTTTGAAGAACTTGCGCCGGCGCTGAACACCGGCCTCGTCCTGGATCCGCTCGTCCTGGCCCGCTGGCTGAGTGCCATCGGCGAAGCGCCGTCCTTGGAACTGGTGCTGCGGGCTGCGCGTCTTGCCACCGCCTCGGGGCAGCCGGAGACCGCTGTCCGGTTGCTTTCGGAGGTCACCGACGGTGAGGAAAGCGCCGGGGCCGTCGTCGAACTTGCACGTGCACGCACAGCCCAGGGCGAATACGGGGCAGCAATGGGGGTGCTTGCGCGCTTCCGCGGCAGCGAATCGGTTCCGTCCGGCCAGGACCGGATCCGACTGCTGCTCGCCGAGGGCAAGGTGATGTGCATTGAGGCCACCGGACTGCGCGATCCCCGCTCCGCGGAAACTCCCGCGGAGCCGGCCCGGATGCGGCATACGGATCTCTTTGAGCAGGCGGAACAGGAGATCGCTGACCTCCGAGACAACGGGGGAGATGTCGCCGACCTGGTCAGGGAACTTGCTCTGGCCCGCGCCGAATGCCATTCCGCTCACGGCCGGTTCGTCGCCAACGCCACCTACCTGGCTGACCTGGAGCTCCCCGACGCGGGCTTCAGGATACTGCGTGCCGCCTGGCAGGCCGAGGCATGGAGCATGACCAACCGCCAGGATGACGCCGTCGAGCAGGCAGGCAAGGTGGAGCGGCTGCTCCAAGGCACGGAGCTTACTGCCGGTACCCGTGCCCGCGTGGTCAGCAGGCTGCTGCACACCTACGCGCTCACCGGGGCGCTCCCCGCCTGCGAGCGGTTGCTGGAGCGGTCTGCTGCAGAGGGAATGGAGGGCACGTACGCGGAACTGGCTGAAGGTTTACTGCATGCCTTCGCCGGCAGGCCGGAACCGGCACTCGCCGCACTGACGCCCGGGGTCAGCCAGCTGACGGTTAGCGGACCCGCGGCGTTCCTTCCGCTCGCCGCTGCCGCGGCAGCGTACTGCCACGCCGTGGAGGGGCGGAGCGAGGAAGCGCGCCGGTACCTCCAGGTACAGCGCTCGGCGGCGGACGGCGGCCCTTGGACGGTTCGCCGCGGTGCCCGGCACTTCGCGGCCCTGACCGAAGCAGCGCTTGGATCCGAGACGGGCAGTTCCCGTTTTTCCTCGCTGGCAGCGCAGGACCACCGGCGGGGAGCGTACGCCTATGAACTGCTGGCCCGGTTCACCGCCATGAGGCTGGGCGATGAGGAAAGCCTGGATGACGTCCTCTCGGTGGCGGCCAACCTGGAAGGGGACTTCGCCTCATTGTGCGAGCTTTATGCCAAGGGGCTGGGCAACGGAGACGCCCAGGTATTGCTGCGGGCGTCTGAGGTAGCCGCCGGGGTCGGGCATGTGCTGCTGGCCCGGGAAATCTCGGAACACGCCTTGAGCATCGCCTCGGGAGCCGGGGACCGCGCCACCGTCCGTTTTATCCACCGCAGCCGCCGGGTGGCAGCTCCCGATTCTCCGGCCGAAGCCGCGGACGAATTCCTGGGAGCACTTACCGCCAGGGAACGCTCCATCGCCCGGAAGGCTGTGGCGGGCACCAGCAACAAAAAAATCGCAGAGGAACTGGGCATCTCGGTCCGGACAGTCGAAGGGCATCTCTACCAGGTGTACTCCAAACTCCATGTGGGAAGCCGACGGGAACTGGCCCGAACAATTGCTGAGCAGTCAGGGGCGAAGAAATGACGCACTGGGGACAGGGGCGCCGGTTGTTCGGCCGCGAACGTGAACTTGCAGAGGTGACTAACAGGCTCTTGGATCCGGGGCTGCGCGGCGTAGTCCTGCTCGGAGCCGAGGGGATCGGGAAGTCCTCCCTCGCCGAACTGGCGGCTGAGCGCCTCAGCTCCATCATGGTTCCGTATTATGTCTGCGGGTCCCCGGTGTTGTCCCGGATGCAGTACGGCATCCTGTCCACCTATCTGGGTTCTGCCACGGCTGCAGAAATGGAGTCCCCGCTCGCGGTCCTGCGGACGGTGCGGGCGCATTTCCAGCGGTTGACGGAAACCAGCGGTATGCAGTCCCTGCTGGTGGTGGATAACGCCCAGCACATCGACGAGGCCAGCGCGCACCTGCTGACCCAGCTGGCCATGTCCGGAGAACTGCGGCTGATGGTCATTTCCCGCGCCCGGGCACCGCGGATACATGAGTTGCTCTCACTGGCCCGGGACGGTCTGCTGGCCCGGATAGACCTGGGACCGCTGTCCCGGCACGCCGTTCACGAGTTCTGCGTCAGCGCCCTCGGAGGCCCCGTACTCCAGGCCTCGAGCACACTGTTGAGCCGGATGTCCGGCGGCAACCCGCTGTACGTGAAGGAACTGTTGACCCGGGCCCAGCGGCAGCAGCGGCTTCTCGAAGTGAACGGTGCCTGGTACCTGGGGAAAGAACCCGACAGCCTCGACACCTCCCTGGTGGATCTGGTCAAGGGCATGCTGGCTTCGCGCAGCCCCGCAGAACGCAATGTCCTGGAAACGGTGGCGCTCGCCGAACGGTTGCCGCGGGCCGTTGTATCGGCGGTGTCCGACGACGACGCCGTCCGCTCGCTCTTGATCGACGGGATCCTGGAAATCCTGCCGGACCGGGATGAATCCGTACATCTGGTGCAGCCGCTGCATGAGCAGATCATCCGCAGCCTGGTTCCGGCCGCCCGCAGCTCCGAAATCCGTGCCCGGGTCCTGGGCCGCTACGAGCCCGGATCCCTGCTGGATACGGTGCAACCGGCCGGCCTGGATACCCTGCTCAGGTACGCGGAGTGGGCCCTCGACTGCGGCGAACGGCTTTCCGCCGAGGAGCTGCTGGCGGCGGCGCGAGCGGCAAACGGAATGTGGGAGGCAGCACGCGCTCAGCGTTTCGCTGCCGCCGTCCACCAGCCTGCCTTCCGTAAGGCCGCAGAAGTGGAGCTTGCAGTTTCGGCTGCCGCACAGGGCAGCTACGGACGCGCCCGAACCCACTTGGAAGCACTCAAGACGGGTGCGGGTGAGACCTGGGATCAGCGGAGCCTGCAGCGGGCTGCCTTCACAAGTGCGCTGATGCTCCGCCAGAGCAACGTGGACGCCGAGGAATTGAATGCCCTGGCACAGCGCTGGACCGACGTGGCAACCGGAATGGCCGCAAGGGAGATAGCGTCCGCCGGCACGCCGCCGGGAGTATCCGCCGGTGCTGGAGTGCTCACGGCCGCCGCACTGGTGCTCAAGGGGGACTACGCCGAAGCCCGCACCCGGCTGGCCGCCCTCGCCGGCGACGAGGAAGAACCCCGGTCTGCCGACGACGTCGAGCGGGCCGTGATCATCCACGCGCTCTATGCGGAAGTCCTGGGGGCATGCGGCGACGTGGGACCGGCACTGAAACAGGCGCAGGCCGCCGCGAACCTCCTCGCGGGCAGTGCCGGCCGGTTCCGGAGCTATGCCGGGTTCGTTTTTGTCCGCCATGCCCTCGCCCTGCTCCACGGCGGCCGGTTTGTCCAACTGGAACAGCTGATCGCCAAGATGCACACCGGACCCCAGTACCTGCTGACCGTGCTGGGAGGGACGTTGGGCGTTTTCGAAGCCGCCCTCGAAATCCACCGGGGGAGATTGCACGAAGGACTGCAGAGGCTGCGCCCTGCCGTGGAAGCGCTGCGCGACAAGGACCCCGAGCTGATGCTTCCCTACGCCCTCGGCTTGGCCGGCTACGCCTCGACGGTGGTCGGAGACGGAACTCCTGCCGCCGGGCCGGGCACCCAGGTATCCGCCGCAGGCTACCCTGGTCCCCGGCATTTGTGGCTCACCGCGCAGGCTTATGCGGCGGCTGCTGAGGCCTCCCAGTCCACCGAGGGGCCGACTTCCGGCAGGCTGGCGGTTCTTGCCGCCGAGGCCCGGGCGGCCGGGCTGCGCAGCAGCGAAAAGGACATCCTGGAACTGTGCCTTGCCGTGGGGGACCTGACCCAGGTGGGACGGCTGGCCGAGCTGACGGCGGACTTCGAGGGCGCAGAAGCCCAGGCCCTGCACGCCTATGCCGCGGCAGTCGCCTCCGGTAATCCGGACCGTATGGTTGCCGCCGCCGAGGACGCGATCGGAGCACAGAAGTACCTGGTGGCCGTGGAGAGCATTGGCCACGCCATCCGCTTCTACGGAAACCATGGAAACCTGCGCCGGCAGCGTGCGCTTATCCAGCAGCTGCGGCGGCGACGGGAGGAACTGGCGGGAGTAACCGTCTCCTACCTGAGTCCGTCGCTGCACCTGGTCCGGCTCACCCGACGGGAACACGAGATTGTGGCATTACTGTTGTCCGGGGCAACCACCAAGGATATTGCCGGCCACTTCACACTGTCCCAGCGGACCGTGGAGGGGCATGTGTACCGGATTTACGTCAAGCTGGGGATCAGCCGGCGGGCGGATCTGGAATCTGCCTACCGCGCCCTGGAACCGGGCCCCCGAACTGCGCCTCTGCTGTAATCGACCGTCCGGAAAGCCACGGTCGGAGCGTGCCGGTATGCGCACACGTAGAGGTACCGAGTACAAGACAGGTACTGCCGTTTGTCAGGGCGAGATCAGCCCGCTGACTTGAGTATCCGTTACGCGTGTCCGCCCTGCATTGCCGCTCCTAAATTGATGTCAGTTGGGTAGACGTTGATTTGGGAAAAGGGACGCCGGTCTCGGTCTGGGGGGAAAGATGGGCACTCGTCTGTTGCCGAAAGAACGCCGTCGTAAGGCGGCGAACGCTGTGCCCGCCGAGGCAAGACACAGGGCAGCCGAACGGACGGTATCCGAACGCAAGGCGCCAGATCTGGTGCATTTTTCCGCCACCGGTCCTCCCGGCGCGCATTCCGACGGCTCCGTTATGGCGCAGGTCCGCGGAGCAGCTGAAACCGTCCTGCCGGCGCAGCCTTTTGTCTTTCCGAGTTTCACCACTGCCAAGCCGTTCAGCAGGACCGGGCGTACCAGGAGCGCGGCAGTACTTTGGAACCGCCGTTACGCCCGAATCCTTTCGGTCTGTGACGCACTGATTGTCTTCGCTGCTGTCTTTGGCGGCTATCTCGTGCGGTTCGGGCTGGAGCCCGCCGTACTGCCGGTCGGCGTGTTCGAGACCAGCTACCTGGTGGTAGCGGCGGTCACGGGCTGCGCCTGGCTGCTGGCACTGTCTGTCTACCGGACCCGGGATAAACGAATAACCGGAATGGGCACCGACGAATACAAGCGGCTGGTGAATGCCACCGTCGCCCTATTGGGCGGGCTCGCCCTTGCCTCAGTCGCTTTCCAGTTCGACCTTGCGCGGGGCTATTTCGGCTTCGTGCTCTTCGCCGGCACTGCCGGGTTGGTCTGCAGCCGGTGGTTTCTGCGGCAATGGCTGGCCGGCCAGCGGCAACGCGGCCGCTACCTCTCGAAGGTGGTGGTTCTGGGCAGGCCGCGGGACGTCCGCTACGTCACCCACCAGATCGGGAGGAAGTCACGGGCCGCCTACCAGGTGGTGGGGGTGGCGCTGACCGGAAAGCCGCGGACCTGGCTGGAAGTAGACGGCACGCGCGTTCCCGTGGTGTCGGATGAGCACTCGGTGGTCGACGCCGTGCGGCGCGTGGGTGCCGACGCCGTCATTGTCGCGGGTCCCACCAAGGGCGGCAGCAAGTATGTACAGGAGCTTGGCTGGCAGTTGGAGGAATCAGCCACGGAACTGATCCTCACCACAGGACTGACCAATGTAGCCGGCCCACGGATTCACGCCCGCCCGGTGGAGGGACTGCCCCTGATGCACGTCGAGCTCCCGCAGTACGCCGGTGCCCGGCATGCCATGAAACGGACCCTGGACATAACCCTCTCCGGGCTGGCACTGCTGGTGCTGTTGCCGGTCTTCATCATCCTGTCCGTGCTGATCAAAAAGGACAGCCCCGGTCCGGTTCTCTTCCGCCAGGAACGCGTAGGGCGGGGCGGCCGGAAGTTCCTCATGTACAAATTCCGGTCAATGGTGGAAACCGCCGAAGATGATCTTGCCGGACTGCTGGACCGTAATGAGGGAGACGGCCTGCTCTTTAAAATGCAGCACGACCCGCGGGTCACCGACGTGGGTCGATGGATGCGCAAGTACTCCCTCGATGAGCTGCCCCAGTTCTGGAACGTATTCGTGGGCCACATGTCCCTGGTCGGCCCGCGGCCGCCCTTGCCCCGCGAAGTGGCCCGGTACGGCAACCGGGTGCACCGCCGCCTTTACATCAAGCCCGGCCTCACCGGTATGTGGCAGATCAACGGGCGGTCGGAACTCAACTGGAAAGACGGCGTCCGGCTGGATTTGTACTACGTCGAAAACTGGTCGCTTGCCGGAGACCTCATCATTCTCTGGCGTACGGTGCAGATGCTCCGCCGGCCAGTCGGCGCCTACTAGCGCGTGCCCGCCGGCTTCGGCTGGTCTCCCCAAGAAGAAAGCGGAAACCATGGAATCTTTCGTTACCGGAGCCGGTGCACCACGGCTGGTCGCCTCCTCCCGGGGGGACTGGCCCAGGCAACCCCGGCGGATGCCTCGGAGGCCGCACAATGCTGCGGCCTAAGCCCCGACCGGTAGGGGAAAACGCCGGCGCTGTCATCGATTTGTCCAAGGCACCCGGTTCCAAGGAATCCTGGGGAAAGCCACTGTATGTGGTGGCCCTGTGGTCCGCGTGTGAACTGGTCTTTGTCACGAACCCGTGGCAGATCAGTTCCCGTCTGCGGGTCGCTGTGCTGCGGGCCTTCGGGGCTGAGGTTGCCGACGGCGTGATCTTCCGTCCGCGCACCCGCGTCAAGGCACCGTGGAAGCTCCACATCGGTCCCCGGTCCTGGATCGGTGAAGGCGTGTGGTTCCACAACCAGGACGACATCTGGATCGGAGCCGACGTCGTCATCTCACAGGAAACGTTCCTGACCACGGGCAGCCACCGGGTCCGTACCGACATGGGGCTGGTGACCAGTCCCATCCGGGTTGACGACGGCGCCTGGGTCACGTCGCGCTGCATGGTGCTGGGAGGAACCCGAATCGGGAAGTCCGCAGTCATCCAGCCAATGACCGTGGTCAAGGGGACGGTCCCGCCGGGACAGGTCTTTGGCAGCGCCGTCGGACCGACCGGGCTCGGGGAACGGTTCGTGTCCGCCGCGGAGAGCAGCAATGCGGAACGGAAATCTTCGTGAGGGCCGCAGCCGGGTACCCGCTATGCGGCGCGGACTTCGCGCAGGGCGTCCTCCAGCAGCGGAAAGATCTTCCCCGCCAGGTAGTCATGGCCAAGGTCCGTGGGATGGACACCGTCCTCACTGATCAATCCGGTGTTGTCGCCGGCGAACCAGCCGGCCGCCAAGGCATCAACGTACCGGACGTCTTCCTCGCTGGCGGCCCGAGCCATGGCCTCGTTGTTGGCCTGGATGAAATCCGGAGCGGTGTCCTGGGGCCAGACCGGTCCGACGGCGACGATGCGGGCCCCCGGTGCACGGTCCCGGACGT
Source organism: Arthrobacter sp. zg-Y844 (assembly GCF_024385465.1). Lineage (GTDB taxonomy): Bacteria > Actinomycetota > Actinomycetes > Actinomycetales > Micrococcaceae > Arthrobacter_B. The sequence goes on from NZ_JANFLS010000004.1 coordinate 237,758, forward strand.
CCGCGTACAGCGCCTTGGCGGCAACGTACATGGCATCGTCCGTCTGGAGGCCGTCATTCCTGCTGCCGAAAACCAGGACGACATCCGTATCCTCCCTCAGCCGGAGAGTGGCAATCTCCCGGAAGGTCAGACCTTCGATGCCGCGGGCTATGTAGCCGGACCCTGGCTGCGCCATGACGTTCAGTTCGACCGTATCGCCGCGGTCCGTGAACCGGGTGCCGACCAGCCGGGTCCAGTTAGCCGCCCCGCGGCCGCCTTCCACGGAACCCGCCGTGAAGGAATCGCCCAGGACATCGATTTTGACCACCGAATCTGCGAAGACCTCGCCTGTGCCGGGGCCTCCGGAAGACGGGCGCGGGGAAAGAGCCCGGCTGGTCTCCGGGGCCTGGGAAAGCGCGTACGCCGAGACCAAGCCGGCAGTCACGGCAAGGACCAGGAACCAGACGAACTTCCGGCCCTGCCGTCTCCTCCGGGAACGGCGCTTGGATGTGTGGCGTCCATGTCGAGTAGGCATTCCTGAATCGTAATCGAATAATCCCGTAAAAAGATGCTGACTCGGTCCATAAATACTTAATCCAGGGGGAGTACGTGGGTAAAATACCTGTTTTTCTTTTGAGTGAAACAAGCTATGCCAAAAATGTCTCAGTAATGTCGTCCGGAGCGCTCGGTGCGTCCTGTCGAACATTCCTTCAGGGCATCGCGGGATCGGGCCGAGCGGCTGCGATTGCCCCGTCTTGCCGCGTATTTTCCGGTACCTCCTTCCTTAATGATGGAGTTCAGCGCGAAAAAGGAGGCGGGCATCAAAACTTCGGGATTTGGTGCGAGCGGGCAGCCGGGGGATATGCTCCGGAGCGGTTTATGCGGCCTGCAGTCCTTGATTCACCCGTTTATTGGCATTGTGCGGGGCCGGGGCTGAAATCTGGACGCCGGATGGTGCAGAATGCATTCCTGTCATTCGGTTTTAGCGCTATTCGCGGAATTCCCGAAACGGACGGATACTGCCGGGACGGGCAGCAGCGAAACGCGGGGTCCGCCTCTCCCGCTGACCAGGGGAGCGGCAAGTGAAGGCGAGGGAGCAGGGTGCTTCCGGTGGACTGCTCACCTCCGTGCCAAAGACCGCTGCCGTACCAACCGTGGGCTCTGCTGCTCAAGAGAACCGGCGGCGGGACCGTTCGGGTCCGGCCCCGGCCGTCCTGCAGATCGGCGGGCTCGCGGGCACGGCAGCCGGTGGCGTATGGGTAGTGGCCCAGATGCAAAGTGATGCCCTGGCCGGACTGGGGGTGAAAGTCGACCTGGTCGGTGGCTGGTTGGGCGTTCCGCCGGCTACGCACGTCGGCGCAGCTGCGCCGCAGGCTCCGTCCCTCCCGGCGGAGCAGGGGCAGCCAGCGGTGGTACCCCGCCTCTTCCGGATGCGTCGGCCCGCACCGGGAGCCGGACTGCGGGCTCCGGTCAGTCTGGCACTGCCGCGCTACGTACTCAGAGCCGCAGCAGGGGCCGGTGTCGCGCACGTGCACCTCTGCCGGGATTTCGTGACCTGCGCTTCGGTGTTCCTGCTTGGCCGGGCCAAGGTGCCGGTGGTGGCCCAGGCGCACGGGATGCTCCAGCCGTCGCGGCGCCCCCTGTTGCGGGCTTTCGACCTGCTGATCACCCGCCGCATCCTGCGGATCCCGACTCTCTGGCTGACCCTCACCGAGGACGAGGAACGGGGGCTGGCTCAATTGGGAGTGGATCCCGCCCGTTTCCACCGTGTCGTGAATGCGACGGCGGAACCGCGGCAAAGGTGGTCGGACCCGGACAAGGCCGTGTTCCTGTTCGCGGCCAGGCTGGCACCGCGCAAACAGCCCGGGGTCTTCGTGCAGGCTGCCATACAGGCCCTGGACGCGGGACTGGACGCCCGGTTCGTCATTGTCGGACCTGATCAGGGCGAAGCAGCGAAGGTGCGCGCCTTGATTGCTGCTTCCCGGCACGCGGACCGTTTCGAGTTCGTCGGAGAGCTGCCGGCGGCCGGCGTCCAGGCGCGGATGGCGGCGTGCACGGCCTACGTCCTGCCCGCGCTGTCCGAGCCATACCCCATGACGGTGCTTGAGGCGGCTGCGCTGGGCACACCGCTGATCCTCACTGTGCAGTGCGGACTGGCTCCCTTAATGGCCCGGAAGGACGCCGCCGTCGTGGTGGAACCTGATGTTTCCACCGTTCGGGACGCGATGCTTGAGCTGGCCCGAAACCCCGCTGCCCGTGTGCGGATAGGTGGCAACGCGCGGCGAATTCACCGGGATAACTGGTCCACCCGCGCACTGGCCGAAGACCTGCTCACAACCTATCGCGGCGTAGCCGGGTCGGATGGAAGGCAGCTATGACAACCCTGTTGCCCGCCGGTACCGAGATCGAGAAGCGCTCGAGCGCCCGGTCCGCCGCCGCCATGGTGGCGTTCCTCGCCTTTGGCGTCGTGCTCCCACTGCTGGTCCGCGGCGCCAGCGCCGTTTTTTACACCGACACGGATTTCCTGATCCGCTACGCTGTCGTGCTCTACGCCGCAGTGAAACTTTCCCTCGTGCTTAGCCAACGGGCCATCCGCCCCGTCTCCGGTGTGTTCTGGATCTTCGTCTATACCTGTATGGGGGTGGCACCGCTCGCGCAGTTGACCACTGGGCGGTCCACAGCCCTCGCGATCCAAGTGGACGACCAGATGCTGACGGGGGCCAGCCTGCTTACCCTTCTGGGATGCGTCTGTTTCGACATCGCATACCACTCACGGCTGCGCCGGCCGCAGGCAGATAAGCCCCGGATGCGTGTGCACAGGCTGCGCGGCATAAGGGTCCTGCGCATGTTTTCCATTGGTGCGCTGGCTGCGGGACTGATTTATATCGTCCAGGTGGGAGGTATGGCCGTCTTTTTCCTCAGCAGGCAGGAGGCCGGCGCGGCACTTGATGCGATCAACCCGGACAGCGGCCAGGCCTTGCGGGCGATCATCTCCGGCGCAGGGTCGGTGGCCAACCTCTGCGCGCTTATCTTCTACATTCACGTGGTCCGTACCCGGGAGCATGCGCTGGTAATCCTGGACGTCATCCTCATGGTGGCGCTGGTGCTGATGAACGTCGTCGTGAACAACCCGATCTCCAATTCACGCTACTGGGTCCTGGCTGTACTGTTCGGGCTGGTCCTCCCGCTGATCCGGGGACGCAAGGCGCTGTTCAACCTTGCCATCCTGGGCGGAACACTTGCCTCGATCTTCGTTTTCCCGCTGTCGGACATCACCCGCCGGGCCGCCGGTACGCAGGCTCCGCTGCAGGTCGATTCGGTGTGGACCATGATCGCCACGAAGGATTACGACCAGTTCACCATGCTGGCCAACACCCTCGGCTATACCGCTGACCACGGACTGTCCTGGGGTATGCAGGCGCTGGGGCCGCTGCTTTTCTGGGTGCCGCGGGTGGGCTGGCCGGATAAGCCGTACGACACCGGTGTTGAGGTTGGCATCTGGATGAACAACTCAAATCTCAACCTGTCGGCGCCGCTATGGGCGGAGGCCTGGATCAACTTCGGACTGCTCGGCGTGGTGCTGGCCTTCGCCGGCCTCGGCGTCTTGGCCCGCCGCCTGGACACGGCGTACCGGGCAGACGTTTTGGGAATGGGATCCGTCGGGTATCTGGGTATCTCGATCTTTGCGGGCTACCTCTTCATCCTGATGCGCGGATCGCTGCTTCAGTCCATGGGCCGGCTGATGATCCTGGCGGTTTCCATCCTCATCCTGACCACCGTGGCCAACGGCCGCGAAAGGAGCACACCATGAGCGGGCCCCTGCCCCTGCCCCAGGCACCGGACCGCCCGGGATTCCGTGCCTCCTTTGACCAGCTGAGACAGGCGCAGAAAACCCGCAAGGGCGCCCCGTTGTATCTGCTCTACGTGAACCGGCCGGCCGGCCGCGCCGTCGCAGCGGCCCTTCGGGGAACCCGGATCGCCCCCAATCATGTGACCTGGGCCGGAGCGGTCCTGACCTACGGGTCGTTGGTCTGGCTGGCGCTCTGGGCGCAGCCCGAGCCGGCGGCAGCACTGGCGGGCGTGCTGCTCGCTGCCGGGTATGTCCTTGATTCCGCGGACGGGCAGCTGGCCCGGCTGCAGGGCAGCAGCACGGCCTACGGGGAGTGGCTGGACCACCTGCTGGACAACGGCCGGATAACGGTAATGCATGTGGCTGCTTTCTGCTTTCTCGCGCGGACAACGGATTACGACGTCGTGCTGCTGGCTCTCGCCTGCGGTGTTTTCCTGCTGGCCAGCTCTGTGATTTTCTTCGGGGGAATGCTCTTCGACCAGCTGGCCAGGAACGCCCGGACGGATCGCGGCCCGGGTCACGGGCCCGATGGGTGTTCCGGACAGGTCGCCGGCGCGAATCCGAATGCCGACCGGCGCCTGTTCGTCCGTTCCGTGGTGATGCTCCCCGCGGATTATGGAATTACCTGCCTGGCTTTCCTGGCGCTGCCCGCGCCTTCGGTCTTCCTCACCGTTTACCTCATCCTGGCCGCCGCACACGTTGTGCTCGGTGCCGCGTTCGTACGGCACTGGCGGTCCAAGCTCCTCCGGCTGCGCTGATGGGAGCAATGCGCCGCTTTGCCACCTTCGCCGACCAGGGTGTCTCGAGTGTGTCCAATTTCGTGGCCGTTGCCGTGGCGGCGAACGTGGCAGGCACCGGCGAGTTCGGCCAGTTTTCGCTCGCGTATGCCGGGTTGCTGCTGTTCCTCGGAGCGCAGCGCGCATTCGTGGGTGAAACTCTGCTGGTGCGCTACTCGCGCACCGGTGCCCTCAACGCACAGGTCATCGCCGCCAGCCTGGGCGGATCGGTACTCGTGGCCGTACCGGCGGCGCTGTTCCTGCTGGGAGTTGCTGCCCTCGCAGAAGGGCAGGACGCACTCCTGTGGATGGTCATGGCGCTGGCAGCACCGTTTATCCTGCTGCAGGACAGCCTTCGGTACCTCTTCATCTGTCAGGGACTGCCGGCACGGGCGCTGGCCATAGACGGGCTCTGGGCAGGCCTGTCCATTCCTGCCATGCTGCTGGCGGCGAACGCTGGCTGGTCCCTGGCTCCGGTGCTCTTATGGTGGATCGCGGGGGCGTTCGCAGCGTTGGTCGTTGGCCTGATACTTGTCCGAAGTGTGCCGGCTGTGATGGCCGGAGCACGCTGGCTGCGGCTGAACCGGGACTGTGCATTCCGTTATCTCGCAGAGTTCGCTGCCCTCAACGCCTCGAGCTTCGCGGTGCTGTATCTGCTGGTCTTTCCATTGGGGGCCGCCGGTGTCGGGGCACTGCGTGCGGCGCAGTTGCTGTTTTCGCCGCTGAACACGGTTTTCGGTGCAGTGAAGACGGCGATCATTCCGGAACTGGTGCGCTCGCGGGGGACGGCAGTGTTCCGGCGGCGGCTGCTGGAAGCCTCGGCGGTGGTGTGTGGACTCGCTGTGGCCTGGGGTGCTGCCGTACTGCTTCTGCCCGATGCTGCCGGGGAATTCGTATTGGGCGATACCTGGTCCAACGCCACGGAGCTGCGCTGGCCGTATGCCATGCACTACCTGGCCATGGTCCCTTACACGGTCATGCTGGCCTATTTCCGGGCCTCCGAGGCCAACCGGCTTTCCACCCTTATGCGTGCAGTCCTTGCCGGCCTAACCCTGGTACTGCCGCTCTGTTTCGCCCTGACGGGATCCGTGGTGGCCGCAGCGTGGGGCTTTGCAGGTGCCGTCGCCCTGGCCTCGGCCTGCGGCTTGCTCAGTCTGGCCGTCAGGCGCCGCAGCGGAGCTGAGGCAGCGATGACGCAGGAGGTCTCCAGCCGGTAGACGCGGGAGCCGCTGTCCGAACAGCCGGGCTGCACGGGCAGAAGGTACCGGTGCCCCATCAGGGGAGGAATGCAGGCAAAGGCCCGGCACCTGACCAGGGTGATCAGGTGCCGGGCCTTTGCCTGCCGCATGACACAGTGCGGTCCGTCGGGTCCGCAGGGGGACTGGGAATCAGCTCTTTACAGGGTGCTTCCGGCGGGCGCTGCGGCCCTCACCGCCGTGCACGATGGCAGCCTCAGCTTCGGCGATCGGCGACGACGGCTGGCCGCTCTGCTCCCCGTCCAGCGGGGACGCCGGAACGGCTCCGTAGCCGGCGAGGTACGCCGAGTTCGCATCCGGGCCCTTCCGCGGTATGCGGTTCAGGACGACCCCGATGACATTGGCTTTCACCAGGTTCAGCTGTTCAACTGCCTTGGACAGATTGTGCTGGCTGACCTTTGTCGCACCGACCACCAGCAGCAGGCTGTCCGTGTACCGGGTCAGAATAGTGGCGTCGGCGACCGGCAACACCGGCGGGGCATCAAAGATCACGACGTCGTATGCCTCCTCCATTTCCCCGATCAGCTTCTGCATGGTGGATGAACCCAGCAGTTCCGTGGGGTTTGGCGGCAACGGACCCGAGGTCAGGACGGACAAGCCGCCGTTGCCCCAGTGCTGCGCCGCATCGGAGAGGTTGGTACGCCCGATCAATACCGTGGTCAGTCCCACGGTTTGCTCCAAACCGGTGGCAGCGGCCACCGAAGGGAGGCGCAGGTCAGCGTCGACCAGCAGGACGCTGCGGCCGCTTTGCGCGATGCTCAGCGCCAGGTTCAGGGCTACTGTGCTTTTGCCTTCTCCGGCCTGGGACGACGTGACTACTACGGATTGCATCTCATGTCCGACGGCGGCGAACTCCAAGTTGGTCCGCAGCTGGCGGAACGCATCGCTGCCCGAGCCGCCGAGCACGAACGGTGCGGAGGAGACCCCGGGGGTCGCCGATTCAGTGATACCGCCCAGCAGCGCCAGCGAGGTGGACCTGCGCAGATCTGCTTCCGTCCGGACATGCCGGTCCAGGACGTTCCTCAGGATGGCTACCACCAGCCCGGCGGCCAGGCCGTAAAGCAGGCCGAGCAGCAGATTCAGGGAAGTCTTGGGGCTGGACGGGCTGGCCGGTGCCTGCGCAGTGTCCACTGAGGACAGCCGGACCGGCGAGGGCAGTCCGTTGGTGGGACGCTCCAGGTCTGCCACGGACACAATCAGGCTTGAGACAACGCCGTTGGCAATTTCCGCGGCACGCTCAGGAGAGGAGTCGACGGCTTCGATCTCAATGATCACCGTGTTGCGGGAGGTCGAGGCTTTGACGTTCTTCGCCAGCTCCGGCGCGGTGGTGTCGAGGCCGAGCTTTTCAATCACCGGGTCCAGGACCTGCGGCTTCCTGACCAGGTCGACGTAGGACTGCACCCGGGCCAGCGCGAAAACACTGCCCTGCTGTAGTTCGGCCGATGACTCCACGTTTTGGGTCGAGACAAAAATACTGCTGTTTGCGGTGTAATCCTTCGGCATGATGACAGACACCACGCCGGCCGTGATCAGGCCAATAAGAGCGAATGAAACAATAAGCATCCAATTTCGTCGCAGGACGAGAATCTGTTCGCGCATATCCATTGGTTACCCCTTCCCTTGGATAAGATGGCTGGTTGGTTGCGGTGCTTGGTGGATCCGGCGCCTCATGAGCGGAACCAGGAGTGGCACTGGCTGGAATCCACCCGTGCGGCATCTGCCCCGATAGTGACCGGTGCGGAGCCGTCGTAGTTTCCGATCAGCGCGCCGGACCCGGTATAGATCGAGATGCTGCATCCGTCGATGCCTGTGTAGGCACGGTAGGTGCCGGGAGCGATGGAGGGTTCTTCTGCGTGGGGTGCGGGCTCGCCCACAATGAAAACCCCGTCCGGGAATCCGAGTGCGGATGCCTCGAGCTCCGGCAGCAGGTCCGCGCACAGAGCATTGATCGCGTCGGCCATCTCGGTCGAGGGATTCGTAATCAGCTCGCTGACCACGGCCTCGGGATCGGATGCCTTTGCGCTCAACAGAACGTCGCATCGTTCCTGGCCGACCTGCAGTACGGCGTTAGGATCAACGCCCTCGGGCACCTTGCCCTCGAGGAAGACCTTCTCGGCGTCGTTGAAGGTGGGCTCCGGTGCCGGCTGCGGGGACTGGTCGCCGGTGGGCTGTTCCTCCGCGTCAGGAGCGCCGGACGGGGATTCGGCGGCGGTGCTGCCGCCGCCGGACGGGGAAGGGGGTGCGGAGGGGATGGAGCTGGCCGTAGCCTTCGGGTTTCCCTGCCCGGGATCGGAGGAACTGCAGGCTGTGGCCGTCCCCAGCAACGGAACCAACAGCCCGGCGGCGAGCAGACGTGCCGCCACGGGTTGTTTACTGAGACCTGTTTTCATGCGATGCGCTTTCTCTTCAAGGCGGAACGTGTGCCCCGCCGGCCGGATGTCAGGGGGCGAAGACGAGGGTCAGGACCGGACGGCGGGTGGATGATGCTTCTCTGGTGTAGAACCACGCGTTGTCCGTGCCGGTACTGGTGATGCCCAGGTTCACCGGTCCGGCCAACAGCGCGGAGACGGCCTCCGGATCAAGGTTGATGGTGTAGGCACTGTTCACTGCGGTAGGTGCGATGCTGCCCAGCAGGGTCGAAGCCAGAGCCGGCCTGGTGTTCCAACTGGTAGCCGCCTCCGACCAGCTGCCGGTAACGGAGTGGATTGTGTGCTGGTCCACCGATCCCGCGATGGACTCGGTCGTGGTGTAGAGCCGGAGGGTGGCCGATTGCAGGCGCATCCCGTCCGGCACTTCGGTGCCGGGCAGGAACCGCAGATACGAGGTGTAGCCAAGGTTGCCGCGGGAGGCCATGGTGACGGGGGAGCCGAACGCCGAGTTCGGTGCTGCTTGATTAACGTAGGTGTCCTCCGACGGCGTCAACGTCAGCGTGACCGGCTGCACGGGGACTTCGGCGGTGGGAACTGTTGCGGAGGCCGGCGCCGAAGCCGGTCCGCTGTTCTCCGCGGCGTCAACTGCCACGATCCGGTAATGGTAGGTCCCTGGTGCCAGTTCCCTGTCCTCGTAGGACAGTGCCGTTCCGGGCACCGTGGCCCGCAGGGTTCCTGCGGACGGAGTGAAATCCTCCACGGTGGACCGATGGACCCGGTACCCGGTGACTCCAACATTGTCGGTGGCAGCGGTCCAGCCCAGATTCACGGTGGTTCCCGAGAGGGAGGCAGTTGCACCTCCCACCGCCGACGGCGGCGTGCTGTCCGGAGCCGGGGCGCCTCCGCCGGCGGCTGTGTAGTGCGCCTGCACCGTGGCCTGGCTCAGGGCCGTGGGGTAGACGGCGAATTCATCAACGCTGCCCTTGAAATACCGGCTGCGGGGCATCTGCGGCCACGTCGAGCCCAGCTGGTCTCCGCCGATCCGCCAGGATCCGGCGACCGATTCGTTGGTGGTCACCTCGTTCGCGCCCACCTGCACGCCGTCGACATAGAGAACCATGCCGTTGGGCCCCTGGGTGGCGACCACATGATGCCAGGCGTCGTCGTTGTAGGTAGCGGGCGAGACGAGCGTCTGTGCACTGCCGTTCCAGACCCCGAAGATCAGGTTGCCGGCGTTGTTCATGTAGACGTGCCGGTCGTAGCTGCTGCTGAGGCCGGGGGAAGTATTGTTTCGGCGCGGCTGTCCGTTGCCGAAGCCGAAGATTTTTCCGCCCGTGGTGGTGTCGGTCCGGAACCAGGCCTCTGCACTGAACACCTTGGGCGGGGTGACCCGCTGCGGGCCGTAGACGAAATCGTCCACACCGTCGAAGCTGGTGGCCCGGTTGGCGTCGCCGGCAAGTGCGCCGGCGGCTGAGCCCATGACGGGAGAGCCGTAGGGCAGACCCATCCGGTCGCCTGCGGAATCCGGCGCGGCGGCAAAGGAGTCGCCGAGGCGCCAGTAGGTTTCCGCGCCGTCCGCGCGGACCCTGGAGGAGTAGGCCTGCGCCGTGGTGGCCGTGGTGATCTGTACCTGGGCCGAGAGCGGTCCCGCGTGTCCGTCGGGATCGTTGGCGCGGACCCGGTAGGAGTAGCTGACCCCGGGTGTCGCGGTGGTGTCCGTGAATGAGGCCTGCGGCAGGTTCCACCAGAGAGAGGACGCCGCTACGGTGCGCAACGGGGTGGAGGATCCGTTGCGGTAGATGCTGTAGGTCAGCTCCGAGTCGTCGGGGTCTGTTGCCGTCTGCCAGCGGATGGTGTTCTGCCCGACGGCGCGGGACTCGACGCTGACGAACCGGGGTGTGCCGGGGCCGGCGGTGCCAGGACCGGGGCCGAACCGGGTCAGGCTTTGCTGGGCCTTGCCGTTGGTGGTGGTGAACTCCCCGCCGACCCACAGCACGTCGTTTGATCCGGTGGTGGTGTGTGCAAGGGTCCGCGGACCGATGCCTTCACCCTGCCCGTCATTGGTCAGGGGGTTCCACTGCATCATGGGGGAGGGGTTGTCCACGTCCTGGGCACTGAGGTGGATCCGGCTTCCATCGGTGAATGAACCCATGCTGCCGCAGTCGTGGGAGTGATGCGCGGCGTAGAGGCTGTGCTGGTAGATGGACACGGCCTGCGTGGCACCGAGGCAGGTGTCCCTCCAGACCTGGTCATACGTGCCCAGATCGAGGCGGGCCCGTCCGTCGAAGACACCACCACCGGTTCCTTCGTTGCCGATGTAGAAGCTGGTGGCATCGGAGGTGATGGATTTCACTACTGACGTTCTCGGAATGAAGAAGTTCGGATATGTCCTGATGTTGCTGCCCGAGACCGGGTCCAGGACTGCCAGGGACTTGGAGTCGGTGCCGTTCATGGTCGTGAAGTCTCCGCCGGCGATGACCACGTTCTTGGCGGGCGGGACGTGCAGGGCCCGGATGGGCAGGTCCGCCGACGGGGCCCAGGGCAGCAGTGCTCCGGTCGGAGTGACGGCGGCGAGGCGCTCACGGGGGGTGTTGCGGACGGTGCGGAAGTCCCCGCCGAAATACACGGTGTCGCTGGTGGCGTCGATGGCGCGGACGGTGGCGGAAACGCCGCCGGGATTGAAGCTGGTTTTGACGGTGCAGCCGGGCAGGTTGATCGCGGCGATGCTTGAGGCATTGACGCCGTTGACGGAGCTGAAGCTGCCGCCGATGTAGAGGGTTCGCCCGTCAGGGGAAACATCCATGGCGCGGACGGTGCCGCTGCCGCCGGTGACCGAGAGGTTGCAGTTGGTCGGGTTCCCTGTGTAGGCGTCGAAAGCGGCGAAGTTCACGGCGCTGCGTGTTCCGGTGCCGCCGGCGGTGGTGCCGGGCGGGCGGATGGCGGTGAAGGTGCCGCCGGCGTAGACGATGCCGTTGGACTGTGCCAATGCCCAGACGATGCCGTTGGTCTGCCAGGTGGGCAGGTCGGTGGCAGAAAAAGCGACGCCGGGGCTAATGGCAGACGCCGGCGTTGCTGTCCCTGCCAACGTGGTTGCTGCCAGGGCCGCAACCGCCAATAGAGCTGCTAATGATTTACGCACGCCACGCCTCGTTTACATGGGGTCGGGACGATTTGCCCGAGACTGTGAGCATCGTAGCCATGCGGAAGAGGCCGTTTGCACGGTGTCCATTACCCGACTTGTGCCCGACGTTACGCGGCATCCGCGCACCGGTACCCGTGTTTGCAGTGAGGTTACTCGAAGCCGAAAAATGCCCTTTACCGCCGGTTCCCGGGACTGGAAGATAAGCCGGAAAGTCACTGTCGCAGCTGGGGGTCCATAGGTCATGCCTGTAAAAGTCGGTTACGCCTCGGGCGTCTACGATCTCTTCCATATCGGCCATTTGAACCTGCTGCGTGAGGCCCGGGACCGGTGTGATTTCCTTATCGCCGGCGTCGCTTCGGCGGAAATGTCCCAGCGGCTTAAAGGCACCACCCCGGTGGTTCCGCTGGCCGAGCGGCTGGAGATCGTGCGCAGTATCCGGTTCGTGGACGCCGTGGTGGTGGATGAACACGTGAATAAGGCCGAGACGTGGCGCGAAGTCGGATTCAACGTTTTCTTCAAAGGCGACGACTGGCGGGGCACACCGAAGGGCGTACGTCTGGAACGGGATATGAAGCTGATCGGTGTCGAAGTCGTCTACCTGCCGTATACGGCAACCACCTCTTCTACGATGCTGCGCCGCGCGCTGAGCGCAATCACCGGTTTACCCGGCGACTCTGCCCTGAACGCATGAAACACCGCGGCACTCCCGGCCTGGGCGCCCCGGCGCCCTCCGGGCCGAGCCGCCGCAGCGTATTGGCCTTGGGAACCATCGGCCTGGCCTTGGCCGGATGCATGCCCAAGGACGTGGATCCGGACGCCGGTGCCTCCGAAGAGACCCCCGCGGCAGCCCAGGTGCACACGGTGCGCTCACTCTTCGATTCGCATCCCTTCCAAGTGGCCCACCGCGGATCCTGGGACAACTGGCCCGAACACACAATGACTGCCTACCGGGAAGCGGCCCGTGCCGGGGCTCCGGCCCTGGAAGTTTCGGTGTGCTCGACGGCGGACGGCACCCTGGTCTGTCATCACGACATCGATACCGGAAGAACCACCGGGCAGAACCTGGTCATTGGCGATACGACCTGGAAAGACCTGTCGCGGCTGCGCGTCGACGCCCGGCCGTGGCTGGGCCCGCACATGCCGGTGGAACCGATTCCCCGGCTGCAGGAGGTCCTGGACGCGTTCGCCGGCACGCATGTGATCTTCCTCGAGGACAAGCAGGGCACCAACACCAAAGCCCTCCTGGACTTGATGGACACCTATCCGGATTCGCGCCGGCACATCATCTGGAAGCAGTCCGCAGTTGCAAAGCAGATTCGTGCGGTGACCGAGCGGGGATACGACAGCTGGGGCTACTTCACCGAGGAACAGATGTCCTTGCTGCCGGATAACTCTGAGCGGTTCACGTTCCTGGGAATCAACACCCTCGCCACGGACGCGGAGATCACCGCCGCGGTGGCAACGGGGAAGCCGGTGATCTGCTGGGAGGTCCACTCCCGGGCGGAGCGGGACCGGCTGATCGGGCTTGGAGTCGCGGGGCTCATGAGTGCCAACGTTCCCTATCTGTCGGTCCGGACCTCGCCGGAGACCGCCGATCGCTTCGGGGATGGTCTCCGGGCAGCCGGGGACCTCCCCTGGACAGTGAAACAAGGGTGGGACGTGCAGCCGCAATTGGACGCGGACGAAGGGGTGCTTCGGCTCCACGCCCCGGTGAACAGCAGCTACCGGATGGGGTCCATGGGGCCGGTGGAGCAGGACGTGTACAGCATTGAGTTCGAGATGCGCTGGCCGGGACAGCTTCCCGGCGTCGAAGGGCACGCCGGCCTGGCGTTCGGGCAGGATAACGACCTGCCCTACCGGGTGCTGATACCGAGCGAGGTGGGCGGCTACCACCTCGTGTTCCGGCCGAACGGGGAAATGGCACTGCTGCTGCGCCATTCAGGCGAACCAAACGGCCTGCGGCTCGCCGTCCTGGAGACCGAGCCGGCCAAATCCGGCGAATGGCTCTCGTTTAGAGTCGAGATAGCCCCCGACAGCCTGCGCTTCTCCCGCCGGGACAGCTCCGGATGGGCAGGCATGGCTGTCGAACGCAGCTACCGCGGCGGTTACTTCAGCCTCACCCGCAACTATGCCGGGGATTTCCCGGTGGAGTTCCGCAATGTGGCAATCACCTGATCGGCAGTTCCGGCCGCACACCCCGCCGCGCACCCCGCCGCAGCAACGCGGCCATCCCGATCCCGGCCAGCGCGCCGGCGCAGTTGAACAGGACGTCCCTCGCGTTGCCCACCCGCTCGGGCAGGAACAGCTCCTGGGCCAGTTCGCCGGTTCCGGACAGCACGGTGCAGATCAACAAAGCGATCCACCACCGCTGCGGTGCCATAAGGCGGGCCGCCATGAAACCAAGCGGCACGAAGAGCGCCACGTTTGCGGAGGCCTCGAGGACGGCGTAGCTCAACCCGGGCAGGCCCAGCTCCTCGAGCCGCTGCAGGGCCCTCAGCAGCCTCCCGTACAACGGGCGGTCGACCGGTGTAGGCCACAGGACCACCGCAAGAATGCCGGCTGCAAGCACCACGGCGGCAGCAGCTTTGGCTGCCCGGCGGATCCGGTAGCTCGGAGGGCGCTCGGTGGATTTCCTGCGCATGTTCCTTCCCGGCTGTCCAAACGTCTTTGGCTGGAAAGCTACCGGTTGGGAGGCGGAACCTTAACGCGGGCCCATACCCGGTTTTGTGCTGGCCTTACCTACTCCTGCGGCGGCACCGTCCGGCGCATCGCCGTCGTACGGCCCGGTGCCCAAGGGCTGCCGCTGGGTTTGTAGTATTTCGCCCAGGGACGAACGGAACTTAGGCCAGACTCAGATGCATTGCCCCCTGCTGCGTGGGACGATTAGGGAAGATTTGTCTTGCGTAATGCAGGACGCCGCCAGCAGAGGAGTAACGAACGTGCCTGTGGTGACTACCCCCGCAACGTTGCGCCCGGCAACCGGGCCCATGGACAACGCCGAAGTGCTGCGCATCCGCAACGACTTCCCGATCCTCGACCAGGAGGTCAACGGGCACCGGCTGGTCTACCTTGACTCGGGTGCCACCTCCCAGAACCCGCTGAGTGTCATCGAAGCCGAGCAGGAGTTCTACGAGCAGCGCAATTCCGCGGTCCACCGCGGCGCCCACACCCTTGCCGTCGCCGCCACCGACGTCTACGAGCAGGCCCGCGAAACGGTGGCGGCCTTCATTAACGCCCGTCCCAATGAGCTGGTGTGGACCTCCAACGCCACCGAAGGCCTGAACCTGCTGGCCTACTCCTTCTCCAACGCTTCCCTGGGCCGAGGGGGAGAAGCTGCAGCCCGGTTCGCGTTGAAACCCGGGGACGAAATAGTCGTCACCGAAATGGAGCACCACGCCAACCTGATCCCGTGGCAGGAGCTTGCGGCCCGCACCGGCGCAACTCTGCGCTACATTCCGGTGGACGACGACGGCGCGCTGCGGCTCGAGGAGGCCGAGCTCATCATCGGGCCGCGCACCAGGATCCTGGCGTTCAGCCATGCCTCCAACGTGCTCGGCACCATCAACCCGGTGGAGACCCTGGTGGCCATGGCACACCGCCATGGCGCCCTGGTGGTGCTGGATGCATGCCAGTCCGTGCCGCACCTGCCGGTGGACGTGAAGGCGCTCGACGTCGACTTCCTGGTCTTCTCCGGGCACAAGATGCTCGGGCCCACGGGCATCGGCGCCCTCTACGGCAAGGCCGAGCTGCTGGATGCCATGCCGGTGTTCCTCACCGGCGGGTCCATGATCACCACGGTGACGATGGAAAAGGCCGCGTACCTGCCCGCACCCCAGCGTTTCGAGGCCGGAACGCAGCGGATCTCGCAGGCTATGGCCCTGGGTACGGCAGCGAACTACCTCACCGAGACCGGGATGGACCGCATCCACGCCTGGGAAGCCACGCTTGGCCAGCGCCTGGTAGAGGGCCTGGAGCAGATTGACGGGATCCGAGTGCTGGGTCCGAAAGCCGGTGTGGAACGGATCGGCCTGGCGGCGTTCGACGTCGCCGGCGTCCACTCCCACGACGTAGGCCAGTTCCTGGATGACCAGGGGATTGCCGTGCGCGTGGGACACCACTGCGCCCAGCCGCTGCACCGCAGGCTGGGGCTGGTCTCCACCACTCGTGCCAGTACGTACCTCTACAACACCACGGACGACGTTGACGCGTTCCTAGCCGCAGTGGCCGGCGTCCGTCCGTTCTTTGGAGTGAAGTAAATGAGTTCGGACCTGCAGCAGCTCTACCAGCAGATCATCCTGGAACACGCCAAGCGGCGCCGCGGCGACGGCTTGGCAGCGGCCCCGGACGGGCTGGCTTCGGGGGAGTCCCACCAGTTGAACCCCACCTGCGGCGATGAGATCACCCTGCGGGCCGCCGTCGACGGTTCCACCGTGCACGGCATCAGCTGGGAAGGACAGGGTTGCTCCATCTCGATGGCGTCCGCTTCTGTGCTGACGGAACTCGCGGCCGGCCTGGAGCGGGACGAAGTCCTCTCGCTGGTGGACGAGTTCCGGACGCTGATGCGTTCGCGGGGCAGTGTTGAACCGGATGAGGAAGTGCTCGGCGACGCCGCGGCCTTTGCAGGCGTGGCCCGCTACCCGGCGCGGGTCAAGTGCGCCATGCTCGCCTGGGTTGCCTTGGAAGAAGCGCTGCTGGCGGCAAACTGAGGCGTCCGGCCTCGTGCGACCTCGTGCGGCTGCCGGACCGGACGACTAACGGGCTCCCGGGCGGTTAGGGCCGGCCCATGCCGCGGTAGTTCCAACCGGCGCCCCGCCAGGCGGCCGGGTCGAGGACGTTGCGGCCGTCAATGATGTTCCGATCCGCAACGAGGGTCCCGGTGGCTTCCGGGTCGAGGGACCGGTATTCCTTCCACTCGGTCAGCAGCACCACGGCATGGGCCCCCAGCAGCGCATTCCCGGTGACGGGCTCGTAGTTCAGTTCGGGGAAGCGGCCCTTCGCGTTCTGCAGGGCCTGGGGGTCGGCCACGGTCACGGTGGCACCCTGAAGCTGCATCTGGGCCGCGGCGCTCAGGGCAGGGGAGTCGCGTACGTCGTCGCTCTCCGGCTTGAAGGCGGCGCCCAGGATGGTCACCCGCTTGCCCAGGAGGGAGCCGCCGCAGATTTCGCGTGTCATTTCGACAACCTTGGAACGGCGGCGCATATTGATGGCGTCCACCTCGCGCAGGAAGGTCAGTGCCTGGTCGGCACCCAGTTCCCCGGCCCGTGCCATGAACGCACGGATATCCTTGGGCAGGCAGCCGCCGCCGAACCCGACGCCGGCATTCAGGAAGCTCCGTCCGATGCGTTCGTCCATGCCGATGGCGTCGGCCAGGGCCGTGACATCCGCACCCGACGCCTCGCAGACCTCCGCCATGGCGTTGATGAAGCTGATCTTGGTGGCCAGGAAGGAATTGGCCGCGGTCTTGACCAGTTCCGCCGTGGCATAGTCCACCACCATGCGAGGGGTGCCGGCGGATAAAGGTGTGGAATAAACCTCGTCCAGCGCCGCGACGGCGGCGGCTCCCGCCGCGTCGTCGGGAACACCGTAGACAAAGCGGTCAGGGGTTAACGTGTCCTGGACGGCGTGACCCTCGCGCAGGAATTCCGGATTCCAGGCCAGGATCGCTTCCGGCGCGGCTTCGGCCAGCTGATCGGCCAGCCGTGCGGCGGTGCCCACCGGGACGGTGGACTTGCCGGCCACTATGTTGCCGGGCGCCAGATACGGCGCCAGGCCGGCGACTGCCGCGTCCACGTACCGCATGTCCGCGGCGTACTCGCCTTTGCGCTGGGGCGTGCCCACGCAGACGAAATGGACGTCAGCGCCGGCGGCGTCCGCCAGGTCGCTGCTGAACCTCAGGCGGCCACTCTCCAGCCCTTCCGCAAGGAGCTCAGGCAGGCGGGGCTCGAAGAACGGCGCCCGGCCCGCGGCGAGGTCCGCGATCCTTGCGGTGTCGACGTCGATCCCCACAACGTTATGTCCAAGCCGGGCCATGGAAACCGCGTGGACGGCGCCCAGGTAGCCGCAGCCAATAACCGAGAGACGCACTGTTACCCCAAAGGTTCGATAGCGGAAGACGGCTACCAGCCTATCCCTTGAGCCGTGTGCGCACGGAACCCGGGACTGTTGGCTGCACGAGGCCGGTAGCCCTTGCTTTCTGCGGGTGGGCCGCCGAGAGCGGCAGCTGAACGGTTGGTTGGGGGGTGCGGCGAGCGATGGTTACGGAAGAAATCACCTACTGCATGCATTTCCGGTACTCACATAAACACTTGTTTTTCATAAAAGGGCACCCAACCACGCATTGCGGCTTCGAGTACTAAATGAAATTCAATCCATCGTTTAGGTCTCATCCGACTGCTAGTCTCCCCATGTGATTCCAACTAACCCAAAAATACTCATTGCGGGCTTGAATTACAGCCCCGAGCCATCCGGCAACGCGCCATATATCTCTGGGTTGGCTACCGGACTTTCCGATAAGGGTTACCGAGTAAGCGTACTTACGGGCTATCCGCATTACCCGGAGTGGCGGCGGCGGCCGGGATACAAGGGATGGAGTATCTCTGAAGCAATCGGGGGCGTACCCGTTCGACGGTTAAACCATCTCGTCCCTGCCAGGCCTCGGAGCTTCGCAAGGCTCTGTATGGAGCTTTCTTTTGGCCTTCGACTGGCCTTTGCACGCTGGGGCCCGCAGAGCGCGGTCATCCTCGTTAGCCCAGCCCTTTTCGCCACGGGGATCGCCCTGCTCCGAGCACGCATGGCCCCGGCCAAGCCCCCCGTCCTCATCTGGGTGCACGATCTCTACAGCCTGGGCATTACGGAGACCGGAACCTCCGGTTCCGCAGTCAGCAAGGTCATGGAATGGGTTGAATCGAAAATACTGCGATCAGCCGACCGTGTTGTGGTCGTTCATGAGCGCTTTCGCCATTACGTGACCGGGCAACTCGGAGTGGACCCCGACCGAGTGGAAGTCGTCCGTAACTGGACACACCTCAAGCCGTTTAACCTTGAGGACCGCGCTGCTTCCCGTGCCTCGTTCGGATGGTCGCCGGACGACGTGGTTGTCCTTCATGCAGGGAATATGGGCGCCAAACAGGGGCTGGAGAACGTGGTGGAGGCAGCCCGCGTTGCCTCTCGCGAGGGTAGTGCCGTCCGTTTCGTATTGGTCGGCGACGGCAACCAGCGGAGCCGGCTTGAACAACTCGCGCAGGGCGTTGGTCAGATCGAATTTGTGGATTCACTTCCCGGTAATCGATTCCAGGAAGCCCTCGCCGCCGCGGACGTCCTCCTGGTCAATGAACTGCCGGGCGTCCGGGAGATGTCCGTGCCCAGCAAATTGACGTCATATTTCAGCTCCGGTGTTCCCATACTGGCCGCTACCGACAAGGACAGCGTCACGGCCGAGGAAATCGCTACCGCGCAGGCGGGTATGCGAGTGGCTGCAGGGAGCCCGGTTGATCTTGTCCGCGGCGCAGAGGCAATGGCGGCAAACAAGGAACAAGGGCTCCGTTTTGCTGAAAACGGCCGCCGTTTTATGGAGACGACATTGTCTGAGGAGCACGCCGTCGCTAAGTATGGTTCGTATCTCATGCATCTCACTGCCCACCATCAAAAGGAACGCATTAAGTAATCGGGGGATTGTTTTGGTTAAGCGCGCACTCATTACAGGAATCACCGGGCAGGACGGCTCCTACCTTGCGGAGCTTCTGCTGAGGAAGGGATATGAGGTGCACGGGCTTATCCGCCGCGCCTCGACATTCAATACCTCCCGGGTGGACCACCTTTACGTGGATCCGCACGACCCGGAGGCAAAACTCTTCCTGCACTACGGGGACCTCAGCGACGGGTCGCGCCTGGCGACGCTGCTCGCCGGCCTGCGGCCGGATGAGGTCTACAACCTCGCCGCCCAGTCCCATGTCCGTGTGTCCTTTGACGAACCCGAACATACGGCGGACACCACGGGCATGGGTTCGGTTCGGCTCCTCGAGGCAGTGCGCCTCACTGGAATAGACACCAGGTATTACCAGGCATCCTCGTCGGAAATGTTCGGCGCTACTCCGCCGCCGCAGAACGAGGATACTCCGTTTTATCCACGGTCGCCGTACGGCGCCGCGAAGGTATACAGCTACTGGATCACGAAGAACTACCGCGAGGCCTATGGCATGTACGCGGTGAACGGAGTTCTTTTCAACCACGAATCCCCCCGCCGCGGCGAAACATTCGTCACCCGTAAGATTTCCCGCGCCGTAGCCGCCATCAAGGCCGGGCAGCAGCGGTACCTGTACATGGGTAACCTGGACGCCATCCGTGACTGGGGCTACGCCGCGGAATACGTGGAGGGCATGTGGCGCATGCTGCAGGCGGACGAGCCCGAGGATTTTGTGCTGGCCACCGGTGGAAACTACACCGTGAGGGACTTCCTCACCATCGCCTTCGAACACGCAGGGCTCGAATGGGAAGAACACGTGAAGTTCGATGAACGGTATCTTCGGCCCACGGAGGTTGACGCACTCGTTGGTGATGCCTCCAAGGCACAGGAGAAGCTTGGGTGGAAAGCCACGGTACATACTCCCGATCTCGCCCGCATCATGGTGGATGCTGACACCGAAATGCTCAAGCACTCGGGCCGTAATTGGGTCGATACCGTGAACCTCGAGTCTTGGAATGACTGACGTGGCGCAGCACTCAATGGCAGACAACACGGGCTTCGAGCCCGGCAAACTCGACCGCAACGCTCCCTTCTACGTCGCTGGACACCGTGGACTCGTAGGCTCGGCCATTTGGCGCAACCTCGAATCCGCAGGTTTCTCGAATCTCCTGGGCCGGACCTCCAGTGAACTGGATCTGAAGGATCGCCCGGCCGTCTTCGAATACTTTGCGGAGACCACGCCCCGCTATGTGGTCCTGGCGGCAGCGAAGGTGGGAGGCATCCTCGCCAACAATACGTACCCGGTGGACTTCCTGACCGAGAACCTGCAGATCCAGATCAATGTGCTGGACGCCGCACGCGAACAGGGCGTGGAACGTCTTCTTTTCCTGGGATCTTCCTGCATATACCCCAAGTTTGCCGAGCAGCCCATTTCGGAGGATTCGCTTCTGACGGGGCATCTCGAACCCACCAACGACGCATATGCGATCGCGAAGATCGCCGGAATCATGCACATCCAGGCCGTCCGCCGCCAGGACGGGCTGCCCTGGATTTCAGCGATGCCCACCAGCCTTTACGGTCCGGGGGATAACTTTTCGCCGGAAGGATCCCATGTCCTTCCGGGTCTCATCCGCCGCTATGACGAGGCGGCGCAACAGGGATTGAGCACCGTGACCAACTGGGGTACAGGTTCGCCCCGGCGTGAATTCCTGCATGTCGACGACATGGCTGCTGCCTGCCTCCACCTCTTGGAGCATTATGACGGACCGCAGCAGGTGAACGTGGGAACGGGGTCAGACCTCACGATCAAGGAACTCGCCGAACTTGTCGCCGACGCCGTGGGCTACAACGGGTCCGTGGAGTGGGATGCCTCGAAACCCGACGGCACCCCGCAAAAGCTACTCGACGTCTCCAAGCTGGCTGCCACCGGCTGGACCGCACAGATCCCCTTCGAGGACGGCATTCGGGACACAGTGTCCTGGTATCGGAGCCATCTCACCTCACTGCGCGGCTAGGCTCGGCACGAACCTGCCAAAACCGGCGCGGTCCCAGGGACGGCCAGGACGGGTGACTTATGTCCGGCGAAGGTTAGTTTCCGGATCCGGGCAGCTCCACCCGGAACGTGCTCCCCGCACCGAGCACCGAGCTGAACGAGATCCGCCCGCCGTGGGCTTCCACGATCGACTTGGTGATGACGAGTCCCAGGCCCACGCCCGGGATGGCCGCTTTCTTCACCTGGCCGGTGCGGAAGAACTTGGTGAACACGTCCCGCTGATCGGCCTCGCTCATGCCGATACCGGTGTCCTCCACCTCCAAGACCAGGTTTCCTTCCTCCATCCGGGAGCGAACGGTGACCTTGCCGCCGTCGGGGGAGTATTTGATGGCGTTGGAGAGCAGGTTGTCCAGCACCTGGGAGATCCGGGCCGGG
Organism: Arthrobacter sp. zg-Y844; assembly: GCF_024385465.1. Lineage (GTDB taxonomy): Bacteria > Actinomycetota > Actinomycetes > Actinomycetales > Micrococcaceae > Arthrobacter_B. The sequence goes on from NZ_JANFLS010000004.1 coordinate 259,239, forward strand.
TCCACCGACGCACGCAGTTCCGCTTCGCAGTCACAGCCGAGGTCCACGCCGATGGCGGTGGCTCTGGGCCGCGCGGAGTCCAAGGCCACACTCACCAATTCGGCGACATCGGTTTCGGAGCGTTGCAGGTGCATGGTTCCGGAGGCGGTGGTCAGCAGGTCGGCCACCAGCAGCAGCAGCCGCTCGGCGTTGCGCTGGGCCACCTGCAGGGCGTTCACGAGGTGCCCCGGAAGGCCGGCGGTCTCTTCGTCATCAACGACGAGGTCGAGGTAGCCGATGATCGAGGTCAGCGGGGTCCGCAGCTCGTGGGAGACACTGGAAACAAAATCCTCCCGGGCATTGAGTGCATTGACCATTTCCGTGACATCGCTGTAGGCCAGCACGGAGCCGGCGAATTCTCCCTGTTCGTGCATGGCACGGGCACAGACGGCGAGGGCACGCTGCCGCTCCCCGGTTCCAACCCAGACAATGACGTCCGAAAAAGATTCTTCGCGCATGGCCCGCTGCGAAGGCCTTTGCGCCAGGGGCACCGGCGTGAGCTGGTCCAGGCCGTAAATCCGGGCATCGCTGCCCGTGTCTGCTCCGTCGTGGAGACCGGCCAACGCATGGTTGATCCGCTGGCGGCTGTTCATCAGGATGGTCCGGCCCGCAGCATCCACCGCCATCACGCCCACATCGACCGTTTCCAGCACGGCGTCCAGCAACTGCGAGCGTCGGCGGGTCTCCCGCAGGCTGGCCTGCAGCTCGGTTTCAATCGCCACAAGCCGCTTCTGCTGGGACGTGGTATCCGATTCCATCGTCGAGATCACCACGCCCATGGCAAACATGACGAACGGGATGAGGAGGGGGGCCACCAGATCCTCCCGGGCGGGGAAACCGCCCGCCTGCGTGAACAGTGGTGCCCACAGCAGCATCGTGGTGCAGACATAGCTGAGTAGCCATGCCCTGCGCGGAGCAGCACCGGACCAGGCCATCCAGAAAACGGGGAAGACTGCCAGGAAACTAAGTCCGATCACTGAGTTGCGGCCCTCGTAATAGAGGCCGCCCACAACAGCGAAGTCCAGGACGGGGATGCACCAATAGGCCAACGGGGGATACCGTTCCCACGGGACAACCACGCATGCCAAAGTCAGAGCGGCAAGGAGCACCAGTGCGAATTGAAAACTGTGGCTGCGTAATACATCCGGGGCCACCACGGCGGTAATCACGATCGCTATGCCAACCGATATCAGCAACGGCTGCTGGCTTACCAGCAGCCGGCGCCGAAGACTCAATTCATTAAACTGCGATTTGATACCAGGAAGCGTGGCCACTCGGTCTTTGAGACTGGACATGAAAAAAGGGAACCCCCGGATTCCTGTAGTGGTAGCTCAGAGTATAGGGGTGCTCCTGTAGGATACCGAGCAAGGGGAGCGGGGATTCAGAAGGTCTCGCAGGACAGGAAAAAACAAAAACATGGAAATTCAACGTGTAGCCGTCATCATCGAGGATGATGCAGATATCCGCGATCTTCTTAACGCAGTTCTGCAGCAATCAGGTTTCAACGTCTTTACTGCTCCGAACGGCTCCGAAGGTGTTGAGGCAGTGCGGCTGCATAATCCCACTGTCGTCACGTTGGACCTGGGTCTTCCGGACATTGACGGGTTTGAGGTAATCCGGCAGCTGCGGCAGTTCAGCGATGCCTACATCGTGATGCTCACCGCCCGGGCTGAGGAGCTCGACACCCTTATGGGGCTGGAAGCCGGCGCCGACGACTACATCACCAAGCCCTTCCGGCCCCGGGAACTGCGGGCCCGGATTTCAGCCATGCTCCGCCGTCCCCGTGGAGAGTCTGCAGGCGAAGGCGAGACGCCCGTGTCCGCTGATGCTCCTTCCTCCCTCGGCGGAAGCCAGGGAACCCCCTCCGCAGCAGCGGTGCAGCCTCCGGCTCCCGCAGCGGCCCCGGGCACGCTTGCCCACAACGGTTTGACCCTGAACCCGGGGACGCGCACCACCGAAATCAACGGCAAGGGCGTAGAGCTGACCCGCACTGAGTTCGACCTGTTGCAGGCGCTCCTTGAGGGCGGCCGCCTGGTACGGACTAAAACCGACCTGGTCCGGCGGCTGCGGGGCGAGGAGTATGACACCGGATCCTTCATCAGTGACGCCGATGAGCGGACCGTGGAAGTGCACGTGGGCAATTTGCGCCGCAAACTCGGGGACGATTCCAAGGCGCCGCGCTGGCTCGAAACCGTACGCGGCGTCGGCTACCGCCTGGCTCCGCAGGCCTGACCGGCAGGGTCCCGGCCCTCGAGCCCACGGGCCCTCCGAGCCCACGGGCCCTGGGCCGGCGTGAGTACCGGCGGCGTTGCTAAGCGAGCGCCGGCACGCCGGCAGGGAGCTCGACGGTAAAGCTGGTGCCGCGGCCCAGCGTGCTCTCGACCCGGATGCTGCCGCCGTGGGCCTCGGCGATGTCCTTGCTGATGGCCATGCCGAGCCCGACTCCGGGGATGCCCGCCTGCCGAACCGTGCCGGTCCGGAAGAACTTCTCGAAGACATCATCCACATCGTCCGCGGTCATACCCATGCCCGTATCCGACACACGGAAGACCGCACGGTCCCCTTCGCGCCACGCACTGACCGTGACCGTGCCGCCGTCGGGGGAGTATTTGACTGCGTTGGAAAGCAGGTTGTCCAGTACCTGCGCGATACGGTGCGGGTCCGCGAACATCGGGAGCTTCGCCGGGGCATCGTTGACCAGATCGACGCCGGCCTCCCGTGCACGGGTTTCCGCCGTGCGGAGGCTGTTGCGGATGATCTCCGCCAGGCACATGGGCCGGGATTCCAGCTGAACGGTGCCCGAGGCCGCTGTGAGCAGATCCGACACCAGCCGGAGCAGCCGCTCGCTGTTGCGCAGGGCCACCCGCATTGATCCGGGAATGGTGCCCTGCAGCCCGGTCTCTTCTGCCTCGTCCAGGGCCAGGTCCAGGTAGCCCATGATCGACGTCAGCGGAGTTCGCAGTTCGTGCGAGACACTGGCCACGAAGTCGTCCTTGGCAGCCAGCGCACCAACCATGGCCGTGACATCGGAGAAAACGATCACCGCACCGTTGAAACCGCCGTCGTCATTGCGCAGTACGGCCCCCGAGACGTTCATTGCCATCTGGCTGCCGGGCGGACCCAGCCACAGCTGCAGGTCGCTGAAGTCCGAGCCGCGCAGGGCGCGGGCAACGGGACGCTGATCGAAGGGCACGGGAGTAGTGCGGTCAACTGTGTAGAGGAACAGATCGCGTTCATGCGGGTGGACCGTGCCCGGGGGCAGTGCACGTTCCTGCAGCATCCGCTGGCGGCGGTTCATATGCCGCGGCACGCCGTCCTCGTCCACCAGGAGGACACCGACGTTGATGGCGTTCAGCACCCCGTCGAGCTGTTGGGATTGCCGTTTGCTCTCCGCCAGCGCGGCCTCGAGCAGCCGGTCCTTGTTCTCCAGCGTTTCGCGCTGGGAACGGATGTCTTCGCGCAGCACGGACACGGTGATCGCGACGCCAAGGCTGACCAGGGGAACGAGTAGGGGGGCGGAGAGGTCCGCACCGCTGACCGGGCCGGACGTGCCCAGGATGAAGGGGTGCCATACGGACAGCAGGGGGCAGAAAAAGCTCAGGTACCGGGCGGCCGGCGGGGAGACGCGGGACCAGGACATCCAGAACACGGGAAACACGTGGAGGAGGCTCAGCCCGTTAAGGATGCCGGTGCTGCCGTGCTGGAGTTGGGCGATGGCCACGAAGTCAAGCAGCGGGATGATCCAGTAGGACGGATACCAGAGCCGGTTCCAGGGAAGGGTGATGCATACGGCGGTGGCAACGGCCAGTGTGACCAGTCCGGCCACGAATTCCCGGCGGTGGAAGACCTCCGGCAACTGCCAGGCGGCAACCGCGCAGATCAGCGCCACCACGACGACCAGCGGGGCCTGGCTCACTGCGGTCCGGTACCGCAGCGGAAGCTCGTGGAATTGGGACGAAATGCCGAAAAACTTCAGCGTCGACTGCGACAACCGCGACACGCGTGACCCCCTCGTAAAACACAACAGGGTCTAACGATACCGGTGGTATGTGGCGGGCGTGACCGCGCTCACTCCCATGGCACGGCGGGCGGGATGGTGGGAGCGGGACTTAGGCGGCGGAAAACAGGTCTGACTCGTTCAGATAGGCCATGGTTTCGGCGCCGCAGGTGCGGACAGCGGTCACCATCTCCTCGAGGCCCCGCAAATCGCGGCGTGCTACGAGGTCCTGCGCAGCAGCGCCAAGGGCCGAGAGCCGTTCAGCTCCGGCCATATGGCTGGAAATCTTGATGCTGAGGACCACATCCATGGCGGCGTCGAAGTCCCGGCCCTGCACCGCCTGGTGGAGGCGCGTGAACCGGCCCTCCCACATCGATGTGAAGTTGGCGACGAACCGGCGGCAGGATTCCACGCCAACCTGGTCGCTAAGTTCCCGCAGCCGGTCCAAGGAGATCAGCCGCGCCTCGAGTTCTTCCTGGGGCGTCATCAGCCGGCGCTCCTGAGTGGCAGGGCGGCATTCCGATTCCGCGGTAATACTCGTGCAGCGGCGGACCGGCGCGGTGGCCGGACCGGTGGGGGCTGCGGGGGCGTGAGAGACAAACAAAATATCCTTCGGTGTGGGGTCGCCGTCGGGCGGTTCGGTGCCTGATGGAAGCCAGCCGAATACTCCCGGCTGATGTCCTACGGTCTCACCCCAACCTCAGGAAAAGTTGCCTGCAACGCTCAAGATCGAGGCAATATTGCAGGCCGCCGGCTAATCACCCTTCCGGCTGCGGGAGGCATAGACCGCCAGCGTGCCGAGCGCCGCACCCAGCGAGTTGGCGATGACGTCGTGGACAGTGGCGTAGCGGGCCGGCAGGAACACGTGCTGCCCGGCTTCAATGGCGCAGGAGGCGGCCATGCCGACGACGGCGGCCAGCCAGGCGAAACGGTCGGTGAGGTAAGCGGCGGCCAAGACACCGAAGGGAATGAACAAGGCCACGTTCGCGGCGGACTCCACGAGGGTGTAGTCGACCCATTCGGGCACGCCTCGGCTGTGCAGGGCAGTAAGGACGGCGCGGAGGGTGCCGGCCGATCCGGCGTCGACCGGGGAGGGCCAGAACGCGATGAGCGCCACGACCCCTATGTAGAGGAGGAAGAGCCCGGCCAGCAGCCGCCGTCGTCGTCTATCCCGGATGACCAGGTTCACCGGTAGCGGCGTTCCCAGGCGAGCAGCTCACCCACCGCCGGAGTCAGCTCGCGGACCATCTGCTGGTAGACGTCGTCGCTGCGGCGGTAGGGGTCCACTACGTCGTCTTCCTCCGGTCCCGCCGGATGGGCGCTGCGGAGCCGCAGCGCCCGGGCCATTGCCGTCTGCCACCGTTCGGCGGCCGGGGCATCGGGGTCCGCGTCGACCAGGGGGAGCAGGCGGGCCAGTTCGCGCAGCGTAAAGGTGCGCCGCAGCAACGCCGGGGCGAGGTCCACGATCCTGCTCCGGTGGGCCCGGGTCATGGCCAGGACGAGGTCCTGGCCCTCGAGAATCTCCGCAGAGAGCTGCCGTGCGGCGAAGCCGGCGGAGTCCCCGCCGAAAATGTTCACGAAACCGGCCACGTGCGGTTCGATGCCGGATCCGACCAGGGCGCCGGTGCCTGCGCTGGTGACTTCGAATTCACCGGGGGCAACGCTGTCCAGTCCGGCCTGGAGCAGGCGCTCGGCCATCGGGGAGCGGCAGATGTTGCCGGTGCAGACAGTCAGGATTCGGAACGGAGCAGCGGTGGGTCTCATGTCCTCAGGCTTCGGATAGGGCTGGTTCCCGGGCCGGATGCGGCCGGTTGTGCTGGTGTTGAGGTTACCTTGTGTGGCGCTTGAGCTTTGCCGGAATGTTGCATGAACCCTGTGTTTGGGCGGCGTTGTTTCTTGAGGGGAGGGCGGCAAAGTAATACCCAGCGGCGAGGAAAGCCTTCCGAGCCAAAGACTTTCGAACAAGGGGAACAGCGTGAACAAGATGGCTAAGGGTGCACTGGCAATCGGTATCGGCTCGGCAATGCTGCTCGGCGGCGGCGGAACGCTCGCCGTCTGGAACGATTCCCAGACTGCGAACGCCGGCACCATCGTCTCCGGTGACCTTGACGTGACCGCCGCGCCGGGTAAGTGGACCAACAAGGCCGGTACCGAAATCGACATCACCAAGTACATGGTTGTACCGGGCGATGAACTGACCTTCACCCAGGATGTCAGCCTGCAGCTCGACGGTGACCAGATGAAGGCGACGCTGGTTATCAACGAGGACGTCACCAACGGCTTCACGGGCAGCGCCAAGCCGGTTCCCACCCTGACCCAGGGCGGCAAGCCCCTGAACGCGGCGAACCTGACCGCCGCGAACGACGTCGACAGGGGGGGAGTGGTCACCGCCAAGGCCGTCTTCGTCTTCAACAAGGACACCGGCGCCCGCACGGACACCAACGTCAGCCTGGACCTCTCCCGCGTGAACTACGTCCTGACCCAGGTCGCCAAGTAGCATTCCCTAAGCCCCTTGTTCTCACCCCGGTTGTGCGCGGAACACCTGTCCCGCGCACAACCGTTCCCCTGGAGGAAAAAATCCGTGAAGAGCTCCCGAGTACTGAAGGCAGCCGGCCTGATTCTGGCCGCTGTGGTACTCGGACTGATGACGGTCCAGGGAAGCTATGCCCTGTGGAACGCCGCCGCACAGCAGAACGCCGGCACCGTCCAGGCCGCCGATTTCAGCATCCTGGTGAATGAAGCCAACATGGCCCAGACACCGACCCTGTCGTTGGACGTTGCTGGATTGCACCGCGGAGTACCGAAATTCACCGCAGTGAAGGTGACCAACAACACCAACGTCACCGCGCAGTCCCCGCTGGTCCTGCAGCCCGCCGTTTCGCTCCCGGTACCCGGCAGCCTGCTCAACGGCAACCTGACTGTGCACACCGCGGTTGTCCGGGGATCGGCGATCTGCACCGCCAACCTGGCGTACCAGGCCGGAACCCCGGTTCTTCCGGTCCTGGCCACCGGAACCACCCAGACCATTTGCTTCAAGGTTGAAGTCAAGCAAAACACCCCGGCAAACCAGCTCGGAAAGCCGATCAGCATCCCGGTAAACCTCAGTGTGGCGCAGCTTGCGCCGGCAGCTTAGTTGATGGATAGGAAAACCATGTCGAGTGGCCGCAGGTCAGCAGAGAAGCCCGCCAGCCCGCTGCGTTTCATCGGAACCGGTCTGAGCTACATCGCCCTGTGCGCCACGGCCCTCGTTGCCCTGGTCCTTGTAGTCATTCCCCTCGTGACCGGCTCGCAGACCTTCAGCGTCCTGACCAGCTCCATGGCTCCGCACTACGCCCCCGGCACCTTCCTGGTCGTCAAGCCCACCCCGTTCGAGGAACTGCGCGTGGGCGACGTGATCACCTACCAGATCGAGTCCGGCAGCTCTGCCGTCATCACCCACCGGATCACGTCCGTGGGCACCGCGCAGGACGGCGAACGCACCCTGATCACCAAGGGCGACAACAATGACGTTGCCGACGCAGAGCCTGTGCGCGAAGTCCAGGTCCGCGGCAAGCTTTTCTACGCCGTACCGTTTGTAGGTTTTGCCGCCAATGCCCTGGGTAACTCGGACCGCGGAGCGGCACTCCAATGGGGTGCTGTCGCACTCATGGGCTACGGGATCATCTCCATGGTCCGCGGCGCGCTGGCCAAGAAACGCGGTGACGGGGAAACCCCGCAGGCAGACAACGACGATCCGGATAATGGTTCCACCGACGACGGCGCGGACCCGTTCTTCGCCTTCCGCACCCAGGACCCGCTGGATCATGACGATCCCGTCCTGGAAGAGTGCGAGCACTGCAACCACGACAGCGCCCACCCGCATGTCCGCAGCCACCGGAAGCCCGTAGCCGTCTAATGCGGATTCCCAAACCGGTGAGGCACTGGCTGACGGTTGGTGCCGTGTGCGGAGCCGCGGCGACCATCACCCTCGCCGGTATCCCTGCCGCTTCCGCATCCGGAAGCTACCTCAGCTTCAGCCCCGACGGCGTCGGCTTCAGCCCAACACTGACCCGGCCCGTCTTCAACCAGGCGGTTCAACTGGTCCCGGGAGCATCCACGGGGGGCAGCGTGTGGGTGCGGAACGACGGCACCGAGGCAGCCTATCTCTCCGCCGGCGCCGTCAGCGCCGCCATGGACCCGGAGCTGTCGGGCCTGGTCAGCGTGAGCGGATCGGCCGGTGCCGCAGGCGGCGTGCCGGCATACCTCGGCGCTCCCGGAGCGTGCAGTGACCTTTACCGGGGCTGGGAACTGGGCGCGGGTGACGCCGTCCTCGTGCAGCTCACGGCAGGCCTTGCCGCGGAAGCTCCCAACGCGGCCATGAAACGCAGTGCCCGGTTCGACGTCGTGTTTTACCTGCAGCCCACGGACGGTGCAGGCACCGGACCCAGCGCCTGCGAGGCGCTGGGGAACAACGGCCACACCGGCGACACGCCGCCGGCGGATCCGGGGACACCCAATGCCGAAGTCCCCGGAAACGGAAACTCCTCGGATGACACCCGGAACACCGGGACCGCGGGCCAGCAGGCTGGCCAGGAGCGGCCGGCGGCAGCCACGGTCCAGGGCACTGCGCCAACCGACGGCACAGCGGTGCTGGCCGCTTTCCCGGCTGCCCCCGCGCAGGCACAGGACCCGGACGCGCGCTTCAACACCCAGGTCCCGCCGGCGGAAACCGGACGATTGGAAGCGGCTTCGCCCGCGTCGTTCGAAAGCACCGTCGAACCCATCATCCGTTCGCTCTCCGGTACGCTCCTGATAGTGCTGTCGGTGGCGTTCTTCGCCGCCGCCGGAATCCGACTACGAAGCAGGAGCCGATGAGCAGGAAAACGCAGCAGGGGGCTGCGGCGGGCACCGACGCCGTGACGGAGACCCGTCCGGGCCCGTTGAGGCGGCTTCGTGCCCAGCCGGGTTTCCGGACCGCTGCGGTGGTCTTTGTGCTCACGGTGGTTCTGGGCCTGGGCGGTCCCGCCGCGTATGCGTACTGGAGCCAGTCGACTGCAGTGACCATCTCAGGGCTCCCGACCGCAAAGGTTCAAACGCCCGCCGCTCCCGTTTGCACCACTCGGGTTTTGGCCAACGAGATCAACTGGACCGCCGTAACGGACGTGGACTCCGACGTGGTCTATGTGCTGTCCTTCGCCGTCAATGGGCGCACCAAGACCTACGCGGTTCCGCGCAGCACTACTATGGTCAAGCCCGTATACCTCAGCGGTCTGAGCGACGCGCTGGGCAGGACCCCCTATGACAAGGTGTCCCTGACAGTCACGCTGCGGACAGCCACGGTCAAAAAGGATGTCCCGTCAGTGACGCCCATCAGCGAGGGCGATGTCCTGTCCGCTTCCCAGGCGTCCACGCTCCCGATGTTCTATTACTCGCCGCCGGGACTGCTGGCCTACCCCTGCTCGCGCTAGTTCTCCCGGTCCTCGTACACGTCCGGGATGCCGTCCTGGTCATCGTCGCGCCGGTCTTCAGCTTCGATGAGCCGGTAGCGCCGGTTCCGGGCGGTCAGCAGGGCTGAAGCCAGCAGGGCTGCCAGCACGGAGGCCACGAGGATGCCGACCTTGGCGTCGTCGTTGTGCAGCGAGCCGACCTCGAAGCTCAGGTCATTGACCAGCAGGGAGACGGTGAAGCCGATCCCGCCCAGAATGCCGATGCCTGCCAGATCAATCCAGCGCACATCCGGGTCGAGCTTTGCCCGTGTGCCTGCGGTCACCGCCCAGGTGGTGAGCAGGATGCCGACGGGCTTGCCTGCAACGAGGCCCAGGATAATTCCGATGGCAACGGGATCAGTGACCACCGAGGCCACGCCGCTCCAGCCGCCCAGAGCCACGCCGGCGGAAAAGAAGGCAAAGACCGGAACGGCAAAGCCGGTGGAGACGGGCCGGAAGCGGTGCTCGAAGATTTCCGAGAGGCCGGGGGCCTCAGGGTCAGCGGGCAGTTTCTGCCGGTCCGGTCCGCGGCGCAGCACCGGAACAGCAAAGCCCAGCAGCACCCCGGCCACGGTGGCGTGCACGCCGGAAGCGTGCATCAGCGCCCAGGTGGCGACACCCAGGGGCAGCAGGATCACCCAGGCGGGCCAGCGCCGGGTGCCGAAGAAGCGCGGGACGCGCTGGACCAGCAGCGTGAACGCGGCCAGCGGCAGCAGCATCCACAGCAGGTAGCTAAGGTGCACGTCTTCGGAGTAGAAGAAGGCAATGATGGCGATGGCGATGAGGTCATCCACCACGGCGAGGGTCAGCAGGAAGATGCGCAGTGCGCTGGGCAGGTGCGAACTGATGACCGCCAGGACTGCCAGGGCGAAGGCAATATCGGTGGCGGTGGGGATGGCCCAGCCCCGCAGGCCGTCCGAACCGGAAATCAGGTTGACGGCTACGTACACCAGTGCGGGCACGATAACGCCGCCCACCGCTGCCGCTATCGGGACGATCGCCTGTCTGAGGTCCCTCAGGTCCCCGGCAATGAATTCTTTCTTCAGCTCGAGGCCGACCAGGAAGAAGAAGATGGCCAGCAGCCCGTCGGCCGCCCAGGTGCCGATGCTCAGCTTGAGGTGCCACGGCTCGTAGCCGATTTCGAAGTCACGCACGGCGAAGTAGGTATCCGCGGCCGGAGAGTTGGCCCAGATCAGGGCCGCGATGGTGGCGATCAGCAGCAGGACGCCGCCCACTGTTTCCTGACGGAGGATCTCGCCGATGCGAAGTGTCTCTCCGTAGCTGCGCCTGCCGAGGACGGTGTGCGAACCGGTGGGCTTGGGGGAGGAGGGCTCAGAGGCCATGAAAGGTTCCAATCAGATTCGGGTACGGCAAAGTTATTGCCGACCAGACTTCCCGGCGCACCGTGTACCAGTCTAACTGCATCAGCCAGGCAACGTGTGATCAGGGGTGAACCAGGCAGCAAAACGCCCCGGCAGGAAAGCTGCCGGGGCGGGCGTCATCAGGGAAAGTCAGCCGATCAGGCCACGGACGCCGATCACGAGGGTTGCCAGTCCGAAGACCATGGCCGTGCTGATCTTCATGAGGTTCGTGGTCATGTACCGGGTCGGCGAACCTTTGGCGTCCCGCGCCTGCGGGGACTTCAGGACGTCCCGCAGATAGGACGGCCAGACGATGAGGGACCAGAGACCGGCGATCACCAGGACCAGCGCGAGGGGAGTGGAGAGGACCATGGGTTAGCTCTTCCGGCTTTCAATCCACTTGCCGGCCTGGCCTGCCTGGATCGTAAGGGCCTTGCCGATCATCGGTTCGGCGGCCTTGGCGATCTTGTCGCCAAGGAACGGAATGCTGGAGGCCACCTTGCCGTCAACATCCACGCGGGTGCCCTCGGGGGTGCTGACCAGTCGCTGCACGGCGTTGACCTTCAGCGGGACCCCGCCCACGGAGAGCTCCACTGCCGCTTCACGGGATCCGTCGGCAGCAGGTGCGGCCCACTGCTCTTTCTGGGTCACGGTCAGGGTGGCACCAACAAACTTCTTCGCAATGTCCGGCAACCGGTCCGTGGGCATCGTCCGCACAGCAGTGAGGACAAATGCCCCGACGGTGTCACCGTCCACGGAAGCGGAAACCAGGGAACCGCCTACGTGTTCGCTCATGCTGCGCAGGAAACCCTCGTCAGCGAACGTGTCCGTCACGGTCCGTACGTCGTAGGGCAGGATAGTTGATGCGTTCAGGGCCATAGGTCCTCCGTAAGGTGAGCGGTAATGCCGGATTCCGCGGGCTTGTACAGCCCGCCGGCCGGCCAACCCTCATCCTAAACCGCACGCACAGCTGCCCCGAAACCGGGGCCGGGGAGTCCCGGACCGGGTCAGGGCACCAGATTGATGCAGCCCACGGGGCTTCCCGCCGCACCGCCCTGCCCCGCATCGAGGATGAGGAGCGACTCGGCGTCGTCGTCTGGCAGCGTCCACGGAACCGTGGTGCTCGCGGTGGCATTGCCGGCGGTGTCGGTAGTGAAGTCCAGGACGAGGCCGCCCTGGCTGCCCTGGTACTCCGCGCCGGCGTCCGATGGATCTGCTCCGCAGTCATCCTCGTGCAGCCGGGCACTGTAGGTCGTGTCGGCGGCGAAGCTCTGTGCCTGGAGCTGAACGGTGGTGTTCTCCGCGCTTTCCTCGACGGTGACAATCGCAACGGACTCATCCGGGATCAAGGCGGTGCTGTAGGTGGTTGCTACGGCGTCGTCGCAGTACGGGCCGAAGGTTCCCTCGATGATCCCGCCCGGTGTCGGGGACGCAGTGAACTTTCCGCAGCGATCGGGGTTGGCAGTGCGGCCGGGAACGCCGGCCGCCTGGCAGTTTTCTCCGCTGGCGTCCGGGGAATCGGTGCCGCAGGGCGAAGGGCTGGATGAGGAAGAGGAAGGGGAACCTTCGGGATCGTTGTCGCCGTCGCCGTCGGAGTTGCCCGCGCAGCCGGTGAAGGCCAGCGCGAATACCGCACATCCCGTGGCCAGGAGGGTCGCTTTGCGTGCCATGGGCAATCCTTACGTTGTCGAAAGGCGAGGCCGGCGAATGGATAACTGCCGTCTTCGGGTGACCCGTGCTTTTCCAGCGTGGCAGGCGGCCCGGCGAAAATCCAGATCCAGCGGCGCTGCAGGCCGGGTCTGGATCTCCGCGCACCTCGCGCTTTCGTCCGTTTTCCGCTCTCAGCGCGAGCGCCGGACCGCTGCCCCGGCAGCAGGTAATGTGGAAGAAAACCCCGGGGTTCCGTTTGTGGACTTCGGGTATTTGCGTTGCCGTCATGAAGGAGAAAACACCCCATGAGCCTGAACGGACTGCGTGCCGCCCTCGCTGAGGACCCCTCGTACGCAAGGGTGCGGACTCTTTCCTCCCGGCCGCCCGCAGGCCGCAGCGAAGACCTGCAGATCGGGGCTCCGCAGGGCATGCGCGCCGCCCTGCTGGCCGAAGTCGTGGACGGCCTGGCTTCGGCCGGAACCGGTGACGGCGTTCCGCCGGTGGTGCTGGCCGTGACGGCGACGGGACGCGAGGCCGAGGACCTGGCAGCCGCGCTGCGCAGTTATCTTCCCTTGGCCGGTATCGAAGAGTTCCCCAGCTGGGAGACGCTGCCGCACGAGCGGCTGTCCCCGCGCTCGGATACCGTCGGACGGCGCCTGTCGGTGCTCCGCCGGCTGGCGCACCCGGAAACCGCCCCGGTGCAGATTGTGGTTGCCCCGGTGCGCGCCGTGCTCCAGCCGCTGGTGGCCGGACTGGGCGAACTCAAGCCGGTGGCGCTGAAGGTCGGCCAGGAGCAGCCCTTTGACTCCGTGGTGCAGGCACTGGCGGAGGCCGCCTATGCGCGGGTGGATATGGTCTCCCACCGCGGCGAGTTTGCCGTGCGAGGCGGCATCCTGGATGTTTTCCCGCCCACCGAGGACCACCCCATCCGCATCGACTTCTTCGGCGACGAAGTGGATTCCATGCGCTGGTTCGCGGTCGCTGACCAGCGGACCCTGACCGGGGAGCACGTCACCCACCCCTCGGAGCTCTACGCCCCGCCGTGCCGGGAAATCCTGATCACGCCGTCGGTCATGAGCCGCGCCGCCAAGCTCAAGGACCAGATGCCGGCCGCCTCGGACATGCTGGAAAAGATCGCCGGCGGAATTGCCGTGGAAGGCATGGAATCCCTCGCTCCGGTGCTGGTGGACTCCATGGTCCCGCTGATGGGGGAGCTGCCCCGCGGATCCATTGCCGTGGTCATCGAGCCGGAAAAGGTCCGGGCCCGCGCCCACGACCTGGCCGCCACCAACGAGGAGTTCCTGGCCGCAGCCTGGGCAACGGCGTCCGACGGCGGTGCGGCGCCCCTGGATCTTTCCGCCGGGTTGGCCTCGGACCTGGACGCTGCAAGCTTCCGTTCCCTGGCCGATACGCGCACTGCCGCGCACGCCAATGACGTGGCCTGGTGGTCCATTACATCCTTCAACCCCGACGACGAAACCGTCCTGGACATCGACACCCTGACCATCAACGCCCGGGAACCGCGCGGCTACCGGGGCGACGTAGCGGAAATGATGGAGTTCATCGGCGGCCGCGTCCGGGACGCCTGGCGTGTGGTGGTGGTGACGGAGGGGCCGGGCCCGGCCTCCCGCCTGGCCGAACTGTTCCGGGAGAACGACATTCCCGCAGCGCTGGTGGAATCCGTGGACGAGGAACCGCGCCCCGGCGTCATCGCCATCACCACGGCCAGCGCCGGCCGCGGGTATGTCTTTGACACCCTCAAGACCGGTCTGCTGACCGAGGCGGACCTGCTCGGCCGCGCCAGCACCTACTCCACCCGCGACATGCGCAAGATGCCTTCCAAACGGCGCAACGCCGTCGATCCGCTGCAGCTGCAGGAGGGCGACTTCGTGGTGCATGAGCAGCATGGCGTGGGCAAGTTCATTGAGCTCATCCAGCGTGCCACCGGCGCCGGCACCAACAAGACAGTGCGCGAGTACATGGTGCTTGAATACGCGTCCTCCAAGCGCGGGGCGCCGGGGGACCGGCTGTTCGTCCCCACCGACCAGCTGGACCAGATCACCCGGTACGTGGGCGGTGAAACCCCTGTCCTGTCCAAGATGGGCGGTTCCGACTGGGCTAAGACCAAGAGCCGGGCGCGCAAGGCGGTCAAGGAGATTGCGGGGGAGCTGATCCGGCTCTACTCCGCCCGGATGGCGTCCAAGGGCCACGCCTTCGGCCCGGACACCCCGTGGCAGCGTGAACTCGAGGAAGCGTTCCCTTATGTCGAGACCCCGGATCAGCTGACCACTATCAACGAGGTCAAGGCGGACATGGAGCGTGAAATCCCCATGGACCGGCTGGTCTCCGGCGACGTGGGCTACGGCAAAACCGAGATCGCGGTGCGTGCAGCGTTCAAGGCCGTGCAGGACGGCAAGCAGGTGGCCGTGCTGGTGCCCACCACGCTGCTGGCCCAGCAGCATATGGAAACCTTCGCCGAACGCTTCTCCGGCTTCCCGGTCCGGGTGGATTCGCTCTCGCGCTTCCAGACCGCCAAGCAGGCCAAGGCAACTATCGAGGACGTCAAGACCGGCGCCGTGGACGTGGTCATCGGCACCCACCGTCTGCTGTCCCAGGAGGTCCGGTTCAAGGACCTGGGCCTGGTGATCGTGGACGAGGAGCAGCGCTTCGGCGTCGAACACAAGGAAGCGCTGAAGAAGATGCGCACCAACGTGGACGTGCTGGCCATGAGCGCCACCCCGATTCCCCGCACCCTGGAGATGTCCCTGACCGGTATCCGCGAGACATCCACCTTGGCCACCCCGCCGGAGGAACGGCACCCGGTGCTCACCTATGTGGGCCCCTACACGGACAAACAGGCCTCTGCCGCCATCCGCCGGGAGCTCATGCGCGAGGGCCAGGTCTTCTTTGTCCACAACCGGGTCTCCTCGATTGACCGGACGGCCGCCCATCTGCGGGAACTGGTGCCGGAGGCGCGGATCGCCGTCGCGCACGGCCAGATGAGCGAGTCCAAGCTCGAGCAGATCATTGTGGATTTCTGGGAGAAGCGCTTCGACGTGCTGGTGTGCACCACCATCATCGAAACGGGCCTGGACATCTCCAATGCCAACACCCTGATCGTGGACCGTGCGGACCACTTCGGGCTTTCGCAGCTGCACCAGCTGCGCGGCCGGGTGGGGCGCGGCCGGGAGCGGGCCTATGCGTACTTCCTGTACCCGTCGGAAAAGCCGCTGGGCGAGGTGGCACTTGAACGACTGAAGGCCGTGGCCACGCACAACGAGCTGGGTGCGGGCATGCAGCTGGCCATGAAGGACCTGGAGATCCGCGGTGCCGGCAACCTGCTGGGCGGGGAACAGTCCGGCCATATTGCCGGGGTCGGCTTTGACCTGTACATCCGGCTGGTGGGCGAAGCCGTGGCCGACTACCGGGGCGAGGCCGAGGAGAAGGCAGCCGAAATGAAGATCGAGCTGCCGGTCAACGCCCATCTCCCGCACGACTACGTTCCGGGGGAGAGGCTGCGGCTGGAGGCCTACCGCAAGCTGGCGTCAGCGCTCACCAATGAGGCGATCGACGAAGTGCTGGCCGAGCTGGTGGACCGTTACGGTGAGCCCCCGCAGGAAGTGAAGAACCTGATCGATGTTGCCCGCTTCCGGGTGGATGCACGCGCCGCCGGGCTCACCGACGTCGCGCTGCAGGGCAACTTCATCAAGTTCGCACCGGCGGACCTGCCCGAGTCGAGGACCATGCGGCTGCAGCGTATGTATCCCGGGGCGCTCGTGAAGCCGGCGCTGAACGCGGTGCTGGTACCCAAGCCGAAGACCGCCAGGATAGGCGGGAGGGATCTGGTGGACGCCGAAATCCTGGCCTGGGCCAAGCAGGTGCTCGACGCCGTGTTCAAGGAGTAAGCCGGAGGCTAGCCAGTCACCGCAATGACGAAAACACCGGCGGCGGCCACTACGCAGGAGGCCAGTACCGAGTAACCGACGAGGACGATGCGCTGCTGCAGGGCCCGGTTCCGGCGCCACTCCCTGCGGGTCATGGTGGTAGTCATAAACCGAATCTAGGGACGGCTGGGTGCGGCCGCTAAGAGTAGGACACACCTGCTTAACCCCGGCGACTACTCAGTTAAACGCGATGCACCCCAGCCCGAGGGCTGGGGTGCATCGCTGTTTACGCAGGAAAACTACTCGTTGTGCGAGTATCCCTTGGCCAACTCCGTGGTGGTGTCGGAACGGCCGATGCTGAATGCAACGAGGTACATGCCGGTCGCGGCGACCAGCAGAACGGCCATCGGCCACACGTTGTCCAGGGTCAGCCAGTTCACCGCGTAGATGGCGCCCAGGAAGATGGCGAACATCACGGCAAAGATGAGGATGTTGCTGACCAGATGGCCCTCGCCCGAGTGTGAAGGCTGCTTTGACCGTGTTCCAACCATGAAGTTCTCCGTTTCAAAAAGTGTCAGTAGCTATGCCGGTCAGTAGTCCGACGTGGCTTTGCTTCCATTAACAATAGCGATTCCCGAGCTCGCTCCGATACGCGTGGCCCCGGCGTCGATCATTGCCTGTGCATCTTCGAGCGAACGGACACCGCCGGAGGCCTTGACTCCGAGGTCCGGACCGACCGTCCGGCGCATCAGGGCAACGTCTTCGGCAGTGGCTCCGCCGCCGTTGAAACCGGTGGAGGTCTTCACGAAGTCGGCTCCGGCTTCGACTGAAGCTTCGCAGGCCAGGACCTTCTGCTCATCAGTGAGCAGGGAGGTTTCGATGATGACCTTGAGGATGCCGCCGGCAGCATGCACGGCGTCGGCGACGGCTGCAATGTCGCGGACCAGGGCGGCGCGGTCTCCGCGCCGGGCTGCGGCGATGTCGATGACCATGTCGATCTCATCTGCGCCGTCCTGAAGCGCGCCCTGGGCTTCAAAGACCTTCACCTCGGTGGTGGTGGCTCCCAGCGGGAAGCCGATGACCGAGCAGGTGAGCACTCCGCTGCCCTTCAGCGCGTTGCGGACGGTGCCGACCCAGATCGGGTTAACGCAGACGGACTTGAACTGGTACTCAGCGGCTTCGGAGCAGACCCGGAGGATGTCGTCGCGGCTGGCCTCGGGTTTGAGGAGCGTGTGATCAATATACGAGGCAATGGGTGTAGACATGGGATCTATCTTGCCATAGGGCAGTGGTGCCGCGTGGTCGAGATCACGGTGGCGGCGGGCTGCCGGGGCGTGCGCAAGGATGAAAAAATCGGCCGGGTCCGCAATGCGGAGCCCGGCCGATTCACTTATTTCCGAACAATTATCCTACGGCCGGCCAGTTGCCAAACAGCTGGACTGCATTCTTGCCGGCTCCAGCTACAGGAGCTGCGTCGGAATTCTGGGCCACGGCGCCCGCTCCGAAGATAAGGGCGGCCAGGAGTGCAGCTGCACCGAATTTTTTCATGTCGTGCTCCTTGAGAGAAACGATGTGGTGGGGTGAAACACCTGAAGTATAGCTATGCTGAAGCTCTTATTGATATGCGATTGGCCATCTTTGGTGAATTCTGAGTAATTATTGCAGAATGGCACCGGGCCTCTGTCGCTGGAAGGACCAGAATCCTTGGAAGATGAACAGGTGTATTTAGCCAACGAGTACAAGGCGCAACAAGCGAGCCAGCGTCGTGACTACGGCAAGGCGGTCGAATATTCGGTGCTCGCGCGTGAAGCTGCACTTCAGGCCGGTGATACCTGGGGATACTGCCGGTTGACGCTCAGCATTGCCCGGTACCAATACGACCTGGGGCTGATGGATGAGTGCATCCATACAATAAACGCGTTGACAGCTCATCCCGTCATTGTCGACTTCCCGGAAACCGCTGCCCGCGCCCGGGTGATCCTCTCCGAGGCCTTGAGGAACAAGGGGGCAAGCGACCGTGCGCTGGTTGCGACAGAAGAGGCGATAAGTATCGTTCCGGATCGTTCCAAGGAATTGCGTACCGCTCTTCAACATTCCATGGTGGCAACCCTGGCTGAGGAGGGGGAGGTGGAAGCGGCGTGGCAGGAAGCGATGGTGCTGGACTCCCTCGTTGGTCCTGAAGCAGGCGCAAGGGCTAGCGGCATGGCCTACTGGACGATCGGAAATTCGGCATTTATGTCCGGACGGATCGAGGAAGGACTCCGGTTCCACGAGCAGGCAGCAACGGCCCTGACCCCGTTGGGGGACGTCAACCTATGGGCACTGTTTAATAAGGCCTCGGCAAACCTGCGCATGGATGCAGGGGTAGTGCAGCCGGAGACCCTCGAATGCATTGAACGGGCGGAAGTAGCCATTTCGGTTTCCGAGGGAAACCTGGCCGACCGGCTGGAGATCCTCTTATCACGCGCCCACTGGGAACACTTGGCCGGGAATAATGGGGTAGCCGAACAAAAGCTCCGGGACGTGGCCACCAAGGCCGAAGAATTATTCCCGTATACCCGTGCACAGGCACTGATGGTTTTGGCGAGATGCCTGTTCGACCTTGGGCGAGCTGGCGAGGCATTGGACGCGGCGCGGGAAGGTGAACGACTATTCGACGGTCTAGGGGCACCGGTCCAAGCCGAAAGAGCACGGGAGATTATCAGGACCATCCTCCGAAATGACTCCATCACCCAAACAGTTGAACACGAAACGAAAAGTCAGGCCTAGAAACTCGATATTTATGTATCGAAGGCGCACAATACAAACACCGTCTTTCGAATTATCGGCGGCAATCACGGACGAGCCGTTCCAAATCGGCGAGGGAATCCGCTGCATTTGATCCTGCGCAGCGACTTGGGGGAAGCATGGCTAGACGCGATAGATTGCAGTACGCAGGGACACGCCCTTATGCCGACCCGCAGAACCCGCCGGACGGCAAGGGCGTGCTAACCGGGGATGAAAGGATTTCCCCCGGGCACATCTCGGTCGAATTCGCCGAGGAGGGACATTTGGTACTGGCGTTGCCGCCAGGTGAAGTGATCACCGGGACGATGGCCCTGCAGGCGGCAGAGAAGATCCAGGCCCTCGCCGGAGCCAGCACCCTGCCTCTGCTCCTGGTCCTGACTGGAGTGGATTCAGTATCCCGAAGCGCCCGCGACGTTTTCAGTGCGGCGCGGTCGCTCTCGGCGGTGGCCGTCATGGGTGTCTCGCCGGTGGACCGCGTTATTGCCAATTTTCTGCTGGGCGGCGAAGTGCAGCCGTGTCCCACCCGCTACTTCTCAAGCGAACCTGACGCGCTTGGCTGGCTGAAACGATTTGCGGTATGACACCTGACTCTGAAGCCGCCAATCTGTCCGGCGAAGCCGTCCGGCTGAACAGGATAGTCGAGGGCATTGTCAGCATCGCGGCGGGAAACCTCACATCGCGAATTCCCGTTTCGCCCGCACGCGACCAGATTGATGCCGTCAGCACGGGCATTAATCTGCTGGCCGAAGAACTGGACGACATTTACCGGGACCTTGAGCAGCGTGTGCAGGACCGTACCCAGGAGCTCCGGGAAGCTCACGCCCAGATGCAGCACATGGCCCTTAGCGACCCCCTCACCGGGGCTGGAAACAGAACTGCCTTGATGCAGGCAGCTGAGGACGCATTGACGGTTTGGAACGTCGAGCAAGTTCGGGATACCGCGCCGGCGGTATTGATGGTTGACCTGGACGGGTTCAAAGACATCAATGACAGCTTCGGACACCAAGCGGGTGACCGGGTACTCCAAGAAGTGGCGACAAGATTGCTCGCCTGCGTGCCGGGGGATAGCACCGTTTCACGGCTCGGCGGCGACGAATTCGCGGTTCTGCTCCCTGACGTCAGCCGCATGTCCGCCCGGGCGACGGCCGAGCGTGTGCAGGAAGCACTGGGGTTCAAAATGAAGGTGGAGGAACTGGATGTCTGGCCCCGTGCCAGCATTGGCGTGCACCTGGCCGAGGTTGGGCAGTCCGCCGAAGACCTGCTTCTCCGCGCCGACACGGCAATGTACGAAGCGAAGGAAGACGGTCCGGGCCTGGTCCGGCTATTTGAACCGGTGATGCTCTACGCCCGCCAACTGCGGCGCAAAATGTCCTCTGATCTGCGCAATGCCGTTGAACGCAACGAGTTTCGGCTGGCGTACCAGCCCGTTGTAGATCTGGTCACCGGAAAGATGCAGGGTGTGGAGGTGCTGCTGCGCTGGGAGCATCCGACGCAGGGACTGGTCATGCCGGACATCTTCATTCCGCTGGCCGAGGAAAGCGGAGCCATCCTGGGGATCGGACGCTGGGTGCTGCGGTCTGCCCTGGAGCAACTAGCGCAGTGGCGTGAGGCCGATCAGGACCAGGACGGCTTCCATATCCGCGTCAACGTCTCCCCGTCTGAACTGCAGAGCATGGACCTGGTCGACTTTGTCCGGGCGCAGCTGCGGGAAGCCGGCGCAGCTCCGCAGGATCTGGTTCTCGAGATCACCGAGAGCGCTTTCGTGGGCAGCGGAGACGTTGAGACTTACTCCATGAGGTCGCTCAAAGCCCTGGGCGTCCGCTTGGAAATCGACGATTTCGGCACGGGGTATTCATCCATCAGCTACCTGCGGCGCCTGCCGGTGGATACCGTCAAGGTGGACCGCGCCCTGATCGCCGAGATCAGCCGCGACGAAGGGCAGCTGCAGTTCGTGGACGCCGTTCACCGGCTCATCCAGGCCGCCGGAATGGAAGCAGTCTTCGAAGGAATAGAGACCCTGGAGCAGGCTGAACTACTGCAGGACATGGGCTGCTGCAGCGGCCAGGGCTACTACTTCAGCCGGCCGCTCACCGCCGGGCAGGTGGGAACGCTCCTGACCAGCGGCAGCCGCCTGCCGCTGGCCACGGAACTGCTGGCGTAACCGGACACTGCTGGCCTAATCGGGCGCCCGGACGCAGGTGAAGGAAGCTCAGTTCCGGACCCGGTACCGCAGGAACACGACGCCGTTGGCGAATCGTTTCTCCTCCAGCAGCTCCAGATCCAGCCGCAGACCGTCCGGCAGGAACCGCTTCCCGCCACCGACAATCACGGGGGAGAGCAGCTGCTGCAACTCGTCAACCAGCCCCGCCTGCAGCGCCTGGCCGGCGAGGTCCGCTCCGCCCACGGAAACGTCGCCGTCGGACGCCTCCACGAGTGCCCGCACGGCAGCGGGATCGAACTCCCGTTCCAGCCGCGTGCGCGGGGCGGAGAGGCCGGCGAGGGTTCGAGAGAAAACCACCTTGTCCGCCCCCTGCCAGATCCGCGCGTACTCGTGGATGGCGGGCGGCTCGTCCTCTGCGGGGACGGCGTCCCAGGCAGCCATCACCTCATAAAGCCGCCGTCCCAACAGATGCGTGTGGACGTCCCGCTCAAGCCCGTTGACGAAGGAATGGACCTCTTCATCGGGCATGCTCCAGTCAAAGGACCCGGACTCGTCCGCTATGTACCCGTCGAGCGACGTGATGCTGGTGTAGATCAGCCGTCCCATGCCGGCCTCCCGCTTAGGTTAGAGTCCCAGGGCTGTCCGTACATCGGCCAGCACTGCATCCAGGGTTGCGCGTGCGTTCGAACGCGCAGCCGGCAGATCAGCCGCTGAACCGACGGGCTCAATCACCTCGAGGTAGCACTTGAGCTTCGGCTCGGTTCCGCTGGGACGGATGATGACCCGGGTGTTGTCACGGGTAACGTACCGCAGCCCGTCCGTGGGCGGCAGTCCGTTGGCGCCTTCGGCAAGGTCGACGGCGGTTTCCACCGGGGAGCCGGCGAAGGAGGCCGGCGGGTGCTCGCGCAGCCGCTGCATCATTTCGGTCAGCAGGCCCAGATTCTCCACCCGGACGGAGAGCTGGTCGCTCTGGTGCAGGCCGTGCTCCAGGGCCAGCTCGTCGAGTTCGTCAAAGAGGGTCCGGCCCTTCGCCTTCAGGGCAGCGGCCAGCTCGGCCAGCAGCAGTCCGGCGGAGATGCCGTCCTTATCCCGGACCAGTCCCGGTGCCACGCAGTAGCCCAGTGCTTCTTCGTATCCGTAGGTCAGCTTCGGCACCCGGGAGATCCACTTGAACCCGGTCAGGGTTTCCTGGTGCTCAAAACCTGCAGCATCCGCAATGCGGGCCAGGAGGCGGGAGGAAACAATCGAGTTGGCGAAGACAACGCCGGAGCGGGCTTTCTCGCCCCGTACCTTCCAGCGGCCGGCAGCGATCCGCCGGGCAATGTGGCGGCCCAGCAGGGCGCCGACTTCGTCACCGCGCAGCATGCGCCATTCGCCCGTGGCAGGGTCCTTGGCCGCGACGGCGGCGCGGTCGGCGTCCGGATCATTGGCCAGGACGAGGTCCGCGTCCCGCTCGGCGGCAAGCTTCAGGGCCAGGTCCAGCGCTCCGGGTTCCTCCGGGTTCGGGAAGGCAACGGTGGGGAAGTCCGGGTCCGGCAGTGCCTGCTCCGGAACCAGGGTCACCGAGGTGAACCCGGCACCGCGAAGCACGGCGGACATGGTTTCGCCGCCGACGCCGTGCATAGGCGTGAGGACGATGTCCAGGTCCCGTGCCGGGTAGCCTTCCCGGTGCGCCAGATCGTCGACGGCGCCGATGTAGTCAGCGATCAGCGACTCGGAAACTTCGGTGTAGCCGTCCGGTGCCAGCTCAATGGAGTCCAGCGGAACGGTGTAGTCGATCCGCGCGGCGATCTCGGCGTCGTACGGCGTGACAATCTGCGCACCGCGGCCGGGACCCTTGACCGTGCGGCCGCCCAGGTAGACCTTGTAGCCGTTATCCGCGGCAGGGTTGTGGCTGGCAGTGACCATCACGCCCGCGTCCGCGTCCAGGGCGCGGACCGCGTAGGCGAGCAGCGGCGTCGGAAGCGTGCAGGGCAGCAGGAACGTTTCGATGCCGGCGGCGCCGAAAACGGCAGCCGTTTCCAGCGCGAAGTCCTTCGACTTGTACCGGGCGTCGTAGCCGATCACGGCGCTGGGAGTCCAGTTGTCGCCGGCTGTGTCCTGCAGGAAGGACGCGATGCCTGCAGCGGTGCGCCGCACCACCACGCGGTTCATCCGGTTTGAACCGGCGCCCAGCTCCGCACGCAGCCCAGCGGTTCCGAACTCGAGCGTGCCGGCAAACCGGTCCGCCAGTTCCGCCGCAGCGGCGTCCGCACCGTCGGTGTCCGCCCCGTCCGTGTCCGCGAGGGTGCGGAGGAGGGTGCGGAGCTCACGGGCGGTGTCCGGGTCGGGGTCACTGTCCGCCCACGCGTGCGCGGCGGCGGTGAGTTCTTCGAGGTCGGCGGGGATCAGAGTCATGTGGATACCTACTGTTGCTGGTGCGGGTAGCTGTGCGGCGGAAAGCTGCTAGATCTTGTTGATGATCTCGGCGAGCAGCTTGGAGATGCGCGGTCCGGCGGCCTGTCCCGCTTCCAGGACCTCGCCGTGGCTCAGTGCCACCGGGCTGATGCCGGCGGCCAGGTTGGTGACCAGGGAGATCCCGAAGACCTCCATGCCGGCGTGGCGTGCGGCAATGGCTTCGAGTGCCGTGGACATGCCGACCAGGTCGGCGCCGATGGTCTTGGCGTAGCGGACCTCGGCCGGCGTTTCGTAGTGCGGGCCGGTGAACTGGGCGTAAACGCCTTCATCCAGGGTCGGGTCCACGCTGCGTGCGACGTCGCGCAGCCGCGACGAGTACAGGTCTGTCAGGTCAACGAACGTCGCGCCTTCGAGCGGGGACGTGGCGGTGAGGTTGAGGTGGTCGCTGATCAGCACCGGGGTGCCCGGCTGCCACTCGGGATTCAACCCGCCGCAGCCGTTGGTGAGGACCATGACCTTGGCGCCGGCGGCGGCTGCGGTGCGGACACCGTGCACGACGGCGCGTACGCCCTTGCCCTCGTAGTAGTGGGTGCGTGCACCCAGGACCAGGGCGCGCTTGCCGTCGGTGGTGAGAACGGAGCGGATGGTGCCCACGTGCCCCTGCACGGAGGGGGCCGAGAAGCCCGGGATATCGGAGGCGGAGAGCGTAGCGGTGGTCTCGCCGATCAGCTCGGCGGCTTCACCCCAGCCGCTTCCGAGGACCAGTGCAATGTCGTGGGAGGGCACGCCGGTGTGCTCTGCGATGTAGTCGGCGGCCTGCTGGGCAAGTTCAAATGGGTCGTTAGTCACTTAACAAACTTACAGCCTTGCCGGCCTGCCGAAGTCCGCGCCTGCACCGCCGTTTGAGCGCCGTCACTCGATGGGACAGAATAGACCCTTGTGACCACCCAACTAGATTTTACTGCCCGAAAACTTGCGATTCTCGGAGGCGGCCCCGGCGGCTACGAGGCTGCCCTCGTGGCGGCATCCCTCGGAGCGGACGTAACCGTCGTCGAGCGGCAGGGCCTGGGCGGCTCCGCCGTGCTCACTGACGTCGTTCCGTCCAAGACACTTATTGCCACTGCCGATGTGATGACCCGGCTGAATGCGGCCCGGAATCTCGGCGTGGAATTCGGGGACGTGGCCTCGCCGGTCTACGCAGACCTGAAGGTGGTCAATCATCGTCTGCTGGCCCTGGCCAAGGAACAGTCCAATGACATCCGCAGCACCCTGGAACGGGTGGGCGTGAAGGTGAAGATCGGCGAAGGCCGCCTGCTGGACAACACCACCATTGAAGTCACCGCCGACGACGGCACCGTGGAAACGGTCAAGGCCGAAGCCTTGCTGATTGCCACCGGCGCGAACCCCCGCGAGCTGGAGACCTCCGTTCCCGACGGTGAGCGGATCTTCACCTGGAAGCAGATCTACAACCTCACCGAGGTTCCCGAGCACCTGATCGTCATCGGTTCCGGCGTCACCGGCGCGGAATTTGCCTCCGCCTACAACGGGCTCGGCACCAAGGTCACGCTGATCTCCAGCCGCGACCGCGTGCTGCCCGGCGAGGACGCAGATGCCGCCGTCGTGCTGGAAGACGTTTTCCAGGCCCGCGGCATGACCGTGCTCAGCCGGTCCCGCGCCGACTCCGTGAAGAATACGGGCGACGGCGTGCTGGTCACGCTTTCGGACGGACGGACTGTTGAAGGCAGCCACTGCCTCGTAGCCGTGGGCGCCATCCCGAACACCGCGGGCATCGGTTTGGAAGAAGCAGGGGTGCAGCTGGACGAGCGCGGCCAGATCCGGGTTGACGGCGTCTCCCGCACCACGGCCAACAACGTCTACGCCGCGGGCGACTGCACCGGCGTTTTCAACCTGGCCTCCGTGGCGGCCATGCAGGGCCGCATCGCCGTGGCACACCTCATGGGCGACGGCGTGAAGCCGCTGAAGCTCAAGACCGTGGCCTCGAACATCTTCACCTCCCCGGAAATCGCGTCCGTGGGCGTTTCCGAGGCCGACATTGCCGAGGGCCGGTACCAGGGCGACGTCATCAAGCTGTCCCTGCACACCAATGCCCGGGCCAAGATGATGGACGTCAAGGAAGGCTTCGTGAAGATCATTTCCCGCAAGGGCTCCGGCACCGTGATCGGCGGCGTCGTGGTGGGTCCGCGCGCCTCGGAGCTGATCTTCCCGATCGCCATCGCCGTCACCCATAAGCTCCACGTGGATGACCTGGCCAATACTTTCGCCGTCTACCCGTCGCTCACGGGCTCCATTTCCGAAGCCGCCCGCCGCCTGCACGTCCACATGTAACGAACTACTCTTCTTCTTCCCGCGCCCGCATCGGATTATCCGTTTGCGGGCGCGGGATTTTTTGTGCCCGTGAACCGGCAGCATGAAATATTTGTCCGGTATATGGACACAAATCTCAAATAACGGACGCATGCTCCTACGATATGGATACTTCATTTCCTCTTGCGAAAGAGCTCCAATGTCTACTAAGAATCCCTCCGCGGCATCTACGCCGGCGCCGGCGCCGGCCAAAACCAATTCCAAGGGCCGCGTGATTGTTGCCAGCCTCGTCGGAACCTCCATCGAGTTCTATGACTTCTACGTATACGCAACGGCAGCAGTCCTCGTCTTCCCCCGGTTGTTCTTTCCGAATGCCGAGGGCATCACGGCCCTGCTGAGCTCGTTCGCCGTGTTCGGGGTGGCTTTCATTGCCCGGCCGCTGGGCTCCATCGTCTTCGGGCACTTCGGTGACAAGGTGGGCCGCAAGGGAACCCTGGTGGCATCGCTGTTGACCATGGGGATTGCGACGTTCCTGATCGGTTGCCTGCCGACCGCGGAAAACGGCTGGACGGTCCTCGCTCCCGCAATGCTGGTGGTCCTGCGGTTTGCCCAGGGCCTGGCCCTGGGTGGGGAATGGTCCGGAGCGGCGCTGCTCGCGACGGAGAACGCGCCGGCCAACAAGCGTGCCGTCTGGGGAACCTTCCCGCAGCTGGGCGCGCCGATCGGGTTCATCCTGGCCAACGGCCTGTTCCTGTTGCTGAGCTTCCAGCTGGATGCCGAGCAGTTCGACTCCTGGGGCTGGCGCGTGCCGTTCCTGGCCAGCGCCGTCATGGTCATCATCGGCCTGTACGTCCGGCTGAAGCTGGTTGAGACGCCGGCCTTCCAGAAGGTTGTGGATTCGGGAGAGGTCAGCAAACTGCCCCTGAGCCGCGCCTTCAAGTACAGCTGGCGCCCGATGATTGCCGGCACCTTCATCATGCTGGCGACGTATGTGCTGTTCTACCTGATGACCACGTTCACGCTGTCCTACGGGACCGCGGCCAAGAGCGCGGAAGCGGCCAAGGCCGCCGCGGAAAAGGCCGGCAAGCCGTTCGACCCGGAGACCTTCGCCGCCGGTCTGGGCTACGCCCGCAACGACTTCCTGATCATGCTGATCATCGGCGTGGTGTTCTTCGGGATCTTCACGCTCGTCGCCGGTCCGCTGGCGGAGAAGTTCGGACGCCGCAAGACACTGTTGGTTGTCACCGCCGGCATCTTCCTCTTCGGCTTCACGTTCTCGCCGCTGCTGGGCGGCGGAACCGTGGGGGTGATGGCGCTGCTGATCATCGGCTTCACCCTGATGGGCCTGACGTTCGGACCCATGGGAGCCCTGCTGCCGGAGCTCTTCCCGACCAACGTGCGGTACACCGGGTCGGCCATCGCCTACAACGTCTCCTCGATCCTGGGCGCAGCGGTGGCACCGTTCATCGCCGTCGCCCTGTGGCAGGCCGCGGACGGAAGCCCGTGGCTGGTGGGCATCTACCTGTCCTCCATGGCGGTGCTGACGCTGATCGCACTGTTCGTGACCAAGGAAACCCGCGACGTCGACTACGAAAACAATTCCAGTGACGGCGTGAAGGTCTCCTAGACCTTTCAAGCACACAGCAGCAGGCCCGGTTCCCGTTGAGGGAACCGGGCCTGCTTTGTTTGCGGGGCCGCTGCTGTTGCGCGGTGCTGCTCCCGGTTGCTCCGGGATCAGTCCAGGATCGAGGCGATGACGGCGCCGGCGGACACCGTCGCGCCGGGCAGGGCGCTCAGGCCGGAGATGGTGCCGGACTTGTGCGCGGTCAGCGGCTGTTCCATCTTCATCGCTTCGAGCACCACCACGAGGTCACCCTCGCGAACCGCTGCGCCGTCCTCGACAGCCACCTTGACGATGGTTCCCTGCATGGGTGAGGTCAGGTCATCGCCTGCGGCCGCGGTGGATGCACCGCCCCGGGAACGCTTGCGGGCCTTGCCGTTGCCGCGGGTGACGTTGGATGCGCCGGCTGCGGGGCCGCCCAGGCCGGCCGGGAGCACGACCTCGAGCCGCTTGCCGCCTACTTCAACGGTGACGCGCCGGCGCTCGTCGTCGTCGTCGCCCGTTCCGGGTTCGCCGCTCCACGCCGGGATGGTGTTCGCGAACTCGGTCTCGATCCAGCGCGTGTGGACGCCGAAGGTCTCCTCGCCGGTGAAGGCGGGGTCCGCAGCGACGGCGCGGTGGAACGGCAGCACGGTGGGCAGGCCGGCGACGTCGATCTCCGCCAAGGCGCGCCGCGCACGCTGCAGCGCTTCGCGGCGGGTGGCGCCGGTGACAATCAGCTTGGCGAGCATGGAATCGAAGTTCCCGCCCACGGTTTCGCCCGCTTCGATGCCCGAGTCAACGCGGACGCCGGGGCCGGTGGGCAGCTTGAACTCGGAGACGGTGCCGGGGGCGGGCATGAAGTTGCGCCCCGGGTCTTCGCCGTTGATGCGGAACTCGAAGGAGTGGCCGCGCACTTCCGGGTCGCCGTATCCCAGCGCCTCGCCGCGGGCGATGCGGAACTGTTCGCGGACCAGGTCCAGGCCGGTGACTTCCTCGGAGACGGGGTGTTCCACCTGCAGCCGCGTGTTGACCTCCAGGAAGGAAATGGTGCCGTCCTTGCCGACCAGGAATTCGCAGGTCCCGGCGCCCTGGTAGCCGGCTTCCTTGAGGATGGCCTTCGACGCCGAGTACAGGCTCGCGTTCTGTTGTTCGGTGAGGAACGGGGCCGGGGCTTCCTCGACAAGCTTCTGGTTGCGGCGCTGCAGGGAGCAGTCGCGGGTGGAAATGACCACCACGTTGCCGTAGGCATCAGCAAGGCACTGGGTTTCCACATGGCGCGGGGCGTCCAGGAAACGCTCGATGAAGCACTCACCCCGGCCGAACGCAGCTGTGGCCTCGCGGACCGCCGAGTCGAACATTTCGGGAATCTCTTCGCGGGTGCGGGCAACCTTGATGCCGCGGCCGCCGCCGCCGAAGGCTGCCTTGATGGCCAGCGGCAGTCCGTGCCGGTCCGCGAAGTCCAGGACATCCTGGGCCGACTCCACCGGATCCGCCGTGCCCGGAACCAGCGGGGCGCCGACCTTGGCGGCAATATGCCGGGCCTGGACCTTGTCCCCGAGCGAGGAGATGGCGCTGGGGGAGGGGCCGATCCAGGTCAGGCCGGCGTCGAGAACGCGCTGGGCGAATTCGGCGTTCTCGGAGAGGAAGCCGTAGCCGGGGTGGATGGCGTCGGCGCCTGCCCGTGCGGCGGCGTCGAGGATCTTGTCCATGTCCAGGTAGGACTCGGCCGCGGTGCTGCCGCCGAGCGCAAAGGCCTCGTCGGCGAGGCGGACGTGCAGGGCGTCGCGGTCGGGATCGGCATAGACCGCAACGGCGGCAATTCCCTCATCGCGGGCGGCGCGGATGACGCGGACCGCAATCTCGCCGCGGTTGGCAATGAGGATCTTGGTGAGTGCCTTGGCGGGGGTCGCAGCAGGCGCGGGGATGTTCTGGCTCATTGGTGCACTGGCTCCTTTTGATCTGTTCGGAGCCTAGCGCGGTTTTGTGGTCTCGGGCCATAATGCGTGCTGTTTCTGCGTGGGAACCGCCCGTTCGTTGTGGGGATTCTACAAAAGGCCGGAGGTTCCCGGCGGTTGGTGGAAGTCGGGTAAGTATCCCTCCACCGCCGGATTCTCGAAGGTGCCAGTTCGATCTGGAGCCCGAACGAGATGGCGGGGAGGTTCGCGACAGGTGATGGATGGAGACATGAGATCCCCTAACCCATTGCCGGCTGCACTCCACGGCAGGCCTTTCAATGTGGCAGAAGCCGAAGCGCAGGGCGTTAGCGCGGAGCGGCTCCGTGCTTCTGACCTAAGGACTCCCAGCCGGTCCGTGCGGGTGCCCGTGGGAGGCCGGTTCTCCCTGGCAGACAGCTGCCGGCCGTATATGGAGTTATTGCCGGACGCCGTCCTGAGCCATGCGACGGCGGCGCGGCTGCACGGACTGGTGCTTCCTTGGCGGCTGGCTGAGGAACCGGTGATCCATCTGAGCCGACCCCCGGGGCTAGGGACGCCGAGGAGAAGGAATGTGGTGGGGCACCGTTTGGAGCTAATGGCGGATGAGACGGAGACGGTCCAGGGACTGCCGGTCACCAGCATTGCCCGCACATGGCTGGACCTTGCCGGAATGCTGTCTCCGGAAGAGCTCGTGGTTATGGGGGACCAGATCGTCAGTGAGCATCATCGGAATTTTGGAACGCCCCGTGTAGCACTCGTGCCATTGGCGGATCTGCGCGAATTCATCGAGGGTAAGGCGCGCAACGCTCATGTCCGCAAATGCCGGAGTGCACTGGAACGCCTCCGGGTGGGAGTGGATTCACCGCCGGAAACGCGGCTGCGGTTGATGCTGCTTGCTGACCCGGAGCTGCCCGAATTCCTCCCAAACGTTGCCATCTGTGATGCCGCGGGAGAGCCGCAGGTATGGGCTGATCTCGGCTGCCAGGAATTCCGGACCTGTCTTGAGTACGACGGCGCGCATCACCTAACACCCGAACAGCAGGCCCGTGACCACTACAGGGATCTCAAGACGGCGGAGTTGGGTTGGATTCAGGTCAAGATAAGCAAAGCTGACTTTGCGCAGGGCCAGCACCGTATCAGAGCAAAGGTACTCAGAGGCCTGGCCCTGGCCGGGTGGCGCACGGGTAACGGCACGTAAGGCTGAGGTTCTGTGGTGCTAGCAGATAACGGAGTGCTGGCGCCCGGATACGCCCGTTATCTGTACATCCGCCGCGGACCAGACCGGATAGGCCCGTTAGCCGTACAACGGCCGCGGTGGCGCGGTGCTAGTACAGATAACGGGGTATTGGCGCCGGGATAAGCCCGTTATCTGTACATCCGCCGCGGACCAGACCCGGATGCGCCCGTTATCTGTACAGCAGCCCGCCCCGGCGCCGGGAACGCCGCAGAAGTTACTTCCAGAGGTCGATGATCCGCACGTCGGCGCTGGCCAGGAGCTCGCGCAGCGTCGAAACGGAAAGTCCGACGACGGCGTGCGGGTCGCCGTCGACCCGCTCGATGAACGCCCCGCCCAGGGAGTCGATAGTGAAGGAACCGGCCACCTGCAGCGGCTCGCCCGTGGCGATGTAGGCCTCGATCTCGTCCTCGGAAAGCTTCACGAAGTGCACCTCGGCAGAGGACACCGCCCCGAGGGTGGCTCCGGAGCCGTCCTCGTCGGTGTCGCGGCAGTCCACCAGCCAGTGCCCGGTATGCAGTACCCCGGAGGAACCGCTCATGCGGCGGATCCGTTCGCGGGCGACGTCGGCTTCCCACGGCTTGCCGTGTGCCTCGCCGGCAAATTCGAAGACTGAATCGCAGCCGATCACCAGCGCGCCGTCAGCCTCGGGCAGGGACGCTACGGCTTCGGCCTTGGCGCGGGCCAGCAGCAGGGCCGTATCGTGCGGGTCGGTCAGGCCGTAGCGGGCGGTGACGGCGTCTTCGTCGACGTCGGAGACGAGGACGGTATGGCTGATGCCGGCGTCGGTCAGCAGCTTGGTGCGGGCGGGGGACGCGGAGGCCAGGATGAGGCTCAGGTTCGGGTTGGTCACGGGTTCAAGCCTAGTGCCGCGGCGGACCGGCCCGGAAACCAAAAACGCCGGGCCGCCCCCGAAGGGACGGCCCGGCGCTGCTGCCCGAAGGGATCAGCTCTTGGACTCAACGAGCAGGGGAACCTCGATCTGCTCGGAATCGTCCGCAAAGGGATCGCCCTGGCGGCGGGCGTTGTACAGTCCGTTGTCCAGCAGTCCGTTGCGCCGGGCCACGAGGGTGGGGACCACGGTCTGGCCGGCCACGTTCACGGCGGTGCGGCCCATGTCCAGGATCGGATCGATGGCCAGCAGCAGGCCGACGCCGGCCAGCGGCAGGCCGAGGGTGGACAGGGTCAGCGTGAGCATCACGACGGCGCCGGTGGTGCCGGCGGTTGCGGCGGAACCCAGGACCGAAACCAGTGCGATGAGCAGGTAGTCGGTGAAGACCAGGTCCACGTTGAAGAACTGTGCCACGAAGATCGCGGAGACGGCCGGGTAGATGGAGGCGCAGCCGTCCATCTTGGTGGTTGCACCCAGGGGTACGGCGAAGGAGGCGTAGGCCCGGGGGACGCCGAGGTTACGCTCGGTCACGCGCTGGGTCAGCGGCAGCGTACCCACCGAGGAGCGGGAGACGAAGGCCAGCTGGATGGCGGGCCAGGCGCCGGAGAACCACTGGCGGACGGAGAGGCCGTGGGCCTTGATCAGTGCCGGGTAGACACCGAACAGCACCAGGAACAGGCCAAGGTAAACGGTGAGGGCGAACATGCCCAGGGAGCCGATGGTGTCCCAGCCGTAGGTCGCGACGGCGGTGCCGATGAGGCCGACCGTGCCGACCGGTGCGAGGCGGATGATCCACCACAGGACCTTCTGGATAACGGCGAGGGCCGAGGCGTTCAGGGCCAGGAACGCTTCGGCGGGCTTGCCGACCTTGAGGGCGGCGATGCCGACGGCGATGGCGATCACGAGGATCTGCAGCACGTTGAAGCTGACGCTGGTGGTGACGTCCCCGGACTCCGCCACCTTGGAGCTGGCGCCGAGTCCCAGGAAGTTGGCCGGCACCAGGCCGGTCAGGAAGCCCACCCAGCTGCCCTGGCTGCCGCTGAATTCCTCGCCCTGGCTGACGTCGGCGTTGTTGCCGGGCTGCAGGAAGAAGCCCAGCAGGATGCCGATGACCACGCTGATGAGTGCCGTGATGGCGAACCAAAGCAGCGTCTGCCAGGCCAGCCGGGCGGCGTTGGAAACGGCCCGGAGGTTGGCGATGGAGCTGACCACGGCGGTGAAGATCAGGGGGACAACGGCGGCCTTCAGCAGCGATACGTAGCTGGTGCCGATGGTGTCCAGTGTGGTGGTGAGCCAGTTGGGCTCATCGTCAACGGTGCCCATTGACTTGGCCAGCAGGCCCAGCGCCAGGCCCGCAATAAGGGCGGCGATGATCTGCGGTCCGAAGGACGTTGCCCACTTGGGCAGCCGCCGGGCGGTGGATTCAGGGGAGGAGGTCTGTGAGGTCACGGAAAGACTCTAGCGGTGCGTCATTACCAGAACCGCCTCCAAGTTGCGAAATATGACGGCAGGAAAAAGGTGGAGTGCTCACCTGGCGGTCGCCAAATCCGTGCTGTCATGGGGCTTCGCCTCAGCGGCCCGGGATATTCCCCGGGCCGCTGTGACTAAGATCGCGTCCGTTTACTCGCCCAGCAGGGCCCGCCGCAGGGTGTCCAGCCCCACGGAGCCGAGCTGCAGCGCCCGGGTGTGGAAAGCCTTCTCGTCGAACGCACCGGCCTCACGGCTGCGGACCTCGTCGCGGATCTGTTCCCAGAGCCGCTGGCCCAGCTTGTAGGACGGGGCCTGTCCCGGCCAACCCAGGTAGCGGGTGAACTCGAAGTTGAGCTGCCCTTCGCTGATCGACATGTTTTCTTTCAGGAACGCGTAGCCCTTGTTGGCCGTCCAGGTGCCTTCGCCCCACCGTTCCGGGATTTCCAGTTCCAGGTGGACGCCGATGTCGAAGACCACGCGGGCGGCACGCATCCGCTGCGCATCCAGCATTCCCATCCGGTCGCCCGGGTCGCTGAGGTAGCCCAGCTGCTCCATCAGCCTTTCGGCATAGAGGGCCCAGCCCTCGCCGTGGCCGGAAACCCAGCAGATGTTGCGTCGCCAGTCGTTGAGCAGTCCGCGGGATGCCGTCGCCGTCGCAATCTGCAGGTGGTGGCCCGGAACGCCCTCGTGGTAGACCGTGGTGGTTTCCTGCCAGGTGGTGAAGGTGTCCTCGCCGGCCGGCACGGACCACCACATGCGGCCAGGGCGGGAGAAATCGTCGCTGGGACCGGTGTAGTAGATCCCGCCCTCCTGGGTGGGTGCAATCATGCACTCGATCCGGCGCATCGGTTCGGTGATCTCGAAGTGGGATCCGGAGAGGTCTTCGACGGCGCGGTCGGCGAGGTCCTGCATCCAGGCCTGCAGTTCATCCGTTCCGTGCAGTTGGCGAGCCGGATCCTCATCGAGGATCCGCATGGCTTCCGCCACGGTGGCGCCGGGCCGGATTTGCTCGGCCACGGCTTCCTGCTCGGCGATGATGCGGTCCAGTTCCTCCACGCCCCACTGGTAGGTTTCCTCCAGATCGACGGCGGATCCGAGGAATTGGCGGGACATCAGCGCGTAACGCTCCCGGCCTACGGCATCTGCGGCGGGTGCAGCCGGAAGAAGTTCCTCCTCCAGGAAGGATGCAAGGTTGGCATAGGCCCGGCGGGCGGATTCGGCTCCAGCTTTCAGGTCCGCGCGGAGCGCGACGGGCAGCTCTCCGCCTCCGGGGAGGGCGGCATTGGCGGCGAGGGCGTCAAAGAACCCGCCGTCCTCTGCATACGCGGAAGCCTGCTCCACCACGATCTTTACCTGCCGGCGGGCGGACACCCGGCCGTGTCCGATGCCGCTGCGCAGGCTGGTGATGTAGCCGGCGACGGCGTCGTCCACGTTGTTCAGGCGCCCGGCGATGTGGTGCCACTGCTCTTCGGTATCCGTAGGCATGAGGTCGAAGATGCTGCGGATTCTTTGCGCGGGGGAAGCAATGTTGTTCAGCTCGGCCAGGTCCCAGCCGGACTCGTGGATTTCCAGGTCCAAGCCGAGGCGTTCGTGCATGGCGTCAAGGGTCACGCGGTCGACGTCGTCTGCGGGCTCAAGCCCGTCCAGCCGGCTGAGCGTCTCCCGGACTGCTTCGGCATAGGACTCCAGGCCGGCCGGCGAGTAATCGCCGTATTCGGTTTCCCGGCCCGGGATGCCCAGGGACGTGGCGAGGGACGGATCCAGCTGCAGGAACGTGGAGGTGAAGGCATCGGCAACGGCGTCGATGGCGGTAAGCCGGCGCACCGGGGTACTGCCGGCAGTGGCGGACACGGGCGCGGAGGAAGGTGTCTGATGAGTCACAAAGGTAGCCTAACCGCACACCGGCCCCGAGGCACTTATCGGGGCTAGCGGTAACTCCGCCGCCAGGACCCCGGCCCGGGCTTCGGGTCCAGGCGCAGGTTCCGCCGCCGTGCCCACGCGCGGTGGGCCGGGCGGGCGGGAGGCAGGAGTGCAGCCTGCGCTCCCAGCCCGGCGACGACGGCGGTCAGGGCTGCAAGTTCCTCGTCCGTCGGGGAGCCGGAAACCACGGAAAACAGCGGCTCCGAAGCCGGTTCCGGGGTGCTGCCGTCAATACTCACAGCGGCATGTTCCCGTGCTTCTTGGCGGGCAGGGACGCACGCTTGTCCCGCAGTGCCCGCAGGCCCCGGATCAGCTGCAGGCGGGTGTCCGAAGGGGCAATGACTGCGTCCACGTACCCGAGCTCGGCCGCCTGGTAGGGGTTGAGCAGCTCATCTTCATATTGCTCAATGTATTGGCGCCGGACGTCCTCGACGTCGCCGCCGGCGTCGGCCGCTGCCTTGAGCGGCGCGCGGTAGAGGATGTTCACCGCGCCCTGGGCACCCATCACGCCGATCTGCGCAGTGGGCCAGGCGAGGTTGATGTCGGCGCCGAGCTTCTTGGAACCCATCACGATGTACGCGCCGCCGTAGGCCTTGCGGGTGATGACCGTCAGCTTGGGAACCGTGGCCTCGGCGTAGGCGTAAAGCAGTTTGGCGCCGCGGCGGATGATGCCCTGGAACTCCTGGTCCTTGCCCGGCAGGAAGCCCGGCACGTCCACGAAGGTCAGGATCGGGATATTGAAGGCGTCGCAGTTGCGGACAAACCGGGCCGCTTTTTCGGAGGCGGCGATGTCCAGGGTGCCGGCAAACTGCATTGGCTGGTTGGCCACGATGCCTACCGTGTGGCCCTCCATGCGGCCGTAGCCGATGATCACGTTCGGGGCGTACAGGGCCTGCATTTCCAGGAAGTGCCCGTCATCCAGGACGGTCTCGATGACGGTGCGGATGTCATAGGGCTGGTTTGCGGAGTCCGGGATCAACTCATCCAGGGCCAGGTCCGCGTCGGTGGTTTCCGGGTCCTGGTCAAACGCGGTCAGCGGTGCTTCGGCCAGGTTGTTCGACGGCAGGAAATCGAGCAGCTCGCGGACGAACTCGACGGCGTCCTCTTCGTCGGAGGCCAGATAGGCGGAGGTGCCGGTGTTGGCATTGTGCTGCCGGGCGCCGCCGAGGGTTTCCATATCCACGTCTTCACCGGTGACCGTCTTAATGACGTCGGGACCGGTGATGAACATGTGCGAGGTCTTGTCCACCATCACCACGTAGTCGGTGAGGGCGGGGGAGTAGGCCGCTCCGCCGGCGGAGGGGCCCATGATCAGTGAGATTTGGGGAACGACGCCGGAGGCGTGGACATTGTTGCGGAAAATATCGGCGAACATGGCCAGCGAGGCGACGCCTTCCTGGATGCGGGCTCCGCCGCCGTCCAGGATGCCGATCACCGGGCAGCCGTTGCGCAGGGCGAATTCCTGCACCTTGACGATCTTCTCGCCGTTGACCTGGCTCAGGGAGCCGCCGTAGACGCTGAAGTCCTGGCTGTAGACGGCCACGGGGCGTCCGTCCACGGTGGCGTAGCCGGAAACCAGCCCGTCGCCGAGGGGTTTCTTCTTTTCCATGCCGAAAGCGGTGGAGCGGTGCACGGCGAGGGCGTCGAACTCCACGAAGGACCCGGCGTCCACCAGCAGGTCGATCCGCTCGCGGGCGGTGTGCTTGCCGCGGGCGTGCTGCTTTTCCACTGCCGCCTGCCCCGAGGGCACCGCTGCCGAGGCCTGCCGGCGCCGGAACTCGGCAATCTTGCCGGCCGTCGTATGCAGGGACAGGTCCTGGTCGATACTCAAAGGGGCCTCCGGGTGCTTCAGTTCAGACGCTGCCGCGCCTTCGGGGAATCCCGAGGATGGGGCAGTGCAGGGCGTTAAGTAGGTTCCGCACAAAATGCGTGACGGTTTACCCAGTCTAATGAGCCGCGCCGGGGGGACAGAGTGTAGAAAACCTACAATGTCGTCTCCTGCCGGTTGGTCCGGTCCCCGGAAGGGAATCTCCGGAGACATGATGTTACTGGCTAGTAACATAGCTGCAGGGTGCATTACCCTGTGGCTATGAGCATCCCCAACAGCACCCCGGAAACGGCGTCCCGGTCCCTCGCCGGACGCACCATCCTGATGTCCGGCGGAAGCCGCGGCATCGGCCTCGCCATTGCCCTGCGCGCAGCAGCGGACGGCGCCAACATCGCCATGCTCGCCAAAACGGCGGAGCCGCACCCGAAGCTCGAAGGTACCGTCTACACGGCCGCCGAACAGCTGGAAGCAGCCGGCGGCAAGGCCCTGCCGATCATCGGCGACGTGCGCCGCGACGAAGACGTTGCCCGCGCCGTCGAATCCACCATCGAGCAGTTCGGCGGGATCGACATTGTCCTGAACAATGCCTCTGCCATCGACCTTTCCGGCACCGACGCCGTGTCGATGAAGAGCTATGACCTGATGGCCGACATCAACACCCGCGGCACGTTTATGCTTTCCAAGTTCTCCCTGGACGCCCTGCGCCGGTCCGGCAACGGCCACATCCTCACCCTGTCCCCGCCCCTGAACCTGGATCCCAAGTGGGCCGGCGGCTACCTGGCGTACACCATGGCCAAGTACGGTATGTCCCTCACCACGCTCGGCCTGGCCGAGGAACTGAAGAACGACGGCGTGTCCGTGAACTCGCTCTGGCCGGTGACCGGCATTAACACCGCGGCCATCCGCAACATGCCCGGAGGGGACAAGCTCGCCGCGGCCTCCCGCAGCGCTGACATCATGGCGGACGCCGCACACGCGATCCTCACCCGTCCGAGCGGACAGTCCACCGGCAACTTCTACACCGACGAAGAGGTGCTGCGCGAGGAAGGAATCACGGATTTCAGCCGCTATGCTCCCGGAGTGCCCGCGGACAAGCTGATGCCGGACTTCTTCCTCTAACCCGCGCTGCAGGACCGGGCGCGAAGGGAATGTCAGGGCGCCCGCGTAAGATCGGAAGAATGCAACTGCACTACTCCAGCATGGAAAGACCGGCCCTGGACCCCGGCCGCCTGAGGGCGGCACTGGTGGTACCCAACGGTCCCTTCGCTGCGCTGGAAGTGGTGGCGGAGACCGGATCCACCAATACGGATCTGGCGGACGCCGCACGGCTGCGCCCCTGGGAGGTCGCGGACCTGACCGTCCTGACCGCTGAGCTGCAGACGGCAGGCCGCGGCCGGATGGACCGCAGCTGGGTGGCCCCCGAGCGTTCCTCGCTGTTCGTCAGCGTGCTGCTGCGTCCGGCGGGCCCGTCCGGACGCCCCCTGCCCACAACCTCCTATGGCTGGTTGTCGTTGCTGGCTGCCCTGGCCATGGCCGAAAGCGTGGCGGCGCGCACCGGCGTCGAAGCCCGGTTGAAATGGCCGAACGACGTCATGGTGGACGGGCGGAAACTCGCCGGAGTGCTGGCCCAGTTGGTTCCGGCATCCGACGGCGGCCCGCCGGCCGTGGTGGTCGGCGCCGGCCTGAACGTGAGCCTCACGGACGAAGACCTGCCCGTCACCACCGCCACCAGCCTGTTGATGGAGTATGCGTCCACTACGGACCGGAACGTCCTGCTGCAGGATTACCTGTTGGCGTTGGCAGCCCGGTACCGGTCCTTCTGCTCGGTGGACGGCGATCCGGAGGCAGTGCCTGCCGGATCCCGGGAGGCACTGCGGGACGAGGTGTCGGCACGCCTGGGCACCCTGGGCCGCGGCGTAAGCGCACAGCTGCCCGGCGGCGGCGTCCTTACCGGCCGTGCCGTTGCCCTGGCGCCCACGGGTGCCCTCGTCATTGTCGACGACGCCGGCGCCACGCATACCGTCAGCGCGGCCGACGTCGTACACCTGCGCCCCGAGCAGCCGTGAGGGCTGAACCTACCCGCCTGCCGGGAGGCGACCCGTGCGCCTGAAACTCTCTCCCGGCGAGCACATCATCGCCGCGGGCCGCCCGCACGCCCGTTCCCTGTGGAAACCGCTGGTGCTCGCCGGAATCACCGGAGCCCTGGCCGGTTACGCCTTGGGCTGGCTAAGCCGGGACTCGCTGCCCGGACAGCTGGCCGAATTCAGCCCCTACCTGCAGCCGGCGGTTGTGGCGCTGGCCGTGCTGCTGCTGGCCCGCTACGCCGTTCCGCCCGTGCTGCGCTGGCTTGCCGGACGCATCATCCTCACCGACCGGAGGCTGATCCAGCGGCAGGGAGTGCTGATGCGCCGCGAGCACGAGATTGCCCTTGCCGCCATTTACCAGCTGGAAATCCGGCAGTCCGTGACGGACCGGATGCAGCGCAGCGGCACCCTCATCCTCGACCTGGGGCATGGGCGGATTATGCAGTATCCGGCGGTGCCGGAGGTGCACCGTTTCCGCTCCATGGTGGTCGCCGCCATCGGCCAGCTGCCGCTGACTGCCATGTTTGATGGTGTAGATATGGAAACAGACGGGGAATACGACTACGAAGGGAGGGACGATGACTGATACCGGCCACGGCGAGCTCGGTTCCGCGAACCACCCCGAACCGACGACCCCGCCCGTGCAGCCCGTTCCGGTGCCCCGTCCCGACTACACCCATGCCAGTACCGGCACCGAGATCGACCGGGAGGACGTGCGCAAGCTTGAGGCGCAGCTGCTCGGCGGCCCGCGTACGCTTCGCCGCCGTGAAGCCGCCGCCGAAGCGGGCGTGTCCCTGCTTTCCGCGCGCAAGCTCTGGCGGGCCATGGGTTTCCCCAACCTTGACGACGACGCCGTCTTCTTCACCGAACAGGACCGCGAGGCCCTGAGCACCGTGATCGAACTGGTGCGCGACGAGCAGCTCACCGAGGATGCAGCCATCTCCATCATGCGGTCCATCGGCCAGATGACGGACCGGATGGTGGTCTGGCAGGTCGAAGCGCTGGTGGAGGAAATGGTGGTCCGCCGCGGTATCACCGACGCCGAAGCCCGCAAGCGGCTGGTCGAGGCTCTTCCCGGCCTGATCGAGCCGCTCGAAAAGACCCTCGTTTACGCCTGGAAACGCCAGCTCAACGCGGCCGTCCAGCGCCTGGCCCTGCGTGCCGAGGCAGGCCTGGCCAGCCACGACGACGCCGCCTCCGATGACGCGCCGCTGCCGTTGGCGCGCGCCGTCGGTTTTGCCGACCTCGTCTCCTACACCAGCCTTTCCCGGCAAATGAATGAGAAGACCCTGGCCCAGATGGTGCAGCGCTTCGAGCACAAGTGCGCAGAGATCATCTCGGTGGGCGGCGGACGGCTGGTGAAGACCATCGGTGACGAAGTCCTCTTCAACGCCGAGAGCCCGGAGGCCGGAGCGGAGATTTCGCTGGCGCTGGCGAAGGCCTTTACCGAGGACGATCTGCTGCCCTCTGCCCGGGTGTCCCTGGTCTGGGGCCGGGTGCTTTCCCGGCTTGGCGATATCTACGGACCCACCGTCAACCTTGCTTCCCGGCTCACCTCCCTGGCCGAACCCGGTACGGTCCTTACCGATGCCTCCACTGCCGCGGCGCTGAAGGACAACCCCAAGTTCGTGCTCATCCCGCACCAGCCGCGCAACGTGCGCGGGTTCGGTGAAATCCATCCGGTGACCCTGGCCCGGGGGACCGGATCCGGCCTCGTGCTGGACTAGCGGACCCTCCGGCCCCTCGGCTTTGCGGGCCTGCGGGTGAGGTAGCTCACCCACCCCTGGGATTTGTGCAACACTATGCGGTGGAACTGCTGTGTCCGCCGCGTTGTCCCCGGTGGAGCCACGGTTCCGGTGCAGGTTCATAACCAGGGGGAAACATCGTGGCAGTGCTCGGGGGAAAAGCACGTCTGCTTAGCCGTAGGCGGCGGAAAGCAGTCTCGGTAGGGTCGGCTGTCGCCGTGACCACGGCGTTGGTCACCGGCGCATTGCTTTATCCCGGCTTTGCCAGTGCCGACGTGGACCTGAACGACGGCGGTGTCTGGGTCACCAACCGGACCCAGGGCATGGTCGGCCACCTGAACTACCCCTCCAAGCTCCTGGACGGCGGCTACACCGCCAACAGCGACAATTTTGATGTCCTGCAGAACGCCGGCACCGTCTTCAACCTGAACACCGACCAGTCCAAGATCAGCCCCGTGGACGTGGCCAACGTGGTCCGCGGTGCGGAAGTCCAGCTTCCCGGTACGGCCGCTTTCTCTTTCGGCACCGAGACCGTGGCGGTCACCGACCCGGCACAGGGCAGGGTCTGGATTACCCCTGTCAGCGAGATGGGCTTCTTCAGCGACGGGGAAACCGAGCCCGTACTGGAAGGGAACCCCGGGGTGCTTGCCGCGGTTTCCGCCGGTGACCACGTGGTGGTGGCAGCACCGGAAGACGGCATGCTCTACACCTTCGAGAAGGATGAAGACGGCGGCTACGGAGAACCCGAGGAGCAGGAAGCCCCGGCGCTGAAGGACTTCAAGGACGCGCAGATCGCCGCCGTCGGAAACCAGGCCGTGGTCCTGAACACGGAGACCGAAACGCTGCTGCTGCCCAACGGTGACACGGTCGGCATTCCTGGCTCCAAGAACGCCAAACTCCAGCAGAGCGGGCCGGCGAGCGACTTCGTGGCCATAGCCACGGAGGAAGCACTTATCCTCCAGCCGCTCGACGGCGGAGATCCGGAAGTCACGGACATCGACGCCGGCGGCGGGGCCGCCGCGCCGGTGAAGCTGGGGGACTGCGTATACGCAGCCTGGGCGGGAGCCGGAACCCACGTGCGGAACTGCGGCAACGATGCCGAAGACGCCCGCGAAGACATCCCCGACCTCACCGCCTCCTCCGAACTGGTGTTCCGGGTCAACCGGGACGTGGTGGTGCTCAACGATGTCAACGGCGGTGACGTCTGGCTGGTGCTCGAAAACATGCAGCTGGTGGATAACTGGGGAGACATCATTCCGCCCCAGCAGGATTCGAGTGACGACGAGGAAGAGTCCGCCAGCGAAAACCCGGTGAACACCCTGCCCGACCGCACCACGGAAAACCGTCCGCCTTCGGCCGCTGATGACCAGCTTGGCGCCCGGGCCGGACGCACCACCATCCTCCAGGTGCTGGACAATGACAGCGACCCCGACGGGGACCTCCTGACCGCTTCGGTGGTCGGCGGCCAGCCCCTGGTCGGTTCGGTGCAGCCCATCTACAACGGTGCCGCCCTGCAGATTGTCATTCCCTCCGGCACACCGGCCGGAACCGGCAGCTTCACCTACGAGATCACTGACGGCCGGGGCGGCACGGACACGGCCACCGTGACGGTCACGGTGCCCGGCGCGGGAACCAACACCCCGCCTGAGCCGCGCCGCAGCACAAAGATCCTGCTGGAACAGGGGAAATCCGTCAGCCAGAACATCCTCAACGACTGGAAAGACGCTGACGGGGACGACCTGGTCCTGACCGATGCCCAAATGACGGAAGACGGCGACCAGGTCCACCCGAACTCGGACGGCTTGCTGGATTTCCGGGACGTCGGCAAGACCCAGGGGATCAAGGAAGTGCCGATCACGGTGTCGGACGGCACTGACGAGGTGGAAGGCATCGTGACGTTCGACGTCCGCCCCACCGGCGTCCTGCCTCCGGTGGTGAACTTCGACCACTTCACCGCCACGGTGGACCAGCACATCCAGATGTTCCCGTTGAAGAATGACTTGGACCCGGCCGGCGGCCAGCTTTCGCTGGCCAAGGCGGAGGGGGAGAACGGCCTGGCGCTGACGCCGGACTACCAAACGGGTTCCATTGGCTTCCTGCCCACGGAGCCGGGGACCTACTACATCGAGTACCTGGTCACGAACGGTCCGCAAAGCGCCAGCGGCCTGATCCGCGTTGATGCACAGCCTGCGGGCCGGCAGGGAGCTCCGGTGGCCGTGCGCGACGTCGCCCTGCTTCCCAGCGGCGGCAGCGTGCTTGTGGACGTGCTTGGCAACGATACGGACCCGGCCGGCGGCCTGCTGGTTGTCCAGTCCGTCACCTCTGCACTCGAAACGCCCGTGAACGTGGCTGTCCTGGACCGCAACCTCCTGCAGATCCATGACGTGCGGGGGCTGGACCGGCAGATGACGATCGAATATGCCGTCTCGAACGGAACGTCCACGGCAACGGGTGAAGTCAATGTCATCCCGGTTGACCGTCCTGAAACGGTGCTGCCCCCGGTCACCGGTCCCGACGAAGCGGTGGTCCGGGTGGGGGACGTGGTGACCATCCCGGTGCTGGACAATGATTCCTCGCCGGTGGGAGAGAAGCTGACGCTGAATCCGGTACTTCCGCAGTCGGTGGATCCGGCCGACGGACAAATGTTCGTTTCGGAGGACAAACTGCGCTTCGTGGCGGGCCAGACTGCGAAGACCGTGTACGCCATCTATGAGGTCTCAGACGAGTCCGGGCAGAAAAACTCGGCCCAGGTCCGCATCAACATCCGACCCCGCGACGACGAGAAAAACACACCCCCCATCCCGCAGAACGTGGAAGGGCGTGTGGTCGCAGGCGCCACGGTGCGCATCCCGATTCCGCTGGACGGGTTGGACTCGGACGGCGATTCCGTGGTCCTGAACGGTATTGGTTCCGCGCCGACCCTGGGAGCGGCGCTCGCGGGTCCCAACTACATTGACTACACGGCCCTTGCCCAGTCGGCAGGAACGGACACCTTCACCTATACGGTGCGTGACCGTCTGGGCCTGGAGAACACCGGCACGGTGCAGGTTGGTATCGCCCCGGCGGCCGAGGCCAACCAGAGACCGGTGGCCGTTGATGACGTCGTGGCGCTGCGGCCGGGCCGCGCCCATGCCATGTCCGTGCTTCGAAACGATTCGGATCCGGACGGGGACCCGGTTTCCCTTAACGTAGCGGCCATAACAAGCAGTGATCCGGCACTGGAAACCCGCGGAGATCCGCCGAGGCTGCTGTTCTCCGCCCCGGAGACACCGGG
Source organism: Arthrobacter sp. zg-Y844 (assembly GCF_024385465.1). Lineage (GTDB taxonomy): Bacteria > Actinomycetota > Actinomycetes > Actinomycetales > Micrococcaceae > Arthrobacter_B. The sequence goes on from NZ_JANFLS010000004.1 coordinate 303,289, forward strand.
GGTTTACAGCATCAGCTATGGACTCAAGGACAACCGCGGGGCGTCGACAACCGGCAATGTGACCGTGACCTCGGACGAGAATGCCCCGCTGCTGCCGCCGCTCTCGCGTGATGATCTGGTGGACGTTAGCGAGATCCGTGACCAGAGCTTCGTGGAAGTTCCCGTACTGGAAAACGACGAGGATCCTGACGGGCTTGCCACGGAGATGGAAGTGCGGATCCTCGGTGACCATCCGGGCGCGTCCGTCTCCGGCGACGGCGTCGTCCGGGTCGACTTGGCAACCGAGGCACAGATCGTCCCGTACACGGCGGTGGACCAGGACGGCGGAACATCGAGCGCCATCATCTGGGTACCCGGCCTGGGCACCCAATATCCCATGCTGCGGCAGGGCGAGCCGCTGGAAGTGCGCGCCGGAAGCACCCTGGACCTTAACCTCAAGAGTCTGGTAACCGTGCGGGACGGGCATACTCCGCGCGTCACCACGGCCGAACGCATCAAGGCCATCGGTACCAAGGACGGCGGGGTCCGGATCATCAGTCCAACGGTCCTTCGTTATGCTCCCCATCCGGATTATTCGGGGCTCGGTTCGGTCACCTTCGAGGTAACCGACGGCGTGAGCGCGGAGGATCCGGAGGGTTTGAAGGCCACCTTGACCGTGTTGGTGAACGTTATTCCGCTGCCGGCCCAGAACTTCCCGCCCACCATCAGCTCGGGCTCCCTGGAAACCGCAAAGGGGGAAGCCCCGTCCGTGCTGGACCTGGCTTCCCTGGCCTCCGACCCGAACCCGGAGGACGCTGGCCGGCTCCGGTTCCGCCTGGAAGGGTCGGTGCCGCTGGGCTTCGACGCCAAGCTGGACGGAAGCCTCCTTGAGGTAAGCGCACGCGATGACGCCGCCGTCGGCACACTGGGTGAGCTCTCGGTGTCGGTGACGGACGGCCGCGGGGACCTGGTCATCGGGCGGGTGGACCTCATCGTCCTGGCCTCGAACCGCCCACTTCCCGTCGCCAACGACGACATTGTTCCGGATGCGGTCCAGGGCCGTGCCGTCACGGTTCCGGTCCTGGCCAACGACGTCAATCCTTTCGAAGACAAGCCGCTCGAACTGGTCGACGTGGCAGCGGACGGAAACGGAACCGCTGTGCGCCAGGGGGACTCCGTTGTGGTCACGCCGGGGGCCGACTTCGTGGGCAACATGACCGTCCGCTACACAATCAGGGACCGCACCGGCGAACCCGGGCGTAACGCCGTCGGACAGATTCGCCTGACGGTGCAGGGGAAACCCGCGGCGCCCTCCACTCCGGTGATTGAGTCCACCCGCAGCCGCACCGTGGTGCTGGCCTGGAATCCGCCGGCGGCCAACGGGTCACCCATTACCGGGTACACCGTGACTGCGGCCAACGGTTTCAGCCAGGCCTGCCCGGCCACCACCTGCACGTTGACCGGACTGACCAACAACGTGGAGTACGTCTTCCGGGTCACGGCGACCAACGCGAACGGCACCTCCGCGCCGTCGCCCACGTCTGCAGTGGCCAGGCCCGATACGCAGCCGGGCCGCCCGGCGCCGCCCGGCCTGGTCTACGGCGACAAGGAGCTTACGGTGAACTGGGTGGCGCCGCCCAACGAGGGTTCACCCATCACCGGTTACGACCTCCAGATTTCCCCGGCGCCGCCCAACGGGGTCTCGCAGAAGTCCGCTCCGGCGGCAGGGGGCTCGATCACGTGGGGTTCCCTCGAGAACGGGACCAGCTACCGCGTCCGGATCCAGGCGCGCAATCTGGCCCCCGACCCGTCGGAGTGGAGCGAGTATTCCGTCCCGGAAACCCCCAACGGGCTGCCGGGTGCCCCGGGCATACCGAACACTATTACCGCTCAGCCGGTGGGCACCGAATCGCAGCTCAAAATCGGCTGGGAGGCAGCACCGAACAACGGCGCTCCGATCGACAAGTATGAGGTGCTGGTTTTCCAGAACGGCGCCCAGGTGGGAACCTTCCCCGGCACGGCCGAGACGGGCACCACCATCACGGTGTCCAACTCGGAAGAGGATTACTCCTATGCAGTGCGTGCCCACAACCGTTCCGGATGGGGCGAAACCGGACCCATGTCGGCGCCGCGCCGGGCACGGGGTAATCCGGAGCCCCCGCAGCCTCCCACGCTGGTTGCCGACAACACGTCCAAGGCCGGCGGAGCGGTAAAGATAACCTTCACCGAGCTCAGCAAGGAGCAGCGGAACGGTGCCAAGGCGGGCGAGATTGTCTACTACGCGTACTTCAGCAACGGCACTACCGTCCCGGTGACGAACGGCCAGGTCCTGTACGGCTTCACCAACGGTAATGCCATTACGGCCTCGCTCACGGCCTCCGTCAGCTTTGACGGAGCCAGGTATGAGAGTCCGCAAAGCGCCGCGGCGGCAGAGGTGAAACCCTACGGTGCGGCGGGGAAACCCGTTCTCGGCGGGTTCGACGGTAACCCCCAGAGCATCCGCGCGACGGTGACCTGGCAGCCGCCGGACCCCAGCGTCCACGACACCCGTGAGGTCTGGGTGCAGATCAATGACGAGCCGTTCACACCCCAGTACGGCCTTTCCGGCCAGCTTGAGCTGGGCAACCAGCTGAAACAGGACGTTACGGTGCGGGCCTACTCGGTGAACTCCCTGGGGACCAAGAGCGACGTGGTGGAGCGGATATACAAGACGGGTATCCCGTTCTCCGGCACGGTGAACAAGCTGACGTGCTGGAGCCACCCGGAGAGGCCGGTAAAACCCGTGGCCGAGTATTGCCTCACCGGCGCCCCGGCAATCGACGCGACAGTAGAGGCCACCTGTAAATGGGTCGGGAACAAGGACATCTGGCTCTACATTCCCAAAGGTGGCTTCACCGGGATGAGGTACCTGAATTCCAACGACGTTACCTACGTGTCCGGGCCCAATGTCGCCGCACTGCCCATGTGCACCGGCAACGAAGACTGACCTTGCCGCACCCGCCGAACACCAACCCGCCGAACACCAACCCGCCGAACACCGACTCAAGAACACCAACTGGAGAAATGACTACGATGGCAATGACCGAAGAACAGGCAGCCTGGTTCGCGGAGACCTTTGAACGCCTCACGGCGAACGTCGGTGAAGCGGTGCTGGGCAAGAAGGACGTTGTCCGGCTCGTATTGACCGCCATGCTGGCTGAAGGCCACGTGCTGCTTGAAGATGCCCCCGGCACCGGCAAGACCATGCTGGCCCGTTCGCTGGCCGCCACGGTGCAGGGATCCAACTCCCGCATCCAGTTCACCCCGGACCTGCTGCCTTCTGACGTCACCGGCATCACCATCTATGACCAGAAGCAGCAGCTGTTCGAATTCCACCGCGGGCCCATCTTCGCGAACATCGTGCTTGCGGATGAAATCAACCGCGCTTCGCCCAAGACGCAGTCAGCGTTGCTGGAGGTGATGGAGGAATCCCGGGTCACCGTGGACGGGGAGACGTACACCCAGGACCGGCCGTTCATGGTGATCGCCACCCAGAACCCGATCGAGCAGGCGGGCACCTACCGGCTTCCCGAAGCCCAGCTGGACCGCTTCCTCATCAAGACCTCCATCGGCTATCCGGACCACGAGGCAACCCTGGAACTGCTCTCCGGCTCCTCCACCCGAGACCGTTCGGCGGCCCTCACCCCGGTGATCACGACGACGGCGGTCCGGGACATGGCCGAGCTGGGCACCACGGTGCACGTGGAACCCGCAGTGCTGGAGTACATCTCGCACCTCGTGTCAGCCACCCGAACGGCAACCGAAACACGGCTTGGCGTCAGCGTCCGCGGGGCCCTGGCGATGGTTCGCGTCGCGAAGATCCGGGCAGCTTCGGAGGGCCGGAACTATGTCCTGCCCGACGACGTCAAGGCGCTGGCACCGGCCGTCTGGACCCACCGGCTCGTGATGGACCCGGAAGCCGAGTTTGCCGGAGCCAGCCCCGAAGCCGTCCTGCTGTCAGTGCTTGCCGACGTGGCTGCACCCCAGCAGCGGGCCCAGGCGCAGGCCTAGGGACGACCATGCCAAAGTTTTCCGGGCGCGCCGGCCGGTGGAGCCAGCGCGCCGCAGTCAGCCTGCGCCGACGTGCCCTGCGAATGCGCCGTGCAGTCCTCCGCTCCGCTTACTGGCGGGCCGCCGCACCCAAACTGGCGCCGGCCGCCCGGCGCCTGGCTCCGGTCCTGGCGCGGACCGGAGCCGGACTCGGCTCGGCAGGACGCCGCCTGCGTGCGGCCATGGCCGCCGTCAGCCCGCTGGGCTGGCTGGCCGTGGGACTCACCTTTGTTCTTGTTCTCCTCGGCACCGTGTTCAACTGGCAGGAGGCGCTGGTTGCTGCCGTAGGTTCCGGTGTCCTGCTGGTGCTGGGAACGGCGTTCGTCGTCGGCCGGCTCTCCTATGACGTGGCACTGGACCTGGCCCGCACCCGGGTTGCCGTCGGCGACGCCGCGGTAGGCAGCCTCAGCATCACGAGCACGGCCGCGCGGTCGATGCTGCCGGTGACCTTTGAGCTTCCGGTGGGCGGAGCCGTCGCCGCGTTCGACCTGCCCCGCATGCGTCCGGGACACACACATGAGGAACTCTTCAGCATCCCTACGCGCCGCCGAGCCGTCATCAAAGTGGGACCCGTGGAATCCGTACGCCAGGATCCGCTGCGGCTGATGGGCAGGCGGCTCACCTGGGCCGATCCCGTGGACCTGTACGTGCACCCCCGCACCGTGTCCCTCAGCGGTTCCACCACAGGGTTCATCCGGGACCTGGAAGGCGAGCCCACTACGGACCTGTCCAGCTCGGACGTGGCCTTCCATGCCCTCAGGGCCTATGTTCCCGGTGATGACCGCCGGCACATCCACTGGAAGACCACCGCGCGGACGGGCACCCTGATGGTCCGTCAGTTTGAGGAAACCCGGCGTTCCCACGTGGCGGTCGCACTGTCTTTGAGCAGCGCCGAGTACACCTCCGAGGAGGACCTGGAACTGGCAGTGTCGGTTGCGGGTTCGCTGGGAGTCCAGGCGTTCCGTGAACAGCTGGCACTGTCGGTGCTGACCCAGGACGGGCCGCTGCGCTGCACCGCTGCGGGTGCCATGCTGGACGGCCTGACCGAGGCAGAGGGTAAGTCACGCACTTCCGGGATCGTCGACCTGGCCCGGATCACGGCGGATGCCGTGCCCAACGCCTCTGTCGTGTTCCTTGTAACGGGCACCGAACCCAACGGCGCCGCGCTGCGGTCCGCCTCGATGAAGGTGCCGCCGGGCATCCGCTGTATTGCGCTGCGTTGCGGAACGGGCCTGGAACCCGCTTTGGCCGCCATAGGCGATCTTGCGGTCCTGGACATCGGGGACCTGGAGTCCCTCCCCGGCGTGCTGCGGAAGGCTGTCGCGTGAGCACGAACGTAACCGGCCCGAAGGCGGCAGCCCTGCTGCCCCGGCTGGCTGACTGGGCGCTGCTCACGGCAGTGCTGACCCTCGGGATCCTGGGATTCGGACCCACCTTCGGCTGGGACATGCGGTTCCTGGTAGCCGGAATCGGCGGCATCCTGCTGGGCCTGGGCCTGGCCGAAGCATCCGCCAGGCTGCGCTGGGGATTCTGGGCCACCGCAGGCGCTGCGGCCGGCACCTACGTACTGCTGGGCAGCGCCTTCGCGGCACCGCTCGAAGCCATCGCCGGCATCATTCCCTCGTTCGCTTCCGTCCGGGTGCTGGTCCTGGGCATCGTTTTCGCGTGGAAGGACCTGCTGACCATCGCGCCGCCGGTCGGTCTCGCGGCAGGCATGCTGGTGGTGCCGTTCCTGCTTGGCCTGATTGGCGGACTGGTGGCCGGGCTCCTCGCCTGGCGTGCCCGCCGGCCCTATTGGGCGTTGGCTCCTGTCCTGGCCGTGTTCGTTGCAGGCATAGCCCTCGGCACGGACGAGGCGCCCCTGCCCGGCATCCGCGGGGCCGTGCTGATTGCCCTGACGATGCCTTGGCTCGCTTACCGGCGGGAGCTGGGCCGGTCCACGGTTGAAACCATTACCCTGGAGGGCACCGGCCCGGCTGCCGCGGCGTCCGCGGGGGAGGCTACCAGGCGAAACCTCCGCAGTGCGTCCGGGCAACCGTCCGCTGCGGCCCGTGCCGCCCGCGCGCGGCGGCTCGGTTTCGGAGCGGCCGTGCTTGCCGCAGCGCTGGCTGCGTCCCTTGGAACGGCTCCGCTGCTGGACCAGGGCACCGACCGCCGGGTGCTGCGCGACGTCGTCGAGCCACCCGTGGACCTCTTCGACTATCCCAGCCCGCTCACGGATTTCCGGCGGTATGTGAAGGACGAATCGGACACCACCCTCTTTACGGTGGAAGGACTGCCCGAGGGCCAGCGCATCCGCCTGGCCGCCCTGGACGCCTACGACGGCGTGGTCTACACCGTGGACCCGGGCAGCAACGGGAACTTCACCCGCGTGGGCGACGCACGCTCGGACCTGGCCCAGACGGCCGACGAGGACGGCACCAAGGCGAACCTGAAGTTCACCGTTGGCGAGTACAGCGGCGCCTGGGTTCCGGCAGGCGGGCAGGCCACGGGCTTCAAGGTAGCGGGTGATCGGGCCGCGGACCTTGCCGCCGGCCTCTACTACAGCGAAGCCTCCGGTACGGCGTTGACGGTGGCGCAGCTGCAGCCCGGGGACACTTATGAGGCCAGTGTCCTTTTCCCCGAAGAGCCCGACGACGCCCAGTTGGCCAAATACCGCTTCTCCTCCACCCAGCTTCCCCGGGTCTACAACGATCCGCCGATCCTGGGCTCGAAGGCGGCGGATTACGTGGGGGATGAGTCCCGCCCGGTCCAGCGCGTGCGCCGCCTGCAGCAGATCCTCGCCTCGGAGGGTTTCTTCAGCAACGGCAAGGAGGGGGAGACCCCCTCGCTGCCCGGCCACGGAGCCGCGCGGATGCTGCGGCTGATGGACGCGGACCAAATGGTCGGCGACGACGAGCAGTATGCCGTCGCCATGGCGTTGATGGCACGCAAGCTGGGCATCCCGGCTCGCGTGGTCATGGGCTTCTATCCGGATTGGGACGAAGTGAAGGATCCGTCGGCGCCGCTGGAAATCACCGGTGACGACGTCCACGCCTGGGTGGAGGTGGAGTTTGAACACGTGGGCTGGGTGCCCTTCTTCCCCACCCCGGATGAGGACAACGAACCGGTGCCGCCGCAGCAGCAGCCGAAGTCCACGCCGAAACCCCAGGTCCTGCAGCCGCCGCCTCCGCCGCAGGAACCTGCCGAGCTGCCTCCGGACACCGAGGCCGAGGCCCAGGACCCGGAGGAGCAGGAAGACGACTTCTGGGCTACGTTCCGGTACTGGCTGCGCCTTGTGGCCCTGGCCTCGCTGCCGCTTGTCATCCTGCTGGGCCCGTTGTTGCTGATCCTGCTGGTCAAGGTCCGACGGCGCCGGTCCCGGCGGAAGTCCGGCACACCCTCCCTGCGGGTCGGCGGCGGCTGGAAGGAAGTGGTGAGCCTGGCCACCGATCTCGGCAGCCGCCCGCCCAGCACCGCGACCCGGCGCGAACATGCCGCCCTCCTGCAGCATGCGTTCCCTGTCACGGCGGATTCGACTGCTCTCCTGGCCCGGCGCGCCGACGCAGGTATCTTCGGCCCGGGTGAACCTTCCGAGGCCGAGGTGGAAGAGTACTGGAAGCAGGTTGAGGAGCACCTGGGCAGGCTCGCAGGATCCGTGGGTTTCTGGCGGCGCCAGCGGGCCCGCTATTCGCCGCGCTCCCTGCTGCTCGACGCGCGGATGTGGACCCGCCGCCTCAGCCCGGGCCGCTGGGCGCTGCCGTCGGCTAGGGTAAGCAAGAGAACTCGTAAGCCAGATCACTTTAGTGAACCTTCCGGATAGGGCGTGAATGAACTCCGACGAAACTGCATCCCCGGATACCGATATGCACGCCGTGTTTGGCTACGCCTCGGACCGCGGACTACGCCGCGAACTGAATGAGGACTCGCTCATCGCCGCAGACCCGATTTTTGCCATCGCCGACGGCATGGGCGGGCATGAGGCGGGGGAGGTGGCCAGCAGCATCTGTGTCCGGACCCTTGGTGATTCCCCGATAGTGGGCAAGCACCTGCCGGAGTTCTCCGCCGAACAGCTGGAGGCCCTGGTCAAGGAGGCGGACCACCGCATCCGTGAAGCCACAGGCGGGCGGGCCGGCACCACGCTGACCGGTGCCGTCCTCGTCCGGGAAGGGGGAAACCCCTACTGGCTGGTGTTCAACGTGGGCGATTCACGCACCTACCGGCTGAGCCACGGCGTGCTGGAACAGATCACCGTGGACCACTCCGAGGTCCAGGAACTGGTGGATCTGGGACAGATCACCCCGGACGAGGCCCTGGTGCATCCGCGCCGCCACGTAGTCACCCGCGCCCTGGGCACCGGAAACGATGCCGAAGCGGACTTCTGGCTGATCCCGGTGGAACCCGGGGACCGGCTCCTGGTCTGCTCCGACGGCCTCACCGGCGAGGTTGCCGACGGGCACATCCTGCAGATCCTGACGTCCGTCACCAACCCCCAGGACGCCTGTGCCGCCTTGGTGCAGGCTGCGTTGCGCTCGGGCGGGCGGGACAACGTCACGGTATTGGTCATCGATGCCGAGGGCGGACCGGACGGACATGAGTCCGCCGCCATTACGTTGCCCGGAGGGGCCCAGGAACAGCAGCCCACCGGCCCGCGTCCGGTCGAAGGCGACCCGGCGGGTGCCGGCACCGACCCGGCGGTATCACGGAAGACCCCGGAGGAATGAAAGACCTGCGCTACCGCCCCGGGACGTGGGTGTGCCTGGTTCGCGATTCGGTACTGTGCCTGCTGCCTCCGGACACCGGGGAAGAGCGGGTACGGGAGATCTGGGCACTGCTGGCCACGGAGCCGGCACTCGACCGCGTTTTTTCGGTTGTCTCCGGGGGACTCTCCGGCAGCCTGGCCGATATGCCTTCCTTCGGTGTGCTTTCCCTGCGGGACCGGGAGCGCCTGCACGTCATCCTGCGCGGTCCGCTGGAACTGCAGCAGACCGGGAAGGACGAGCCTGCGGCGTCCGGCGAATTTGTCACCACCTGGAGCGAGCGGGTCCTGCCTGCCGGCGGTTCGTTCACCCTGAAGACCGCGGCTTCGGCTGGTGCTGCCGGAAGTTCCGCGGAGAATCCGCTGCTGCCGCTCGAAAGCGGCGTTGCCCTGGTTTCGATGCTGGAATTCGGCTCCCTGGAAGTCGGGGCGCGGGTAGTCGGTGCGCAGGGAACCGCCGGTGCGAAGCCCGCCGAAGCTCAGCCCGCGAAGGTCCAGCCCGCGCAGGTCCAGCCGGTGCCTGTCCAGCCGGTGGAATCCCGGCCGGCACCAATCCAGGTCGCTTCCCCGGAAGGGAACGCTGCCGCCTCCGGCGAACCCGTTCCGGCAGCGGAGCAAACCGTCGAACCCGTTCCGGCAGCGGAGCAAACCGTCGAACCCGTGCAGGAGCAGGTTTCCGCAGAGGAACCGGACCTGAGTGAGACCGTCCGTCCCCCGGAGGAGGCTTTCGTCCCGTCGGATACCCTCCAGCCTGCCGAAGCATCCCTTCCGCCTGCACCGAAGGCGGCTGACGCGCCGTCCGGTGCGCTGATCGATTCAGTTCCGTGGCTGGGCGGCACCTCGACGGCTCCCGCCGGTGCCCCGGGGCGTCCGGCCACAGCCCCCGTTCCCGCTGCTGCAGCCCCGGTGCCTGCAGCCCCCGTTCCCGCTGCTGCAGCCCCCGTGCCTGCAGCCCCGGCACCGGCGGCAGCCCCGGCGGCAACTGCCGATCAGGCTCCGGAAGACCTGGACCACGACGGCGACACCATCATGAGCAGCGAACTGACGAAGGCAGCACCGGCGCCTGCTCCTGCCGGGCACCCGAATACGGCCCCGACGGTTCTGGCCCGCACCTGCCCGCAGGGGCACGCAAATCCGCCTACGCGCAGCGTGTGCGTACACTGCGGGCAGCCGCTAGGCGAAGAGCCCCACCCGGTTAGCCGTCCTGCCCTGGGACGGGCCGTGTTTTCCACCGGTCACGCGGAGGTCCTGGACCGGAACATTATTGTTGGACGCCAGCCGTCAGTGGCCAGGACCCAGGGCTCCGACATGCCGCGGATGGTGCAGGTGCCCAGCAGCGGAGGCGATATTTCCCGTTCGCATGCGGAGATCCGGCTGGAGGGATGGCACGTGATGCTCCGGGACCTGTTCTCCACCAACGGCACCGTGCTGGTCCGCGAAGGACAGCTGCCGCACCGCCTTGGCCAGGGTGAAGGGGTAATCGTGCTCGACGGCGACACCGCCGAGCTCGGCGACGACGTCTGGATCCGGTTCGAAGGACTGGCATGAAGAAGCGTGCTCCGGCGCCCCCGCCGGAGATCTCCGGCTACCGCTATCTGCGGCACCTGGGCTCCGGCGGTTTTGCAGACGTCTACCTCTATGAGCAGGACCATCCCCGGCGGCGCGTTGCCGTCAAGGTGCTGCTCTCGGACCTGCGCACCAACAGTGCCCGGCGCAGTTTCGAGGCCGAAGCGAACCTCATGGCACAGCTGTCCTCGCACCCGTACATCGTCACCATCTACGAAGCGGACATCACTGAGGCAGGCCACTCCTATCTGGCCATGGAGTACTGCTCCCGGCCCAGCCTCGACATCAGGTACCGCCAGGGCGGCCTGCCGTTGGCTGAAGTGCTCACCATCGGCATCCAGGTGGCGTCCGCCGTCGAGACCGCCCACCGTGCCGGGATCGCCCACCGGGACATTAAACCGGCCAATATCCTCACCACGGACTACAACCGTCCCGCCCTGACCGACTTCGGGATTTCCGGCACCACCGAGGCCGCCGAGGACGAGGACCTGGGGCTGTCCATTCCCTGGTCGCCTCCGGAAGCGCTCACCGGCAGCCGGGCAGACGGAATCCGCGTTGACGTCTGGGCCCTCGGCGCCACCCTGTACACCCTGCTGGCAGCGCGTTCGCCGTTTGTGCTGCCCGGGCAGGGCAATACCCAGCGTGAACTGATCGACCGGATCGTCAGCCAGCCGCTGCGGCCCACCGGACGGGCGGATGTCCCGGAATCCCTGGAATTGGCTTTGGCCACGGCGATGGCCAAGTCGCCCGAGTCGCGGTTCTCTTCCGCCTACGCCTTCGGGCTGGCACTGCAGCGGATCCAAGGCGAGCTGAACCTCGCCAGCACCCCGTTCGAGGTGCTGCAGGAACCGGACCCGACTGAGGAGAGCGGCGAGGACGAGGACCGCACCCGCATCCGGCGCGTCGTCTCCATCGATCCAGGCACCACCACGCCGCCGCGCCGGGCACCCCTGCAGCGCCCGACGTCGTCAGTCACCGGCGCGCCCGGTACGGCGCGGGCGGCGGTTCCGGCCACGGTTTCCCCGGCCCCCTCCGGCGGCGGCGAAGCTGCCGCGGTCCATGAGGGCACGGTAATGCGTTCGGGGCTTGCGACGGTGGTACCGGCTCCGGGGGCCGTGGACCCGGCAGCTCCGCAGGCTTTCAGCTGGCCGGAACCGCCTCGGCGCCGGGGCAAGACCGCACTGCGCATCGGCCTGGTGACAGCGGCAGCGGCCGCCGTCGGCATTGTCGCCGCGGCCCTGCTGCTGCCCGAGACGGAGCCGAAGAGCGTCCTGCCCACGCCGTCGAAATCCGCGCAGAACCCCTTGGCGGGAACCGAAGGTGCGGTCCTTCCGCCGGAATCGCTGGCGGCCACTGTGGCGGACGGTTCGGTGTTGTTCACCTGGAGCAACCCGGAACCCGCAGACGGGGATATCTATCTGTGGCGGACGGTCAGCGCCACGGCCCGGGGAGAGATGGTCCGGACCCCGGAGACCAACGCACAGGTTCCGGCGTCGGACGGCGAGACCTGCATAGAAGTGCAGGTGGCGAGGGACAACGGAAAAGCATCGCCGCCGGTGGCGTTCTGCGCGCCGCAGTGAGAAGCAGCAGGTGCGGATGGACAATGAGGACGTAGCGGGGCCATGGGGGAGCCGCACGGAAAGCCGGGCAACCGGACAAGGGGGAGACGCGTGGGGGAGCTTGCCATAGAGTACTGCGGCGAATGGTACGAGCCGCAGGAGCCTGCCGTTTTCAGCATCGGCAGGGAGGGCGACCTGGCTATCGATGACAATCCCTACCTGCACCGGAAGTTCCTGAGCATTGCCAAGGACAACGGCATCTGGTGGCTGACGAATATCGGCAGCCGGATTTCGGCCACCATTGCGGACTCGGGCGGCGGTATGCAGGCCTGGTTGGCTCCCGGTGCCCGGCTTCCCATGGTCTTTGAACAGACCCGGATCATCTTCAGTGCCGGTTCCACCACCTACGAATTCGATGTCCACCTGAAAACGCCCACCTTCCGGCAGGATCCCCTCAGCGCAGCCGAGGGCGGGGACACCACCATCGGTCCCGTGCTCTTCACCGAGTCCCAGAAGGCAGTGATGGTGGCGCTGGCAGAACCGCTGCTGCGGCGAGACGGCACCGGCTACAGTGCCCTGCCGACATCCGCGGAGGCAGCGGAGCGGCTGGGCTGGTCGCAGACCCGGTTCAACCGGAAGCTGGATAACGTGTGCGAAAAGCTGGACCGGGTGGGTGTGGCGGGCCTGCGCGGAGCCGAGGGAAAACCGGCGTCGAACCGGCGGGCCCGTCTGGTGGAGCATGCCGTAACATCCCAGCTCGTAACCTCGGCCGACCTGGCACTGTTGGACCGTCCTGCCGATAATCCGGCAGGGACCGCTCCCATTCGCGAAAACGTGCAGCAGCAGGCACCCGAAGCGGCATTGCCCGGGGCCCGTACTTCGATCAACAGAACGACAAGGAACACCTAGATGGCCTCCAGCACGAACCTCGTCAATGCCACGGCTTTCCAGCGACTGGCCGCCAAGGTACTGGACGCGCTGCCGTCCGCGGTGCTGTTGCTGGCCGTGACCTGGCTGTTCTCGCTGGTCGGGGGCGACGACGCCCGGATACTGGGGATGACAACGGGAGCGGTACTGGCCGGCGGATATGCCCTGTGGCTCTGGATCTGGGAAGCCGGCTCCGGCAAGACCCCGGGAAACCTCGCCTTGGGCATCCGGACCACCGACGCCAACGGACACGCCCCGGGGCTGGTCCCCGTGCTGCTGCGAAACGCACTGCTCGGGGTGTCCGGCGTCGTGGTGGTAGGGCCGGTGGTTCTGCTGGTCTCCAACCTGTGGGATAAGAACCACCAGCGGCAGGGCTGGCATGACAAGGTTGCCGGCACCCTGGTGGTGGACGTGCGGGCCGGCCGTGATCCGCTGCTGACCGGCGGAATCCGGTCCGCCGACGCCTCCGGGTCTACACCTGCCGTCCCGCCGACGACGACGCCTGCCGGCTCTGCTGCCGCCCCGGTCACTGCGGTGCCGGGGTTCCCCTCTTCCGCCGTCCCCCAGACTGCTTCGTCCCCGTTCCAGACCGTGCCTGCTGCCGTGGCTGGTGCTCCTGCTGCACCGGCTGGTGCGCCCGTCCCGGCTCCGGTCTCCCCGCGGCGCGCGGCGGCTGCGGCGCTGACTGCCGGGGCGCTGCCGGCCCCTGTGCCGGCCCCAGCTCCTGCCGCTGCCCCGGCAGACGTTCCCCAGCATCCGGACGATGAGCTGGAAATGACCCGGGTAGCGTCCCGGCACCGCTCGACCGGCGTGTTGATGCAGTTCGACGACGGTGCCGCCGTCGTCGTCACAGGCACCGCGCTGCTGGGGCGGAACCCGGCAACCAAGCCCCAGGAAACGGTGGGGCAGCTACTCGACTTCGCGGACATGGGCCGCTCGGTCTCCAAGACCCATCTGCACCTGCAGGCGGATCCAAACGGCGTCTGGGTGACGGACCGCAATTCGACCAACGGCAGCGCCGTCGTCACCGCCCAGGGACTGCGGGAGGAACTCGAACCGCTGCGCCCTGTCCTTGCCCCCGCGGGCAGCACCGTTTTCTTCGGTGACCGCAGCTTCACCGTCTCCCGGGCATAGGAGTCCCGGGCCGCGTCCAGCCTGTAATCAGCGCGCCGGTTCTCCCACCAGCACGTCGCTGGCCGTCTCGTTCCAGAACAGCTGGAGGGTCTGTACCGGCCGTCCGGGCTGGACCAACTGGGCGCGTCCCGGTGGCAGTGCCCGGGCCCGGACACCGTTGATGAGCGTGCCTTCCCCGCGGTCGCCGGAGAGGATCAGCGCAGCGGCACCGGAATCACGCAGGGCCGTGAAGAAGGACTCGTACATGCCCCGGCTGGCACCGCGGACCCGGCGGGAAAGCACGGCGTGCAGTCCGATTTCCGGGGCCAGCGGCAGGAAGGGCGTCAACCTGCTCAGGGGGGACGAGCCACCGGCGGTCAGTACGTCATAGTCGTCGATCACCAGCACCACCCGGGGCAGGGCGGCGACCTCTTCGGGGGTGGCGCTGATCCGTTTCTGCAGCTCCCCGGCTACGGCGGAGGCCAGCTGTTCGGCCAGGGCCGCGCTGGTGGCATAACCGCCCAGGTAGTCGTCCGGCACCTCGTCCGCGAGCGTGCGCCGCGGATCGAAAACCGCGAACACAATGTCCTCGGCGTTGTGCTGTTCGGCCAGGCGGCGGATCACCGACCGCATGGCGTTGGTCTTGCCGGCGCCGTCGTCGCCCATGATCACCAGATGGCGTTCCTTGTTGTGCAGGTCCAGCAGCTCGGTGCCCAGGTCCGTCTCGCGCTGGCCCAGCGGCACAGTGGCCGGGGCCGCCGGCGTGGGGGCGGTTGCTGCGTCCACCACTGCCGGCAGGACGCGGACCTGCATGGCGCGTTCGTCCGTGGAGGCGGAAACCGCGTCCACCAGGTCCCGCATCCCGGAGTTGGCGGTGTCCGGGTCCGATTCGGAGTCGATGCGCGGAAGGGCGAAATGCCCCTGCAGCTTCCGGTCCATCAGTGCCCGGCCGGGCGTTCCCGGGCTCACGGCCTCGGCCAGTTTCCGGCCGTGCGCAGACTCCCCGGGATCGGACAGGCGCAGTTCAATCCGGTTGCCGAAGAAGCTTTGCTGCGCAATGCGGATTTCGTTCATCCGCGAGCAGGTCACCACCACATGGATGCCGTACCCGCCGCCGCGGCTGATCAGGGCATGCACGGATTTTTCAATCTCTTCGAACTCGTCCGAGAGCTGCCCGTAGCCGTCCAGCACCATCACGATGTCCGCACTGGGCAGTTCCGGGATGCCGCCCTGCGCACACAGACGGCGCAAAGTGGGCAGCGAGTCGATCTGGTACTTCTCGAAGATCCGCTCCCGCTGGGAGAGCATGGCCAGGATTTCATCCACCGTCCGGCGGACCACCTCACGGTTGGTGCGTACCGCCACACCACCCACGTGGGGGAGCCCTTCGAGCGGAACCAGGCCGCTGCCGAGGAGGTCAATGGCGTAGATACCCACTTCGGCCGGGGAATGGGTCAGGGACAGGCTGGCGACGAGCGTGCGCAGGGCGGTGCTTTTGCCGGTCTGCGGTCCGCCGACAATTGCCGCATTGCCGCCGTTGGCAGCCAGGTCCAGTTCCCAGATGCCCTGCCACTGCTTCGCCGGATCATCGAGCAGCCCTACCGGGACCTTCAAACCGCCGCCGGTAGCCAGGCGAATGCCGTGGCTGGTGGCGTCCAGCCCGCCCGCGGCGATGTCCAGCGCAATGCCTCCGGGGAGCGGCGGCAGCCAGATCGGTTCGACGGCGCGGGGGAATTTCGCGAGCGTGTCCATCAGGGTGGAGAGCACCGTGGGTCCGGTGGTCCGCTTGGAGCCGGAGGTCGACGCCGGTTTGGCGGGGTCCTGCGGTACAGCCTCTTCGAGGGTCGCGGCATACCGCGGGACGCGCAGGACGGCGGGCCGCCCGGCGTCGTCGGTCTCCGGCTCGTCCTCTTCTTCCAGCTCAAGGGGGCCGGAGACATACCCGGACTTGAACCGGGTGTACGTGGTGGTGTCCACCTTCAGGTACCCGAACCCGGGGACCGGCGGCAGGTGGAAGGCATCGGGGGTGTCCAGCACGGTGCGGGACTCAGCTTCGGAGAGCGTGCGCAGGCCGATCCGATAGGACAGATAGGTATCCAGGCCGCGGAGCTTGCCGCCCTCGATGCGCTGGCTGGAGAGCAGCAGGTGCACGCCGATCGACCGCCCAATGCGGCCGATGGACAGGAAAAGCTCAATGAAGTCCGGGCGTGCGGTCAGGAGCTCGCCGAATTCGTCAATGATCACCACCAGGTGCGGCAGCGGTGCCAGGTCCTTGCCCTGCGCCAGCAGCTCCTGCCGGTGCAGCTGGTAGTCGGTGATGTTGGCGAGGTTGCCGGCTTCCTTAAGGACTTCCTGCCGGCGCTGGATCTCGCCGGAGAGGCTGGCATAGACGCGTTCGATCAGGCTGACGTCGTCGGAAAGGTTGGTGATGACGCCGGTGACCTGGGGTGCGTTGGCGAAGGGGGCAAAGGTGGCGCCGCCCTTGTAGTCCACCAGCACCATGGCCAGCACCTCGGGGGAGTGCGTGGCCAGCAGGCCCACCACGAGGCTGCGCAGCATTTCGGACTTGCCGGAGCCGGTGGCACCCACGCACAGGCCGTGCGGGCCGTGCCCGAACTGTGCCGATTCCTTCAGGTCCAGCAGGGCCGGACGGCCGCGGTCATCGGGACCCAGCGGAACCCGCAGGAAGTCCACCTCCCCGCGGGGCTTCCACAACCGGCGGATATCGGCTTCATCCAGGCGCGGGGAGAGGCCCAGCATTTCCAGGAACCCCTGGGAGTTTTCCGAGGAATCGTGTTCCATCGAATCGGGGGAGAGCCGCAGCGGGGCCAGGCTGCGGGCCAGGGACTGTGCGAGCGGGACCGGCAACTGGTCCAGGGTGCCCGCCTCGATCACCGGCTCCACGGGGTCGGCCCGGTAGTTTTCCACCCGGAAGCCCTCGCCGTCCTCGCTGATGCGGATGGCCACTTCGCTGGGTTCCTGCCGGCGTTCCTGCACCAGGAACAGCGTGGTGATCCCAAGGGCGCCGGGGGAGGACTGCTTGTCCGGGACTGCCAGCTCCACCGGCAGCTCTCCGTAGGAATCGGCAACCACCAGCAGGCGGGGCAGCGCCGTGCCCACGCCTCCGCGCAGGAAGTTTTTCCGGGACTCCGCGGCCAGGCTGGAACGTCCGTGGAGGTCATCGGCCAGCAGGTCCGACAAGACGTCCATGGACGGGGCGAGCCGCCGGACGGGTCCGGTGCGGTGAGTGCTTTTCTGGTCGGCCAGGTGGGGCAGCCACGTGGCCCACTCCCAGTTCTCCCGTTCGGCCTCGGGCACGGCCAGGGCCAGGTGGAGGTCCTCCGGGGAATGGAAAGCCGCACCCTGGACCAGCAGCAGGCGGCTGACCCGCAGCACGAACTCCCGTGAGCCGACAATGCTGACATTCCCGGCGCAGTCCAGCGGTACCGTCAACGGCAGTTCGGGGCTGGACTCGTAGCGCCGCTTGAGGATCTCCAATTCGGTCGTCATGAAGGTGTCACTCTGCATTACCGCCGAACCGGAGTTCATGATCTGCACTTCACGGTTCTGGCGCGGACCGGTACCGATGCGCACGTGCAGGAAATCCTCGTTGTGCCGCCGCCGCTCCCAGATCCGGCGGGTGTTGCGGATGATGTCGAACAGGGCGTCCGGCGGCGGGCTGGCAATCCGGGCCACCTTGACGGCCGTGTGTTCCTCGGCGCGGAGCGTCGCACGGCAGCGTTCCAGATACTCGAGATAGTTTTCCCGCTGTTCCTTGCGCTGGCGGCCCTGCTTGCCGCGCTGGCTGACCATCATGATGACGGAGGCCAGGATGGTGACCACCATGGCCAGAGCGCCCACGGCAGCCAGCGGGGATCCGCGGAAGAGCATCATGACCGTCATGGAGATGCCTGCGCCGAGGAGGGGGACCAGCGACATCATGTTCATGCCGCCCTTGCCTTGTTGCATCTGCGGCGGGGCGTCCATGGTGAAGGGTTCCAGGCCGCGGGCGGGCGCCGTGGTCCGGGCCGGCCGGTGCAGGATTCGAACGCTCATGCCGTGGCCCTCGCCAGGACGCCGGCGGCCAGGGCGGCCGCCTCGAGACGGGTTCGCCGGGCGAGCAGGCCAAGGCTGATTTCCACTCCGGCGGCGAGGTGCCGGTCATATCCCAGCCCGACGGCGTCGATACCCATGCGCGTCAGACGGCGGGCTTCGGCGTCGGCGCGGAACGGCGCGTCCGGCTGGTTCCGGACTACCACCACCAGCAGCGGCACGGCCGCCAGTGCCGGGTCCCGCTGCCAGGCCGTGGCGTACAGGCCGGCATCTTCCAGGCCCGCCACGGAGGCTGTTGTCGTGAAGACCGCCAGATGCGACTGGGAAAGCGCCCACCGCGTGCTGGGGAGATCCAGCCCGGTGCCGCAGTCCATCACGGTGATGGGGCAGTACCGGGAGATGGTCAGGGACAGTGCCTTGGCGGCGGCGTCGTCGGCGGCCGGCCGTCCACCGGTGCCGCGGCGCCCGGTGACCAGCAGGTTCCCGCGGCCGGCGGGGGTCAGCAGTGCGGAGAGGTCAGCCAGAGACGTCGGCGGGCGGCGGGACAGCTCAGCTGCGGTGATATCCAGGGAGGCTGCGTCGGGGACACCGGTGCGCAGCGCCAGCGTGCCGCCGGAGGGAGCGTTGTCCAGGACCGTAACGGCGTCGGTGCGCATGGAGGAGTAGACCGATCCGAGCAGGGCCGCCAGCGTGGTCTTCCCGGCACCGCCGCGGGAGCCGACGACGGCGATGCGCCGGCCGGTGGACACCGGCGCCTGCGCCCCGGCCGCGGCCTCGGCCAGACGGTGCGGATAATCATCCCCGCGGAAGAGGTTCCCCGCGGAGCTGACCGACCGGCGGAGCAGGCCCTCGGCCGGACGGGTCCGCAGGGTGCGGCGGAGTCGCTGGGGCGTTGATTCGAAGCCGTCCGGAGTGGCGGTACCAGGGGCACCGTAGGGCAGCGGCTCGGCGTTCACGGGTGAGCTCATGGCTATAGTCCTCCACCGGCCGCGGCGGCCGGATCAGCGGGATGAAAGGTGGCGGATGGCGGGCAGGCCCGCGGGTGAAGCGATTCGCCCATCAGAAGCTGTCCAACAGCTGGGAGTAGATGCCGAACATCCCGATGACCAGGGGAATCGATGCCAGGATGGCGAAGGTCTCCAGGCGCTTGGCCAGCAGGCGAAGGCGGGCTTCGGCGTGGTCCGGCAGATCAAGGGTCAGGCTGACCGCGATGCAGGCGGCAAGGATCAGCACCGCCAGGCCCACAGCCCAGGGCGCGGAGGAGAAAAACCGCAGGGATGCGAGGGTGAGGGCGGTCAGCCCCACTCCGGACGCGGCGTACAGCGAAATGCGTTCGGCG
This sequence comes from Arthrobacter sp. zg-Y844, assembly GCF_024385465.1. Lineage (GTDB taxonomy): Bacteria > Actinomycetota > Actinomycetes > Actinomycetales > Micrococcaceae > Arthrobacter_B. The sequence continues at coordinate 322,652 of NZ_JANFLS010000004.1, forward strand.
GCGAGCGGGAAGGACCGGGCCCGGAGGAAGACCGCCAGGGTCAGGGCGAACAGCAGCGACAGCGTCCATTTCTGGTGCTCTGTGTCGGTACCGAGCACCCAGAGCCCCAACGCTATGGAAACCGATGTAAGGACCGCGCCCAGGGTGAGGCCCCGATGGGCACCGGCCACGGCCTCAAGCGCATCCGTCCTGCTGATGGTTCCACCGGTGGCACGCTGGTCATCCAGGGTTGCCAGGCCGGAGGCGGACAGTGCCAGCTTCGGGAGCAGGCCGAGCAGGAGGACACTCGCCACGGCGGCCAGCGCTGCCGTGCGGGAAGGGTTCTCGGAAACGATCCCCGCCGCCGCCCAGATCACGGTGGCCAAGGCAAGGGTGCCGGCGCCCGTGAAGAGGGCCCGCGGGTTGGCTGCGCTCAGCCCCATTCCCACAAGGGTCAGGACGGACAGCCCGGCGAACAACAGCAGGGTTGTTTCCGGTTCCAGGTCGCCGCGCAGCAGGGCGCCCAGGCCCAGCAGCCAGCCGGCCCCCTGCAGGGTGGGACCGATGGCGGAGGTCCGGGGCGGCCGTGCCAGCGCAGTGCCGGCCGTGAGGAGCACCAGGGACGCGGAGAGCAGCAGCCACCAGGCGTCGTCGGGGGCCACCGAGCCCAGGAGGATCTCTGCCCCTGCCCACAGGCCCACGGCAGCGAAGATGCCGGCGGTCAGTTCCCGGAACCTGTCGGTCCAGCGGCCGGAGACGGCCTCGGTCTCGCTGACCACCAGGTCCGTGACGTCATAGACGACGGCGGCGGGGGGTGCCTCGGACGCGTTGCAGAGCAGCAGGGAGGAACCGTCGGCTATTTCCGCACTGCTCAGCGTGCTCTCCGCGGCCAACTCGGTGCCGTCGGGTCCCACCAGGACCTTGGCGGCTACCTCATCTGCCGGCGGGTCGTTCAGCAGCTCCAGGACCTGCGGCATCAGTGCGCCAACGGGCTGGTCCGACGGCAGCAGCAGGTCCAGGTGGCGCCGGGAACCGATCAGTGTCACTCGGGTGAAGGCATGGGCCATGGCGGCTAGGATCCTGTCTGCATCGAAAAGGCAACGTTGTACCGGCCGGCGGGGCCGGCGTCGTAATGCGCATCGCGGGGGTCCGAAGAGTGGTAGGCAGCCGAATTCTGCTGCCGGCGCTGCTCCTCCTGCTTTTGGCGGTTCTCTTCCAGGAGGTTGCTCACGAAGGAATACCCCACGCAGACCGCGGCGATGACCGCTGCGGCAGCCACGCTGAACAGGAAGAGGCGCACACTGTCCATCCACCGGCGCTCGTTCGGGTTTTCCCCGTACAGCAGGGCGCCGAGCAGCCGGTTCCGGCGCACGGTCACGGATTCGATCAGCTGATTGTCATAGTCGCTCGCCAAAATAAGTCCCCCCACCACTTGGACAAGTACCGACATATCCTTACACGATCCGGGTGGGGTCTGCGTCACACGCGCCGGAGCCGCACCGCCGAAGCTGTGGCGTACGTTGTGGATGCCGGGCCGCGGGTGCTAAAGCTTGAGTAATTATTCACCGCACACGCACCGATGAAGGAGCCGCAATGAGCACCAACCCGGAGATGGAAGAGCGCCGACTGGACGATTGGAGCCGGCGCCTCACCCAGGCGCTGCAGATCCTGGATCTTGAAGTGGACCACAAGATGCTCGTGGAGCTGGCGGAGAAGTCGGCCCGGACCGTTGCAGACAACGCGGGCCTGGTCAGTGCCTTTGTGGTCGGGTACGCAGCCGGGCTCACCACCACCAGCGGGCGGAAATCCTCTGAAGAAGCGGTCCGGAAAGCGGCGGAAACCGCCTTCCAGCTGGCTGAAACCGGCTTGGAAGGTCCGGACCAGCCCGGTTGGAAGGGCTCTGCCCAGTAAGCAGACGTCAATACGCACAACAGGCCGGGACCGAAGTCCTGGCCTGTTGTGCGTTTGGCTGCCTACATGGGTGCCGCCACATGGGTGCCGCTACATGGTGCCCCTACACGGGCGCCGTTTCGCGGCGCATCTTGTCTTCCGGGCCCGCAGTCTGCTGTGCGGCCGGTTCCACCTTGACCAGCACGGTCTTGGACACCGGGGTGTTGCTGCCCTCGGCAACGTGGTCCAGCGGTACCAGCACGTTGGCTTCCGGGTAGTACGCCGCTACGCAGCCCTTGGGCGTGGGGTAGGAGACCACCCGGAAATTGCGCAGGACACGCTCGGCGTCGTCGTGGTGGACACCGTGGATGTCGATGTACTGGCCGTCCGCCAGGCCGAGTTCCTCGATGTCACCGGAGTTCATGAACAGCACGTGGCGGCCGCCCTTGATGCCGCGGTACCGGTCATTGTGCCCGTAGATGGTGGTATTCCACTGGTCATGGGAACGCATGCTCTGCAGCAGCAGGGTGCCTTCCGGCCGCTGGACCGCTTCCAGGTCATTGACCGTCAGGACCGCCTTGCCGGTGGGGGTGTGGAAGGTCCGAGAATCCCGGGGGCCGTTGGGCAGGACAAACCCGCCCTCGTGGCGGATCCGCTCGTTGTAGTCTTCGCAGCCCTCCACTACCCGTGAGATGTGGTCCCGGATCAGGTCGTAGTCCTTTTCGTAGCCGGCCCAGTCGGCGTCGATCCGGTCACCGATCACCAGGGCACCAAGCCGGGCAACGAGCGCCGGTTCGGAGAGCAGGTTCTTCGAGACGGGTTCCACCCCGCCGTGCGAGGCGTGGACCACGCAGACCGTGTCCTCCACCGAAACAAACTGCCGGCCGGTTTCCTGGACGTCGATTTCGGTGCGGCCCAGCACCGGAAGGATCAGCGCTTCCTTGCCGGTGACCAGGTGGGAGCGGTTGAGCTTGATGGACATCTGTACGGTCATGTCCGTCTTTTGCATGGCAGCCTCGGCGAAGTGGGTGTCCGAGATAGCCGAGATCAGGTTCCCGCCCAGTGCCATGAAGAATTTTATCCGGCCGTCCTGCATCCGGAGGAAGGTTTCCACGGCGTCGGCGCCGTGCTCGCGCGGCGGGTCGAAGTTGAATTCCTTGCCGAGCGAGTCCAGGAAGGTCCCCGGCATCTGCTCCCAGATGCCCATGGTGCGGTCGCCCTGGACGTTGCTGTGCCCGCGGATAGGGGCGGCGCCGGCGCCGGGCTTGCCGATGTTGCCGCGCAGCAGCAGGAGGTTGATGATCTCCTTGATGGTGGCAACGCCCTTCTTCTGCTGGGTGATGCCCATGGCCCAGGTGATGATCACCTTTTCGGCCCGAAGGTAGCGTTCGGCCAGTTCGTCGATTTCCTCGGCGCGCAGCCCGGTGGCTTCCAGCACTTCCTCGTCGTCCAGCAGCAGCAGATGTTCCTTGAGGTCTGCCAGCCCCTCGCAGTGCTCCTCGAGGAATTCGTGGTCGAGGACGGTCCCCGGGTTCTTGTCCTCTGCCTCGAACACCCGCTTGGAAATGGCCTGAAGCAGGGCCATGTCCCCGCCGAGCCGGATCTGCAGGAACTGGTCCGCGAGTTCGGTGCCCTTTCCTGCGATGCCCCGGGCTTTCTGGGGGTTCTTGTAGCGCTTCAGTCCGGCCTCGGGCAGCGGGTTCACGGCTACGATGTTGCCGCCGTTGCGTTTGCACAGTTCCAGTGCGGTGAGCATGCGCGGGTGGTTGGTGCCCGGGTTCTGGCCCATGAGGATGATCAGGTCGGCCTGGCCGAAATCGTCATAGGTCACCGTGGCCTTGCCGATTCCGATGGTCTGGCCCATGGCCCAGCCCGAGGACTCGTGGCACATGTTGGAGCAGTCGGGCAGGTTGTTCGTGCCATAGGCGCGAACGAACAGCTGGTACAGGAAGGCCGCCTCGTTGGAGGTGCGCCCGCTGGTGTAGAACGCCGCTTCGTGCGGGGAATCCAGAGCCTTGAGCCGGTCAGCCACAATCCCCAGTGCTTCATCCCAGCTGACGGGCCGGTAATGGTCTTCACCAGCCGGCTTGTACAGGGGCTCGGTCAGCCTGCCCTGCATGCCCAACCAGTATTCCGAACGCCCGCGCAGGTCGGTGAGGCTGTGTTCGGCCCAGAAGTCCGAAGAAATAACCACCGGCGTGGCTTCCCAGGTGACGGCTTTGACGCCCTCTTCGCAGTATTCGAACGGGCTGCGGTCCTTCGGATCGGGCCAGGCGCAGCTCGGGCAGTCGAACCCGTGCTTCTGGTTCATGCGGAAGGTGGTCCCCAAGGCGCGGGCGAGCCCCATGTGTTCAATCGCCGGCTTCATGGAGTGGTAGACGGCAGGAAGTCCCGCCGCCCACTCCTTCGGCTGTCCCTTGACCTCTATGTCGCTCTCGTTGACTTCTTTAACGCGGGGTTCTTTCCTGGCCACGCCGCACTTCCCTTCATCGCGATGTCTGCCGCTAAGGCGGCGACTGCTTCTACCGCAGTTTATCTACCAACAGGCCTAGCAGTCCGGGCGCACCGCCGCAAGGACCGCTGCCGTCCTTGCGACGGCGGGCGCCTTCGGAATTGGTGGATGTTATCCGTGGGCACACACCACATGGGTAGTTCTGCCCATGTGTTTTCCTTGACCGGGTTGGTTTTGGTGGGTTTGATGGGGGTTACCGGCAAATGGAACGGGATTTACCTTTTTGGTGAATTCGTCCGGCTGCTCGGGGGAACAGTTCGGACGAGGGCGCCGTGGGGTGCCGAAAAGGTGGTTTGCCATGAAGTTTGATATGGGTTCTTCGACCCTTGGGACGTTGACGCAGCAGACGAGTTCCTCCAATGAGGATCTGGGTCAGCTGGTGCGGAGCCTGATGGAGGCTGCGGCGCCGCTGGAGGGCAAGTTCAACGGTGCCGGCCGGGTGAAGTTTGACGAGTTCAAGGCCCGCACGGATGAGGTTGCCAATGAGCTCAACAGCTCCCTCTCGGCGATCCTGATGGGTCAGTCGGAGATGGACCGGCACTTCCAGACCGGTGATCAGGAGGCTGCGGACAATGCGGCCCAGCAGCAGGGGTCGGCGTCGTTCGACTCTGCGCGTTTTGGTTCTTCGCGCTAGTTCTTCTGTCCCTTTTCCTAGTTCTTCCTTAGTTCGGTTGCTTTCCGGCGCGTGGGTGCCGGTGTTGAAAGGATTTGCCATGTCCCAGGATCGTTTGAGCTATGACACTGATACTTCCTCTGCGGTGCAGGGGGATATCCAGTCGATTGTTGCCCGGCTGGAGTCGTTGATCGGTGAGCGTGAGAAGGCTGTGAATGCGGCTATGTCGGATTTCCAGGCTGACGGTGTTTCGGAGGATTACCAGGCGGTGGAGAACCGTTTCCGGAATGCTGCGAATGAGACGCGGAACATTATTGCGTTGGTGAAGCAGACGCTGTCCCAGAATGATGAGACGGCTGCGGGTGCGGGTGCGCGGGCTAAGTCCGCCGTGCAGAACATCGGCTAATCACTGATTGCACAACACAACGGCGCCGGGCTGGATCCGGTGCCGTTGTTGTTTTAATGCGCACGCGTGCATAGCGGCCTTATCCGGGATTTGGATGTGTTCCGGCCCCTCGGCAGCCCTGAACTGCACCACATACACGGGTTTATCGTTATTCGGAAGATACGGGAATGGAATGTGGAGAAGGGTGCAGGCGGTTGAATGAGGAAACTCGGGGACCCGAAGATGCAGGCCGCCGCGGAGCTTCCCGTCCCGTGTCCCAACCCCTACCGGAGACGCTTCCGAACGGTATGCTGCCGCCCGGTAAATACGCGGTGTGGAGGGGACGGTGGTACCGGGCTGCGCGGCTGCGTAAGGGGTTCATCACTCTGTTTCATGAGGCGGCGCCGCCGGGACCGGAATGGACCTCCATTTCGGCGAGGGATGGACGAGGCGGGCACGCCTCGTGGACCCTGGAAATCGCCGATTATGAGGTGGACCGTTTTGTGAGGCTCGCCGTGACCGCGACGTGGCATGGCAACAAGATCGGCATCGCCAGGTATGCCGACGGCGTCGTTCACGCCTGGGTGGAACCGCACCCGGCCCAGGAACCGAAGATTGACCGGGGAGAAATTCCCGAGATTGTCCAGGTCGATCGGATTGAGTATGTGGGCACCTTCCGGTGGGAGGATCTGGAAGACATCAGGATGGAAGAAAAGGACCTGATGCAGTAGGAAGTGTTTGTCGCTGTCTGAGGGCAGTTTTGATCGTCGGAAACGGTTGTTTCTTAGAACAACCAATTCCGGTAGTAATGGTTTGGCGGCGGTATATTTCCTGGCTATGTGGAGTTCCAGCGGCACGAAATTGACCGGTTCGTACGGTACGTGGAGGGGGCAGGAAGTCGAGGTTGATTCGACGACGCCTTATGACAGAACGATCTTGCTTATTAAATATGGCGGAAACTCTCCAGGTGTGGGCTGGATGACGATTGACCATGGGGACCAGTTCCCCTCGCCCGGCGTCAGGCATTCGCTGAGGGTTCCATATGAGGAGGTTTCGAATATTCACGCCGTGCGGGCAACTGGAGAGTTGAGCCCCAGGGGCGTCGTGACGATCCATGGTGAGGATCAGGGCGGAAACCTTGCTGTTATTACCAAGTTCACCACCGACCTTGGACTGAAGGAGCGGTTGCTGAAAGATCACGGGTTCCATACGTTTCATGACGAGCCCGTCACCCGGTCGGCGGTTTTCGGTTGGCTCCAGGCTGCCTTGGTCGGCAATATCAAGTCCGAAGTCTCATGGCGGAAAGACGACGACTTATGATTCTGAAGCGGAACGGGATGCGGACAACGACAGCCCGGCCGGTCCGGCGTCGTAGTCCCGCAAAACTCCCGGAACCGGACGCTATACGGCAAGATTGGTTAGGTGAGCACAGCCAAGACTTCCCCTGAACCCACGGACACCGAAGCCGCCGTCGAATCGGTCAGCACAGACGCCCCGCCCGCAGAAGACCTGCGCGAGGAGTACCAGACGCTCGCCGACCAGGTACGCCGCTACCGCTTCGCGTATTACAACGAAGACGCACCCCTGGTTTCGGACGCAGAGTTTGACCGGCTTTACCGCCGCCTGGAAGAGATCGAGGCGCTGCACCCCGAACTGGTCACCAACGATTCGCCCACCCAGGAAGTGGGCGGCGAAGTATCCGCGGCCTTCTCTCCGGTGGAACACCTGCAGCGCATGTACAGCCTCGAGGACGTTTTCTCCCTCGATGAGCTCGACGCCTGGGTACGCAAGGCCGAAGCGTCCGTGGCCAACATTGCTCCCGGTGCGCAGATCAAGTGGCTCACCGAGCTCAAGATCGACGGACTCGCCGTCAACCTGCTCTACCGCAACGGCGAACTCGTCCGGGCCGCCACCCGCGGGGACGGCACCACGGGCGAGGACATCACCCACAACGTACTCACCATCGCCTCCATCCCGCGCACCCTCAAGGGCGAGGACCTCCCGGCGGAAATGGAAATCCGCGGGGAGGTCTTCATCCCCTCAAAGGAATTCGCGCACCTGAACGAAACCATGGTCGAGGCGGGCAAGGCACCTTTCGCCAACCCGCGCAACGCCGCCGCCGGTTCCCTGCGGCAGAAGGACCCCGAAGTCACCGCCCGCCGCCCGCTGAGCATGTACGTGCACGGCATCGGGGCACGCGAAGGACTCAACGTGGCGAGCCAGTCCGAAACCTACGAACTGCTGAAGCAGTGGGGACTGCCGACGTCGCCCTATTACAAGGTGCTCGACACCTATGAGGAAGTGCTGAAGTACATTGCCGACAACGGCGAGCACCGGCACGATCTCTCCCACGAAATCGACGGAATTGTGGTCAAGGTCGACGACTTCGCCCTGCAGCGCGCCCTGGGCAACACGTCCCGCGTGCCGCGCTGGTCCGTGGCCTACAAGTACCCGCCGGAGGAAGTGAACACCAAGCTGCTGGACATCCGCGTGAACGTGGGCCGCACCGGCCGGGTCACGCCGTACGGGATGATGACGCCGGTGCTGGTCTCCGGTTCCACCGTGGAAATGGCCACGCTGCACAACCAGGACGTGGTGAAGGCCAAGGGCGTGAAGATCGGCGACATTGTGGTGCTGCGCAAGGCCGGCGACGTGATCCCGGAAATCGTGGGCCCCGTCGTCGCCCTCCGCGACGCGCAGGATCCGCCGGTCCGCGACTTCGTGATGCCCACGCACTGTCCCTCCTGCGGCACGGAATTGAAGCCGGCCAAGGAAGGGGACGTGGATATCCGCTGCCCCAACTCCAAGTCCTGCCCCTCCCAGCTGCGCGAGCGGGTGTTCCACCTGGCCGGCCGCGGTGCCTTCGATATCGAAGCGCTCGGCTGGGAGGCAGCTATCGCCCTCACCTCGCCGGCCGAGCCGGAAACCCCGCCGCTCACCAGCGAGGCGGGTCTGTTCGACCTGTTGATCGAAGACCTGGCCGACGTGCGGATCGAACGGCCGAAGCGTGTGAAGGGTGTCGTGGACGGCACCGAACTCGTGCCGTACTTCTACACCAAGGGCACCGCCAAGAAGCCGTCCGTGCCCAGCGCCACCACGCACAAGCTGTTTACCGAGCTGGAGAAGGCCAAGACCCAGCCGCTGTGGCGGGTTCTGGTGGCCCTGTCTATTCGCCACGTAGGCCCGACGGCGGCACGCGCCCTGGCGGGTGCCTTCGGTTCCATGGACGCCATCCGGGCTGCGACGGAAGAGCAGCTGGCGCACGTCGACGGCGTCGGACCCACCATCGCCGCGGCCCTGAAGGAATGGTTCGCCGAGGACTGGCACCGCGAGATCGTGGACGCCTGGGCCGCCGCAGGGGTGCGGATGGCCGACGAGCGCGACGAATCCGTGCCGCGGACGCTGGAGGGCCTGACCGTCGTCGTCACCGGCACGCTGCCCAACTTCAGCCGCGACGAGGCCAAGGAAGCCATCCTGACCCGTGGCGGCAAGGCTTCCGGCTCGGTCTCCAAGAAAACCGACTATGTGGTGGCCGGGGAGAACGCGGGCACCAAGCTGGACAAGGCCGAGCAGCTGGGTGTGCGTGTGATCGACGAAGACGGCTTCCGCACGCTGCTGGCCGAGGGGTCCGTTCCGGGCGGGCCGGTACCTGAATCCGAGCCGACCGAGGAGTCCGTTCCGACCGAGGAGTCCGAATGATGCCGTTGCCCGACGCAGCTGACCCGCTGGAACTGCTCGAAGTGGCCCGCGAGGCTGCCGCAGCCGGTGCCGCTGTGCTGGCACAGCGCTCTGCCGGCGGCCTCAACGCGGTGAACAAGAGTGCCGACGGCGACTGGGTCACGGACTTCGACACCGCCGCCGAGGTGGCGGTCCGGGAAGTCCTGGCCCGCCTGCGTCCGCACGACGTCGTGCTGGGGGAGGAGCTGGAACCGGCTGTCCCGGTGCATCCCTCCGGCATCCGCTGGTCCATCGATCCGCTGGACGGCACCACCAACTTCATCCGCGACATCGTCTATTACGGCACCTCGGTGGCGGCGGTGAACGACGACGGCGAGTGGCTGGCCGGCGTCGTCCACGCTCCGGCGCTGGTACGCGTGTATTCGGCGGCCCGCGGGCACGGCGCCTGGCTGGCAGAGCACGGCAGCGTCCGGAAGCTCACCGGTCCCGATCCCCAGCGCGTCGGAAAGCTGCTGGGCACCGGGTTCTCCTATGATGCTTCGGTGCGTTCCGAGCAGTACGCGGCCCTGCCCCAGCTGGCCGGGCAATTCGCCGATGTGCGGCGCCTGGGGTCCGCGGCCCTGGACCTGTGCATGGTGGCGGACGGTTCCCTGGACGCCTATATCGAGCGCGGTCTCAACGAATACGACTACGCAGCCGGTGCCCTGATTGCCGAGGAAGCCGGTGTGCCTGTCCAGCGTCCGCCGCAGCCTGCCGACGATGCCGAGCGGCTCGACGCAGTCACTGTCGCCGGGGCAGCGCTGCTGGGTTAGCTGCGGCTGGACGCTAGTCTGCTGGGATGGAATCTTGGCATCGGAATCGTCTGAGCGCGCGGCAGGCTGAACTTGTCGAGGCTTGGCTGCCGGGGGTGTGTCTCGTTACCGATCTCTCCTGGAACCTTCTGGATACCGCGGTCCTTGAAGTAGCGCACGCAGTTGACGGGCAGCGCACGTACATCGTCAAAGCTGCCGGTCCCTCCAACCACCACATAAGCCGTGAAATAGACGCCCACGAGTCATGGGTCAGCGTCTGGGCCCGGCAGAACCGTGCGCCCATGCTCGTCCACGCGGACCGTTCCGAAAACATCTTGGTCACGGAGTATCTGGAAGGTTCTCTCGTGGAGGGAACCGCAGCTGAATATGACCCGGATACGTATCGGCAAGCCGGGTATCTTTTGCGGATATTCCATGAGCAAACTGCGCGTACTGACGTCGACTACGAGGCACGCGCTACTGCCAAAGCGTTGTCTTGGCTGGAGAGACCTCACCGCATTTCCAGGTCCGATGGTGAACAGGCCAGGGCCATTCTCGGCGCGTATCGTCCCAAGCCGGTGGTTCTCGTTCCGACCCATGGTGACTGGCAACCTCGCAACTGGCTCATGGACGGCAGCGAGTTGAGGATCATCGATTTCGGCCGGTACGACTTGAGGCCGGCCGTGACCGACCTTTGTCGCTTGGCGGTGCAGCAATGGAAGTCTCACAGTTATCTGGAGGGTGCCTTTTTCGAGGGGTACGGTACGGACTGCAGGGACAGCGAACTCTGGAACCTAACACTGCTGTGCGAAGCTGTCTCCACTGCTGCCTGGGCTTACCAAGTCGGCGACCCTAAGTTCGAGGCACAAGGCCATCGGATGCTCCGGGATGCGCTGGGGAACTTCTCGTAGGTTGCATTTGCCGGGTTTGTTCAAAGTGATCTTCGGTGGTCTGGTCCTCCTCGGCCACCAAGTGCACGGACGGCACGGCGTCAGGGCTGAGCGTGCCAACTGGGCGCCGCCGGTGGCTTGGTTTATGGGTAGGTAGTTGCGTTCGAAAGACGGGTATTTCCGGTTTCCGGGAGCCCTCTTTTGGGCCTGTTTTCCGCCCGGAAATGTCAGTGCCGGATGAAATCCTGAGGTATGGATCAGCTCGGGAATGCAGAACCGACAACCGAAGAGCAGGGCAGTGAAAACCAGCTGCCTGCTGGCACCACTGGTGAAGCGGATGAGCCCCGCGGGGCCTGCACCCTGTCGGTGTACCGGGCTGAACCGGCGGCCCCCGAGTCTGACGGGACCGCTAACGCGAGTGCCGGCTCTTCGGCTCCGGAGAACGACGCCGAGGCAGGCACCCAGCCAGCCGAGAATCCCGTTCCTGATGCCGGCCCTCTCCATGCCGGCCCCTCCGCTGCCGAGCCAGCCGAACACGAACCTCCCGCTGCCCCCGATTCCGACGCCGATAGTTCTACCTCCGCTTTCCGAGACGGCTTCACTGGGACACTGGCGTTGCAGAACCTTGAAGCCTTTGACGAGCAGACGGTCGCCGAGGCCCTGTCCCGGATGGCGCATTTGATGTCCTGGGTGCAGGCGCAGGAAGCCCGCCTGGTCAACCGGATGGGGGAGCTCTTCCGGGACGACATGTATGCCGCTTCCAAATGGATCGAACCGGGGCTGGCCTTTAGCCTCGCAGCTTCCGAATGCGCGGCCATCCTGAATGTTCCGCAAGTCACCGGACAGCGGCTCCTGAGTGAAGCGACGAGTCTCTGCACTTCCCATGCGGCTACCCTGACCGGGCTCGAAGAGGGACGCTTTTCCTACCAGCATGCCCAAGTGGTCCTGGATCAGTGCCAGAACGTTCCAGCCGCGGCGTTCCCGGAATTTGAGGCCGATCTGCTGGCAGCAGCCGAGGGCCAGACGCGCTCCCAGTTCTCCGCAAAGGCCCGCCGGCTGCGCGAGAACCGCTATCCGGAGACCATCAACAAACGTCACCTGACCGCGTTCGAGCAGCGCAAGGTCACCCTGGACCGGGAAGAGGACGGCATGTCCTGCCTCTCCGCCCATCTGCGGGCAGCGGAAGCGCAGCAGATTTACACCGCTCTCAGTACTGCGGCGCGGGGTGAGCAGGCGGGAGGGGATTCCCGGACCACGGATCAGCTGCGTGCGGATATTCTGGCGCAGCTGCTGATGGGCAGCACGGGTGCACCTCGTGTGAGGGATACCGGCGGGGTCGGCCGGTCAGTCCGTGGTGGCGGAGGGGGCCGGACGGGCAGCGATGCGGGTAGCGGTTCAGCCCGTGTTGGAGGAGTGGAGAGTGGCGGTTCGGAGAGCGGTGCGGCAGCGGGTGAAACCGCGACCAACCCCCACACCGGACCGGACGATGGAATCGTCCCTCGGGCGGAAATCATGGTCCTGATCAACGCGGAGACCCTCTTCGGCGCGGACGACCAGCCCGCCGAGCTGCACGGGTACGGGCCCATCAGCGCCGAAGCGGCACGCAGGCTGGCCCGCAACGCCGTCGGTTGGACCGGACTGGCCCAGGACCCGCAGACCGGAGAGATCCTGGGCGTAGGACGGCGCAGAAAGGTTCCGGCCGGGCTCCGCCGCTGGCTCCGCGCAAGGGACGGAACCTGCCGGTTTCCCGGGTGCCGGGTCAGCACCGCGAACTCGGACGTCGACCACACCGTCGACTGGGCGAAGGGGGGTCCCACGGTCCACGGGAACCTGGAACACCTCTGCCGTCGCCACCACCGGTTCAAGACCCTCGGTTACTGGAAAGCATGTCAGCCCGTGCCCGGGGTGATCGAGTGGACCTCGCCAACCGGCCGGGTTTATCGGACCGAGCCCTTTTTGGAACTGGACCTGCCAGGTCCGGCAGTAAATCGGAGTACGGATCCCCGGCAGGAGGAGTTCAGGCCGACGGATTCCAGGGCGAAGGATTCAACGCAGGACGATTCCCGATTGGAACAGATGCCGCCATTCTGAGTCGGGTTCAGCCGGCCGCGGCCGCCTCCCGGGCTACCGCCGGGCAGCCACAATGATCTCCCGGCTGGACGCTTCCCTGAACGGGCCCCCTTCCCAGTCCCCGTACCAGTCTGCAGAGCTGAAACCGGCCCGGTCCAGCAGGTCCTTCAGCACCTCTGCCCGCACAAACTTCAGGGTGCTGCGGCTGATGAACCGCTCGCCGTCGGACCGGAAGACGGTGCGGTCCTCGAACGTGACCAACGCGCCGTCGGGCTGGTCTTCCACCGAGATCAGCTCCCACTCCACCTCCAGCGTTCCCGCCGAAGATGCCTGGACCGACGGGCCAGCATTGCCGCTGTCCCACTCCAGCCAGGCCTTCGCCGCAGGATTCCGGGTCTCGAAATAGAAGGTGCCACCGGGCACGAGCCGGGACCGAACGGCCGTCAGCGTTTCGAGGATGGCGGCCTCCGTCAGGAGGCACTGAAACGCATGCCCGGTCATCAGGGCAGCATCAAACGGACCCTGCGGCAGATCCACGGCGGTGCCCTGCAACCAGGTGACCCTCTCGCCGCCCTCGCGAGACCGCGCCACCTCCAGCATGCCGGAGGCCGGATCGACGCCGGTCAACGTGTGGCCCGCCAGCGCCAGACGCACGGCGAAACTGCCGGTGCCGCATCCGACGTCGGCGATGCGGAGCGGCTTATCGCCGATAAGGCCGGCATAAAAGTCGGTGTCCCATTGCCCGGCATTGTCTTCGTCATAGAGAGCCACGAGCCGCGGCTCGTTGTAGAACGTGTCAACCATCATTCCCCCGGATTTCGGACAGTTGACCCGAATCCTACCGGGATTAAGCCCTGAGGAAAGGACCGTCATCGGGGGCACTTTTCGGCGCTCCGGCGTCGGATAATTTATCCCGATGCATCCCGATGCATCCCGTGCAGCACAGACTCACAGGAGGAAAACGCATGCCTAAGAAAGCACCCACGGCCCCGCGCAAAACCATCCGCGGAACGCCCGAGCCAGCAGCGGTCGCGCTGCAGACTCCCACCCCGCAGACTCCCACCCCGCAGACTTCAACCCCGCAGACCCCGCCGGAGCTGGACGCGGCCTACTTCGCCCGCCTGATCGACGAGCGGATGGAACATACCCGCGAGCAGATCAGCACATTAACGGCCGTGATCCGGGAAGTCACCCTGGCCGCCAAGGACATTCCGGCAGACGACGAACACGATCCCGAAGGAACTACGGTTTCCGTAGAGCGGGCCAACGAGGTGGCACTGCTGGCCGCAGCGGAAACATCGCTCCTTGAACTGATGGAGGCACGGGAACGCCTGAACACCGATAGCTACGGCATCTGCGAACGCTGCGGGACGGCGATCCCGACGGCCCGGCTCGAAATCCGTCCCGAAACCCGCTTCTGCGTGGAGTGCGCTTCAGCCCGCCGGCGGTAAGCGCACCGGCGACGGTGCGGTTGAACCGTGTGCGCCGCCTCACCGCCGTCCGGAAACGCGGCGGGCGGGGATAGAATCTACGTGCACTTCAACCAACACCTTAAGGACTCGTACCACGCATGAGCATCACCATCCGGCTTGCCACCGAGGCTGACTTTGACGACATCCGCCGGATTACCCGTGAGGCTTACCTGCACGGCAATCACATCGAGGCTGACAACCCCTACGTCAAGGAACTGGAAAACGTCGAGGACCGCGCCAAGCACACCGAGCTGTGGGTAGCAGAGCTCGACGGCAAGGTGGCTGCCTCCGCTGCAATCACCTACGCGGGCCAGCCCTACACGGACATCGCCATTGAAGGCGAACTGGAATTCCGGATGCTCGCCGTGGATCCGACCCTCCAGCGCGGGGGAGTGGGCCGCGCGATGGTTAACGCCATTGTCGATTACGCCCGGAACAAGGACGGTATCGAGGCCGTCAGCCTCACCAGCATGACCACCATGCTGAACGCCCACGCCCTCTACCTGTCCTGCGGGTTTGAACGCGTTCCGGAACGGGACTGGACCGTTCCCGGCGAAGACTACATTCTCTGGGTGTTCCGCAAGGCCGTTTAGCCCTCAATCAGTACGCGGCCCCGGCCGTCCCGGTGCCCGACGGCGGCGGGACGGCTTTTGCGCGCGTCGGCAGCGTGTTGCAGCGCGCCGGCAGGGTGTGGCGGCGGCCTCCATGCCCTGCCCCGAAACGCCGTAGACTGGAACGGATACCGGCGTAAAGCCGAAAAACGTTCCTAAAAGACGCATGGGAGACTCATGTCTGAGATCAATCGTGAGGCTGTGGCGCATCTGGCGCGGCTGGCCCACATTGAGATGACCAACGACGAGCTGGACAAGATGGCCGGCGAACTCGATGTCATCGTGGATTCGATCAAATCCGTAAGCGAAGTTGCCGGCGAGGACATCCCGGCAACCTCCCACCCCATCCCGCTGGTCAATGTCTTCCGTGAAGACGTTGTGGGGCAGACGCTGACCAATGAAGAAGCACTGTCCGGAGCCCCGGACAACGCCGCCGGCCGCTTCAAGGTCCCTGCCATCCTGGATGAGGAGTAAAAGCTTCCATGAGTGAACTGATTACATCAAGCGCCGCACAGCTGGCCGCCAAGCTGGCTTCCGGCGAAGTGTCCGCCGTCGAGGTCACACAGGCCCACCTGGACCGCATCGCGGAGGTGGACGGCGCCATCAACGCCTTCCTGCACGTCAACACGGATGAGGCGCTGCAGGTTGCCGCCGACGTCGACAAGGCCCGCGCCGCCGGCGAGGAACTGCACGAACTGGCCGGCGTCCCCATCGCCATCAAGGACCTGATCGTCACCAAGGGCCAGCCCACCACGGCAGGCTCCAAGATGCTCGAGGGCTGGATGAGCCCCTACGACGCCACGGTGATCTCGAAGATCCGTGCCGCGCGTATGCCGATGCTCGGCAAGACGAACCTGGACGAGTTCGCCATGGGCTCCTCCACGGAACACTCCGCCTACGGCCCCACCCGCAACCCGTGGGACCTGGACCGCATCCCCGGCGGCTCCGGCGGCGGGTCCGCTGCCGCCGTCGCCGCTTTCGAAGCTCCGCTGGCACTGGGCACCGACACCGGCGGCTCCATCCGCCAGCCGGCCGCCGTCACCGGCTCCGTGGGCGTGAAGCCCACCTACGGCGGCGTTTCCCGCTACGGCGCAATCGCCATGGCTTCCTCGCTGGACCAGATCGGCCCGGTCTCCCGCACCGTGCTGGACGCTGCCCTGCTGCAGGAACTCATCGGCGGCCACGATCCCCGCGATTCCACTTCCCTGACGGACCCCGTGGGTTCACTGGCCGACGCCGCCCGCAACGGCAGCGTCGCCGGCATGCGGATCGGCGTCATCAAGGAACTGCAGGGCGAAGGCTACGAAGCCGGCGTCCAGGCCCGCTTCACCGAGTCCCTGGACATGCTGCGGGATGCGGGTGCGGAAATCGTTGAGGTGTCCTGCCCCAACTTCAAGTACGCCCTCGGCGCCTACTACCTGATCATGCCGTCCGAGGCCTCCTCGAACCTGGCCAAGTACGACGGCGTCCGGTACGGCATGCGCGAGCTGCCCGCCGAGCCGCCGCTGACCATCGAACGCGTCATGAGTGCCACCCGCGCCGCCGGCTTCGGCGACGAGGTCAAGCGCCGCATCATCCTGGGCACCTACGCCCTGTCCGCCGGCTACTACGACGCCTACTACGGCTCGGCCCAGAAGGTGCGCACCCTGATCCAGCGCGACTTCAACGCCGCGTTCGCCCAGGCCGACGTGCTCATATCCCCGACCTCGCCCAACACGGCGTTCAAGCTCGGTGAAAAGCTGGACGATCCGCTGGCCATGTACCTGAACGACGTCGCCACCATCCCGGCCAACATGGCCGGCGTCCCGGGCATTTCCATCCCCGGCGGCCTGTCAGACGGCCTGCCCGTCGGCATCCAGTTCCTGGCCCCGGCCCGCGAAGACATCCGCCTCTACCGTGCCGGCGCAGCCCTGGAGGGCCTGCTCGAGCAGAAGTGGGGCGGCCCGCTGCTGGCCTCGGCACCCGTACTCGGAGGAGTGAAGTAAATGTCCGTCCATATCCAGGATGAAACCCTGTCCTTCGAAGAGGCCATGGAGAAGTACGACCCGGTGCTGGGGTTCGAGGTCCACGTGGAGCTGAACACCAAAACCAAGATGTTCTCCGACGCCCCGAACATCTTCGGCGACGAGCCCAACACGGCCGTCACCCCGGTGGACCTGGGCATGCCCGGCGTGCTGCCGGTGGTGAACAAGAAGGCCGTGGAGTACTCGATCCTCATCGGCCTTGCGCTGAACTGCAAGATCGCCGAATCCTGCACCTTTGCCCGGAAGCAGTACTTCTACCCGGACACGCCCAAGAACTTCCAGACCTCCCAGTACGAAGACCCCATCGCGTACGACGGCTACCTGGACATTGAGCTTGAAGACGGCACCGTGTTCCGCGTCGAGATCGAACGCGCGCACATGGAAGAGGACGCCGGCAAGCTGACCCACATGGGCGGAGCCACCGGCCGCATCCAGGGCGCAGACTTCTCCCTGGTGGACTACAACCGCGCCGGCGTGCCGCTGGTCGAGATTGTCACCAAGCCGATCGAGGGTGCCGGCTCGCGTGCCCCCGAGCTGGCCAAGGCCTACGTGGCGGCCATCCGGGAAATCGTGAAGAACCTGGGTGTCTCCGACGCGAAGATGGAGCGCGGAAACGTCCGCTGCGACGCCAACGTTTCGCTGCGCCCCTACGGCCAGGAAAAGTTCGGCACGCGTTCGGAAACGAAGAACGTGAACTCGCTGCGCGCCGTCGAACGCGCGGTCCGGTTCGAAATCCAGCGCCACGCCGCCGTCCTGGACTCCGGCAACACGATTGTCCAGGAGACCCGGCACTGGCACGAGGACACCCGGTCCACCACCTCCGGCCGGCCCAAGTCCGACGCCGATGACTACCGGTACTTCCCGGAACCGGACCTGGTTCCCGTGGTCACCACCACGGAATGGATCGAAGAGCTGCGCTCCCGCCTGCCCGAGCCGCCGGCCGAGCGCCGCAAGCGGCTCAAGGAAGACTGGGGCTACTCCGACGCCGAGTTCCGCGACGTCGTCAACGCCGGAGTCATGGAAGCCATCGAGGAAACCATTGCCGCCGGTGCGTCCGCGCAGGTGGCCCGCAAGTGGTGGATGGGTGAGGTTGCCCGCCGCGCCAAGGAAGCCGAAGTGGATCCGGTGGACGTCGGCGTCACGCCCGAGCTGATCGTGGAACTGGACCGCCTGGTGCAGACCGGCAAGATCAACGACAAGCTGGCACGCCAGGTGCTCGACGGCGTGCTCGCCGGCGAAGGCACCCCGGAGGAAGTCATCGAGAAGCGCGGCCTGGCCGTGGTGTCCGACGACGGCCCCCTGCTTGAAGCGATCGACGCCGCCCTGGCGGCCCAGCCGGACGTCGCGGACAAGATCCGCGGCGGCAAGGTCCAGGCCGTCGGCGCCATCGTGGGCGGGGTTATGAAGGCCACCCGCGGCCAGGCCGACGCCGGCCGCGTCCGCGAGCTGATCCTGGAACGCCTCGGCGTGCAGGGCTAACGCACCGAGAGATCGTGGGGGGACCCCGGCAGGCATTGTGCCTGCCGGGGTCCTGCTGTGTGTGGCCCGCTGTGTGTGGCCCGCTGCACACCCGGCGGGTACGCTGACGAAATGGCCAACCTTCCCGCTGCCGAAATCTCCGCCGACCCTGCGCTGGTGCGGCAATTGGTGCGGGAGCAGCACCCGGACCTGGGCGGGCATTCCCTGACGCAGGCCGCCAGCGGCTGGGACAACTACATTTACCGGCTGGGCACGGAGTATGCGATCCGGCTGCCCCGCCGGCAGTCCGCCGCCGGACTCACGGCCAACGAGCAGCGCTGGCTCCCGCAGCTGACCGCCGACGTGCCCGTATCAACCTCAGCCCCGCTGTTCCGCGGGACCCCGTGCGAGCTCTATCCCTGGCCGTGGAGCATCACCGCCTGGTTTGACGGCCAGGACGTGTCCTTATCGCCGCGGGACCGCAACGTTGCCCTGGCCGAGCCGCTGGCCGCCTTCCTGAACGCCTTTCACCGGCCGGCACCGGCGGGCTATCCCCGCAATCCGTTCCGGGGCGGACCGTTGGCCGGTCGGGACGAAGCAGTGCAGGGCAGGTTGAACAGCGGCATGGTTCCCCACGCCGCCAGGGTGCAGGAACTCTGGGACCAGGCACAGGACATCCCGGCCTGGACCGGGCCCCCGCTGTGGCTGCACGGCGACCTGCACCCGGCGAACCTGGTGGCCAAGGACAACACCCTGCAGGCGGTCATCGATTTCGGCGATCTCACCGCGGGTGATCCGGCCACGGACCTGGCGGCCGCCTGGCTGGTGTTCGACGCCGAGGGCCGGGACACCTTCCGCCGCAGCCTGGGCGACCAGTACGACGGCGACCCGTACGTGTGGGAGCGGGCGCGCGGCTGGGCGATCTGCATGGCCACCATCCTGCTGGCGAACTCCGACGATGCCCCGGGGCTGTACCTGGTGGGCTCGGAAACCCTGATGGAGATCCTCACCGGCGACCGGGAGAGGTTCTAACCCGGTGGCGGCAGGCAGCTGGAAGCATTCTGTCCGGATTTCCACAGAAGGCGACGGGCACGTGCAGGAGGACACCTGCGGCTACGCGGGCGCCACGGCCTGGGTAATCGACGGCGCCAGCTCCCTCTTGCCTCAGCTCGGGCTGCCCGGGCCCTCTGACCCGGCCTGGTATGCCCGGAACCTTGACCTGTTACTGACTGATGCCGCGGTTGCCGTTGGGGTTGCGCCCGCGCCGCAGGTGCTGGCCGATGCCCTGACCCGGATGGACCAGCTGGCCCGTACCCTGGCAGGCGAGGAGCGGATCCGTTTCCCGTCTGCGGCCCTGTGCCTGGCCCAGCTGACCGGGGACGGCGTGGAGATCCTGGCACTGGCGGACTGCCACGCGGTGGTGGAACTGGAAGACGGTTCGTTGGTGCACGTCACCCATGAACCCGCCGATATCCGGATCGGCACGGAACATTCGGCGGACCCGGCGCGCGAACGCGAGATGCGGGTACTGGACCGGGAACTGCGCAATACCCCGGGCCGGCTATGGGTCGCCCGGCGGGAAGCCGAAGCCGCTTACCAGGCCCGCACAGTCCGGCTCGGCCCGGCACGGCGGGTAGTGCTCGCATCCGACGGCGCCTGGCGGGCAGTGGACCTGGGCATTGTCGACGGGCCGGGCGGCTTCCTGGCGGCGGCAGGCTCCGCCGTCCCCGCCCAGGAGATGCTGCTGGCCCTGCGCACGCTGCAGTCCGAGCTGGGGGAAAGCGCTGACGATGCCACCATCCTGACCCTGGAAAGGACCTCCCATGACGGCTGACATTTCCTGCGACGTCCTGGTGATCGGCGGAGGGATCGCCGGCCTGTCCCTGGCCGCCGAACTAGCCTCGCGGCTGGCGGCATCCCCGGAAACCCGGGGGAGGGCCGGCGGGGTTGTCCTGGTGGAAGCTGAACCGACCTTGGGCTACCACACGTCTTCCCGCTCGGCCCGGCAGCTGATCCCCAGCTACGGTCCGCCCGTTATCCAGGACCTGACCCTGCGTACCCTGGCATTGATTCGGGCAGCGGAAGCAGATCTGCCCGAACCGATCCTGGCGCCCCGGAGCTTCCTGCTGATCGGGGATGAGGAGGCGGTGCGGGACAGGGCAAGCGCCCACATGCATCCGGTCATGCCGGCTGAAGCCCTGGGACTGGCTCCGGAGCTGCGGCCGGAGACTTTCAGTGCTGCGGGATTGGACACCACCTCGGTGTCCTGCAACACGGACGCCCTGCTGGAATTCCATCGGGCACGGCTGCTGGCAGCGGGGGGCCGGATTATCACCGGGCAGCGGGTCGAAGCTGCCCGGCAGGCAGGGGAGGGGACGCAGTGGAAAGTGTCTGCTCCGGGCATGCGTTTCCAGGCTTCAACGGTGGTCAACGCGGCCGGCGCCTGGGCAGACACTCTCGCCGGTGTCTTTGGGGCGCAGTCCCTGCGGCTCACGCCCTACCGCCGCACCGCCGCCGTCGTCGAGGTTGAGCGACCGCTGGAAGCCGGCGCACCGATGGTGGCTGACGCCTCTGACCGGTTCTACTACAGGCCGGAGGGCAGGCAGGTACTGATCTCGCCGTCGGAGAGTGAGCCAAGCGTGGCGGAGGATGCCCGGCCACGGAACGCGGATGTGCAGGCGCTCGTGAAAGTGGTGAACAGCGTCACAACCATGGGTATCACCGGGGTTGCCCGAGCCTGGACCGGACTGCGGACGGAGGCACCCGACGGGGTGCCCGTGGTGGGCTGGGACCCAGCCGTGCCGGGGTTCTTCTGGCTCGCGGGACAAGGCGGATACGGGTTCCAGACCTCGTCCGCCATCGCAGAGCTGGCAGCGGGGATCCTGCTTGGCGAGGCCGGGGGAAAAGAGGCCCGGAACGCCCTTAGCCCCGCTCGAGTGCAAGTGTGACGAAAGTCTCACCAATCGGCGCGTAACGAATCAGCCAAGGTGCGCGCGTATGGTCATTAGGGTCCCGAGACATGCCTAGAGTTGTACTAACAAGCGCGTTCCCAAAAACCCGAATGCATTAAAACTTCGGTGCCCGAAAGGTCAGTCTCAGTGCCAGATTTCTTGCCGCCAAAATTTGTTGGCGTGCAGCAGCGTCCGCTTTACATCCGGGTTCGTTCCATCCTGGAAATTCTCAGTACGCTGTGGCTGATTTCTGCCGTTATCGGCATTGGTTTCTTTTCCGGCGGGACCACATCGCTCGCCTTTTCCCTGATTCTTCTTTACGGCACGGGTGCGGCCCTGCTGGTTGTCATTACGGCGCTTTACCGCGTCCTTTCCCGTGCGGCACGCCAGCGGGTTGAGGCCGCCCCCGATGACAACGCCGCCGCCGTGTTCGTGGACACCACCCGGTCAGCGACCGAAGAAATCATGGCCGCTCTCCGTCCGGCCGCGCCGTATGGCCGCCCCGGCGTCTCCGTGCGGATGCCCCAGTCGGTGGATGCCCTGGATGTGGCCGCAGCCCTGACGGCACGGACGGCTGCAATGACCTCTGCCGTGGCCGCCGAGAAGTCCGCGGCCGCCGCCGCTGCGATGGTTGCTCCCGGAAAGTCGACTGGCAGCACGTCCGCAGTGAACAAGTCGGCCGTAAACAAGTCGGCCGTAAACAAGTCGGCCGTAAACAAGTCGGCCGTAAACAAGTCCGCCAGTAAGAAGAAGGCTGCTCCGAAGCAGCCTGCCCAGCCCAAGAAGGCACAGGCCGCCAAGTCCCGCCCCGCCAACAACAACGGCTCGCGCGGCACCGCCAGCCAGGCCTCCACTGCTCCGAAAAAGAACACCGGCGGCAAGAAGCCGGGTTCGGCCGGGAAAGGTTCCGGTGGGGAGAAGGCCTCCAGCAGCGGGTCTGCCGGAACCAAGAAGCCTGAACGAGCCGCGGCTCCGGAAGTGAGCATGCCCGGGATCCGCACGGCTCAGCAGGAAATTCTTCCCCGCCAGGCCGGTGCGCCGTCCTGCGGTCTGTCCGCCGGTGCAACCCGTCCCGCTGGTCCGGGCCTGCGTCAGCTCATCGCCGCCTGACCGTCCGCGGCGCCGCATACTCAGGTAGTTGTCAGGTTGTCTTCAGCACCTACCCAGACGGGCCGTTTATCGTCGTTAGTACCTCATAAGGGTGCGAGTGATGAATGGACCGAGTAGTGACCGGTCCGGACGCCGGCAGACTAGGGTTGTTTCCCCCAACCAGCCCCAAGTCTGCCGGCGTTTTCCCTTTTAACCCGCAGGTCTTGCCGGCCCGGTGCTATTCGGCGCTGAACTCGCGGAATTCTCCGGTGGCCGGGGAAAAGGATTCCTCCACGCCGACCACCACGCCCGGAGCCTTCGGGCCGCGCAGGAATTCCCGAAGTCCGTCCAAGGCCGGTTCCCTGCCCTCGGCCACCACATGGACGGATCCGTCCGCCGCGTTGGAGACCACGCCGGTCAGGCCCAGCCGCACGGCCTGCCGAAGGGTGCGGTACCGGAATCCGACGCCTTGGACCTCCCCGGTAATCCGGGCCGTCAGCCGGCGGGCGGTTCCTTCCGGATGCTCTTGCTCGTTCATCTGGACAGCGTAGCTGCATCTGCACAGCGTCGCGCGGGGTGGCCGCACGGGAGCGCCGCGGGATCGCCCCAGGGCGGCCGGAGGTTCTTCGAAGCGAAAATCAGTGCAGGCGGGTTCCCAGCTCTGCCTCCACCGCTGCCAGCAGGGAGCCGCCGTCGACGAGCACCCTGAGAGCCTCGATTTCCGGGGCGAGGTACCGGTCCGGACCGGGCCCGGGGACAACACTCCGAATCACGGCCCGTGCCGCCGTCACTGCGGGAGCGCTGCGGGAAGTGGCCGTGCCGCCGTCGCGCATGTCCAGCCCCCGCGCCGAGGTCAACAGCTCAATGGCCAGTACCCGGGTCAGTCCGTCCAGCGCCCGGCGCAGCTTCAGGCCCGCCGCCCAGCCCATCGAGACATGGTCCTCCTGCATGGCGGAGGACGGGATGGAATCCACCGATGCCGGCACCGCCAGTCGCTTGAGCTCCGAGACAATTCCGGCCTGCGTGTACTGCGCGATCATGTGCCCGGAGTCCACACCGGGGTCGTGGGCGAGGAAGGCATTGAGGCCGTGGCTGCGGGACCGGTCCAGGAACCGGTCGGTGCGCCGCTCGCTCATGGAGGCAACGTCCGCGACGGCGATGGCCAGGAAATCCAGCACATAGGCCACCGGCGCACCGTGGAAGTTGCCGTTGGACTCCAACCGTCCGTCCAGCGTCACCACCGGGTTGTCGATGGCTGAGGCCCGCTCGGCTGCGGCCACGGCTTCGGCATGCAGCAGCGTGGAGCGGGTGGCGCCATGAACCTGGGGCGCGCAGCGCAGCGAGTAGGCATCCTGCACCCGGGTGAATCCGCCCGTCTTCTGCTCCTCGATCAACGCCGATCCGGACAGGACCGAGCGGATGTTCTCCGCCGACTCGCTTTGCCCGGCCTGGGGCCGCAGCGCCTGGAGGTCGGCGGCAAACACACTGTCGCTGCCGAGCAGGCCTTCCACGCTCATGGCCGCGGCGAGATCCGCCGTGGCCAGCAGCCGGTGCAGGTCCGCAATGGCCAGGGTCAGCATCCCCAGCATCCCGTCCGTGCCGTTAATGAGCGCCAGTCCCTCCTTCTCCTGCAGCTCCACCGGTTCCAACCCGGCCGCGGCGAGCGCTGCCGAGGCGGGCACCAGCTGCCCGCCGGCGTCGCGCACTTCCCCTTCACCCATCAGCGCCAGGGCACAGTGGGAGAGGGGAGCGAGGTCTCCGGAGCAGCCCAGGGAGCCGTACTCGCCGACCACAGGGGTGATGCCCGCGTTGAGTATCCCCGCGTAGGCCAGCGCGACGGCGGGACGCACTCCGGTCCGGCCCGTGGCCAGCGTGGCCAGGCGGTTGAGCATCAGGGCACGCACCACTTCCCGGTCCACTTCGGAGCCCGACGACGCCGCGTGGCTGCGGATCAGCGAGCGCTGCAGCTGGATGCGCTGCTCCGGCGGGATCTGCTTGACCGCCAGGGCACCGAATCCGGTGGAGACGCCGTAGTGCGGCTTGTCGTCTGCGGCCAGGGCCTCGATGACCCCGCGCGAGGAGGCCATGGCAGCCAGGGCCTCGGGAGCCAGCGCCACCCGCACCCCGTGCCGGGCGACGGCGAGGATATCCTCGCCGGAGAGCGGACCAACCCCCAGCTCGACGGCGGCGTCCACGTTGTTGTTGCGTAGCTGCATGCTTGTTCCTTCTGCGCTTGGAGGGCCCCGGTTGCTATCCATCTTGCCCTTTCAACCCGGTGCGGAGAGGGACCCGGACGGATTCGGCTTCTGGGATCCCAGACACTGGCCTAGACTCTGGACATGCCAGCCGCCTATACCCGTGTCCAGGTCCCGGCCGCAGCCCAGGTCCTGGCCATCCTGCGCTATCTGGGCCAGCAGGCCGGTCCGGTCAGTGCGTCCGCGGTCGCGCGGGACCTTTCCTTGCCGCGCTCCACCACCTACCACCTGCTCGCGGCGCTGGTAAGCGATGGTTTTGCCGTGCACCTGCCGGAAGAACGCCGGTATGCCCTCGGTGCTACGGCACACGAAATGGGCACCGGCTATGCCCGGCAGGCTCCGCTGCAGCGGATTGCCCGGTTCCCGCTGCGCCGGCTGGTGGCGCAGACCCGCTTCACCGCGCATCTGGCAGTGCTGCAGGGAACGGACGTGATTTACGTGATCGAGGAACGGGCTCCGCGCCAGCAGCCGCTGGTAACCGACGCCGGCATCCGGCTTCCGGCACACCGGACTGCCAGCGGCCGGGTCCTGCTGGCCGGGATGACCGGTGCCCAGCTGCGGGCGCTCTATCCGGATCCGGGGACGGTACGGTCCTCCCGCAGCAGCGGCGCCGGCCTGCCGGGCCTGCTTGAAGAGGTCCGACGGCGCGGCTATGCCTGGGAAGAGAATGAAGTCACCGAGGGATTCTCTTCCATTGCCGTGCCCGTACCGGACCGCTCCGGGCACGCGGTCGCCGTCCTGACCCTGACCGCGCCCAACCTGGCCCCGCCACCGGGCATCCAGGCGCTGGCAGACCAGGTCCTGCCCGATCTGCTGCGGTGCGCCGCAGAGCTTTCCCGCCGGCTCGGCGCCCGGCCGCAGCCTGCTCCCAATGTGTCTGGCATCCCAGACGTCCGCAGCGGGGTGGATGACCCCTGAACCGCCCGGGGCTACGGTCTGGCTATGTCTTCCACCTCTGACCCGTCCCGCCGCATCCGGGCGCCCCGCGGCACCACCCTCACCGCGCACAGCTGGCAGACCGAGGCGCCGCTGCGGATGCTGATGAACAACCTGGATCCGGAAGTAGCCGAACGGCCCGAGGACCTGGTGGTCTACGGCGGCACCGGACGGGCCGCCCGCAGCTGGGAGGCCTACGACGCCATCATCCGGACCCTCTCCACGCTGGCCGACGATGAAACACTGCTGGTGCAGTCGGGCAAACCAGTGGGGGTTTTCCGCACCCACGAATGGGCGCCGCGTGTCCTGATCGCCAACTCCAACCTGGTGGGGGACTGGGCCACCTGGCCCGAGTTCCGCCGGCTGGAAGCGGAGGGCCTGCTGATGTACGGCCAGATGACGGCCGGTTCGTGGATCTACATCGGCACCCAGGGCATCCTGCAGGGCACTTTTGAAACCTTCGGAGCCGTGGCCCGTAAGCTCTTCGGCGACGAAAACGCCACTCTGGCCGGCACCCTGACCCTGACCGGCGGCTGCGGCGGAATGGGCGGCGCGCAGCCGCTGGCTGTCACGCTGAACGGCGGAGCGGTCCTGATTGTCGACGTTGACGAGGCCCGCCTGCGCCGACGCGTCGGGAAGCGCTACCTGGACGAGGTGGCACCGGACCTGGACACCGCCGTCGCCCGCGTCATGGCTGCACGGAACGAAAGACGTGCCCTGTCCGTGGGGCTGGTGGGCAACGCCGCGGAAGTGTTCGAGGAACTGCTGCGCCGGCAGCTGGCCGGGGAGGTCACCATCGACATTGTTACCGACCAGACCTCCGCCCACGACCCGCTGAGCTATCTGCCCGCCGGCATCCCCGTGGACCGCTGGCAGGCCGAAGCCGCCGCGGACCCGGAAGGCTTCACCAAGCAGGCCCGCGAGTCCATGGCCCGGCAGGTTGCCGCCATGGTCGGGTTCCAGGACGCGGGCGCCGAAGTCTTCGACTACGGCAATTCCATCCGGGACGAGGCACGCCAGGGCGGCTATGCGCGGGCCTTCGACTTCCCCGGCTTTGTCCCCGCGTACATCCGTCCGCTTTTCTGCGAGGGAATGGGGCCCTTCCGCTGGGTGGCGCTCTCCGGCGATCCGCAGGACATCGCGGTGACCGATGCAGCCATCAAGGAGCTGTTCCCCGAGAACTTCCGCCTGCACCGCTGGATCGACGCCGCGGCCCAACACGTCGAGTTCGAAGGCCTGCCCGCGCGCATCTGCTGGCTGGGCTACGGCGACCGGGCCAAGGCCGGGCTCCTGTTCAACCGGCTCGTCGCCGAAGGCAAGGTGAGTGCGCCCATTGTGATCGGCCGGGACCACCTGGATTCGGGGTCGGTGGCCTCTCCCTACCGGGAGACCGAGGCCATGGCGGACGGGTCGGATGCCATTGCGGACTGGCCGCTGCTCAACGCCCTGCTGAACACCGCTTCCGGAGCCACCTGGGTGTCCCTGCACCACGGCGGCGGCGTGGGCATCGGCCGGTCCATCCACGCCGGCCAGGTGGGCGTGGCGGACGGAACCGAGCTGGCCGCCCGTAAACTGGAAACCCTTCTGACCAATGATCCGGGCACCGGCGTGATGCGGCACGCGGACGCCGGCTACTCCCGGGCCGCGGACGTCGCCGCCGAACGCGGAGTACGCATCCCCATGAACGAATAAGCACCCCGCCTGGAGAAAACCATGGACACTGACACTGTTACCGGCCTGCTCGCTTCCATTGCCGACGTCGGACGGGATTCCCGGCGCGGCGGCTACTCGCGCCCGGTGTTCTCCACGCCGGAGCTGACGCTGCGCGAGTGGTTCCAGGCGGAAGCCCGAAGTCGCGGACTGGACGTGGAAACGGACCGCAACGGCATCCTCTGGGCCTGGTGGGGGCAACCCGAACGCGGGGCACTCGTGACCGGCAGCCACCTGGACTCCGTGCCGGGCGGCGGAGCTTTCGACGGGCCGCTGGGGGTGGCCTCCGCGCTCGCCGCCGTGGACCTGCTGCGTGAGCGGGGAATCAGCCGCAACCGCTCCCTGGCCATCACCGTCTTCCCGGAAGAGGAAGGGTCCCGCTTCGGCGTGGCCTGCCTGGGTTCGCGGCTGCTGACCGGCGAAATCGATGCTGACAAGGCCCGGAACCTGCGCGATGCGGACGGCACCACCTTTGCGGACGCCGCCCGGGCCAACGGACTCGACCCCGCGCGGCTGGGACGCGACGACGAGGCGCTGGCCCGGATCGGGGACTTCGTGGAACTGCATGTGGAGCAGGGCCGCGGGCTCGGCGAGGACGGACCGGCGGTGGCCGTAGGCGGATCCGTGCTGGGCCACGGCCGCTGGCGGATCAGCGTTTCCGGGCAGGGGAACCATGCCGGCACCACGGCCATGGCGGACCGCGCCGATCCCATGGTTGCCGCCGCCCAGATCATCCTCGCCGTGCAGAAGGCCGCCGAAGCCGTCGACGGCGCCCGGGCCACGGTGGGCCGGATCGCGCCGGTGCCCGGCGGCACCAATGTCATCGCCTCCCGGGTGGACCTCTGGCTCGATGCCCGGCACCCCGACGACGCCACCGCGCTGGCCCTCGTGGAAAGCATCCACGGCAAGGCGCAGAAAATCGCCGCGTTCGAAGGCTGCACCGTCTCCCTGACACCGGAATCCTGGACCGGCGCAGTCAGCTTCGACGCCGCACTGGGCCGCAGCCTGGAACTGGCTCTTCCGGGAGCCCCGGTGCTGGCCACGGGGGCGGGGCACGACGCCGGCATCCTCGCCGGACACGTGCCCTCCGGAATGCTGTTTGTCCGCAACCCCACCGGGATCTCGCACTCCCCGGAGGAACACGTGGAAGCCGACGACGCCGACGCCGGAGCCGTGGCGCTTGCCGACGCGCTGGAGGCGCTGCTGTGAGCGGTGCGGCGGGCCCCACTGCCGCCGGTCCTTCGATCGAGGGTGCTGCCGTCTGGTGTGAGGCGGGGTGGTACGAGGGCAGTATCCGGGAAGGCATCCGGCTGACGGTCGACTCCGCCGGTATCGTTACGGCGGCCGTGCCCGGGACGGAAGCCGAACCCGGGGACCTGGTGCTGTCCGGCGTCGTCTTCCCGGCAGCCGCCAACGCCCACTCGCACGCCTTCCACCGGATGCTGCGAGGACGCACCCACACCGCCGGGGACTTCTGGAGCTGGCGGGAGCAGATGTACTCGGCCGCGGGCACCCTCACGCCGGAACTCTACGAGCAGCTGGCGACGGCGGTGTTCGCGGAGATGGTGGTCTCGGGATACACCAGCGTGGCCGAATTCCACTATGTACACCATGCCCCGGACGGGTCCGCCTATCCCGGGCACGGAATGGAACTGGCCCTGGCCCGGGCCGCAGTTGCCGCCGGCATCCGGCTGACCCTGCTGGACACCTGCTATCTTTCCGGCGGTTTCGGGCCCGGCGGGTCCGGGACGCCGCTGGACGCCCGGCAGCGGCGGTTCGGGGACGCCGACGCCGATGCCTGGCTGGAGCGTTTCGCGTCGCTGCAGGCCGCGGCCGGGGAGCGGTTCGATCCGGAGCAGGTGAGTGTCGGGGCCGCCCTGCACTCGGTCCGCGCCGTACCGGAAGCTGCGCTGGCCCGTATCGCGGAGCGGCTCCCGGCCGGGATTCCGCTGCACATCCACCTGTCCGAACAGCCGCAGGAAAACGCCGGCTGCCTGGCCGCCACCGGGCTGACCCCCACCGGGCTGCTGCACCGGCACGGGCTGCTCGGCCCCCGGCTCTCGGCCGTCCACGCCACGCACCTGACGGACGCCGACATCGCCCTGCTGGGAGAGGCCGGGGCCACTGCGGTGTTCTGCCCCACCACGGAAGCGGACCTCGCTGACGGACTTGGCCCGGCGGGAGCTCTGCGGAACGCCGGAGTTGCCCTGGCGCTGGGCAGCGACCAGCACGCCGTCGTCGATCCGTGGCTGGAAATGCGGGCGCTGGAATACGGAGAGCGGCTGCGGACCGGAAGGCGCGGGGCGTTTACCCCGGCGGAACTGCACGCCGCCGCGTCCGACGCCGGGACCGCCGCTCAGGCACGCACAGCCCCCGGGCTGGAACCGGGGAAGGCCTGCGACCTCATGGCCGTGGACCCGCACAGCCTGCGCACCACCGGGTCACGGCCCGACCAGCTGGCCTTCTCCGCCACCGCTGCGGACGTGACCGCCGTCGTCGTCGGCGGCCGGCTGCGCGCCCGGAACGGTTCGCACACTTCGCTGGGAAACCCGGCCGCCCTGTTGCGGGAGGCCATTGCCGCCGTCGACTCTGCGGCCGCTCCGATGGACAAAACCCGCTTGGAAGGAACCCGGCGCCCATGAGCTCCGCTTCAACACTGGTCACGAACATCGGCGAACTCTCCACCCAGGACGACACCGCGGACACCCCCGTGCTGCGGGACGCGGCCGTGGTGTTCGAGGGGGAACGGATCAGCTGGATCGGCCCGGCGGGGAACGCACCGGCGGCAGACGAGGTCATCGACGCCGGGGGACGGGCCGGACTGCCCGGCTGGGTGGACTCGCACACCCATCTGGTGTTTGCCGGGGACCGCAGCGGGGAGTTCGAGGCACGGATGGCGGGGCAGGCCTACGCAGCCGGCGGGATCGCCGTCACTACGGAAGCCACCCGGGCGGCGTCGGACTATGACCTGACCCGGATGCTCCTGGCCCGGGCCGCCGAAGCCGCGGCGGGCGGCACCACGTACCTGGAAACCAAGACCGGCTACGGGCTGAGCGTGGAGGAGGAACGCCGGCATGCCCGGATCGCCTCCACGGTGGCGGACGCCGTCACGTTCCTGGGCGCGCACCTCGTCCCGGACGGAGCCGACGCCGACGAGTACACGGAGCTGGTCTGCACCGACATGCTCGCTGCGGTGCGCCCGTACGTCCAGTGGGCGGACGTCTTCTGCGAAAAGGGAGCCTTCACCGAGGAGCAGTCCCGCCGGGTGCTGCAGGCGGCCCGGGATGCGGGCCTGGGGCTGCGGGTGCATGGAAAC
Organism: Arthrobacter sp. zg-Y844; assembly: GCF_024385465.1. Lineage (GTDB taxonomy): Bacteria > Actinomycetota > Actinomycetes > Actinomycetales > Micrococcaceae > Arthrobacter_B. The sequence continues at coordinate 353,282 of NZ_JANFLS010000004.1, forward strand.
CAGCTCGGCCCGGGGGCCGGGGTGCGGCTCGCCGCGGAGTTCGGGGCGGCCAGCGTCGACCACGTGAACCACCTGCCCGACGACGACGTCGCCGCGCTCGCGGACACATGGTCCGGGTGGGACCCGGGTACCGGCGTTCCCGGAACCGTCGCAACGTGCCTGCCCGCCTGCGACCTGTCCACCCGGGCACCCCTGGCTCCGGCACGGAAACTGTTGGACGCCGGGGTGCAGGTGGCATTGGCTTCCAACTGCAACCCGGGAACGTCCTTCACCAGCTCCATGGCTTTCTGCGTGGCCACCGCCGTGCTCCAGATGGGACTGACCGTGCAGGAAGCCGTCCGGGCCGCCACTTACGGCGGCGCCCTGGCACTGCGGGTGCACACCGGGTCCGACCGGGACGGTGCCCGGGCTGTCGGCTCGCTCGCCGTCGGACACCGTGCCGACCTGCAGCTGCTCAACGCGCCCTCAGCTGCCCATCTGGCGTATCGGCCCGGCATGCCGCTGACCGGCATGGTGTTTCGAGCCGGGGTGCCGGTGCGCCGCTGAGCGGGGCCGCGGGGCATGGTCCAGGTTCGATACGAGAGTCGGTAAGCCCGCCTCCTGCATGCCGATGTGTCCGGCACAATGGTGTCCATGCGCGCTGCCTTCCCCTCCGCCCCCGCCGAATCCCTGGATCCGCGGGCCCGCCGGATGCTGGTGTTCGAAATCCTGATTGTGCTGGGGCTTTCGCTCGGCAGGTCCGGGGTCTATGCCGTCGTCGAACTCATTGAGAAAGCCACCCAGGCACCGTTGGGCGACCAGACCACCACGTTGAATCCGGTCCTTGATGATCGGCCGTACTTCGACCTGGTGTACCAGCTGCTGGGGATCTTCTTCTCCCTGCTGCCCGTGGCGCTGGTCCTGTTCCTGCTGACCGAACCCGGGAAATCCGCGTTCCGCCGGATCGGGTTCACGTTTGCCCGGCCGCTTCGGGACTTCGCGTTGGGGGTGGCCCTGGCAGCGGTCATCGGTATCGGGACGCTTGGCGTTTACGCAGCCGGACGGGCACTGGGCATCACCACCGCAATTGTTCCGGCAGCCCTGGACACCTACTGGTGGACGCTGCCGGTGCTGATCCTCTCTGCCATGCGGCATGCCGTGCTCGAGGAAGTCATTGTGGTGGGCTATCTGTTCCTGCGGCTGCGGCAACTGGGCTGGGGGACGCCGGCGATCATCCTCACCAGCGCCCTGATCCGGGCCAGCTACCACCTCTACCAGGGGATCGGCCCAGGCATCGGGAACTTCCTGATGGGCCTGCTCTTCGGCTACGTCTACACCAGGACGCGGCGGGTGATGCCGCTGGTGATTGCGCATGCGCTGGTGGACATTGCCGGGTTTGTCGGGTTCGCATTGTTCGGTTCGGCCATCGGGATCGGCGACTAGGCGGGCACCGCGACTCGGCCGGCACATAGGATGGCCCGGTGACACTGATGACCCGCTGGGGTGCAGCCCTGGACCCCGAATCCGTCCTGCCGGAATACCCCCGACCCCAGCTGGCCCGCGACAGCTACCTCAATCTCAACGGCTACTGGCAGTACGCCATCACCGGCGCCCGCCGGGAGCAGCCGCCACGGGACGGGGACTGGGACGGGGACATCCTGGTGCCGTTCTCACCCGAGGCGCCGCTCTCCGGAGTGAACCGGCACCTCCAGCCGCAGCAGCTGCTCTGGTACCGGCGGACCGTAACCCTGCCGGAGGGCTTTGCGGGGGAGCGGGTACTGCTGCACTTCGGCGCCGTGGACTCCAGCTGCCGGGTCACGGTCAACGGCATTCCCGTGGGCGGGCATGACGGCGGCTACCTGCCGTTCTCCCTGGACATCACCGACGCGCTGGCTGCGGGTCCGGACGGCGGTTCCCCCGGGGCCGAGCACGAAATCGTGGTCCGGGTCCGGGACCTGAGTAACACCGGTTCCGCCAGCCGCGGCAAGCAGACCCTGGACCGAGGCGGCATCTGGTACACGGCGCAGTCCGGGATCTGGCAGACGGTCTGGCTGGAAGCGGTGCCGCAGGCGAGCATCTCCCGCCTGGTCCTCGTGCCGGACCTGGACTCGGTGACCGCCACGGTGCTGGTCGACGACGTTCGGTCCGCCCCGGACAGCACTGGCCTGCAGGCGGAAGTCACCGTATCCGCGGGCGGGCAGCAGGTGGCGGCCGCCGTCGTCGTTCCCGGAAACCCGGTGCGGATCCCGATTCCGGATCCGCACCTCTGGACCCCGGAGGACCCGTTCCTGTACGACGTCGCCGTGCGGCTGCTCACCGATGGGAAGGAAACCGACCGCGTGCGCAGCTACACGGCGCTGCGGACCGTCGGCACGGGGCCCGACGACGCCGGGCACCTGCGGCTGCTGCTGAACGGGCGGCCGTATTTCCACGCGGGCCTGCTGGACCAGGGGTACTGGCCGGACGGGCTGTATACCGCGCCGTCGGACGAGGCCCTGGCCTCCGACATCCGTGCGGCGAAGGACCTGGGCTTCAACATGCTGCGCAAGCACATCAAGATCGAGCCGCTGCGCTGGTACTACCATGCCGACCGGCTCGGCATCCTCGTCTGGCAGGACCTGGTCAACGGCGGCACGTCCTACAAGCACGCCGTGGTCACTGCCCCCGCGGTGGGTGCGGCGCACCGGGCCGACGGCGACTACGCCACCTTCGGGCGGACCGACGAGCAGGGCAGGGAACAGTTCCTGGCCGAACTGCACGGCACGGTGGAGCTGCTGGGCAACAGCCCGTCGATCGTGGTGTGGGTGCCGTTCAATGAAGGATGGGGCCAGTTCGATGCCAATGCCGTCGCCGAACTGCTGCGGGGCCTGGATCCGACCCGGACCATCGACCATGCCAGCGGCTGGCATGACCAGGGCGGCGGAGACCTCAAAAGCGTGCACGTCTACTTTGTGCCGTTCCGGCTGCGGAAGGGCTGGCTGGCCGGGGGCCGTGCAGTGGTGCTGTCCGAATACGGCGGGTACAGCCTGCGCATCCCCGGGCACACCTTCAACGACAAGGAGTTCGGCTACCGGCGGTTCCGGTCCCGGCGTGCCCTGGCCCGCGCCTACGAGCGGCTGCACCGGCGGCAGATTGAACCTGCGGTGGCCCGGGGGCTTGCCGCCACGGTCTACACCCAGCTCACCGACGTAGAGGACGAGGTCAACGGGCTTTTGACCTATGACCGCCGGGTGGTGAAGCTCGACGCCGAGCTGGTGCGGGGACTCAACGCGGGGCTTCTCCGGGCTGCCGGGGGCTGACCCGTCCGTCCATGACACGGCGGAAGGCTCCCGGCTGCATGCCCCGGGCGGATTCCCTCCGTTTTGGGAAAAGCCTGCCGGTTTGGGAAATCCCTGCCACTGCGCAGCGGAGGGATTTCCCAAACCGGCAGCAGAATCCCAAACCGGCAGCAGGATCAGTGCAGCCGGCCGATACGGGGGAGTCCGGCGTGGATCATGCGGCGCACAAGGCTCTCAGGATGCTCAGGCGGACGGCCTATGTCGCTCCAAGACCAGCGGACAAACCCGACGCCGGTGGCACGGATGGCGTCTTCCCTCCGTTTTTCCCGGGCAAGGGTTTCCCACGACGGTGAAAGAGCAGAGCCGTTGGCGCCATATTTCACTGCACCGTCGAACTCCCCAACCAGCATCTGGTCCTTCCAGTAAAAGTCCGACCGAAAGCGCCCCACGGGAGTGCTGAACTCCTGCTGGAGTTCCGGGGCAGGAAACCCTAATCGGTGCAGGACGGCGCGGGAATAGGATTCGCCGGCCGACTCGGAGCGGGAATCGCCGAAGTCAATTACACGACGAGCTTTGGCCTGCTTGGTCCGGACAGGCAGTTTTCGGGCCAAGTCACACAGGAGCTCTTTGCTCACGGCGGGCATATTGCGGGCGGCGTCCCGACGCAGCACGTGGTCCATGGCCGGAACTGCGCGCTCAAAGTCGAGATACGCAGCCATGTCCAACACGGTCTGTGCCCTGGAAGTGAGCAGCATGCCGTCGAAGGTTTCCAGGGGTTCCAGCAGCCTGCGTTCGGTCCACCGGAGGGCCCCGCGGCGCCGACCGTGGGAGGTGGAAGAGCCCAGCAGCAGTACTTCCGGCGACGCCCCGATAAGGGGAAACCCCCAAATTGCTGCTGCGGACTGCTGAATGAGGACACGATGCCCGGGCACCTGTTCCACGGTCGCCCGTACACGGACCCGGTTCTGTTCCCAGAGGGGCAGCTGCTGCCACGCATCGGCTCGGACGTAGACTCCGGCACGTAGGCGGATCAGTTCACCAGCCCGGCACCGCAGCGCCAGGGAACGGCGCCCGGCACCGAAGGCATCGGCGTCGGCGGCGAAAATCAGTTCAGGATCCATGTCCCCAAGGCTGGACATGCAGCAGCGGACCCGCGAGGGCAGGCGCCCCGTTTGTGGAAAACCCTCTGGTACCTCGGGCTGGAGAAGCCCTGCGGTTTGTCGCGATCCCTGCGGTTTGTGACAATTCCTGCGCCGCGCGGTGCGGGGATCCGGACAGACCGCAGGGATCCGGACAGGCTGCGGGGACAGGCCGCGGGGATCCGGACATGCCGCAGGGATCCGGACACGGTGCGGGGACAATCCGCAGGGATCCGGACAGGCTGCGGGGACAGACCGCAGGGATCCGGACAGACCGCAGGGATCCGGACAGACCGCAGGGATCCGGACAGGCTGCGGGGACAGACCGCAGGGATCCGGACACGCCGGACAGGCTGCGGGGATCCGGCAGGAAAAACCCGATCCGGCAGGAAAACCCCGAACCGGCAGCAGAAACCCAGTGCTAGATCTCGACAGGACCGTTCGCCGTGTCGAAGGTGACGGACATGATGCCCGGTGTACCCGCCGGAGCAATCCACGTGACATCCACGTTCTCCAGCGGCTTCTCCACGGGATGGCCCAGCCAGTCGGTGACGCGTGCAGCGGACCCGGCAATGGTCAGGGACTTCAGCTTCACCGAACCGGGCATCCCGGGAATGGCGTTGGAGGGGTGCAGTTCGTCGGTGCCGTCGTCCCAGCGGAGCAGATAGGGAACCTGCGGATCGGCAATCAATCCGTTGATGCCGATCTGCCGCCAGGTCAGCTCCTGGCCGTCGGGGAACTTGCGGTTGCCCGGCACGGAGGCCCGGCCGAGGCGTTCCTCGAAGGGGGAGAGATCGTCAACGGCAACACACCAGCCCATCCATCCGCCGCCGCATTCGGAGCGCTGGCGCACGGCCTGGCCGAACGGAGCCTTGTCCGACGCCGGGTGGTTCAGGACCTCCACCACCTCGACGTACTGGTTGTTGGCCAGGGGCAGGATCATATTGCGGGTACCGAATCGGGGGTGGACGCCACCCTTCACGTAATCGGCGCCGAGAGCAGCAGCAATCCTCTCGGTGGTGGCCAAAAGACCGTCGGATTCACAGGCATAAGAAACATGGTCCAAGCGCATGCGGCCCATTGTGGCACGTTGTGATACGCGTCTCGACCAAGGGAAGCCTAAGTGCGGAATGTTCCCGGCCGCAGCTCGGAATTACGGCGAAAAAGCGCCGATATTTCACGGTGCGTCATAGAGGTTGCGCGACGGCGGCATATCGGTTTCCATGGGTGCAGGTCATGAGTGCCAGCAGATAGCCCCGGCTTGCTGGCCGGCAACCCTCCAACCGCGGTGGGGTGCCCCGGGTGAAGACCTGGCCGTACGCCAAACGGGCGTCCGGCAAGCGCGGGTCCCACGACCCCACCGGACATCCGGCGTACCCGGATGCACCCCGGCGGCGTTGTGCGGCCCCTGGTTTGAGGGAGCATCATGAGTGCAGATTGGTCATTTGAAACCCGCCAGATCCATGTAGGCCAGGAGCCGGACGCCGTCACCGGTGCCCGAGCCCTGCCGATCTACCAGACGACATCCTTCGTTTTTCCGAGTGCAGAGGCCGCCGCGAACCGGTTTGCCCTGGCCGAACTGGAACCGATCTACACCCGGATCGGCAACCCCACCCAGGAAGCGGTGGAAAACCGGATCGCTTCCCTTGAGGGCGGCGTCGGCGCCCTGCTGCTCGCGTCCGGGCAGGCGGCCGAAACCTTCGCGCTGCTGAACCTGGCGCAGGCCGGTGACCATGTGGTCGCCAGCCCCAGCCTCTACGGCGGCACCTACAACCTGCTCAAGCACACCCTGAAGCGGTTCGGCATTGAAACCACCTTCGTGCAGGACCCGGACAACCTGGACCACTGGCGCGATGCCGTCCGGCCCAATACCAAGGCCTTCTTCGGCGAGGTGGTCTCCAACCCCCGGCAGGATGTCCTGGACCTGGAAGGCATCAGCGCCGTGGCCCATGAGGCGGGCGTGCCGCTGATCGTGGACAACACGCTGTCGACGCCGTACCTCATCCGTCCGATCGAATGGGGAGCCGACATTGTGGTCCACTCGGCCACGAAGTACCTCGGCGGGCATGGGACGGCCATTGCCGGCGTCATCGTCGATTCGGGCAACTTTGACTTCGCCGCGGACCCGGAGAAGTTCCCCGGGTTCAACACCCCGGACGAAAGCTACAACGGGCTCGTCTACGCCCGGGACCTGGGCGTCAACGGGGCCCTCGGAGCGAACCTGGCCTTCATCCTGAAGGCGAGGGTGCAGCTGCTGCGGGACCTCGGGTCCGCGGTGTCGCCGTTCAACGCGTTCCTGATTGCCCAGGGACTGGAAACGCTGAGCCTGCGGGTGGAGCGGCACGTATCCAACGCCGTCGCCGTAGCGAACTGGCTCGAAGGCCACGACGACGTCGTGTCGGTTGCGTATGCGGGCCTGGAGTCCAGCCCGTGGTTTGCGCGCGGCCGCAGATACGGGCCGCGCGGCACCGGCGCCATTGTCTCCTTCGAGATCGAGGGCGGCGTCGACGCCGGCAAGCGCTTTGTGGACGGACTGGAGCTGCACTCGCACGTGGCCAATGTTGGAGACGTCCGTTCCCTGGTGATCCACCCGGCGTCGACGACCCACAGCCAACTGGGGGCCGAAGCGCAGCTGGCCGCAGGGGTCAGCCCGGGGCTGGTCCGGCTCTCGGTGGGCATCGAGCACATCGACGACATCCTCGCGGACCTTGACGCGGGGTTCCGGGCCGCCAAGGGAGCATAGCGACTGTGTCCCGGCACCCGGCACCCCGGCACGAGCCGCTGACGGTGCCCCCGCTGCAGCACCCCGCCGATGGGGTGCTGCAGTACGCCTCCATCGGCGGACTGGAGCTGGAAACCGGCGGGTACCTGCCCGACGTCGTCCTGGCCTACGAGACGTGGGGGCAGCTGGACCCGGACGCCGGCAACGCCGTGCTGATTCCGCATGCGCTGACCGGCAGCACCCACGTAGCCCGCGGGAGCAGCACCGAACCGGGCTGGTGGGACGAGCTTGTGGGCCCGGGCCGGACCGTGGACACTAACCGGTACTTCGTGGTCTCGGTTAACATGCTGGGCGGGTGCTACGGCTCCACCGGGCCTGCCTCGACGGACCCGGACGGATTGGCCTGGGGCTCACGGTTTCCGTTCGTCACCATCCGGGATTCGGTCCGGGCGGAGGCCCGGCTGGCGGACCGGCTCGGCATTGCCCGGTGGCATGCCGTGCTGGGCGGCTCGCTCGGGGGAGCTCGGGCGCTGGAATGGGCGGTGACCGAACCGGACCGGGTGCTGCACTGCGGGGTAATCGCAGCCACCGCAGCCAGCACGGCCGAGCAGATCGCGTTTGCCCAGGCGCAGCTGGCCGCTATCCGGCTGGATCCGGATTTCAACGGCGGGGACTATTACAACGGCATTCCTCCGCTGGCCGGCCTCGGCCTGGCCCGCCGCATTGCGCACATTACCTACCGGTCCGAACCGGAACTGGAATACCGGTTCGGGCGCAGTTCCCAGGCTTCCGAGGACCCCTTCGGTGCCGCCTCCCCGGCCGGAAGGGGCCGGTACTCCGTGGAGAGCTACCTGGACCACCAGGCCCGAAAACTGGCCGACCGGTTCGATGCCAACAGCTACCTGGTGCTCACCGAAGCCCTGGTCAGCCACGACGTCGCCCGGGGCCGGGGAACCCTGCGCGCGGCGCTCGCAGGCACGACGGCGGACTTCTTCATTGCCGCGGTGGAATCGGACCGGCTCTACTTTCCCCAGCAGTCGGCGGACCTGGCAGCGGCCCTGCCCCGGGGAACGCAGGTCCATCTCATTCGGGCGCCCATCGGGCATGACGGGTTCCTGACAAGCGTCCGGGAGATTTCCGGCGCCTTGAAGCGGGAAGTGTTTGGCTAGGACGCTTAGGCGTCCGGGGCCTCCATCAGCCAAAACGCTGCTCCGGTGGGGTCGGCCAGCTGGACCATCCGGCCGAAGTCGGAATCCTCGGGCACACTCAGCACCGATCCGCCCAGCTGCTCCGCCTGCTCGGCCGCGGCGTCGATATCGGCATGGCCGAAGTAGATCTCCCAGTGTGAGGGGATGTCCTCCGGCAGTTCAGCGGCGGCATCCATCACCCCGGCCACCGGGCGGCCGTTGCTCTGCAGCGTGGTGTAGCGGAACTCGTCCGTGTCTGAGAGGACCTCTGTTTCCCAGCCGAACACGTTCCGGTAAAACGCCAGGGCCGCCGGATAGTCATTGGTCATGAGCTCGTACCAGACCGGTGCCCGGGTCTCATCGATCCGCGCGAATCCCCGATGGGTGTCCGGCTGCCAGACACCGATGGCCGCTCCGGTGGGGTCGCCGAGCACCGCCGCCGTGCCCTGGTCCAGGGCACGCGCCGGGTCCAGCATCACCTGTCCTCCGGCGGCGGCAGCGGAACCGGCTGTGGCGCTGGCGTTGTCGGAGGCAAGGTACACGGTCCAGAAATCCGGGAACGTGTTCTCCGGCGGTTTCTGCATCATGCCGGCCACCACGTCTCCGTTGTGCCGGAAGTGGAGGTAATGACCGGATTCCCTGCCCAGGTCCACGGCGTCCCAGCCGAGCAGCCCGGCGTAGAACTCCCGGGCCCGGGCAGGATCGGAGGAGGCCAGATCCGCCCAGCAGGGGGAACCGGCAGGGAAACGTTCGGGTGCGGCAGGCATGGCGGGCCCTTTCCGGAGGAACGGCAGGGGATATCCGCAGTTATACCAACCCCGTTCGGCGGACAACAGGGGCCTACCCCTTGCCCGCCGCGGCAATTCGTGGGAGAACATTCCCCATGGCAGATCGGATCTCGCTTTCCGGCCGGGCGCAGTGCACCCCGGAGGTTCTCTGGCACGTGCTCGTTGATAACCGGGCGTCCTGGTGGCCGGACATGGACTTCGCCGCGCATCCGGGAGCGCCCCTGAAGGAACGGTGGAGCGAGGACGGAGTGGAGCACACCGCCACCGGTACGGTCCTGGCCGTCGCCCCCGGCCGGCTGCTTTCCTTCCGCTGGACCGCACCCGAATGGGGTGCCCATACGGTGGTCAGTTTCGAACTGACCGACGAAATAGATGCCACGGCGGTAGCGGTGACCGAGAGCGGCTTTGCGGCGCTCGACGCCGGTGTGGGCGCCGAACTCTCCGCAGCCCACCGGGAAGGCTGGGCCTTCCACCTGGCGAACCTCATTGAGCAGGCCGAAAAAACCGACCAGGCGCAGCAGGCGGGTGGTTCCTGAAAAACAGGTCTAGTCAGCTGATCCCTGCGGCATCCGCTGCCCGAACATCGGGCCGGCCTCGGGACGCTTGGCGGAGATCCCGTCTCCCGAGGACTGGTGCCGCACCCTGCGGACCACCCACGGGAACAGGAATTCACGGGCCCAGACCATGTCCTCGGAGCGGGCCGTCCGCCAGTTCTTTGCCGGCAGCGGCTTGGTCTCCAGGGGCTGCAGCGAATGCGGCACCTGCAGGGTATCCAGCACCATCGCGGCAATGGTGTGGTGTCCCAGCGGGGAGAAATGCAGGCGGTCCGGAGCCCACATCTGCGGATCATTCAACTCGCGCAGCGCCCACATGTCGGCAATGACGGCGCCGTGCCGCTTGGCTACGGTCCGCAGGTTTTCGTTGTAGACCGCCGCCCGGCCCCGGACACTGCCCAGCACAGGGGTACTCCCGAGATCCGGGCCGGTGAACAGGACCACTCCGGCGCCTGATCCGCGCAGCCGGGCCACGGCACCGTCCATGCGTTCGGCGAGCCGGTCCGGATCGCCGCCGGGACGGATCACGTCGTTGCCGCCTGCGCAGATGGTGACCAGGTCCGGCTTCAGGGCGAGGGCCGGCTCCAGCTGCTCGTCAATGATCTGGTTCAGCAGCCGTCCCCGGATGGCGAGGTTCGCGTAGGAAAAGTCGGGCTGGCCCAGAGCCAGTTCCTCCGCCACCCGGTCCGCCCAGCCGCGGTTGCCGCCCGGACTGTCCGGATTGGGATCGCCGATACCCTCGGTGAAGGAATCGCCCATGGCCACGAACCGGGACCACAGGTGCAGCGGCTGCTGCTCCTGCCGGGATTCGGGGGCGGAAACGGCTTCGGGCAAGGAATTTGTACTCACCGGTCAATACTTGCAAACCGACCCTTGGCTACGCGACCGTAGGTTGTAAATACCGGCATGCCAGAATAAAAGCATGACGAAATCCGCGTGGAATCCTGTTGTCCTCTGGTCCAAACCCGAAGCTGAACGGGCCGGCACCCCGCTGCTGGTGCTGTTCCACGGATACCTGGCCAATGAAGAGGACCTGATGGGGCTGGCCGATTACCTGCCCTCGGACTTCACCATCGCCTCGGTCCGGGCGCCGCAGCCCTCCGGGCCGGGCTACACCTGGTTCCCGCTGATGAGCGACGCCGATTACTCAGTGGACGCAGTGGTGGACTCGGTAGCGGACGTGGCCGCGTGGCTCGACATCGTTCGGGACAATCACACCAGCGTGAGCCTCCTGGGCTTTTCGATGGGGATGGCCGTGGCCACCACCCTCATGCGGCACCGGCCGCAGGACTTTGCCGCCGTCGTCGGACTCTCCGGTTTTGTGGTCCCTTCGCAGGACAACCCGTTCTTCCACGACGACGAACTGCAGCCGGGCGGCCTGCAGTTCTTCTGGGGCCGCGACCAGGCTGACCCGGTCATCGACGCGCCGCGGATCGAATACACGCATGCCTGGCTCAATGCCCACACCGCGCTGACCAAGATCCTCTATTCGAACATGGGCCACGGCATCAACATGCAGGAGCTGGGCCACGTGAAGGAGTTCCTGGTGCATACGGTGCTGCGTGCGGGCACCCGGGCGAACTAGCCCTCGCGGGTAATCCGCACCGTTTCGCCGTTGACGGAGACGAGGTCGCCGGCGTGCAGCTGGCGGCCGCGGCGCTCTTCTATGTCGCCGTTGACCTTGACCATTCCGTCTTCGATCAGCTGTTTGGCCTGGATGCCGTCCTCGGCCAGGTTGGCGAGCTTGAGCAGCTGGCCCAGGCGGATCATTTCGTCGCGGATGGGAAGGTCTTGGGCATCGGAAGAACTCATGCCTCCATTCTGCCCGACTTTCCCGCCGCTGCTTCCGCCGGCCGGTCCGAGCCGTTTGACAGTTGTAGGGTAGTCGGGTGCCAAATGCTGCTGTGCGGATGTCCCCGCTGATCGGTCTGCCCCTGTCCCTCCTTGCCGGGGTTGCCATCCCGTCCCAGGCCCGCGTCAACGGCGCCCTGGGGGAACGGCTCGACGACGGCCTGGCCGCCGCCCTGGTCAGCTTCCTGGTCGGGCTGGTCGTTATGATCGGCATCAGCCTGGCCCTGCCCCGCGGCCGGGCCGGCGTCGGGCAGCTGATTCCCTCGCTGCGGGAGCGGCGGTTTCCCCGCTACTACGTGCTGGCCGGCATGATCGGCGGCTACTTCGTGCTCTCCCAGACCCTGACGGTGGCCGTGCTGGGCGTGGCAGTGTTCACCGTCGCCGCCGTCGCGGGGCAGACCCTCACCGGGCTGGTGGTGGACCGGCTCGGTATTGGACCGGCCGGCAAGAAGGCGCTGACCGTGATGCGCGTAGTGGGCGCGGTGCTGACGATTGCCGCCGTGGCCTGGGCGGTCAGCCCGAAGCTGGGGGCCGGGGGAGAGCCGTCCGAATGGCTCCTGCCGGTGCTGCTGCCCCTGACCGCCGGCATGCTGATGAGTTTCCAGCAGGCCATGAACGGCACCACGGGCATGCATTACGGCACCCCCATCACCGCCACGCTGGTGAACTTCATTTCCGGCACCGTCCTGCTGGGCGCGATGTGGGGGATCAAGGTGGCGGTTTCGGGACCGGGCAATCCGCTGCCCGGCGAGTGGTGGCTGTACCTGGGCGGGCCGCTGGGCTGCATCTTCATCGGTGTCGGTGCCCTGCTGGTGCGCAGCCTGGGAGTCCTGCTGACCAGTCTCGGGCTCATCGGCGGACAGCTGATCGGCTCGCTGCTCCTGGACATTGTCTTCCCCGCGCCGGGCTCGGTAGTAGTGGCGGCAACGGTGCTCGGCACGCTGCTGACGCTGCTCGCCATCGTGCTGGCCACGCTGCCGTGGAACATGCCCGGCGGCGGTCCGTTCCGCCGTCGTCGTACCGGCCGGCCCCGGACGCAGTCCACCCCGCGCTGAGCGCGGAAAACGCCGCTCGCGCGGGCCGGTAGGTAAGCGGGGTGTCGCCGCCTTAAGCTGGTAGTTGTAGCTTTGCCCGGCGGCTCAGAACCGTGCACCCGTTTCGCGGTGGTGCGGATGCCCAAGGGACACCAGAAGAGGACCGCACCCAGCGGCCCCCTCGACACGAAAAGAACGGCGGTACCATTCCATGGCTTCGACCAAATCCAAGCTGGATCCCATCATCTCCCTGGCCAAGCGCCGGGGGTTCGTCTTCCAGTCGGGAGAGATTTACGGCGGGTCCCGGTCCGCCTGGGATTACGGCCCCCTGGGTGTCGAACTCAAGGAAAACATCAAGAAGCAGTGGTGGCAGCACATGGTCCGCGGCCGCGACGACGTCGTCGGGCTGGATTCCGCCGTCATCCTTCCGCGCCAGGTCTGGGAAGCTTCCGGGCACGTTGAGGTGTTCTCGGATCCGCTGGTGGAGTGCCTGAGCTGCCACAAGCGCTACCGGGCCGACCACCTCGAAGAGGCCTACGAGGAAAAGAAGGGCCACGCCCCCGAAAACGGCCTGGCCGACATTGCCTGCGCCAACTGCGGCACCAAGGGCCAGTGGACCGAACCGCAGGAATTCTCCGGCCTGCTCAAGACCTTCCTCGGCCCCGTGGCCAATGAAGAAGGCATGCATTACCTGCGCCCCGAAACCGCGCAGGGCATCTTCGTGAACTTTAACAACGTGCTGACCACTTCGCGCAAGAAGCCGCCGTTCGGCATCGGCCAGATCGGCAAGAGCTTCCGCAACGAAATCACGCCGGGCAACTTCATTTTCCGCACCCGCGAGTTCGAGCAGATGGAAATGGAGTTCTTCGTCGAGCCGGGCACGGACGAGGAATGGCATAAGTACTGGATCGAAAACCGGTTCAACTGGTACACCGAACTGGGCATCAACCCGGAGAACCTGCGCCTCTTTGAGCACCCGCTGGAGAAGCTCAGCCACTACTCCAAGGGCACCACCGACGTCGAATACCGCTTCGGTTTCGCCGGCTCCGAGTGGGGCGAGCTCGAGGGCATCGCCAACCGCACCGACTTCGACCTCGGCACGCACTCCAAGCACTCCGGCACGGACCTGAGCTACTTCAACCAGGCCACGAACGAACGCTTCACCCCGTACGTGATCGAGCCCGCCGCCGGCCTGACCCGTTCCTTCATGGCGTTCCTCGTGGACTCCTACACCGAGGACGAGGCACCCAACGCGAAGGGCGGCGTCGACAAGCGCACCGTCCTGAAGCTGGATCCGCGCCTGGCACCGGTCAAGGCCGCCGTGCTGCCGCTGAGCCGCAACGAAGACCTTTCGCCCAAGGCGAAGGACCTCGCCGCGCAGCTGCGCCGCAACTGGAACATCGACTTCGACGACGCCGGCGCCATTGGCCGCCGCTACCGCCGCCAGGACGAAATCGGCACCCCGTTCTGCATCACCGTGGACTTCGACACCCTCGAAGACCAGGCCGTGACGGTCCGCGAACGCGACACCATGGCGCAGGAGCGCGTGAGCCTGGACAAGGTCGAGGGCTACCTGGCCGAACGGCTGATCGGCGCGTAATGGCTATTTCGTTCCGCGAATGGCGGGAAGACGACGATCTCAAGCTCAACCAGCTCTGGGGCGACCCGGAGAGTGCGCAGGCCGGGCAGTTCCGTGCCGTGCTGCGTCCGTCCTCCAATGAGCCGTGGAGCCGCTGCATCGTGGCCGAAGACGACGGCATTCCGGTAGCAGCCGGCGTTGTCTACGAGACGAGCCTGCACCCGGACCGGCTGTGGGCCTACGTGGAGGTAGCCCGGGAAAACCGGCGCATCGGCCTGGGCACCACCCTGCTGGGCATGCTGCGCAAGGAAGCCGAGTCGGCGCCGTCGGGCGTGACCCGGCTCCGCGCCAAGGTGGAGCCGGGCACCCCGGCCGCCGGGTTCGCCGAAGCAGCCGGGCTCGCCCCGATCCAGCGGTCCTGCGTGGTGCTGGTGGAACCCGGCAAGCTGAAGCTGCCGGTGTTCACCGACGACGGACCCCAGCTGGACGAAGCGGCCACCGGTTCGGTGGAGCTCACCCAGGCAGTCACGCAGTTCTACAACGCCGTGCATGACTGGGACCGCGCCGACATGACCCTCGGCAAGGCCCAGCAGATGCTGCTCAACGACGCCACCGGTGCTTCCGGCGCCGTGGTGCTGCGGGACAAGCCGAAGAAGGACGGCGGGAAGATCGCCGCCTTCGCCGTGAGCTACACGCAGGAACGCACGGACGAACCCGCCGATGTGCTGGTGGGGTATGACACCACCCTGGACCTCGACGAGGCGCAGGCCGCAGTCGAGTCCCTGGTGGCGATGCTCGCGTACCAGTACCCGGTGCAGCTGGAAGTGGACGAGTCCATGACCGCAGTTGTCCGGGCCCTGGAACCGCTGATCAAGGCGGGCGTGGCCCGGCAGGTCGGCAGCGAAACGCTGATCCTCAGCGACTAGCCTGTCCTGGAACGAAAAGAGGCGGCCCCCGCACCATGCGGGGGCCGCCTCTTTGGTGTCAGGGGTCAGGACTGCAGCCGCCCGGACAACGCATAAAGCACGGCTGCGGCCACATCATCCACGGAACGTTCCGGATCGAACACCAGCCAGTCCAATGCACCCATCAAAGTGGCGCCAAAGACGCTGCCGGCAATCAGGGTCAGCCGGTCCGATCCGCCGTCGGGCAGGCCGGCGGGCCCGCCGGTCTGACGGATGGGCTCCACGAACTCGGCCAGCGCCTCCTGCCGCAGCAGGTGCAGGGAGTGCTGCCAGGTCCGGTCTGTGCGCAGGATCTCCGCAGCCATGAGTTTGGCCAGGGCGCGGTTTTCGGACAGCAGCTCCAGCAGGGCGCGGACCATCGACTCGATGGCCTGCCAACCGGCCAGGCCGCTGCGCGCGTTCCGGAGGCACTCGGTCAGGGCACCCACACCCTCCAGCAGGAGCTTCTCGAAGAGCTTGTCCTTGGAGGAGAAGTTGTAATAGAGGCTGCCCTTGGCCACCCCGGCCCGTTCGGCCACGTCGTCCATGGTGGTTCCGGAGATGCCGTTGGCGGCGGCCAGGTCCAATGCGGCGTCGAGGATGGCGCGCTTGGTGCCGGATTCGCGGGGCATGCGGTAATGGGTCCTTAGGCGGAAGGGAAATACTGTCCCTTCGATCTTAGATGCCGCCGGGCCCGCGCCGGACTACGGTGCCGGTGCGGGTGCCTCCGGAGGGATCACGGGAGGTTCGAAGCTGAAGGTCATGCCCAGCAGCCAGACCAGCAGCAGCACCACCGGGAGGTGGATGGTGAACTGCAGGAAAGTGAATCCCACCAGGTCCCGGGCCCGCAGCTTCAAGACCGCCAGCAGCGGGAGCATAAAGAAGGGGTTCACCAGGTTCGGCAGGGCCTCGGCTACGTTGTAGATCTGCACGGTCCAGCCCAGGTTCATTTCGACGTCGGTGGCGGACTGCATCACGTAGGGTGCCTCCACCAGCCACTTCCCGCCGCCGGATGGAACAAAGACGCCGAGGATGACGGTATAGACC
This sequence comes from Arthrobacter sp. zg-Y844, assembly GCF_024385465.1. Classification (GTDB taxonomy): domain Bacteria; phylum Actinomycetota; class Actinomycetes; order Actinomycetales; family Micrococcaceae; genus Arthrobacter_B. The sequence goes on from NZ_JANFLS010000004.1 coordinate 369,384, forward strand.
GCAATCACCACGGCAAAGCCGCCGCCGGAACCGATGCTCGTGAAGAACTCGGCCAGATGCGCGGAGACGGTCATGCCGCCCGATCCCTCCGCCTTGGTCAGGATGGCCGCCATGGCCGCATACAGGGGGAACTGCACCAGGATGCCGGCGGTTGCCGGAACGGCCTTGGTCACCGCCTGGAGGAAGTTGCGCGGGGTGCCGTGCAGCACCAGGCCCAGGACCAGGAAGACCAGCAGGTAGCCGTTCAGGCTTGAGATCACTGTCAGGAAGGGCTTGGTCACGAACTGCGATACCAGCCAGCCCACGGTGAGCAGGCCCAGCAGCACCGGCAGGATACGGCTGTACTCGAGCCACTCGCCGGGACGCTCGCGCTTGGCCGCCGGTTCCGGGGAATCGTCCAGGTCCACGCCGAGGTCCTGCGCCGTGCGGATGGCAGCCCCGCGCGGAGCGGAGAAATGGGCAATGAGGGTGGTCAGCGCGATGAGGATGGCGCAGGTCAGCAGGGACTGCCACGTGAAGATGGTCTTGCCGAAGTCCAGCACCCCGGTGACCTCCAGCAGTGCCGGCGGCAGGGAGGCCGCCGTCGCCTGCAGCTGGGCGGCTGAGGAAGAGAGCCCCAGCGCCCACACGGCGCCCAGCCCCATAAACGCCGCTGCTCCCAGGGCGCGGTAGTCCACCTGGAGGTCGCGCCGGCGGGCAATCGCCCGTGCCAGCAGCCCGCCGAAGACCAGGCTGAGCCCCCAGTTCAGGAAGGACACGGACATGGACAGGAAAGCCACAAAGCTGACGGCGGTTGCCGCGGTCTGCGGAACCAGCGCCAGCCGGGCGATCAGCCGCGCCACCGGCGGGGACGTGGCCACGGTGTAGCCGGTGAGCACCACCATGGCCATCTGCAGGGTAAAGGCCGTGAGGTCCCAGAATCCGTTGCCGAAGGAGTCCACCACGGCCTGCGGCGAGGAACCGTTCAGCAGGGCCGCCAAGGCAACAAGGACCACGCCGCCGAGGGCGAAGACATAAGCATCCGGGAACCATTTCTCCGTCCAGCGGGCCATCACCTGGGCTACCCGGGCCAGCCCCTTCTCGGACGGTGCGAGGTGCTCTTGGCAGCGGTGGTCATGGGAAACCTCGAATCTTCGGTTGCAGCGGCGAAACCGATGTGATGCGGAAGTGAAAAGTGATGCAGATCACCAGCACGCTAGGGGTGCAGGGAACCGGTGTCAATTCCCCGCACCGGCAGCGTTGCCCGGGCTCGGCGCGGGGCGGTACCGGATTTGCATCGGCTTGCGAGAATAGAGGGGTGACTGTTTTATCTCCGGAACTCAAGCTTGAGCTTCCCCCTCTGCAATTAGGCCCGATCACCGTGGACACCCCGGTGATCCTGGCACCCATGGCCGGCATCACCAACAAGGCCTTCCGCCGGCTCTGCCGCGAATACGGGGGAGGGCTGTACGTGACTGAAATGGTCACCTCCCGCGCCCTCGTGGAACGCTCGCCGGAATCCATGCGGATCATCAAGCACGACGACGACGAAAAGGTCCGCTCCGTCCAGCTCTACGGCGTGGATCCCAAGACCGTCGGTGCAGCCGTCCGCCTCCTGGTGGAGGAGGACCGCGCCGACCACATTGACCTGAACTTCGGTTGCCCCGTCCCGAAGGTCACCCGCAAGGGCGGCGGTTCGGCCCTGCCGTGGAAGCTGGACCTGTTCACCGCCATTGTGCAGACGGCGGTGAAGGAAGCCTCCCGGGGCAACGTGCCGCTGACCATCAAGATGCGCAAGGGCATTGACGAGGACCACCTGACGTTCCTTGATGCCGGGAAGATCGCACGCGACTCCGGTGTGGCCGCCGTGACCCTGCACGGACGCACGGCGTCGCAGTTCTACTCCGGCAAGGCCGACTGGTCCGCCATCGCGGAACTGCGCGAAGCCCTGCCGGACATGAACGTCCTGGGCAACGGCGACATCTGGTCCGCCGAAGACGCCATCCGCATGGTGCGCGAAACCGGGGTTGACGGCGTCGTCATCGGACGCGGCTGCCAGGGCCGCCCGTGGCTCTTCGGTGACCTGGAAGCGGCTTTCGAGGGAAGCACCGAGCGGCACCGGCCCGGATTGAAGCAGGTGTCCGACAGCGTGTACCGGCATGCGGAACTGCTGGTGGAGACCTTCGGCGACGAAGTGATTGCCCTGCGTGACATCCGCAAGCACATGGCCTGGTACTTCAAGGGCTACGTAGTAGGGGGAGACCTCCGCGCTAAACTGGCCACGGTACCGTCCCTGGCGGTACTCCGTGAACTACTGGACCAGCTGGACCCCGATGCTCCCTACCCCGGCACAGACGCCGAGGGACCGCGCGGACGGGCCGGAACACCCAAAAAGACAGCGTTGCCGGAAGGCTGGCTGGACGGGCGGGAACTCAACGCCGCCCAGAAATCCATCATCTCGGCAGCCGAACTCGACGTATCAGGCGGCTAAAGCAACCCATGACCTTCCCGCAGGCAGTCCAAACCGCAGGCTATACCGAAGTTGACCTGGCCCGCTGGGTTACGGAACCGGCGAAAAACACCAACCGCACGCAGTTCGGCCGCGACCGTGCGCGGGTGCTGCATTCCTCCGCGCTGCGCCGGCTGGGTGCCAAGACCCAGGTGGTCGCCCCGGACACGGACGACTTCGTCCGCACCCGGCTGACGCACAGCCTCGAAGTTGCGCAGGTGGGCCGGGAACTGGGCAATGCGCTCGGCTGCGATCCCGACGTCGTCGACGCCGCGTGCCTGTCCCATGACCTGGGGCACCCGCCCTTCGGCCACAACGGCGAAACCGCGCTGAACGACATTGCGCATGCGATCGGCGGCTTCGAAGGAAACGCACAGACGCTGCGGCTGCTGACCCGGCTGGAACCGAAGATCATTGCTCCCGACGGCACGCCTGCCGGGTTGAACCTGACCCGGGCCAGCCTGGACGCCGCCACCAAATACCCGTGGTCCATTGCGGATGCTCCGATCGTCAACGGGCACCGCACCACCAAGTTCGGTGTCTACGAGGATGACCTCCCTGTCTTCACCTGGCTGCGCGACGGCGCTCCGGACGGACGTTCCTGCCTTGAGGCGCAGGTGATGGACCTGGCGGACGACATCTCCTACTCGGTGCACGACGTCGAAGACGCGATAGTCGCCGGCCACGTCCAGCTCAAGTGGCTGGACAATCCCGACCAGCGTGCACGCGTGGTCGGCTACACGCAGCAGTGGTACCTGCCCGGTGTTGAAGCCGCCGCCATTGATGCCGCCCTCGCCCGGCTGGAAGCCACCAACGTGTGGGTGCGCGAATCGGACGGCAGCCGCCGTGCGATGGCGGCCCTGAAGGACATGACCAGCCAGCTCATCGGCCGGTTCTGCAACAGCGCCCTCGAAGCGACGCGGGGCATCTACGGCACCGATCCGCTGACCCGGTACAACGCCGAAATGGTGGTCCCCGAGGTCACCCAGCTGGAAATCGCCGTCATGAAGGGCCTGGCCACCACGTTCGTCATGACCACTGACCAGCGCCAGCCCCTGTACGAACGCCAGCGTGAAATCCTCACTGCCCTTGTCGCCCAGCTCTCCGCCACCGGGGACAAGCACCTGGACCCGATGTTCGCGGCGGACTGGCGGGACGCGCCCGACGACGGCGCCCGGCTGCGCGTCGTCGTCGACCAAGTGGCCTCGCTGACGGACGGTTCGGCCCTTGCCCTGCATGAGCGGCTGGTAGGACCGGTTCCGGCGCTCTGGTAGGGATTGCAGTTCGGGGCTGACGACGGCATTTTCGGGCAGCTCTCTGGTCGGTGGGTCCACCGGCCGTTAGCGTGTGGCGTCCAGAGTCTCCCGAGCCACTGTCGGGAGATGCCCAGCCGGACACGCGTATCGAGGACCCTTATGAGCAGCCAGCTGTCTCCTGCAAAACGCCCACGTCATGTCTTTGCCTGGACACGGACGACCCGAGTCCGGCGGATACTGGTTTTTCTGCTGACCCTGGCCTTGGCCGGGTTTCCCCTGGCTGTGCCGGCACAGGCGCAGATTGTTCCGGAACCGCCGCGGAACGAAGCGCCTGCCGACGCGGCGAATACGGACATCGTGATCACCTCGCTGGGAGCCGGGAGAAGCGTGTCGGGAGGGTTGCCGCCCCTGGGGCAGACCTGGCCCATTGACGCGTACCCCGCCGGTGTCCCGGCCGGGTACCAGACGGAAAACGTCAGCTTTGCCGGCATCATCAATACCCAGGACGCCTACGGCACCACCACCGCCGAGATGTACTGCATCGATCTCCGCACCGCCACGCGGGTCGGGATCGGCTACGAAAACGGCACCTGGGACGAGTCCAACATTCCCAACATCGGCTACGTCAACCGGATCCTGAACAGCTATTACCCGACTACCGACCTCCCGGCAGGCAACGTCAACAACAAAGCCGCCGCTGTGCAGGCTGCCATCTGGTTCTTCACGGACGGGTTTGTCCTCAATCGGCAAAGCAATCTCTATTCGACCGTCGCTGCGATCGTGAATGACACCATCGCAGCCGGCCCCTTGGAGGAACCCGACCCACCGGCTATCGCCATCACGCCGCCGGTCACGGAGGCACCCGTGACCCAAGTGGCAGGGCCGCATACGGTGACGTCGGAAGCGGATGCAATCGAAGTAACGGTGGATGAGGGGTTCAGCCTCTACGCCGACGCCGCCGGAACCGTTCCGCTGAACAGTCCGGTGCCCAGCGGCACGCAGGTCTGGGTGCGCAGCGACACGGGTGCAACAGGACCGGCAAACCTCACGGCCCGGGCAGCGGTCACCGTCCCCACGGGAAACGTCTACCTGTACGACGCGGCAACGCCTGGGGTGGAGAATGCACAGAAGCTGATCCTCGCGGTTACACGTGAGCTCAGCTCCAACGCGACGGCGGCGGCCGCCTTCACCGAGGTGGGCTCCCTTACCGTCACGAAGACGATTGCCGGCCCGGCCGCCGGCAGCCAGGATGCCGTAGTTATCAATATCGACTGCGGCACCGGGAACCAGTTCACCTTCACCATCGACGCGGAGGCCACCGGCACACTCTCCGAGACCTTCAACGATATTCCTGCGGGCTCCACCTGCACCGTCACCGAACCGACCAACGGAGAGAACGACAGCGTCCAAGTCAGCACCATCCTGCCCGGCGCCGTCACGATCGTGTCCGGAACCACTGTGACGGCGGCGGTCACGGACACCTATACCTTTACGCCGGGAACGCTGGTGGTGACCAAGACCAATACCGGGGAGGCCGCCGGCGCACAGGGCGAGGTGACGATCTCGGTCGTCTGCACCCTGGACGGGACCACCGTGGTGGACACCACGGTGACCATTCCGGCCGGAACCATTACCCCCGAGGCGGCCGAATTCCCCGACCTTGAAGCCGGCACCAGCTGTACCGTGACGGAAACGGTTGACGGTTCAAGCGAAGCCGTGGCCGTTACCGTGACCGGGGAAGGGACCGTAACGGTTCCGGCCGCAAGCAGCGTTACTGTCGCCCTGACCAATGACTACACCTTCACCACCGGAACCCTCGCCGTCCGAAAGGACATCGCCGGGGCCGGGGCCGGACGGCAGGGCGTCGTCACACTGCAGGTGACCTGCACCGCCGGGGGTGCGACAGTCCTGAACGAGACGGTGACCGTTGAGGCCGGCACCACTGAACCGGCCACCGAGGAGTTCGAGAACCTGCCAACGGGAGCCAGCTGCACGGTCACCGAGACCGCCGACGGCGCCACCACCCAGGTCAGTGTGGAAACCGTGGCTGATCCTGCGGGCGGAACGGTAACGATTCCTTCCGGTGCCGGTGTGGAGGTGACCGTGACGAATACCTACACGGTGAACCCCGGTGCCCTGACCGTCGACAAGGTGATCGCCGGCCCGGCAGCCCGGGAGCAGGGGCCCATTACTGTCGAGGTCGTCTGCACCGCAGACGGAGAAGAGGTGATCCGGCAGGACATCACGATCGAAGCAGGTGCCGGAGGGACCGTTCCCCGCACGGTCAACGGAATCCCGGAAGGTGCCAGCTGTGCGGTCACCGAACCGGGAACGGGTGAAACGCCCGCGGTGGGTGTCACCGTCGACCTGCCCGACGACGTGACCATAGCCGCCGGGGAGACGGCGGAAGCCACCGTCACCAACACTTACGCGGTGAACCCGGGGTCCTTGACCGTCACCAAAGTCATTGCCGGTGAGGCGGCAGGAAACCAGGATTCGGTGGAGATCGATGTCCTGTGCACCCTGGACGGGGAGACGGTGTTCGAAGAGACCTCACAGATTCCGGCCGGTACTACCGAAGACGTGGGTGCGGAGTTTTCGAATATCCCGGCAGGAGCCTCCTGCTCCATTACGGAGCCGGTGACCGGGGCCACCGCCGCCGTCACCGTGGACTCTGATCTGCCCGGCGACGTCGAAATTCTCGCGGGCGATACCGTCGCCGCCACGGTGACGAATACCTACAGCTTTGCGCCGGGTACGCTGGCCGTCACCAAGGTGTTTGCCGGTGACGCGGCAGGAGCGCAGGGCGAGGTGGTGCTGCAGGTGACCTGCGGACCGGATGGATCGGTCCTGGACGAAACCGTGGCCATTCCGGCCGGAACGGCCGAAACGGTGACCACCAACTTCGCGGACCTGCCCGCCGACACGGAATGCACCGTCACCGAAACCGAAACCGGTGCCACGGCTACGGTCTCCGTGGACACGGTGATCACCGACCCGGTCACCATCCCGGCCGCCGGCGGTGCGGAACTGACGGTCACTAATACGTACGGCTTCAACCCGGGCGTGCTGGTGGTCACCAAGGTCATTACCGGTGCTGCCGCGGGTGAGCAGGGTGAAGTGGTCCTGGAAGTCCGGTGCGGCACGGACGGGTCCTCCCTGGACGAGACGGTAACCATCCCTGCCGGTGCCACGGGGGAAGTGACCACCCAATTCGACGGCCTTACTGCAGGCGCCGAATGCACGGTGACGGAAACCAGTACCGGCGCCACCTCTGCCGTGCGGGTGGAATCCGAGCTGCCCGATCCGGTGAGCGTGCCGGCAAACGGCACCGCCTCCGCCATCGTGACCAACACCTATGCCTTCGTGGAGTCGCCGGCCCCGACTCCGGCTCCGGAGCCTGAACCCCGCCCGGTGCCTGCACCGGAGCAGCCGGGCCGTTCAGGGCTCCCATCGACCGGCCTGTCGATATCCACTGGTATCTACCTGGCGCTTGGAGCCGGCCTGTGCCTGATGGGTGCCTTGGGTATCTACCTCACCCGGCGCCGGACGGAGGACTGAGCCAACAGGTCCGGACACCGGACGTCTTCAGCGCCCGGGGCTGCGGTCCCGGGCGCTGAGCGCGTCCGCTATTGATCCACGGGCCGGTTTGGCGGGGAAGAATAGACTGGATGCTATGGCCGGACTGATCAAGCGTGAAGACATCGATGAAGTGCGGCTGCGCACTGATATCAAGGCCGTGATCGACGGTTACGTGACCCTGAAGTCGGCGGGTATCGGTTCCTTCAAGGGACTGTGCCCCTTCCACGACGAGCGCTCGCCGTCCTTCCATGTCCGCCCCCAGGTAGGCACGTACCACTGCTTCGGCTGCGGTGAGAGCGGCGACGTCATCTCCTTCGTCCAGAAGATGGACCACGGCACCTTCTCCGAAACCGTGGAGAAACTCGCCGCCCGGCTCGGCTACGAGCTGCACTACGAAGACGGCGGCACCGGGCCGCGCCGGGAAGACGTCGGCAAACGCCAGCGCCTGCTGGACGCGCACAAGGTGGCGGCCGAGTTCTTCCGCAGCCAGCTCGGCACCCAGGGAGCCGCCGCTGCCCGGAACTTCCTGCAGGAACGCGGCTTCGACCCGGCAGCAGCGGAGCACTTCGGGGTCGGCTACGCACCGCAGGGCTGGGATTCGCTGCTCAAGCACCTCACGTCGAAGGGCTTCACCCGCGAGGAACTGGCTGAGACCGGAATGTTCTCCACCGGCTCGGACGCCTCCCGGTTCTATGACCGCTTCCGGGGTCGGCTGATCTGGCCTATCCGCGACCTCACCGGTGCCGTGATCGGTTTCGGCGCGCGCAAGCTCTACGAAGATGACCAGGGCCCCAAGTACCTCAACACTCCCGAAACGCCGCTCTACAAGAAATCGCAGGTCCTTTACGGCATCGACCTGGCTAAACGGGACATCGCCAAGACCCGGCAGCTGGTGGTCGTGGAAGGCTACACCGACGTGATGGCGTGCCACCTCGCAGGCATCACCACCGCCGTCGCCACCTGCGGCACTGCCTTCGGCACCGACCACATCAAGATCGCCCGCCGGCTGCTCTCCGACGACGGCACCGGGGGAGAGGTCATCTTCACCTTCGACGGCGACGCCGCGGGACAGAAGGCAGCACTGCGGGCCTTCGAAGAGGACCAGCGCTTCACCGCCCAGACCTACGTGGCCGTGGACCCCAACGGCATGGACCCGTGCGACATCCGCCAGACCCACGGCGACTCCGCGGTTGCCGAACTGATCTCGTCCCGCCGCCCGCTGTTCGAGTTCGCTATCCGCTCCACGCTGCGTAAGTTCGACCTCAACACCGTGGAGGGCCGCGTTTCAGCACTGCGCGCGGCGGCGCCGGTGGTGGCGGACATCCGTGACCCGGCCATGCGCCCCGCGTACGCGCGGGAACTCGCGGGATGGCTCGGAACCGACGTCGACGACGTCAGCCGCGCCGTCAATGCCGCAGCCAAGCGCGGAACGGCGGGGTCGGGCGGAGACAATAGCGGCCAGAAGGTACCGGCCGGACGCAGCCCGGAAGGGCAGCAGGGTCGGCAGCAGTACGGCCAGCGAGGGGGCCAGCAGCAATACGGCCAGCAGCAATACGGCCAGCAGCGTGGGGGCCAGCAACAATACGGCCGGCGCGATGAGCAACCGCCGCGCCAGTGGCAGGGCCAGCAGGGCGGGCAGCCGGAGCCGGAGCCGTCATCCGGGTTCAGCCGTCCCAACCCGAATGATCCCGCTGCCCGGATGGAACGGCAGGCACTGGAAGTCGCCCTGCAGCAGCCGGGCATGCTCGACGACGGACAATGGGAACGCTTCAAGGCGGCCCGGTTCACGGTTCCGGCCTACGTGGCTGTCCACGACGCAATCCGTGCTGCCGGGGAAGCCGGAACCGCGCCCGCCGCCTGGGTGGAACGGGTGCGCGAGGAACTGCCGGAGCCGATGCGCGGTTTCGTCAGCGAGCTGGCCGTGACGCCGCTGCCGGCCCGCGACGCCGATGCGCTGGCCCTGTACTGCCGGGACATTTTGAACCGGCTCTTCGAACTGCAGGTGACACACCTCAAGGCCGAAAAGCTGGGGCAGCTGCAGCGCCTGGACCCCAACGCCGATCCGGAACTGTTCCACCAGCTCAATCGTGAGCTCATGGAGCTGGAGATGCAGCGCCGGGCCCTGCGGGGAGACCAGTAACCGCCCGGATTCCTCCGGCAGGGTGCCGATTTCGTTTCGGCGCAGAATCTCTGTAAAGTAAAACCTGCCGCTTTCCCCCGTAGCTCAATTGGCAGAGCATTCGACTGTTAATCGAAGGGTTACTGGTTCGAGTCCAGTCGGGGGAGCAACTAAGAAGGCCCCTGATCTGCAGCTATGCAGGTCGGGGGTCTTTTTTGTGCTGCCCGAGCCCGCCAAGCATGGTGCCGAGGCCCGCGGCGAGGACGTGGGCCCGGGGGAGCGGTATCCACCAGCAGGTCCAGGCTGCGGGTGGCCCGCCGTGCTCCGGATCCGGCTCGCCGGCGTCCCAGCGGGCCGCCGGATCCATGGCAGGAACCTCCAGCAGGAAGAAGTGCCGGGTCGCAATCTCCTGCCGCATCGGCCGCAGGTCGTACCGGGACTCACCGAGATATGCCGAGACCTTGCCGGGTAATCCGGTTTCTTCCTGCAGTTCGCGGACTGCGGCATCGGCCGGCTCTTCACCGGGCCGGATCGTTCCCGCCGGAACCTGCACGCCCGTGACTTCCAGGGGCACTTCCTTATGGGTAAACACCAGCAGGTGGCCCTGCTGTACCGCATAGCAGACGGCTTTCCGGGTATGCGTGATCATGCGCAACTGTCTCATGCCGGAGTCCGGCGGTCGTTCTTCGATGTATTCATTGACGGGGTGGAGAGCCGGGCGGATACTCCCCGTATGAACGTCGACGAGGCGGGATAGTGCGGCAGGAACCGCCGACAAACGGCGGCAGGGACTCGAGCGCGAGGTGGTGGAAGCGGCCTGAGATCGTTCTGGGAGTGCCTGGCTTAGCTATCGCGGCATGGACCTTGGCAGCGGAGCTGCAGCCGCCGGCTGACCCTGTTGCCGAGTGCCGGAAGCAACACCCCGAGGCGGACGGCACCCCGGTCCAAGTGGACCAAGTGGACCAAGTGGGCCAAGGACAACCGCCCGCTTATGTGATCAGAGGATGCAAGCAGCCCGGGACTCCGGGAGTGGGGGAGGACGGGCTCTGGCAGGTTGACCTCAGCATCTATGCCGTCCCGGGTGCGTCCTTAGTGGACCCTGTTACCCAAGCGGAATTGTTTCTCACCGACTGCCCTGTCCTAGACCTTGGTTATCATTACTCCCGGGGACACTTGGCGGGCAACAACCGCCTCGTCGTTCAGATGGGGCAGGTGGTCTTTGCCGGGAACGGGGAACCGGCGAGTATCCCCACGGAAGCGGGTGCGCTCGTGGGCGTCGAAGAGTTAACCCCCTTACCCGATCGGCTGATAGTGCTCAACCACGGCAGAAACCAGTTGACAACGGTCAGTTGTGAACCGCTGTCAGCCCCGTCAGCCGGGGGTGGGTAGGTCGACGCCGTGGTGGGCCGACCGGTACGAATGGGTGGAACACCTCCAGGGAGGTGTGGTTCGGAAGGACCGGAAACTTCCTGTATAGTTGAGGACGCCGCTTTCCCCCGTAGCTCAATTGGCAGAGCATTCGACTGTTAATCGAAGGGTTACTGGTTCGAGTCCAGTCGGGGGAGCCAGCAAAGGGTCTGTGACCGGGTTTCCCGTGTCTCAGGCCCTTTTTCGTGGGCGCTTCAGCGGTCCTCCCGCGGTGTGTCTGGATCCCCGCACTTTGTCCGGTTTCCTGCGGTGCGCGGCGCAGGGATCTGTACAAACCGCAGGGATGCACCCGCACCCGGGGGGATTAGCTCGCGCGCCAAATGGACGGCTGGCCCATTCCTGCGCTTACACTGGCAGTTATCGCGCCCGGCAGGGCAGTTCCGGCATCCCCGGACCCCGCCCCCGGCCGCTAAGGCATCCCATCCTGTTGCCTCTGGCCCGGAGCCCCACGGCTTCCGGTATCCGCCGTCCCTGTGCCCGTTCATCCCGGGCCCGCACGGCGGGACCTTCCCTGGAACCAACAGCTGGAGCACACCGCTATGCCTACACCAGAAACTCCTTCACCCGCGCCCGCCGCCGCCAATTTGAACAGTGCCGATCCCATTACGGCCGAAGAAATCCTTGCCGCACACAAGGGAGGGAAACTCTCCGTGGAAACCCGGCTGCCGCTGGATTCCAAGCGGGCACTGTCCATTGCCTACACGCCGGGTGTCGCCCAGGTCAGCCGGGCCATCGCCGCCGACCCGGAACTGGCCGCAACCCACACCTGGGCCTCCCGGCTGGTGGTGGTGGTCAGCGACGGCACCGCCGTCCTGGGCCTGGGGGATATCGGTGCGGCCGCGTCCCTGCCGGTGATGGAAGGGAAATCCGCTCTCTTCCGCACCTTCGGCGGCCTGAACTCGATTCCGCTGGTGCTGGATACCACCAACGTGGACGAAATCATCGAAACCCTCGTCAGGCTGCGGCCCAGCTACGGAGCCGTGAACCTGGAGGATATCTCCGCGCCGCGCTGCTTCGAACTGGAGCAGCGGTTGATCGAAGCGCTGGACTGTCCCGTAATGCACGACGACCAGCACGGCACCGCCATTGTGGTGCTGGCAGCACTGCGCAACGCCGCCCGCGTGACCGGCCGGGAACTGCGGGACCTGCGGGTGGTGATTTCCGGCGCCGGCGCTGCCGGGGTAGCATGCGCCAACATCCTGCTGGAGGCGGGGATTGCCGACGTCGTTGTGCTGGACTCACAGGGCATCGTTTCGGATTCCCGGAGCGGACTCACCAGCATCAAGGCGGACCTGGCCGCCCGGACCAATCCGCGGGGCGTCGACGGCGGTGCGGCCGAGGCGCTGAAGGGTGCAGACGTTTTTGTCGGCGTCTCCTCGGGAACGGTCCCGGAGGAGGTCCTGTCCGGCATGGCACCCGAAGCCATCATTTTTGCCCTGTCCAACCCCGATCCTGAAGTCCATCCGGACATCGCCCGCCGGCACGCCGCCGTCGTCGCCACCGGCCGCAGCGACTTTCCCAACCAGATCAACAACGTCCTGGCCTTTCCGGGCGTCTTCCGTGGCGCGTTGGACAGCGGCGCCCGCCGAATCACCGCCCGGATGAAGGTTGCCGCGGCTGCGGCAATTGCGGATCTCGTGGGGGAGGACCTGCACGCGGAATACATCGTGCCCAGCCCGTTGGATCCCAGGGTGTCACCTGCCGTGGCAGCAGCCGTGGCGGCGGCATCAGGATAACCGGCTGCGGTCGAAGCAAAGCCGGGGCCGTGTGAAGTGGACGACATTGGGCATGTTCCCCTTCCACGGTTCCGGTGCCCCGACGGGGTGCTCCGCCCGGTGCCTGCGCCGGAATTCCAGGGCGGGGACCTCCAGCCGGGGCGGATCGATGGGTGCGTATCTGTTGCTGGAGGCGTGCTCCGGCTACCGTGCATGAACAAGCATGCTTAGTGTTATGCGTAGGCTTAAGTGTTTTGACACCAGTCACATGTACGAAGCTAGTTGAGTAGAAAACGAGGAACGGTCGATGGGCGCGACGCAGCCAGGACCTAACAAAGGCGGATCCGAACGGGTGGCCCACCCCGGCAAGGTGATCGGCGTCACCGTTGCCGCAGCGGTGGGCGGGTTGCTCTTCGGGTTCGATACCGCAGTGATCAACGGTGCGGTGGATGCCATCGGCGAGGAATTCACGCTCAGCCCGGGCATCCTCGGCTTTACCGTGGCCATCACGCTGCTCGGCTGTGCTGCCGGTGCATGGTTTGCCGGCCAGCTGGCGGACAAGCTGGGCCGGAAACTGGTTATGGTCGGTGCCGCGGTGCTGTTTGCGGCGAACTCCGTGGGCTCGGCACTGGCCTTCTCGGAGTGGGACCTCATGCTGTGGCGTCTGATCGGCGGCCTGGCCATCGGTACCGCGTCCGTCATCGCCCCCGGTTACATTGCCGAAGTAGCACCCGCAAAATGGCGCGGTGCGCTGGGTTCAGTCCAGCAGCTGGCAATCACGATCGGCATTTTTGCCGCCCTGCTCTCCGACGCCTTCCTGGCGAACACCGCAGGCAGCGCGCTCGGCGAACTGTGGTGGGGCCTGCCGGCCTGGCGCTGGATGCTGCTGGTCGGCGTCGTCCCCGCCATTGTCTACGGTGTCCTGGCACTGACCATTCCGGAATCCCCGCAGTACCTGGTCCGGAAGAACCGCGACGCAGAAGCCGCCAAGGTGCTCACCAGCATCTCCGGTGTGACGGATACGGACCGCAAGATCGCCGACATCCGCGACAGCTTCAAGAGCCCGCAGCCGACGTTCCGGGACCTGCGCGGTCCCAAGTTCGGGCTCCAGCCCATCCTCTGGGTCGGTATGGCCATTGCCGCATTCCAGCAGCTGGTCGGCATCAATGCGATCTTCTACTACTCCACCACTCTGTGGCGGTCCGTGGGCTTCAGCGAAAGCGATTCCTTCACGACGTCGGTGATCACCTCGATCGTGAACGTCGTGATGACTCTGGTTGCCATCGCCTTCGTGGACCGCATCGGCCGCCGCAAACTGCTGATGATCGGCTCGGCCGGTATGTTCGTGGGCCTGCTGGCAGCCACGGTTTCGTTCTTCCAGGCCGTGGACGTAGACGGTGAAGTCTCCCTGCCCGGCATCTGGGGTCCGGTTGCCCTGGTGGGCGCGAACCTGTTCGTGGTCTTCTTTGCGGCGACCTGGGGGCCGGTCATGTGGGTAACCCTGGGCGAGGTCTTCCCGAATAACATCCGGTCCCTGGCCCTGGGCCTGGGCGCGATGGTCAACTGGATCTTCAATTTCATTGTTACCCTTGCCTTCCCGTGGGTCAGCGATAACTTCGGGGTCTGGATCATGTACGCCATCTTTACCGCGTTCGCGGTGCTGTCCTTCTGGTTCGTGAAGACCAAACTTCCCGAGCTGTCCGGCCGCGAACTCGAGGACCGCGAGGGCCTCGAAACGTCCTGACGCGCAGCTGGTGCGGATGGGCAAACTGATAACACTGAGGAGAATGGTAATTTGGGGTTATGGCAACGGTGAATACTGAACAGGGGACGGAGGCTGGGCGCATGAACCGCTCCGCTAGCACTCGGACACAGCGAACGGCGGGAAGCTCGTCGCTGGTTGGGCTGGCGAAAGTCATGGCCCGCCTGACGCCGCGTCAGCTGAATGACGAGTTCGCCCTCGCCACAGCCGAAATGAAGCAAAAGGGCATCAAGGCCGGCGTTGCTGCCGCGTTTATGGTGGTGGCGCTGCTTATGGTCGCCGCGCTGGCCATTTCGCTGCTGGTAGCCGGCATCCTCGCACTGTCGCTGGTCCTGCCGGGCTGGCTGGCTGCCCTGCTGGTTGCCGCGCTGTTCCTGGTGATTGCAGGCATCGCCGGATTCATTGGCTACAGCCGATTCAAGAAGACCCTCCCGCTGCTTCCGGAGGAAGCCATCCGCGGCATCCGCTACGACGTCGGCGTGCTGAAGGAAGGCCGCAGCTTCGATCCGGCCACGCTGGACAAGCCCAAGGAACCGAAGGAAAAGAAGGACAAGAAGGCCGAGAAGGACGACAAGCCTGAAGGCCCGAAGCAGCCCACTCCGGAAGAACTGCGCACCCGTGCGCGGCAGCGCCGCGAGCACCTCGCGGCAGTCCGGGACGGGCTCGGCGAGAAGGTGGACGTCAAGGCCCGCATCCAGGAGCTGAAGTCCCGCCGCGCCGCTGCAGCCCGAGGCAAGGACAGCAGCAGCGACGGTCCCTCCACGGCCGACGACGTGCTGGCCATGATCAAGGAACGCTGGCAGCCGCTTTCGGTAATGGCCGCATCCCTGCTGGCACTGCTCCTGATGTCCCGTCGGCTCGCGCGAAAGTAAGCTGTACTCGTACATCTTTGACGAGGGGAACGGACCGTGATCAGATTTATCGGTGCCGGAGCGCGTCCCGATACGGAAATTACCGTATTGGAACGCTTCTGGACCCTACCGAATCTGGTCACGGTCCTTCGCTTTCTCGGCATCCCCCTGTTTGTGCTGTTCATCAGCCAGGACCGCTACGGGAGTGCGTTCCTCACCCTGGTGGCAGTGGGCTGTACCGACTGGATAGACGGCTACCTGGCCCGCCGGCTGAACCAGGTCTCCGCTACCGGCCAGTGGCTGGATCCGGTCGCCGACAGGCTGGCACTGATCATAGTGGCTGCCACCTTTGTGGCAGACGGCATCGCACCGGCCTGGTTGATCCTGAGCATCGCCATCCCCGACGCCGTCCTGATCGCCAATTCGCTCCTGCTGTTCCGGGGCAACCCCGACCTGCCGGTGAGCATTGTCGGGAAAATCCGCACCGCGTTGCTGCTGTTGGGTGCGCCCCTGCTGCTGCTGGAACGGGTGGAGGGATTTGACCATCACTGGCTCTCGGTTGCAGGTTCCGCCGTGCTGGCACTGGGCTGCATCGGCCACGTTGCGGCGGCCGCCGGATACCTCGTGGCTGCGTGGCGCAAATACCTGCACCAGCGCGAGCATGTACCGGCCGGAACCGGAACCGGCCATGCACCCTAGGACACACTCCGTTTCCCCGCACAGCACGGCAGCACCTGGACCGGGCCGATGGTAGGGATCGCTGTAGCCTGCGCCTTGGCCAGCGCTTTTTTCCTTGCCTTCGGTGCCCAGCGCCAAGGCAGCGCCGTCAAAGCGGACACCGGCGGCCTGGGCCTGAACTCCTCCCAGATCAGTCGCCTGCTGCGCAACCCCCGCTGGCTTTTCGGGCTTTTGCTGCTGGGGACGGGCATGGCCCTGAACGTGGCTGCACTCTCGATGGCGCCCCTGACGGTGGTGCAGCCGATTGGTTCCATCGCATTGGTCATCACGACAGTGGTGAATTCCCGGGACCAGGGCCTGCACATGAACCGCATTACGGTCGCGGCGATTACGGCGTGCGTGGCCGGCAGCATGCTTTTTGTGTCGCTGGCCATCATGGTCACCCGTTCAGAGCAGGTCGTGGAACCGCGGCAGGAAGTGACCATTGTCCTCATCCTCGCCGTCGTCGTGATCTTCTTCGGCGGACTGAACGTGCTTTTCGGCAAGCGGCTCCGCGCAATCGCCCACATCCTCGGCGCCGGCATCCTGTTCGGCTTTGTTGCCGTCCTGACCAAGGTCATTGCCGGGGACCTGCTCAACCCGAACGGCCGGTTCCTCCTGAACGTGCCCTGGTACACCATCGTGGCGATCGCCGCTGCCGGTGCACTCGGTTCCTGGTTCGTGCAGAACGCCTACTCGAGCGGCCCGCCGGACCTGGTGATTGCGGGGCTGACGGTAATCGACCCCATGGTGGGGATCGCCATCGGCATCGGAGTCCTGCACGAACTGCGGCCGGATGTGCCGGCCGTGGCCGCGGTGGCCATGTCCGTGGCGGCCCTGATTGCTATTGTTGGGGTCGTTGCCCTTTCGAGGTATCACCCTGACGTTATCCAGCGTCGGAACGAAGAGCGGAGGCGGCAGAAGCCGGCCTCAAAGAATCCGAAAGCAGGACCTACAACGTGACCGACGCCCCGGTAGACAAACCGCTGACTGTCCTCATCGCTTGTGACACCTATCCTCCCCACCTGAACGGCGCCGCGCAGTTCGGCTACCGGCTGGCCCGGGGGATGCACGGGCGTGGGCACAACGTCCACGTACTGGCTCCCAATGATGTCAACGGCGGCAGCCGAAGCGACCTTGAGGGAGAGTGGCCGGTCCACCGGCTCCGTTCCCACGGGGTGCCTACCCATGAATACTGGCGGATCTGCCTGCCCTGGGAGATCAAGAAGGAAATCACCCTGCTGTTCGACAGGGTGCAGCCCGATGTCGTGCACATCCAGTGCCACTACATGGTGGGGGAGTACACGCTCTACGAAGCCCGTAAGCGCGGCATCCGTGTCATCGCGACCAACCACTTCATGCCGGAAAACCTGGATCCGTTCCTGCCCTTCCCGAAATGGGTTAAGCAGATTGTCGCCACCAACTCCTGGAAGGACATGGGCAAGGTCATGGGCCAGGCCCACGTGGTCACCACGCCCACGCCGCTGGCTGCCGAGGCGATGTACCGCCACGCCTTCCTGCACGACGTGATGCCGTTGTCCAACGGCATTGACGCGTCGGTTTACGAGCTGCGCGACGGGGAGCAGATTCCCCCGCACGAAGCGCCCACGGTTCTTTTTGTCGGCCGGCTGGCCGAGGAAAAGCACGTGGACGTGCTGATTGACGCCGTAGCGAAGACTCCCGCCCACCTCGGAGTGCGGGCGGAAATCATCGGCGGCGGCGAAGTCCGTCCCGGGCTGGAAGCCCAGGTGCAGCGACTGGGACTGCAGGACCGGGTGGTCTTCCGCGGACTGGTCTCCGATGAAGAACTGCGCGAGGCGTACCTCAAAGCCGACCTGTTCTGCATGCCGGGTACCGCCGAGCTTCAGTCACTGGTGACGCTGGAGGCGATGTCGGCATCGAAACCGGTCCTGCTGGCCGATGCGATGGCGTTGCCGCACCTCGTGGACAAGGGACGCAACGGCTACCTGTTTACGCCGGGCGACAGCTCCGAGCTGGCAGGGCGCATCACGGAAATCCTGGAGCTGCCCGCCGACGAGCGGGCGAAGATGGGCCGGACCAGCCGCGAGATGGTGGACCGGCACAGCCTGGAAGCCACGTTGTCCACCTTTGAAGATCTCTACCGCGGGGATCCGGGGAAACGCGTGGACGCGCGCTGATTGGTTGTCCAGTCCCCGGACCCACTAGGATGGCATCGTTGCCTTCTTGGGCACCCGGGGCTGTAGCTCAGCTGGTCAGAGCAGCGGACTCATAATCCGTGGGTCGTGGGTTCAAGCCCCACCAGCCCTACCTGTAATGGATCGGACGACGTCCCGATCCGCCTTAGTAAACGCCCCGGTCTGCGGACCGGGGCGTTTTCTTTTGCCCGGGCATTCCTGCGATGTCGCCGGAGGCACCCCGTAAGCCCCTTATCTGTCCTCCCAGTGGGCCAACGCCGCCGCACGCCGTCGGAGGCAATTTTCCGCAGACGTTGTGATCGTTGTTACTGGTGGGTAACATGGGCTCAGCCGGTTCCCGGATGGGCACCAGCGGATCACCGATGATCAGCAGCGAAGGACAATTTCCATGGCACTTATCGACGTCGACAACCTTCCGTACCCGGACGGCGACTTCTACGCATTTGAAGATCTGCTCACTGACAAGGAGCGCGACCGCCTGCACGAGATCCGTGCCTGGCTCGCAGCCGAGGTCAAGCCGCATGCTGCTGACTGGTGGAACGCCGGAGAATTCCCGCACCACATGATCCCCAAGATTGCCGAACTGGACGTTATGAGCCCGGTTTACCGGCAGGGTTACTCCAACCTTTTCGCGGGCCTCTGCCATGCCGAAATGACGCGTGCGGACACGTCCTTCGCGACCTTCATGGGCGTCCACGACGGTCTCTTCACCGGCTCCATCGAGGCCCTGGCCTCCGAGGAGCAGAAGGCAGCCTGGCTGCCGGACATCTACGCCATGAAGAAGATCGGCGCCTTCGGCCTGACGGAACCGCTGGGCGGATCCGACGTTGCCGGCGGCACCCGCACTACTGCCCGCCGCGAGGGGGACAACTGGATCCTCAACGGTGAAAAGCGCTGGATCGGCAATGCGACCTTCTCCGACTGGGTGGTTGTTTACGCCCGCGACCTCGAGGACAACCAGGTCAAGGGTTTCCTGGTGGACACCAAGACCCCGGGCTACACGGCCACGAAGATCGAAAACAAGATCGCCCTGCGCACGGTCCAGAACGCCGACATTGTCCTCGACAACGTAGTGGTGAGCGACGAGTTCCACCTCAAGGGCGCCAACAGCTTCCGCGACACGAACAAGGTCCTGAAGGTCACCCGCCTTGCCGTGGCCTGGCAGGCCGTGGGCCAGCAGATGGCTGCCTTCGACGTCGCCCGCAAGTACGCGGTCGAGCGCAAGCAGTTCGGCAAGCCGCTGGCATCCTTCCAGCTGGTGCAGGAACAGCTGGTGAAGATCCTGGGCAACACCGTCAGCTCGCTGGGCATGA
The DNA here is from genome assembly GCF_024385465.1 of Arthrobacter sp. zg-Y844. Lineage (GTDB taxonomy): Bacteria > Actinomycetota > Actinomycetes > Actinomycetales > Micrococcaceae > Arthrobacter_B. The sequence continues at coordinate 388,792 of NZ_JANFLS010000004.1, forward strand.
TGGTCCGCCTGGCGCAGCTCGAAGATCTCGGACAGGCCAAGGATGAGCAGTCCGCCCTCGCCAAAGCTTTCACCACGGCCCGGATGCGCGAATCCGTTGCCATGGGCCGCAGCATCCTGGGTGGAAACGGCATTGTCACCGATTACGGCATGGCTAAGATCTTCGCTGACGCGGAGGCCATCTACTCGTACGAAGGCACGTACGAGATCAATACTCTGGTCACCGGACGCGCGATCACCGGAGTGGCTGCGTTCGTATAGCAGCTTTCGGAATCAACGTCCGCTAGACCAGCAAAGAACCCCGGCCGGATCCTGCAAAGGGTCCGGCCGGGACGTTTAACCGGGGCGTTTAGCCGGAATGCCTACCGGGGCGGTTCACGGGAGGCCGGCGGCGGCACCGGAAGCAGGACCGAGGGCCGGCGGTCGGATACATAGTTGAGCGGATCCACATAGTCCCCGTCCAGCCGGACTCCCCAATGCACGCAACCCCGGCCGCAGTGCGATCCCGACCGGACGGACCCCACCGCAGTGCCCTTGGACACTTCGGTACCCACCGGCACGGAAGCTTCGACGGGTTCAAAACTGCTCAACAAGCCGCCTCCGTGGTCAATGGTCAGGACCGGCCTGTCCACCACCCGGCGGGCAAAAACGACGCGCCCGTCCGCAGGGACCAGGACCGCGGCGCCCTCGGCCGCGGCGACGTCGATACCGCGGTGCCCCGCCAGCCACGGCTGTGCCGGGGGATCGAAGGACCGCAGGAGGGCAGGCTCCGGGGCCAGGGGCCAGCTCCAGGGCGGGGAATATGCCGACGCGGTGGCAGCGGACGGCGGGTCGACTGCCACCGACCCGGGGGCAAGGACGGACAGTACCGCCGCGAGGAGCAGGACAGGTGTTCGCTTCATGGAGCAACGGTGCATCCGCGCGGGCTCCCGTTGCCGATTTCCCGGGCGTCCTGTTCGGAGTCCGGCCGCGGAAGCCGGGTGGGGAGGAAAGGTTGACGCCGGATGGCGGGGGTCCGGCGCTGTAGTACACTTGACGGAGCAGCTTGCTGTGCCATGGGACCTGCCCGGACGTTTTAGTCCAGGTCCGGTCCCGGGTTTGTCCGGTATTCACCGGGTTCACCCACCGGCATGGAGGCTGACTACGCGTATCCCAATTATCCCCGTCACAGGGGGTGCATCTCCAACGGTCCGGCAACGCCGGCAGGGGAGGCACGCCGCAGCTCCTACGGGGCAGCGGCTGATGGATACCAGGAGCTTCGCCCGCCCGGGCGTACAGCTAAAACCGTCAATTGGCAGTAGGACCAGTGCGCCGTGCGCACGGCTGCTGCCGGAAGGAGTGACGACATGCCCGTCGTTACAATGCGCCAGCTGCTCGACAGCGGCGTCCACTTTGGTCACCAGACCCGCCGTTGGAACCCGAAGATGAAGCGTTTCATCTTCACCGAGCGCAACGGCATCTACATCATTGACCTGCAGCAGTCGCTGTCCTACATCGACCGTGCATTCGAGTTCGTCAAGGCCACTGTTGCCCACGGCGGAACCGTACTGTTCGTCGGTACCAAGAAGCAGGCACAGGAAGCAATCGCCGAGCAGGCCACCCGCGTTGGCCAGCCGTACGTGAACCAGCGCTGGCTCGGTGGCATGCTCACCAACTTCCAGACTGTCGCCAAGCGTATCCAGCGCATGAAGGAACTCGAAGAGATCAACTTCGAGGACGTCGCTTCCTCCGGCCACACGAAGAAGGAGCTCCTGCTTCTCCGTCGTGAACTGACCAAGCTGGAAACCAACCTCGGCGGCATCCGCAACCTGACCAAGGCTCCGTCCCTGCTCTGGATTGTTGACACGCAGAAGGAACACCTCGCCATTGACGAGGCCAAGAAGCTGAACATCCCCGTTGTTGCCATCCTGGACAGCAACTGCGATCCGGACGACGTCGACTTCCCGATCCCGGGTAACGACGACGCCATCCGCTCCGTCAACCTGCTGACCCGCGTCATTGCCGACGCCGTGGCCGAGGGCCTGATCGTCCGCCACAACAAGTCCGGCAACACGGAAGCCCCGGCCGAGCCGCTGGCCGAGTGGGAGCGCGAGCTCCTCGAAGGTGCTGCTGAGACCCCGGCCGCTGACGCCGCTGCTGAAGCTCCCGCTGCTGAAGCCGCTCCGGCCGCTGAAGCTGCTGAGGCTCCCGCCGCTGATGTCGACGCCATCGTTGACGCCCCGGCCGCTGAAGTAACCGAGAAGTAAAGAACGTATTTCCTTAGTCCGGGGGAAGTTATCCCCTGGACATGGGTTGTGGTGCGGCTGGCCGGTTTACCGGCCAGCCGCACTGGCAGAACCGCACCAATACTTATTACGGGAGGACTGGAGTCCAAATGGCGAACTACACTGCTGCTGATATCAAGGCACTGCGCGAGCGCACCGGCGCAGGCATGATGGATGTAAAGAAGGCTCTGGACGAGGCCAACGGCGATGCCGACAAGGCCATGGAGCTTATCCGCATCAAGGGCCTGAAGGGCGCGACCAAGCGTGAAGGCCGTTCCACCGCTGAAGGCCTGGTTGCCGCCAAGGTCATCGACGGCACGGTTGGCGTCATGATCGAGCTGAACTGCGAGACCGACTTCGTTGCCAAGTCCCCGAAGTTCATCGAACTGGCTGACAAGGTCCTGGCCGCTGCAGTTGAATCTGCTGCTGCCGACGCCGAATCCCTCCTCGCCTACAACGTTGACGGCAAGCCGCTGTCCGAGGTTGTTGTCGAAGAAGGCGCCATCCTGGGCGAGAAGGTTGTCGTCCGCCGCGTGGCACGCATCGAAGGCAAGACCGTCGACGCGTACCTGCACAAGACCTCCAAGGATCTTCCGGCACAGGTCGGCGTGCTGTTCGCCGTTGACGGCGAAGGCGCAGAAGCTGCCACCGCCGCCCACGACATCGCCGTGCACACCGCTGCGTACGCCCCGACCTACCTGACCCGCGACGAAGTTCCGGCAGAGACGGTCGAGAACGAACGCCGCATTGCAGACGAGACGGCACGCGCAGAGGGCAAGCCCGAGGGCGCACTGCCGAAGATCGTCGAAGGCCGCCTGACCGGTTTCTTCAAGGAAATCGTCCTGGTGGACCAGCCGTTCGCCAAGGACGCCAAGAAGACCGTGGGCAAGGTTCTCGAAGAAGCCGGTGTTGCACCGGCAGGCTTCGCCCGCTTCCGTGTAGGCGCCTAATTAGTTAGGTAACAACGGTTTCGACGGAAACGTCATCACAGCAAAGGGGGTGGTCACCACGGGTGACCACCCCTTTTCTCTGCCCAGAACAGCTCACTAGTCTTAAAAGCAGCACCAGCACCTATGCCCGGGAGGCACAATGGCCCACGTATTGAAAGAAACCGATTCCCCGCGACGACGGGTCCTGCTGAAGCTCTCGGGAGAGGTGTTCGGCGGCGGCAAACTCGGTGTGGATCCGGATACCGTGCGGGCAGTGGCCAAGCAGATCGCTGCGACCGTGGGCGAGGTTGAAGTGGCCATCGTCGTCGGCGGCGGCAACTTCTTCCGCGGCGCGGAGCTGTCCACCAGCGGCATGGACCGCTCCCGTGCGGACTACATGGGCATGCTCGGCACCGTGATGAACTGCCTGGCACTGCAGGACTTCCTGGAGCAGGCCGGCGTCGAGACCCGCGTCCAGAGCGCCATCACCATGGGACAGGTGGCTGAGGCCTACATTCCGCGGCGCGCCATCCGACACCTGGAAAAGGGCCGCGTGGTCATCTTCGGTGCCGGCGCAGGCCTGCCGTACTTCTCCACCGACACGGTCGCCGCCCAGCGCGCGCTGGAAGTGCACGCAGACGAGGTGCTGATGGCCAAGAGCGGCGTGGACGGTGTCTACACTGCCGATCCGAACAAGGATTCCACCGCGGTACGGCTGGAAACCCTGACGTACGACGACGCCCTGCGCCAGGACATCCGCGTTATGGACCAGACGGCCATGACCATGTGCAAGGACAACGACCTGAACATGGTTGTCTTCGGCATGGAGGGTGAAGGCAACGTAACCCGGGCACTCCGCGGAGAGAAGATCGGCACCATCGTCTCCAACTAACTCTGGAGCGATATACAGGGTGCGGGTTCCCCTTCACCTCGCAGGCTCGGTGCAGGGAACCCGCACCCTTTTGCGCCGAAAGGGTTCCCCTTCACCTCGCAGGCTCGGTGCAGGGAACCCGCACCCTTTTGGCTTAGGATGATAGAAGAGTCCGGCCACTAAGCTGATAGCGCTTGGTGGACACTGTTTTATGAGGAGAGACCGTGATCGAAGACACCTTGAAAGAGGCCGCCGACAAGATGGACAAGGCGGTGGAAGTTGCTAAGGAGGACTTCTCCTCCGTCCGCACAGGCCGCGCCAACCCGGCGCTGTTCAACCGGGTGCTGGTGGACTACTACGGTTCGCCGACGCAGCTGCAGCAGCTGGCATCCTTCGCCACTCCCGACGCCCGCACACTGCTCATCACGCCCTACGATGTCAGCGCCCTGCGCGCCATCGAGCGGGCACTGAGCGACTCCGAGGTCGGCGCCAACCCGTCCAACGACGGTAAGGTCATCCGGGTCATCATGCCCGAGCTGACGCAGGACCGCCGTAAGGAATACGTCAAGATTGTCCGCGGCAAGGCCGAGGACGCCAAGGTTTCCGTCCGCAACATCCGCCGCAAGGCCAAGGACGGCATTGACCGCCTGGTGAAGGACAGCGAAGTGGGCGAGGACGACGGCGCTCGTGCGGAAAAGGATCTCGATGCACTGACCAAGGCGCACACGGATTCCATTGACGAGCTCCTCAAGCGCAAGGAAGCCGAGCTTCTCGAGGTCTGATGAGTGACGCCCAGCCTCCAACCCGGGCTGGCGGTTCACCGTCCGTCGAGACAGTTCCGGCAGCAGCAAAGGCCAAGGAAATGAGTGCAGCTGATTCAGGACAGGTCGGCGGCCGCACCGCCCGGGGCCGCCGGTCTGCCGAGAAACCCGTAAAGGTCTCGCGCGCCGGACGCAATCTGCCTGCTGCCATCGCCGTTGGCGTGATCTTGCTCGGCTCCCTGCTTAGCGGCCTCCTCTTTTTCCCTTTCGCCATTGTGATTATTGCGGTCGGCTTCGCTGCCGTCGGCGTCTGGGAAGTCAACCGTGCGCTCGAAGTGCGCGGCATGAAAGTGCCGCAGGTGCCGGTGCTGGTCGGTTCCGTGGCGCTGCCGTTCGCGGCGTTCTTCGGCGGCACGGAAGCATTGGCCTTTGCGATGGTCGCAACGTCCGTTGCCATCCTCCTGTGGCGGAGCATCGACACCGCTGCCGAAGCGATCCAGAGCATCCTCGCCGGTATTTTCGTGGTTCTCTGGGTGCCGTTCCTGTTGAGCTTTGCGCTCCTGCTGCTGCGCGAACCCGATGGACAGGTTCGAGTCGCCGTACTGCTCCTGCTCGTGGTCTCCAATGACACCTTCGGCTACCTGGTAGGTGCCTTCTTCGGTAAGCACCCGATGGCGCCGAAGATCAGCCCGAAGAAGTCCTGGGAAGGCTTTGCAGGCTCTGCCGTCGGCGCCGCCATCGTCGGCGTCGGGGCTGCAGTCCTGTTCCTGGACCAGCCCTGGTGGTTCGGCGTGGTGCTCGCAGTGGCGACAGTTGCCGCGGCCACCGCCGGCGACTTCTCCGAGTCCATGGTCAAGCGGGAACTCGGGGTAAAGGACATGTCCAACCTCCTGCCGGGACACGGCGGTGTAATGGACCGGCTGGACTCCGTGGTGTTCGCCTCCCCGGTGGTGTTCCTGCTGTCGGTGCTGCTCTCTACGGCTTCCTAGCAGGAGCAACCGTAACGGTCCGGCAACGGCCGGTGTGCCGGATCACGTCCGCGGCACGGGCATCGTAAGATGTTTGAGAGTTTTCAGACGATGCCCGGCAGGCGCCCTGTAGGGACAACCGGCTCCAGCGGCAATAACTCCGCGGGGAAAAACCACAGAGGAACAATTTATTCATGGACGATGTGCGGCAGGCCAGTGCCCCTTTCGAACGCGTGGGACGACGGGACTACGGCTACAACATCCGCCAGGTCGATGAGTTCCTGACGAAAGCCAGGAACTACTACAACTCGGATTCCACGTCGGCTAATCCGGTGACCAGCGCGGACGTCCGGTCCATGGCGTTCGACCCGGCGAAGGGCGGTTACGAGCCGCAGGCGGTGGACGCCGCGCTGGACCGGCTGGAGGACGTTTTCGCCCAGCGGGAACGGGACCGCCTGATTTCCGACCGCGGCGAAGAAGCCTGGCTGCTGCAGATCGGGCGGATGTCCGCGGTCCTCAGGGCCCGCCTGCACCGCAAGCCGGGGGAGCGGTTCCGCCGCCCCGGCCGGAAACGCGTCACCAGTTACAACGTCGAGGACGTTGACGCACTGTGCAACGAACTCCTCGGATACTTCGAACACGACCGGCCCCTCAGCGTAGACGTGGTGCGCCGCGCCGTCTTCCGTGAGGCCAAGGGCGGGCAGGGGTACGAGGAAAGCCAGGTGGATGCCTTCCTCGACCGGGTGGTCGAACTGATGGCTTCCATCGACTAGGTGGTCCTAGCGGGCCCCTGTTCCGGTCCCCGGCCGGGGCCTATCCAGTGGTTCCGGCGTGTGCAGCTGCGCCATGAACTTTGCCGTTCCGTCCGGCGCTGATCCGGCGGTCAGCCGGGACACCACCACCATCACGGCAAACGCTGCGGGAACTGTCCAGGCCGCGGGCTGTTCGATCCAGGCGGGTACGCCGGCACCCGCCCGCGGCAGGATGGCCGCGGCGGCCATTGCCCCGCCGCACAGCAGCGCGCCGGTCAGCATTCCCGCTCCGGCGCCCGCCGCCGTCAGCCGGCGCCACCAGATGCCCAGCACCAGCAGCGGGCACAGGGTGGAGGCCGTGAATGCGAAAACCGTGCCGATGCTGCCGGCTAGCGCGGAGGATTCGGTCAGCAGGGCAATGACCAGGGGTACGACGGCGGCCAGCACGGCGGAGACCCGGAACCCGCCGACACTGCCGCGGAAGAACTCCTGGCTGATCACTCCCGCGAGCGAGACCGTCAGCCCGCTGCTCGTGGAGAGGAACGCCGCGAATGCCCCAGCCGTGACCAGGGCCGCCAGCAGGTCGCCGGTGGCGCCGTCGAACACCCGCCCCGGCAGCAGCAGCACGGTCGCATCCGCGGCACCGCCGGCGGCCAGGTCCGGGGTATAGATTCTGCCCAGCACCCCGTAGGTGATCGGGAAGATGTAGAAGAGCGAGAGCAGCCCCAGGACAATCAGGGTGGTCCGCCGGGCGGAGGGGCCGTCGGGGTTGGTGTAGAAACGGACCAGCACGTGGGGGAGTCCCAGGGTGCCGCAGAGCAGGGCGATGCTCAGCGAAATATTGCGGTACAGCGGAGCGTGGGTTTCCGGGTTCAGTGCCTCCGCCAGGATCTGCCCGCCGCCGGCGGGCGGGCCGTCACCGGCGAGGCGGAAGAGGACGAACAGCACCGGTACGGCAATCGCCACCAGCTTCAGCCAGTACTGGAAAGCCTGCACAAACGTGATGGAGCGCATCCCGCCGGTCACCACGCTGAGGCAGACGACGCCGGTGACCACCAGGCAGCCGATCTCCGCGGGCAGCCCGGTGGTGATGCGCATGGTCAGCGCCGCACCGTGCAGCTGCGGCACAATGTACAACCAGCCGACGGCGATCACCAGCAGGCTGGTGAGGCGCCGCACGGGGAGCGACTCCAGCCGGGCCGAGGCGAAGTCCGGCACGGTGTAGGCGCCGGACCGGCGCAGCGGCGCCGCGACGAAGAGCAGGAGCATGAGGTAGCCGCCGGTGTAGCCGATGGGGAACCAGAGCGCGTCCACCCCGGAAGCGACAATCAGCCCCGCCACACCCAGGAAGCTGGCTGCCGAGAGGTATTCGCCGCCGATGGCCGAGGCGTTCCACCAGGGTTTCACCGTCCGGGAGGCAACATAGAAGTCGCTGGTGGTCCGCGAGATCCGCAGGCCGTAGAAACCGATCAGCAGGGTCGCGGCGGAAACCAGTGCCAGCGCCGTGTAGCCGATGCCGGGGTTCATGCCTGCGGCCACATCCCAGTTCACCGGCTACCGTCCGTCCACCAGGTCGCGGTACCGGTTTTCGTTCCGCTGGGCACTCAGGACGTAGAGGAGCCCGCAACCGATGACCAGCGGATATACGCCGACGCCGAGCAGGATCCACGGAGCAGGGACACCGAAAACGGACAGTTCGGCAATCACGGGCAGGAAAGCCAGCAGCACCGGAACGCTGAGCAGGATCAGCAGGAAGCCGCCGCCCACCACCAGTGCCAGCCGGAGCTGGCTGCGGATCAGGGAACCGATGATCAGCTCGCCCACCTCGGACTGCTCGTCCAGCTCCCGGGACACCGGGAACGGGGCCGCGCCCGTGCCTGGTGCGGTCACCCGGACGCGCCGGGAACCAGGTTCGGCGGCGGGAGTGGATTCCCCGGTCACTGCGTGGGCCGGACGCGGCCGGCGGCGAGTGTGTTGCGCACTGCGGGCAGGTGCCGCCGGCTGACCGGAAGGTCCACCTCGCCCAGCCGCACGCTTGCCCGTCCTCCGGTGAGCCGCACCTGGCGGATGTGGGTCCGGGCCACCAGGAAGGACCGGTGGATGCGCACGAACCCGGCACCGGCCCACTGCTCCTCCAGGTCCGCCAGCGGAACCCGGATCAGGTAGCTGGCGTCCGCGGTGTGCAGCCGGGCATAGTCGCCCTGCGCCTGGACGTAGCGGATGTCGCCGCGGGGGATGATCCTCGTCGTCGCGCCCTGGACCACCGTGACGACGTCGGCGTCCTCCGGTTCGGCGTCGGCCGCGAGCTCGCAGATCCGGCGGACCGACTCGGAGAGCCGCTCCGGCCGGACGGGTTTCAGCAGGTAGTCGAGGGCGGCGAGGTCAAAGGCCCGCAGTGCCTGGTCCTCATCCGCGGTCACGAAGACGACGGCGGGCGGACGCTCGCGCCGGCCCAGCGCCTTAGCGATGTCCAGGCCGGAGAGGGCCGGCATGTGGATGTCGAGGAAGACGGCGTCGACGTCGCGGGTCTCGATTTCGTGCAGTGCCTGGGCGCCGCTGGCGGCCCGGTGGACCGTACCGATCCGGGCATCCAGGCCCAGGAGGTAGGCGAGCTCCTCGACGGCGGGGGCTTCGTCGTCGGCCACTACCACGGTGAGCGGCCGGAGAGGTTTGCGCATGGAGAACAGGTTACGCGTTCGTGGGCCGGTTCTCCGGCTGCGACTTGGGTACCCGCATGGTGATCAGGGTGCCGGCACCGGGTGCCGTGTCAATGACGAGCCCGTGCTTTTCGCCGTAGACCTGCCGCAGCCGCACATCCACGTTGCGCAGGCCCACATGGTCCCCGTCGGCGTGGCCGGCCAGGACGGAGCGGAGGTACTCGGGGTCCATGCCCACCCCGTTGTCCTCGATGGTGATGACGGCGTCCGCTCCGGCGTCGACGGCGGCAATGCTGATCCGGCCCTGCCCGTCCTTGGTCTCCAGTCCGTGGCGGACGGAATTCTCCACCAGCGGCTGCAGGGACAGGAACGGAATGACCGTACCCAGTACCTCGGGGGCGATCTGCAGGGCCACTTTCAGCCGCTCGCCGAAGCGTGCCCGTTCCAGCAGGAGGTACCGGTCCACGGATTCCAGTTCCTGGGCGATGGTGGTGAAGTTGCCGTGCCGGCGGAAGGAATAGCGGGTGAAATCCGCGAACTCGACCACCAGCTCGCGGGCACGGGCCGGGTCCGTATTGATGTAGGACGCGATCGCGTTCAGCGAGTTGTAGATGAAGTGCGGACTGATCTGTGCCCGCAGTGCCCGGACCTCGGCCTCCATCAGCTGCGCGCGGGAGGCATCCAGCTCCGCCAGCTCCACCTGCGTGGCGAGCCAGGCCGCCACCTCGTTGGCTGCCCGGACCAGGCCGGCGCGGACGGTCGGGGCGAACACGGCGACGGTCCCGAGGGTCTGGCCGTTGACCGGCAACGGGGAGACCAGCAGCTCGCCGCAGTCCTCCATGCCCAGGGCGCGCAGTGCGGCGCCGCGGAAGACGCGTGTCCGGCCGGATTCGAGCACCAGCGCCGCTGCCGACAACAGCCGTTGGCGGCGGAACGGAGTGTCGCTGACCGCGCCGTCCCACGCCAGCACGGCGGATGCATCGGTGATCACCAGGGTGTCGCAGTCCAGCAGGTCGCGCAGGTGCCGGCTGGCCTTGCGGGCGCCGGCCGGGGTCAGGCCGGCCCGCAGATGCGCCGAGGCGAGCGACGCCGTGTGGAGGGTTGAGTAGGTGGCCTGCTCGGCGTCGGACCCCAGGTCCCGCTGCGAACGGCTGAGCCGAAAGCCCAGCGCGCCCACGACGGCGACGGTCAGCACGGCAACGGCGCAGACCAAGGCAATATCGACGGCGGGACTGAGCATGGACCAACCCTAACGGCCCGTCCGGCCGGAACGCCGTTCATCGCTGTTCAACGCCGTTCATCGCCGTTCACCGCACGGAACCAACCGTTCACCGACGCCGCGGGGCGGCGGATCGACACCGTGCCGGGACTATAGGAAAGTGATCAGCGTCACAGCTTGCACAGCGTCGTGTCCTGACCTCCACAGGTGGATGCCGCGCGGCGGGCCCCACTAGAGGAGGAACAATGGCTGAAGAGCAGCCGGTTTCACACGCTGCGCACCCGGAACAGGTGGACTTCCGGGACGTCCAGAGCTCGCCTGAGTTCCAGGAACTCCGCAAGCGCCAGCGCAGCTTTATTTTCCCCATGGCCGTGGTTTTCCTGGTCTGGTACTTCGCGTACGTCCTGCTGGCCGACTACGCCCACGACTTCATGTCGACCCCGGTGATCGGGAACATCAACATGGGACTGATCCTCGGCCTGCTCCAGTTCGTGAGCACGTTCGGCATCACCATGTGGTACGTCAGCTACGCCAACCGCAAGATGGACCCGATTGCGGCGGATCTCCGCCGTGACCTTGAGGCCCACGGAGTAAGCCGCCCGGAGGAGACGAAGTGAACAGCCTGCACATTTCCGCCGCCACCGAAGTGACGGCCGAGTCCATCAAGGACACCGGCCTGCTCAACATGGTCATCTTCGGTGTCTTCGTGGCCGTCACCCTCGTGGTGGTGCTGCGCGCGAGCCGCAACAACAAGACGGCGGCCGACTACTACGCCGCCGGCCGGTCCTTCACCGGACCGCAGAACGGCACCGCCATTGCCGGCGACTACCTCTCGGCGGCGTCCTTCCTCGGCATTGTCGGGGCCATCGCCGTGAACGGCTATGACGGCTTCCTGTACTCCATCGGCTTCCTCGTTGCCTGGCTCGTCGCCCTGCTTCTGGTCGCTGAAATGCTGCGCAACACCGGCAAGTTCACCATGGCCGATGTGCTCTCCTTCCGCCTTAAGCAGCGGCCGGTGCGCATTGCCGCAGCCATCACCACGCTGGCGGTCTGCTTCTTCTACCTGCTGGCCCAGATGGCCGGTGCCGGCGGACTGGTCTCCCTGCTTATGGGGATTGACAGCAAGGTCGGTCAGTCCGTGGTCATCACCGTCGTCGGCGCCCTGATGATCATCTATGTACTGGTCGGCGGCATGAAGGGCACCACCTGGGTGCAGATCATCAAGGCCTTCCTGCTGATTGTCGGCGCGGCCGTCATGACCGTCTGGGTCCTGGCCCTGCACGGCTTCAACCTCTCCGAACTGCTGGGTGCCGCCGTCGAAACCACCGGCAACCCCGCCATCCTGGATCCGGGACTGCAGTACGGCAAGTCGGACACCTCCAAGCTGGACTTCGTCTCCCTCGGCCTGGCTCTGGTGCTCGGCACCGCCGCCCTGCCGCACGTGCTGATGCGCTTCTACACGGTCCCCACCGCCAAGGAAGCCCGCCGGTCCGTTGTCTGGGCCATCTGGCTGATCGGCATCTTCTACCTCTTCACCCTGGTCCTGGGCTACGGCGCCGCGGCGCTGATCGGTTCAGACGCCATCAAGAGCGCTCCGGGCGGCGTGAACTCCGCAGCACCCCTGCTGGCCTTCGCGCTCGGCGGGCCGGTACTGCTGGGACTGATTTCCGCCGTCGCCTTCGCCACCATCCTCGCGGTGGTCGCGGGGCTGACCATCACGGCAGCTGCTTCGTTCGCCCATGACATCTACGCCAACGTCATCCGCAAGGGAGAGGTGGACGCAGACGGCGAGGTCAAGGTAGCCCGCACCACGGTAGTGGTGATCGGTATCATCTCGATCCTCGGCGGCATCGGCGCCCAGGGGCAGAACGTGGCCTTCCTGGTGGCCCTCGCCTTCGCGGTGGCGGCCAGTGCCAACCTGCCCACGATTATCTACTCGCTCTACTGGCGGAAGTTCTCCACCCAGGGCGCGCTGTGGAGCATGTACGGCGGCCTCGGCTCCGCGATTGTGCTCATTGCCTTCTCGCCGGTCGTCTCCGGCGCGGAAACTTCAATGATCGCCGGCGCGGACTTTGCCTGGTTCCCGCTGAACAACCCGGGCATCGTGTCCATCCCGCTGGCCTTCTTCCTTGGCTGGCTGGGCACCGTGCTGGACAAGAACACCGAATCCGCCGTCAAGCAGGCGGAGATGGAAGTCCGGTCCCTGACCGGCGTCGGCGCCGAGAAGGCCGTCGACCACTAGGGGGCAACAGCCTCGGCAAAAGGCAGGTTCCGCTCAGGCGGGGCCTGCCTTTGCCGTTGCCGGGGCCTGGTCCCGCCGTTCGGGGGCCGACGACGGCGGCTGCGGCAGCCCTGCTCCGCGGCGCAGCAGGGGAGCGGCGCGCAGGGGAATGAGTTCACCCATGGCCAGATTGGTGTCGCAGCGCTGGACGCCGTCCACGGCGAGGATCTGCTTGTTGATGCGGAACAGGTCTTCGGCGTCTGCAGCTACGACGCGCAGCAGGATGTCCGCGTCCCCGGTGAGGCCGTGCGCTTCGACAACCTCGGGCAGCCCGGCCAGGTCTTCGGTGATCCGCGCCAGGCTCGGCTGGTGGACATGGACATGCACAAACGCCATCAGCGGGTAGCCGAGCGCGGCAGTGCTGATCCGGCGTTCAAACGGCAGGAACGCTCCTTTGCGTTCCAGTCCGGCCAGCCGGGCCTGGACGGTGTTGCGGGAGAGGCCGAGGACCGCCGCCAGGGCCACGGCCGTACGTGTTGAATCCTCCGCCAGGGCAAGGAGGAGGCGTAGGTCCGTGGTGTCGAGGGGCTGCATAGTGCGCAACGCTAGCACGGTGTTTTGGCCGTTTACAGGGCAGGATGCTCGGTCTTTGCCGGAATGGTTGTGCCGGGTGCTGAGTGTGAGTAGGGTCACATGTACCCGGGCAATGGAGCCCGGGGTCGGTTTGGCCCCGCCACCCCAGAGGCCCAAACACGGAAGGATGCGTATCCAAGTGTCCCTGCATACCCCGGTGCGGCACCCGGAAAACTCCGGCAGCTCACCCACCGACCCATACGTACAGCTTGTCACCCCCGACGGCGTCCGTACCCCGGACCCCCTGTATGACCGCTGGGTCGAGGATATCGACGGCGCCCGGCTGCAGGAGCTCTACATCGACATGGCGGTCATCCGCCGGATAGATACCGAAGCCACCGCCCTGCAGCGGCAGGGCGAGCTGGGGCTGTGGCCTCCGCTGCTCGGCCAGGAAGCCGCACAGATCGGCTCCGTACGGTCCCTGCGCTCCTCCGACTTCGTTTTCCCCAGCTACCGGGAGAACGGCGTGGCTTTCTGCCGCGGTGTGGAAGTGGGTGACCTGATGCGGGTCTGGCGCGGCAATGCCGGCGCCGGCTGGGATCCGTATCAAGTGAACATGGCGCCCACCCAGGTCATTATCGGCGCCCAGGCACTGCACGCCGCCGGTTATGCCATGGGCATCACCCGCGACGGTACCGATGACGCGGTGATCAGCTACTTCGGCGACGGCGCCACCAGCCAGGGGGACGTCCACGAGGCGATGGTCTTCGCCGCGAGCTTCAACTCGCCGGTCGTTTTCTTCTGCTCAAACAACCAGTGGGCCATCTCCGAACCGGTCACGCTGCAGGCACAGGTACCCATCGCCAACCGCGCCCCGGGCCTCGGCATCCCGTCCATCCGGGTGGACGGCAACGATGTCCTTGCGGTTATGGCCGCAACCCGGGAGGCACTGGACCGGGCCCGCTCCGGCAACGGACCGACCTTCATTGAAGCGGTCACCTACCGGATGGGTCCGCACACCACGGCAGACGACCCCACGCGCTACCGGGACCAGGCCGAACTGGAACGGTGGCGGCGAAAGGATCCGCTGTCCCGGCTGCAGGCATTGCTGGCCTCCATGGGCCTGTTCACCGACGGGTTCGCCGCCGAAGCCGGCCGCCGGGCCGACGACGTGGCTGCCGAGCTGCGCGCCGCGTGCCTCGGGATGCCGGATCCGGTGCCCGCGGATGTTTTTGCCCATGTCTATTCCGAGCCCAACTCCTGGCTGGACCGCCAGCAGGAGCAGTACTCGCGCTATCTCAGCGGTTTCGCTGGCGAGGAGAACCGTTAATGACCAGCATGACTTTCGGGCGGGCGATCAACGCCGGCCTGCGCCGGGCAATGGAACAGGATCCCCGCGTCCTTATTATGGGCGAGGACGTCGGCAAACTCGGCGGCGTCTTCCGGATCACCGACGGACTCCAGAAGGACTTCGGTCCGCTGCGCGTCGTGGACACCCCGCTCGCCGAGTCCGGGATCATGGGCACAGCCGTGGGGCTGGCGTTCCGCGGCTACCGCCCCGTAGTGGAGATCCAGTTCGACGGCTTCATCTACCCGGCGTTCGACCAGATAGTTTCCCAGGTGGCCAAGATGCACTACCGGACCCGCGGAGCTGTGAAGCTGCCGCTGACCATCCGGGTGCCGTTCGGCGGGGGCATCGGCTCACCCGAACACCATTCCGAATCACCCGAGGCCTATTTCACCCATACCTCGGGGCTGCGCGTCATCAGCGTGTCCAACCCGCAGGACGCGTACACAATGATCCAGCAGGCCATCGCTTCCGACGATCCGGTGCTCTACTTCGAGCCGAAGCGGCGCTACCACGTCAAGGGGGAGGTGGACGAGGCAGCGGCACCGCAGCTGCCCATGGGTTCCGCCCGGGTCCTGAACGAGGGGAGCGACGTGACACTGGTCGCCTACGGCCCTCTTGTCCCCACCGCCCGTGACGCCGCAGTCGCGGCCTCGGATGAGGGCGTCTCGGTGGAGGTCATCGACCTGCGCTCGCTCGCACCCGTCGACTTCGCCACCGTGGAGGCCTCCGTGCGCAAGACCGGACGGCTGGTGATCACCCACGAGGCGGCCCAGTCCGGCGGCCTGGGCGCGGAAATCGCGGCCAGCATCACCGAGCGCTGCTTCGAGTACCTCGAGCATGCTCCGGTGCGGGTCACGGGCTTTGACATCCCGTATCCGCCCTCCCGGCTCGAGTCCCACCACCTGCCGGACCTCGACCGCATCCTCGACGGAGTGGACTGCGCCATGGACCGGCCCAGTTCCCTGGCCGGCGCCGTTTCCGGATCGGCGGCGAGCTGATGCTGCGCGAATTCCGCCTCCCCGATCTGGGGGAGGGGCTCACCGAGTCCGAGATCCTGAACTGGCACGTCAGCGTGGGGGACATAGTCCAGCTGAACCAGGTAATTGCCGATGTGGAAACCGCCAAGGCGGTGGTGGAGCTGCCATCCCCGTATGCCGGGACAGTGGCGCACCTGCACGAACAGGCCGGAACGGTGGTCGAGGTCGGATCCCCGATCGTTTCATTCGAGGTAGCGGTGCCTGCGGGTGCCGATGCAGAAGCGGCCGGTGAGCCGGTGCAGGCCAAGCGGGAGCCGAACCTGGTGGGGTACGGTGCGGTGCCGGATGCCACCGGCCGCCCCGCCCGACGACGCCGCGGGGCGGCTCCTGCCCCGGGACCCGTATCTGCCGCGGTGCCTGCACCTGTGGCTGCAGCTGCACCCGTGCCTACACCCGCGCCTGATCCCGAGCAGGAGCGTCCGCGCTCCACCCCGCCGGTCCGCAAGCTGGCCCGGGATATGGGAGTGGATCTCACCCAGGTACAGGGCTCCGGCCCGGGCGGGCTCGTGGTGCGTACCGACGTCGTCCGTGCTGCTTCACCCGCCGCCGAAACGGAGCCAACGTCCGTATTTGACTCCGCCGCTGCCGTGCCTGCCCCGCCGGTGCCGGAGGGACGGGAGGAACGGATCGCCATCTCCGGCATGCGGAAGCACACTGCTGCCGCCATGGTGGCCAGCGCCTTCACTGCTCCCCATGCCACGGTGTTCCTCACGGTGGACGTCACTCCCACCATGGAACTGCTGGAACGGCTCCGGCAGCAGCCGGCCTTCAACGGCTTGAAGCTGTCTCCGCTGACGATGGCAGCCAAGGCGGTTTGTCTGGGGCTGAAGCGTTTCCCGTCGCTGAATTCACGGTGGGATGAGTCCGCGAGGGAAATCATCCGCTACAACTATGTGAACCTCGGCATTGCCGCGGCCACGCCGCGCGGGCTGATGGTTCCCAACATCAAGGATGCCCAGACAATGAGCCTGCATGGCCTGGCCGCTGCGGTGACATCCCTGGCACAGACCGCACGGGAGGGCAGGACGCAGCCCGCGGACCTGGCAGGCGGGACCATCTCCATCTCCAACGTGGGCGTGTTCGGCGTCGACACCGGAACGCCCATCCTGAATCCGGGAGAGGCAGCCATCCTGGCGCTGGGGGCCGTCCGCCGGCAGCCGTGGGAGTACAACGGAGCCATTGCCCTGCGCTCGGTAATGACCCTGAGCCTCTCCTTTGACCACCGGCTCGTCGACGGCGAGCAGGGGGCAGGGTTCCTGAGCGAAGTGGGAGCCGTTCTGGCCGAGCCCGCACTGGCACTGGCCATGGCGTAGAAGCGTTTAGACGCATCAAGGGCCGCCTGCGGAGAAATCCGCAGGCGGCCCTTGGCCCTGCCGCACCCGGTGCCCGGCGACGGCGCCTACGTCGGACCCGTACCGTTCCCGGGGCGGACGCTGCCCCGCCTTTCCTTTGTTTTGTCCAGATCCCTCCGGATTGTCCGGATCCCTGCGCAGCGCGGCGCAGGGATGGTCACAAACCGTAGGGATTCCGACAATCCGAAGGGAATCCGGGCCCGGTGCCCTGAAATCACGCGCTTCCCGGTCCTGCTTGGCAGGAAAGGCGTGGGAGCTAGGCCAGCTCGAGCTCGAGTTCCTTTACCACGGCGCCGCGGGCATTGGCGAAGCCCTGCGTTTCACCGATGACGGTGAAACCGTATTTCTCCAGGATGCGGATGGAACTGACGTTGTCCGCAACGGCACGTGCCCGGATCGGGCGTTCGGCGAATTCCTCCAGGAACAACCCCACCGCCGCGGTGGTGATGCCCTGCCCCCAGTGTGCCTTGTCGATCCAGTAGCTGATCTCGGGAATCTCACCGTCACGGTAGGCAAGGATGCTGCCGACCACTTCGCCGTCGGCCACAATGGTGCGCACGGTGACGGTCGGATCGTTCAGGATGCTCTGCCAATGGTGGTCAAAGACGCCGCGGTCCGCCGGGTTCTTGGCGCTGAACGCGGCCATATGGTTGGCACTCGGGTCCAGCTGGTGGGAGAAAAACTCCTCCAGGTCGGCGGGAACTACGGCACGAAGCTCAATCACGGCAGGTCTTTCTGCTCGGGGGGTGGAGTTCTGCCTGCCGGGAAGGCCGGCAGGCCTGACAGCTATCGGACGTTCAAGGCCGCCCACGCCATTCTATCGAGCAGCGTACGCAGCCTTGCCGTCTCGCGGGCGCTGATCCGGCCGCGGACAGTATGGGAGGTGGAATTGATCAGGCCGAAGACACCCTGGGCCCGGTGGCGCAGCAACGGCAGGTCGGAACCGGGGTGCAGCGCGGAAAGCGCGTCCACCCAGACCTCGACGTACTGGCGCTGCAGGGAGCGTACCCGCCGCTCGTCGCTTTCCGGCAGGCTGCCCAGATCCCGGTCCTGGACCCGGATCACGTCCGCCTGGCGCAGCGCGAAATCAACCTGGAATTCCACCAGGCCGCGCAGGGCGATTTCCGGGGTCGAAGATTCGGCGACCACAGCCTTCCCGCCCTCCAGCAGGTCCTCGCTGACACCGATCAGCAGGGCGGAGAGCACTGCAGGTTTGCCACTGAAATGCCGGTAGACCGCCGGTCCGCTGACCCCTGCGGCGGCACCGAGCTCCTCAATGGAGACACCGTTGTAGCCGCGTTCGGCAAACAGGGATGCGGCGGCGTCGAGCATTACTGCCCGACGGGAGGCCTTCGCCTGGCTGCGCCCGGTCATTCGGGCCTCCGCTGTTGCTTCGTCTTTTGCTACGTCCATTCCCACCCCTTCTGATTGGACTGCGCATTTATTCCTATTGTGGTGGACAGGTGAGTTAATAACCAATAACCTGACTTGGGTTAGGGGTTATTAACTCAGCTTAGTGCTGGTTTTCCCTCGCCACTGTTGCAGGAAGACGTCAATGGAGACACTGAAATCCGGCTTGGACACGGCTTCGGCCGCGTTTGCCGCCAATGCCGCGGCGCAGCAGGCGCTGGTACAGGAGCTGCGCGGACGGCTGGCGGACGCCGCCGCCGGCGGACCGCAGCGTTCCCGCGAGCGGCACACCGCACGCGGAAAGCTGCTGCCCCGCGAGCGGGTCATCCGTCTCCTGGACGAGGGCAGCCCCTTCCTTGAAGTGGCACCGCTGGCCGCCGCGGACATGTACGACGGCGAGTGCCCCTGTGCGGGACTGATCGCCGGCATCGGCCTGGTGCAGGGCCGGCAGGTGATGATCCTGTCCAATGACGCCACGGTCAAGGGCGGAACGTACTACCCGATGACGGTCAAAAAGCATCTGCGGGCACAGGAAATCGCCCTGGAAAACCGGCTGCCGTGCATTTACCTGGTGGACTCGGGTGGGGCTTTCCTTCCCCGGCAGGACGAGGTTTTTCCCGACCGTGAGCATTTCGGCAGGATTTTCTTCAACCAGGCGCAGATGTCCGCGCGGAAGATCCCGCAGATCGCCGCCGTCCTGGGCTCCTGCACCGCCGGCGGCGCCTATGTGCCGGCAATGAGCGACGAAACGGTGATCGTGCGCAACCAGGGGACGATCTTCCTGGGCGGCCCGCCGCTGGTGAAGGCCGCCATCGGTGAGATCGTCACCGCGGAGGAACTCGGCGGCGGAGACGTGCACTCCCGCACCAGCGGCGTCACCGACCATCTGGCCGAAAACGACGCCCACGCCCTGGAGATAGTGCGCAGCATCGTGGAGACCTTCCCACAGCAGGAACCCGTGTGGGACATTGCGGAGTCCCGGCCGCCCGCCGAGGACCCCGCGGAAATCTACGGCACCGTTCCCACCGACCTGCAGACCCCCTATGACGTACGCGAACTGATCGCCCGCCTGGTGGACGCCAGCGAGTTCCACGAGTTCAAGAAGGAGTACGGCACCACCCTGGTCACGGGGTTCGCCCGGCTGCACGGCCACCGGATCGGCATCGTCGCCAACAACGGCGTGCTGTTCAGCGAATCCGCGCTCAAGGGAGCCCACTTCATTGAGCTGTGCGACCAGCGCGGCATCCCGCTGGTGTTCCTGCAGAACATTTCCGGGTTCATGGTCGGCCGGGATTACGAAGCGGGCGGAATCGCCAAGAACGGCGCCAAAATGGTGACCGCGGTGGCCACCTGCCGGGTTCCCAAACTGACGGTGGTGGTGGGCGGTTCCTTCGGGGCCGGGAACTACTCCATGTGCGGGCGGGCGTACTCGCCGCGCTTTATGTGGATGTGGCCGGCGGCCCGGATTTCCGTCATGGGCGGAGCCCAGGCATCGTCGGTCCTGGCCACCGTCAAGCGGGACCAGCTCGAGGGCCGCGGCGAGGAATGGCCGGCGGAGGACGAGGAAGCCTTCAAGGCCCCGATCCGCGAAACCTACGAAACCCAGGGCAGCCCCTATTACTCCACGGCACGGCTGTGGGACGACGGCATCATCGACCCACTCGACACCCGCACCGTTCTGGGCCTGGCCCTGGACGTCTGCGCCAACGCACCCCTGCCGGAGACCTCCTTCGGCCTGTTCCGGATGTGAGCGACTATGACCCCGCAGCCCTATAACGCCGCACCGCTTTTCGACACCGTCCTGGTCGCCAACCGCGGCGAAATCGCCTGCCGCGTGATCCGCACCCTGAAGACGCTGGGGATCCGGTCGGTGGCCGTCTACAGCGACGACGACGCCGGTGCCCGCCATGTGCGCGAAGCCGACCTCGCGGTCCGGCTCGGGCCGGCACCCGCCCGGCAGAGCTACCTCTCCGTAGACGCAGTGCTCGCCGCCTGCCGCAGCACCGGGGCGCAGGCAGTGCATCCCGGCTACGGTTTCCTGAGCGAAAACGCGGACTTCGCCTCCGCCCTGGCAGATGCCGGAATCACCTTCATCGGCCCGCCGGTCCGGTCCCTTGATCTGATGGGGGACAAGATCCGCGCCAAGAACCATGTGCAGGCGCACGGCGTGCCGGTGGTTCCAGGGATCGCCGAACCGGGCCTGGACGATGCCCGCCTGCTGGCCGCCGCGTCCGACGTCGGCTATCCCCTCCTGATCAAGCCCTCCGCCGGCGGCGGAGGCAAAGGCATGCAGGCCGTGCAGAACCCCGCCGACCTGCCGGCGGCGCTGCAGACGGCCCGGCGGGTGGCCGCGTCGGCCTTCGGCGACGACACCCTGTTCCTGGAACGGCTGGTCTCCTCACCCCGGCACATCGAGGTGCAGATCCTCGCGGACACGCACGGGAACGTCGTCCATCTTGGGGAGCGGGAATGCTCCCTGCAGCGGCGGCACCAGAAAGTCATTGAGGAAGCACCCTCCGTGCTGCTGGATGCGGCCACCCGGGAACGCATCGGCGAGGCGGCGTGCAATGCCGCCCGGTCCGTGGATTACACCGGCGCGGGAACCGTGGAGTTCCTGGTGTCCGACGCCGCTCCGGACGAGTTCTTCTTCATGGAAATGAACACCCGCCTGCAGGTGGAACATCCGGTGACCGAAATGGTCACCGGCGTGGACCTGGTGGCCGAGCAGATCCGCATTGCCGCCGGTCATCCGCTGTCCCTCAAACAGGAAGAGGTCACCCTCACGGGGCATGCGGTGGAAGCCCGGATCTACGCGGAGGACCCGGAGCGGGACTTCCTGCCGACGTCGGGCTCGGTGCAGTGGCTGCGCGAACCCGCCGGCGACGGCGTCCGGGTGGATTCCTCCCTGCTGCCCGGACTGGCCGTTTCCTCCAGCTATGACCCCATGCTGGCCAAGGTCATCGCCTGGGGGCCGGACCGTGCTGCCGCACTGGCCCGCCTGGACACGGCGCTTGCGGGTACCGCAGTGCTGGGCATCGGCACCAACGTGGAATACCTCCGGTTGCTGCTGGCCGATCCCGATGTCCGCGCCGGACGGCTGGACACCACCCTGATCGAGCGGCGCCTGCCCGGACTGAAGTTCCGGACCCCGCAGGTTCCCGAACTCGCCGCAGCCGCCCTGCTGTACGCGCAGGAGCTGGCGGACACGGCGTCGGGTTCTCCCTGGCGGCGGGCGGACGGCTGGCGGATCGCCGGCAGCGGTGCGGGCGGCGGGAACGGCAACGCCGGAGGCACGCCCCTGCACCTGGTCTTTGCCGCCCCCGTTCCCGGCGGTGACGACGTCGAAGTGGGCGTTACCGGCACCGCACGGGACGCTACGGTGCGGATCGGCGGGACCACGCACACCGCCTCCCTGCCGGCAGGCAGCGGGACCCGGGACGGGGGACGCGTGGGCGTTTCCCTGGACGGGGTCCTGCACAGCTTCACTGTTGCCGCCGAACCGGAAACCGGGGCGTTCTGGCTGGCCGGAGGAACGGCCGGCGAGCTGTTCACGGTCCGGCTGCGACTGCGCAGCCGGCGCGAGCAGCTGGACCGGCACATGGCGGCAGCCGGACGCGTTGCCGGCGAGGCGGACCCGGTGGTGCGCTCGCCGATGCCGGGCACCGTCGTCGCGGTAGCCGTGGCTGACGGTGACCGGGTACCCGCCGGGGCGCCGCTGCTCAGCGTCGAAGCCATGAAGATGGAACACCAGCTGCGGGCACCCATGGCCGGCATCGTCTCCCTCAGCCTGAAGCCCGGAGACCTGGTGAAGGCCGATCAGGTCCTGGCCACACTCACGCCGGAAACGGAAACGGATTCCGTCACCGACGCCGCAACAGAGCCGCACAACGAACAAGGAGCAGACCATGCCCGACTTTGAACTCAGCGAGGAATACCAGGACCTCTCCGACACGGTGCGCGACTTCGCTGACGAAGTCATCGCCCCCGTGTCCGCCCAGCACGACGCGGAGCACAGCTTCCCGTACAAGGTCATCGCCCAGATGGGGGAGATGGGACTGTTCGGGCTGCCCTTCCCGGAGGAATACGGCGGCATGGGCGGAGACTACTTCGCCCTGGCCCTGGCGCTGGAACAGATCGCCCGGGTGGACCAGTCCGTGGCCATCACCCTGGAGGCCGGTGTCTCGCTCGGTGCCATGCCCGTGTACCGGTTCGGCAATGAGGAGCAGAAGCAGCAGTGGCTGCCCCTGCTCGCCAGCGGCGAAGCGCTCGCAGGATTCGGCCTCACCGAACGCGAGGCAGGCTCCGACGCCGGCGGCACCAAGACCACCGCCCGGCTCGAGGACGGACAGTGGGTCATCAACGGCAGCAAGGAGTTCATCACCAACTCCGGCACCGACATCACCCGCCTGGTGACCGTCACGGCCGTGACCGACACCGTCACCGAGCCGGACGGTTCCGTCCGGAAGCTCATCTCCACCATCCTCGTGCCGACCGAAACCCCCGGCTTCACGGCTGAAAAGCCGTACAACAAGGTGGGTTGGAATGCCTCGGACACGCATCCGCTGACCCTCACCGACGTCCGGGTGCCCGAGGCGAACCTGCTGGGTGCCCGGGGGCGGGGCTTCGCGAACTTCCTGCAGATCCTGGACGAAGGCCGCATCGCCATCGCGGCGCTGGCCACCGGTGCCGCGCAGGGATGCGTGGATGAATCCCTGCGGTACGCCAAGGAACGCGAGGCGTTCGGCGCGGCCATCGGCACCTACCAGTCCATTTCCTTCAAGATCGCACGCATGCAGGCACGGGCCCACACGGCCCGCCTGGCCTACTACGATGCCGCCGCCCGCATGCTTGCCGGACGCCCGTTCAAGACGCAGGCGGCGATCGCCAAGATGGTGGCCGGAGAAGCGGCCATGGACAACGCCCGCGACGCCACCCAGATCTTCGGCGGCTACGGTTTCATCAACGAGTTCCCGGTGGCCCGGCATTACCGCGATTCCAAGATCCTGGAAATCGGTGAGGGAACTACTGAGGTGCAGTTGATGCTGATTGCCCGCAGTATGGGCCTGTGACAACCGACGGTGACTTTGCCAACTGAGAACGAACGGACACTGCCATGATCAACAAGGTGTACCCCGGTGCGGCCGAAGCCGTCGCCGACATTCCGGACGGCGCTTCCCTCGCCGTGGGCGGCTTCGGCCTCTGCGGTATTCCGGTCGCGTTGATCGACGCCCTGCATGCGGCAGGCACTACGGACCTGGAAACCGTCAGCAACAACTGCGGCGTGGATGACTGGGGGCTGGGCAGGCTGCTTGCCGACCACCGGATCCGGCGTACGGTCAGCTCCTATGTGGGGGAGAACAAGGAATTTGCCCGCCAGTTCCTCTCCGGCGAACTGGAAGTGGAACTGACCCCGCAGGGCACCCTCGCCGAGAAACTGCGCGCCGGCGGTGCCGGCATTCCGGCCTTCTACACCCCGGCCGGGGTAGGCACGCAGGTGTCCGAGGGCGGCCTGCCGCAGAAGTACGACGCCGAGGGCGGCGTGGCGCTGGCATCCGATCCTAAGGAGGTCCGCAGCTTTCACGGCGCGGACTATGTGCTGGAGGAATCACTGACCCCCGACTTCGCCCTGGTCCATGCAGCGAAGGGAGACCGGCACGGAAACCTGGTCTTCCATGCCACGGCCATGAACTTCAACCCGCTTTGCGCCATGGCCGGGCGCATCACCATCGCCGAGGTGGAAGAGCTGGTGGAGCCCGGGGAACTGGACCCCGAACACGTCCACGTCCCGGGGATCTTTGTCCAGCGGGTGGTCCTGGCACCCGAACCGGAGAAACGCATAGAGAAGCGGACGGTCACGGCCGGCGCAGGCAGCACCAACGGAAGCAAGGAGTCCTGAGATGGCACTGAGCCGGCAGCAGCTGGCCGCCCGGGTAGCCCGCGAGCTGCACGACGGCGAATACGTGAACCTCGGCATCGGCATGCCCACGCTGATTCCGAACTACATCCCCGAAGGCGTGGAAGTGGTGCTGCACTCCGAGAACGGAATCCTCGGCGTCGGGCCGTACCCCACCGAAGACCAGCTGGACCCGGACCTGATCAATGCCGGGAAGGAAACCGTCACCGTGAACAGCGGTGCGTCCTTCTTTGATTCCGGCGCTTCCTTCGGCATGGTGCGCGGCGGGCATGTGGACGTCGCGGTACTGGGTGCCATGGAAGTGGCAGCGAACGGCGACCTGGCCAACTGGATGGTGCCCGGAAAGATGGTCAAGGGCATGGGCGGGGCAATGGACCTGGTGTTCGGCGCCAAGCGGGTGATCGTCATGATGGAGCACCTGGACCGGGCGGGACGGCCCAAGATCGTGCGCGAATGCTCCTTGCCGCTGACCGGAAAGGGCTGCGTGGACCTGATCGTCACCGACCTGGCCGTGATCGAGGTTGGCCCCCAGGGGCTGGTGCTGCGCGAGACCGCGCCCGGCGTCAGCATCGAGGAAGTGGTTGCGGGCACGGATGCACCGTTGGAGGTTTCCCTTGACGTATGAGGAGCCCGACGCCGGCACCGAGGAGGTCGCGATGGCGCCCCGGGTCATTGAGCAGCGCGGCCTCTGGTACGAGGAGTTCGAGCCGGGAGCCGTTTACCGCCACCGGCCCGGCCGCACAGTCACCGAGGCGGACAACGTCCTGTTCACCACCCTGACCATGAACACCCAGGGCCTGCATCTGGATGCCGCCTACAGCGAGGTCCAGCCGTTCGGGCAGCGGCTGGTGAACTCCATGTTCACCCTGGCCACGATGGTGGGCCAGTCGGTGGCGCAACTGACGCAGGGCACCCTGGTGGCGCAGCTGGGGCTGGGGGAGATCAGCTTCCCGCACCCGCTCTTCCACGGCGACACCCTGTATACCGAAACCGAAGTCGCGGACAAACGGCTCTCCTCTTCCCGGCCCGGGCAGGGGATCGTCACGCTGACCCATACCGGCAGGAACCAAAACGGTGACATTGTCGGGCGGTGCACCCGGACCGCCCTGATGTGGACGGAGGAGGGCTACGCCGCACGGGAGGCCGGCGCCGGTACGCGATAGGTTGGATCGGCAAGCACAACAGGAAAGACCTAGGAGTACAGCGATGACGACCTTCCCCATGGGACCAGCACTGCTTTTCTGCCCGGGGGACCGGCCCGAACGCTTCGGCAAGGCTGCCGAGCGGGCGGATGCCGTCATCCTGGACCTCGAGGACGCCGTCGCTCCCCGGGACAAGGAAGCGGCCCGGAAGAACATCATCGCCGCGGAGCTGGACCCCGAACGCACCATTGTCCGCGTCAATCCGCTCGGGACGGAGGACTTCGAGCGGGACCTCGCCGCCCTGTACCAGACCCCGTACCGCACCGTGATGCTGGCCAAGACGGAGGACGGAAGCGCCGTCGCCCGGGCGCTCGCCGGTTTCACCGTCGTCGCCCTGCTGGAAACGGCGCTCGGCGTGGTACGGGCCGCGGACATTGCCGCTGCGGAGAACGTGGCGGCCCTGATGTGGGGCGCCGAGGACCTGCTGGCTTCGCTCGGCGGGGAATCCAGCCGCCACCAGGACGGCACCTACCGCAGCGTCGCCGTGCAGGCCCGCTCCACGGTGCTGCTCGCCGCCGGCGCCTTCGGCAAGGGGGCCATCGACTCGATCTACGGCAACATCCCGGATACCGAGGGACTGGAGGTCGAAGCGCGCGACGCCGTCGCCTCGGGGTTCGCGGCCAAGGCCTGCATCCATCCCGGCCAGGTCGCTGCCGTGCGCGCCGCCTACGCACCCGACCCCGCAGACGTCACCTACGCCGAGCAGGTGCTGGCCGAGGCCGGGAACCACGGGGGAGTGTTTAACTTCCGCGGACAAATGATCGACGGTCCGCTGCTGAAGCAGGCCGAGCAGACGCTGCGGCGCGCGCAGGGCTGATTCCGGCCGTGACGGCCGCTACTCTTTCATCATGCGCATAGTCATAGCGGGAGCCCACGGAAGAATCGCACGCGAACTGGGACGACTCATGGCGGCGGACGGACACGATGTTGCCGGCCTGATCCGTAACCCGGACCAGGCAACGGACCTGGAAGCGGACGGCGTCGCACCGGTGGTGCTGGACCTGGAGAACAGCACCCTGGAGGACGTAGTACAGGTCCTCACCGGTGCGGATGCGGCCGTCTTTGCCGCCGGCGCCGGACCCGGAAGCGGTGCCGCCCGCAAGGACACCGTGGACCGTGCCGCCGCCGTACTGCTGGCCGACGCCGCCGAGCAGGCAGGAGCCGGCCGGTTCCTCCAGGTCTCCTCCGGCGGCCTCGACGCCGTCCGAGGCGGCGCCCGCCCGGAGTCGATGGACGAGGTGATGTACGCCTACCTGGTGGCCAAGCTCGCCGCCGAAGAAGACCTGATGGCACGCAGCCAGCTGGACTGGACAATTGTCCGGCCGGGCATCCTGACCAACGACGCCCCCATCGGCCTGGTGGAACTCGCCCCGGAGGTAGACCGGGAGTCCATCCCGCGGCAGGACGTCGCCGCCGTCCTCGCCGAGCTGCTGAAGACCGGCAACGGCGTCCACCAGGCGCTGGGCCTGGTCTCCGGGACCACGCCTGTTCCCGACGCCGTGCAGGCACTGCAGCCGGCCCGCTAGTTCCGGGTACCGGCTTCCCCGGCTTCACTGGCTTGCCCCCGGCTTCCCCGGCGCGCGGCAATGCGGAAGGCCGCCGGGCTGCGGGATACTGGAGGCATGCAGCCTTCCGACTCGATCTCCTCTGAATCCGACTACGTCCGTTCCCGCCGGCCCGGATCGGACCATCTGCCCCGGCGGGTGGTCCTGCTCGGTTCCACCGGGTCGATTGGAACGCAGGCCATCGACGTGGCCGACGGCGCACCGGAGCGGTTCCGCATTGTGGCGCTGGCCGCCGGCGGGTCCAACCCGGAGCTCCTGGCCCGGCAGGCCGTGCACACCCGGGCGGAGGCGGTAGGCTGCGCCGCCGTCGACCTGCCCACCCTGCACCGGCACATCTCCGACGCTGCCGCCGCCGCCGGCATCACCGGATATACACCTGAACTGTTTGTCGGAAAGTCCGCGGCCACCGCAATCGCCGCCTGGACCGAAGCCGACGTCGTGCTCAACGGCATCACCGGGTCGATTGGACTGGAACCCACGCTGGCGGCCCTGGCCGCCGGGCACCTGCTGGCCCTGGCGAACAAGGAATCCCTCATCGTGGGCGGAGAGCTGGTCAAGCGTGCCGCTGCTCCCGGGCAGCTGGTTCCGGTGGACTCCGAGCATTCGGCACTCGCCCAGGCCCTGCGCTCGGGCACCCACGGCGAAGTGGACCGGCTGGTGGTGACGGCCTCGGGCGGTCCGTTCCGCGGGCGCAAGCGCGCCGAACTTGCGGACGTCACGCCGGAACAGGCACTGGCCCACCCGACCTGGAACATGGGCCGGGTGATCACCACCAACTCGGCCAGCATGGTCAACAAGGCGCTGGAAGTCATCGAGGCGCACCTGCTGTTCGACATCCCGCTGGACCGGATCGACGTCGTCGTCCATCCGCAGTCCATGGTGCATTCCATGGTGCAGTTCGTGGACGGCTCCACCATTGCCCAGGTCTCGCCGCCGGATATGCGGCTGCCGATCGCGCTGGGCATGGGCTGGCCGCACCGGGTGCCCGGCGCCGCACAGCCCTGCGACTGGACCCAGGCCACCGAATGGACCTTCGAACCCCTGGATGAGGAAGCCTTCCCCGCCGTCGCGCTGGCCAAGCAGGCGGCCGCCGCCGGGGGAACGCGCATGGCCGTCTACAACGCTGCCAACGAGGAAGCCGTGGACGCCTTCCATGACGGATTGATCGGGTTCACAGACATCGTTGATACGATCGCCGCCGTACTTGACGACGCCCCGGACTCGGGGCCGCTCACCCTCCAGTCGCTGCTGGCGGCGGAGGAATGGGCACGTGCCGCCGCGCGGAAGCGTTGTGGAAGATGACAAGAGCCGCAGTTGAACTGAAGGAAGCCCGTTGACCATTCTGCTTTTCATCCTTGGCGTGCTGTTCGTGGCGACCGGCATTGCTGCCTCCATCGCCCTGCACGAGGTAGGCCACCTCCTGCCGGCCAAGGCCTTCAAGGTGCGGGTCACCCAGTACATGATCGGGTTCGGACCCACCGTTTTCTCCCGGACCCGCGGCGAAACCGAATACGGTGTCAAGGCACTGCCCTTGGGCGGTTACGTTTCCATGGTCGGAATGTTCCCGCCCAACAAGGAACACGACGGCGAGGTGCGGCGTTCCAGCACCGGCATGTTCCAGCAGCTCGCCACCGAAGCGCGGCAGGCTGAGACCGACCGCCTGGTCGAGGGCGACGAGGACCGGGTTTTCTATAAGCTTCCCGTCTACAAGCGGATCATCATCATGCTCGGCGGGCCGTTCATGAACCTGCTGATCGGCGTCGTGCTTTTTGCGGTCCTGCTGATGGGCTTCGGCACCGCGCAGACCACCACCACGCTGGCCTCGGTCAACGAGTGCGTGATTTCCGCCGAGCAGCAGGCCGCCACCGGACAGACCGACTGCACGGAAGCCGACCCGGCCGCCCCTGCCCATGAGGCGGGCCTGCTTCCCGGGGACACCATCACGAAGTTCGACGGCCGGGACGTTACGTCCTGGGAAGAGCTCACGGGCTGGATCCGCGAGGCTGCCGGACGCACGGTTCCGCTGACCTATGAGCGGGACGGCGTCGAAACCCAGACCAGCATCACGCCGCTGCTCACGGAACGTCCGGTGGTGGGCGACGACGGAGCCGCCAAGACCGACGACGCCGGCAACTACCTCACGGAGGAAGTGGGCTTCATCGGAGTCGGCGCGGAGCAGGAACTGGTGAACCAGCCGGCCACGGCTGTGCTGCCTGCGGTGGGGGACAACCTGGTCAACATCGCCGGCGTGGTGGTCAACCTTCCCCAGCGTCTGGTGGACGTTGCCCAGGCCGCGTTCTCCTCCGAACCCCGGGACCCGAACGGACCCATGAGCGTGGTGGGCGTCGGCCGCATTGCCGGGGAAATCTCCGCCGAGGAAGCCATTCCGCTAACGGACCGGGTGGCAACGCTCATCGGACTTGTTGCCAGCGTGAACCTGGCGCTGTTCGTCTTCAACCTCATTCCGCTGCTGCCCCTGGACGGCGGCCACGTTGCCGGGGCGCTGTGGGAGGGACTGCGGCGCCGCGTGGCGAAACTGTTCCGCCGTCCGGATCCGGGGCCCTTCGACATGGCGAAGCTGCTTCCGCTGACGTACGCCGTGGCGGTGCTGCTGATGGGGATGGGCGCGCTGCTGATCTACGCGGACATCGTGAAGCCGGTCAGCCTGTTCAACTAGGTTTCCCCGGTCCCGCTCCGGCGGCCGGAACGGCGGCAACGAAATCCCTTGCTCGCAGAGCTCGCCGGGATATTAAAGCCGCCTTAGCCGGGCGCCTGCGCGGGTGCTGCGCGGGCACTGAGCCGGTGGTTCCCGCTGGTCCGGTGAACCGCTTTATCCGGGCGCCTGCGCGGGCACTGAGCCGGTGGTTCCCGCTGGTCCGGTGACCCCGCCTTATCCGGGCGCCTGCGCGGGTGCTGTGCCGGTGGTTCCCGCTGCCTGCGGTTTGTCCAGATCCCTGCGGTTTGTCCGGATCCCTGCGCTGCGCGGCGCAGGGATTGCGACAAAACGCAGGGAATCTGAGTCGGGCCTCGGATCCACGTGTTTCAAGGCACGGGGTGGCAAGATGGCAGGCATGAGTTCCGGGGGAGAAGCAGAAACAACCACCTTCCGTACGGGTTTGCCGGCACAGTACCGGCTGATCGTGGGTCTGCTGGGCTTGGCGGCTGCAGGCGGGAGCATCCTTGCCGCACTCGAAGCCGGGCCGTTGCCGCTCGTGCTGGGCGTGCTGATAACCGTGGTGTTCGTCGCCGTCGTGATGATGACAGCTCGGATCCAGGTAGGCCCGGAAAGTGTGCAGATCCGGGTGGCGGTGGTGTTTGCCACCGAGATTCCGTATCGGGACATCACGCGGGCCTCAGCAGGACCGGTTACCGGGCTGACGGAGGGTATGGGGCTCCGGAGCCTTCCGGGGGCCAAAGGCTACCTGGTTGGCGGACCGTCAGTTCGGATCGAATGCGGGCCGAGCGTCGTGCTGGTGTCCTGCCGTGAACCGGCGCGGCTCCTGTCCTGCCTGGCCCGTCAGAACGTGCCTACGGCGTAGGCCTTCGGGCTTCCAATTCCGGCCACGCTGCCGCAGAGGGTCCCACTGTCTGGGACAGGTGGGTGCTGCTGGGGTCCCATCCGCCACAAGTACCACCGGGTGGGACGCTGTGCCCGCCGCCCGCCGCCCGCCGCCCGTGCCTCGGCACCCCGCGACCCAGGCCCCGCCGTCGCCTCAGCAGCTACCCCTCCCGCCGAGTTGCAAAAGAGAATGAACCCATAAACGGTTGCAATCTGATTTGCATACGCTTACGGTTGCAACATGTTCGTCCTCACGATCGACCAGCGCAACAGCCAGGGCAGCGAAGACAAGGTGCCGCAGCTCCTGGCTGCCCTCGCAGACCTGCCGATGCTGCTGGCCTTCGAACGGTCGGTGGGGGATGAGATCCAGGGCGTCTGCGACTCGGCCCGGACCGCTACCGACGCCGTTCTACGCGTCCTGCGGGACGGGGACTGGTACGTGGGTGTCGGCGTCGGAGGGGTCCATGAACCCCTGCCGGCCAGCCCCCGCGCAGCAGGAGGACCGGCCTTTGTCGCGGCCCGCCGGGCGGTGGACCGGGCCAAGAAAAGCGGCGACCGGCCGCCCGTTGCGGTGGAGGGATCGCCGGGCGCCCCCGAGGCAGAGGCGGTCCTGGTCCTGCTCGGCCGCTTGATCGCCGAACGCACGGACGCCGAATGGCGGATCCTGCAGCACGTGGACCCCGGTAAATGGGGTTCGCAGACTGCTGCTGCCCGTAAGCTCGGCATCAGTTCCCAGGCGGTGAGTAAGGCTGCCAGACGGGGTGGCTGGCAGGAGGAATGGGCTGCACGGCCCGCAGCGGCAGTGTTGCTGGAGCGTGCCGATGACCTCGCCGGCGGAACGGGACCAGCTCAACGAAGGACGGATCAATGACGATTGTGTGGGTTGTGACCGGGCTCCTGGCCGCCGCGCTGCTCGGCTGGCCCGTGACGGCCGGCGTGCTGCGCCTGGCCAGCGCAGTCCAGAACCCGCCGCCTCCGCCGCCGGCTGCCATCCTCCGCGGCGGGCTGGCGATCGGCGTGCTGGAACGCCTCGCGGTGGCCGCAGCGGTCCTGGCCGACGAGCCGGTGGCGATCGCCTACGTCGTCGCAGTGAAGGGGCTCGGACGGTACGCCGAGCTCAAGGAGACCCCGGCGGCGGCGGAGCGCTTCATCATCGGCACGCTGGCCTCCATGCTGTGGGCCGTGGCAGTAGCCGTTCCCATCCGCTTGTTCCTGCTGTAACCGTGCGCTGCCGGGCCCCCTGACCCGCTGCAGTCCGGGCATCCCGTAGGCTTTAGGGCATGAGTATTTTTGCAGTTGAGTATGTCTACGACGCCGATTCGGCCGAACTCCGCGACCAGCACCGTCCCGCACACCGCCAGTGGCTGCAGCAGCTTGTGGATGAGGGGCATGTCCTGTCTGCGGGCGCGTTCGTGGACGGCGCCGGAGCGCTGCTGTTGGTTGTTGCAGAGGATGAAACCGGCCTGCTTGCCCTGCTGAAGCAGGATCCGTTCGCCGTTGTCGGCGCTATTTCCGGCATGAAGACCACTGCCTGGAAACCTGCCCTCGGCGCATTCTCCGACCTCGCATAGCCCTGACGTTCTAAGCCCACAGTGATATTCGCCCGCCCCCAGCAGTCTCTGTCCGGGGCGGGGTGATAATAGGAAGGGCGCGTTTCATTAGCGCGCGCTTCACAGCCTAATACCTGCCGTTTCGGCACATGGAGGACGTTTTGACCTCGGTCAACCTTGGAATGCCAGCTGCACCGCCGCCCACGCTTGCGCCCCGCCGCAAGACCCGCCAGATCAAAGTGGGCTCCGTTGGAGTCGGCTCGGACTCGCCGATCAGCGTTCAGTCCATGACCACCACCCCCACCACGGACATCAACGCGACGCTGCAGCAGATCGCCGAACTGACGGCGTCCGGCTGCGACATCGTCCGCGTTGCCTGCCCCAGCGCCGATGATGCAGCCGCGCTGCCGATCATTGCGAAGAAGTCCCAGATCCCGGTGATCGCTGACATCCACTTCCAGCCGAAGTATGTCTTCGCGGCGATCGACGCCGGCTGTGCGGCGGTGCGTGTGAACCCCGGAAACATCCGAAAGTTCGACGACCAGGTCAAGCAGATCGCCAATGCCGCGAAGGACGCGGGCGTCTCCATCCGCATCGGCGTCAACGCCGGTTCCCTCGACCCGCGGCTGCTGGCCAAGTACGGCAAGGCAACGCCGGAGGCGCTGGTTGAATCCGCCGTCTGGGAAGCATCCCTCTTCGAGGAACACGACTTCCACGACTTCAAGATTTCCGTAAAGCACAATGACCCCGTGGTCATGGTGCGTGCCTACGAACTGCTGGCCGAACGCGGCGACTGGCCGCTGCACCTGGGCGTGACCGAAGCCGGTCCCGCTTTCCAGGGCACCATCAAGTCCGCCACTGCTTTCGGGGCGTTGCTGTCCAAGGGCATCGGCGACACCATCCGCGTTTCCCTCTCCGCTCCTCCGGTGGAGGAGATCAAGGTTGGAAACCAGATCCTGCAGTCGCTGAACCTGCGGCCCCGCAAGCTCGAAATCGTTTCCTGCCCGTCCTGCGGCCGCGCCCAGGTGGACGTCTACACGCTGGCCGAGCAGGTCACCGCGGGCCTCGAAGGCATGACCATCCCGCTGCGCGTTGCCGTGATGGGCTGCGTAGTAAATGGACCCGGTGAAGCGCGCGAAGCGGACCTGGGTGTAGCCTCCGGTAACGGCAAGGGCCAGATCTTTGTCAAGGGTGAAGTTATCAAGACCGTCCCCGAAGACCAGATTGTGGAAACCCTCATCGAAGAAGCGATGAGGATCGCGGAAGATATGGGAGAACCCGATGGCGAGGATGCTGGGACGGGTGGCCCCATGGTTACCGTCAGCTAAGTCCGATATCCGCAGCGCCTCCTCGAGTGCGGCGCTGCGGATCCTGCGCGACGACGACACCGTTGCACTGTGGGATCTGGCCGCCGCCGACCCGGTCGCCAACATTTTCATGCTTTCCCACTTGGAGACGGCCCGGACGGCAGCCCCCACCTCGGCGGGTGGACGGATTGTGGGAGTGTTCGACGGCGGCACGCTGATCGGTGCGTGCTGGTCCGGTGTGAACGTGGTTCCAGTCGGTCTCGATGCCGATACCGGCCCGGAGGTCGGACAGTATCTGGCCAAGTCGCGGAACCGGTTCTCGTCCATCTTCGGTCCCTCAGAGGCGGTGCTCTCCCTCTGGTCCGAGCTTCGGAATGTTTCCCCGCAGCCGTTCGATGTCCGTCCGGAGCAGCCCCTGCTGCAGATCGCCGAGCCCTCCGCCGTCGTTGCGGCGCCGGGGCTGCGTCCTGCCCGCCTTGAAGAGCTCGATGTGCTGCTGCCCGCCTGCACGGCCATGTTCGAGGAAGAAGTGGGTTACTCGCCGGTCTCCAACGGAGACCGGCACTACCGGCAGCGGGTCAAGGGCCTGATCGAACGCCGTCAGTCGCTGGTGGATTTCGACGCCGCCGGCCGGGTGGTGTTCAAGGCCGAGCTCGGTACGGTCTCCCGGCAGGCCGTGCAGGTGCAGGGTGTCTGGATGAATCCGGAATACCGCGGACAGGGGCTGAGCCGGTCCTACATGTCCGCCGTCGTTGGCGCCGCCCTGGACGTTGCCCCGGTTGTCAGCCTGTATGTGAACTCCTATAACGCGCCGGCCCGTGCCACGTATGAGGCCGTCGGCTTCAATCAGGTGGGTACCTTCGCAACCATCCTCTTCTAGCCTGCCCCTGCCCCCGCGCCAGCCCCAGCCCCGGCCGGTCTGTTCGGCGCGGTGTCCGGGATGCCGTAGGCTCTGGGCACGCACTCGGCACGGGGGAGCAGGTGCAATGCGCCGGCGGCACGCCCGCAGCCCCGTTCCGAGGTGCAGGCGCGGCCAGGCACCCTGTCCGCCGACAACGACGTTGGGGGATCAGGAAGATGAGTGCTTTCACCACAAAAACAACAAGTTCCGCATTGCGGGCCGGATCCCGGCGGGCAGGAGCCGCAAGCGCGGGTCTGGCGCTGGCCCTGGTCCTCACCGGCTGCGGAGGAGGCGATGAGCCTGCTGCCCGGGACGGCGAAGCGGCCGCGACCGCAACCGGGAAACCGTCGCCGTCGAAGCCCGCCAAGTCCACCAAGTCCGCAAAGCCGTCCCCGTCGGCAACGTCCTCCGCGTCCAAAGGGGCCGGCGGAACCGGCGCAGGAGCACTCAGCGGTGCGGAGCTGGCCGCCGTCCTGAGCGAGGTTAACACCGATCTGGACATCGGCGGCACGGTGCTGGAAGAGGCCCAGCTGAAGCAGAACACGGCCCGGAGCGTGGAGGCCATGAAGGGTGTCGAGTACAGCCCCTGCAACCCGACCGAGGGCATCGATCCGACGAAGGCTCTCCGCGAGGCCAGTATGGGTGCCTTGGCTATCGAGGGCAACGCCCCGGGCATGCCGGACACCATCTCCGTTATCAGCTGGTCCAGTGAAGAGGCCGTTGCGGAAGAATCCAAGATGAGTAAGCGGCAGCTCGCGTCCTGCCCCGAGTACAGCTTGACCGCCAACGGGCGGACAGTTTCCCTGGCTGGTGAAGCGCTTGACATGCCTACCGTCGGCGACGCATCGCAGGCATACGTCACCCGCCAGACCGCCAACGGCACCACGCAGACGTCAGTGGTACTGACCGCTTGGTCCGGGACGAATTCGGTACAGATCACGCTCCACGAGGCAGATCCC
Source organism: Arthrobacter sp. zg-Y844 (assembly GCF_024385465.1). Lineage (GTDB taxonomy): Bacteria > Actinomycetota > Actinomycetes > Actinomycetales > Micrococcaceae > Arthrobacter_B. The sequence goes on from NZ_JANFLS010000004.1 coordinate 424,113, forward strand.
CAGGAAAGCATCCGCTACGTCGCGCCGCTCCTCGAGGAGGTACTGGACCGCATTGAGGGCTAGCACCGATTTAGGGTGAGCCGGATCACGTGGTTAGGATTCTCAGCGGGCTTCCTATCCGGAAGCCATGGCCCAATGCCGACGGCAAAACAAAGAAATGTTGCCGGATTGCGGCCGGAGAAACATCCAAAATGGGGGAATAGTGAAGAAAACCATCAAGGCCGGCGCCTTGCTCTTAGCCGGCGTCTTTGTACTTTCGGGCTGCGGCAGCTCCGACGGCGATTCGGGATCCGCGGAGGCAGAGTCCTCACCCGCGCCCACGCTGGCAGTCGGCCAGGACCAGTATTCCGCAGATGAGCTGGAAGACGCGTTGGTGGCCGTCACGGAGGACGGGATCCTGACAGGCGACGTTGAAAACGATGCGATGCTGCGGCCCCAGTTCGAGGACGCGTCCTACACGGACATTTCAATTGAGCCGGAAAAATGCGCTGCCCTGCTTTCGTCCACCTTCGACAGGAAAATCCAGGAAGGCAACCTTGCCTTCGGCGGTGTCAACGACTCGGATGTGCTGACACTGGTCAGCTACGACGACGCATCGGTCCTTGAAGAGCAGGTTGAAGGCAGCGAAACGGCAGTCGCCGACTGTGCGCAAATCCAGATGGCCAACGGGGAAGCGGAGCTCGCCGCATCTTTGGAGAAGATTGAGGCCTCAACGGAGGCGCCCACCACCCAGGCATACCGGACGACGATTGACCGAATCGGTTCCGAGGGAACGGCCATCCACGTCATAGGGATCTCGGGCACCGTCCAAGTCAGCGTTTCCCTGTTCGATCCGGCCGACGAGGACGCAGCCATCGCCGACGCGGAGGAAGCCATCGACGCGGTGTACGCAGAGCTCGAATCGAAGTAGCGGCGTGAACGCACACACAACATCAACCGCGGCCGGATCGGCCCGCGGAGCATTTCAAACTGGGGGAAAAGTGAAGAAAACCATTAAGGCCGGCGCCCTGCTCATAGCCGGCGTCTTTGTACTTTCGGGCTGCGGCAGCTCCGACGGCGATTCGGGATCCGCGTCGGCAGAGTCTTCGCCCACGCCCGCCACGCAGGCGGTCGGGGAGAAGCAGTACACGGCGGATGAGCTGGAAGACGCACTCGCTGCGGTCATGAAGGACAAGAATCTGGACGGCCCGCTCGGCAACGATGAGACGGTGCGCCCGGACATGATGAACGCCGTCGATCCCCTGGAAAACATCACCATAGCGCCGGCGGCCTGCGACGTGCTGGCCTCGACGAACGTCAACAAGGTGCTGGACAACGCCTATATTGCAGTCCTGCTGCTCAACGAGACCGATTCACTGACAGTCGTCAGCCACTCAGACCCGGCTGTCCTGGAAAAGCAGGTCGAGGACAACGACACACTGTTGGACGAATGCGCCCAATACACCATGGAAGGTCCGGGAGGGCAGGCGACGGTGGTCAATGAAGGCATTGACGCGTCGACAGACGCGGATACCACCCAGGCCTTCCACTCGATCACGTCCAACGGAACCATCGAGGAAGGCATCACCCAGGTTGCAGCCGCCAGCGGCACCACGAACATCGCAGCCCGGTTCGTGAACGCTTCCGATCCCGAGGCTTCCGTAGCCGAGGCCGAGGAACTCATCAACGCGGTGTACGCCGAGCTGGAAAAGAAGTAACCGGCACCTAACCCGGCGTTACCCGATTCGGGCGGGGCCGGACCTGCGCTGCAGGTCCGGCCCCGCCGTCGTCGTACGCCTGTCCGGCATCGACAGCCGGGCGCGTTAGATTAGTAGGGCATACATTCTTGAGAGATGCAGCCGACTGGCTGCAGAAACGGATTCCCAGCGTGGTCCTTCGACTTTCCACCCTTTTCCTGCGCACCCTGCGCGAAGACCCGGCCGACGCCGACGTCGCCAGCCACCGGCTCCTTGTCCGTGCCGGCTACATCCGCCGGGCGGCGCCGGGCATCTACTCCTGGCTGCCGCTGGGCCTGCGGGTGCTGGGCAAGGTGGAGAACATCATCCGTGAGGAAATGGCCGCCATCGGCGCCCAGGAAGTGCACTTCCCGGCGCTGCTGCCGCGTGAGCCGTACGAAACCTCCAACCGCTGGACCGAGTACGGAGAGAACCTGTTCCGCCTGCAGGACCGCAAGGGCGCGGACTACCTGCTGGCACCGACCCACGAGGAAATGTTCACCCTCCTGGTCAAGGACCTCTACAACTCCTACAAGGACCTCCCGGTGTCCCTGTTCCAGATCCAGACCAAGTACCGCGACGAGGCACGGCCGCGCGCCGGCCTGCTTCGCGGCCGCGAGTTCATTATGAAGGACTCCTACTCCTTCGACATGGATGACGAAGGCCTGGACGCCAGCTACCAGGCGCACCGCGGGGCCTACCTGCGGATCTTCGAGCGCCTGGGCCTGGAAATCGTCGTCGTCTCGGCTGTCTCCGGCGCCATGGGCGGGTCTAAGAGCGAGGAGTTCCTGCACCCGATGGCCGTGGGTGAAGACACCTACGTGCGCTCGGCAGGCGGTTACGCTGCCAACGTCGAAGCCGTCACCACCGTGGTGCCCGCGGACATCGATTACACCGGCGCGCCGGCGGCCCGTGTGGTGGACACTCCCGACACCCCCACCATCGAAACCCTCGTAAACGACGTCAACGCCCGCTTCCCGCGCGAAGCAGGCGAATGGTCTGCCGCAGACACCCTGAAGAACGTGGTCCTGGCCGTCACCCTGCCAACCGGGGAACGCCGCATTGTGGTTGTCGGCGTGCCCGGCGACCGCGCCGTCGACCTCAAGCGCATTGAAGCCAACATCAGCTCCCATGTAGGGATGGGCGGCGAGCTGGCCGTTGACGCCGCCACGGACGAAGACCTCAAGAAGCACCCCGGCCTGGTCAAGGGGTACATCGGCCCGGGCCTGAGCACCGACGAGCCCGTCCTGGGCACCGAATCCGCCACCGGCCTGCTGTACCTCGTGGATCCCCGCGTGGTCACCGGCACCAGCTGGATCACCGGCGCCAACGAGTCCGGCAAGCACGTCATCGGCCTGGTCGCAGGGCGCGATTTCACCTGGGACGGCACCATTGAGGCCGTTGAAGTCCGCGAAGGCGACGAGGCTCCGGACGGCTCCGGCCCGCTCGAAGCAGCCCGCGGCATCGAAATGGGCCACATCTTCCAGCTCGGCCGCAAGTACGCCGATGCCCTGGGCCTGAAGGTCCTGGACCGCAACGGCAAGCTGGCCACGGTCACCATGGGTTCCTACGGCGTCGGCGTGACCCGCGCGGTCGCTGCCCTTGCCGAATCCCACCATGACGACAAGGGGATCATCTGGCCCCGCGCGGTGGCACCGGCCGATGTGCACGTGGTGGCCACGGGCCGCGGCTCCGAGATTTTCGACGCCGCCGCCCAGCTGTCCGAAGAGCTCGAGGCTGCGGGACTGGAAGTCATCTACGACGACCGTCCCAAGGTATCCCCGGGCGTGAAGTTCGGCGACGCGGAACTGATCGGCGTCCCGACCATCCTGGTGGTCGGCCGCGGGCTGGCGGACGGCGTCGTGGAAATCAAGGACCGTGCCACCGGGAACGCCGAGAACGTTCCTGTTGCCGAAGCGGTGGAGTACGTGCGCCGCGCCGCAGCGCAGTAGCCCTTCGTGGTCTCCGGTCTCGAGGAGGTCACGCTTGCCACCATCGCGCTTGTGGTGGTGGCAGGCCTGGCTGCCGGCTGGGTGGATGCAGTGGTGGGCGGCGGCGGGCTGATCCAGCTTCCCGCGCTCCTCCTCGTACCGGGGATCAGCCCGGTCCAGGCCCTGGCGACCAACAAGATGGGCTCCATTTTCGGCACTACCACCAGTGCCGTGACCTATTACCGGCGGGCCCATCCGGACCTCCGGACGGCGCTGCCGATGGCGGGCATTGCCTTGGCCGGGAGCTTCGGCGGAGCCATCCTGGCCGCCTCGCTCCCGTCGTCGGTCTTCAAACCCATCATCGTGGTGGCGCTTGTGGCGGTGGCGGTGTTCACTGCAACCAAGCCCACCGTCGGCGAGTTGACGAAACTGCGCCACACCGGGCGCCGGCACTACGGCACCGCAGCCGGTATCGGCCTGGTGATCGGCTTCTATGACGGACTGATCGGCCCGGGGACCGGTTCCTTCCTGATCATCGCCATGGTGACCCTGCTCGGGTACAACTTCCTCGCAGCCAGCGCCAAGGCCAAGATCGTGAACATGGCGACCAACCTCGGGGCCCTGGCGTTTTTCCTTCCGAACGGATCGCTGCTCTGGGGGCTGGGACTGGTGCTCGGCTTCGCGAATATGATCGGCGGCTATCTCGGTGCCCGGATGGCGGTCAAGCAGGGCAGCAAGTTCATCCGGATAGTTTTCCTGGTGGTCGTTGCCGCCCTGATCGTCAAGCTTGGCCACGACGTCTGGGTGGAGAACATCCGCGCCTAGGCGGCCGGCAGCTCCTGCACCGGCGGAATGCCCGGATGCCGCCGGCCGGTCAGTGCCGATGCCACCCAGACGGACCGCTGCGCGTCGCCGTGCTGCCCTTCGCGCACGTAATCCAGCGCGTTGGTGACCTCACGCAGGACGCTCCAGTCCAGCGCCGCGTTCCGGTCCAGGCCCGCGGCGGCGCACAGGCCGTCCAGCCGTGCCAGCAGAGCCTCCTCCGGCGCCGAGGCATCCAGATCATGCAGGCGGTTCCACAGCATCGGAGCCACGGCGTACTCGGCCTCGCCGAAGACCGCCTGCGGGTCGATGGCGGCGTAGTCGCCGGGGTGTCCGGGACGGGCCAGGACATTGGCATAGTGCAGGTCCGCGTGGACCAGGACGTCCCGGCCGGACCGCCGTCCCACCGCGCCGCGGGTCTGGCAGACCTCCAGCGCGGCCTCCAGCAGCCAGCGTTCAAACGGACGCCCCAGGGCGTCCCACTCCGCGGGCAGCTCGTCCGAGAGCTGTTCGGCGTGCTGGGCCAGGGAGGGGACGGCGGCCCAGTGGGGCGAATCGGATTCCGGCAGGCTCAGCCGGCGTACGAGCGAACCCCAGATCCGCACGGCAGCGTCCATGTCCACGGACAACAGTGTGCGGTCGGGGTCGAGGCGTTCCAGGACAAGGCAGGTTCCGGCCGCGTCCCTGTCCAGCAGCCGTACGGCCCCTCTGCCGTCCCAGAGGGCCAGGGCAGCCGTCTCGGCGGCTGCTTCCGGATGCGGAAACGGGAACTTCAACACTGCGGGGTTCCCGTCGGCGGAACGCACGGGCAGCACCAGTGCTCCGTGCCCGTGCCAGGGCGCGGCCCCGGGCGGATCCGGAACGAGCCGGAAAGCAGCCAGGCTGGTCTCCACCAGTCCCGGCAGGCCAGCCAGCCAGGTACGGCCGTCCCGGGTGCCAAGGTAGCGTCGGCGCAGGGCCTCAGGTACGACGACGGCGGGTGCCATGCAGTTCTCCTCGGAGGTGGCGGCTACGGCTGCGGCGGGGATGGCGGCCGCCGGAACGGGGGAGCGGGCGGCGAAGGATCAGTTCCACGGCAGATCCTCCGGGACGGCGTCGAGGCCGGGAGATGCGGGGACGATTTCGGTCTGCAGATACAGTTCCGCTGAGACAGCGGCGAGCCGGTCGATCGCCCAGCCGCGGAGTTCTCCTTCGCTCAACGCCACCAGGTCAGCGTAGACCGCCGGGAACTGCTGTTCCAGTGGGGGCAGGGCGTCGGCAGGATTGCGCAGGAAACCTGCATCCAGGCGGTAGGCGGCCACCGGAGGCACCGCCGGCAGGCACAGGCCGGGCAGGTAGGCCACCGCGTCCGTGCCACGGGATTGATGCGCGGCCATGCGCGTCTGCCACTGCCCGCCGCGGGTTGCGGCGGAAGGATCCTGCGCGAGGGCCACCTCATAGGCATAGGCGGCGCCGAATTCCGCGTCAATGGCGGCCTTCAGGGCAGCGGCTGCGTCGGGGGCCGCGGAACCGGCTGCCGCCCTGCCGGAGGGAGTTCCCGCTGCCGTGTCGGCGGTCTTTTCTCCGGTGCCGGCATCCGCGCAGTTGGACAACTTCTTCTCCGCTGCCGGCGCCTCGGTCGCTTCGCTTGCGGCAGCCGGATCTCCGGTGTGCGGGCCGTTGGTCTCCGGCAAGGCCAGGCCGTATAGGCCCGCGGTACGAGTGGCCCAGACCTGCTGGGCGGCCCCGGTCGCGGCGAGCAGGCGCGCCGTGCCGGCGTCCGCCCGCCACGCAGCCTGCAGGTTGGCCTTTGCAGACGCCGCCAGTGCCCGCACATAGGGCTCGAGGTCCTTGGCATCCGGTGCCTCGGGAACTGCGGGCGAGCCCGCCCGGTCCTTTCCCGCCGAGCCGGAAACAACGAGCGGTTCCTCGAAGGTGTTCCGGGCAGCGGCCGGTTCCCGGCCGGTGCTGGTCAGAAGGGCAGCCTGAGTGCGCAGCCCCTCGGCCTGGGCCAGGAGTTCGACTGCTTCGGGGTTTTTCCCTGCAGCGGCCAGTGCCCCCGCCTCGGCGGAAAGGGCCCGGGCGCTGGTTCGCGCCTCGGCCAGGGCAATTTCCGAGAAGGAACGGGTGCGCTCCCGGCCGTCCCCGGTACCGGCCACCAGGCCGAAGCTGAGGATCACCGCCCCGAGTGCGAGGAACAACACAAGACGCAGCGTCCCGGCACCCAAACGGCGGAACCGGCGGGCAGGCGCGGGCTCGGGTCCGGGGTTTTCCAGGGGCTCATCCACAACAGTCGATGATGTCACGAACGCGCTCTCATCTGCATCGATGCCTCAAGGACACAGGAATGTCGGTAGTCTAGGACTACAACAACATCTAGTGGGAGGCAGCTATGGCGGTTCGGCCCAACCCCAAAAAAGACACGTCGTCGGATTACCGCAGGAATGCGATGCGTGCAGAAGTAGCCGCGGAGACGCAGCGGCTCAAGAATTATCTGGCCCCCACGGTAGAGATGCAGGATTTGTTCCTCGAGGACATCGAGATCAAGCTGGCAGGTGCCCACCGCACTGTCCACGTCATCGTGGACCTTCCCGAGGACCAGCCCGGAGGCGTCAGCCTGGACAGGATTTCGTCCGCAGCCCAAGTGATTTCCGAAGCCATGGACAACGATCCGGGCGATGACGGACGTCCCTACAACCTCGAGGTTTCGTCCCCCGGGGTTTCCCGTCCCCTCACCGAGCCGCGCCACTGGCGCCGCAACGCAGGCCGGATGGTGTCCGTTTCCGTTGAGCGCGGCGACGACGTGATGGGGCGGCTGATCTCCGTCGAAGACGACGGCATTACGTTGATACCGGAACTCCCGGTCAAGAAAGGGATGAAGGCCAAACAGGGGGACCCGGTCCGCCTGGCATTCGCCGACATCCGCAAGGGGCGCGTTGAAGTCGAATTCGCCCACCTTGAAGACGACCCGGTAGGCGAGGACGCCCCGGATGATGAAACCACAGCTGAGGAGGCCTAGATGGAAATAGATATGAGTGCGCTGAGGCTGCTGGAACGCGAACGGGAGATCCCCCTGGATCTGCTGGTGCCGACCATTGAGCAGGCTCTGCTGGTTGCCTACCACAAGACCAACGGCGCCCAGGAGCAGGCGCGGGCGGAACTGGACCGGAAGACCGGTCACGTAACCATCTGGGCTGCTGAGCTCGACGACGACGGATCCACGGTGGGGGAGTTCGACGACACCCCGGCCGGCTTCGGCCGGATCGCCGCCAGCACGGCCCGGCAGATCATCCTGCAGCGCCTGCGCGATGTCGAGGATGACAACATCCTGGGCGAGTTCAAGGGCCGCGAAGGCGAACTGGTCTCCGGCCAGATCCAGCAGGGCAACAACCCGCACATGATCCAGGTGAACCTCGGTTCGGTGGAGGCACTGCTGCCCCCGCCCGAGCAGGTTCCGGGGGAGAAGTACCTCCACGGTTCCCGCCTGCGCGCGTTCGTCGTTGACGTGCGCCGCGGCTTCAAGGGTCCGTCCATCACGCTGTCCCGCTCCCACCCCGGCCTGGTCCGCAAGCTTTTCGAACTCGAAGTTCCGGAAATTGCCGACGGCAGCGTGGAAATCGTGGCGCTGGCACGCGAAGCAGGACACCGTTCCAAGATTGCCGTCAAGGCCAATGTCCCCGGCATCAACGCCAAGGGCGCCTGCATCGGCGAGATGGGCTCCCGCGTGCGTGCGGTCATGAACGAACTGCATGACGAGAAGATCGACATTGTCGACTTCAGCGAGGATCCGGCGACGTTCATCGCCAACTCCCTCTCGCCGTCGCGCGTGAACTCCGTGACCATTACGGACGAGGACCTGAGGTCCGCACGCGTTGTGGTTCCCGACTACCAGCTCTCCCTGGCGATCGGCAAGGAAGGCCAGAATGCCCGCCTCGCGGCCAAGCTGACCGGCTGGCGGATCGATATCGTTTCCGACGCGAAGGCCTCCTAGGCTCCGGTGCCGGAAGCGGATGCAGCGCCGGACAAGAAAGGCGCTAGAATGTATAAGGCCGGGTCACCCTCCGCGTCCCATTCATCGGCAGCCGCTTCCGGCGCTGCCGCGGGAAATCGGGTATCCAGGCACGTTCCATTGCGAACGTGCATAGGGTGCAGGAAAAAGGATGACCAAGCTGTTCTGCTGCGGTTGGTCCGTGTCAGCATGGAAGGCGGCAACGCCGTCCGTGTCGACGAGGACCACCGAATGCCTGGAAGGGGTGCCTGGTTGCACCCCGACACGGCATGCCTGAGATTGGCAGTGAAACGTTCGGGCTTTCCGCGGGCCTTTAGGGGTTCCGTGGAAATATCGGACGTTGAACGTTGGTTCAAGGCCCTTGAGGACGTTCCGACCGGGAACGGACTCAAAACCGTCCAACCTGAAAGCGGGTCAGAAATCTGATGGAAACCCGATGAGTACCCAGCGATGAGTACTTTGTTGTGCTCTGCGATGGGCCCCGCTGCAACTGCAGTGGAAGCCCACAGTAAATAGACGGTTCGTACCTGGCTCGGTGCGGACCGAGACAGGAGAAATGTGGCCAAGGTCCGCGTACACGAGCTTGCTAAAGAGCTCGGCATTACCTCGAAGGATGCAGTTGCAAAACTGCAGGAACTGGGCGAATTCGTCCGTTCCGCCTCATCAACTATTGAGGCCCCGGTAGTCAAGAAACTTCGAGGCGCCTTCCCGGCGTCTGAAAACAAGGCTGCTGCTTCCCCGGCAGCCCCCGCCAAGGCTGACGCTTCCGCGTCCAAGCCTTCGGCCCCGTCCCCCAAGCCCGGCTCCGCGAAGCCTGCCCCGGCAGCTCCCGCAGCAGAGCAGCCCGCCGCTCCGGCACCGGCAGCTCCCGCTGAGGCCGCTCCGGCACCGGCAGCTCCGGCTGCACCCGCAGCCGAGGCTCCGGCAGCACCGGCTCCCGCCGCGGAACCCGCTGCACCCGAAGCCGGCAAGGAAGACGCCGCCAAGGCATCCGCCTCTTCGGCACCCCGCCCCGGCGCACCCCGCCCGGGCGGTGGCGGACCCCGCCCCGGCAACAACCCGTTTGCGCCTTCCCAGGGCATGCCGCGTCCGCGTGGCCGCGGCGACGGCGAACGGGGTACCGGGGCACCGCGTCCGGGCAACAACCCCTTCGCTACCTCGCAGGGCATGCCGCGTCCGGGTGGACGCCGCGATGAGGCCGAACGTCCCGGTACGCCGGGTGCCGCAGGCCCCCGTCCCGCAGCCGGTGCAGGTGGACCCCGTCCCGGCGCACCGCGTCCGGGTGCTCCGCGCCCCGGCACTCCCCGTCCCGGCGCACCGCGTCCGGGCACTCCCCGTCCGGCAGGAGCAGGCGCCGGCGGCGCACGCCCCACACCGGGCATGATGCCCAACCGCACTGAACGTCCCGCAGCTCCGGGCCGTCCCGGTGCAGGCGGCGGACCCCGCCGCGGACCGGGCGGAGCCCCGGGTACCGGCGGCGGCGGCGCCCCGGTTGGCGGCGGCTTCGGCAAGGGCGGCCGCGGACGCGGCGGCACTGCCGGTGCTTTCGGCAAGGGCGGCGCAGGACGCGGCAAGCAGCGCAAGTCGAAGCGGGCCAAGCGGCAGGAACTGGAGCAGATGTCTGCTCCGTCGCTGGGTGGCGTTTCGGTACCCCGCGGCGACGGCAACACCGTTGTCCGTCTGCGCCGCGGTGCGTCCATCACGGACTTCGCCGACAAGATTGAGGCCAACCCCGCAGCACTGGTGACCGTACTGTTCCACCTCGGTGAAATGGCAACGGCCACGCAGTCCCTGGACGAAGAGACGTTCGGCGTACTGGGTACGGAGCTGGGCTACAAGATCCAGGTTGTCTCGCCGGAAGACGAAGAGCGCGAACTGCTGAGCACGTTCGACATCGACTTCGAGGCAGAACTGGAAGCCGAAGGCGACGACCAGCTTGAGGCACGTCCTCCGGTAGTCACCGTCATGGGTCACGTTGATCACGGTAAGACCCGCCTGCTGGACGCCATCCGCAACTCGAACGTTGTGGAAGGCGAACACGGCGGTATCACCCAGCACATCGGTGCCTACCAGATCGCCTTCGATCACGAGGGCATCGAGCGGGCCGTCACCTTCATTGATACTCCGGGCCACGAGGCGTTTACCGCCATGCGTGCCCGTGGTGCCAAGGTCACCGACATTGCTGTCCTGGTTGTTGCAGCCGACGACGGCGTTATGCCGCAGACGGTGGAAGCACTCAACCACGCACAGGCAGCCAACGTGCCGATCGTGGTCGCAGTGAACAAGATCGACAAGGAAGGCGCCAACCCGGAGAAGGTCCGCGGCCAGCTGACCGAATACGGACTGGTTCCCGAAGAATACGGTGGCGACACCATGTTCGTGGAGGTCTCTGCCCGCCAGAACCTCAACATCGACGCCCTGCTCGAGGCCGTTCTGCTTACCGCAGATGCTGCCCTGGACATGCGCGCCAACCCGAACAAGGACGCCCGCGGTATCGCGATCGAAGCCAACCTGGACAAGGGCCGCGGTGCAGTAGCAACTGTGCTGGTCCAGTCCGGAACGCTGAAGGTCGGCGACACCATCGTGGCGGGTACGGCCCACGGCCGTGTCCGTGCCATGTTCGACGAGAACGGCGACAACGTCACCGAAGCCGGACCCTCGCGTCCGGTCCAGGTGCTCGGCCTGTCCAACGTTCCCCGCGCCGGCGACACGTTCTTCGTTACCGACGACGAGCGCACCGCCCGCCAGATCGCTGAAAAGCGTGAGGCTGCGGACCGCAACGCCGCACTGGCCAAGCGCCGCAAGCGCATCAGCCTCGAGGACTTCGACCAGGCCGTTGCTGACGGCAAGGTCGACACCCTCAACCTCATCCTCAAGGGTGACGTTTCCGGTGCAGTCGAAGCCCTGGAAGACTCGCTGCTCAAGATCGACGTCGGCGAAGGCGTGCAGCTGCGCGTCATCCACCGCGGCGTCGGTGCCATCACGCAGAACGACGTCAACCTGGCGACGGTGGACAACGCCGTCATCATCGGCTTCAACGTCAAGCCGGCCGAGCGCGTTGCCGACCTGGCAGAGCGCGAAGGCGTGGACATGCGCTTCTACTCCGTCATCTACGCAGCAATCGATGACATTGAGCTCGCACTCAAGGGCATGCTCAAGCCCGAGTACGAGGAAGTCCAGCTCGGCACCGCCGAGGTCCGCGAAGTCTTCCGTTCTTCCAAGTTCGGAAACATCGCCGGCTCGATCGTCCGCTCCGGTGTTATCCGCCGCAACGCCAAGGCACGGGTCACCCGCGACGGCAAGCTCATCGGTGACAACCTCACCGTGGACTCGCTCAAGCGGTTCAAGGACGACGCCACTGAGGTCCGGACGGACTTCGAATGTGGTATCGGCCTGGGCTCGTTCAACGACGTGCGCGAAGGCGACATCATCGAGACCTTCGAGATGCGCGAGAAGCCGCGCGTCTAATCCGTGGCCGCAGGCCGCCGGGTCTCCCGGCGGCCTGCGGATACATGTTTCCAGTCTTAGTAAGGAGAGGTAATGGCAGATCCAGCACGCGCTGCGAAACTCGCTGACCGTATCAAGGTAGTAGTTGCCCAGGCGCTCGAGCGGCGGATCAAGGATCCCCGGCTGGGATTCGTGACCATCACCGATGCACGGGTCACCAATGATCTGCAGCACGCCACTTTGTACTACACGGTCTTCGGCGACGAAGAGCAGCAGGCAGATACCAAGGCAGCCCTGGAATCCGCACGCGGAATCCTGCGCGCCGAGGTGGGCAAGAACATCACTGTCCGCCTGACCCCCACGCTTGAATTCGTTGCCGACGAGATCCCGGTTAACGCCGGCCACCTCGAGGAACTGATCCGGGCAGCCAAGCAGCGCGACGCCGAACTGGCAGCGCTCAAGGAAGGTGCCAGCTACGCAGGCGACGCCGATCCGTACCGCAAGGACGAAGAGGACTTCGACGAAGACCTCGAATCCGATGCTCCGGTCGACTCGGACGCGAAGTAGGTCCTAGACCCTCAAAAAGGGAGCGGTTCCGTTTTACGGGGCCGCTCCCTTTTTGCTGCCCAACCTGCCTTACGCAGCCTCAGGGCTCCGGCAGCCGGCTCACGCCTTCCAGCAGCTCCGCGCGGTCCCCGCACAGCGCAATCCTGATCCAGCCCTCGCCGATGGATCCGAACGCAGTACCCGGGGCTACGGCGACGCCGTGCTCGTGCAGGAAGCGGAGGGCCCAGTCCCGGACGTTTCCTCCGGTCGCATGGGAGACGTCCGCCCAGAGGTAGAAGGCGCCGTGTGCCTCGAGATACCGGATTCCCTTCCCGGCAAGGACGGAGCAGGCGGCATCCCGGTTGGCCCGGTAATGCGCGGAGGCCATGTCTACGTAGTCCTGCGGCCCGGTGAGTGCGGCCAGGGCCGCATACTGCGAGGGGGATGCCACACAGGACACGATGGACTCCATGACCGTGCTCAGGACCGGTTCCAGTCCCTCGGGCAGCACCAGCGCACCGATGCGCAGGCCGGTCAGGCCGTAGGTCTTGGACAGGGTGAGGGAAGTGATCACGCGTTCCCCGGCGTCGCCGTCGAACGCCAGGGGGCTCACATGCGGCACATCGAAGGTGAACGCCTCGTAACACTCGTCCGAAAGAATCCACAGGTCGTGCCGCCGCGCCAGCTCCACCAGCGCACGGGTCAGTTCCCCGCTGAACACGGCCCCCAGCGGGTTGGACGGGGAATTCAGCAGCAGCACCCGCGTGCGCGGCGTGAGCAGGGCTTCGATGTCTTCGATCCTCGGCTGGAACCCGTGCTCCGGATACAGGGGATACGCCACCGGCACTGCGTGCAGGAGTTCGGCGGTCATCGCGAACGTCGGGTATCCCGGGTTCGGCACCAGGATCTCGTCTCCGGCGTCCAGGAGCAGGCTCATGGCCAAATGCAGGCCCTGCTGCGCCCCCGACGTAACGAAGACGCGCTCAGCGCTGATCTCTTTCCCGCAGGCGGCACCCGCATGCCGGGCGAAGGCAGAGCGCAGGGGAGCGATCCCCGCATTGGGGGTGTAACCGGTTTCATCCCGGTCCAGCGTGGCCCGGGCGGCGTCGAGGATATGCCCCGGGGTGGGGAAGCCGGGCTCGCCGATGCTCAGGACAATCGCATCCGGCTTCGCCCAGGCGGCCTGGGTGATTTGGCGGATCTGGTTGGCCGGGACTTTCCGGACATGGGGTGAGAGCTGTGCCATATCCGAATGCTATCGCCGCCTGCGGGCGGCAGCGGTGCGGAACGGACGCCGGTCGCCGCAACATATACTGAAAGGCGTGAATTCAGGGCAGGTCCGTTCAGGACTGATTATTGTGGACAAGCCGCAGGGATGGACGAGCCATGACGTGGTCGGACGCCTGCGGAGGCTGGCGGGCACCCGGAAGGTCGGACACGCGGGCACCCTGGATCCGATGGCCACCGGCGTGCTGGTGGTCGGCATCAACAAGGCCACGCGCCTGCTGACCTACATTGTCGGCACCACCAAGACCTACGAAGCGACCATCCGGCTCGGCCAGTCGACCGTCACGGACGACGCCGAGGGCGAAGTCACGGCCGAAACCATTGCCGCCGCCGTGACGGACGAGGAAATCCGGGCTGCGGTGGCGAACCTGACGGGTGACATCCAGCAGGTCCCCAGCAGCGTCAGCGCGATCAAGGTCAACGGGGAACGTTCCTACGCAAAGGTCCGCGCCGGCGGCGAAGTGAACCTGCCCGCGCGGCCGGTTACCGTCTCCCGGTTCGAGGTCCACGCCATCCGGCGCGAGAACGGCGGGCGGCTGCGTGACGTCGACGTCACCGTCGACTGCTCCTCCGGCACCTACATCCGCGCCCTCGCCCGTGACCTCGGTGCCGCGCTCGGCGTCGGCGGGCACCTGACCGCGCTGCGCCGCACGTGCGTGGGACCGTTCAGCCTGGACCAGGCCTCCACCCTCGAGGAACTGGCCGAGGACCTGCGGGTCCTGGACCTCGACGACGCCGCCGCCGACCTCTTCCCGGTACGCCGCCTGTCCGCGGCCGAAGCCGAGGACCTCTCGCACGGCCGCCGGATCAGCGCCACCGGCACCGGACAGCCGGGACCGGTCGCGGCCATCGATCCGGACGGCCGGGCGGTGGGACTGCTCGAGGACAAGGGTGAGCAGGCGAAGGCACTGCTGGTCTTCACACCCGGAAACGAGAAGGCGTAAATGGACCCGCTGTTCCTCGTCGGTTCCCTCGTCTGCCTGGTGTCCGTGGTGCTGTGCATCGGTGCCGCCGTCCTGAAGCAGGGACCAAACGACCTCACCATCCTGTCTGCGGCCGCCGTCGAACTCTTCCTGCTGGTCTACGGCGCCGCTTCCCTGATCCGCCTCGCCGGAGGGGAAGGGATCGCCGGCGAAGCCTGGGAGTTCTGGGGCTATCTGCTGACCGCGCTGGTCATCCCGGTCGGTGCGGTCTGGTGGTCGCTCCTGGACCGCAGCCGCTGGAGCAACATCGTGCTTTCCGCCGTGGGAATCACCGTATTTGTCATGCTGTTCCGGATGGAACAGATCTGGGACGGAGCAACACTTCTATGAACCGCAGCATAAATCCCGACGACGCCGAGTCGGCGGACATGTCCGCTCCGGCGGCCCGCAACGCTGGACCCGGCCGCCTGCTGGTAGCCGTTTACGCGATTTTCGCGCTGGCGGCGTCGGCCCGCGCTGCGTTCCAGATCCTCACCAAGTTCGAGCATGCGCCGCTGGCCTACCTGCTGTCCGCTTTTGCCGCCGTGGTCTACATCGTGGCGACCGTCGGCCTGGCCCGCTCCGGCGCCACGGCCTATCGGATCTCAGTGGCGGCAGTGGGCGTGGAAATGCTCGGGGTGCTGGCCGTCGGCGTCTTCGGCCTGATCGATCCGGCCGCACTGCCCGAGGACACGGTCTGGTCCGGCTTCGGCAGCGGTTACGGGTATGTGCCGCTGATCCTGCCGATGATCGGGTTGTGGTGGCTTTACCGGCACCGCGCAGACGCGCGCCGATGAAATAAGTATGCTTACCTAATTCGCGCGGGTGCGTGAGACGATGGCAGGAACAACTTCAGTTCCAACTCCGTCAAAGGGGAGCCATGAGCAACGCAGCGCCGACACCGGGCGACCGGAACAGCCCCACGGGCACGGACGGCCCGGGAAACCAGGCACCGAAGGCGCCGGGGACATCGACGCCGGGGACATCGACGCCGGGGACATCAACACCGGGCGTGCCCGCGTCTGACGCCTCGACCCGCCGGGAGCGGTCCGGCAAGCCGGGCAGGGCAGCAAAGCAGCCCAAGGCTGCCAAGCCCTACAAGAGCAGTGATGACTGGGGTGTTTTCCGCGCCGTCGTCATCGGGGTGGGCATTCTCGTGGCCGGCTTCGGCCTCTATAACCTCATCACCGGCACGGCAGGCCTGCCGGACAGTTCCGGGGGAGAGGTCGATCCGACCCTCGAGAGCCAGTACCGGTTCTTCGCCGCCATGATGGTGGGCGTAGGTGCGGCGTTCGTGGCCATTGCCGTGAAATTCCAGTGGGCGAACATGCTCTGGCTCGTCTGCCTGATGGTGTTCCTGGGCGGCATCGGCCGGGTGCTTTCCTGGGCCTTCTCCGGAACCCCGCATTTCACCTTCATTGTGTTGATGATCGTTGAGCTGGCCTTCCCGCCGGCGCTGCTGGTCTGGCACCGGTTCATCGCCAAGACCTCCGACCTGCGCCGCGAATACAGCCAGCAGGCCGGAGGAGATGCCGGGATTGCGGGCGGTTCCCGGTAATCGGCGCAGATCGGACATAATGGATAGGTCCCGGCGCGGCGAAAGCCGCCCGGAAACCTGGACCAGCCGTTCGACCGGCGCTGGAAAATGCTGTTAAGGAGCCTGTGTGTACTACTGGAATGACCTGGCGGAAATACCCGCCGATATTGGTCCGACAGTAATCACCATCGGCAACTTCGACGGGGTGCACCTGGGCCACCAGCATGTGCTCAACCGCCTGGTCAAGGTGGCCCGCGCCCAGGATGCCGCCGCCGTCGCCATCTCCTTTGATCCCCATCCGGCGCAGGTGCACCGGCCCGAGAGCGCACCCGAACTGATCATGGGCCTCGTGGACCGGGTGCAGGCGCTGGCGGATACCGGGCTGGACGGCCTGCTGATGATGCATTACACGCTGGATCTGGCGTCCCTGACCGCCGAGGAATTTGTCCGCACGGTTCTGGTCGAGGCGCTCCATGTCAAGACAGTCGTCATCGGCCACGACGTCCGCTTCGGACGGGGCAATGCAGGAGACCTGGACACCATGCGCGGACTCGGCCGCGAGCTTGGGTTCGACGTGGAAGCGGTGGAGGATTTCGGTGCCCTTCCGGACGGACCGGACTCCGGCCGGCGCTGTTCCTCCACCTGGATCCGCGAGGCACTGCGGGAAGGTGATGTCCGCACCGCTGCCCGCCTGCTGGGACGCACCCACCGGATGCGCGGCGAAGTGGTGCACGGGGCGGCACGCGGCCGTGAACTGGGTTTCCCCACCGCCAACCTCGCCCCGGAATCCTCAGGCCTTATCCCCGCCGACGGCATCTACGCCGGCTGGCTGGTGGACGAGGCCGGCGCCCGGTGGCCCGCCGCCGTGTCGGTGGGATCCAATCCCACCTTCGAGGGTGTGAGCCGCCAGGTGGAAGCCCACGTCATCGACCGTCCGGCCGAAGAGGTGGAGGACTTCAACCTGTACGGCCAGCACGTGGTGGTGGAATTCGTGGACCGGCTGCGGGGCATGGTGGCATACACCGGGCCCGACGCGCTGGTCGCCCAGATGCGACTCGACGTCGAACGCACCCGCGAGGTCCTTTCGACAGAAAGCGGCCCGGGCAGGTAAACTGGTTTCAAATTCGGCTGCGGTCCGTGGCGGCTGAATTTCTTTATGTTCCGGGGCTGACGCCCCAGGGCAGGAAGATTCCCGGCAGCGAAGTGCTGACTCGGGCCTCACGGCACAACTCTAGGAGTTACATTGGCACTCGATCCCGCCGTCAAGCAGGAGATCATTCGGGAATTCGCTCGCGCTGAAGGGGACACCGGTTCCCCCGAGGTTCAGGTTGCTGTGCTTTCACGGCGCATCCTCGACCTGACCGAGCACCTGAAGACCCACAAGCATGACCACCACACCCGCCGCGGCCTGATGGCCCTGGTTGGTCGTCGTCGTCGCATGCTTAGCTACCTGCGCGAGACCGACATCGCCCGCTACCGTGCGCTCATTGAGCGTCTCGGCCTGCGTCGATAGTCTTTGTGAAAGGCGGCACCTGTGCACTGCACGGGGAGCCGCCTTTTGCGCAGGCAGGCATGGACACCGGGAAAGCCGGAAGCGCACCTGTCTGATTCCGGTCCCCCTCGAAGGGGACCGGCGAAGGTAGTTCAGCTGTAAAAGAAGCACCAGCAAACATCACAGGAGTCAGCCAGCATCGCAGCATTCGCGGTCCTCGGTAGTGGTCTCCGGGAGAATCTGCCCGAGGACCTCGATCGAAGACCGGGTGTTGAACGTGCGGCCCGTGCCGCGCGGAAAGAAGTTCGATACGGTGCTGGGTGCCTCCGCCCACAGAAGAAACGGAGGTGACTCTCATATGGAGGGTCCCGAAATTCAGTTCTCAGAAGCCGTTATTGACAACGGCAAGTACGGCAAGCGCGTCATCCGGTTCGAAACCGGGCGCCTTGCCCAGCAGGCAGCCGGTTCGGCGATGGTCTACATTGACGAAGACACCGCCCTGCTCTCGGCCACGTCCGCCGGCAAGTCCCCGCGTGAAGGTTTCGACTTCTTCCCGCTGACCGTGGACGTCGAGGAGCGTATGTACGCTGCCGGCCGCATCCCGGGCTCGTTCTTCCGCCGCGAAGGCCGTCCGTCCACCGAAGCCATCCTGGCCTGCCGCCTGATGGACCGCCCGCTGCGCCCCGCATTCGTCAAGGGCCTGCGCAACGAGGTCCAGATTGTGGTCACCGTCCTGGCGATCAACCCGGACGTTCTCTACGACGTGGTTGCGATCAACGCTTCCTCCATGTCCACCCAGCTGAGCGGCCTGCCGTTCTCCGGTCCGATCGGCGGCGTCCGCGTTGCCCTGGTCGACGGCCAGTGGGTTGCCTTCCCGAAGCACTCCGAGCTGGAGCGCGCCGTGTTCTCCATGGTGGTAGCCGGCCGCATTGCCGGTGACGACGTCGCCATCATGATGGTGGAAGCCGAAGCCACCGACAACGCCTGGAACCTCATCAAGGAAGAGGGCGCCACCGCCCCGACCGAAGAGGTTGTTGCAGAAGGCCTAGAAGCGGCGAAGCCGTTCATCAAGGTCCTGTGCGATGCCCAGTCGGACCTGGCTGCCCGCGCCGCCAAGCCCACTGTCGAGTTCCCGATCTTCCTGGATTACCAGGATGACGTGTACGAGGCCGTTGAAGCCGCTGCCGGCGAGAAGCTGGCCAAGGTCTTCTCGATCGCCGACAAGCAGGAGCGCGACGCTGCCGCCGACGAGCTGAAGAACGAAGTCAAGGCCGCACTGGCTGAGAAGTTCGAAGGCCGCGAAGGCGAAGTCTCCGCTGCTTTCCGTTCCGTCACCAAGCAGGTTGTGCGCCAGCGCATCCTCAAGGAGCAGGTCCGCATCGACGGCCGCGGCCTGACGGACATCCGCCAGCTCACCGCCGAGGTAGAGGTTCTGCCCCGCGTGCACGGTTCGGCCATCTTCGAGCGCGGCGAAACCCAGATCATGGGTGTCACCACGCTGAACATGCTGAAGATGGAACAGCAGATCGACTCGCTGTCGCCGGTAACGCGCAAGCGCTACATGCACAACTACAACTTCCCGCCGTACTCCACCGGTGAGACCGGCCGCGTGGGTTCGCCCAAGCGCCGCGAAATCGGCCACGGCGCACTTGCAGAGCGCGCCCTGATGCCGGTGCTGCCCACGCGTGAAGAATTCCCGTACGCCATCCGCCAGGTCTCCGAAGCCCTGAGCTCGAACGGTTCCACCTCCATGGGTTCGGTCTGCGCCTCGACGCTGTCCATGCTCAACGCCGGTGTGCCGCTGCGCGCTCCGGTGGCAGGCATCGCCATGGGCCTGGTCTCCGACCAGGTTGACGGCGAAACCCGCTACGCAGCCCTGACCGATATCCTCGGCGCCGAAGATGCCTTCGGCGACATGGACTTCAAGGTTGCCGGTACCTCCGAGTTCGTCACGGCCATCCAGCTGGACACCAAGCTCGACGGTATCCCCGCCTCCGTGCTGGCAGCAGCACTGAAGCAGGCCCGCGAAGCCCGCCTGCACATCCTCGACGTGATGCAGGCTGCGATCGACGCGCCGGACGAGCTCTCCGAGTTCGCCCCGCGCATCATCTCGGTCAAAATCCCCGTGGATAAGATCGGCGAGGTCATCGGCCCGAAGGGCAAGATGATCAACCAGATCCAGGAGGACACCGGCGCTGACATCTCCATTGAAGATGACGGCACCGTCCTCATCGGCGCAACCGACGGCGGCTCCGCCGAGGCTGCCCGCTCGGCGATTAACGCGATCGCCAACCCGCAGGTCCCCGAGATCGGCGAGCGTTACCTCGGCACGGTAGTCAAGACCACCACCTTCGGTGCTTTTGTCTCCCTGACCCCGGGCAAGGACGGCCTGCTGCACATCTCCGAGCTGCGTAAGCTGGCCGGCGGCAAGCGCGTGGACAACGTCGACGACGTCGTCTCCGTGGGCCAGAAGGTCCAGGTGGAAATCACCAAGATCGATGACCGCGGAAAGCTTTCGCTCTCCCCGGTGGTTGCCGAAGACGCCGAAGGCGAAGAAGCAGCAGAAACCGAGTCTGCAGAGTAAATGCCGGACTACTCCGATGGAAACCGTCCCGTGTCCCCTTCCTCACCGAAGGGGCACGGGACGGTTGTCCAGCTTCCGCTGACCACTCTTTCCTCCGACCCGACCCTGGTTGTCGGCACCCCGGGAGGCGCCGTCGTGCGCCGTTCGGTATTGCCCGGCGGCGTCCGGGTCCTGACGGAGGAAATGCCGGGCCAGCGCAGCACGGCCATCGGATTCTGGGTTGGTGTCGGCTCGCGGGATGAAGCCGCGGGCCGGCACGGCTCCACACACTTCCTTGAGCACCTGCTGTTCAAGGGCACCAGCCGCCGTTCGGCGCTGGATATCGCCTCGGCGTTTGACGAGGTGGGCGGCGAGTCCAATGCGGCCACCGCCAAGGAAAGCACCTGCTACTACGCACGGGTGCTGGATACCGATCTTCCGATGGCCATTGACGTCATTACCGACATGGTCACATCCGCCGTCCTGGATCCGGAGGAACTGGAACAGGAACGCGACGTCATCCTCGAAGAGATCGCCATGGACAATGACGATCCGGCCGATCTCTGCCACGAAAAGTTCTCCGAAGCGGTCCTCGGCGACCATGCCCTCGGCCGGCCCATCGGCGGCACGCCCGACGCTATCCGGAGCGTGTCCCGCGAAGCGGTCCTTGACCACTACCGGCGGTACTACCGTCCGGAGGAACTGGTGGTCACCGCTGCCGGGGGACTGGACCACGAGCAGGTCTGCGCACTCGTGCTGCAGGCGCTGCAGACCGCCGGCTGGGACCTGGACCCGGCGGCAACGCCCGCGCCGCGCCGGGACACCGCGCCGGCGTCGATCTCCGGCACCGCCGGAGTCCACGTCATCAACCGTCCGGTGGAGCAGGCCAACATCGTGATGGGCTGCCCCTCACTGACCGCCACGGATGACCGCCGCTTTGCCATGAGCGTGCTGAACACCATCCTCGGCGGGGGCATGTCCTCCCGTCTGTTCCAGGAGATCCGCGAGAAGCGCGGACTGGTGTACTCCACCTACTCCTTCTCTGCGTCGTACGCCGACGCCGGCTACTTCGGCATGTATGCGGGCTGCTCGCCTGCCAAAACCCGTCAGGTCATCGATTTGCTCGGCAGCGAGCTCGAGCGGCTGGCCGCCGACGGCGTTGAGCCGGCCGAGCTGGCCAAGGCACTAGGCCAGATCTCCGGCGGCATGGTGCTGGGCCTGGAGGACTCCGGCTCGCGCATGTCCCGCCTGGGCAGGGCCGAGCTGGTCAGCGGCGAGTTCATCGACATTGATGAGTCCCTGCGCCGGATCCATTCAGTCACCGCGGAACAGGTCCAGGAACTGGCCGTCGAACTGGCCGCCGCACCCCGCACCATCACCGTGGTGGGTCCGTTCGAATCAGCGGCCGAACTGGGCTTCTAGCCGTTATACGAAAGGCACACCCGAACCGCACCAAGCGGATCGGGTGTGCCTTTGCCGGTTAACCGCCGCGGGTGCTGCCTTTACCCGCCCGCGAAGGGCGGGAGGATGTCCACGACGTCCCCCGGCTGCAGCAGCAGGTCCGGGTTCCGGGCAGCCGTTTCATTGACCAGGAACGTGCTGCGCGCAATCACCGTACCGAGAGCGGGGATGCCTGCACCCGGTGACGGG
This sequence comes from Arthrobacter sp. zg-Y844, assembly GCF_024385465.1. Lineage (GTDB taxonomy): Bacteria > Actinomycetota > Actinomycetes > Actinomycetales > Micrococcaceae > Arthrobacter_B. Next base: position 446,053 of record NZ_JANFLS010000004.1, read on the forward strand.
TACCGGGCGGCAAGCTTTTCCGCCAGCTCGGCCAGCGTCAGCGGCCCTTCATCCAGGTGTTCTTCTTCCGTGCCGGCTGCTGCCTTCGCAGCGCCGAAGTATCTGATCAGCACTTAGCCGCCTATCGCACTCATGGTTCGTTCGGGCTGGACATAGTCGGAGTCGCCGAGCCCGGCATGGCCCATGCCGTGTGCCCTGGGCTTGCCCCACATGGCTTCCTGCCAGCGGCGGACGACGGCGTCGTCGTCCACACCGCTGCGCAGCAGCGCCAGCAGGTCCGTCTCATCGTGGGAAAACAGGCAGCTGCGGACCTTGCCCTCGGCCGTGATCCGGGTGCGGACACACTCGGCGCAGAAGGGTTCGGTGACGGAGGCAATGATGCCGACCGTCCCGACAACCGTTGCCGGGTCCGCGTGCCGGCGGACCTCCCAGCGCTGGGCCGGTGCGCCGTTGCGCTCCCGGGGGTCGGGCGTCAGGACGAAGTCACGTTCCAGCAGGGACCGCATCTCGGCGGCGGTGATCATTCCGTCCCGCGTCCAGCCGTGGTCCGCATCCAGGGGCATCTGCTCAATGAACCGCAGTTCGAAGCCGCGGCTGACCGCCCACTCCAGCAGGTCCGGTGCCTCGGCGTCGTTGATTCCCCGCATCAGCACGGCATTGATCTTGACCAGGCCCAGGCCCACCCGGGCGGCTTCCTCCACCCCGCGCAGCACCCGGTCCAGGAACGGGCGGCGGGTGAGCTGGGCAAAGGTATCCGGGTGGAGGGAATCCAGGGACACGTTGATACGGGTCAGGCCGGCGTCCTTGAGTGCCTGGGCTTTCTTGTCCAGGCCGAGCCCGTTGGTGGTCAGGGAAATCGGCAGCTCCGGGTGGTTGGCCCGGATACCGGCAACAATGTCCACCAGATCCGCACGCACCAGCGGTTCACCGCCGGTCAGGCGAAGCTCGCGCACGCCCAGCCGGTCGACGCCGAGCCGGACGAGGCGCACGATTTCGTCCCGGGCAAGTACCTTGTCCCGGGCCAGCCAGTCGAGCCCTTCGGCGGGCATGCAGTACGTGCAGCGCAGGTTGCATTTGTCCGTCAGCGACAGCCGCATGTCCGTGGCCCGGCGGCCGTGCCGGTCCAGCAGTCCGTCTGCCGGGGAAAGCGCCAGGGCAGACGCGGGGGAGGGCAGCGCCGACGCGGCAGCGGAGGAACCGCTGCCCGGTGCCGCGGCTTCCGCCGGGCTGATTTCTGGTGTACTGGGGGAAGGGCGTACTGCAGGCATTCCCAGCTGTGTTCCCATTCCTCGAGGTTACGCCCTTTGACAGTTAGGCTCTATAAATGCGCTTTGTTCCCCGGGGCCGCCGGACCCTGGCAGCGTGCGCCGTGACGGTTCTTGCAGCTTCCACAGCCGCGTGCACGTCCCCGGACTCCACCGGCGCCGCCGCGCGCAGCGGAGCCGGCATCACGGTTTTTGCGGCGTCCTCGCTCACCGACGTGGTCGGGCAGCTGAATGCGGCGTACGACGGCGGCGGGCGCCTGCGCGTCAACATCGGCTCCAGCAGCCAGCTTGTGGCGCAGCTGCAGTCCGGCGCCGAAGCGGACGTGGTGATTACGGCCGACCTCGAGGCACTCGACCCCCTGCGGACCGGGCTGGACCGGGAGACGGTGCTGGCCAGCAACAACCTGGTGCTGGCCCTGGCCGCGGACAACCCGGCCGGGATCCGAGTGTTACGCGATGTTGCGGGCGACGGCGTCCGGGCCGCCCTGTGTGCACCCTCGGTTCCGTGCGGGCGGGCAACCTCACGGGTCCTGGAGGCAGCCGGCGTAGCCGTTCCCGCACCGAGCCTGGAGGACAGCGTCCGCTCGGTGCTGACCAAGGTCGCCACCGGCCAGGCCGACGCCGGGTTTGTCTACCGGACCGATGCCCTGGCCGCAGCCGGGTCCGGCGTGACCTACCTGCCGCTGGAGGATCCCGCCCCTAACCGGTATCCGGCCGGACTGACCGCTGAAGGGGCCGGCAACGCCGATGCGGCAGCATTCTACGAATGGCTTACGGGCCCGGAAGCGGCAGCCATCCTCGCCGAGGCAGGGTTCGGCCCGGCGGACCCGGGGAGCAACGATGCCCCTTAGGACGCAGGAATTCCAAGCGGCACCGGGCTCCGCATCCGCCATGAGCCGGGAGGCACGCGCCACGACGCCCGCCTGGCTCTGGGTGCCGGCCGGCGTCGCGCTGCTCCTGTGCGCCGGACCGGTCGCGGCGCTGCTGCTGAATGTCCCCTGGACATCGCTGCCGGAACTGCTGGGCTCCGACGCGGCCCGCACCGCGCTGGGGCTCTCCCTGGCCACCTCGGCCTGCTCCACGCTGCTCTGCGTCCTGCTGGGCCTGCCGCTGGCCGTGCTGCTCAGCAAACTGGAGGGGCCATGGATCCAGCTGATGCGCGGAATCCTGCTGATCCCGCTGGTGCTCTCACCCGTTGTCTCCGGCATCGCCCTGCTGTATTTCTGGGGCCGGCAGGGGATAGCCGGGAAGCTGCTCGGCACCGTGGGACTGGACGTGGGGTACTCGCCGGCCGCCGTCGTTATTGTCCAGGTATTTGTTTCCCTGCCCTTCTTCGTGGTCGCGTCGCTGAACAGCCTGTCCGGCGTTGACCGGGACCTGGAAATGGCCGCCGCCACGTCCGGAGCAGGTCCCACCGCGATCCTGCGCCACATCACCTTGCCGCTGGCGCTGCCGGGCATCGTGGCGGGCACGTTGCTGGCCTTCGCCCGGTCACTGGGCGAATACGGAGCCACCATCACCTTCGCGGGAAGCATTGAAGGGAGCACCCGGACCCTGCCGCTGCAGATCGAACTGAGCCTGAACTCCAACCAGCCGCAGGCGGCCCTGGGCATCTGCCTGATGCTTATTGCCCTGTACCTGCTGGTCCTGCTGCTGGCCCGAATCGCCACCGGACGGCTGCTGCCGCGATGAGCACCCGGGGACGGCCCGCCCGGGGGTCCGCCGGAGGTCCGGAGCGGGCAAACCGGTGGTGGGCGGCGGCTGCAGGACTGGTCGCCGCGGGACTCGGCGTGGCTGCCGGGGAGCTGCTCGCCGCCATTGCCAGTCCGTCGCTGTCCCCGGTTTCCGCCGTCGGTTCGGTGGTCATCGATGCCGTCCCCGGCCCGGTCAAGGACGCCGCGATCAACCTCTTCGGGACGGCTGACAAGGCCGCGCTGCTGGTGGGGATGGGGCTGATCATCGGGCTTGCCGCCGTCGCTGCCGGGGTTCTGGAGCTGCGCCGTCCGCCGACGGGCGCCGCGGTGCTGGGGCTCTTCGGGGCAGCCGGGCTGGCGGCAGTACTTACCCGGCAGCAGTTCTCGCTGCTGGCCCTCCTGCCGCCGATAGCCGCTGCCGGCGTGGCCGTCCTGGTCCTGCGGGCGCTTACGGCGCGGATCCGGGACCTCGCCGCGGCGCAGACGAACGACGACGCCGCGGTGCGCCGCCGTACGGTGCTCACCTCGGTGGGCGGGGGCGCGGCGGTGGCCCTGCTCGGTGCCGCGCTGGCCGGGATAGCCCGCGGGGGACAGGTGGGCGTCACGGCCCTGCGCGAAACGGTCCGGCTGCCGGTGCCGTCCCGGCGTGCGGCAGCGATACCCGCCGGAGCCGAGCTCGCCGTCGACGGCCTGGCGCCGCTGGTGACACCCGCCGCCGATTTTTACCGGATAGACACGGCCCTGAGCGTGCCGCTGATCGACCCGGCGGACTGGCGGCTGCGGATCACCGGCATGGTGGACCGCGAAGTGGAACTGGGCTACGCGGAACTCCTCGCGGCGCCGCTGCAGGAAAGCTACGTCACCCTCGCCTGTGTTTCCAACGAGGTGGGCGGGAACCTGATCGGCAACGCCCGGTGGCTGGGGCTGCCGGTCCGGGACCTTTTGGCCCGGGCCGGGGTGCAGCCGGGCGCGGACATGGTGCTCTCCACCAGCCGGGATGGGTGGAGCGCTTCCACCCCTTTGGAGGCACTGACCGATGACCGGGACGCGCTGCTGGCCGTAGGCATGAACGGGGAACCGCTGCCGCTGGAACACGGTTTCCCCGTCCGGCTGGTTGTGCCCGGACTGTACGGATACGTGTCGGCGACCAAGTGGGTCACCGAGCTGCGGGTCACCCGGTTCGCGGATGAGACCGCCTACTGGACGGACCGGGGCTGGGGCGAGCGCGGCCCGGTCAAGCTCTCCTCCCGCATCGACGTTCCCGGCCGTACGCCGGTCTCCGCCGGCACGGTCACCGTGGCCGGCGTGGCGTGGGCGCAGCACACCGGCATCAGTGCCGTACAGGTGCGCGTGGACGACGGCGGCTGGCAGGACGCGGAGCTGGCTCCCGGGATCTCCGCGGATACGTGGCGGCAGTACCGGATCGCAGTGGAGCTGGCCCCGGGCGGGCACGACATCGCGGTCCGGGCCGTGGACGCGAACGGCGTCCGGCAGGCGGAAGAAAAACGGCCAGTGCTTCCCGACGGAGCCACCGGCCTGCATACAATTCGGGTGACGGTGCGCTGAGGCCTTTCCAGCCCTCGACTTCCTGCCCACCCATCTCCCAAGGAGGAACATGTCGGTAGAACCGGCTCCACAAGGTGTCCCGGCACCGGCATCCGCTGCACCGTCCGACGCCGCCGGACCCCGGCAGGCAGCGGCCCACCGGCAAGCCGTGGAGGACCTCCTGCGGACCTGGTTCCAGGCGCATCCGCCCGCCCACGAAACCGTGGCACTGAACGCCGCGGCCGGGCGGCTCCTTGCCGCCGAAGTGCGTGCACCGGGGAACCTGCCGCCCTTTACGAACTCGCAGATGGACGGTTACGCCGTCCGGGTTGCCGACCTCGCTGCCGCCGGGGACCTGCCGCCGGCCCCCGGCAGGGTCCACCTGGCCACGGCCGCACCCATCCCGGCCGGCTCGGCACCGCCGCCGCTGCTCCCCGGCACCGCCGCACCCGTGATGACCGGTGCCATGCTGCCCGAGGGTGCCGATGCCGTCGTTCCGATCGAGGCCTGCACGCCCGACACCTTCGTGCCCGCCGCGGAGCCCCCTGGCACTGTGGCGGTCCCCGCAGAGGTGCCCGCCGGGCAGTTTGTCCGCAGGGCAGGCAGCGATATTGCCGCAGGAACCCCGGCGCTGCCCGCCGGTGCCGTGCTGGGTCCGCTGCAGCTGGGCCTGCTCGCGGCACTCGGCCTGGACCGCGTCACCGTCCGGGCCCGGCCGCGGGTGCTGCTGCTGACCACCGGAGACGAAGTCATCGAACCGGGCCGGCCGCTCGGGCCGGGCCAGATCCACGACGCCAACACCACCCTGCTCCGCAGCTCGCTCGAGGAGGCGGGCGCGGAGGTACTCCGGTCCCGGATCCTGGCCGACTCCCCGCAGGAGTTCACCGACCGGCTCCGTGCCGACGTCGCCGCAGACGCCCCGGACCTGGTCCTCACCTCGGGCGGCATCAGCAAGGGAGCCTACGAGGTGGTGCGCCAGGGCCTCGCCTCGCAGGACGTGGCGTTCCTGTCCGTGGCCATGCAGCCCGGCGGTCCGCAGGGCATCGGCACGGTCGACGGCGTCCCGTTCCTCGGGTTCCCGGGCAACCCGGTCAGCTCGCTGGTCTCCTTCGAGATGTTCCTGCGTCCGGCCCTGACGGCCGTCACCGGCGCGCCGCGGCCTCGGGCGGAAGTGCCCGCCCGCCTCACCGCCCCGCTCGGCAGCCCCGCCGGCAAGCACCAGGTGCGCCGCGGCCGGTACACGGCCGGAACGGTGGAACCGGTGGGCGGACCCGGGTCCCACCTGGTCCATGCCCTGGCCTCCTCCAACGCCCTGATCTCCGTCCCCGTGGGGACGGAGCACCTCGAAGCCGGCGCAGAAGTGACAGTATTGCTACTGGAATAACCGCAACTGTGTCCCGCCCGGACGCCGTGCCCGAAAGGACCCTGCCGTGAGCGCCGAACCCGAAGACCTCCACCCCGCCGGCCTGACCCACGTCCGCGAGGACGGCTCCGCGCACATGGTGGATGTCTCCGCCAAGACCGAAACCACGCGCCAGGCCACGGCACAGGCCGTGCTGTGCAGCACCGCCGAGGTGGTACGCCTGATTGCCGACGGCGGGCTGCCGAAGGGCGACGCGCTGGCCGTGGCCCGGGTGGCCGGCATCATGGCCGCCAAGCAGACGTCCAACCTCATTCCGCTGTGCCATCCGCTGCCCCTGACGAAGGTCACCGTGGACTTCACCCCGCGGGAGGGCGACGTCGTCGTGGAAGCCACCGTGAAGACCAAGGCACTCACCGGCGTCGAAATGGAAGCGCTGACCGCCGCCTCCGTGGCCGCACTGACGCTCTACGACATGATCAAGGCCGTCGACAAACATGCCCGCATCACCGACATCATGGTGCGGGCCAAGTCCGGCGGCAAAAGCGGAGACTGGGCGTTGTGAGCACTCCGTCATCCCGCCGCACCGCAGGGGTACTGATTGCCTCCACCCGCGCCGCCGCCGGCACCTACCAGGATGAATGCGGCCCGCTGATTGCCGACTGGCTGTATGCCCTGGGCTATGACATTGTGCTGGCCGAAGTGGTGCCCGACGGCGTGGAGGTCGCCGCGTCGCTGCAGTGCATCCTCGCCCTCGAACCTTCGGTCCTGCTCACCAGCGGAGGCACCGGGCTCAGCCCGGACGACGTCACCCCCGAGTCCACCGAGCCCCTGCTGGACCGGCACGTGCCCGGAGTCATGGAAGCCATCCGTGCCAAGGGGCTGGCCTCGACGCCGATGGCCGCCATCAGCCGCGGGTTCGCCGGCACCGCCGGCCGCACCTTTGTGGTCAACCTGCCCGGTTCCCCGGCCGCGGTGGCGGACGGGCTGGCCGTACTGGAACCGATCATCGGCCATATCTGCGGCCAGTTGGAAGGAAAGCGTGAACACTAGCGAAGTTGTCCGTGCCACCGTCTCCGCCGAGCCGCTGAGCAGCACCGAGGCCGAACAGAACGCGTGGTCGCCGGACTGCGGCGCCGTGGTCCTCTTCAGCGGCATCGTCCGCAACCACGACGACGGCAAGTCCGTCACGGCACTTGCCTACAGCGCGCACCCCACGGCACAGTCCGTGCTGGGCGAGGTGGCCGCCGGAATTGCGGCGAAGTACGACGGCGTCCGGATCTGGGTGGCCCACCGCACCGGGGACCTGGACATCGGTGACGCCGCCCTGGTGGCTGCCGTCGCCTCGGCCCATCGAGGCACCGCGTTTGCGGCCTGCTCCGAGCTCGTGGACACGGTCAAGGCGAACGTGCCCATCTGGAAGGAGCAGGGCTTCACGGACGGCAGCACCGAGTGGGTGGGCGTCAGCGACCGGCCCTGACCGGTAATCTGGAGCCTATGAGCGAAAAACTTGCCGTAGCGGTCCTCGGGGCCGCAGGCCGCATGGGGTCCGAGGCCGTTGCCGCCGTCGAGGCCGCCGAAGACATGGAACTCGTTGCAGCGCTGGGCCGTACCGACCCGCTGGAAACCCTCGTCTCGGCCGGTGCCCGGTACGTAGTGGACCTGACCGTGCCGGACAGCACCGAGGCCAACGTCCGCTTCGCCGTCGAGCACGGCATGCACGCCGTGGTCGGCACCACCGGATGGGATGCCGAGCGGCTGGGCCGCCTGGCGGAGCTGCTGGAAACGTCCCCCGCTACCGGTGTGCTCATCGCGCCGAACTTCGCCCTCGGCTCCGTGCTGGCCTCGGCCTTCGCCGCCAAGGCCGCCCGCTACTTCGAATCGGTGGAACTGATTGAGCTGCACCACCCGGACAAGGTGGACGCCCCCTCGGGAACGGCCGTACGCACCGCGCAGCTGATCGCCGCCGCACGCGCCGAGGCCGCTGCGGCTCCCTCTCCGGATGCCACAACCAAGGCACTGCCGGGAGCGCGCGGCGCGGAGGTGGACGGAGTGCACGTGCATTCCGTGCGGCTGCGCGGGCTGGTGGCCCACCAGGAAGTGCTCCTGGGCGGGCCGGGCGAGCAGCTGACCATCCGGCATGATTCCTTCGACCGCGCCTCCTTCATGCCCGGTGTCCTGCTGGGCCTGCGGCAGGTCGCCGGCCATCCCGGACTGACCGTCGGACTTGACGGCTACCTCAACCTGAACGACTAAGGAACACGTTGTCTTTCTTCACCGGCCTTTTCTCCAACCGCGCCAAGCTCGGCGTGGCCCTGGTGACCCTGCTGCTCTTCTTCTACCTGTGGGTCTCGGCGCAGCGCGGCTGGCTGCTGCTCACTTCTGACGAAATTTCGGCCAAACTGATGGGCCTTGCCTACCTGGTGCTGCCGGTGGTCGGCGCGTGGGCGCTCATCCGCGAGCTGATGTTCGGCAACCGGACGGAGCAGATGGCCCGGATCCTGGCCGAGGAAGGCCGGCTGCCGGTGGATGACCTGCCGCGTACGCCTGCCGGACGGATTGTGCGGGAAGCCGCGGACGCCCAGTTCCCCGTGTACAAGGCCGAGACCGAGGCCGCGCCGGAGGATTGGCGCAGCTGGTTCCGGCTGTCCTGCGCCTACGACGCCGCCGGGGACCGCACGCGCGCCCGGCGCACCATGCGGCAGGCCGGCAGGCTCTATGCGGGAACCCGGAACCAGCCCGGAGCCTAGCGCTTCTGCCGGGCCGGGGCCGCGGTCCGGCCGCCCTTGCCGCGGGCCAGCCGGGAGGCGCCCGAGGTGACCAGTTCCAGCGGGCCGCGTGCGTCGATGCGTTGGAACAGGACGGCCAACACCACCAGGATCGCCGCTTGGATCCAGTACACCGGCATCGGTTCCAGGGGCGGGCTCTGCTGGTCCACCATGGTCATCACCCACACGTGCAGGCTGTACAGGGTGAGGGTCATGGCGCCGGCCGCGGAGAGGGGCAGCAGGAGGTTCGGCCGGGCACGCGTCAGGAGCAGGCAGGCGCCCAGCACGGCGGCTGCGGTGCCGGCGGTGTGCAGCATGTCCAGGCTGGTGTTGGAATGCGGTCCTGCCAACGCGAGCCACCACCAGGAACCGGTCTGCTCCACCGAACTGAGATTGACCTCCAGCATCCGTGCCAGCGGCCACTGCTGCCCGGACTCGGTGGCCCGGAGGGCATCAAAACCGCCCAGCTCACCAAGCAGGTAATAGGAGGTCAACTTTGCGGTCACGGCGGCAAACACCCCGCCCGTGAGCAGTCCCACCTGAACCGGCAGGCTGGTCAACGCCAGCCGCCCGATCACCAGCCCCAGCAGGATATAGCTCAGCCACTGCAGCACCGGGTAGAACCCCGTGACGAAGACATCCGCTGCCAGCGCGGCGGGGGAGAGGAACGCCTCCCAGGTGATGTTTCCACCGATATCCGACGGCGAGAGGTTCCGCAGCAGCCAGTCCCGCGCCACGTAGGCAAGCACCGGGGACAGGAGCAGCCAGGCCCCGGCCCAGACGGCCAGCCGGCGAAGCGGCATACCCAGGAACGGCAGCGCCAGCAGGAACAGGACGGCGTAATGGAAGAGGATGACGGCGATGGTGGTTTCCAGTCCGCCCAGGGTCAGGCCCACTAGGGCGATGATGAGTGCCCGCACCGCAATCCCGCGCCGGTCCCGGTTCACTGCCTTCGCCTCATGGGGTTCGCTGCCGCCGGTCAGCAGCGCCAGCCCGACGCCGGCAACCACCGCGAACAAGGCCGAGGAACGTCCGGAGAACACCAGCCCGGTCAGGCTGGGATCGCCGGTTTCCTGGTTGTAGAGCGGCAGCACGTGCGTGGCGATCATGCCCAGCAGGGCGATACCGCGGGCAGCATCGATGCCGGTCAGGCGGCGTTGGTTCATGCACAGAATCGTCTCACAGGCCGCCGGGCCGGCTGCCGCTTCCACATACTGTTGCCCCATTGCGGTGCGTAACGGGTAACGTTTCACCCATGGATTTCCAAAACAGCACGCTTCCTTTCGGCACCCTCGTCACCGCCATGGTGACCCCGTTCACCGAGGACGGGGAAGTGGACTTCGACGCCACTGCCTACCTGGCGAACAAGCTCGTCGAAGACGGCTGCGACGGCCTGGTGGTATCCGGCACCACCGGTGAAACCTCCACGCTGGAAGACAGCGAGAAGGAAGACCTGTTCCGCGTGGTCGCCCAGACCGTGGGCGGCCGTGCCAAGGTCATTGCCGGCACCGGCACCAACCACACGTCCCACTCGGTGGAGATGGCCCGCCGTGCCGAGCGTGCCGGCGTCGACGGCCAGCTGGTGGTCACCCCGTACTACAACAAGCCCACGCAGGCCGGCGTGGTGGCGCACTTCGACGCCGTCACCGCAGCCACCGACCTGCCGGTCATGGTGTACGACATTCCCGGCCGCGCCGGCATTGCCCTGAGCACCTCCACTATCTTCCGGCTGGCCGAGAACCCCCGGATCCTGGCGCTGAAGGACGCGAAGGCGGACTTCGCCGGCATCACCCGCGTGCTGGCCAACACCACGCTGGACGTTTACGCCGGCGACGACGGGCTGACCCTGCCGTGGATGGCCGCCGGTGCCGTCGGCGTCGTCAGCGTGTCCGCGCACGTGGCCACCGCGCAGTTCCGCGCCCTGGTCGACGCCGCCGCAGCCGGGGATTTCGCCACTGCCCGCCGCATCCACTTCGAACTGGATCCGGTGGTCCGTGCCGTAATGACCCACATTCCGGGCACCGTTTCGACGAAGCAGATCCTGGCGATGCAGAAGGTCATTCCCACTGCAGCGGTCCGGTTGCCGCTGGTGGCCCCCGACGCCGTCGAGATGGAAGCCATCCTGACCGACCTGGCAGAAGCCGGCATGGACTTCTCCCGGACCGAGGCGTAAGCAATCATGAGCGAAACTGCCGAAACTGCCGAAACCGCCGGACCCGGCCTGTTGACCCCGCCGCCGCTGGAGGCGGAAACCCTGAGGATCGTCGCGCTGGGCGGCCTGGGGGAGATCGGCCGGAACATGGCCGTCTTCGAAATCGACGGCAAGCTGCTCATCGTGGACTGCGGTGTCCTCTTCCCCGAGGAAACCCAGCCCGGTGTGGACCTCATCCTGCCGGACTTCTCCTACATCGAGGACCGCCTGGATGACGTGGTCGGCGTGGTGCTCACCCACGGCCACGAGGACCACATCGGCGCGGTGCCGTACCTGCTGCGGCTGAAGAACGATATTCCCCTGATCGGTTCGCAGCTGACGCTGGCGCTGGTGGAAGCGAAGCTGCAGGAACACCGCATCAAGCCGTTCTCCCTGACGGTCACCGAGGGGCAGATCGAGCAGCTCGGCCCGTTCGAATGCGAATTCGTGGCGGTCAACCACTCCATCCCCGACGCGCTGGCTGTGTTCATCCGCACCGCTGCCGGCACGGTGCTGCACACCGGCGACTTCAAAATGGACCAGCTGCCCCTGGACGGCCGGATCACGGACCTGCGCGCCTTCGCCCGGCTGGGTGAAGAGGGCGTGGACCTGTTCATGGCTGACTCCACCAACGCCGACGTCCCCGGGTTCACCACCGCCGAACGCGAAATCGGCCCGGTCCTGCAGGAACTGTTCGGCAAAGTGGACAAGCGCATCATTGTCGCTTCCTTCTCCTCCCACATCCACCGCGTCCAGCAGGTCCTCGACGCTGCCGCCGCGGACAACCGCTTCGTCTGCTTTGTCGGACGGTCCATGGTGCGCAATATGGCGATCGCCGAGAAACTCGGTTACCTCCACGTGCCCGAAGGCATCCTGGTCGACCTGAAGAACGTCGACGAGCTGCCGGACAACAAGGTGGTGCTGATGTCCACCGGATCCCAGGGCGAGCCCATGGCGGCCCTGTCCCGGATGGCGAACGGCGACCACCGGATCCGCATCGGCAAGGGCGACACCGTCATCCTCGCCTCATCCCTGATTCCCGGCAACGAAAACGCCGTGTTCCGCGTGATCAACGGGCTTATGCGGCTGGGTGCCGACGTCGTACACAAGGGCAACGCGAAAATCCACGTCTCCGGGCACGCAGCCGCCGGTGAACTGCTCTACTGCTACAACATCCTGCGGCCGAAGAACGCCATGCCGGTGCACGGCGAGACCCGGCACCTCATCGCCAACGGACGCCTGGCCGCTGCCACCGGTGTCCCGGAGCAGAACATCATCCTGGCCGACGACGGCACGGTGGTGGACCTGCGCGACGGCAAGGCCCGCGTGGTGGGGGAAGTGGAGTGCGGCTTCGTCTACGTGGACGGGTCCAGCGTCGGAGCGATCACCGACACCGACCTGAAGGACCGGCGGATCCTCAGCGAGGAAGGCTTCATCTCCATCATTTCCGTGGTGAACCGCAGTACCGGCACCATCGTCTCCGGCCCGGAAATCCACGCGCGCGGCTTTGCCGAGGGTGACGCGGTCTTCGACGAGATCATTCCCAAGATCAGTGCGGCCCTGGAAGAAGCGGTGCGCTCCAACACCGACCACACCACCTACCAGCTGCAGCAGGTGGTCCGGCGGGTCGTGGGGACCTGGGTCAACCGCCGGCTGCGGCGCCGTCCCATGATCGTGCCGGTAGTGGTCGAGGCCTAGTCCGGGCCGTGGTACAGGGTGGGCAAGTAGCCCGAAAACCGTTCCCGGCCGCGTAAATTCAGGGTATCCGGGGCCCCATCGGGTAGCGTGGCTCGTATGGCGACTCGTACTTCCCCTGCCGCACGCAGCGGTGCCTCCGGCCGGACCACGGCCCGGAGCGCCGGCGGCAGCTCAAGCAAGACATCAGGCAAGTCCAGCGCGCGCGGCGGATCCGGAGGCCGGGGGACCTCTGCGTCGCGCCAGGCGCCCCCGGACCAGCTGCCGCTGCCGCTGCGCGCGGTGGAGAGCGCCTGGATGGGCATCTCCCGCATCGCAGGGGCCGGCGTCCGCAAGCTCGGCGCCGATGTATCTCCCGAGCGCGAAATCCGCCGCGACGGGACCGGATTCTTCCTGATCCTGCTTGCCCTCGCCGTCGCCACCGTCGAGTGGTGGGCCCTGCGCGGTCCCGTTGCCGACGTGATCCACGCCGGCGCGGCCGGAACATTCGGCTGGATGGCCGTGGTGCTGCCCTTTATGCTCACCGCCGGCGCAGTCCGCCTGTTCCGCTACCCGGAGCGGCACCGAGCCAACAGCAGGATCAGTATCGGCCTCGTGATCATGCTGCTCGCCGGCTCCGGCATCACGCACATTGCGGGCGGCCTGCCCGCACTGTCGGACGGGTTCGACCGGCTCTGGGCCTCCGGCGGCATCGTCGGCTTCCTCGTCGCCGGGCCGTTGTCCGCCGCCCTGACTCAATGGCCGGTGCTGGTCCTCCTTTCGCTGCTGGTGTTCGTGAGTGTCCTGATCATCACGGCCACGCCGTTCCGCCATATTCCGCTGCGCCTGCGGGCAATGTATGAACACCTCATGGGCCAGGACCTGGACCCCGATGATCCTGAAGCGCACGACCAGAGCTACCTCTACGGCACGCCTAAGCCGGAAAAGGTCCGCAAGCCGCGCAAGAGCCGCCGCGAAAAGGAAGCCGAGGCCGCTGCCGCGCAGGACGGTTTCGCCGGCGACGAAGCATTTGAACGCGCGCTGCTGCAGGACGAGGAAGATGAAGCAGCAGCCGCTGCCGCGGCCGCGCCGGCAGTACCCCCGGGAGTCCGGCGTCCCACGCAGTCCGAACTGGCCACGCAGAAGATCCGCCGCAACCAGGGCCTGCCCGTCGACGGCGGCATGGACACCGCCGAGCCGCCCACCGAGGCCATCAGCACCGTTCCCGGCGCCACCGAAGTCCTGAACCTGGCCGCCGTTCCGCCCGTAGCACCCGTGCCGTCCCGGCCGGTCCAGCCGGTCCCGCCGAACACACCCATCCCGCAGCGCACCGAGCAGCTGCAGCTCTCCGGCGACATCACCTATACGCTGCCGCCGTCGGACTTCCTGCCCCCGGGACCGCCGGCGAAGGAGCGCTCCGAAGCCAACGACGCCGTCGTTGCCGCACTGACGCACACGCTCGAGCAGTTCAACGTGGACGCGAAGGTCACCGGATTCTCCCGCGGCCCGACAGTCACCCGCTACGAGATCGAACTCGGCGAAGGCACCAAGGTGGAACGCGTCACCGCGCTGTCCAAGAACATTGCCTACGCCGTGGCGAGCTCCGACGTACGCATCCTGTCGCCCATTCCGGGTAAATCCGCCATCGGCATCGAAATCCCCAATGCGGACAAGGAAGTTGTTGCCCTGGGCGATGTCCTGCGGTCCAACTCCGCCCGGAAGACCGAGCACCCCATGGTCATGGGTGTGGGCAAGGACGTCGAAGGCGGCTTCGTAGTGGCCAACCTGGCCAAGATGCCCCACCTGCTGGTGGCCGGAGCCACCGGTGCCGGTAAGTCCTCCTTCGTGAACTCGATGATCACGTCCATCCTGATGCGCTCCACGCCGGATGAAGTCCGCATGGTGATGGTGGACCCCAAGCGTGTGGAGCTGACTGCCTACGAAGGCGTGCCGCACCTGATCACCCCGATCATTACCAACCCGAAGAAAGCCGCTGAAGCGCTGCAGTGGGTGGTCCGCGAAATGGACACCCGCTACGACGACCTCGCAAACTTCGGCTTCAAGCACATCGACGATTTCAACAAGGCCGTCCGCAACGGCAAGGTGGTGCCCCCGGCCGGATCCAAGCGGGTCATCCGGGCCTACCCGTACCTGCTGGTGATCGTGGACGAGCTCGCCGACCTCATGATGGTCGCCCCGCGGGACGTCGAAGACTCCATCGTGCGCATCACCCAGCTTGCCCGCGCCGCCGGCATCCACCTGGTGCTGGCCACGCAGCGGCCGTCCGTCGACGTCGTGACCGGCCTGATCAAGGCGAACGTCCCCTCCCGCATGGCGTTCGCCACCTCCTCGGTCACCGACTCCCGCGTGGTGCTGGACCAGCCCGGCGCGGAAAAGCTCCTGGGCCAGGGCGATGCCCTGTTCCTGCCGATGGGATCCAACAAACCCATCCGTGTGCAGGGAGCCTGGGTTACCGAGTCCGAGATCCACCGGGTCGTTGAGCACGTCAAGGGCCAGCTGCAGGCCGTCTACCGCGAAGACGTCGCCGTCACGGCACCGAAGAAGCAGATCGACGACGACATCGGAGACGACCTCGACGTCCTGCTGCAGGCGACCGAACTGGTGGTGACCACGCAGTTCGGTTCCACCTCCATGCTCCAGCGCAAGCTGCGCGTGGGCTTCGCGAAGGCCGGCCGGCTCATGGACCTGCTGGAGTCCCGCGGCGTGGTGGGACCGTCCGAGGGTTCCAAGGCCCGCGACGTGCTGGTGAAGCCCGATGACCTGGCCGCCACCCTCGCTGCCATCAGCGGCGGCGAAGCTCCGGCGCCGTCCGGGGGAGCCGGAGCCGCGGCGCTGGCGGAGAACGCCAATGCCAACCACGGCTTCGACCCTGCCGGGCCGGTGGACCTGGTTGCCGCGGACCTGGAGGGCAGGCCGCAGGCGAGCGACTACCACGACGACGCGGAGGACCCGGACGGTTCCGAAGATGCCTGGAACCTCACCGGCCGGTGAATCTTCGCTACGCTGAAGGCGTGAGCAATTCTCCTACCGATAGGGTTCCGACCCTCAATATCGCCAATGCCCTGACGGTGGCGCGGATCCTGATGGTTCCGCTCTTTATCTGGTTCCTGGCGTCCGACGACGGCCGTGACGGCCTGTTCCGTTGGCTCGCCGTGGCAACCTTCGCCGTCGCCATTTACACCGACAAGCTCGACGGCGATATTGCCCGCAGCCGCGGGCTGATCACCGACTTCGGCAAGATTGCCGATCCGATTGCCGACAAGCTGCTGATCGGTTCGGCGCTGGTGATGCTTTCCCTGCTGGGCGAGCTGTGGTGGTGGGTCACCATCGTTATCCTCGTCCGCGAACTGGGCATCACGCTGATGCGCTTCGTTGTGATCCGGTACGGCGTTATGGCCGCCTCCCGGGGCGGCAAGCTCAAGACCGTGGTCCAGACCTTCGCCATCTTCGTGTTCCTGCTTCCGCTGACCGCGTGGCTGGGTGCCTGGGCCTGGTGGATCGGAGCCGTCTTCATGGCTGCCGCGCTCGTCATAACAGTCGTTACCGGCGTCGATTACGTCCTGCAGGCCGTCAAGCTGCGCCGCGCCGGCAAGCGCGCATGAGCGACGCGCCTGCCGCCGTCCTGGCGGGCGAGGTTGTGGCCGTCGCCCGGGACACGGGGCGGACCGTCGCCACTGCAGAGTCGCTCACCGCGGGCATGCTCTGCGCCGAGCTGGGGTCGGTCCCCGGTGCCTCGGCGGTTTTGCAGGGCGGCGTGGTTGCGTATCAAAATGGAATCAAGCTGTCCGTCCTCGGGGTTCCGGCCGAGCTCCTGGCCCAAGCCGGATCCGTCGACGGTAGGGTGGCGGAGCACATGGCGGCCGGGGCGCGGCGGGTTCTTGGCGCCGACGTCGGGGTATCCACCACCGGCGTCGCCGGACCTGATACACACGACGGCAAGCCGGTTGGTACCGTGTTCCTGGGGATCGCTACTTCCGAAGGGACCTCCTTCCGGGAGTTTCTGTTCGCGGGGGACCGTACGGCCATCCGAACGGCGGCATGCAGGGAAGCACTCGCCATGCTGGCGTCAGTGCTGGAAGACCGCTAGCGGGGCGGAAATCGGGAAGCTGCGCAGGCGGGAACAAAACCGGCAGGGCGTCAGTTGTTAGTATCAGGAACCGCCAAGGTTCCTTTATTACGATCTTTGGACAGTCTGCGGTACCGCCGCAGTCCGTACTCACAGGGAGCAGGACGATACACATGGTTAAGCAACCCGTATCCGTGAACGGCGTGATCCGCTGGCGGGATGTAGGGTTGGCGGAAGACGCACACCGGGAGCCTAAGGAGCGCAAGATGGTAGTTCTTCGTCACGAGATTGGTGATGTACTCCGCGACGTGCGCCAGCGCCAGGGCCGGACCCTGCGCGAGGTGTCGCATAGCGCCCGCGTTTCTCTCGGCTACCTCAGCGAGGTTGAGCGCGGACAGAAGGAAGCATCATCCGAACTTCTGTCTTCAATCTGCAGTGCCCTCGATGTGCCCCTGTCCCTGATGCTCCGAGAGGTCAGCGACCGGGTGGCAAACGCCGAAGGCGTTGCCATTCCAGACACCGTGCCATCTGAGTTTTCGCGGGAGTTCGCCCGCGAATTCCCCGAAGACCTGGCACGGGATCTGGCCCGCACATCCTAAAAACCGCACACCGCAGCGCGTCACGCAGGCCGAACGGAATCGGCCGTAGTGACCGTGTTGCCCCATAGACATACCCCTTGACGCTGTTGCATCAGGGCGAAGAAATCTCCAGAGGAAACCCCCGCAGGCGCGGTGCCTGCGGGGGTTTGTTCTGTCCGGTGCCTGAACTGTCCGGGGCCTAGCGGCCTTCCTCCACGGGAGGCTCGTCCTCCAACTGATCCCCGACGGGCCGGACGGAAGCATTCAGTTTGTGCAGCAGCCGGACCAGGGTATGCAGTTCCTCCGACTCCCACCCCGTCCAGGTACGCCGGAAGTGCTCCTTGCGCGCAGTGGCCGTTCCTTCCAGGCGGGCAGCACCAACCTCGGTGAGATTGATCGGCTGTGCCCGTCCGTCCTCCGGGTCCGCATGCTTTTCCACCAGCCCCAGCGACTGCAGCATTGCTACCTGACGGCTCAGGGAGGGCTTGCCCACGCCGACCGCTGCGGCCAGATCCGTCAGGCGCATGGGCCCCTGCTGATGGAGTAGGACCATCAGGCCGTAGGCCGAAGGTTCCATATCCGGGTGCACCTCCCGGGCGATCCGGTGGGAGCTGGCCCGGGCGCGGCGCCACAGCACGCTGAGTTCCTGCTCAAGGTCCTCTATGGCCGTGTCCTTGTCCGGTTCGGCGCCGGAGGGAGGGTTGCCGTCGGGTAAAGCGGCGGGACCGGATGTTTCGGTCATCCTTCCATTGTAGGATCGCCGCCCTTCCACGGCACTGGAATACCTCGGGCTTTTGGAGCCGCGGGCCGGTTCGCTGCCGTGTTTCGTGCGTGAGAGGATTAATCGATGCGTATCAGCGATTTCTGGCGGCTTATGGATGACGAGTTCGGTGCGGCCTACTCCAGGGTCCTGGCCGCGGACCTGGTGCTCGGGCAACTCGGAGGGGTCACGGCTGCACAGGCCTTGGACAAGGGCATGGAACCCAAATCCGTATGGCTGGCGGTATGCGACATCCAGGACGTTCCACCCGAACGCCGGCTGGGCCGCGACGTCAAGCCCAAGGCAAACTAGGGCTGCCGCCGCTCCCGGCCAACGGACACGCCGGGGTCCGCTGTTCGAATATTTGTTCGGATAAAGATATGCTCCTACACAGGGGCCCGTCCTAGCCGATGCGGCCCGGGATATCCACAAGACAACGAGTTATACGTTCCGGTCAGCCGTTTTGTCAGTGCCGCCGGATAGGGTCGTAGATAAGAAATGACGACCGGCCTACGGGCCGCCCACAACCACAACACGAGGTGAAGAATGGCTGCTCCAGCCGACCGCGCAAAAGCCCTAGAGGCAGCGCTGGCCCAGATTGACAAGCAATACGGCAAGGGCTCGATCATGCGCCTGGGCGACGAAGTGCGCGCCCCTGCCGAAACCATTTCCACCAGCTCCGTGGCGTTGGATGTTGCGCTGGGTATCGGTGGCCTGCCGCGCGGCCGCGTGGTGGAGATCTACGGACCTGAATCTTCCGGTAAGACCACCCTCGCGCTCCACGTTGTCGCCAACGCGCAGAAGAACGGCGGCATTGCCGCGTTCATTGACGCCGAGCACGCACTGGACCCCATCTATGCGGCCAAGCTGGGCGTGGATACGGACTCGCTGCTCGTTTCGCAGCCGGACACCGGCGAGCAGGCCCTGGAAATCATGGACATGCTGATCGGCTCCGGCTCGGTCGACGTCGTGGTTATTGACTCCGTTGCCGCACTGGTTCCGCGTGCCGAAATCGAAGGCGACATGGGCGACAGCCACGTGGGCCTGCAGGCCCGCCTGATGAGCCAGGCACTCCGTAAGATCGCCGGCCGCCTGAGCCACACCAATACCACCGCAATCTTCATCAACCAGCTGCGTGAAAAGATCGGTGTCTTCTTCGGCAGCCCGGAAACCACCACCGGTGGCAAGGCGCTGAAGTTCTATGCTTCGGTCCGCATCGACGTCCGCCGCATCGAGACGCTGAAGGAAGGCACCAACCCGGTGGGTAACCGTACGCGTGCCAAGATCGTCAAGAACAAGATGGCTCCGCCCTTCAAGCAGGCCGAGTTCGACATCATGTACGGCGTCGGCATTTCCCGCGAGGGTGGACTGATTGACATGGGCGTGGAACACGGCCTGGTCAAGAAGTCCGGTGCCTGGTTCACCTATGACGGTGACCAGCTGGGCCAGGGCAAGGAAAACTCGCGCAACTTCCTGAAGGACAATCCCGATCTGGCGGACGAGCTGGAGCGCCGTATCCGCGAAAAGCTCGGAATCGGTGTTCCTGCCGCTGAAGAGCCGGCAGCACCCAAGCTGAAGGCAGTCGGAAAGGACTCCTAGCAGCGGCCCGCGGACCCGGGGACACCGGTCCCGGGACAGCAGGATCAGGGAAGCCGCTCCCGCATGGGGGCGGCTTCCCGTCCGGTCGGTCCGGTCGGTCCAGTCCGCACGGAACGGCGCTACGACGCAGCTACTCTCCGCGGCGGTCCGGGGGAGTGGAAGTCCGGGGAGGAAAAGGGAACAAGGCCCTGGAGCGGATGGTTATGGATACCTCGCAGGAAGAGACGCTGGCAGAGCTGAAGCGACGGCTTGCCGAAATCAGCGCTGCGGCGGCGGCAACTGCGCCCGCCGGTGACGGGGACGCTCGGGGCGGCGCGAAGGGAACGCGCACCGCACCCGAGCCGGTGGACGCCAAACCTGGCGCTTCCAGGCCTGCCCGCCGCCGCAAGACGCCCGCGAAGACGCCCGATACCTTCAAGGAAGACGGTTTCGGTGAGGAAGCTCCCGCCGACGAGCCCTGGGCGGAACCCGGTACAGGCGGCTCCGGGTCGAAGCGGGGAGGGAAAAAGTCCGGCCGCGGGCGGCAGGGCTGGGGGCAGCAGGGTGCAGACGCGGACCAGCCGGAGGAAGCCGTCCCGCTGACGCCGGAGGAAGCTTACGCCGAGGCAAAAGCCATCGTCCTGCGCCAGCTGACTGCCTCTCCCAAGAGCCGCAAACAGCTTGAAACCAAGCTTGCGGAAAAGGAAATCCCGCCGGAAGCCGCAGCTGCGGTCCTTGACCGTTTCGAAGAAGTGCAACTCGTGGATGATGCCGAGTTTGCGCGGCTGTGGGTCCGCAGCAGGTCCCAGAGCAAGTCCCTTGCCCGCGGGGCCCTGCGGCGCGAACTGACGGAAAAGGGCATTGCACCGGATCTCGCCGCCGAAGCGCTTGAACAGGTCAGTGCCGACGACGAACTCGAAGCGGCGCGCGCCCTGGCGAGGAAAAAGCTCCAGGCGTCCGCCGATCTTTCCGACCGCAGCGTGCGCGATAAACAGACCCGCCGACTGGTGGGGATGCTGGCCCGGAAGGGTTATTCCCCGTCGCTCGGCTTTCGGGTAGCGGCTGAAGTCATCGGTGAAGTCCGGGATGCCAGGGGGGACTCCGTCTAACCGGCGGACTGCGGGCCGGCGCCCGGCCGGCCTGGGGAACGCGGCGAAACAGCGGCGCTATTAGTCGTGGTGTCAATCCGACGCGCCGTATCGTATGCTGTGCCAACTATGTTAAAGATGAGGTTGGCGGGGCCCATGTTGCATCCAGTAGGTCGATTCTCTCCGTTGCGTGCCCGGAGGACCCCGTTCTATGCCCTGGTCCTTACGGGCGTGCTGGCCTCGGCGGTCCTCACGGCCGCCCCTGGTTCCGCCGCGGATCCCTACCCTTCCTGGGATGATATCCAGCAGGCAAAATCCTCTGAGTCGGCCAAAGCCGCTGAAGCAGAGAAGCTGGAGGGTCTGCTTACGGACCTGCGCGAGGACGCCGGATCCCTGGGCGACGCGGCAGTGGAGGCAGCGAATCGCCACAACGAAGCCAGGGATGCCCTTGCCGCCAGCGACAAGGAGCTTGCTGCCCTGGCCGCGCAGAGGGAAGCCGCCGCGCAGCAGTCCGACGAGTTGATGCGGCAAGTCGCCGGGCTTGCGGCCGAGACCTACAAGTCCGGCGGGTCCGCCGCCGACAGCATGACTTTGATGCTGCTCGACACGGATGCCTCGGCAGATGCCCTGCACGGCGCAGACCTTATGGACAGGGTCTCATCGCGGGCGGGCAACCTGTATGCCGGTGCAGTGGCGTCTGAAAAAGTCGCTGACGGATTCCGGGAGCAGGAACAGGAAGCAAGGAATGCCCGGGCCAAGCTTGCCGCCGAAGCGGAAAAGGCACTCCAGGAGGCAGGAGCCTCGGCTGCGGCCGCAGGCAAGGCAGTGCAGGACGAGGAGGCCCGCAAAGCCGTCCTGCTTGCACAGTTGGCGGATCTGCACGGCAGCACAGCCGCGGCGGAGGAGGCCCGGCTCCGCGGGATAGCCGCCGAGAAGGCGTTTCAGGAACAGCACAATGCCGCGGAACGGGCGGCTGCAGGAGGAACCGTACCGAAGGGGCAGCAGCCGGCAAATCCGCCGGTCGGCACAGCACCCAACCCGCCGGGAACGCAGCCCCCGGAAGTCGCGGTGCCTGCCCCGGTCCAGCCTGCACCTGCCCCCGCACCTGCCCCGGTCCAGCCTGCCCCGCCGCCCGCGCCCGCACCGGGACAGCCGGTGAACGATCCGGCGGGTGCACAGAACTACGCATCCGGGCGCATGGGCGACTACGGCTGGGACGGGAACGAGTTCCGCTGCCTGGTCATCCTCTGGAATCACGAGTCCAACTGGCTAACCACTGCCGACAACCCCTACAGCGACGCCTACGGCATCCCGCAGTCCCTGCCGGGGAGCAATATGTCGAGCCACGGTGCCGACTGGCAGACCAACTACCGGACCCAGGTCAGCTGGGGCCTGGACTACATCAAGTCCCGGTATGGCTCACCGTGTGCGGCCTACGCCTTCTGGCAGCGCAACAACTGGTACTGAGCGGGTACCTGTAGCGACAGGCAGGCTACCTGGTCGACGTCAATAGCAGCGTTACCGTTTTGAGACTTTTCCCAGAAAACTCCGATACGGTCCTGCGCTTGTGACTTCAACTAACTTGACGCGACGCGAAGAGACCCGCATCCGACGAGCCCTGCGACGCCGTCGGCGGCTCCACCTCGGTGCCGCAACCGCGCTGGGTTCCCTGGCAGCGGTAGGTGTTTCCGGCGCTGCCCTTGGCACTGCCGGAGCGAACCTCCGGGCCACGGCCGGCATCCAGCTGGTGAACCTGGCCGAGCCGCTCCTTGCCGCTGCCGACACCGCAGAGGACGCCGACGACGGCAGGGACGGCGCAGCAGGACCGGACGAACGTCCAGCGACTGACAGCGTGCCCGATCGGCAGGCGGCGGAGAATCCCCTGACGGTCGAAGCGGGGACGGGAACAGAGGTCGAGGCGCCGGAACCCCTGGAGCCCCCGGCGGAGCCCGCGGCCGACGAGGCCGCACGTGCTGCAGCGGAGACAGCCGCGCAATCGGCTGCGGACGACGCGGCCCGAGCCGCCGTACCGCTGGACGATCCCGCCGCGGCCAAGGCCTACGCTGCCTCGGCCCTGCCCGCCCGCGGTTGGGACGCGGGCCAGCTGGCCTGCCTCGACACGCTCTGGACGAAGGAATCGGAATGGCTGACCAGTGCCCTCAACCCCGGCAGCGGGGCCTACGGAATTGCGCAGTCCCTCCCGGCGGAAAAGATGCAAGTGGCCGGAGCCGACTGGAAAGTCAGCTATTCCACGCAGATCAACTGGGGCCTGGATTACATTGCGTCCCGCTACGGCAGCCCCTGTGGTGCACTCAGTTTCCATTACGCCAACAACTGGTATTAGGAAAAAGTCTGCCGCGGGGCATACCGGACGGTACCGCCGATGGACGTACCCTAGGAGGGTGAGTTTGACTGTTTCTTCTCCCGCCCCCGAGTCCGCTGCGGCCCAGCCCCGCACCTACGAGGTGCGCACCTTCGGCTGCCAGATGAATGTGCATGATTCCGAGCGGATTTCGGGCCTGCTGGAAGGCGCGGGTTATGTGCCGTCCGACGGCGGCCTGGCGGACATCGTCGTGTTCAATACCTGTGCCGTGCGGGAGAACGCGGACAACAAGCTGTACGGCAACCTCGGGCAGCTGGCGCCGGTCAAAGAAAAGCGGCCCGGGATGCAGATCGCCGTGGGCGGCTGCCTGGCCCAGAAGGACCGGGATACGATCCTGCGCAAGGCACCCTGGGTGGACGCCGTCTTCGGCACGCACAACATCGGTTCGCTGCCGGCACTGCTGGAACGGGCCCGCCACAATGCCAAGGCCGAGCTGGAGATCCTGGAGTCGCTGGACGTCTTTCCCTCCACGCTGCCCACCAAACGAGATTCCGTGTATTCGGGCTGGGTCTCGATCTCCGTGGGCTGCAACAACACCTGCACTTTCTGCATCGTCCCGTCGCTGCGCGGCAAGGAACGCGACCGCCGGCCGGGGGAGATCCTGGCGGAAATCCGGGCCCTGGTGGACGACGGCGCCATCGAGGTAACGCTGCTCGGACAAAACGTAAACTCCTACGGGGTGGAGTTCGGCGACCGCGGGGCCTTCGCCAAGCTGCTGCGGGCCTGCGGCGACATCGAGGGCCTGGAACGGGTGCGGTTCACCAGCCCGCACCCTGCGGCCTTCACCGACGATGTCATTGAGGCCATGGCCGAGACGCCCAACGTGATGCCGCAGCTGCATATGCCACTGCAGTCGGGCTCGGACAAGGTCCTCAAGGACATGCGCCGCTCCTACCGGTCAAAGAAGTTCCTGGGCATCCTGGACAAGGTCCGCGAGCGGATGCCGCACGCGGCCATTTCCACGGACATCATTGTCGGTTTCCCGGGGGAGACCGAAGAGGACTTCGCCGCCACCCTCGACGTCGTGGAGCAGTCCCGCTTCGCCACCGCCTTCACCTTCCAGTATTCGAAGCGTCCGGGCACCCCGGCGGCAGAGCTGGCTGACCAGCTGCCCAAGGCCGTGGTGCAGGAGCGCTATGAACGCCTCACCGCGCTGCAGGACCGGATTGCCGCCGAGGAAAACGCCAAGCAGGTGGGCACCACCGTCGAGGTCATGGTCACCGCCGCTTCGGGCCGTAAATCCGGCGAGACCGGGCGTCTGTCCGGACGTTCCCGGGACCAGCGCCTGGTGCACTTCTCGGTGCCCGACGGCGCGCCGGTACCGCGCCCGGGCGACCTCGTAACCGTGCCGGTCACGGCGGCCGCTGCGTTCCACCTGATCTCCGACCCCGCCGGACCCGCGGACTACTCGCTGCGGCGTTCGCGCGCAGGCGATGCCTGGGACCGCTCGCAGGCCGAGTCCTGCGGGGTGCCGGCCGGACCTGCAGGTACCCGCACCGGTGTGTCCCTGGGCATGCCCGCGCTGCCGCCGCGTTCCTGAGCGCCCGTGAACCCTTCCCCAAGTCTCCCCGATTCCCCGGCGGTAACCCCCTTGAGCGCTTCCATGCCGTCCCCTTCCATGCCGTCCGCCGACGAACGGCCGGTGATCGCCGTCGTCGGTCCCACCGGGTCCGGAAAGTCCGACCTCGGCGTTGCCCTGGCCCTGGAACTCGGCGGGGAAGTGATCAATGCCGATTCCATGCAGTTCTACCGGGGGATGGACATCGGCACGGCGAAGATTTCCGTAGCCGAACGCCGCGGCGTGCCGCACCACCTGCTGGACATCATGGACGTGACCGAAGAGGCAAGCGTCTCGGCCTTCCAGGCGCAGGCACGGGAGCTGATTTCTGAGATCCGGGCGCGGGGCAGGTACCCCATCCTGGTCGGGGGTTCCGGCCTGTACGTCCGGGCCGCACTGGACGTCCTTGACTTCCCGGGTACCGACCCGGCGGTCCGCGCCGGGATCGAAGCCGAACTGGAAACCCGGGGCCTGCCCGCGCTGCAGGACCGGCTGCGGGAAGTGGACCCCGTCTCAGCCGAACGGATCTCCGACGCGCGCCGGGTGGTACGCGCGCTGGAGGTCTTCGAGTTGACCGGACGCCCCTTCAGTTCCTTCATGCCGGTGCGCCAGTACGTCTCGCCGGCCGTGCAGATCGGCCTGGGCGTGGAACGTCCGGTGCTGCACGAACGCCTGGCCCGTCGGGTGGACAGGATGGTGGAACAGGGGCTGCTCGAAGAAGTCCGGCGGCTTGAGCCGGCAGGACTGCGGACCGGCCGGACCGCCTCGCGCGCCCTGGGATACGCACAGTTCCTGGCCGTCCTGGACGGGAAATCGTCCGTGGCGGAAGCCTCGGCTGCAACAGTGGTGGCTACCCGCCAGTTCGCCCGCCGGCAGCTGACCTGGTTCCGTGCGGATCCCCGGATCACCTGGCTGGAGCACAACGACCCCCGGCTGGTGGCCCGGGCGGCCGCGGCCGTCCGGGAAGGGCACCCGCCCAGTATCCTTGGTAAGTGACCAATACCCCTGCCTCCTCCGCCGCATCCCTGTCCGCCTCCGGCCTGCCCTCCTCCGTTGCGGGACTGCCCTTCGCGAAGGGCCACGGCACCGGCAACGACTTTGTGCTGGTGGCCGATCCCGACGCTGCGCATGATCTTGCCGCCGACGAAGTAGCCGCTGTCTGCGACCGGCACCGCGGAGTAGGCGGCGACGGTTTCATCCGGGCCGTCCGGTCCGGGCATCTCCCTGAAGGCCGTGCCCTGCTGCAGACGGCTCCGGACGCCGAATGGTTCATGGACTACCGGAACTCGGACGGCAGCGTCTCGGAAATGTGCGGGAACGGGGTGCGCGTCTTCGTGCACTTCCTGCTGGAAGAGCGGCTGGTGGAACTGGCCGAAGGCGCGTCCCTGGTGATCGGTACCCGCGCCGGGGTCAAGACCGTAACCCGGATGGCCGGCGGCTATGCGGTGGACATGGGGCCCTGGGAGTTCATTTACCCCGACCACGCGGCTGCCAAGTCCATGGACACGGTGGTCAACGCAGACGGACTGGAGGTGCCCCGCCCGGGCCTGTCCGTCAGCATGGGCAACCCGCACACCGTCGTGGCCCTCGCGGAACTGGATGAACTGGCCGCGACCAACCTGACGGCAGCTCCGTCCGTGCAGCCGGAGCCGGAGCACGGCACCAACGTGGAGTTCGTGGTCCCGGCCGAGCCGCTCGTAGAAGACGGGGTGGGGCTTCTCACCATGCGCGTCCACGAGCGCGGCGTCGGCGAAACCCTCTCCTGCGGTACCGGCGCCTGTGCGGCCGCCGTAGCCACCCGGTTCTGGGCCGGAGCCGACGCACCCGATGACTGGGCGGTGACTGTGCCGGGCGGCGTCGTCGGCGTCCGTTTCCTGACCGGACCCGACGGCCGCGAACATGTGGAGCTCAGCGGACCGGCCGTCCTGGTGGCACGCGGCACCCTGCTCTAGGCGCTGCGTTCCACCTTGAGGGTCCGGAAGGACTTCGCGGTGCTGTGGCGGGAGACGGTGAATCCGGACGGCAGCGTCTCCGCCAGCCAGCGCTGCAGGGAATCCGAGCCCAGGTTTTTCTGCACCACCAGCCAGGCAGTGCCGCCCGGCGCCAGGCGCGGCAGCCAGAGCAGCAACAGGGCATGCAGTTCCTCTTTGCCGATCCGGATGGGCGGGTTGGACCAGATGGTGTCGAAGCGTACTTCCGGGTCCACCTCCTCCGGCAGCGAGGCCGTGACGTTGCCGCAGCCCAACGCCGCTGCGTTGTCCCGGGTCAGCGCGATGCAGCGTTCGTTGACGTCGACGGCGTAGACCCGGGCCGCGGGGGATTTCAGCGCCAGGGTGAGGGCGATGGGTCCCCAGCCGCAGCCGATGTCCAACAGGTTGCCGGTTTCCGGCGGCGCGGGAACTTCCTCCAGCAGAACCATCGTGCCCTTGTCGATCCCGTCGGGGCTGAAGATCCCGCCCGCTGTCTGCAGGGTCCGTTCGGTCCCGTTGAGGCGGACGCGCAGCGGTTTGCGGACCTCGGGCCCGGACGGTGTGGAGGAGAAGTAGTGGTCTGAACCCATAACAGTCCAGATTAGTCGCTGCAGGCGTGTGGCATGGAATTTATGGGTGGCCGTACGGGTTGTAAGGGACAGCTGGCGCGGTAGGGATCCATTGCGGAGAAGGTTGTTTTCCCGAGGATTTGTCGGTTCACTGGCCTACCATGGAAAGTACGTTCCAATAAGGAGATTATGACGATCAACAACTCCCGTCCTGTGAATTCGACAGACAGTTCCACGGACAGTTCCACACCCGAACTGAGTCCTTCGGATATCCAGGGTGTCATCGACAGGATTCTCGCCAAGGACAGCGCGGTCGAAGCGAAGGCCCCCGGCGACAAGCAGCGAGGCCGCGCCCTCGCGCTCTCCGACAGCGATAGCGGGCATTCCGTCCACGACGGCGAGCAGCAGGACCTGGAGGAACGCCGCGCACTGCGCCGCGTTGCCGGGCTTTCCACCGAACTCGAGGACGTTACCGAGGTCGAATACCGCCAGCTGCGGCTGGAACGGGTTGTCCTTGCCGGGCTCTGGAGCGAGGGCACTGCCGCCGACGCCGAAAACTCGTTGAAGGAACTGGCCGCACTGGCTGAGACTGCGGGATCCGAAGTCCTGGACGGCATCATCCAGCGCCGGCTCAAGCCGGACCCCGGCACCTTCCTCGGGTCCGGCAAGGCCCAGGAACTCAAGGACATTGTGACGGCCACCGGTGCAGACACGGTCATCGTGGACAGTGAGCTGGCTCCGTCCCAGCGCCGCGGGCTGGAAGACATCGTCAAGGTCAAGGTCATCGACCGGACAGCTCTGATCCTGGACATCTTCGCCCAGCATGCCAAGTCCCGCGAGGGCAAGGCCCAGGTGGAACTGGCGCAGCTGGAATACCTGCTGCCGCGCCTGCGTGGCTGGGGCGAATCGATGTCCCGGCAGGCAGGCGGCCAGGTCGGCAGCGCCAGCGCGGGCATGGGTTCGCGCGGCCCCGGTGAAACCAAGATCGAATTGGACCGCCGGAAGATCCGCACGCGGATGGCCAAGCTCCGCCGCGAAATCGCGGGCATGAAGCCGGCGCGCGAAACCAAGCGGGCCAACCGGCACCGCAACTCCGTGCCCTCCGTCGCCATTGCCGGCTACACCAATGCAGGAAAGTCCTCGCTGCTGAACCGGCTCACCGATGCCGGGGTGCTGGTGGAGAACGCACTGTTCGCCACCCTGGATCCCACCATCCGCAAGGCCCAGACCGAAGACGGAATCGGCTACACGCTCGCTGACACCGTAGGGTTTGTCCGGTCGCTGCCCACCCAGCTGGTGGAAGCCTTCCGCTCCACCCTGGAGGAAGTAGCCGACGCAGACCTGATCCTGCACGTGGTTGACGCTTCGCACCCGGACCCGGAGGGCCAGATCGCGGCCGTCCGGACCGTCCTCACCGAAGTCGACGCCCGCAAGGTGCCCGAAATCATCGTGCTGAACAAGGCCGACGCAGCGGATCCGTTCGTGCTTGAGCGGCTGCGCCAGCGCGAGCCCCGGCACGTGGTCGTCTCGGCCCGCACGGGCGAGGGCATCCCCGAGCTGCTGCAGGCGATTTCCGAGGGCATTCCGCGCCCCGGCGTGGACCTGGAACTCCTGGTGCCCTACGAGCGCGGCGACATCGTCTCGCGCCTGCACCAGGAAGACGCCGAGATCCTCTCCGTGGAGCACGGCGAAGCCGGCACCCAGCTGCATGTGAAGGTTCGTGAAGGGCTGGCAGCAGAGCTGGAGCAGTTCGTGACCCATGGGTAGGAAAGCGCCACAGGGACCGGACCAGGTCCTGGATCTGCTTGATACTGCGGTGGCGGCCATGGGCGGGCAGAACCGGCCCGGCCAGCACGAGATGGCCCGGCAGGTGGCCGAGGCCATCGAGTCCGGTGACCACCTGCTGGTGCAGGCGGGAACGGGTACGGGCAAGTCGCTTGCCTACCTGGTCCCGCTGATTGCGCACGCCTTGGAAAGCAGCAAGCCCGCGCTGGTCTCCACTGCCACGTTGGCCCTGCAGTCCCAGATCGTCGGGCGTGACCTCCCGCGCCTGCTGAAGACCCTGGAACCGAAGCTTCCGCGGGAGGTGGATGTTGCCCTGCTCAAGGGCCGCAGCAACTACGTCTGCGTCCACAAGACCGGCGGCGGATTCCCCGAGGAAGACGAAGCCGGAACACTGTTCCTGCTTGGCGACGAGCAGGCTGTCTCCCATCCCGCTCCCGCCGGCGGGCCCACCTCCGCCCTGGGGCGCGACGTCGTCCGCCTGCAGGAATGG
The DNA here is from genome assembly GCF_024385465.1 of Arthrobacter sp. zg-Y844. Classification (GTDB taxonomy): domain Bacteria; phylum Actinomycetota; class Actinomycetes; order Actinomycetales; family Micrococcaceae; genus Arthrobacter_B. The sequence goes on from NZ_JANFLS010000004.1 coordinate 475,396, forward strand.
GCGCAGGAAACGGAAACCGGTGACCGGGATGAGTTGCTTCCCGGCGTCAGCGACCGTGCCTGGCGTCAGGTGTCCGTCACCTCCATGGAGTGCCTGGGGGCGCAGAAGTGCCCGGTGGCGGAGGCCTGTTTCAGCGAACGGGCACGGGCCAAGGCCGCCGTCGCCGATCTGGTGATCACCAACCACGCGATGCTGGCCATCAGTGCGTTCGAGGGACTGGCCGTCCTGCCGGACTATGACGTAGTGGTGATCGATGAGGCCCACGAGCTGCAGGACAGGGTTACCGGAGCGGTTACCGGACAACTCTCCGGAACAGTCATTGCCGCGGCGGTCTCCGCAGCACGCAAACACACGTCCGCCACCATGGAGCCGCTTGCCGCTGCCGGCCGGGCCTTCGACTCGGTGTTTGCCCCGGTGCCCTCCGGCCTGCTGGCCGCGGGGCTGTCCGAAGACCAGGAGCTGGTCCTGGGATCCGTGCGTGAAGCCTGCCGCACAGCGCTGTCCGACTCCAAGCCCGAAGGCTCCGACGCCGTCGACGGCGGCCGCCAGATGGCACGCTCGCGCCTGATGGCTGTCCTGGAACTGTGCGAACGCATCCTTGACGCAGTGAATTCAGGGGAGGTGCTGTGGGCGTCGCGTGCCAGCACCTTCTCGCCGGGCACCGGCTACACCGCCCCGGAAGAAGACGCACCACCCACCATCAACGTCGCACCGCTGTCCGTGGCCGGCCGGCTGCGCGAAGGCCTGTTCGACGGGCACACCGTGGTGCTGACCTCGGCCACCCTCGCCATCGGGGCGGAGTTCGGCCCGGTGGCCGGGGCCCTGGGGCTGCTGGGTGCCGGTGCACCGAAGTGGACGGGGACCGACGTCGGCAGCCCCTTCGACTACCCGCGGCAGGGTGTCCTGTACGTAGCCAAGGACCTGCCGAAACCGGGACGCGGCACCTCCCCGGAGCAGCTGGATGAACTGGAGGCGCTGATCAAGGCCTCCGGCGGCGGCGCCCTGGGGCTTTTCTCCTCCCGCCGTGCAGCGGAGGAAGCCGCGGAAGCCCTGCGGAAGCGGGTGGACTTTCCGATCCTCTGCCAAGGCGAATCCACCATGTCCGCCCTGGTCCAGCAGTTTGCCGACGAGGACGAGACCTGCCTGTTCGGCACCATGTCCCTCTGGCAGGGCGTGGACGTCCCCGGCGCCTCCTGCCGGCTGGTCATCATTGACCGGATTCCGTTCCCGCGCCCGGACGATCCGTTGATGACCGCCCGCACCCGGGCGGTTGCCAAGGCCGGGGGCAACGGCTTCATGAGCGTCTCGGCCACCCACGCAGCCGTCCGGCTCGCCCAGGGTGCCGGCCGGCTGATCCGCGCCTCCGGGGATAAGGGAGTGGTGGCTGTGCTTGACTCCCGCCTGGCAACCGCACGCTACGGCAGTTTCCTGCGGGCCGCCCTGCCGCCGTTCTGGTCCACCACCGACCGTTCCGTGGTGCTTCAGGCCCTGAAGCGGCTCGCCGCGGAACCCGCGGGCGCGAAGAAGTAAACCCCGCCCGGGAAAGGTGATCCCGGAAAGCAAAAAGCAGCGCCGCCGTGTACCGGCGGCGCTGCTTTTGCATGGTCCTTTACGTCCGGCCAGGACGGTCAGCTTGTGCCTAGAGCGAACGCATCACTGAGACGACTTTGCCCATAATGGTGGCTTCGTCACCGAGGATCGGCTCGTAGCGGGTGTTCTGGGGCAGCAGCCAGGTATGTCCGTTGCGCTGCCGGAAGGTCTTCACGGTTGCCTCGTCTTCGAGCAGGGCCGCGACAATGTCACCGTTTTCGGCGGTGGGCTGGCGGCGGACAACCACCCAGTCACCGTCGCAGATGGCCGCATCCACCATGGAATCGCCCGCCACCCGAAGCATAAACAGGTCGCCGTGCCCTACGAGTTGGCGCGGAAGGGGGACCATCTCTTCGACCTGCTGGTCGGCCAGGATGGGTCCGCCTGCGGCGATCCGCCCGACCAGCGGAACCATCGCGGTGTCGATTGCGGTGGTGAGGTCGGAGACGCTGCCGGAACGTTGCGTGCGTGGGCTGCCGCCGCCGGAGCCGCCCTTTGCTGCACCCTCAGCAGCCTCCACGGTGTTCCCGTCGTCGCCCGCGTTGCCTTTGCCCCGGCGCACAGGAGCATCGCGGAGCAGGAGCGGAACCAGTATCTCCATGGCGCGCGGGCGCTTGGGGTCCCGGCGGATGTAGCCCAGCTTCTCCAACTGGCTCAGCTGGTGCGTAACGCTGGAAAGGCTGGCCAGCCCCACTATGTCGCCGATCTCCCGCATGGACGGGGGATAGCCGTTCGCGTTCACCGAACGCTGGATGGTCTCCAGGATCTTCGTCTGCCGGGCGGTAAGGCCCTTGGTACGTCCTGCCGGCGCGGGCGCGGCAGGGGAGGGGGTGCTGCCATTGGTAACACGGGCCACGTCGGCTTCCCTTCACAGTCGGCCCGTGGATGCGGGCCGGATGGTTCTAGCGGTGTATCTGGTTGGTGCTGCGGTGCTGCGTTGCTGAGGTACTGCGGTGCGTTGATTCGATGCAGTGGTTCGATGCGGTGGTCTATCCCGCCAAGCCGTTTTGTCAGTGCCGGATGGTTAGTTGGTCCCAGCCGCTTCCAACAGGTTCAACGCTAGGGGAGCGCAGGCATATTTTCAAACATATATTCGAGCGAGTCTCGACAATGTTCGTAGATAAGTGCTAGAAATGTTCGAGTACAGCTTCGAACATATGTTCGACCCTGAGTAGAAAACGGTCCACCGACACCTCGGCGGACCCACCAGATGTTCGAATGCAGTTTCGAGCCACACTGTTTTCCCGGTGCTTTTTACGGGAGGCGGGGGAATCGGCGGAGCTGCTCTTCGGACCGGAAAGGTATTGACATGTCAGTACACGTACTTCCCCTCACTGCACAGAGCATCACTGCACAGAGCATCACCGCGCAGAGCCTCACCGGATCTTCCCCCGACCGGGCGGCCGGCCCCGCCCGCATGGCCACCACCGCGGACGCCCAGGCATCTGTCCCGCTGCGCCTGACTCGCCGCGGCCGGCTCGTCCTGGTCGGCGCCCCGCTGATGATCGTGGCCGCCGCACTGCTGGCCTTCATCGGATTCTTCACCGCACCGGCCATGGCCTCGGGGGACTCCCCGGAACAGACACGCACCATCCAGGTGGGTGTATCCGCCGGGGATTCACTGTGGTCGCTCGCCACCGAGTTCGCTCCGGACCGGGATCCCCGCACCGTGGTCGCCGACATCGTGGAACTCAACAACCTGGCGGACGCCACCGTCCCTGCCGGCAGCCAGATTTACATCCCGGTCTCACGCTGATCCACCGGCCAGCGCGCTCCGGTGATCCTTACCTGCGTGCCCGTAACAGAGGGGTGCTGGAAGTCCCTCAAATACAACGTCACCGCAGTCCGTCCTAAGCTGTAGAAGTGAACGAACAGCTGGAAAACCTGAACAGACTTCCCCTGCGCGATGATCTGCGGGGCCTGACCCCGTACGGCGCCCCTCAGCTGGATGTGCCCATCCTGCTGAACGTCAACGAAAATACCCACGGACTTCCAGAGCATGTGCGCCGGGCCATTCTGGCCGAGATTGAATCAGTGGTCGCCGGCCTGAACCGATATCCCGACCGCGAATTCACCCTGCTGCGGGAAAACCTGGCCAAATATCTCGGCCACGGACTGGCTGCGGAGAATATCTGGGCCGGGAACGGTTCCAACGAGGTTCTCCAGCAGATCCTGCAGGCGTTCGGCGGACCCGGGCGGACGGCCATGAGCTTCCCGCCCACCTACTCCATGTACCCGCTGCTCGCCAGCGGCACCGGCACCGCGTACGTCACCGGCTCGCGGGAGCGGGACTTCTCCCTGACCCCCGAATCGGCTGCGGAGCAGATCCGGGCGCAGGCACCCAATATCGTGATCCTGTGCACCCCGAACAATCCCACGGGTACCGCCCTGGAACTGGACGTGATCGAAGCCGCCTATGAAGCGGGAGAAGCTTCGAACGCCATCGTCGTCGTTGATGAGGCGTATGCAGAGTTTTCCCACGTCGATACCCCCAGTGCGCTGCAGCTGCTCCCTGGCCGGGAGCGGCTGATTATCTCCCGGACCATGTCGAAGGCCTTCGCACTCGCCGGGGCCCGGATCGGCTACCTTGCCGCAGCGCCGCAGATTGCGGACGCCCTGCGGCTGGTCCGCCTGCCCTACCACCTCTCCGCCATCACCCAGGCGACGGCGAATGCTGCCCTCACGCACGCCGATGCGCTCCTCTCCAATGTGGAAGACATCAAGGGCCAGCGGGACCGCATCGTGAAAGAACTGCGTGCGCTCGGACTGGAACCGGCGCCGTCGGACGCCAATTTCGTGCTGTTCAGCGGTATGGAGAATCCCCGGGCGGTATGGGAAGGCCTGCTCGAAGCCGGGGTCCTCGTCCGTGACATCGGCATCGAGGGCCACCTGAGGGTCACAGCCGGCACCGAAGCCGAAACCACTGCGTTCCTGACGCGGCTGCGGGAACTGCTCGCTGCCTGAGCGGAAGCCGGGTGCCCAGGATGACCCCGGTTTCAGTGAGTCGGGGCGTTCGGGACTAAACTGATGACCTGCCGGGGCTTTGCCTATTGACCCCGCTTCCAATTTTCGTGAAGGAACCCCATGACTGTGGAGACCGCCACCGGACGCACCGCCCGCCTTGAGCGGACCACCAGCGAATCGTCTGTCTTCGTCGAGCTGGACCTGGACGGCACCGGCCGCGCCGATATCAGCACCTCGGTGCCGTTCTATGACCACATGCTGACGGCGCTGGCCAAGCACTCGCTGATGGACCTCACCGTCCGGGCCACCGGCGACACCCACATCGACGTCCACCACACGGTCGAGGACATCGCGATCAGCATCGGCGAGGCGCTGAAGACTGCCCTGGGCACCAAGGCCGGCATCCGCCGCTTCGGCGAAGCCACGGTACCCCTGGACGAGGCGCTGGCAAACGCCGTCGTCGATATTTCCGGGCGTCCCTACCTGGTGCACTCCGGGGAACCCGCCGGCCAGGAATACCACCTGATCGGCGGACACTTCACCGGATCCCTGACCCGCCACGTGTTCGAAGCCATCACCCTGCACGCCCAGATCTGCCTTCACATGCGGGTCCTTGGCGGACGCGATCCGCACCACATCGTCGAGGCCCAGTTCAAGGCCTTCGCCCGCGCCCTGCGTGCAGCCGTCGAATCCGATCCGCGCGTCGAGGGCATCCCCTCCACAAAGGGAGCACTGTGAGTCCCCGCAACGTCACTGTCCTGGACTACGGATCCGGCAACATCCGGTCGGCTGTCCGCGCCCTGGAGCACGCCGGCGCCAACGTCACACTCAGCGCCAAGCCTGACGATGTGCTGAACGCCGATGGGTTGGTGGTGCCCGGTGTTGGAGCCTTCGCGGCGGTAATGCAGGGCCTCAAGGACGTGGACGCGATCCGCATGATCGGGCGCCGCGTAGCCGGCGGCCGGCCGGTTCTGGGTATCTGCGTAGGCCTGCAGGTCCTCTTTGACGAAGGCGTGGAACACGGTGTCCGGACCAAGGGGATGGGCGAATGGCCCGGCGTGGTCGAGCGGCTGGCCGCCGACGTCGTACCCCACATGGGCTGGAACACCGTGACTCCGCCCGAAGGATCGGCACTGTTTGAGGGCATCGAGAACGAGCGGTTCTACTTTGTACACAGCTACGGGGTGCAGAAATGGGACTTCGACGTCACCCAGCCGGCCATGCGCCCGCCGCAGGTGACGTGGGCGGACCACGGCGGCCCGTTCATCGCCGCGGTGGAGAACGGCGCCCTGTCGGCCACCCAGTTCCATCCGGAAAAGTCCGGTGACGCCGGTGCGGCGCTGCTGAACAACTGGCTGAAGACCCTGGGCTAGGCACCGATATGTGGAGCGTTATCCTCATGGGCCTGGCCGGACTGCTCATCGGCGGTGCGGTCTCCTTCCGCAGCCAGGGCATGTCCAAAATCATCGTTATCAGTTTCTGGGTCCTGGCCGGAATGGCCCTGCTGGGCGCGTACCTGCTGACCCTCGACCTCTCCTGACCCCACCACCGAAAGCATCCAAATGCCCTTCAGCGAAACCCCTGTCCTTGAACTGCTGCCCGCCGTAGACGTAGCGGACGGCCAAGCCGTGCGACTGGTGCAGGGCGAGGCGGGCAGCGAGACCAGCTACGGCGATCCGCTGGACGCAGCCCTGGCCTGGCAGAACGACGGCGCCGAATGGGTCCATCTCGTGGACCTCGACGCGGCGTTCGGGCGCGGCTCGAATCTCGACCTCCTCAGCCGTGTGGTGAAGTCCCTGGACATCAAGGTGGAACTGTCCGGCGGGATCCGGGACGACGAGTCGCTGGAAAAGGCACTGGAGCTCGGTGCCGCCCGGGTCAATCTGGGAACCGCGGCACTGGAGAACCCGGGGTGGACCGCCAGTGCCATTGCCCGCTACGGCCAGGCCATCGCCGTCGGCCTTGACGTGCGCGGCACCACCCTCGCCGCACGCGGCTGGACCCAGGAAGGCGGGGACCTCTGGGAGGTCCTGGCCCGGCTGGAAGAGGCCGGCTGTGCCCGCTACGTGGTTACCGACGTGACGAAGGACGGCACGCTGCGCGGACCCAACCTGGAACTGCTCCGCGAGGTACTGAAACGCACCGACCGTCCGGTGGTCGCCTCCGGCGGCATCTCCAGCCTCGATGACCTGGCTGCGCTCCGGGAACTGGTTCCGCTGGGGCTCGAGGGCACCATTGTGGGCAAGGCGCTCTACGCCGGCGCGTTCACGTTGCCCCAGGCCTTCGACGTCGCCGGGCACCCGGAACGCTAGGTATGGCAGCACGCGAACTACCGGGCCACATTGCGGCGGCCCTTGCCGGCGCCGGCGGCCCCACCGATTCGGCGGGCCGGCCGTGGTCCGGACGGGACCTGGCCGGCGAGGGAAACCCGCTGCACAACTTCGACTCAGACAACGGGCAGACCGACGCAGGGTACGCGGCGGCCCTGGCGAAACTGATTGCCGGGAGCGGAAGCGAAGCGGAAGTCGTAGCCTCCCTGGCCACGGCCCGCGTCTTCGTGCCGATCATCGCCGTGCTGGGGGAGGAAGCCGAGTCCGACCACGGGCTGACCGCGGACAAGCAGGCCGATATGGCGCTTGTGACGCTCAACGCCCCGGACGGCCGCAAGGCGCTGCCGGTGTTCACCTCGGTGGACGCCTTGGAACACTGGCATCCCGAAGCCCGGCCGGTTGCGGTCTACGCCAACCGTGCCGCACTCTCCGCCGTCGCCGAAGACGCCCAGCTGCTGGTTATCGACCCGGGAGCCGAGTTCACCTTCGTGGTGCGGCGCCCGGCCATGTGGGCCCTGGCCCGGCAACAGGAGTGGGTGCCCTCCTATGCCGACGCCGGCCTCGTCGCGGCGGCTGAAGCCGCCGCCGGGCCGGATCCGCGGATCCTGGCCGTCACCCTCCAACAGGGGCCGGGGACCGCGTCGCGGACCGCCGCCGGTACTCCGGTGGCCGGGGGAGGGGCCGGTCCTGAGCTTAGAATGGTGCTTCAGCTAGCGCCCGGACTTGATCCGCAGGACGTTTCTGCCCTGGCGGCCGGACTGCAGCAGCGCCTGACTGCCAACCCCGAGTTTGTTGAGCGCGTGGATTCACTTGACCTGAAGATCACGCGCTGACCCGTCCGGCGTAGCCGCCAGAAGAGAACTGCCGTGAATTTTGGCCTGTACCGCGAGATGCTGCGGATAGCTCCTATCCGCCGTGTCCTGCTCATCGGGATGATCGCCCGTTTCCCGCATTCCGCCGCCGGCGTGCTGCTGACCCTGCACGTGGTCAACACCATGGACAAGGGCTACGCGGCCGCCGGCGCGGTAGCCGCCGTCGTCACCATCGGCATCGCAGTGGGTGCCCCCTGGCGAGGCCGCCGCGTGGACACCGTGGGCCTGAGGCGTGCCCTGATTCCCTCGGTTATTGCCGAGGCTGTCATCTGGAGCCTTGCTCCGCACGCCAGCTTCGAATGGCTGCTGGTCCTGGCGCTGATCGGCGGCGTGTTCACGCTTCCGGTCTTCAGCGTGGTGCGGCAGTCGCTGGGCGTCCTGGCCACCGGCGAACAGCGGCGCACCGCCTTTGCCCTGGATTCCATCGCCACCGAGCTTATTTTCATGATGGGCCCTGCCCTGGGCGCGGTAATAGCAACGCGCTCGTCCGTCATCGGACTGACCGCAGTCGGGGTCTCCGCCGCCGTAGCGGGACTGCTGCTGATCTGGTTCAACCCGCCCACCCGGACCGCGGAACCCCGGAATGCCGTGACCGCCGCAGACGAGCAGGATGCCGCCGCGGCCGCCGCGGTCGCCGTGGCCCCGGCAAACGTGCAGGAAGCACCGATGGAGCTCACCGGTGCGGGGCTGCCGGACGGGCCGCAGAACCTGTTCGGCAGGCTGCGAAACGGCCTCGCGGGGAACTTCGGCTGGTTCACCCCGAGCGTGGCCGTGGTCTTTGCCGTCGCCGTCGGCGCCGGCCTGCTGCTGTCGAGCACCGACGTCGGCATGGTGGCGCTGGTGGAAGCAGGCGGAAACCCGTCAGAGGTCGGCATCGTGTTCGTGGCGTGGTGCGCAGCCTCCGCTGTCGGCGGGATTCTCTACGGTGCCATGAACCGGCGGATCTCACCGATGCTGCTTCTGCTGGCCATGGCTGTCCTGACCATGCCGATGACTTTCGCCACCAGCACCCTCAGCCTGGCGCTGCTTTCCATCCCCGCGGGCCTGCTCTGCGCGCCGGTGCTGTCCTCGGCATCCGAGCGGGTTGCCGACCTCGTGTCGGAGGAACGGCGGGGTGAAGCGATGGGCTGGTACGGCTCGTCAATGACCGCCGGCACCGCACTGGGCGCGCCGGTGGCAGGCCTGGCCATCGACGTCATAGGCCCCTGGTCCGGCTTCCTGATGGCCGGCGGCGCCGCATCGGTGCTGGTGCTGGTGACGCTTACGGTCCGATGGTTCGCCCGGCGCACGGCTCCGGTCAGCTAGCTTCCGGGCACGAAAAAGCCCGAAGAGCCTGCCGCGGATTCCGCGGTACCGGCAGCTGCCGGCATCAGGCCCTTCGGGCATTCAATGGTGTGGGGGAGGAGGGGAGTCCTAGCTGACGGGACCGGTGAACTTTTCGCCCGGACCCTTGCCCGGGGCATCCTGGATAACGGAGGCTTCCCGGAAGGCCAGCTGCAGGGAACGCAGTCCATCGCGCAACGGACCGGCATGCTGGCTGCCGATCTCCGGAGCGGCGGCGGTGACGAAACCGGCAAGGGCGGTAATCAGCTTGCGGGCCTCGTCCAGGTCCTTGAGCTCCTCGGCGTCATCGCCTTCGGCCAGGCCGCACTTCACGGCTGCTGCGCTCATCAGGTGCACGGCCGCCGTCGTAATGACTTCGATGGCCGGCACCTCGGCGATGTCGCGCATCTGCTCGACGACTTCCTGCTGTGCTGCTGCCGCAGATTCGGACTCTGCTGATGTTCCCGGGAAGGAGTGGCGGGTTGCCTCGCCTGCCGGATTGCTCTGTGGGGTACTCATACTGGTAAGCTTGTCACAGACCGACTGGTTGTCGTTACTTTCAATGCCCATCACGGGCAGGATGAAAATCACACTTTCCTCCTGGAAGCCTACGGCGCCGGTATGCAAGCGGAGACCCCTCCCACCCGCGTCAGCCTGACCGCCCTCGTTGGCGGCAGAGTTGCCGGGTTCAGGTCGGCCCCGGACGGGCTGCAGTATTACTGCGGTTTATTCCGGGAGCTAACTGCCTTCGAACTGGCTTCGGAGCAGTTGCTGCCGACCCCCTACAGGGCCTTCGATTGCGCTTGCAATTGGAGGCCTTCTTCATTTGCAGGCGGTAGCCGTTTTGAAGAGCACAGGAGCTGCAACATTAGCGAGCCAAGAATCAATGATCGGATCCGCGTCCCCGAGGTGCGGCTGGTAGGTCCGGCAGGTGAGCAGGTCGGAGTGGTCCGGATTGAGGACGCGCTTCGTCTGGCTGCCGAGTCTGACCTGGATCTTGTTGAGGTAGCACCGCAGGCCAAGCCTCCGGTGTGCAAACTAATGGACTTCGGCAAGTACAAGTACGAAGCCGCCGTCAAGGCACGCGAAGCCCGGAAGAACCAGACGAACACCGTTCTGAAGGAAATCCGCTTCCGCCTGAAAATCGACACCCACGACTACGAAACCAAGCGCGGACACGCCATGCGCTTCCTGGCCGCCGGTGACAAGGTCAAGGCCATGATCCAGTTCCGTGGACGTGAACAGCAGCGCCCGGAAATGGGCATGAAGCTGCTGAACAAGTTCGCTGAGGATGTTGCCGAGGTGGGTGTGGTTGAGTCCACCCCGCGTATTGACGGCCGCAACATGGTTATGGTCATTGGACCGGTGAAGAACAAGGCCGAGGCCAAGGCCGAAGCGCGACGGGCTACCCAGCGCGCCGACGCCAAGGCAGCGAACGAGGCAGTTCGAAACGGGGAGGCACCCGAACGGGTGAACACCTCGGAGAAGGCTGCTCCCATGACGCAGAGCCTCGCGGACCTGCTTCCGGACGGACTGCGTTTGGGTTCCTCCGCTGAAGCTGCCGACAAGGCCCGCGCCGAGCAGGAGCAGGCTGAAAAGGAACAGGCCGCAAAGCGGGCCAGGGCTGCAGCTGCCGAAAAGGCTGCAACCGAGGCACGCCGTGTGGCTGCAGCCAGCAAGCCGGCCGCAGCGCCTGCCGCTGAAGCTGCCGCTCCCGCCGCTCCCGCCGCTCCGGCGGAGCCCGCGAAGCCGGCAGAAGCAGCGAAGCCTGCCGCAGCGCCTAAGCCTGCAGCGGTTCCGAAGCCGACGGCGGCAAAGCCTGCGCCCAAGCCTGCAGCCCGGCCCAAGCCTGCCGCAGCACCGAAGCCTGCCGGCAAGCCGTCCTCCTCGCGGGGGACCACCGGCCAGAACAAGCCCGGAACTGCAGAGTAGTTTCACTGCACTGCGCCTCGTTCCGGCGTCCAGTAATAAGCCCTGGCACCCGCAAGGTGTCCGAAGCCCCGCGGGCCTGCCCGCGGAAACCTAAAGGAGATCGGTAGACATGCCGAAGATGAAGACCCACAGTGGCGCCAAGAAGCGCTTCAAGCTGACCGGTACCGGCAAGCTCAAGCGCCAGCAGGCTAACCGCCGCCACTACCTGGAGCACAAGCCCTCCACGCTGACCCGCCGCCTCGCCAACGACAAGCTCGTGGCACCGGCGGACGCCAAGGTCATCAAGAAGATGCTCGGCATCTAGCCAGTCCCCGATAGCCGTCCCGTCCGGGCCGGCATCACCCATCAAGCTTTCCCCGCCTGGGATCAACAGGTGCAGAGACTTTTTTGAAGTCGGGGAGATTTACCAAAAGGAGTACGCACGTGGCACGTGTGAAGCGGGCGCTTAACGCCCACAAGAAGCGTCGGGTTATTCTCGAGCGCGCCAAGGGTTACCGCGGACAGCGTTCGCGCCTGGTCCGTAAGGCCAAAGAGCAGCTGCTGCACTCGTTTGTGTACAGCTACGGTGACCGCCGCAAGCGTAAGGGCGACTTCCGCCGCCTGTGGATCCAGCGCATCAACGCTGCTTCCCGCGCCAACGGCCTGACCTACAACCGCCTGATCCAGGGCCTGAAGCTGGCCGAGATCCAGGTTGACCGCCGCATGCTGGCCGAACTGGCCGTCAATGACGCTGCTGCCTTCGCCGCACTGGTCCAGCTCGCCAAGGACGCACTGCCGTCCGACACCTCCGCTCCGGCCGTCGCGGCCGCTCCGGTTGCCAAGGCTGCCGCTCCCGCCGCCGCCGAAAAGCCGGCTGCTGCCGTTGCCTCCGCTCAGGGCGGCTTCAAGGCTTCCGAGGGCGACGCCCCGGAAGGCTTCGTTATCAAGGGCAACCTGGGTTCGGGCAAGTACCACGTCCCGGGTTCCACCTGGTACGAGCAGACCGTTGCCGAGTACTGGTTCAACTCCGTTGAAGCAGCCAAGGCTGCAGGCCTGGAGCCCGCTGGCGGAGAATCCCGCCAGAAGTTCCAGGGCTAAGTCGGTTCCTAAAAGCCGATGAACCTTGAAGGGCGCCCGCAGGCACCGCTTATGTCCAACCCCCGAGCCGATCGGGTCCGTGATGTAGCGAAGCTTGCCGGGCGCTCTTCGCGCTTAAAATCCGGCCGTTTCCTGGCCGAAGGGCCGCAGGCCGTGCGGGAGGCGCTTTCCGCGCACCGTGCGGCCGCGGTCGACGGCGGCCCCGCCGTCGTCCACGAGGTCTATGCCACCGAGGCCTGCCTGGACCGGCTGCCCGATCTGGCCGATCTGGCCTCCGGCGTGACGCTCCGCCTGGCCACCGATGAAGTCCTGGCCGCCATGGCCGACACCGTTTCCCCGCAGGGCATCGTGGCGGTCTGCCACACCTCCACCGCCACTCTCGAGGAAGTCCTCGCCTCAGGGGCGAAGCTCGTCGCCGTGTTGTGCGAGGTGCGGGATCCGGGCAATGCGGGCACCGTGCTGCGCGCAGCGGATTCCGCCGGCGCCGACGCCGTAGTGCTCACGGCGTCCAGCGTGGACATCTACAACCCCAAAGCGGTGCGTTCCACCGCCGGGTCGCTCTTCCACCTGCCGGTGGTTACCGGCGCCGACTTCGCCGATGTCATGCACGCCCTGCATACCGCAGGCGTCACGGTCCTGGCGGCCGACGGCTACGGCAACGTCAACCTGGACCGGCTGCAGGACCTCAGCGCTGTGCGCCGCTTCGGCGGTGCCTCGGAGACCGGCAGTTCCCGCCCCGACGGGGCGGACGGATCCGCAGAGGCCGCCCTTCCGCAGCTCGAGCTGCCCACAGCGTGGCTGTTCGGTAACGAAGCCCAGGGCCTGTCCGATGCAGAGTTGGCCGCAGCCGACCACCGCGTGGCCGTCCCGCTTTACGGCCGGGCCGAGAGCCTGAACGTCGGCACGGCCGCAACTGTGTGCCTTTACGCCTCCGCACGCGCCCAGAACGGGTAACCCGCAGGTTCTGCCCGCAGACCGCGCTGACAGCAAACCGGCCAGGAAATCGCCGACGGCATCAACGCAGCGGAAGCACGGATCCGTGCCGCTGTACCGATCGCTACCGCTATTTACCTGGAGCCGGATGTATTCGCTTCGAAGAACGCGCAGGACGCCGGTCAAGTGACCCGCTGATCAGCGCAATAGCCAAACCAAGCAGGGCGAGTACCGCTCCCACCACAGCGGGGGAGCGGTACCCCCAGCCCCAGGCGATTACGACGCCGCCGAGCAGCGCACCCAGCGCATTGGCCAGGTTCAGGGCCGCATGGTTCAGTGACGAAGCCAGTGACTCGGCACCCGGCGAAACATCCAGCAGCCTGGTCTGCAGCGGAGGCGTCAGCATTGAGCCGATCACGCCCACCAGGAAAACCAGCACCATGGCGGTCGCCGCGTACTGCACCGCCCACGCGTAGGCCAGCAGGATTACCACTGTGCCGCCCAGGATCGCGTAGATGCTGCCCATGACATTGATGTCGGCCAGCCGTCCGCCGGCCACGTTGCCGATCACCTGGCCCACGCCGTAGAGCCCGACGACGACGGGCAGCACGTTCTCGGAGATGCCCGCCACCTCGGTCATGGTGGGCGCGATGTAGGAATACACGGCAAAGAATCCGCCGAAACCGACAGTTCCCACCAGCAAGGCCAGCCAGACCTGGGCCCGCCCGAGGGCGCTAAGCTCGCCCTTGATGCTGGCACCGGCCAGGGGTGCCTGGTACGGGACGAAACGGGCCACCATGGCAACGCTCAGGAGGCCGATGGCCGCCACCAGGACGAACATCCACCGCCACCCGGCCTGCTGTCCCAGCCAGGTCGCAAAGGGGACTCCTACGACGTTGGCGATGCTTAGTCCCAGCATGACCATTGAGATGGCCCAGGCCCGGCGCGTCGGTGCCACCAGCGACGCGGCAATGACCGCTGCAACGCCGAAGAAGGCACCGTGCGGAAGCCCCGACAGGAACCGGGTGAAGAGCAGCCAGGAGTAATCCCCGGCAAAGAACGAAGACAAGTTGCTCAGGGCGAAGAAGAGCATCAGGCCCAGTACCAGGGTCTTGCGGGGCATCCGGGCTCCGAGAGCCGCAAGCACGGGAGCCCCCACCACAACGCCCATTGCGTAGGCAGAGATCACATGGCCGCCTGCGGGGACGGAGATGCCCAGGTCTTCGACCATTTCCTGCAGCAGGCCCATAATGCTGAACTCAGTGGTGCCGATTGCGAAACTGCCCACGGCCAAGGCGACTATGGCCTTGGCGGCGGTGGTATGGCGCGTGTCGGGTGTGCGCTTGCCGGACAATGAAATGGGCGCGGTGGTGCTCCGGGACATGTTCGCTTTCCGAGTGGGGGTGCGGCTGTGCCGCTGCGGACGGCGTTCACGGTCAACGAGCAGGAAATGCTCCTGCCGGACGCCGGGACGGCTTCGTCCCCTCCAGCCTAGTCCAGAGGCACCCCCGGCGCCGACCTGTGCGACGGAACATTCCGGTACGGGCAGGCACGGGCGGCCTGCCCTACGGAACGTCCGCATAGACTTCTTTCGTGGCCATTGAATCAACGCAAATCACCAAACAGGTTGTGGGCGGTGCGCTGGTGGACAGCCTCCGGCAGCCTTCCCGGATATTGGCGGCGCGCCGGAGCGCCCCGGAAGCGCTTGCCGGGTTGTGGGAATTTCCGGGCGGAAAAGTGGAACCCGGAGAAAGCTGCACGCAGGCCCTGCACCGCGAGCTCGCCGAAGAGCTGGGTGTCCGGGTGCAGCTGGGGGCTGAAATCACGGGGCCCCTGGACGAAGGGTGGAGACTGAACGACGTCGCTGCCATGCGGGTCTGGCTAGCGGAGATCACCGAAGGCACAGCCGAGCCGCTCGAAGACCACAGCGAGCTCCGCTGGGTTGATCTCAACGCAGATGCACTGATGGACCTCGCCTGGATACCGGCGGACCTGCCGATTGTCACTGCGCTGCTGGAGGCTGTCGAGGCGGTTTAGCCACGGTGGTGCGCCAAGGGATTGTCCGGGAACGTGCTAGAACAGAGCGTCCTGGGCAGCCGCAGTGACGGTCTCCTTCCCGTTCGCGGCGCGGGCGGCCTGGGTGCCGGCGGGCCGCAGGAACCGTGCGCCGCCGGTGAAGCCGTACTTGGCCTTGAAGAACCGGATCCGCCCGGCGAGCCAGTCCCGGTATTCCTTCGACGCATACGTTCCCTTGCCGTACAGGTCGGCGTATTTGCCGGAGAGCTGCGGGTAGTGCCGGGCAATGAACTCGAGGTACCACTCGCGGGCACCGGGTCGCAGATGCAGTGCACCCGCCGTGACCCCCGTGGCGCCGGCCGATGCGAGCGCGGAGAACAGGGCATCGAGGGATTCGTCGCCGTCGGTAAGCCAGGGCAGGATCGGCATGGCCATGACCGAACAGGGGAGTCCGGCATCCCGCAGCCGGCTGATCAGCTCCAGCCGTGCACGGGGTGTAGGCGTTCCCGGTTCTGCCCGCTTAGCCAGTTCGGGGTCCACCAGTGCCAGCGAAATACCCATGCCGATGTCGGTCTGCGCGGAGGCTTCCTTCAGGAGCGGGATATCGCGGGCCAGCAGGGTGCCCTTCGTCAGGATGGAGAAAGGCGTGCCGCTGTCTGCCAGCGCACGGATGATGCCGGGCATCAGCTGGTAGCGGCCCTCGGCCCGCTGGTACGGGTCCGTATTGGTGCCCATGGCCACATGGTGGTGCTGCCAGGAGGGCCGGGCGAGTTCCCGCCGCAGGACCTCGGCAGCGTTGACCTTGACCACCAGCTGGCTGTCGAAATCGGCGCCGCTGTCCATATCCAGGTAGGTGTGGGTCTTGCGGGCGAAGCAGTAAACACAGGCATGGCTGCAGCCGCGGTATGGATTGACGGTCCATTCGAAGGGCATGTTTGAGCCGCCGCCCACCTTGTTCAGCACCGATTTGGCCACGACTTCGTGGAAGGTCACCCCGGCAAAGTCCGGCGTACGCACGGAGCGGACCAGGCCCTGCAGCGGGATCAGCGGATCCGTGGTGCCCGACACTGCGGTAAGGGGTAGTGCTGCAGGGCGCGCTGCCGAAGGGGCCTGGAGCGAACCGTGTGCCGTAGCAGGGCCGGGCTCCCCCTGGGCGGTTCCGGGTTCGTTGCCCTTCGCGGGTGATGCCTTCAGTTCCTGACCTTGCCACCTCATCCCATCATTAGAACATATGTTCGAATCACGGGGTAGTGCCGCGGGGCGGGCGGCGAGGCCGGACTGCCGGCGAAACGCGGGCCCGGGGGCGCCGCCGCGGCCTTCCGGGGTGCGGCCGGTACCCGCCGTCACGGAGGCCGGCCAGCCGCTCGAACGGATTCGCCGACGCCGGATCGCCGGCAATCACGCGCGAAAGAGCCGCCGCCGCAGAGTACGCGGGCAGGAAGAGCGGACCCAGGAGTGCGTACTGCGTGCTGTGGCGCGTCTCGTGGCGCAGCAGCGGGCTGTCCGGCGCGTGGATGCGGCGGGCCGAGGAGGAACGGTAGAGGACCACGTTGCCGACGGTGAACGCGGCCGCACGGGGGAACGGCAGCGGATAGCCCTCGGCGAGGGTGATCTTCTGCGGCCCCGGGGTGATGCTGCACCCGGTGGCATGCGCCAGCAGCATCCCCGCAGGGGTGGAGAGATTCAGCAGATTGATCCAGCGGCGGATGGAGGCTGCACGCGGTCGGAGAACGATCGGTACGGACGGCATGGAACCTCCCAGCGGCAGTATGACGGCCCGGTCGGGGGCGTCTACTAGACTTGCAAATGATAAGCCAGAACCCAACTAGGGCCGGAAACAGGTAAGAACAGTACATGTCTAACTCCACACCGGGGACCGGTTCCCCAGATACTTCCCCTGAGGGCACCCAGCCCGAGCCGCCGAATCCGCTGGATGAAGCCGCCATAGCCGCCGCCGTCGAGCAGGCGCTCGCCGCAATTGCCGCTGCCGCGGACCTGGGTGAGCTCAAGGAAGTCCGGATCGCCGTCACCGGCGAGAAGTCGCCGCTGAGCGGAGCGAACCGGATCATCGGCAAGCTCCCCAAGGACCAGAAGGCCGCCGCCGGCAAGCTCGTGGGCCCCGCCCGCGGCCGGATCAACTCCGCGCTCGCCGCCCGCACCGTTGAGCTCGAAGCGGAGCGCGACGCCCGGATCCTTGTCGAAGAGGCCGTGGACGTCACCGCAGCTCCCCGCCGCCGGCACATCGGCGGCCGGCATCCCATCTCCACCCTGCAGGACCGGGTGGCGGATGTGTTCGTCGGCATGGGCTGGGAAATCGCGGAAGGCCCCGAAGTGGAATCCGAGTGGTTCAACTTCGACGCGCTGAACTTCAAGCCGGACCACCCGGCCCGCGAAATGCAGGACACCTTCTTCGTGGAACCGCCCGAGGCGCACCTGGTCATGCGGACGCACACCTCCCCGGTGCAGGTCCGCTCCATGCTTGAGCGCGACCTGCCGATCTACGTGCTCTGCCCCGGCAAGGTGTTCCGCACCGACGAGCTGGACGCCACGCACACCCCGGTCTTCCACCAGTTCGAGGGCCTGGCCATCGACAAGGGCCTGACCATGGCAGACCTGGTCGGCACCCTGGAGCACTTCACCCGTGTTCTTTTCGGCGATGAGGCGAAGGTCCGGCTGCGGCCGAACTACTTCCCCTTCACCGAACCCAGCGCCGAGCTGGACATCTGGCACCCGGGTGCCAAGGGCGGCCCGCGCTGGATCGAATGGGGCGGCTGCGGCATGGTCAACCCCAACGTGCTCCGCGCCGCCGGGATCGACCCCGAGGTCTATTCAGGTTTTGCCTTCGGCATGGGCATTGACCGTGCCCTCATGTTCCGCAACGAGGTTTCGGACATGCACGAAATGATTGAAGGCGACGTACGTTTCAGCGAACACTTCGGGATGGAGATCTAAGTGAGAATCCCACTTTCCTGGCTGCGCGAGTATGCCCAGGTACCGGCGGAAGCAACCGCCGAAGACGTGATGGAAGACCTCGTGCGCGTTGGTCTGGAAGAAGAAGACGTCCACCGTCCCACCGATGACCTGCAGGGTCCGATCGTGGTGGGCCAGGTGCTCAGCATGGAACCGGAGCCGCAGAGCAACGGCAAGACCATCAACTGGTGCACGGTCCGCGTGGTGCCGGAAGGTGCTGAGCAGACCCTGACTGGCAAGGGCATCGAGCCCTCCGGCGTGCAGGGCATCGTCTGCGGCGCGCACAACTTCAAGGTAGGGGACAAGGTCGTAGTCACGCTGCCCGGTGCCGTGCTGCCCGGAGACTTCCGCATCAGCCCGCGCAAGACCTACGGCCACGTCTCGGCCGGCATGATTGCCTCCGTGCGTGAACTCGGCATCGGCGAGGACCATGACGGCATCCTGGTGCTCTCCACCCTGGGGCTGGACCCCGAGGTGGGCACCGATGCGATGGAGCTCCTGGGGCTGTACGACCAGGCGGCGGAAATCAACGTCACCCCGGACCGCGGCTACGTTTTCTCCATCCGCGGCGCCGCCCGTGAATACGCCCACGCCACGGGCACCAAGTTCACCGACCCGGCTGCCGCCGTCGTTGTTCCACAGGCCGACGGCAAGGGCTACCCGGTGCGGCTCGACGACGCCGCGCCCATTTACGGCAAGCCCGGCTGCGACCGGTTCGTTGCCCGGACCGTCCGCGGCGTCGATACCTCCCGGCCCACCCCGCCGTGGATGTCCTCGCGCCTGCGCCTGGCCGGCATGCGGTCAATCTCGCTGGTAGTCGACATTTCCAACTACGTGATGCTCGAACTCGGCCAGCCGCTGCACTTCTACGACCTGGATAAGCTCACCGGCGAGATCGTGGTCCGCCGCGCCGCCGAGGGCGAAACCCTGAAGACCCTGGACGAGAAGGAACGCCGGCTCTCCCCGGAGGACCTGCTGATCACCGACGGAACCGGTGCCATCGGCATCGCCGGCGTGATGGGCGGAGCCGCCACCGAGGTTGCCGACGGAACGCAGAACGTCCTGGTTGAAGCCGCCCACTTCGAGGAAGTCAGCATTGCCCGCTCCCGCCGCCGGCATCGGCTGCCCTCCGAGGCATCCAAGCGCTTCGAACGCGGCGTGGACTGGAACATCGCGGACGTCGCCGCGCAGCGTGCAGTGGACCTGCTGGTGGAACTCGCCGGCGGCACGGCCGAGGAGTCCATTACCGACGTCGGCACGGCCCCCGCGCCGCGTCGGATCGAACTGCCCGCACAGTTCCCGGCCCAGCTGATCGGCCTGGATTTCACCGAGTCCCAGATCACCGGGACGCTGGAGGACCTGGGCGCTACGGTCGAGAAGACCGACGACGGCTACCTGGTGACGCCGCCGAGCTGGCGCCCGGACCTGGAGACGCGCGAGGACCTCACTGAGGAAATCATCCGCCTGGTGGGCTATGACAAGATTCCGTCCACCCTGCCGGTCGCGCCTCCCGGGCGCGGCCTGACCCGCCTGCAGCAGCAGCGCCGCCGGCTCATGCAGTCACTTGCAGCAGCCGGCCTCACGGAGGTGCTGGCCTACCCGTTCGTGACCGAGGCGGACAACAACACCTTCGGCGCTCCGGAACCGGGCACCCGCCCGGCCCTGAAGCTGGCCAATCCGCTCAGCGCCGAGTACGGCTACCTGCGGACCTCGGTGCTGCCCGGCCTGTTCGAGGTTGCCAAGCGCAACATGTCCCGCGGCTTCCGGGATCTGGCCCTGTTCGAATCGGGCACGGTCTTCCTCCCCGGCGAGCACCTGGGTACGGAGAGCATCCCGCCGCTGGGCGCCAAGCCGTCCGAGGAAGTCCTGGACGAGCTCTACGCCGGAATTCCGGACCAGCCGCTGCACGTGGGCGTCCTGCTGGCCGGCCATGAGTCCGCTCCCGGGGCCGGCAACACGCCGCGCGCCTGGGACTGGGCCGACGCCGTCGATTACGCCCGGTTGATGGGCGACGTCCTCGGCGTGGAACTCGTGGTGGAACAGGGTACCCATCAGGCGTTCCACCCCGGCCGCACCGCGCGCATCGCACTGCGCAGCGGCGAGACCGTGGGCTACGCCGGCGAACTGCACCCCAAGCTCCTGGCCGCACGGGACATGCCTGCCCGCACGGTGGCGGCGGAACTGAACGTGGATGCGGTTTTCGACGCCGCCCCCGACGTCATCGTTGCCCGTCAGATTTCCAGCTTCCCCATTTCCACGCAGGATGTGGCGCTGGTGGTGGCAGAGGACGTTCCCGCCGAGCAGGTCCGCGAGGCACTGCGCGAGGGAGCCGGGGAACTGCTCGAAGACGTGGCCCTGTTCGACGTCTACGCAGGCCAGGGCATTGAGTCCGGGCATAAGTCGCTCGCGTTCGCGCTGCGCTTCCGCGCGCCGGACCGGACCCTGACCGCGGACGAAGCCTCCGAGGCCCGTGCCGCAGCCGTCGCGCTGGCCGCCGAACGGTTCGGTGCCGTTCAGCGCTAGGTTCATCCAACAGCCAGCAGGCCCCGCCGGATGTCGTTATCCGGCGGGGCCTGCTGCGTTTAAGCCCTGTCGTGTCCGGATCCCGGCGGGAACCGAACACGGCTGCCGCGCTCCGGACCGTTCGCTAAGCTGTGGCGATGACATCCTCCGGCCCGCACTGGTACCTCTTCGATTACGGCATGGTGATTTCCACCGCTCCCGCCCCGGAGGACTGGCGGTTGCTGGAACAGGCCACCGGCCTCCGGGAGCTGGCGGGCGGAACGAGCCCGTATTGGGAAAGGCGCGAAGACTTTGACGCCGGCCGGCTAACCCCGGCGAAGTACTGGGGAAGCGTGCTTGGCCGGGATCCGGTCCCGGCAGAGGTGGAAGCCCTGGAGGAACTGGACGCCGCGCAGTGGGCGCATCTGAATCCCCGGACTCTGGAGGTTTTGGAGACGCTGCACGGCGAGGGCGCCAACCTTGCCCTGCTCTCCAACATGCCGGAGGGCATGTCGCGGAGGTATTCCACCGAATCGTCCTGGGCGCACTATTTCTCCAAGCTGTACTTCAGCGGGCAGATGGGCCTGGTGAAACCGGACCGGCGGATCTTCGACCGGGTGGTTGCCGGCCTTGGTGCTGCGCCGGAGGGCATCGTCTTCATTGACGACAACCCGCAGAACATTTCGACGGCGCGGGCACTGGGGTTCCACACGGTGCTCCACCGCAGCGGGACGGACCTTCGGGCGGAGCTTGCCGGGCGCGGGCGGTAGGAGTGGGCTCCTACCGCCGGCAGCACCGGGGCGATGCGGCGGCACTTGGCGGAGCCGCTTCCGGCTCACGGAACCAGCAGTACCTTCCCGGTGGTCTTCCGCCCTTCAAGGTCAGCGTGCGCACGGGAGGCCTCGGCCAGCGGATAGGTCTGGCCGATCCGCACGTCCAGGTTCCCGGCCAGGACCGCGTCAAACAGCTCGCGGGCCCGCCACCGGCGTTCTTCGGGTGTGAGGAGGTAATGCGCAATCGTGGGCCGGGTCAGGAACAGGGAACCGGAGGAGTTCAGCCGCTGGATGTCGAAGGGCGGGACCTGTCCGGAGGCGGCCCCGAAGAGCACCATCATGCCCCGGGTGCGCAGGCTGGCGAGCGAGCCGTCGAAGGTGGCCTGCCCGACGCCGTCGTACACCACGTCCACACCCTGCCCGCCGGTGAGGGCACGCACCTGCCCGGTGAAACCGTCATAGCGCAGCGCATGGTCGGCGCCGGCGCCGCGGGCAAGGAGCTCCTTCTCCTCGGTGGACACGGTGGTGATCACCGTCGCGCCCTTGGCCTTGAGCAACTGGATCAGCAGCAGCCCGACGCCGCCGGCACCGGCATGCACCAGCGCCGTCTGTCCTTCCTGCACCGGAAACGTGGAGTTGCACAGGTAATGCGCGGTAACCCCCTGCAGCAGCAGCGCCGCCGCGGTGTCGTCCCGGATGCCGGCGGGCACCGGCAGCGCCACGTCCGCGTCCAACAGCATGTACTGCGCATAGGCCCCGCCGCCCTCCGCCGTGGCTACCCGGTCACCCTCCCGGAAGCCGGATTCAAGTCCGGCGGTCACGACGGTCCCGGCGGCCTCCGAACCGGGTATGAAGGGATATGACATGGGATAGACGCCGGCACGCTGATAGGTGTCGATGAAGTTCACGCCGGTTGCGGCTACCTTGACCAGCACCTGCCGAGGGCCGGGCTGCGGCAGGTCAACGTCTTCATAGCGCAGGATTTCCGGTCCGCCCGGCTGCGGGACGACAATGGCTTTGTGCATGGCATGGCCTCTTTTGCTGGCTGGAACGTACTGGCTCGATATGGTCCCCATCATACGGTTTGCATAAATATTGGAGACAGTGCATAAGTGTGCTGTAGGGTGGGGGCATGACGATTTCCGTAGCAGTCTCGGGCGCCAGCGGCTATGCCGGGGGCGAAGTGCTGCGCCTGCTGGCCGGCCACCCGGAGGTATCCATCGGTGCCATCACGGCCCACAGCAACGCCGGCAGCCGGCTGGGGGAGCTGCAGCCGCACCTGCATTCCCTCGCCGACCGGGTACTGGAGGAGACCACCGTCGAGACGCTGGCGGGACACGACGTCGTTTTCCTCGCCCTGCCGCACGGCGCCAGTGCGGGGATTGCCGCGCAGCTGGATCCGGACACCCTGGTGATCGACGCCGGTGCCGACCACCGGCTCGAGGATCCCATGGCCTGGGAAAAGTTCTACGGTTCTCCGCACGCGGGAACCTGGCCCTACGGACTGCCCGAACTGCCCGGACACCGCGACCGGCTCAAGGGGGCCCGCCGGATTGCCGTTCCGGGCTGCTACCCGACAAGCTCCCTGCTCGCACTGACACCCGGCTTTGCCGCCGGCCTGCTGGAGCCGCAGGATGTCGTCATCGTGTCGGCCTCCGGCACCTCGGGCGCCGGCAAGGCCGCCAAGCCCCACCTGCTGGGCTCGGAAGTCCTGGGCGGCATGAGTCCCTACGGCGTGGGCGGCACCCACCGGCACACCCCTGAAATCGAGCAGGGCCTCTCCGCCGCCGCCGGAGAGCCCGTGGCCGTGTCCTTCACGCCCACGCTGGCTCCGATGGCCCGCGGCATCCTGACCACTGCCACCGCGAAGGTCCGCCCCGGCGTCGACCCTGCGGCCCTGCGCACAGCCTGGGAGCAGGCCTACGCTTCGGAACATTTCGTCCGGGTGCTGCCGGAAGGCCAGTGGCCCGCCACCAAGATGGTGGTCGGCTCCAACTACGCCGTGATGCAGCTGGCGTACGACGCCCACGCCAACCGGGTAATTGTCAGCTGCGTCATTGACAACCTCAACAAGGGAACAGCCGGCGGCGCCGTGCAGTCCATGAATATTGCCCTCGGCCTGGATGAAACCGCGGGACTGACCCAGCAGGGAGTGGCACCGTAATGAGCGCCGAATCACTGACCACCGACAGCACCACCGGCGCCGTCACCGGCATCACCGCCCCGGCGGGTTTCCGTGCCGCGGGTGTGGCGGCAGGCCTGAAGGATTCCGGGGGGCGCGACGTCGCCCTGGTCGTCAACGACGGTCCGTCGAAGGCTGCCGCGGCCGTCTTCACCCGGAACCGCATCGCGGCCGCTCCGGTGCTGTGGTCCCGGCAGGCAGTGTCCGATGGACGGGCAGACGCCGTCATCCTGAACTCCGGCGGCGCCAACGCCTGCACCGGCAGCGAGGGATTCCGGAACACCCACACCACCGCCGAAAAGACCGCGGAACTCCTGGGGCTCAGCGCTTCCGACGTGCTTGTCTGCTCCACCGGCCTGATCGGCGTCCAGCTGCCCATGGACAAACTGCTTCCGGGCATCGAAGCGGCAGCCGGGATCCTGTCCGCCGACGCCGGCGCGGATGCGGCGCATGCCATCATGACCACTGACAGCGTCGCCAAGCAGGCGGTCTTCACCGGCACGGACAGCGCGGGCCGGACCTACCGCATCGGCGGCATGGCCAAGGGAGCCGGAATGCTCGCCCCCGGACTGGCCACAATGCTGGTGGTTCTGACCACCGACGCGGATCTCCCGGCACCCGCCCTGGACTCGGCACTGCGGGCCGCAACCGCGGTGACGTTCGACCGGACCGATTCGGACGGCTGCATGTCCACCAACGACACCGTGATCCTGATGGCGTCCGGTGCCTCAGGGGCGGCACCCGAGGCAGGGGATTTCGCCGGCGGACTCACGGAGGTCTGCTTCTCGCTCGCCCAGCAGCTGATCACCGATGCCGAAGGCGCCAGCCACGACATCGCCATCACCACGGTCAACGCCGCCACGGTGGCCGACGCGGAAACAGCTGCCCGCGCCGTCGCCCGTTCCAATCTGTTCAAGACCGCCATTTTCGGCAACGACCCGAACTGGGGCCGGGTGCTGTCCGCGGTCGGCACCACCGACGCGGCGTTTGAACCGGACCGGATCGACGTCGTAATCAACGGCGTGCAGGTCTGCCGGAACGGCGGCATCGGAGATCCGCGGGAAGACGTGGACCTGGCGCCGCGCGCCGTGACTGTGGAAATCGACCTGCACGCGGGCACGGAAAGCGCCACCATCTGGACGAACGATCTCACCACGGATTACGTCCACGAGAACTCTGCGTACAGCAGCTGACCGGGGGACAGGCATGATCACACCAGCAGAAGCCGGCGAACGGCTGCGGGCACAGGACAAAGCGGCAACGCTGATCGAAGCGCTGCCCTGGATCCAGCGCTTTGCAGGCACCACCATGGTCATCAAGTACGGCGGCAACGCCATGGTGAACGACGACCTTCGGCGGGCGTTTGCCGAGGACATCGTGTTCCTCCATCACGCCGGGGTGCACCCGGTGGTCGTCCACGGCGGCGGCCCGCAGATCAGTGCCATGCTGGACCGGCTCGGTATTGCCTCCGAATTCCGCGGCGGACTGCGGGTGACTACACCCGAGGCGATGGACGCCGTGCGCATGGTCCTGACCGGCCAGGTGGGCCGCGAGCTCGTCGGGCTCGTTAACGCGCACGGCCCCTACGCCGTCGGCCTCTCCGGCGAGGACGGCGGCCTGCTGGAGGCCGTACGGACCGGCGTCGTGGTGGACGGAGAGGAACTGGACCTCGGCCTGGTCGGGGAAGTGACGGGGGTCAACCCCGGCGCGATCCTGGACATCATTGCCGCCGGACGGATCCCGGTGATCAGTACCGTGGCACCGGAAGTGAACGCCGACGGCGGCCCCACCGGCCAGGTGCTTAACGTCAACGCCGATACGGCCGCGTCCGCCCTGGCCGTAGCCCTGGGTGCCTCGCGGCTGGTGGTCCTCACGGATGTGGAAGGCCTTTACGGGGATTGGCCCGACAAGTCCTCGCTGATCTCCTCACTGACTGCCGGGGAACTGCGGGCCATGCTGCCCGGCCTCGAAGCGGGCATGATCCCCAAGATGCAGGCCTGCCTCGCCGCCGTAGACGGCGGTGTTGACCGTGCCGCAGTGGTTGACGGCCGGATGGCACACTCCATGCTGCTGGAAATCTTCACCGAAGCCGGAATAGGCACCCAGGTAGTACCGGAGGACGAAGATGCATAACCCGGATACCCAGGGCACCATCCCCGGCATGGCAGCTCCAGACGCGCAGGAGGACTGGCTGAACCGCTATGGCTCCTCCCTGATGGGCGTCTTCGGTGCTCCGCAGCGGGCGCTCGTCCGCGGGAACGGCTGCTATGTGGAAGACGCCGATGGAAAGCGGTACCTCGACTTGCTGGGCGGCATTGCGGTCAATGCTCTCGGCCACGCCCATCCGGCGCTCGTGGCGGCCGTGGCCGATCAGCTTGCCACCCTCGGCCACGTGTCCAACTTCTTCACCAGCCCTCCCCAGGTGGAGCTGGCCGAACGGCTGCTCGCGCTCGCCGACGCTCCGCAGGGTTCCAAGGTGTTCTTTGCGAACTCCGGTGCCGAAGCCAACGAGGCAGCCTTCAAGCTGGCCCGGCGGAACTCCGATCCCGCTGCCGGACGCACCCGGATCCTGGCGCTCGAAGGAGCATTCCACGGCAGGACCATGGGAGCGCTGGCACTCACGGCCAAACCTGCCTACCGGGAACCCTTCGAACCGTTGCCCGGGGGAGTGGAACACCTTCCGTTCGGGGACATCGATGCGCTGCTGGCCGCAGTAGATGAGACCGTAGCCGCCGTCTTCCTGGAACCGATCCAGGGCGAGGCAGGAGTGCGGATGCTTCCCGCGGGCTACCTGCAGGCCGCCCGCGAGGCCACCCGGGCCGCAGGCGCGCTGCTGGTGATTGACGAGGTGCAGACCGGCATTGGCCGGACGGGCAAGTGGTTCGCCTCCGAAGGCGTCCTTCCGGATGCCATGACCCTGGCCAAGGGACTCGGCGGCGGCTTCCCCGTCGGCGCCATGATCACCTTCGGCGAGCGGACCTCCGGGTTGCTGGCGGCCGGAATGCACGGCACCACCTTCGGCGGGAACCCCGTGGCTGCCGCCGCAGCCCTGGCGACCCTCTCCGTGCTGGAATCCTCCGATGTGCTGGCCAATGTGCGCGGCACCGGGGACTACCTGCGCCGGGAACTGGCAGCTCTGGACTTCGTGGCCGAGGTGCGCGGGGAGGGCCTCCTCATCGGCCTCGACCTGGTCGACGACGTTGCTCCCGCCGTGGTCGCAGCTGCGCTGGAGGCGGGGTACATCATCAACAGCACCGGCCCGGCAACGCTGCGGCTGGCCCCGCCGCTGATCCTCACTCCGGAACAGGCCGGCACCTTCCTGGACGCACTACCGGGTATCCTGCGAACGGCCTCCGGTGCAGCCTCAGCCCGAGGTGCAGCCTCGGCTCGAGGTTCGGCCGCCGAGACCACTCCAGACTCTGTACCCGGTGCCACCGGCACAACCACTGAAGGAAAACCATGACCCGTCATTTCCTGGTCGACACCGACCTCACGCAGGCGGAACAGGCCGAAGTCCTGGATCTGGCCGATGCGCTCAAGAAGGACCGCTACAAACACCAGCCGTTCGCGGGCGAATCCACCGGCCGCAAGACCGTGGCCGTCATCTTCGACAAGACCTCCACCCGGACCCGGGTGTCCTTTGCGGCCGGCATCTCCGACCTGGGCGGCGTTCCGCTGATCATCGGTGCGGGGGAGTCCCAGCTGGGACACAAGGAGAGCGTTGCGGACACCACCAAGGTGCTGGAGCGCATGGTTTCCACCATCGTCTGGCGGACCTACGCGCAGGCCGGCCTGGAGGAAATGGCTGCCAACTCCTCGGTTCCGGTCATCAACGCGCTGTCGGACGACTACCACCCCTGCCAGCTCCTGGCGGACCTGATGACCATCCGCGAGCACAAGGGCAGGCTCGCCGGCCTCACCCTGGCGTACCTCGGTGACTGCGCCAACAACATGGCCAACTCCTACCTGCTCGCCGGTGTGACCGCCGGAATGCACGTCCGGGTGGCCGGTCCGCTGGGCTATCTGCCCGATCCCCGGATTGTCGACGCCGCTGCGGCCCGTGCGGAAGAAACCGGCGGCTCCGTGACCATCACAACCGACGCCGCCGAAGCGCTGGCCGGAGCCGACGTCGTCGCCACCGATACCTGGGTGTCCATGGGGCAGGAAGCCGAAAAGGCCGCCCGGCAGGAGCTGTTCCGCAGCTACGCCGTGGACGCCGACGCGATGGCGCAGGCGGCGGACGACGCCGTCGTGCTCCATTGCCTGCCCGCCTACCGCGGCTACGAAATCTCCGCCGACGTGCTTGACGGACCGCAGTCAGTGGTCTGGGACGAAGCGGAGAACCGGCTGCATGCGCAGAAGGCCCTGATGGTCTGGCTCATGGCGCATTCCGGCCTCACGGGAATTCCGGAGGCACGGGCATGACCATGCCGGCAACGAAGACGGCGCGCCAGGCGCGCATCCGCACCCTGCTGACGGGTCTTTCCATCCGTTCCCAGGCCGAGCTCGCGGCACTGCTGGCCGACGACGGCGTGCAGGTTACGCAGGCGACGCTCTCCCGTGACCTGGTGGAACTCGGCGCCGTGCGCATGCGCGGCAAGGACGGTGCCCTGGTGTATGCCGTTCCGTCCGAGGGCGGGGAACGGGCGCCCAAGTCCGGCGTCACCCAGGAAGTGCTGGATGCTCGGCTGGCCCGGCTCTGCGGTGAACTGCTGGTTACCGCCGAGGCGTCAGCGAATATCGTGGTGCTGCGGACTCCGCCCGGAGCCGCGAACTTCCTGGCACTGGCCATCGACCATTCCGTGCTGCCGTCCGTACTGGGCACCATCGCCGGCGACGACACGGTGATGATGGTGACCCGGGACCCCGAGGGCGGCCCCGACCTCGCGGCCCGCTTCCTGCGGATCGCAGACGAAGCCAGCAACAACGGCTCCGCACCCGAAAGCCGGATCCTGTAACTGGTCCCCGGCCCGTTGAACCACAACCCAAGACTTTCATCCTGAACCAACCAGCGGCCCCGATCGGGCCGCAACCAATGCAAGAGGAGCGAAATCCGTGAGCGAACGTATTGTTCTGGCCTATTCCGGTGGCCTGGATACGTCAGTAGCCATCGGCTGGATTGCCGAGGCAACCGGCGCTGAAGTTATTGCCGTTGCCGTGGACGTAGGACAGGGCGGCGAGTCCCTGGAGACCGTCCGCCAGCGAGCCCTGGACTGCGGCGCCGTCGAAGCCTACGTGGCCGACGCCCGCGAGGAATTCGCCACCGAGTACTGCATGCCGGCACTGAAGGCCAATGCCCTCTACATGGACGCCTACCCGCTGGTCTCGGCACTCTCGCGTCCCGTCATCGTGAAGCACCTGGTGGCCGCTGCCCGCCAGTTCGGTGCCACCACCGTCTCCCACGGCTGCACCGGCAAGGGCAACGACCAGGTGCGCTTCGAAGTCGGCATCCAGACCCTGGGCCCGGACCTGAAGTGCATCGCACCGGTCCGCGACCTGGCCCTGACCCGCGACAAGGCCATCGCCTTCGCCGAGGAGAAGAACCTGCCGATCGTCACCACGAAGAAGAACCCCTTCTCCATTGACGCCAACGTCTGGGGACGTGCCGTGGAGACAGGCTTCCTCGAAGACATCTGGAACGGCCCCACTCCGGACGTGTACGAGTACACCTCCGATCCGGCGTCGGCTTCCGCCCCGGATGAAGTCGTCATCACCTTCAAGGAAGGCGTGCCGGTCGCGATTGACGGCAAGCCGGTCACCCCGCTGCAGGCCATCGAGGAAATGAACCGCCGCGCCGGCGCCCAGGGCATCGGCCGGATCGACATTGTCGAGGACCGCCTCGTGGGCATCAAGAGCCGCGAAATCTACGAAGCCCCCGGCGCCATGGCGCTGATGGCTGCGCACCGCGAGCTGGAAAACGTCACTGTGGAGCGCGAGCAGGCCCGCTTCAAGAAGACGGTCGGCCAGCGCTGGACCGAGCTGGTCTATGACGGCCAGTGGTTCTCTCCGCTGAAGCAGTCCCTGGACGCCTTCATCGGCGACACCCAGCGGTACGTCTCCGGCGACATCCGCATGACCCTCGACGCCGGACGCCCGGTGGTTACGGGACGCCGCTCCGAGTCATCCCTGTATGACTTCAACCTGGCCACCTATGACACCGGTGACAGCTTCGACCAGTCGATGGCCCGCGGCTTCATCGAGTTGTTCGGGATGTCCTCCAAGGTGGCCTCCGGCCGCGACCAGCGCCTAGCAGAAGGTAAGTAAGCAGATGACAGACGGCAAGTCGCCAGAAGAAGCAGCGGGTGCCGGGACCTCCGGTTCAACCGTCCAAGGTGCCCTGTGGGGCGGCCGGTTCGCCGGCGGCCCTGCGGACGCCCTTGCGGAGCTGAGCAAATCCACCCACTTCGACTGGCGGCTTGCCGGCTACGACATTGCCGGCTCGCGTGCCCACGCCCGCGTGCTGCACAAGGCCGGCCTGCTCGACGACGGCGAGTTGGAAGGAATGCTTGCGGCCCTGGACCAGCTCGACGCCGATGTGAAGTCGGGTGCCTACGTGCCCGCGGCGTCCGACGAGGACGTGCACGGTTCACTGGAACGCGGATTGATTGAACGGGCCGGCACCCAGCTGGGCGGAAAGCTCCGGGCCGGCCGGTCCCGCAATGACCAGATCGCCACGTTGGGCCGGATGTACCTGCGGGACCACGCCCGCATCATCGGCTCCGGCGTGCTGTCGGTCATCGACGCCCTGGTGGGCCAGGCCCAGGCACACCTCGGAGTGGCGATGCCCGGACGCACCCACCTGCAGCATGCCCAGCCCATCCTGCTCAGCCACCACCTGCTGGCGCACGCCTGGTCCCTGCTGCGCGATGTGCAGCGGCTGGCCGACTGGGATAAGCGTGCGGCAGTGTCTCCCTACGGTTCCGGTGCCCTGGCCGGCTCCTCGCTGGGCCTTGACCCGAATGCCGTGGCGAAGGACCTGGGGTTCGATTCGGCTGTCTGGAACTCCCTGGACGGGACTGCCGCGCGTGACGTGTACGCCGAATTCTCCTGGGTGGCCGCCATGATCGGCGTCGACCTGTCCCGCGTCAGCGAAGACATCATCCTGTGGGCCACGAAGGAGTTCTCCTTCGTGACGCTCGACGACGCGTACTCCACCGGGTCCTCGATCATGCCGCAGAAGAAGAATCCCGATGTTGCCGAACTTGCCCGGGGCAAGGCCGGACGGCTGATCGGCGACCTTGCCGGGCTGCTGGCCACACTGAAGGGCCTTCCGCTGGCCTACAACCGTGACCTGCAGGAGGACAAGGAACCGGTCTTCGATGCTGCCGACACCCTCGAGGTACTGCTTCCGGCGGTGTCCGGGATGATCGCGACCCTGAAGTTCAATACCGAGCGGATGCAGTCCCTGGCACCGCAGGGCTTTGCCCTGGCCACCGACATTGCCGAGTGGCTGGTCCGCCAGGGTGTGCCCTTCCGTGAGGCGCATGAGCTCTCCGGAGCCGCGGTGCAGCTGGCCGAGGGGCGCGGCGTCGAACTCTGGGACCTGACCGATGAAGACTATGCCGGAATCTCGCCGCACCTGACGCCCGAGGTACGCACCGTGCTCAGCACCGAAGGCTCCCTGGACAGCCGCAGCTCCCAGGGCGGCACCGCCCGGTCCGCTGTCGAGCTGCAGCTGGCGGAGCTGATCCGCCAGGTCGGCGACGTGCGCGGCTACGTAGGCTGAATCTGCCCGACCTGAGACGGACCCCGATGGAGTGCACCTCCCCGGGGTCCGTTCTTTTTGGTGCCGGGCTGCGGGGCAGCGGCACCGGCACACAGCTACGCTGGGCGGCATGAGTGATTCCTTCCGGGCCCGGCTGCGTGCCCTTCCGGACTTTCCCGAGAATCTGCCCGACTTCGATCCGGCCGCAGCGCCTCAGGACCCCGCGGAGCTTTTCCGCCAGTGGCTTTCCGATGCGCTGGCCGCCGGGGTAAGGCAGCCGCATGCATTTTCCCTTGCCACGGCCGACGGAGGCGGGCACGTCTCCTCCCGGATGCTCATCCTCAAGGACATTGACGACGACGGCGGCTGGCAGTTTGCCACGTCCCGTACCTCGCGCAAAGGCGGAGAGCTGGCCGAGAACCCGAATGCGGCAATGAACTTCTACTGGCCGGAACTTGGCCGCCAGATTCGAGTGGCCGGAGCCGTAGTGGAACTCTCCCGGCAGGCTTCGGCCGCCGACTGGGATGCCAGGCCGGCATCGGACGGGAGCGCGAACCCGCAGTGGCAGCTGTATGCGCTGAAGCCGAGGGAGATCGAATTCTGGCAGGCACGTGCCGACCGGCATCACATCCGGCACCGGATGGTCTTCTGAGGCTCGCTCGGCTCCAAGCCGGACACCCCGGATACCCGTCTTTTCGGTTCGACTACCTGTCCGCCCCTCCCGGCGGCGCCCCCGCCGAAGCTACCCTTGGAAGAACCCCAGGAGGACGCGCCATGACCGAGTCCAGCCCCCTCGAAACCCCGGTTCCCGCCGGAAGAATCGAGCGCCGCCCCGACGGCTACACCCTGGTCTTTGAGCGCCTGTTCGATTTTCCCGCAGGCTACATCTGGGAGGTGCTGACCAACGGGGACAAGGTGGCCCAGTGGCTCGGTACGGTGACTCCCGGCTGGCAGCTCGGCAAGGAATACCGGCTGGACATGGGCAACGCGGAGGTCACCGGAACCGTACTGCAGATGAGTCCCGGTCTAAGCCTGCAGTTCACCTGGGAGGACCCGTTGGGGGATGAATCCGTCCTCGACTGGCAGGTGCTGGAAACCCCCGACGGTTCCCTGCTGCAGTTCCGCACGCATGAGCCCAGTGCGGATTTCCTCACCGAAGGCGCCGCAGGGTGGCAGGGGATCCTGGACGTGTTCGACGACGTCGCCGCGGGCCGGGAACCTTCCCGCGCGTCCATGGACCAGTGGCAGGCCCTCCGCGACGCGTACGCGGAGGAATTCGACGTCTCACCCACGATGGGGCAAACGGATGCCGCCGGGATCGTCTTCCAACGCTGGTTCAACGCAGCCGCCGGCGACGTCGGCAGCGCACTGGACCGTGCGACGTCGGAACTCGGCATCGGTGCGGAGGCCTCGGTCGACATCACGGACGACGGCGGCCGGACCCGCGTCGTCGTCCGGCAACCGCTGAGCGGCGGGAACGGCGGATCAGACGAGGCGGCCGGCCTG
This sequence comes from Arthrobacter sp. zg-Y844, assembly GCF_024385465.1. Taxonomy (GTDB): domain Bacteria; phylum Actinomycetota; class Actinomycetes; order Actinomycetales; family Micrococcaceae; genus Arthrobacter_B. Next base: position 508,071 of record NZ_JANFLS010000004.1, read on the forward strand.
CTCGCCGCGTGGCACCAGGCACTGGACGCCGCCGGCGACCACGTTGCCGGAAACCCCTGGCATCCCAGCTCCCGCAGGCTGGCGGCCCTGAAGGAGTTCTACGGAGCCTCTGCCGGGAGCAGCTGAACGGCAGCACGGAAAATCTCCCCAATGAACCTTGCTACCGTCGGAGTATGGCTTTTGCGAGTGAACGAGAACGTCTTGCCGTCCCGGCCACCTCCGCCGCACCCCAGCTGTTGGGTGCGGTCCTGACGCACGACGTCGACGGCGAACGCGTCAGCGTGCGGATCACCGAGGTGGAGGCCTACATGGGCGACGCCGATCCCGGCTCCCACGCGTTCCGCGGCCAGACGGCACGAAACGCCACCATGTTCGGGCCGGCGGGACACCTCTATGTGTACTTCACCTACGGCATGCACTACTGCGCCAACATTGTCTGCGGAACGGAAGGCGATGCCACCGGGCTGCTGCTGCGCGCCGGCGAGATCGTCGAGGGGGCCGACATCGCCGCCGTGCGGCGTGGAAACCCGCGCAACCCGCTGGACCTGGCGCGCGGTCCGGCACGCCTTGCCCAGGCGCTGGGCATTTCCCGGCCGCTGGACGGGGCGGATGTGTTCGCCCACCCCCTGCATCTGGCATTGCCCGCCGATCCGGTGGGCGGGGAACTCCTGTCAACCGGACCGAGGGTGGGAGTCAGCGGCCCCGGCGGCTCGGACGAATATCCGTGGCGGTACTGGCTCACCGGGGACCCGACAGTGTCCAAGTACCGTCCCGCCCAGCCGCGCAGGCAGCCGGCGTCCGCGGCAGCTGCGGCCCTGCGGCAGTGAAACGCAGAACGGCGTTCCGGGTAACTGTTACCCGGAACGCCGTTCTGCGAAGCTGCTGCTAGGAGCGAGGAAGCGGTGCCTGCGCGGAAATGAGCTTCTTTTCCAGCAGCTCGTCCCAGAAGGCAGCCGGAATCTGGGCCTTCATCGCCGCAATATCCTCCGCGACGCGTTCAGGCCGGCTGGAGCCCGGGATGACCGCCGCCACGGCGGGGTGAGCAGTGGAGAACTGCAGGGCAGCGGCCTTCAGGCTCACGTCGTGCCGAGAGGCAACCGAGGTCAGCTCGGCGATCCGTGCCTTAACCTGCGGAGGGATCTCGGCGTAATCGAAGTAGTCGCCGCCCAGCAGGGCGCCGGAGTTGAAGGGGCCGCCGACGACGATGCCCACTCCCTTTTCCTGCGCCATGGGCATCATGCGCTGCAGCGCACGCTCGTGCTGCAGCAGGGTGTACTGGGTGGCGGAGAGGCTCATGGTCGGCGCCGCCTCGTCCATGTCCATGGCCAGCTCGATGGGCTCGGTGGTGTTGACGCCCAGCCCCCAGCCGTTGATGACGCCCTCGTCCTGCAGGCGGGCGAGTACCCGGAACGCGCCGGTCCGCGCCTCGTCGAACTTGGAGATCCACTCATCACCGAGGAAGTCCCGGGACGTGTCGTGGATGAACACAAAGTCCAGGCGGTCCGTCTTGAGCCGGTTCAGGCTCTCCTCGATGGACCGCAGCGTGGCGTCCGTGCTGTAATCCGTGGCGATCTTGTTTGAACGCCCGTGGGTGAAGAGGCCGGAGCCCTTTTCTTCTTCCTCATCCAGGATCAGCCGTCCTACTTTGGTGCTAAGCACATATTCATCGCGGTTGTGCTGCGAGAGGACCTCGCCCAGGCGGGATTCCGCCAGGCCGGCTCCGTAGAAGGGAGCGGTGTCGAAGTAGCGGATGCCTGCGTTCCAGGCCGCTTCAACCGTTGCCAGCGCCTCTTCCTGGGGAATGTCGCGGAACATGTTTCCCAGGGGAGCTGTGCCGAAGCCGATCTTGTTCTTGAGCACGTCGTGCAGGTTAGCCATATGTGGTGCAGTCCTTGACTGTTGTGCGGGTAGGTTCCGGTCCCGTGCGAAGGGGCCGAGAGATGGCAACCGCAGCCGGCGACCCTTTATTCCTCCGCCGGCCCGGACCGACAGCGCCGGATAGCCCGGGAGAGAAGTGCCACAGGAGCCCGTGCGGCTCCGGTCAAACCGGGTGGAACGGGTAAGGTAGACGGGTGAAAGATGCCCCGGCAGAACCGGATAACCACGAGTCCATTGATCAAACCATCGAACGCCTGGGCGCTGTAATCCCTGATTACCCCAAGCCCGGGATCGTTTTCCGGGATCTGACCCCGGTCTTTGCTGACGGGCCCGCCCTCCGGCGCGTAGTAGATGCCCTCATTGCCCCCTTCGAGGGACAGTTCGATTTCGTGGCAGGGGTGGAAGCACGCGGCTTCCTGCTTGCCGCCGCCGCTGCCTACGCTTCCGGCAAGGGAGTCATCACCGTGCGCAAGCCCGGTAAGCTGCCCCGCGAAGTGTTCTCCGAAAGCTACTCGATGGAGTACGGCGAGAGCACCCTGGAACTGCACCGCGACGACATGCCCGTGGGCTCGCGCGTCCTGATCCTTGACGACGTGCTGGCCACCGGTGGAACCCTCGGTGCCGCAGCGCGCCTGATCCGCAAGGCAGGCGCGGAAGTGGCCGGATTCGGCGTCGTGCTGGAACTGGGCGACCTCGGCGGCAGGGACCGCCTCGGCGACACCCCGGTTACCGCTCTGATCCGCTACTAGGCCGGTCCCCTCAACGAGGGGAAGGGCCCGCACGACACGCGTTCCTCGCAGGCAGCAGCTGAGAGAGAAACCGCATACATTAGGGACCTGCAAAAGTCCAAATGCACTGTAAGATTGACGCTCTGCCTTTGCGAGAGGGAACGCGAACATGCCTGAAACACCTTCAGCTTCGAACGAGCTGGAACACGAGCGTCAGTACGTCGCCGGACTGTACTCACGCCTCGATGAGCTGCGTGAGGAAAAGCGGGAACAGCTGGCCGCCATCCGGCGCAGCCACGCCTCGGGTTCGCACCAGAACCGTTCCGAGCGGGACGCCTTTGCCACCATGTACGAGGACCGCCTGGCGCAGCTGAACGCCGTCGACGACCGGCTCGTTTTCGGCCGGCTGGACCTTGACGACGGCGAGGAACGCTACATCGGGCGAATCGGCCTTTCGACGGCGGAGCTGCAGCGCCTGATGGTCGATTGGCGCGCCCCCGAAGCCGGTACGTTCTACCAGGCAACCGCTTTCGAGCGCCAGGGCGTACGACGCCGCCGGCACCTGATCCTGAAGGGCCGCGACGTGCAGGCCATCGAGGATGACGTGCTGGACTACTCCATGCTGGAAGAAGGCGAAGCCCTCCAGGGCGAAGGTGCGCTGCTCGCGGCGCTGAACTCCAAGCGGACCGGGCAGATGTCCGACATCGTCGGCACCATCCAGGCGGAACAGGACCGCATCATCCGGGCTCCGCTGTCCGGCACCCTGGTGGTCCAGGGCGGCCCCGGTACCGGCAAGACCGCCGTAGCGCTGCACCGCGCCGCATACCTGCTCTACACCCACCGGGAACGGCTGAAGTCCGCCGGTGTGCTGCTGGTGGGGCCGTCCAATGCCTTCATCCGGTACATCGAACGCGTGCTGCCCTCCCTGGGCGAGACCGGCGTCGTGATGTCCAGCCTGGGCCAGTTGATGCCCGGCATCACCGCCGCGCATGAAGAGGACCCGGCCACGGCCGAGGTCAAGGGGCGGCTGTACATGGCCGACGTCGTCGCGCGTGCGGTTGCCAACCGGCAGCGGCTGCCCGCCGGTCCGCGGAAGCTGAACGTCGAAGGCACCATCCTCACGCTGACCCCCAAGCAGGTGCAGCGCGCCCGTGACAAGGCCCGCGCCACCGGCAAGCCGCACAACGAAGCCCGCGTCACCTTCGTGAAGATCCTGCTGCGCGAACTGACCGAGCAGTTGACCGAACAGCTTGAGGAATCGGCCGGAGCCGGGAACAGCACCGACCGGGCCTACCTCGCGGAGGACGTCCGCAGTGCCCGCGACGTGCGCGTGGCGCTGAACCTGTGCTGGATGCCGCTGACCCCGGAAAAACTCATCAGCGAGCTGTACAGCAAGCCCGGACACCTGGAAGCGGCCGCCCCGGACCTCTCCGACGCGGAACTGGACCTGCTGCGCCGCAGCCCCGATGCACCGTGGACCGAATCCGATGTGCCGCTGCTGGACGAAGCCGCCGAACTCCTCGGCGAGCTTGACGCCTCCGCCGGCCGCGAGAACGCACTCCGTGAGGAACAGCGCAAGCGCGACCTCGCTAATGCCGAAAGCGCCATTGCCAATACGGAGGGCTTCCTCGAGGACTCCGGCGCCCACGGCATCCTGTCCGCGGAAGACCTGGCAGACCACAACGCGGTGGGGGAGCAGCGCCTGACCGCTGCCGACCGTGCCGCCGTCGACCGCACCTGGGCCTTCGGGCACATCGTGGTCGATGAAGCGCAGGAGCTGTCCGCCATGCAGTGGCGGCTGCTGATGCGCCGCTGCCCGCTGAAGTCCTTCACCGTGGTGGGCGACATTGCCCAGACCAGCTCGGCTGCCGGGGCAACGTCATGGCAGGCGGCACTGGATCCGTTCGTGGGGGAGCGCTGGACGCTCGAAGAGCTCACCGTGAATTACCGCACCCCGGCGCAGATCGCCGAGGCAGCGGTGCGCATGGCCAACGCCGCCGGCCTCGTGGTGTCCGCGCCGAAGGCCGTGCGGGAAGGCCGCTGGGCGCCGTTCATTGACGAAGTGCCCGAGGGCGGCCAGATCCAGCGCCTGCTGGACACCTTGCCCGAGGACCTGGACGCGCTAGACGGCGGCCTGCTCGCCGTCATCGCCGAGGACCACCGGCTCTCCGCGGTCCGCCGCGCGCTGGCCGGGGTGTACGGAGCCCGCGTGGGATCCGGCGCCGGCGGCCTGGAGCAGGACATCGTGGTGACCTCGCCGCGGGAGGCGAAGGGCCTGGAATTCGACGGCGTCGTCATCCTGGAACCGTCCGAACTGCTCACCGCAGCAGCCGGCAAGGTCGGGGACCTGTACGTTGCCATGACCCGCCCTACGCAGCGGCTGCGCCTGATCGCTGCAAACGGGATCCCGGCAGGCATTCCCGAAGACTGATAATTTAGAAGGCGTGTCAGACAATATCGTGAACCCCGAGGGCCTCGGCGCCCAGCAGAATGATTCCTCCTTCGCCAACATCTGGCAGGAACTCCAGTGGCGAGGCCTTGTGCACGTCTCCACCGATGAGGCGGAACTGGAAAAACTCCTCGCCGGGGGACCGATCACGTATTACTGCGGCTTCGACCCGACGGCACCGAGCCTGCACCTTGGCAACCTGGTGCAGCTGCTCACCATGCGGCGCCTGCAGCTTGCCGGCCACCGGCCGCTGGCCCTGGTCGGCGGTTCCACCGGACTGGTCGGAGATCCGCGCCCGACGGCGGAACGCACCATGAATACCAAGGAAACCGTTGGCGAGTGGGTCGGGTACCTCCAGGGACAGGTGCAGCGCTTCCTTAGCTTCGAGGGCGACAACGCCGCCCGTATGGTGAACAACCTCGACTGGACCGCTCCGATGAGCGCCATCGATTTCCTGCGCGACGTCGGCAAGCACTTCCGGGTGGGCACCATGATCAAGAAGGAAATCGTCTCCTCGCGCCTGAACTCCGACGAAGGCATCAGCTACGCGGAGTTCAGCTACCAGGTCCTGCAGGGCATGGACTACCTCGAGCTCTTCCGCCAGTACAACTGCGTGCTCGAGACCGGCGGGTCCGACCAGTGGGGCAACCTCACCAGCGGCACCGAACTGGTGCGCAAGGTGGAGGGCAAGACGGTCCACGCACTGGGCACCCCGCTGATCACCAACAGTGACGGCACCAAGTTCGGCAAGAGCGAAGGTAATGCGGTCTGGCTGGACGGCAACATGACCAGCCCGTACGCCATGTACCAGTTCTGGCTCAACACCTCCGATACCGACGTGGTTGACCGGCTCAAGGTCTTTACCTTCATGAGCCGGGCACGGATCGAAGAGCTGGCGCGTGCCGTGAAGGAAGCGCCGCATAAGCGGGAAGCGCAGCGGGCCCTGGCCTACGACGTGACTTCACTGATTCACGGAACCGAGGCAACCGACAAGGCCATCGCTGCTTCTGCCGCACTGTTCGGGCAGGGGGACCTGACCGAGCTCGACGAAGCCACCTTGAAGGCTGCGACGGAACAGCTGCCGACGGCCGTGGTGTCCCCGGATTCGCTGGGCATCATCGACCTGCTTGTTGCGTCGGAGCTTTCCAAGACCAAGTCCGAAGCACGCCGCACGGTGTCCGAGGGCGGTGCCTACGTGAACAACAACAAGGTCACCGACGCCGACGCCGTAGTGGATTCGAAGGACCTGCTGCACGGCCGGTACCTGGTACTCCGGCGTGGAAAGCGGACCCTTGCAAGCGTTGAGGTCTCCGCCGTATAGTTTTAATGCTTCCTTAGGGGAGGGCTTCCACGGGGACTTCCACGGGGGACTTCCACGGGGGACTCTCAGGGAAGCAAGGGGGCCGCTTCGGCGAAACCCTGCAGGACTTGGGGGCAGTCCTCGCCGGTCAAAGGCGAGGCTGCCGGCCCTGGATCTGGGGTGTGGAAGCTTGTGCGGCGGATCACTTCGATCCGGTTTGCAAGGACCGGAAGCGATGTGTAAAGTTACATGAGTCGCCGCGGCCGGGACGCTGGAAAAGCGCCCGAGCATGGCGGCCAAACCCCAACAAAAAACAGAGTCCAACCAGTGCGCGCCCTTCGCGGGGCCGGTGGAAAAGACTC
>NZ_JANFLS010000005.1 GCF_024385465.1 Arthrobacter sp. zg-Y844
AAACTCTCCGTAAATGTGTTACAGACACAGCACCCGAGCCAAGGAAAATTGGCTGCAGGCACTGCACTAAATTCGAAACCGGCTAAAAAAACCGTCCCATACCCACGGGGTGGGCGGAACGGCCTGTTCAACCAATCAAAATAAATTGGTATCAATAAACTTGGCACACTATTGAGTTCTCAAACAACAGACTGCTTCCGGCACCAGCAGGCGATCCTCAAGGGGATCTAAGCTCTGCGTCGCTCCGGAGCAACTTTTCTATCTTAGCCACACTGTCCGGTGGGTGTCAATCCGGCCGTTGATCCGTCCGGCGAACCGGCGGGAAGCTAGTTCCCGGACCCACGACTGAAGGTTGAAACCCGTGGGATCCGGTCTCCTGGTTCAATGTCAGGGATCTCGTTTCCCTCGATCAGCGCGGGTATTAACTCTAGCACGGTTTTTGGGCGGCTGCGCACCCGGTGCAGGCCCGGCCTCTTTCAAGGAGGCCGGGCCGCGCGGAGATGCTTACGGCTTGGGAACCAGGTACAGCACGCCAAGCGGGGGAACGGTCAGCGTGGCGGAGGCCGGCTGGCCGTTGCAGGCACCTTCAACGGCGTGCACAACGCCCATGTTCCCTACCCCGGAACCGCCGAACTCAGCGGCGTCGGTATTCAGTGCTTCCACCCACTCGCCGGCCCACGGCATTCCCAGCCGGAAGTCCTGGTGCGGGGCGCCGGCGAAGTTGGCTACGCAGACCACCGGATTTCCCTGGTGGTCCCAGCGGATGAACGAAAGTACATTGCGGGCGCCGTCGTTCTCATTGATCCACTGGAAGCCCGCCGGCTCATTGTCCCGTGCGGACAGCGCCGGAGTGCTGCGGTAGATCTCGTTGAGCTGCTTCACCATCAGCTGGACGCCCTTATGCTGCGGGGTGTCCGTCAGGTACCAGTCCAGTCCGTACTGCTCAGACCATTCCGCTTCCTGGCCAAACTCGGTGCCCATGAAGATCAGTTGCTTGCCCGGGTGCGCCCACTGGAATGCAAGGTAGGCGCGAAGGTTAGCCAGCTGCTGCCACCGGTCACCTGGCATCTTGCGCAGCAGGGAACCCTTGCCATGCACTACTTCGTCATGGCTGATGGGCAGCAGGAAGTTCTCCGTGTACGCGTAGACCAGGGAGAAGGTCAGCTGGGCATGGTGGTAGACCCGGTTGATCGGATCCTCGGACATGTACTGGAGGGTGTCGTGCATCCAGCCCATGTTCCATTTGAGCCCGAAGCCCAGCCCGCCGGTGCTGGTGGGACGGGTGACGCCGGGGAAGGCAGTGGATTCCTCGGCGATCATCACAATGCCGGGCACCCGCTTATAGGCGGTCGCGTTGACTTCCTGGAGGAAGGAGATCGCTTCCAGGTTCTCCCGGCCACCGTGGATGTTGGGGGTCCACTGGCCTTCCGGCCGCGAGTAGTCCAGGTAAAGCATGGATGCCACGGCATCCACCCGGAGTCCGTCCACGTGGAACTCTTCGAGCCAGTAGATCGCATTCGCGACAAGGAAGTTGCGTACTTCCCGGCGGCCGAAGTCGAAGACGAGCGTTCCCCAGTCCAGCTGCTCGCCGCGGAACGGGTCGCCGTGCTCGTAGAGCGTCTGGCCGTCGAACTTTGCCAGCGCCCAGGGGTCCTTGGGGAAGTGGGCCGGAACCCAGTCCAGAATGACGCCGATGCCGGCCTGGTGCAGACGGTCCACGAGGTAGCGGAATTCATCCGGATGCCCGAACCGAGCGGTGGGGGCAAAGTAGGAGGTCACCTGGTAACCCCAGGAGCCGCCGAAGGGGTGCTCGGCTACGGGCATCAGTTCCACGTGGGTGAAGCCCTGCCACTGGACATATTCGGCCAGCTGGTCGGCCATTTCCCGGTAGTTCAGTCCCAGGCGCCAGGAACCCAGATGCACCTCGTACACGCTCATGGGCGAATTGTGCGGATCCCGGGAGGCCCGGGCCTCCATCCATTCGGCATCGCCGAACTCATAGGTGGACTCGACCACGCGGGAACCGGTCAGCGGCGGCACCTCGGTGCCCTTGGCCATGGGATCGGCCTTTTCCCGCCAGACGCCGTCGCTGCAGAGGATTTCATATTTGTAGCGGGCACCCGGTTCCACACCGGGCAGGAAGATTTCCCAGACGCCGGAGCTGCCGAGGGAACGCATCGCATTGATGGTGCCGTCCCAGCCGTTGAAATCGCCCTTAACCCGTACCGCGCGGGCGTTGGGGGCCCAGACTGCGAAGCTGACGCCGGAGATGTCACCCAGCACGGAATCGTAGTGGTGCAGGTTCGCACCGAGGACCGTCCACAGGTTTTCGTGCCGGCCTTCACCAATCAGGTGCAGGTCAATGTCGCCCAAGGTCGGGAGGAACCGGTACGGATCGTCGAACAGCTGGGGCTCGCCGCCGTCGTACGTCACTTCCACCCGGTAATCCGGAACGGTGCCCGGCGTCGAAGCCGGAAGGGTTCCTACCCAGATGCCGTTGTACTCGTGCTGCAGCGCTACCCGGTTTTCAGGAGTCACGACCACGACTTCGCGCGCCAGCGGACGCAGCGTTCGAATGGTTACGGTTCCGGAGTCATCCGGGTGGGCGCCCAGGACCGCATGCGGCTGGTAGTAGCGGCCTTCGGACACGGCCTGAAGCACGTCCTCGGAAACCGGAATGGGCTCGGTGGAGACGGGAACGTCGGGCACCTCGGGCTCTGCGGTAGCGGATGTGGACCGCGACTTGCGTGGCTTATTCACTGTGCTCTCTTCCTGGCTCTCGTCCGCGCGTGCTGCGTTCTCGGCCTGCGCCAGAATGTGGCGGACGGCCGTCGCCGGCACGCTGATCCAGCGGGGGCGGTTTCGCATCTCGTAGACAACTTCGTACAGCGCCTTGTCCAGCCACAGGGCCAGGAACAGGGGGTCGCTGCGGTTGATGGTGGTGCCGGTTTCCTTCTCGTAACCGCGAAGGAAGGCGTCTGCCGCGGCTGCTGCCCACCGGTGGGCGGACTCGTTGCGCTCCTGCACGGATGCGGCCGGTTCGCCGGTACCCTCGGCGCCGTCGATCAGGGCGACGCCGGCGGCGTAGTCGATCGAGCGCAGCATGCCCACGACGTCGCGCAGCGGCGCATCGGGGACACTGCGTTCGGCGGCGGGCCGCAGCGGCTCGCCCTCGAAGTCAAGGACGATCCAGCCCCGGTCGGGCACCCGCAGCACCTGCCCAAGATGGTAATCGGCATGGATCCGCTGCAGGTTGGGCAACGCCTGGAGGTGGCGAACCTGCTCCAGGAGGTACTCCACGGCGTCATCAAAAGGCCCGACGACGTCCCGTGCTTCCGCCCACGCCCACCGAATCCGGGAACTGAGGGATTCGAGGAATTCCTCGCGTTCCACCGGGCTGGGAGGCCGGCTGCCGAATGCTGCTGCCAACTGCTGGTGGATGCGGCCGGTGGCCGCACCCAACTCCTCGGCCTCCGCGGTGAAATCCCGGCCGGCAAGGGCCGCCGAGGAAGCGGTCCGCCAGGCGTCTTCGCTGCCGGGGAAGAATTCCCGCAGCACGGACAGGTGCCCGGTCAGCAGTATCTCGCCGGAGTCGTCCGCCGGGTCCGTCCAGGAACCGGTCACCCAGCCGTAGGTGGCCGGAACGTCCACCGAGCCGACCTCGGTCAGCCGTGCGCTGACTTCGACGTCCGGACTCTCCCCGGCGGCCACCACGCGGTAGAACTTCACGATCAACGGAGCTTCAGGGGCCTGCACAATCACGGAGGTGTTGGACTGTTCGCCCTTCAGGACCTTAGTGGGCAGCGGCGCCCGGAACGGCGCCCAGTCGGCGAAGCCGTCCAGGGCGAAGCCGTGCGTGTGCCCGTCCAGGGACGACGCCTGGGAACGCATCAGTTCCAGCCAGGCGGTGACGAAGACCGGGTCGGCGGTCGCGTCGTACAGCCACCGCTCCCCCAGGTCTTCCTCATGCGCCCGGCCCAGCAGTGCGGCTTCCAGCTCGGGGACAGGTGCGCTGCGGTAGCTCACCGGCACGCTGATGACGTCACGGCGGTCCCCGGAGGCGACGGCGATGAGGTGGACTTCAAGCCCAACCTCGCCGGCCGGATCCTCGAGCCGGATCCCGCCGACCCTTTCCAGCAGGACTTCGCGGCCCTTTGCAGGGAACCAGCGTTGCCCGGGGAGCCAGGACGTCAGCATTTCGGGCAGGGACGGCGTCAACGGACTCATCTCCGTGCCGCCTCCGAGATCGGAATCATGGGAATGGCTTCGGTCTGGGGCGACGAAGTGTCAGACTTCACCGACCGCAGGCGCAGCCAATAAAAGTCGTGGCTGCCCAGGGTCAGCGTCAGGGAACCGTCTTCTCCGATGGTGGGGAAGAGCGTGCCGCCGAAAGCGTCCCGCAGTCCGCGGTTGGCGAACTCCGGCAGCTTCATGGACGCGGAGATGGGGTGCTGGGAGAGGTTGAAGATACACAGCACTGTCTCGCCCACCTCGCCCTCCGGGTTGTTGTCCGGCAGTTCGCGCACGAAGGCCAGGGCTGCTTCGGCATCGGTCGGCACGTTGCGGTAGGACCCCAGGCCGAAGGCCGGGTGGGCACGGCGGACCATGATCATCTGCCGGATCCAGTGCAGCAGCGAACTCGAGCTGGCCAGCTGCGCTTCCACATTGACGTGGTTGTAGTGGTAAACCAGCGACTGCACCACCGGCAGGTACAGCTTGCCGGGATCGGCGGTGGAGAATCCGGCATTGCGGTCCGGGTTCCACTGCATGGGTGTGCGGGAAGAATCGCGGTCTTCCAGCCAGATGTTGTCGCCCATGCCCAGCTCATCGCCGTAGTACAGGAACGGGCTGCCGGGCAGGGCCAGCAGCATCGCGTGGATCAGCTCGATCTCCGACCGGGAGTTGTCCAGCAGCGGAGCCAGCCGGCGTCGGATGCCGATGTTGGCCCGCATGCGGGAATCCGGGGCGTACCAGCCGAGCATCGCCTGGCGCTCCTCATTGGTGACCATTTCCAGCGTCAGCTCGTCATGGTTGCGCAGGAAGGTTCCCCACTGTGCGCCGGCCGGAATCTCCGGGGTCTCTTCCATTGTCTGGATGATCGGAGCGGCCTTCTGGTCCCGCAGCGCGTAGAACAGGCGCGGCATGATCGGGAAGTGGAAGCACATGTGGCACTCGTCGCCGGTTTCGTCGCCGAAGTACTCCACCACTTCGTGCGGCATCTGGTTAGCCTCGGCGATGATGACGCGGCCCGGGTAGTTCTCGTCGACCATGGTGCGCAGGTCCTTGAGGAACCGGTGCGTGGCCGGGAGGTTTTCACAGTTCGTGCCGTCCTCTTCGAAGAGGTACGGGATCGCGTCGGCCCGGAATCCGTCGATGCCCTGGTCCAGCCAGAAGCGGACGACGTCGAAGATCGCCTCGACCACCTTGGGGTTCTCGAAGTTCAGGTCCGGCTGGTGGCTGAAGAACCGGTGCCAGAAGAACTGCCGGCGGACCGGGTCGAAGGACCAGTTCGATTCCTCGGTGTCCACGAAGATGATGCGGGCGTCTTCGTACTTCTGGTCCGTGTCGGACCAGACGTAGAAGTCCCCGTAAGGACCGTCCGGGTCGCTGCGGGACTCCTCGAACCACGGGTGCTTGTCCGAGGTGTGGTTCAGCGGGAGGTCGATGATGACGCGCAGTCCGCGGGCGTGTGCTTCTGCAACCAGGCGCTTGAAGTCGCTGATGGTGCCGAATTCGTCGAGGACATCGTAGTAGTCGGAGATGTCATAGCCGCCGTCACGCAGCGGTGACTTGAAGAACGGCGGCAGCCAGAGGCAATCGATGCCCAGCCACTGCAGGTAGTCCAGCTTTTCGATCAGGCCGCTGAAGTCACCTGATCCATCCCCGTTGGCGTCCGCGAAGCCGCGGACCAGTACCTCATAGAAAACGGCCTTGCGGTACCAATGAGGGTCATTGGTCAAGCCGGGTGCGTGCAGTTGAAACGGGTTGGGCACTAGGAGTTCCTCCGAACTGACAGGATGTGCGCGGGTTCAAAGTGGGCGTCCAGGCGGACGTAGTTGTGGGCTCCCCAGCGCCAGCTCTGGCCGCTGATCAGGTCATCCACCCAGAAGGTGCCGTCTTCGTTCAAATCCTGCGGGGCGAGGTGAAGCGCATCGAGGTCGAGCGTGACAGTGGATTCGCGGGCGCTGTGGGGGTCCACGTTAACCACAATAATGAGTGTGTCCCGGCTGGACGGATCGCCGGGGCGGGTCTCTTTGTATTTGGAGTAGACCACGGTGCAGTCGTCGGTGCTGGAGTGCACCGTGAGGTTCTCGAGGTCCCCCAAAGCGGGATGGGTACGGCGGATTTCGTTCAGCCGGGTGATGTACGGGGCGAGGCTGCGGCCTTCAGCTTCCGCTGCGGCGAAGTCCCGCTGCTTGTACTCGAACTTTTCGTTGTCGATGTATTCCTCGGCCCCGGGCCGGGCGACGTGCTCAAACAGCTCGTAGCCGGCGTAGACGCCCCACAGCGGGCTGCCGGTGGCAGCCAGCACGGCGCGGATCTTGAAGGCGCCGGGGCCGCCGAACTGCAGGAATTCGGTGAGGATGTCCGGGGTGTTCACGAAGAAGTTGGGCCGGAAGAAGGCCGACGACTCGCGGGAGACCTCGGTGAAGTACTCCTCGATCTCCTCGCGGGTGTTCCGCCAGGTGAAGTAGCTGTAGGACTGCTGGAACCCGGCCTTGGCCAGTGCATGCATCATGGGCGGGCGGGTGAATGCTTCGGCCAGGAAGACCACGCCCGGGTACTCTGCGTTCACCGTGCCGATCAGCCATTCCCAGAACCGCAGCGGCTTGGTGTGGGGGTTGTCCACCCGGAAGATCTGCACGCCGTGGCTGATCCACAGCCGCACGATGCGCAGGATCTCCTGCGAGAGGCCCTCGTAGTCATTGTCGAAGTTCAGGGGATAGATGTCCTGGTACTTCTTCGGGGGGTTCTCGGCGTAGGCAATCGAACCGTCCACGCGGGTCGTGAACCATTCCGGATGGCTGGTCACCCAGGGGTGGTCCGGGGAGGCCTGCAGTGCAAGGTCAATGGCTACCTCAAGACCCAGTTCCCGGGCGCTGCCCACGAACGCGTCGAAGTCCTCGAACGTCCCCAGATCGGGGTGGATGGCATCGTGACCGCCCTCGGGCGCGCCGATGGCCCAGGGCGAGCCGGGATCCTGCGGCCCGGCAACCAGGGTGTTGTTCGGCCCCTTGCGGTGCGTGGTGCCGATCGGATGGATGGGAGGCAGGTAGATGACGTCGAACTGCATGTCCGCAACGCGCTGCAGGCTGCGCGCAGCGGTGCGGAACGTCCCCGAGGTCCACTCGCGGGTGGCCGGATCCCACTGCGCACCTTCGGATCGGGGGAAGAATTCGTACCAGGCGCCGCGGCCGGCGAGCTCCCGCTCCACCAGAAGGGGGAAGCGGTCCGAGCTGGTGACCAGGTCGCGGATCGGATCGCGGTCGAGAATAGCGGTGACAGCTTCGGTTCCGGCGGCGGCAAGGCGTTCCTCGACCGGCAGCCCGGAGTCTGCGAGCGCTGCCGCAGCGGCGCGGAAGACCTCGGCGTCGGCGCCGCTGCGCTCGGCGGCAGCGGTGATGAACAGCTGGTGGCCTTCGGTGAGCATCAGCTCGACGTCGACTCCGGCGGCGATTTTCACCTCGGCGTTGTGGTGCCAGGTGGCGTAGACGTCCGCCCACCCCTCCACGGCAAAGCTCCAATGGCCCGTGCCGCCCGGGCGCAGCATGCCCTCCCAGCGGTCAAGCCCCAGGCCCACCGGGTGCATCCGGCTGCGGGCCGCGACGGTGCCCTCGGGGTCGTAGAGGACGGCACTGGCCCCTACCAGGTCGTGTCCCTCGCGGAACACGGTGGCCCCTATAACGAGGTCCTCTCCGGGCACGGCTTTGGCGGGGAATCTCCCGTACTCCACTACGGGCGCCACATTGGTGATTGGAATCCGGCCAAACCGGAGATCCTTCGAGGGCAGGTCTTCTGGTGTCAACGCGCTGGATGTGCTCACAGACTAGACGTTATCGAGAATCCGGGCAGAATGCTAAGGCAACGTACTTTTATGGAATCACCGCAGGTCGGCCATGGTTTGGCGGCGTTTTCAAGCAGCCTGGTATTTACCTGATTATTTGTCCGTCATTTTGGTTTATCCGACGCGTTAGTGCGCTAGCGTGACCGGGGTGAAGGCTATCCGCAGATTTACCGTCCGAACCGTCCTCCCGTCCAGCATCGCCCCATTGGGGAAGCTGGCCTCGAACCTCCGGTGGTCCTGGCACCAGCCGACGCTCAGGTTGTTTGAAAGCATCGACCCTGCTGCCTGGAAGTCCAGCGGCGGGGACCCCGTGAAGCTTCTCGGGACCGTGAGCCGGGAGAAGCTCGAGAGCATTGCACAGGATGAGCACCTGGTCTCCGTGATCGCCGATCTCGGCGCGGACCTGGACAAGTACCTCAACGAGCCGCGCTGGTACCAGGGCCTGGGTGACGACGCCCCGGCGTCCATTGCGTACTTCTCCCCCGAGTACGGCATCAGCGCCGTACTCCCCCAGTACTCCGGCGGCCTGGGGATCCTGGCCGGCGACCATTTGAAGGCCGCCTCCGATCTTGGAGTGCCCCTGGTTGCGGTGGGGCTGCTCTACAAGGCCGGGTATTTCAAGCAGGCACTCTCCCGCGACGGCTGGCAGCTGGAAACCTATCCCGTACTGGACCCCAATGCCCTGCCGTTGACCCTGCTGCGCGAGGAAGACGGCACCCCGGCGAGAATCACCCTGCCGCTCCCGGACAACCGCCAGCTTTCGGCCCAGATCTGGCGTGCCGACGTCGGGCGCGTACCCCTGCTGTTGCTGGACTCGGACGTCATCGGGAACGACGACGCCGCCCGCGGCATCACGGACCGCCTGTACGGAGGAGGCGGAGACCACCGGCTGCAGCAGGAACTGCTGCTGGGCATGGGCGGCGTAAAGGCCCTGCGCGTACACCAGCGGCTCACCGGGGCTCCGCCCGCCGAGGTCTTCCACAGCAACGAAGGCCATGCCGGCTTCCTGGGCGTAGAGCGCATCCGCGAACTGATGGACCAGGGCATGACGTGGGAGGAAGCGCTGACCGTCTCCCGCGCTTCGACGGTATTCACCACGCACACACCGGTCCCGGCCGGCATCGACCGGTTCGAGCAAACACAGATCCGCCACTTCTTCACCGCGGGCCTGGCACAGTCGGTCCCCACCGACAAGATTCTGGCCCTGGGCGCGGAGAACTACGAGGGTGGAGATTCGACCAAATTCAACATGGCAGTCATGGGCCTGCGGCTGGCCCAGCGGGCCAACGGCGTAGCCAAGCTGCACGGCGAAGTCTCCCGGGAAATGTTCTCCGGCCTGTGGCCGGGCTTTGACGTGTCCGAAGTACCGATCACGTCCGTGACCAACGGCGTGCACGTCCCCACCTGGATCGACCCGGAGGTCACTGCCCTCGCCAGCGAAAAGTTCGGCGTCGCCACTGTGCATGACCGCGACTGGGGCAGGGCCTACGAGCTTGATGACAAGGATCTGTGGGACCTGCGGCGCAAGCTGCGCAGCAACCTGGTCCACGACGTCCGGCGCCGCGTCAAGCGCGCCTGGCGCCGGCGCGGTGCCTCTGACGCGGAGCTGGCCTGGACGCAGCACGTGCTGGATCCGGACGTGCTGACCATTGGCTTTGCCCGCCGGGTGCCCACCTACAAGCGGCTGACCCTGATGCTGCGGGACCCGGACCGGCTCAAGGCACTGCTGCTGCATCCCACCCACCCCATCCAGGTAGTAGTGGCCGGCAAGTCCCACCCTGCCGATGAACAGGGCAAGAAAATGATCCAGGACCTGGTGCGCTTCACCGACGACCCTGAGGTCCGGCACCGGATCGTTTTCCTGCCCAACTACGACATTGCGATGGCTCAGACCCTGTTCCCCGGGTGTGACGTGTGGCTGAACAATCCGCTGCGCCCATTGGAAGCCTCCGGCACCTCCGGCATGAAGTCGGCCATCAACGGCGGACTGAACCTCTCCATCCTCGACGGATGGTGGGACGAGATGTTCGACGGCAACAACGGGTGGGCCATCCCCTCCGCCAATCCCAGCAAGGGAACGCGGACCCGGGAGGTCTACAACGCGGACCAGCGGGACGACATTGAGGCAGCCGCGCTTTATGACCTGCTCGAGAACTCAGTGGGGCCCATGTTCTACGGGACGGAGCCGCCGGCCGCTGCCGGCGCCGCCGGTCCTTCGGATCCGCCTACTGATTCCCTGCCGCACGAGTGGCTGGAAATGGTCAAGCACACCTTGGCGGATCTGGGGCCGAATGTTTCCGCCTCCAGGATGCTCAAGGACTACGTGAACCGGCTGTACCGGCCCGCCAGTTCTTCCGGACGGTCCATGGCGGCGGACGGGTACACCGCTGCGAAGGAACTCGCCCTGTGGATCACACGGGTACGTGACGGCTGGTCCACTGTGCAGGTGGAAAACGTGGATTCCGTAGGCGTCAGCGAAAACCCGCAGATCGGCGACACCCTGACGGTGCAGGCCTATGTTTCCCTCGGATCCCTTCGGCCGGAGGACGTCAGCGTGGAAGCCGCCTACGGCATGGTGACCGAGAACGACCGGATCAGCGAGCACCGCATCCAAGAGCTTGCGCCGACGGAAGACCTAGGGTCGGGCCGCCACCTGTTCACGGGCACCATCCGCATCGAGCAGGCCGGACCGTTCGGCTACACCGTCCGAGTGCTGCCGAGGCATTCCGGGCTGGCGTCGAAGGCTGAACTGGGGCTCGTCGTCAACGCTTAGCCGGCATTAGTGTCCGCGCCTTGGTGTCCGCGCCCTGGTGGCCGCGCCTTGGTGTCCGCGCCGGGCGTTCCGGAACGGCGGCAACGAAAATCCCCGCTCGCAGAGCTCGCGGGAATTATTAAAGCCGCCTAACCCGGAACGTCCGGAGCGGATTGGTGGCGTTCCGCACCTAACGTGGGCGGCCGGAGCCTCGCAGGTGCCCACGTCACCTACGCGGGTGGCCGGCGCGTCCTCGGGATCGGTAGTGCTCAGGCGCGGTAGAGGCTGATCGAGTTCGCAGGAACGAGATCGGTGTTGCCCGACGGACGGATTTGGCCCCGGCGCTCCCCCGGATCCGAAGCGGTGGAGAAGACGAGTTCGTATCCGGAAGATTCACCAGGGGCAGAAATGTCCTCGAAACCGTTGCCCGTTTCGGCGGCCGCGCTGCGGACCGTCGGTGCGTCCGGAAGCCGGACTTCGACGTCGGACAGCGTGCCGTTGAGGACCATCAACCCGTTCAGCGAACCGTCTCCGGAGCCGATCAGGACCTGCACCACACGGGTGGCGGGATCGCTCCACTGTTCCGGTGTCATGGGCTTTCCCTCCTGATCGAACCAGAGCAGGAAGGACTGCCGGCGGTCGGCCGGGAAGCGGTACGGCTGGCTGGCGAGATATTCGCGGCGCAGGCGCAGCAGCTCACGGGTGGTCGAGAGCATGCGTTGCGCGGCGTCGTCGAGGTTCCAGTTCAGCCAGGAGAGCTCGTTGTCCTGGCAGTACGCATTGTTGTTCCCGCGCTGGCTCCGGCCGATTTCGTCTCCGGCCGTGAGCATGGGCACGCCCAGGGACATGGTGAGCGTAGCCATCAGGTTCCGGGCAGTCAGGCTCCGGGCAGCGTTGATCCGTTCATCGTCCGTGGGTCCCTCCATGCCGTGGTTGTAGCTGCGGTTTTCTCCCGTGCCGTCTCGGTTTTCTTCACCGTTGGCTTCGTTGTGCTTGCGCTCGAACATGGTCAGGTCGGAGAGGGTGAACCCGTCGTGGGCCGTGACAAAGTTGATCGAGGCCAGCGGTGTCCGGCCGGAGTGGACGAAGAGTTCGGCGGAACCGGCCAATGCATCTGCCAGCCGCGCCAGGGAACCTCCTTCCCGCCCCGCGGCAACGTCCGCTTGGCCGCGAAGCCAAAAGTCCCGGACAATGTCGCGGAAGTGGTCGTTCCAGTCGGCCCAGCCCTGCGGGAACCGGCCGGTTTGCCAGCCGTCCGGCCCCACGTCCCACGGCTCCGAGATCAGCTTTACGTCCTGCAGCACGGAGTCGGCTGCCACTGCTACGAGGAAAGGGTGCCTCGGATCGAACCGGCCGTCTGCGCCGCGGCAGAGCGTGGGGGCGAGGTCGAAGCGGAAACCGTCCACGTGGTACTCCTGCACCCAGTAGCGCAGGGAGTCCAGCGCCAGCTGGATGATCCGGGGTTCGCTGAAGTCCAGGGTGTTTCCGCAGCCCGTGGTGTCCACGTACCCACCGTCCGGGCCGTGCCGGTAATAGGTTTCGTCTCCCAGTCCGCGCCAGCTCAGCGCGGGCTGGTCGGGCTCACCCTCGGCCGTGTGGTTGTACACCACGTCCAGCAGGACTTCGATGCCGGCCTCGTGAAGGGACTTCACCATTCCCTTGAGTTCATCCTGCACCGCCTGGGCGCCGGCTTCCCGCGCGGCCCGCGTGGCGTAGGCATCATGCGGGGCGAAGAACCCGAGTGTGTTGTAACCCCAGTAATTTGCCAGCCCCAGCTCCTGCAGGTGCAGTTCGTCGGCATGGAAATGCACCGGCAGCAGTTCCACCGCAGTGATGCCCAGGTCCTGCAGGTACTGGACCATCACCGGGTGCCCCATGCCGGCGTAGGTGCCCCGGAGCTCTTCCGGGATCCCGGGATGCAGCATGGTCTGGCCCCGAACATGGGCCTCATAGATGACGGTGTCCCGCCAGGGGGTATGGGGACGGCGGACGGTGCCCCAGTCAAAGTCCCCGGCGGTGTACACCGAGTAATAGACCTGGCTCCCCTGCACCGGATCCGCTTCGATGCCGCGCCCGTAGGGGTCCAGCAACAGCTGGAAGCTGCCCGGCTCTGCCGGAAGGGACCGGCCCCGCGGCCAGAAGCCGTAGCGGCTTCCGGGCCGCAGGCCGTACACCCGGCCGTGGTGGATCCCGAGGACGGTGTCCGTCAGCGGGGCCGTGGACCAGTGGCCGGGAGCCGTCTCGTAGTACACATCGACGGCGGGCAGGCCCGGGGCGTAAACGGAGACATTGACGGCATCAGGGATGTCAGGCACACCTGAAACGGTGTGCCTGACGCCTAGCGGCAAGGGCCGCGAGTCCCGCTTCGAGGCGCTGCCCGCGGTGGTTCCGCCGATCACGTGTTCCATGTACGCCCTTTGCTGCCGGTGACCCCGGCCCGGATTAGGAGGAACGCTGCCGGGAGATTTCGTACAGGGTGATGCCGACGGCCATGGACGCGTTGAGCGACTCCATGGCGGAGTCGATGGGGATGGAGACAATCTGGTCGCAGTTCTCCCGGACCAGGCGGGACAGGCCCTTGCCCTCGGAACCCACCACGATGCAAATCGGTTCCTTGGCCAGCACGATGGCGGGAAGCGATACATCGCCGTCGCCGTCCAGGCCCAGGACGAAAATACCCATCTTCTTGAACGTCTTGAGGGTGTTGTTCAGGTTGCCGGCACGTGCCACGGGGACGCGGACGGCAGCACCGGCGCTGGTCTTCCACGCCGAGGCGGTGACGCCCACGGCCCGGCGTTCCGGAACGACGACGCCGTGTGCGCTGAAGGCCGAGGCAGACCGGATGATCGCGCCGAGGTTGCGCGGATCGGTGATGCCGTCCAGGGCGACGAAGAGCGGCGCGTTGCGGATGTGGCCCTTCTTCCAGGCCTCAAGGGTCTCGGAGGCGAGGTCGGTGGGGTCGGCGTACTCGTACGGCGGGATCTGCAGGACAAGGCCCTGGTGAACGGCCTCGTTGGTCATGCGGTCCAGCTCGGGCTTGTGCGTTTCCATCACCGGCAGGCCGCGTTCGGCTGCCATCTTCAGGGATTCCCGGACCCGGTCATCCATGTCGATACGGACGGCAACGTGCAGTGCCTTCGCCGGGATGCCCGCGCGCAGCGCTTCCACGACGGAGTTGCGGCCGGTAACAACTTCCTCAGCCACCTTGCCGCGGACGTTGGTGCCGCTGCGGCCGCCGGCACGGGCATCGCCGCGCTTGGCGTCGCCGTGCTTGGCTGCGGACCGCTCAGCAAGCTGCTTGCTCTTGAACGCCTTGTGGTACGGGCGTTCTTCAGCCTTGGGTGTGGGGCCCTTGCCCTCGAGGGCCTTGCGGCCGAGCCCGCCGGTACCGCCGCTGGGGCCCTTCTTGGCTTTGCGCATTGCGCCGGGACGTCCATTGTTGGCCATCGGTTACACCTTTACTAGAAGAAAGCATTCACTTCCAGTTTACGCAGTCCGCGGCCGGGTTGGCGGACACCGCTGCTGGACTCAGGCGACACTCCATGTAACGCCGTCGGCGCCATCCTCCACGGTGATGCCGGCGGCAGCCAGCGAATCGCGGATCGCGTCGGCCCGGGCCCAGTCCTTTGCGGCCCGCGCAGCGTTCCGTTCGGCGAGCCGGTCCTGCACCAGGGCGTCCAGTGCGGCGTCGGCGGGACCGGACTGCGCTGCGGCGTCCGTCGCGTCGTCCAGGCCCAGGACGGAGGTCATCGCCCGCACCTGTCCCAGCGCGCGCTGAACGGTTTCATTGTCGCCGGCGGCAAGGGCCGTGTTACCGGCGCGCACGGTTTCATGCAGCACGGCCAGGGCCTGGGGAACATTCAGGTCATCATCCATGGCGGCGGCGAAGGCCTCCGGAACCGCGGCGGGCGCGGCGTCCACCTTCGCAGCAGCCTTGGCAAGGAACCCGTCGATACGCTCGACGGCGGCGGCCGCCTCCTGCAGGGACGTCGGCCGGTAGTCCAGCACCGACCGGTAGTGGGCCTGACCCAGGTAATACCGGACCACGCGGGGGGTGGCCTGCTCCAGCATTTGAGTCGGGCTGATGGTGTTGCCGATGGACTTGGACATCTTCTCGCCCTCGAAGGTGACCATGCCGTTGTGCATCCAGAAGTTCGCGAAGCCGTGGCCCGCGGCCTGGGACTGCGCCATCTCGTTCTCGTGGTGCGGGAAGCGCAGGTCCAGCCCGCCGCCGTGGATATCGAACTCGGTACCGAGGTACTTGGTGACCATGGCCGAGCACTCCAGGTGCCAGCCCGGGCGTCCGCGGCCCCAGGGGCTGTCCCAGGACGCGGTCTCCGGCTCACCCTCCTTATGCCCCTTCCACAGCGCGAAGTCCCGCGGATCACGCTTGCCCCGGGGGCCGGCGTCGGGCGCTGCCTGCATGTCATCGATGTTCTGGCGGGTCAGCGACCCGTACTTCTGCCAGGAGCGCACATCGAAGTACACGTCGCCGGAAGCGTCCAGGGCCGGGTAGGCGTGTCCGCGCTCGATCAGGGCCGCAATCAGCGCATGCATCTCCGGGATGTGTCCCGTGGCGCGCGGTTCGTAGGTGGGTCGCTGGACGCCGAGCGTGTCGTAGGCCTTGGCGAACTCCTGCTCGAACCGGTAGGCCAGCGCCCACCAGGGTTCGTCCGGGACGACGCCGGGAGCCGGTTCGGCGCCCACGGAGTCGGCTGCCTTGGCCAGGATCTTGTCGTCAATATCCGTCACATTGCGGACCACGGTGACCTGCAGCCCGCGGTAACGCAGCCAGCGGGTGAGCTGGTCAAAGGCGATGGCGGAGCGGATGTGCCCTACGTGCGGGAGCCCCTGCACGGTGGCACCGCAGTAGTAGAGGCTGGCCTTGCCTTCAACCAGGGGAACGAAGTCCCGGACCTGCGCTGTTGCGGTGTCATAGAATCTCAAGCTCACTGCTCTAGGCTAGCCGAAACCGCGCGCCCTCAGTCAGCGGCCGTTGCAGCGGCAGCGACGACGGCGGTAGCCACCGCGGCGATCCCCTCGCCGCGGCCGGTGAAGCCCAGGTGGTCGGTGGTGGTGGCGGATACGCTGACCGGCGCGCCGGCAGCTGCACTCAGGACCGCTTCAGCCTCGGCCCGGCGGGGACTGAACTTGGGCCGGTTGCCGATCAGCTGCACGGCGATGTTGCCGATCTCGAAACCCGCCGCCCGCACAATGCTGGCAGCCTCGCCGAGGAGTACTGTCCCTGCAGCGCCGGCGTATTCCGGCCGGTCGGTGCCGAAGTGGGTCCCCAGATCCCCCAGCCCGGCAGCCGAGAACAGTGCGTCTGCGGCGGCGTGGGCCACCGGATCGCCGTCGGAGTGCCCGGCCAGGCCCCGCTCGCCTTCCCACTGAAGGCCGGCTACCCAGAGCGGCCGCGGTGCGTCGTCGGGCGCGAAGGCGTGTACATCGACGCCGATTCCGGTGCGTGGCAGGGCCATTTCAGTCCTCCTGGCGGTGGTGCCCGCCGGCCAGGATCGCTTCCGCGAGCACCAGGTCCAGCGGAGTGGTGATTTTCAGGGACAGCTGTGAACCTTCGACCACGTAGACCTCGGTCCCCAGGGACTCCACGAGCATGGCGTCGTCGGTGACGGCCGCTGCCGTGTCCGTGTCGAAGGAGAGGGCCGCGTCGTGGGCCCGGCGGAGCAGGGCCGCGTCGAAGCCCTGCGGGGTCTGTACGGCACGCAGCCGGGAACGGTCGGGCGTCCCGGTGACAAGGCGCGCGGCGACCGAGGAGGTCCCGGAGGCCGCCGACTCGGCAGCCGGTACGGGTGCCGTGTCCTTGACGGTATCCACCACCGGCATGGCAGGAATGACCGCCGAGGCACCCGCAGCCAGTGCTGCTGCCACGCGGTGGAACACCTCCGGCGGCGTCAGCGCACGGGCTGCATCGTGGACCAGCACCGCGTCCAGGTCCGCGGGCAGCGCCTTCAGCGCAGCCCGGACGGATTCGGGTCGGGTGGCTCCGCCGTCGACCGCTTGGACAGGGGCCGGGAACCGGTCACAGATGCTGCGCATCACGGTGTCACCGGCCGGCACGGCGACGGCAATGGCGGCGGCGATATCGGCGGACTGGACGGCGCGGAGGGCGTGGACGAGCATGGGCTCCCCGGCAAGCGGAACCTGGGCCTTGGGCATGCCGTAGCCAAGCCGCTGGCCGGATCCTCCGGCTACAACGACGACGCCGATCCGCGGCGGGCGGGAAGGGGTAGTGGACACCGTTCCACCCTAATGCCAGCGGGCTGGCGCTTAAACACTGATTGCCGGCCCCGAAGGACCGGCAATCAATGAAACTGGCTTGGCTGCCTAGCTCGCGAGGACTTCGTCGAGCACGGCCGCTGCCTGGTCTTCATCCGTCTTTTCAGCAAGCGCCAGTTCCGAAATCAGGATCTGGCGTGCCTTCGCGAGCATTCGCTTCTCGCCGGCGGACAGCCCGCGGTCATGGTCGCGGCGCCAGAGATCGCGGACAACTTCCGCTACCTTGACGACATCGCCTGACGCAAGCTTTTCCAGGTTTGCCTTGTATCGGCGCGACCAGTTAGTGGGCTCTTCAGTGAGCTCGGCGCGCAGGACGTCAAAGACGTGCTCCAGGCCTTCCTTGCCCACTACATCGCGCACCCCAACGAGGTCGACGTTCTCAGCCGGTACTTCTATGGTCAGATCACCCTGGGCCACCTTAAGCTTGAGATACATTTTCTCTTCGCCCTTGATGGTTCGCATCTTGATCTCTTCGATCTTCGCGGCACCGTGGTGAGGATAAACTACTGTTTCGCCAACCTCAAAAACCATGTGGTCTTTCCCCTTTCCCGGGGCTCAGTTTATCAGAGATGCGACACGCCGAGTAGAGTTTTCGCAGGTCAGGTACTGGATGGGCTCCGGTGTAGGTAGTATTCCGCCTTTCACGGGTACTTCACGAGCATCTCCACTGCTCAGGAACCACCCTCCGCGCCCGCCCAAGAATCCTGTTTTTCGCTGATTTGCCGATAGGCTAGGCAGCAAAGATAGCCTCAGGTCGCTAGACCGCAATACTTCAGGAGTTTGTGCTGTGAGATTCACACCCAAGAACCGGGTCCGGCGCACCGCTGCGGCCGGTGTCATCGCGCTTGCCATGCTGGGAACGGCAGGCTGCAGCGCTGTGAACGAGCAGGCAACCACCATTCAGTACTCGCCTTCGGACGGCATCGCGGAGAACGTTGCCGACCTGCAGCTGCGCAACATCCTCGTGGTCAGCAACGGCTCCGGGGAACCCGGCCGGCTCATCGGCACCGTGCTCAACGACTCCGACCAGGCACAGCGGTTCTCCCTCGACATCGGCGGCACGCCCCTGTCCTGGACGCTGCCGGCCGGCGGCAAGGTCGTCTTCGAGGACGAGGACGAGGAAAACGTCACTGTCGCCACCGTCCGGCAGGAGCCCGGCACGGGCATCAGCGCCGAACTGGCCCTCAACGAAGAAACCAAGGACCTGAACATTCCCGTGGTCAACGGTGACCAGCCGGATTACCGCCCGTACCTGCCGACAGGGTCCGAGTACACGCCGCGACCGGTTGAAACCACCGAGTCCGGGACCTCCGGCGAGGGCCACTAGCAAGACCGGATATCTCCGTAGAACCCGAAAGGGCCGGCGCTGCGGCGCCGGCCCTTTTTCGCACCCTGCCCCGGATCAGGCCTCGAACTTATAGCCCAGCCCGCGTACGGTCACCAGGTGCCGGGGCGCGGAGGAATCCGCCTCGATCTTTGCGCGCAGCCGTTTGACATGGACATCGAGGGTCTTGGTGTCACCCACATAATCTGCTCCCCAGACCCGTTCGATCAGTTGCCCGCGGGTCAGGACCCGGCCGGAGTTCCGCAGGAGCAGCTCCAGCAGCTCGAACTCCTTCAGCGGGAAGGGCACGCTGGTTCCGTTGACCTGCACCACGTGCCGGTCAATGTCCATGCGCACCGGCCCTGCTTCCAGCGCAGCACCGGCAAAGTCCGCTCCCGCTCCTTCCCCCCGGCGCCGGAGCACCGCGCGCACCCGGGCCAGCAGCTCGCGCGAGGAATACGGCTTGGTGACGTAGTCATCAGCGCCGATCTCGAGGCCGACCACCTTGTCGATTTCCGCATCCCGTGCGGTCAGCATAATGACCGGGACATCCGAACGCTGGCGGATCCGGCGGCAGACCTCCGTGCCGGAGAGCCCGGGGAGCATCAGGTCCAGCAGGATCAGGTCCGCGCCCGACTGTTCAAAGGCGGCGACGGCGTCGGTGCCGTTGTCCACGACGCCAACGTCGAATCCCTCCCGGGCCAGCAGATAGGAAAGGGGATCGCTGAAGGACTCCTCGTCTTCGACAATCAGAATCCGGGTCAAGCGGTAGCTCCCTGTTTCGATTCGCGGATATCTGCGGCGTCCATCTCGGGCAGCCGCACGGTGAAGGTGGATCCGTGCCCCGGGCGGGACCACAGGTCCACCTCGCCACCGTGGTTGGCCACCACGTGTTTGACGATACTCAGGCCCAGACCGGTTCCGCCCGTGTGCCTCGAACGGGCGGAATCGATCCGGTAGAACCGTTCAAACACCCGTTCCTGTTCTTCGGGAGCGATGCCGGGACCCTGGTCGGTTACGGCCACCTGGGCCATGCCGTTGCGGGACTGCAGTCCGATCCCCACCCTGCTGCCCTCGGGCGAATAGCGGATGGCATTGTCGATCAGGTTCCGGAAAGCGGTGGTCAACATGGGGGCGTCACCGTAAACCGCCGCATCCGACCTGCCACCCACGAGTACCTCGATGTTCTTACTCTCGGCGTTCAGCCGGTTGGCTTCGACGGCGTCCTCGAGAATCCGGTTCACGTCCACCGGTTTGGCGCGGTCCACGATGTCAGTGCTCTGCAGCCGGGACAGTTCGATGATGTCCTGGACCAGGGCGGTGAGGCGGGCGGATTCCCGGTGCATCCGTTTGGCGAACCGGCGGACCGCTTCTTCGTCGCCGGCGGCGTCGTCCAGCGCTTCGGAGAGCAGCGAGATGGCGCCCACCGGCGTCTTGAGTTCGTGGGAAACATTCGCAACAAAGTCGTGGCGGACTTCCTCGGTGCGGGTGATCTCCGTCCGGTCGTCGGCCAGGATCAGCACATATTCCTCCCCCACCGTCGCCACCCGGACCTGCAGAATGAGGGACCCCTCACCGAGCGGACCCCGGGGAAGCTCCAGCCTGGCCTCCTCGATGACGCCATCGCGGCGTACCCTGGCGCACAGGTCCAGCAGCCGGTCATTGACGATGGTGTGCCCGCGCACCAGGCCGAACGCGTAGGCACCGGGACTGGCCCGGACAACGCCGTCAATGGCATCGGCAACAATGTAGGCGCGACCAATGACGCCGAGCACTTCCGCAGCGCCCTCGGGGACGGTCGGCTCGGAGATCTCGGCCAACTCCCGCCGCTGGCGCTGGCTGGCCCCGTACGCGAGGACACCGAAAGCACCAACAGCCAGGCCGAGGAGGCCGGCCAGCAAGGCCAGCAGTACAGGATTCACTCTCATAGCTTAGGCCGGTCTTCGAGGCCGGGAAGGAAAGCCGGTGGCTTTGGACCATTCGTTAAACTAACGTTCATCTAAGGGGCCAGTGTGGTTCACCCCCGGCTGACATCCTGCAGGAGCGGCAGTAGGCGCAGGAAGCGCCGGGCCGCACCCGTTCCGCAGATCCCATACGATCCACCCGCTTTTGAGAGGACCCTTCAGTGCGCAAGGTTTTCCAGGCCGAGCTTCATCAAATCGGTGAAGAACTGACCCAGATATCCCAGCTGGTAACGGAGGCGATGCGCAAAGCGACGCTCGCCTTTGAAGGCGCCGATATCGAACTCGCGCAGGACGTCATCGCTGCAGACGCGCGGATCGACTTCCTGCAGAATGACCTGGATGAGCGTGCCATCGACGTTCTCGCCCTGCAGGGGCCGGTTGCCAGTGACCTGCGCATGATCGTCGGATCACTGCGCATGAGCGCCTCGCTGGAACGCATGGGGGACCTGGCCCGGCACATAGCGCAGCTGGCGCGCCTGCGGTACCCGGCCAACGTGGTGCCGGACAACATGGTGCAGACCTTCCGCGAGATGGCGCAGCTGGACATCCGCATTTCCGAACAGCTGACCGAACTGCTGGAGACGCGCAACCTGGAGATGAGCAAGGACATCTACGAGGCCAACAGCCGGATCAACGAACTGCACGCCGGGGTTTTCAAGTCCATTGCCTCCCCGGACTGGAACGTTCCCGCCGTCAGCACGGTGGACCTGACCCTCGCCAGCCGCTACTTCGAGCGCTTTGCGGACCACGGGGTTTCCGTCACCCGCAAGGTCAACTATCTCGTTACCGGTGAATGGCATCCGCTGTCCGAGTCAGGCGTGTAGCGGCGGCGACTCAGCTACCGGCTTAGAGCATAAAAGGGCGGTCCCCGCGTGGGGACCGCCCTTTCTCCTGGCCGGGATTAATGCCGCCGGCAGCAGGTGCTACTTCTTCTTGCCCTGGTTCGCCACGGCCTTGATGGAAGCGGCGGCGGCCTCAGGATCGAGGTAGGTTCCGCCGGCCTTGACCGGCTTCAGGTCCTCATCGAGTTCGTACACCAGCGGGATGCCGGTGGGGATGTTCACGGCGGCGATATCGGCGTCGCTGATCCCGTCCAGATGCTTGACCAGCGCACGCAGGGAGTTGCCGTGCGCGGCAATCATCACCGTCTTGCCGGTACGGATGTCCTTGGAGATGTCCGACTCCCAGTACGGCAGGAACCGTTCCAGGACGTCCTTGAGGCACTCGGTGCGCGGCAGCTCATCGGGGGCCAGATCCGCGTAACGGGGATCGTGGGCCTGGGAGAAATCACTGTCGTCCGGCAGGGGCGGCGGCGGGGTGTCGTAGGAACGGCGCCAGAGCATGAACTGTTCCTCGCCGTACTCGGCCAGGGTCTGTGCCTTGTCCTTGCCCTGCAGTGCGCCGTAGTGCCGCTCGTTCAGGCGCCAGCTGCGCTTGACGTCGATCCAGATGCGGTCAGCCGCGCCCAGGGCCAGGTTCGCCGTGTTGATGGCCCGCTGGAGCCGGGAGGTGTAGAGGATGTCCGGGAGAACGTTGTTCTCAACCAGCAGCTGCCCGCCGCGGAGGGCTTCCTCACGTCCGAGGTCCGTCAGATCCACGTCCACCCAGCCCGTGAAGAGGTTCTTTTCATTCCATTCACTCTGCCCGTGGCGCAGAAGGATCAGTTTGTAGGTCATATAAGCATGGTATCGGAGTGCGTACCGGGCAGGGAGGGCGGCGGCCCTTTAGCCGGGCAGATGAGCGGGGCCCGAACGCGGGGCCGGAAATCTACTGAGCAGATGGCGGGGGTGTCAGGCGGGGACCCTCCGGGCGGCGTGCACGGGATCCCACCGGATGGTGCTGCTGTTTCTCCTGGGACCCCTTTGGCCGCAGCCGCACCACTGGGTGGGATCCTCCGTCCACAAGCTGCGGCTCAGCCGCACCCCCGGCGTCCATCCCGTCCCGGCACGCGCTGGTTCGAGGCTCCCCTCGGTCAGGGGCATCCCCTTGCGCCCGCTAGCATTGTGTGGTGCAAAAACCGCTAAAACCCGTAGGAACTGTGACCAGGGGCACTACAAATCCCAACCGGCTCCGACGGGTGGACCGCTGGCTGGCCGGACCGGCACGGTGGCGTCTGCGGCAGGCCGCTGATCCGTTGATCGTGGATCTGGGTTACGGCGCCGCGCCTACCACCGCCGTCGAACTCCATGGCCGCCTCGGGCGGGTGCGGGCGGATGTGGAAGTCATGGGGATTGAAATCGACCCGGCCCGCGTCCTGGCGGCCAAACCGCTGGAACGAGAGGGCCTGAGCTTCCGCCAGGGCGGCTTCGAACTGCCCGTGGACGGACGCCGCCCGGTGATGGTCCGCGCCTTTAACGTGCTGCGCCAGTACGCGGAGGAGGACTATGCGCAGCACTGGGACATGGTCTGCTCGCGGCTGGCACCGGGAGGGATTTTCGTGGACGGCACCTGCGACGAAATCGGCCGGCGTGCCACGTGGGTGGAACTGGACGCCTCCGGCCCGGTTTCGCTGAGTATTTCGCTGCGGTTCGGCGCGTTCGAGCGCCCGTCCGATGTTGCAGAACGCCTGCCCAAAGCGCTGATCCACCGCAATGTTCCCGGGGAGCGGGTGCATGCTTTCCTCCAGGCCATGGACCGGGCGTGGGAGGAAGCCGCACCGATGGCCTCCTACGGCAACCGGCATCGCTGGCTGGCGATGTGCAGCGCGCTAAAGGCAGGCGGGGTGCCCCTGCTGACCGGGCCGTCCCGGTGGCGGCTGGGCGAAATCACCGTTGCCTGGGACGCCGTCCGGCCCTCGTAACCGCAACCCCGCAACCCCGCAACCCCGCAACCGGAACGGCTGCGCCGAACGGCCGGCTAAAGCCGAACCGCCGGTTAACGAGGTCCGCCCCGGACAACCCTGGCAGGGTCGGTCCGGGGCGGACTGAAAGTCAGCGGTTTATCGGTGGCTACCAGGGGCCGTACGGGCCCTGGTTGCTGTTGCCGCGGCCGCGGGAGCTGCCGATGGCAGGCTTCACATCCGCGAGGTACACGCAGGCCGCAATCACGGCTGCCAGTTGGAACAGGATCAGGCTCAGTGACGGCACCAGTGCAGACAGCACGCCGACGGCGGCTGCTCCGCCCGTGAGGCCCAGCCAGAATCCCTTGGTCCGCTTGTAGGCACGCTCAAAGTCGGCGGGCTTGCGCCGCGCACAGTCCAGCAGCGCCCAGAGCTCAATGCCCAGCGCCACTATGCCGAGCACCAGGTAGAGGTAGTACTGAATCATGATCATTAGGGCCACAGCGCTAGCCTACCGTGTAAGTGCCCGCTCTAGGTCCCTCCAGAGGTCGTCAACATTCTCGATGCCGACGGAAAGCCGCAGCAGCCCCTCCGGAACGGTGTGCGGCTCCCCTGGCTGGCGGCGCCGCCGTTCGATCAGCGACTCCACGCCGCCGAGCGAGGTGGCCGGCAGCCACAGTTCCACGGCTTCGGCGACCTTCTCCGCCGCAGCGGCTCCGCCGGCAACTTCGATGCACAGGACAGATCCAAAGCCCGACATCTGCGCGGCGGCACGGCGGTGCCCCGGGTCCCCGGGCAGGCCCGGATAACGCACGTTTTCCACCTGCGGAAGTGCCTGCAGCCGACGGGCAAGTTCCATGGCGGTGGCCTGCGAGCGCTCCATCCGCAGAGCCAGTGTGCGTAGGCCGCGCAGCGCCAGCCACACTTCGAACGGACCGGCCACTGCTCCGTGCAGCGAGCGGTACCGGAGCAGGCGGTCCCGCAGATCGGGGTCGGATGTCACGGCCGCCCCCAGGACGACGTCGGAGTGTCCGGCCAGGTATTTCGTCACCGAGTGGACGACGACGTCGGCGCCCAGTTCCAGGGGCCGCGTCACCAGCGGCGTGGAGAACGTGTTGTCCGCTACCACCAGCGCACCGGCAGCGTGCGCCGCCTCGGCCAGGGCCGCGATGTCGGCAACCTCCAGCATGGGATTAGTGGGGCTCTCCACCCAGAGCAGCGAAGCGCCGTCGAGCTGCGTTATGACGTCCTGTGTTGCGGCAATATCCACGGTGCGCACGGAAAACCGGCCGTTCGCTGCCTCCTCCGCTGCCAGCAGCAATGATCCCTGGTAGCTGTGCCGCGGCATCACCACCACACCGCCGGCGGGAACCAGGGACAGGGCAGCCATCACGGACGCCAGCCCGGAGCCGAAGACCAATGCGGGAAGGGCAGCGCCTTCGAGCTCGGCGAGCGCCTGCTCGAAGGGATCCCAGGTGGGGTTGGAGTACCGGCCGTAGCCGCGCTCCCCCGGAACGGGCGTACCCGAGCCGAAGTAGGTGGAGGACAGCACGATGGGCGGATTCACCGGGGCATCGTGCTCGCGGGGAGGGCGGCCCGCGGAGACAACGAGGGTATCGGGGGAAACGGCGTGCCCGTGCGGCGGAATGTGGCTCATAAGAAACAGCCTAGACCGCCGGACGGACCGGCCGGCCGCTGCCGGCGAACGGTGTCCGTGACCGTTCGCCCGCCGCACCGGCCTCCCAGCCGGACTAGGTAGGCTAGGCGGGTGAGCAATTCTAATCTCCCCGAAACCCGCGGCCTGTTCATTGCCATGGAGGGCGGAGACGGTGCCGGGAAATCCACCCAGGCGCAGCGGCTGGCCGCCGCACTGCAGGAGACCGGCCGTACGGTCCTGCGCACCCGTGAACCAGGCGGCACCCCCGTAGGCGAGCAGCTGCGCGCGCTGGTGCTTGAACACGGCAACGGCGAAATCGACGCACGTACCGAGGCGCTGATCTTCGCCGCCTCCCGTGCCGCACACGTCCAACAGGTCATCGAGCCGGCCCTCGCCGCCGGAACCGTGGTGGTCTGCGACCGCTATGTCGACAGTTCCATTGCGTACCAGGGTGCCGGCCGGCAGCTCGGCACGGACGCTGTCCGAACACTGAATGACTGGGCTACCGGAGGCTTGGAGCCGAACCTCACCGTCCTGCTCGACGTCGATCCTGAACGCGGCCGGGACCGCCGGACCGCCGGCGACGCCGCCGAGGACCGGCTCGAGTCCGAACCGGATGCCTTCCACCTGCAGATCCGCTTGGCGTTCCTTGAGGCCGCACAGGCAGCTCCCGGCAGATACCTGGTGCTCGACGCCGGCCGTCCGGTGGATGAACTGGCCGAAACCATCCTGCGGCGCGTGGAAAAGCTGCTGCCGTGAGCGTGTGGGATGACCTGCAGGGGCAGGATCCGGTAGTGGCCCAGTTGCGCCGCGGTGCCGCGGACGCCCGTCCCAACCATGCCTGGCTGTTCACCGGTCCGCCCGGTTCCGGCCGTTCCAATGCCGCCCGTGCTTTTGCTGCCGCACTGGTCTGCGAACAGCAGGACCCGGCGCTTCGGGGCTGCGGGGAGTGCAAGGCCTGCCGGACCGTGCTGGCCGGCTCGCACGCCGACGTCGCCTCCGTCACCACGGAGAAGGTCACCATCAGCATCGATGAGGCCCGCGAACTGGTCCGGAAGGCCCAGGACAAGCCGTCCACCGGCCGCTGGCGCGTCATCATCGTGGAGGACGCCGACCGGATGCAGGAGCGCAGCACCAACGTGCTGCTCAAAGCCATTGAAGAGCCGCCGCCGCGGACCATCTGGCTGCTCTGCGCCCCGAGCCCCGGCGATGTCCTCGTCACCATCCGGTCCAGGTGCCGTCCGGTGGGGCTGCGGCTGCCGCCGGTTGAGGATGTAGCGGAACTGTTGATCCGGCGGGACAGCATCGACCCGGACGTGGCCCTCAATGCTGCGAGGGCCGCGCAGAGCCACATCGGCGTCGCCAAGCGCCTGGCCACCGACGAAGGCGCACGGCAGCGCCGCGAGAGCATCGTGCGGCTGCCCCTGTCGCTGCGCAATGTCTCCGGAGCCATGAAGGCCGCGGCGGACCTCGTGGCCCTGGCCGAAGCGGAAGCCACCAGTTCCTTTGAACAGCGGGACGCCGCCGAGAAGGAAGCACTGCTCGCCTCCCTGGGCGCACCCGCCACCGGAACCCTGCCGCCGTCGCTGCGCAGCCAGGTGAAACGGCTCGAAGAAGACCAGGTGCGCCGTGCCAAGCGGTCCAAGAACGACTATTTCGACCGGGCGCTGACTGACCTGCTCTCCTTTTACCGCGACGTGCTGATGATCCAGCTGGGCAGTGCCGGCCCCCTCGTGAACGAGGGACTCCGCCGGGAGCTGGACGAGTTTGCCGCGTACGGCTCTCCGGAACAGACCCTGATGCGCATGGAGGAGATCAATACCGTGCGCCGCCGCCTGGTGACCACGAATGTGGCACCGTTGCTGGCCATCGAAGCGATGGCCCTGAGCCTGCTGTAATGTCCAGTTATCCACCGCCTTCCGCCAGCCCGGCTGGTCCGCGCACCTAGCCGCTCCAGGAGTAAGAATGACCACCGCCACTGCCCGCCGCCGTTTCCCCCGGCTGGCCGCCGCCGCCGCCTCGGTGGTGCTGCTGGCGGCTTCCACCGCCTGCACCACGGACTCCGAACCGGGCGCAGAAGGCAGCGGCGGCGGGGACTCCTCCACCACCGCCCCGGCAGACGTGATTGGCGACGTGCCCGAGGACCTGCAGGAGTTCTACAGCCAGGACGTCACCTGGTCCGAGTGCGAAGAGAAGTTCCGCTGCGCCACCATTACGGTCCCGATGGATTACGCAGACCCGGACGCCGGGACGGTGGAATTGTCAGCCATCCTGGCCGATGCCGACGGGGAGGCCAAGGGCACCATCCTCATCAACCCGGGCGGTCCGGGCGGATCCGGTTACGACGTGGTACTCCAGTCGCTGGAAAACGTCACCAGCGACCGGCTGCGGGAGAACTTCAACATCCTCGGATTCGACCCGCGCGGCGTCGGCCGCTCCACCCCGGTGAAGTGCCTGAGCGACAAGGAAATGGATGAGGCCCGCGCCGAGTACATCGACGCGAGCACACCCGAAGGGCTCACCGCCTCGCGGTTGAGCGCGAAGGAATTCGCCGATGCGTGTGCAGAAGAGACCGGCGAGCTGCTTGGGTTTGTCGACACGGCCAGCGCTGCCCGCGACATGGACATCCTCCGGGCCATAGCCGGGGACGAGAAGCTGAACTACCTCGGCTTCTCCTACGGCACCTACCTCGGCGCCACCTATGCCGAACTGTTCCCAGACAAGACGGGGCGGCTGGTGCTCGACGGCGCCCTGGACCCCGCCTCCACCAACGAGGAAATCACCCTCGGCCAGGCCGCGGCGTTCGAAAAGGCCATCCGCGCCTACGTCGAGGACTGCGTGACCGGCAGCAACTGCCCGCTTGAAGGCAGTGCCGACGAAGGCATCGCAACAATCCGG
This sequence comes from Arthrobacter sp. zg-Y844, assembly GCF_024385465.1. Taxonomy (GTDB): domain Bacteria; phylum Actinomycetota; class Actinomycetes; order Actinomycetales; family Micrococcaceae; genus Arthrobacter_B. The sequence goes on from NZ_JANFLS010000005.1 coordinate 27,737, forward strand.
GAGCTGCTGGCCTCCGTCGAGGCGAGTCCGATGACGGCAGCCGACGGGCGGGTTGTCACCATCTCCACCTTTGTCAGCGGCTTCATTCTCCCGCTGTACGACGACGGCAACTGGCCGGTGCTTTCGCAGGCCCTGGAGACTGCCCTGGACGGCGACCCGACCTACATGCTCCGCCTGGCCGACGTCAGTGCCGACCGTGCGGAAGACGGCACGTACCGGTCCAACAGCACCGTGGCATTCAACGCGGTCAACTGCCTGGACTATCCCATGACCGCCGATGATGCGCAGATGGCCGCCGACGCCCTGGAACTTAAAGCGGCGTCCCCCACCATCGGCAAGTACCTGGCCTACGGCGGGGTCACCTGCGAGGCGTGGCCGCACGGACCGGTGAATGAACCGCACCCCATTGAGGCTGCCGGTGCGGCGGACCTCCTGGTGATTGGAACCACCGGGGATCCCGCCACCCCCTATGAATGGTCCCAGGCGCTCGCTGCACAGCTCGAATCCGCGGTACTGGTCACGTGGGAGGGCGAAGGACATACGGCGTACGGACGCGGCAGCCAGTGCATCGAAGACACGGTGGACGACTACTTCGTGGACGGAACGGTGCCGCAGGACAACGTGGTCTGCTGATCACGGGGGCAGGGGCGGACCCTGCGGGACCTTGCCGCCGGCCACCGAACGGCTCGGTCACCCCTGGCCATTTTGACCCGCACCGCCGGGACGTATAAAGTAGTTCCTTGTGGATTCTGCCCGGCAACGGACAGCTGAAGCCCGCCTCCTTAGCTCAGTTGGTAGAGCGTCTCACTCGTAATGAGAAGGTCGCCAGTTCGATTCTGGCAGGAGGCTCCGTTGGAACCCCTAGAATCTGCTGATTCTGGGGGTTCCTTTCTTGTAATTTGACACACCTCTCAACCTGTGCATGGAGAGGAATTCTCCGCCATTCTCAGCTTTCTCGTCACTTCTATGTCACTTGGGCCAGTGCGGCCAGCCTCCCAAAGGAGGATCCCGAACACGACAGCCCGCCTCCCCCGTTGAATGTCGAATAAAGGGAAGCTATGGCTACAGTATGGGGATGGGGATCAAGTTCTACACCAATGGCGCTGACAGACAGTGCGGCGCTGCGACACGCCTAGCCTGCAGAACGTGGCCTGCACCCACCAGATTTGTGGGCGCTGGCGGCCTCCGACTGGCTACTGAAAGTAACGGACTGGGCGAATGACGCTGTCGATAGCACAACACAGGGGCTATCACAGCGGCCTCCAGGGACACTTCGCAGAACAGTACGTACGTGCTCTGGCTGGCGCGACCGGCTTTAGCGTCGGCAAACGAGACCCGGAGCCCGAAGGCATAGATCTTGCGATCGGTTACACGAGACGGCCAGACCTGCCTTGGGGCAACACGACGATTGAAGTCTCCGTGAAGTCGACCCACACCCCGCTCTACTCATCGAGCGGTGAATTCCAGTACGACATCAAAGCTGCACACCATGACGTATTGTGCGGAACCTACGGTATAGATTTCGATATCCGACGATATCTGGTCGTCGTTGCAGTGCCTCCGAAGCGGCAGCACTTTGCCCGTATGGAGAAGCGGCGGTTGATACTAAGCAACGAGGCTTATTTCCTAGACTTGATGGGCACAACACCAGTTGGGAACTCCGCTACCAAGCGACGGCTTTCCTTCCCACATGCAAACCTATTGACACCGCTGACGCTGGCTGAGGTCTTATTTCAAGACGCAGGAAAGGCACTCCAATGGGTCAGCGTCTAAAAGAAAGCACCATCAACCAGATCCCGGTCCGGAATTACGCATACTACCTCCAAGCGAATGGCTGGGAGGAAGTAGATACTGACGCAACAGGATCGTATTGGAACAAGGTCGGTTCGGACCCTGGTGTATATAGCTGGTTGCCGAGCAATCCAGACGTTCGAACATTTAGTTTGCGAATTTCTCAACTGGTTGAGGAAGTCGCAAAGGTTGAAGGTCGCGACGTTAATGAAGTACTTCGCGATCTGACTGACCTGCAGCGAGATGTTCAAGAGGTGCGAACCTTTCCGGGAGGCAAGTCTGGTTCCATCACACTGGGCCAGTCATCGGAATCGATCCAGGGGCTTCATAAGTGGGTTGAGAGTGCGGCTGTAGCGGTAGGTATGGATGAAGCCGCTGTAATACTGCCGCGTAGGAAGCCCCCGGCCGCTCTGGCCCTGCTGAGGAGTACTGAACTTCTCACGCCAATTCCAGGAAGTTTCATCTGGAGGCTCTCACTTCCCCTTGGCGACCACGAGCTCGAAAATCAGTTCCCCTTTGATATTGACGGTCGCTTTGAGGATTATGCCCGACGCACTACACGGCGCCTTTACGCCAGCACCCGGGTCACTGCTGAGGCGGCCAGTGAGTCGCTCTCCCAAGACACAGGAGTCGAACCTTTTCGCGCCCGCATTACCGAAGGAATCACCGCTGATCTTTGTGATGCCTTGTCACAAATATCAGTCTCCGGAGCTACGCCTCTGGAGTTCAACTTCCGCTGGTCACGTTATCGCCCTGTTCCGGACGCTAACGAGCAACTGGCCCTGTCTACAGAGCAACTGGAGGTCATTGGGTGGGCTGGTAAAGAGCTACGCAGAGAAGCTCTAGAACCGGACGTAACAGTCAAAGGTTTTGTTGTCCGACTTACCCGCACTGGTCCAAATATTATGCCGGGCAAAATCACCATCTCAGGATCAGAGACACACGATCCTCAGGGCCAGGTGGCACACTATTGGGTCGAACTCAGCGCAGAAGACTATCAAAAAGCTCAGGATGCGCATTCCAAATATGAGGAGGTCACGGTCACTGGTGATCTGAGGCGCTCTACCCGCCGCCGAGAACTACTCAATCCCAGTCAGTTTCATGTATTGAACGGACCCGGGACCCACCTAGCTGAGTGATCGGGCCACATCGTACGAAGCAGACTTGTTGAGACTGTGCCGGGCCCTGTCATAGCGACGTGTGGTGCGGGGATCAGCGTGGCCCATCGAGTCCTGCAAGTCGTGCAGGGTAGTTCCGCTGTCCAGGGCAATCGTGGCGAACGTGTGCCGCAGGCTGTGCGGGCTGATTTGACCCTCGATACCGGCCTTGTGCGTGAGCCGCTGGATGGTACGGAAAACCTCTGAACGGTTCCAGGGCTTGCCGGTGGTCGTCGTGAACAGGGGCAGGCTCCCGCCTGTCCCCGCCACCAGGTCAGCTCCGGTCGTGCCCAGATAGGCGTTCAGTGCTTCGACGGCGGGAGCCGGCACCGCGACCTTCGCTGCTTTCCCGCCCTTGCGCCGGACCGTCAGGGTCCGGTGTCCGCTGTCGTGCCCGTAGTCGGCGGTGGTCGCGTTCAGTGCTTCGCTGACCCGGATGCCGGTGAACATGAGCAGGCTGACCAGGGCGTGTGAGCGGGGGCTGTCCGCTGCAGCTGCAGCCAGCAGCGCCTTTGTCTGCTCGCGTGTGAGTCCCTGCGTGGCGCTGTGGTCGGCGTCAACCTTGGGGCGGGCGATCAGCTGCACCGGGTTGACCTGCACCAGTCCCATGCCGAGCGCGTACTTATAGAAGCTGGACAGCGCCGAGAGCTTGCGTGCCACCGTCGCCGGGGCACCCGTCAGGGTGTGCCGGTAGCCGTCCACCTGCACCCGGCTGACCTGCAGCAGATCGAATCCGTAGTGATCCAGCCAGGAACAGAAGTCGGTGAGGTTCCGGGTATACGCAGCCAGCGTGTTCGGCGAGGTCTGCGCGAGCCGCCAAGCACCAATGATGTGGGCGTGCCGTTCGGCGTTGGTGTCCGGTGCGGCGATGTGAGCGAGGTCCATAGACACATCATAACTGACATTATGATGTGGCTTGGAGTGGGATCACCTACTACCTATGTTCAAGAAGATCCAGAGCGAAGTTGTCGTCAGAAGCGTTCCAGATCACCCGGCATGTCCACGTATTCCTCATGGGAGCCCCGAATGCATTCTCGGCATCAACGACCGAAGTTACTTTGAAAACGTTGTCCTGCTGCACGGTCGTCGTCCTTCCAAACTCGGCCGACGAAGGAGCTATGAGGCGCTTCTTAACAAATTCCTGGCACGCGTACTGCGCATCAGCCTTACTGCCATCACGCGAGGTAAACGAGCCGAAGATCGAAAGCGCGGCTGCAAGAACGACGAAGGTGAGGCATCCAAGGTTCTTTTTGGCTTTGGTCGGGACAAAGAGCCTGCCCTCGTCCACCGCTTCCTCACGCACCCGAGCATCACCGCGAAGCTCAGTCTCGTTCCAGTCTTTGGGGTGCTGCATTGCAGCGGCGGGTCTTTTGTAGTCAGGAATTAGCTCACCGGTTGAAGCATCGTAAAGGGGCGCCAACCCAATTTCCTCCAGCGTCTTTACCTGGCTGTACTCCTTGCCGTTCCAGAACTTGCCTACTTCTGGGTCACGCGCGTCGTAGTACCAAGCGATGATCTTCAAGAAGCCCCCCAGCTAAAAACGACTCAACCATCGCAGCATACAGGTAGCCGTTGGTGGCCCCAGTGCGGGCCTCACGCTCAGAGCCGCACACACATTTCGGTATGACGTTCATCTTGCTGCTCGGCTCCATCAGCCTCCCGGACTACCCGCGTGAATCCTCGCAGCCAATCCACCTCAGGCCGGCCTGCTGGTCCTTCATGGCGACGGTTATACGCAGCCGCCGCATGGAACGGGCCGGGGGAGGGAACCCTCCCCCGACAGACGGTCAGGACCGCTCGTCCTAGCGCCTCCCTACCCGGACGGGATGGGAAGTTTTCTACGGTTAAACTCCGACTCTTCCACCATGAAGGTCTCGTCAAAGGGCAGCCGGTAGGTTTCGGCATATCGACGTTCATGCTGGGACCTGGTCACGTTGTCGATAGCTAGTTTCCCATTTGGTGCAATCGAGAACATCCAGATCACGAAAGCAGTGACGTGTCTGTGCTCCAACGGTACTAGTGGCCGCAGATGCCCTGGTCGAACACACCGAGTTTTTTCGCACTCGTGGTGCAACTCTTGAGCGTTGGGTATTGGCCCTACGAGGTGCATGTACAGCCATCGGTGACCGATCACCCAACGCCCATTCACCATGAGCGAACTATATTTTCCTTTGACGCGGCCAGTCCAAATCCAGCAACCGTCTTCATCGGCAACGATCTTGTCACCGAACACGTCCTCAACAAAGCTTATGGTTTCTTCGTTCAGCTCCAGATAAAGGGAATATTGGTGCTCGCTGCACAATCCCACAGCCAGCACCGGATTTTCACAACCTTCCTTTGAGCACCCTACGGGCTGTGGGCACAGTTCGGGCTTCGCCGCTACCGGCTCTCTCCAATCGCGGTGTTTATAGCAAAGGCGGGTCTTCGCCGAACGCCACTTCGTACGACAACCCCGAACGCGACACTGGCCTAACTGATCCTTAGACGGCATTGGTTGCCACCGCCGATCGCATGGTGCTGCCAAAGCGTTCACGCTGATGCAGTTGCTGCATCTTGGCTTTAGTCATTAGCTCAGTTGTGCCCCTGGCTTGGGCAATGCCATCGATGTGTTCACGGTTCTCCTGCAATTGGGCCGGGGAAAGCACATTCTTACGCCACACCGATGGCCCACCGCCGCGTGGGATGTACTCATCGACGAGCGGCCAACGCTGGGACGCGAGGGCGAGCAACCACCAATCCACGGTACGAACGCGCCGGGTGGCAGCCGTGAATCGAAGGGCAGTCGACGACGTAAATTCGCGACCGCTGGGTAGATCGAGGTACAACGCTCCAGGGCCATGTAAATCCCTGCGCCGAAAGAGGTCATCCACCTCTACGAGAGCAACGTCCCTTGGGGTATTCCGCGCAGCCTCATGGGAGATATCTGTGTGCGTCATCCACCATGTCGGGCGCCCCGCCGAGGACGCCCGAACCTTGACTATGGCGCCTGCCTTGGCAAGGCGCCCCAGTGAGGCGGCTACCGTCTTACGGGTTCGACCGACGCGCTCAGCCATTTGCCTTGTGGACAACTTGCAGACAGCATCCGCATTGGAGTCACCGACCAGGACCCGGTACACGGCCGCATCCGTCAGGTTCCATATATATGGACCCGAGGCGATCACCTGGAAACCCGCTGCTGCCGAGCCCAGCTATCTACGTCTTCCAGACGGTATCGACAGCGGCCACCAAACTTATGGAACGTGGGACCCATGGTGCGCCCAGCTTGGGCTAGCCACTTCTCGGACATGTTCAGGTAAAGGGCGACCTGCCGCCGGGTGAGGAAGATTGAAGTAGGTAGGTCCAAGTGGGATACCGAATCGATAGTCGATTCGGCGGGATTGTTGAGCAAGGATGCTCCTCTCGAATGATTGACACATGTCGCTTGGCAAGCTGCCTGTGTCCAACAAGCATCACACAGGTTGTCTGCCAATGCAACAGTGCGGCGCACCATTTGCCTGTCAACCATTCTGTGTTATGTTGGTGCAATGAATGCACCAACACCGCCCTCACTGCCTCCCTTACCGGAAGGCGTCCAGTTCATTGGACGCCCCTACCCTGAGGAAGGGACAGACACGGAAGGTGGAATGACGTTCAAGGTGCTGTGGGCGCGGTACCGCGTCCACGGGCTGAATGTCAGCATCGGCTGGACCGTGGGGCACATCATGGGGGACTTCCGGGAGCCCAATAAGCTCCGTATTGATTTCGACGCCTCTGACTACGCCTTGGCACAAGCAGGCGAGACGGGTACGGATACCTACGCTCCAGCCAAAGCCCTGGACGGCATCACCACGAGCCTGCTTCGAGCAATCCCCATGGCCCATGCACGTGCTCTTATGCGGGAACGGCACGAGCAGCTAACGGTGGGCGGTCTGCGTCAAGAACTTTCCCCTCTCCCATCGAGAGTGGAATCAGACCGCGATTACGTTCACATATCGATGGCCTACGTCGCCCTGGTGAATGGATCCTCCGTCGAACCTATAAAGCGTCTTGCTGAATGGACAGGGGAAAGCGTGGACACATGGTCCGCAAGACTGCGGCGGGCGCGGACCAAAGGCATCCTTCTCGGCACCGGCCGCAAAGCCCGCATCGCTCCCGAACACCAGGCCGTAGCTAACGACCTTTGGAATGAACGGCGGGCTGAAAACGGGAGGTCCAGTGGCGATCAATAAGCTGTCCGGTGGAGTCAAACGCTGGCAAGCAGACTGGACCGCGTCAGACGGAGTGCGAAGACGAAAACGCTTCTCCACCAAGCGGGAGGCCGAGCAGTTCCTGCAAAGCACATTGCAGTCGATTCGAGGCGGCACATACATCGACCCGAAATTGGCTAGCAAAACAACGGTCGATCACCTCTACGCGGAGTGGATCAACCGTATCGCTGCGGTTGGAGCAACCGGAAGAAAACCTGCAGCCCCAAAGACAGTGGACAACTACCGACGATTCTACGAAAACTATGTACACCCAAGGTGGGGACAAACCAGTCTGACAAACGTGCACTACGACGACACCGCTGACTGGATTGCAGGCCTGAAAGGGAGAGATGGTGAGCCCGCGGGTGTGGCGACGCGGCGGGAAGTTGGGTTGTTGTTCGGACGATTGATGGGGTTTGCCGTCAAGAGGAGGCTTCTGCCCGCTAACCCGACGAAGGATGCTCTGGGAAATACGGATTACATTCCTGCCAGGCAGACAAGTCGAGAGCATGTATACCTTTCGATGCCCCAGCTCGTTGCACTGGCGCTCGCATCAGGCGAGCACTCGTTGTTCATCATGTTGGCCGGAACGTGCGGACTTCGATGGGGCGAGATTACTGCGCTCACAGGTGCTGACGTACAGCTTGGTCCCCGCCCGTCATTATCCGTTTCCAAGGCTTACGCGGAAGTGAGCGGGACTCTCATCTTGGGTCCAACGAAAGGTGGGGAAAAGAGGACCGTTCCCCTGCCGAGGGTGGTGGCCGATCGCCTTGAGATAGTCCTTGAAGGGATTGACCCTAACGAGCGGCTATTTAGCGGAGCCCGAGGCTCCGTCCTCAGGAACAACACATGGACGAAGCGGCACTATGCCCCCGCTATTGCGGCAGTGGCCTTAACGGATGAAAGCTTTCCCCGCCCTACCTTCCACGATCTCCGGCATACGGCGGTGAGCCTCGCCATCAGTGCAGGAGCGAACGTGAAAGTTGTCCAGCGAATCGCCGGCCACGCATCCGCCACGATGACCCTCGACACCTACGCAGGACTGTTCGACGACGACTTGCACGACAGCGCAAGCCGAATAAATGAAGCCTTGACCGCAAATAGGTGGGGCTAACTGTCACTTTTTCGTCACTGGGAACGAGTCGTTCCCAGCGCACTGGCGGGTAAGCAGTCTTCCTCGTAATGAGAAGGTCGCCAGTTCGATTCTGGCAGGAGGCTCAGTACCCCCAGAAAGCCCCCGGCATCTTGTGCCGGGGGCTTTCTGCTTTCCTGTCCACGGCAACGACGCGGCGGTCCCACTGGAGGTCTTCGACAGCGGCGCAGCCGATCCGGTTGTGGAAACGCTGCGCAGAAATTCCGGTTTCCTTGCGGATGGCTTTAGGGTTTCCTGTCGGCCTGCGCCCTATCCTCGGGACATGAAACCGCAACGGCAGGACGCCGGCGGGACGAGGGGGATCACCATGGACGGAGCATCGACGGGGCTCACTACCCGCCGCTACACGCTGGTTCAGCGCGAGAACTTCATTTCCCCGCTCTGTGCCGAGTGCAACCGCCGCATGATCCCGAACTGGGTGGAGGACCGGGGCCGGTGGATCATCAACGGCTTCCGTTACCCGGGCGTCCGGTGCAGCACCCACGAACGCCGCGTCCTTCCCGAGTACTTCGGGCTTTCCCAGCACGTCCCCGCCCCGAACGCGCGGCGGGACACCGCAACGTCTGCCCGGAGCTCCAAAGCCGGCAGCCGGTTCCTGGGGTTGGGTGCCAAACGCGCACAGCGCAGCACCTAGCCGCCGGTCCCTTGATACGCCCGGCCGTCCCCGGGCAACAGACCGGGAACCCTCGTCGTTTTCCCCAAGAAACGGCGGGGGTTTCTGCTGTCCGGTGTACCGGGAACACCCGGCAGAAGAGGGCCTGGAACAGTCCGGCTCAGCAGACAAGGGGCAACAGGGCAACCGGGCAACCGGGCAACCGAGGCGTAACAGGCTAAGGCCACCCGGTCAGGAAGCGGGTTTGTCGCTTTCCGGGGGCAGCATCCGGCCGGCCAGCAACGCCTTGATGCGGTCTTCGGCATCCGGCAGGGCGGCGGCACTGGCGGCCACATTGGCCTCTTCCACGGCGCGCAGCACCTCGTGGCGCTGGATCTTGACCCCGCGGGGGGCATCGATGCCGATGCGTACGCCGTCACCGCGTGAATCCAAAACGGTAATGACAATGTCATCCCCGATCAGGATCTGCTCCCCGGACTTGCGTGTTAGCACCAGCATCCGCCCACTCTACCCCAAGCCGGGGCCGTTCCCGCCGAAGCTGAGGAACGGTTCAGCCCGGCGGGTTATCCGGGGCTCAGAGCACCGGCGTCGGCGAGGGTCCGCCGTCGAGCCACCCGATGGGCAGGCCAAGCGCGTTCACGGACTGCGGCGTGCCGGTGGTGTCAATGCCTTCGACGGCGGCGGCGTCCACAACTGCTGCGGACCGCACCGCCCCGACCCAGGCTGCGGTGTCTTCCGGTTTCCGGCCGGCGTCGACCACCACCCAGATTTGATCGGCGGCCAATGCGGAGATCAACGTGGAATGCCGGGCCATTTCGGTACCTGACCGCCCCAGCCCGTAGGCCAGGAAGATGCTGTGTCCGGCCATAACGCCGGCGGCACGTGCGGTTGCCACCGCACGCCGGTCCGCGGCCCGGCCGACGCCGTCGGTCTCCAGCACGCCGGCCACGCGGACGGCTGCTGCACCCGTGCCGGAGAAGTCGGCCATGGAGCGGCACACCTCCAGCGCGTCGTCGCCCAGGCCGACCACCATCACCAGGTCACCGGCTCCGGCGAGCGGAGCAGGCGCCATCGGCACGGCATTGCGCTGGACCGGCTCCGTGCCTTGGTTGATCCGGCCGGAACCCGCCTGGCTGAGCGGAACGTGGTTCACGGCGTTGGGCGGCTGCATGGCCTCCAGCCCGGGAGTGAACCCGGCCGCGGCCTGGCTCTGCACGGGGGTGCCCGTGCTTGCCGCGAGGGTATCCATAAGTTCGGCGAACGCATGGGACCCCGTGGATACGGACGGAGCGGGCTGCGGGGCCGGATCCATGGGTACAACCGGGATGACCGCGGCCGCCGGGTGCAGCGTGGATTCGGCCCGCTCTGCCTCTTCCAGCAGTGCGGATATGCCTGCCCGCCCGGAGTCGGTTCGGCTGGGCAGGTCCGGTTCCACCGGTGCCCGACGCCGGCCGCTGGGCGGCAGCTCCACCGTCACCTCGTAATGCTGGCGGGACAGGAATCCGCCGATCCCGCCCACGGTGACCTTTTCCGCCGCAATTATCCGGGCCCGCGGGCCGTGTTCGGCCAGCACCTGGGCTTTTAGCGCGTCAAGCGACGCCCCCTCAAGCTGAAATCGTCTCACTTCCACGCACCACCCCTACAGTCTCGATACCGACATTACCCGCTGTGGCTTCCTGGTAGGACAGTACCGGCAGGCCGCCGGTCTGTGCCGAGACCAGCCGCCGGATGGCCGGGCGCAGGGCCGGGGCGCAGACCAGCACCGCATTGAACCCGGCGTTCTCGGCGCCCGCCACGGCAGCTTTCAGCGACGCCAGCACGGCATCAACCCGGGCAGGGTCCAGCAGGATCTGGCTGCCCTGCTCCGAGGGGCGCAGCGCTTCGAGCATGGACTGCTCCAGCGCCGGATCGATCATGATCACCCGCAGGACTCCGTCGGCGATGTACTGCGCGGCCAGCGCCGGCCCCAGTGCCGTCCGTGCCGTCTCGATGAGCCCCTCCGGGTCCGCGGAAACCTTGGCCCGCAGCAGCAGGGACTCGTAGATCCTCGGCAGGTCGTTGATGGGGATCTGCTCGGCCAGCAGACCCTGGAGCACCCGCTGCACTTCGGCAAGGGACATCACATTGGGGATCAGTTCCTCGACGGCTGACGGGTTGACCAGCTTGACCCCCTCGGTCAGCACCCGGACGTCTTCGCGGGTGAGCAGCCGGGCAGCGTTGGCGGTGATGACCGCGGAAAGGTGCGTGACCAGCACCGACACGCGGTCGATCACGGTTGCCCCGGACATCTCTGCCGCGTGTTGCATTTCCGCCGGAACCCACTTGCCGGCCAAGCCGAACACCGGTTCCACGGTGGCAGTGCCCGGCAAACCCTCCAGATAGTCCCCCAGGGCCAGGATCTTGCCGGCAGGGGCGTCCCCGCGGCCGGCTTCCACGCCTGCGATCCGGATGACGTAGGTGGACATTGGCAGGTCGACACTGTCGCGCGTGCGGACCGGAGGCACCACAATGCCCAGCTCCATGGCGATCTTGCGGCGCAGTGCCCGAACCCGTGCCAGGAGATCGTCGGACCCGCCGGTGACAATGTCCACCAGATCCGGTGCCAGCATGATTTCCAGCGCATGGACACGCATCTGTTCAATCAGGTCCTCCGTGGTCTCGGAGGTGGCGGGCGCGTCCAGCGCCGCCTGCGCAGAATCCTTCTCGGCCTGATCGGTGGTTTCCTTTCCCTTGATTTTCCAGGAAATGAAAATCAGCAGGGCACCGATGGCGATGAAATAGAGCTTCGGCATGCCCGGAATCAGGGCCATCACGATGGCCGCGGCGCCGGCAATCATCAGGGCGTTCCGGGACTGGCCCAGCTGCGCGCCGGCCGTGGTTCCCATGTCCGCCTCGGCATTGGACCGGGTGACGATCATGCCGGTGGAAACGGCCATCAGCAGGGCAGGGATCTGGGTGACCAGTCCATCGCCGATGGTCAGGAGGCTGTAGGTGCTCACCGCTTCGCCGGCCGACATGCTGCGCTGGATCATTCCGATCGCGATGCCGCCGATGAGGTTGATGATGATGATGATCAACCCGGCGATAGCGTCGCCCTTGACGAACTTCGACGCGCCGTCCATCGCACCGTAGAAGTCCGCTTCCGCGGAAACCTCCGCCCGGCGTTCCCGGGCCTGGGTGTCGGTGATCAGGCCGGCGTTGAGGTCTGCGTCAATGGCCATCTGCTTGCCCGGCATGGCGTCCAGGGTGAAGCGGGCTCCCACTTCGGCCACGCGTTCGGCACCCTTGGTGACCACCACGAACTGGATGACAACCAGGATCAGGAAGATCACGGCGCCGATGATCAGCGAACCGCCCACGGCAACGTGCCCGAACGCTTCGATCACCTGCCCGGCGTACCCCTCCCCCAGCACCAGTCGCGTGGAGGCCACGTTCAGGCCCAGCCGGAACAGGGTGGCGACAAGGAGCAGGGACGGGAACACTGAGAAGTCCAGCGGCTTCCGTACGAACATGGTGGTCAGCAGGATCACCAGTGCCAGCAGGATGTTGATGATGATCAGCACGTCCAGCAGTTCGGCGGGGATGGGTACCACCAGCAGCAGGATGATGCCGATGACCCCGACGGGGACGGCGAGTTTCAGGAGGTTGCGGTTGCGGTTCACGACGCGGCCTTACGGTGTTGTGGGGTGGTTCCGGGTTCGGGCGGTGCGGCTGCCATGGTGTGCATGCCCCGGGCGGCGCCGCGCCGCTTCAGGGCCATAACGAAGGCGAGGACCCGGGCCACGGCGTTGTACAGTTCCACGGGAATTTCGGCGTTCAGTTCGCAGGCGCTGTGCAGGGCACGGGCCAGCGGAATGTCGGAGACCATGGGGACGCCCTGCTTTTCGGCCTGTTCACGGATCCGGGTGGCAATGTTGTCCGCACCCTTCGCTACGACCCGCGGCGCGGACTTGCCCGGCTCGTATTTCAGGGCGACGGCCACGTGGGTGGGATTCACGAGCACGACGTCGGCATCCGCCACGGCGGCGATCATCCGGTTCCGGCTCATGGCCAGCTGTCTGGACCGGCGCTGCGACTTGATCAACGGATCGCCGTCGCTGTTCTTGTTTTCGTCTTTGACTTCCTTCTTGGTCATGCGGGTTCGTTTGCGGTTGCGCTTCATAACCACGAAGATGTCCGCCGCAGCGAGGATCAGGCCCGCGGCGACGGCTGCCTGCAGCAGTAACGCGGTACCGCCTCCCGCAGCTTCCAGGACGGCGGAGATAGGCAGGCCGCCGGCCGACATCAGCACCGGCATCAGTTGCTGGATCACCGCGTACAGGACCAGTCCCACCACGGCGGTCTTGAGCAGGGATTTCACGCCGTTCCACAGGGCCTGGGCGCCAAAGACGCGTTTGACGCCGGCGAACAGGTTGAACTGCTCGAACTTGCCCTTGAACTTCTTCACGTGGATACCGCCCTGGACGGCGGCGGTGAGCAGGACCGCAGCGGCAACTACGCCCAGCAGCGGGCCGAGGATAAAGGCCAGGGTGCCCAGGCCCTCGTTCATCTGGATCAGGGCGAACTCGGGATCGGGGTTCACGATGGTGGTGGCGACGCCGGCCAGGATCTCGCCGGCAGCTTCGGCGCCCCGGGAGATGGTCAACGGCATCATCAGGGCGGCCGTGCCGACGCCGACCCAGGCGGTGAGGTCCTCGGACCGGGAAAGCTGGCCCTTGGAACGGACCTCTTTCATCCGTTTGTCGGTGGCCTGCTCGGTCCGCTCCCCTGAGGGCTGTTCCGGCATCTATCCCACCCCCGTCAGCGCGCGCTCGATAGTGGAGACCAGCCCCGAGACGATGCGGGGCAGCGCCAGGAAGACAACTGAGGCCAGGGACAACGTCAGCAGGATCTTCAGGGGGAAGCCGAGGGCGAAGGCGTTCAGGGCCGGGGCCACGCGGGTGAGCAGGCCCAGGCCTGCGTCGGCCAGGAACAGGACCACCAGCAGCGGTCCGGCAATCTGCACCGACGCCAGGAACATCTGCGATACCGCGGCCGTCAGGGCGGACACCGGCGAGGACAGGTCCAGTCCCCCGGTCAGCGGCAGCGCGGTGAAACTGCGCAGCAGCCCGCCGATGATCAGCTGGTAGCCGTCCGAGGCAAAGAGCAGCGCCAGGGCGGTGATCTGGAAGATGCGTGTGAACTGGGCGCCGTTGACCATGGACTGCGGATCAAAGGCCTGCGCCAGCTGGAAACCGCCGAAGGTATCGATCAGGTTGCCGGCGGACTGCACGGCGGAGAAAACCACCATCACGAGGAACCCCAGCACAAACCCCACCAGCAGCTCCATCACGATGGCCATGAAGAACGCCCCGGTGCTCAGGGCGTTGTACCCCTCGCTTACCTGCGGGGCGATGGCCAGCCCCAGGCCGAGCCCGAGCATGGCTTTGATCCGCGCCGGGAACGCGTTGTAGGAGAACGGGGGTGCGATGACCAGGAAGGCCACCATCCGTACCGAGGCCAGCAGGAACGCCTCGATCCAGTCCTGGTCAAGGGTGATGTTCATCTAGCCGCCGCCGAGCAGGGACGGGATCCTCTGGAACATCTCGTGGGTGAAGGACACGATTTCCGAAATCATCCAGTGTCCGCACACGAGCAGGGCGAGGGCCACGGCAAGGGCCTTGGGCACGAACGAAAGCGTGACTTCCTGGATCTGGGTGATGGACTGCAGCAGCGAGATGCCGAACCCGACGACGAGCGCGGTGATCAGCACCGGGGCCGACAGCTTGGCCGCAACCCAGAGTCCCTGCATGGCGATGTCCAGGACCGCGTTTGTATCCACTAGGTGCCGCCCTGGTAACTGTTGACCAAGGACGTAATGATCAGTCCCCAGCCGTCCACGAGGATGAACAGCAGGATCTTGAACGGCAGCGAGATCATCACCGGCGGGAGCATCATCATGCCCATGGACATCAGTGCTGCGGACACCACCAGGTCGATGACGAGGAACGGCACGAAAATCACGAACCCGATGATGAACGCCGCCCGCAGCTCCGAGATCATGAACGCCGGGATCAGGGTGGTCAGCGGAACGGACTCGGGGCTTTCGGGGTTCTCCTGCCCGGCCGCGCGGGTCATCAGTGCGATGTCCTCTTCCCGGGTGTGGGCGAGCATGAACTGCTGCAGCGGCCCGGACCCGGTGTCGAGGGCGGCATCGAAGTTGAGCTCGCCGTTGAGGTAGGGCTGCACGGCGATCGTGTTAATTTCGCTGATGACGGGCGCCATGATGAAAAGCGAGAGGAACAGTGCCAGCCCGGCCAGGACCTGGTTGGGCGGGATTGAAGGCAGCGACAGGGCGTTGCGGGTCATGGCCAGCACCACGAAGATCTTCGTGAAGGAGCTGAGCATCAGCAGCAATGACGGCGCCACCGAAAGCAGGGTGATGCCGATGAGTGTGGTCACGGCCGTGGAGGGCCCGCCGTCCTGGCCATTGATATCGATGCTCAGCCCGCCGCCGTCGTCCGGCTCCGTGGGAGCGCTGGGGTCGGTAGGCGCAACGGGCGCGGCGGGATCGAAAGTGGTGGCGTGCCCTGCTGCGGCCCCGAGCAGGAGCAGGGCGGCCACGGCGAAGAACAGGGCAGCGGCCAGGGTAAGCGCGTGCCGTGCCCTGCGCACGTCGACGGCGGCGCTCACCGTTTACGTCCCCGGCCCAGGGCCGCGCCGGCCTGGCGCCAGGTTTCGGGGGCCAGGATGGATCCGGCCAGCGCCGATTTGGCGGGCACCGGGTGTGCGGGGGGAAGGGCATGTGCCCCTCGCGCGGCGCGGCGCGGGGGCAGGCCGGAGTAGGGGTCGGCGGCATGGCCGCCCTCCGGAGAGGACCCGGAGGACTGCTGGGCGGCTTCCAGCGACGCGGCAAACCCGGTTGCGGGCACATGTTCGGATTCCGGGGGAACCTCTGTGGTGTGCAGCAGGTTTACCGAACCTTCGGCCACCCCGAGCAGGAGCCGCTGTCCGTCGGTTTCCACCACTACCAGGGAGGCCTTGGGGCTCAGCGGCTGGCGGCTGACCACGCGCACGGCGGGCTGGTTCGCACCGGCAGAACCGAGGGTGCGGCTAAAGCGGCGCTGCAGGAACCACAGGAGTCCGAGCACGGCGCCCAGTGAAACCAGGACACGGAGTCCCAGAAACAGGGTTTCCACTAATTGAGCCCCTCGACCACGTCCAGGATTTTGGTGATCCGCACGGCGTAATCCTGGTCAATAACCACAACTTCGCCGTTGGCGATGAGCCGGCCGTTCAGCAGGATGTCCGCGGGGGCACCGGCGGACCGGTCCAGCTCCACCACCCGGCCGGGTTCGAGGTTCAGGACGTCGCGGACGGACATGCGGGTGTGCCCGATTTCCACGGTCAGCGCCATCTCGATGTTGTTGATGCGGCCCATCTTGCCGACGATCGAGGGGTCGTTGTGGCCGCCGGGGGTGCCGGGGGTGTCCCGCAGGCGGATGGCGAACCACCCGGCGGTGCCCTCAGGGGAGCGCAGTTCGAAGACGACGCTGTCCGGATCGGCAAAGAGTGCGGCGGCATCCTCGGTGCGGGCTTCGCCGAGCACGCCGACGCCCAGGGTGGCACTCGCTGCTTCGAGCGAGGGACGCAGTACGTCCGCGGCCGAAACGAGCGCGGAGTCGGTGCCGGCGACATCGGCCAGCGGCGAGGAACTGTCCAGGACCAGGGCCAGGTCCGCCGATTCGGTGCCCACGAAGGAAGCGGTGACCGCCGTCGCGGTGTGCGACGCCGGTACTCCTGCCCCGTTATGCGGGATCGGTTCCAGGACAAGGGGGGTGGGCAGGCCGCGCACCAGGGCGGAAACGGCGTCGGCGTGCAGGCTGTGGGGGCTGGACATAGGTTACTTCTCCTCGATACTGACGATGCTGCCGGCAAGGCGTGACCCGCTGGCTCCTACTGCTGCCTGGGCCAGCGTCTGTCCGTCAACGGTGACGTTCAGCGGGCGGTGGCGGGGGTGGCCCAGATTCAGGACGTCCCCTACGGCAAGGTTCAAGACCATGGCGGGCTTCACCGTGATGGGTTCCAGCTGCAGGCACACCTTCACGGGCACGTGTGCAAGCTGCAGCTGGACAAGTTCGGCCGGCGTGGCATTGCTGGACTGGGCGCCCAGCGGGTCCAGCTGCGGCAGCAGGGCCGCGGCCGGGATGGCCACGGTGGCGGGAGCGGTGGTTTCACCGACCACCATCTCGAAAGTGGCCACGATCATCGGGTCGCCGGAGGCCGCCGCCTGGGCGAACTGCGAGTTGTACTGGACCGAGGACAGCGTCAGCGGGGCCGAGAGCAGGTGTCCGAGGGAGTAGTGCAGGTCCTCCACGGCGTCGTCCATGATCTTGCCCAGCAGTGCCTGCTCGATATGCGTGAACTTGCGCTCCGGCGCGGTCTGGAAACCGGTGCCGCCGAGCATGTGTCCCACCCAGGACAGTGCTGCGGCCATGGGGAACTGGATGACGGCCTTGGCGGAGGTGGTGGAGATGTTGAAAAGCACCATGCCGGTGTTGTCCGGCAGCGCGGCGGCGTACTCGTCGTAGCTCAGCACCTGCACGTCTTCCGAGGTGACCTGCGACAGCACCCGCACCTTGGCGGTCAACTGCGTGCCCCACTGGCGGGCGAAGGTATCAAAGGCCATTTCCAGGACACGCGCATGCTCACGGGCCAGCGTAGTGGGCCTGCTGAAGTCATAGACCTCTACGGGCTTTGCTTTCGCGGGCATGCTTAAGGAAGGTGAATCTTGGACCATCACAACCCGCACTATCGGCACTTGGAACGGCTGCGTAAGAAAAGCCGCTAGGTGCCTGCAGCGGTTTCACGCTCGGCCACGATTTGGGGGATGAGGGAGCGGACGTCTTCGCTTTGTCCGGACAGGACCACGATGTCCACCCGCCGGTTCTGGGCGAGTTCAGCGGCGTCCCTGCCGGGGGTCAGCGGGCGGGACTCGCCGTAACCCACTGCCTTCATATGGTCCTGCTTCACTCCCCCGCCGGAGACGAGGTAGCGCAGCACGTTCACCGAACGGGACGAGGACAGTTCCCAGTCCAACGCGTCGTCGGCGTACTGGCGGACCTGGGCTGTGTGGCCCTCCACCGAAACCTGGTAGGTGGTCGGCGCGAGTGCGGGACCTACGGTGTCCAGCACCTGGACGGCCTCGTCGGTGAGGTCGGCCAGGTCCGGGGCGAAGAACATTTCCGAGCTGACCAGCCGGATGGTCAGGCCCCGCTCATCCATTTCGAAGCGCACGGCGTCTTCCATGCCCTTTTCCTGCAGGCCCGCGTAAATTGCGTCCTGGAGCGCTGTGAGATCGTCGACTTCCTTGGCGGCCAGGGCGGCGTCGGGTTCAACGGTCTCTTCGCTGTCCACCTTGTCCGGCGGCACGATGATGCCGACGGCGGTGTCCACCGTGTTGCTCTCCTCGGCGCCGAAACCGGTGGCCAGGGACTCCTTGAGCTGTTCGAACTTCTTCGCGTCCACAGTGGACATGGCGAACAGGACAATGAACATGCACATCAGCACGGTGACCATGTCCATGTAGGAGGCCATCCAGCGTTCGTCCGGGTGATCGTCCTCCTCGTGCTGTTTCGGACGCCGGCCCTTGGCGCTCACGCTGCGTCCTGGACCTTGTCCGCGGCATCGGACTTGTCTGCCTTGTCCGCCTTGCCGCCCAACACGTGGGCCGGGACCATCGCGCGCAGCCGTTCCCCGAGCAGGCGCGGCTGGCTGCCGGCCTGCAGGGCCAGGACACCTTCCATCAGGAGGTTCATTTCATCCGCTTCGAGCTCCGCCAGCCGTTTCAACCGGGTGCTGATGGGCAGCCAGATGAAGTTGGCCGAAAGCAGCCCCCAGAGTGTGGCCACAAAGGCAGTGGCGATCATGGGCCCCAGGTGGTCCGGCGTGGAGAGGTTCTCCAGGACGTGGGTCAGCGAAACAACGGTGCCGATGATGCCGATGGTGGGACCATAACCGCCCAAGCTGTTGAAGAACTTCACCGCAATCTTGTCGGTGGCGGTCTTGGTGGCGATTTCGTCTTCGAGCAGCATGCGCAGCTCCTCGCCGTCGGTGCCGTCGGCGATGTTCTGCAGGGCCGTGCGCAGGAAGGGATCTTCGACCTCCGCGGCGTCCTGCTCAAGGGACAGGAGGCCTTCGCTGCGGGCCTTTTCCGCCAGCAGGACCACTCGGTCAATGGTCTCCTGCGGCCGGGGGGTCTTGCCCATGAAGGCCCGGGGCAGGGACTTGAAGGACAGGATGAAGTCCTTGAAGGTTCCTCCCGCAAGGCCCACGGCAATGGTGGCGCCGAATACGAGGATCATCGGCGCCGGCAGCAGGAGCGCGGACACATGGGCACCTTCGAGGGTGATCATGGCATAAAGCGACCCGAAGGCGAGGACTAAGCCGATAATTGTTGCTGGATCCATTAGTCGTTCCTAGGGCGAAGGGGCACTGCATTGCTGGGGGGAGCTTTCGCCGGGGCTGCCGGAAAAGCGTCGGGCACGAGCCCAAGGGGACGCCCGGGAACGCGGGGAGGGATATCGCGTGCCATGGAAATCACCTGCGCCCGGTAGGCCGCAATGCGGTCGATAACTTCCTGCAGGCTCTCCGTCACGATGTATTTCGCGCCGTCGACCATCACCAGGGTGGTGTCCGGGTTGGAGTGGATCCGCTCGATCAGGTCAGGGTTGATCGCGAACTGAGCATCGTTGAGACGCGTTAGAACAATCATTGCCCCGTCCTGGCTGGTTCCACAGGACTCCGATAGGCCCTCACCCCTACTTTCGGCCGTTACGGCCCCGTCGTTAGGAAGGTCCGGTACCGGACGTTGCATCCCAGGGGTGCAGGACGGCAAAACGGCCCCGCCGGCAGCTGCCGCAGGCGGGGCCGTTCGGTTCAGCGAAGGCTAGCGCTTCAGGTTGGTAAGTTCCTGCAGCACTTCATCCGAGGTGGTGATGATTCGGGCGTTGGCCTGGAAGCCGCGCTGGGCGACGATCAGGTTGGTGAACTCCTGGGACAGGTCCACATTGGACATTTCCAGCATGCCGCTGCCGATGCCGCCTGCACCGGCCTCGCCGGGACCGGCGATGACGGGGTTGCCGGAGTTCACCGTAGCGGTGAAACTCGAGTTGCCGGTCTTCTCCAGGCCGGCTGAATTGGTGAAGGTGGCCACGGCGATGCGGGCAAGGGCCTGCTTTGCACCGTTGGTGAAGGAACCGATCACCGTGCCGTCCTTGCCGATGGAGAAGGACTCCAGCGTGCCCGCACTGCGGCCGTTGCTGGTGACCGAGGCAGTGCTGACGCCGGCGTAGCTGGAGAGCCCGGTGAGGTTCACGGCCACGCCGCCAACGGTGATGGTGTCGGCGTTGGCGTCGGCCTGGGCGCCGTCGGCAAAGGTCAGGTCCACGGCTGTCGCGTCCTTCCCGCTAACGCTCCAGCCGCCCGCGGTACGCGTGAACGTCAGGGGAACCGTTGAGGGGTTGCCGTTGGCATCGTAGACGTCCATGTCGCGTACAACCGTGCCGCCGACCGGGGTCTCCGAGGGCAGGTTGCCGGTCATGGTGGCTTCGCTGGTGGCCGCGGCCGGGACGATGGCGCCGTCGGGCAGGACAATGTTGCCCACTGCGCCGCCGGTGTTCAGGGTGCCGTCGGCATTGGCAGTCCAGCCCTGGACAATGCCGCCGTCCGTGGAGACCAGGCGGCCGGCTCCGTCCAGGTTGAACGCGCCCGCGCGGGTATAGGTGGAGGTGTTCCCCTGGCGGGTGATGAAGTAACCTTCGCCGTTGATCATCAGGTCCTCGGCCCGGCCCGTGGCCTGCGCCGAACCCTGCGTGAAGTTGGTGGTGATGCCGGAGACCAGGACGCCGAGGCCCACCTGCGCCGGGTTGCCGCCGCCGTTGTTGGCGCCGGGCGCGGTGGCGCCCTGCGTCAGCTGGGACAGGGTGTCCTGGAACTGGACGGCGGTGGCCTTGTAGCCGGTGGTGTTGACGTTGGCGATGTTGTTGCCGGTGACGTCGAGCATGGTCTGGTGCGAGCGGAGTCCGGAGATACCGGAGTAAAGGGAGCGAAGCATTGGTGGCGCCTTTCAGCTTTGGTGGTGCCGGGAGGGAGGGTTATGCGGTTGCTGCGGGTGCTTTGGGTGCGTCGGGGGTTTGATCTGCTGCCCCGTCGACGACGCCGGAGATTCGGTCCAGCAGGACGTCCTCGCCGTTGATGTTGACGGTCGGGACGCCGGCGGCGTAGGAGACCGATTTGGCGGTTCCGGTGACGGCGACGCCGTCGTCGTTGGTATAGGTGACGGTCTGGCCGATGAGCGCAGCGGCGGCGATACGCATCTGCAGGGAGAAATTCTCTTCGTCCATCTTCGCCATGGCGGTGAGCTGTTCCATGGATGCCAGCTCGGTGGTCTGCGAGATCATCTGGTTGGTGTCCATGGGCGAGCTGGGGTCCTGGTTGCGCAGCTGGGTGACCAGCAGGTGCATAAAGACCTCGCTGTCCATGGTTTGCTTGGGCTCTCGAACTGCGGTTCCGCCGGCGGTAATGCCGCCTGCAGCCGCTACTCCTTCTACGGGCACGTGGTCTCCTCTTCTAGGCCAGGAAGTCGATGGTTGATGCCGACGCGGGGAATCCCGGCCGGTAAGTGCGTGGGGCCGGGTCCGCCGGCATCCGCTCGGGATCGGGCGGGGCCTGCGTTGCAGAACCCTGTTCCGTTCCGTGCCCGCGGCGTTCAGCACCCTCGCCCGGGGCGTCCTGGGCGGAGAGGGAAAGGTTGGCGTTCATTCCCGAGCCGGCAAGGTCCCGGCGCAGGTCCGTCATGAGGGTGCGCAGCGCTTCGCGGCCGGCCTCGGACGGAGCGAAGAGCTCGATCCGAACGCCTTCTGCACCCACATGGGCCCTGACGGTGACCGGCCCGAGGTTGTCCGGGGTGATACTCAGCGTCATCACGTGCTCCCCCTGCGCGGCCGTTGCGAGGGAAAACAGCGGCTGGGACACCTGTGGCAGCAGCGGGGTGGCAACGGGCGCGGCCGCCGGTGCCGTCGGCATGACGGCCGCTCCGGAGACAGCCGCCTGGGGCTGCAGCGGGGACGGCGTGATAACCGGCCCGACAGCCGGGGCTTCTGCTGCGCCCGCGGGAACCGGTGCGGCGGAAGCTGCAGTATCGGCAGTTCCGGCGGTTCCGGCGGCGGGCATTGCGGCGGCGAAGGCCAGGGGCGCCTCGTTTCCGGCGCCTGCACCGGAGACCGGCACGGAGCCGGGAACCACTGCACTGTTTGCTGCCCCGGCCGGCGCGTTCGACGCCGGTGCGGCGCCGCCGGTTGCCGGGAGTCCTGCCACCGGTGCGGCGGCATCTGCTTGAACGGTACCTGCGGTGACGGCGTTCGCCGGCGTGGCTGCGGTGGCGGCTGCGGCTGCCGTGGCGGCTGTGGCTGCGGTGCCCGGCAAAGGGCTTCCTCCGGTCACCGCGCTGGCCGCACCGAAGGTGGTGACGGCATTCGCCTTCGGGGTACCGGCATCTGCCGTGTTCCGCGGAACTGCCGTTGCTGCTGCCCCGGTGGTGACGACGGCGGCGGCGCCGGCAGTAGCCGCGGCCATGAAACCGCCCGGGGCGGAGGGGGCGGAGGGGGCGGCCGTGGCTGCCGCACCCGATGTGGCTCCTCCGGCAGGAACGCCGTCAACAGCGTCTGAATCGCTGGACCCGGCACTGGTCGAGGCTGCTGCCGGCAGGGAGTTACCCGCAAAACCGGCAAAAGCCGTTGCCGGAGCGGGAACCTGGGGCTGCACCGATGATCCGGAGGCGGGCATTAGGGACGCAGGCTGCAACGGGGAAACCGCGGTGCCCTCGTCGGCGACGGGCGCGTCGGCAGAATCTGCAGGGGCTGTCGCGGCAGCCTGTCGGCCAGCCTTTTGCTCCGGCGCGGCAGCAGCTTTTCCGGCGTCGCGGCCGGCGTCACGGCCGGCGTCACGGCCGGATGCCGCCCGGTTCGAGGCGGCAAGGGCATCCTCAAACGTGGACCCGAACTGGTCCGCGCCAACGCCGGCGGAGGCGGACCCCGGGACAGCGGTCCGGGGGGAGGCAGCGGGGGCGGCCGTGCGCTGCATGCCTGCGGAGACGCTCATGCTGCCGTTCCCATCATGGCCGCCTGCGCAGCGCGGGCGGAAGCCACCAGGTCGGAGAGACCCGCGGCACCGGCAGCGCCGGCGCTACCGGCGGTACCGGCGGATTCCGTCGGCAGGATGCGGCGGATAGTGGTCAGGTTGGCGTCGGTTTCCCATGCATCGCGGATGGCAATGGTCTGGCCGGGCTGCGGCGCGTCCACTGCCTTTCCGTTGCCCAGGTAGATGGCAACGTGTCCGCCGTCGTGGCTGAAGAGCAGGTCCCCGGGCTGTGCGTCGGCCATGGAAGCGACCTCGGTCCCCGAGTTCATCTGGTCCCAGGTGACTCGCGGAAGGGTGAAGCCGAGATCCTTGTAGACGTTCTGCACGAAGGAAGAACAATCCAGACCCTGTGCTGGATCGTTGCCGCCCCAGATGTAGGGCAGGCCAAGGTATTTCTGGACGGCGTCGAGCACTTTGCCGTCCGCTGCCGCGCCGCTGGATGTGCCGGTGTCCGTTCCCGCCGACGCCGCGGAAGTCAGCGCGGACAGAGTGGAAGCGAACTCCGCATCCGACCCGGCCGCCGTGGCCGTGGTAGTGACGGCAGCCGCCTTTGCGGCTGCTGTTCCGGAGAGCTGGCTCAGCGTGCTTCGGATTTCGTCGATCCGCCCCAGGGCGTCCGTCATGCTCATTAGTTGGCTTCCTTCTGCCGGCGGTGCCAGGCGGAGCCGGCGAGTTCGTCCAGGATGGTTTGTTCGGTGCGCAGGTCCTCGGCGGCTTCTGCCTCGGCGAACTTGCCTTCAAGCTTTTCCAGGCCCACGGAGCGGGCGCGTGCGGAGGAGAATTCGGCGCGTGCCGTTTCCACTTCCGCGGCATGGCGCGTGTCCAGCGCGTTCAGATCGGCGAGCATGCTGCGTGAGGAGGCCCGGGCCGCCGCAATCGCATTCATGGTTGCCGCATCCACCGCCTCGCTGTGGGAGGTTTCGAGGGAGTTGTAGGCCTCGGCACGGGCTTCGCGGATTTCCCGCATGCGGACGTTGGCCGCCGCGAGTTCGCCTGCGGCACGGTCCTGCTGCAGCTGGCGCAGGCGCAGCAGGCCGGCGAGGGGGAAGGCACGGGACATCAGGACACCCCCAGCATCCGGGTGAGATTGTGCAGCTGCGCCCAGGCGGTCTCCGCCGGCGTCTGTTCATCCATGCGCTGCTGCAGGAAGGCGTTGATGGCGTCCTGGTTGTCCACTGCCGCGTCCACCAGGGGATTGGATCCGCGTTGGTAGGCGCCGACGTCGAGCAGATCCTGCGCAGCCTTCCGCGCAGCCATTACCCGGCGCAGCGTTGACGCGGCATCGCTGCGTTCCCGCGGGTTTACGCGGGAGGCAACGCGGGAAATGGAAGCCAGGGCGTCGATTGACGGGAAGTGCCCGGAGACGGCCAGCTTGCGGTCCAGGACCACGTGTCCGTCGAGGATGGAGCGGGCGCTGTCGGCAATGGGCTCGTTGTGGTCGTCGCCGTCCACGAGCACGGTGTACATGCCGGTGACGGAACCCCGTTCGCCCGTACCGGCGCGTTCGAGCAGCTGCGCGAGCAGGGAGAAGGTGGAGGGCGGATAGCCGCGGGTGGCCGGCGGTTCGCCTACGGATAGCCCGATTTCACGCTGGGCCATGGCCACGCGGGTCAGGGAATCCATCATCAGCATGACGTCGGCACCCTGATCGCGGAAGGACTCGGCAATCCGGGTGGCCACAAACGCGGCGCGCAGGCGCATGAGCGCAGGTTCGTCCGACGTCGAGACCACCACGATGGACCGTGCCAGGCCCTCGGCGCCCAGGTCGTCTTCGAGGAACTCGCGGACTTCACGGCCGCGCTCCCCTACCAGGGCAATCACGGACACTTCCGCGTCCGTGCCGCGGGCAATCATGGACAGCAGCGAGGACTTGCCGACGCCGGAGCCGGCGAACAGGCCCATGCGCTGGCCGCGCCCCACGGTGGTGAGGGTGTCCATCGCCCGGACGCCGAGCTGCAGCGGGGTATTGATCCGGGTGCGCAGCATGGCGGACGGGGTTTCGTGGTCCAGCGGCACAAAGGCCTCGACCTGCAGCGGACCCTTGCCGTCGATGGGGCGGCCCAGGCCGTCCAGCACCCGGCCGAACAGCCCGGTGCCGGTGGGGACCAGCAGCGGTGTGCCCTTGGAGCGTGCCGGAGTTCCGGCGGTCAGGCCGGTGAGCCGGCCGAAGGGCATGCAGCGGATGCCGTCACGGGTGGCTGCCACGACTTCGGCGTCCACCTCGGACCCGGGGTGCCCGATGGACACCAGCTCGCCTACGCCGCAGTCGAGGCCGGCAATTTCAATGCTCAGCCCCAGGACGGAGGACACCCGGCCAATGCGCTGCGGGGCGGCGGAGCGCAGGGCTGCCGTAAAGCGGTCGGCGCGGGGGCGCCACGTGGTGACGGTCATGAGTCCTCCCCCAGCAGTGCCGCGCGGACACGCTCGACGGCGGAACTCAGCGACGCGTCCAGGTAGCCGTCCGGGAACTCGGTGACGGCGTCTCCCCGCCGCAGGCCGGCGTCGCCCACGAACTCCACCCGTGCGCGGCGGAGCGTGTCTTCATCCAGGGATGCGAGGTCCACCGGATGCATGCGGACGCGCTGCACCAGGTCTGTGTCCACGCCTTCCAGGGCACGGGCCAGCGCTGCGCGGGCGGAGGTATCGCCGGAAGCGAGTTCCCGGCCCAGCAGCGCTTCGGCCAGATCGATTGCTGCGGCGGCCAGGGCGTCCTGGACGTCGGTGATCAGGGCGACGGTGCGGCCTTCGAGGCTGAAGACAGCGGAGTTAAGGGCGGAAAGGCTCCGGTTGATGCGTTCCTGTCCGCGGCGCATTTCGTCGTCGTACTGCTCCCGCAGGGTGCGGCGCAGCAGGTCGGTGTCCGCTGCGGCGGCCCGCAGGCCGGCGGCGTAACCGGCGGCGTGGCCGCGGGCTTCCACCTGCGCGTTGAGCTGTGCTTCGTCCGTGGCGCCGAGGGAGGTGTAGATCAGGCGGGAGAACGTCTGCTCGTCAGTAGACATATTCTTCCTCGTCCGCATGATGCACCTCGATGATGCCCTGGGCTTCCATTTCGCGGATGGCCCGGACAATGTTGGCGCGTGCTTCTTCCACCTGCGAGAGGCGGGCGGGACCGGAAACCTTGATTTCGTCGTCGAGCAGTTCGCGGTTGCGCTCGGAGACGTTGGTGCGGATGGCGTCCAGCACCGCCTCGGAAGCACCCTTCATGGCCAGGGCCAGGGTGCCCACATCGATGCCGCGCAGCACCAGCTGCACGTCCCGGCGTTCGAGCTTGACCAGATCGGCGAAGGTAAGCATCCGGGAGCGGACTTCTTCCGCCAGCTCCGGATCGCGTTCCTCGAGCGCCTCGAGCAGCGCGCGTTCGGTGACTGCGTCGGAGCGGTTGATGATTTCCACCAGCGGCTGCACGCCGCCGATGGCATCGGTGGCCTCGCGGGCGGCGCCCAGCGCCGAGGCACGTGCCCGCAGCGTTTCGGCGACCACGCGCACGGCTTCCGGGGTAGCGCGGGCCATGGTTGCAATGGCCTGCGCGACGTCGGTGCGCAGCTCCGCGCTCAGGCCGGTCAGCACGGCTGAGGCGCGCTGGGGACGCATATGCGCCAGGACCAGCGCAATGGTCTGCGGCAGCTCGCCGTCCAGCAGGGAAATCACCTGGTTGGGCTCGGCGGTTTCGAGGAATTCGAAGGACTTGCCCGCCATCGAGGAGGCCAGGCGTTCCATCACGCCGGAGGCACGCTCGACACCGAAGGACGCTTCAAGCAGTCCCATGGCGACGTCGCGGCCGCCGTGGGCGCGGCGGCGGCCCTCAATGGTCATCTCGTAGAACTCGTTGATGGCATCCTCGGCCACGGAAGAGTCCACCCGGCGAAGCCGGACAATCTCCGCCGCGATGGCCTGCGCCTCGGCCTCGGTGAACTGCTGCATAACCACCGCGGCCCGGGAGGTTTCCAGCTGCATCAAAATGATGGCAGCCTTCTGGGTGCCGGTCAGCTCGCCGGATCCCGCATCCGTCCGGGCGCCGCTCAGGGCAAGGGCGGACCCGTTCGAGGCGGCGGCAAAGGGCAGTCCGGCCGGGGCAGTGGCAAGGTCGGTCATGCTCGGGTGTCCTCCATGAGGTTGCGCAGGTAGTCAGCGGTGCGAACCGGGTCCTGTGCTGCCAAGGCGTCGAGTTCGGCCCGCTTGCGGTCCTGGTCCACGGCAGCAGCCACAATCTGCATGGAGGCCGTGTCTGTGGAAACGAGCGGGGCGGGTTCGCTCAGCATGGTGAGGCCTGCGGCCGGTGCCAGCGGATCCAGCTCCGGCAGTTCTCCAATGTCGATGGCTTCGCGGTTCTGCCGGCGGGAGCGCATGGCGTAGGCGACCAGGGCCAGGATGACCACCAGGACGATGCCGGCCACGATGATTCCCATCTGGAGCATCTGTGCCCGGCGTTCGGCTTCTTCTTCTGCCTGTGCCTCGGCCAGGGCATCCCGCGCGCTGGTGGCGCCGTCCGCGTTGAAGGAGACCATTTCGACCGTGATCTCGTCACCGCGCTCGGCGTTGATGCCGGCGGCGGTGGCGACCAGGGCTTCCAGGTCTGCCACGTTCAATCCGGCGGCCGCATTGGTATTCAGTGCCACGGAGATCGTCTGGCGGTTCAGGGAACCGGCCGGGATGTCCCGGGTTTCGGTCACCTTGTTCACCGCGTTGTTCTTGGTGCTCGTTTCGGAGCGGAAGGCGCCGTCGTCGTTACCTCCGTTGGGCACCGCGATGTTGTCCGGTCCCAGGATGCCCGCTGCGCTGCCGTTGGCACCGCCGGTGTATTCCTCGGTGCTGGTGGCTTCGTTCAGGGCCGGGGTGTCCTGCGGCGCGGTGAAGGATTCCTCCACCCGGTTGGCGGACTCGTAGTTCATGTCGGCTGCCACGGCTACGGTGGCGTTGCCGGGACCCACTACGCGGTCCAGCATGGTCTGCACGGAGGCGGTGACCCGCTCCTCGTAATCGGTGGCCTGCTTGTCGGCCGAACCGACAGTGCCGGTGCCGACGGCGGACAGCACGGTGCCGGTGGCATCGATAACGGCGACGTCGGTGGACTGCATACCGTCAACCGAGGCTGAGGTCAGGTGCACAATGGCGGAGACCTGGTCCGAGCTGAGCGTGGTCCCGTTCTGCGTTTCCACGAATACGGATGCGGTGGGATCGGCTTTTTTGGAAACGAACACCGTGTCTTCGGGGATGGCCAGCTGCACGGAGGCGTTCTTCACGCCGTCGATGGCACCTACGGTCTTGGCGATCTCGCCTTCCAGGGCCCGCTTGTAGGTTACGGACTGCTGGAATTCCGAGGAGGTGACTCCCATTTCGTCCAGCAGCGAGTAGCCGCCGCTGGACTCGGACGGCAGGCCGGCACCTGCGGCCTTGAGCCGCTGGTCGTACACGAATTCCTCCGGCACCATGATGGTGCCGCCGCCGTTGGCCACCTCGTAGGGAACGCCGTCGGTCTTGAGCTGTTCCACGATGCTGTTGGCATCCGTGGCTTCGAGGCCGGAGAACAGCGGGGTGTAGGCCGGCTTGGTCAGCCAGGAGGCAAGCAGCGCAATGCCCAGGGCCACCACGGCAATACCGATAATGGCGATGGTCTTCTGCGCCAGGGTGAACTGGCCTGCCGTCTTGCCCAGCCGGCCGGTCATCGCGCTCATGGGTCCGGGCATCAGGCCTGCATCCGCATGATCTCGTTGAACGCGTCAACACCCTTGTTCCGCACTGCGGCGACAAGTTCCAGCGTGACGGAGGCCCGGGTGGACGCGATGGTGGCTGCGTGGATGTCATCAAGGTCGCCGGTCACGGCCTGCACGGCGAGTGTCTTGGACGTGGACTGCAGTTCGGTGACGTTGTCTACGGCTCCGGTGAGCTGCGTGGCAAAGGAGGAACCGTCAGTGGAGACGGCAGGCTTTACGGCTTCCACGTATCCCGTCGGCGTGGTGCTGCTGACTGCGGCGATGGCGGGAACGGGCATTAGGAGCGTCCAATCTGCAGTGCTGCTTCGTATGTGCTCTTGGCACGGTCGACCACGGCGGCATTCGCTTCATAGCCGCGCTGGGCAAGGATCAGGTTGCCCATTTGCTCCGACAGGTCAATGTCCGGGTAACGGACGTAGCCTTCGGCGTCGGCGAGGGCGTGGTCCGGCTGGTAGACCATCCGGCCTTCGGCGTCGCCGTACTCCACGCCTGTGACGTGGACTCCGCTGCCTTCCCGGCCTTCCTGGGCTACGACGTAGCGGGCCTGGAAAGCAGCACCGTCGGTGCTGGAGACATTGTTGGCGTTGGCCAGGTTGTCGGAAACTGCATCCAGCCACTTACGGTGCGTGGTGAGTCCGGTTGCGGCAATGCCGATGGCATCGAAAGTCATTAGTTGGTCCTCAATGCCGTGCGGAGGGAATTGGCTTCTCCGCCAACGGCTTGGGTGGCGAACTGGTAGCGCAGCACGGTGTCGATATTGGACAGTGTTTCGGTGTCCAGGTTGACGTTGCTGCCGTCCAGGCGGGTGGGTTCAAGGGAACGCGAGGTGGTGGCGGCGACTGCTCCATTGCCGGCTTTTACCGACTTAGCGAGGGCGTCCTCGAAAGTGACGCGCTGGGCCTGGTAGCCGGGGGTATTCACATTCGCAATATTGTTTGCGATGGTCCGCTGACGGAGGGCAAGACCGTCCAGGGCGCTTTGCAGCGCAATGGAGGAGACGGAATCGAACACAGTGAAACCCAGTTCTCGCTAAAGGGACAGTGCGGCCGATCCGTGGCCTCTTTCGTGAGCTATCCGTGCTCGTTAATGGTTATCGGCCGAATTAACGAGTAGGTAAGCGGTAATCAAGTAATTCTTTTGGATTTTTGCAAGTATGCGGTATAGGAAAAGTAAGCAGTCTTCCGATTTCGCTGCTTTTAGCCGTCAACTTCGAGATAAACGGCCGACGCCGCGGGGCCGGGGACACTGCGAATCAGCAGGGACTGTTTCCGGTTGGTCCGCGACTCACTGCGCAGCTGGGCGTATGCCCGGGTCTGCGCCTTGGACAGCATCCGGGCACGGGTAACGAGCTCCTCGGGGAGCGGGCCGAGGTCCGCCGGAGGTTCCCAGTCGGCCGCCACCTCGCGGGCCTGTTCCGTGAGGGACTGTCCTTCGAGGAAGGACTCCAGGTTGTCTTCGAGCTGCGTGAGGACGAATTCCCAGAGCGCGAGGTTGGCCAGTTCCTCCGGGCCGCGGTAGGGTTCTGCCGATTCAGCCGACACCGAGAACCCCTCCCGGTGTGCCGGCGGCTGCGGGTGTTGCACCGGCGGCGGGGAGCTGTGCCGCCGCTTCATGCCAGGCCAGGCGGATCGGTTCGAGCAGGTCGATGCATTCCCGGGTCAGCTTTGCGTCCCGGCCGATGTTCGCGTTCATCAGGTTCGCCAACGAATAGGTGTAGATCCCGTGCAGGTTTTCCCCGCCCTCCCACACCTCGGTCTTCAGCGTGCCCATCAGCTCGGTGATGATGGCCTGGGCATGGAGCAGGTTCTCCGAAGCCACCGGCCACTCGGCATTCTGCTGCGCGGTTTCGGCCCGGGCAAGGTCCAGCAGCAACCGGTCGTAGAGCATGGTCAGGAGCCGGGCAGGCGAGGCCGAGAGCACGGCATTGCGTGCATATTCGGCCCGTTTAGCTGCAAGTCCGTAGTTCACGGTCACTTCTTACTCGAGGAGGCGGAGAGGGAGTCGAGCTGGCCGGTGAGCCAGTCCATCTGACTGTTGAGCGAGCCAAGTTTGACTTCAAGGTTGGTCCAGACGAGCTTCAACGTGGATTCGCGCGACGCCAGCCGGCGGTCCCATTGCTCAACCTGGCTGTTGAGCGACTTCACGGTGGATTCCTGGCTCTGGATCCGCTTGGTAATGGAGCCGTCGTACTTATCCGAGGCCGTCTTACCTACGGCCTCAACGCGGCTGGCAATTGCCTGCAGCGAAGCCTGGGTCTTTTCCGGATCCGCTGCGAGGGCGGCGGCGAACTTGTCGGCGTTGAACTCCACGGTGCCGTATTTGGTGAGGGTAATGCCGATGTCCGACGTCGAACGCCCGTCCAGCGAGCCGGTGGCCGCACCCATAATGGACTGCTTCAGGGAGCGGGTGGCCGAATCCCCGGTGAATACTCCACCAGTGGTCTTGGTGACGCCGTCGGAGGTATCGATCGTCACGGCGGAGTTCCGGTCCATGTAGCCGAAAACATCCGTCAGGGTGGCCACCAGGGAGGCCGCGACGGCCGAAATCGCCTTGACGTCCCGGCTCACTGCCACGTTGACCGGATCGGCGGACACCGCGGAGACCGTGATGTCCACACCGGGCATCAGGTCCGTGAAGGTGTTGGTGGCGGAGGTGATCTTCGTTTCGGCTCCGGCCACCCCGGCCCACAGGGTGACCTCGGCGTCCTGACCGGCGCGGATGGCACCCAGGTCCGTGCCGTTCTGCGAGACGGTAAACGCACCGGCCGAGCCCGTGGCGGAGGCACTGAACTGCATCCGGTACTGGGCGACGCCGTCCACGCTGCCGGCAGCGATCTTGACGGCGGTGACACCCAGGTTGGCTTTGTTGACGGTGCTGATGACCTGATCCAGGCTCTTGCCTGCCGTGTCCAGCTCGGTGATGGTTCCGTTGGCGGAGATGGAAAGGGCGTCGCCGTTGGGCCACGCCGCCATGGCGCCAGAAAGGGAGACCTGTGCCGTGGCCAGTTTGTTCACCGTGATGTCCAGCGAGCCTGCGGCAGCGCCGGCCTTGGTGGTGGCCGTGACGCTGGCGGAGCCGGTGACGGCGGCGTAGCGGTCCGTTCCACCTGCCTTGGCGATCTTCCCGGCGGCTTCGGTCAGGGAAGCGATCTTGGTGTTGAGGTTCTGCAGGGCGGTCACAAAGAGCTGGTTGCTCTCGACCTTGTCCTTCAGGAGCTTCTGCGGGCGGGCTTCGATCTTCATCAGGTCCGCAATCATGGCGGTGGTGTCGATGCCGCTGATCAGCCCGTCAATGCCTAGCGCCATGAAAATGCTCCTTGAGAAGTCCTGCCGTGTCCTGCTGGTGTCTTACGGGATCCTGCTGGGTCCTGCTGGGGCTACATGTCCTGCGGTGACAAACAGAAGGCAGGGAATGGGCTGGCGGCGGGAAGCGTGAGGTCCAAGTCATGTTTCCCCGCCGCCAGCGGCCATTCACCTGCCGGTTCTGCGGTTACTGCTGATGAATCTGGTCAGGCGCTGCTACTACTGCAGGAGCGACATAACGCCGGAGTTCATCTGGTTGGCCTGGGCCAGCATCGCGGTAGCGGCCTGGGAGAGGATCTGGGACTTGGTGAAGTTACCCATTTCCGCAGCCATGTCCGTGTCGCGGATGCGGGAGTTGGCCGAGGAGAGGTTCTCCACGGACACCGCGATGGAGCGCGAGGTGGACTCGAGGCGGTTCTGCTGTGCACCCAAGGTGGCGCGCTGATCAGAGGTGGCCGCGATGGCCGTGTCCAGTGAGGCGGTGGCCAACGCAGCGTTTGCCTGCGAATCGACGGCCAGCGTGCCCATATCTTCCAGCGTCTTGGCAACGTTGGCCAGGGTAACGTCGATGGTCTCGTCGGCATCGGCGCCGACCTGGATCTTCAGGGTGCCGGCCACTGCACCGGAGGTTACCGTGTTGTCCAGCAGCTGGATGCCGTTGAAGTTCGTGGTGTCCTTGATCCGGCCGAGCTCCGAGGTCAGTGCGGTGACTTCGGTCTGGATCGCCGTACGCGACTCTTCGTTGTTCGTATCGTTAGCAGCCTGAACCGTCAGGTCACGCATACGGTTGAGGATGTTGTGGACCTCGGTCAGGGCGCCTTCAGCAGTCTGGATGAGGCTGATGCCGTCCTGGGCGTTGCGGCCGGCCTGCGTCAGACCGGAAACCTGGTTCTTCAGGCCTTCGGAGATTGCCAGGCCTGCAGCGTCGTCAGCCGCACGGTTGATGCGCATACCGCTGGAGAGGCGCTCCACCGACTTGGCCTGGTTCGTCTGGTTCAGGTTCAGGTTGCGCATGGCGTTGAGCGACGAAACGTTGGTGTTGATTGTGAAACCCATGATGTATTCCTCCGTGAGTGGGCTGTACTAACAGGCCCTTCCGTGGGCCTGCAACCATAGCTATCGGCGGAGCACCGACGGGTGTTAGCAGTTCTGAAAAAGAATTCGAAAAAAGATTTAAGTGCGGCGGTAAGCCTAGGAAGCGGCCGGATTGAAAGTTGCCGGGCGGCCCGGAACACCCGTAAGTCCGGGCACAAAAGCCTGCGCGCCGGGAAGGGCCGGGGCCAGATGGTGCCGGGTGATGCCGCCGGCGGTGCGTTCTCCCACTGAGGTGAGATAGGCGTTGCGGCGTGCCGGTGCAATCCGGGACTGGAGTTCCGGTGCCGCAGCAGCGTCGGAGTAATGCGTGCCCAGGCCGTCCCGAAGGAGGCGGACCGCTTCGGCCCGTTGCTGGGACACGGCCGAGTGGGTGCTGCCGAGTTCTTCGGCGATTTCCTTGACCGTGCGGTCGTGGAAGTAGATCTCCTCCACTACATACCGCATCTTTTCCGGCAGGGCGGCGACGGCGGCCTGCAGGTACTTCAAGCGCTCGGAGGCCAGGAGGGAACCCTCGGGCGACGGCATGTCCGCGATCAGGAAATCCGTGGCGGATTCGTCCAGGCTGGACACTGTGCGGGAAGCATCCGACAGTGCATCCTCAGCCACAGTGCGGTCCACACCCAAGGCGGAGGCAATCTCGTCCACATTGGGAGTGCGGCCCAGGGCGCCGGTGAGGGTTTCCTTCACCGCCAGGGTTTCCTTGATCCGCCGGCGGGCGGATCGCGTGGCCCAGTCATTGGAACGCATTTCATCCGCAAAGGCACCGACGATGCGTCGGCGGGCATAGGCTCCAAAGGGAACACCCAGGTCCGGATCGAACGAGTCGGCAGACGTTATAAGGGCAATGGATCCAGCCGAGGCCAGGTCGTCACGCGACAGGTGCGTGGCCTTGGCGCAGACTTCGGATACGAGATAACCAACCAAAGGCAGATTTTCCACAACCATTGCATTACGTTCAGCGCGATTCAATTTGGACCCCCAAGCCCTTGTTCCCCAACTGTCCCCCAATACTGCGACCAGTTGCGCGCCTGCTTCGTGGTCAGTGGCTGAGTCCGCTGGTGGATCCACGCTGAAGCGCTTTAGCTGAAACATACCACTTACATTGAAGATGAACCGGCCGATAGTGATTTGTGGCGGACGTATTGGAATGCGGACGCCAAACCAAAGACTTTTGCCGCAGGTTGGGGCCTGAAATCAGACGTCTTATTCCACTTTAGAGACATTCAGTGCACCACCTAGGAGGTGAGCAACGCATGGGTACCCAGAAACTCTCGGCCCTTCTTTGGGAAGAGCGCGAGTTGTTGGAACTTCTTGTGTTCAAGCTCGAAGAAGAACAACTGCTGCTCACCTCCGGAAAAACAAAATGGCTGACGCACGCCACGCGCGAGGTTGAACAAGTCCTCGAGCGCCTCCGCGGAGCCGATCTCGGCCGGGCTGTTGCCGTTGCCGGACTCGCCGTCGAATGGGGCACCTCCGAAAACGCCACGCTGCGTGAGCTGGTAGCCGCAGCTCCTCCCGGTCCGTGGACGGAAATCTTCAACGCACACCTGCAGGCCATGACCGAGCTGACCGTGAAGATCCGCGAACTGCGCGATATCAACGAACAGTTCCTGCGCACTGCGGCACGCTCGGCCCAGGAAACGCTGGCGGGGCTAAGCCCGGAAGCGAATACCTACACGGCGTCCGGTACCTCGGCCGCCCCCACCTCAGCCGCCCGGCTGGTTGACCAGAGCATTTGACGTTAAGGACTCCTAGAGAATGAGCACCTTCAGCGGCCTGAACACGGCGTACACCGGCCTCACCGCCGCCCGCAAGGGCCTTGACGTCGTCGGCCAGAACGTGGCCAACGCCAACGTGGCCGGCTACACGCGGCAGCGCCTGAATACTTCCGCAGCGCCCTCCCTCGCCCCGGCCGGCAGGTTCGCCGCCCCTACCGGGGTAGGCCAGGGCGTATCGGTGGATTCCATTGCCCGGCTGGGCAGCCAGCAGCTGGACACCCGGGTACGCAGCACCGCCGCCGTCGCAGGCTATTCCGCCGTCCGCGCCAACGCGCTGATCGAGCTGGAGGACGGCTTCAACGAGCCGGGCAAGAACGGGCTCTCCACGGCGCTGCAGAACTTCTCCGCCGCTTGGGACGGCATTTCCCACAATCCCTCGGACAACACGGCCGCCGCCGTACTGCTCAGCGCGGCCAGTACCGCCGCAGGCCAGATCGCCAACGGCTACAACGCGGTCCGGGACCAGTGGAACAGCACCCGCAGCGGCCTCAATGACATGGTCACTGAGCTGAATTCCAGCGCAAAGCAGCTGGCCAGCCTTAACGGGGCCATCCGCTCCACGCTTGCCTCCGGCGCGTCGGCGAACGAACTCGTTGACCAGCGCAACGCCCTGGCCACCACCATCGCAGCGCTTAGCGGCGCCACGGTGCGGGAATCCTCCGACGGCATGGTGGATGTCCTCATCGACGGCAATGCACTGGTGTCCGGCACGAATGCCCGTTCGCTCCAGGTCACCGGCGGAAAAACCATGGACGATGCGCAGGAACCCGTGGTGGGCTGGACCGACCGGCCCGGCTCGGCAGGCATTGGCAAGGGCGAAATTGCCGGCGCCACGTCGCTCCTCGCCTCGGCCGGCAACGGCGGCGTCTTCGCGCAGGCCGCAGCTTCCTACAACGAGGTTGCCGCCTCGCTGGCTTCCAGCGTCAACGAGCTGCACCGTCAAGGCGCAACCACAGCGGGTATCGCCGGCGGAGATTTCTTCAGCGTGGGCACCCCGGCCGCAACCACCCTGGCCACTGTGCCGACCGATGCCTCCGGCATTGCTTCCGGCCGGCCGGGCTCGGGAACACTCGACGGCGGCATCGCCGACCAGATTGCCCAGCTGGGTTCCAAGGCCGGGTCCGCGGACAAGGTCTGGAGCGCCTTCGTCACGGCCACCGCGTCGCAGAGCCGAGCCGAACTGCAGCAGGCAACGCTGGCCGACGTCGCGTCCTCCTCCGCACTGGATCTTCAGCTTTCCAACGCCTCGGTGGACCTGGACGAAGAAAACGTGAACCTGCTGATGTACCAGCACGCCTACCAGGGTGCCTCCCGCGTCATGAGCGCCATTGACGAAATGCTTGACACCCTCATTAACCGCACCGGAATTGTTGGAAGGTAACCCGTGATCAGCCGCACCACGAACCAGACCATGGCCCGTACGGCCCAGCAGAACCTGCAGGCCAGCATGTCCCGGATGGCCAAACTGCAGGAGCAGGTCGCCTCCTCCGCTGCCATTGCCCGCCCGTCCGACGATCCCACGGGGACCGCCAATGCACTGAAGGTACGGTCGGAAATCCGGGCCAACGTGCAGTACACGTCCAACGTGAGCGACGCAGAGGGCTGGCTTACCGTCACCGACAATGCGCTGACCAATACCACTGACATCCTGCGCCGGGTCAAGGACCTCACGCTGAACGCTGCCAACGGCACGCTTTCGCCGACCGACCGCAAGGCCATCGCCACGGAACTCTCCGGCCTGAAGACGGATCTGCTGCGCGAGGCCAACACCACCCACCTTGGCCGCACGGTCTTCGCGGGCACCTCGGACACCGGCAAGGCGTTCACCGAAACGGACGGCGCCTACACCTACAGCGGCAGCGGAACCCCCACCACCCGCCGACTGGACAGCAGTACCCAGATGCGCGTGGACACCGACGGTGAGGCCGTTTTCGGCAAGGGAGACAACTCGGTCTTTCGGATGATGGACAACCTCGTGGCGGACCTGGAAGCGAACAACGACGTCAGCGGCTACCTGACGAAGGTTGACGCGGCGGCCGACACCGTCCTCATGGAACATTCCGCGCTCGGCGTCCGGCATGCAGCCACACTCAATGCCAAGGACAACCTGGCCGAGAAGTCCATCAGTCTGGAAACCCGCCGCTCGGGGATCGAAGACCTGGACACGGCGAAGGTCATTCTGGACATGAAGCTGCAGGAAGTCGCCTATCAGTCGGCCCTCGCTGTGACGGCCAAGGCACTTCAGCCGACGCTCATGGACTTCCTGCGATGAGCACCGGCCTGACGTTCCTGACTCCTCCTCCGGGGCTGGCTCCGGAGGTGCACTTCGACCTCGAAGAGATCGACGGCGCCGCCGGCCTGTTCGCCATGACCGCGGCCGGAAGCGCCGACGGCGGCAGCAGGCGCCTCTACGTGCTGGACGCCTCCGTCTATCTTCCGGACTACCACCCGGAAATCACCGACGAACAGCGTTATCAGCTGGAACTGGAGACTCCCGAGGACGCCGCCGTGCTGGTGGTGGCCAATCCGACGGTCGGCGGGACCACCGTGAACCTGCTGGCGCCGATCGTGGTCAATCTGTCCACGGGCAGCTGCGCCCAGGTGATCCTTGAGGGCCAGGACTGGCCGGTCCGTGCTCCCCTGGAGCCGGTGGCCGCATAGGTTTCCAACACAAAAAGGCGCACGTTCCGCGGAACGTGCGCCTTTTGTACTTAAGCCGGAAGGCTTATGCGAAGTCGGCCGTGGCCGGATCCGCGCCGTAGCGGGTGCCGTTGTCGAGCGCGTTGATCGCCTCGATGTCTTCGTCACTCAGCGTGAGGTTCAGGGCTTCCCAGTTTTCCCGGATACGGGATTCCGTGACGGACTTGGGGATCACAATGCTGCCCAGGGCCAGGTGCCAGGCAATGACGACCTGGGCCGGGGTGGCGCCGTCGTACTTCGCGGCGATCTCAACGAGCTTGGGATCCTCGAGCAGGCCCTTGCCGGAGCCCAGCGGGGACCAGGACTCGTGCAGGATATTGTGCTCGGCCTCGAAGGCACGCAGGTCCGCCTGGTTCAGGTACGGGTGGGTTTCCACCTGGTTCAGGACCGGGACAACGCCGGTGGCGTCGATGATTTCCTGCAGGGCTTCCTTGGTGAAGTTGCAGACGCCGATGGACTTCACGCGGCCCTGCTTCTGCAGCTCGACCAGCGCCTTCCAGGTGTCCACGTACTTGTTCTGCTTCGGCTGCAGCCAGTGGATCAGGTACAGGTCGAGGGTTTCCAGGCCGAGGCGCTCCATGGAGGCGTCGAAGGCCTTAAGGGTTTCTTCGTAGCCCTGGTCCGCGTTCCACACCTTCGTGGTGATGAACATGTCCTCGCGGGGGACGGAGGTGGCGGCGATGGCGCGGCCGACGCCGGCTTCGTTGCCGTAGATCTTGGCCGTGTCGATGTGGCGGTAGCCAACCTCGAATGCCTGTCCCACTACCTTTTCGGCAACTTCGTCCTCAACCTGCCACACGCCGTAGCCGAGCTGGGGGATGGTGTTGCCGTCATTGAAAGTCAGTACCGGTGATGTAGTCATCTCCTCATCCTTGCCCTGATGCCGGGCAGGACAAAGCGGATAAGCTCACCGCGAAAACCCCACGTAACGTATTCCCGGATTTCCAGGTTTCTTTTGCGGTATTACCGGTATTTTCAGGAAACCGCTTCCTACTTCCGCGAAATCCCGGTTTCCTGCGCGCTGAGCAGCGCGCGTTCGGCTTCAACCACGTCCTCCTGGACGAGTTCCGCCCGCCGCCGCACATTGTCCAGGCCGGCGGACGCGATCCCCCAGCGCTCCCCTTCGAGCCGCGACATGGCGGCGGCTTCGGCGGCGGCAGCGAGGGAATTGCCGCTGCGGGACAGTGCCCGGTGCACTGCGGTCAACGCTCCGGGTATGTTCTGTCCGGTACTGGGCAGCTGCAGCTGGGCAGAGGCGCACACCTCCCGGACGCGCGGAAGCAGCCCGGCGAGCTCATTGGCCACGGTCACCAGCTCGTTGTAGATGGCGTCATCCTGCACGCCCTCGAGCATCTGGTAATAGCGGTCCAGGCCCCGCGTAAAGCGGTCGTGCGCACGGCGCCAGACACCCTTGCCGAGCTCCGCGTCGTCTTTCCGCCCCTGCCGGGCGGCTGCAAAAAGTACCATCAACGTCCTACAAGTACTGGCCGGGGCCCGATTGTGGTTCCTGCCGCGGACTGCCCGTCCCCTGGGAAGCGCGGT
Source organism: Arthrobacter sp. zg-Y844 (assembly GCF_024385465.1). Lineage (GTDB taxonomy): Bacteria > Actinomycetota > Actinomycetes > Actinomycetales > Micrococcaceae > Arthrobacter_B. Next base: position 66,983 of record NZ_JANFLS010000005.1, read on the forward strand.
GAGGTTCCCCATCGTCTCCGATAACAACACCCGGCGCCAGTATGGTTCCGGGCGGCAGCTGGCGCAGCTGCAGGCGCCCGGCCGCGTGGCTGGCGGTCTGCTGCGCGGCAATGGCCGTCTGGATGCCGCGGAACAACCCTTCCAGCCATCCCACCATCTGGGCCTGCGCAATCCTCAGCTCGGCGTCGGTAGGGGTGGAATCGTCCGTGAACGGCAGGTTGATCCGGTGCAGCTCGTTCACGAGTTCCGGGGCCAGCCCGTCCTCGAGTTCCTTCAGGGACCGGGAGTGGATCTCCGCCAGCCGGTTGCGTGCCGCATCGTCCAGCGGTGCGTTGCGGACTTCCTCCAGCAGCTGCTTGATCATGGTGCCGATCCGCATGACCTTTGCCGGCTCATCCACCAGTTCGTTGAGCTTCGCCGGTCCGGCCTTGCCTTTACCGTGCCCGGGCGCTTCCCGGCTGTCCCCGGCGTGGTTCACCGCTCCGGCGTCACCGGCGGGCGCAACGGCGCGGGCCGTGCCATCGTCCGCCGGTGTCTGTTCTGACTTCTGCCCAGTCCCCGGAGCCGCCTCGCGGCGCTCGGAGGATCCGTTCTGTTCAGTCATGGCATTAATGCTCTCACGGTTGGCGGCGGTTGCCCCGCGGGCGGGCGGTTTTCCGGTATCGTCCTCCCGTTTTGGCGTTTTCTCCGGTTCGACAGGCCGGGCCCAGGCGTCCCAAGGGGGAAGCAACAAAGCGAAACAACGACGGCGGCACCGCAGCTGAGGCAATCAGCTGCGGTGCCGCCGTCGTCCTTATTGCCGGATCGCCCGCCTTGCTAGCAGCAGCGGCCCTCCGGGTTGGCGTCCTGCCGGTCCATCTTGTCCCGCCAGAACTCGCGTTCGCTCATCAGCGGCGAGGTGCAGCCGGACGAGGCATGGAAGTCCGTGTACTTGCGGTAGGCGTCCTCCCCCATCACGTCACGGAAGAACCGGACGAACCCGGTGACCCCTTGGCGGACGGCGACGGCGGCACTCATGTGTGCGCCGCCCTCTTTGCGGGCCGGTCAGCCTCCGGCAGCGACTCCCACTGGGCCAGGATCTCCTTTTCAGCGGGCGTCGCCAGGAAACCGGCCGGTGCGAAGGTGCGGGACGGAACGGCCGGATCCTCGGCGCTCGGGGCGCCGCCCGAACGGAAGGACCGGATGCTGGCAATGATGGCCGTGATGATGACAATGATCGCCAGGGTCACGAACACCACCGAGAGCGTGGTCTGGATGAGCGTGTTGCGCACCACCGCTTCCATGGCCTCCACGGTCTTGGCCGTGCCGAAGCTGGTTTTCCCGTCGGCCAGTGCCTGCTGGAAGGCCTCGTGGTTGGCCCAGTAACCGACGCTCGGCACCGGCGAGAAGATCTTGTAGAACGACGCCGTGATGGTCACCACTGCGGCGAACGCCAGGGGAAGTGCCACGATCCAGAGCCACTTGAATGCGTTCTTCTTGGCAATGATCGCCATGCAGATGGCCAGCGCAATGGCGGCCAGCAGCTGGTTGGCGATGCCGAAGAGCGGGAACAGCGTATTGATGCCGCCCAATGGGTCCGTGACCCCCATGATCAGGATCGACCCCCAGCCGGCGACCATGATTGCCGTACATATCCAGGCTCCGGGACGCCAGGACATGTCCTTGAACTTCGGGGCCACGTTGCCGATGGTGTCCTGCAGCATGAACCGCGCCACCCGGGTGCCGGCGTCGACCGCGGTGAGGATGAACAGGGCCTCGAACATGATCGCGAAGTGGTACCAGAACGCCATCATGCCGGGTCCGCCGATCAGGCTCTGCATGATCGTGGCCAGGCCGACGGCGAGGGTGGGCGCGCCGCCGGTGCGCGACACAATGGATTCCTCGCCCACGTTGGATGCCAGCGACGAGAGCATGTCCGGAGTGAGGTTCACACCGGCCAGGCCCAGGCCGTTCACGAAGGCGACCGCGCCTTCCACCGTTCCGCCGGTGGCGCCGGCGGACGAGTTCATGGCGAAGTAGATGCCCCGGTCAATGGAGATGGCAGCCACCAGCGCCATGATGGCCACGAAGGACTCCATCAGCATGCCGCCGTAGCCGATGAAGCGGGTCTGGCGTTCCTTCTCCAGCATCTTCGGGGTGGTGCCGGAGGAAATCAGGGCATGGAAGCCGGACAAGGCGCCGCAGGCGATGGTGACGAAGAGGAACGGGAAGAGCGGTCCGGCGACCACCGGTCCATCGTCCCGGCTGGCAAACTCGCTGACCGCCGGAACGCTGATCTCCGGGCGGACAATGATGATGGCCACGGCCAGCATCACGATGGTTCCCACCTTCATGAAGGTGGAGAGGTAGTCTCGCGGGGCCAGCAGCAGCCAGACCGGCAGGACGGCGGCAATAAAGCCGTAGATGATGATGCCCCACGCAATGGTGGTCGGCTCCAGGGTCAGGGCGTCGCCCAGCGGTGTCCCGGCAACCCAGCCGCCGGCAATGATGGCGGCGAGCAGGAGGACGAAGCCGATGATGGAGACCTCGGTGACCTTGCCGGGACGCAGGTAGCGCAGGTACACGCCCATAAACAGGGCGATGGGGATGGTCATGCTCACGGAGAAGACACCCCACGGGCTTTCGGCGAGGGCGTTCACCACCACCAGGGCAAGGATGGCCACGATGATGATCATGATGACCAGGGTCGCGATCAGGGCGGCGGTGCCGCCGATAAGTCCGAGTTCATCCCGCGCCATCTGGCCCAGGGAGCGCCCGCCGCGGCGCATGGAGAAGAACATCACCAGGTAGTCCTGGACGGCACCGGCCAGCACCACGCCCACGATGATCCAGATGGTGCCGGGCAGGTAGCCCATCTGCGCGGCCAGGACCGGTCCGACGAGCGGTCCGGCGCCGGCGATGGCGGCGAAGTGGTGGCCGTAGAGGACCCGGCGGTCCGTGGCGGCGTAGTCCTTGCCGTCCGCCTTGTATTCGGCGGGGGTGGCGCGGCGGTCATTGGGCTTCAGCAGCTTCGCTTCGATGAGCTTTGAATAGAAGCGGTAGCCGATGAGGTAGGTACACACGGCGGCGAACACGAACCAGATGGCGTTCACGGTTTCGCCGCGGACTACGGCGAGCATGGTCCAGCTGAAACCGCCCAGCAGGGCAATGCCGGCCCAAACGGCGATCTTCGCGGGCGTCCAGCGGCGGTCCTCCGCCTCGAGGACTTCCGGGTCCACGGCCACCGGCGGCAGTGCCGGGTCCTGTTCCAGGACGTCGCCGTCCAGTGGTTGCCGGTTGTCGGCCCGGCGCCGTTGGTTCTCGCTCATGATGATCCCTTTTGTCTGCGGTGGCTTGTCTGCGGTGGCTTGTCTGCATTGACATACGTACCGAACGGGGGCAGGGAGTGGCCCTGCACCTTGAGATTACCAGCGCGTGAGGCGGCGGTCACAGACATACGTGACGGCGGCCGCACAGGTGCGCGGCCGCCGTCGTCGTCGGGATTCCGCCGGGCGGGATGCCGCCCGGCGGGGTGCTTGCCTAGATCGTCAGCAGGATCTTTCCCGCGTGCTGCCCGGAGTCGAAATACTCGTGCGCGGCGGCGGCGTCGGCCAGCGGGAAGGTGCGGTCCACGAGGGGCCGGATCTGGCCGGAAACCAGCAGCGGCCAGACGTACTCGCCGACGGCGGACATGATGGCGGCCTTTTCCTCCACGGGCCGGCCGCGCAGGGTGGTGCCGATGACGGCAGCGCGCTTGGTCATGAGCTGGTTCAGGTTCAGCTCCGCCTTGGTGCCGCCCTGCAGCCCGATAATCACCAGACGGCCTGCGACGGCGAGTGCGTCCAGGTTCCGCTGCAGGTATTTCGCACCGACGACGTCGAGGATGACGTCCGCACCGTGGCCGTCAGTGGCTTCATGCACCGCCTCGACGAAGTCCTGCTCCTTGTAGTTGATAAGGACCTTCGCGCCGAGCGATTCGGCCAGTTCCAGCTTTTCGGCCGACCCTGCGGTCACCATCGGAACGGCGTCGAACGCGGCGACCATCTGGATGGCCATGGTGCCGATGCCGCCCGTGGCACCGTGGATGAGGACATAGTCCCCCTCCTTGACGCCGGCGGCCATAAAGAGGTTGGAGAACACGGTGGCGGCGGTTTCCGGCAGGGACGCGGAGGTCACGGCGTCGAAGCCGTCCGGGAGGGGCAGGACCTGCCCGGCGGGGACGGCAACCTGCTCGGCGTATCCGCCGCCGGTCAGCAGTGCCACCACTTCGGTTCCCACTGCGAAGCCTTCAACGCCCGCACCCAGCGCGGCAATGCGGCCGGAGACTTCCAGGCCCGGATACTCGGATGCTCCGGCGGGCACCGGGTAGTAACCCTGGCGCTGCATCACGTCTGCGCGGTTGATGCCGGCGGCAATGACGTCGATCAGGACCTCGCCCGGTCCGGCCTCGGGAGCAGGAACATCCTGCAGTTCCAGTGCTTCCGGTCCGCCGGGTGTTCCAATAACGATGGCTTTCATGCTGTCCTTCCAGGTTTAGGGAATTTTGGTGATTTCATCCCTTCTGCCAGACTACATAGTGAGGAAGGTTGTCCGAGCGGCCGATGGAGCTGGTCTTGAAAACCAGTGTGCGGTAACCCCGTACCAAGGGTTCGAATCCCTTACCTTCCGCCAGACAACGAGAAGCGGTCCCTGATCAGGGGCCGCTTCTTTTGTTTAACGGCCAGGCTCTGCAGGCCCGGCACCTCCTTGTGTACAGCTGATGCTGGCTAAGTGGGTTCCAGACCGCCTTTGCTGTACAGAAGGGACCGCTCATCACGGCTTCCCTCTAGGGCCATGCCGGCGAAGGCGCCAATCACTTAGGGTGGTCCTAAGTAATTGCTTCCGCAGTCCCTCACCGCATCGGAGCCCCAGCATGTCCCGCACCTCTCCCACCTCTTTTCCGAAGCCGGTCCGCCTGGCAGTGCTGACCCTCGGTCTGGCCGCCGCACTCAGCGGATGCGCCGCCGGTGAGGACGACGATCACGACGAGTCGGCGTCGAACACCGGAATGCACCTGGTTCCCGAACAGACCGCCGAGCGTGTGCTCCAGGTCAGCTCCATCCATCCGGAAACCGGCATGACCCTCATCGAAGGCCCCACATTCGGGCCCGACGGCGGCCTGTTCGTTGTCGATGTCACGGCTCCGGCCGGCGAAGCCAAGGTGATGCGGGTGGACGTGGAGGATGAATCCGTTTCCCGCGTCTACACCGAGGGCAACGGCGCCTACACCTCAGCGCAGTTCAGCCCGAAGGACGGCCGGATCTACCTGACGGACTTTGCCGGCGGAAAAATCGACAGCATCACCGCCGACGGCAAGGATCACAAAACCTTCTTTACCGGCGACGTCGACGGCGCCCCCATACGCCCGGACGACCTGGCCTTCGACGAGGAGGGAAACCTCTTCGTCAGCGATTCCACCGGCTACGCGGATCCGGCATGGGAAGCCAAGGGCCGGGTGGTGCGGATCGATAAGGACACCGCCGAGGCCACCGTCCTCGCCGAGAACCTTGCCGCCCCGAACGGCATCTCCTTCAGCGAGGACTTCAAAGCCCTGTGGGTCAGCCAGTACATGGACAACCGGATCGACTACCTGGTGCTCAACGAGGACAAAACCGAAGTCACCACCTCGCACCCCGGCATGCACTTTGACGGCGGCACCAGCCAGACGGATTCCAACGCCGTGGACGCCGACGGCAATGTCTACCAGGCTGTCCACGGACAGCCCCGCATCTTTGTCTACAGCCCCCGGGGCGAACTCCTGTCCACCGTCACCGTGCCGGCCGAGGACCGGGAAGGCCTCACCTCGGCCACCAATATCGCCATCAAGCCCGGCACCAACGAGGCATACCTTACGGTCAGCGGCCCTGCCGGCGGCTTCATCTACGAATTCGAAGCCCTGGCCACCGGCATCCGCCAATCAAACGGCGGCTAACCTCCCCCCACCCAGAACAGCACGGATGAGGTGCCGGCTGTCCTGGCGAGGTGTGGCCGATCCTCGCTGCTCGCTGCTAGGGGTGGCATACACCCGTAGGGGCCTGGCGGAGGCGGCTTTAATATTCCAAGCGAGCTCTGCGAGCTCTGGAATTTCGTTGCCGCCGGAGCCAGGCCCCGCAGGTGAGCGGGGCTGCCGAGCCCCGCAGGTGAGCGGGGCTGAGGCGAGCTAGCCTAAGCCTCCCTCACCAGCACCTCGTCGATGCTTTCCTCACGCCACTGCTTCAGCAGCCGGTGGAACACCACCGGCCCCGGGCTGAAGGAGAAGCTGACGGGCGGCGGGTTGCCCTCGCGGTTGTAGTAGCCGGGCGTGCATTCCGCGGCGAACTTGCGGTTGTCCGCGGAGGTCCGCTGGATGGTTTCGCCCCAGGCGGCCTCGGCTTCGGCCGTCGGTTCGATGTAGCGGGCACCCGCCTCGCGTGCCCTGCCGATGACGGCGCCGATGTGGTTGGCCTGTTCCATCAGGATGTGGACAAAGTTCACCGAATTGGCGTTCTGCAGCGAGCCGAGGTGGAACAGGTTCGGGAAGCCGTGGGTGTAGAAGCCGTGCAGCGTCCGCGGGCCCCGGCCCCAGGCTTCCAGCAGGGTCTGGCCGCTGCGCCCGGTTACCGGCATGGCCCCGGAGGTGACACCGGAGACGCCTACGTCAAAGCCGGTGGCGAAGATGATGCAGTCCACCTCGTATTCCTCGTCGCCCACCACAATGGTGTTCTCGGTGATGCGGGTGATGCCGCCGAAGTCCGCCGTATCCACCAGCGTCACGTTGGGCAGGTTGAAGGTCTCCAGGTAGTAGTCACTGAAGGTCGGACGCTTGCACATATAGCGGTACCAGGGCTTGAGCAGTTCGGCCGTCTTCGGATCGTAGACTTCCTCGTCCACCCGGGCGCGGATGGAGTTCATTTTCCGGAAGTCGACGAGTTCGTCGAGGCGTTCACGTTCCTCCGCGGACACGGATTTGTCGACGGCGCCGCTGATCATCTTGCGGTGCAGCTGCGGGACGGAGGTCCAGCCATCCCGGGTGAGGTCCTGCTCCACCGGTTCCCCGGAGACCACGGCAAGGAAGTTCTCCATGCGTTCCTTCTGCCAGCCCGGCTTCAGTGAGGCGGCCCAGGCCGGGTCGGTGGGGCGGTTGTTCCGGATATCCACGGACGACGGCGTGCGCTGGAAGACCAGGAGCTGCTCGGCGTCGCGCGCCACCATGGGAATCACCTGGATGCCCGTGGCACCTGTGCCGACCACGGCCACCTTCTTGTCCGCGAGTCCGGTGAGGTTGCCGGACTGGTCTCCCCCGGTGTAGCGGTAGTCCCACCGGCTGGTGTGGAAGGTGTGCCCCTTGAAGGAGTCGATGCCCGGGATGCCCGGCAGCTTCGGCTGGGTGAGCGTTCCGGAGGAGGTGATCACGTAGCGGGCCCGCATTGAGTCCCCGCGGTCGGTGGTGACGATCCATTCCAGCGCTTCGTCGTCCCAGGTCAGGCCGGTGACGCGGGTGGAGAAAACGGTGTCGCGGTACAGGTCGAAGCGTTCGGCGATGGCCACGGCGTGCCGGCGGATTTCCTCGCCCCGCGCGTAACGCTCGCTGGGCATGTAACCCACTTCTTCGAGCAGCGGCAGGTAGACGTAGGACTGGATGTCACAGCGGATGCCGGGGTAGCGGTTCCAGTACCAGGTGCCTCCGAAGTCGCCGGCTTCATCCATCATGCGGATGCTTTCGACGCCTGCCTCCCGCAGCCGGGCTCCGGTCATCAGCCCGCCGAACCCGCCGCCGATCACCAGCACCTCAACGGTGTCCGTCAATGGCTCCCGCTCGGTGCGGGGAGTGTAGGGATCAGTGGCGTAGTAGCCGAATTTTCCCTTGGCGGGCTGGTACTGGGTGGCGCCGTCCGGGCGGATCCGCCGGTCCCTTTCCGCCTTGTACTTCGCCCTCAACGCCTCGACGTCCAGGCCGTCTTCTATGCGCTCGTACGCTATGGGGGTTTGCGTGCTGCTCATGTAGTGTCCTCGCTTCGCTTGCGCGTTCCCGTGACCCAGGGCAGAGCGGGAGGACTACGACGCCGGTGCGCTCGGAGTCCGTCTCACTCCGAACTGCAGCCGCGGGGACGCCGGTATATCTCAAAAACCGATAAACGGTTAGCCTCACCCTAACTAATTTGACTGAGGGTTCGCTGACCCCTGTGTTTGCCGACACGTCCGCGGCCACTACGGTGAACTCATGACCGAAGGAAGCAATGAGCAACAGGAGCGCGAACGTGTGCTGCTGAATCTCGAAGAACTGGCCGATTCCCTGCAGTCGACGGCCCTACCCGCCTTCCTCGATCCGCTGCTGTCCACGGACCTGACAGTGCGCCAGTTGAAGGTCCTGACCGTTCTTGTCACCGCCGAGGAGGGTGCCACCGGCCGGGGCCTCTCGGAGTCCTTCGGAGTCTCCATGGCGTCCATGTCCGGCCTGATCGACCGGCTCGTTGCCCAGGGCGTGGCCGTCCGTTCGGAGGATCCCCTGGATGCACGGGTACGCCGGGTGAAGGCAACACCGCTGGGACGGACGGTGGTGCGCCGGCTCGTGGCCGGACGCCCCGAACTTAATGTCGATATTCTCTCCCGGCTGTCGATCAATGACCTGCGCGCGCTCGAACAGGGCATGCGCGCCGTCCATGCCGAGATAGGCCGTGGAGCGGACGCCAAGAAATGACGGGTCTGCCGCCGCGCATCATCCCCGGGGCCAACTCGTTGGTCCAGGCGGCAAGCCTTATGGCTCTGGCCTATCTCCTCCGCGTGCTCCAAGCCAGCGGGACCCTGCTTTACCTCGGGGCGGGAATCGGCACAGGCCAGTTGATCGTGGCTGCACTGGTGGCGGCCTGGTGTTTCTTCCTCGGAGCTTCCTGGACACTCGTTCCCTGGTTCAGCGGCCTCTTTCGCCATGTCTTTCTGCGTCGTGCCGCCGGCTTCCTCGGCGGCATCATCACCTGCGCATGGTTGCTCCTCCTTGCTGGATATGGATTCCTCACCATTTTCTTCTCGGGGCCCGGCTACCAAAAAATCTCAGCGCCGGCGGGAGAGCACACACTGCTGATCAACAACCAGAGCATTTTGCTGATCGGCTCGCATGCCGTCTACGAACAGGTGCAAGGCCCGGTCTACGCATACCGGGACCAGGTGCTGACCGATGACGGCTACGATCCGTTCAGTGGCGGAGCCTTTTCCGTGCAGTGGGGTGAAAAAACCGCAACGATTTCCTTCGCGGTGTATTCGCAGGGCGAGGACGGCAATTCGGGCGACCGGAGCGGCCGGGCAGTCATTCCCCTCAGGGCCGGGTGACCCGGATCCGTCCGGCCCCGTCCGCGGGAAGCACCGTGAACAGGGCGGGCTCCCGGAAACCTCTACCCGCGAAGGCCCCCCGCACAGCCGCACGGACCTGATCCTCGTCCTCCTGCCGGACCAAGGCGATGGCCGAGCCGCCGAATCCCCCGCCGGTCATCCGGGCACCCAGCGCACCGGCGGCGAGCGCCGTGTCCACGGCCAGGTCCAGCTCCGGGCAGGACACTTCGAAGTCATCCCGCAGCGAGGCATGGGAAGCGGTCAGCAGGTTCCCGATGCCGGCGACGTCGCCAGCCCGCAGGTGCCCGACAACCTGCAGCACGCGTTCGTTCTCTCCGAGCACGTGCCGGACCCGCCGCCGGGTTTCCCCGTCCAACCGGTTCAGGGAGGTACCGGCAGGCACCTCCCGCAGCGACGCCGCACCCAGCGCCGCCGCTCCGCGTTCGCAGGACGAGCGCCGGGCGCTGTAGCCGCCGTCGGCGTGGCTGTGGACCACCCGCGTATCGATGACCAGCACTTCCAGTCCGTGCCGGGCCAGGGGCAGCGGCACGGTTTCGGAGTCGAGGCTGCGGCAGTCCAGGAACAGCGCACCGCCCGCCTGTCCCATCAGCGATGCCGACTGGTCCATGATGCCCGTGGGCGCACCGACGAATTCGTTTTCGGCGTACTGGGTCAGCCGGGCCATCCGCGGCCGGTCCATGCCCAGCTCCAGCAGCTCGTTCAGCGCCACGATCACGGCCACTTCCACGGCGTGCGAGGAGGACAGGCCGGCACCTACCGGCACGCTGGAATCCAGCAGCAGGTCAAAACCGGGAACAACGACGCCGGCGCTGTGCTCCAGTGCGAACACCACACCCGCCGGATACGCCGCCCAGCCGCCGGCCCCGCCCGGCTCCAGCCCGCCGGTACGGAACTGCGCACGGGACAGCTCCCCACCCTCGGGTGCATAGGTGGAGGCGAGGCGCACGACGTCGGGCTCCCCTGTTTCCCCCGGCCGGCGCAGCCGCACGGCCACGAGGGCACTGCGGTCGATGGCGAACGGCAGGACGAAGCCGTTGTTGTAATCCGTGTGTTCGCCGATCAGGTTCACTCGCCCGGGAGCCCGCCACACGCCGTCGGGCTCGGCGCCGTACACCTCGGCAAAGCGCCGGGCAAGGTTCTCCGCCCGGGACTGCACCGGCTGAACCGGCGCGCTCATACGCGCACCTCCCGAAGGCGGGCGGCGGTCTGCTCCGCAGTGGTGTCGTTGATGAAGGCACCCATCGCCGCCTCGGAGCCGGCCAGGAACTTCAGTTTGTCCGCTGCCCGTCGGGGACTGGTGAGCTGCAGGTGCAGCCAGCCCGCCTCCCGATCAGCGGCATTCACCGGCGTCTGGTGCCAGGCGGAAATGTACGGGGTGGGGGTGCCGTACAGTCCGTCCACCCGCTGCAGCAGTTCGAGGTAGACGGCAGCGAGTTCGTCGCGTTCCTCCCCCGTGAGCGCGGCCAGGTCCGGGACCTGGCGGTGCGGCACCAGGTGGATTTCCAGCGGCCAGCGGGCTGCGTACGGCACATACGCGGAAAAGTGCCTGCCCGCCAGGACCATACGGTCCCCGGCCTCGGACTCGTCCCGGAGCAGCTCGCCCATCAGTGCCCGGCCATGCTCCGACAGGTGCTGCCGGGAGCGTTGGGCCAGCCGGGCGGCATGGGGCGCCGCATACGGATAGGCGTAGATCTGCCCGTGCGGGTGGTGCAGCGTGACACCGATGTCCTGGCCCCGGTTCTCGAAGGGAAACACATGCGCAATGCCCGGCAGGGCCGAGAGTTCCCCGGTGCGCTGCGCCCAGGCCTCGACGACGGTGCGGGCGCGGGTGTACGGCAGCGAGGCGAAGGAGCCGTTGTGCTCCGGGGTGAAGACCACCACCTCGCAGCGGCCGAACGCGGGCGAGGGGCGCCCCCACAGCACACGTTCATCCCCTGTCCCCTCCGGCTCCGGCTCCGGCAGGATGCCGAGTTCCGGTCCCAGGGAGGGGAAACGGTTCTCGAAGACCACGACGTCGAAATCCCCCGCCGGGATTTCCGACCTCCGTCCCGGACGGGTGGGGCACAGGGGGCACTGGTCGGCGGGCGGCAGGTAGGTCCGGGCCTGGCGGTGGGCGGCCACTGCCACCCACTCCCCCGTTAGCCGGTCGAAGCGCACCTCCCCGTTGCCGGAACGGGGATCCAGCGGACGGGCATCCACGACGGTTTCCACCGGTCGCCCGCCGCGGTCGGTGAAGAACAGCGACTCCCGGCCGTCGGCGAGCCGGTGCCGGCGGTGGACGATCGGTTGCACAACCGCACCGGAATCAGCAGCAGGGAACTGGCCGGACACGTATTGGCCTCCTCTTCGGCGGATAGGAACTCGTTTTGCGTTCACTACGACCATAAGGGGCCGAACCTTCGTGGCACCCTCGGTGAGCGGGCGTTCCTTTGTTACTCCTCGGTACCTCGTGGCAGGAAGTGGGGGTGTGAGGCCGTACACTGTGCTGGCGATCACTTTTCCGCCTCCTCGGGGGACGAGGCGGAACCTTCCCGTAGCTCATGCATGGACGCATGTCACCGGACGGACACCTGCTCGTAACCCGCCCCGCCTAGCATCACCCTTCGTAATCACTCGCTGTATCCCCTGCCGCCGTTTCCGGCGGCCATTACCTGTCGGCCCGCACGGCCGACCAAGGAGTATGAGGCATGAGACCTTTCCCATGGAAGGCCGCGCTCGGGACCGCCCTGTCAGCAGGCCTGCTCGCCGCCCCGCTGACCGCATTCCCGGCCTACGCACAGGACGGCAACGCTGCCGTTCCCGGCATCATCATCAACGAGGCATACCTTTCCGGCGGCAGCGCCAACGCCCCGTTCAACACCAAGTTCGTAGAGCTTTACAACCCCACCAGTGAACCGGTGAGCCTGGACGGCTGGTCCCTCCAGTACCGGTCCGCGACCGCCACCGCGGCGCCCACCGGCATCGGTACCCTCTCCGGCAGCATCGCTCCGGGCGGGTATTACCTGGTTTCCGGCGCCAGCAACGGCACCACCGGCGCGGCCCTCCCGAACGCCGACGCCTCCATCGGCGCCAGCTTCGCCGGAGGCGGCGGCACCCTGATCCTCTCGAACCAAGGCACCCGCGTTGATCCCCTGCCCACCGGCTCGGTCATCGGCGCTCCCGGCGTGGTCGATCTGATCGGCTACGGCACCTCCAACACCTTCGAGACCGCAGGCGCGGCCGCGCCCGCCGGCAACTCGGATCCGAAGTCGCTGAACCGCACCGGGTTCTCAGATTCGAACAACAACGCCGCCGACTTCACCCTCAGCACGTCGGTCACCCCCACGTCTTCGGCCGGCACGGCTCCCACCGAGCCCACCCCCACACCGACACCCACACCCACGACGCCGGTACCGGTGCCGGTCCCGGGCGACGCGGTTCCGATCGCCGAGATCCAGGGCACCGGTGCGGCCAGCCCGCTGATCGGCCAGACGGTCACAACCCGCGGCAAAGTCACGGGCGTCTACGCCACCGGCGGCTTCAACGGCTACTACATCCAGACCCCGGGTACAGGCGGTGACATCAACCCGGCCACGCACACCGCATCGGAAGGCATCTTCATCTTCTCCGCGGCAACTGCAGGCCAGGTGACCGCCGGCGACTACGTCGAGGTCACGGGTACCGTAGGCGAGTACTACAACCTCACGCAGCTGACCGTCGCCGACGGCGCCATGACGAAGCTCAGCGAAGCAGCGCCCGAGGTCAAGCCCGCCGCCGTAGCCTGGCCGGCCACCGAGGAACAGCGCGAGACCTTTGAGGGCATGCTGCTGTCGCCTCAGGGCGAGTTCACCGTCACCGATAACTTCTCGCTGAACCAGTACGCAGAAATCGGCCTCGCAGCCGGCAATTCCCCGCTTGTCCAGCCGACCGCCGTAGCTGCCGTCGGTACCCCGGAGCACGCCGCCGTCGTGGCGGACAATGCTGCCCGTGCCGTGAAGCTCGACGACGGTGCCAGCACCAACTTCCTCAACGCCGCCAACCAGGGCAAGCCCCTGCCCTACCTGACACCGGAAAACCCGGTCCGGGTAGGTGCCGCAGCAACCTTCAGCACCGGCGTGATCCTCGATTTCCGCAACAGTGCCTGGAAGTTCCAGCCGCTGACCGAACTGACACAGGCCAACGCGGCGACGGCCACCCCGGCGTCGTTCACCAACACCCGCACCGCGGCGCCCGAGAGTGTCGGCGGCAACCTGAAGCTCGCGTCCTTCAACGTGCTGAATTACTTCACCACCACCGGTGACACGCTGTCCGGCTGCACCTTCTACAAGAACCGCAGCGGCGAACCCGTGACCGTCAACGGAGGCTGCGACGCCCGAGGCGCCGCCAACGCAGCGAACCTGGAACGCCAGCAGGCCAAAATCGTGGCCGCGATCAACGCCCTGGGCGCTGACGTCGTCTCGCTGATGGAGGTGGAGAACTCCGCCAAGTTCGGCAAGAACCGCGACGATGCGCTGTCGCGCCTGGTGGCAGCCCTCAACGCACAGGCACCGGGAACCTGGGACTACGTCCGCTCCCCCGCGGCTCTGCCTGCCGATGAAGACGTGATCCGCTCCGCCTTCATCTACCGCACCGGAACCGCCGAACCTGTCGGCGAATCCACCATCCTGGACAACGAAGAGGCGTTCTCCAACGCCCGCGAACCGCTGGCCCAGGCCTTCCGCCCCGCCGGCGCGGAAGACGGCACCGAAATCCTCGCCGTCACCAACCACTTCAAGTCCAAGGGTTCGGCGCCCTCCTCCGGCGAGAATGCCGACACCGGCCAGGGCGGCTTTAACGCAGACCGCGTCCGCCAGGCGCAGGCACTGGTGGAGTTCGCCGGGACCGTATCGGAAGCAGCCGGCACGGACAAGGTGTTCCTGCTCGGCGATTTCAACGCCTACCACGCGGAGGATCCCATCAAGGTGCTGGTTGACGCCGGCTACGTTGACCTCGGCGCAACCACGGGCAAGCACTCCTATGCCTTCGGCGGGACCGTCGGCAGCCTGGACCACATCCTGGCCTCCCCGGCAGCCAATGAAGCTGTCACCGGCGCGGATATCTGGAACATCAACTCCGTGGAGTCGGTGGCCTTCGAATACAGCCGCTACAACTACAACGCCACCGATTTCTACGCACCGGATCCCTACCGGGCCTCGGACCATGACCCGATCCTCGTCGGCATGGACCTGACCGCCGAAGGTACGGACACCGCCACGCTGAACCTGCTGAACATCAACGACTTCCACGGACGGATTGATGCCAACACGGTTCCGTTCGCCGGAACCGTTGAGGAACTGAAGGCCGGCGCACCGGAGGGCAGCTCGCTGTTCCTCTCCGCGGGCGACAACATCGGCGCGTCCCTGTTCGCTTCCTCGGTGCAGCAGGACCAGCCCACCCTTGATGTCCTGAACGCCCTCGGGCTGCAGGCCTCGGCCGTCGGCAACCACGAGTTCGACGGTGGTTTCGCGGACCTCACCGGCCGCGTCGACGCGGGTGCACAGTTCCCCTACCTGGGCGCCAACGTCTACACCAAGGGCACCACCACGCCTGCACTTCAGGAGTACGAGATCATCGACGTCAACGGCGTCGATGTTGCCGTTATCGGTGCCATCACCCGGGAGACTGCAAGCCTGGTCAGCCCGGGCGGAATCAGCAACCTGGACTTCGGCGATCCGGTGGAAGCGGTCAACCGCGTAGCCGAACAGTTGGTGGAGCAGGACCTCGCCGACGTGATCATCGCCGAATACCACGAGGGCGCCGGCAGCGGCACCCCCGACGGCGCCAACCTCGATCAGGAGCTGGCGGCCGGCGGTGCCTTCGCGGAGATCGTCAATGACACCACCCCGCTGGTCGATGCCATCTACACCGGGCACACCCACAAGCAGTACGCCTGGGATGCAGCCATTCCCGGCGGCGACGGCAAGACCCGTCCCGTGGTGCAGACCGGTTCCTACGGTGAATTCATCGGCCAGATCCGGCTCGAATACAACGCAGCAACCGACGAGGTCACGTCCTACACCGCAGCCAACGTGGCCCGCACCAAGACGGCCGCACCGGAACTGGTAGCCGCCTACCCGGCCGTGGCCGAGGTAAAGCGGATTGTCGACGCCGCCCTGGCCTACTCGGCCGAGGTGGGCAACCAGCCCGTCGGCTCCGTCACCGGAGACATCACCTCGGCCTTCGTGGGTACTGCCCGCGATGACCGCAGTTCCGAATCCACCCTTGGCGCGTTGGTGGCCGATTCACTCCTGTCCACCCTTGCAGCCCCCGAACGCGGAGGCGCCGAGATCGGTGTCACCAACCCGGGCGGCCTGCGTGCCGAGCTCTACTACGGCGAGGACGGCGTCATAACGTACGCCGAGGCCAACGCGGTCCTGCCCTTCGTCAACAACCTCTGGACCACCACGTTGACCGGTGCCCAGCTGAAGACAATGTTGGAGCAGCAGTGGCAGCCGGACGGCAGTTCACGTGCCTTCCTGGCCCTCGGCCTTTCGGACAACATCACCTACACCTTCGACCCGGACCAGCCCCGCGGCTCACGGATCCAAAGCGTCACCATCAACGGTGCCGCCATAGACCCGGCCCGGGATTACCGGGTGGGTACGTTCAGCTTCCTGGCCCAGGGCGGCGACAACTTCACCGTCTTCAACGAAGGCAAGAACACCCGCGATACCGGACTGGTAGACCGTGACGCCTGGATCAGTTACATCTCGGCCAACAGTCCCCTGTCTCCCGACTTTGCCCGTCAGGGCGTAGTCGTCAAGGGTGCACCCACCACGGTCAAGGCAGGCACGGCAGCGACGTTCACCGTCGGCCAGCTGGACCTGACATCACTCGGCAGCCCTGCCAACACCTCGCTGGCAGTCAGCTTCGTGAATGCTGCCGGCACCTCCACGGCCCTGGGCACGGCACCGGTCAGCGCCGGTGCCGCCACAGTGACCGCGACGCTTCCCGCGTCGGCCTCCGGCGCCGGATCCCTGGTGCTGACGGCTGCTGGTTCCGGCACCACGGTAACCTTGCCGGTCACGGTCGAGAAGGCTGCAGCGCCGGCGCCGGCGCCGGTCTGCAAGGCGCCGACCGCTCCGAAGCAGTGGTGGGACGTTCGCGGCTGGGTCCGCTACGCCTACGAACTGGCGCAGTACATTCTGTGCCTGGCCGGACGGAAGTAACCGGCTAGCAAAGCAATGACAGAAGCGCCGCCTTGGGTTTACCCGGGGCGGCGCTTCTGCGCTGTGGACGGCTATCGTGGTGATCCATACCTGCAATGGTCCGGAAGCCGGCGTCGGAACAGGAGACATTTTCATGGAGCAGCACCACAACCGGTCTTCTTCTCCCCTGCCGCCGGATCCACCCCCGCATGGGGCACGTCCCGACGGCCGGCGGATCACGGTCCGAAGCCAGGGCTCGGAACTGGCGGTGTACCAGCACGGGAGTCCGGATTCCGCAGTGCCAAGTATCCTGCTGGTGCACGGCTACCCGGATGACCATCACGTGTTCGACGGCGTAGTGGAACGGCTGGCTGCGGACCGGCACGTCATTACATACGACACCCGCAACGCAGGCGCCTCGCGGCTTACAGGGAACACCGCGGACCGCGGTTCCTTGGCGCCCTACCGGCTGGAGCTGCTGGTGGAGGACCTCTATGCCGTCCTCAACGCCACCGGGACCGGACGAGTGCATCTGGTAGGCCATGACTGGGGATCCATCCAGGGGTGGGCCGCGATACAGGACCCGAGGGCACAAGGCAGGATCCTCAGTTACACCAGCATCTCGGGGCCGGACCTGGGCCACTTCCGGCGCTGGTTCAGCACCCGGCTGCGCTCACCCCGCCTCTGGCCGCAGGCCCTTTCACAGGCCCTGCGGAGCTGGTACGTTGCAGCCTTCCACGTCCCGGTCCTGCCCGACGCTGCTTGGAAGTACCTGCTGACCCCCCGCTACGAGAAATACGCCGGCCGGAAAATCGGCGACAGCGGAGTTCGGGGCCTGCAGCTTTACCGGGCCAACATGTTCCGCTCGGGCGGCACGGTACCCGACGGCGGCTATCCCGGCCCCGTGCAGGTGGTCGTTCCGCTGCGGGACCCGTTCCTTTCGCCGAAGCTGGTCTCCGGCCTGGAAAGCCGCTTTCCCCGGGTGGAAGTCCGGGAGGTGGCCGCCGGCCACTGGTGGCCGGAGCGGAGCAGCGGGGACTTCGCGGCGATGCTGGACCGGTGGATGGCGGAACACTCCGACCGCGCCGGATGACCACCCCTTAAACCACCGCAGGCCGCCGGAGGATTCCGGCGGCCTGCGGTGCTGGTGTGAGACTGGTTCGGATCAGCGGCTGCTTTTGCCTCCGCGGCCGCTCCCGCCTTCACCCTCCATATCAATCTGTTCCTTGCTGACCTCTTCGGTGACGGTGGCCTCTTCTGTCACGGTTTCGGTGTCCAGCCGGACACGCTCGACCGGGACTGCTTCCTTTTCCACCACGGGCTCCTCGGCGTGGAGGGTCACTTCGTGTTCCTCCTCGCTGATCGTTGGTCCGTCCATGGCGGAGCCACGGTTGGCGTCCGTGATGGGCTCACGCTCAATCCGGGCTTCCTCGTGGCTGACCGGAACCGTCTTGGTGACGTTCTCAGTGGTGACGTACTTACGCAGGCGGGCCCTGCCTGACTCCCGGCTCTGCTTCCCAACGTGGAGCTGCTCCTCGGAGCGGGTCATCGCGTCGTCCGTAGTAGGGCCGGAAGTGTCATGCCCCACCTGGCCGTGGTCTGAACCCCGGCTGCTTTCCGTCCGGCCGGAGGTTCCGCCGCTCGAGGTTCTGCTTCCGCTCGAGGTCCCGCTTCCGCTCGACATGCCGCTTCCGCTCGAGGTCCCGACGCCGGATCCTGCAGAGCTCCGCTGGCCCGAGGTACCGGAAGTACCGGAAGTACCGGAGCTACCGGACGTGCCGATGGAGTAGTAGCTGTAAAGCTCATCCTGCTCCTGGTCGCTGAGGTGTCCGTCCTTGTCCACCCGCGGAGCGTCCTTCACCATCTCTTTGGAGTACGGCACCCGCACAACAGATCCCTCAACCGAGGCTTCGGCCAGGGGCACAAAGCTCTCCTTGGAGCCAAAGAGCCCGGTCTTGGTGGTGACCCATGCCGGCTGGCCCGACTCGTCATCCAGGTAGATATCCCCTGCCGAGCCGATCTTTTCCCCGTTCGGACCTTCCACGGTTCCGTGGTTCATAATCGTGTCGATCTGTTCACTGGTGATCACGTTGTTCTCCTGTGTTCCGCGCCTCGCGGGCGCATGGTGCTGCCTCGGTAACTACATCCCCCGCTTCCCCCACGACCTTTCCGCCGGTTTCCTTCGGGCGCCGGCCGGTTCGCCCGTCCGGTCAGTCCCCCAGCCCGGCCTTGTCCACCTGGCGGTGGAAGCGCATACCGCCCAGACCGCCGAGGATGGCCCCGATCAAGGCCACAGCTGCGGCCACGATGGCGGCAATGATTGTCGACGCCGTTGCGTTGTCACCGAACATCGGAATCTGGGGGAATCCGTTGAGTTCAACCAGGATGTTGAACTGGTCGCCCGCGATCGCGGCCAGGATGGCCGCCACAATGGCGATGACCACTGCCCAGACCCAGACTGCAATACCCTGCTTCATCCCGTTAAAACGCGCCATTCGTCCCGCGACGTACCCGCCGCAGTAATAGGCCACGAAGAGGATCACGAGCAGGATGATGGTCCCGGTGATCGTGATGGCGGTGGCATCCGGGCTGTCGTCGTTCAACAGCACTGCCGCGCCGAGGGCGGTGGCCAGGGCACTCAGCAGCACCGTGGTTCCGATGGCGGTCAGCCAGCCAAAAAACGCCGAGCCGATCTTCACTCCACCGAAGGTCGCTTTCTCACGCTCAACCACCCGCCGGCGGCTGGTGTTGTCCATCGCGTCGCCCCGCGTGCCGTCCGGAGTCGGGGCCGCACCGTCTCGGCGCTCTCCGGCCCCCTGGCCGGCAGCCTTTCGTCCGCGGTCCCCTGCCGCACTTGCACTTGTGCTCATGAAGGTGTCCTTTGCGGTAAGAGCAGCCGGGGAATTCCCCTTTTGGCCACTGGTGCTCCCAACGCTAGGCTGAACGGGAGGAAATAAAAAGGGTACTTAGTATCTGGAGCCCTTGACAGCAGGTCTCCTCCCTTCGACCTTGACCGCTCTCTGCACCTTTGGGAATCCCCGTCGGGAATTGATCCGGCCTCTCCCGGGTTGTAGCCAGCAATACACCGTCAAGATTCATCTAGGAGAAATCATGACAACTCAGCTCGAATCGACTTCCCCGGCCCTCACCGACTGGATCCCCGCCAAGCAGTTCATTGGCGGGCAGTGGCGCGACGGCCGTTCGGAAAAGACCCTCACGGACACCAACCCCTTTGACGGTTCGCAGCTGATGACCATGCAGCAGGCCTCCCGCGAAGACCTGAATGACGCGTACGCCGCAGCAGAGGAAGCCCAGAAGGATTGGGCTGCCAAAACCCCGAACGAGCGCCGAGCCGTCATCGCCCGCGCCGCAGAAATCTTCGAGGAACGCCGGGACGAGATCATTGCCTGGCTCAACGCCGAATCCGGCAGCACCATGCTGAAGGCCAACATTGAAGTTGCCTCCGCCGCCTCCATCACCCGCGAGGCAGCCACCTTCCCGCACCGTGTGTCCGGCAAGATCATGGACTCGGACACCCCGAACAAGGAACTGCGCGTCTACCGCGCACCGCTGGGCGTGGTCGGCGTCATCAGCCCGTGGAACTTCCCGCTCCACCTCTCCCAGCGCTCCGTGGCTCCGGCACTGGCCCTGGGCAACGCCGTCGTCCTGAAGCCTGCCAGCGACACCCCGGTCACCGGCGCCCTCATCATCGCCAAGATCTTTGAAGAGGCAGGCCTGCCCGCGGGCGTGCTGAACGCCGTCGTCGGAGCCGGCTCGGAAATCGGCGACGCCTTCGTGGAGCACCCGACCCCGCGCATGATCTCCTTCACCGGTTCCACACCGGTGGGCAAGAACATCGGCGCCCTGGCCGCCACCGGCGCCACGCTGAAGTACACGGCACTTGAGCTCGGCGGCAACAGCCCGTTCGTGGTTCTCGCCGACGCCGACGTTGACCAGGCAGTCCGCGCCGCAGCCATGGGCAAGTTCCTGCACCAGGGACAGATCTGCATGGCCGTGAACCGGATCATCGTCGAGGACGCCGTCTATGACGAGTTCGTCGAGAAGTTCACGGCGCACGTGAAGACGCTGAATGCCGGCGATCCGACCGACCCGAAGAACGTCGTGGGCCCGATCATCAACGCCAAGCAGCTCGAGGGCCTGAAGACCAAGATCGAGACCGCGAAGTCCGAAGGCGCCCGCCTCCTGCTCGAAGGCGAAATCAACGGCCAGGTACTTTCCCCGACCGTCTTCGCCGACGTTACCAAGGACATGGAGCTGGCACGCGAGGAGATCTTCGGCCCCATCGCCGGGATCATGCGCGCCAAGGACGCCGAGGACGCACTGGCCCTGGCCAATGACACCGACCTCGGCCTCTCCAGCGCCGTCTTCACCGCCAACCTGGAGGAGGGCGTCAAGTTCGCCCGCCGCATCAAGGCAGGCATGACGCACGTCAATGACTTCCCGGTCCAGGACGAGGCGCACATTGCCTTCGGCGGCGAGAAGAACTCCGGCCTCGGCCGCTTCAACGGCGAGTGGGCCATCGACGAATTCACCACGGACCACACCATCAGCGTCCAGCACGCTCCGCGGGAATACCCGTTCTAATCCGGTAACGGATACCGGCAGGTAAACGACGACGGCGGTCCGCACCAATAGGTGCGGGCCGCCGTCGTATTACGTCTTGGCTACACTTGAACGCGACACACCCCAGGGCGTCTGGCGCACTGTTAGTCTCCCTCTCACCGGCCCGGAAACTCCGCGCCGAACTACTGGGGGAATTGATTGGATTGACCGCTTCTTTTTTCCGCCGAGGCCGCATATGCGCCTTGGTTCTCGCGTCCGCTGCCTTACTGACCGCCTGCGGCACGGAGACGGCCGCCGAGCCGGCACCGTCGAAGAGCCCGACGGCCACACCGTCCACTTCGGCAACACCGTCGGCGACGGCGTCAGCGACAACGCCTGCTGCAACACCGTCAGCGACGCCGGCGCCCACGGAAACGCCCGTTCCTGAACCGGCAGCACCGGTCACCGTCACCACCCCCAACGGGCTGCACAGCTTCACCCTTCCGGCCGGATGGTCGGCCGTTCCGACCGAACCGCTGCCCATGCTTGCCCATAGCGTCGGTCTGTCACCGGCGGCCTTCAACATTTTGGACTCAACCGGGAACCCGGTAGCCAAGTTTGAAAGTGGAGCCGACCTCCACAACATCTCAGTAATTAGCCCGGGGCACATCATGTACGACGTACAGGAACTGCCCGGCTACACGAACAAGGTTGGCGAGCCTGTCTATTTCCAGTTTGAATCCCGTCCGACCTACGCAGCACCGGGATCTCCCAGTCGCGGCTACTATGTCCAGCTTGAGGATGACGGCTTGCCGGACGCGGATGGTATGGATGGCGGCAATGCCTACGGCACGGTTTTCATGTCTGACGGCGACATCAGGTTCGAAGCCCTCATTGATCCCGGAGCCTTCGCGGACGACGCCGCAGCCCGGGCCTGGATGCAGACCGACATCTACCAGCAACTGAAAGCTATGATGCTTTCGCTGACCTACAACGGCTAGGGACAGAACGACGGCGGCTGCGCACCTTGGAAGGTGCGCAGCCGCCGTCGTTAACGGTTATTCGCCGTTAACAGCTATTCGCCGAAGCGGGCCACCAAGCGCCCCAGCACCTGGTTGTTCTTGAGCCGCTCAAGCCCGTCACCGACCTGGTCGAAGCTGATTTCCTCGTACCCCGGAGTGATCTCGCCGCGGAGCATCAGGTCGAAGACTTCCTCGATGTCTTCCACGGTGCCGCCGAGGGAACCCTCAATGGACTTGCCGAGGATGGTGTTGGTCGCCACCGTGAAGGTGGGCTTGCCGAGGCCAACCTGGACCACCTTGCCGCCGCGCCGGACCGCATTCACGGCCTTCTGCGTGGTGTCGAACCCTGCGTAGTCAACGATGAGGTCGAAGTCGCCGCCACGCCGCGGGTCGGTGACCCATTCCGCGGCGTCCTTGACGCAGGAAACTACGCCGGCCTCCTTGGCATTGGCCCAGGCTTCTTCCTTCATCTCGGCTACGTGCACTTCGGCACCGGCCAGGACGGCGGCGCGGGCGCCGATCTGCCCCAGGCCGCCGAAGCCGATCACGCCGACCTTCATGCCCTTGGCTGCCTTCCCGACTTTGATCATGGCGTGATAGGAGGTCATGCCGGCGTCCGTGGCGAGGGCAGCGAGGGAAATATCGAGGCCCTCGGGAACGCGGGCCAGGTCGCGGTAGTCCGCAGCGAGCTTGTCCGCGAAGCCGCCGGGAGTGAACATGCCGGTAGGCGGCTGGACTCCGGAGGAGCATACGCCGACGACGTCCCCGACCTGGAAGCCGGTCACCTCGGATCCCAGCGCGGTGATCACGCCGGCGTTTTCATGCCCCTGCGTCATCGGCAGGAACGGCATGGCGGATTCTCCGACCTCCATGTACATCACGTCGGAGTGGCACAGGCCCGCCGCCTTGACGTCAATGATGACCTGCGTGGGTGCCGGAACGGGCTCCGGGATTTCGTTCAGCTGGATCGGTTTGCGGTCCCCCATGTACTGCCAAGCTTTCATCACAACGTGTCCTCTCGGGTTGATTCGCGAGGCGGCTGCCGTGCTGGATAGGAGCACGAAATGGAGTGGTTCAGCCCCGCTGATGCCGATTTTATCGGCGCGGCACACTCTGGCAGGGGCCAGGTTCACCCGCCGCTGAGCGCTGGGCGCGCCGCTCCGGCGCCCCTCACCGCCACTGTTACTGTGCGACGTGCAGGCTTGAAAGCCGGGTTCAGCCCAGCACAGCAGGTTGGTCCTGGCCGGCCGACGGTTCCGGGGCCGTGGCCCGCGAATTCGGAACCGCAGCGGTGGACGCGGCAGCGGACAGCACCGCAGCGGCTATCGCGTCGGCGTCCTGCAACGTCCGTGAACCTTCCGCTGCCGGAGCGCCGGCCTCGGCGGCAATCGCCGTTCCCCACTGGACCGAGGACAACTGCAGCCCCAGCACAAACAGGTTCTCCACCGGTTCGCCGCTGACGCCCACCGCCCGATAAGGCGGCAAGGTAACGTCCAGCCCGGGAGTCATCACGGGGGTACCGTCGGCGGACATCATGACCTTGGGTCGGGCCAGGCCGTCGCGGATCAGTCCTGCCAGCAGCGGTGAGACGCTGCGGTCCACCCGGTTGGGCGGCATCATGGCCTCCATCAGGGTGGAAGCTGCGTATTCAGTGCCCACCCAGGGGGATGAGGCCGTGAACATGCCCCGGGCCTCGTCCACGTCAAAGCGTGGATCCGGCCCGACAAAGTGCACCAGTCCGGCGCGGACCAAGGCCGCCAGCTGTTCGATCCGCTCCGGCGGCGGACCGCTGGCCAGGCCCTCGACCAGCGGCTCAAACCAGCCCCGCAGCTCGGTGAGCCAGGAAGGTTCGGCCAGGCCGCCGTCGGCCACTACTGCTTTCAAGAGGCTGCGTCCGGCGTTCAGGGCCCCGATTGCCATCTTCAACGGGTCGTCTTCCCCGGCGGCGCTTCCGGCGGCGTCCTCCTCCAGATAGGCCAGGACGGCGTTGTCCGCGTCGGCGGCACCCTTGAAGGGGCGGCGTCCCAGCGGCTGGGCCAGGGCTTCAAGATTGGTGCGGCGGTTGGACGGGACGTAGGCGTCCAGCACCGCTTCCTTCGCGGCATCCCACTCCGGGCCCGGAAGGTTAAGGGCAGCTTCCAGCTGGTCAGAGAATTGCGCGGCGGTGCCGTTCAGCTCGCCGGGGGCCACCCGGGCGAGCGTGCTGTAATACGCCCAGACCGCGTCACGGTGCAGCAGGGGCCAGAGATCGTGGTCAAAACCGGGCAGCAGGCCGTCGGCCCGGAAGGCGAGCGCCCTCTCGCGGGTCAGCCAGCGGAGGTGCACTCCGCGGGGGACGTAGGAGTCCAGCTTCGCCTTGGCCCGGTAGGGGGTGCCGCGGCGTGAGGCAGCGATCAGCTGCGGTTCCCGGCCCGAGGGTTCGTAGCGCAGGGCGCGGCCGGCGGGCTGCCCGGTGGCGACGTACCGCCCGCCGCGGCCGACGGTGGCGGCAGCCATCACGTCAAAGAAATTCAGACCCAGTCCGCGCACCAGTACCGGTTCCCCGGCGGGCAGGCGGGAGAAGTCGACGTCCGCCGGCACGGCAGGCGGAAGGTAGGTCAGTCCGTGGCGTTGGGCGGCGTCCTGCAGCCGTGCCTGTTCCGGGGAAAGCAGTGCGGGCAGGTGCCCCAGGGCCAGCACCACGGCGTCCGTTGCCAGGACCTGCTGTCCTTCCAGCTCGACGATCAGCCGGCCGTCCGCTTCGCGGGAGATGCCCAAGGCTTCGGTGCGGCGGTGTACGAGCTCCACGCCGTCGTCGGCAGCGGTTTTCCGCAACTGGTCGTAGGTCCACTCCAGATACCGCCCGTACAACGGACGGCTGGGGAAATCCGCGGGACCAAGCGCGGCCAGCTCCTGGCGGTCACCGGCGGAGAGACCATCCGCCGCACGGGTGCCGGCACCCATCAGCTCGCGCCACTGGTTAAAGGAGAGTCCGGCGGGCGAGGGCAGCAGGTCGCGGACCGTATCCCCGGCCGGGACCACGGTGGGGAACAGCGCCGGTGTGTTCATCAGGAAAAGCCGCGACTGATTGGTCCGCCAGACGTGGCCCGGACCCGGGTTAAAAGGGTCAATCAGCTCAATCCGGAGGGGCTGGCGCTGCGCACCGGCCCGCCGGTTGGTCAGAAGCCGGTCCACTACGGAGAGGCCGCGGGGTCCTGCGCCAATGACAGCTACCCGGAAACTCTGCGTGTGATCCATCCATCTAGGGTATCCGGAGCCGGAGCGGCACGGGTTCGGGCAGGCGGGCACACCCCCGTCGAGCACGACTGGAAAGCCGCGGTAGCTAGGATGGGCGCATGACTTCCCCGAACCTCGACGCCGCCGATTCAGCCCCTACCGACGAGTTCCTCTGGCTGGAGGACATCTACGGAGATAAGCAGCTGGACTGGGTCCGCTCCGAGAACGCCGTGACCGAAAACCTGCTCTCGCGTACCGGATTTGAGCAGACGGAGGAACGGCTGCTCGAAGTCCTGGATTCCACGGACCGGATCCCCATGGTCGCCAAGCGCGGGGAGCACTATTACAACTTCTGGCGCGACGCAGAACACCCGAAGGGCCTGTGGCGCCGCACCACGTGGCAGAGCTACACGGCAACGGAAACCGAGTGGGAGGTGCTGCTGGACCTGGATGAGCTCAGCGCGGCCGAGGGGATCGAATGGGTGTGGGGCGGGTCCATGTTCCTGCGCCCGCAGGACGGCGTTTCCTACCGCCGTGCACTGGTGGCCCTCTCCCCCGACGGCGGCGACGCGGCCCGTTACCGGGAGTTCGACGTCGTCGACCGAGCCTTCGTGTCCGGCGGATTCGACATTCCCGCGGCCAAGAGCCGGATCAGCTGGGCCGGTGAGGACAGCCTGTATGTGGGGACGGATTTCGGCCCGGGTTCCATGACTACCTCCTCCTACCCGCGCACCAGCCGCATCCTGCGCCGGGGGCAGGACTTGTTGGACGCCGAACCCTTCTTCGAGGTTCCTGACGACCACATGATGGCTGTGGTGCAGCGGGACCAGACGCCCGGCTTCGAACGGGACCTGGCCGTGGACATCATCGACTTCTACCACACGCGTACCTTCCTGCGGGAGGGCAGCAACTGGGTGCAGCTTGATGTCCCGCTGGATGTGAACGTCGATGTTCACCGCCAGTGGCTGCTGCTGCGGCCGCGGACCGATTGGGAGCTCGACGGCGTTCCCCACCCCGCCGGTTCGCTTCTGGCCGCGTCGCTGGACGAATTCACCGCCGGAAACCGGACCGTCCACCGCCTCTTCACCCCGGACGCGTCCACGTCGCTGCAGTCCTGGAGCTGGACCCGGGACCGCCTGCTGCTGAACCTGCTGCGCGATGTGAGCTCCGAAATCCTGGTCCTCACCCCCGAAGACGGCTGGCGGGCGGACATCCTCGACGCCTGCCCGCCGCTGCACTCGGTGGACGCGTACGCCGTGGATGACGAGGACGAAGACGCCGGCAACGATTACTGGCTGATCAGCACCGGGTTCCTGACGCCGTCCACGCTGTCCCGCGGCACCCTGGCCGGTCCCGGTTCCCGGGACGGCAGCCGGGCCGAAGCGGTCAAGACCTCCCCCACCATGTTCGACGCTTCGGGACTGACGGTCGAACAGCACTTCGCCGTCTCCGCGGACGGCACCAAGGTTCCCTACTTCCAGGTGGGCCCGCAGGACCTGGTGCTCGACGGCTCCAACCCCACCCTGCTCAACGGGTACGGCGGATTCGAAGCCTCCTTGACCCCCGCGTACAGCGGAGTAGTGGGCCGCGGCTGGCTGGAGCGGCGCACCACGGACGCCGACGGCGTCGAACGGCACGGCGTCTATGTGCTGGCCAACATCCGCGGCGGTGGGGAATACGGACCCGAATGGCACCGTGCCGCGCTGCAGGAAAACCGGCACCGTGCCTACGAGGACTTCGCCGCCGTGGCCGAGGACCTCGTGGCCCGAGGCGTTACCTCCCGGGAGCATCTGGGCTGCACCGGGCGCAGCAACGGCGGACTGCTGGTGGGCAACATGCTCACCAGCTATCCGCACCTGTTCGGTGCTGTGTCCTGCGGGGTGCCGCTGCTGGACATGCGCCGCTACACCAAGCTTTCCGCCGGCTATTCCTGGATCGCCGAATACGGTGACCCGGACGATCCCGCGCAGTGGGAGTTCGTTCAGACGTTCTCCCCCTACCACCTGATCAAGGAAGACGTTTCCTATCCGCCCACGCTGATCTGGACGGCCACCAGCGATGACCGGGTAGGTCCGGTGCAGGCCCGCAAAATGGCTGCCCGGATGAAGGCCATGGGTGCGGACAAGGTCTGGTTCCACGAAGCGTTGGAGGGCGGGCACGCCGGTGCGGCGGACAACCGGCAGTCGGCCCGGATGCACGCCATGTCCTACGAATTCCTCTGGGAAGCGCTCACCGGAAGACTGGGCTGAGGCGTTTTGCCCTAATCGGCAAGTTGCCGGTAGTCTTGTCAGGCTGGCAGCGGAAGTTGCCGGCGTTGCAAGTTGGAGACGTGCCAGAGCGGCCGAATGGGCTTCACTGCTAATGAAGTGTGGGCCTAAAGCCCACCGGGGGTTCAAATCCCCCCGTCTCCGCGCTGAAACCCCCGGGCAACCGGGGGTTTTTTTGCGTCTACCCTAGATTCACCACCGAATCGCTTCAGAAGGGCACGCAGCTATGGCACGGGACAGCCTCCTGCTTCACGGACCGCGGGTGACGCTGCGGGATTTCCGGGCCGACGACGTCGACGCCGTGCACGCGTTTACCTCCGATCCGGTGGTCACGCAGTGGTCCACGTGGGGGCCCAATACCTGGTCCGATACGCGGGCCTTCGTCGCGGATGCTGCCGCTGAACCTGCTGCCCTGGAGAGGACCCGGTTCACGCTGGCCGTGCTGTTCCAGGACCGCCTGGTGGGGACGGCGGCGGTGTGGACCACCAGCCCGTCCGACCGCAACGGGGAACTGGGATATACGCTGGCGCATGATGTGTGGGGGCAGGGCCTAGCCACCGAGGCCGCAGCGCTCCTGCTCGGCCATGCCTTCGGTCCGATGGGGCTGGTGCGGGTGGAGGCCACCTGCCATCCGGAGAACGCGGGTTCGGTCCGGGTGTTGGAAAAGAACGGCTTCGCCTTCGAAGGCCGACTCCGGGAACACCGGCTGGTGCGCGGGAAGCGGCGGGATTCGCTGTTGTTCGCCGCCCTGCTTTCGGACCGGGAGCTTCCGGGCCGGGACCTCTGGGACCGGGAGCTTTCAGACCCCTCGGCGGATAAGCTGGCAGCCGGTTCACCAGCTTCCCTACCGTGAAGGAACTATCCATGGAAATGCGACTGCTCGGCAACAGTGGAACCTCGGTCAGCAACTATGCGCTGGGCACCATGACCTTCGGCAACGAATCCGATGAGCGGGCCTCGCACGCCATCCTCGACGATTACGTCCGGGCCGGCGGGAACTTCGTGGACACCGCGGATGTTTACACAACCGGTGCGTCCGAAGAGATCATCGGCCGCTGGCTGCACGCCCATCCAATGGAAGCGGCCGACGTCGTCCTGGCCACCAAGGGGCGCTTCCCGATGGGCGGCGGGGCCAACGACCTGGGCACGTCCCGGCGCCACCTGCGCCGCGCGCTGGATGACTCCCTGACCCGGCTGGGCGTGGACCACGTGGACCTGTACCAGCTGCATGCCTGGGATCCCTGCACTCCGCTCGAGGAGAGCCTGGGCTTCCTCAATGACGCCATCACCGCGGGGAAGATCAGCTATTACGGGCTTTCCAACTTCACCGGCTGGCAGCTGACCAAGGCTGTCTATGTGGCCCGCGAACACGGCTGGGCATTACCGGTCACGCTCCAGCCGCAGTACAACCTGCTTGAGCGGGAGATCGAATCCGAGATTGTTCCCGCAGCGCTCGACGCCGGGCTGGGGTTGCTGCCCTGGTCGCCGCTTGCCGGCGGCTGGCTCACCGGCAAGTACCACCGCGAGACGGTACCCGCCGGGAACACGCGCGTGGGCGACAACCCCACCCGGCAGTTCCAGGGGTGGGACCTGCGCAGCCACAACGAGCGGACCTGGCGGATCGTCGACGAACTGCGGACGGTGGCTGCCGCACACTCCGCCACGCCGGCACAGGTGGCACTGGCCTGGCTGGCGGACCGTCCCGGAGTGACCTTGGTAATCCTCGGCGCGCGCACGACGGACCAGCTCGCTGACAACCTGGGGGCGGCGTTCCTGGTGCTGGCCGACGAGGAAAAGCAGCGCCTGACGGAGCTGAGCGTCCCGCAGGTCGGCAACTATCCGTACGGTCCGGACGGCCGGAACCAGCGGGAGCGTCTGCTCGAGGGCGGCCGGGCCGGGCGGTAACGCTGCTGTGCCCCTGGGAGTTCCGGGCCCCCTGAATGCCCTACGGCTTGAGGAAGTCCTCGGGGCGCAGCTTCTGCGCCCATTTGCTGATCTCTTCTTCCCGGACCGCTTCTGATTCTGCCCCGGCTGCGGGTTTGGCTGCATCCGGCGCGGCCGCACCGGGCTTCGCGGCGTCGGGCGTGGCCGCGGACCCGGGATCCGGGATGGGCCGTACATACGGCTGCGGGTGCGCAGCCATGTTCGTGATGGCAGCCCCCGAGGCACGGATGCCGGCGCCGGTGAACATCGCGTAGAGCTTCAGCGCCTTTACCGGCTGGCCCTGTCCGAGGGCGGCATAGATCTGCCGGTGCTGATCTGCGCTCAGCAGCGCGGCAGCATCCCTGGCGGCCTGCGGCGACGTGCCGGTTGCCGCCGGCTCGGGACGGGGACGTGCAGGCCGTGCCGGCCGCGCCGGGCGTGCACCGCCCGAACCGTCGGCACCGCTGGAAGCGCCTGCCTCCGGCTTGGGGTTGGCGGCGCGGCGCTTCTCGAACCTGCCCCAGAGCGCACTCAAAACAGCGATGGATAGGACGAAGAGGATGATAACCGCAAGCTCCATACCTTGATCCTAGCTTTGCTTTCTTCGGGCCTTAAAACGACCGGTATATTGACGTCCAGCACAATGACGCCCAAATCAACGGAGATGCCATGACGTCCAGCGCCGCTTCACTGCCTTCCCTGAAATCCCTGAGTGTCGAAATTCATGACGGCGTGGCCGAAGTGCAGTTGATCGGACCCTCCAAAGGCAACGCCATGGGACCGGATTTCTGGGCCGAGCTGCCCGCAGTGTTTGACGCGCTGAGCACCGACGACGCCGTCCGGTCCGTCCTGCTCTACGGCTCCGGCGGGAATTTCAGCTACGGCCTGGACCTGCCCGCCATGGCTCCGCTGTTCGCGCCGCTGCTCGCCGCCGGCGGCATGGATGCCAAGCTGCGCGAAGGTTTCCTCCGGCAGATCAAGGACCTCCAGGACGCCGTCACCTCGCTGGCCTGCTGCGCGAAGCCGGTCATTGCAGCGGTGGACGGCTGGTGCATCGGCGGAGCCATTGACGTTATTGCCGCAGCGGACATCCGTATTGCCTCCCGCACCGCGCGCTTCAGCGTCCGTGAGGTTCGGGTAGCCATCGTGGCGGATCTCGGCTCGCTGCAGCGGCTGCCCGCCATCATCGGTGAAGGCGCCACCCGGCAGCTGGCCCTGACCGGAGAGGATTTCGACGCCGACCGCGCCGCGTCCCTCGGCCTGGTCACGGAACTGGCGGACGACGTCGTCGCGCGCGGACGCGAGCTGGCCGTGCAGATAGCTGCGAATCCCCCGTTGGTGGTGCAGGGCGTCAAACAGGTGATGAACCGGCGGACCCAGGCGCAGGTCCAGGATGGGCTGGATTATGTGCAGGTCTGGAACACGGCGTTCCTGGCCAGCCACGATTTCGGCGAGGCTACCGCTGCCTTCACTGAACGGCGTCCGCCGGTTTACCGCGGCCGGTAGGGTTTCCGGAGGGCGAGGTTCTGCCCGGCCGCACCGCGACCGAGAGGGCGGCAACGGTCACCAGCCCCAGCATCACCGCCGCCCCGGGCAGGTCGGGAAACACCGCAGGCACGATCGCTGCAGCAAGTGCCGTGATGCCCATCGCCGCAGTCCGGGCATCGCGGGTCCGCACCGCAAGCAGCAGCAGGGCAGCCCCGAAAACCGGGCTGAAGACCAGATCCGGGGTGAAGGGAACGCTGAACACTGCGAGTCCTGCGAGCGCTGCCAGGGCTCCCCGCTGCTGCCGGATCCCCCGTCTGCCCTCCCACCGTGCCGTGAGCACCCAGGCGACTACGAGCAGCGCCGCGGCCAGGATCCCGGCGCCGAAACCGACAAGCAGGGAGCCGAACCAGTTCTGCGGAAGGAAAGGGAGCTTGCCAGCGAGGTGCCAGGCCGCGCCCAGCACTGCTCCGGCACCTGTCGCCGCCGCCAGCCACCGTGTCGCGTTGTGGTCCGCCCTGCGTTTGGTGCCCGGCTCTTGCGAATCATCCTGACGCATGCGCTTCCCCTCCCGGCTACACGTGCCGCCTCCCGGATAGAGTCTGCAGCATTTGCGGGCAGCCCGCACGCTTACCGAATGGCGTTCCTTCTCTTAGCATCTTCCTCGCAACGGGAACGGCCGTTCCCGCCCGATCCGAGAGGGGAACCCCTGATGGGTTACATCGAAGCTGGCACCGAAAACAGCACCGCCATCCACCTCTACTACGAAGACCAGGGCGCCGGCCAGCCGGTAGTGCTGATTCACGGGTATCCCCTGGACGGCCATTCCTGGGAGCGCCAGACCCGCGAGTTGCTCGCGGCAGGCTACCGTGTCATCACCTATGACCGGCGCGGCTTCGGGCAGTCAAGCAAAGTCGGCTCCGGCTACGACTACGACACCTTCGCGGCGGACCTCAACACCGTGCTGGAGACGCTCGACCTCCGTGACGTGATCCTGGTCGGCTTCTCCATGGGCACCGGGGAACTGGCCCGCTACGTCAGCCGGCACGGCCATGACCGCATCGCCAAACTCGCTTTCCTCGCCTCGCTCGAGCCGTTCCTGGTGGCCAAGGAAGACAATCCCGAGGGCGTGCCGCAGGAAGTGTTTGACGGCATCGCAGCAGCCGCCCGCGAAGACCGTTACGCCTGGTTCACCAACTTCTACTCCGATTTCTACAACCTGAAGGAGAACCTGGGCAGCCGCATCAGCCAGGAGGCCGTCACCGCCAGCTGGAACGTGGCCATCTCCAGCGCGCCGGTCGCCGCCTACGCCGTGGTGCCCACCTGGATTGAAGACTTCAGGGCCGACGTAGATGCCGTCCGCGAAAGCGGCAAGCCCGTGATGATCCTGCACGGCACGGCGGACAACATCCTGCCGATCGACGCCACGGGCCGCCGCTTCCGGAAGTTGGTCCCCGCAGCGGACTACGTGGAGATCGACGGCGCACCCCACGGCCTCCTGTGGACGCATGCCGCCGAGGTCAACTCAGCCCTGCTGGAATTCGTTGGCAAATAACCGGTGGGAACTCAGCGGCGGCACGGGTTCGCCCGTCCCGCCGCTGTTGCACCGCAGGGCGCCGCTAGGCCTTCAGCGCCAGCACGAACGGCAGCACCGCTTCGGCCCCTGCTTCCCGCAGCACCCGCCCGGCTTCGGTGAGGGTCCAGCGGCTGTCCGCGAAGTCGTCCACGAGCAGCACCGGTCCGGGGTTCGCCGCGAACCAGGCGGCCCCTTCCGGAGGAACCGCAAACTGGTCCCAGACGGCGGCCAGCCGGAAGGCACTGTTGCCGCCGGGGCCGCCTGCGGGTCCGCCGTGCGGCAGTTGGAGCGTCCCCAGATACGGAATCCGGCCAAGCTCCGAGAGGCCGCTCGCGAGCGAGTCCACCAGCTGCGGCCGGGACCGGGACGGAATGGACACAATGGCCACCGGGCGTTCGGCCCAGCCCCACTGCGCCAGGACCTGCACGCAGCCGTGAAGCAGTGCCGAGTCCACCGGCATGTCTTCGGCGCCCGGGGCGAAGATTTCCCGCAGCCGTCCGCCCCAGCCCAGGTCGGTCAGCCGGGCCAGGGCACGCCCGCTGGAAACCGTCCGGTCCGGCTTGATCTTGCCCTTGACCGGCACACCCAGCCGGTCCATGCCCGAGGGGTACATTCCGCGCGGATCCACCTCCACGCCAACCTTGTCCAACGCCTGGGCCGCGTTGTCGGTGGCCTCCGCCGCGACGTCGTCGCCGAACCAGCGGCCGGCACAGTTGTCGCAGCGCCCGCAGGGCGCGGCTGCCGGATCGTCGAGCTGCTGGGAAAGGAACTGCATGCGGCAGCCGGTGGTGCTCTCGTAATCGAGCATCGCCTGTTGTTCCTTCACCCGGGCAGCGGCAATGCGTTCATAGCGTTCCCGGTCGTAATGCCACGGCTGCCCGGTGCCCCGCCAGCCGCCGGACACCTTTTCGACGGCGCCGTCCACGGACAGGACCTTCAGCAGCAGTTCCAACGGCGAGCGCTTCAGGTTGACCCGGGTCTCCAGCACACCGACGGACAGCACCTCCCCGGAGGCCAGCTCGGAGAGCACCGCGGTGGCCGGACCCTCGGACGGCATGGAGGATGTTGCGAAGTACTGCCAGATATCACGGTCCTCCGCGCCCGGCAGCAGCAGCACATCGGCGTTCGGGGTGCCGCGGCCGGCACGACCCACCTGCTGGTAGTACGCCACCGGCGACGACGGCGCGCCCAGGTGGATCACGAAGCCCAGATCGGGTTTGTCGAAGCCCATGCCCAGCGCACTGGTGGCCACCAGCGCCTTTACCCGGTTCTCCTTCAGGGCGGCTTCGGCCTCTTCCCGGTCCGCGGGGTCGGTGCGGCCGGTGTAGGCAAGGACCGGATGTCCGGCCTTCTGCAGCAGCCGGGCGGTGTCTTCGGCGCCGGAGACGGTCAGCGCGTAGATGATGCCGCTGCCGGGCAGCTCGTCCAGGTGCGTCAGCAGCCAGGCCAGGCGCGCCTTGGGGTTGGGCAGCCGCAGGACACCGAGCCGCAGGGATTTGCGGGCCAGCGGGCCGCGGATGGTGAAGACGTCTTCGCCACCGGCGGCGAGCTGTTCCTCAATGTCCTTCACCACGCGGCTGTTGGCCGTGGCAGTGGTGGCCAGCACCGGAACCGTGGAGGGCAGCCGCTCAATCAGGTGGCGGATGCGGCGGTAGTCCGGACGGAAGTCATGGCCCCAGTCGGAGATGCAGTGCGCTTCGTCGATCACCAGCAGCCCGGAACGCCGGATCAGCTCGGGCAGGTGCTGCTCGCGGAACCCGGGGTTGTTCAACCGTTCCGGAGAAACCAGCAGCACATCCACCTGGTCGGCCTCGAGCTTCGCGGAAATGTCCTGCCACTCCAGCTGGTTGGCGGAGTTGATGGCCACGGCACGGACCCCGGCCCGCGCGGCGGCGGCCACCTGGTCCCGCATCAGCGCCAGCAGCGGGGAAACAATCAGCGTGGGACCTGCCCCCCGTGCCCGCAGCAGCAGGCTGGCGACGAAGTACACCGCGGACTTGCCCCAGCCGGTGCGCTGGACCACCAGGGCGCGGCGTCCGCCGGCCACCAGGGCCTCAATGGCTTCGAACTGGTCCTGGTGGAACTCCGCGGAGTCATTGCCCACCAGCGCCCGCAGCAGCTCCACAGCCTCGCTGTGCAGCGAACGCGTGCTTTCGGAAACAGTGTCAGAAGCGGTGCCTTGCGTATCAGTGCTTTCCATACCATCCACTATCCCAGCCCCTTGGAACTGTTCCCTGCACCGGATTTGAACTGTGGACAAGACCGCCGCGGCGGGCGCCCCCTATAGACTGGCCAACGTGAACAATGCATTCGACCTCTCCGCGTCCTTCAAGGCCTACGACGTCCGCGGCGTCGTGGGCGAGACCATCACCCCGCAGATCGTCGAGGCCGTAGGGGCCGCGTTTGTAGACGTCCAGGGCCTGTCCGGGCAGACGGTACTGGTTGGCGGTGACATGCGTCCGTCCTCTCCCGAGTTCATCCGCGACTTCGCGCGCGGCGCCACCTCCCGCGGCGCCGATGTGCTCCTGCTGGACCTGATTTCCACCGATGAGCTCTACTACGCCTGCGGAGTGATGAATGCGGCCGGGGTGACCTTCACCGCAAGCCACAACCCGGCGCAGTACAACGGGATCAAGATGGCCAAGGCCGGCGCCGTGCCCATCTCCTCGGAGACCGGGCTCAAGGAGATCCAGGCCCTCGCCGAGCAGTACCTGAACGAGGGCGTCATTCCGGCGGCGGCGGCCACGGGTTCCATCTCCGTCCGGGACGTCCTGACCGACTACGCCAAGTACCTGCGCAACCTGGTGGACCTGTCCGGGATCCGGCCGCTGAAGGTAGTGGTGGATGCGGGCAACGGCATGGCCGGCATGACCACCCCCGCAGTGCTCGGCGACAGCATCCTGCCCGGGCTGCCCCTGGACATTGTTCCCCTCTACTTTGAACTGGACGGGTCCTTCCCGAACCACCCGGCCAACCCGCTGGAGCCGGAGAACCTGCGGGACCTGCAGGCCGCCGTCGTCGAACACGGCGCCGACATCGGCCTCGCCTTCGACGGCGACGCCGACCGCTGCTTCGTGATCGACGAAAAGGGCGAGCCGGTCAGCCCCTCCGCCGTCACCGCCCTGGTCGCACGCCGCGAGATCGCCCGGGCCAAGGCCGCCGGCGAAGAGACACCCGTGATCATCCACAACCTGATCACCTCCCGCGCCGTGCCCGAACTGGTGGCGCACGACGGCGGCCGTGCCGTCCGCACCCGGGTGGGCCACTCCTTCATCAAGGCAGTGATGGCCAGCGAGGGGGCCGTCTTCGGCGGCGAGCACTCCGCCCACTACTACTTCCGCGACTTCTACAACGCCGACACCGGCATGCTTGCGGCCATGCACGTGCTCGCGGCCCTGGGCGAGCAGCCCCGCAGCCTCTCGGATCTGGCCCGCGAGTACGAGCCGTACATCTCCTCCGGCGAAGTGAACTCCCGGGTCGAGGACGTCCCGGCCGCCGTTGCCCGCGTCCGCGCCGAATTCGAGCGCGACGGCGTCACGGTGGACACCCTCGACGGTGTGACGTTCACCGCCGACGACGGCTCGTGGTGGTTCAACCTCCGCGCGTCCAACACCGAACCCTTCCTGCGTCTGAACGCTGAAGCAGAGGATCTGCCCACCATGGAGCGGGTCCGCGACCACGTATTGAAACTAGTAAGGAAATAACAATGGCTGATGTAGAACTGAACGGATCAGAGCCCTCCGCCGAGGTCCAGGAGGACCTGAACTCCCTGCTGGGCACCGCCCTCGGCGTGACGCAGGAGCAGCTTGAGGCGCAGGGTGCGTTCCTGCCGGCCGCGCTCGTGGTGCAGAACGACGGCGAACTGCGGATGATCGCCGTCGCCCCCGAGGACAGCGACGAGGACCTGGATGCGGACTCGATGATCGAGGACCTTTACACGGTGCTGACCGAGCAGAAGGGCGAAAACCGCGCGGTCGCCGTGTTCTCCGACATCCACCTGCCGGAGGAAAACACCGACGCCATCCACATCGTCACCGAACACTCCGAAGGCGTCTGCATCTCCGCCATCCAGACCTACTCGGAGCAGGACGGCGAGTGGACGTTCAACGAACCCATCTGGGAGGGCGGCGAGCCCATCGTCTGGGCCGACGCTGAGTAACCAGCCCTAGCACTGTAAAAGGGAAGCCCCGCCGGCGTTTCGGCGGGGCTTCCCTTTTACCTGCGGGTCAGGCGGTGGCGAAGCGGTCCTTCAGCTCGGCCAGCCGGTCCTTCAGTTCCTGCGGCAGGGTGGGACCGAAGCGGTGGTACCACTCGTCGATGCCGTCCAGCTCGGTGGCCCACTCCTGCGGATCCACGCGGACGGCCTGCTCCACGTCCTCGGGGGTCATGTCCAGGCCGGTGAGGTCAATGGAATCCCCCGTGGGCACAAACCCGATGGGGGTTTCCACCGCATCCGCCTTGCCCTCGAGGCGTTCAATGACCCACTTGAGCACCCTGGCGTTGTCGCCGAAGCCCGGCCAGGCGAACCCGCCGTCGGCCGTGCGGCGGAACCAGTTGACCAGGAAGATCTTCGGCAGCTTCTCCTGGTTGGCTTTGCCGCTGAGTTCGATCCAGTGCCGCAGGTAGTCGCCGGCGTCGTACCCCATGAACGGAAGCATGGCCATCGGATCGCGCCGGACCACGCCCACCTGTCCGGCGGCGGCAGCGGTGGTTTCGGAGGACAGCGTGGAGCCCATGAAGATCCCGCTGGCCCAGTCGCGGGCCTCCGTCACCAGGGGAACGGTGGTCTTGCGGCGCCCGCCGAACAGGATGGCCGAGACCGGAACCCCGTTCGGTGAGTGGTATTCGTCTGCCAGCATGTCGATCTGGTCGATCGGCGTGCAGAAGCGCGAGTTCGGATGCGCTGCCGGGCGGCCGGCGTCGGGCGTCCATTCCTGCCCGAGCCAGTCGGTGAGGTGCGCCGGCGCCTCATCCGTCATGCCTTCCCACCAGACACCGCCGTCGTCGGTGAGTGCCACGTTGGTGAAGATGGAGTTGCCCTTGGCGATGGCACGCATGGCATTGGGGTTGGTACTCCAGCCGGTGCCGGGAGCGACACCGAAGAGGCCCGCCTCCGGGTTCACCGCACGCAGTTCGCCTTCTTTGCCGAACCGCATCCAGGTGATGTCATCACCCAGGGTTTCGACCTTCCAGCCCTCGATGGTCGGGTCCAGGAGCGCCAGGTTGGTTTTGCCGCAGGCCGAGGGGAAGGCGGCGGAGACGTAGTAGTCCTTCTTCTCCGGGCTGGTGAGCTTGAGGATGAGCATGTGCTCGGCCAGCCAGCCTTCGTCCCGGGCCATGATGGAGGCAATGCGCAGGGCGTAGCATTTCTTGCCCAGCAGCGCGTTGCCGCCGTAGCCCGAACCGTAGGACCAGATGGAGCGGTCCTCGGGGAAATGCACGATCCACTTCTCGTCGCTGCAGGGCCAGGTGACGTCCTCTTCGCCCTCGGCCAGCGGGAAGCCTACCGAGTGGAGTGCCGGCACGAAGAAGGCGTCCAGCTCTTCCATCTTGCGCAGCACGTCGGTGCCGATGTTGGCCATGATGCGCATGGAGGCGACCACGTAGGCGCTGTCGGTGATTTCGACGCCGAACTTCGGGTCTTCCGCGGCCAGGTGGCCCATCACGAAGGGCACCACGTACATGGTGCGCCCGCGCATGGAACCGGCGAAGAGGCCGTTGAGCTTGGCCCGCATCTCGCCCGGGTCTATCCAGTTATTGGTGAAGCCGGCGTCTTCGCGCTTTTCGGAGCAGATGAAGGTCTGCTCTTCGACCCGGGCCACGTCCTTGGGGTCCGAGAAGGCAGCAAAGGAATTCGGGAAGGTCTCGGGGTTCAGCCGCACCAGGGTGCCCGCATCCACGAGTTCATTCGTGAGGGCCCGGTTTTCCTCTTCGGAACCGTCGACCCAGTACACGCGGTCAGGCTGCGTCAGCTCGGCTACTTCTTTTACCCACGCAAGGAGGGCCTGGTGGGTGGTGGGTGCAGCAGCCTCTCCCGTGGTGCTGTCCAGCGGCTGGCTTGCAGCATTCTCGCCGTTCTCATCAAGAACTAGCTGACGCGCGTCATGGCCCATGACTCTTCCCTTCGTTGGGTCAGTGGTGTGTTTTGATGCTAGTTGTGCCTTTCGGGACGCTTTGCCGGTAAAGATCGCACCTTTATTGCCGCATTCGTGATCGGTCCCACAAATCCAAGAGAATCAGGGCCTCCAGCCTACTCCAATGTGACCAAGGTCACGTAGACCGGTCTAGTGACACAGACGACATGCTTCTCGATTGGTGTTGCCCTCAAAAGCCCGCTATAGTTATCTACGGCCAAACAGCCACGGAAGAACTTGAAAGAAACCGATGAGAATCGGTTTTGATACAATAGTTCTTATGCGTGCGTAGCTCAACGGATAGAGCATCTGACTACGGATCAGAAGGTTGGGGGTTCGAATCCCTTCGCGCGCACCACTCGGACCCGGTCCGATCAGGACAACTGATCGGGCCGGGTTTTTTGTTGTCTCTGGATACCCACTCCTGCCCTGCGTAGGGTGGTCGGTAAGCAACCGGGCCGGCAGCCTGCGCCGGAAGGCCTTTCCCGCAGCGGCCGGACCCCTAAGGACGCCGGTATGCCCAGTCCGAATTCCACGCAGCTGCCCTCGGTACTCATAGACCTGGTGCTGGAGAGCCCGGATGTGCAGGATTTCCTCAACAGGTCAGCAGTCCTGGCCTCCCGCGAATTCTCCGGGCCGGACGGCCCCGTCTCCTGCGCCGTGACGCTCCTGCACAAATCCCGGCCCCGTGTCGTTGCCAGCAGCAGCGAGGAGGCCAGGCACCTGGATGAGATCCAGTATTCCTACGGCGATGGCCCCTGCCTCACCGCAGCACGCAGCGGCACAACGGTCCTTGTGAAGGACCTGGCCGCCGAGCAGCGCTGGCCGGGCTACACCAGCGAGGTTTCCCGTCACGGCCTGCGCTCCATCCTCGCCGTGCCCATTGCCCTGTCCGGCGACTACCTCAGCGCCCTGAACCTGTACGCAGACCGCGAAAACGCCTTTCCCGACGCCACGGTGCAGGCGGCTGAGAGTTTTGCCCGGCACGCTGCGGCAGCCGTACGGCTGGCCATCCGCATTACCGACACAACCGCAAGGGCAGAGGACCTTGTGGCCGCCATGCGTTCCCGCACCAGCATCGATATTGCCATCGGCATCATCATGGGACAGAGCCGCTGCTCCCAGCAGCAGGCCTTCGATGTCCTGCGTGCAGCCTCCAGCCACCGGAACATGAAACTGCGCGAGGTCGCCGAATCCGTGGTGGCCTCGGTGAACGGACGACCCGCAGAAACGTATTTCGACGGGTAGGACAAGCTACCCGGTTGCTCCGCTCCCGCCGCGGTGCAAGGCTCATGTCCATGACTGAGACTCTGCAGACCGACGTAGTGGTGATTGGTGCAGGTGCCGTGGGAGAGAATGCGGCAGACCGCATTGTCCGCGGCGGGCTGGCCGCCGTCCTGGTGGAAGCGGCCCTGGTGGGCGGCGAATGCTCCTACTGGGCCTGCATGCCCTCCAAGGCGCTCCTGCGGCCCGGCACGGCACTGAAGGAAGCACAGTCGCTGGCAGGTTCACGTGAGGCGGTCACCGGCACGCTGGACGCCGACGCCGTCCTGGAGCGCCGGAACTCGTTCACCTCCAACTGGGATGATGCAGGCCAGGCCGAGTGGGTCGCAGGCGCCGGCATTGAACTGGTCCGCGGCCGGGCACGGCTCACGGGAGAACGCGAGGTGGAAGTGGCCGCCAACGACGGCCGGACCCTGCGGATCTCCGCGCGGCACGCCGTCGTCCTCGCCACCGGCTCCACCCCGTCCGTTCCACCGATCGAGGGCCTGGATACCACTGAGTACTGGGGCACCCGGGACGCCACCTCCGCCACCGGGATTCCCGGCCGCCTGGTCGTCATCGGCGGCGGGGTGTCCGGCGTCGAACTGGCGCAGGCCTACGCGCGCCTGGGCTCGAAGGTAACGCTGCTGGCCCGGCACGACATCCTGGGCTCCTTCCCCGACCCGGTACGTACGCTGGTGCGGGAAGGACTCGAGGCTGACGGCGTCGACGTGCGCACTTCCGCCTCCCCCGCGTCCGTGCGGAAGTCCGACGACGGCGGCGTGGAAGTATCGCTCGAGGGCGGCGACACCGTGGGCGGGGACCGGCTGCTGGTTTCCACCGGGCGCCGCCCTGCCCTGGACGGGCTGGGCCTTGAGGACATCGGCCTGGCCCCGAAGGCGCTGGACACCGACGATTCCGGCCGGGTGCTGGGCGTCGACGGCGGATGGCTGTACGCCGTGGGGGACGCCGCGGGGAAGGTGCTGCTCACCCATCAGGGCAAATACGAGGCGCGGGCAACCGGCGACGTGATCGCTGCGCGGGCCAGGCAGGAACCCGGCAGCGCCGAACCTGCTGACTGGAGCCGGTACACGGCAACCGCAGACCATTACGCCGTGCCGCAGGTGGTGTTTACCGACCCGGAAGCGGCGATGGTCGGGCGGACTCTCGAGCAGGCCCGGGCTGACGGCGTCAACGCCTCGGAAACATCGCTGGAAATCGCCGTCGCCGGCTCCTCGCTGTATGCGGACAACTACCGCGGCTGGGCTCAGATGGTCGTGGACGAGGACCGGCGAGTGCTGGTCGGGGTGACCTTCGTGGGACCGGGCGTCTCGGAACTGCTGCAGGCGGCAACGATTGCCGTCGCCGGCGAGGTGCCGCTGGACCGCCTCTGGCATGCCGTGCCCGCGTACCCCACCATCAGCGAGGTGTGGCTCCGGCTGTTGGAAAAGTACGGTCTCTGACGTCATGCCGGTCCCGTTGTGGCAGACCTCTCCGCACCCCTATTTGGACTGACTAGTCAGTTTCCCGTAGGTTGACAGATGCGCCTCTAAAGCGTGCCAGGCGCACCGCGACCCTAAGGACCCAAGGCGAAGACCATGCTCAGTGCGGAAACCCTCTTTATGAAGGGGCGCCACAGTGCCCTCCTTCCTCCGACAACCCTTGAGGTGGATACCGGAGGGCTGCTGCTGGCCTCCGGCGATGACCAGTCCACCCGTACTGCCCTCGCCCTGGTGCTTGCGGGCAGGATGCGCCCCACCTCCGGCAACCTCGCATGGGGGCACAGTGCACGGCTTGAGCATCTGCGCCGTTCCGCGGCACTGATCGATTCGCCGGAGGTCAACGAACCCGAACGCCATTTCCGCGTGCGGGACCTGGTTGCCGAAGACCTGGCGCTGATCCCCCGCCGGAACCGGCCGCGGGGAAAAGCCGCCGACTGGCTGTCCGACGAAGGCCTCTCGGATCTGGGGCCCCGGTGGGTCGAGGAGCTGGAGCCGCACATCCGGCTGGATCTGCTGACCCGGCTGGCACTGGCGGATGTCGACGTGGAGCTGCTGGTCTTTGACTCTCCCGACCGCCACGACGCCGATCCGGAGGCTTGGCTGCCCGTGCTGACCGGCAGCGTGTCCTCGCCCATACGGCTGGTGACCGCCGTTGCCGTGGTGGCGCAGATCCCGCCGGACTGGACCGGACCCACTGCTGCTGCGGGGGCCGCCGCGGACACCAACGCAGCCTCGGGCACCGCCGCCGCCGAGGAGGTCTCGGCATGACCGCCTTCCGCCTGGCACTCAGCGAGCTTCGCCGCATGACCAGCGGCACCCTGCCGAAGCTGGCCATCCTCGCCCTCTCATTGGTCCCCCTGCTCTACGGCGCCGTCTACCTGTATGCGAACTGGGATCCCTACGGAAACCTCGACGGCGTCAAGGCCGCCCTGGTGGTCGACGACGACGGGGCCGACACCGCTGACGGCCGGCTCGACGTCGGCGCCACGGTCCGCGAAAACCTGCTGGAGGACGGGACCTTCGACTGGGAGATGGTTGACAGTCCCGCTGCCGCGGAACGCGGCGTGAAGGACGGCACCTATGAATTTGCCCTGACCATTCCCGGGGACTTTTCCGCGAACCTGGCCTCGGCGTCGGATCCGGCGACCGCCCGGAAGGCGACCCTGCACGTCACCACCAATGAAGCGAACAACTACCTGCTCAGCAGCATCGTGGACAAGCTGACCTCTTCCGTCCATGACACCGTGGCGGCGGAAGTCGGCGAGGAAACCGCCAGCCAGCTGCTGACCGGATTCAGCACAGTGCACGGCCAGCTGGAACGGGCCGCCGACGGCGCCGGGCAGCTCGCCGGTGGTGCAGCGACCGCGGATTCCGGGGCCGCCGAGCTCGTCACCGGGCTGGGCACCTTGTCCTCCGGAGCGCAGGCATTGGTCTCCGGGCAGGAGCAGCTGGTAGCCGGAGCCAACCAGCTGTCGACGGGCGCCGGTGAGCTGTCCGCGGGAGCGAATCAGTTGTCCTCAGGTGCGGCCGAGCTTTCCTCGGGCCTGGGACAGCTCTCCTCCGCCACGGCACAGCTGCCGCAGCAGACACAGCAGCTGGCAGACGGCACCCGGCAGGTGGCGGCCGGGACGGCCGGCGTGGAGGCCGCCGTAACGGCTTCGGCCGACGCCGCCCGGCAGGGTGTCACCGATGCCGTGACGCGGCTGGTGCAGCGGGGCGTCCTGACGCCGGAGCAGGCCGCAGCCCTGCAGCAGGAGCTTGCCGGAACCACCGCCGGAACCGGCGGGCTGGAGCAACTGAAGGCGCTCTCCGACGGGGCTGCAGCAGTCTCGGCCGGTGCGGACCAACTTGCAGGCAGCGCTCCGCAGCTCGCCTCGGGCATCAGCACTGCGAACGACGGCGCTTCCCGGCTTTCCGCCGGCGCAGCGGACCTGTCCACCGGCGCCGCCGAGCTGTCCTCGGGGGCCGGCGGGCTCGCGGGCGGAGAGCAACAGGCCCTGGACGGCACCCGGGAGCTGGCGGCAGGAGTCGACGCCGCCGCCGCCGGTGCAGGCAGCCTCCAGGACGGATTGGGGCAGCTACGAGACGGATCGGACGATCTGGCCCGGCAGCTGAAGGACGGCGCGGGTGAAATCCCCAACCCGAACGATGAGGAACGGGCCAACGGCTCCGCGGTAATCGCCGATCCGCTGACCGTCAGCACGGTGGACCAGGCCGAGGCAGGCAGCTACGGGGCGGGACTGGCTCCCTATTTCCTGACGCTGGCCATGTGGGTGGGTATCTTCATGCTCGCGCAGGCTCTGCGTCCCATCAGCCGCCGGGCGCTTGCCTCCAATGCCCCGGGCTGGAAGATTGCCCTGGGCGGCTGGCTGCCGTTCCTCGGTGTCTCACTGGTCCAGGCAACGCTGCTGTATGCAGTGGTGCGGTTCGGGCTGGGACTGGACCCCGTCCATCCGGTACAGGCCTGGGGGCTGCTGTTGATGGCTTCCATGGCGTTCTCGGCGTTGATCCAGGGCATCGTGGCACTGCTGGGTTCGGTCGGCAAGTTCGTGGTGCTGGTGCTGCTGGTGCTGCAGCTGGTCTCCTCGGGCGGCACTTTCCCGTGGCAGACCATCCCGGCGCCCCTGCATCTGGCCCACGACGTGCTGCCGATGGGCTACACCGTGACCGGGCTGCGGCAGCTGCTGTACGGAGGGGACCTAACCCAGGTCACCGGCGTCGCCGTCGGGCTGCTCGCCTACACCGCCGTCGGACTGCTGCTCTCCCTGCTGGCTGCCCGACGGCACCGGCTGTGGACCCTGAAGACGCTGCAGCCGGAAATCAGCATTTAGGCCCGGCGCACCACGAAGTCCGTGATGCGGGCGTCGCGTCCGTCCAGCTCGGCCCACGGCAGCGCGTGTTCCATGACGGTGAGGCCCGACGTCGGATAGCGGGTGGCCATTTCCATGACGGCTTCTTCGTCC
Source organism: Arthrobacter sp. zg-Y844 (assembly GCF_024385465.1). Lineage (GTDB taxonomy): Bacteria > Actinomycetota > Actinomycetes > Actinomycetales > Micrococcaceae > Arthrobacter_B. The sequence continues at coordinate 111,405 of NZ_JANFLS010000005.1, forward strand.
GAGTCCGCCGAGGCAAGCCGCATGGCCAGGTCCTGGACGCCGGGGAGGTGTGCGATTACCAGCAGGCTGGTGACCGTTTCCGGAACGTGGTTGATGAGGCTGAGGATCCGCTCCGGCGTCGCCGCGTAGAGGCCGTCCTCAAGCTTCGCGGTCGGTGCCTTATCCCCAAGTTCCTTGCAGACCCAGGTGCAGGTCTGCCGCGCGCGCAGGGCCGACGAGCAGAGGATGAAGTCGGGAATGCTGCCGTGCTCGCGCATCCACTGCCCGGCCAGCGGCGCGTCCCGGTGTCCGCGCCCGGAGAGCGGGCGCTCGTGGTCTGCGACGTCGCGGGGCCAGTCCGCCTTGGCATGGCGCAGGAGCTGGAGTTTCTTGAGGTGGTGGCCGGTCATTAGCCAAGCTTAGCCGCGGACGGAGCCCCCGCTCCGTCCGCGGCTGCGGTCCTGAGGACCGCGGCTGGCAGCTAGATGCTGTATTCCGGCGCGGCCCAGACAACAACCTCGGGGTGCTCGTAGAAGCGGTACCCCTGCCCGCGGACCGTGCGGACGGTGTTGGCCAGCCGGCCCAGCTTGGAGCGCAGGCGCCGGATGTGGACGTCGATGGTGCGTTCGTTCGGTACCTCTTCGGCGTTGCGCCACAGGCCGGCCAAAAGCTCTTCACGCCCGACGGTCCTGCTGGCGTTCTCCACCAGGTAGTTCAGGAGCTCGAATTCCTTGAAGGTCAGGTTCAGCGTGTCCCCGTCGAGGTGCACCTCGCGGCGGGACAGGTCAATCAGGACTCCGGAGGGCCGGATAGCTGCCGGAACCGGGGGTGCCGGCACCTGCTGCGGGGCCGGCTGCCGCCGGACCGTGGGGTCCCCGAGCGCCTGCCGGACGACGTCGATGTCCGAGCCGACGGCTCCGGCAGGGGCAAGCGCCACGGCCGCATGGCTTTGGGCGCCGGGCACCAGGGTCTGCACGTAGGCCCTGATTTCCTGCGCCAGCTTGCTCAGTGACGTGCCGTTGGCCGCGGCGGTTTCTTCATCGAGGCCTACATAAATAACGAATCCACGGGCAGCCGTGTCATTGCTGACCGGCTGCGGCCCGGGAATACCGTTCGGAGTGACCACCGTCATGGGGGCGGTCATGGGGCTGGCATCCTGGCTCTGAACTGCACGGAGCTGACGGGCTCCGGTACCGCTGGAGGCCGGGATGCCATAGGACTGGTTCCCAAACGGCTGCGCGCCGTATGAGCCGGGGAAACCGCCGACGGCGGTCTGGCGCTGGGAACCTGATCCGGCGCGGTTCTGCGCGTTGCGCAGGGAGATGTGGACGTAACCGGATGCTACTGACATGTGGGACCTCATCGTGACTTGACGTCATCACGGCTCGATTGCTGGGGGTGTGCCCGGTCGAGACGGCGCCTATTATGCCCATAGTTGGGCCTGAGTCTTACCTCGGGATAGGGGTGGTTCCAGAGGTATGCATTCGACAACAACCAGTTTCCTTCGCGGCCCGGAGGCCACTCGGGAAGCCTGTGACTGCTGCTGCCGTGTTGGTGTTCACACTCCGGATTATTGCATGTCACAAAGGGATACACGCAAGTAACAAAGGGCCCGTTGTCTCACATAGTGGACGTTATGGGTCGTTTTGTGACGTAGTTCACAAAAAGACACAATGAATAGCTATGCATAAATATGTATAAGACCTAAATCTATTTCGCACCACTTCGCGGCACTGTTCGGCCATATCGAACGGCATTAAGAAAAAAGGCACCTACTCCGCAAGCAAGCTTACGAAGCAGGTGCCGTCAAGCATCGAAGCAATTGTCCACATAGTGGACAGAGTTTCGGAGCTGTTTCACTGGCGGAAGACCCGCCGTCGCCGGCGGCCCTTCGGACGAGGTGGTTAGACGACGCCGTAAAGCCGGTCGCCGGCGTCGCCCAGGCCGGGAACAATGTAGGCGTTCTCATCGAGGCGCTCGTCGATCGAGGCGAGGACCACGGTGACGTTCGCGTCCTGGAGTTCCTCCTGGAGCACCGAGAGGCCTTCCGGGGCGGCCAGCAGGCAGATGCAGATGACTTCCGCGGCACCGCGCTGGAACATGAACTTGATGGCTTCGCGCAGGGTTCCGCCGGTGGCCAGCATCGGGTCCAGGACGAAGACCTGGCGGCCGGTGAGGTCATCCGGAAGACGCTCGGCGTAGGTGATGGCTTCCAGTGTTTCTTCATTCCGGGCCATACCCAGGAATCCGACCTCGGCCGTGGGGACCAGGCGGGTCATGCCTTCGAGCATGCCGAGGCCGGCACGCAGGATGGGAACCACCAGCGGGGTCGGCTTGACCAGGCCCGTGCCGACGGCGGAGGTGACGGGAGTCTCGATCGGAACCGGCTCCACGCGGACGGTTCGGGTGGCTTCATAGGCCAGCAGGGTGACCAGTTCTTCCGTCAGCTGACGGAAGATCGGTGACGGGGTGTCCTTGTCGCGGAGAACGGTGAGTTTGTGGGCAACGAGGGGATGATCCACTACAAGTACGCGCATGCTTCAAAACTACCATTGCGCCCTGCCTCTCTCCGCGTTCGCCCGTACGCGCGCGGATGGGAGACGATGGCAGGCATGGAGTCCCTTTCCCGAACACACGAAACCTGGATGGACCTCGCCCTGGCCGAAGCCCGCAAGGCGCTGGAGACAGGCGACGTGCCGATCGGCGCCGTCGTACTGGGCCCCGACGGCGAGGTGCTGGGTACCGGGCGCAACGAGCGTGAGGCAACCGGGGACCCGACAGGCCACGCCGAGGTGCTGGCCATCCGGAAGGCGGCTGCCGCCGTCGGGGAATGGCGGCTGGAAGGCTGCACCCTGGTGGTGACGCTCGAACCGTGTGCCATGTGTGCCGGGGCGATTGTCCTGGCGCGGGTGCCGAAGGTGGTGTTCGGCGCCTGGGATGAGAAGGCCGGGGCCTCCGGTTCTGTGTTCGACATCCTGCGGGAGCGTCGCCTGAATCACTGGGTGGAGGTGTTTCCCGGTGTGCGCGAGGAGGAATCGGCGCGCCTGCTGCGGGACTTCTTCGGCTCAAAGCGCAACTCCTAGCGTTCCGCCCGCTTCCGTTTGTACGTAGGCTTACTAATTCCGGAACGCGACAACTAAAGGAGTTTCCGTTATGGGATCAGAGCAGGATGGACGGGACACCGTCGTCAAGATTCTTGAAAAGGCTCGAATCGCCACGCTGACCACGGTGGACCTGCAGGGAAACCTGGTCAGCCGGCCGCTGCAGCTTCAGGAGGCGGACTCGGACGGCAACCTGTGGTTCTTTACTCCGGACCCCTCCCCCAAGGCCGACGAGGTCCGTGCGAACCCGCACGTGAACGTGGCCATCAGTGATTCCGAGGGCTTCCTGTCCATCAGCGGCACGGCCACGCTGACAAAGGATCAGGGCAAGATTTCCTCCCTGTGGAAGACCTCGGTGGAGGGCTGGTTCGAGCAGGGCCGCGAAGACCCGTCGGTGGCGCTGCTCAAGGTGGACTCGCATACCGCCGAATACTGGGCATCGGACGAGCCGAAGATCGCCAGCCTGTTCAAGATCGGCAAGGCAGCAGCAACCGGCGGCACTCCCGATATCGGTAAGAACGACGTCGTCGACCTCTAGTTCCAATTGGGCGCCCAGCCCCTGGCGGGACTGCTTTTGGGTGTTGGGCCTTCCACCCGGTAAGGTTGACGCGTTGGTGACGTGTCCGAGCGGCCGAAGGTGCAACACTCGAAATGTTGTTTGGTGTAAAAGCCAACGTGGGTTCAAATCCCACCGTCACCGCCAGCGAAAACCCCCGGGAAACCGGGGGTTTTCTGCATTCTACGAGTCTTCGTGGTGCGTGTTTCAGGTGTACAGGAATCGCACGGCGTGAAAGAAGACCGGTGCCGCAAAGCAGAGCGAGTCCAAGCGGTCCATGATGCCGCCGTGGCCGGGGATGGTGGAGCCGAAGTCCTTGATGCCGCGGTCGCGCTTGATGGCAGACATCACCAGCCCTCCGGCGAAACCCATCACACAGGAGATGAATGCCAGGAGAGCGGCCATCAACGGGGTGAACGGTGTGACCCACCATAGGGCCGCCCCCAGCGCGGTAGCCGAAAGCACTCCCCCGATGAACCCTTCCCAGGTCTTGTTGGGACTCACGCTCGGCGCGATCGGGTGCTTCCCGAGCGTCTTGCCCCACACATACTGCAGCACATCGGAGCCCTGCACCACGATCAGCAGGAACAGGAGCAGATGCGCGCCGGTAGCCCCACCAGTCCCAGGCGCCGAGCCTTCGGCCGCATCCCGGCCTGCCTCCATGGCCAGCGGAAGCTGCAGGAGCGCCGGGGCGTAACTGATGGCGTAGACGCATACCATCAACGCCCACTGAATGGCTGCGGTTCGCTGCAGGAACCCGGTGGTCTGCCCGGCGAGTGCATTGCGCGCCGGCAGGAAGAGGAAGGCGTACACCGGGATGAACACACTGAACATGCCGTACCAGTGCTCCCACAGGAACCAGTAGTGCGCCGCGGGGATGATGAACACCAGCCACACGAGCACTTTGTGATCTCCGCGGCCGGTTGGGGAGATGGTGATGAACTCGCGCAGTGCCAGAAGTGACAGCAGCAGAAACAGCACAATCGTCACCGTCTCGCCGGCTGCCAGGACACCGCCTATCAGTGCGACCATCAACCACCAGGCGTTGATGCGCTGCTTCAGGTTCACGATGGGGCTCGTGGTGCCCAACCGGCGGCCCAGGAGCCACGCGATCACGGTGGCTAAAACCAGAACAAGGACGACGCCGCCGAGGAGTTTCAACGACGTCGAGTCCAGCAAACCCAGTTCCCAGTCGTTCACGGGTTGTCCTTTCGGGCCTGGCTACGAGGCTCCGAGCCGCCGTCGTCCTGTTTAGGGGTATCTGTGGATTGCGGCCCTTGGTGCTTAGCCAGGCCTTCCACGAGAACCTGCCGGGCGCGGGTCAGGAACGTCTGCCTGTCCTCATTGGGATCCAGGTGGAGGGGCTCGCAGAAGATGACAGTCGAGAGGTGCGGCACCGGGATCACCGCACCTTTGGGGAGGATCCGTCCGAGGTTGGCGAGCGTCACGGGGACCACGGGCACCTCGGGGTGGAGACGGGCCAGTTTGTACAGTCCGCCGTGGAACTGGGCGATCGTATCGCCGTCGCCGCGGGTGCCTTCAGGGAAGATAATCAGCGAACCACCGGCGGCCAGCACCTCAGCCATGCCCTCCACCTGGCCCTTGGGGCTGACCCCCGAGTCCGACGTGCGCTGCCGGCGGCTGCTGGAGCCGTGGCGTTCGACCAAATAGGCGTTGAAGATCTGTTCGGCAAAAGCCTTACGCACCCCGGAGCCCCAGTAGTCCTTGGCTGCCACCGGGCGGGCGCGTTGCTGCAGCTCTGCCGGCAGTGCGGCCCAAATGGTGAGGAAGTCCAGGTGGCTTGAGTGGTTCGCGTAGTAGATGGCCTGCTCGGGCAGATCGAGCTCTCCGGCTGCAGCCACTACGCGCGCACCGGCGAAGGCACTGATAAGTTTCGCGAGGCTGCGCCGGGAGGCCCTGCCGACGTTCATGATGGCAATTCCTGGCTGCGGGCACGCAGCGCAGCGCTGACACGGCGCAATCGGCGAATACAGGTGAGCAGGGAGCCTAACGCGATGAGCGCCAGCGTGCCGAACAGTGCCCATCCTTCCGACCAGGGAAGCCATGGTTCGGCGATGCCCACCAGGACGCCGATCATCAGCAGCCACATGCGGTGCGGTTTGGCCAAGGGCCCGTCAAAGAAGTTTCCCGTGCCGAGGGCTGCTCCGAGGCAGCGGATGTAGGCGGTGAGTACGGCGAGTATCGCCGCAAGGAATCCCAGCGTCACCCCGAAATCAACTCGGTCGGCGATCACCAGCCCGGCGGTGGCGATGCCGGCTGCCCCCAGGAACAGCACATCGGAGATCCGATCAGGCAGTTCATTGTAGATATCACCCACCGGTGAGCTCATACCCTTTTCCACGGCCAGCATTCCGTCGAGCATGTTCAACAACAAACGCAGCGGTATACAGGCAGCAGCCGCGGCCAGAAGGACAGCACGAATTATGGCGTCGTCGGTATGTGCCGACCAGATCAACGCAGCGGCGCCCACTGCGGCGAATACCACTGAACCGACGGAGATCTGATTGGGGGTGAGTTTCGCCGCCGCAAGAATATCCGCAGATTTAGCCGCCCATCGGCTGCTGCGCTGCGGAATTTCCCGCCTGTCCGTTCCTTGGCTCATGTAAAGTGTCCGTTCATTTGGCCCTTTGTCGTAGCTCATACGCTAATGCGAGCCGAGCGGCGGAAATGGCAGCAACCCGCAATCAATCCCGTGGTTCCACTTCACCATTCATTAGAGTGTAAGCATGAGGCGCAAATCACCCTCCAGGAACGCCCTGCGGGACCACGCAATCGCCGGCGCCTGGGGCTTCGCAGAAGCAACGTTCTTCTTTGTGGTACCCGATGTGTGGACATCCTGGGTGGGGCTGCGCCGACCGAAACGCGCGCTCGGCACCACGGTCTCAGCCCTCGGCGGCGCAATGGCCGGAGGGGCAGCAACATACTGGTGGGGCCGCAAGATAGCCGCAACCACCTCGCGTAAGGCGTTGGTGAAAGTTCCGGCGGTCACGGATGCCATGATCAGCGAGGTGGAGCAGGAGATCGCCGAGTCCGGGGCCGCTTCCCTGCTGCGGGGCCCCACCCGCGGAGTCCCGTACAAGCTCTACGCGCGGGCAGCAGGGCTGCAGCGGACCTCGCTCGCGGCGTTTCTTGCCTGGAGCGTGCCCGGCCGAATGGTCCGGTTCATGGTGGTGACAGCGGCAGTATCCGGGATTGCCGCCCTGGGCCGCCGCAGGCTCCCCGGACTCTCTGAACGGAGCATCTCAACCGTCTTCTGGATCTGCTGGGGTGCGTTCTACGCGGTATTCATTCCGTTGAAGGCCCGTCGCGGGTCATCCGGCAATTTGCCGGGAATTGATATTCAGCGGTCCGGCGGGTGATTCATTTCTTTGTCCCCAGTCTATTTCTTCAAAGACTTCATTCGTCAAATGCAGACGAAGCCAGGGGAAGTTTTAGGAACCAGCACCAACTTCAAAGGTTAAGCGCCCGCCCGGTGTCAGCTCTGCTGCCACCGCTTCACTGTTGGACTCTGAATGCCGACCATCAGCCTCCGTTGGCCGCAGTCGGAATTTCGGCTGGTCATGCCCCGAGCTGACCGGCATCCCAGGCAGTGGCCGCTGGAGGGCCACCAACGGCTGGCAGGCCCGGAAGAACACCACCGAGCAGCACCGTCCGGAGACTTCCCCGTTCCTCACGAGCCCCTGCCCTGCCCGAACTTGCCTTCATCCGGATCCGCCGTTTACCCTAAATTTCGAGGCCCAGCAGTGCGCCCCGGAACTCCTATTTTTTTGGAATCCTGTGGACCACAAACTGCGCCTATCCGTTCGGCTCGATGCCGACCCTTCCTCCGCTGTCCATGAAGCAACGGACTGCCTCCCGTCCGCCGGAGCGGCGAAGCCATGACTCTTTTCCGCTCCCGGCACGCTTCTGCCTTGTCCCTGTTGGACCTGCCGGCAGATCCCTTGGATGTCCAGGCGCTGGCCGCGCTGCCCCAGGGGACTTTGGAAGGCCTGACAGACCGTGTCTACCGGCAACTGGATTCCGAGCAACCTTCTGCCTACGCGCTGGAGTGGTACAGCGCATTGACCCATGAATGGGCGAGGCGGATGAGGTCCGGCGCCCGCCTGGAGGCTCCGGCCCACCATGGCGGGGCGGGGGATCACGAGGAACCGTGAGGCTCCTTGCCGGGCGTCCCCTGCGCTGCGTCACCGAACAAGCCGCGAGGACTAGCACCGCCTCGGCTTGGGTATCCGGCCTGCAAATTGTGTCCCGGAGAGCCTTTGTAGGATGAAGCATGGACACCAACGAACCACAGCCCACTATTGCCCAGCTGCGTGCACGCCAGACCGACCTCGTGCTCGCCCTGGCGACTGAGTCCCGCACCGACCGCCTGCAGCAGTACAGCGACGAACTGGAGTTCCTCGTGAAGTACATCAAGGAGCGCGAAGAAGCCGAGGCCGCCGAAGCGGAAGCGCCCGCCGGTGCCTCGGCAGCCTCCCCCGCCGCTGACACCGCTCCCCGGGCCGACGGCGTCGAGCAGCGTGAAGACGGTGTGGTGATTGAACCGGGCTCCGATCTTGAGGCCGACGTCGACCGCGACAACCGCTAGCCGCTAGCCGCTAGCCGCTAGCCCTCCAGGAGGGCTACCCCTCCCAGAAGCGCCGGACGACGTCGGCCATCTCCTTCGCCTGCCGCCGGCCAGCCGCCACGGAGGGACGGCGGGTGGAATCCAGCAGCATGTTGGTACCGAAAGCCTGCAAAGCCAGCGCGTCGGCTTCGATCAACAACGGCTTTCCGTCTTTCCGGATCGTTTTCAGCGCCTGCGGCAGGGTGGGGCCGAAGGGACTCTGCGGCGCCTCGAGGCCGCAGGAAACCACGAGTACCTTTCCAAAGCCGGCGGCGACGTCGGCATTGGTACCCGACCGCATACCGCCGTCCATGTAGACCCGCCCGTTGATGTGCACGGGCGGCCACACCGTCGGGACAGTGCAGCTGGCGGTGACCGCCAGGCCAAGGTCCACGCCGGAATCGCCGTCGAACACCTTGAAGCTGCCGTCTTCAGCGTCCACCGCCGTGACGCCCAGTGCCTTCTCCGGCCAGGCCGGGAAGGGAACCAGTGAACGGATGCTGTTCACCCACGCTTCCTCGGTCAGCTGCGTGTCCGCTTTCAGTGCCAGCTGGCCCAGCCGTGCGCGGGCGGCCTTCTCTCCGCCGCCGCCGAAACCGGCCGCGCCCATGAGGTTCATGAACCGCTCGCCGTCGAATGCGTCCGGCTCCTGGTAATCCGGAGCACTGGCACCTTCCTCAGCCGTCTCCTGGGCGAGCGCCGCGGCCGGCACCTGCCCGAAGCGAAGCGCCGTTCCCACCACGGATCCGGCCGATGTACCGACAACGAGGTCCGCCTCGTTCAGGTCGATGCCTTGGTCCAGCAGTTCCGCCAGCAGGCCGATCTCCCAGGCGATCCCGGCAACTCCGCCGCCGCCCAACACCACCGCACGCGATTCCAACACGTTGTAACCTCCTGGCCTGCGCCGTCGAAGTGCCCTTCCATGTCCCCGCAGTGTAAGCCCGGCGCCCGCCCGGTTACCGGACCTCGGCGGTTCCGGGCTTGAATGGTTGCATGGCATTAAAAGTTCTGATGGTGGGCCGCAAGCACGAGGACTGGGTGGTTGACGGGATCCGCCGGTATGAAAAGCGGTTGAAGAAACCCTTCGACCTGACCTGGGTTCCCATTCCGCATTCGGCCCGCGAAGGCGACGCCGCCCGCAAGGAGGAGTCCGAGCGGCTGCTGGCGAAGGTCGGATCCGACTACGTGATCCTGCTGGACGAGCGGGGCAAGGCCATCACCTCGCCGGCGCTGGCCCAGACGTTGCAGAGGCCGCTGGATTCCTCGCGCAACGTCACCCTGATCATCGGCGGGGCCTACGGCGTGGACCAGAGCGTCCACGACCGCGCCGACTTTGTCTGGTCCCTCTCACCCCTGGTGTTCCCCCACCAACTGGTCCGGCTGATCCTCGCGGAGCAGGTGTACCGGGCCCAGGAGATCGCCGGCGGACGCCCCTACCACCACGAATAGGACAGGGGACGACGGCGCCTGCCGCCCTGGCTCCGCGTGCGCCGGTTCTGCGGCTGCACGGTAAAGTAGGAGCAGTTTTTCAGCAGTCCGGCAGGCTCCGAGCCGCGGCCGGCGGGACCGGAAGGGAAGCATGCCCCAGCGCACCGATCCTTTCCGGCTGCTCCGCGCCGGCGTCGCCACCGCAGTCATTTTCGCGCTGGCCACGGGTGCGCATCTGGCCGGCGGCGGGATGCTCCCCGAACCGGTCCTCCTCTTTGCCCTGGCGGCCTTCACCCTGGCCGGAGTCAGTATTACCGCCGGGCGACGGTTCCGGCCCGGCAGCCTCTTCCTGGTCCTCGGCGCCGCGCAGCTCGGGCTGCACGAAGCCTTTGGCCTCCTGACCTCCGGGGTCCAATGCCTGCCCGGCGCTTCCTCCCACCACGGGGTTGCCGTTGTCTGTCCGGAGGCGGCGCCGCTGCCCGGGACCCAGGACGCCCTCTCCGGTCTCCACGCGATCCAGCACGACGCCGGCCCCGCACTGTTCCTCGCGCACCTCGCCGCCGTGGCGCTGTCCGCGCTGGTGCTCGCGCGGGGCGAGGACGCCCTGCACGCCACGGCGGCCTGGCTGCGGCCGCTGTTCACGCCGCCGGCCCCGGTGACGTTCCGGCCCGTCCGGCCGCCGGCGATTTCCGGTCCCGCCGCCGGAACCCCGCGCGCCCGGTACTGCTCCGCGCGCCCGTTGCGCGGGCCGCCGTCGTACGCATTGGCCTAATTCCTTTTCCAGTATTTCCCGCCTCCAGTGCGGTTTTTTGGCAATGCGCCACCGAAAGGCTTTTCCATGCGTACCTCCTCCTCTGTCCTCCTTGCCGCCGGCGGCACCGCCGCTCTGATGGCGCTTGGCCTGGGCCCCGCGGCCGCCCATGTGCATGTCACCCCCGACACCACCGGCGCCAGCGAGTCCGCCCTGCTGACCTTCGACCTCTCGCACGGCTGCGAGGGCTCCCCGACCACGGCCCTGACCTTCACTCTCCCGGACGAACTGGCGGACGCCACCCCCACGGCCCACCCCGGCTGGGACATCAGGAAGGTCACCGAGGAGCTCGCGGAGCCGCGGACCCTGCCCAACGGCTCACAGGTCAGCTCGCGCACCAGCGAAATTATCTACACGGCCAGGGAACCGTTGGCCGACGGCATCCGGGACACGATTACCCTCGGCGTCGACCTGCCGGACGTCGAAGACACCACCCTGGCCTTCCCCGTGCTGCAAAGCTGTGAAAAGGGGGAAACGGACTGGTCCCAGGTTCCGGTCGACGGCCAGTCCAGCCACGACCTCGACTCCCCGGCGCCTACGGTCACCATCACCGAAGCGGACGACGACGATGATCACGCCGCCGGCGATGAGCACGGCAGCACCTCCGGCACACCGGAAAGCGCCGATGACCGGGATGACGACGCCGAGGCCGCCGAAGTTGCCGGCTACGTTGGCCTGGGTGCCGGGTTGCTGGGCCTTGCGGCAGGTGTCACCGCCCTGATCCGCACGCGCGGCCGCAGCCGGGCCTAGCCCGCGGACCTGAGCGGGCGCCGGGCAGCTTGCTTCCGGCGCCCGTAACGGTTTTGCGTCATTCCGTTCCGCCGGGCGGGGCGGATTGACGCGCCCCCGCCCGACGGGAAAGGTGAGAGCATGATCACCTTGGCACCTGCCTCCCCCGTCAAAAAGTCCTCCCCGTCCCGCAAGGCACTAGCCCTGGTGGCTTTGCTGACTCTCTCCGGTTCCGCGCTGGCCGGCTGCGGCGGCTCAGGGGACGACGGCGACGCGTCGGTGTCCCCGTCTGCGTCAGCCAGCGAGACCACGCCCGCTCCGTCCCCATCGACCGAATCTGCTTCTGCTCCGGCGTCCTCACCGGCCACCGGAGGCGGGGCAGCGGCCGTTGGCCCCGTTCCCTGCACTGCCGACATGCTTGCCGGCGTTGTGGAGAACGTTCCCGGCGGCGCCGGTGCGGACGGTATCTCCCGCGTCCTGGTGCTGACCAACATCTCCGCTGACGGTACCTGCACCGTGGCCGGCTATCCGGGTGTCTCCTACCTCGACGCCGCCGGACAGCAGGTGGGCGCACCGGCCGCCCGGAGCGAGGGCGCGGCCGCCGTTCCCGTCACGCTGGCACCCGGCCAGGCTGCGGCCGCCGAGCTGCGGGAAACCGTGGCGCAGAAGTACGGAAACTGCCAGGTGCAGGAGACTGCGTCCCTGCTGGTCTACCCGCCGGAGGACACCGCTTCCCTGACCGTCCCCTACCCCTCCACGGGTTGCACCAACGCGGATATCGAGCTGATGCAAGTGGGTATCCTGCAGGCACGTTGATTTTCGGCCCGCAGCCGAACCCCCGGTGGCAGCAGCCAAACTGTCACCGGGGTGGGGAAGAATAGTGCCATGACATCGGCATCTTCGGTGCTAGCCAAGTTCACCCCCGCCACCCGGGAATGGTTCGAGGGTGCCTTCACTGCGCCCACCCCGGCGCAGGTGGGAGCTTGGGATGCGATCTCGGAGCGGGCCAATGCGCTGGTGGTCGCCCCCACCGGGTCAGGCAAAACCCTGGCCGCGTTCCTCTGGGCGCTGGACAGCTTTATCGCCTCTGCCGCCGCTGCCGGCCCCGAAGGCCTGCCGCCCGCCGAACTGCCGCTTCCGGAACTGCCGGAAGCCGCTCCCAAACCCGCGGGACGGAAGCGCACCCGGGAACCCAAACGCAAAACCAAGGTCCTGTACATCTCCCCGTTGAAGGCCCTCGGCGTCGACGTGGAACGCAACCTCCGCTCGCCGTTGATCGGCATTACCCAGACGGCCAACCGGCTGGGGCTGCCGGCGCCGTCCATCACCGTGGGCGTCCGGTCCGGGGACACCCCGCAGAATGAGCGGCGCGCCCTGCTGACGCGGCCGCCGGACATCCTCATCACCACGCCCGAATCCCTGTTCCTGATGCTCACATCCTCCGCCCGGGAAACCCTGACCGAAGTGGAAACCGTGATCGTGGATGAGGTGCACGCCGTGGCAGGCACCAAACGCGGTGCCCACCTGGCCGTGACGCTGGCGCGGCTGGACGCCATGCTGGAAAAGCCCGTGCAGCGGATCGGGCTCTCCGCCACGGTGGAGCCGCACGAAACCGTGGCGCGTTTCCTTGGCGGCAACGCTCCGGTGCGGATCGTGGCGCCGCAGTCCCGGAAGAATTGGAACCTCACCGTCACCGTTCCGGTGGAGGACATGACGGATCTGGGCAACGCACCTACCACTGAGGACACCGTTGAGGGCGGTTACGCTCCGCAGGCGAGCATCTGGCCGCATGTGGAGGAGAAGATTGTCGACCTCATCGAGGCCAACCGCTCCACCATCGTGTTCGCCAACTCCCGGCGCCTCGCCGAGCGCATCACCGCCCGCCTGAACGAGATCCATGCCTTCCGGCTGGAGGCTGCGCAGGCGGCCACAGGAACGGACGGGATCCCGGCCCCGGCAGCACCTGCACGTCCGCCGGCCCAGATCATGGCACAGGCCGGGGTGTCCGTGCTGCGGCGCGAGGACCTCGCCGTCGAAGACGACACCCCCGTGCTCGCACGGGCGCACCACGGCTCGGTGTCCCGGGACCAGCGGGCCCTGATCGAAGACGACCTGAAATCCGGCCGGCTGCGCTGTGTGGTGGCCACCAGCTCGCTGGAGCTCGGCATCGACATGGGGGCCGTGGATCTGGTGGTGCAGGTCGAATCGCCGCCGTCGGTGGCCAGCGGCCTGCAGCGGGTGGGCCGGGCCGGGCACCAGGTGGGCGAAATCTCCCAGGGCGTGATGTTCCCCAAACACCGCGGCGACCTGCTGAACTCGGCCGTCACCGCCGAACGGATGCTCGCGGGCCAGATCGAACCTCTGACCATACCGGCCAACCCGCTGGACATCCTCGCCCAGCAGACCGTGGCCGCCGCCGCCCTGGGCTCCATCGACGTGGAGGAATGGTTCGACGTCGTCCGCCAGTCCGCACCCTTTGCCGGCCTGCCGCGCTCCGCGTTCGACGCCACCCTGGACCTGCTTTCCGGCCGCTACCCCTCGGACGAGTTCGCCGAGCTGCGGCCGCGGATTGTCTGGGACCGCACCGAAGGCACCATTACCGGCAGGCCCGGCGCGCAGCGCCTCGCCGTCACCTCCGGCGGCACCATCCCCGACCGCGGCCTCTTCGGTGTCTACCTGGTCGGCGATTCCGAAGGAAAGAACAGCCGCCGGGTCGGTGAACTTGACGAGGAAATGGTCTACGAATCCCGGGTCGGGGACATTTTCGCCCTGGGTGCCACGAGCTGGCGGATCGAAGACATCACCCATGACCGGGTGCTGGTCTCCCCCGCCTTCGGCCAGCCCGGCAAACTGCCGTTCTGGCGCGGGGATACCCTCGGCCGGCCGGTGGAGCTGGGCCGTGCCCTGGGCGCCTTCGTCCGCGAGATGGCCGCCGCTGATGACGCAGCGGCCCGGGAACGCCTGACCGCCGTCGGGCTGGATGACTGGGCCGCCGGCAACCTGATCAATTACCTGCACGAACAGCAGCAGGCCACCGATGTGGTGCCCAACGACCGGTCGCTGGTGGTGGAACGCTTCCATGACGAACTCGGCGATTGGCGGGTAGTCCTGCACAGCCCGTACGGCATGCCGGTCCATGCGCCCTGGGCACTCGCTGTCGGGGCGCGGCTGCACGCCCGGTACGGGCTGGATGGATCTGCCATGGCATCCGACGACGGCATTGTGCTGCGCGTGCCGCTGATGGAGGACGAACCGCCCGGCGCCGAGCTGTTCCTGTTCGACCCCGAGGAACTCGACTCCATTGTCACCGCCGAGGTGGGCGGCTCGGCGTTGTTCGCCTCACGGTTCCGGGAGTGCGCGGCGCGCGCGCTGCTGCTGCCGCGGCAGAACCCCTCCAAACGCACCCCGCTCTGGCAGCAGCGGCAGCGGTCGGCGCAGCTGCTGGATGTCGCCAAAAAGTACCCCACGTTCCCGATCCTGCTCGAAACGGTCCGCGAATGCCTGCAGGATGTCTATGATCTGCCGGCCCTGAAAGACATTGCGTCCGGCATAGAGCGGCGCGAGATCCGTTTGGTGGAAACCACCACCCCCTCGCCGTCGCCGTTCGCCCGCTCCATGCTCTTCGGCTACGTGGGTGCGTTCCTGTATGAAGGCGATTCGCCGCTGGCCGAACGCAAAGCCGCCGCCCTGTCCCTGGATCCCACGCTGCTCAATGAGCTGCTGGGCCGGGCCGAACTGCGCGAACTGCTGGACGCGCGGATCATCGCCCGGATCGAAAGCGAACTCCAGCGCCTGGCTCCGGACCGCCATGCCCGCGGCTTGGAAGGCGTGGCGGACCTGCTGCGGCTGCTCGGCCCGCTCTCCGTTCCGGAGGTCGCCGCCCGCCTGCAGCCGGTGGAGCTTCCCGCCGACGACACCGGGACGGCGGTGGAACCGGCTCCGGCCGCCGCCGCCCCGGAGGATGCCGAAGAGCTGCTGGAGCAGCTGGTCCGCGCCAACCGGGCCCTGAAAATCGGCATGGCCGGCAGCACCCGGTATGCAGCCATCGAAGACGCCGCCCGGCTGCGGGACGCCCTGGGTGTTCCGTTGCCGATGGGCGTGCCGCTGGCGTTTATCGAACCCGTTGCGGATCCGCTCGGTGACCTGGTGGGCCGGTATGCACGAACCCACGGGCCTTTCACCGCAGCCGAAGCCGCCGCCCGGCTGGGCCTCGGCGTCGCCGTCGTCACAGGCACCCTGCAGCGCCTGGCCGGCGAGGGACGCGTCGCGGAGGGCGAATTCCGCCCGGCCGAAACGCTGCTGCTGGACGCGGCCGACGGCGTCGACTCCACTCCCCCCGCCACCGTCACCGTTCCCGGCTCTCCCGCCGGAACCGAATGGTGCGACGTCGAGGTGCTGCGGCGGCTGCGCCGCAGTTCGCTGGCGGCCCTGCGTTCCGAGGTGGAGCCGGTGGACCCGGCCACCTACGGGCGGTTCCTGCCGGTCTGGCAGAACGTGGGTTCGTCACTGCGCGGGCTCGACGGCGTGGCCACCGTGATTGACCAGCTTTCCGGCGTGCCGATTCCGGCATCGGCCTGGGAACCGCTGATCCTGGGCTCCCGGGTGCGCGACTACGCCCCGGCCATGCTGGACGAGCTGACCGCCACGGGCGAAGTGGTGTGGTCCGGCAGCGGTTCCCTGCCGGGCAACGACGGCTGGATAGCCCTGCACCTGGCCGAAAACGCGCCGCTGACGCTCAACCCCTCCCCCGATTTCGAGCCGGGCGGCCTGCACCAGCGGCTGCTGGAACTGCTGGGCAACGGCGGCGCGTACTTCTTCCGCCAGCTCGGCGACGGCCTCGCCGCAGACGGCATGGCCGAAACGGATGCGAACATCATTTCCGCCCTCTGGGAACTCGTCTGGGCCGGGCGGATCAGCAATGACACCTTCACCCCGGTGCGGTCCCTGCTCTCCGGCGGGAAAACCGCCCATAAGCAACGGGCCGCCACCCCGCGTGCCCGCACCGCACGGATGGGACGGCTGGGCCGGGCACCCGGGGCGTCGCTGACGGGCAGCTCCATGCGGCTGGCGGCCGGCGGCGCGTCCGCTCCGGCACTCCGCAACGCTCCGCCCCTGGTCGCGGGGCGGTGGAGCATGCTCCCCGCAGTGGAAACCGACGCCACCCTGCATGCCCACGCCACGGCCGAGCTGATGCTGGACCGCTACGGTGTGGTCACCCGCGGCTCCGTGGCCAGCGAAGGCACCCCGGGCGGTTTCGCCCTGCTGTACCGGGTGCTGGCCCGGCTGGAGGAAATGGGCAGGTGCCGGCGCGGCTACTTCATCGAGCAGCTCGGCGCCGCCCAGTTTGCCGTGCCCGCCACCGTGGACCGGCTGCGTTCCTTCTCCGAAGACGCGCAGTTGAAGCAGCCCGAACCGTCCGCCGTCGCCCTGGCTGCCACCGATCCGGCGAACCCCTACGGCGCCGCCCTGCCCTGGCCCACGCTGGAGGGCGGACACCGGCCCGGCCGCAAGGCCGGGGCACTGGTGGTCCTGGTCGACGGCGAGCTTGCACTGTACGCCGAACGCGGCGGCAAGACACTCCTGACCTTCACCGAGGAGCCGGCCGCCTTGGAGCTTTCCGCTGCCGCCCTGGTGCGGATTATCCAACGGGGTGCGGCGGAGAAAATGGCCATCGAGAAGGTCAACGGGACGGATATCCTCGATACGGACGCTGCACGGGCACTGACCGCTGCCGGTTTCTACACCACGCCGAAAGGGCTGCGCTACCGTGTCTGACGTGCTGGCCCAGTGCGGAGTCGAACCGGGGAGGAACCGTGCCTGAGGGCGATACCATCTGGCGGGCGGCGAGGGACCTCAACGCCGTCCTGGCCGGCAAAGAGCTCACCCGGTGCGATATCCGCGTCCCGAAATTCGCCACCACCGATTTCACCGGCTCCGCCGTGCAGGACGTCGTGTCCCGCGGCAAGCATCTGCTGATCCGCGGCGGCGATCCCGTGGACGGCTGGATCCTCCACTCCCACCTGAAAATGGAGGGGCTTTGGCACGTTTACGCGCGCGGCGAGAAGTGGCGCCGGCCCGCGTTCAAGGCCCGCTGCATCCTCGAAACGGACACCCACCAGGTGGTCGGCTTCGACCTCGGGTTCCTTCGTGTCCTGCCCCGCTCGGACGAGGACGACGCCGTCGGCTACCTTGGCCCGGACCTGCTGGGGCCTGACTGGGACGCCGAAGAAGCGCTGCGCCGCCTCTCCGCCCAGCCGGACCGGCCCATCGGCCTTGCCCTGCTGGACCAGCGGAACCTCGCCGGGATCGGCAACATCTACCGGTGCGAGCTGTGCTTCCTGGCCGGCATCCACCCGCTGACCCCGGTCTCGGACGTCCCGGATCTGCCCCGCCTGGTGGACCTGTCCAAGCGCCTTTTGGAGGTCAATAAGGCCCGCTCCCGCCGGATCACCACCGGCGCCATGGGCCGGGACCAGCTCTGGGTCTATCGCCGGGAACGGCGGGGCTGCCTGCGCTGCGGCACCAAGGTGGCGCATGAGCTGCTCGGCGACAACGAGATGGAAATGCGGGACCTGTACTACTGCCCGCACTGCCAGCCGTTTCCGAGTTAGCCGGGGACGGGCTTCCTTACCTGAGCTGCCGGCCGGCCCGCCGGATTGAGTCACCGATGCGGTGCAGCCGTTCCGAGTCCAGCTTCCAGGCCTGCCAGTACAGCAGGACGTCCCGGTGCGCACGCTCATCGAGCAGCACCAACGTCCCGTCCTTGAGCCCGTTACCCAACTGCAGTTCCGGCAGCATGCCCCAGCCGAGTCCTGCACGGACCGCCGCCACGAAGGCCTCCGAGGACGGGATCGTGTGCCGGGGCGGTCGTCCGTCAACGCCGCGTGCCTGCAGGAACCGGCGCTGCAGATCGTCCTTGGCATTGAATTGAACCACCGGCATGGCTGCCCAATCGACACCGTCTTCGCGCGTGAAGCGCTGCTGCAGGTCCGGCGTCGACACCGGGAGGTAACGCATGGCGCCCAAGGCCTCGACCCTGCAGCCGTTGACCGGTGTCGGATCGGCAGTGACGGCGCCGATCACGTCCCCTTGGCGCAACAGCTGCGCACTGTGGTCCTGGTCTTCGACGTGCAGGTCCAGGGTGCTGTCCGTCCACTCGGCTGCTTCAGAGAGGACGGGGACGAACCATGTGGCGAGGGAGTCCGCGTTGACGGCCACCGGCGTCGGCGTCCGCGGTGACGTGCCACCTGAGAGCGCGGAACGGGTTTCCCCCTCCAGCAGCTGCACCTGCCGTGCCATGCGCAGCAGAACCATGCCCGCATCCGTCGGCGTGCAGGGTGTCCCCCGGCGAATGACGATCTGGCCCACGGAGCTTTCCAGTGCCTTGATGCGCTGGCTTACCGCGGACGGACTGATATGCAGCCGATCCGCCGCCGCTTCGAACGTGCCCTCGTCTACGACGGCGGACAGTGCGCGGAGATGCTCAAAGTTCATGAAGCAAACCTAATGCATCCTTCAAATCATTCGTTTGTCTGAACCACTGCAGCTGGTTACCGTCGAGGAATGCTAAGTATTTGGGCAACCGGAATGGTCACCGGTTTCGGACTGATTGTGGCCATCGGAGCGCAGAATGCCTTCGTCCTGCGGCAGGGGCTGCGGCGGGAACACATCGGCGCGGTAGTGGCCCTGTGCATCATCAGCGATGCCCTGTTGATCTTCGGCGGCACCGCCGGAATCGGGGCATTGGTGTCCCGTTTCCCGGCGGTCCTGGACATCCTGCGCTGGGCCGGCGCCGCCTATCTCGCCTGGTGGGGTATCCGCTCGCTGATCTCCGCCGCCAGGCCCTCGGCACTGGAAGCACAGGCACCGCGGGCCAAGGGCACCGTCATCCTGACCACCCTTGCCCTGACCTTCCTGAACCCGCACGTGTATCTGGACACCGTGGTGCTGCTGGGCAGCCTGGCGAACCAGTACGGTTCCGACACGCGCTGGATTTTCGCCGCCGGCGCCGCCGTCGGCAGCGTCATCTGGTTCACCGCGCTGGGTTACGGTGCCCGCAGCTTATCTGGGGTGCTGAACCGGCCGCGCACCTGGCAGATTGTGGACCTGCTGATCGGCGTCGTTATGCTGTTCCTCGCCGTCCGGCTGGTCTTGGACTGATCCGGACGACGGCGGTGGTCCGGCCGTGCGTGCTCGCCAGCTAGGCCCGCGGGACGTGCGTGGCCGTGACCCAGCGCAGCAGCGAGTACAGCAGCTGGGAAGCACCGGGCATAAAGCCGGATCCGTGGTGGTAGACCGGGTCCATGGTGGTCACCAGCAGGCGGGCAGGCTGGTTCACCTCATCCACATACAGCAGCGTGCCGGATTCGGCGCCGTCCTCTTCCATCACCACCAGCGAGCGGGCACCGGGGTGCGGATGCAACAGCCCGTGATGATGCCAGGACACCGACCAGGGGGTGAAGAACTCCCACATCGGATCCTCGGGCAGCCGAAGCCGGGTGCCGTTGTCCTCGCCGGTGCGCCACATCCAGAACACCGTGGGGCGGAAACTGTAGCCGACGCCCGGCAGCCACTGTTCAACCTTGTTCTCACCAAGCACGATCACGGTTTTCCCCGGGTCGGACAAAGCGGCCAGGATGGCCGGAACAAAGCGCCCAAGCTGGCCCTGATGCAGCCGGTCGCTGACAATCACCACGTCCAGGTCCGCGAGTACGGCCGGATCGGCGTCCGGAAGATAAACGGACTCCAGCCGGTACGGCGCCAGGGCCGGGTCGGCCAGGGTCCGCAGGGGCTGGAAGGTGCCGCAGTGCAGCAGCCCGATCCGCGGGGCGGCTGATCCCTCGGTGCGTGAAACGGCGGAGGGCCGGGGTCCGACGGCGGCAGGAGCGGGGGCGGACGCCGGCTCGGCCGCGGTGCGTTCCCCGGCTTCCAGCCACTGCACCAGGTTCGGGCCCAGCACGCGGGTGGAATACTGATCGTCGCTGAAGCTCTCCAGGTCATTGCCGCCGTGCACCAGCACTTCGCCGGAGCCGATCCTGTAGCTGTAGTCCAGCGGGAGCCGGTACTGGCCGATGCCGGTGACCACGGTCGCGTTCTCGGGCAGGTCCAGGTGATAGCCGCGGCCGTAGAAACCGGCGACGCCGATCTCCTCCAACCGCTCGTAGCTGTGGGTTCCGGGCACCCCGGTGCGGTAGTGCAGGTCCCGGTAGTCAATGCCTGTCCAGACCGGGTGTGGAGAGACCGGATGCGGCCGGACGTCCTGCGCGCCGCGGAATTCCAGCTTGCGCCAGACCGCCAGCCCGTCGATGAAAGGCTTAACCACCTGGCCGTTGACCAGTACCCGGCCGCCGGCACGGATGAAGCCGGTGAGCGCTTCGCGGTGCTTTCCCAGCAGGAGATGGTCCACGCCGCCGCCGATCACCAGCCCGTCGGCCGAGAGGATCCGGGCGCGGGCGGCGTCGTCGTCGAGGTCGTAGGCGTCGACATCCTCGAAGGCGCCGCGCCAGGTGGTGTCGGTCTGGCCGCGCATCGGCGTGCCGCCGATCAAGCGGATAATCACGGGTGTTCCTTTCCAAGGGGTGTTCGTATTTCCACCGGAGTCGGCCCTGGCGCCGGTGCCCCGACTGCGCCGGGCACCGGGCAGGCACGGCAGGACGGGCCGAAATCCGGAACGGCGATTACGCGTTCGCCGGATACCGTGCCCACGGTGGGGGTGCAGATCGGCAGGCCGTAGACCTCGGAGAGGGCGGGGCCGGTAAGCAGCTCCTCGGTAGGTCCCCAGCGGACGTCGTGGCTGCCGACAAACAGCAGTGCGTTGCGGGACACGTGGAGTGCGTGGTCAGGATGATGGGTGGTCATGATGACGCCCATCCCCTCCGCGGCCAGTCCGGTGAGCACGCTCAGCACGCGGGACTGGTTGTTCAGGTCCAGTGCCGACGCCGGTTCGTCCAGGACGAGCAGTTCGCAGCCCGAGGCCACGGCCCGGGCAATCAGCACCAGCTGCCGCTGCCCGCCGGAGAGGGTGGAATAGTCGCGTCCGGCCCAGCCTGCCACGCCTACCCGTTCCATGGCCGCATCGGCGGCGGCATGGTCCTCCGGGCGCGGAGTCTGATAGGCGCGCAGGTGCCGGGTGCAGCCCATCAGCACCATGTCGGCGACCGTGAAGGACGGACCCGCGCCGTGGTCCTGGGGCACGTATCCGATGCCCGGCGCACCGTGAACCGTGCCCTCACGCGGGGCAAGCAGCCCGGAGAGGCACTTGAGCAGCGTGGTTTTGCCGCGGGCGTTGGGCCCCAGGATGGACAGGACCTCCCCGCGTTCCAAGGAAAATTCCAGGTTCCGGAAGAGCCACGGACGCAGCCGGGAATAACGGAAACCGAGGCCGGTGGCCTGCAGCAGCGGCGCGGAGTCAGCCACCGGGCTGCCCGTTAGGGGATCCCCGGGAACCGGGCGGGGCAGGGAAACGAGGGTCATGAGAGCTCGGCTTTCTTCTGCGAACGGGCCAGCAGCAGCACGAAGACCGGGGCGCCGATAATGGCGGTGAGGATGCCGAGCGGAAGTTCGCTGCTGCTGATGGAACGGCTAAGGGTGTCGATGAGCATCAGGTAGGTACCACCCAAGAGCAACGACGCCGGCAGCAGGATCCGGTGGTCCGGTCCCACCCAGAGCCGGGCGAGGTGCGGAACCACGAGCCCCACCCAGCCGACGGCACCCGCCACGGCGACGGTGCCCGCAGTCATCAGGGCAACGGCACACAACAGCACCACCCGGGAGCGCTGCGGGTTCACGCCCAGCGCGGCGGCGTCGTCGTCCCCCAGGGACATCACATTCAGGCGCCAGCGCAGGGCCAGGACTATCACCGCGCCGATGGCCACCGGGACTAGTGCGGTGAGCACCTTGTCATAGCTGGCCGCGGCGATGGAACCGAGCAGCCAGTGCACGATCGAGGGCAGTTCGGAGTACGGGTCGGCCAGGTAGGTCATGAAGGAGACCAGCGCGTTGAAGAACGCCGCCACCACAATTCCGCCCAGGACGATCATCAGCATGGCGTTGTCCCGTCCGCCCAGCCGGCCCAGCAGCAGGACGCCGGCGAGTGCGGCCAGTCCGAACCCGAAGGCACCGCCGACCATCCAGCCGCCGGACAGGCCGAGGGTGAGCACCAGTACCCCGCCGAAGGACGCCCCGGCAGTGACGCCGATAATGTCCGGGCTGACCAGCGGATTGCGGAACAGCGCCTGCAGGCAGGCGCCGCCGAGCGAGAGCGCTCCGCCCACCAGGAAGGCCAGCAGCACGCGCGGCAGCCGTACATCCAGGACCACGGTGGCTTCCTGGTCGGTCCAGGTCCGGCGGAGCATCCCCTCGCCGCCGAAGAGTGCGGTGAGTTCGTTGAACAGGATGCGCAGGATTTCGTTCGGCGGCACCCAGTACCGGCCGGCGGCCATGGAAACCAGGGCCACCGCGCACAGGATCAGGACGCAGAGCGGCAGGATCAACCGGCGGCGGGCCGACGACGGCGGGGCACCGGCCGACGACGGCGATGTCGAGCCATCACGGGCAGATGCAGGTGCGCCGGAGCTATGCGGAGCCGCCATCTCAGCCGCGGAAGACGTCGTAGCCAACGCTGGCACCGTTCAGGTCCAGCCGCAGTGCGGCATCAATCTGGGCTTCGCTCACTTCGTACCCGTAGAGGTACGCAATCTTTTCCTTCATGGCCGCGCGCAGGGGGTTGCTGGTGCGGCCGGGATGGAACACCTCGGCTGCCCACTGCCACATCAGCGGGGACTCGGCGCAGGGAACCTCCCAGCGGTACCCACCCAGCGGGGCCTTGTAGACCCGGCGGTTTTTCACGGCGGACACGGAGGCGAGGGAGGGATCCGCGTAGACCTCGGCCGGGGTGCGGGTATCGAAGCCGCCCAGCGTGATGACCTCGGGATCCCACTCGATCAGCTGCTCGGCGCTGACCACGTTCTCGGCGGAAAGGTTCTCTGCCGCCATATTCTGCCCGCCGGCCAGCTCCATCCAGTAGTGCATGTAGGAGGACTTGTTGGAGGCCGAATAGCCGTCGCCGGACTGGCCCAGGTGGACCACCCGCACGGGCGTGGAAACCGTGGTGAGTTCATCCTCCAGCCGGGCGATTTCGGCGTGCATCCAGTCCACGATTTCGGTGCCGCGCTCAGGCTTGCCGAGGATGGTGGCGAACAGGGACACCCAGGTTTCCAGGTATTCCTGCGTTCCGTAGAGCAGGCAGACCGTTTTGAAGCCGGCGTTTTCCAGCGGCTCCACAAGTCCGTCGCCCTGGTCCGCCCACTGGAACACAACGTCGGGCTCCAGTTTGGTGATGGTCTCGATGTTGGGGGTGAAGCTCGACGGGGCGATGGTGGTGGTGGTTTTCGAATCGGGGAACATCTCGCCGAACAGGCCCTGCCGGTTGGCCTGCAGCGTGGATTCATTGATGCCCACGATCTTGGCGTACCCGCCGTCCACGGCAGCCAGCATGGAGGGAGAGGGAATGACGGTGGTGGCGATTTTCTGCACCGGCCCGTCGAAGGAAACCTCGACCCCGCGCATATCAGTCACGGTGAAACCGCCGGATCCTGCTGCATTCCCTGCCGCCGCCACAGTGTCGCGGGTGGAGCAGGCCCCTAGCGCCAAGGCCAGGAAACCGAGCCCGGCTCCGCCCAGGATATTTCGGCGCGAGGGTCCGGTTTTGGGACCGGACGGGGAGATTTCGGGTGCAGTCAAGGACGTTCCTATCGCAGGCGAGAGGTAAGGATTACCTAAGGGGACACCTAACATCTGACCACAGCCGAAGAGATTACATCACGTTTTTATGCCCTAATTGTAGTGTGAAATGCATCGCATTAATTCCTAGGCGTCCTACCTTCCAGCGAGGCTAGGATTGGTCGAATGGACACCCCGAAACAGCTCCCGGAGCAGGACGGCTACTGGTACGGCCCCGATCCGGAGCACCCAAAAGCCCGCGCCGTGCTGGATGCAGTGCGCAGCTACCGCGCCGCCGAGACCCTGGTCCGCCGTCGCACTCAGGATGCCATGGGGATGAACGAAAACGACCTTTTGGCCATGCGCTGCCTGATGCAGGCCCGGCAGGCCGGTGGAAGCCTCGGCCCCAAGGACCTGAGCCGGCTCCTTGGGATCTCTACCGCCTCCACCACTGCACTTATCGACCGGCTGGAACGCGGCGGATACGTCCGACGGCGTGCCCGGCCCAATGACCGCCGCGCCTGGGAGATTGTCCCCACCGACGCATCGGACGCCGATGTTCGCCAGACCGTGGGTGATATGCACCAGCGCATGATGCAGGCCGCGGCAGAGCTGTCGCCGGAGGAAGCCGGGATTGTCATTTCCTTTATGGACCGCCTGCGTTCTGCGCTGGAGGAACCGAAGCCGGATCCGGGGAAGCCGCAGCACTGATCCCGCCCGGGATTTGTCGTCGCACCGGGAATCCAGACCCGAAAGCTGGACTCAACTGCGCACCCATCCTATCGTTAGCCGGATTAGTAAATAGACAAGCTAGCTAATACTCCGGGGGCGGCATGGACAGGTATCCAGCATCAAGAACCGCAGCATCCCCTGTTTCCGACGCCTCGGGCTTTAGCGCCCACGTGCTCATCGGCGGCCGGTTCTGCCTGGACGAACCTATCGGGCGGGGCACTGCCGGCTACGTCTGGCGGGCTACCGATCTGGCGTCCCTGGAGAAGGTGGCGGTAAAGATCTTTTCCGCGCCGCTTGGGCACAGGCCGGAGGGGCATGAAGCCATCCGGGAAGCGGCCGCGCTGCGGGCCGTCGAGAATCCGCACGTGGTTCGGATGATTTCCACGGGCACCATCAGCCACCCCGGCACCGGCGTGCAGACGCCGTACCTGGTCCTGGAACTGGTGCAGGGCACCGACCTCCGGCAGAACCTCTCCGGCGGGCTGCCGCCCAGCGACGCTGCGCGGCTCGGCGTCGAGCTCGCCGCCGGACTTGGCGGCGTGCATGCTGCGGGGTACATCCACCGGGACGTGAAGCCCTCGAACATCCTGGTGGATCCGGCAACCGGCCACGCCAAAATCACTGATCTGGGCATCGCCGTCAGCAGCCAGGGGGTCGGGGATAAGGAACCGTCCTACGGGAGCCTGCCCTACATGAGTCCCGAGCAGGTGCGGCGCGCACCCCTGACCTCCGCCACGGATATTTACTCGCTGGGACTTGTCCTGCTCGAATGCCTGACGGGGGTCCGCACCTTCGACCTGCCGCAGGTCGAATCCATGGTGGCCCGGACGGTCCGCGGACCGGTGATCCCGCCCGCACTCCCCGCCGGATGGCGGTCGCTGCTGTCCGCCATGACCTCGCTCTCGCCGCGCGAACGCCCCAGCGCAGAGCAGTGCCGGGTGGAGCTGGCCTCCCTGCAGCAGCACGCACACGCCGCCGCGGCCTGAACCCGGGCAACCGCACGGACGCGGCCGGCAGCTAGGGCAGCTTGCCGGCCATCCGTTCGCGCATCTGGCCGCTGGCCTCATTCAGTCCGGTGATCCGCACCTCGGTTCCGCGCCGCCGGTACTTCTCCGTCACGGCGTCGAGCGCAGCCACGGTTGACGCGTCCCAGACGTGGGAGCCACTCAGGTCAATGACCACATTCGCCGGATCCAGGACGTACTCGAACTGGGAATACAAATCATTCGAGGAAGCGAAGAACAGCTCGCCGTTCACCGTATAGACGGCGGTGGCATCGGCGTCGTTCCCGGTGACCGTACGATCCACGGTGACGAAGTGCGCCACCCGGCGCGCGAACAGCACCATGGCCACCAGCACCCCGACGCCGACGCCGCTGGCCAGGTTGTGGGTCCAGACGGTCACGGCCACGGTGGCCAGCATGACCGCGGTTTCACTCTTGGGCATCATCTTCAGCGTGGACGGGCGGATGCTGTGCCAGTCGAAGCTGGTGACCGCCACGAAGATCATCACGGCCACCAGGGCTGCCATCGGAATCAGGGCCACAACGTCTCCGAGGACAACCACCAGGAGGAGCAGGAATACCCCGGCCAGGAACGTGGAAATCCGGGTTCGGGCACCGGAGCCCTTCACATTGATCATGGTCTGGCCGATCATCGCGCATCCGCCCATGCCGCCGAAGAATCCGGTGATGAGGTTGGCTGCACCCTGGCCCCAGGCTTCGCGGGTCTTGTTGGAGCGGGTGTCGGTGACGTCATCCACCAGCTTGGCCGTCATCAGCGATTCCAGCAGCCCCACAAATGCCACGGCCAGTGCGTAGGGGAAGACCACCTGCAGGGTGTCGAGGCTGAAGGGCACATCGGGCAGCAGCAGCGACGGCAGGCTGTCCGGCAGTTCGCCTTTGTCCCCGACGGTCGGGACGGAAAGGGACGCGAACACCGTGATGGCCGTGAGGACCACGATGGCCACCAACGACGCCGGCACCGCAACCGTGAGCCGGGGCAGGCCGAAGACGATCAACAGCCCAAGCGCCACGAGCGGATAGACAAGCCAGGGCACCCCCAGCAGTTCGGGCACCTGGGCAATGAAGATCAGGATGGCCAGTGCATTGACGAAGCCGACCATCACCTGGCGCGGAATGAAGCGCAGGAGTTTCGCCACGCCAAGCAGTGCCAGCAGCACCTGGAAAACCCCGGCCAGCAGCACGGCGGCAATCATGTACTCCACGCCGTGGGAGGCCACCAGCGGTGCAATCACCAGGGCCACAGCGCCGGTGGCGGCGGAAATCATGGCCGGACGGCCGCCGAGGAACGCGATGGAGACAGCCATCGTGAAGGCCGAAAACAGGCCGATCCTCGGGTCCACCCCGGCAATGACCGAGAAGGCCAGGGCCTCGGGGATGAGCGCAAGGGCCACCACCAGTCCGGCCAGGACCTCCGTCTTGAGCAGTTTCGGCGAACGTTGCGTACGCATGACCGACTGGCGCTCTTCCGGCGTCAGGGCCGGCGTCGTCGTTGGAGGCGGCGCTGTCCGCGTCGGCTCCTTCTGGTCAACAGGAGGAAGAACTGGTTCGGTGGCCACCGGGCTCCGTTTCGGATGGGGTTTCTGCGGCAGGATCTGCCTGGATTGCGAGGAGGGCGGGCCTGTTCTACCCAGAACAGCCAAGCCCAATTTAAGCCCGCACGCGCGATATCCTGAAACCGTGATGCAGTCCCCGCTTCCCGTGCGCAACGGAGTCAACGCCACCCGCCTGCGCCTTCCCGGTGAAGGACCGTGGGACACCGCCATGGACTACGTGCTTGAACGGTTCGGCCATGTGGATCCGGACGGAATCATAGAGCGGTTCGAACGCGGTGAAGTAGTGGGCCTGGGCGGCATTCCGCTGACCGCGGCCACTCCCCTGACCGAGCACACCTTCATCTGGTACTACCGCGAGCTTCCGCCCGAAGAGCGGATCCCGGTGGAGATCGGCATCCTGCACCAGGATGAGGACCTGCTTGTGGTGGACAAGCCGCATTTCCTGCCGACGACGCCGGGCGGCATGTACGTGGCCGAGTCGGCCCTGGTGCGGCTGCGGGTCCAATTGGGGATTCCGGACCTGATTCCCATGCACCGCCTGGACCGCATGACCGCCGGCGTGCTGCTGTTCTCCACCAACCCCGAGACCCGGGGCAAGTACCAGACCCTCTTCGAGAAGCGCCGGATCAGCAAGGAGTACGAAGCGGTGGCTCCGGTGCGGGAGGACCTCGACCTGCCGCGGATTGTCCGCAGCCGGATGATCAAATCCCGCACCTACCTGCTGGCCCAGGAGGTCGAGGGCGAACCCAATGCGGAGACCCGGATCGAGCTGATGGAGACCAGCGGCGGGCTGGGCCGGTACCGGCTGCTGCCGCATACGGGGAAGACCCATCAGCTGCGGGTGCACATGGCATCGCAGGGCATCGGCATCCTGAATGATTCGTTCTACCCGGAGCTGCTGCCCCAGGCGCCGGACGACTATTCCCGGCCGCTGCAGCTGCTGGCGCGGTCCGTGCAGTTCACCGATCCGCTGACCCGCCTGCCGGTGGAGTACCGCAGCCGGCTTTCCTTGGACGCTTTCCCCGGCGCCTAGGGCCGTCCTTTTACAGCAGGTCCTCCTACAACACCGTCCAGCGTCCGCGCATCCGCCGGAGCACACGCAGGTCCTGCCCGTTCGCTACTTCTTCCACTGCGGCACGCATGTTGATGGCGGCG
This sequence comes from Arthrobacter sp. zg-Y844, assembly GCF_024385465.1. Lineage (GTDB taxonomy): Bacteria > Actinomycetota > Actinomycetes > Actinomycetales > Micrococcaceae > Arthrobacter_B. The sequence continues at coordinate 139,820 of NZ_JANFLS010000005.1, forward strand.
CGGCGGGCCCGTGAGTTTTCCACGGACCATTCATCGTCCGGGACGGTGAAACGCAGCGTGATCCGCGGAACCCCGGAGACGATATCCAGCTGGTTTGCCTCCACGTGGTGGGCGGCCCCCAGGGCGGCGACGGCCGTTTCCATGACGGCCTCGGGCGGATTGCCCGGCTTCAGTCCGAGAATATTCAACTGGACGCGGAAAGAAGGCATGGATCCAGCCTAGTGCGGATGCCGGGGGTGCCTGCGACGCCGTCCATCACCGGACCAGCACCCCGTCCGTTACGGGCAGGAGCCGGGCACAGGCATGGGGCCCGGCGGGCAGTCCGTAGACCACTATCGCCGGACCCCATGAACGTTTGCGCGGTTGGCTAGGGCGTCGTCGGCTTAGACATCGTCCGGGTTGAAATCGGCAAGCGGGTCGCCGCCGCGGTGTGCGGGGTCATCGCTGGCGTCTTCGTCGCCTACCGTCGGATCGCCGAAGTCGACGTCATTGGCGGCCTCGCCGATGGTCGGTGCTTCCGGCGGAATCTGCGTGTCCCCGTTCAGGAAGCGCTCTTCGGCGGTCTCGTCGCGGAGGGTCTGATCGGAGAGCTCACCGGGTTCGTTCAGCGGTGCTTCCTCGCGGATCAGCGGGTCTTCCTGCCAGTTGTCCGGGTTGTCTTCTGCTGCTCCGGGGTACGTGAGGTCTTCAGCGTCCACCAGCTCATCCTGCTCCAGCAGCTCGTCTTCGGACACCACCGTCAGCTCGTCCGGAGTGGCCACAGCGGCGACGTCGTCGGCGAGAACCGGATCGTCGCCCAGCTCGGGATCGGGAATGCTCTGCTCGGTCATAAACCATGCCTTTCACGTCCGGTGAACCGGGCCGCTGTTCCTGCGGCCCATTTAGTAAGCCTACTGATCCTGAGGGCGGCATGCCACCCGACCGTTCCGCCGGGCAGCAAATGGTGCCCGGCCGTCAGCGCCAAGTGCAGGCCTCGAAACCGTGGAAATCAACACTCTGGCCTGGTTCTGTCCCGGCCAGCTAGCTCCCTCTGCGCCGGGCCGGGCAACCACCCGGGGTGGGAGGGGGAAACCCTGCGGTTTGGGGGAAACCCTGCGGTTTGTGGCAATCCCTGCGCCGCGCGAAGCGGGGAACCCGACAAACCCAAGGGATTCGGACAAATCGTAGGGAAACGCCCGGAAACGGCCTGCGGCAAAGGCACTTCGGCACGCAGGACTGGGGCCCCTGCTTCCCGGGCAAGCCTTTCGGCCAGCGGCCGCGCGATTTCCGCCTGGTTTGGGAATTTGCTGCCGGTTTGGGAAAACGCTCCGCTGCGCAGCGGCAGGGATTTCCCAATCCGGCAGGTTTTCCCATAACGGAGCAAAACCGGATCGCTTCGGAGCGACCTTACGGGCCAAACACCCGAGTTAACCGGTTCAGCGTTCGGCCCGGCTCCTTTCAGCCCTCCCGCGTCCACCGGGGCAGGGTTAGCCGCGACGGCTTCCCGCGGACGGCGACGCGCCATGTCGAAGCGCACTCGCCGGAAGGCGGCACGCCGGGGCTCCGAAGCGACCACCCCGCAGGCGGAAACCCTGCAGTTTGTGGCAATCCCTGCGCCGCGCAACGCGGGGAACCCGACAATCCGAAGGGATCTGCACAAACCGAAGCGTCTGGAGGAAGGCGGCACGCCGGGGCTCCGCTGCTGCCTGCACCAACCGGGGCTCCCGAGGGGCCTGCACCAACCGGGGCTCCGCTGCTGCCTGCACCAACCGGGGCTCCGGAGGGGCCTGGATAAGGCGGCTTTAATATTTCCCGCGAGCTCTGCGAGCGCGGAAATTTCGTTGCCGCCGTTCCAGGCCCCACAGGGGCCCGCCCGCAGGGCCCCCAGCAGACCCCACCCCGCAGGATCCAGCGAAGACCCCTAACGCAGGGCCGATACCCCGGTGATGTCCCGCCCGACAATCAGCGTGTTGATCTCATAGGTGCCTTCATACGTGTAGATGGCCTCGGCGTCGGCGAAGATCTTGGCCATCCGGTAGTCGGTGACAATCCCGTTGCCGCCGAGGATGCTGCGGCCCAGTGCCACGCTTTCCCGCATCCTGGCACTGGCGTAGGACTTCGCCAGGGCGGCCCGCGCCATATCCCCGGAGGCTGTGCCGGCGACGGGCGCTTCGTTACCGGGTACGGGGTAGCCACCGTGTTCGAGCTCGGTAACCCGGGCCAGCATTCCGGTGCTGGCCACCGCATTGCCGAGGATCTGCACCAGCTGCTGCTGGATTAGCTGGAAGGCTGCCAGCGGGCCGCCGAACTGCAGGCGTTCGACGGCGTACGCGCGGGCGACGTCGAACGCGGCCAGCTGGGCTCCCACCGCCTGCCAGCCGACCATGATCCGGGATCCCTGCAGCAACTGCTTGGTGTCGTCGAAGCTTTCCACGCCGGCGAGCAGGTCCGCGGCGGGCACCCGGACGTCAGTCAGCACAATGTCCGCGTTCTGCACCGTTCGCAGCGCGGTCTTGTTCTCGATCCGGGTTCGGGTTACTCCGGGCAGGTTCGCGTCGAGCAGGAAACCGCGGGTGTGTCCGGTTTCCGGTTCCCGCGCCCACAGGACCATGTAGTCGCAGAACGTGCCGTTGCCGATCCAGCGTTTGGCACCGTTCAGCACCCATGTGTCGCCGTCGCGCACGGCGGTGGTGGACATGCCGCCGGCAACATCGGAGCCGTGTTCCGGCTCGGTCAGCGCGAAGGCACCGGTAATCCGCAGCGCACGGGCGTCGTCGAGCAGCCGGGACTTCTGCTCCTCGGAGCCAAAGACATGCAGCGCTTCGACAAACAGGTCATGGTGGACCATGAAGAACGTGGCGAGCGAGGTGTCGGCGCGCGTCATTTCCGCGATCACCAGGCCTGCGAACAGCGGCGAGTAGCCCTGCTGGACAGGCGTGGAAAGTTCCAGCTGTGCCAGCTTCGGCAGGAGGTCGGAGGGGAAACGCGCCTCGTTCCACCAGTCCACGGCGTGCGGCAGCACTTCCTCGGCGAGGAAGCGCCGCAGTTCGGCAAGCTTGGCTTTCTCGGTGTCGCTGAGCAGGTCTTCGAAACCGTAGAAATCGGCGTCGGGCAGTTGGTGCAATGGTGCGGAGGAGCTCATGAAGGTCAGCGCGGTCCCATCCGGATGGCGCCGTCCAAGCGGATGGTCTCGCCGTTGAGCATCTGGTTTTCAATGATGTGGGCTGCCAGGGAGGCGTATTCCGTGGCCCGGCCCAGGCGCGAAGGGTGCGGCACCTGTGCGGCCAGGGAATCCTGGGCGGCCTGCGGCAGTCCCGCCATCATGGGTGTTTCGAAGATTCCCGGCGCGATGGTGACCACCCGAATCAGGTGCCGGGCCAGCTCACGCGCCAGCGGGAGCGTCATGGCGGCCACGCCGCCCTTGGAGGCGGAGTAGGCGGGCTGGCCGATCTGGCCGTCAAAGGCGGCAACGGAGGCGGTGTTGATGATGACGCCGCGTTCCTCGGTCCCCTTGGCGGTGACCGGATCGGTTTCGGCCATGGCAGCGGCGGCGAGCCGGGTGACATTGAAGGTGCCGATCAGGTTCACGCTGACCACGCGGGCAAAGCCCTCCAGCGCAAGGACACCGTCGCGGCCCAGCACCTTGCCCGGTGTTGCGATACCCGCGCAGTTCACGGCCACCCGGAGCGGTCCTGCAGCCATGGCTGCTTCGACGGCGGCCTGCATCTGTTCCGGGTTGGTGACGTCGCCGGGGACGAACCGGGCGTCGTCGCCGAGTTCCGCTGCATAGGCAAGGCCCTCGGACTGCGGCAGGTCCACCAACACCACGGTGGCGCCGGCGTCGTACAGCCTCCGCGCCGTGGCCCGTCCGAGTCCGGACGCTCCCCCTGTGACTATGGCCGATGCGCCTGCGATGTCCATGCGTTCCTCCTGGCAGATTTGCTCACCGGCAGTGTCGTCTATGTCACACCGGCAGTATCCGAGCCTACTGTGCGTTGGCCGGTGCCGCATCTTCGGCGGCTGGCATAGGGTTGGCGCATGCTCTACGAGGATTCCGACGACCGCGCCGAGACCGCCGCCCGCACCGTGAGCGCCGCGTTTGGCCGTTCGTTTGCCGGGTTGCCCGGGACCCATCTGGCTGCCACCAGCCGCCCGGCCTCGCGGCTGCAGCAGCTGCGCCAGCCCTGGCATTACTGGTGGCAGGCACACTACCTCGATGCCCTGATCGACGCCGGCCTGCGCGAACGCCGCACCGGCACGCCGTTCCGCGGACCGGAGCATCCCTCGGCTGCGGACCTGGCACCGGCGCTGGTGCGGACCATCGGACTGCGGAACCGGATGCACTACACCAACCGTTTCTATGACGACATGGCGTGGCTGGCCCTGGCCGTCGGCCGCCTGAACTCGTTGTCGGGAGCGCGGGACCGGCAGCGCCCCTACCGGAAAATCCTCTCCACCCTGAACACAGCACTGGAGTCCGCCCACACCCCGGAACTGGGCGGCGGCATCTACTGGAACAAGGACCGCAACTTCAAGAACACCCCGGCCACCGCTCCGGCTGCCCTGCATTTTGTCCGCACCGGATCACGGGACCGGGCGCAGGAGCTGGTGGATTGGCTCAACGCCACCGTGCTGGATCCGGAAACCGGACTGTATCTGGACGGGGTCAAGGTGGTCCGGGGCCGTCCACAGCTGGAGAGCACCGTGTTCACATACAACCAGGGGCCTGTCCTGGGTGCCCTGCTCGAGCTCGGCGGCAGTGCCAACCTCACCCGCGCTGCGGAACTGGTGCGCGCCGTCGACACCCACCTGACCGACGACGGCGGCACCTCGCGCGTGCTGCGCACCCACGGCACCGGCGACGGCGGTCTTTTCACCGGCATCCTGGCGCGCTACCTGGCCCAGGCCGCCGTGTCCCCCGCCCTGCCGGAACCGTCCCGCCGGACGGCGGCCGCGCTGGTGGAAGCCACGGCGACGGCACTGTGGGAGGGCCGGAGCAAACGGGCGGACTGGATCCTCTTCTCCGCCAAGCCGCTGGTACCGGCCGCCGTATCCTACCCGGGCGGCTCCGCCGTCGGGCTTTCCACCCAGCTTCAGGCCTGGATGGTCCTCGAAGCGTCGGCGCGGGTGCAGCGGGCCGGGGCGGACCTCACCTGAGGCACAGCATCAGCCCGTCTTGAGCGGGTGCTGCGACGCCGCCGCTGCCGGGTCCAAATCCGCCAGCGTGATCAGGTGCTGCGGGTGCTGCGGGAGCGGAAACGTGCGCAGGACATTGAGGTCGCTGTCCACATGCAGCATTTCGCCGGAGTCCAGCAGCCGCCAATTCGGGTTGGCATCCATCTTTTCGGTTGCCACCAGCACTTCCGGCCGCTTCTCCTCGCGTATCTGGTCACTGTGGACGCTGATCCGGCTGCTCCGCTTCTCCCCCACCGGACCGCCCGGCCCCTGCTGCAGGACGTACAGCGGATGGGTGTCCGGGTAGCGCACGGCCCACAGCTCGGTGGCGGTGGTGAGGATGATGTTCACCGCGTACAGCCGCAGGTTCTGCGCAATCCAGGTCAGCGTTGATGCAATCGCAGCCGAAACGTCTCCGCCGTTCACCCTCGCTGCGCCGGTGATAAGGGCGAAGACCCGCTCGCTGTCCGTCTCCCCCTTGACCAGGTGGTACATCTCCAACTGGCGCAGCCGGTCATCGAGCTTGTCCAGGTCCTCCACCACCCCGTTGTGGGCCAGGAGACGGTTGTCCTGCTCAAAGGGGTGCGTGTTGACGTCCGTGTCCCCGCCGGTGCTGGCGTAACGCACGTGCGCCAGGAAGGTGGTGCTTTCCAGTTCCCGGGCCTCCTGGGCGTACTGCACATCCTGATACGCAGCGATGGGCGCTTTATCGACCACCGGGCTGCCGTCGGGGGCGAACGTTCCGATCCCGAAGCCGTCCGCTTCCTTACGGCTCTGCTGGGCCAGGCTGTCCGGGGCCGTGAGCAGCCAGAACGTTGCCCGGACCGGATCCTTCCCGGCATGCATACCAAAGAGTCGGCACATGTGGACCTCCTGGGGGCGGTTCTGGTGGACGGACGGGGCCCCGGGCGAACCGAGGAAGCCAAGCCGCGGCGGCTAGGCGTTAGGCGCCTGCCCCACCGCTGACGGAGGTGACGGCTTCCGTTTCTGCGGATAGGGCGCGCGGTGTTCGCTGAGCATCTGCACATAGTCCGCGATCCAGCGCTCGCGGGTTGCCTGCGTCTTGAGGCCTTTGAGCCGGATGTACATGGCGAAGCGGTTCTGCGATGTCAGTACGTCGAACATTTCCTGGGCTGCGGGAACGGCGGCGATGGCCGCCCGAAGGTCCTCCGGGATTTCCGCCGTTGCCGATCCGGCGTAGGCGGCATCCCAGCGGCCGTCCACCTTCGCGCTGAGAACGGCGTCCCGTCCGGCCGGATGCATTCTGCCTTCCGCTTCCAGCCGGTTGATGTAGCCAACGTTCCGCAGCGACCAGTTACTGCGCGGACCGCGCGGCTGAAACCGCTGCAGGTAGCTTTGCTCGTCGCGCCGGTCAGCCTGCGCATCGATCCAGCCGAAACAGAGTGCTTCCTGAAGGGCCTCGCGATACGTCAACCGGGTGACGCTTCCGCCCTTCTTCCCCAGCACCAGGCGGACGCCGACGGATAACCCGTAATTGTGCTCCAGCCACTCCCGCCAGGCCCCGGCATCCGGCAGGAGAAGCTCCGGGAGGTCCCGTGTCATAGCCCAAGTCTAGGGATGCATCTGCCGGGCTGAAAGGGTCCGGACCGGTTCAGCCGATGGCCGAAGCGTAGCGTGCCGTGTGACGGGCACGGCACCTTTGGGGTAGAACACTGCTATGAACGTTCGTACTCCTGACCCGTATCCAGGCTGGCTCTCCGAGGAAGATCTCTACGAGGCCCGGCAGCGCCTGCCCATGGTTTACGTCGAGGCGGTGCCCGTGCGGTGCGACCCGCTGGGCTACGTCACCGAGGTTGGGCTGCTGCTGCAGGCGACGCCGGAAGGCCAGATGGTACGTTCCTTCGTTTCGGGCCGGGTGCTGTACCGCGAAACCATCCGCGGGGCCCTGCTGCGCAACCTGGAGAAGGATCTGGGGCCGATGGCGCTGCCGCAGCTGCCGCCCACCCTGGTGCCGTTCGCCGTCGCCGAGTATTTCCCCTCTCCTTCGCAGAGCGGGCTGACGGATGAACGCCAGCACGCCGTGGCGCTTGCCTATCTGATTCCCGTGACCGGTGAGTGCAATCCCCGCCAGGACGCACTGGAACTGTCCTGGCTGACTCCGGACGAAGCACTCAGCCCCGCGATCTACGCCGAATTCTCCGGCGGCCGCGGAGACCTGCTGCGCCAGGCACTGGCCTCGGCCGGCTGGGGCCGCTGAAAAAGTCGCAGCTGACAAGCTTTATATACTGGAGGTTCTGGGGAGCCGAGGTCCAACCACGAAGGAATCGCCATGTCTGAGAGCCTGCCGGAAACGTACGCGTTCCGGGTCAACGCGGAACTGCTTGCCCCCGGACAGATCCTTGTCCCGGGTGAGGGTGCTGCAGAACCACTGGCTCCGGTAGCCGGAACCAGTGTGGAGGCCGATGATTTCGGTGTTCCCGCGCTGGTGCTCGCTAAATTGGACGACGGAACTTCGCTCCGGCTGGCCTACGGATCCGCCGTCCGGGTACAGGCTCCGGCTCCCGAAGGTGCGCCGTCGGACGCTGTTCGACAGGTGCCTTCGGAGGAAGACAACGCGGCCGAAATCATTGCCGACGCCGCGGCCGCCCACCCGGAAAACTCCGCCGTACAGGAGATTGCAGCGCGCCTGGACCGTGGTTTGAACGTAAAATCCGGCAGCCACCTGCAGGATGTCCGAGATTTGGCCCACATTCTCTATATCGATCTCGGTGATGCTGAAAACGCCCTGAGGGTCTGCAACGTCATCACCGGGCTCCCCTTTGACGGGAACTTTGGCCGTTGGAACTGGATCCAGGGCGCTTTGGCCCTGGCGGCGCACATCACCCATGAGGCCGGCGACGCCGAGAGCGCGGCGGCGTACAGCCATGCCGTGCGTGCTGCGGACACGTCCGAGACCGACCCGATGAAGGCCAAGCTGGCTGCCGAGCTGCTGCAGCGCCAGCTGAACGAACCCAACCTGTACGACCGCGAAATCCACCGGGCTGCCGAGGCCGGAAAAGATGCCAGCGAACGGGAATGGCGGGTCCTGCGCCTGAACGCCCTGCTCTACCTGCGCTCCCACGGCGGTTCGCAGACGCTGTCCGACGCGGAGCTGGACCGGCGCATCCGCACCGAGCTGATTGCCGTGCGCGGCTAGGCGGACTTCCGCTTCTTTTGCTGCAGCTGCTTTTGCCGGACATGGACGGCCACCACCACGGCCATGCCGACGACGGCGCCGATCAGCGTTTCAATGCCGCGGTCCCGCAGCAGCTCCATCGGGTTGCTGGGGTGGGCCAGCTCCGTGCTGACCAGCGCCAGCGGCGTGACCACCGCCTGGGCCAGTGCGTATTGCCGGGCGATGAACATCTCCGCCCCGAACTGGCAAGCGGCAATGACCAGGACCATCTGCCAGGGCTCCAGGCCCGGAAGCAGGATCAGTGCCGTCAGCAATAGGCCGCCGAACGTGCCCAGGATGCGCTGCAGGCCGCGGTGGACCCGGTGGCGCACTGTCGCGCCGATCAGCGGAACGGTCGCCGCGACCATGGCCCAGTAGTTGTGGCCGATGCCCAGCAGGGTGGCGATGGATCCTGCCACCACTGCGGCCACCGCATACTGCAGCCCGTCAATGTAGATGAGGCGGCGCTGGGCCGGCGTGAAGCGCAGGCGTTCCGGTGGTTTCCATTCCCTGCGGTACTTCTGCACGAGCATCCCGGACAGGCCCAGCAGGATGGAAAAGGCCACCGTGAGGACTGCGGTGAGCATCCCCTGCCAGAGCGGAGGATGGTTCGGGACGGAGGATATGGCGGCGAAGGCGAAGATATGGAACAGGGAGCCGACCGGGCGCAGCCGCCAAAAGCCCGTGGCAATGGTGCCGAAACCGGCTACTGCCGTGGTGCCGATGACGGTTCCCCAGTCATCCAGGTCCAGGCGGGCGCACAGCGCTGCCGCCAGGATGACGGCCAGCATAAGTGTCCCGGCGCGGCCCTGGTGGCCCAGTCGCTGGCGGTGCGGTTCGTTCCGGCCGTAGATCCCGGTGAAGGCACCGAACGTGGCGAAAATGGCCAGGTCGATCCGCCCCAGGAAAAGCAGCAGGAGAAGCGGAACGCCCACTCCGATGGCGCAGCGGATGGCCGCGTGGTGGTCGTTGTGTGCCGGAGCGATCCTGAACATTTCCTGCAGGTGCGTCAACGCGGGTGGCCTCTGCCTTTCGTGCCGTAGGCATCGGGGGTGCGGGGATATTCCGGCGGCGGGGTGCATGGCCGGTTGAATTCCGCCAATCCAACCTATCCCCGGGAAAGCACCAGCAGATATAAATGTGGTGCATCTCCCAGCGGCCAGGCCCGGCGGAAGGCCGGCGCGGAGTAGGGCAAAATGGAGGGGTGTCTTCCTCAGCCTTTTCCTTCACCCTCGGTAAGCGCCTGCGCGAAACCGCCCCTGCAGCGGCCGAACAGCGAGTCGAGGCGAACGGCGGCGGCTTTCAGGGCCGCACCGGCACCATCTCCACGCCGCACGGCGAGATCGCCACTCCGGCGTTCATCGCGGTAGGTACCAAGGCCACGGTCAAGGCTGTGCTCCCCGAGTCGGTCGCGGAGCTCGGCGCCCAGGCCGTATTGGCGAATGCCTATCACCTGTATCTGCAGCCCGGCCCGGACATCCTGGATGAAGCCGGCGGTCTGGGAAAATTCATGAACTGGTCCGGCCCCACCTTCACCGACTCGGGCGGATTCCAGGTGATGAGCCTGGGTGCGGGCTTCAAGAAGGTCATCAACATGAATGCCGACGGCACAACGCACGCCACCGGGTCGGACGACGACGTCGCGCCCGGCAAGGAACGCCTGGCACATATCGACGACGACGGCGTCTGGTTCAAGTCCCATCTGAACGGCGACAAGCATCGCTTCAGCCCGGAAATCTCGATGCAGGTGCAGCACAAAATCGGTGCCGACATCATGTTCGCCTTTGATGAGCTGACCACGCTCATGAATTCCCGCGGGTATCAGGAAATGTCGCTGGAACGCACCCGGCTTTGGGCCCTGCGGTGCCTTGCCGAGCACCAGCGGCTGACCGAGGAACGCGCCGACAAGCCCTACCAGGCCCTGTTCGGGGTGCTGCAGGGCGCGCAGTACGAAGACCTGCGGCGTAAGGCAGCCCGGGATCTCGGTGCCATGGACTTTGACGGCTTCGGACTGGGCGGGGCGTTTGAAAAGGAAAACCTCGGCACCATTGTCCGGTGGTGCACGGAGGAGCTTCCGGAGAATAAGCCGCGCCACCTGTTGGGGATTTCCGAGCCGGATGACATTTTCACCGCGATCGAAAACGGCGCCGACACCTTCGACTGCGTTTCTCCCACCCGGGTGGCCAGGAATTCGGCGTTCTACACGCCGTACGGCCGCAAGAACCTCTCCAATGCCAAGTTCAAGCGGGACTTCGGGCCGTTGGTGGAGGGCTGCGACTGCTATACCTGCACCCATTACACCCGCGCCTACATCCAGCACCTGTTCAAGTCCAACGAGATGGTCAGCCACACGCTGATTTCCATCCACAATGAACGCTTCACCGTGAAGCTCGTTGACGATGCCCGGCTGTCCATCGACGACGGCACGTTCTTCGACTTCAAGGCGGAGGTCCTGGGCAAGTACTACAGCGGTAAGTAGCTGGTCTACCTACCGCTGTAATCCTTGCGTGCAACGTGCCGAGTTCCAGGGGTTCTGCAGAAAGCCAAGCCGGCTAGGAATTGTCCGGCTTCGCCTGGGTCGATTCATCCACTTCCAAGGCGGGCTGGGCATCCCGTTCCTCGTCTCCGGGGCTCGAATCCTTCTCCTGGGCGTCTTCGATCATTGCCTTGGTGACTTCGTCATTGAATTCCTCCGCGGTTCCGGCAAGATTTTCATCTACTGCCTTGGCACCGGGGTTCGGGACTGGTTCCTGATTGCTCATGTTTGTCTCCTGCCGTACGGGGGAAGTGAAGCTCTGGCGTTCCCCCACCTTTGCACACCTGGGCAGGGATTTCGCCCGGTGACCTGATTGGCGTTTCCCCGCACGGCAGGGCCCGTTGCCGCTAGGCTCGGAGCGGAGGCCTGGCGGTCTTACAACGGCTATTCGAAGGGGTCAGCATGGCGGAAAAGCAGGGGAATCCTGTAGTGCGGCGCGGGCACGGCACTGTTGGATGGACCATCCAGATCCTCGTTACGCTCTCCCTGCTGCTGGCGCTGGTAGTGGTGGCGGCATGGAAGCCACCCTCCCAAGCGATCATCACCGTCGCCATTTCCCTCGTCCTCGGGCCGCTTCTGATGTTCATGGGGACGCGGCGGAGCAGCGGACGCCGCGACGAATCGCGGCAGTGACGGGGAGCGCCGAACCCGGCCCCCGCCCCTACGCCGCGACAGGCTCCAGCTCAGCCGGCACGTAGCTGGGTTCGCGCTTCTTGATGACCCGGATGACCAGGGCCGTGACCGGCACAAAAAGGTACTCAATGAGCGTCTTGTAGAGGAAGCCGAACAGGACGTAGTTGAAGAACCCGCCGGCGTCGGTAATCCCGATGACCGGAGCCGCAATGGCACAGAAAATCAGGGTGTCCGCAAACTCCCCCACACCGGTGGACAGCATCAACCGTCCGGCCAGTGCCTTCTCGCGGAACCGCTCCTTCATCCGCACCAGCACCATCGAGTTCAGCAGCTGGCCGGCCAGGAACCCCAGCAGGCTCGCCAGGACAATCTGCCAGACCGGACCGAGAGCTACTTCCAGTGCAGCCTGCTTCTCCAGCCCGTAGGCGTCATTGAACCCCGGCAGCGCAATGATTACGGCAAAACTGACGACGGCGAGAAGTGCCATCGCAAAGCCGGTGAAGATGGCGCGGCGGGCGGCTTTGAAACCGTAGACCTCGCTCACCACGTCGCCGAGAATGTACGCGAGCGGGAAGAGGAAGAAACCGCCGTCGGTGACAATGTCCCAGCCGCCGGGAAGGGAAAACTGTACGCCCTTGGAAGCGCCGATATTCGAAATGACGATGACCACGCACATCAGGGTGAGGATCAGGTCGTACTGGGAGCTCCCGCGGGAGGCGTAGGCTGCAGCGTTTTTCACAGCTGCCCGTGGCTGTGCGTTCATGGCATTTCCGTTCGGTTAGTGGTTCGCCTGGCTTTCGCCGGCTGTATTAGCACTGTGCCCGCTGCCCCGGGCAGCCCCGCAGGGCCGCATCCATTCTGCCACGCCCGGTCCGCTCCTGCCGCGCACCCGATTTTGAACACGTTCAAAAAAGTGGTCTACTAAACGCTGAAAATACTGCAAAGGGAGCATCATTGGCCGTCACCGCCAAGAGCGAACAGACGCGCCGGCTCCTCATCGACACCGCGCTGCGCCTCTTCGCCTCACAGGGCTACGAAAAGACCACCATGCGCGCTGTCGCACAGGAGGCAAACGTTTCGGTAGGCAACGCCTACTACTATTTCCGTTCCAAGGATGACCTCCTCCACGAGCTTTACCGGTCCCTCCAGGATGAACACCGCTCCCTTGCGCTGCCGCAGATCCGCGAGGGCCACAACCTGGGCGAAAACCTGGCGGTCATTCTGTCCACCGGCCTGACAACCATGGAGCCGTACCACGCCTTCGGCGTGCATTTCCTGCGTGACGCCATGTCACCGAACCGTCGGGAGGACGACGCCGTCGGGCGGGGGAAATCCATCGCGATGTTCCGGCAGGCGGTGTCGACCGCCCGGCCGCAGCCGCCCGTGGCTATCCGCGACGACCTGCCCGAACTGCTCTGGCTGATGCATATGGGGATCACCTTCTTCTGGGTGTATGACCGCTCCCCCGGACAGCGCAGGTCCCACCGGCTGGCCGCGAATCTGGCCCCGCTGGTGGCCAAACTCGTGATCCTGTCCCGGCTCCCGGTGGTCCGGAACATCATGGAGGACGTAGTCCGCCTGCTCCGAGGCGTCCGCCGGGACGGTTAGCCCGCAGCGACGCCGGGACAACGACGGCGGCGCGCCGTAACAGCGCGTCTTACAAGGGTGGCCGGTTCCGCCGTTTTGGGTGGAAGATGGAGCCATGTCTGCAAACACATCCTCTTCTGCGGCCTCAGCTCCGGCCGTCACGCTCACCATCGCAGGTTCCGAAGCCACCGGCGGCGCCGGCGCCCAGGCCGACCTGAAGACCTTCCAGGAACTCGGCGTCTACGGCATCACCGCCCTGACCTGCATCGTGTCCTTCGATCCCAACAACTCCTGGAACCACCGGTTCGTCCCGGTGGACCCGCAGGTCATCTCCGACCAGCTCGAAGCCATCATGACCGCCTATGACCTCGACACGGTCAAGATCGGCATGCTCGGCACCCCGGCAACCATCGACGTCGTTGCCAAGGCGCTGCAGGCCCAGGACTGGAAGAACCTCGTGCTGGACCCGGTGCTCATCTGCAAGGGCCAGGAGCCCGGCGCGGCACTGGATACCGACAAGGCGCTCAAGGCCCAGATCCTCCCGCTGGCCACCTTCGTCACCCCCAACCACTTCGAGTCCATGTCCCTGTCCGGCATGGATTCCATTGAGACCGTGGAAGACCTGCAGGAAGCAGCCCGCCGCATCCATGAAGCCAGCGGAGCCGTAGTGCTGGCCAAGGGCGGAGTCCGGCTGGAAGGCGACGACGCCGTCGACGTCTTCTACGACGGCGAAACCATGGAGGTCCTGCGGGCACCCAAGGTAGGCGAGGTAGCTGTCAGCGGTGCCGGTTGCACCCTCGCTGCGGCTATCACTGCTGAACTGGGCAAGGGGGCCACGCCTCTGGAAGCGGCAAAGACGGCGAAGGCGTTCGTCACGGAAGGTATCCGCAACCGCGTTTCCTCCAACGCACCGTTTGATGCGCTGTGGCAGGGCAACGCCGGCCAGGGCCCGGCGCTCTAACTGCGTCAACCCGCACAAAAACAAGCCAGAAGAATCACGGAAGGAGCCGTCCCCGCAACGGGGCGGCTCCTTCCGGCGTTAATTCGACCCGCGGGCGCTGGAATTTACAGCCTGAATTGCTAAAAAACAAGGGTCAAAGAAGTAATTCACTATTAATAAGGCCAACCTTTGCACTGGGCGTTTGCTCCTCTATTGTGACCCTACGGCTGCTTGGTTTGGGGGCCGTTACGTGCACGCTGACACTCCTTACGGGGGTTGGAGGCACAACGGAAAACCTGCCGCAGCGTGTCAGCAGCCGTGCAATTGTCTCTTGGACATGCCCGGTAGCGCTCGGTGGAATGTTCAAGGAGCGCAATGAGATTGTCCATCCATCACAAACCCGGCGCGGTTGTCACTGCCGCATTCGCCGGGATCGCACTCACAGCGGGCCTCGGCCTGAGCCTGCCGGCGCAGGCCACTGAGACACCTGCCGGCGGCAATGAACTCACCGAGGGCATCTCCCTCGAGCGGTTCGCCGAACAAAAAGTGTCCCCCAGCCTGCGGGACGCCACCGGCCAGGTTTCGGTTTACGTGCAGTTCACGGGCGAAGGCGCCTTTGAACAGACCCAGCCCGAGGAGGTCAAGGACGGAAAAGCGGAGCCGGTGGTGAACAAGCCCCTGGTCGAAGAGATCCGCAGCGACATCACTTCGCAGGCAGAATCAGTGGCACAGGAAGCTGCCGCGAGCACCCTCTACACAACCACCAACACGCTCCCCGGCACCGCGATCGTCGGCGACGCCGAGGCCATCCGCGAGCTGGCCGGCCGCTCGGACGTTGCCCGCATCACCAAGATCGTTCCGAAGCACGTCGACAACAAGGGCGCGGATATTGACACCCGGGCCCTGAACACGTGGGTGGAGCGCAAGCAGACCGGAGAAGGCATCACCATCGCCGTCCTGGATACCGGCCTCGACTACACCCACAGCGATTTCGGCGGCCCCGGCACCATCGAGGCCTACCAGGCAGCGCAGGCTTCGGCCACCATTCCCTCGGCCCAGAGCGGCCTTCTTGATTCCAATAAGTTCATTGGCGGCTACGACCTCGTTGGCGATGACTACGATGCCGATCCCGACTCCCCCACTTACCAGCCGGTCCCCCGGCCGGACCTGAATCCGCTCGACTGCGGCGGGCACGGCACCCACGTGGCCGGCACTGCCGCCGGGTACGGGACCAACAACGACGGCTCCACCTTCCGCGGCGACTACTCCACCCTCACGGCGGAGCAGGTCAATTCCATGCGGATCGGCCCCGGTTCCGCACCGGATGCCCAGCTCGTGAGCATCCGTGTCTTCGGCTGCGCAGGCTCTTCCGAGGTGGTCGGCCAGGCGCTGGACTACGTGCTGGACCCCAACGGCGACGGCGACTTTTCGGACCGTGCCCAGGTAGTGAACATGTCCCTCGGCTCCGATTACAGCCCGGTTGACGATCCCGAAAACGACATCGTCAACAAGCTCACCGAACAGGGCATCCTTTCCGTTGTCGCTTCGGGCAACGCCGGAGATGTCTATGACATCGGCGGTTCCCCCGGGAACGCAAAGTCGGCCCTGACCGTGGCCAGCACCATCGGTTCCCGGGTCACTCTCGACCGCGCCGACGTCCTCGCTCCAGCCGAACTGACCGGATCCGTCGCCGGGCAGTACTCCTCCAACTTCAATTACTCGGACCCGGCAGTTACCGAAGCACAGCTCACCGGCAATGTGGTGATGGCTCCGGCAGACAACCGCTTTGGCTGCAACGCCTTCCCTGCCGGTTCCCTGACCGGTAAATGGGTCTGGATCCAGTGGGAAGAAGACGCTTCTTTCCCCTGCGGCTCGGGGGTCCGGTTCAATAATGCCCAGGCCGCCGGAGCCACCGGCGTGGTGCTCGATTCCCCGCGTGCGGTCTTTGAATCGGGTATCGGCGGAAACGCCACCATCCCCGGCATCCAGCTCAACGCCGAATCCTCGGACCGACTGCGGCCGTCCGCAGAAGCGGGGACCTTGACCCTGCGCCTGTCGCCGGCCTACATGGCCACCGCCAGCGCCCCCTCGGGCGCCGGTGACACCGTCAGCCCGTTCACCTCCCGCGGAGTGCACGGTTCCAACGGCATCGTGAAGCCCGACGTCGCGGCGCCGGGTTCGGCTATTGGATCAGCAGCCGTCGGCTCCGGCACCGGTGCAGCTGTCAGCAGCGGCACGTCCATGGCCACCCCGCATGTGGCCGGTATTGCGGCCCTGCTCTACGCGGCTACGGATTTGAACCCGTACGAGGTCAAGACCGCCATCATGAACACCGCCACGCATGACCTGCTCACTGCGTCCGGTGCCGTTCAAGGGCCCAACCGGGTCGGTTCCGGCCGGGTAGATGCCCTTGACGCCCTGAATAACAAGGTCCTGGCCTACGCCACGGAGGACCCGGCCCTGACCAGCGTCAACTTCGGCGTCCTGGAGCTCGGCAAGGAAGCACTGGTGCTGACCCGGCAGGTCACGGTGGAGAACAAATCCGACCGCCCTGTGTCCTACAACGTCAGCTACCTGCAGGCGTCCACCATGCCCGGCGTCGTCATCAGCACCACACCTTCGGTGAACGTGCCGGGCAACGGCAAGGCAACCGTGGACGTGACCTTGAGCATCTCCGATCCGGCTGCACTGGCCAAAACCATTGATCCGGCTGCCGAGACCGACCAGTTGAGCATTACCAGGCAGTTCCTGGCGGACGTTTCCGGCCGGGTGCAGTTTGCCGGCAACGGCACGCCCACCCTGCGCGTACCCGTCTACTCGGCCCCGAAGCCGACGTCGGATATGAGTGCCGGCAAGGAAATCGCCTTCGCCGACTCCGAGGCATTGAAGAGCACCGTGACCCTGCAGGGCCGCGAACTCAACCAAGGCACGGGTGCCTCGCGCTACCTGTCCCTGGTTTCGCCTTTGGTCCTCGGCGCGCAGAGCCCGCGGCTGGAATCCGTGAAAATGGATTCCATGTACGCCATGGACCTGCAGGCCGTGGGCGCATCTTCCACGATTCCGACGCTGAAGGCTG
This sequence comes from Arthrobacter sp. zg-Y844, assembly GCF_024385465.1. Taxonomy (GTDB): domain Bacteria; phylum Actinomycetota; class Actinomycetes; order Actinomycetales; family Micrococcaceae; genus Arthrobacter_B. The sequence goes on from NZ_JANFLS010000005.1 coordinate 156,921, forward strand.
CCGGCGGCAATCTTCAGACGTCCGTCGTGAACTTCGGCGTCAGCACCTGGGCCAACTGGCCCATGCTGGGCGGTGCGTTCGAGATTGACGTGGAGATCGACACCAATGGTGACTCGGTCCCGGACTTCGTCACCTTCACCTCCCGCGCGGCCGACGTGGACCTGGTTCTGGCTGCGACTTACCGTTTGACCCCCGGCGCCGCTCCGGTAATGGTGGACCAGACCGGTGCCAACGGTGTCCAGGGCGGCACTGATACCAACACCTTCGATACCAATGCGGTTACCCTGCCGGTTTCAGCAGCGGCCCTGGGCCTGGATGTAAACGCGGCATCGGCACCGTTGCGGTACCGGGTCACCACCTGGAACCCGTACAGCGTGGATGAACAGGGCGAGAGCGTTCCTGTCGACACCACCGAGTACATCCCGTTCGACGCGGCCAACCCGGCATTGACCTTCGCGGGCGCCACGCCCGCCAGCCTGTTTGCGGACGTCAACGGCGGCAAGATGGATGTCACCCGCAGTGCGGGCAACACCGACGCCAAGGCGCTGTTCCTGCACCTGCACAACGCCACCGGAGACTTGAGCGGCACCAACGGTGACGGCGGCAAGGCGGAAGTGGTCCCGATCAAGGTTCCGGCCAAGGTGGTTCCGACACCGACGCCGACACCTACCTCTACGGCCACGCCTAAGCCGACGGTGACACCGAAACCCACGGCCACGCCTAAGCCGACGGCGACGCCCAAACCCACGGCTACACCTAAGCCGACGGCGACACCCAAACCCACGGCTACACCCAAGCCCACTGTGAAGCCGACGCCGGTCAATCCGGTCAGCGCGGTCAGCAAGTGCTCGGGTTCGGGTGCCGAGATTGCGGTGACGGTCAAGAACACCGGGACCAAGCAGGCCAACGTGACGGTGAAGTCCAACTACGGCACCGCTACGGTGAACAAGCTGGATCCGGGCAAGAGCAAGTCGGTGGTCGTCAAGACCCGCCAGTCCTCCATCAAGGCAGGCGACGTCACCGTAACCCTCACCTCCACGGGTAAGGGCAAGGTCGAAAAGGCCACCTACAAGGCTCACTTTGAAGCCCAGAAGTGCAAGGGCGGCAACGGCCACGGCGGCGGTCATGGCGGCGGCCACGGCGGCGGCCACGGCGGCGGTCGCGGCTAGGACATCATGCTGACCTAGCCAACCAATAAGGCAGCGGGCCCCGGAGAAATCCGGGGCCCGCTGTTTTTCTGGGTCGGAAGCCCTGCCGCGCAGCTACTTCAGCAGCCGGGACATCCTCCGGTCCGCCAGCAGCTTGCCGCCGGTCTGGCAGGTAGGGCAGTACTGCAGGGAGGAATCCGCGAAGGCCACCTCCCGGACGGTGTCCCCGCACACCGGGCAGGGCTCACCGGTCCGCGCATGCACCCGCATGGCCTGCCGCTTGGAGTCCTTCAATTCCGCGGCGGGACGCCCGGACGCATTCTCGATTGCAGATTCCAGGACGGCACCCATGGCTTCGAACAACCGTTGGACCTCGGCCGGTCCCAGCTTCGCGCCGATGGCAAACGGAGACAGATGCGCTGCATGCAGGATCTCGTCGCTGTAGGCATTGCCGATCCCCGCGATGGCTGATTGGTCCCGAAGCAGCCCCTTGATCTGGCCGTGATGGGTGCCGACCAGCTCCCCGAAAGCCGCCGGGTCGACGTCGAGCGCTTCCGGCCCCAGCCGGGCAATCCCGGGGACGTCGGCGAGGTCCCGGACAACGTACACCGCCAGCGACTTCCGGGTGCCCGCTTCCGTGAGGTCAAAGCCCGGTTGCGCCGAGCCGTCCTCCGTTGCGAACCGCACCCGCAGCGCCATCGCTCCCCGGCCCGGCCGCAGCCGGCCCGGCTTCAACGCATCGGACCAGCGCAGCCAGCCCGCCTTGGCCAGATGCATCACCAAATGCACTCCCCCGGCGGTGACCACCAGGAACTTCCCCCGGCGTTCGACGTCGGTCACCGGACCGGCATAGAGCTCCTCCAGCGGCACCGCCGCGGTTTTCAGCACGGGGAAAGACAGCACTTCGACGTCGGCGATCACCAGTGCGGGGGCATCGGGCGGGAGCAGCTTTGACCGCAGGTAATCAACCAGTCCCTGTACTTCAGGCATCTCGGGCATGCCAACACCCTAACGGTGGTCCGGTGGCGGCGTCACTGCTCCGAATGCGCCTGCAGGAACGAATACACCTCGGTCTCGTCGACGCCGGGGAACGCACCGGGCGGCAAGGCAGCCAGCAGGTGCGAATGCGCCCGTGCGCTGGGCCAGGCAAAGCCGGACCACTCGGACGCCAGCTCCCCCGGCGGGGTGCGGCAGCAGTCCGGATCGGGACAGCGCGATTTGGACCGTTCCGTGGTGTCCCGGCCCCGGAACCACTTCACGTGCTGGTACGGCACCCCGATGCTGAGCGAAAACTTGCCGGCCGAACCCCGTTCCGTACGTGCCGTGCACCAGTAGGTGCCGGCCGGAGTGTCGGTGTACTGGTTGAATGCACTGAACTGGTCCGGCACGGAAAAGACCTCCCGAGAGGTCCAGTACCGGCAGATCGGCTGGCCCTCAATGGCGCCGGTGTGGTCCGCAGGGAACGTCACGCCGTCGTTCTCGTATGCCTTATAGACAATGCCGCTCTCATGCACCTTCTGGAAATGGGTGGGAATACCCAAATGCTCGGTGGCGAGATTGGTGAACCGGTGCGCAGCAGTTTCATAGGACACCGCGAAGGCGTCCCGGATGTCCTCCACGGCAATCTCCTTGGCGGCCTTGGCCCGCTGCAGGAACTCGACCGTCGCCTTTTCCGGCAGCAGCAGCGCGGCGGCGAAGTAGTTCGTGGCCACCCGCTGGCCCAGGAACTCCCCGTAACTGCTGGGCGTCTGGTGCTGAAGCACGTAGTGTCCCAGCGCCTGCAGCAGTACGGACCGGGGATCGTGGTCCGATCGCTGGGACTGGGTCAGGTAGATGCGCCGGTTCTTCAGGTCGGTGACCGAACGCGTGGAGTGCGGCAGGTCGTTGACATGGTGGAGGCTGAAACCCAGGTGCGCCGCAATATCGGCGATCACATGCTGGGACAGCGGACCGGACGTGTGCCCCACCGAATCCAGCACCTTCTGCGCCTCGGCCTCGTATTCGGGGAAGTAGTTGTTCCGCTCGCGCATCATGGCCCGCAGTTCGCCGTTGGCCCGGCGGGCCTCCTCCGGGGTGGCCACCTGCTCGTTGAGCCGGCGCTCGAGCTCGGCCTGCAGCCCCACCAGGGATTCGAGGACGTCGATGGGCAGCCGTGAACCGATCCGCACCTTCGGCAGGCCCAGGGAAGCATAGAGCGGGCCGCGCTGCGCCCGCTCTAGTTCGATTTCCAGCGCGGCACGCCGGCTCGGCGGCTCCGCGCCCAGCAGGGAATCGATGCTGACGTCCAGCGCAGCGGCCAGCGCCTGCATCATGCCGAGCTTGGGCTCGCGCTTGCCGTTCTCGATGAGGGACAACTGGGACGCCACGGTTCCGACGGCGGCGCCCAGGTCATCGAGCGTCATGCCCTTGGCCTTGCGCAGGTGCCGGACGCGGCGGCCGAGGCTGATGACGTCCAGCGTGCGCTCGGCGTCGGGCCCCAATCCGCCCTTCGGGGAGTCAGGAGCGGGTCTATTCCATGTAGTAGGCGTCACATTTTCAGATTACGCGAAGAATCGCGTTTCTTTCCATAGAAAACCCCTAGAAGAGGGCTTGTTGTTGGCACAGGCTTAGTTCACAGCAGGAAATTCCGGTTTGAAGCGGACCGGTTTGAATGAATGATTTCAAGGAGATACAAGCATGAGCCAGGACCAGCCCACCGCCCCCACAGCAGAACAGCTCACTTCCGACTGGGAGACCAACCCCCGCTGGGACGGCATCGAGCGCGACTACACCGCCGACGACGTCGTCAAGCTGCGCGGCCGCGTCCAGGAAGAGCACACGCTGGCCCGCCGCGGTTCCGAAAAGCTCTGGGACCAGCTGCGCAACGCCGGCGATGAGGGCTACACCAACGCCCTTGGCGCCCTCACCGGCAACCAGGCCGTCCAGCAGGTCAAGGCCGGGCTCAAGGCCATTTACCTCTCCGGCTGGCAGGTAGCCGCCGATGCGAACAACTCCGGCCACACCTACCCGGACCAGTCCCTCTACCCGGCCAACTCGGTTCCCACCGTGGTCCGCCGCATCAACAACGCCCTGCTGCGCGCCGACCAGATCGAATTCGCCGAAGGCATCCAGAGCGTCGACGACTACCTGGTGCCGATCGTGGCTGACGCCGAGGCCGGCTTCGGCGGCCCGCTGAACGCCTACGAACTGATGAAGGCCATGATCACCTCCGGCGCATCGGGCGTGCACTGGGAAGACCAGCTTGCCTCGGAGAAGAAGTGCGGCCACCTCGGCGGCAAGGTCCTCATCCCCACCGGCCAGCACATCCGCACCCTGAACGCCGCCCGCCTCGCGGCCGACGTCGCCGGCACGCCCACCGTGGTCATTGCCCGCACCGACGCCGAAGCAGCCACGCTGATCACCTCCGACGTCGATGAGCGGGACCAGGAGTTCATCACCGGCGAGCGCACCGCCGAAGGCTTCTACAAGGTCCGCAACGGCATTGAGCCCTGCATCGCCCGGGCCAAGGCCTACGCACCGTACTCGGACCTGATCTGGATGGAAACCGGCACGCCGGACCTGGAGATGGCCCGCAAGTTCGCCGAGTCCGTGCGGTCCGAATTCCCCGACCAGATGCTGGCGTACAACTGCTCGCCGTCCTTCAACTGGAAGAAGCACCTGGACGACGAGACCATCGCCAAGTTCCAGCGCGAACTCGGCGCCATGGGCTTCAAGTTCCAGTTCATCACCCTGGCCGGCTTCCACGCCCTGAACTACTCCATGTTCGACCTGGCGCACGGCTACGCCCGCTCCGGCATGAGCGCCTACGTGGAACTGCAGGAAAAGGAGTTCGGCTCCGAATCCCGCGGCTACACCGCCACGAAGCACCAGCGTGAGGTTGGCACCGGCTACTTCGACGCCATCGCCACGGCACTGAACCCCGAAGGCAGCACCCTGGCCCTGGCCGGCTCCACGGAGTCCAGCCAGTTCCACTAAACCCGGTCCTGCGGGGGCGTCGACTGCATCCGCAGCGGCGCCCCCGCGGCAACACCGCCACAGTTTTGAAAGACCACAAGGAGAACGCCATGAATGACCCGATCACCCTGAACGGCATTTCCCTCACCGCTCCCGCAGTGCGGCGGCAGGAGGAAATCCTCACCCCGCAGGCGTTGGACTTCGTCAAGGCGCTGCACCGGGCCACGGCCACCCGCCGGCAGGAACTCCTTCAGCAGCGCCAGGCCCGCCGGACGCAGATTTCCAACGGTGCGGACCCGACGTTCCTGCCCGAAACCCGGAACATCCGCGAGGACGACTCCTGGCAGGTAGCCCCCACGGCTCCGGGGCTGGAAGACCGGCGTGTGGAGATCACCGGCCCGGTGGACCGGAAGATGACCATCAACGCCCTGAACTCCGGTGCGAAGGTATGGCTGGCCGACATGGAGGACTCCTCCACGCCGTCGTGGTCCAACGTCATCAACGGCCAGTTGAACCTGCGCGACGCCCTGGACCGGCGCATCGACTTCACCTCTCCGGAGGGCAAGGAATACCGGGTACAGGGCGCCTCGCTCACCGACCTGCCCACCATCGTGGTCCGCCCCCGCGGCTGGCACCTGCCGGAAAAGCACATGCTGGTGGACAACACCCCGATCGCCGGCGGTCTCGTGGACTTCGGGCTGTACTTCTTCCACAACGCCCAGCGCCTGATCTCCCAGGGCCGCGGCCCCTACTTCTACCTGCCGAAGATTGAAAACCACCTCGAGGCACGGCTCTGGAATGACATCTTTGTCCTGGCCCAGGACCTGCTCGGCATCCCGCAGGGAACCATCCGCGCCACGGTCCTGATCGAGACCATCACCGCCGCGTTCGAGATGGAGGAAATCCTCTACGAACTGCGGGACCACGCTGCAGGCCTGAATGCCGGCCGCTGGGACTACATCTTCTCGGTGATCAAGAACTTCCGGACGCGCGGACCCCGGTTCGTGTTGCCGGACCGGAACATGGTCACCATGACCGCGCCGTTCATGCGTTCCTACACCGAGCAGCTTGTCCGCGCCTGCCACCGCCGCGGCGCCCACGCTATCGGCGGCATGGCTGCCTTCATCCCGAACCGCAAGGACGCCGCAGCCAACGACGTCGCCATGGAGAAGGTGCGCGCCGACAAGACCCGCGAGGCCGGCGACGGTTTCGACGGATCCTGGGTGGCGCACCCGGACCTGGTGCCCGTGGCCATGGAGGTGTTCGACGGGGTGCTCGGCGACCGTCCCAACCAGCTGGAGAAGACCCGTGAAGACGTGGTGCCCAACGACAAGGCGCTGCTGGACATCGCTTCCACGCCCGGCGTCATCACCGAGGCCGGCATCCGCAGCAACATCGAGGTGGGCATCCGCTACATCGAGTCCTGGCTGCGGGGCAACGGTGCGGCCGCCATCAACAACCTGATGGAAGACGCCGCCACCGCGGAAATCTCCCGCTCGCAGATCTGGCAGTGGATCCACTGCTCCGCCGTGACCGACGAGGGCGACGTTGTGACCCACCAGTGGGTGGAGGAACTGCTCGACGAGGAGTTCACGAACCTGCAGCGCTTCGAGGGCGACCGCTTCGACGATGCCCGCGAGCTTTTTGAGGAAGTTGCCTGCGGGGAACATTTCCCCACCTTCCTCACCGTGCCGGCCTACGCCCGCTTCCTGCATGAATCGCAGGAACTGGCCGCGGCCTAACCCCTGGGGGGTGACGCGGATACCGCTTCAGTATCCGCACCGGCAAGGGCCGGGAGTACTTCCGCTGGTGTTCGAACACTGCGGGAATTGCTCCCGGCCCTTTCTGCGTTGCACCCGATATGAAGATTGATATCTGGTCCGACATTGCCTGCCCGTGGTGCTACATCGGCAAGCGCCGCTTCGAGGCCGCCCTCGCCCGTTTCCCGCACCGGGACGAGGTGGAAGTCCACTGGCACAGTTTCCAGCTCGATCCGTCCCTGCCCGACCACTTTGACGGCACCGAGGTCCAGTACCTCAGCGAACGCAAGGGCATCGACCCCGAACAGCTCGCCGGAATGCTGGACCAGGTGTCGGTCCAGGCGGCGGGCGAAGGCCTGTCCTACGACTTCGATTCCCTCGTAGTGGCGAACAGCTTCTCCGCGCACCGGCTGATCCATCTGGCCAAGGCGGAAGGCGGCCCGAAGGCTGCCGATGCCGCCAAGGAAGCACTGCTATCGGCCCATTTCGTGAAGGGAAAGGACATCGGCGCGGCAGATGACCTGCTGGAAATCGGCACCGGCATCGGGCTGCCCGCGGACCGGGTGAAGGCCGTGCTGGCCAGTGACGAATACGCCGACGCCGTTCGCGCCGACATTGCCCAGGCCCGCTCCCTGGGGATCAGCGGCGTCCCGTTCTTCGTGCTCGATGACAAGTACGGCATTTCCGGTGCGCAGCCTGCCGACTTGTTTGCCTCCGCCCTGGAACAGGCCTGGCAGGAATCGCACCCGCTGGTTCACCTGACACCGAAGTCGGCGGACGGACCTGCCTGCGGACCTGACGGCTGCTAGGCCCTGAAGACGGCTGCCGGGACCGTGGGTTCGAACAGCCACGGTCCCAGCAGCCCGCCGGCCGAGACACCGGCAGCGGCATATGCCTTGTCGGCGAGGTCCAAAAAGTCAGAAGTACCGGCACAACCGTGCCGGTACTTCTGCGTCCACTCCTGCAGCAGCTCGAAGAAGATCCCGTCGCCGGCGCTGCGCCGCAGGACATGCAGGGTCAACGCTCCGCGCCGGTAAACCCGTTCATCGAACATGGCCGCCGGCCCGGGATCGGCCAGCTGCAGGTCCTGCCGCTGGTGCCGCAGCCACTCCAGGTCGGCCGCGGCCCGCTGGTCGCTGCCGGCGCCGTCGGCCGCCTCCGACCACAGCCACTCCGCGTAGGTTGCGAAACCCTCGTGCAGCCAGATATCCCGCCAGCTGCCCGCCGTGACCGAATTGCCGAACCACTGATGCGCAAGTTCGTGAGCCACCAAAGACGCCGACCCCGAATCCAGGTGGTTGCATCCGAAGATCGACACCGACTGCGCCTCCAAAGGGATCTCCAACTCGTCGTCGGTCACCACCACCGTGTACCGGCCGAAGGGATAGGGCCCGAACCGGGAGGTAAACAGGGTCATCATGGCGTCCTGCCGGGACAGCGCGGCACTCGCGCGGTCGGTCAGGGACGGGGGCGCAACGACGGACTGCGGTACGTCGCCGGGCAGTTCCAGGTACTCGTACCGGCCAATCTGGACCGTCGCCAAATAGCTGGACATGGGGTCGGGTTGTTCGAAGACCCAGGTCTCCCGGCCGCGGCGGTCTTCGCGGGAGACCAGCTCTCCGTTGCACGTCACCCGGTAGCCGGACTCCACCGTCACGCTGATCCGATACCGCGCTTTGTCCGCCGGCAGGTCGTTACAGGGAAACCAGGACGGAGCTCCGGTCGGCTGTCCGGCAACGAGGGCGCCGTCGGTCAATTCCTCCCAGCCGATGTCTCCCCACAGGCCGTTGCCCGCACGCGGCTTGCCCCGGTAGCGGATGCCCAGCCGAAACGTGTCACCGGCCTTCAGCTCCCGACTGGGCGTGATCGCCAGTTTGCCGCGTCGCTGCCGGAAGGAACGGACGTCCACCGGAGTTCCGGCGCACCAAAGCAGGACTTCTTCCACCCGCATCGGCCGGTCCAGGTCCAGGATGAGCTGTTCAATGTCGACCAGGGCCGAGCCGGCGAGGCGCGCCTGCCCCTTGAGCCGGTTGGGGCCGACGTCGTAATCCAGTGTCAGGTCATACTCGGTGATGCTCAGGTCCGTGGAGCCTGACGCGGGGGTATAGGGATCGGGCGCGTGGTGCTGGTGTTGGTGGTGGGATCCGGTCGGCCACATGGCGGACATCCTGACACGGCGCAGCGTTTTCGCCACGGGTAGCTCCGGGAACCGGCCTTAGTTTTCAGCGTCCCGGGCGTATTGGCGCCAGCGCTGCCGGTCCGCTTCGGGCAGGTCCTCCCAATCGGGTGCCGGGGGCATCCACAACCCGGGGAGCAGCGCCGCCCGTTCCTCGTACAGCAACCTGCCCTCGTCGGCTGCGTCGGGGTCCGTCCAGGCCGTCCCGTCGCCGGCAGGTGTTTCGCTCACGCTTAAACTCTAAGCGACACCGCAAAAACGCATCAGGGATTATGTGAAGAAACATCCTCCCGCGGTTTCCCTTCGCGCCCGCTCTCCAGCGGGCGGTCCCGTGTTCGGTCCAGCAGCCGGGGGTCTTCCGCCGGTGGGGACCACCCCGTATGGGTCCGTGGTCTTGCCGCAGCCTGGCGGTCCGACGCCGCCGTCTTGGCGAGTGTGCCGGCGCCGGGCGGCGAGCCCCGCGGCGTCCGCCGACGCCCGGCCCTTTTGAGCGCCAGCCGGATCAGCAGCCCCAGCGCCGCCAGTACGCCGAGGGTCGTCAGCGTGCCGGTCAGCGTCTCCAGCCTGTGCTCGACTGCCGCTGCCTTCTCTTCGGCCCGTGCGGCAGCGGCGGCAGCTTCGGAGGCGGCACTGGACGCCGTGAAAACGTCTTCCACGGTCCCCATAACGATGCGGTCGCCCGGGACGGCCCTGCGCAGCAACCGTGTGACCGTGGCCAGGTCCGTGGAAATGCATCCCCACGTTGGTGCGTACCCGGCATGGAAGAAGATCGCGAAGGAGGCACCCTGCCGGGTCGGCATATCCGGCGGGCGGTTCCAATTGATCACGGCTGCCTGTTCATAGAGGCCCTGCTCCATGTACCGCCAAAGGTTTTCGTCTGCTCCTCCACCTTCCCCTTCGAAGTACTGGTTATAGGTCTCTCCGTGCTGTCCGCCCCACCGGGAGGATGGTTTCAGCTCGTGATATTCCAGTTCAGTGCCCGGGTTGCTGCGGCCGAGCGCCTCGGTGAAGCTGAAGGACCCGGTCGGTGAATACAAGGTGTTCTCCCACATGCTGCCCGGGGGTGCAAAGCCGTTGCGGCCGCTGAAGCCCCAGGACTGCCATTCCTGCACATAGCCCCCGTCCTCGAAGACGCAGCCGGTGAGGCGGGTTTCCGCAGCTCCGTACTTTTCAGCCGTCGCGAAAGTGACGCGCTTGGCTTTCTGGACGGAGTAGCGGACCTCCCCCGCGTTGAGCCTCGCACACGGGTCGTGCTCCTGCTCCGCGCCGGCGGCCGGCAGCGGAGGCAGCAAAAGGGCGGCAAGCAGCACCGAAGCTGCCGCAAGCCCGAAACGGCGTGCACGACTCAACAGCATCAACTGCGCTGACGGGACCGGTGACGGGCCCGGCCTTCCGGCTCCGGCGGAGCCGGCGGATAGGGCGGGGCGGGTGGGTACGCCACCTCGCGCGGTGCCGACGAGGACGGGGCAGCCGGCTCAGCCGGCGTTCCCGCAGCCGCTGGGGCAGCCGTTGTCGGCGACGTCCGGCTCTTCCGCTGGCCTCCGGCGCGCTCCAGGTATCTGTTCCGCGCCCACTTCGAGGCTTCGGCAACTCCCTTCTCCAGCGGCCCCTGGGCGGCGTACCGCAGCCAGATGGCGGCGAAAGCCGAAAGGATGGCCAGCTGGAGAATCATTGCCGGCACTGGCTGGTCCGCCAGCAGCCCGGTAGCCAGGAGTATCAGGTGCAGGGAGTACAGGGTCAGGGTCATCTTTCCCAACAGGGCCAAGGGCTGCAGGAGCCGCCCGCTTGCCCGCCCCAGCAGCAGCAGGACCGCCAGGAACGCCGCCGAGGTGCCGATGGTGTTGGCCAGCACCAACGGCGTACTGGAGTAGGGGGCCAAGGAGGCGAGCCACCACCACGAATCTGTCGGCATCACCGGGTCCGGCCCCCAGATCAGTATCTCTTCAACGGTGTCCTCGGGGGCCGAGGACCATACCGACGTCGTGTCCACCAGATGTTGCCGTCCGCCGAAGGGGCCGAGGATGAGGGCGGAAAGGACTGCTGTTGCAAGGGCAAGGCCGATGCCGGCCGCCAGCAGCCGAATCTGCACCACCCGTTCGGCCAGGTCCAGCCGCCCGATGGCCAATCCGACGCAGACGTACGCCATCCAAGGCAGTGCGGGATACGTGCCCGAGAGAAGGACCTGGCCAAGGACACCGCCGGGGGCTTCGACGAGCGTGGTGAAGGTGGGTTCCACTCCAAGCATGTCCGGCAGCACATCCCTGGTGGCGTGCATCAGGATGGGGCCGGCGGCAGCGATACCTGCAGCAAGAACCAGCAGGGTCCGCACGCGCAGCCCGAGCAGTGGAAGGGCGAGCAGGAACATCACTCCGTAATAGACGAGGATCACCTGGGCGTTGATGGCGAGGTAGCCGAGAAACAGCCCGATGACGGTGATGAGGGCAGCGCGCACCGCAAGTCCGTATCGGACGGCAGCCATCTCCCGTCCCCGCGGCGGGTGCTTGCCGCCTGACATAAAGGCCAGCGATATCCCGGCTAGCAGTGCAAAAAGTGCGGCTCCTCGGCCGGCGAACAGAAGCCAGGTGAGCGTGGGTGCGAACTCCTCGTTCCAGGCGGGCAGGATGTGGATTGCCATCATGGCAATCAGCGCCGCTCCCCGGGCAGCATCGACACCGGTGACCCGCCGTTTGCCCACCCCTGCCAGAGCCGACCCGCTCATGCTTCCCCCTTTGTTCAATGCGCCCGTGCCAGAGTTTCGGGGAGTGCGGGGGCGGGCGCAAGCGTAGTCGGCAATCCCGCGGCGGCGAGGTCCGCCACAAGCAGTTCGGTCTCCTCTTCGCTCAGGTCCGTCAGCGGCCCCCTGACGGGGCCGGCGGGCAGCCCCAGTTTCCGAAGCGCTGCCTTGGCCGATGCCGCGCCGGGGCACCGGAACATACCGGTGTAGATCGGCAGCAGGTCACGGTGAATCCGCAGCGCGTCATCCACCCGGCCCTGCCGGTACGCGACTGTCAGGGCACGCAGCCGGTCAGCGGCGACGTGTCCGACCACCGAAACGACGCCGACGGCACCAACGGACATCAGGGGCAGATTCAATGCGTCATCACCCGAGTAATAGACCAGCTCGCTGTGCTTCATGACCCAGGATGAGGATACGAGATCCCCCTTGGCGTCCTTCACCGCAACGATGTTCGGATGGCGGCCGGCCGCCACCAAGGTTTCGGGGGCGATTGCGACGCCGGTGCGGGCAGGGATGTCGTAGAGCATCACCGGCAGGTCGGTGCTGTCGGCAATGGCTTCGAAGTGGCGCAGCAGGCCTTTTTGCGTGGGGCGTGAATAGTACGGGGCAACCACCAGCAGCCCGTCTGCCTTCTGTTCGGCCGCGGCCCGAGCCAGCTCGATGCTGTGCCGTGTGTCGGTGGAGCCCACTCCGGCGATAACCCGCCGCTCGGTGCCCGCGGTGACCCGCTTGGCGGAATGGATCATCGACGCTTTTTCCCAGTCCGAGGTTGCGAAGGACTCCCCGGTGGTGCCGTTGACCACCACGCCGTCATTCCAGCCGGTCCGCAGCAGCCATCGGGCCAGCTCCTCGGCGCCGGTCTGGTCCAGTTGGCCGCGTTCGTCCATGGGCGTGACCATTGCGGTCAGCACGGTGCCGAACCGCCGGGAGACCGTTGTCCCTGCGTTGTCCGTAGATGTACTCATAATCCTGCTCCTACAGTTTTGTACTCGATCGATTTACGGTGGCGGGCACGGCGTTCCGTGGGGCGGCTCTGGCCCCAATGTGCCAACGGGTTCCCGCACCAGGCGCTGTTCGTGGGGACGCTTTCCCCGCGCATCACCAACGAGCAGCCACCAACGGTGCCGCCCACTTCGATGGCGCTGCCCGGCAGCACGATGCTGTTTGGTCCCAGCGTGGAACCGTCACCCAGCGTTACTTCGTCCAGGCGCATGATCCGGTCATGGAAAAGATGGGTCTGCAGTACTGTGCCGCGGTTGATGCTCGCTCCGTCGCCCACCTGTATCAGGTCGAATTCCGGTAGCCACCAGGTTTCGCACCAAACGCTGCGGCCGATCCGCGCCCCCATCCAGCGCAGCCAGGCGTTGAGCATCGGGGTGCCCAGACTCATCCGCACCAATCCGGGAACGGCGAGGGATTCCGAAAACACGTCCGCCAGCTCGTTCCGCCAGACAAAGGAACTCCACAGCGGGTACTCCGAAGTTTCGAAACGGCCCACCAGCAGCCACTTCGCCATGACGGCGATGAGCGCTGCGGCGATCCCGCTCAGCAGGAGGACCGGACCGGACCACAGGACGGCCGTGAGGAACCCGAAGGTGTCATACAGTCCGGCCAACGCCCACACGGTCAGCAGGGCCAGCCAGGCCGTGATCACCGCCGGCAGGATCCTGCAGGCTTCAACTGCGCTTCGGGCAACCAGCAGGCGTCGGGGAGGATCGTAGGTCCGTGCGGTGTCCCCCACCTGCACCGGCCGCGGAAGCTCAACCGCCGGACGCCCGAACCAGGACGTACCCGCCGGCATATTCCCGGGAGCCGAAGAAAGTACCGCGATCAGGGAGTTCCCCGGCACATGTGTGTCCGGCCCCACGATCGCCGAGTTCCCGACGAAGGATTGTTCCGCGACACTCGCGGGACCGAGGTGCAGCCATCCCTGCCGCACCCGCCGCGCCGACATCATGGAATGGTCCGCCAGGAAGGTCCGGTCCTCCAGCCGCGTCAGGTGCGGCACGGTTTCCATAGTGGAGATTTCCACGTGCCGGCCGACCTTCGCGCCCAGGAGCCGCATCCACACCGGCGTGAGCACGCTGGCATAGATCGGATACATCGTAATCAGCGACCGGCTAAGCATCAGGTTGCTCAACCAGGACGCCCAGCCTGTCATGCCGTCCGCCGGGTGCATGCCCGGCGGCATCAGGTGGGCGGTACCGCGGACCACGGCGGCGGTGAGCGCGAGGAACATCAGCATGGAAATCACCACGAAGACCGGTGCCCAGACGGCCAGGATCCACAACGCATCGGTGAAAGAGGAAACACCGTTCAGCAACCACAGCATCAGGGCGGATCCGGGTGCTATGGAAAGGAGATTCAACAACGCGATGCCGGCCAGGGACGCCGGGTAGAGCAGCCGCACGCTTCGGGATTCAGCGGCAGGCGCTGCTTCCTCGGGCCATCCCGCCCCGGCGCTGCCGGTCTTCCGCATCTGGGATCCTGCCCAGAGCTCATAGGCGGGGATTTCGCCGGAGACCAGGGTGCCCGGTTCCGTTTCGGCTCCGCGGCCCACTTTCGCCCCGCCCATCAGCGTGGACCGTGCACCGATCCGTACGTCTTCACCGATCTGGATCCTGCCGATGTGGAGCTGCCCGCCTTCGATCCAGTGGCCCGCCAGGTCTACTTCGTATTCGATCGAAGTCCGGTCGCCGATCGACGCAAAACCGGTAACGGGCGGCATGGCGTCAAGGTGCACGCCTTCGCCGATGTTGCAGCCCAGCTGGCGGGCATACCATGTGCCGAGCGGGGATCCCATGATGGGTTCGAGCTTGCAGTACGTCACTATCCGCTCCGCTGCCCACAGCCTCAGGTGGGTGCTGCCGCCGCGCCGATAAATGCCGGGGCCGATCCCCAGGAGCAGCAACCTGGACGACACCACCGCGGCGATCATCCGTGCCGGCAGGCTGTACAAGGCCAGCCAGGCCGCAAGGGTGGGAACCACGGGTGGATCCGGGGTCCAGGGGCTGCCCACGACATGGAACATCACCATGCATACGACGGCGATGCCGGTGACGTACCGCAGGCCCGTAATCCCGTAGAGCGCCACGATCAGCGGCGCCTGGACCAGCCCCAGCCACCAGGGCGATTCGGGGGTTTCGCGGACGTCCAGGGTTGAATCGCGCAGCGACGCCAAGTGCTCGGACATCGTGATCAGCGTCGGGTGCTCGTAGATATCGGCGACCGAGACCTTCGGGTAACGTTCCCGCAGTGCAGAGACCAATTGGGCGGCGGCCAGGCTGGCTCCGCCCAGGGCAAAGAAATCGCTTTCCTCGGTCAGCGGCAGCGGGCCCAGCAGATCGGTCCACCGCTGGCCCAGCCAACGCAGATCGGCGTTGAGCTCCACCCGGACGTCGGTGGGGGTTTCCATCACAGGCAGGGGCCAGGGCAGGGCCTTGCGGTCGACTTTCCCCGAGGCCTTCATCGGCAGCTCATCGACGATCCCCAGCGACGGGACGATGGATGCCGGCAGGTTCTGTGCCAGTTGGGCCCGCGCGGCGCCAAGGTCCAGGGTGGCGCCGGCCGCCGGGACCAGGTATCCAGCCAGCACCTGGTTTCCGGACTGGGTGGAATGGACGGCGGCTGAAGCCGCGGCCACGCCCGGCAGCCGGCTTAGGGCATCGTCAATCTCGCCGAGTTCAACCCGCCGGCCGCCCAGTTTGATCTGCTCATCCACTCGCCCCACGAAGACGAGGCCCTCTTGGTCTGCACGGACATGGTCTCCGCTGTAGTAGGCCCGCTCCCATCCGAGGGCGGGAAGCGGGGTGAATTTCTCGGCGTCCTTTTTCGGATCGAGGTACCGCGAAACCCCTACACCGCCGATGACCAGTTCGCCCACTTCCCCCCAGCGCACGGGGTTCCCGTCTTCGCCGATGACGGCGAGGCTCCAGCCGTTCAGCGGCAGGCCAATCCGGACGGTGGACTGTCCGTCTAAAAGCGCGCCGCAGGCTATCACCGTGGTTTCAGTGGGGCCGTAGGTGTTCCAGACCTCCCGCCCGGGGGCTGCCAGACGCCGGACCAGGTCCTCCGGGCAGGCTTCTCCGCCGAAAATCAGCAGCCGCACGCGGTCAAGGGTCTCGGTGGACCAGTGCGCGGCAAGGGTGGGCACTGTTGAAACGGCAGTGATCCTCCGTTCAACGAGCCAGGGGCCGAGGTCGGCTCCGGACCGCACCACGGATCGAGGCGCCGGAACCAGGCACGCACCGTGGGCCCACGCCAGCCACATCTCCTCGCATGAGGCGTCAAAGCTGACGGACAGCCCGGCCAGGACCCGGTCCCCTGGGGAAAGCGGCGCACCGGCGCAGTAGAGCGAAGATTCGGCATCCACCAGGGCAGCCGCGGAGCGGTGGGTGACGGCCACGCCCTTGGGCTTACCCGTGGAACCGGAAGTGAAGATGATCCACGCATCGTCTTCGGGGTGCGGTTGGGGGCTGTGTCCGCCGCTGGGGACGCCCTGGAGAAGGTTCAGCTCCAACCCTGCTTCAATTACCGCGCAGACTCCGCCTTCGGCCCACACCGTTTCGGCACGGCCGGCCGGTTCGTCCGTATCCACCGGGACGTAGGCGGCCCCGGAGTACAGCACCCCGAGAATAGCTATGTACAGGTCCACGGAACCGGAGGGGACATAGATTCCCACCCGGTCTCCTGCACCGATGCCGCCGGCCCACAGCCGTTTCGCGAGGTCCTGCACACGGAGCTCAAGTTCGGCGTAGGTCAAGGAGACGGTTCCGTCATCGATGGCGGGTGCGCCCGGATAGGCGGAGACCGTTTCGGTGATGATATCGACCAGTGTCCGCTGCTCCGGTGTGCGGCCCCCGTGAAGTACCGCCAATCCTGCGGGAACGTGACCGGGGCTTGCTACTGATGGTTCCCTTTGCGGAAGGGGTGGTGCGGTCTTGCTGCCGGAGGCGGCCGGGTGCCGGATGGCTAATGGTCCTGTCGCCACGGCTTGCGGGTTTTCGGGCGTGTTCATAGAAAGCAGTTCTCCCTGCTGGTACATCTCATATCCGTGGTCGAGGGACCACAACCTGAGCCCGGCGACGGCCGGGGCGATGCAGGGAAGACTAGGAAAATGACGGCGGGTTCACATGAGTACCGCGGGCACGCAGGAGTCCATTCGGTACGGGGTTAATTACTTCCCCACCTCCGCGGCTACTCGGACCACTACCCGAACTGAATTTCGTTCCATGGGCGTCCCGCGTCAGGACGGGCAACCAGGGCACAGGTAAAAACCGCTTCCGGTGCTTCACAGCCTGCGCTTAGGTTTCCGATAGGTTACGGACAGATGCCGTTGGTTGTGTGGTCCACCCCGGCACTCGACAGGGGCGCTGGACAACACCTGCCGATGGGATCCAAAGCATGTCTTCCGTAGCTACATCGAGGCCCAGGCTGTCAGGAGTGGACGCTGCGCGCGGGCTGGCGCTTTTCGGGATGATGGCGATCCATGTCCTGCCTGCCGCGGACGAAGACGTCGAGCCGACGCTGACGTGGCTGCTGTTCGCCGGCAAGGCGGCCGCGCTCTTTGCCCTTCTGGCCGGGGTGACCTTGGCCTTCACCACCCGAAAAGCCCGGACGGAAGGGGGACACTTCCTGGCTGCGGCCCGGTGGAGCCTGGCGGCAAGAGCGGGACTGGTCACCGCCCTTGGCCTGGCCATCGCCTATGTGGACATGGACGCCTTCATCATCCTGGCGTACTACGGCGCCATGTTCCTGCTGGCAGTTCCGCTGCTGGGGGTATCCACCCGGACGCTGTTCATCGCCGCGGCGGGGTTCGCGCTGCTGGGGCCGGCCCTGATGCAGGGCCTGCGGGATTACCTCCCTGCGCCCGGGTACGACCCCACGTTCTCCACTGTGGTCACTGAACCCGGCGTCTTGGCGAGCCAGCTTTTGCTGACAGGAACCTACCCTGCCATTCCATGGCTGGCCTACATTGCCGCCGGGCTCGCTATCGGCAGGATGAGCCTGGACCGGACCAGAGTGCAGCTGGTGCTGCTGGGGTCAGGCGCGGCACTTGCCGCGGCTGCCTGGTTCGGCTCCCGGCTCTTGCTCGCCGGTCCCGGGTTTGACCGGTTGCTGGCATCGGAACCGTATCTAGGTTCCGACGATCTCCAGGGCATCCTGGTGTGGGGCACCGACGGGTACCTTCCCACCAGCTCCTGGTGGTGGCTGTCCATCGCCGCACCGCACAGCACCACACCATTCGACCTGCTGCACACCATGGGAGTTGCCACGGGCGTGCTCGGCGCCATGCTGCTGGTCGCACGCTTTGCGGGCAAGGCGTTGCTTCTCCTGTCCGCGCCCGGCCGGATGACGCTTACCCTGTACTGCACCCATCTGCTTTTCCTCGGCACCGGGGCACTGGCCGACCTCCCGGAATTCTCTCTCTGGCTTCAGATCATCGCATTCGTAATCTTCGCGGTGATCTGGCAGCGTGCGGGGAAACAGGGGCCGTTGGAGAAACTCGTCTCCCGTGGCGCCGCTTCCGCGCGGGACTCCGTCCTTCGGCGGCACCCGGACACCCGTTCCGCCAAGCGGGGCCGCTAAGCCAACCCGTCCGCCTTACCCGCGTCCACGGCGTAGGACAGCGCAAAGGAGGCGGGCAGCCCCAACTCCTCCGGCTCGACGTCGTACGCGCGCAGCCCGGTGAACCCGACGCCGTTTCCGCGCCCCCGTTCGCCGAAATCCGTTTCCACACTGCGGGGATCAACTCGCAGCCCGTGCCCGGAGGCCTTCAGCAGGGCTTCCTTGCGTACCCAGATCTGCGCCCGCAGGCGGGGGCGGTTCGGAACCGGGACGGCGGCGATGGCCGCCTTTTCCGTATCGGTGGCCATGACGTCCTCGACCGCCGTATCCGCGAAAGCCCGTGCGGCTGCGTCTTCCAAATCCACTCCCACACGCGTCTCGGCGAGCGCCGCCGCGAGCCAGTTCCCGGAACGGCTGAAACTGACCTTGAACGGGATTGGCCCGCCCGCAATGAAATAGCGCGGCTCCCCGTGGCTTCCGTCATTGCCGTGCAGGCAGTCGGGACAGTGCGCCGCTGCGCTCACCGCATCCTCGGGTGCGTGCAGGTACGCTGCCACGAAGGACCGGGCGGCCAGCCGTCCGGCCAGGAAACGACGGCGGTCCTCCTCGTGATGGAACCCCTCCGCCCGTGCGCGTACGGCGGCGCCCAAGCTGTCCGCTGCCCGAAGGTCCACCGTGTCCAGCGGCCGTACGGCCAGCCGCAGCACTCCCGGTTCCTGCCGGGGTGGAAACGTGTGTGTTTCACTGTGCGGCAGGCCCACCGCGGTTACTGTCCGTCCGGCGTCGAAGTGCCTGGACAGCTCAGGGCACCCGGGCCCGCTGCCACGGCCTGTTCCGCCGGGAGAAGTTCCTGGAATCCGGAGCCGATCACCACGTCCACCGATGCGTCCGTCCGCTCGTCCATAACGTAGTCCGTGCCGGGAATGTGCTGCTGCAGCGTGTAGGCAGCGGCGGCCCCGGAGGGGCCGGAAAGCACCAGCGCGGTCATGCCGGAACGGTTCACGCTGCTGTTGCCTACCCGGTCCACCCGGAAGCCGCGCTCATTCAGGGCGTCTCCGACGGTTCCGCCCAGGCCCGGCGACGCCGTCGCGTTGTAGACATTGACCGTCACGGTGGCGGGGTCCAGATACGGAAAAGGCCCGGCCGGACATTCGTCCACCGGACCCGCAGAGGTACTGGGTGCTGCCACGGGCAGCCGTACCCACCCCGAAATCAATCCCTGCGCCAGGATCACCGCGGCCACCAGGAACAACGCCAGGATCCCGACCACTGAATTATGCAGCCGGCGGCGCCGTCTCGCGCGCCGGACCAGCTCCGGTTCGTCGGTCGGTGCAAATACCGCGCCGAGGTCGCCGCCGGTGATGATCCGGTGCCCGTGCCATTCCCTTGGATCGTTCCTCGCCGGGTTGCCGCGGTGCCGCCCCTCAAGGGGCTCCTTAGTCATCGAGGACCAGCACGCGTGCGTGCAGTATGGTCCGCTGGTGCAATGCCGTCCTTACGGCCCGGTGCAATCCGTCTTCAAGGTACATGGTGCCCTTCCATTGGACGACGTGCGGGAACAGGTCTCCGAAAAAGGTGGAATCCTCGGCCAGCAGCGCGCCAAGGTCCAGTGTGGCCTTCGTGGTCACCAGTTCATCCAGGCGAACCTGCCGGGGAGGTACCGCTGCCCAGTCCTTCGGTGTTACGTATCCATGGTCAGGGTAGGGGCGTACGTCGCCAACAGCTTTGAAGATCACTAGTACAGAGTAGATAACATCCGCACCCAAAGAAACAGCGGTGCTCGGGCGCGCCGTCCCCAAAAGCCCCGATTAGGCCGCTGTTTACCCCCCAGACACGAAAATGCGGTCCGGACAGTAGACACGGGATACTGGGAAGGTGAACACCTCTGCTCCCCGAATCGGTCTCCTGCTCGACGTCGACGGCCCCGTGGCCAGCCCTGTCTCCCGGAGCGTCCGTCCCGCCATCATCCGGGACCTGGTTACCCTGGCATCCGCAGGCTGGCCGGTCATCTTCAATACGGGCCGGTCCGACGCCTTCATCCGCGAGCAGGTCATGCAGCCGATGATGGCCGCCGGGCTGCCGGAAGGGGTGCGGCTGCACGCCGTGTGTGAAAAGGGCGCCGTCTGGTTCTCCTTCGACGGGACCGGATCAGACCAGCCCCAGGTGGACCCGGAATTGAAGGTCCCCGGCGACTACGCCGAGGCCATCCGCGACCTGGTGGCCGCCAAGTACTCCGAGACCATGTTCTTCGACGAAACCAAGCTGGCCATGGTCTCCGTGGAGCAGCACGTACAGGTGGACAACTCGGATTACCTCACGGACCAGCGCCGCTTCGACGCCGACGCCCTGGAACAGATGTCCCTGGCCGGACTGGGCGGCCGGCGATTGGAACATGCCATTCCGGACGCCCGCGGAGCCGTCGCTTTCCGGATTGATCCCACCATCATCTCCACCGACATTGAAGCCATGGGGGTGGGCAAGGACCTGGGTGCACGGCGCGCACTGTCCCTGCTCGAAGCGGACGGCACGCCGGTTCCGCACGTCTGGCGGACAGTCGGGGATTCCCGCACCGATTACGCCATGGCTGACGAACTGCACGCGCTGGGGTACGACGTCGCGCACGTGGACGTGCGGCCGGCGGACGGTGTCCCGTCCACGCCCTATCCGGTGCTGACGGCCGGGTCCCTGATTCACGACGACGCCGGCGCGGCCTACTTTGAACGCTGGGTGGCAATGGCTGCCGGGGAAGCGGGGGACGACGCCGTCGTCGCCTAGCACTCCCCCGGCGCCGAAGCCCTACTCCAGGCGCAGTACCGCTTCGACGGATTGCTGGATTTCGGGTGCCCCGGGGGCGACGGCGGACGCGAAGCGGCCCACAATCTCGCCGCTGTCTGTGATGAGGAACTTCTCGAAGTTCCAGCCGATGTCGTCGCCCAGCTCGCCGTCATGGAACCGGGTCAGGGCTGCGTAGAGCGGGTGCCGGTTCGGTCCGTTGACATCGGCCTTGGCGGTCAGCGGGAAGGTGACGCCGAAGTTCCGCGAGCAGAACTCGGCGATTTCTTCGTTGGTGCCCGGTTCCTGCCCGGCGAAGGAGTTGCTGGGCACGCCGAGGATGCTGAAGTTCCGGTGCTCATACGTTTCGTAGAGGGCCTGCAGTCCCTCGTACTGGGCGGTGAACCCGCAGCGCGAGGCAACGTTCACCACCAGCACGGCCTTACCGCGGAACAGTTCTCCGAAGGTGGTTTCGGTGCCGTCCAGCATGGTGAGGGGAATGTCGTACAAGTTGTCGTTCACGGCGTTGGTCTCCACGGAGCTCCCTTTCGATTGGCCTGCTTCCATTGCATCCCATTCCCGCCGCAATACCGAATTCCCGCCTCCGGTGCCTGCCGAACGAAACACCGGGACGTGATTCATAGCACTTCGTAATATTCGGTTCGAACTTGACATACCCGGTGATAGCTTGCCGCTATGAGTGTGATTCCCGAGTCAATTCCCGTCCTGGACCTGAGCACGGCACGCAATGCCGACGGCTCCTTCAATCCCCAATTCATCGATCAGCTGCGCGATGCCACGCACCGGATCGGGTTCTTCCAGCTGGTCGGCTACGGTGCCGCCCAGGCCCGGGTCGAGGAACTGTTCGATGTCACGAAGCGGTTCTTCAACCTGCCGCTTGAGGACCGGTTGGCCCTGGACAACCGTAATTCCCCGCACTTCCGCGGCTACACCCGGCTCGGCACCGAAATCACCAAGGGCCGCCCGGACGCCCGCGAGCAGGTGGACTTCGGCCCGGAACGCGCACCCGTGACGGACTATCCTGCGGACCAGCCGTACTGGCTGGTCCAGGGCCCCAACCAGTTCCCGGACGAGGTGCTGCCCGAACTGCGCTCCACCGCCATGGACTGGGCCGAGGCGATGAGCTGGGTGGGTGCGGAGCTGCTCAGCGCTATCGCGGTGTCCCTGGAACTGCCCGAGGACCACTTCACCGAACCCTTCGAGGACACTCCCGCCTGGATGGCCAAGCTCATCCACTACGTGGGCGGCGTCGTGAAGGAAGCCGGCACCCAGGGCGTCGGCGCGCATGCCGACTACGGCTTCATCACGCTGCTGCTGCAGGATTCGGTGGGCGGCCTGGAAGTAAAGCCGCACGAGTC
Source organism: Arthrobacter sp. zg-Y844 (assembly GCF_024385465.1). Taxonomy (GTDB): domain Bacteria; phylum Actinomycetota; class Actinomycetes; order Actinomycetales; family Micrococcaceae; genus Arthrobacter_B. The sequence goes on from NZ_JANFLS010000005.1 coordinate 179,414, forward strand.
CGACACCTGGCTTCCGGTGGAGCCCATCCCCGGCGCGCTGGTGGTGAACCTGGGCGAAATGCTCGAGGTGGCCACCCAGGGCTACCTCTCCGCGACCATCCACCGTGTCCTGGCGCCCGCTCCCGGCGTGGACCGGTACGCCATTCCGTTCTTCTGGTCGCCGCGGCTGGACACGGTGATCAACCCGGTGCAGCTTCCCGCCGAGCTGGCTGCGCAGTCCCGCGGCATTTCCGATGATCCGGACAACCCCATGCTGGCTTCCTACGGCGCGAACGTCCTGAAGGGCTGGCTGCGGGCGCACCCGCAGGTGGCCAAGCTGCACCATCCGGAGCTTGCGGGGAAGTAAGGGGCGGCTCAGCCCGACGGCAGCGGACGCGGGAACCATGTGGTTCCCGCGTCCGCTTTCAGTTCGGCAGGAGCGCTAGTCGACGGCGCCGGCCTTCACCTTGCCCGAAGGCTCCTCCTCCGGGCCCTCCACGACGTCCGGGTCCTGCACGTTGTCCGTGTACCACTCGGTGAGGGCGGGGTCGTCGCTCTCGAAGTCGGCGCCGGCGCCTTCGGCTTCCGGCACGTGCGCGGTGCCGAAGACGAAGTCGTCTCCGTGCTCGTCGATGCCGCGGCGCACGCCGCCGCTGATGGCCTCCAGCGCATACCGGCGCCGGATCATCAGCGGGTCGTTGCGCAGGTCCTTGGCCCAGGAGACCATCACGCCGACGAGGATGACGGTGAACGGCAGGGCGCAGGTCACCATGATGGCCTGGAGTCCCGAAAGGGCGTTCTGGCCCCCGGCCAGCAGCAGGAACAGGGCGATCAGCCCGAGTGCCGCCGACCAGATGATGGTCACCGATTTCGAGGGTACGGGCCGGCCCGACTGGGACATCGAGCCCATGACGTTGGCGGCCGAGTCCGCAGCGGTGACGAAGAAGACCACAATCGCGAGCATGCACACGATGGCCGTCACGGAACTGAACGGCAGGTTGGCCAGCAGATCGAACATAACGTTCTCTCCGGAGCCCTTCATGGTCAGCTCAAGCCCGTTCTGGTTCATCCAGATGGCGGTGCCGCCGAAGACCGTGTACCAGCAGACGGAGATGGTCATGGGAACGAAAACGACGACGGTGACGAACTGGCGCAGGGTGCGGCCCTTGGAGATCTTGGCGATGAACATTCCCACGAACGGCGACCAGGAGATCCACCAGGCCCAGTACAGGGTGGTCCAGCCGGTCAGGAAGGCCTCCTGCTCGGCGCCCTGGCCGGCGAAGACGGTCAGCATGTCCGGCATGTTGCCGACAAACGCGATGAGCGAGGCCGGCAGCAGATCGAGCAGGAAGAACGTCGGCCCGGCCAGCAGGACAAAGAGCGTCAGCAGAATGACCAGGGTCATGTTGAGGTTGGAGAGCAGCCGGATGCCCTTCTTGATGCCGGCGACCGCGGAGATGGTGAAGACAACCGTCAGGAGGCTGATCGCGACGACGACGAAGCCGTTGCCCAGCTCCTGGCCCGTGATGATCGAGACTCCGGTGCGGATCTGGAGCGCGCCGATGCCCAGCGAGGTCGCGGTGCCGAACAGTGTCACCAGCACGGCGGAAACGTCGATGATCTTTCCCAGCACCCGGTTGTTGCCGTCGGGGAAGACCGGTTCGAACAGCGACGAAATCAGCGGCAGCCGGCCGCGCCGGAACGAGGCGTAGGCCAGGGCGCCGCCCACCAGGGCGTAGATGACCCAGGCGAGACTGGCCTGGTGCAGGAAGGTGGTCGACATGGCCGGCAGGATGGCGGCGGAGGTGCCGGCCTCGGCATCAGTCGAGGGCGGTGGGGAGAGGAAATGGCTGAGCGGTTCCATCGGCCCGTAGAAGATCAGCGCGATGCCCAGACCAGCGGCGAACAGCATGGAGATCCAGGACGTCGTGGAGTACTCCGGCGTGCTGTCGTCGGCCCCCAGCCGGATCTTGCCGGTCGGCCCGAAGCCGACCACCAGCATGAAGATCGCGGCGGCAACCATGGTGGCGTTAAACAGCCAGCCGAAATGCACAACCACCCAGCCCTGTATGCCGGTGCCCACGGAACTGAGGTTGCTGGGCGCAAAAATCGCCCACGCCAGAACGGCGAGAGAGATGGCCATGGCAAGAATGAACACGCTTCGCCGGGTCGGATAGCTGACCCCGGTGTCCTCAACGCTGATGCCCGGAACCAGCCCGGGATGGAGGCTAAGCGCCGGGGCGGAAGCAGCAGTACGCAGCGCCTTTTTCACACGTTCAACTGGGCGGCCGGCGGGTTTGCGCATCGGCGACCCGGCCACGCTTGAACCGTCGGTGGTGCCTGCGACGTGCGCTGGGGGTGAAGATTCGGAATTCATAACGCTAAACTTTAGGGTATAAAACGCCAATTACAGTAAATCTTGGATTCCACCAGCGCCCTCCCAGTCGGTCGCAGAACCGCCCGCATAGCACTAATACCGCGGCAGGACCAATCGAGCGAAAGCGCTCGAACCATGCTCCGCGGAGAGCCCTGCGCCCCGGAAGTATTGCATTTTACTCACCGATGCAATTGATAGAAATAGCAAAAGTCCCGATAATTATATCCCTTTATAGTTTCTTCCGATAATTTGCGGAAAACAATTCCAACCGACCGAATATCGCCATCACTCACCTACCGTTGACTCGCTCCCGCCCCGTCCCTAGGCTGTCGGGCAAGCCGGAGCGGCACTGCCATTTCCATTCCAGGACGCTCCCTCGGTGATCGAAAGGCTTTCGACATGCCGCTCTACGCCTATCGCTGCGTTGCCGGCGGTTCAGCCGGGTTAATCTGCGCCGATTTCGAGGTCCAGCTCGCCATGGGCTCCGCCCCTTCTTCCCTCCCCTGCCCCGCCTGCGGGGCTCCCGCCCGGCGTCGCTTCACCGCGCCCAATCTCTCCCGCGCTTCCTCCACCGCTTACCGCCTGATCGAGTCCACGCAGCGCTCGGCGTCGGAGCCCGCCGTCGTCCGCTCCCCCGTCCCCGGCACCCGTCCGGCCGGCAATATGACCACCAATCCGCTCCACCGAAAGCTGCCCCGCCCCGACTAAAACTCCGCGCAAGAGACCGCCCCAGTTAGAGGAGAAGCCATGCCCAAGACCGTCTTTCCCCTTGATTCGTCCCGGAAGTTCGAGGACCAGGAAAAGCTGGGGCACAACCGGTGGCATCCCGAAATACCGCCCGTCGCGGTACTCAAGCCCGGTGAGGCCTTTCGGGTGGACTGCCGCGAGTGGTTCGACGGCGCCATCGTCAACGACGATTCCGCCGAGGACATCCTCAACGCTCCCCTGCTGACCGTGCATAAACTCAGCGGCCCGTTTGCCGTGGAAGGGGCGCGTCCCGGCGACCTGCTCGTGGTGGACATCCTCGACGTCGGCCCCATTCCGCAGGAAGATACCGGCCCGCTGGCGGGACAGGGCTGGGGTTACACCGGGATTTTCGCCCGCGAGAACGGCGGCGGGTTCCTCACCGAGCAGTTCCCCGACGCCTACAAGGCCGTCTGGGATTTCACGGGCCAGACCGCCACGTCGCGGCACGTTCCCGGCGTCTCCTTTACCGGCCTGATCCATCCCGGACTGATGGGGACCGCGCCGTCGTCGGACCTGCTCGCCAAGTGGAACCGGCGGGAAGGCGACCTGATTGCCACCGACCCGCACCGGGTGCCGCCGCTCGCGCTGCCGCCGGAGGCCGAACACGCCGTGCTCGGGGGCCTGCCCCGGGACCAGTGGGAGCGGGTGGGCGCGGAAGCTGCCCGCACGGCGCCGCCGCGGGAGAACGGTGGAAACCAGGACATCAAGAACCTGTCCAAGGGGAGCCGGATTTTCTATCCCGTGTTTGTGGACGGCGCGAACCTCTCGGTGGGTGACCTGCACTTCTCCCAGGGCGACGGCGAAATCACCTTCTGCGGCGCGATTGAAATGGGCGGGTTCATCGATCTGAAGGTGGACCTAATTAAGGGCGGCATGGAGACCTACGGCGTCTCCGAAAACGCGGTCTTTATGCCGGGCAACGTGGATCCTCAGTTCAGCGAGTGGATCGCGTTCTCCGGCACCTCGGTGACGCTCGACGGCGAGCAGCGTTACCTCGACTCGCACCTGTCCTACCAGCGGGCCTGCCTGCACGCGATCGACTACCTGACGAAGTTCGGTTACAGCCCGGAACAGGCCTACCTGCTGCTGGGCGCCGCACCGATCGAGGGCCGGCTGTCCGGAGTGGTGGACATCCCCAATTCGTGTTCCACCGTGTACATTCCGACGTCCATTTTCGACTTCGATGTCCGCCCGTCGGCGGCCGGACCGTTCCGGATTGACCCGGGGATCGGAGCGCCGCGGGCAAGCCGCACTTGAGCCGCGGGGCCGTGCGTTTACGGTGTACACAACCGGGCTAAAATACCCCTGTGAATACCAAAAACTTCCCGCACCTCATGGCCCCGGGGCGCATGGGCCCCATGGAAACGCACAACCGCATCGTCCTGCCGGCGATGGACATGAACGTCTCCGAGCACGGCGAGATTGAACAGCCTGAAATCGACCACTACGTGGCCCGTGCCGCGGGAGGCGCCGGACTGATCATCACCGGTGCCTGCGCCATCGCGTTCCCGCACGGAGCGGCGTCCATGAAGGAGCCGGGACTGTCGGATGACAAGTACATTCCCGGTCTCAAGGCGCTGGCCGATGCCGTCCACGCCGCCGGCAGCAAGCTCTGCATCCAGTCCACGCACCACGGCAAGGTTGCCCGCGTGGACGTCGCCAATGACCGTCCGGTGCTCGCGCCCAACCAACCGGACTACTCCTATGACATGTCCGCCCTGGCGGACAGCACCCGTGAAGAGCTCGGCAAGATGGGCGCCGCCACCGCCGGCAAGAAGACCGCCTACCGCGAGATGACCGCCGAGGACATTTCCTGGCTGGTCTCCACCTGGGCCGACGCCGCCGAACGCGTCGCCAAAGCCGACGCCGACGCCATCGAGATCCACGTGGCGCACGGCTACATCCTCGGCGTCTTCCTTAACCAGCGGGACAACCTGCGCACGGATGAATACGGCGGCTCCCTGGAAAACCGGGCCCGGCTGGCCTGCGAGGTCATCGGTGCGGTCAAGGAACGGGTGGGCGATCGCCTGGCCGTCCTGGTCCGTGTGGCCGGTGAAGAATACGGGCAGGAGGGTGGCCTGACCCTCGACGAGGCGATCGAGGCCTCCAAGCTGTTCGAAAAGGCCGGCGCTGACGCCATCCACGTCACCGGCTGGGGGCGTAACCCGTTCGACAACTTCACCGACGGCCCGCTGCCCAACAAGGTGGGTGCCTACCTGAAGAACGCCGCGGAGATCAAGAACCACGTCAGTGTTCCGGTGATCGCCGTCGGCCGGATGCTGCCGGAGGTGTCCGAGAAGGCGCTGGCCGCCGGACAGATCGACTTCGCCGCCATGGGACGCCAGCTGCTGGCCGACCCGGAACTGCCGAACAAGCTGCGCGACGGCAAGTTCGACCAGGTCCGCCCCTGCATCAACTGCTACCTCTGCGTCGCGGAGAACTTCTTCGACGACACCCCGTTCTGCGCGGTCAACCCCGCACTGGGCAACGAGGCGCTGCTGCCGCTGAAGCCTGCGTCCGCGACCAAGCACGTAGTGGTTGTCGGCGCCGGCCCCGCGGGCCTGGAAAGCGCCCGCGTCCTGACCGAGCGCGGCCACCGGGTCACCGTGGTGGACAAGTCGGACCGCCTCGGCGGGACCATGTGGTTCTCCACCATGACCACCCCGGACAACGAACGGCTGCTGAAGTGGTTCAAGTCCGAGATTCGGCGCCTGAACATTGCGGTGAAGCTGAACACCAAGGCCACGGTGGAATCCATCCGGGCCCTGCACCCCGACCACGTGATCGTGGCCACCGGCGCCGTCCGGCCCAAGCCGGACTTCCCCGGCGGCGACCTGCCGATCGTGCAGACCGGCGACACGCTGCGGGCCATGATGCTCGGCACCGCCACCGCTGAGGAAGCCGGCGCCGTGCTGAGCACCCTGGGCAAGCTCGGCCGCCTCTCCGGCGTGACCAAGAGCCCGGAGTTTGTCCGCCAGTTCACCAAGGTCTGGCTGCCGATGGGCAAGGACGTCGTGGTGATCGGCGGCTCCCTCGTGGGCCTGGAGCTGTCCGAGTTCCTTGCCGAGCGCGGCCGCCGCGTCACGCTGCTGCATGAAAAGCAGCAGCTCGGCCTGCCGCTGGCCATGCCGCGCCGCTGGACCGCCGTGAAGGAATCCGAAAAGCACGGCGTGAAGATCCACCGCAACGCCTCGATCACCCGCATCACCGAGAAGAGTGTCGAGTGGACCGTGGGCGGGGAGAGCTTCTCCGCCCCTGCGGACATGGTGGTCTACGCGGACGGCACGACGTCGGCCTCACCGCTGGCGGACGAACTGCGGGCCGCGGACATCAGCTGCGACGTCGTCGGCGACGCCGGGGAGGTCAACTACATCCACGGCGCCATCCACTCATCCTGGAAGGTGAGCACCGAACTCTAGGCCGGTATTGCCTTCTCCTTCGGAGGCGCGAGAAGCCGGCAGGCCGCTGTGATGGCGGCCTGCCGGCGTCGTTCGCGGGCGGCGTCGGAATCCTCGGCCCTGCCGGTGTAGAGCAGTTCCGGGGACTGCGCCCATGCGGTGGCCATCGAAAAAAGCAGGGTCATCAGGTCATCCGGATTCCAGGCAGGATCTATGATCCCCTGCGCCTGGGCGGCGGAAATATCGGCTGATGTCGGCCCCGGGCGGCTGCTGGGGGCCAGCACTTCCGGCGCCCCCTCGAGCCGGGCCCAGTCCAGCATGCGCAGATGCTCGGGGTGCTCCACCGAGTGGTCGTAAAGGGCGCCGACGAACCCGGGAAGATCCAGCGCATCCCGCGGAACCTGGTCCGTGGTCTCCTGCAGGTTCGTCGCCAGCACTGCGGCGAACAACGCATTCTTCCCGCCGAAATACGCATAAAGGCGTTCCTTGCTGGCGCGTGCCTCTTCCGCAATACGGTCAACACGGGCACCGGCCAGCCCATACTGTGCAAACTCTTTTCGTGCTGCAGCCAGGATCCTGGCCCGCGTGGCTTCGCCGTCGGTTCTCATACCTGTAGTCTAGCTAAGCCAACCAACCAGTTCGTTTGATTAGGATTTCCCCTTCATGGACCGCACCACCCCTTCCGGCCTGCCCCGGGCCGCCGCCGTCGACCACTCGGCACATCCGCACCGCTGGCTGCTGCTGGCCGTCCTGGCGCTGGCCCAGCTGATGGTGGTCCTGGACGGCACCATCGTGAACATCGCCCTGCCGGACGCGCAGCGCGAACTGGGCATGTCCGACGGCGACCGCACCTGGGTGGTCACGATCTACGCACTGGCCTTCGGCTCGCTGCTGCTGCTCGGCGGACGCATCGCCGATTACTGGGGCCGCAAGCGCACGTTCATGGTGGGAATGGCCGGCTTTGCCGTGGCCTCCGCTATCGGCGGTTTTGCGGAAAGCACCGAAATGCTCCTGGCTGCCCGCGGCCTGCAGGGCGCCTTCGCCGCACTGCTGGCACCGGCGTCGCTCGCCATCCTGACCATCACCTTCCCCTCGGGCAAGGACCGCATCAAGGCCTTCGCCGTGTACGGTGCCATCGGCGGCGGCGGCGCGGCCATCGGCCTGCTGCTTGGCGGCGTCCTGACGCAGTACGCCAGCTGGAACTGGTGCCTGCTGGTCAACGTGCCGATTGCGATTGTCGCCATGGCCGCCGCCCTGCCGCTGATCCGGGAGAGCAAGGCCCACGGCAACACCCGCTACGACCTGCCGGGCGCCGTTCTCGTGGTGGCCGGACTGGCTTCGCTCGTGTACGGATTCTCCCAGGCCGAAAACGGCTGGGCACGTGTTGAAACCATTGCCTTCCTTGCCGCCGGCGTGCTGATCCTGGCGCTGTTCGTGTTCGTGGAAAGCCGCGTTTCCAACCCGCTGCTGCCCCTGCGCGTGCTGACCAACAAGGTCCGCGGCGGCGCGTTCCTGACCTCCACGCTGACCGGCGCTGCCCTGCTGGGCGGCATCCTGTTCCTGATCTTCTACTTCCAGATTGTCCTGGGCTACTCGCCGCTGAAGTCCGGCCTTGCGTCGCTGCCCATGACCATCGCCATCACCGTCGGCGCCGGCGTCCTGTCCAAGTTCCTGCCGCGCACCGGCGTCCGCCTGCCCATGACCGTGGGGCCGATCGTCGGCGCTGCCGGCCTGATCTGGCTCTCCTTCATCACGGTCGAGGGGAACTACGCCCTGGAGGTCCTCCCCGGACTGGCGCTGCTGGGCTTCGGCCTCGCGATGATCTTCGTGCCGCTGCAGAACGTGGCCCTGGCCGGCATTGACGAGCACGACGCCGGCGTGGCCAGCGCCGCTGTATCGGCCACCCAGCAGATCGGCGGGTCCATCGGCACCGCACTGTTCACGGCCGTCTACACGGCCGGCATCACTTCCTACCTGAGCAGCAACGGCGGCCAGCCTGCCGCAGAACTCGAAGCGCTGGTGAACGGTTACTCCACCGCGTTCGTCTGGGCCGGCGTCGCACTCTTCCTTGCCGCCCCGATCGGCTACTTCATGATCCGCCCGTCCAAGGAGGACCTGCTGAAGGTTCCCGAGGTAGCCCCCGTCGGCTAAGGCGGTCCCACCTCTGATGACCGGAACCGGTCCCGCGAAAGCGGGACCGGTTCTTTTTTATACGCCCGGAGCACGTGCCGGGCAGGAAACCTCCGGAATTATTCGGCACCCCACCCAGTTAGCTTCCCCATGACTACTATCGCGATCATTGGTGCAGGACGCGGCCTGGGTGCCGCCGTGGCACGACGTTTCGGCGCAGAGGGATTCTCCGTTGCGCTGATCTCCCGAAGCCAGGCCAAGGTGGACGCCCTTGCCGAAGACCTCGGCAAGGCCGGAATTCCGGCCCGGGGCTTCGCCGCCGACGTCCGCAATCCGGAATCGATCGCCGCTGCCCTCGAGGCTGCGGCCGAAACCCTCGGCCCGGTCGAGGTGCTGCAGTACAGCCCCCTTCCGCAGAAAGACTTCATGCGGCCCGTCCTTGAGACGACCGTAGCGGACCTCCGGGGTCCTGTTGAGTTCTCCATCTACGGGCCGGTGGCCGCAGTCCACCAGGTGCTGCCCGGAATGCGGTTCCTTGGTGAAAACCGAGGCACCATCCTCTTCGTCAACGGCGGATCAGCAGTGAAGCCCGGACGCGGTGTCACCGGAACCTCGGTGGCGTTCGCCGGCCAGGCCGCTTACGCGCAGCTCCTCAACGAGGTCCTCGGCGAGGAGGGCATCCACGTATCGCAGCTCATCATCGGCGGCCGCATCATCGAGGGTGATCCGGAAAAGGATCCCGACGTTCTCGCCGGTGTCCTTTGGGACCTCCACACCCGTCGGGACACCTTCCGCCGCCAGATCAGCGCGGACTGATCAGCGTGAGTGATCAATCGAGTGAGCCGCCCCGCCGGCGAACTTGATCACGGCACTTCAGAAAGAGGCCCGGGCAACCGGGCCTCTTTCTCTGTCCGGAGCAGCGTTTTCGGTGTATTCAGTGTTGCCTGTACCGCGCAGGTGCGACAGTCTCGCGGAAACTCGAACCCTCACATCGCAGAACGGACCGGCTGCCATGAAATACGCGATCCTCGTTTATTCGAACCCTCAGCCATGGGGCCACCCAACGGGGAACTACTTGCCTGCGTTCCAATCCTTACCGAAGTCCGAGCGGCAGCGGATGGACACCGAATTCGATTCGTTCCTCACCGAGCTGCAGGAGAGCGGGGAGCTTCTCGGCGGTGAGGCACTGGGGGATCCGGCTGGCGCGCAACTGGTCCGCCGGGAAGAGGGGCCGGTCATCAGCAGCGGACCGTATGCTGCACCCGGGGAACATCTCGCCGGGATGTTCTTCATCCAGGCCGGTACCCCGCAGCGTGCGGAGGAAATCCTGGCCCGGTTCGCCTCCCCCGGCGAAACCGTCGAACTGCGCCCGATCGCGAATATGTGATTATTCCTTTATGGAGAACTTCGAGCGCCCAGTTGCCTTTCGCGCAACGGCATTCATCCGCCCGTCGAAGTGGCTGCACCGGCCGGTGCGCGCAATCCGCTACGACGCCTATTGGCGGGACGGACGCCTGGAGTTCGGTGTAGACCTGTTCAAGTTGCTCCGTGGCATGCACACCACGGACTCCTCGACCCTACAAACGAACCTGCGCGCCACCTGCCCGGAAGTCGGCCGCGGCAGGTGGGTGCACGAGTCCGGCAGCGTCATGACGGGACCCGTTCCACCGGAGCCAATGCAGGGCACGGAGCGTTAGCAGCCCCTACAGCCCGGTCCGCCGTAGATCTCGACAATTCGTCAACTCCTATTGACACGGACACTCCGTCAATCTAGGTTGACGCTTATGGAAGACCATTCCCCCTTGGCCGCCGCGGCGGCGAGTCCCGATCCGGCTACCGGGCTGCGCGCCGTCGTCGCCCTCGGTAGGCTGCGCGACCAGCTCGAGGCCGTGCAGGTTGCCAATGCCCGGGCGCAGGGCTGGTCCTGGCAGGCCATCGCCGACCAGCTCGGCATCAGCAAGCAGGCAGTGCACCAGAAGTACAACCGGAAAGCGAAGTAGCGCCATGTTTGAACGGTTCACTCAGCAAGCCCGCCAAAGTGTCGTCTCCACCCAGGAAGAAGCCCGCACCTTGGAGGCGACCCAGATCCTCCCGGTGCACGTGCTGATCGGCGCGGTGTCCACCGTGGAAACATCCACCCCTCGGCTGGCGTCCGTGCTGGCCGAGTGCGGCCTCACGTCAGCACAGCTGCGTGCGGACCTACGCGCCATGGGCCCGGACTCCGGGTACGACGACGCCGCCGCCTTGGAATCCGTCGGTATTGACCTGGACGAGGTGCGCCGCGCCGTCGATGCACAATTCGGGGAAGGCACCCTGGACGCCGCCGCCGGTCCCGCCCCGCGGCGTCGTCGCCTGTTCGACTCCCTCAAAGGCGGGCACCTGCCCTTCAGCAGCGGTGCGAAAGCCGTACTGACGAACAGCCTGCGCGAATCAACGGCCCGGAAGGACGGCTACATCGGGACGGAACATCTACTGCTGGGAGTCCTCCGCGGCGCCGATCCCGCAGCCATGTCCCTGATCAGCCGACACGTGGGGCCGGAAGACCTGAGGGTTCGAATTCTCGGCACCATGGACGCCGCGGCCTAGGTCCCGGCGCCCGCGCCGAGCCCGGTTCACCAGTCCGCCAGCTTCGTGTCCGGAGCCAGCGGCCCCCGGCCCGCCAGCCAGGCCATGAAGCTGCGCTGCTGGTTCGGGGGCCCGAGCCGTTCCGGAACCGTGGCGAGCAGGACAGGAAGGTCCCACGCGACGTACTCCTCGGGCCAGTCCGCGGGTGTATAGCCGAGCCCCAGGTCCACGTGGTGCATCTCGACTTCGCGGAGCCGATGCGCCGGGCAGGCAGCCACGCCGTAGGAATCGTCGCCCATGAGGTGGCCGTTGGGCCATCCTGCCGCCTCGGACAGGTTCAGGACCTCCTCGAGGTGCAGCATGCTGGAGCTGAGGTCGGCGATGATTTCTGCGGCGGCCCGGCTGGCACCCTCCTCGATCTCCCGGGTGCGCTGTTCGGATCCGCCGGGATATCTCGGAACATCGTGGCCTTCGAGGGCGCCGGACAGCCGGCGGGCGTGGGCATCGGCGTTCCGCGCCAGATGGGTCAGGACGTGCCCCACGGTCCAGCCAGGCAAGCGGCTTGGCGCCAGGACGTCCCTATCGGTTAGGTCTGCGACACGACGCATCAGACGCGCCTGGGCCGCAAAGCATAGTTGCGCCGCCCGCTGAGGATCCTCTTCCAGATTCACAATGCCCCGCCTTCCCGCCGGCTCCCGTTTGGACGTTATTGTCCATCGCCGGGGTCGGAACGGGTCTCAGGCGCGGCCCAGCACCGCCACCAGGAAGTCCGACTCGGGCGTAAACGGCCGCAGGTCCCACGTGGAGAACCGCTGCTGGACCTCAAGGCCGGCCGCGGCGGCGTCGTCGAAGAAGGCCTCGAAGGCATACCCGCGGTTTCCGCCGAACCCGATAACCACCCGGCCGTCGGCTGCAAGGTGCTCGCGCATCCGGGTCAGGACGTCGACGGCGGTTCCCGGTGCCAGGAAGGTCATCACGTTGCCGGCGCAGACAATCAGGTCGAACGGTTCGGGAACGCCTTCGGCGGGCAGGTCCAGTTCCGAGAGGTCCCCGACGAACCACTGCAGGTCCGGGAAGTCCTGCCGGGCGGCGTCGATAAGTTCCGGATCGACGTCGACGCCGACGACGGCGTGGCCGCGCCGCGCCAGTTCCCCGCCCACCCGGCCGGGACCGCAGCCGGCGTCGAGGATCCGGGCTCCCCGCGGCAGCATCGCGTCAATCAGCCGGGCTTCGCCGTCGAGGTCCTGGCCCTGCTCCCGCATGGCCTCGAACCGCGAGATGTACCAGGCGGAATGCCCGGGATTCTGCCGCTTTTTCGCTTCCCAGAGGGTTTCGTTTCGCATCTTCCAAGCCTACGTCGCGAAACCGGCGGCCGGTCAGCCAACAGGGCTGCCGGCCGCCGGGCGGAGACGCCTCGGCTAGGCCTGAACGGCCTTCTTGCCCTTGCGGTACTGCCCCATCGACTTGAAGTAGTGATTCGACGGGGTCAGGAACAGCAGCACCGTTGCGGCCAGCGTCAGGAGGACGGATATCAGCGTCACCCAGGCTGTTTCGTAGACCGGGATGACGCTTGCGAAGAACTGCACGCGCGCATTCAAGGCTGTAAGCACCGCAACAACAATGAGGACGATCCGGGGCCAGCCGAGGCCCATCCGGGACAGCAGGGCAATCGCTGCGAGGATGACGGCGGTGATGACTCCTGCCCAGACATAGTCGGAGATTTCGTTGCGGATCCAGATGGGGACGTTGTCCGGGCCCAGGAAGCTCTCAATTTCGGACTTATGGTCATCCTTATTCACGGCCATGATTCCCACCGGAATCCGGATCAGCACCAGGGCCGCTGCGGCCAGCAGCAGCCAGAAGGCCATCTCCACCGTCTTCGGACGTGCAGGTGCGTTTCCGGGTGCTACCGGCTGGGCTCCTGCGTAAGGATTCTGGTTGGCGTCCTGCGCTATTTTCTCGGTCATGCTTCCCCCATAAAACTGGCTGATTCCGCGGCAGATTTGCCGGGCCGGTAGGTAGCCTATCCGACCTCCGGAACGCTGTGCGCCCGGCGCTTAGCGGTGCAACGCCACCACCCCGCAATAAAAAACACCTGCACCCGGGGTTCCATCCCGCCATTGTGGGGCAGGATGGGTGTACCCAGCCGGGGCCGCATGAGCCCCGGACCGCACAGAGGGAAGGCATTATCCAATGGCAGATCTAGGCGGCATGGCAGACAAGGCGAAGGACGCAGCCAAGGACAACCCGGAGAAGGTTGACCAGGCTAAAGACAAGGCGAAGGACGCCGTCGACGGAAACAAGGACGACAAGAAGTAAGTAACCGTCGTCCAACAGAGCCGGACCGTCCCCGCGGGGGCGGTCCGGCTCTTCACGGGCGTCAAGGGAAATGGGGGGGGGAAGAGTGTCGCTGAGCACGTCGCGGGTGAGCATCGTTGCGGATCTGCGCTCATATGGTGAAGACGCCGCTGCGCAGTGGGCGTGGGAAGCGCCCCGGGAGGTGCTGGAGGAGGTTCTGACCGTCGCAAGCTGGGTGCTTTATAACGGTCCTGGCCTGGCCGATGGTTCCAGCATGCTGATCAGCAAGGCGGTCGCCCTGGCGGGGGTCTACGTTCACGAGTCACGTCCCCGGGACCTGCACCGCAAGCGGAGGGACTTGAGGGTCCACTCTGCCACCGTCGCCAATGACACCCCTTACGCACGGGAGCGCTTCCTCGGCAGCGATGACTACGATGCCGTCGGTCCGGATGCACGCAGTTATTGGGGCCAACAGCAGCTGCCGCAGGCGAGCACCTGACCCGGTTATTGTCCGCACCGGGGAATAGAACGCAGCCCGGGTTTCTTGTACCGCCCATGAAAGCAATCGTGTACTCCGCCACCGGTCCCTCATCCGTCCTCTCCCTCGTTGACCGCGACGCCGCCGCCCCCGGCCCCGGCGAAGTGCGGGTTCGGGTTACCGTTTCGGGCGTGAATCCCACCGACTGGAAGGCCCGCGCCGGCAGCAGCCTGGCGTTCCCCGAGGTGGTGCCGAACCAGGACGGCGCCGGGATTATCGACGCCGTCGGCGAGGGCGTGACCGACCTTCAGGTGGGCGACCGGGTGTGGATCTACCTCGCAGCCCACGGCCGTCCGACCGGGACCGCCCAGGAATTCACCGTCCTCCCCGCCGACCGGGCGGTGCGGCTTCCGGACGGCATCGGCTTCGACGTCGCCGGCAGCCTCGGTATCCCCGCGATGACCGCACACCGCGCCCTCACCGTCCACGAACAGGGTCCGTCCCGGCTCGCCCCCGGAGCCCTCGCAGGCCGCACCGTCCTGGTTCAGGGCGGCGCCGGAGCCGTAGGCCACGCCGCCATCCAGTTCGCCGCCTGGGCCGGCGCCACCGTGATCGCGACGGTCAGCAGCGACGCGAAGGCGGAGCTGGCCACCGCTGCCGGCGCCCACCACATCGTCCGCTACCCCGACGACGCCGAAGCCGACCGGATCCGCGAACTCGCCCCGGACGGCGTCGACCACATTGTCGAAGTGTCCCCCGCCCAGAACGCGGCCCTTGATGTGGACGTAATCGCCAACCACGGCAGCATCGCCTACTACGCGAACAACAACGGCGAGGAATTCACGGCGCCGATCGTTGCGAGCTTCGCGAAAAATGTCCGTTGGCAGGGCGTCCTTATATATACGGTGGGGACCCAGGCCCAGCACGCCGCGGCAGAGGACATTACCGCAGCACTGCAGGACGGCGCGCTGTCTGTCGGTGAGTCCGCGGGACTGCCCCTCACCTGGTTCCCCCTCGAGGAAACCGCCGCTGCGCACGACGCCGTCGAGAACGGAACCACCGGCAAGATCCTCATCCGCGTTGGTGACGAGAACGCCTAGACCCCGGATCTTTCGCGGAGGTGTACAACCCGTTCCTGAGGGATGAACCAAGGTTGAACAGGTAGCATGACGGTACTATTCTTCTTTGACCCCGAGATCGGGTTGGATGTCAAGGGTGCCCGGCGAAAACGCGGGCACCTGGAACGCGAGGTATCTTCATGTCTGGCCAGATTCTTGACGTGACCCGACGGGTCGGCGTCGTTATGGGACGTGTCTTGGTCTACGTCCTGATCTGGCTCGGGTTGGCGATGCTCATTGCGGCTGCGGGTATCCGGTTCTTCTGGGGGGAAATCTCCGTGGGCCAGATGCTCCTGAACCTCGTCTCGGTGGAGACCGACGGCGGCGGCGGGGGCATTGTCTGGCTCGGCATCCTGGGCGTCGGTGTCCTGCCCCTGCTCATCACCGGCGGGATCGCCCTGTGGCAGTACTTCCGCCGCCGCAAGCGCCGCGACGGGGAGGACACACCTAACCGCTCACCGTGGATGATGCGCACCGTCTCCACCCTCCTGGTGGTCGCAGTGGTCATTGGCGGCACCACGGCCTTCGCCAGCACGGTGGGCATGGCCGACTACATCAAGGCGGCGAACTCCAAATACAACATCGGCGACTACTACGTGGAGCCGACCGTCACCGGGGCGGAGCAGAAGCGCAACCTGGTGCTGGTTTACCTCGAGTCCGGGGAAGCCACCCTCGCGGATGACCAGCTGTTCGAAAAGGACGCCTTCGTTCCACTCAAGGACACCACGCAGCCTTCCAAGGGGTGGCAGAGCGTGGAGAATTTCCAGCAGTACGAGGGCGGCGGCTGGACCATGGCCGGCCTAGTCTCCACGCAGTGCGGCGTCCCCCTGAAGGGCGTGGGCTCCTCCGACCAGAGCAGCGACGCCAGCAAGCTAGACGACGACGGCGACACTTACCTGGGTGGGTCAACCTGTCTTGGGGACGTCCTGGAAGAGCAGGGGTACACCAACGTTTTCCTGGGCGGCGCCAACGCCTCCTTCGCCGCGAAGGACACGTTCCTGGGCACCCATGGCTACTCCGAAGTGAAGGACCTCTCCGACTGGCGCGACGCCGGCGAACCGGAAGAGAACTTCCGCAAGGACTGGGGCCTGAGCGACGAACGCCTCATGGCACATGCCAAGGAGGAGGTCGACAGGCTGCATGCCGAGGCGGAGGAAACCGGGAAGCCGTTCAACCTCTCCATGCTGACGCTGGACACCCACGAACCGGTGCACGTCTACGACTACTGCAACGTGGATACCGAGAACAATGTGACCTCCGTGTTCTCCTGCTCCATGACCGAGGTGGCCGGATTCGTGGAATACATGGAACAGCAGGGGTACCTCGAGGACACCGCCGTGGTAATCATGGGCGACCACCTCAAGCACATGAGTGCCGGCGACGCTTTCCACGAGCAGCTGGACCATCACACCAACCGCACTATCTTCAACCGGGTCTGGGTTCCGGGCCAGGCAGCAGGCACCACGCTGCGCCCCGGTGCGGACCAGCTGAGCATGTACCCGACCATCCTCGAAGCCGCAGGCCTGACCCTCAAGGACCGTCAGGCCGGGCTGGGTGTATCCGCCTTCACCTCGGAGATTCCGGTCGAATCGGCGCAGGCCATGGAGCGGGATGCCTACGTCGAACTGCTGGAATCGCTTTCCCCGCAGTTCTACGCGGAGGCCTGGGCCGGGCGGTAGGCACCAACAGGCCCTGTTCGCTCCGCCTCCAAGCGCCCGGCTGCGGTGCATGTATGGTTCAGAGTCAGGAACCGCCTCGGTTCCGCTACAGGAGCGAACATGTCTGACAAGTCCCCGCGCCAAGCAGCATCGAAAAAGTCCGGCAAGTCCATCAAGGAAAAGCGTGCCGAGAAGAAGGCCGCCGCGGCTCCGCCCGCCCTCGACAAGGCCTCCGGCACCAAACCCGCACCGCCCAAAAAGAAGTGAACCGCCCCGTGGAGCGTCTCACCCTCGGCGTCCTGTCCAGCACACGCAAGCCCGATGAGCGGCGTCTGGCCATCCACCCGCTTCACCTGGAACGCATCGCCCCGGAGGTCCGGCGGCAGCTGCTCCTGGAAGAAGGCTACGGAGACAAGTTCGGCGTTCCGGACATGGAGCTGAAGCCGCTCGTTGGTGCTGTGCTCCCGCGGGCGCAGATCCTGGCGGAGGCCGACGTCGTCCTCCTGCCCAAGCCGCAGCCCGAGGACCTCGCCGAGCTGCGGGACGGGCAGACCCTCTGGGGCTGGCCGCACTGCGTCCAGGACCGCGCCGTCACCCAGCTCGCCATCGACAAAAAGCTCACGCTGATCGCCTTCGAAGCGATGAACCATTGGGCTGCCGACGGCGGTTTCGGCCTGCACGTCTTCCACAAGAACAACGAGCTCGCCGGGTACTGCTCCGTCCTGCACGCCCTCAGCCTGACCGGGTCAACCGGCGACTACGGGCGCCGGCTCAGCGCCGTCGTCATCGGCTTCGGCGCAACGGCACGCGGCGCGGTCACTGCCCTGAATGCGCACGGCATCCATGACGTCCAGGTCCTGACCAACCGCGGCGTCGCGGCGGTCGGGTCGCCGATCCACTCCGCGCGGATTGTTCAGTTCGACCGTGACGACAACTCGCCGTTCCTCAGCGAGGTCATCACCGAAGACGGCCGGGTGCCGCTGGCCCCGTTCCTTGCCGAGAGCGACATCGTGGTCAACTGCACGTTGCAGGATCCCAACGCCCCGCTGACCTACCTGCGCACCGATGACCTGGAGGCGTTCCGGCCCGGCAGCCTGATCGTGGACGTGTCCTGCGACGAAGGCATGGGCTTCGAGTGGGCGAAAACCACCACGTTCACCGACCCGATGTTCGAGGTGGGCGAGCACATCAACTACTACGCCGTCGATCACAGTCCGTCCTACCTTTGGAACTCCGCCAGCTGGGAAATCAGCGAGGCGCTCCTGCCCTTCCTGGAAACGGTCATTGCCGGTCCTGCGGCGTGGACGGAGAACGAAACCATCCGGCGGGCAATTGAAATCCGCGACGGTGTGATCCTCAACGAGGACGTGCTGCAGTTCCAGCAGCGGGAGCCCGCCTACCCGCATCCGGCGCTGGGTTCCTAGCCCGGGCCAGGGGTCAGGCGCCGCGGGAGTCGTAGGCGGCGCGCTCGGCGAAGACGTCATCCATGTGCTGTTCCGCCCAGGCCTTGATGCCGCGGGTTAATCCGTGCAGGGAGCGCCCAAGATCGGTGAGCTCATAGCTGACGGTCACCGGCACCGTGGGGGTGACGGTGCGGGTGAGGAGACCGTCCCGCTCCAGTGAGCGAAGTGTCTGGGTGAGCATCTTCTGGCTTACGCCGGCCAGCACCCGGGACAGCTCGGAGAAACGCAGCGGGCGGGGATCGCCGTCGCAGTCCGGCCCGCTGCCGAGGGCGGCCAGGGCCAGCGTGACCCATTTATTGGAGATCCGGTCCAGCAGTTGCCGGCTGGGACAGGCATCCAGGAACGCGTTATACGCATCTTTCTCCTGCGCTCGTTTCTCTGCCGCTGTCATCGTGGCCATTGCTGCCCTGCCTTCCGGGTTACTTGGGCACTTTCAGGTGCCTACTTCCTGCGGGGAAGTTGCGTCTCCATAGTGGACTGCGGAAGTAAGGATCACCACCCCTGAAAGGCAGAACATGAGCACATTTACCACATCGCTTCCCGGCGGCACCTGGACCTTGGGCGACCTCGAGGTGTCCCGCTTTGGATACGGGGCCATGCAGCTCGCCGGACCGGGGGTGATGGGACCTCCGCCGGATTACGACGGCGCCCTCTCGGTCCTGCGCGAGGCCGTCACTCTCGGCATCACCCACGTCGACACCGCAGAGGCCTACGGGCCGCACATCACCAACTCGCTCATCCGCGAGGCGCTGCACCCCTACCCCCGGACCCTGCATGTGGTGACCAAGGTGGGGGCCGACCGCGACGACCAGGGCGGATGGACCCCGGCACGGAAGCCTGACCAGCTGCGCCGTGCCGTCGAGGAGAACCTGGAGACACTCGGTCTGGATGTTCTGGACCTGGTGAACCTCCGCATGGGAGACGCCCACGGAACCGTGGCCGGATCCCTTGCCGAAGCGCTGGAGACACTCGCGGAGCTCCAGCAGCAGGGGCTCATCCGGCACCTCGGCGTGAGCAACGTGCTGCCCGAGCAGGTAGCCGAAGCACGCAGCGTTGCCCCCATCGTCTCGGTGCAGAACATGTACAACCTTGCCTTCCGCCAGGACGACGGCCTGATCGATTCCCTCGCGCAGGACGGTATCGCCTACGTGCCGTTCTTCCCGCTGGGAGGTTTCAGTCCGCTCCAATCCGAGGAACTCTCCGCCATCGCCGCACGCCTGGGTTCAACCCCCATGTCCGTGGCCCTGGCGTGGCTGCTGCAGCGTTCCCCGAACATCCTGCTTATCCCCGGCACCTCCTCCGTAGCGCATCTGCGGGAAAACGTGACCGGCGCTGCGCTGATGCTGTCCACGGAGGATGTCGCGGAGCTGGACACCATCGGCGGGTAGCGCGGGTTCCTGCCGCGCATCTGGAACGATGGCCTCCATGAGTTCAACCGCGGCGCCCTCGAATGCCGATCAGGCAGACCGGGAGGCCCGCGTGGCCCCGAACAGCGGTTCGGCCGCGCGGGCCAGCGCTGTTATGGCAGCCGGCACCGTCGTGTCCCGGGTGCTCGGCCTGGTCCGGACGGCGCTCCTCGCCGCTGCTATCGGCGCCTCGGGTGGGGTGTCGGACCTGTTTTCCTACGCGAACGCCCTGCCGAACTTCATCTACCTGATGGTCGCCGGCGGGGTGTTCAACGCCGTTTTGGTGCCCCAGATTGTCCGGGCCAGCCGGCAGCCGGACCGGGGCGCAGATTACGTCAGCAGGATCCTGACCCTCGCCGTAGCGGCGCTGCTGGTCCTCACGGTGCTGGTGACGCTGGCGGCTCCGGTGATTATCGATGCGGCGACGCGTTTCACGGACGGCAACCTCGCCCTGGCCACGGCGTTCGCCTACTGGTGCCTGCCGCAGATCTTTTTCTACGGGTTGTACGCCGTGCTGGGCCAGATCCTGAACGCCAACGGCTCCTTCGGTCCGTACATGTGGGCTCCCGTGGTGAACAACCTGGTGTCCATCGGCGCACTGGTGGTGTTCCTGTCGCTGATGGGCGCCGAACAGGCAGAAGCGTATAAACCCGAAACGTGGACGCCGGAGCATACGTTCCTGCTGGCGGGAGGCATGACGCTCGGCGTCGCCCTTCAGGCGCTTCTGCTGTTTCTCCCGCTTCGACGCCTGAAACTGGGACTGAAGCCGAAGTTCGGCCTGCACGGCACGGGGCTTAGACGCACGGGCCGGCTGGCATCCGTCACGATCGTCACGATGCTGGTCGGCAACGGCCTGTACATCGTCAATCTCTACGTTGCCACCATCGCCTCCGACGCCCGGCACACACTCACCGACTCGGGCCGGCCGGACCGGATCGCGGGCCTGGCGAACCTGGACATCGGGGCCATGGTCTACCAACTGCCGCACGCCGTGATCGCCCTGTCCCTGGCCACGGTTATGTTCAACCAGCTTTCCGCTGCCTATGCCGGCGGGAACCTTCCGGAGGTACGCGCGGTGCTGTCCCGGGGGCTGCGCATCACCGGTGTTGCCACGGTGTTCGGCGCGGCGGCCCTGCTGGCATTCGCCGGGCCGCTCGGAATGCTCTTCAGCGAATCGCCCGAGGTGGCCACCCTCAACGGAATCATCATCGCCATCCTTGCCGTGGGAGCCCCGTTCCTGAGTGCCAACTTCCTTCTCGGCCGGGTGTTCTATGCCGGTGAGGATGTGAAGACGCCGTTGAAAATCCAGCTGATCCTGTCCGGAGTTGGAGTGGTTCTCGCCGTTATTGCGGGCGTACTTGATCCCCGGTTAATTGTGCCGACGCTCGCCGCCGCCTATTCCCTCGGCAACGTGATCGCCGTCGTCGTCAGTCACCTCTTCCTCACGCGGGCGATTGGTCCTTACGGTGCCGGACAGGTCTTTGACGCGCACGTCCGGTTCACGGTTGCCGGCATTGTCGCTGCCCTCGCCGGGACGGCCGTGTCCTGGGCGTTCGGAGGGTACGACGCCGGCGGGTACCTTTGGCAGTCGAAGTTCCATGCCCTTGTGGTGCTCTCCGTGGGTGGGGGCCTTATGGGCGCTGTGTACTTGGGCATGCTGAAACTGCTTCGGGTGGCCGAGTTGGGCCAGCTTGCCGGGTCGCTGCAGGCGTTGGTCCGGCGGGGCCGCAACTGACCGTCCACCGCATCCAGTTGTCAGCTGCCGAGCGAGCTGACTGGTAGGGTCATCCTCGACCTGCACAAGCACCATCGAATGGACCCTCATTGAGCACTAACGTGGACCCGCTCCTCCCCGACGCTGTAACCAAGATGAGCGCATACGACCAACAGGTGTGGGACAGTCTCAATGGCCATTGGGAGCGCCGCAGCAACCGCCGAGGGCTGCCGAACTGGGCAAACTCTGCAATCAGTCGGACGGGCGAGGTAGCGGGAACTGCCGGGCGACGGGTAGCGGATGCCGTGCCCGACAAGGTCATGGAACCCATCCAGCGCGCTGGCGGAGCGGTGGCCGATAAGGCCATGCGACCGGCCATTGAAAGTGCAATAGCGATGCTGGAGCTATTCAACGATTGGGCCCTTGAGCTCAATGACCCAAAGAGCGTCGAGAAGCTTGCTCGCAAACGTGGCCTTGATATCAACAACTTCGCTGACCTGCAGAAGCAGGATCTGAAGTCCTGCGATCGTTTGCTGACTCTGAACACCCTCAAATGGCGAAGCGCTGGTGCGCTCGAAGGCGGTGCCATGGGTGTGCTGGCCCTGGTTCCGGTCGCGGGGATTCCAGTCGCGATGACGGCGGACATGCTTGTCATTCAGGTTCTCAGCACCTCGATCGCAACGCGGATTGCATACTCCTACGGTTATGACGCGAAGGACCCCGAGGAGCAGCTGTTTATCCAGCGTCTGGTAAGCAGATCCTTCATGAAACAGGCAGCCAAGGCTAAGCCGATACGCGACGTCGCGCACGCTGCCGATGCCCTTAAGGGACGCGTAAAGTGGTCTGAAAAGCTCCGTGCGGATCATCGACTCGTGGCCGTACTTGAGAAATTAATGCAGCAGCTAGGGCCTGCCGGTTCCAGGGTACCCGTTCAAAACGTTGCCAAGGTTGTGCCATTCATTGGTGTCGTAATCGGCGCCGGCACCAATGCGGCGATACTCGGCGCTGTCGCAACGGACGCCCAAAGGTACTGCCAAACACGGTTCCTGTGCGAGAAGTATGACCTGCCGCTGCCGGCTGCGCTTGCCACCGATCCTGTTGACGAGGGCGCAGCTGCTGACCTCTGACTACTTGCCACACGGTCAGAACCTACTCGGTCTTGGCGACTAGGAACCCGGTCAAGGTTAGGTCGACCCGGGTCCACCTTTTAGAGATCCAGCGGTGCGGCCCTGGAGGAGACTACATGGCGCCGTTCTTTGCCCGAAACCGATGATTGTCCGGGCCCGTTAGGGCACACTGGTCGCGTGAACGCTATCCCCTGGGTGCTGCACGTCGACCTCGACCAGTTCATTGCCGCCGTCGAAGTGCTCCGGCGCCCGGAACTTGCCGGCAAGCCGATCATCGTCGGCGGCCGGGGCGACCCGACCGAACGTGCCGTGGTGTCCACGGCTTCCTACGAGGCCAGGGCGTTCGGCGTCGGGTCCGGCATGCCGCTGCGGATCGCGGCCCGGAAGGTGCCCGACGCCGTGATCCTGCCGGTCGATGCCGAGGCCTACCTCGAGGTTTCGGACACGGTGATGGCCACGCTGCGCGCCCAGCCCGGCGCCGTCGTGCAGGTTTTGGGCTGGGATGAGGCCTTTGTGGGTGTGGAGACTGAGGATCCGGAGGCCTACGCCCGCCAGCTTCAGGCCGACGTCCTGGACCGCACGCAGCTGCACTGCAGCGTGGGCATCGGCGACACCCTGATCCGCGCCAAGAACGCCACGGATTTCGGCAAGCCCGCCGGCGTTTTCCGCCTCACCACCGCAAACTGGCTCGACTTCATGGGCCAGCGGCCCACCAAGGAGCTGTGGGGCGTCGGGAACAAGATCTCGGGCCGGCTGGCGAAGCTGGGAATCAATACTGTTGCCGAGCTCGCCGCGGCCGATCCGCAGGCGCTGGTTCCGGAGTTCGGGCCGAAGATGGGCCCCTGGTACAACGAGCTGGGCCGCGGGGACGGCACCAGCGTTGTGGACGACACCCCGTGGGTCGCCCGGGGACACAGCCGGGAGACCACCTTCCAGCAGGACCTCATCGAGCCGGCCCAGGTGGACGACGCCGTGCGGGAGCTGACCGCGCAGGTCCTGGCCGATGTGGCAGCGGAAGGGCGGCCGGTGATCGGGCTGACCCTCAAGGTCCGGTACGCGCCGTTCACCACCAAGACGCATGCGCGGAAGATCCCCGAGACCTTCGACCGGGAGGACGTCCTCACCCGAGCCCTGGATCTCGCCGGCGCGATCGAACCCGGCCGACCGATCCGGCTGTTGGGCCTGCGGGCCGAAATGGCAATGCCCGACGACGCCCGGAAGGGTCACACGCCTACGCGCGGCGGGTGGTGAAGGGCCTGCACCCGTTTTGACGCTCCGGTGTGACTACTGCCATAGTCTTCGGGTGAACTTGTCAGGGATCCGAACAATCGGACAGCATGAGTTAGCTCCTGCGAGCGCCCCTCAACGCACTCTGCGGCGGTTTAGAGGCTGAGCAGGCGCCTGACAGAACACATCGAAGAACCCCGCCTTTCCCTGCCCTAGGGGCGCACGCCCTGATCCGGCGCAGGGAACCCGTACCCCGGACCGGGCCGCCCGCCGGCGAGCAGCCCACCGAACTCTTCAGCCCGCAGCACCCCGCGAGGCTGAGCAAGCAAAGGACCCCCATGACACAGCCATCACCGGTCACGCAGAGGCCGGCGATCCCGGACTCCGCGCGTGCGGCGAACGCCTCTGAACCCACCTTCCACCACGAGGAAGAGGGCTATCACAAGGGACTCAAGCCCCGCCAGGTCCAGATGATCGCCATCGGCGGCGCCATCGGCACCGGGCTGTTTATGGGTGCCGGCGGCCGCCTGGCCACGGCAGGGCCGTCGCTGGTCATCAGCTACGCCGTCTGCGGTTTCTTTGCTTTCATGATTCTGCGGGCCCTCGGCGAGCTGGTTATGCACCGGCCCTCCTCCGGCTCGTTCGTCTCCTACGCCCGCGAGTTCTTCGGCGAGAAGGCCGCCTTCGTCACCGGCTGGCTGTACTGGCTCAACTGGGCGATGACCGCGATCGTGGACATCACCGCCGTCGCGCTCTATATGAACTTCTTCCGGAAGTACTGGCCGCCCATCGCGGATGTACCGCAGTGGACCTGGGCCTTGGCCGCCCTGATCCTGGTGCTGGGCCTGAACCTGGTCAGCGTCAAGGTGTTCGGCGAACTCGAGTTCTGGTTCGCGCTGATCAAGGTGGTGGCCCTGGTTTCCTTCCTGATCGTGGGCATCTGCTTCGTCATCTTCGGCACCCCCGTGGACGGCCAGCAGGTCGGCTTCAGCCTGATCTCGGACAACGGCGGCATGTTCCCCAACGGCCTGCTGCCCGCCGTCGTCGTAATGCAGGGCGTGGTGTTCGCCTACGCCTCGATCGAGCTCATCGGCACCGCCGCGGGCGAGACCGAGCACCCGGAAAAGATCATGCCCAAGGCCATCAACACGGTGATCGTGCGCATCGCGGTGTTCTACGTCGGCACCCTGGTGCTGCTCTCGCTGCTGCTGCCCTACAGCTCCTACAAGGCCGGCGAAAGCCCGTTCGTCACGTTCTTCGGCTCCATCGGGGTGGACGGTGTGGACGCGATTATGAACCTGGTGGTCCTGACTGCCGCACTGTCTTCGCTCAATGCGGGCCTATATTCCACCGGCCGCATCATGCGCTCCATGTCTGTTGCCGGCTCCGCCCCGAAGTTCGCCGGGCGGATGAACAAGGCGGGCGTCCCCTACGGCGGTATCGCCCTGACCGCGGTCGTTGCCCTGCTCGGCGTCGTCCTCAACGCCGTTGTTCCCGCCCAGGCCTTCGAGATCGTCCTGAACGTCGCGTCCCTGGGCATCATCAGCACCTGGGCCATGATCGTCCTGTGCCAGATGGAGCTGACGAAGCGGGCGCGGCGCGGCCAACTGTCCCGCCCGTCCTTCCGGATGCCCGGCGCACCCGTGAGCGGCTGGATCACGCTCGCGTTCCTTCTCGCCGTGCTGATCCTGATGGCCTTCGACTCGCCCGTCGGCACCTGGACCATAGCCTCCCTGGCGGTCATCATCCCCGCGCTGATGCTCGGCTGGCGGCTCTGCCGCGACCGCGTCCTCGAACTGGCCGCGGTCCGCGACGGCGACGCCGGGTTGTAGCGCCCGTAGTTCCGGCGGCCCCTCCATTTCCGGGTCCAATCAGGTAATCTCACTGCATCCTCAATCCATCTCCCGGCTCCGCGTTTCCCCGGATGAGCATCATCCCTGCGGAAGGATCACCATGACGGATATCAGTGAGCACCCCGCCCAGCGCACCGGTGCCGTGCCGCGTCTTTCCGACTCGCAATGGGCAAGGCTCCTCGGCATGGCCGCACCCGCCGACGTGAACGCCGGCGACTATGTCTTTCGTGCAGGGGATTTGAACTATCCAATGATCCTCGTCGAATCGGGGTCCATTGAAATGGTTCGCGACCCGTTGTGGTGGGACGACGAAACAGTTCTCAGCACCCTGGGGCCACGCTCGTTCGGCGGTGAACTCGGGCTGCTCAACGGACAGTCCGCGCTCCTGTCGGCGCGGGTGAAGGATTCCGGGCGTATCCGGCGCCTGGCCCGCGAGGATCTGCGGCTGGTCATGAACCAGGACGACGACCTCGGCGGGATCGTTCTCCATACCCTGTGGGAACGCCGCGAAGCACTTCGTCGGGGCCCCGCCGCCATGACACTCAAGTTCATCGGGACGGAAGCGTCGAGTGAACTGCTGGCTCTTCGCCGCTTCGCTGAACGCCTGGATTTGATCCATACCGTCTTCGTCGTCCCGGTGGACGGCATGGGTGCCCTCGATGGCCACGGCATCGCACCCGATGACCTGCCGGCAGCGCTCATCCAGGGCAAGCTGATAAAGCGTGCGACGCCGGGGACTATCGCCGAGCGCCTCGGGTTGAGTTACCAGCCCCATCAGGAGGGCTCGACGGACCTGCTGGTCGTTGGCGGCGGACCTGCCGGGCTCGCGGCGGCCATCTATGCAGCCTCCGAAGGGCTGAGCACGGTGGTGCTCGACGCCGTCGCGCCCGGCGGCCAGGCGGCGTCGACATCCCGAATCGAAAACTTCCTTGGTTTTCCCTTCGGAGTGGCCGGTGGAGACCTCATCCGCCAAGCAACACTGCAGGCGATCAAGTTCGGGGTGAGGATCTGGGCGCCCTGCGATGCGGTGTCGCTCGAGACGATGAATGACGGTCTCAAGCTCACGCTGGGTGACGGCGCTATCCTCCATACCCGCACCGCATTGATTACATCCGGGGCCTCCTATCGAAGTCTCGGAGTTCAGGGGTGGGAGGACTTCGAGGGACACGGAATCTACTACGCCGCTACCAGCCTCGAGGCGCGCCAGGTCGCAGGGCACCCTGTGGTTGTGGTGGGCGGGGCAAACTCAGCCGGCCAGGCCGCGCTCTATCTCGCCTCCCATGGATGCCCGGTCCATCTGGTGGTGCGGGGAACAGAGGTTGGGGCGCGGATGTCCTCCTACCTCGTGGACCGCCTGCGGGAGAATTCCCGGATCTCTATCCATACCGAGTCGAACATCATCGGTCTGGTAGGTGGCTCCGCCCTGGATTCGGTCCGGATCGATACCGCCGGTGCGGTGGATGCGCGCGGATTGTTCTGCTTCATCGGAGCCGACCCGGCCAGCGCCTGGCTGCCCACCCTGGACAGGGACACTGCGGGCTTCATCCGCACCGGAACAGACATCGCCATCCAGTCCTTGGAACAGTGGCAGCCGCTGGGCCGCGAACCGATGCCCTTCGAAACCTCCACCCCACGCGTTTTTGCAGCGGGGGATGTCCGTCACGGGTCCATGAAGCGCGTCGCGGCAGCGGTCGGGGAAGGGTCAAGCGCCGTCGCGTCCGTGCACCGGGCCCTTAGCGACCCTGCCAGCCCGCTCGCCCGTCCACCGCGTTCTCCCGCCGGGCGAAGCACCTGACCGCGTCTCGGAACTCGCGGGCTGCACGCTACAGCCGGACGGTCCCCTCGATGCAGCTCATGACCTGTCCGCCGACCCAGATTTTCCCGTCGCGGAGACTGATGTGCACCCGGCCCCGGCGTCCGAGAACTGTTCCCTGCGATGCCGTGAAGGGCGGGGTGGCCAGCCCTGTGTCGATCAGCCAGCGTGCCAGACCCGCGTTCAGGCTGCCGGTCACGGGGTCTTCCCAGACGGGGTCGCCTCCGACGAAGGCACGCACCTCGAACTGGGTTTCCTCCGTAGGCTCGTGCGGTCCTACCACACCGATTTCCAAGTCGCCGGCCTTGGCCGGGTCGGGCTGCAGGCTCAAGACTTCCTGTGCCGAGGAAAGCCGAACGCCAATCCATCGAGGACCATTAATCAGCCACGACGCATCAAGGATGTTCTCCCGCGGGATCCCCAGGATTGCCGCTATCCGTTGGACGAGCGGCTCGTCCACGGGTTCGTAGCGGGTCAGGGGCGGCGCCTCGAAGGCCAGTTGATCCTCCGCTACACGGATCGGGATCAGCCCTGCCGCACATTCCTGGATGACAGTTCCGTCGAGCCGTGGCGATCCCCCGGCGTCCAGCCAGGCCTTGGCGGATCCAAGCGTTGGATGACCCGCGAAAGGCAGTTCTGCCATGGCGGTGAAAATCCTCACCCGGTAGTCGGCCTTCGGGCTGCTCGGTGGCAGGAGGAACGTCGTCTCCGAGAGGTTTGTCCAGGTGGCGAACCGCTGCATCTCTTCGGTACTCAGGCCGTCGGCATCGTGAACAACAGCCAAGGCATTGCCCCGATACGGCTCAGAGGAGAACACATCGACTTCGCTGTAGGGACGGACTTTCATGGCGCCACTGTAACAAGGTGCCTCCGGCGGGCCTGGCGCTGAGGCCCGCGCCAATCCACCCTGGGGTTCAACCTCCGGGAATTCAAAGTCTGCCGAGACGGTTATATAGGGGTAGAACATCTGCTTTTGGCGGCAGCCTAAACCCGGGACCGGAGTCCACAGCCGATGACCGGGGTGTAGTTGTAATCTGGCCGTAGGTGGCCTGCGGCTCCGCCACTATCCATTCACGAGAGGATCATGATGTCTCGCCTTACCGTGGGGAACATCTTCAAAGTCACCGTCGCGCTCCTCTTCTTTCCTTTTATGCCACTCCTGGTGCTGATGATCGGGGTGCGCAGGAGTAACTGGAAAGTGATCCTTGAGGGTGGCCTGTACGTTGCGCTCGTCCTGGCGGCCGTTGCCCTGCCCGGGACCGCAGCGCAGTTCATCCTCTCGTTCTTCGTGGTTCTCGGGCTCATAGCCGTAGCGGGCATGCGGTCCTACATGCTCCGGGACCTGTGGCTGCACCCCAGGACCCGGGGACCGCAGGTTATGACCCAGTCCCAGCCAGGGGCAGGAACCACGCCGCCGGAGGACTTGTCCTCCGCTTTGGCCTGGTCTGCCGCCCTCGCGAAACGAAACAGGAGCCGTCTTCCGTCCGAGGCGTACGCCAGCATTCTGGAAACCTGCCAGACGCTGGACGCGGTGATCGACGCCGAAACTCGCCAGCCGCTGGGCGATCCCCAATTTGAGTACGAACTGTCCGCCACGGTGCGCGACTACCTGCCGAGTGTCCTCCAGAATTACGTAGCCATCCCGCCGAAGATGCTGGAGACCAAACAGGCGAGCGGAAGGACCCCCAACGAGGAACTGGCCGAGCAGTTGCAGCTCCTTGCCGGACAGGCCGAGACGCTGCACTCAAGCCGTCACCGCCGCACCTCTGCGGAGCTGACCAATACGGGCAACTTCCTTCGGGAGCGGTTCGGGCACCGTCAGGGCGGCTTCGACTTCGGGATTAAGTAGCCAGGACGACGCCGCCTGCCGGGGTGTTGCTAACGCTGGGCGCGGCCGGGTGAGTCTACAGTGACGTAGGTCACATGATCCCCGGTCCCAGATCCATCTGCTTGGAGCGCCAATGACGACAGTCCACAGCACCCCGCCCACCCACGAGCTCGGCAGCAGCGAGCGCGACCGCGTATGCGTCATCGGCGCGGGCTGCTCCGGAATCACGGCGGCCAAAGTTCTCCATGAACGGGGACTTGCCTTCGATTGCTTTGAACTCTCGGACCGGGTCGGCGGCAACTGGGTATGGGGCAACAGCAACGGGGTGTCCGCGGCCTACAAGTCCCTGCACATCAACACCTCGCGCAGCCGGATGGAATTCAGCGACTTTCCCATGCCCGCGAACCTGCCCAATTTCGCACGCCACGACCAGGTCGCGGCGTACTTCGACGCCTACGTCGACCACTTTGGGTTCCGGGACAAGATCACCTTCAACACCGGTGTGGAGCACGTGCGTCCCCTGCCCGGCGGCGGCTTCGAGGTTCGGCTGAGCACCGCCGAGACCCGGCGCTACGGCTCGGTCATAGTGGCCAACGGCCACCACTGGGACCCCCGCATGCCGGAGCCGGCCTTCCCCGGCGCCGAAGGCTTCACCGGCGAGCAGATGCACTCCCACGACTACACGGACGAGCAACAGCTCACCGGCAAGCGGATCGTGGTGCTCGGCATGGGCAACTCGGCCATGGATATCTGTACCGATGCCAGCTACCACGCGGCCGAGACCTACCTCTCCCACCGACGGGGCGTGCACATCATTCCCAAGTACGTCTTCGGCAAGCCCTTCGACGAGATCGGAGCGCACGAGAAGATCCCGTCCCGGGTCCGCTGGGCCGTCGCCCGCGTGGTCATGCGCGCCGCCACCGGCCCGATGTCGCGTTACGGCCTTCAGGAACCCGACCACAAGTTCGCCCAGGCCCACCCGACCGTCTCCAGCCGGATACTCGACCGGCTGGCCCACGGCGACGTGGTCCCGAAGCCCAACATCCAGCGCTTCGACGGCGACAGCGTCGTCTTCACCGACGGCACCCGCGTCGCGGCCGACCTGGTGATCTACTGCACCGGCTACAAGATCTCGTTCCCGTTCTTTGACGCCGGCTTCCTCGACCCCTCCGGGGATAACGAGATCCGGCTCTACCAGCGGATGTTCCACCCGACGGTGCCGGGGTTGTACTTCATCGGACTGGTCCAGCCGCTCGGCGCGGTCATGCCGATCGCCGAGCGGCAGTCCGAGCTCGCCGCCGACCATCTCCAGGGCCGCTACGCCCTGCCCGAGCGGGCCGCGATGGACGCCGAGATCGACCGCCACCGCAAGGCGATCACCAAAAGGTACGTCGCCAGCAAGCGGCACACCATTCAGGTGGATTTCGTCGATTACATGCGTGCCCTGCGCAGCGAGCGCGATGCCGGAGCGCGGCGCGGAACCGCTGCGCAGGCCGCAACCGACCGCGTGGGGGCCTGACATGGCCGGGAACACTGAGCAGCACTCACGCCGCATCGCCGTCGTCACCGGCGCCGCCCGCGGCATCGGACATGCCACCGCGGCCCGGCTGCTGCGCAATGGTTGGAAAGTCGGCGCGTTCGACATCGAAAGTGAGGGCCTCGCCGAACTCAAGGACATTGCTGCCGCGCACGGCACGACGGTCGTCACGGGAGCCCTCGATGTCCGGGACGCCCAGCAGTGGCGCGAAGCCCTGGCCTCCGTTTGCGAGGACCGCTTGGACCTTCTGGTCAACAACGCCGGGCTGCTGGCCGCCGGGCCGTTCGTTGATACCGATCTTGAACGGCACCGCGCGCTCGTGGACGTCAACGTTCTCGGCACCATCAACGGTGCGCATACCGCGTTCCCGTACCTGAAAAATGCTGACAGGCCGGTGCTGCTCAACCTGGGATCAGCCTCAGCCATTTACGGGCAGCCTGACCTTGCCACCTACGGCGCCACGAAGTTCGCGGTCCGCGGCCTGACCGAGGCACTGGAACTGGAATGGGCGGAGCATGGCATTGCCGTGCTCGATCTGTGGCCGCTGTTCGTCAACACCGGGATGGTCAAGGGCGTCAGTATCGGGGCTATCCAGTCGCTCGGCGTGCGGCTGAATGAAACCGACGTTGCCGCAGCTGCTGTCGCCGCCGTGGAACGCATCATCAGGTCCCGTCGCGATCGGAAGTGGCCCCGCAACGTCCATCACGCCGTCGGACCGCAGGCACGCTTCCTGGTCATGCTCTCCCAGGTGACTCCGAACTGGGCCAACCGGCTCATCACCGACCGTCTCACCCGGCGGCCGGCTGCCTGACCCCCCAGTGTTCTGCGGAGTTACATGGCCATGCCACCCCGGATGCTGGAGAATAAAACAGGCAAGCGGAAGTGCCCAAAATGAGGGATTGCTCGGGCAGCTGCAGGTTCTCTCCGGGCAGGCCGACCTAACACCCAGCCCCGCCTAGCTGAGGAGAACCCGCATGTACCGAAGCCGCATCTCCGCGCCCGTGCTTACCGCCGTCGCCGGCCTGGCACTCATCACCGGATGCTCCGCTGATCCGGCGCCTACACCCGAGGAAACCGGAACCCCATCATCAACCAGCGTCGGAACACCGGAAAGCACCGCCACGGCCTCCGCGACAGACCCAAGCGCATCAACGGCATCAGGCTCCTCCGGTGCGACGATCACCCTTAGCCGCGGGCAAGAACATAAAATTACGGAAGCGAACACCAGCGTCAGCATTACCTGCTCCGACGGCGGGGACATCGACGTCGAGACAAATGGCTCAACCGTCCGGACCACTGGTCAATGTGAAGACATCGACATCCGGGGCAATAACAACACCGTCAGTGGCGAGGACGCGGAAAGCCTCGACATTGAGGGCAACAATAATGAAGCCACCCTCAGCAATGTGCCGGACATCGATGCGGACGGAA
The DNA here is from genome assembly GCF_024385465.1 of Arthrobacter sp. zg-Y844. GTDB lineage: Bacteria > Actinomycetota > Actinomycetes > Actinomycetales > Micrococcaceae > Arthrobacter_B. Next base: position 211,561 of record NZ_JANFLS010000005.1, read on the forward strand.
CCGCGAACACCGTCGACGTCGAGGTGACCCGTGACATCGACGTCGAAGGAGAGAACAACACCGTTACCTACACCTCCGGGGACCCCTTGATCGAAACCGAGGGTACGAACTCCGTCTCGGCCCGATGAACACGAGCGTGGGCGGACGAGACGGCGGCGAGTCGAGCCGCGGGCTGAACCTTTAGCACTCTGGGCGCCTACCCCAGGCTCTCGAACACCATCGTCGCCTGGATGCGGTCGCCGCCGCCGAATCCCTTGCTCCCGCTGCTCGCGGTGGTGATGGTGTGGAGCCGGTAGCCCTTCGCCGCCTGGTCGTTGATGGCCTTTTCCAATGAGGTCAGGTTTCCCGAACCGGTTCCCAGCAGTTTCTCTTTGAGGATTTCCTGTAAGACGACGTAGTGCGGCATTTGCGTTGATCCTTCCGTTCCTGACCGATTAGGCGCAATTTTACTCGATACAGGCCGCTGGTCCTTCGGCCGAATTCCGCCGTTTTCAGACGCGAGCAACGATTTTTCACCTGCCCTTAAAGACGTTTCTGAATCCTGGTGGCCTGAGTTGTGGATATCGGCGGATAGACTGCAATTCAGCTTGATTCCAAGGAGTACTACATGTCGCGTCTCACCGTGGGGAACGTCCTCAAGGTCATATTTGCCGTCCTTTTCTTTATGTTTATGCCTCTGATTGTGCTCATGCTCGGCATACTCAAAAAGAACTTGAAGGTGATTCTCGAGGGCGCCCTTTACGTCGTCCTCTTTGTGGGCGCCTTCTCCGTCCCCGCGGAAAGCCCCTTCTACACCGCGGCGTCCTTTGTAGGTCTCGGCTCCATAGGTGTATCGTCCCTGCGGTTCTACATGCTTCGCGATCTTTGGTTGAGTAGGAGGGTTAAGAGCCCCGGGCGTAACGTCACCGGCCAGCCGAATGCACCGTGGCCGTCTGCCCCCACCCCCTCTCCGGCAGGGGCACCAACCGCTCCGTCTGCACAGGACCTGTCGCAGTCTTTGGCATGGGTTGCCGCGCACGCCAAGCAGAACAAGAACCGGCTTCCCGCAGACGCGTATGTCAGCATTCTGGAAACCTGCCAGACGTTGGACACAGTTATCGACGCGGAAGCACAGCAGCCGATGGGTGATCCCCAGTTTGAGTACGAGCTGACCGCCACCGTGCGGGAGTACCTGCCGGCCGTCATACGTGGATACTTGGCCGTTCCTCCCAGCGTGGTGGACAACCGCCAGGCGAACGGGAGGACCGCCAACGAGGAACTGGTGGAGCAACTTCAGCTCCTCGCCCGGCAAGCCGACACGCTGCACTCCAGCCGTCACCGCCAGACGTCGATGGACCTGGCCAACACCGGAAACTTCCTGCGTGAACGGTTTGGGCACCAGCAGGGCGGCGGGTTCGACTTCGGCATTAAGTAAAGGTTGAAGGCGGTTAGGTGCCGGCGGTACCGGAGCTAAACCACGCTCGTCAGCACACCCCCGTCCACCCGCACCGCGGCACCGTTCGTCGCGGACGCCACGGGGCTGGCTACACTCCCCCGTTAGCGTCCGCGAGCGGCTCTTGCCCGTGCCTTGATCGCCAGGATGACGTCGGTCTTGGCGTCGGCGTAGTCGTTCATGTCCTCCCACTGCCTGCTGAGCAGCGCTCTCTTGGTGCTCTCATAGAGGGCGCGGTCGTCCGCATTTGCCCGCAGGTGGTCACGCAGGATGAGGTATTCGTCCACGGCAGGATCGTCCCTCCCGTACAGGTGCACGTGCACGTCACGGGCCGGTGTGCGTACGAGGCGATGTCCCGGTTCGCGTACCCGCAGTTCGTATCCGGCGGCGATTAGCGGATCGAGGTAGTCCTCTTCTGCGGTGATGTCCTCTACCGCAACCACGATGTCGATGATCGGCTTTGCTGCCAGTCCCGGAACCGCCGTCGAACCGATGTGCTCGATCCCGGCGTGCGCTGTCCCGAGGGCAGCCTCAATGCGGTGACGGTGAGTGAGATAAATTGCCGGCCACCGGTCGTCGTAGCTGTGGAGGTGAAGTTCGAGTCTCTCCGGCCCCCCGATCAGCTCCAGCGTCGTCACGTCCGGTCGTCGCGGTTTTTGGCTTTTCATCACCAGAGCAGTCTTGCAGGGCGTCCGCTGACCCCGCGATCCGCCGTTACACGCGGTGCGTGCTGGCCAGCGGGCATGCCCACGTATCGACCCCGCCGCGGCCCACCCTGTTGATATAGGCGGTGACGTCCTTCAAGGATTGGCCAAACCCGGTTTCGGTGTACCGCACGCCCAGCTGATCACAGTACTGGCGGACCAGCGGGGCAACTTTCCGCAGATTCGGGCGGGACATGGAGGGAAACAGGTGGTGCTCCACCTGGAAGTTCAGTCCGCCCATAAAGGTATCCACCCACCGGCCGCCGGTGATGTTACGGCTCATCAATACCTGGCGGCGCAGGAAATCGATGCCCGCTTCCCGGGGCGCAATCGGCATGCCGATGTGGTTCGGGGCGAAGGAAATACCCATGTACAGCCCGAAAACGGCGAGCTGGACGCCGATGAACGCTGCACCCTTGCCCGGTGAAAGCACGAGGAAAACCAGCGCCACGTAACTGACCAGGCGCACAGTGATGAAGCTGAGCTCCACCCACCGCCGCTTGATCCGGCCCTTTCCCAGTACCCGCTTGATGCCCTGCACATGCAGGTTGACGCCCTCGAGCAGGAGCAGCGGGAAGAAAAAGTAACCCTGTTTGGTGGCAAGCCAGCGCGTGAAGCGGTTCTTGCGCGCTTCGGCTGCCTCGGGGGTGAAGGCCAGGACGCCGGGAGCGATGTCCGGATCCGTGCCGACCTTGTTCGGTGCAGCATGATGCTTGCTGTGTTTTGCATTCCACCAGCCAAGGCCCATGCCGGCGAAGAGATTAACCACGATCAGCGAGACCCACTCATTCCACTTCGGCGACACGAAGATCTGCCGGTGCGCGGCGTCGTGCCCCAGGAACGCGATCTGCGTCATCAGCAACGCCAGCACCACCGCGGTCACCATCTGCCACCAGGTGTCCCCCAGCAGGATGAACGCCAGGGCCAGCACCAGGCCAATCAGGGTTACCCCAATCAGCTTGGCCCAGTAGTAGCCGTAGTTCCGGCGCATATAGCCGGCTTCCTGGATCTGCCGGGTCAACGCCGTGAAGTCGCTGGTGTGCCGCTGGCGGGCCGGGCCAGCCGGCCGGCGTTTGCCTTCTCCACTCGCATCCACACTGGTACCCGTCATAACGGCGTCGTCCATAATTCACTTTCATATCGGCGGACAAAGTCCATGTCATATTAGCGAACAGCACCCGATTCGCTCCTCGGCCTTCGCCTGGGGTGCAGATCTGGTGCTGTGTGCATTTCCGGCTGGGGGCCGGTCGATCCTAAGTGTGCTTATCGTATATGCAAGACGTCTTTTTCGTTTCATTTCCGTGGCGGAACGCTGAGCCGTGTTGGTGCATAAGCCGATCCGTCTCCGGATACTCGACACCCGCTTTCAGGAGGCTCTCAGCAACCAGGAAGCGAACGGCAAGCGGCGTTTTCTACCGTGTTGACTATGAGATCTTCCGGAACCACCGTTACCCTGCCCGCGGCGTCGTTGGTACGACGGCGCGCCCTGCGGGTCGTCTCACTCCTCCTGGCAGGCGGCCTCGCCCTCACCAGCTGCGCGGCCGACGTCGCTTCCACCGCCGGCACCGCGTCCCCTTCGGCTGCGAGTGATTCGAGCAGCAGCACGGCCGCGGAAACAGGCACGGAAACGACGTCGCCGACGACAACCGAAGAGACGATTTCCTCGACGGCAGCTGCCGCTGAGGCATTCCTGGCGACGCTGAGCGATGAGCAACGCGAGACAGTCCTGTATGACTACGGCGACGCGACGAAGACAACCTCCTGGTCAAACTTTCCCGTGACGTTCGTCCAGCGTGCCGGCCTGAATCTGGCCGACCTGAGCGATGAGCAGGAGACCGCAGCATTGGCGGTGCTGCAGGCGCTGCTTAGCGACGAAGCGTACGACACGGTGTCCGGCATTATGGGTGGCGACGAGTACCTGCAGCAGAACAGCAGCAGCACCGAGCAGTCCCTCGGCCAGTACTACATCGCCTTCTTCGGCGAGCCGTCTGACACCGGCGCCTTCGAAGTGCAGTTCGGCGGCCACCACCTCGGTATCAACGCGACCCTCGACGGCGCGAGTGACGCGATCACGTTCGCTCCCACCCACCTCGGTGTGCAGCCTGCCGTTTACACCGACGCCGACGGCAACGAAGTGCAGCCGTTCGACGGCATCTACACCGACGCGTTCGCATTCTTTGACAGCTTGACGGGGGAACAGCAGGCTGCGCTCACGTCGGGCGACGTCAGCATGTGTGCCCCTGGCGATACCTGTGATTTCGACGCCGGAGCCGGCTTCACCGGCGCCGATCTGACCGACGCTCAGAAGCAGTTGCTCCTCGATCTCATCGCGAACTGGTCCGGCATGGCTGACGAGCAGACCACTGCCGATTCCCGGGCGAAGATCGAGGCCACCCTCGATGACACCGTCATCGCGTGGTCCGGGGAGACCACGTACGACATGAGCACTGGGGACGGTATCTCGTTCTCCATCTCGGGGCCGAACGTTTATGTCGCCTTCCAGGCGCAGCAGGGCTCGGCAGGCGCGGATGTCGACGGAGTGTCCACCTCCGGCTGGGGACACGTCCACACCATTTACCGCGACCCTACAAACGACTATGCCAACAGTGTGGTGCAGGAAGCGGCCTCCGGCATGGGCGGCGGCAACGGTCCCGTCGGCGGACCACCCGGGGACGACGTTCCCGGCGGCGGTACCCCGCCCAACGGTGGCCCGCCTCGTTAGCTACTAGCGTTCACGCGTTCCTGGCGTTTGCGTCCGGCCCTGGCAGCGAGGAACAACAAGGATCCGACCACTGCGTAGGCGGCGGCGCCGAGCCAGACGATCCCGGTTTGTTGTGTGAGGAGTGCGATGCTCGCAATGATCGCGAGGATCGGCAGAATTCGGGGGGCTGAGAAGTGGTCGTGGTCCACTTTGTCCTTTTTGAGGACGAGGACGCTGACGTTGGCAGAAAGGAACACCAGGAGTAGGAGCAGCACGGTGGTTTCGGCCAATGTGGCGACATTCCCGAGGAGGGTAAGGACGATCGTCAATCCGGCAACCACAATAATGGAGACCCAGGGAGTGCGACGGCCTGGCAGCACGCGGGCGAAGGCGTGAGGGAGCAGTTCTGCTTCTGCCAATCCGTAGCCGACACGACTGGCCATGACCATGAACAGCAGTGCTCCGTTGGCAATGGCGATCAGGGCGATGATGCTGAATAGTCCGGGCGGGATTCCTACGCCGCTGGCGGCGACGACGTCGAGCAGAGGACCGGTGGAGTCGGCCAGTTCGGCCGGGGGCATGACAATGACCGCACCGAGAGCGATGAGGAGGTAGACCACTCCAGCGGTGCAGATGGCACCGAAAAGTGCGCGGGGGTAGGCCTTGGATGGGTTACGTACTTCCTCGGCCATGTTTGCTGCGGCCTCGAAGCCCAGGAAAGAGAAAAACGCGACGATCGATGCGGCGAAGGCACCTTGGAAGGGCGGTACGTCCGGCGCGAACTCGAGGAGCCGGGAGGGGTCCCCGTTGCCGGAGGCGAGGACGATGGCGGCGACGACGATGACGATGACGAGGCCGGTTACCTCGATGACAGAAGCTACGAGGTTCGCGGCGAGGGACTCCTTGACGCCGCGAAGGTTGATCAGCGTCAGCAAGATAATAAATACGATCGCCGCGGGGGCAGCTGGCACGTCGATGAGCGCGGTGAGGTAATCGCCCGCGAAGGCGTTCGCGAGGGCAGCGGCTGTGGTGATTCCTGAGGCCATCATCAGGAAGCCGACGATGAATGACACGTAGGGGATACCAAAAGCCCGGTCTGCGTAGCGCGCGGCTCCTCCAGCGTGCGGGTACTTGGTGATCAGTTCCGCGTAGGTCGCGGCAGTAAGTAGCGCGACGACCAGTGCGATCAGCAGGGGTATCCAGATCGCGCCGCCGACGTCGGCGGCCATGGTACCCACGAGGGTGTAGATGCCGGCCCCGAGGGTGTCGCCCACGATAAATGCGAACAGCAGCGGCACACCGATTGCCCGCTTCAGCCCGGGCTGTGCGTTTGATGTGGTCGTGCCGGGATCCTTCGTCATGGGGCTATTGGATTCTGTTTGTCGTCCCTGCGCAACTACTTTGGCGAAATCCAGTGCACCAAAAGCGTTGAGGCAGGTAGTCGAGCATTATTTTCCGGCTCGCAGGCCTATCGTCATTCACCCAGCGCCATAAGCTTCGCTCATGAGAGACGACGAGGCGCCGCGATCCAAGAAGTCCTGGGCCTTGATCTGTGGGCTGATCGTCCTGTTGAATACCCTGAACTTCGGGCTTCAATCCGGGCAATGTGTCGACTACATATCCGAATCCGGAGCGGTTTCCACTTGCTCCTTGGAGCCAGCGGTTGGCTGGCCAGGAAGTGTCCTCTTAGGAATCGTCAGCCTCGTTACGCTCGGGTACTGCATCAACCACTTACTCCGAGCGTCCCGCTGACCCATCCCTCAGCGGACGTCAGCGGCTGGCCTCGGGGGTTGCGCAGAAGACGTATTCCGTCGAAGAGCGGTGACAACCTGTTGGACTGCGGTCCGGTGGAGGGCTTCTGGACGGCAGAGGACGTCAACGCGCCTGGCCAGCGGCAGATCGCGGATTGGCTTAAGAACAATTCCGCTGCCAGACGGCGGGGAAGCGGTGTGGCGGGGCATCAGTGCGATGGCGGGTCCGGCGGATACGATCGCGGCCGCGATGAAGAACTCGTTGATCCGGTGCGTGACGTTGAGGGGTTGGCCGGCGTGAACGGCAATCGCCTGCAGAGCAGGCATGAGCGGAAATCCGTCCTGAACAGACACCCATTCTTCATCGATCAGGTCGGCGATGCTGACGCTTGGCGCGTTGGCGAGCCGGTGCCGGTCTGACATGGCGACGTCCAGGGGCTCGCGCACCAGCGGCAGGACGGTGATTGATTCGGGCCACGGCGTGCTGTGCTCGAGGCGGTGCGCAATGACTAGGTCGTAATCCGCGGTCAGGGATGGGAACTCATCCTGCCCCACATCCCGGTCGGAGCAGATCAGCCGCGGGCCGCCCTCACCGGATAGGGCCTGGAGCAGGGGGCCGAAGTAGGTCAGGCCCGCGCTGTTGAACGCGCAGAGGCTCACCGTCGCGCAGGGGTCTTGGAGATAGTGGCTGACGGCCTGCTCGGCGGAGCGCATCGCAACGCTGATATCGACAGCAGCTCGGGCCAAGGCCTGACCGGCACCGGTCAGGACAAGATTCCGTCCCCGTCGTTCCGTCAGAGGAACCTCGACTCGACGCTGCAACGCCGAGAGTTGCTGCGACACAGCTGACGCAGAGACATGGAGCGCGCGGGCGACGGCGGCAAGGCTTCCCCGCTCGCCCAACTCCCTAAGCAACCGCAACTGGTGGAGATCCATAAGGGAAATCTAAACCATTAGTTCACCAAATGCCCTCTCGTCTTACGGGTACACTGCCATAAGACTTGTCGGGTGCCCTCCCCGTACCTCACTCCCGCCCCTCGCATACGCGATGCGCGACGTCGCCCGCAATCCTCACGTGTCGCTGCGCGCAGGGTGGACCTGTTCCTGCTCCTGGTCGCTATCGCGTGGGGCAGCAGCTACCTTGCAGCCAAAACCCTCACCGACACGGTCGGCGTCACCGTCATCCTCTCGCTGCGTTTTCTCATCACCGCGCTGGCGCTGGCACTGATCTGGCTGATCTGGAGCCGCCGCCGGGCCGTGCGCCGCGAACTCATAGTCGGCGTCGTCCTGGGTCTCACCCAGGCCGCGGTGCTCATCCTCGAAACCCACGGGATCGCCGGCACCAGCGCCACGAACGCAGGGCTGATCATCAGTCTCGTCGTTGTTTTCACCCCTCTCACCGAAAGCGTTGCCTTCCGGGTACGGGTGCCGCGTACGGTATTCATCGCGGGCGTCATCTCTGTCGTGGGCGTGTGCCTTCTTGTCTCCGGCGACGGATTCGGTGCACCGACTCTTGGGGACATGCTCGTGCTGGCCGCAGCGGTCGTACGTTCCATCCACATCACCGCGGTCTCCGCCCTTACCCGGGGCCGCGGTTACAGCGCGCTGAATTTGACCCTGACCCAAAGCGTGGTCTGCGCCCTCGTCTACACCTGCGCCGATTACCAAGGTGTGCTTCAAGCAGTGCACAGCTTCGATGCGGGCGAATGGATGGGGGTGCTCTACCTTGGGCTGGCGTGCAGCGTGTTCGCTTTCCTCATCCAGACCTGGGCCATTCAACAAACGTCCGCATCCCGGGTTAGCCTCCTGATGGGAACCGAACCCATCTGGGCCGTTCTCATCGGAATCACTATTGGCCGGGAAACCCTCACGCTTCTGGGCATCGGCGGCGCCGCACTCATCATCACCGGCACCTACCTGGGACTACGATCCGAAACACGCCACCGGGCAACACCGATGCCGGCGGCTTGATGCGGTGTGGCGAAAGGCTGGCTAGGGAACCTTGATGATCGTTAGTCTCGACCCATGAGCGTATTCCCTCAGGTGCTTCACACGGTTCTCGACACTACTGACGTGCGAGGACTGGCGGAGTTCTACCGTCATCTGCTCGGACTCCAGTACCGGCCAGGAGATGAGCCTGTAGGTGAGGGCCTGCCTGACGACGTCGATTGGCTCGTTCTCACTGATGGACATGGCGACCGCAAGCTTGCTTTTCAGCACGTTGATCATTTGAAGAGAACAACATGGCCGCTGCCTGATGTGCCGATGCAGATGCACCTCGACCTAACAGTTCCGGACCGAGAGACACTCGAGCATCACCACTCCAGGGCGTTGGCGTTGGGGGCAGAGCTCCGCTTCGATCGTACGGACGACCCGAACGAGCCGTTGTACGTTTACGCCGATCCGGCCGGTCATCCGTTCTGCATCTTCGTAGCCTGAAGCGAGCACGACGTCTGCTGTCCGCTGTCCGCTGTCCGTAGAAGGGTCCCTCACGGCGACAGAAACGAGTCAGGCCGAGGCAACGGACGCTTCCCGGCCGACGATCATGTTCAGGAGGTCGTCCAGAGTTCCGTGGCACTTCTCCACCTCGGGCAGGTGGTAGAACGTGCTGGTGGTCTCGGGGTTATTGATGTCCTCGTCCGCCGCATGCAGGATTATTCGTCTGCCTTGAGCGATGGCGATGCCAAGCTCAACATGCGTGCCCTTCCCGCCCGGAAGCACGATAACGACGACGTCGGCCCGCATCACTGCATCTCTCTCCTGCTGCCCGATAGAGCGCAGATCATCGAGGGTGACTGTGCCCGCATCGCGTGCTGTCGCGTTCTGGGTCCAGTCGTACGCGTTGACGTAGCCCTTGCTTTCCAGGGTTTGCGCGACGTAATGGACGTTGACGATGTTTCTGAAGCTCGACGCAACATAGAACGTTTTCAAAGCTTCTTCCTCCTGATTGGAACTGTGGCCATTGTTCCTTACTGAGCTGGCCCGGTGCTCCTAGGGAGCACAACCCCACGCCGTTCACCTTTGCGCCCGGACGTCGCCGACGTGACTACTCTGGGGAGATGGCAACAGTAATCCTCGTGCGGCACGGCCGCACCACAGCGAACGCCACAGGTGTGCTGGCCGGCCGGACCCCCGGCGTCGAACTCGACCAGGCGGGCCGCGACCAGGCCGCAGCGACCGGCGACCGGCTCGCCGTCGTGCCCGTCGTCGGCGTGGTGTCGAGCCCGCTTGAGCGCTGCCGGCAGACCTCCCAGTTCATCCTGGACCGCCAGCCCGGCACCCCGCACACGCCGGTCGACGACGGCCTCACCGAGTGTGATTACGGCTCCTGGCAGGGCCGCACGCTCGAGGAGCTCGCGAAGGAGAAGCTGTGGGCGGCGGTGCAGTCGCAGCCCTCCGCCGTCACCTTTCCCGGCGGCGAGTCGATGGCTGCGATGCAGGCCCGCTCGGTGGCCGCCATCCGGCGCCACGATGCAGCCTTCGAGGCCGAGCACGGGCCGGGGGCCGTGTGGGTGGCGGTGAGCCACGGGGACATCATCAAGTCGGTCCTCGCCGACGCGCTCGGCATGCACCTGGACATGTTCCAGCGCCTCAATGTGGGTCCGGCCTCCGTGTCGATCGTGCACTACGGCACGGGGCGCCCCACCGTTCTCGCCACCAACACCGACGCCGGGGACCTGTCCTGGCTGGCGGCCCGGCCGACGTCGGACGACGCCCCGGTGGGCGGTGGTGCAGGTCACGCGGCACCGCCGGCCCGATGAGCCTAGAGTAGTTCTATGCCTACAACCGTTCACGATTTCGACTGGCCGGACCGCGTCGTCGTCGGCACTGTCGGCGTTCCGGGCAAGCGCACGTTCTACCTGCAGGTCCGCACCGGGAAGCAGATTGTCAGTATCGCCCTGGAGAAGCTGCAGTCGGCCCAGCTCGCCGAGAAGATCGACGAGATCCTCGACCAGCTCATGACCGTCGACGGCAACCCCTTCCACGTTCCCGCGAGCACTCCCCTGGAGCTCGTGGACAATGACGATCTCGACGAGGTCCAGGAACAGTTCCGCGCCGGCGTCATGAGCCTCGGCTGGGACCCGACGACGGCGCAGGTCGTCATCGAGGCCTACCCCCTTGAAGAGGTGGATGAGGACGACGACGGCTTCCTCGAGGATGACGACGACGAGACGGACGACGCCGAAGAGGTGCTGCGGGTACGGATGCCGGTCGGCACGGCCCGGGCCTTCGCGAAGCGAACGCGGGAAGTGGTGGGCGCCGGGCGTCCGATCTGCGTGATCTGCGGCCAGCCGATCGACGCCGACGGGCACACCTGCACCTTCCCCGAGGCCTGATGCCCGCGCCTGACCTGGTGACCGCCGAGCTGACGCTCACCGGACGGTTGACGACGGCGTCCAACGCCACCTTCCTGGGCAGCATCGGCGACGCCGCCGTCGTCTACAAACCGATAGCCGGCGAGAAGCCGCTGTGGGATTTCCCCGACGGGTGCCTGGCGCACCGGGAGGTGGCCGCGTATCTGGTGTCGGAGGTGCTGGGCTGGAATATCGTGCCGCGCACCTGGCTGCGGGACGGTCGGTTCGGCGAGGGCATGGTCCAGCTCTGGCAGGATACCGACCCGGAGCAGACCGCGGTTGATCTGGTGCCGGAAGAGGACGTTCCGGAGACCGGATGGAAAGAGGTCCTTCAGGGGCAGGATGAAAACGGGCGGATCGTTTCCCTCATTCATGAGGACACTCCGGCGCTGCGGCGGATGGCCGTGTTCGATGTCCTGGTGAACAATGCAGACCGTAAGGGCGACCACATCCTCGCCATGGCCGGCGGGCACCGGTACGGGGTGGACCACGGGCTCACCTTCCACAGCGAGCACAAGCTGCGGACCGTGCTGTGGGGCTGGATCGGCGACGAGTTGAATGCCGAGGAACTGGCGGGCATTGACCGGGTGCTCTTGGGGCTCGAGGGTGAGTTGGGCTCGCAGCTGGCGAAGCTGCTCACTGCCGAGGAGATTGCTGCGTTTGCCGCGCGCTGCGTCCGGTTGCACTCGACGACGCGGTTCCCGGAGCCGAGCGGCGACATGCCCGCGGTGCCCTGGCCGCTGTTTTAAGGATTCAAAGTCATCTCACGTTGAGGCCCCGGTTCATTAGGTAAGCCCATGCCTCATGCTGGATCCAGCTCTTCCACGATGCGATTCCCACCGGAATATTCGGGCGGCAGGCCGAGTTACTCCCGAGGTTGCCCAACAGCCACTATGCGCTGCGCTAACGTAGCCGCAGCTGTAAGTAGCGGCTACGCGGGTGTACCTACAACTACTTATGAGAGTCATCCAAAGACGCCAAAATCTCGTGCACAATGTTATCTCTCACGATCTTGTTGAATTCCTCCTCATCGTTGCGGACTTGTCGTGAAACGATTGAGTGTATATCGCTAGCAAGTATCCATGCTCGGTGAGCCTGCTTGTTGGTAGGTTTTATATCCACGTTGACTATGAAATTTGGATCATGCTGCATCTCAAAGTTATATGCAGCCTTGCGGGCGGTTTTGGATTCACTTGAAATAACCTTGAATGACAAATATAGGCAGCAAGATCCATCCTCGGTGGAGTCCCCAACGAACGCAGAAAAGAACTCCTCGGCGTCGTCGTCAGGCTCGGAAAAAGTCCAAGCGATTGATCCAGCGGCAGTCAGGTCCCTTACACGAGCGAGGATCTTCTCATCTTCCGAATAGGTGAACCAGCCGAAATCCATAACGTTTAAATGTTCGGACCGTTCCAGATAATTTTCCGGAAAGACTACTTCTTCAGTCTCGGGATTCAACACCGTGGGGTTGTCAAGAAAATCTATTACTGCATCAAAAGCGCGCTCACGTACAATAGACATAGACTGAGCCTGAGCGGCTTGGAATAGGCCTCTGAAGTCGATTTCCTCCGCAGTGCTCTTTGCTGTGACCCTTTTACGTTCTTCGAAGGGTTCGCCCGCGGTTGACCTGGTCAGGTGTAGCTCGTATGAATAGTTCTTTTCGTAGCCCCAAATATTGAGCGTTGTGTTGTCATCGATTGATGCTCTGAAACTTCGGGTTCCAATCGGTCCCATGTTGCTCTTTGACCACAAAAGATCACGAGATGTCGTGTTACGAATAGCCTTATCAACAATTTGCTTCCAGAGAGTTGCGTCCACGCGGAGATCCTTTTGACGGTAGAAATAAGAGCCATCATAGTGGCTGGCTGGCACTGATCGCGGCTGGCGTTCAGCGAGTTCAGGAACATACTCGCCCATTCGTTGCTTGTTCGTGGGCCAGAGCCTATTAACCTCATCCAGTGGCTCCTCACGAGGAACGGACAGGTATGTGCGCATGCATCCCCTGGACAGCCGCAAATGCGCCACAGACACAACTTATTGCGTGCTACTCGTCTACGGAAAGAATGGCGTTGGGGTGGACGTGCCGGAAAGCGGCCAGAAAGCGGTCCTGCAGGGCCAGAAGAAAACTGGCGCTTTGTCTCCGCAGCAATAAAGACACCCCGGCGCTGCACGTCCTCATCAACAATCCCGGCCACGAGGGCGACTATGTCTTGTCCATGGCCGGCGGGCGCCGGCACGGCGTGGACCATGGGCCCACCTTCCACAGCGAGCACACCTGCCCCAACCTATCCCCACTTGCTGTGGTCTCCGTCCAATGAAGGCCCCTCAGCAATCTAACTCCGTGGGGACCTCAGAGCAGCTGGCGCGCGTTGGCCTTGGCGAGGTCGATGAGCTCGCGGCCGTTCCCGGCGAGCACCGTGCGCATCGCGTAGACCGCAAAGCCGGTGGCCTGCTTCGCGTCGATCTTCGGCGGCATGGAAAGTTCCTGCCGCTCCACCGCGACGGAAACGAGCGCGGGGCCGTCGTACGCGAACGCCCGGCGCAGGGCACCCTCGAGGTCTTCCGGGCGCTTCACGCTCTCGCCGTGCATCCCCACCGCCTGCGCGACAGCGCCGAAGTCCGGGTTCTCGAGTCCGGTGCCGAAGTTGACGATGCCCGCCGCCTTCATCTCCACCTCGACGAAGCTGAGCGCCGCGTTGTCGAACACCACGATCTTGATCGGCAGCCGATGCTGCACCGCCGTCAGCAGTTCACCGAGCATCATCGCGAGGCCGCCGTCGCCGGCGAGGACCACGATCTGCCGGTTCCGGTCCACAGCCTGGGCGCCGAGGCCCAGCGGGGTGGCCGCCGCCATGGTGCCGTGCCAGAAGGAGCCGATCAGCCGCCGTCGCGCGCCGATGTGCAGGTGCCGGGACGCCCAGATGACCGGAGTGCCGACGTCGGGCAGGAAGACCGCGTTGTCGGCGGCGAGCTGGTCGATCAGGTGGGCGAGGTGTTGCGGATGGATGGTGCCCGGGCCCTGCTTCTCGAGGTCGTCGAGCTGCGCGCGGGTGCGGCGGTAGTGGTCAAGCGACTTCTCGAGGTGGGTGCGGTTCGTCTTGCGCTCGAGCAGCGGTAGCAGCGCCGACGCCGTCTCCCGCACCCCGCCGACCATGCCCTGGGTGAGCGGCACGCGGCGGCCGAGCTGCTCGCCCCGGATGTCGACCTGCAGGATCTTTGCCTTCTTCGGGTAGAACTGCTGGTACGGGAAGTCGGTGCCGAGCATCAGCAGCGCGTCGCAGTCCTCCATCGCCCGGTATCCCGACGCGAAGCCCAGGAGCCCGGTCATGCCGACGTCGAACGGGTTGTCGTGTTCGATGATCTCCTTGCCGCGGAGGGCATGCACGATCGGTGCTCCCAGTGCGTCGGCGAGGGCGAGGACCTCCTCGCGCGCCCCCTCCACGCCGGCGCCCGCGAGGATCGTCACGTTCCCGCAGGAGTTCAGCGTGGCGGCTGCCTCCTGCAGCTCCGCCGGGGAGGGCACGATGACCGGGTCGGTGCGGCGGACCGTGAAGACGCGCTCGTCCGCGGCGTCTTCAAGCGCGGTGTCGCCCGCCATCACGAGTACGGCGACGCCCCTTTTTTCGATGGCCGTCCGCATGGCGATCTCCAGCAGCCGCGGCATCTGCTCGGGGCTCAGGACCATCTCGCAGAAGACCGTGCAGTCACGGAAAAGCTCGGTGGCCCGGGTCTCCTGGAAGTACTGGCTGCCGATCTCGTCGCTCGGGATGTGCGATGCGATCGCGAGCACGGGAACCCGGCTTCGGTGCGCGTCGTAGAGCCCGTTGATGAGGTGCATGTTGCCGGGGCCGCAACTGCCCGCGCACACCGCGAGCTCGCCCGTCAGCGCGGCCTCCCCGGCGGCGGCGAACGCGGCCTCCTCCTCATGCCGGGTGAGCATCCACTCGATGCCCTTCTCCCGGCGGATGGCCTCGGTCACCGCGTTCAGGGAGTCGCCGGGAACTCCCCAGATGCGCTGGATCCCGTTGGCGGCGAGGTTGTGGACAACGGTCTCGGCGATCGTGGGCATGCTGCTCCTCCGTTCGGCGTACTCAGACGGCCCCGCCAGTCTAGGCGGCGGGATCGGGCTGTGCCAGAGGTGTGGTGGGAGTGTGCATGGGTCAACGTTCCCGCGCACTCATCTGGTGCTTTTGGACAATGACGCCCCACTGTGGCTATGCATCTAACGACCCGGTTAACAATTCTGATCCTAGGTATGGAAATCGGTTGTGCACCGATGAATAGGGGTTGGTCTCAGCGAAAGGGGCATGCCTGCTCCTTCTCCGAGTCCTGCTGCAGGCCCTCGACTTGGCAACGCCGAGTTGACGCTCACTAGCCGCCTGACAACGGCCAGCGCAGCCGCTTGATTAACAGCCCTACCTTGAATAGCAGTTTTCGCCATCTCTGTCCTGCTCGCGTGGCACGGGATCCAGAGGGAGAAACCCCGTGCTGGATCAATATCGGCCAGTCACTGGCGGTCCGATTTCCCCAACGGCAGCCCGTGCTCATAGTCTGCACCCAGAAACTGTTTCCCAGCCGGGCGTCTGCACTCGATGCGGTCGGCCCTGACTGTGTCTATCGTTCCTCGCTGAATTCATGGACATTCCTGAATCATTGGAACGTTCCTTCAAGAGGACGTTTCCGTCTCATCCGCGCCACGACAGACCGTGCAGAGTCTCCGAAGCTTATTATTCGGGGCGCGCCTGGACATGAGCAGTATTCACTGGTTTAGCTGCAGCCTCGCTTACTTCTTCCGCCAATAGTTTCGGAAGTCGATAACCTTCGGCCTTCTCCATCAAGAACTTAAGCGCTATATCGGTCCGCCGAGCCTTGGTAAATACGCGCTGCCAGTCTGGGTGCCCTCTTAGTTCGCTCCCCATTTGCAATACCCTAGTTCGGAAAGCTTGTTCGTACTCGTACGCTTTCATGGCAACAATCCGGTTAGCTTCAGGTAGGACTTGGCGGTTCAGAAACCCCTCTGGTGCGTCGCGCACCCCTGCCTCGGACAACACAGAAGGTGCAACAAGTTTGCGCCTACTCAATTGCTCCCCCCGGAATCTTCGTGACTCTACGAGGGCTGCTACCGCTGCCTGAAACGTTTCGCGGTACTCAATCCTGGAGTTTTCGTACTCAGCGTCGGCTTCTAACTCAGAATCCTGCACAGCAGCTTCAATGTTCGATAAGAGCGGACCTATCCAATCCGCCTGCGCCATCCATCGGTAACTAAGACCATCGGATACCCAGCTCACGGCCACGGACATCAATAAGCCGTTTCGTGTCTCAGCAGATTCGACAATGCGCTCTGCTTCGACCGGAAGGTCAGAGTACTCCGGTATTTCACGAAGTTCATCAGCCTCGAAAGTAGCAGCATCCACGCATATAAACGGCGCATTTACCAGAGCGGCTACGTGTAAGGCCGCCAAGATATCGACCTCTTCGCCGTCCAGCTCTACATCTGGAGACCTGACAATCTCTACGCCAGGAAGGACGAGTAGCCCAGCGTCTCTAGCGCTTTCAGAGATAGCGATTGAAATCTCGGATAACTTGTCGGAAGTATAGATAAGACTCATGCTCTCGATATTAGAGCTTATGCCGGAGCGGGGAACCGATTAACATCGCTCCAGAGTAGAAGCCCTTGAAGCTCCGTTGTGCTGCTGGTGGGCTGCAAGGCACCGGCTATACCCTCGTCACTGCCAATGTTCCATCCGAATCTAGAAAAGCGTGTCAGCCACGCTCTCATAATCAGTCATCGACAATCGACATGCGAAGATACAGATCTGCACCATGACTGTGTGGCCATAACTTCTCGTGATGTAGGCGACCCACGACGACACCAGGGCAGGTGCCAATTCTAGAGGCGAAGCGGCGAATTTCTGATTTCGACTTGAGTGCTCGAAGTGCAGGCAAGGCAGTTGGCGGAATTAGAGCATTGCGCGCAAATTCGTCAGCTTCGCTTTCAGCTTCAGTCGCTGGCTCACCATCAGCCTGAATCATCACTTCATTGCCCCGGTGAAGTAGCACATGAGCAAACTCGTGGAAGACCGTAAACCAGAATTTTCCGTCATCTTTGCCGCGAAGAGTCAGAGTGATGACCGGGCGTCCTTCATACCACTGCGTGCACCCATGTGCACGGATACCCGGGATTTCCTTCACATACAAGAGCCTCACGCCGGCATCCGCCAACATTTCAACGAGTTTCGCCCCGAAGTGTTCCGGCGGGGATACTGAAAGAGCCCTAATCTGTGGAAGCAGCGCTAGAAACTTCTCTTCGTCGTAGTGCTCCTGCAAAGGGTCCAACGCCTTAAGCTCCAACTCTATGATGCGGAGCCATGCTTGTACCGATCCAGGCTTCACAGGATGAGCTTGATCCTGACGGAAAGCAGGGACAGGCTGTGACCGCGTTCGAAGCCCGTCCAAACTTCCGACACCAAAAAACGCCATCAGCTCCATTAAAACCATTCCAGGCCGCCGCATAGTGGAAGATATGATGCCCATCTTCCGCAGTTCGGCTATTGGGAACTCCGCGGCTAGCTCTTTTTCTTCAATCAAGGATTCTTCAAGTCCAAGACGGGCAACATCTGCTCTATATGTGGCTTCCTGTTGCAGCCAAATCCGGGCTGGAATCCGCGTGACCATCTCCAGCTTCAGAGCAACATCCGGGCTCAGGCTAGCACCGCTTAGCAGCTTGCTGACATGCTTCGCTGAGACTCCCATCGCGCGTGCCAAATCAGCCTGACTGAGTTCATTCTCTTCCAGCCATTCCCGTATGTATTCTCCAGTGGGCACAGCGTAATCAGTAACTATCTGGGTCGCGTTGCTCATGATGGTCCTCCCTTCACTTCTTGTGGTAATCCTCGATCTCGATCAAGTCAGCTTCTTTTTCATCCTCGCTAAATTCAACAATCAGGCGCCAATTCGCGGTGAGTCTGCAAGAGTAGGTTCCTTTCCGGTCCCCAACGAGCCCTTCCCACTTACCAAGTCCAATCAGGAGATCCGCTATAGATTCCGCCGCTTCTATCTGCTTGACCCTGTTATGCAGCCCCTTGGCCAGGTCTCGGCCGAGTTGCTTCTGGGCCTCTTTTGCATCCGATGCCTGTTTCGCGAGTTTGCTGTCGGTGGAACTGACTATCACGACGCAACACCATTACCTATGTGGTAACAGCATGCCACACCGCGGCATTCCGCGACAGTGGCACGACGCTTCCCGTTGAGGCACAGCGCGCAATCGCCACCTATCCGGGCGGCTTCCCCCATACTGCTCCAATGCTCCTCACTGGTCTCGCCCTCATCTGGTGGGTCGTGTGTACATGATGTAGATCACCTCGTGAGCACACACCACAGAATACAGGCGGCTAGGAATCTTCCAGGAACCCTCGAGCTCAACAGATTTAATGGCTCGAAGCGGTGACCTTCGTGAAAAAGAGACAATGACCGCTCTAGTGCTGCACCCTAGGGCAGCCTGCTTCGCGTTGCTCCTCGAGGTCGTCTAAAGTCGACCCCGAACATCACCAGCAGTAGCTATCCAAGGCCACCAAGCGACCGGCTGCGTGTCATCTGCTTCCATTGCGTCAAATTGCTCCGGGGAAAGCGCATACGACAACAGGTAGGCACATACTAGCCTGGCCCTTTCCAGCTTGACCAAGACCAGCACGGTCCCTGACCCGCCCAACCCTCCCGCCCGGCTAAAATCGAGGAGGCCCGTTTTTCCCCACCGCACGGGCGGAAAGCGCAGAATGTCCTTCATCGAGAACGCCGTTGCCCGCTGGGCCGAACTGCAGCGGCTCCAGGCCTCCCCCGGCTGGAAACTGACCAACGCCAACGCCTGGGTCCCGGCGCTCTTCCGTGAGGCCTTCACCCGCACCCGGCCCCGGGTTCCGCTGGACGATTTCCACGCCATGACGGACTCCTTCCTGAACCGGCTTCGCATGGACGGCGTGCAGCTGCGCGAAGACTGGACCGGACGGAACTACGCCGACGACTGGGTGGCGCGACGCTTCCTGGCCCGCCCCCGCGCGGACGGAAAGTTCGTCTACGAACTCACCGAATCCTCCGCCCGCTTCCTCTCTTACCTGGACGGCTACACCAGTGACAAAACGTCCCTGAACTCCTCCCGCCTCGCCACCCTGCTGGACCGGGTGGAGAACCTCGCGCAGGAATCCAACCCGGATCCGGCCGCCCGCATCGCCGTCCTTAAAGAAGAGGTCGCCCGCCGCGAGGAAATGATCCGCGCCCTGGAATCCGGCGAGGCTCCCCCGCCGCTGCCGGACGACACCGCCGTCGAAGCCGCCCGCGACATCCTCGACCTCGCGGCCGCCCTGCCGGCCGACTTCAAACGGATGCGCGACGGCCTGGAAAAGATGCTCCATGACCTGCGCCAGGAAATGGTGGAATCCAACGCCGCCAAGGGCCTGACCATGGGCGAAATCCTCGAAGCGGACAAAAAGCTGCGCAGCACCGCCGAAGGCCGCACCTACGAGGGCTTCACCGCGTTCCTGAACGACGCCGACCAGCAGGCCCGCTTCCGCGCCGCCATCGCGGAGGTACTGGAACGGGACTTCGCCGATGACATGAGCCCCGAAGACCGGCAAAGCCTCTACCGGCTGATCAGCGACATGCGGGACCAGGCCACCGAAATCCACCGCATCTACGGCCGGCTCTCCGAATCCATGCACACCTACGTGCAGAGCGACGAGTACCGCGAATCCGTGCAGCTGCGCCAGCTCATCCGCGCTGCCGAAACCGCGATCCACAAGGCTCCCCGCGGACGCCGCCGGGCCGCCGTCGTACCCGCGCCGCAGCTGCACGGCTCGAGCTTCGAATCGCTGAGCATGGTCCGGGTCTACAACCCCGAAGACCACGCCGCCCCGCGCACCCTGCCCGAACCGCCGCAGTTCACCGAGGCGGACATCCACCGCTCGGTCCGCACTCCGCGCGCGGACCGGCGGGTGCTGGCCGACGCCGTCTCCCGGGCGACGGCGACCCGCGCCAGCGCCACCGTGGCCCAGGTCTTCGAGCAGCTGCCGCCCGAACACCGGCACCTGAACAGCATCCGTGCCCTGCTCGCCGGCGGCGCTGCCGGTTTTGATGCAAGCAAACCCCTTGAATCCGTCACCTTTACCCAGATCGACGGCAGCGAGCGCACCGCGCTGCTGCCCGCCGTCGCCGTCGCGAAAGCCCCCGAAAAATGAGCGAAACCACCGCAGACCTGACCGCAGCGCCGGAGGACTTCGAACCGGAGCTGGAAGAAGAGCACCAGGACCAGTACGACGCCGAGCCCGCCCCGCGCGACCTCCTCGTCGACGGCCCGGAACTGTTCCCCGGCGACACCGGCACCCTGCCGCTGAAGCTGCGCCAGGCCCTGATCCGGCTGCTGCGTGGCCCCTACCTCGACGCGAACTCGAGCGACAACGTGTACGAGACCGTGGTGGACAACCAGGAGCAGCTGCGCGTGCGGCTGAGCGAACTGTTCCTCACCCTGGTCATTGACGAGGACCGCAAGGTCGCCCTGCTGCGCCCGGTGGAAATGGCCGAGCCGCACACCTCCGCCCTGCAGCGCCAGCGCGAAATGACCCGCGAGGAAACCCTGCTGCTGCTGCGCATGCGGCTGATCCTGGACCGCCACACCGGCACCGGGAACGAGGCCACCATCGCCCGGCAGGACATCATCGAGGTGCTCGAGGGCTACGTGGATCCGGGCCAGCGCGACGCCAAGTCCGTGGAGGACCTGGCCGACGCCGCCATCCGCAAGCTCGTGCAGGACCGCCGCCTGCTGCTCCCCACCGAGCTGGACAACGTCTGGGTCATTTCCAACGCCCTGCCGCTGGCCCTGCCGTACAGCCAGATCGGCGACATCATCACCTTTATGCAGACCCTCGGCGGGGACGACGACGCCGTCCCCGCCCTGGAGCTGGACGGCATCCCCGACGCCGGCACCCCCGCTGACGAAGAGAACGACGGCGAGGAGCCGGCATGAGCATCGAAACCACCCTCCCCATGGGAGACCTGATCAACCCCGGCCAGAACCGACTTGCCTCCGTGCAGATCGTCAACTGGGGAACCTTCGACGGCGCGCACACCATCCAGGTGGACCGCGCCGGCACGCTGCTCACCGGCGACTCCGGCGTCGGCAAATCCACCATTTTCGACGCCATGCTCCAGGTCATGGATGCCCGTCCCCGGATGAATGAGGCCGCCCAGAACAACTCGGGCACCAACGCCGAGGAAAAGCGCAACGCGTTCTCCTACATGCGCGGACGCCTGGGCACGCAGGGAGCCGACGACGGCGCGGGCACCGCCTACCAGCGCCCCGGCGCCACATGGTCCGCCGTCTGCCTGACCTTCGACAACGGTCTGGGCCAGATCACCAGCCTCTCTGTAGTCATGGACCTCCCCGCCACCGGCACCGAGCACAACCTGGGCCGCTACTACCTGGTGCACAACCGCCCGCTGGACCTCAAGGCCCTGCAGGCCGGCATGCGAGGCCGCTTCACCAAGGGAAGCCTGGAAACCCTGCTGCCCGGTGCCGCTGTGTTCGATTCGCACAAGATGTTCGCTGAACGGTACCGGCATGCCCTGGGTGTGGAGGACGAGAAGGCCTTCAACCTGCTGCGCATCCTGCAGACCGGCAAGGGCTTGGGCGGCACCGTCAATGACTTTTTCCGCAACAACGTGCTGGACACCCCGCGCACCCTGACCGCCGCCGAAGAGGCCGTGGAGGACTTCAGCCACCTGCGCAGCATCCGCCGCCAGCTCGAACGCGCCCGGCAGCAGCGCGACCACCTGCAGTCCGTCCCCGAACTGCACACCCGCTACCGCGAAGCCGCGGATGCCCTGGCCCACAACCGCGCCCTGGCCAAGGAAGGCCTGCCCGCCTACCGGCAGCGTCTCGCCCTCGAAGGCGCGCAGCGCACCGCCGAGAAACTCGAGCAGGCCGCAACGGCAGCCCGCTCCGAACTCTCCGCCGCCGAAACCCGCCGGGCCACGCTGAAGGACCAGCGCGATGCGCTCAGCACCCGGTACACCGAGGAGGGCGGCGGAGCCATTGCCACCCTGGAACGGGAACTCGCCGCCGCTGCCGCGCAGCTGCGATCCCGGGAAACCGTGGAGAACGCCGCGAAGGACGAGCTTGCCGCCGCGGGGATCGACGTCGACTTCTCCCCCGCCGGTCTGGTCACCGCCCGCAGCCGTGCCGCGGAGCTGGTGAAGTCGCTCGGCACCGAACTCGACGCCGCCCGCGAGCGCAGCAGCAACGCGCACGGCGAGGCGTGGTCCCTCAAGGGGCAGATCGCGAAGCTGGAAAACGAGATCGGCTCCTTCCGCCGCCGCACCTCCAACATCCGGCAGGACTCCCTGGACCAGCGGACCCGGATCTGCGCCGCCACCGGCATCGACGAAGCGGATATGCCGTTCGCCGGTGAACTGATCGACCTGCCCAACGAGCACGTCCAGTGGCGTCCGGCCGCCGAGCGCACCCTGCGCTCCCTCGCCACCGCCCTGCTGGTGCCGGGCGAGCACATGGCCGCCGTGACCCGCTACCTCAGCGAGAACGACATGCACGGGTACGTCCGCTGCATCGACGTCTCGGTTCCCGTGGACGGCCCCACCGAGCCGGGCCCGGATGACCTGATCACCAAGCTGCTCACCCACGACTCCGCCATGGGCGACTGGGTGCGCCGGAAGATCACCGCGCACTACGACTTCGTCTGCGTCGAGGACCCGGCCGGGCTGGCCGACGTCGCCAAGGGTGTGAGCCTGGGCGGTGCGGTTAAGCGCAACCGCAGCACCACGGAAAAGGATGACCGGCACACCAAGGCCTCGGACAACGTCCTGGGCTTTGACAACAAGGACACCGTCGCGGCGCTCGGCAACGAGCTGCTGGCCCTGCGCGGCGTCTTCGAGGAAGCGGACAACCTCTCCCGGCAGCACGCCCAGGAGCAGGACGAGCTGGTCCGCCGGCTCGCCGCCGTGCGTGCCATCGCCGCCGATGACCGCACCTGGGAGGACCTGTCGGCCGACGCCGCACGGGCCGCCGTCGCCGTCGCCAATGACCGGCTGGAATCTGCCCGGGACGCCAACGCCGACCTGGAGCAGATCCGCTTCGAACTCGACACCGCCGAGCTGGACCTCACCGCAGCCACCGAGAAGGTCGGCGTGCTCAAGGGCGACGCCGCGAGGCTCGACGCCGATCTGGCCGCCGCCGTCGAGCGCCGCACCGCGCTCTCGGCGAAGGCACCCGAGGCCCTGTCCGAGGGCCTGCGTTCTGCGCTGGCCGAGCTGTTCGAACCGTTCGGGGAACTGACCGACCCGGCCCGCCTGAAGGAGGCCGCCGGCGAGGTGGAACGGTCCCTGATCACCGAGCAGGCCCGGCTGGAGAAGACCCTGCTGGAAACCCGCGCGAAGCTGGAACGCACGTTCGAGACGTTCAGCGACAAGTGGGGGTCGGACTTCGGCACCTCTGTGGAGTCCGCCGGCGCGTACGAGGACCGGTTCGAGGACATCATTTCCGAGGGCCTGCCGCAGCGCGAGGCCGAATTCCGCGAATACTTCAACAACCGCACCTACGAGCGTTTCAGCGACCTGCTGCAGCTCCTCGATGAGGAACGCCGCAGCATCTCCTCGCGCCTGCTGCCCCTGAACTCCGTGCTGCGCCGGGTGGAATACTCCGCCGGCAGCCACCTGGAGATCGAGGTCGCCACTACCGTTCCGGACGCCGCGCACAAGTTCCGCACGGAACTGAAGAACGCGCTGCCGATGATGGGCTCGCGGCAGGATAAGGCGGACATGGACGCCCGGTACGCTGCGCTCGAGGGCCTGGTGGACCGACTGAAGGATCCCGAGGAGAAGCGCTGGCGGGCCGAGGTGCTCGATGTCCGCTCGCACGTGACCATCACCTGCACCCACCGCCTCGCCAGCGGGCACACCTTCACCAACCTGCAGGCGTCGCTGATGTCTGGCGGCGAGGGCCAGCGGTTCACCGCGTTCATCATGGCGTCCGCGCTGGCCTACCAGCTGGGCATTGTGTCCCAGGGCTTCAGCACCTACGGCACCGTGATGATGGACGAGGCGTTCGTGAAGTCGTCGCTGTCCTTTGCCGAGGCGTCCATCAACGCGCTGCATGAGTTCGGCTTCCAGCTGCTGCTCGCCGCTCCGGAGGACAAGGTGGACCTGTCCCGCTTCCTGGGGTCGGTCACGGAAATCCTGCGCGACGACGTCACCAACCGTTCCGGCGTGATGGAACGGGCCATGGGCAACTCCCGGTCGGTGGATATCCTGCTGCGCTAGGTTCCCGGCTGCGCTAGGCGAGTTCCGGCGTCGTGCCCCTCTGGCACGACGTCGGCGTCCGGACGAGACTGGGGAAGATGAGTGCTCTTTCCCTTCCCCGGTTCATCGATTCCTGGCGCCGACAGCTGATCGGCACGTTCAGCAACAACGCCGCCGAGATTCCGCAGTGGGAGCTCGAGCTGGCGAAGGGCGACGACGTCGGCCACTTCGGTCCGGACTCCGCGGTCTGGGCGGTGCACGGTTCCATGACGACGATCATCGCCGGGGTGCGGGCCCTGCTGCTGCAGGCGCTGCATCCCGGGGCGATGGCCGGGGTGCACGATTTCTCCGACTATAAGGAGGATCCGCTGGGCCGGCTTGCCGGGACCATCCGCTGGATCTTCACCGTGACCTACGGGGACACGGCCGCCGCCAAGGCGGGCTCGGACTGGGTGCTGCGGCTGCACGAACGTGTGCACGGCACTTATGTGGGCGCCGACGACGTGGAGCAGCCGTATTCGGCCAACGATCCCGAGATTGCCCGCTGGGTCCACCTGGCCTTCACCGATGCGTTCCTCTCCTCGCACCAGCGTTACGGCGGCCCGATTCCGGGTGGGGCTGATGCCTACGTGGCGGAGTGGGCGGTGGCCGGTGAGCTGATGGGGATTCCGGATCCGCCGCGATCCGAGGCGGAGCTGCGCAAGCAGATGGCCGGCTACGATACCCAGCTGCGCAATAGCGCGTATGTGCAGGAGGCGCTGCGGTTCCTGCGCCGTCCTCCGTTGCCGAAGAATCAGTTGCCCGGTTATCGGGTGCTGTTTGCTGGGGCTGTGGCCAGCCTGGAGCCGAAGCATCGGGAGTTGTTGGGGCTGCGGGCGCCGCATATCGGTCCGGTTCCGGTGCCGATGACGTTTCCCGTGAAACTTGTTTTGGGTGTTATCCGGTTTGGTTTGGGCCGGCAGGGTCCCAGCGAGCGCTCTGCCCGCGAGCGTATTGCGCGGCTGGCGGACGGGCGGTAGGGCGGCGCACCCGGGGTCGTCTGAGAGCAAGTAGTGGTCGTAAAAAGACAGGTATCAGAGGAGGCGCCGACCACCGGGTTTTGGCACTTTTGGGGCCCGGAAATGTCAGTGCCGGATGGAATCCTTAAGCATGGATCAGGTCGGGGATACCGGGCAGAGCACCGGACCGAAAACTGAAGAGCAAGGCAATGGCGGTCGGCAGGCGTCGCTCGCCGTGTACCGGGCGTCGGTTCCGGTGCCTACTCCGGAACCAGTTACCCATGAACCTCCTCGCGAGGCGGGCAGCAGCGAATTTGCGGATGGTTTCACTGGAACCTTGGCGCTGCAGAACCCGGAATCCTTCGACGAAGAAGCCACCGGCGAAACCCTGGTCCAGGTGGCACACCTGATCGCGTGGGCGCAGGCGCAGCAGGCTCGGCTGCTCACCCGAATGCACACCATCTTCCTGGACAGTTATGCCGCCGCGTCGGGGCAGGTGGAACCCGGCATGGCCTTTAGCCTTGCATCCTCCGAATGCGCGGCCATCCTTCACGTTCCGCAGGTAACCGCCCAGCGGATGATGTTCGAGGCCAACCGCCTGACCGGCAGCCATACCGCCACGCTGAAGGCCTTGGAAGACGGACGGCTCAGCTACCCGCACGCGCAGGTGGTGCTTGAGCAGTGCGAAGGTGCTCCCGCCGCCGGGCTGGCGGAGTTCGAAGCGGACCTGATTGCCGCGGCCGAGGGCCGCACGAGGGCACAGTTCTCCTGCAAGGCCCGCAGGCTGCGCGAGGCAAAGTATCCGGAGACCGTTCCTGAACGGCACCGGAGCGCGTTCGAGCAGCGCAAGGTCACCCTGGACCGGGATGAGGACGGAATGTCCTGGCTGTCGGCGCACTTGGCCGCAGCGGAAGCGCAGCAAATCTACACCGCCCTGAGTACTGCTGCCCGGGGTGAACAATCAGCAGGGGATCCCCGGACCCGAGACCAGTTACGTGCGGACATTCTGGCGCAGCTGCTGCTGGGAGGCTTCAGCGGGAAGCAGGGAAGGCCCACGGCTTCAGGGGCGGGCGGCAGCAGCGCGGGCAGCAGCAGCGCGGGCAGCAGCAGCGCGGGCAGCAGCAGCGCGGGCAGCAGCAGCGCGGGCAGCAGCAGCGCGGGCAGCAGCAGCGCGGGCAGCAGCAGCGCGGGCAGCAGCGGCGCGGGCGGCGGCGGCGATCTCTCCGACAGCGGTCCAGATCCCCTCGGCGTCCTGCCGAGGGCAGAGATCATGGTCCTGATCAACGCAGAGACCCTCTTCGGAGCCGACGAGCAGCCCGCCGAACTGCACGGCTACGGACCCATCAGCGCTGAAGCCGCCCGCCGGCTCGCACGTAACGCCACGCGCTGGACCGGACTCGTCCAGGACCCTCGAACCGGCGAGATCCTTGGTGTCGGACGACGCCGGAAAGTCCCGGCAGGATTGGCCAGATGGCTGCGTGCCCGGGACGGGACCTGCAGGTTCCCCGGGTGCCGGGTCAGCACCGCAAATTCGGACATCGACCACACCACCGACTGGGCCAAGGGTGGCCCCACCGACCACAGGAACCTGGAACACCTCTGCCGGCGGCACCACCGGTTCAAGACCCTGGGTTTCTGGAAAGCCTGCCAACCCACACCTGGAGTCATCGAGTGGACTTCGCCTACTGGCCGCATCTACCGCACGGAGCCCTTCTTGGAACTGGGCCCGCCGGCGCCGGACCTGCAAGCAGACCATGAGGAGAAGGAACCCCGGCAGGAACCGGCACCACCGTTCTAGGCAGGCCCGGTCCTTGCCGCCAAGAGCCCGCGCCCCTGAACGCCTCCTCGACCTTCTTTCGTCGTGTTCCCCGACCTCCGTCGTCGTGCTCGCCCCTTCGCAGTAAGAGGTCAACGGCGACCGTCGCCAATACACCGAAGGCTGATTTTCCTTGTAGATGCATTCGACGTCGGATTTACTGTTCGCACACGCACAGGAGGCACTCAGAAATGACGAGCTCGAACGCTGCAGCTGAATCACGCATCAAATCACGGGACAGAGACATGCTGTCGGGTCAGGCGATCGCCAAGGCCAAACTGACCGACTGGCGCAAGTTGGCCCAGGGACTGCACGCCCGCTACCTGATCAATGACTTCGGCACTGGCGCACGGTTCGTAACCGCAGTAGGTGAGGCCGGCGATGCGCTCGGACACTACCCGAGCGTGTCGATCGGCAACGGGTACGTCGACCTCAAATTGGTCAGCTCTGACGCCATCTACCGCGACGGCGAAGGCACCGAAGCCGTCGTCGAATGGGTCACCCAGCAGGATGTCGACCTCGCGAGGCTGATCACCGGGATCGCCGCGGAGCACCAGATCGACGCCGACCCGGCCTCCGTCAGCGTCCTCGAACTCGGCCTCGACACCGCAGACTCCGCGACCATCGCCCCGGTGTGGGCAGCCCTGCTGACAGGCAACGCAGACGCCCAGGGCCACGGGTCACCCAGCGACGAGATCCGGGACTCCACGGGGCGGATACCGAACCTGTGGTTCGGCGACGCCAACGAACACGGGAGCCAGCGGTTCCACGTCGAGGTCTACGTGGCGCCCGAGGTGGCCGGGCAACGAATCAACGCCGCCGTCGCCGCAGGGGGAACCGTCGTGGATGACACTAGTTCGCCGTCGCTCACTGTGATTGCCGACCAGGACGGCAACACTGCGGTCCTGTGCGTCGCCGAGATGCCTATGACGGAGGCTGGATCTTGACCTTCTTGAACCCGTGACAGGACGGACATGGCGATGCCGCACGTGATTCAGCCGCTTACTCCGGCGACCTTCCCCGCGTGGCTGGCACTCGCGCAGAAACACAACGGGGTCTGGGGCGGGTGCTACTGCTCGTATTTCCACGGCGACACAGAGAACACTGCCAAAAGCGAGCACGACGGGCCGACATTCAAGCAGCGACTCGTGGCGGAAGGCGCAGCACACGCCGCACTCGTTTTCGACGGCGACAACGCAATCGCGTGGTGCCAGTACGGCAGTCCGCTCGAGCTGCCGGGGATCTACCACCGCAAGCAGTACGACGCCGGCGAGACCAGGCCGGCGCCGTGGCGCATCACGTGCTTCTTCGTCGACCGCGACCACCGACGGTCCGGTGTAGCACGGGAGGCACTGGACGGCGCGCTCGAATTGATCGCGCAGGCAGGCGGAGGCGAGGTGGTCTCGTTCCCCAATGAACTCGTCCCCGGCAAGAGAACATCGTCCTCATTCCTTCACAACGGAACGCGTGCCATGTTCGAGAAGGCAGGATTCACGTTCGAGCGCCGTATCGGTAAGAACAAGACCGTGATGCGCAAGACCGTCCAACCGGCCCTGCGGCTGACGCCGGGTTGAACCTATGTTCTCCCCGCCGCCACCGCCACCAGCTCGGCCGCGACTCCGGTCAACCGCCGTGGACCCGACCAAACGGCAGTCAAGGGTCGGCTGATTCCCTCGCCTTCGAAGGGAACCCGCAGCAGTTCTCCGCTGGCGAGCTGGTCGCGGACCACCAGCTCGCTCAGCGCGGCAGGGCCGGCCCCGGCAGCAACAGCAACCCGCACCGCAGCATTGCTGCTGAGCACCTGGGCCGGCTCGACGACGTCGTACCCGGCCAGGACTTCCTGCAGCGCTTCGCGGGTACCGGACCCGGATTCCCGAACCACCAGTGGGGTTTCCGCCAGTTCCTGCAAAGTGATCCGGGTCCGGTTGGCCCATTCGTGATTCGGATCAACCACCACCACCAGCTCGTCCTCGCGGACCACCAGGGCGTTCAGCCGCACCGGAAGATTCGGAGTCTCCACAAACCCCAGTTGGAGGGTGCCCCGCTGCACCTCCTCGATGACCTGCGCCGAATTTTCCACCTGAACATCGACGCGGGCCTGCGGCAGCCGGCGCTTTAGCTCGGCAAGCCAGGCGGGCAACAGCATGTCGCCGATGGTGAGGCTGGCGCCCACCCGGAGTTCCAGCGTCTCGCCGCTTCGGCTGGAACTCACCACGCTGTTGAAGCGCTGCGCCGCCTCCAACAGTTCCCGGGCCGAGTCCGCCAGCAGGAGTCCCATCGCCGTGGGCACCGAACCGCGCGGGCTGCGTTCCAGCAGGGGAGCCTGCAGCTCCGCTTCCAACTCGGCAATAGCCCGGCTCGCATTGGGCTGGGCCATACCCAGTTTCCGCGCCCCGGAAGCCACGCTGCCCTCATCCACTACGGCAACAAACAGTTCCAGCACCGAAAGGTTCGGCCACGCATGAGCCATATCAAAAGCATATAAACCCATGCCGGATTGCAGGCTACCGGACGGTCGGATCCGGTGGGACCATCAAAATTAGTGGGCGCAGCCTGGGCCTCACGGGTGGACATCGCCTCGCGGGTGGGACATCGCCTCATGCCGGCACCGCCGTTGGAGGGCTTCAGAGCGCGCCGAACCGCGAACCCTGACACCTCACACCGGAAGGAACTATGCGCAAGAGCATCCTCGCCCTGCTGATTGCCTGGCTGCTCGCAGTCGGCACCCTGGTCTCCTGTGCGGCGTCGGATTCCGAATCATCGGGAGGCACCGCCACGGCAGAAGCATCAGCCAGCCCGTCGGCGG
Organism: Arthrobacter sp. zg-Y844; assembly: GCF_024385465.1. Taxonomy (GTDB): domain Bacteria; phylum Actinomycetota; class Actinomycetes; order Actinomycetales; family Micrococcaceae; genus Arthrobacter_B. The sequence continues at coordinate 241,423 of NZ_JANFLS010000005.1, forward strand.
AAACTTCCATCCCGGCTGACCGCAGGGAGCAGGTGGCTCCCGCGGATGCGAGGGCAATCACCGACCCCGCAGACCCCAAAGCCACCCTCGTGCTGTTTACCGACTACCAGTGCCCCTACTGCGCCCAGATGGACACGCTGATCCAGCAGGCCAAGAACGATTACGGAGATGAGGTCCGCATCCTTGTGCGGAACTACCCGCTGCCCAAGCATCAGAACGCAGCGCCGGCTGCCCGGGCCGTGGAAGCCGCCGCGGAACAGGGCGCCCAGGAGGCGATGGCTGCGTCCATCTTTGAGCACCAGCAGGACTGGAAGAACCAGAGCGATGTCGATGACCTCTTCGTCTCCTACGCGGAGGACCTGGGCCTGGACACCGAGAAGTTCCAGGCCGACTACACGTCGGACGCTATTAGGGATCGGGTGGTCCAGGACCTGGAAGACGCCCAGGACCTCCAGCTTCGCGGCACCCCGTCGCTGATCCTCGATGACCGCATCCTGGAGCTGGACTCCGTGGATTACGGCGCCATCCAGGAACAGCTGGACGCAGCTCTGAACAAGTAGGGCCGGGTCCCCGGCGCCGGCCGGGTGCAGGCTCCCGGGTCAGGCAGGACGGAAACACGCCCCCGGTGTGATCGAAAGCATACTGAGGGTGGGGGTCCTTCGATAACAGGTTTATACCAATCTTGGGATAAAAATGTCTCATGACTATCGAAGCCGGCTCCGTCCGCCCTGCCTGGCGCCGCCTCTTCGGCGTCCCCCTGATTGTGTCGGTCCTCTTTACCGTGGTCATGCTGGTGACCGCCGTGGTGACGGGTCTGCCCGTCCGGGATCCGGAAGGATTCCTGGGCCCGAGTTACGTGCGCCTGCCGCTGATGGTGCTCCTGATGATCGCCGCCGACGTCGTGCCTCGGGTATTCGCTCGACGCCGGGAGCTGGGCGGCGTAGGAGCCGCGACGTCCGATGTGCTGCGGACGCGCTGGTCCGGACCCCGGCTGGCTGTGGCCGTGGCGGGACTGATCACCTTCTACCTCGCGTACATGTCCTACCGGAACCTCAAGAGCTTCCTGCCGTTCCTGCAGGACCACCTGACGGACCGGCTGCTGGAGGAATCGGACAAATGGCTGGCCGGCGGAAGCTACCCCGGCGATGTCCTGCATGAACTGCTGGGCACCGGCTTCAGCGCCGATCTCCTCTCCGGCGTCTACATGCTTTTTATGGTCTTCGTTCCGGTCTCCCTCGCCGCGGCGCTGGTGTGGTCCAACAACCTGCAGCGCGGGGCCTGGTATGCCACAGCCCTGTCCTTCAACTGGATCCTCGGCACCGTCAGCTACTACGCCCTGCCGTCCCTGGGTCCGGTCTACTACGATGCCGCACCGTTCAGCGACCTGCCGGAAACCGCCGTCTCAGGCCTGCAGGACAGCCTGTATGAAAACCGGATCGAGGTGCTGGCGAATCCGCTAGCCACCGACGCGGTCCACGGCATTGCAGCCTTCGCTTCCCTGCATACATCCATCGTCTTTACGGCAGCGCTGGTGGCGCACCTGACCCGCCTGCCGAAGGTGGCGCGGTGGGTTATGTGGATCTACCTACTCCTGACCACCCTGGCCACGGTCTACTTCGGCTGGCATTACGTCCTCGATGTGTTCGCCGGACTTGCCCTCGGCGCTGTGTCGGTGTGGCTGGCCGCGAAGGCCGTGGGTGCCGGGAACCGGAAGGCGCCGGCAACACCCGATGTCGAGCCGGAGCTCGCCTCGTCCGTGCGGTAGGCTTCGTCAGCGGGAACCACCCCTACTGAGAGGCGGCACGTTGAGCGAACATCCAATCGTGCTGCCTGACTACCTGGCTCCCAAGCCACGCAGGTTCAGCCCGCTCAAGGTGGCAGTCGTAACCTTGGTGAGCCTGTTTGTGGTGGCCGCCCTTGTTGCCGCCTATCTGTGGGTCGAGTACTTGACGTATACCGAGGCCGCCGAGGATTCCCGGGCGGAAGGCTACATAGTGGTGACCTCACGCAGCACTGTGCATTACGCGTCGGACCCGCTCCCCGCAGACATCAGCGAGGAAGACTACGCGGCCTTCTGGGCTGAACCTGCCCTGAACACCCCGGACGCCCTTGCACTGCTGGACGTCATCAACGAGGGATGGAAGGCGCGTCTCCAAGAGGACGTGAAGCACATGGAGTACAGGGTGGACGGGATCGTAGACCCAGCCAAACGTGCCAACGCCCAGGCCGCCGTGGACGAGATAGCCGAGCTCGCCTCACACGGCACGGTCCAGGGTGCGAAGAGTGCGGTTTATGGCGACTTGGCACAGCTGTCCAGAAAGACCTGCCACCGCTGGGACACGGACGACGTCTCCTACCAGGCCAACGGGCATCCCATTCGAAACTGGACTACCACCCAGCCCCAGATCCTGTCGCTGCTGGAATCGGAGGACTCTACAAGACAGGCAACCAGCCTGGTGGCCAAGGTCTACCCGGCTGCCTTTGAAGCCGCCCACCCCCGTTTCTGCAAGTTACCGATACCGCCGGAGAGCAGCCATCCGGGCGATATGAACCTCCTGTTCTCGGTTACCCATGAGGCAGATATGCTGCTGGAATCCCTGGAGACGCACCCCAACGCCGCGGGGCAGCTGACGGTGGAGGATTACGAGGCCTTCTGGAACAGCCCGGTGATGACGTCGCCGGAAGTCCAGGCCTACCTGGACCGGGTGGGGGAAAAAGCCGTCATCGACCACCGCGGGGCGGCGGCCTACAGGCAGAAGCGCGAGACCGATCAAATCGTGGATCCCGGCGTGCGGGAGCATGCCCAGCAGTACACCGACTGGGTTCTCGATGAGGCCGCGAAGGATAACGGCAGAAGGCTGGCCGTCGGTATGGTCTATGACGATCTTGTGGAGTACTGGGATGCCGCCTGCACCGGGGAACCTGACCGTTGGCTGCATCCGTCTCCGGTAAAACGGAACATCTGGAACTCTCGCCTGGAACCCGACTTCAATACGGGCTACGTGTCGTCGGCCTGGAGTAGCCGGGACAGCGAGTGGAGTGACGCAACCTTCAAGTTGGCCGTGGAGTTCTATCCGGAGGCTTACACGGCCGGCGTCGACTCCTACTGCAAGTAGCTCCTGCGGGAGGAACGTCAGGTCACAGGACCGAAGGCCGCCACAGCGTTTTGGCCGCCGAAACCGAAGGCGTTGGTGAGCGCGTAGCGGACGGGAGCCTCACGGGCGGCACCGGGAACATAGTCCAGGTCGCACTCCGGATCCGGTGTGGCATAGTTCAGGGTCGGCGGGATGACACCCTCGACTATCGCCATCACGCAGAGCAGGGATCCGAGGGTCCCCGCAGCCCCGATGAGGTGTCCGGTCATGGACTTGGGTGCCGTGACCGCAAGCGACGACGCGTGCTCGCCGAAAGCCGTGTGCAGTGCAAGGGTTTCGGTCCGGTCATTGGCCTGCGTGGAGGTCCCGTGGGCGCAGATCAGGTCCACATCCTCGGGGTTCAGCCGGGACCGGTCCAGGGTGCGGCAGATAGCTTGGGCCGCATACTGTCCGCCGGGTTCCGGGGCCACAATGTGGAACGCGTCGGACGTCAGTGCGCCGCCCAGCAGCTCCGCGTACACCTCGGCACCACGGGCACGGGCATGGCTGAGCAGTTCCAGCACGCACACCACGGCTCCCTCGGCAAAGACAAAACCGTCCCGGTCCGCATCGAAGGGACGGCTGGCTTCCTGGGGAGAATCGTTGTTCCGGGACAGCCCGCGCATGGCGCTGAGCCCGGCGAACATCACGGACGTAATGGCTGCATCGGTTCCGCCGGCCACCACCACGTCCGCTTCGCCGGCCAGCAGGGTGCGGCGTGCCTCCAGCAAAGCCTGGGTACCGCTGGCACAGGCCAGGGCGCTGGCATTCACGGGACCGTGAACCACCAGATCGATGGCCACCTCGCAGGCCGGCATGTTCGTCAGCGACGACGCCACGAAACTGGGGCTGATGGGCCGCAGCCCGTCACGGCCGAAGATCTCCGTGGCGGACTGGATTTCCGGATACCCGGAGACAGCACTGTTGATGATCACCGCCGCGTCGGTGTTCTCCAGCGATGGTCCCAGTCCGGCGTCGGCCACCGCCTCGCGTGAGGCCGCCACTGCCAGCTGGGAGGCGCGGGAGGACCGGCGCAGCCGCTTGACCGGCAGGTACTGCGCGGGATCAAAGTTCTTCACCTCCCCGGCAATCCGGGTGGGAAACTCAGAGGCATCGAAGGCAGTGATCTTGTCGATCCCGCTGCGCCCGTCCTTCAATCCCGCCCAGGTTTCGCCCCAGGTACCGCCGAGCGGCGTCACCGCCCCCATGCCGGTGATGACCACGCGCTCGTCCATCTACTCCGCCTTCCGGACCGGCGCCGGTACGTGCATCCGGCCGTCCAGCCAGTCCTGCGCCGCGGAATCCGCCACCTTGTAGTGCATCTTCTTTCCGGTGGCGGTCATCGGCACTTCGTCGACAAAACGGTAGCCGCGGGGCCGCTTGAAATCGGCCAGCCCGGGATGGGCCAGGCAAAACGCATCCAGCCCGTCGGCGTCGAGCTCCGCGTCCCGGCGCACCACGTACGCCACCACGCGCTGGCCCCACCGGTCATCCGGCACTCCCACCACCACGGATTCGAGGACGCCGGGGTGGTCCGCGAGCGCGGCTTCCACCTGCACGGGATGGATGTTCTCCCCGCCGGAAATGATCATGTCATCGGTCCGGCCCATGATGGTCAGGTAACCTTCCGCATCCCAGGTGGCCATGTCCCCGGGGTAAAGCCACCCGTCGTGGAACTTCTCCTCCTCGACGTGGGGCAGGTTGGCGTAGCTGAACCCGGATTTCGGCGAGCGCATGATCACCTCGCCGATTTCGCTGCCGTCCCGGGCGGCCAGTTCGTGCGGCTGCCCGCGGCGGCCTTCAAACACGCGGACGACGGCGACGTCGTCGTCCGTGCACGCCCGCCCGGCACTGCCGGCATGGGCGGGGAGGTCCTCGGGCCGCAGGAAGGTGTTCCAGAAACCCTCGGTGGTCCCGTAGCCGTTGAAGATCCGGGGCGTGAGCAGTTCCTGGTACCGGATCGCTGCGGCGCGGTCCAACGGTGCACCCATGGTGACGATGCCCCGCAGGGTCTCCAGGTTCCGCGGATTCTTTTCCTGCTCGACGGCGATCATCTCCAGCGTGGTCGGGGCGCCGATCAGATACGTCAGCCCCTGCTCCCCCACCCAGTCCAGCACCGTCGAAGGGTTAAAGCTGCGCAGCGGCACCACGGACCCGCCGATGTAGAACACCGGGTTGGGCCCGCCGGAGTGCAGGCCGCCGCGGTGGAACCACGGGGTCATGTTCAGGGTGCGGTCCTGCGGGCTGAGCGGAAAGTGCATGATGACGTCGTGCGCGCTCATCAGCTCGGCGATGGACGGCAGCGGCACCCCCTTGGGCATGCCCGTGGTGCCCGAGGTGTAGAAGCGGGTGCTTTCCTCGAAGGTGGAAAAGTCCACGGGGAGGTCCGGCAGGTCCCCGGCGGCCTGCTCGACGGCGGTGTCGAAGTCCTGCCCCAAATGCCCGGAGCCCAGTCCCCAGGCCCCGGAGTCGGGAGCGCCCGCCACCAGGACCAGCGGCGACACCCCGGCAAGCTCCAGCGCCTGCGCAGCGGTCTCGGTGTGCTCGGCGTCCACAACGAACACCACCGGATCACTGTCCCGCAGGATATGCGCCGTCTCCGCGGGCGCCAGCCGGTAGTTCACCGGAACGCTGACAGCCCCCAGCCGCTGGGTCGCCAGGTACAGGAGGGCGAATTCGATGCCGTTGTAGAGCTGGTAGAGCACCCGGTCCCCGCGGCCCACGCCGCGCTCGGCCAGGGCGCGCGCTACGGAGTTCACGGCGTCGCCCAGCTGGGCGTACGTGAATTCCCGGCCCGACGGCGGATCGGCGAGGGCAACGCGGTCAGCGTACCGGGCAACATTGCGTGCGAAGCCGGCCGCATAGGTCAGGGAGTGTTCGAAGTAGTTCCGGTAACGGGCGGGATCGTAGCTCACTGATGCTTCCTTTCAGTCCGGACGGCGCCCTTACCGGCTGCCGCCTCGGGTGGGCCGGGTTGGCCGGTCCGGCAGGGCGACCGGCGGGCCGGACGCGTCGGAATGGAACGGCGGGGCAATGACCGAGAGGCCGCCGTCGACCGCCAGGACCTGGCCGGTGATGTACTCCGCACCCGGCGAGAGCAGGAACTCCACCGCGGCGGCCATTTCATCCACGGTGCCGGGACGGCGTTTGGGCAGGCGGGAGATGACGCTGTCCATGGGCGCCATGCCATCCATGGAGTAGAAGTAGTCCAGCGAATCGGAATCGATCAGCCCGCCGTTCACCGCGTTGACGTTGATGCCGTAGGGACCGAATTCCACCGCCATGAACCGGACAAAGGACTCCACTGCGGCTTTGTAGGAGCCGAGGGCGGCATAGGTCGGGAAGGCCCGGGTACTGCCGTAACTGGTGAGCGCGACTATCCGGCCGCCGTCGTCCATCAGTTTCACCGCTTCCTGCGCGCCGAGGACAAACGGCCGCACGTTCACGGCGTATGCACGGTCCAGATGATGGGTTTTCAGGTCCACCACGTTCTTGAACGCGGCGGCGGCGGCGTTGTTGATGAAGTAGTCCAGCCGGCCGTATTCGTCCGCTGCGGCATCGAAGAGCCGGACAATGTCTTCGGGGTTCTCCACATCGGCCTGCACCCTGATGCCGCTGCCGCCGAGTTCCTGCAGCGTGGTGACCACTTCCTTGGCCAGTTCGGCATTCCGCCGGTAACTGACGACGACGGCGGTCCCCTGCGCCGCGAGCCGCTCCGCCACGCGCCGGCCGATTCCCCGCGAAGCACCGGTGATCAGCGCTACCTTTCCGCCGCCATGTCCCACGTGTGTCCTCCTGCGCCCGGCTGTAGTGCATCACACCTTGTCACCGGTGCCGTCCGGGAAACAAGACCCGCAACGAAACCTGCGCTACGCGAGTGCCCGACCCGGCTACGTGCCCTGCGGCACCCGCCGGTCAGGAGCGGAGATAGGCCAGAGTCGCCAGCACCCTGCGGTGGCCGCTGTCCGACTGGGCCAGCCCGAGCTTCGCGAAGATATTGCCGATGTGTTTGCTGACCGCGGTTTCGGAGACGGAAATGGCCGAGGCAATGGCGGTGTTGCCCAGCCCTTCGGCCACCAGCCCCAGCACTTCGAACTCGCGCGGAGTCAGCGACCGGATGGGATCCTGGTTGCTGCGCCGGCTGAACAGCTGGGCGATGACCTCCGGGTCCATGGCGGTGCCGCCGGCAGCCACACGCCGCAGTCCGTCCACGAATTCGCCGACGTTGCCCACCCGCTCCTTCAGCAGGTAGCCCACGCCCTGGGCGCCGGAGGCCAGCAGCCGGCTGGCGTACCGGTCCTCCACATACGCGGAGAGGACCAGCACCGGGAACTCGGGAACCCGGGACCTCAGTTCCAGGGCGGCCCGCAGCCCCTCGTTGGTGAAGGTCGGCGGCATCCGGACGTCCAGCACGGCGCCGTCGGCGCTGCCGGGTTCGAAGGCCGCGAGCAGGTCATCGGCGTTGTCCCAGGAACCCACCACGTCGAACCCTTCGCTCTCGAGCAGCAGTTCCAGCCCGGCGCGCAGCAGGGCATCATCTTCGGCGATTAGAAGGCGCATGGCAGCTCCACCCTTATGTTTGTTGGTCCGCCCTCAGGGCTGTTCAGCACCAGCCGGCCGCCGAACGCGGCGGCACGGCGGGCAATCCCGGCCAGACCGGTGCCGGAGCCGTTTGCGTCGGTTGCGCTCTGCGCGCCGGCGGCCGGATCCGCCCTCGCGCCGCCGCGGCCGTCGTCGTTCACCAGGATCACCAGGACGTCCTCCCGTGCCGTTGATTCGGTGCGGAGCACCACGTCGATCCGGGAGGCGCCGGAGTGTTTCGCAGCATTGGTCAGGGCTTCGGCCAGGACGAAATATGCCGCCGATTCCACTGCTGCCGGCGCGCGCAGCAGACCCTCCACCTCCAGGGAGCAGGGTATGGGCGAGCGGCTGGTGAGGGCCGAGGCCGCACCGCCCAGGCCGAGTTCGTCCAGGACCGGCGGATAAATATCGTGTACCGCGGCGCGCAGTCCGGCGAGTGCTTCCGACGCGGCATCCTGTGCCCGCCCGATGAACGGTACGGCGGCCGCCGGGTCGGTTTCGGCCGCACGCTGGGCCAGTCCCAGCATCATCACGACGCCGACCAGCCGGTTCTGCGCGCCGTCGTGCAGTTCGCGTTCAATCCGGCGCAGCTCCGCCGCATGGGCGGCCAGGGCACTGGCCCGGGCCGCCGAAAGATCGGAAATGCGGCGGGCCAGGTCCGCATACCGGCGCGGGGAAAGGATCCCCAGGGTCGCCGCACTGAACCGCCGTGCCAGCCAGGGCAGCAGCAGCCATGCCCCGGCGGCGTATACGAGTCCCAGCAGCATCATCAGGACGGCATCGCCCCAGCTGCGGACGAAGATGGTCAGTTCCAGCGGTGCGTCCGGCGGGAACAGCTGCCACAGGGGCGCCGCCGCTACATAGAGCACGGCACCGAAGGGAAGCGCCAGGGCCAGCGCCGCTGCCAGTAGGGCAAATGCGCAGTGGAAAAGCAGCCAGGAGAGGTCCCGTTTCGTTTCCGGAGCACTCAGCAGGGCGGCCAGCTCGGTGAACGAATACCTACCGCTGAGGCGGCGCCGGTCAAAGGGAATGACAGCGGAGGAGAACGCCGCCGAACGGGCCTGCGCCCGGGCGGCCAAACGGTTCAGGAGGTCCAGGAGGGTAGGCACCGCATACAGGCCCACCCCAAGGGCCACGAACGGAAGCAGCCCAATACCGGCCACCAAAACGGTCAGGGACGCCAGCCAGTACCAGCCCTCGCGCACTAGGAAGGCAGCATCCCGGAGACGGGTCTTGGCGCGGCTGGGAAGTCTCACCCGTTGAATTATGCCCGACCCCTCTCGGGCTGTCGGTATAGCCAGCTATACCCCAAACCGGGCTATTGGCTGTATCGGATCCGGTTTCCGGAATCCGTAGCGTCGAAGTCAGCAGATCAGCTCACCCCACGAACCCGCACCCCTCGACCAAAGGATGACCCGATGTACTCCGACGCCTCCGAATTCTCCGGCCCCGCAGCCCTCCAGCTGCAGGGCGTGTCCAAGAGCTACCGGTCCGGCAACACCAGCGTGCCGGCCCTTCGCGATGTGTCCCTGGCCGTTCCGGCCGGCACCTTCACGGCCATCATGGGACCCTCCGGTTCCGGCAAAAGCACGTTGCTGCAGTGCGCAGCCGGACTGGACGCCCCGGACAGCGGCCGGGTGCTGCTGGGCACCACCGAAATCTCGAAGCTGCACAGCAAGGCCCTGACCCGCTTCCGCCGGGACCACGTCGGTTTTGTCTTCCAGTCCTACAACCTGCTCCCCCAGCTGACCGTCGCGCGGAACGTGACACTTCCGCTGCTGCTGGCCGGACGAGGCACGGACAAGGCCTGGCTGGACTATGTGCTGGAGGCAGTCGGGCTGTCCGGACTGGGTGAGCGGAAGCCGCAGGAACTCTCCGGCGGCCAGCAGCAGCGGGCGGCCATCGCCCGGGCACTGATCACCCGCCCGGATGCCGTCTTTGCGGACGAACCCACCGGCGCCCTGGACTCGGGCACTGCACGCCAGGTGCTGGACCTGCTGCGGCACACCGTCTCCGCGCTGGGCCAGACGGTGGTGATGGTGACCCACGACCCGGTGGCAGCCGGGCACGCAGACACGGTCATTTTCCTTGCGGACGGGCGCCTCGACGGCAGCATGACCGGCGCCACCGCCCATGACGTCAGCGAACGCATGGCCAACCTCGGGGAGCGCTAACATGTTTTCTCTTGCCAGAGCATCCATCCGGCACCACCGCGGCGGATTCGCCGGGGTTTTCGTAGCCGTGTTCCTGTGCGCCGCGCTCATCACCGCGATGGGCGTCCTCATTGAGTCCGGAACCCGCGGCGGCATTGCCCCGCAGCGTCTGCAGGGGGCCGACGTCGTTGTAGGTGCGCCGCAGGCCCATCCCGTGGTCGAAGACATGGACGCTCCGTTCGCCGAGCGCGTCCTGCTTCCCGCCGAAGCGGTGAACGAAATCGCAGCCGTTCCCGGCGTCGAACGCGCCGTGGGCAGCATCGAGCTTCCCCTGGCCACCACCGACGGTACGGCGGTTTCCGCCGCCGCCTGGGACTCCGCGGCCCTGACTCCCTACACACTGACCTCCGGGGAAGCTCCCGAACGGGCAACCGAAGTGGTGGTGGATGAATCCTTCGGAGCACCTCCGGGCACCTCGCTTACCCTTACCCACGGCGGGGAACCCACCGAGTACACGGTGTCCGGCGTCGCCGCTCCCGAGTCCGGAGTAGACACCGGCCCTGCAGCTTTCCTGAGCACCGCCGGCGCCCAGGCCCTGTGGCCGCACGGCGACACCGTGGCCACCGTCGGCGTGATCGCCGAACCCGGGATCCGGCCGGCGCAGCTCTCCGCCGATATCGAGGCGCAGGTGGCCGACGTCGTCGGCTATACCGGGGACCGCCGCGGAGACGTGGAGAATCTCGGCGGGTCCGCCGCCCGCTCCACGCTGCTGCTGCTCAGCGGGTCGCTGGCAGGTGTGGCCGTGATGACCGCGGTCTTTGTGACTGCAGGAACCCTGTCCCTGTCCATCATGGCGCGGCGCCGGGAATTCGCGATGCTGCGCGCAGTGGGAGCCGGAGCGAACCAGACCCTGGGCCTCGTGATGCGGGAAGTCCTGCTGGTGTCCAGCGCTGCCGCCGTGCTGGGCGCGGCACCCGGTTTCCTGCTGGCATGGTTCCTGGGCAACCAGTTCGTTGCCGGCGGCGTGCTTCCGGAATCCTTCGTCCTGGCCTACAGCCCGCTGCCGGCCCTGGCTGCAGTGGCCATCAGTGTCGCCGCAGCGGTGGGTGCCTCGCTCGTCTCGGCGCGGGGCACGGTCCGTGCGGCGCCCACGGATGCCCTGCGGGACTCCGTGACGGAGGCTTCCCGGCTGGGCCGCGGACGCGTCATCACCGGGCTGTCACTGCTGGCTGCCGGTCTGGTTGCGGCTTTGGTACCGATTGCGGTTCCGGGCACTGCGGGCCTGGCGTCGGCAGCCTCCAGCATCCTGCTCCTGATGATCGGCGCGGGCCTGCTGGGACCGTGGCTGGTGACGGGTGCCTTGAAACTGGTGCGGCCGCTGGTCCGCCGCAGTCCCTCCGCGTCGCTGGCCCTGGCGGAGGCCAACGCCAGCGCCTTCCCGCGGCGGCTGGCCTCGGGAATCGTTCCGCTGGCGCTGGCCATTGCGCTCGGGTCCGTGCAGTTCTTTATGCCGGCCACCGTGGCAACGGAAGCCGGGCGGCAGTCCCGTGACGGGGTGGTGGCCGGGTATCTGGTCAGCGCTCCGGGGTCCGGAGTGTCCGAGGATCTCGCCGATCAGGTGGCTGAGCTTCCCGGGGTGGAATCCACCTCGCCGGTGGCCCGTTCCGCAGTCCTTGCCAAGGCCGGCTTCGCGGGGATGGAGGACGGTGTGCAGCCCTATGCCATTCAGGGGCTGGCGGACCTGAACGGAACCCTGGACCTCGACGTAAACGAAGGTTCCCTGGACCGGCTGGCGGACGCCGACACCGTGGCACTGAGCGTGGACCTGGCCCGCGAATCCGGTACGGCTGTGGGTGAGGACTTCGACTTCTACTACGGGGACGGCACCGAGGCGACCGCCGTCGTCGTCGCCACCTACGAACGGGGGCTGGGATTCGGGGATGTGGCGGTGGCGAATGAGACACTGCGCAGCCACACCACTACCGGGTTGAACGACTACCTGCTGGTCAGCACGGCGGCGGATACCGATCCGGGAGAACTGGCCTCTGCCGTGGACGGACTGGGGCTGACGCTCCTGGATAAGGAGGAGTTCGGGGCGGCCGGAGCCGCGCAACGGGATGCCGACTCATGGGTTTCGGTGATCGCGATGCTGGTCCTACTTGGGTACCTTGCCGTCTCCGTGGTCAACACCTTGGTGATGGCGACGGCGCGGCGCCGGCCGGAGATGCTGCTACTGCGGACCCTGGGGGCGTCGGATACCCAGCTGCGGCGGATGATGGGAGCCGAGTCCCTGCTGATAGTCGCGTCCGCCGTCGTCATCGGCACCGTCCTCGCCCTGCCGCCGCTGATGGGGATCGCCGTGAGTATCTCGGGGGTGCCGCTGCCCACGATCGTGCCGGCCGTGTACCTCGGCCTGGCCGGTGCGACGGCGGCACTCGGGCTGGGCTCTATTGCGGTAGCCACGCGTGCCGCGCTGCGGGCCGAGCGGTAGCTGTTCGGGCAAAAAGAAATACCCCGGTCCGAAGACCGGGGTATTTCTTTGTCCTGGCGGAGGATGGGGGATTTGAACCCCCGAGGGCGTTAACCCAACACGCGTTCCAGGCGTGCGCCATAGGCCGCTAGGCGAATCCTCCAGGCTTGCTCCCGTAGAAGCAGATATAAGACTACCCGACACAGGCCCAAACCAACGAATCGACGTCATTTGAAGGGCAGCTTACGCCGAGCCGGTTCGCCTGCGGCCGAGGCCGTGGAGCAAGGCATTGATAATGACAATTCCCAGCCAAGACCAGATCGCCGCTTCCGGACTCCACAGGATGGCAATGGGAATCGAGGCCAGGAAAACCGCAGGGGTGACCGGGGCGCGGACCTGCGCGAATGCCGGAAGCCGGGGATCCACGTCATCCCGGAAAAGGCCCGTGCGGCTGCAGTAGATCCACAGCCCGGTATTCGCGGTGCCGATAAGCCCCAGGGCCGCCGCATAAATCACGACGCCGAGCACCTGGTCTCCGTAAAACGCCAGCATGTCGGTGGCGTACCCCAGCAGTGCGACGAACAGCAGCAGCACCAGGTTCAACTGCTGCAGCCGGCCGGTGAATCCCCGAAGGAGCCGGAAGAGCCGGTGGTGGCTCAGCCAATAGGCGGCGGTCACCACAAAGGACAGGACGTAAGCGCCGAACTCCGGAAGCTGCGCGGCCACGGCCTCCCCAAGCTCGTTTGCCGGCACCTGCGGCACCCGGATATCCACGGCCAGCAGCGTCATGGCGATAGCGAAGACGGCGTCGCTGAAGAACATGGTGCGGTCCAGGTCCGGACCCGAATTCACTCGCGCAAAGCCTTTGCTGTTGCTGTTTTCGCCGGCCACCGGACCATGCTTGCGCACATCCCTCAGCGGGTCGAGCCTCGGCTGGAGAAAAACGGCCCGGGAGGTGGAGTTAAACAGATAAGGACCCGCACATCCTTGTGCGGATCCTTATCCCAACGTATGTCCGGCGGTGACCTACTCTCCCACATCCTCCCGGATGCAGTACCATCGGCGCTGTGGGTCTTAGCTTCCGGGTTCGGAATGGGACCGGGCGTTTCCCCCACGCTATGACCGCCGTAACCCTAGCCCCGACGGCAATGCGTCGGGAAGTCTGATTACAGGCTGCCCTTTCGGGTTCTGCTCGTTAATCTTACCGCGTCTTCCATACGGTTTTGACCACGGCGGGGCAACCGGGCTTGTCCTGGATGTCGGAAGAAACACAGTACTGAACAACAGAGTGCGGAACCCAGCAGGCCCCTGTGCCGGCGGGTTCTGCCTGGCCGGTTAAAGAGGAAGAGCCCGTACCAGCACTGGTACGGGCTCAACCTGTATTCAAATATTGTCCGGCGGTGACCTACTCTCCCACATCCTCCCGGATGCAGTACCATCGGCGCTGTGGGT
>NZ_JANFLS010000006.1 GCF_024385465.1 Arthrobacter sp. zg-Y844
CCCCCGGACAAGGAGGCGTGATTCGGTGTTCGTTCCTGGTGCAACAACCAACGGTTGTTGTCCGGGAACCACATAGTGGACGCAAGCAGCATGATCTACAACACCCTTTATACTTTGACGGACCGTTTGAAGTCGTGTCCGTCCAGGTGCTGGTGTGGTGTAAGTTATCGGCCTATTAGTACCGGTCAGCTTCACGGGTCTTTAGTCCCCGCTTCCACATCCGGCCTATCAACCCAGTGGTCTGGCTGGGGGCCTCTCACACACAAGGTGTATGGAAATCTCATCTCGAAGCGGGCTTCCCGCTTAGATGCTTTCAGCGGTTATCCCATCCGAACGTAGCTAATCAGCGGTGCACTTGGCAGTACAACTGACACACCAGAGGTTCGTCCGTCCCGGTCCTCTCGTACTAAGGACAGCCCTTCTCAAATTTCCTGCGCGCGCAGCGGATAGGGACCGAACTGTCTCACGACGTTCTAAACCCAGCTCGCGTACCGCTTTAATGGGCGAACAGCCCAACCCTTGGGACCTACTCCAGCCCCAGGATGCGACGAGCCGACATCGAGGTGCCAAACCATGCCGTCGATATGGACTCTTGGGCAAGATCAGCCTGTTATCCCCGAGGTACCTTTTATCCGTTGAGCGACGGCCATTCCACAATGTACCGCCGGATCACTAGTCCCGACTTTCGTCCCTGCTCGAGATGTCTCTCTCACAGTCAAGCTCCCTTGTGCACTTACACTCGACACCTGATTGCCAACCAGGCTGAGGGAACCTTTGGGCGCCTCCGTTACTCTTTAGGAGGCAACCGCCCCAGTTAAACTACCCATCAGGCACTGTCCCTGACCCGGATTACGGGCCGAAGTTAGATATCCAGTATGACCAGAGTGGTATTTCAACGATGACTCCACCCGAACTGGCGTCCGGGTCTCACAGTCTCCCACCTATCCTACACAAGCCACACCGAACACCAATACCAAACTATAGTAAAGGTCTCGGGGTCTTTCCGTCCTGCTGCGCGTAACGAGCATCTTTACTCGTACTGCAATTTCGCCGAGTTTATGGTTGAGACAGCGGGGAAGTCGTTACTCCATTCGTGCAGGTCGGAACTTACCCGACAAGGAATTTCGCTACCTTAGGATGGTTATAGTTACCACCGCCGTTTACTGGGGCTTAAATTCCCAGCTTCGCCCGTAAGGGCTAACCGGTCCTCTTAACCTTCCAGCACCGGGCAGGAGTCAGTCCGTATACATCGTCTTGCGACTTCGCACGGACCTGTGTTTTTAGTAAACAGTCGCTTCCCCCTGGTCTCTGCGGCCCCGATCCCCTCCGGACAGCAAGTGTCCATCAAGGTTGGGGCCCCCCTTCTCCCGAAGTTACGGGGGCATTTTGCCGAGTTCCTTAACCATAATTCTCTCGATCGCCTTAGTATTCTCTACCTGATCACCTGTGTCGGTTTGGGGTACGGGCGGCTGGAACCTCGCGCCGATGCTTTTCTAGGCAGCATAGGATCACCGGATCCCCCTGT
>NZ_JANFLS010000007.1 GCF_024385465.1 Arthrobacter sp. zg-Y844
TGTGAGGGGGTCCCGTCGGATCTCAGGTTCGTCATCAAAGACACCGTGACGGATTTACCTATCACGGACCCTACGTCCTTAGACCAGGTCTACCATCGCCTGGCCCGGCTACCTTCCTGCGTCACACCTGTTAATACGCTTACCTCCCAGGATCAGGTCCCGTGCTCGGCCAAAACCCTCACACCACAAGGGTGATCGGGCAGGCTCCGGACGGTTAGTGTCCCCTGCTTGGTATGGGCGGTTCTTCGCCGGTACGGGAATATCAACCCGTTGTCCATCGACTACGCCTGTCGGCCTCGCCTTAGGTCCCGACTTACCCAGGGCAGATTAGCTTGACCCTGGAACCCTTGATCATTCGGCGGACGGGTTTCTCACCCGTCTTTCGCTACTCATGCCTGCATTCTCACTCGTGTAGGCTCCACCACTGGTTTACACCGCAGCTTCACTGCCCACACGACGCTCCCCTACCACTCCAGACGACTGAACCACGAAGGCTTATCTATATCTGAAATCCACAACTTCGGCGGTGTACTTGAGCCCCGCTACATTGTCGGCGCGGAATCACTTGACCAGTGAGCTATTACGCACTCTTTCAAGGGTGGCTGCTTCTAAGCCAACCTCCTGGTTGTCTGGGCAACTCCACATCCTTTCCCACTTAGCACACGCTTAGGGGCCTTAGTTGGTGGTCTGGGCTGTTTCCCTCTCGACTATGAAGCTTATCCCCCACAGTCTCACTGCTGCGCTCTCACTTACCGGCATTCGGAGTTTGGCTGACGTCAGTAACCTTGTAGGGCCCATTAGCCATCCAGTAGCTCTACCTCCGGTAAGAAACACGCAACGCTGCACCTAAATGCATTTCGGGGAGAACCAGCTATCACGGAGTTTGATTGGCCTTTCACCCCTACCCACAGCTCATCCCCTCCATTTTCAACTGAAGTGGGTTCGGTCCTCCACGACGTCTTACCGTCGCTTCAACCTGGCCATGGGTAGATCACTCCGCTTCGGGTCTAGATCACGCCACTGCATCGCCCTATTCAGACTCGCTTTCGCTACGGCTTCCCCTCACGGGTTAACCTCGCGACGTAACACTAACTCGCAGGCTCATTCTTCAAAAGGCACGCTGTCACAGCAATCAGAGCTGCTCCAACGGTTTGTAGGCACACGGTTTCAGGTACTATTTCACTCCCCTCCCGGGGTACTTTTCACCTTTCCCTCACGGTACTTGTCCGCTATCGGTCATCAGGGAGTATTTAGGCTTACCAGGTGGTCCTGGCAGATTCGCACGGGATTTCTCGGGCCCCGTGCTACTTGGGATCCTCTCCAAGCGGCAGCATGCATTCCGGTTACGGGGCTAACACCCTCTACGGCCCGGCTTTCAAACCGGTTCACCTATACATCTGCACTCACTTCACCGATCCGGCAGAATCGGTACGGAAAGTCCCGCAACCCCAGTGATGCAACGCCCGCCGGCTATCACACACCACTGGTTTAGCCTCTTCCGCGTTCGCTCGCCACTACTAACGGAATCACTGTTGTTTTCTCTTCCTGTGGGTACTGAGATGTTTCACTTCCCCACGTTCCCTCCACGCACCCTATGTGTTCAGATGCGGGTCACCCGGTCACTCGCGCGCCGGGCGGGGTTTCCCCATTCGGACATCCTGGGATCAAAGTTCGGTTATCAACTCCCCCAGGCTTATCGCAGATTCCTACGTCCTTCTTCGGCTCCTGATGCCAAGGCATCCACCGTGTGCCCTTAAAAACTTGACCACAAAGATCAATTTATTATCGCTATCGAGAAAACCACGGTCTCACCAGGCACCCTTGAGAGGCACCCGGATCTACCAGGTTTTTCTGAAATTGCACTTAATATTTTAAGATGCTCGCGTCCACTATGTAGTTCTCAAACAACAACCCCGTCACACCCATCCCCGCACCCGACCACCCCGCAAAGGGCTGTCAGCGACACGGTTCCGGCCTGCGCAGGAACAAACAGAAACAAACCAGTCAACCCGCAGAACCACCCCCAGAAAGGGAGAAGAACACGGGTGCCTGTTGCTTCAGGACCCAACAGTGTGCCAAACGACTAACCGGACTTACCAGGGCCGCAGCGGATGTTCCAGGAACCTCCCCGAAGGGAAGGAACGTACTGATCCATTACGGCCGGCATGCCGGCGCCTATCCATTGATATTCCACCCTTGAGCACCCACCGGAGAACATATGTCTCCGATATGGGCATCTCCTGCAAAGCACACATCCAACACTGTGGAAGGACATGGTCTTCGAGGTGCTCCTTAGAAAGGAGGTGATCCAGCCGCACCTTCCGGTACGGCTACCTTGTTACGACTTAGTCCCAATCGCCGGTCCCACCTTCGACGGCTCCCTCCCACAAGGGGTTAGGCCACCGGCTTCGGGTGTTACCAACTTTCGTGACTTGACGGGCGGTGTGTACAAGGCCCGGGAACGTATTCACCGCAGCGTTGCTGATCTGCGATTACTAGCGACTCCAACTTCATGAGGTCGAGTTGCAGACCTCAATCCGAACTGAGACCGGCTTTTTGGGATTAGCTCCACCTCACAGTATCGCAACCCTTTGTACCGGCCATTGTAGCATGCGTGAAGCCCAAGACATAAGGGGCATGATGATTTGACGTCGTCCCCACCTTCCTCCGAGTTGACCCCGGCAGTCTCCTATGAGTCCCCGCCATAACGCGCTGGCAACATAGAACGAGGGTTGCGCTCGTTGCGGGACTTAACCCAACATCTCACGACACGAGCTGACGACAACCATGCACCACCTGTAAACCGGCCACAAGTGGGGGACCTGTTTCCAGGCCTTTCCGGTTCATGTCAAGCCTTGGTAAGGTTCTTCGCGTTGCATCGAATTAATCCGCATGCTCCGCCGCTTGTGCGGGCCCCCGTCAATTCCTTTGAGTTTTAGCCTTGCGGCCGTACTCCCCAGGCGGGGCACTTAATGCGTTAGCTACGGCGCGGAAAACGTGGAATGTCCCCCACACCTAGTGCCCAACGTTTACGGCATGGACTACCAGGGTATCTAATCCTGTTCGCTCCCCATGCTTTCGCTCCTCAGCGTCAGTTAATGCCCAGAGACCTGCCTTCGCCATCGGTGTTCCTCCTGATATCTGCGCATTTCACCGCTACACCAGGAATTCCAGTCTCCCCTACATCACTCTAGTCTGCCCGTACCCACTGCAGACCCGGGGTTGAGCCCCGGGCTTTCACAGCAGACGCGACAAACCGCCTACGAGCTCTTTACGCCCAATAATTCCGGATAACGCTTGCGCCCTACGTATTACCGCGGCTGCTGGCACGTAGTTAGCCGGCGCTTCTTCTGCAGGTACCGTCACTTTCGCTTCTTCCCTGCTGAAAGAGGTTTACAACCCGAAGGCATTCGTCCCTCACGCGGCGTCGCTGCATCAGGCTTCCGCCCATTGTGCAATATTCCCCACTGCTGCCTCCCGTAGGAGTCTGGGCCGTGTCTCAGTCCCAGTGTGGCCGGTCACCCTCTCAGGCCGGCTACCCGTCGTCGCCTTGGTGGGCCATTACCCCAACCAACAAGCTGATAGGCCGCGAGTCCATCCAAAACCGCATAAAGCTTTCCACGGACCGCCATGCGGTGGTCCGTTGTATCCGGTATTAGACCCGGTTTCCCAGGCTTATCCCGAAGTCAGGGGCAGGTTACTCACGTGTTACTCACCCGTTCGCCACTAATCATTCTGTGCAAGCACAGAAGTCATCGTTCGACTTGCATGTGTTAAGCACGCCGCCAGCGTTCATCCTGAGCCAGGATCAAACTCTCCGTAAATGTGTTACAGACACAGCACCCGAGCCAAGGAAAATTGGCTGCAGGCACTGCACTAAATTCGAAACCGGCTAAAAAAACCGTCCCATACCCACGGGGTGGGCGGAA
>NZ_JANFLS010000008.1 GCF_024385465.1 Arthrobacter sp. zg-Y844
TGAATACAGGTTGAGCCCGTACCAGTGCTGGTACGGGCTCTTCCTCTTTAACGG
This sequence comes from Arthrobacter sp. zg-Y844, assembly GCF_024385465.1. Classification (GTDB taxonomy): domain Bacteria; phylum Actinomycetota; class Actinomycetes; order Actinomycetales; family Micrococcaceae; genus Arthrobacter_B. Next base: position 55 of record NZ_JANFLS010000008.1, read on the forward strand.
GCCGGGCTTGTCGGGCCCCGGCCCCGCCGGCCCCGCCGGCCCCGCCGGCGTCGAGGCAGCAGGCGCCGTCCGCCCGACCCCAGGCACCAGGCCGGGCATCGTCTCTTGGACGTGTTGCGTGCCCCGAGCATGCAGAATCGATCTCCCTCCCACCGCTCCGCCTTCGGACCTTCGTGTGGGAGCTCTGCCGCATCGGGGTAAGCCCTGCGATATTGCCGATATTACCGATATTGCCGGAACAGCCGATTCTCGGTTTTTAACGTTGCATGGTCCACTCTTACCCTTACAAATCCCAGCTTGTGGGGATAGCGTCGCGACCTCGGGGCCAGACGGCTGCGGCTGCCAAACTGCTGGTGGTGCAGTGGCCCCTCTCGATAAGCCAGAGAGAAGGCGGAACCTTATGAGTCGGATTGCAGCACTCACACAGTTTGGGGGGCATCGGGGGAGGGGGAGTAACAGACGCAGATATTTTAGGAACCTGCTTGGTCTGGTTGGCGCATTGCTGGCCGCATTGGTGGTCACGGCGTTGCCGGCGCAGGCCGTGTTTTCCGGCCCGCAGCCTGGTGATGCCGTTCCCGCCGCCCAGGTCGAAATCACAATGACCGGTCAGGGGTTGGGGACCGCCGCAACGGGAGGACTGCCGCCCGTAGGAGCGGCATTTGATATCAGTGCCTATCCCCCGGACGTACCGGCAGATTACGAAACCGATAATCCGTCCTTCGCCGGCACCATCCTCACCGAGGATGCGGAGGGCAACATCCAGGAAATGTACTGCATCGACATCCGTACCTCCACCTACTCCGGGCTGGGGTATGAGAGCGGTACGTGGGGTGAGGCCAACGTTCCCAACGTGGGATACGTGAACCGGGTCCTGAATAGCTACTACCCGGACCAGCCCGGCCTCCCTGCCGAAGCAGCGAATGACAGTATTCGTGCTGCAGCGGTCCAGGCAGCAATCTGGTTCTTCAGCGACGGCTTCGTCCTGCAGGACACGGATCCGGTCCGCCCGCTGACTCAGGGAATTATCGACGCTGTTCTTGCAGCCGGGCCACTCACTGAACCGCCGCCGCCGGACGTGACTATTGCTCCCCCTGTAGCCGCCGGACCAGTGGACGGCGTGACGGGGCCCTTCACCGTGACCGCCGGCGGCGGCGCGGCACTGACAGTGGAGGCACCCGCGGGCTTCACTCTGTTCACGGATCCCGCGGGGACCGTTCCCCTCGTTAACCCGGTGGAGTCCGGCAGTCAGGTCTGGGTACGCAGTACGGCCCAAACCACGGACCCTGCTGTGATCACCGCAAGTGCTGTGGTGACCGTAGAGACAGGCAACGTCTACCTCTACGCGGGCAACAACCCCGACGTGACGACGGCGCAAAAGCTGATCCTGGCGGCCAACGCACAGATTGAGTCCAACGCCCAGGCCACGGCGGAGTTCTTCGTCGCCGGAGACCTAACGGTAAATAAGGCCTTTGCCGGAGAGGCAGCCGGCAGCCAGGGCGCCATCGTCCTTGCTGTGGACTGCGGTCCTGTAGGGGCTTTCGTCTTTGAAATCCCGGCCGGGACAACAACCCCGGTAACCGAAACCGTAACCGATCTTCCGGTTGGAACGGTCTGCTCTGTGACGGAAGAGACTACCGGGTCCACCACGGAGGTGACGGTGACGCCTACCCTCTCCGATCCGGTGACGATCACTGAGGGGGAGAATGTTCTCACCGTGACCAATACCGTGGAATTCAACCCGGGCAACCTGGTCGTGGCGAAAACCATCACCGGCTCCGGAGCCGGCCTGCAGGACGACATCGTGCTGCACGTCCAGTGCGGTGACGGGCTGATTGACGAGACGTTCGTGATCCCCGCAGGAACCACGGTCGGCACGTTTACCCAGCTGTACCAAGGGATCCCGGCGGGGGTTCTGTGCCGGGTCTCGGAGCCGACGTCAGGTGCCAACGAGGATGTCACCGTCTCCTCCTCAGGTACGGCGGAGGTCACCATCCTGCCGGGGCAGGAGCTGACAGCTGAGGTGGTCAATGAATACGCCCCCGTGCCGGTAACCGAACGGCTCCCGCGGACCGGGGCTGAAGACGCCACTGCCATGGCCATGGCAGCAGGTGGTGCCGTCCTGGCCGGATCGCTGTTGATCCTGGGTTCGTTCCGGAGGCGCAGCAGCTAGTCCAGGGCCTCCCGTACGGAGAGGCTGACGGATAGCAGGAGCCGGCGCCCGGTAGGGGGCCGGCTCCAGCTATCCGGACGATTTGCGGCTACGGGCAAACGTGTGTAAAGTTTTCTAAGTCGCCGCGGCCGGGACGCTGGAAAAGCGCCCGAGCATGGCGGCCAAACCCCAACAAAAAACAGAGTCCAACCAGTGCGCGCCCTTCGCGGGG
>NZ_JANFLS010000009.1 GCF_024385465.1 Arthrobacter sp. zg-Y844
ATACTAACCGCCCGAAACCTGCCCGTGCACCCTTGTGGTGTTCCGGGTTTTGGTGGAGCGCGGGACCGTAACCTGGGAGGTAAGCGTATTAACAGGTGTGACGCAGGAAGGTAGCCGGGCCGGGCGATGGTTGTCCTGGTCTAAGGATGTAGGGTCAGTGATTGGCAAATCCGTCACTGTGTCTTTGATGACGCACCTGAGATCTGATGGGACCCCCGTATGGGGGAATCCGGTGATCCTATGCTGCCTAGAAAAGCATCGGCGCGAGGTTTTAGCCGCCCGTACCCCAAACCGACACAGGTGATCAGGTAGAGAATACTAAGGCGATCGAGAGAATTATGGTTAAGGAACTCGGCAAAATGCCCCCGTAACTTCGGGAGAAGGGGGGCCTGCCCCGTGATGGAAACTTGCTTTCCGGAGCGGGTGTGGGCCGCAGAGACCAGGGGGAAGCGACTGTTTACTAAAAACACAGGTCCGTGCGAAGTCGCAAGACGATGTATACGGACTGACTCCTGCC